>NZ_LS398110.1:0-892500 GCF_900324035.1 Bradyrhizobium vignae
CGAGGTCGCGCCACTTCAGGGACCGGGCAGGACCCCTGCATGGCGCTCACAACGCAACTATATCTCTCAAGAGAAGTTTTCTGACGATGACAATGGAACAGGATCGCTGGTCACGCGTGAAGGGTCGGCTGCGCTCGAGCGTTGGCGAGGACGTCTACACGAGCTGGTTTGCACGCATGGATCTCGAAGGCGTGCAGGACGAGAGCGTGCGGCTCTCGGTGCCGACGCGGTTCCTGAAGAGCTGGATCCAGGCCCACTATGCCGAGCGCGTGCTGTCGTGCTGGCAGGCCGAGATGCCGGAAGTGCATCGCATCGACCTCACGGTCCGCTCCGCCGTGCGTCCGGCGGCGCACCCGAAGGAAGCGCCCGCGCCGGTCGAGGCGCGCCGCGCGCCGACACCGGAATTGCGCTCGACCGCGACCGCGCCGGTCTCGGCCAATCACGACGCGCTCGGCGGCTCGCCGCTGGATCCGCGCCTGACCTTCGCGAGCTTCGTCGTCGGCCGCTCCAACACGCTGGCACATGCCGCCGCGCGCCAGGTTGCCGAAGGACGCCGCGGCGATCCCGTCATGTTCAACCCGCTCTACATTCACGCCGGCGTCGGCCTCGGCAAGACGCATCTCCTGCAGGCGGTGACCTGGGCCGGCAATTCCGGCAACGAGCGCAAGGTGCTGTATCTCACGGCGGAGAAATTCATGTACGGCTTCGTCGCTGCGCTGAAGACGCAGACGGCGCTGGCCTTCAAGGAAGCGCTGCGCGGCATCGACGTGCTCGTCATCGACGATCTGCAATTCCTCCAGGGCAAGTCGACGCAGGCCGAGTTCTGTCACACGCTGAACGCGCTGATCGACGCCGGCCGCCAGGTCGTGATCGCGGCCGACCGTCCGCCGTCCGACCTCGAAAGCCTCGACGACCGCGTGCGCTCGCGGCTCGCCGGCGGGCTCGTGGTCGAGATGGGCTCGCTCGGCGAGGAGCTGCGCCACGGCATCCTGAAGTCGCGCGTCGCCGCGGCCCGCGCCCATCATGCGACGTTCGAGGTGCCCGAGGAGGTGCTGCAATATCTGGCGCGCACCATCACCCATAATGGCCGCGATCTCGAAGGCGCGATCAACCGTCTGCTCGCGCATTCCAAGCTCAACAACCGGCCGGTGACGCTGGAGATGGCGGAGCACGAGGTGCGCGACCTGGTGCGGCCGCAGGAGCCCAAGCGGATCAAGATCGAGGACATCCAGCGCGTGGTGGCGCGGCAGTACAATGTCAGCCGCTCCGACCTGTTGTCCTCGCGCCGCACCGCCAACGTGGTCCGCCCGCGCCAGGTGGCGATGTATCTCGCCAAGACGCTGACCCTGCGCTCGCTGCCCGAGATCGGCCGCCGCTTCGGCGGACGCGACCACACCACCGTGCTGCACGCGGTACGCAAGATCGAGGCGCTGGTCTCCAAGGACACCGCGCTGTTGGAAGAGGTCGAGTCGCTGAAGCGCCAGCTTCAGGAATAAAGGCCTATTTGTTTCGCCTTCAGCAGAGGCCGTCATGCCCGGGCTTGACCCGGGCATCCACGTTCTTTGGGCTCCTTAGGCAAGCCGTGGATGGCCGGGACGAGCCCGGCCATGACGCTGTGGGGACGATCGCTACCCCCACCAGCGAGGGAGCGCACCTGCACCCGGCTGCCGGCGCCGGTTTGCCGTTAAATCGTGGGGAACTGCCCCCCAATGCCTTGAATCCCAGCGCCATCCGCGCCACCTTGCGCGACCCTGACGGCTTTGGTCATATCGGCTCGATGACCCGGCCTTCCGGGGTCTTCGGTGCCGTGGCGCTTTTCGGCTGCCGGGCTTCTTCCAACTCAGAGTTTTCCTTGGGGATCGGGCGAGTAGTGCAATGAAGGTTACGGTCGAACGCGCGCAACTCCTGAAGTCGCTGGGCCATGTCCACCGCGTGGTCGAGCGCCGCAACACGATCCCGATCCTCGGCAACGTGCTGGTCCGCGCCGAAAACGCCAAATTGTCCCTGAAGGCGACCGACCTCGACCTCGAGGTGACGGAGACGCTGCCGGCGGAAACCGCGACCGCGGGCTCCACCACCGTGCCGGCGCACATGTTCTACGACATCGTGCGCAAGCTGCCCGACGGCTCGCAGATCGTGCTGGAGGCCGACGGCGACCGGGCGGTGCTCGCGATCCGCGCCGGCCGCTCGCGCTTCACGCTGCAGACGCTGCCGGAGAATGATTTCCCGGATCTCGCCGCCGGCGACATGTCCCACTCGTTCTCGCTCGCGGCCAAGGACGTCAAGCGGCTGATCGACCGCACCCAGTTCGCGATCTCGACGGAGGAGACGCGCTACTACCTCAACGGCATCTATCTGCACGCGGCCGGCACGGCCAAGGCCGCCACCCTGCGCGGCGTCGCCACCGACGGCCACCGCCTCGCCCAGCTCGACCTGGTGCAGCCCAGGGGCGCCGAGGGCATGCCGGGCGTGATCGTGCCGCGCAAGACCGTCGGCGAGGTGCAGCGCCTGATCGAGGACACCGAGGCCGAGATGACGATCGAGCTGTCGCAGGCCAAGATCCGCTTTACGATCGGCAACGTCGTGCTGACCTCGAAACTGATCGACGGCACCTTCCCCGACTACGGCCGCGTCATCCCGCAGAACAACGACAAGGAGCTCGTCGTCGACAAGAAGGACTTCGAGAACGCGGTCGACCGCGTCTCCACCATTTCCAGCGAGCGCGGGCGGGCGGTGAAGCTGTCGCTGTCGGCCGGCAAGCTGGTGCTGTCGGTGACCAATCCGGATTCGGGCAGCGCGACCGAGGAGCTCGAGGTCGAATACGCCGCCGACGCCCTCGATATCGGCTTCAACTCCCGCTATTTGCTCGACATCGCCGCCCAGATCGAAGGCGACGTCGCAACCCTCCGCCTCGCCGATCCGGGCTCACCAACCCTGGTGCAGGATCGTGACGACAAGAGCGCACTGTACGTGCTGATGCCGATGCGGGTGTGAGGCTATTTTCTCCTCTTGTCATGGCCGGGCTTGACCCGGCCAGCCGTCGAACAAAACGACCTGGGTGTACATCCTCGCCAGCAAGCCCTGTGGAACACTCTACATAGGCGTCACGAACAATTTGGTCCGCCGCGTCTATGAACATCGCGAGGGTCTGGCCGATGGCTTCACCAAACGTTACGGCGTGAAGGCTTCGGTCTATTTCGAGGCGCATGACACGATCACCGCTGCCCTTCAGCGCGAAAAGAACATGAAGCACTGGTCCCGTGAGTGGAAGATCGATCTGATTGTGAAGAGCAATCCCACCTGGCAAGACCTATATGATGAAATTGCCCGCTGACGCGGGCGAGGGATTGCCGGGTCAAGCCCGGCAATGACGAGTTGAGATGACCCCCTCCCGCATTCATCGCCTGACGTTGACGCATTTTCGCAATTATCGGGCGGCGGGGCTCGAGACGACGGCTGACGTGGTGGCGCTGGTCGGGCCGAACGGGGCGGGCAAGACCAATTGCATCGAAGCGATCTCGTTCCTGTCGCCGGGCCGCGGTCTGCGCCGCGCGACGCTGGAGGACGTCGCCGACAACCAGGGCGACGGCTCCTGGGCGGTGTCGGCGCAGGTCGAGGGCGCGCTGGGGCTCGCCACGCTCGGCACCGGGATCGATGCGCCGCGCGCAGATGGGCCGGTCAGCCGGCGCTGCCGCATCGACCGCGAGCCGGTGGGGTCGGCCAGCGCCTTCGGCGACCACATCCGCATGGTGTGGCTGACGCCGGCGATGGACGGGCTGTTCATGGGGGCTGCGTCCGAGCGGCGGCGCTTCTTCGACCGCCTGGTGCTCGCCATCGACAGCGAGCATTCCAGCCGGATCAACGCACTCGAGCGCTCGCTGCGTTCGCGCAACCGCCTGCTGGAGACGCGCAATTACGACGACCATTGGTGCGACGCGATCGAGCGCGAGACCGCCGAGCTGGCCGTCGCAGTCGCGGCAACACGCGGCCAGACCGCGGCAAGGCTCACCGGCATGCTCAACGCACGCGCGCAAGAATCGGCGTTCCCGTCGGCGCAGATCGCGCTCGACGGCTGGATGGAGAACGCGCTGCTCCAGGAGACCGCCACGTCGGTCGAGGACCGCTACCGCCAGATCCTGCGCGACAACCGCCCGCGCGATGCGATCGCCGGTCGCACCACCGACGGTCCGCATCTCACCGACCTGCAGGTCGTCTACGCGCCGAAAAGCATGCCCGCGCGCGACGCTTCGACCGGCGAGCAGAAGGCGCTTCTGATCGGCCTCGTGCTCGCGCATGCGACGCTGGTCGCCGAGATGACGGGCATCGTGCCGCTGCTGCTGCTCGACGAGGTGGTTGCGCATCTCGACCCGAACCGCCGCGCGGCGCTGTTCGAGGAGCTGAAGAAGCTCGGCGCGCAGGTGTGGCTGACCGGCGCGGATCCTGCCGCCTTCACCGAGATCGGCGCAGGGGGCGAAGTCTTTGACGTCGAGAGCGGACGAGTCTCGGCCCGAAGCTAGACCGCCGCCTTGAACCCGCCCGTTTGCGGCCGCGACTAGTTTTTTGAGCGCGCGGCGGCGATGGCGTCGCGCGCGATATCGTGGAGAGAAAGATGCGGACGGTAATGACCGGGGCGCAAGCCCCGGCACGATGGCTGGCGTTTGGGTGCGGCCTCTGCTTTCTCGCGATCTGCATGCTCGCGGCGAGCGCCGGAGCCTGGGTGTCGCAGCTGCCGCCGCTGTTCTCGGCCGGGCTCACGCCGGATCCCGCGACCAAGCTGCCCGCGCCGACCCGCTACAGCTACAGGGGAATCCACACCACCGTGGTGAGCGGCATCGAAGCGCCGCTCCGTACCAGGCTGGAAGCGACCGTCCCCTTCGATCTCGGCGACGTGCTCGCCTTCTACCGCGCCGAACTCGGCAAGCTCGGCTGGCAGGAAAAGCCTGACGGCGCGGTGATCGCCGCCGATCACGTCGAGCTTGCCTTCGCCTCACCGCTCGGACCGGCGCGGCTGGAGCTCCACCGCAAGGACAACAGCACCGCGATCGAGCTCGTGCAGAAGAATTCGGATACGGCGACAAAGGCGAACGTCATGCCCGAACCCGGCCAGGCCAAGGTGGTGTTCAGCAATATCGGCGAGACGGAGGCCGCGCTCACCATCGACGAGCGGACCATCATCCGCGCCCGCGGCGCCAATGCCGTCGCGCTGGACCTGCCGGCCGGCAAATATCCCTACGAAGTGAACGTGCCCGGGCATCCCGCCCATACGAACACCCTCGTCATCGCGGCCGGCGACATCTGGGAGCTCACGGTCGGACGCGACGGCGATGCGTGGTCGCCGCTGCATCTGTATTGAGCCCGTCTCGATCCGCGGGCAGTGAGACGCGCAGCGTGAAATCTCTCACCCCGGGGGCGCGGAACCAGCCTTCAGCCCCGCAAAATCCACGCCCTTTCGAGGCCCCGAACGGGCCCTCGAATCGCGCTTTTTGCAGTGCCGGAAACCGCCCTCCAAAAGCCTTGAAAACCGGCCCAAAAACCCTATCTGCTCAAAGGGTTGCCGGAAGATACTTTGCGCTAGGCGCAAGCGGTCTTTCATGGCACAAATAACCTCGCAAATCAGCGCCTTTTGCGCCGCTGATTCGGGCGACATCTCGAAGGCCTCTCATGACAGAACCTGCTCGGCAGCATGCTGCCGAAAACGAGCCCTCCACCGCGAGCGAATACGGCGCGGAATCGATCCGCGTGCTCAAGGGTCTCGACGCCGTCCGCAAGCGTCCGGGCATGTATATCGGCGACACCGACGATGGCTCGGGCCTGCACCACATGGTCTACGAGGTCGTCGACAACGCGATCGACGAGGCGCTCGCGGGTCATGCCACGCGCGTCGACGTGATCCTCAACGCCGACAATTCCGTCACCGTGCGCGACGACGGCCGCGGCATTCCCGTCGACATCCACAAGGGCGAAGGCATCTCGGCGGCCGAGGTCATCATGACCCAGCTGCACGCCGGCGGAAAGTTCGACCAGAACTCCTACAAGGTCTCCGGCGGCCTGCACGGCGTCGGCGTCTCCGTCGTCAACGCGCTGTCGAGCAAGCTGATGCTTCGCATCTGGCGCGACAACAAGGAGCACTATATCGAGTTCGCCCATGGCGACGCCGTCGCACCGCTCAAGGTGGTCGGCGAGGCACCGGGCAAGCGCGGCACCGAGGTGACGTTCCTCGCCTCGACCGAGACCTTCAAGAACATCGAGTACGATTTCGCTACCCTCGAGCACCGCCTGCGCGAGCTCGCCTTCCTCAATTCCGGCGTGCACATCGCCCTCTCCGACATGCGCCACGCGGTCGAGAAGCGCGAGGAGATGTACTATTCCGGCGGCGTCGAGGAGTTCGTCAAATATCTCGACCGCAACAAGAAGGCGCTGGTGCCCACGCCGATCATGGTGCGTTCGGAAGCCAACGGCATCGGCGTCGAGGCCGCCTTGTGGTGGAACGACAGCTACCACGAGAACGTGCTGTGCTTCACCAACAACATCCCGCAGCGTGACGGCGGCACCCATCTTGCCGGTTTCCGCGGCGCGCTGACGCGCCAGGTCAACGGCTATGCCGAGGCCAATGCCAAGAAGGAAAAGATCGCGCTGACCGGCGACGACTGCCGCGAAGGCCTCACCGCCGTTTTGTCGGTGAAAGTGCCCGATCCGAAATTCTCGTCGCAGACCAAGGACAAGCTGGTGTCCTCGGAAGTGCGTCCCGTGGTCGAGAACGTCCTCAACGAGGCGCTCCAGGCCTGGTTCGAGGAGCACCCCTCCGAGGCCAAGATGATCGTCGGCAAGGTGATCCAGGCCGCCGCTGCCCGCGAAGCTGCGCGAAAGGCGCGCGAGCTGACGCGCAAGAGCCCGCTTTCAGTCTCCTCGCTGCCCGGCAAGCTCGCCGACTGCCAGGAGAAGGATCCAGCCAAATCCGAGCTCTTCATCGTCGAGGGCGACTCGGCAGGCGGCAGCGCCAAGCAGGGCCGCAACCGCGAATTCCAGGCGGTGCTGCCGCTGCGCGGCAAGATCCTCAACGTTGAACGGGTCCGTCCCGACAAGATGCTGTCGTCGGAGCAGATCGGCACCCTAATCACCGCGCTCGGCACCGGCATCAGCGACGAGTTTTCGGTCGAGAAGCTGCGCTATCACAAGATCATCGTGATGACGGACGCCGACGTCGACGGCGCTCACATCCGCACGCTGCTGCTCACCTTCTTCTACCGGCAGATGCGCGACATCATCGACGGCGGCTATCTCTATATCGCCCAGCCGCCGCTCTATAAGGTCTCACGCGGCAAGTCCGAGCAGTACCTGAAGGACGAGCGAGCGCTGGAAGACTATTTGATCGACGCCGGTCTCGATGACTGCGTGTACATCCCCGGCACCGGCGGCGACCGTTCCGGGCGCGATTTGCGCGCGCTGGTCGACGACGCCCGCGTCGTCCGCAGCATCCTGCGCAACCTTCACAGCCGCTATAACCGAAAGGTGGTCGAGCAGGCCGCCATCACCGGCGTGTTGAACAAGGACATCTACGGCGATCCCGAGAAGGCCGCTGCGGCCGCGCAATACATCGCGAGCCGGCTCGACAACCAGGCCGAGGAGGTCGAGCGCGGCTGGGTGGGACAATTCGTCGAGGGCCAGGGTTTCGTGTTCGAGCGCACCGTGCGCGGCGTCAAGGAAGCGGCTGTGATCGACGATGCGCTGCTCGGCTCGGCCGAGGCGCGCAAGCTCGACGAATATACGACCAGGCTCCAGGACGTTTACGCCCGCTCCGGCAAGCTGCGGCGCAAGGACAACGAGCACGTGGTCCACGGCCCGGTCGATCTGTTCGAAGCCGTGACCGACGCTGGCCGTAAAGGCATCACGCTGCAGCGCTACAAAGGCCTCGGCGAGATGAACCCCGAGCAGCTCTGGGAGACCACGCTCGACACCGAGGCACGCTCGCTCTTGCAGGTGAAGGTCAAGGAGGTCGACGAGGCCGACGACATCTTCACCAAACTGATGGGCGACGTGGTGGAGCCGCGCCGCGACTTCATCCAGGAACACTCGCTGAGCGCGACGATCGATATTTGAGGCCGGGTTGGCTTGGTCGGAGCCAACCACGGATGCAGATCACCTGATCGGCGCGCTGATCCTGATCGCGACCCTCTATGTGATCGGGAATATCGTCGGGCTGTTTTGAGGGCCGCTTCCACAAGCTTCATCCTCATCCTGAGGAGCCCGCGAAAGCGGGCATCTCGAAGGATGGCCACAGGCGAATAGGGGCCTGCATGGTTCGCGACGCGCGTTCCGCGCTCCTCACCATGAGGGATCAGCAGCTTCGCCTGGGCTCACGGATCGGCTACGAACCACCGCCCAGCACAATTGCTCCGGCGCTCAAATCTCTGTAGTTTCCGCCCGAAACAGCCCTCCCCACTCCATCAGGACAGCGAGAATCCATTTGGCGCCCATCCAATATATCGTCGAGGGCGGTCACCGGCTCTCGGGCTCGATCGAGCCGTCCGGCAACAAGAACTCGGCGCTTCCGATCATCGCCGCCGCCCTGCTCACCGAGCATCCGGTCACGCTGGAGAACGTGCCGCGGATCCGCGACACCGAAACACTGGTCGAGCTGATCCGCTCGGTCGGTGCATCGGCGGAATGGACTGCCCGCAATACGCTTCACATCCATGCCAAGAGCATCCGCGCCGCCGATCTCGATCCCGAGCTGTGCGTGCGCATCCGTGCCTCGATCCTGCTCGCGGGGCCCCTGCTCGCGCGCTGCGGCGAGGTGATGCTGCCGCCACCGGGCGGCGATGTCATCGGCCGCCGCCGTCTGGACACCCATGTGCTGGCGCTGGAGCAACTGGGGGCCAAGGTCACCGCGACCGACCGGCTCGAGTTCCGCGCGCCAAAGCTCGCCGGCGCGGACGTGTTTTTGGACGAGCCGAGCGTCACCGCGACCGAGAACGCGCTCGTTGCAGCGGTCGCTGCCGAAGGCGTCACTTACTTGCGCAACGCCGCCTCCGAACCGCATGTGCAGGACCTCGCCAACTTCCTGGTCGCGCTCGGCGCGAAAATCGAGGGCATCGGCACCAACACCATGACCATCCATGGCGCGGCGACGCTGGGGGAAGCGAGCTACAGGATTCAGCCCGACCACATCGAGGTCGGCTCGCTGATCGGACTGGCCGCGGTGACGCGCTCGCCGCTGCGCATCACGCGCGCCGGTGTCGAGCATCTGCGCTCGATCCGCATGGGTTTCGAGCGACTCGGCATCGTCTGCCGAATCGAGGGCGATGACCTCATCGTGCCCTCCAATCAGACATTGAAGATCCAGGACGATTTCGGCGGCCATGTGCCCAAGCTGGAGGACCAGCCCTGGCCGGCCTTCCCGGCCGACCTGATGTCGATCGCGATCGTCACCGCCACGCAATGCGAGGGCGTGATCCTGATGTTCGAGAAGATGTTCGAATCGCGGATGTTCTTCGTCGACAAGCTGATCGCGATGGGCGCGCGCATCGTGCTCTGCGACCCGCACCGCGCCATCATCGCCGGCCCCAGCCGCCTGCGTGGTGCGCCGATGACCTCGCCCGACATCCGCGCCGGCATGGCGATGCTGCTCGCCGCCGTCTGCGCCGAGGGCACCTCCACCATCAACAACGCCGACCAGATCGAGCGCGGCTACGAGCGCATCGAGGAACGGCTGAATGCACTGGGCGCGAAGATCAAGCGCGTGCCGGAAAGGAAGAGCTGAAGGCTCTTTCTTCATTCTCCCCCTGTGGGAGAAGGTGGCGCGAAGCGCGCAATATCGTAGATTCCATGGGCGGTGACTCCTGTTGGGTCCCGGCTCGCGCTTCGCGCGTCCGGGACACGTGGGCCATGTTTTCGACGTGTGGCCGTGCTATTGACCGGCGATGCTCGACACCGTGCAACATCATTCGCAGCCGCAGGCCGGCGTGCCGCCAAATCATCTCGCCGAAGAGTTCGTCCAGACGCTGCGCCTCGCCGTGCCGATGATGCTGACGCAACTCGGGCAGATCGCGATGATCACGACCGATCTCGCGATGATCGGCCACCTCGGCGAGAGCGCAGTGGCCGCGGCGGCGCTGGCGCATACGGTCTATTTCGTCAGCTTCACCTTCGGGCTCGGACTGATGTCCGCGGTGTCGCCGCTGGCCGCGCAGGCGTTCGGCGCCGGCGATATCAGGCGCATCCGCCGCTCCCTGCGCGTCGGCCTCTGGGCCGCGCTCTTGATCTCGCTGCCGATGATGGCCTCGCCGCTCTATGGCGAGCAGATCCTGCTCGCACTCGGACAAGTGCCACAATCCGCCGCGCTGGCGCAGCGCTACCTGAACGGCCTCGCCTGGGGAATCGCGCCGGCGCTGGGCTTCATCGCGCTGCGCAGCATGATGAGCGCGGTGAACCGGCCGCAGGCGCCGCTCTGGATCACGGTGGCGGCGATCCCGGTCAACGCCGCGCTGGTCTACGCCCTGATCCACGGCCTGTTCGGCCTGCCGGAGCTCGGCCTGTTCGGCGCGGGGCTTGCGACCACGCTGGTCAATCTCGGCACCTTCCTCGCTGCGCTCGCCATCGCGGCATGGCGAAAACCCTTCGCCGGCTATCATCCCCTCGCCCATCTCTGGCGGATCGACTGGCCGCTGATGCGTCAGCTGGTTGCGGTCGGCGCGCCGATCTCGTTTTCCCTGCTGCTGGAATACGGCCTGTTCTCCTCGGCCGCGCTGCTGATGGGGCTGATCTCGACCACGGCGCTCGCCGCGCACCAGATCGCGCTCCAGGTCACCGCCGTGCTGTTCATGGTGCCACTCGGCATCGGCATGGCTGCGACGGTGCGGGTCGGTCATGCCTTCGGCCGCCGTGATCCGGCGGCGGTGAGGCGCGCAGGGCTCGCCGCAGCCGTTCTCGGTGTCGCGCTGGTCTTCGCGCTGACGATCGCCATCGTGATCGGGCGCTATCAGCTCGGCCGGCTGTTTTTCGGCGGCGCCAGCGAAAGCGCGGCCACCGTCGAACTGACGGGGACGCTGCTCCTGGTCGGCGCCACCTTCTTCATCGCCGACGGCCTGCAGACCATCATGGGCGGCGCGCTGCGCGGCATCAACGACACCAGGATGACACTGCTGTTCGCGGCGATCGGCTATTGGGGCGTCGCCTTTCCCACAGGCTGGATGCTCGCGTTCCACGCAGGGTTGGGCGCGATCGGCGTCTGGATCGGCTTCTCGATCGGCACATTCGTCTATGCCGGGCTCCCGGTCTTGCGCTTCCGAATGCTGACGCGCAGATTGGTGGAATGAAGGGGACGGTCCACGAAGTCACGCCTGAGGTCGATGCCAATGCATTGCTGCCCGGCGCGCAGTTCATCGACGCGTTTCGCGTCGAGATCGGCGCGGCGGCGGTCGATGCCCGCCAGGCCTGCGTCCGGATGGTGCTGCACGGGCCGCGCTGGGTCGACGGTCTGGTGCACCTGCGCAACATTCTGGTGACGCCGTTCGGGCTGAAGACCTCGGGCGAAGGCGCGCCGGCGCCGCACGGCCTGATCGGCCTTTTTCCGGTGGTGAGCGAGACGCCGGAGCGGCTCGTCGCGGGCTTCAACGATTCTCATCTCGACTTCCGCCTCGTCGTCGACGTGACGGGCGATGCCGCGAGCCGCCGGGTGACCTCGACCACGCTGGTGCGCACGCACAATCTGCTCGGCCGCACCTACCTCGCCCTCATCACGCCCTTCCACAAGCTCGTGGTCCGCGGCATGATGGGACGGATCGTGGAGCCGGCCCGTTAAAGCGCGATGAGATTTGGATGAATCGTCATCGCGCTTTAGCTTGTTGTTTACGCATGATCTTTCCGGAAAACCGCTTCGCACTTTTCCGGATCATGCTTTAGCTTACTCCGCCACCCGCGCGGACTTGTTGCGCGACGCCTCCGACCATTCGCCGACGACGCGATCGAGATCGCACAGATTCTGGTGCATCTGCTCCAGGGAGAAGCCGAGGGCGAAGAAGCGCTCGGCGGTGTCGCCGGGCTGGCCGCGGATCAGGCCGTCCTGGCGGACAGAGGCGACCGCTTCGGCGTAATGCTGGAGCGCGAGGTGGACGGGATGGATCGGCGGCGCGCCGGCGCCTTCGCGCAAGGCGGCAGCGGCCGAGCGCAGGAAGCGCGCGATCACGGTCGAGACTTCCGTGAGCGGGCCCGATAGGCGCGTCTGCACCTCGATCGGCAGTGGCACGACAGTCGCTCGGCCAATCATCACGACGTCATGGCGCAGCCGCAGGATCGTTCGCAGCAACGGGCCGGTGTCCGGGCCGCTCGACAGGCGCGCGGCGCGCTCACGCTCGGCTTCGGAGCCGATCGCATTGAGGCTGACCATGGCCGTGCCGATGCCGTCCTGGATCCGATGCAGCGCGTCATTGTCGCGACCACGGGTGAGACCCGCGAGCAGCTCGGTGAAGGCATCAGCGATCAATTCGAGCAGCGTCGCCGCGCTGGCGCGGATCTGCCGCACCGCGCGCGAGGGCAGCACCAGGAAGGAGACCAGCAGACCCGTTATGGCACCGACCGCGACCTCGCTGACCCGATCGATCGCCGAGGTCATGGGATCGGAGTGATGCATGGTCGGAACCAGGAGCACGATCACTGCGGTGACCGTGGCCGCGCTGAGGCTCGGATTGATCGCAGCGATGAAGGCGAGCGGAGCGACCGACAGCACGAGGAGGCCGAGAAGGCCGGCTTCGCTGGAATAGGGGATCAGGATCGCAATGGCACCGCCATAGACGGCGCCGCCGATGGTGCCGAGCATGTAGTCGCGCGTTGCCTTCAGCGAGCGGCCAACGCTCATCTGGGTCACGATCAGCGAGGTCAGCACCGCCCAGAGCGGCAGCAACAGATGCAGGGCGGTCGCGATCGCATAGGCGGCTGTCGCGGCCACCGTGACCCGGATCGCCAATCCCAGCTGGGTCCGCCGCGACCGGATGCGAGCGAACAGCGCTTTTGCGAATGCCATCGGCGGAAGTCTCGATCCTCTTGAAGCCAAGCAAAAGCATGGCTGATGCCCGCGGCCGCAAGGCCGCTTGAAAGGCCAAATCAGCCCGCTTAACTTGCGCGCCAAACGAGGAAACACGATGGCCCACGAAACTGCAACGCTCGCCGCGTACGTCTTCAACCTGAAATACCAGGATATTCCGGCGGAGGTGCTGGAGCGCGCCAAGGTGCTGACGCTGGACTTCCTCGGCAGCGCGATACGGGCTCGGCGCCAGGCCGAATCGACCCCGTCGATGCTGAAGATGCTGGAGGCGCTGGCGCTCGACACCAAAGGCGAGTCCACCGTGTTCGGCGACACCAAGACCTGGACGCCGGCGGTCGCGGCCCTGCTCAACGGCGCGCTCGGCCATTCCCTCGATTTCGACGACACCCACGCCGATTCCTCGCTGCATCCGAGCGCGCCCGTGGTGCCGGCCGCCTTCGCCGTCGGCGAGATGGTCGGGGCGTCGGGACGCGACGTGCTGACGGCGATCGTCGTGGGCTATGAGGTCTGCTGCCGGCTCGGCAACGCGCTCGACCCGACCTCGCATTACGCGCGCGGCTTCCACCCGACCGCGACCGCCGGCACTTATGGCGCCGCTGCCGCGGCAGGAAAGCTGTTCGGCCTCAGCGAGAAGCAGCTGATCGCCGCGTTCGGCGTTTCCGGCAGCCAGGCCGCGGGCTCGCTGCAATTTTTGGTCAACGGCGCCTGGAACAAGCGCTACCAGGTCGGCGCGGCCGCGATGAACGGCGTGATCGCAGCGACCCTGGCACGCAACGATTTCGTCGGCGCGACCGAGTCAGTTGAGGGCAAGCACGGCCTGCTCGCCGGCTACACCGACGACGCCCATCCGCAAAAGGCGGTGGCCGATCTCGGCAAGACCTATGAAACGATGAAGATCGGCGTAAAGCCCTATCCGAGCTGCCGCTACACCCATGCCGCGATCGACGCGCTGATCGCCATGCGGCGCGAGCACAATCTGACGCCCGATCAGGTCAAGCGTGTCGAGATCGGCCTGCATCGCAACGGCATCACGCTGACCGGCGATGCCGCGACCAAGCGGCATCCGCGCTCGATCGTCGGCGGCCAGTTCTCGATGTTCTTCACCGGCGCGCTCGCGCTGGACCAGGGCTCGTTCGGCTGGGACGATTACAACCGCCTCGGCGATGCCGCCATCGACGCGCTCGCCGACAAGTTCGACGTGGTGCAGGACGACCGGCTCGAGATCGGCCGCACCCATCCGTTCGGCGCGCGCGTGAGCATCACGACGGACGACGGCGTTCACGAGCGGCTCTATGCCGATCCGTCGGGCGAGCCGACCTCGTTCCCGGACACCCAGGCGATGCAGCAGAAATTCCTGACACTGGCCCGCCCGGTGCTGAACGCACGCGCGGAGAAGTTTGCGGATGCGATCATGACGCTGGAGCGATTTGATCGCGTGGCGAAGGCGACGGAATTGGGGAGGTAGAAGCTAAGCCGCAGCCGCATCTTACCCTCCCCTGGAGGGGTCCGGGACGAGCGTAGCTCGCCCGTGGGTCGGCACGCGATCGAGCGAAGCGAGATTGCGTGACGGGGTGGGGTGATCCCTCCACTCGGGCACTGTTCGTCGCGGAGAGACCGTCACCCCACCCCGCTCGCGCTGCGCGCGATCGACCCTCCCCCTCCAGGTCCCCTCCAGGGGAGGGTAAGAAGCGGCGCGGTCCGCTCTTCTCAATCCGCCCCCGCCAGCTTCCCCTTCTCGCGTGTCGCCGCGACCACATCGTGCACGAGATCGAACACGCCGTCGGCTTGCGGCGGCCAGTTCGGCGAGCGCCCCATGCGCACGATCACCAGCTGCTCCGACGGAATCACGATGGTGTATTGCCCGATCGTGCCCTTGGCGAAGAAGGCATCGCGCGGCCAGCCGTGCTCGACGCGAAAATTTGCGCCAAAGCTGTCGCCCTGGTTGGTCCAGAAGCCGGCGCCGATGCCGACCCACGCATTCGGCGTGGCCCTCGACGAATAGTTCACCCACCCTTCCGGCAGGATGCGCTTGCCGCCGGCGACGCCGCCATTGAGATAGAGCTGGCCGAAGCGCGCCCAGTCGCGTGCGGAGGCCAGCATCTCGCTCGATCCCTCGATCGTGCCGGCGCCGTCGAGCTGGAGCACGACACGACGCATGCCGAGCGGGGCGAACAATTCGCGGCGCGCAAAGGCAAGCGCATCTGCGGGACTGCCGCCGGCCGCAGCACGGATCAGATGCGAGAGGATGAGCATATTGCCATCGTGGTAATTCCACGCCGCGCCCGGTGCGGTCTCGAGCGGAATGGTCTCGGCATAGGCCACCATGTCGGTCTCCACGAACTTCATCCGGTTGACGGGCTCGAAGGCCGAGCCGAGCGAGGCTTGCAACGAACTGCCGAGCGCAAGGCCCGCGGTGTGACGCAGCAGCTGATCGACGGTGATGGCATGGCGCGGATCATCGGGGTTCTTCCAGGCTGCGATCGGCGCAGGCCCCTCGAGCTTCAGCTTGCCCTGGCGCACCAGCACACCGATCAGCGCCGATATCACCGACTTTGTCATGGAGAAGCCGAGCAGCGGCGTCTCCGGCCCGATGCCATCCGCGTAGCGCTCGGCGATGATACGGCCGTCCTTCATCACGACGATGGCACGGGTGCGGCGGTAGGGCGGCTCTGCGGGTTCGGTGAAGGCACGGTCGAGCGCGGCGGCGAGTGAGGGGCTTTGCGGCGGCACGATCGCGGGACCGGCGATCTCGGGTAGCAACGCCGGCCGTTTGTCGTCAGGCAACCGTTCGACGGCAGTCATGCCAGCGCCATGTTCGAGCGTGCAGCCGAGTCCCTCGCGGTAGACGGCGTGGCTGCGGCCGAGGCCGAACAGCGTCACCGTGACGTCCTTGCGGACGCTATCGACCCTGTAGTCCATCGCCCAGCTGATCAGGCTGGTCCCGGGCATGGCATCGGTGGTCTCGGCGAAGTTGCGTTGGGGATCGAGGCCGGAGACGAACGTCTCGGAGCAGAGAATGTCAGCGACGAAGCCGGTCGCGACCTCAGGCAAGTCGCGGGCCCGGGCGGCGCCGAGCGCAAGGCCGGCTGCGGCAATGGTGGTGGCGAGGAGGACGATCTTGCGGCGGCGGGTCACAGGCTTTCTCCGGCTGGGGCGTATGGCGGGAGGAAGCGGAAGGCGGGCGGTGGACTCTCGCCGGATTCGGAAAATGGGCTGGCCTAAAACTGAACGAGACTGGCCGGTTCTGGAATAAGTCAGTTATTTCAGAGTAATACGAAAAATGCCGCCGCAGCTGCGGTGGCCTCCCCGGGGAGAGGCGAAGCGGGCGCGTCACGCCGCATTCACCTTGAGCCGCCGGTATTCCGTCGGTGTCACGCCGGTGACTGCTTTGAAGGCACGGTTGAATGGACCCAGCGACTGGAAGCCGGCATCCATGGCGATGGTGATGATTGGGACTTCGGCCTGGGCGGGATCGGCGAGCGCGGCCTTGGCTTCCTCGATCCGGTGGTTGTTCAGAAACACATTGAAATTGCAATAGCCGAGCCGCTGGTTGATCAGCCGGCGCAACCGGTATTCGGGAATCTTGAGCCGGGTCGCAAGCACGCCGATGGTGATGTTCTCCTGGCGATAGACGCGCTCCTCCGCCATCAGCCGCATCAGGGCATCGATGAGCTTCTGGTCGGCGGATTCATCGCCCCTCGCGGGTTGAGGAAAAATTGCCGGCGCGGACGTTGACGCCGGAAACAGATCGGCGCCGTCGATGCGCATCATCGCACAGGCAATGGCCGCAACGATGCAGGCGAGCACACCGGCGTTGATCGTGTTGGCGACATCGCCTGCACTGCCGGCAGCAAGGATCTGAAGCAGCGCGTTCAGCCCGCCATAGAGCGCGGCGGCGCACACGATGAAGGCGCGCACGCGACGGCGACGCTCGACCAGATCGGCGGACCACGATCGGATGGTCTGCGCCACCGCGAGCGCGATGAAACCGAGCACGATCAGATTGACGACCGTCACCGAGAACCGCGCGTTCCCGCCGGGCGCGATCCACAGACACCCGACCAAGCTGAAGGCGGTTACCGCAGCCCAGATCAAACCGTGCCACCAGCGCAACCGAAAGGCTTCGTCGAACAGCCCACGCGTGAACAGCCAGAACACGACGATATTGCCGGTCGACAGCGCGATCAGCGGCGCGTGCCAGACCGGAACGAGCGACGACACGCCGATGGAATAGCTCGCCGCATGCGCCGCCGAGCCGAGCGCGAAGGCCGCGCCGAGGCGGGCTGCCAGCACGTTGCGGAAATCGGAGAGCAATGACACCGCCAGCACAAGCAGCAGCGCGACGCTGGCAGCGCGAAAGGCGAGCTCGGTTGCGGCAAGGGTCATCGGATGGTTCGATTTTGACGTGGTTGGAAGCAGCCGAACATCGTTCGTTGTGCCCGGTTTTTCAAGGACCATCCGCATGCCATTGTTGTAGCGGCATCCACCGCTGTCATCGCCCGGCTTGGTTGACCGGGCGATCCAGTACTCCGACACGTCAGTGATTGAATCGATGGCTGCGGCGTATTGGATGCCCCGGTCCCGGCTCCGCCAAGCTACGCCGGGCCTACACGCGCTCGGCCGGCGAAGCTTCAGCGAAGACGGCAAGCCGGGGCATGACAGCGGAATTTGAGGAGCGACCTTTGCCGCGACGACGATGCGAAACCCTGCTAGGCTCCCGCTCAACAAAGTCAAAAAGGAGTCCACCCATGAGCTGGCAGCCCTCGAACGACCCCGTGCTCGGCGATCCCATGTCCTGCGATGCGCTCGATCTGGTCATCGTGCCTCGCACGCGCGATCTCGGCGACGGATTTGCGGTGCGGCGCGCGCTGCCGCATGGCAAGCGGCAAATGGTCGGGCCCTTCATCTTCTTCGACCATTTCGGCCCGGTCCAGTTCGTCTCCGGCAAGGGCATGGACGTGCGGCCGCATCCGCATATCGGGCTTGCCACCGTCACCTATCTGCTCGACGGCGCGATCATGCATCGCGACAGTGAGGGCAACGTCCAGGAGATCCAGCCTGGCGCGATGAACCTGATGACGGCCGGGCGCGGCATCGCGCATTCCGAGCGCACGCCGGATGCACAGCGCGCCTCGGGCCAGAAGATGCTGGGACTGCAAAGCTGGATCGCGCTGCCGGCCGGATCGGAAGAGATCGCGCCGTCGTTCCAGCATTATGCGGCGGGCGACTTGCCTATGATCTCCGAGCGCGATTTTACCGCACGCGTGATTGCGGGCTCGTCCTTCGGCATCGCCTCGCCCGTGTCGATGGTCTCGCCCTGGTTCTACACCGAAGTCACGGCGGTCGCGGGCGCGACGGTGCCGCTCGACCCTGATCATGAGGAGCGCGCGATCTATCTGGTTGACGGCGAGGTCGAGATCGCGAACGAACGTTACGAGGGGCCGCGGCTCCTGATCTTCCGACCCGGCGATCGCATCACCGTGAAGGCGCTCGAGGCGACGCGGATGATGTTTCTCGGCGGCGATGCATTGGAGGGCCCGCGCCACATCTGGTGGAATTTCGTCTCCTCCAGCAAGGAGCGGATCGAGCAGGCCAAGCAGGACTGGAAAACCGGCCGCTTCGCCGCAGTTCCGCAGGAACACGAGTTCATTCCGCTGCCGGAATAGGCTAATCCGGTTTCCGGCTGCGCCATCCGGCGCGTCCGGACTCTCTGCCCGAAGGCCATGTCTGCAAAGACTTGCCTGCAAAGACTTGCCTGCGAAAGATCTGCCGATGACCACCATGCTCTCCAGCGACCTGCCCCTGCCCAAGATCGGACGCGGCAAGGTGCGCGATATCTACGCCGTCGATGATGACCGCCTGCTGCTCGTCACCACCGACCGCATCAGCGCCTTCGACGTGGTGATGGGCGAGACCATTCCGATGAAGGGCGCGGTGCTGACGCAAATCAGCGCGTTCTGGTTCAATGAGCTCGAGGGAGTGGTGCCGCATCACATGATCAGCGCCGATACCGACGAGATCGTTGCGGCCGTGCCGGCGTTGAAACCGCATCGCGCCGAGATTCTCGGCCGCGCCATGCTGTGCAAGCGGACCACCGTGTTTCCGATCGAGTGCGTGATCCGCGGCTACCTCTCGGGCTCCGCCTGGAAGGAATATGCCGCCAGCGGCACGCTGGCGGGCGAGGAGCTGAAGGCCGGCCTCGTCGAGAGCGAGAAGCTGGAGCCGGCGATCTTCAGCCCGGCGACCAAGGCCGAGACCGGCCATGACGAGAACATCACCATCGCGAAGATGCGCGCGGTGGTCGGCGACGAGGTTGCCTACACGCTGGAGAGCATGACGCGGGCGATCTACACGCTCGGCGAGGAGCTCGCCCGCGAGCAAGGCATCATCATCGCCGACACCAAGTTCGAGTTCGGCCGCGACAAGGACGGCCGCATCATCCTGATCGACGAGGTGATGACGCCGGATTCCTCGCGCTTCTGGGCTGTCGATTCCTACAAGCCCGGCCAGCCGCAGGCGAGCTTCGACAAGCAGCCACTGCGCGACTATCTCGACGTCGAGCGCCGCGCCGGCCGCTGGAACGGCGACGCCCCGCCACCGCCACTGCCGGCGAGCGTGGTCGAGGCGACCAGCAAGCGGTATCTGGAAGCGTATCGGCGCGTGACGGGCAAAGAGCTGAAGATTTAGGTCCGGCTGTCGTCACTCACTCCTTCATTGCGAGGAGCCCTTGCGACGAAGCAATCCAGGCTGTTTCCGCTCGCGGATTTACGAATCCGTGGAGCCGCCCAATGCGGCCGCCATCCAGCACCGCCATTTCGATGCCTGTGGCAGCGGGTGTTGTAGCCCCCGGCGCTGCCAGCCTCCAGCCGAACAAGACCTGATCGTGATGCGCGTTCACGGGACCTGCGAGCGTGAAGCGCAGGTCCGGGACCCTCGCTTGCAAGGCTTCCACCAAGTGTTCGATTGCGTTCTTTCCTGCGACCGAGTCATTCGGATCGATATAGGCGCAGGCATCGTTGAAGACCGAATCGATCAGCCGCCGGCGTTTCCCGGCATCTCGTTCGTTCCACACCGCGATGTAGTCCTGAACGAGTTTTGTCACCTGCGCGCTCATGTTACTTTCTTTCCATATCCATGCCGTGCCACCTACGAAAGTGTGTCACGAACCATCGTGTCCAGGCTGCTCGCGGTGACGCCCAGCAGTTTCTCGGTCTCCCCGGCATCGAGCAGAAGCGGCTTTTCGAACAGATAGGCCATCTCGATCCCTTCGCCGAAGCCGATGCGTTCCAGATCGGTCGCGGTGAGCCGAAGCAAATCCGGAACGTCAATCTTCAGCGCGACCGCGAATCTTCGCACGAGCTCGCGCACGGACGCGGACTGCGACGGCACGTGAAAGGCGCGGCCCCATTCTCCGGTGAAGCGCGACGCCGCGATCAGCGTCCTCGCCGTGTCCTTGGTGAACGTCCAGGCGTGGGCCACATCGGGATCGCCGAGGAAAGATACCGGCTCGTTCCTGAGCAGCGACGGCAGGGCCAGCAGCGAGAAATACGCAACCGCATCCTTGCCCAGATAGTCGCTCGCGCGGACTTCGATGGCGGGAACGTTCGATCGCAACGCACGCTGCCACATGATGTGCCGGGTCGTGCCCTTGCGGCTGGTCGGGTCCGGCTCGAGCTCCGGAGTGAGAGGACTAGCGGCCGCGGCGCCATAGCCATAGACATTCCCGACTACGAGCAGTTTGGCGCCAACCTGCTCGGCCGCCTTGACGGTTCCGTCCATGATCGGGAAGAAATCGGTTGGCCATCGATGATAGGCCGCCATAGCGCACATGAAGATCGCATCCGCACCCTTGCCGAGAGCCGCCAGTTTCGCGGCGTCGGTGGCGTCGCACGAAACCGTTCGGACGTCTCCGGCATCGAGCGATCCGGCATTCCTGCTGGTCAGGATGACACTATGCCCTTCCTCCGCCAGAAGGCGCGCGGTTTCGCGCCCGACAGGGCCGGCTCCGACGATCACGTAATGACTCACTTGGCATCCTCATTGTCACGAATGACGGATGAGTTCTTTGCCGTCGGCGCGGTTGAAAATCGCGCACGATGCGCCAAATATCGAACACGTTCCGCCAAGATCTGGAGCCCGGCCCATGCGAGCGAGACCGAGTTCGGCGCCAACATCAGCCGGCGTCGCCGCCGCTGCCAGGCGGACCGAGCCTGATGCCGTTGCGCTCGAGCCGATCGGCGACCATCGGATCATCATCCATCTCAGCCCCGCGACGCGCTCGTTATGCATCGAGACCGGGGACGAGTTCCTGCGTCAGGCCGGCGACATCGATGTGATTCCCTCTGGTGCGTTCGGCGGCTTCGTCGCCGAGACACCCTACCAGTCGCTTCAGATTCGGCTGGCGCCGAGCATGCTCGACCATGCTGCAGCAAGGAGCCGGCAGCCGGCATCTGCCCGCCTCGCGCATCATCACATGCTGCGGAATGACCGCATCGTTCTGCTTGGACAGGCCCTCGAAAGCGACATCAGGGCAGGCTCGCCGAGCGGCCCGCTATTTGCCGAAAACGTTGGCATGGCCCTGGCGGTCGAATTGCTCAACCTGGCGAACGATCCGCCAGGTGACCCCATCCGCCTCTCGGACGCGCAGCTCCAGAGAGTCCTCGCCTATATCGACGCAAATCTCGACCAGCCGCTCACCATTGACATTCTCAGCCGCGAGGCCGGCGTCAGCAACTCACATCTGCGGACCTGGTTCAAAGCGGCGATGGATGTCACGATCCATCGCTACATCCTGAGAAGGAGAGTGGAGCACGCACGTCGGCTTCTCCTTCAAGGCAACCGCAAACTAAGCGATATTGCCGCCGAAGCCGGCTTTGCCCACCAGTCTCATCTGGCGAAATGGATGCGGCACGAGCTCGGATATAGCCCCAGCGAACTGCGTCGAAGCAGGAATTGATCGAGCGAGGCCCCTAGACCCCGCCATCATCGCGTATTTGATCTCGACATACTCTTCCATACCGTGACGCGAGCCTTCGAGGCCAAGGCTGCTTTCCTTGACGCGGAGGCGCTTTGCGCGACCCTGCGATATCGCCTCCATTGATCCAGATCAAACCGGGAGCCAACGATAAGAGAAAGCTGATCACCTCGGCTTGATACAACAACGAGGGAGATCGCCATGACGCTGGTCGGCACCAAGCGAATGTTACTTTTTGCAGCCGTCCTGAGCTGCGGAATTTTCGGCTCGACCAACTGGTCAAACGACGCCGGCATCGCGCTCGGCGTTCCGAGCGTTGAAGCCAGGGTCGGCCCGCCGGCAACCCCCGTGAGCGTTGCTGGCGTCGCCCGTCGAACCACGCGACGCGCGGTCGTGGGGGGAGCGGCGGTGGGTGCGGCGGCTGCCGGCGCGGCATGCGTCCGTGTCTATGTGAACGGCGCCTACGTCTGCCGCTGATGCGATTCGCGCCGGCACACTCAAATCGCCGGCGCGCATCTCGATTGCCGCTTAGACCCCCGCCATCATCACGTATTTGATCTCGACATATTCATCCATGCCGTGATGCGACCCTTCGCGGCCCAGGCCGCTTTCCTTGACGCCGCCGAAGGGGGCGACCTCGGTGGTGATGAGGCCGGTGTTGACGCCGACCATGCCAGACTCCAGCGCTTCGGCGACACGCCAGACGCGGCCGAGATCGCGGGAATAGAAGTACGAGGCGAGGCCGAACGGCGAGGCGTTGCACATCGCGATGACGTCGGCCTCGTCCTTGAAGCGGATCACGGGTGCGAGCGGGCCGAAGGTCTCCTCCTGCGAGACCAGCGAGTCCGGCTTGACGTCGGCGAGCACCGTCGGCTCGAAGAAGGAGCGGCCGAGCTCGCTGCGCTTGCCGCCGGTGACGACCTTTGCGCCGCGCTTCACCGCGTCGGCGATATGGCGCTCGACCTTGTCGACCGCCTTCATGTTGATCAGCGGCCCTTGCGTGACGCCGCTCTCGGTGCCGTCGCCGATCTTCATCGCCGCGACCTTCTTCGACAGTTTCTGCACGAACTCGTCGTAGATCCTGTCCTGGGCGTAGATGCGGTTGGCGCAGACGCAGGTCTGGCCCATGTTGCGATATTTCGAGACGATCGCGCCTTCGACCGCGGCATCGATGTCGGCGTCGTCGAACACGATGAACGGCGCGTTGCCGCCGAGCTCGAGGCCGAGCCGCTTCACGCCGACCGAGGCCTGCTGATAGAGGATCTTGCCGACCGCGGTCGAGCCGGTGAAGCCGACAAAGCGCACCGCCGGATGCTCGCACAGCACCTTGCCGATCGGCGGCGCGTCACCGGTGATGATGTTGAGCACGCCCTTGGGGATGCCGGCCTTCTCGGCGAGCACGGCGAGCGCCAGCGCCGAGAGCGGCGTCTCGTTGGCGGGCTTGAGCACCACGGTGCAGCCGGCCGCCAGCGCCGGCGAGACCTTTCGGGTGATCATGGAGTTCGGGAAATTCCACGGCGTGATCGCGCCGCAGACGCCGATCGGCTGCTTGATCGCGAGCAGGCGCGCATCGGGCCGCTGCGTCGGGATGGTCTCCCCATAGACGCGGCGAGCTTCCTCGGCGAAGAACTCGATATAGGCGGCGCCGATATCGACCTCACCCAGCGCCTCGGTGAGTGGCTTGCCCTGCTCGGAGGTGAGGATCAGCGCGAGATCCTCGCGGTTGGCGACGATCAGCTCGAACCATTTGCGCAAGATGTTGGAGCGCTGCTTGGCGGTGTGCTTGGCCCAGCCCGGAAAGGCGCGCTGGGCGGCTTCGACCGCCCTGGTGGTATCGTCAGCACCAAGCTGCGGAACCTTTGCGAGCTCGACGCCGGTGGCGGGATTATTGACGGCAAAAACCGGCGTGCCGACCCAGGCACCGTCGATGTAGCAGGCCTCCTTCAACAACGAGGGGTCCTTCAACCGGTCGCGCAGGGAGGCGGTGGCTTGCGGGGCACGTGCAGCGGCAGTCGAGGTCATGGCGTTACTCCCTGAGACGATCGGATCGGCCCGGAATATAGGGACAGGTGGCGCGCAATGCACCGCCCGGCAACGCACATCTGCCGGGAATTATACTGAGAGCCGTGGGTCCCTTGCCTCTCCCCCTGTTCAGACCGGGGAGAGGTGCGGCGTCGCGATCGAGCAAGCAGTCAGGCCGCGCCGCTGATATAGGTCTCGCGGCGACCGATCATGCGCTCGGCCGCGGCCTTGGCGTCCGCCTTCGTGGAGGTCGCGCATGTCCGGTATTCGAGATCAGGCACATGAGAGGTATCCCGACGGCCGAACCAGGATTTTGAGCCGACCGGCAGCAGCGCCAGCGCCTGCGCCAGATTGTCGACGGCGCCGAAGGAATAGAGTGCGCCGGTGCCGGCGATGCGGACCTCGTAAATGCCGGGCGAAATCGGCGCCTCCAGGTTCTCGCCGCGCCCCGGACGGGGATAGCGCTTCCATTCGCTCCAGGTCGAAATCATCTGAGGTCCCCCTCGCCGCCCATCTGCGGCCGGCAACATTTTGCATCAAGTCTTAATCGGCCCATGGATCGGACCGGGTGCTGAACGCGGCAGCTCGCGAAATGTTTCAGGTGTCCGAAAACTCACGAAACATACGCCTGCAGCCCGTCTCAGGTGAGAGCGAATTCCGGCAATCCACCACAGATTGTGAGGGCGCATCACCGTTCAGCCCGTTGTCGTCCTGCGTGGGACCAAGACCGTCAAGTCACGACATCGCGACCGGCGCAGGACCATAGATGCGCTGGCCGCGCCGGGCATGCAGGAGGACAATCGATCACTTCCAACAATAATCAAACCCTAGGAAACCCCATGCAAAGCCAAGCACAGTCCCGGCCATCCAAGTCTTAGCGGCGCGAGACGTGGCACGTGGATGCCCGGGACAAGGCCGGGCATGACGACCAAGCATGAAGCGCGAGCATCGATCCACATCGCAATGACGGGGAACGAGCCGCGCCTTAAGCCGTCAACCCGCGCTGCTGCGCGAGCTCCTTCAGCGATACAAGCGGACGCGCGCCGATGTGCTGGATCACTTCGGCGGCGGCAAGCGCGCCGAGCTCGCCGCACTGCTTGTAGCCGAAATTGCGCGCCAGGCCGTACAGGAAGCCTGCAGCGAAAAGATCGCCAGCGCCGGTGGTGTCGACCACCTTGTCGACCGGGGAGGCGGGCGCCGCGATGGCGTCTTCCGACGACACCACCATGCAACCCTTCTCGCTGCGGGTGACGACGCCGAGATTGACGTCGTTGCGCAGCTGCTTCAGCGCGGTGTCGAAATCCGAAGTCATGTAGAGCGAATGCAGCTCGGACTCGTTGGCGAAGACGATGTCGACCGTGCCGTTGCGCATCAACGAGAGAAATTCGTCGCGATAGCGGTCGACGCAGAACGAATCCGACAGCGTCAGCGCCACCTTGCGCTTGGCATCATGTGCGATCTTGGCCGCCTTGACGAACGCATCCTTGGCGTTCTCGGGGTCCCAGAGATAGCCTTCGAGATAGACGATGGCGGCGCCGGCGATCTCGGCCGGGTCGATGTCGGCGGGCGACAGGTCCTGCGCCGCGCCGAGATAGGTGTTCATGGTACGCTCGCCGTCGCCGGTGACCAGGATGTAGGAGCAACCGGTGGCGGGGCCATCCTTGGCGGCGGGCGTGTTGAAGGCGACGCCGGCGGCACGGATGTCGTGCACATAGAGATTGCCGATCTGATCGTCCTTGACCTTGCCGACATAGGCGGCGCGTGCCCCCAGACTGGCGATGCCGACGATGGTATTAGCGGCAGATCCGCCCGAGACTTCCGTGGCCGGGCCCATGTCCTTGTAAATGGCCGCCGCACGCGCCTCGTCGATCAGCGACATGCTGCCCTTGGTCATGCCATGCTTGGCCAGAAAGGCCTCGTCGGTCCTGACCAGCACGTCAAAGAGCGCGTTGCCGATGCCGAGAACGTCATATTTCACGTCAGCCATTCACCTTGATCCTGTTTGGCGGATTGCGATCCCTGCGGAAATCCGCTTCCTGTCGGCCTGAAAATCTGAGCTCGCGGCCTATCACGACCGGGCCTTGGCGGGCAAGCAACGGTAATCTCGACGGCAATGATCCGCTCCTTCCTCACCGTGTCGACGGGAACATTGGCCTCGCGGCTGCTGGGTTTTGCCCGCGATTCCCTGATCGCGGCACTGCTCGGCACCGGCGCCGTGGCGGACGCCTTTCTGGCGGCATTTCAGCTCGTCAACGTGGTACGCCGGCTGCTCAGCGAGGGCGCGCTGAACGCGGCGCTGATCCCGGCCTGGCTGCGCGCCCGCGATCGCGACGGGGCCGCGGCCGCATCGGCATTCGCCGGACGCGTGCTCGGCACGGTTAGCGCCGCTCTGATCGCGATCTCGATCGTCATTGCGCTTCTGATGCCGGTGATCATCGCGGTCATCGCGCCGGGATTCCTTGGCAGCGGCACGCTCGATCGCGCGGTGGAGAACGCGCGGCTGATGCTGCCTTATCTCGCCTTCGCCGGTCCCGTCACTGTGCTGATGGGGCTGCTCAATGCGCAGGGCCGCTTCGCGCTGACGGCGTTCTCACCGCTGCTGTTCAACATCGCGCTGATCGCCGCGATCGCGGCGCTGCTCGTCTGGCATGCTGACGCCAGTTTCGCTGCGTGGATCCTGGCGGCCACCGTCGGCATCGCCGGCCTGCTGCAGCTCCTGATGCTGCTGTCGCAGCGAAGCGCGCGTCTTGCGACGCCGCTGCGCGCCAGTTTCGACAAGGAGATGCGCGGCTTCTTCGCCAAGGCGATCCCCGGCATGATCGCAAGCTCGGGCCCGCAATGGCTGATGGTCGCGGGCGCGATCATCGCCTCGGCGACGCCGTCCGCGGTGTCCTGGCTCTATTTCGCCAACCGCTTGATCGAGCTGCCGCTCGGCATCGTCGGCGTCGCCATGGGCACGGTGCTGGTGCCGGAGCTGACGCGCTCCGTGAGTAGCGGCGATCGCGACGCGGTGGCGCATGCCGAATCACGCGCGCTGGAGCTTGCGACCGGGCTGGCGCTGCCGGCGACGCTCGGCCTGATCATGCTGGCGGAGCCGATCGTGCGGCTGTTGTTCGAGCATGGCGCCTTCGGCGCGGAGGACAGCACCGCCACCGCGCATGCGTTGATGTGGCTGGCGCTGGGCCTGCCGGCGCATGTGCTGATCAAGGCGCTATCGCCAGCGTTCTATGCCCGCAGCGACACGATGACGCCGCTGCTCGCAACCGCGATAGGTTTCGTGGTCGCTGTGGTGCTCGCGCTGCTGCTCGGCCATGTCTTCGGCGCCAGCGGGATTGCGATGAGCATCGCGGCCGGCGCCTGGAGCAGCGCACTTTCGCTGCTCCGGAAGGGCACGAGCGAGTTCGGCTTCTCGGTCGATGCGGCCGCCCGCACGCGATTGCCACGGATCGTGCTGGCCGCGATCGCCATGGGGGCCCTGCTCTGGCTGACCACGGGTCTGGTGCCTGTCGAGACCCATGGCGTCATCAAATTCGTCGCGCTGGGCGTGCAGATCGCCGCCGGAATCGCCGTCTACGGCCTGCTGCTGCAAATCCTCGGCGCAGCCTCCTGGCGCGAAGCGGTTAACGCCTTGAAACGACCGGGTCGTTAGAGCGCTCGGCGCCGGCCTCTTCACCTCTCCCGATGGGAGAGGTGGAATTGCCCTTGACGGGGGAGCGCCGCTGTTGGAAACGACGGCCGTGTCTTCCAGGAAAGCTGACCATGCCATTCGTTGAACGGGTCTTTTCGGGCGTCCAGCCGACGGGCAATCTGCATCTCGGCAATTATCTCGGCGCGATCGTCAACTTCGTGAAGATGCAGGAAACCCACAACTGCATCTATTGCGTCGTCGACATGCACGCGATCACGCAAGGCGTCGACGTCTGGGGCGGACCGGCCGAGCTCACGCGCAACACCCGCGAGGTCACAGCGGCGTTCATCGCGGCCGGCATCGATCCCAAGAAGCACATCGTGTTCAACCAGAGCCAGGTCTCGGGCCATGCCGAGCTCGCCTGGATCTTCAACTGCGTCGCGCGCATGGGCTGGCTCGGCCGCATGACCCAGTTCAAGGAGAAGGCCGGCAAGGATCGCGAGAATGCCTCCGTCGGGCTGTTCGATTATCCCGTGCTGATGGCGGCCGACATCCTGCTGTATCGCGCGACCCACGTTCCGGTCGGCGAGGACCAGAAGCAGCATCTCGAGCTCTCGCGCGATATCGCGCAGAAGTTCAACAACGATTTCGGCGATTCCATTCGCGCGCAGGGACACAATGACGGCCTGTTCTTCCCGCTGCCGGAACCGTTGATCACGGGCCCGGCGACGCGCGTGATGAGCCTGCGCGACGGCACCAAGAAGATGTCCAAGTCGGATGCCTCGGACAATTCGCGCATCAACTTGACTGACGATGCCGACACCATCGCGCAGAAGATCCGCAAGGCGAAGACCGATCCGGAGCCGCTGCCGACGGAGGAAAAGGGCCTGGAAGCGCGCCCCGAAGCCGACAATCTCGTCGGCATCTTCGCCGCGCTCTCCGGCCGCTCCAAGGCCGACGTGCTCAGGGATTTCGGCGGCGGCCAGTTCTCCAGCTTCAAGAACGCGCTGGCGGAGCTGTGCGTCACCAAGCTCGCGCCGATCGCCGGCGAGATGAAGCGCCTCGTCGCCGACCCCGGCCATATCGACGCGATTCTGAACGAGGGGTCCGACCGCGCGCGCGCGATCGCCGACGAGACGATGAAGCTCTCCAAGGACATCGTCGGCTTCATCCGCCGGCGCTAGGCGCCGAGGTGCCGGCCGCGCTTCCTCTCCCCAAGCGGGAGGGAGTGTGGCAGCATGCGGCCATGCGCACGCCGGGACATGCATGACCAGCAAGCGACTTTGCTACGAGCCGGGTCACAAGCCCAAATGCCTCGTCGTCGTCGACGACAGCGCCGAATGGGATCGCGCGGTCTATTACGCCAGCCGCTGGGCGATCCGCGCCGGCGGCGGGGTGGTGATGCTGCGCATCATCAAGCCCGAACCGCAGAGCCAGGAATGGCTGGGGGTCGCCGATATCATGCGCGCCGAGGCGCAGGAGGCAGCGGAGGCCGCGCTCGACCGTGCCGCCGGGAGAGCCAACGGCATCGCCGCGATCACGCCGGAACGGGTGATTCGGGAAGGCGCCGCGATGGAACAACTGCTCGCGGTGATCGATGAGGATCCTGACATCGCCGTGCTGGTGCTGGCCGCCAATCCCGGCGCCGAGGGTCCCGGACCTCTGGTCACGCTGCTCGCGCATGAGCTGGGCACGTTTCCCGTGCCGGTGACGATCATCTCGGGCGCGCTAAGCGACCAAAGCGTGGATTCGCTGTCGTAGCCGGTGTGCGCCTTTCGCCTCTCCCCGCAAGCGGGTGCCAGCGGCGAGAAGGGAAGGAGAAGCCTAACCTACTGATCTAATAAGGAAATGCACTCCAACCCCCTTGATCGTGCGTTCGCCGTTGCCATCTGCTAGGGATAGAGCACGCGCCGGCCTTGAACCGGCGACGTCTGGAGAAAACCATGTTCATTCAAACCGAAGCCACCCCCAATCCCGCCACGCTGAAATTCATTCCGGGCCGCGTCGTGGTCGAGGGCACCCCGGTGGAGTTTTCGAGCCGCGAAGCCGCCGGCCGTTCGCCGCTCGCCGAAAAGCTGTTCGACGTACCCGGCGTCACCGGCGTGTTCTACGGATCGGACTTCATCACCGTGACCAAGGCGAGCGGTGAATGGCAGCAGCTCAAGCCCGCGATCCTGGGTGCCATCATGGAGCACTACATGTCCGGCGCGCCGCTGCTTGCCGACGGCACGGCCACGAGCGACGTCGATCTCGACGACGAGGACGAGTTCTTCGACGAGGCCGATGCCGAGACGGTCGACATGATCAAGGACCTGATCGAGACCCGGGTGCGGCCGGCGGTCGCCAATGACGGCGGCGACATCACCTTCCGCGGCTTCAAGGACGGCATCGTCTATCTCAACATGAAGGGCGCCTGCTCCGGCTGCCCATCATCGACCGCGACGCTCCAGCACGGCATCCAGAACCTGCTCAAGCACTTCGTGCCCGACGTGGTCGAAGTCCGGCCGATGTGAATTGCGCGGTCTGCGCACCGATTTTTCTCCGTCATGCCCGGGCTTGTCCCGGGCATCCACGTTTTTGAGGCTGCAAAGTCGTGGATGGCCGGGTCAAGCCCGGCCATGACGGCAAGAAGCTTGGGCATCATCCGATCGGCAATGCTATGATCAGGCCATGCTGATCCTTGCCATCGATACTGCGCTGGAAGCGTGCGCGGCCGCCGTGCTCGACACCGAGGCCGGCCAGCTGCTCGCGCAGGAATCGCTGCTCATGAAGCGCGGCCATGCCGAGGCGCTGATGCCGGTGATCGCGCGCGTAATGCAATCCGCCGATCTCGCTTTCACCTCGATCGACCGCATCGCGGTCACCGTCGGCCCCGGCAGCTTCACCGGCTTGCGCGTCGGCATTTCCGCGGCGCGCGGCCTTGCGCTCGCAGCCGGCAAGCCGGCCGTGGGGTCGACGACATTGTCGGCCTATGCGGCCGCCGTCGTCTGCCAGCGCAAGTCGGCACCCGTGATCTCTGCAATCGATGCACGGCACGATCACGTCTATTTCCAGATCGTCGCCGGCGACGGCAGCCAGCTGGTACGGCCGGGCGTCGCGTCCATCGACGAGGCGATCGCGGCCTCGCAATTCGGTGCGCCGCATCTGGTCGGCAATGCCGCCAAGATCCTCGCCGATCGCTGGCCGAAGGATGGACCGCAACCTGTTGCGGTCGACGCGCAGCCCGCGCCCGACATCGGCTGGGTCGCATGGCTCGGAGCCGCAGCCGATCCCGAGACGAACCCGGCGCGGCCGTTCTATCTGAAGGCGCCCGACGCAAAGCCGGCCGCAACTCCGCCGCTCGCCCAAGCCGCGAGCTCGTGATGAGATGGCTGTCGGAATGGTGGCGCGGCGGCACGGCCGCCGTCGAGCCGGCTTCCATGCACGATGCCGCACGGCTGGCGCAGCTGCACGGCGCCTCCTTCGCGCGCGGCTGGGGCGAAGGCGAGTTCGAGAGCATGATCAGCGAGCGCAACACGCTGGTGCATCGCTTGCGTCTCGGCCGCAAGACGATCGGCTTTGCGGTGTCGCGGATCGGCGCGGACGAAGCGGAAATCCTCTCGATTGCGGTGGACGGGGCCTATCGCGGCCGCGGTCTCTCCCGCACGCTGCTGATGACCCATCTCGGCCACCTCGCCGGGCGCGGCGTGCGCACAATATTTCTCGAAGTCGAGGAAAATAACCAGCCGGCGCGGCGGCTCTACGCCGGATGCGGATTCGTGGTGGTCGGACGCCGCGATCGCTACTATAAGCAGCCTGACGGGGAACAATTGAACGCCCTTCTGATGCGACGTGACTTGTCGTAACATTGGTGACAGAAAGCCCCGCCAGGCAGACAACGCTATGACCACACTGAAATCCTCCTCTGCATCCAAGGCGTCCGATATCGAGTCGCGCTGTGCCGCCACGGGTATGCGCATGACCGAGCAACGCCGCGTCATCGCCCGCGTGCTCGCGGAAGCGATCGATCATCCCGATGTCGAGGAACTGTACCGGCGCTGCGTTGCGGTCGACGACAAGATCTCGATCTCGACCGTCTATCGCACCGTGAAACTGTTCGAGGATGCCGGCATCATCGAGCGTCACGATTTCCGCGAGGGCCGCGCGCGCTACGAGCAGATGCGCGACAGCCATCACGACCATCTCATCAATCTGCGCGACGGCAAGGTGATCGAGTTCACCTCCGACGAGATCGAGAAGCTTCAGGCGGAGATCGCCCGCAAGCTCGGCTACAAGCTCGTCGATCACCGGCTCGAGCTCTATTGCGTCCCGCTCGACGACGACAAGCCGACGAATTGATTTAGTGCCCATCGACCTCATCATCTTCGACTGCGACGGCGTGCTCGTGGACAGCGAGGTGATCTCCTGTCGCGCGCATGCGGATGTGCTGACGCGCCACGGCTACCCGATCACATCGGATCAGGTGTTCGAGCGCTTTCTCGGCCGCTCGACGCGCCAGGCCAATCTCGAGATCGAGACCGAACTCGGCCGCAAGCTGCCCGAGGCCTATCACGGCGATCTTCAGGACGAGCTGTTCCGCTCGTTCGAGGCCGACCTCGAAGCGATCCGCGGCATCCATGATGTGCTCGATGTCGTCACCCAGCGCGTCTGCGTCGCCTCGAGCGGCTCGCATGAGCGCATGCGCGTGAGCCTGGGAAGCACCGGTCTCTACGAACGCCTGGCGCCGAATATCTTCTCGGCCTCGCAGGTGAAGAACGGCAAGCCGGCGCCGGACCTGTTCCTGTTCGCGGCGAGCGAAATGGGCGTGCCGCCCGAGCGCTGCGTCGTGATCGAGGACAGTCTGGCCGGCATCGCCGGCGCCCGGGCGGCCGGCATGGCCGTATTCGGCTTCTACGGGGGCAGCCATTGCCGCGACGGCTACGCCGAGACGTTGCGCGAGGCCGGCGCCGACCTGCTCTTTGCCGACATGCACCAGCTGCCGGAGCTGGTCCGGCGGGTCGAGACGGACGTCCTGGCGGGCTGATTGTTGTCGTCTTGCCGTCATTCCGGGGCACGCGCGACGCGCGTGAACCCGGAATCCGGAGGTTTTGGCGCGGGATTCCGGGTTCGCGACTGTGCTGCGCCCCGGAATGACGACCTAAAAGCCCGCATTCGCTGGATTTCCGCCTCTCCAGCCTATATCTGAGGGCCGTCCTCCACCTCAATTTCGGGTTCCATGTCGCCGCCGCGCAAGCTGCACATCAAATCATATGGATGCCAGATGAACGTCTACGATGCCCAGCGCATGGTGGATACGCTGGCGCCGGAAGGATTCGTGGAGACGGCGAGCGCAGAGGATGCCGACCTCGTCATCCTCAACACCTGCCATATCCGCGAGAAGGCCTCGGAAAAAGTCTATTCCGAGCTCGGTCGGCTGCGCCTCGCCAAGGACGAGGCCGCGCGTGGGGGCCGGACGATGCAGATCGCGGTCGCGGGCTGCGTGGCGCAGGCCGAGGGCGAGGAGATCGTGCGCCGGGCGCCTGTCGTCGACGTCGTGGTGGGACCGCAGAGCTACCATCATCTGCCGGAGCTCTTGAAGCGCGCCGGCGACGAGGGCCGTGCGATCGAGACCGAGTTTCCCGCGGCCGACAAGTTCGGCTTCCTGGCCCAGCCGAAGCCCGATGCGATCCGCGCGCGCGGCATTTCCGCCTTCGTCACGGTGCAGGAAGGCTGCGACAAGTTCTGCACCTTCTGCGTCGTGCCCTACACGCGCGGCGCGGAAGTCTCCCGCCCCGTAGCGAAGATCGTCGAGGACGTGAAGCGGCTCGCCGACAACGGCGTGCGCGAGCTCACCTTGATCGGGCAGAACGTCAACGCCTATCACGGCGAAGGGCCGGACGGAAAAATCTGGCCGCTCGGCCGGTTGCTCGAACATATGGCGGCGATTCCCGGCATCGCGCGGCTGCGCTATTCGACCAGCCATCCCCGCGACGTCGACGACAGCCTGATTGCGGCCCATCGCGATCTCGGTGCCCTGATGCCGTTCGTGCACCTGCCGGTGCAATCGGGCTCGGACCGGATTCTGGCAGCCATGAACCGCAAACATACCGCCGATGATTACCGCCGCGTCATCGACCGTTTCCGCAGTGCACGCCAAGACATTGCTTTTTCATCGGATTTCATCGTCGGCTTCCCTGGCGAGAGCGAGCAAGATTTTCGCGCCACTCTCGCGCTTGTCACGCAAATCGGCTACGCTGCGGCCTATTCGTTCAAATACTCCGCCCGGCCGGGAACGCCGGCCGCGGACATGCAGGAGACGGTGTCCCCCGCCGAGATGGACCAGCGATTGGAGCGGCTCCAGGAACTGATCGACAGCCAGCAATCGGCCTTCAACAAGGCCGCGATTGGCTCAACGGTCGACGTGCTGTTCGAGCGTCCGGCGCGCAAGGAAGGCCAGATCGTGGGCCGCACCGCCTACCTGCAGCCCGCCCATGTGATGGCATCAATCGACATCATCGGACAAATCCTGCCGGTGCGGATCGACAGCCTCGAGCGCTACAGCTTTCTCGGTGAGCTCATGACGCCGCATGGCGCGCGCGAGCCCGCTTTATCGCAAGCCACTGGAGCCTGAACCCTTGCCAAAAAGCGCATCGGATTCGTCTTCGTTCGCTCCCAGCCGCAAATTTGACCGCGACATGCAAGTTCCGCCCGAAACCCAGGTCGTCATCGATTTCGACGACAACCGCGCCGCTTCCGCGCTGGTCGGCCCGTACGGCCAGCATCTGGCGCAGATCGAGCGGCGGCTGGGCGTGATCGTCGATTCCAAGGGCAACCACATCACCATCGGCGGCACCCGCGACGGCTGCGACGCCGCGCGCCGCGTGCTGGAGATGCTCTACACGCAAGCGGTGAAGGGGCAGGATCTCGACCAGGGCGAGGTCGAAGGCGCAATCCGCGCCGTGATCGCGCAGGGCTCACTGTTCGAGTTCGACGCCAAATCGGCCAAATCGACGTTCGACAGCATCAATCTGCGCAAACGCCCGGTGCGTGCGCGCACGGCTGCACAGGACTCCTACATCCGCGCGCTGAAGCGGCATGAGCTGGTGTTCGGCATTGGTCCCGCCGGCACCGGCAAGACCTGGCTCGCCGTCGCCCATGCCGCGCAGCTGTTCGAGCGCAAGGAGGTCGATCGCATCATCCTGTCGCGTCCGGCGGTGGAAGCCGGCGAGCGGCTCGGCTTCCTGCCCGGCGATCTCCGCGAGAAGGTCGATCCTTATCTGCGGCCGATCTATGATGCGCTCTACGATCTCATGGATGCGCGCATCGTCGAGCGCGCGCTGCAGACCGGAGAGATCGAGATCGCGCCGCTCGCTTTCATGCGCGGCCGCACGCTGACCAATGCCGCCATCATCCTGGACGAGGCCCAGAACACCACGTCGATGCAGATGAAGATGTTCCTGACGCGTCTCGGCGAGAACAGCCGCATGATCGTGACAGGCGATCCCTCGCAGATCGACCTGCCCAACGGCCAGACCTCGGGCCTGGCCGAGGCGACCCGCCTCTTGAACGGCGTCGAGGGAATTGCCCAGGTTCATTTCAAGGCCGAGGACGTGATCCGCCACGAACTGGTGGCGCGGATCGTCGCCGCCTACGAAGGGCCGCCGCAGCGGCCGGCCAGCGGTCAATCCTGACGAGGCAACACCGGACCCAAAGGGCGCGAACACGGCGCCTTTCGTCCCAGACAGCACAATGTCCCATCCCAATCTTCCCATGACCGAGGTCCTCGTCGTCGCCGATTGCTGGCAGCGCGAGCCTGATTCCGAAGCGGTGATCCAGCGCGCCATGGCGGCCGCCGCCGAGAGCGTCGAAGACGACGTTGCCGACGCCGAAGTGGCTGTGATGCTGACCGATGACGCCGGCATCCGTGCCCTCAACAGCAACTGGCGCGGTATCGACAAGCCCACCAACGTGCTCTCGTTCCCCGCGCTCCAGCCGGAAGGCGAATGGAAACCGGGCGATGCGCCGCGCATGCTCGGCGACATCGCCATCGCCTATGAGACCACGCGGCGCGAGGCGGACGAGGAAGAAAAGCCGTTCGACCATCATTTGAGCCATCTCGCCGTGCATGGATTCCTGCACCTGATCGGTTACGACCATGAGAACGACGGCGACGCCGAGGAGATGGAAGCGCTCGAACGTGAGATCCTAGCTCATCTCGGCATACCCGATCCCTATGCAGACCGCCCGGGGACGCATTGAGATGCCGGATTCCGATCCGATCCAAGACAATCCGCGCAACACCGCCAATTTGCCGGCCGTGGTGACGCAAGGCGAGGTGATGCGCCCGACGGCGGACAACTGGCTGCTGCGCGCCATCCGGACGCTGTTCGGCTGGAAGGCGGGATCGGTCCGCGATGACCTGCAGGTCGTGCTGGACGCGACGACACCCGACGACACCGGCTTCTCGGCCGTCGAGCGCACCATGCTGCGCAACATCCTCGGCCTGCACGAGCGTCGTATCGCCGACGTCATGGTGCATCGCGCCGACATCGTCGCAGTGAAGCGCGACATCCCGCTCGGGGAATTGATGGACCGCTTCGAGAGCGCCGGCCATTCCCGCCTCGTGGTCTTCAACGAGACGCTCGACGATCCCGTCGGCATCGTCCACATCCGCGACCTGCTCGCTTTCATGACCGCACGCGCCCGCGTGCCGGAAGCCACCAAGACCAAGCGCAAGAAGCCGCTGCCGGCCGGGCTCGACTTGCGCACCGTCGATCTCGCGCTGCCGCTTCATGACGCGCACATCATCCGCAAGCTGCTCTACGTGCCGCCCTCGATGCGGGCGATCGACCTGCTCGCGCAGATGCAGGCCTCGCGCATCCATCTGGCGCTGGTGGTCGACGAATATGGCGGCAGCGACGGGCTGGTCTCGATCGAGGACATCGTCGAGCAGATCGTCGGCGAGATCGACGACGAGCACGACAGCGACGAGCCGCCTTCGATCGTGCGCCTGCCCGACAACGCCTTCATCGCCGATGCCCGCGCCAGCCTCGACGACGTCCGCTCGGTGATCGGCGAAGACTTCGTCACCGGCGAGGCCGGCGAGGAGGTGGAGACGCTGGGCGGCTATCTCGTGAGCTTCGTCGGACGCCTGCCGGTGCGCGGCGAGGTGATCTCGGGTCCCGGCACCTACGAGGTCGAGGTGCTCGATGCCGATCCGCGCCGTGTCAAGCGGCTGCGCATCTCGACGCGGAAGGAGCGTCCGGCGCCGCGCACCCAGCGCGAGAGCCGGCGCCGTGAAGCCACGCCCGAGAGCGGACAACCGCCGGCCAGCGACACACCCACGCCGCCCCCGAGCGACGGGGCCGGCCCGCAGTGAGTCCATCGCAGCGACTTCGGCAGATTGCGCTCGCCATCATCCTCACCTGGGGATGGCAGCGCGCCGTCATCGCCATGGCGGCCGGGGCACTGTCGGTGCTGGCGCTGGCGCCGTTCAATCTCTTCCCGGTGCTGTTCGTCACCTTCCCGGTGCTGGTATGGCTGATCGACGGCGCCGGCGGCGGACGCTATGGCGGCGTCCCCACCGCCGCGTTGACCGGCTACTGGTTCGGGCTCGGCTATTTCGTGCCCGGCCTCTACTGGATCGGCTACGCCTTCTTCGTCGACGCCGACATGTTCGCCTGGCTGACGCCGTTCGCCGTGCTGGGCCTGCCGGCCTATCTGTCGATCTTCACGGCGATCGGCTTTGCGGTGGCGCGCCTGCTGTGGACCAAGAACGCCACGCGCGTGCTTGCGCTCGCGGCGAGCCTCACCATCAGCGAATGGCTGCGCGGTCATGCGCTGACCGGCTTTCCCTGGAACGCGTTCGGCTATGCGCTCTCCGAGCCACTGCCGCTGGCGCAGACGGCCTCGCTGATCGGCCTGTGGGGCATGACGTTCCTGACGGTTGCGATCTTCGCAAGCCCAGCGACGCTGATCGACCGCACGGCCGATCGCCGCCTGCAATGGCGCGTGCCGGCGGCCGCCGTCGCGCTTCTGGTGGCCATGGGCATCTTCGGCGCAATCCGCCTGTCGCTGCATCCGACCACGATGGTGTCCGGCGCCAAGCTGCGCCTGATGCAGCCGAACCTGCAGCAGGACGCGAAATTCAACTACGCCGCCAAGGCGGAGGTGATGAAGACGTATCTCGCACTGTCGGACCGCGCCTCCGGCCCGCAATCAACCGGCGTGCGCGATGCCACCATCCTGATCTGGCCGGAATCCGCCTTTCCGTTCTTCCTGACCCGCGAAGCCGACGCGATGGCGCAAATCGCGGACCTGCTGCCGAAGGGCACCGTGCTGATCACGGGATCGGTCCGCGCGCCCGACCTGCCGCGGGGCACGCCGATCACGCGCGCCTATAACTCGATCTACGTGATCGATCACGACGGCAGCGTGCTCGCAGTGTACGACAAGCTGCATCTGGTCCCGTTCGGAGAATTTCTCCCCTACCAGGCGCTGATGGAGAAGCTCGGTTTCGAGCAACTGACGCGTGTGCGCGGCGGCTTCATTCCCGGCACCGTGCGGCATGCACTGACGGTGCCCAGCGCGCCGCCTGCGCTGCCGCTGATCTGCTACGAAGCCATCTTTCCCGGCGAAGTGGCTGGACGCAATGAACGTCCGGGCTGGATCGTGAACCTCACCAACGACGGCTGGTTCGGCATCTCGACCGGCCCCCATCAGCACCTGGAGCAGTCGCGGATGCGCGCGATCGAGCTCGGATTGCCACTGGTCCGCTCCGCCAATACCGGAGTCTCCGCAGTGATCGATCCGGTCGGGCGCATGGTCGCGAGCCTCGGTCTCGGCATCGAAGGCATTTTGGACGCGAACCTGCCGGCCGCGATTCCACCGACCGTCTATGCACGGGTGGGTGATGCGCCCGCAGCCTTGCTCGTCGCGGTGGCCGTGCTCCTGGCGGTCCGCCGACGCGTCGGCAAGCGTCAGCCCTGATCGCGCCGCCGCCGCGGCCAGAATCCTTTGACAACCGTAGTCCCACGGTTGACAGACTGCACGCGGGCTCCCCATTCTGCACCGGCTGCGAAAGACAGCGGCGCATTGCTAAATTTCTCCGCAATGTTTCCCAATAACAGGGTTCGATTTTGACGAGTTTGCACCCGAGGCAGGCGTGATGATTGCGCCGAAGGTGATGTTTGGAGGGCTGAGGAAATGTCGAAAGCGCCCAACCCTGTTGACAAATATGTCGGCAGTCGCGTGCGCATGCGCCGCATCATGTTGGGCATGAGCCAGGAGAAGCTCGGTGAAGCTTTGGGCCTGACTTTCCAGCAGATCCAGAAATACGAGAAGGGCACCAACCGGGTCGGCGCGAGCCGCATCCAGCAGATCGCCGAGATTCTGCAGGTGCCGGTGTCATTCCTGTTCGAGGGCGGCCCGAGCGGCGTGCCGGGTCCGGAAGGCTTCAGCGAAGGCGCCTCGCCCTCCTACGTCTCGGACTTTCTCGCGACCTCCGAAGGGCTCGCCTTGACCAAGGCCTTCACGCGAATCACCGATTCAAAGATGCGCCGTTCGATCGTCGATCTCGTCGAGCAGATTGCGGCCCGCGAAGGTCCCGACAAGCGCTGAAGCGCCATCTGCATGGCGATTTGAGACTGCATCAAATCTGGCCTATGTCGTCATTTACGACCGCGCTTTGATGCGCGTCCGCTTCGATGATGCGATTCAAAGGCACAGATGCGTCCATGACTGACTCCAATTGGTTCGACTCACAAACTATTCTCGATGGCATCCGCCGCTGGGTGGAGATCGAGACGCCGACCGAAGCACCTGAACAGGTCAACAAGCTGGTCTCCCTGGTCGCGGAGCAATATCGCGACCTGCCCGTCACGCTCGAGCGCATCGCCGGCGTGGACGGCTGTGGCGATCATCTCGTGGCGCGCACGAATTGGGGGCAGGATCGGCCAGGCATCCTGGTGCTGAGCCACCTCGATACCGTTCATCCCATCGGATTCATCGAGCGCCTGCCGTTCAAGGTCGAAGGCGACGTCGCGTTCGGCCCTGGGATCTACGACATGAAGGGCGGCGCCTACATCGCCCATCACGCCTTTCGCGCACTCTGCGCCACCGGCGACGGTTCGCCGCTCGGCATCACCCACATGTTCACCTCCGACGAGGAGATCGGCAGCCCCACCTCGCGCGCGCTGATCGAGCGGGAGGGACGCAAGGCCAAATATGTACTGGTGACCGAGCCGGCGCGTGACGGCGGCAAGATCGTCACCGGACGCAAGGGCGTCGGACGCTTCCAGGTGTTCATCACAGGCGTGCCCGCACATGCCGGTACGCGTCCCGAGGACGGCCGCAGTGCCGTTCGCGAGCTCGCCAACGTGATCCTGGAGCTGGAAGGGATGAACGATCTGACGCGCGGCGTCAGCGTCAATGTCGGCGTGGTGCGCGGCGGCACGCGCCCCAACGTCACGCCGGAAGCGGCCTATGCCGAAGTCGATCTGCGCGTCGTGAGCCTCGAGGATGCGGACGAGTTCGTCGGCAAGATTCTCTCTCTGAGATCGAAGACCGACGGCGTTACCGTTGAGGTCACCGGCGAGCTCAATCGACCGCCTTACGAGAAGAGCAATGCAGGCGCCTCGCTGTACGAGCATGCGAAGGCGCTCGCCAGCGAGATCGGCTTCGAGCTGATCGATACCCACACCGGCGGCGGCTCGGACGGCAATTTCACCGCCGCGCACACCGCAACGCTCGACGGGCTCGGCGTCGACGGCAAAGGCGCGCATACCCATTATGAGCAGCTCTACGTCTCGTCGCTCGCGCCGCGCGCGCGGCTGCTCCATCGCCTGTATCAGACGCTGCGATGAGCGAACGCAAATCAGATCCCGATCGCGAGGACAGCGAGCGCGCCTTCTTCGGGCGCCGCAAGGGCCACAAGCTCAGGCAACACCAGGCCGGATTGATCGAGCAGCTGCTGCCGCATCTTGCGCTCGACATCGACCGTGAGGCGCCGGCGGACGCCCGCGAACTCTTCGACCCGGCAGCCGAAGATGTCAGGCTCGAGATCGGATTCGGCGGCGGTGAGCATCTCGCGGCCGAAGCGAAGAGCTTCCCCACGACCGGCTTCATCGGCTGCGAGCCCTATGTCAACGGCATGGCAAAGATCCTCGCGCAGATCGAGGCTGCCAACATCGGCAACATCCGCCTGTTCGCGGGCGATGCCGCCGAACTGCTGGCCTGGCTGCCGAAGGCTTCGCTGTCGCGGATCGACCTGATCCATCCCGATCCCTGGCCGAAGCGGCGGCACTGGAAGCGCCGCTTCGTGCAGGACCGGACCATCGCCGCGATGGCGCGCGTGCTCAGAAGCGGCGGCGAATTCCGTTTCGTCTGCGACATCGACGATTACTGCGCCTGGACGCTGTCGCATCTTGCGCGCTCGCCGGACTTCGTCTGGCTCGCCGAGCGCGCCGACGATTTCCGGCGGCCGTGGCCGGGCTACACCATGACGCGCTACGGCCGGAAGGCCGCGCGCGAAGGACGCAAGGCGGCTTACTTGCGGTTCAAGCGGGTGTAGATTTCGCGCGGCCCATCCGCGGTCGTCATGCCCGGGCTTGTCCCGGGCATCCACGCACTTTCTTTCGGTGGCACGAAGAACGTGGATGGCCGGGACAAGCCCGGCCATGACGGCGAAGACCTGAACCTCGATTAAATCGTCTGCCGGTTGCGCCAGAAATTCACGACCCGTTCGGCGGTCGCCGGCATCAGGCGCGTGAAGTTCAGGCGTGCGGCCTCAATGTCGGCATCGGCGGGCGTACGGTTCGATCCGTACCAGAGCAGGATCAGCGCGCGCACCGTGGGCCAGCCCAGGTTCAGCACGCGGCCCAGGATCAGAAGCGGATCGTAGCGGTCGCCCCCGATCAGGCGGTCGAGGACCTGGAGGCGAACGCCGGACATCGCCGACAGCGCGGCGATCGATTCCTCGGATTTGTTCGCCTTGGCGAAGCCGAGCAATGCGCTCTCGCCGAGATGGCCCTCGCGATGCAGGGTCAGCACGGTGCGCTGTGCCGCGGAGAAATCGCGCCGCGGCCCCGGCGGCCGAGCAGCTTCGTCCATCGCCGACATGGCGCGCTTGATCTCGGCCTGGCGCGCGGGATTGACCACGGTGGAGAGGCGGCGGCGGATGACGTCGAGCGTGCCGTCGAGCAGCCGCTTCAGGTTCTCGCCTGAGAGATCATTGCGCTGGCCGATCTTGAGCGTCAGCACGCCGTCCTGCGCCGCGCGCTTGATCAGCTCGGAATAGCTGCTTGGCGAGAACACCGCACCGGCATTGGCTGCGGCGCGCCGCACCACGTCGCGATCGCCGCGCTCGACGAGCACGTGGTGACGACGGCAGACAGAGCGAGGCGCTCGGTCATCGCCAGGAGATGGCCCTGCCCTTTCAAGCGCGCGATCTCGACCAGAGCGGCGTCGTCGAGCACGGGCGAGCGGCGCAGCACGGGACCGGCCACCATGATCTCGTTTTCGCGCGCGAGCTGATTGACGAGGTGCGGCGGCGCGTTGTTCAGGCGCGAGAAGCGCTCGGCCAGATCGATGCGCGAGGCGAGCTCGGCATGCGGGACGAGATCGATGAGGAGATTGTCGAAGAGATCGATCAACTCGGGGCGGAGCTTCTCCGCGCCCTGGAAGAACAGCTGGGCGATGGCACGCGCGATCTCGCCGCGTCGCCGCGGATCGCCGCGTTTGACGATATCGTCCAGTCCAGGAATGAGCGACGTGGCAACGGCCATGAATACGCAACTCGAACGGGGCACGCCGCGGGTGCGCCCTTGGTTCAAGCCGCCCCACAATCCGGCAATCTAGGCCTGCTTGATGAAGGAAGCGTTGCGCGGGGCCCGCGGATCGGCGCAAAAAGGCCCGTTCCGGCTGCAATGGGCCTTGTCCGGGAGCTGGGAAAGCGCTATATCAGCGCCAATTCATCTTCTCATACGATCCGCGTAGTGAGAGTGGGCCCGCAAGGACCCGCTCTTTTTTATTACCTGAACGCGGCTTGGCGGAAGATGCGGCCCGACGCGTCGTCGGGAAAGTTCCGAAACGGGCTTTGACGTCGTAACCAAGCCTTAACCATCGAGCGCCCTGACCCTGGACATGACCGAACCGACCCCTGGTTCCACGGATGCCGAATTGTTGGCCGAGCCGCGGCTCGTGGTCGAGCCCGGCGTCGCGGCACGGGTGTCGGCGGTGGCGACGCCCGTGCTCCAGGGCATGGGCTACCGCCTGGTTCGAATCCGCATTTCCGGAGAGGCAGGCTGCACCGTGCAGATCATGGCCGAGCGGCCGGACGGCTCGATGCAGATCGAGGATTGCGAGGCGATCTCGCGGGCCTTGTCGCCCGTGCTCGACGTCGCCGATCCCATCGATCGCGCCTATCGCCTCGAGATCTCCTCGCCGGGCATCGACCGTCCTCTGGTGCGCCGCTCCGATTTCGAGCGCTATTCCGGACATCTGGTGAAGATCGAGATGGCGGTCGCGCATGAGGGGCGCAAGCGTTTCCGCGGCACGCTCGGCGCGGTCGAAGGCGACCGCGTGCATCTGCATCGCGACGACGTCAAGGCGGGCGACGATGCGGACGTTCTCCTGACCATGGAGGATATCGGCGAGGCACGCCTCGTGCTGACCGACGAGTTGATCGCCGAATCCATGCGTCGCGGCAAGGCCGAGGCGCGCGAGATGCGCCGCAATCTCGGTCTCGAGCCGCCGCAGGCGCCACACGCCAAGATCAGCGAGAAGACCACCAAGAACACCAAGCCGAAGAAGAAGCCGGCCCCGACCAACACGAAGAAACATCGCCTTGCCGCCGAACGCGCGCGGCGCGGCGAGACCGAGCCTGACCAAGGAGACTAGCCATGGCAGTCAGCGCCAACCGACTTGAATTGCTTCAGATCGCGGATGCCGTCGCTCGCGAGAAATCGATCGACCGCGGCATCGTCATCGCGGCGATGGAGGACGCCATCGCCAAGGCCGCCAGGGCACGCTACGGCAGCGAGACTGACGTTCATGCCGAGATCGACCCGAAGAAGGGCGAGCTGCGGCTGTCGCGCCACATGCTGGTGGTCGACAAGGTCGAGAACCATGCCAACCAGATCTCGCTGGTCGACGCGCAGCGCGCCAATCCCGGCGCCCAGGTCGGCGACACCATCGCCGACACCCTGCCGCCGCTGGAATATGGCCGCATCGCCGCGCAATCGGCCAAGCAGGTGATCGTGCAGAAGGTGCGTGAGGCCGAGCGTGACCGGCAGTACCAGGAATTCAAGGACCGCATCGGAGACATCGTCAACGGCGTCGTCAAGCGCGTCGAATATGGCAGCGTGATCGTCGATCTCGGCCGTGGCGAAGCCATCATCCGCCGCGACGAGATGCTGCCGCGCGAAGTGTTCCGCAACGGCGACCGCGTCCGCGCCTACATCTTCGACGTCCGCCGCGAGACGCGAGGTCCGCAGATCTTCCTCTCCCGCACCCATCCGCAGTTCATGGCGAAGCTGTTCGCGCAGGAAGTGCCGGAGATCTATGACGGCATCGTCGAGATCAAGGCGGTGGCCCGCGATCCCGGCTCGCGCGCGAAGATCGGCGTGATTTCCCGCGATTCCTCGGTCGATCCGGTCGGCGCATGCGTCGGCATGCGCGGCTCGCGCGTGCAGGCCGTGGTGAACGAGCTGCAGGGCGAGAAGATCGACATCATTCCCTGGTCGCCCGACATCGCGACCTTCGTCGTCAACGCGCTGGCGCCGGCGGAAGTGTCCAAGGTCGTCATCGACGAAGACCGCGAGCGCATCGAGGTCGTCGTGCCCGACACCAACAACCAGCTCTCACTGGCGATCGGCCGTCGCGGCCAGAACGTGCGTCTGGCCTCGCAGCTCACCGGCTGGGACATCGACATCCTGACCGAGCAGGAGGAATCGGAGCGCCGCCAGGCCGACTTCGAGAACTCCACCCGCGTCTTCATGGAATCGCTCAATGTCGACGAGGTGGTCGGCCAGTTGCTGGCGTCCGAAGGCTTCACCTCGGTCGAGGAACTCGCGATGGTGGACGTCAAGGAACTCGCCGGCATCGAAGGCTTCGACGAGGAGACCGCGCAGGAGCTGCAGAACCGCGCTCGCGAATATCTGGAGCAGCAGGAAGCCGAGCTCGAGGCCAGGCGCAAGGAGCTTGGCGTCGAGGACGCCCTCAAGGACGTGCCCGGCGTGACCTCGAAGATGCTGGTGAAGTTCGGCGAGAACGACATCAAGACCGTCGACGACCTCGCCGGCTGCGCTACCGACGATCTGGTCGGCTGGACCGAGCGCAAGGAAGGCGGCGAGCCGACCAAGCACGCCGGCGCGCTCGACGGCATCGACATCTCCCGTGACGATGCCGAAGCGATGATCATGCAGGCCCGTGTCAAGGCCGGCTGGATCACCGAGGCCGATCTCGCCAAGCCGGCCGAAGAGACCGAGGCGACCGAAGACCAGCCGGCCTAAGGCGTGTTTGGCAAAAGTGGAGACCGGCTTTGCGTAAAGATCACGCGATCTAGAAGGCCAAGGAGGATGTCGCCCGGATGCTCGCCAGCACTGACAGCGAACTCGACCATGGGCCGCGGACCGAAAGGTCCGCGACCATGCGCATGTGCGCGGTCAGCCGCGAGGTCCGGCCGATCGACGAGCTGATCCGCTTCGTCATCTCGCCTGACGGTCAAATAGTTCCCGATCTCAAGCGCAAGCTGCCCGGACGCGGCATGTGGGTCACCGCCTCACGCAAGGTGGTTGCGGAAGCCGTGCGGCGTCACCAATTCAGCAAGGCCTTCAAGCGCGATCTGCGCGTCCCTCAGACGCTTCCCACTGACATCGAGGCGCTCCTGGTTCGGAGCGTGACGGAAGCCCTTGGGATCGCCGCCAAGGCGGGCCAGGTCGTGGCCGGCTTCGGCAAGGTCGAGAGCGCCCTTCGGGAAGGAACGGTCGAGGTCCTGATCCATGCCAGCGACGGGGCCGCGGACGGAATCCGCAAATTGGACATGCTGGCGCGTCAAAATGCCGGAAATCGCGGCGCCAAGCCGCAGATTCCCGTCGTCACCGCACTGAAATCATTAGAATTGGATTTGGCACTGACCCGGTCAAATGTGATACATGCTGCCCTGCTCGCGGGCCCGGCGAGCAAGTCATTCCTGTCACGTAGCCAGATGCTGGTCCGATACCGGATGGCGGACGATGACAAGACTGCCGACAAGCCCGGCCAGGATTTCTGAGAGACAAGACGACCCGATAGGACGGTGCGGCAACGCACAACACTGACAAATCAGGATTAGGACTGCTGAATGGTTGATACCAAGACCCCTGGCGACAAGAAGCTGAGCGTTCCGAGCAAGACGCTATCGCTCAAGCCGCGCGTCGAAACGGGCACCGTGCGCCAGAGCTTCAGCCATGGCCGCAGCAAGCAGGTCGTGGTCGAGAAGCGCGGCAAGCGCCGCATTGGCGACGGCCCCGAGCCGCACGCGCCCGAGGTGACTGCAAAGCCCGCGCCGGCCGCACCCGCCGCTCCGTCGCGTCCGGCTCCGCCCGCCCCGCCCCGCAACGCCGGTTCCGGCGTGGTGCTGCGCACCCTGACCGAGGACGAGCGTTCCGCCCGCGCCAGCGCACTGGCCGATGCCAAGCTGCGCGAGATCGAGGAACGCCGCCAGGCCGAGGAAGAGGCCCAGCGTCGCGCCGCCCGCGAGGCCGCCGAACGCGCCGAGCGCGAAGCCGCCGAAGCCCGTCGCAAGGCCGAGGAAGAGCGGCATCGCCATGAGGACGAAGCCAAGCGGAAGGCCGAGACCGAGGCCAAGAAGCGCTTTGGGGAAGGCGAGCAGCCGGCCGCCGCGCGTCCCACAACCGCGGCACCGGCCGCGCCTGCGCCGCGGCCCGGCACCACGACGGCACGCCCGGGAACAACGCCGGCGCGGCCTGCAACGACGACCGCGCAGCGTCCGGGTGGCCCCGGTCGCGGCCCCGCTGTTGCGGCCGAGCCGGACGAAGACGAGGCTCCGCGCCAGGTTCGTCGCGGCCCCGGCGGCGCGATGCGTCCCGCGGCAGCCCCGAAGACCACACACAAGCCCGGCCCTCAGAAGGAACGCGGCCGCCTCACCGTCGTCACGGCGCTCAATGCCGATGACGTGCGCGAGCGCTCGATCGCCTCGTTCCGCCGCCGCACCCAGCGCCTGAAGGGCCACGCCTCGAACGAGCCGAAGGAGAAGCTGGTCCGCGAGGTGACGATCCCGGAAGCGATCACCATCCAGGAACTCGCCAACCGCATGTCCGAGCGCGCGGTCGACGTCATCCGCCTGCTGATGAAGCAGGGCGCGATGCACAAGATCACCGACGTGATCGACGCCGACACCGCCCAGCTGATCGCCGAAGAACTGGGCCACACCGTCAAGCGCGTCGCCGCATCGGACGTCGAGGAAGGCCTGTTCGACACCGTCGACGATTCCACCGATACCGAGACGCGTTCGCCTGTGGTGACCGTGATGGGCCACGTCGACCACGGCAAGACCTCGCTGCTCGACGCGCTCCGCCATGCCAACGTGGTCTCCGGCGAGGCCGGCGGCATCACCCAGCACATCGGCGCCTATCAGGTGGTGTCGCCCGAAAGCGGCAAGAAGATCACCTTCATCGACACGCCCGGCCACGCCGCGTTCACCGCGATGCGCGCTCGCGGCGCCAAGGTCACCGACATCGTCGTGCTGGTGGTCGCGGCCGATGACGGCGTCATGCCGCAGACGGTCGAAGCCATCAACCACGCCAAGGCGGCAAAGGTGCCGATCATCGTTGCCATCAACAAGATCGACAAGCCCGACGCCAAGCCCGAGCGCGTGCGCACCGAACTGCTCCAGCACGAGGTGCAGGTGGAGTCCTTCGGCGGCGAGGTCGTCGACGTCGAGGTGTCCGCCAAGAACAAGACCAATCTCGACAAGCTGCTCGAGATGATCGCGCTGCAGGCCGAAATCCTCGACCTGAAGACCAACTCGCAGCGTCCGGCCGAAGGCACCGTGATCGAGGCCAAGCTCGATCGCGGCCGCGGTCCGGTCGCCACCGTGCTGGTGCAGCGCGGCACGCTCCGTGTCGGCGACATCATCGTCGCTGGTGCCGAAATGGGCCGCGTCCGCGCGCTGATCTCCGATCAGGGCGAGACGGTGCAGGAGGCCGGTCCCTCGGTGCCGGTCGAAGTGCTCGGCTTCAACGGTCCGCCGGAGGCCGGCGATCGGCTCGCGGTGGTCGAGAACGAAGCCCGCGCCCGTCAGGTCACCAGCTACCGCGCGCACCAGAAGCGCGAGAACGCGGCAGCCTCGATCTCCGGCATGCGCGGCTCGCTCGAGCAGATGATGTCGCAATTGAAGACGGCGGGCCGCAAGGAATTCCCGCTGATCGTTAAGGCCGACGTGCAGGGCTCGCTGGAAGCGATCCTCGGCTCGCTGGAGAAGCTCGGCACCGACGAAGTCGCCGCCCGCATCCTGCATGCCGGCGTCGGCGGCATCTCGGAATCCGACGTGACGCTGGCTGAAGGCTTCAACGCCGCGATCATCGGCTTCTCGGTTCGTGCCAACAAGGAAGCCGCTGCGGCCGCCAAGCGCAACGGCATCGAGATCCGCTACTACAACATCATCTACGACCTCGTGGACGACGTGAAGAAGGCGATGAGCGGTCTGCTCGCGCCGACCTTGCGCGAAACCATGCTGGGCAATGCCGAGATCCTGGAGATCTTCAACATCTCCAAGGTCGGCAAGGTCGCCGGCTGCCGCGTCACCGACGGCACCGTGGAACGCGGCGCCAATGTGCGCCTGATCCGCGACAACGTCGTCGTGCATGAAGGCAAGCTGTCGACGCTGAAACGCTTCAAGGACGAAGTGAAGGAAGTCCAGTCCGGTCAGGAATGCGGCATGGCCTTCGAGAACTACCACGACATGCGCGCAGGCGATGTCATCGAGTGCTATCGCGTGGAGACGATCCAGCGCTCCCTGTAAGTCCAAATCTTACCGAAGCGTTCGGATTTTTTTGAACTGAGATTGCGGGAGTGCGATGGCCGGATTTTTCCGGCCATCCACCCCACTTCGTTTCAACGGGACAAATGACAATGCCCGTGTCCCAGGCACGGGCATGACGAGGTGATTTTCGACAAATGCCACGGCATCATCAGAAGAAGAGTTCCGCGCCCGGCGGCTCGCAGCGTCAGTTGCGCGTCGGCGAGCAGGTTCGCCACGCGATGGCCGATATTCTGGCGCAAGGCAATGTGCATGATGCGGATCTCGAAGGTCACATCATCACCGTGCCGGAGGTACGGATGTCGCCCGACCTGAAGCTCGCGACGGTCTACGTGATGCCGCTCGGTGGCCGCGACACCGAGGTCGTGATCGCTGCGCTCGAGCGCAACAAGAAATTCCTGCGCGGCGAAGTCGCGCGGCGCGTTAACCTGAAATTTGCACCTGACATTCGCTTCCGCGTCGATGAGCGATTCGACGAGGCGGAACGGATCGAGAAGCTTTTGCGAACACCTGCGGTGCAGAAGGACCTGGAACAGGATCCGGCTTCGGATCGGGAAGAAGAGCAATGACGATGAACCCGGCTCACGGCACGATCGGCGGCAATGATGCCGATCAGCGCGACGTGCAGAAAAATAATTTTGCGGATCTGGAGAGCGATGCCCGGCCGCATCAGGAGCCGCGCCGCGTCAACAACGATCCGCGTGCCAAGCAGAAGGGCAACCAGGTTCGCCGCGACCGGCGCGACGTCCATGGCTGGGTCGTGCTCGACAAGCCGATCGGCATGACCTCGACACAGGCGGTCGCCGTGCTCAAGCGCCTGTTCAACGCCAAGCGGGCCGGGCACGCCGGCACGCTCGATCCGCTCGCCTCCGGCGGGCTGCCGATCGCGCTCGGTGAGGCCACCAAGACCGTTCCCTTCGTCATGGACGGCCGCAAGCGCTATCAGTTCACGGTATGCTGGGGCGAGGAGCGCGACACCGACGATATCGAGGGCCGGGTGACCGCGACCTCCGACCAGCGCCCGACGCGGGAGGCGATCCTGGCCCTGCTGCCTCGCTTCACCGGGGTGATCGAGCAGATCCCACCGCGCTATTCCGCGATCAAGGTCCAAGGCGAGCGCGCCTATGACCTCGCCCGCGACGGGGAAGTCGTGGAACTGGCGCCCCGCCCGGTCGAGATTCACCATTTAACCCTTGTAGATCAACCGGATAATGACCGGGCCGTGTTCGAGGCCGAATGCGGCAAGGGCACCTATGTCCGGGCGCTGGCCCGCGACATGGGCCGGCTTCTCGGCACCTATGGCCATATCTGCGCGCTCAGGCGGACCCTGGTCGGTCCATTTGGCGAGAACGACATGATTCCGCTGGATCAGTTGGAGGCTTTGTGCCATAGAGCCGCGTCCGGCGAGGGCAGCCTCGCCGACGCGCTTTTGCCCGTTGAGACCGCGCTGGACGACATCCCGGCACTGGCCGTCACTCGGGCTGATGCGGCAAGGCTCCATCGGGGCCAGGCCGTTTTGTTGCGCGGACGGGATGCGCCCACTTGTAGCGGCACAGTCTATGTCACGGTGGCAGGCCGTCTTTTGGCGCTTGCCGAAGTCGGCAATGGCGAAATCATCCCCAAGCGTGTGTTCAACCTGACCGGCCTGACTGCCAGCCCCGGTCGCAACGAGAGAAATTGACGATGTCGATTGCCGCAGAACGCAAAGCGGAAGTCATCAAGACGAATGCCACCAAGGCCGGCGACACCGGCTCGCCCGAGGTTCAGGTCGCGATCCTGTCGGAACGCATCAACAACCTCACCAACCATTTCAAGACCCACGTGAAGGACAACCATTCGCGTCGCGGCCTCTTGAAGCTGGTCTCGACCCGCCGCTCGCTCCTCGACTACCTGAAGAAGAAGGACGAGGCGCGGTACAAGGCGCTGCTCGAGAAGCACAACATTCGTCGTTAACGGTTCCTGCGCGCGCCACCGGCGCGCGTTTTTGCGCGTGGTTTCGAACGAAAGCGCTTCCTTAAAGTTTTTGATCGAGGCTGCGTGCGCGTCGGATGCGGGTCGTTGAGGATTCGCATCCGGGCATGAAGAGCGAAGACCGCGATTCGGTGTTCGCGTTCGTGCCGACTGACAGTCCAGCAGCAATCCGGCGGCTGGGCACAACGGGCAAGGCGCCCGTATGACCGAAAGGATGGACGCCATCCGACATCCAAAGACCATGGCAGGATCGCAGGACGCTGATAATCCGCTCCGATCAGCGCCCCGCAATCTTGCGCATGGTTTTTGTTTTTCGAGAGCCGTCCCTTCTTTCGAGAACCCATGAAAGAAGACCTCCATGTTCAATAAGCATTCAGTCGAGATCGACTGGGGCGGACGCCCACTCAAGCTCGAAACCGGCAAGATCGCCCGCCAGGCCGACGGCGCCGTCGTCGCCACCTATGGCGAGACCGTGGTCCTCGCCACCGTCGTTGCGGCCAAGGCGCCGCGCGAAGGCGTCGACTTCCTGCCGCTGACCGTCGACTACCAGGAGAAGGCCTACGCTGCGGGACGCATTCCCGGCGGCTATTTCAAGCGCGAGGGCCGTCCGACCGAGAAGGAGACGCTGGTCTCCCGCCTGATCGACCGTCCGATCCGCCCGCTGTTCGTCGACGGCTGGCGCAACGAGACCCAGGTGATCGTCACCGTGCTGTCGCACGACATGGAGAACGATCCTGATGTCGTGGCGATGGTTGCGGCCTCCGCCGCCCTGACGCTGTCCGGCGTGCCCTTCAAGGGGCCGATCGGCGCGGCCCGTGTCGGCTTCGCCAATGACGAATTCGTCCTCAACCCGACGCTCGACGAGATGGTCGACACCCAGCTCGACCTCGTCGTCGCCGGCACCGCCGACGCCGTGCTGATGGTCGAATCGGAGGCCAAGGAGCTCAACGAAGACGTGATGCTCGGCGCCGTGATGTTCGGTCACCGCCACTTCCAGCCGGTCATCAACGCCATCATCGAGCTCGCCGAGAAGGCCGCGAAGGAGCCGCGCGAAGTCACCGCGATCGACAATTCGGCGCTCGAGAAGGAAATGCTCGGCCTGATCGAGCAGGAGCTGCGCGCCGCCTATGCGATCCCGATCAAGCAGGAGCGTTATGCCGCCGTCGGCGTCGCCAAGGAAAAGGTGATGGCCCACTACTTCCCGGAGGGCCAGGAGCCGAAATACGACAAGCTCCGTGTCGCCGGCGTGTTCAAGGAGCTGGAAGCCAAGATCGTTCGCTGGAATATCCTCGACACCGGCAAGCGCATCGACGGCCGCGACGTCAAGACCGTGCGCAACATCATCGCCGAGGTCGGCGTGCTGCCCCGCGCCCATGGCTCGGCGCTGTTCACCCGCGGCGAGACCCAGGCGATGGTCGTGACCACGCTCGGCACCGGCGAGGATGAGCAGTATATCGACGCGCTGTCGGGGACGTACAAGGAGACGTTCCTGCTGCACTACAACTTCCCGCCCTATTCGGTCGGCGAGACCGGCCGCCTCGGCGGCACCAAGCGCCGCGAGATCGGCCACGGCAAGCTGGCCTGGCGCGCGATCCATCCGGTGCTGCCGCCGCACCATGAATTCCCCTACACGGTGCGCGTGGTCTCGGAGATCACCGAGTCCAACGGCTCCTCCTCGATGGCCTCGGTCTGCGGCGCCTCGCTGGCGCTGATGGATGCGGGCGTGCCGTTGAAGCGGCCGACCGCGGGCATTGCGATGGGCCTGATCCTCGAAGACAAGCGCTTCGCGGTTCTCTCGGACATCCTTGGTGACGAGGATCATCTCGGCGACATGGACTTCAAGGTGGCCGGCACCGAACAGGGCATCACCTCGCTCCAGATGGACATCAAGATCGAGGGCATCACCGAAGAGATCATGCGCGTCGCCCTTGGCCAGGCCAAGGAAGGCCGCATCCACATCCTCGGCGAGATGGCCAAGGCCCTGAACGCGGCCCGCGCCGAGCTCGGCGAATACGCGCCGCGCATCGAGAGCTTCAAGATCCCGACCGACAAGATCCGCGAAGTGATCGGCACCGGCGGCAAGGTGATCCGTGAGATCGTCGAGAAGACCGGCGCCAAGGTCAACATCGAGGACGACGGCACCGTGAAGGTCGCCTCCAGCGACGGCGAGGCGATGAAGGCCGCGATCAAGTGGATCAAGTCGATCGCGTCCGAGCCGGAAGTCGGCCAGATCTACGACGGCACCGTCGTCAAGGTGATGGAGTTCGGCGCCTTCGTGAACTTCTTCGGCTCCAAGGACGGCCTCGTCCACATCAGCCAGCTCGCGGCCAATCGCGTGCAGAAGACCTCCGACGTCGTCAAGGAAGGCGACAAGGTCAAGGTCAAGCTGCTCGGCTTCGACGACCGCGGCAAGACCCGCCTGTCGATGAAGGCGGTCGACCAGACCACCGGCGAAGACCTCGAGGCCAAGGAGAAGGCCGCAGAGGGCGAGAAGGCCCCGCGCGAAGCGGCGGGCGAGTAAATCTCGCTAGGGTCCGGAAAAACGAAGGGCGGCCGAAAGGCCGCCCTTTTTGTTTGTGGCTTCGATCGGGCAGCGCGCTGATCTTCACCTCTCCCCAGCGGGGAGAGGTGAATCGGCCTCACGCCGCGATGTCGTACCGGTCGAGGTTCATCACCTTGGTCCAGGCCTTGGCGAAGTCCTTGACGAACTTCTCCTTGGAGTCCGAGGTCGCATAGACCTCGGCGAAGGCGCGGAGCTGGGAGTGTGCGCCGAAGATCAGATCGACGCGCGTGCCGGTCCACTTCACCGCATTGGTCTTGCGGTCGCGTCCCTCGTAGCTGCCGTCGGCGACGGGCGTCCACTGCGTGCTCATGTCGAGCAGGTTGACGAAGAAGTCGTTGCTCAGCGTTCCCACCTTCGCGGTGAGCACGCCGTGCTTCGAACCGTTCGCGTTGGCGCCGAGCACACGCAGGCCGCCGACCAGCACCGTCATCTCGGGGCCGGTGAGCCTCAAGAGCTGCGCGCGATCGACGAGGGCTTCTTCCTGCTGCAGGAACTGATGCTTCTTGCCGACATAGTTGCGGAAGCCATCGGCGCGCGGCTCCAGCGGTGCGAACGAGGCCGCATCCGTCTGCTCCTGCGAGGCATCCATGCGGCCCGGCGTGAAGCCGACCTTCACGTCGACGCCGGCATCCTTGGCGGCCTTCTCGACCGCGGCGGTGCCGCCGAGCACGATCAGGTCCGCGAGCGAGACCTTCTTCGCACCTGACGATGCGTTGAACTCCTTCTGGATGGCTTCGAGTTTGCCGAGCACCTTCGAGAGCTGAGCCGGCTGATTCACCTCCCAGTCCTTCTGCGGGGCAAGCCGGATGCGCGCGCCATTGGCGCCGCCGCGCTTGTCCGAGCCGCGGAACGTCGAGGCCGACGCCCAGGCGGTCGAGACCAGCTCCGGCACCGAGAGTCCCGAAGCGAGGATCTTCGTCTTCAGCGAGGCGATATCCTGCTCGCTGACCAGCTCGTGGTTCACGGCCGGAATCGGATCCTGCCAGATCAGCGTCTCCTTCGGCACCAGCGGGCCGAGATAGCGCTGGATCGGTCCCATGTCGCGGTGGGTCAGCTTGAACCAGGCGCGGGCGAAGGCGTCCGCGAACTGATCCGGGTTCTCGAGGAAACGACGCGAGATCTTCTCATAGGCTGGATCAAAGCGCAGCGAGAGGTCCGTCGTCAGCATCGTCGGCCGATGCTTCTTCGATTTGTCGAAGGGGTCGGGAATGATCGCCTCGGCGCCCTTGGCCACCCACTGGTTCGCACCGCCCGGGCTCTTGGTCAGCTCCCATTCGTACTTGAACAGGTTCTCGAAGAAGTTGTTGCTCCACTTCGTCGGGGTCTGCGTCCAGGTCACCTCGAGGCCGCTGGTGATGGCATCGCCGGCGATGCCCGACGCGTGCTTGCTCTTCCAGCCGAGGCCCTGATCCTCGAGCGCGCCCGCTTCCGGCTCCGGGCCGACCAGCGAGGGATCGCCCGCGCCATGGGTCTTGCCGAAGGTGTGGCCACCGGCGATCAGCGCGACGGTTTCCTCGTCGTTCATCGCCATGCGGAAGAAGGTCTCGCGGATATCCTTGGCCGCAGCGATCGGATCCGGCTTGCCGTTCGGGCCTTCCGGATTGACGTAGATCAGGCCCATCTGCACCGCGCCGAGCGGCTCGGCGAGCTGGCGCTCACCGCTGTAGCGTTCATCGCCGAGCCAGGTGCCTTCGGGGCCCCAATAGAGCTCTTCCGGCTCCCAGACGTCGGCGCGGCCGCCCGCAAAGCCAAAGGTCTTGAAGCCCATCGATTCCAGCGCGACGTTGCCGGCCAGCACCATCAGATCGGCCCAGGAGATCTTGCGGCCATATTTCTGCTTGATCGGCCAAAGCAAACGGCGCGCCTTGTCGAGGTTGGCGTTGTCGGGCCAGCTGTTGAGCGGCGCGAAGCGCTGCTGACCGGCGCCGGCGCCGCCGCGACCATCGGTGATGCGGTAGGTGCCCGCGCTGTGCCAGGCCATGCGGATCATGAGGCCGCCATAATGACCGAAGTCGGCGGGCCACCATTCCTGCGAATCCGTCATCAGAGCGGTCAGGTCCTTGATGACCGCGTTCAGGTCGAGCGATTTGAATTCCTTGGCGTAGTCGAATTCCTTGCCCATCGGGTCGGACAGGTCGGAATTCTTGTGCAGCATCTCGATGCTGAGCTGGGTTGGCCACCAGTCGCGGTTCACGCGCGTGGGTTTTCCGCCCGAAAACGGGCACTTCGAAGTGTCATCCATGATTACCTCCTCTGGTGGCGTCCGACGGCGCCATTTGACCAGGTAGAGCCACTCTAAGCGCCAGGTCCTATCAGGTGAAGTTGACTTTAATGATCGCTGCGATAGGATTTTCTGATGATGAATCTGACGCTGCGCCAGCTCCGCTATTTCGATGCGCTGGCCCGTCACGGCCATTTCGGCCGCGCGGCCGAGGCCTGCTCGATCTCGCAGCCGGCTCTGTCGATGCAAATCAAGGAACTGGAGGAGACGCTCGGCGGCCTGCTGCTGGAGCGCAGCGCACGGCAAGTGGCGCTGACCCGTTTCGGCGAGGAGCTCGCTCAGCGGGTCCGCGACATCCTGCGCTCGGTCGACGAGCTCGGCGATTTCGCGCGGGCGTCCCAGGACCGCTTCGCCGGCCGCCTGCGCATCGGCATGATCCCGACCATCGCCCCTTACCTGCTGCCCAAGATCACCAAGAATCTCACGCGCATGCATCCGGAGCTCGACATCCGCGTGCGCGAGACCATGACGCCGCGGCTGATCCAGGAACTGGTGGAAGGCCGGCTCGACACCGCCATCGTGGCACTGCCAGTGTCGGAGCCCTCGCTCACCGAGGTCGCGCTGTTCGAGGAGAAATTTCTGCTGGTGCGGCCGGGTGCGGATGAAGGCACACCGGTGCCGTCGCGCGAGATGATGCGCGAGATGCGGCTTCTGCTGCTCGAGGAGGGGCACTGCTTCCGCGACCAGGCGCTCTCGTTCTGCAACATGCAATCGGCACCTCCGCGCGAGATGCTGGATGCGAATTCACTCTCGACGCTGGTGCAGATGGTCAGCGCCGGTATCGGCGTCACCTTGATCCCGGAGATGGCGGTGCCGGTGGAGACGCGATCGGCCTCGGTCTCGCTGGCGCGCTTCCGCGACCCCGAGCCCTCCCGTACCATCGGCATGGTCTGGCGCAAGACCAGCCCGCTGGCGCGGCAGCTGCTGCAGATTTCCGAGGTGGTGTGCCTGTCGGCCGGCAAGGTGCGCGCGCGGCAATCCGTGCGCAGCCAGCGGGTTTGAGCGGCGTATGTCGCATCCGATCATCCGCCCCGCCTGCCCAGAGGAGTATGATGAGATCGGCCGTGTCTGGATGGAGAGCTGGGTCTCGACTGGGCTTGCCGAAACGAGCGACTTCCTCCTCGCCAATTTGCGTGCGCGCATCAGGCGCGAGATCGAGAACGGCTGGAGCCTGTTCGTCGCCGACGACAACGGCACCATCGCTGCCATGCTGGCGCTGCATCTGCCCAAGCTCGATCTCGACATGCTCTTCGTTGCGCCCGCCTATCAGGGCCAATCGCTCGGCCGGCAGCTGCTCGCCTTCACGCGCACGCAGCTGCCCGACGAAATCTGCCTGCGCTGCGTCCGCGAGAACGAGAAGGCCTGGCGCTGGTACGAACGCGAAGGTTTCGTGTTCGAAAAGGAAGAGACCGAACCGTCGAACGGTTTCGTGATGAAGTATTACCGGTGGAAGAACGAAGGAAATGCCCCATGATCAAGCTCTACTGGTCGCCTCGCTCACGCTCGTTCACGACGCTCTGGCTGATGGAGGAGAGCGGCCTGCCCTATGAGCGCGTGCTGACCGACATCTCGACCGGCGCGCAGAAGGCGCCGGACTTTCTCAAGATCAACCCGATGGGAAAGGTGCCGGCGCTGACCGACGGCGATGCTGCGCTCGGCGAAGCCGCGGCGATCTGCGCTTACATTGCCGATCGCTATCCCGAGACCAAGCTCGCGCCCGCTGTGACCGATCCGCGCCGCGCGCGCTAGATGGGAGATTGGTAGGCGGGCAAAGGCGCTCTTGCGCCGTGCCCACCGTCTCTCGACGACAGTGAGGAAGAGGTGGGCACGCTTCGCTTTGCCCACTCTACGAAGGCATCCTATTCCGACACCTTCAGATCATCCGGCCTCGGCATCAGGATGACGTTGTAGCCGGAATCCACATAATGGATCTCGCCGGTCACGCCGCCGGAGAGATCCGACAACAGATACAGCGCCGAGCCGCCGAGGTCGTCCAGCGTGACGCCGCGGCGGAGCGGCGCGTGCTTCTGCATGAAGGCGAACATCGCCCGCGCCTCGCCGATGCCGGAGCCGGCAAGTGTGCGGATGGGGCCTGCGGAGATCGCGTTGACGCGGATGCCGCGCGGGCCGAAATCGGCGGCGAGATAGCGCACGGAGGCTTCCAGCGCCGCCTTGGCCACGCCCATCACGTTGTAGTTCGGCATCGCGCGTTCCGAGGCGCCGAACGTCAGCGTGATCATGCTGCCGCCTTCGGTCATCAGCTCGGCGGCGCGCTTTGCGACTTCCGTGAACGAAAAGCAGGAGATCACCATGGTGCGCGAAAAATTCTCGCGGCTGGTATCGGCGTAGCGGCCCTTGAGCTCGTTCTTGTCGGCAAAGCCGATCGCATGGATGATGAAGTCGAGCTTGCCCCATTTTTCGCGTAACGCAGCGAAGGTGGCATCGACGCTGGAAATGTCCTCGACGTCGCAAGGCAGCACCAGATCCACGCCAAGCGATTCAGCCAGCGGCTTGACGCGCTTGCCGAGGGCCTCGCCCTGGAAGGTAAAAGCGAGCTCGGCGCCGTGGGCATGCAGCGTCTTCGCCATACCCCAGGCGATCGAATGATCATTGGCGATGCCCATGACCAGACCGCGCTTGCCTTTCATCAATCCTTCCATTGCGAAACTACTCTCCGCTCTGCGTCATGGCCGGGCTTGTCCCGGGCATCCACGCCCTTTGCAGCCAGAACCTAAGACGTGGATGGCCGGGACAAGCCCGGCCATGACGAGAAATCACGAACGCGTCGACAACGTCGTCACGTATCCAGCCGGCTGAACACCAGCGTGGCGTTGGTGCCGCCGAAGCCGAACGAGTTCGACAGCACGGTGCCGATCTTGGCGTTGTCGATGCGCTTGCGCACGATCGGCATGTCGGCGAACACGGGATCGAGCTCCTGGATGTGCGCGCTCTCGCAGATGAAGCCGTTGTTCATCATCAGCAGCGAATAGATCGCTTCCTGCACGCCGGTGGCGCCCAGCGAGTGGCCGGTCAGCGCCTTGGTCGCGGAGATCGGCGGGCACTTCTCGCCAACGCCAAAGACCTTGCGGATGGCCTCGATCTCCGGCGGATCGCCGGCCGGTGTCGAGGTCGCGTGCGGATTGATGTAATCGACCTTTGTCTTCACCGTCGACATCGCCATGCGCATGCAGCGCTCGGCGCCTTCACCCGATGGCGCGACCATATCGTAGCCGTCGGAGGTCGCACCGTAGCCGACGACCTCGCCATAGATGCGTGCGCCACGCGCCTTGGCATGCTCGAGCTCTTCCAGCACCAGCACGCCGGCGCCGCCGGCAATGACGAAACCATCGCGATTGAGGTCGTAGGGACGTGAGGCCGTGGCCGGCGTATCGTTGTACTTCGAGGACATCGCGCCCATGGCGTCGAAAAGCACCGACAGCGACCAGTCCAGCTCCTCGCAGCCGCCGGCGAAGATGACGTCCTGCTTGCCGATCTGGATCGTCTCATAGGCATTGCCGACGCAATGGTTCGACGTCGCGCAGGCCGAGGAGATCGAATAGTTCACGCCCTTGATCTTGAACCAGGTCGCAAGCGTCGCGGAAGCCGTGGAGGACATCGCCTTCGGCACCGCAAACGGGCCGACCCGCTTCGGTCCCTTGGAGCGGGTGATGTCGGCGGCTTCGACGATGGTGCGCGCCGAGGGACCGCCGGAACCCATGATGATGCCGGTGCGGATGTTGGAGACTTCATCGGGCGACAGGCCGGAATCCTGGATCGCCTGCTCCATCGCGATGTGATTCCACGCCGCGCCCTGGCCGAGGAAACGCATCGCGCGGCGATCGACCACCGTCGAGGGATCGAGCGTGGGCTCACCTTGCACCTGCGAACGGAAGCCGAGCTCGGCATATTTCTCAGCCCGCGAAATGCCCGATTTCGCCTCGTGAAGGCTCGCAAGCACTTCCTGGGTGTTGTTTCCGATGGACGAAACGATGCCCATTCCGGTGACCACAACCCGCCTCATGTCAGCCTCGCCTCGTCGTTGTCTTCTTGGATAATGCGCTCAGCCCAGGCTCGTGCCCTGCTTGAACAGGCCGACCTTCAGATCCTTGGCGCGATAAATAATCTGGTCATCGACCGAAAGCCACCCGTCGGCAATCCCGAGCACGAGCTTTGAGCGCATCACGCGTTTGATATCGACGTTGTACACAACCTTGCGGGCGTCAGTCAGCACCTGGCCGCCGAACTTCAGTTCGCTCAGACCGAGCGCCCGGCCCCGGCCTTCGCCGCCGATCCAGCCGAGGTAAAAGCCGACCATTTGCCACAGCGCATCCAGGCCGAGGCAACCCGGCATCACTGGATCGTTCTTAAAGTGGCAGCCGAAGAACCAGAGGTCGGGCTTCACGTCGAGCTCGGCGCGCACGAGACCCTTGCCGAACTCACCGCCATTGTCGTTGATTTCCGTGATGCGGTCGAACATCAGCATCGGCGGCAGCGGCAGCTGGGCATTGCCCGGGCCGAACATCTCGCCGCGGGCACAGGCCAGCAGATCTTCGTATTCGTAACCGTTGCGCCTGTTCAGCATTCACGAGCCTCTGTTCAAATCCCGGTTGAGCGGCGTTTTTCTGGCGAAATGGGCCCCGTCTCGATCGGAGAGCAACGCCAATTGCCACCGCCGGCCGCGACTCGCGCAAGCCCCGAATGGACTGCGCCCAAGCTTTCATGCACGGCTGCGCCAAAATCGGCTAAGCGGAACCGCGCGCTCTCTAACACAGGCTATTTCGGGTGGCAAAGCGCATCGATGAAGGTAAAATGACGCGCTCCCCAGGCCGGTTCCAAGCCTGATTAGAACCTCTCTAGTTGCGAGAAACTTGCATCTGCATCTTTCTGTTCTTATATTACTGGGAGATATTGTTCACGCGTGCCCGAAATCTGGAAATGAGCGAGAATACCGCGCCCCATCACGACGATGACGCCCATGCCGCGGCCCTCCTGTCCGGCCGCCAGCCGGCCTTGACCGGCTGTCCCTGGCACGACGTTAACGAAATGCTCCAGTCCGCGGGGCTGCGTCCGACGCGCCAGCGCATGGCGCTCGGCTGGCTCCTGTTCGGCAAGGGCGCGCGTCACCTCACGGCCGAAATGCTTTACGAGGAAGCGACGCTGGCCAAGGTCCCGGTATCGCTGGCGACCGTCTACAACACGCTGAATCAGCTCACCGATGCCGGCCTGCTCCGCCAGGTCAGCGTCGACGGCACCAAGACCTATTTCGATACCAACGTCACCACCCATCATCACTACTATCTCGAGAACAGCCACGAGCTGGTCGACATCGAGGATCCGCATCTGGCGCTGTCGAAGATGCCGGAGGTGCCCGAGGGCTATGAGATCTCCCGCATCGACATGGTCGTGCGCCTGCGCAAGAAGCGCTGAGATCGTCTTAAACTGCTGAGATCGTCATGGCCGGGCTTGTCCCGGCCATTTCCTTTTTCCCGTCATCCCGGATTCGATGCTACGCATCGCTCCGGGATGACGCCTGTCGGCGTCAATTCACCTGCTCGTCCGCGTAGACGCCCCAGAGGCGCTCCTGCTGGATCCAGCCGTCAAAGCCGTTGCCGATGACGCGGCACCAGCTTGCGGCGCACTTCTTCACCTGCGTGACGACGCCAGCCTGGAGCCTTGCCGCAACCGCGCTGTCGGGATCGGGCCGGTCATAGATCGGGGCGAGGTCGTCCTTGTGCTTCATGGTGACGACAGCGGTGCGGCGGCCCGACAGCAGCGAGTGATAGACCCAGCCCTCGGCGCCTTCGGAATCACGCACCCGGCGCCAGTTCTCGAATTCGGCGGTGATTTCGACCGGCAGGCCGGCGCGGGTGTAGACCCAGGCGACGTCATTGTCCTTGGTCGGGCCGGCGCGGACGTTCACGTGGTCCGATTTGAGGCTGACATAGCGCGGTACCGGCAACCCGCTGGCGGTCTGCGGAGTATTATCCTTCGCCGAATGCGAGGGGCCGACCGAGGCGCTCAACCAGGTGCAAACGAGCGCCATCACCGAACAAAAACGCCCCAACGCCATCAACCCGTCTCCTGTCGAAGACCCGGCCAAGCCGGATCCTCACTGCAAATTCCAAAACCCTGCCGCGTCTGCCCCTGCTTCCCGCCCCACGCGGGTTCCAACCCTCGGCCCGTGGTTCTTGTCTTGGCCCGGCCTTCTGCTAGAGAGGACGAGCACTTGAACAACCAGTTTGCCCCGATTTTCCGGCCGGAAATGTCGGGAGAGCTTGGAGGAAACGCCGGGGACGGACACGGCAAGGGCAGTGTCGAACAACCGGGTTAATGAGGCCTCAACGACCGGCCTTTGGCGACAGAGGCGGCTTGCTGTGCCTCATGAGAGCAGGACATGTCGGTGAAGAAAAAGCCCCTCGTCGTGGTGACGCGCAAGCTGCCGGATTCGATCGAAACGCGAATGCGCGAGCTGTTCGATGCGCGGATCAATCTCGATGACACGCCGATGTCGGCCGATCAGATCGCGGAAGCCGCGCGCACCGCCGACGTGCTGGTTCCGACCGTGACCGATCACATCAGCGCCGATGTCGTGAACCAGCCCGACTGCAAGCTCCGCCTGATCGCCAATTTCGGCAACGGCGTCGACAATATCGACGTCGCAGCCGCCCATGCCCGCGGCATCACCGTCACCAATACGCCGAAGGTCCTGACCGAAGATACCGCCGACATGACCATGGCGCTGATCCTCGCGGTGCCCAGGCGAATGATCGAAGGCGCCTCGATCCTGACCGAAGGAAAGCTCTGGGCGGGCTGGTCGCCGACCTGGATGCTCGGCCATCGCATCGGGGGCAAGCGTCTCGGCATCATCGGCATGGGCCGCATCGGCCAGGCGGTGGCGCGCCGCGCCCGCGCCTTCGGCCTGCAGATCCACTATCACAACCGCCGTCCCGTCGCGCCCGTCATCGCCGAAGAGCTGGGCGCGACCTATTGGGAAAGCCTCGACCAGATGCTGGCGCGGATGGACATCATCTCGGTGAACTGTCCGCACACGCCGGCGACCTATCACCTGCTTTCGGCGCGACGGCTGAAGCTGATCCGCAAGGACGCCTATATCGTCAACACCGCGCGCGGCGAGGTCACCGACGAGGACACGCTGATCAAGCTGATCGAGGGCGGCGAGATCGGCGGCGCCGGCCTCGACGTCTACGAGCACGAGCCGGCGGTGAACCCGAAACTGGTGCGGCTCGCCAAGGCGGGCAAGGTGACGCTGCTGCCGCATATGGGCTCGGCCACGATCGAGGGCCGCGTCGAGATGGGCGAGAAGGTGATCATCAACATCCGCACCTTCCTCGACGCCCACAAGCCACCGGATCGCGTGCTGCCGAGCATGCTGTAGTGTCTGTGCTCCGGCGGACGGATGGTGTACCCGATCTGCCCCCGGGCAAATTGAACCTAGCTCGCGATTTCAAGACTAGCCGCCACGTCCTCACCTGTACGTGCAGGTCGACGTATTCGCGTCTCCTCCATGCGTGACGAAAGATCTCGGATCAGCTCCATAACGTCTGGCGCCAGGCTAGACGTATTTTCGATGTTGATGATGTAAGGGGGCTTGAGTGCGTTCATTCCGCCCCCGAAGATGGAATCCAAAGGCAGCCACCATGTCGCCATGCCACTCCGGTGCCTCTATTGCTGCCTTGAGACCTGATCGAAGATCCTGAGCTGTTTTCCAATTACTTGCGTCGAGTTCTACTGTTCGCATAGTGCTCTCGGTGCCGCCCGAATTTTGGGCCGCTGTCCTAGTCGCGATGGATGCTCAGATCCTCGATCACGGGCCCATCGCCGTTGAGCGGATTGGCGGGATCGCGGGCGTAGCGCAACGTCTCGAAGCGCATCGCGCGCGCGTCGATCATCAGGAGGCGGCCGACGAGGCCGTCGCCGAAGCCGACGATCTCCCGGATCGCCTCCAGCGCCATCATCGAGCCGAGCACGCCCGCCAATGCGCCCATGACACCGGCTTCGGCACAGGCCGGAACGGTCCCAGGCGGCGGCGCTTCCGGAAACAGGCAGCGGTAGGTCGGATTGAACTCGCCCTGCTCGTTCCTCTCATGCGCGCGGATGGTGGTGAGCGAGCCGTCGAAGGTGCCGAGCGCCGCCGTGATCAGCGGCCGCTTCGCGAAGAAGCAGGCATCGGAAACGAGGTAACGCGTCGAGAAATTGTCGGAGCCGTCGAGCACGAGGTCGTAATCGCCGATCAGGCTGAGCGCATTGTCGGCGTTGAGCCAGGTGGCGTGACCGACAAAGCGGACATGCGGATTGAGCGCCGCGATCCGCTCGGCGGCGCTCTCGACCTTGTGCCGGCCGATATCGGGCGTGGCGTGGATCACCTGGCGCTGCAGATTGGACAGCGACACCACATCGTCATCGACCACGCCGAGTGTGCCGACGCCGGCAGCAGCCAGATACATCAGAGCGGGCGCACCGAGCCCGCCGGCACCGATCACCAGCACGGAGGCTCGTTTCAGCGCAGCCTGGCCGGGACCGCCGACATCGCGCAGCACGATATGGCGGGCATAGCGTTCGAGTTCGTCGGGGCTCAGCATCGTTCTTCGTTCCTCTCAACCCTCATGGTGATGAGGATCAACACCTGAACCAGCCCAACATTGTTCGCGACCAACGAGATGTGCTTCAATGGCATTGCGTTCAATGGGCTGGCTGGATTTGTCATGAGATCGATGCTTGCGGCAACACTGATGTTTGCGGCGGCCACGGCTGCGAACGCCCAGATGACGCCGCCACAGGTCCCCAGCACCAAGCCGAAAACGGTCCAGACCGTTCCGATTCGCCCGCCAACCGTTCAGACGGCATCGGAAACAGCCGATGCCATGGCACAGGCCGAGCGCCTGTCGCTGCAATCCGATCTCGCCTGGGTCGGCCAATATAACGGGGCCATCACCGGCGACGTCAGCGAGCGCATGGTCAACGCCATCAAGGAATACCAGAAGGCCAAGGGCGGCAAGCCGACCGGCGTGCTCAATCCGCAGGAGCGCGCGGCGCTCGCCGAGACCGCAAGGCGGAAACAAGACAGTGTCGGCTGGAAGATCGTGATGGAGCCGACCAGCGGTGCGCGGCTCGGCATCCCCGGTAAGCTTGTGCCGCAGCAGGCGAGCGACGCCAACGGCTCGAAATGGACCTCGCCGACCGGAACCGTGCAGGTGCTGCTCAGCCGCCGCAAGGAGGTGAACCCGACCACCGCGAAGATCGCGGAGGCCGAGAAGAAGGAGCCCGCCGGCCGCAAGGTCGATTACACCGTGGTGAAGCCTGACTTCTTCGTGCTGTCCGGGCTTCAGGGCCTCAAGAAATTCTACGTGCGCGGCACCTTCAAAGGCGATGAGGTCCGCATCATGACCGTCCTCTACGACCAGGCGATGGAGAACACGGTCGAGCCGGTTGTGATCGCGATGTCGAGCGCGTTCAACCCGTTTCCGTCCAGCCCGATGGCCGGACCGCCGCCGCGCAAGACTGTCGAATACGGCACCGGCATCGTCGTCAGCGACGACGGCGCGATCGTCACGGACCGCCTCGTCACCGATGGCTGCCTCGCGATCACGATCGGCGGTCATGGCAGCGCCGACCGCCTCGCTGAGGACAAGGAGCACGATCTCGCGCTGCTGCACATCTACGGCGCGCGCGGCCTGAGGCCGCTCAGCATCGCGAGCGGCGCGGCGAAGACGAATGTCGACGTGATCGGCATCACAGACCCACAGGGTCAGGGCGGTGCGGCCCGCGTGTCGAGCGTGAAGGCGGCGCTGGCGCCTGTGACAGCGAGCGACTCCGCGCTGTCGCCTCCACCGTCGGCGGGTTTTTCCGGCAGCCCGGCCATCGATGCCGACGGCAAGTTCGCCGGCATTGCGCTGCTGAAGCCGGCAATGGTTGCAGGACCTGCAACGTCGGTGCCGGCCTCGCAGGCGGTGATGGTCTCCGCGGAGACGGTGCGCGATTTCCTGAAGGCGAATGGCATCACTGCGAATGGCTCATCGATGGATGCGAAAGCCGCTGTCGTGCGCGTGATCTGCGTGCGGAAGTAGGCTCGCCAACAACTACGCGCTATCGTGTCCCGGACGCGGTGCGGCGTGAAACGCCGCGCCGCTGAGCCGGGACCCATGTCACCAACAGTCGCACTTGGGGCTTTCCGGGCCCCGGCTCTGCAGCGCATCGCTATGTGCTGCGCTTCGTCCGGGGCACGGTTGCGCATCCATCCCACGTGCGACTACGGGTCCGGTAATGGTACGGACCCCGATCCGCGGCCAGCGCATCGATGACGCCGCCAACACCCTCGCCGAGGGCACTGGATCGAGACCCGGCTCGAGCTCGAAGCTCCGAACGATGCCCTGATCGATCAGGTGATGTCGCCCGCGCATGACATGCTGAACGTCGCCGCCGAGCTTGCGGCGGACGAGACCACGACACTGGCAGCCGGCCGGATTGCTTCGCTTCGCGGTTCCAGACGTTCCATCCACTCGTCATTGGCGGGCGCGGTGCTGTCGTCGCCCTCACCAAGCCTCACGGCCTCTCGGCAACAAGCCTGATGGTCACTTCTGACATTTCGGACACCAGAAGGTCGACCGACCATTCTGCGTGAACCGCTTGATCGTGCCGCCACAGCGCGGCGTGGTGCATGTCTCGCCTTCGCGGTCGTAGACCTTGAACGAGTGCTGGAAATAACCGAGTTCGCCCGAGGTCTGGCGGTGATCGCGCAAGCTGGAGCCGCCAGCCCTGATCGCATCGTTCAGCACGGTGTGGATCGCGCCGACCAATCGCTTGGCATGATCGGTCGGCTCGCCCTTCTTGGTCGATAGCGTCGCGGCGATCCGGCGCGGCGACAGATGCGAGCGGTGCAGCGCCTCGCAGACATAGATGTTGCCGAGTCCCGCCACCACGCGCTGGTCGAGCAGCGCGGCCTTCAGGCTCGTGGTCTTGCCTTCGCAGGAGCGCGCCAGCATCGCGGCATCGAATTCGTTGCCGAGCGGCTCGGGTCCGAGCCCGCGCAGCAGCGGTTCTTCCTCGAGCGCGTTGCGCGCAATCACTTTCATGTAACCGAAACGGCGCGGATCGTTGAACACGATGTCGGCGCCCGAGGACATCCGAAACAGCACATGATCGTGCGCGGAATCCTTGGCCTTCGGATGGTGAAACGCGCCAGGCTGCACGTCGTTGTCCGGCTTGATGACACGGAACGAACCCGACATGCCGAGATGCATCAGCAGCACGTCGCCCGAGGCGAGATCGGCCATGAGATATTTTGCACGGCGGCCGAGGCCCGTGACAACCTGCCCCTTGAGCCGGGCCACGAAGTCCGGCTGGAACGGAAAGCGCAAATCCGGCCGGCGGGCCTCCGCATTGAGGATTTTTGCACCCTCCATGACGGGCTGAAGGCCGCGGCGGACGGTCTCGACTTCGGGCAATTCGGGCATCGTCGGGCATTCACCTTATGAGGGCGGTGTGATAGCGCCATTGCGGCGGCCGCGCTATGGTCCGCCATGCGGAGTAGAGTAATGGATCGGCCGGGCGAAACCACGCATTTTGGCTTCAGGGACGTTCCCCTCGGGGACAAGCAGACGCTGGTGAACGACGTGTTTCACAGCGTGGCGTCGCGTTATGATTTGATGAATGACCTGATGTCCGGAGGTCTGCACCGGGTCTGGAAGGACATCATGATCACCGCGCTCGACCCGCCGAGGGGCGACCGGCCGTTCGCGCTGCTCGATGTCGCCGGTGGCACCGGCGACATCTCCTTCCGCGCCGCCAGGGCGGCCGGTCCCGGCTTCCATGCCACGGTCTGCGACATCAACACCGATATGCTGGCTGTGGGCCGCGAACGCGCCGCCAAGCAGCATCTCGAGACCCAGGTCGATTTCGTCGAAGGCAATGCCGAATCGCTTGGCTTCGCCGACCGCAGCTTCGATGCCTATACGATCGCTTTCGGCATTCGCAACGTGCCGCGAATCGACCTTGCACTGCGCGAGGCCTATCGCGTGCTCAGGCCCGGCAGCCGCTTCCTGTGCCTGGAATTCTCCACCGTCGAGATGCCGGGGCTCGACAAGCTCTATGACTTGTTCTCGTTCAAGGTGATCCCGCCGCTCGGCCGCATGGTCACGGGCGACGCCGAGTCCTACCAATACCTCGTCGAATCGATCCGCAAGTTTTCCAAGCCTGCCGTCTTCGCCGACATGATCCGCGAGGCCGGCTTTTCCCGCGTCAGCTGGCAGACACTCTCCGGCGGCATCGTCGCACTGCATTCGGGCTGGCGTTTGTGATCTCTGCCATCACCCACATTGCGCGCCTGATCCGCGCCGCGTTCGTCTTTGCGCGCGAGGGCGTGTTCGGCTCGGTCGATCCGAGCCTGGTGCCGCCACCGGGCCAGCTTGCGCTGAAGCTCGCGCGCCTCGTCGAACGGCGCAGCGCCAAGCACGGTCCGCGGATCTCTCGCGCGCTGACGCGAATGGGCCCGGCCTATCTCAAGCTCGGGCAATTCCTGGCGACGCGCCCCGACGTGGTCGGCGTCGTCATGGCGCGCGATCTCGAAAGTCTCCAGGATCGCCTGCCGCCGTTCTCGCAAGCCGAAGCCGAAGCGGCGATCACGACGTCACTGGAACGACCGCTGAGCGACGTATTCGCGAGCTTCGGCCCGCCGGTCGCGGCCGCCTCGATCGCGCAGGTGCATCGCGGCGAGGTGTTGCGCGACGGCATCCGCAAGCCGGTCGCGATCAAGGTGCTCCGGCCCAATGTCGCCGCACGTTTCCGCCGCGATCTCTCCGACTTCTTCTTCGTCGCGCACAAGGCCGAAGCCTATTCGGCCGAGGCGCGGCGCCTGCGTCTGATCGAAGTCATCAACACCATGTCGCGCTCGGTCGCGATGGAGATGGACCTGCGACTGGAAGCAGCGGCGCTATCCGAGATGGCCGAGAACACGCAGGGCGATCCTGATTTCCGCGTGCCGGCCGTCGACTGGGATCGCACCACGCACAACGTGCTGACCATGGAGTGGATCGACGGCATCGCGCTGAACGATCACAAGGGCCTCGCAGAGGCCCAGGTCGATTTGCCAGATCTCGGCCGCAAGGTGATCCAGAGTTTTCTGCGCCATGCACTGCGCGACGGCTTCTTCCACGCCGACATGCATCCGGGCAATCTGTTCCTGGATGATACCGGCCGTCTCGTCGCGGTCGATTTCGGCATCATGGGCCGGCTCGGCATGAAGGAGCGGCGCTTCCTGGCCGAGATCCTGCTCGGCTTCATCACCCGCGACTACCGCCGCGTCGCCGAGGTGCATTTCGAGGCGGGCTATGTGCCCGCGCACCATTCGGTCGAGAATTTCGCCCAAGCCATCCGTGCCATCGGCGAGCCCATTCACAACCGTACCGCCGAGGAGATCTCGATGGCGCGGCTGCTGACCCTGCTGCTCGAGGTCACCGGCCTGTTCGACATGAGGACGCGGCCCGAGCTGATCCTGCTGCAGAAGACCATGGTGGTGGTCGAGGGCGTGGCGCGCGGCTTCGATCCCAAGCTCGACATCTGGAAGATCGCCGACCCCGTGGTGCGCGAATGGATCGAGCGCAATCTCGGACCCCTAGGCCGGGTACAGGGCGCACTTGCCGGAACCGGCGACATCGCGCGCGTGCTGATGCGCCTGCCGGAGATCGCGGAGCGATCGGTGAAGGTCCTCGAGCAGCTCGAGACCATGACGCGGGAGGGCATAGGCCTGTCGCCGGAGAGCATCGCGGCCATGGGGCGCAGCGAGGGCCGCAAGAACCGCTGGCGCACCGTGGCGCTCTGGATCATCGCCGCGACCTTTATCGGGATCCTGGTTGCCGTCCGGAATCTTTGATTGCACTGCAATCACGTGAATGATAGCATCGCTATCATTTCGTGCTGGAGAGCGTCATGGCAAGCCTGACCATCCGCAAGCTCGACGACGCCGTCAAAACCTATTTGCGGCTGCGCTCGGCCAGGAACCGCAGGTCGGTCGAGGAAGAGGTCCGGGTCATCCTGAGGGAGCTGATCGAGGGCCGCGAGGAGCCGCTGACGCCGTTTTCGGCGCCGCCCGCTCCATCCACCGCCCCGACGCCCCAGCGCACCGGTGCCCTCCCTGAGGCCAGCGTCACCCTGATCATCGGCGGCGGGATCGCGGCCTATAAGTCGCTCGACCTGATCAGAAGACTCAAGGAGCGCCGCATCGAGGTCCGCTGCGTGCTGACCAAGGCGGCACAGCAATTCGTGACGCCGCTGGCGGTGAGCGCACTCTCCCATGAGCGCGTCTATACCGACCTGTTCGACCCGCAGAGCGAGTTCGACGCCGGCCACATTCGCCTGGCGCGCGACTGCGACCTGATCGTGGTGGCGCCGGCGACGGCCGACCTGTTGGCGAAGATGGCGAACGGCCATGCCGACGATCTCGCCAGCGCCGTCCTGCTCGCCACCAATCGAAAAATCCTGCTGGCGCCGGCGATGAATCCGCTGATGTGGAGCAATGCGGCGACGCGGCGCAACGTCGCGCAGCTCCAGCGCGACGGCGTGGTGCTGATCGGCCCGAACTCGGGTGAGATGGCCGAAGCCGGCGAAGCCGGTGTCGGTCGTATGTCGGAAGCCATCGAGATCGCCAACGCCGCCGAACGGCTGCTGCGACCGCCCATGCCGAAGCCGCTCGCCGGCAAGCGCGTGCTGATCACCGCAGGCCCCACGCACGAGCCGATCGATCCGGTGCGCTACATCGCCAATCGTTCCTCCGGCAAGCAGGGCTTTGCCATTGCCGCCGCCGCACAGGCCGCGGGCGCTGACGTGATTCTGGTGAGCGGCCCGGTCGATCTCGACGATCCCGCTGGTGTCACCGTCAAGCATGTGGAATCCGCGCGACAAATGCTGGAGCAGGTGCAGGCCGCGCTGCCCGCCGACGTCGCGATCTTCGCCGCTGCGGTCGCCGACTGGCGCGTCGCCAATGAGGGCGAGCAGAAGCTGAAGAAGACCGCGGCCGGCATGCCACAGCTTCAACTGGTCGAGAACCCCGACATTCTCGCCACGATCTCGAAGCTGACCGACAAGCGCCCGCCGCTGGTGATCGGCTTTGCCGCCGAGACCGAGCATCTCATCGAGAACGCCAAGGCAAAATTCGCACGCAAGGGCTGCGACTGGATCGTCGCCAACGACGTCTCGCCCGCCACCGGCGTGATGGGCGGCGACCGCAACACGGTCCACCTCCTCAGCCGCAAGAACGGCGCGAAGGATGGCGAGATTGCAGTTGATTCCTGGCCGGTGATGACCAAGGAACAGGTCGCCATCGAACTGGTCGCGCACATCGCCAGAAGCGTGACCGATAAATCCCGGGAGCCGGCATCTTGAGCACGAAGGTCACCGTCGAACTGCAACGCCTCGCCCATGCTGACGGCCTGGCGCTGCCGGCCTATCAGACCAGCGAGGCCGCCGGCCTCGACCTGATGGCAGCCGTTCCGGACAGCGAGCCGTTGACGCTCGCACCTAGCCAATATGCGCTGGTGCCGACGGGCCTGGCGATCGCCCTGCCGCCCGGCTACGAGGCGCAGGTGCGGCCGCGCTCCGGGCTGGCGGCCAAGCACGGCGTCACCGTGTTGAACTCGCCGGGAACCATCGACGCCGACTACCGCGGCGAGATCAAGGTGATCCTCATCAATCACGGCGCGGCGCCCTTCGTGATCAAGCGCGGCGAACGCATCGCCCAGATGGTGATCGCGCCCGTGGTGCAGGCCGCCCTGGTTCCGGTGGCCACCTTGTCGGTGACCGATCGCGGCGCCGGCGGCTTTGGTTCCACCGGCCGTTAGCGTCTTACCTCTCTCGTTTACAAGCGGGGGAGGGAACGCCCCCGCTCGCGTGGCGATCTCGCCCAAATCTTCATTGCCGCTAACATACGACAGCTCCTGCCGAATCACCCGAAGAATTACGTGACTCCAGAACCGCGTGCCCCCGGCATTTTTGTGGGGCCGCTTTGCGTTCACGATCTGGACTCTTACCGGTGGAGTCGCGGTGAGGGTATTGTCTCTTGATTCGCGCGCGACGGGGGTCGCCGCGCGTAGATTCGTGCGGTCTTGGGGCAACTATGTCAGGCGTGATCGTGTCGATGCGTCGGACGCTGCTGTCGTGCACATCGCTGGCGCGCAACGGCTTGATAGGAGGCGCTTTCGCAGCGCTGCTGCCGGCTGCGCCGGCCAAGGCCGCCGATCTCGTCGACACCCTCTCCATCATGCTGGATTTCAACCGGCAGGAACTCGCGGTGCTCGCCACCGCGCTGGCTTTGCTCGGTTTCTCCGTGGTCGCCGCGATCCTGCTGATGCGCACGCGGGTGCGCACGGCGAACAACGAGGCGCAGCTGCGCACCCGGATCGGTGAACTGCAACTCCAGGCCGACCGCTTCGGCGCGCTGCTGTTCGCCGAGCCGCAGATCCTGATCTCCTGGCCCGCCGGCGACAATCGCGCCCAGATTTCCGGCGACATCTCGATGGTGCTGCCGCGCGACGCCTCGCCGCAGCGCGTGCTGGCGTTCGGAACCTGGCTGCCGCCGGAACCCGCGCTGCAGATGGACCATGCGGTCGATGCGCTGCGCGACCGCGGCGACGGGTTCCAGCTGACGCTGACAACGGCGCACGGCCACACGCTGGAGGCTATCGGTCGTGCCATCGGCGGCCAGGCCATTGTCCGGATTCGTGAACTTTCCGGACTGCGGCGTGAACTGGCCGAAACCAATCTGCGTTACAACGCGCTCTGCTACGAGACCGAGATGCTGCGCGGCTTTGCCGCCGCCGCACCCTGGCCGATCTGGGCCAAGGGCGCGAACGGCGCGCTGACCTACGCCAATCCGGCCTATGTCCGGGCCACCGAGGCGACCAGCGTCACCGATGCCCAGGAGCGCAAGCTCGAGCTGCTCGACAGCGCCGACCGCAGTGCGATGGAGCGGGGGCTGAAGGACACGGCCAATTTCACGTCGCGGCTGCCGATCGTGATCGGCGGCGAGCGGCGCATCTACGACGTGCGGGCCGTCAATGTCGGCAGCGGCAGCGTCGGCGTCGCCATCGATGCCAGCGAGGCGGATGCGCTGAGCGCGGCGCTGGTGCGCATGGCGGAGGCGCATCGCCGCACGCTGGACCAGCTCTCCTCCGGCGTCGCCGTGTTCGACGGCCACCGGCGCCTTGCCTTCTACAACGATTCCTACCGGCGGCTGTGGGACCTCGACCGCAACTTCCTCGACGCCAATCCCGACGATTCCAGCATACTCGACCAGCTCCGCGCCGCGCGCAAATTGCCGGAGCAGCCGGACTTCCGCGCCTGGAAAGCCAAGCTGCACGAAGCCTATCGCGCGGTCGAAACCGCCAAGGACACCTGGTTCCTGCCTGACGGCCGCGCGCTCTCGGTCGTCACCACGCCGAACCCGGAAGGTGGCGTCACCTATCTGTTCGACGACGTCACCGAGAGCCTCGACCTCGCCCGCCGCTTCGACGGCCTGATCCGGGTCCAGCGCGAGACGCTGGACAGCCTCGCCGAGGGCGTCGCGGTGTTCGGCAGCAACGGCAAGGCGCAGCTATTCAATCCGGCCTTCGTCCGGATGTGGAAGCTGTCGAGCGACGCCATGCGCGACGAACCGCATATCCAGACGGTGGAAGGCTGGTGCCATCAGCTGTTCGACGACCCCGCGGTCTGGCGCCAGATCCGCGAGGCCATCACCTCGATCGAGAACCGCGCCGATGTGCCGCTGAAGCTGGAGCGCAAGGACGGCAGCGTGCTCGATGGCATGATCCGGCCGCTGCCCGACGGCGCCACCATGCTGACGTTCCAGGACATTACCGATACCGAGAATGTCGAGCGCGCGCTGCGCGAGCGTAACGAGGCGCTGGAAGCCGCCGACCAGATGAAGGTGGATTTCGTCCACCACGTCTCCTACGAGCTGCGCTCGCCGCTCACCACCATCATCGGCTTCGCGCATTTCCTCAGCGATCCCTCGACCGGGCCGCTGACGCCGAAACAGGCCGAGTATCTCGACTACGTCACAAAGTCGACCAACGCACTGCTCGCGCTCACCAATAACATCCTGGATCTCGCCACCATCGACGCCGGCGCGATGAAGCTGGAACTCGGGCAAGTCGATGTCAGCAAGGCCATCGAGCTCGCCGCCGAGGGCATCCAGGACCGGCTCGCCACCGACCGCATCCGCCTCAAGGTCGAGATCGCGCCCGATGTCGGCAGCTTCATCGGCGACGAGAAGCGCGTGGTGCAGGTGCTCTATAACCTCCTCGCCAACGCCGTCGGGTTTTCTCCACAGGATTCCACCGTCGGAATCAGCGCCCGGCGCACCGAACGCAGCGTGGTCTTCACTGTGACAGATTCCGGACCTGGAATACCTGCCGACATGAAGGACAAGGTGTTCAACTGGTTCGAAAGCCGCTCGCAGGGCTCGCGTCACCGCGGCGCCGGGCTCGGCCTGTCGCTGGTGCGCTCCTTCGTCGAGCTGCATGGCGGCAAGGTGCGGGTGGATTCGATCGTCGGCCGGGGCACGGTCGTGATCTGCGACTTCCCGACCGACCAGGCGGCGCACCGCGACGCCGCAGAATGACAGCGCCCACCACATTCTCCGTCGCGCTTCACAACGAGACGGCCACTGCCCAGCTGATGGCCGATCTCGCGCTGCTGGTCGGACCCGGCGATGTCATCACCCTCACCGGCGATCTCGGCGCCGGCAAGACGGCTGCCGCACGCGCGCTGATCCGCTACCTCGCTGGCGACGAGGCGCTGGAAGTGCCGAGCCCGACCTTCACCCTGGTGCAGGGCTACGAGCTGCCGCCCTTCCCGGTGCTGCATGCCGACCTCTACCGCGTCGAGGACGAGAGCGAGCTAGAGGAGATCGGGCTGTCGCCGCTGCCGGACGCCACGCTGGTTCTGATCGAATGGCCGGAGCGTGCGCCGTCGGCCATGCCCGCGGATCGGATCGACATCGCGCTGACGCACCGGCCGGCACTGGGCTCGAATGCGCGCGCCGCCGACATCACCGGTCATGGCAAGTGCGCCGCGCAGGTCGCGCGGCTGAAGGCGCTGCGCGAATTCCTCGACGCATCCGGCTATATCGACGCGACGCGACGGCGTATGAATGGCGACGCCTCGACGCGTTCCTATGCCCGGCTGCTGCGCGACGACGAGATCGTCATCCTCATGAATTTTCCGCAGCGGCCCGACGGCGCGGCCCTCTACAATGGAAAATCTTACAGTGCCGCCGTGCACCTCGCCGAAAATGTAAGGCCGTTCGTCGCGATCGACGAAGGCCTGCGCGCGCAGGGAATCTCCGCGCCCGCGATCCATCATTCCGATCTGGACCACGGCTTCCTGATCACCGAAGACTTCGGCGGCGAAGGCGTGATCGAAGGCGATCCGCCGCGCCCGATCGCCGAGCGCTACGAGGCCGCCACCGATGTGCTGGCGATGCTGCACGGCAGAGCCTTGCCGGAGACGCTGCCGCTGGACGGGCAGACCTACGAGATCCCCCTTTTCGACATCGAGGCGCTGCTGACCGAGATCGGATTGATGCCGGAATGGTATCTGCCTGACCGCAACGCGCCGCTGAGCGAAGCAGCGCGCACCGAGTTTTTCGCGATGTGGCGCGAGCTGCTGAAGAAGCCGCTGGCGGCGCCGCGGACGTGGATCATCCGCGACTATCACTCGCCGAACCTGATCTGGCTCGGCAATCGCAGCGGTATCGAACGTGTCGGCGTGATCGATTTCCAGGACACCGTGCTCGGTCCGCAATCCTACGACGTGGTGTCGCTGCTGCAGGATGCCCGCATCGACGTGCCGGAGACGCTCGAGCTGACGCTGCTGTCGCGCTACATCAAATCGCGGCGCGCGCAGGACACCAGCTTCGACGCCGCCGGCTTCGCCGAGCTCTATGCAATCATGTCGGCGCAGCGGAATACGCGCCTGCTCGGCACCTTCGCCCGGCTCAACCGCCGCGACGGCAAGCCGCATTATCTGCGCCATCAGCCGCGGATTTGGACCTATCTCCAGCGCTCGCTGGCACATCCCGCGCTCGGCGCTTTGCGCGACTGGTATCTCGCCAACGTGCCGCCGCCCCAACGCCCGCCACAAGCCTGATCCGGGCTCGATTTACCGCCTGTTAGCCAAAACTCCGCTATTCTGGCGGAGAGACAGCCGGATAAATACGGGGCTGGAGCGAGGCAGATGGCGGCGAAAGCGGATCAGCGCGTCAACAACCGGGTTGTTTTCGAACGCGGGATTCCGGCCCAGATGATGGGAATCGACGGCACCTGGCGGCGCGAGTGCACCATGGAGGACGTCTCCGAGACCGGCGCCAAGCTGACCATCGACGGTTCGGTCGAGGGCCTGCACCTGAAGGAATTCTTTCTCCTGCTGTCGTCCACCGGCTTGGCGTACCGGCGCTGCGAACTCGCCTGGGTCAATGGCGACCAGATCGGCGTCAATTTCCTCAAGCTCGGCGACAAAAAGAAAAAGGTCCGTTCCGCGACCGTTGGGGCGTAACGGCAACACCCGTCGTACAACCGTCACGGCGAGTGGTTAAGGCGGTTCAGATGCGGTGCGGCTGATCGAACCTCGTGCTAGGATTTGCTGCGAACGCGAGAGGTCTGAGAAAGCGAAGGATGTCCGTCAAACCGACCAAAGCCATGGTGCTCGCTGCGGGCTTCGGCCTGCGCATGCGTCCGCTGACGGACAAGATGCCGAAGCCGATGGTGCCGGTGGCGGGCCAGCCGCTGCTCGACCACGTGCTCGACAAGGTCGGTCAGGCCGGCGTGACCGAAGCAGTGGTCAACGTGCACTATCTGCCGGACCAGATCATCAACCACACCGCATCACGTCAATCTCCGCGCGTGATCATCTCCGACGAGCGCGACCAGGTGCTCGGCACCGGCGGCGGCGTGGTCAAGGCGCTGCCGCTGCTCGGCGACGCGCCGTTCTTCCACGTCAATTCCGACACGCTGTGGATCGATGGCGTGCGCTCCAATCTGACGCGGCTGGCTGAAAATTTCGACCCGGCGCGCATGGATATCCTGCTGCTGATGGCGCCGACCGCGACCAGCATTGGCTATAGCGGCCGCGGCGATTACGGCATGCTGCCCGACGGCGCCCTGCGCAAGCGCAAGGAAAAAGAGGTCGTTCCGTTCGTCTATGCCGGCGCGGCGATCATGTCGCCGTCGATCTTCGCCGATGCCCCCAAGGGCGAGTTCTCGCTGACCAAAATGTTCGACCGCGCCAACGAGCAGGAGCGGCTGTTCGGCCTTCGCCTCGACGGCGTCTGGATGCATGTCGGCACACCCGATGCCGTGCATGCGGCGGAAGAGGCGTTCCTGGAGAGCGTGGCGTAGGTCCGCTCTCGTGTCCCGGGCGCGGTGCGGCACAAGGTGCCCCTCCGCAGAGCCGGGACCCAGTCCATCCTCACTTGCGGAACGAAGTAATCTGGGCCCCGGCTCAACAGCGCATCACTACGTGCTGCGCTGCGTCCGGGCCACGAGAGCGGATGTGTAGCAAACAGCGGGGAAAGACCTCATTTGCACCCATGACCGTTCGAGTCCGCCTGCCTATATTGCCCCGATTCCCGAATCAGGCAGCCCATGCGCGTTTTCAGCGTTCCCATCTCAGTTCCGTTCCTGCGCACGGTCGTCACCGCCCTGCTCGACGGCCGGCTGGTCGAGGGGTTCGAGGCGCGCAAGGAACCGGCGCGGCTGGCCGACGCCACGCTCTATCTGCCGACGAGGCGCGCCATGCGCGTCGTGCGCGAGATCTTCCTCGACGAGATGAAGGCAGATGCCGTGATGCTGCCGCGCATCGTCGCGCTCGGCGACATCGATGAGGACGAGCTCGCTTTCGCCGACGAGGACGAGCAGTTCTCGACCGCCGCCCCGCTCGACATTCCACCGCGGCTCGGCGAGCTGGAGCGGCGGCTGACGCTGGCGCAGCTCGTCGCGGCCTGGGCCAAGGGCCCGGTGCTGGCGCCGCTGGTGGTCGGCGGCCCCGCCTCGACGCTGGCACTTGCCGGCGACCTCGCGCGCCTGATCGATGACATGGTGACGCGCGGCGTCGACTGGAGCGCGCTCGACGCTCTGGTGCCTGACAACCTCGATCGCTATTGGCAGCACTCGCTCGAATTCCTGCGCATCGCGCGCATCGCCTGGCCCAATCATCTCGCCGAGATCAACCGCATCGAGCCCGCGGCGCGGCGCGATCTCCTGATCGCTGCGGAAGCGAGGCGCTTGACCACGCATCCGAACGGGCCGGTGATCGCGGCCGGCTCGACCGGCTCGATGCCGGCCACCGCAAAGTTCCTGCACGCGGTCGCCGCGCTGCCGCATGGTGCGGTGGTGCTGCCGGGCCTCGACACCGATCTCGACGACGACGCCTGGCGCAGCATCGGCGGCGTGCGCGATTCGCTCGGCAAGTTCGCCGAGCATCCGGCCTCGAACCATCCGCAATATGCCATGCACGCCCTGCTGCAGCGCTTGGGCATCAAGCGCAGCGATGTCGAGATTCTTCAGCCGCCGGCGGAAGGCGGCCGCGACCTGCTCGCGTCGGAGTCGATGCGGCCGTCGGCCAAGACGGAAGTCTGGCACGACCGGCTGAAGCAGCCCGAAGTCGCCGCAAAGATCGCGGGCGGCATGAGAAATCTCGCAGTCGTCGAGGCTCCCAATCCCGAGATGGAAGCCCTCGCGATCGCGATTGCGATGCGTGAGGCGCGGCATCTCGACAAATCCGCGGCGCTGGTGACGCCGGATCGCGCTTTGGCGCGGCGGGTGATGGCGGCGCTGACGCGATGGGATCTCGCCTTCGACGATTCCGGCGGCGACGTCTTGATGGAAACCTCGGCCGGCGTTTTTGCGCGCCTTGCCGCAGAGGCCGCGACCAAGGGCCTGGAGCCGCCGACATTGCTCGCGATGCTGAAGCATCCGCTGTGCCGGCTCGGCCGTGCGCCCGGCGCGTGGAGAGCGGCGATCGAAGGCCTGGAGCTGGCGGTGCTGCGCGGCACGCGCCCACCGCCGGGCACAGCCGGCCTCTTGCGCGAGTTCAACCGCTTTCGCGACGAGCTGGCAAAGCTGTGGCGCAGCGAGCTCTCCGCGCTCCACAAGGCCGAGCCCCGAGCACGTCTCAGGGCCGAGGATCTCGATCGCATCCAGGCGCTGATCAGTGCTTTGCAGAAGGCACTGGCGCCGATCGAGAGCCTTCCGACGTCGAAGCCATATGATTTCGCCGAGCTCGCGCACCGGCATCGCGAGATCATGATCGAGCTGTCGCGCGACGAGCTGGGCATTCCGCTCGCCTTCGAGGAGCGCGAAGGCCTCGCGCTCGCCAGCGTCCTCGACGATCTCCTGCGCGGCGGCACGACCAGCGGATTGATGGTGCCGCTGCCTGACTATCCAGACGTGTTCCAGACCGCCTTCGGTGACCGCGCGGTACGTCGTCGCGACAGGCCGGGCGCACGCTTGCAGATCTACGGCCCGCTGGAATCGCGCCTGATGCAGGCCGACCGCATCATCATCGGCGGCCTGATCGAAGGCGTCTGGCCGCCGGCGCCGCGCATCGATCCCTGGCTCAGCCGGCCGATGCGGCACGAGCTCGGGCTCGATCTGCCGGAGCGCCGCATCGGCCTTTCCGCACATGACTTCGCGCAGCTGCTCGGCGGCGACGAGGTGATCCTCACCCATTCGGCGAAGGCCGGCGGCGCGCCGGCGGTGGCCTCGCGCTTCCTGCATCGATTGGAAGCGGTTGCCGGCGACGAGCTCTGGAAGGCGGCCGTTCGCGCCGGCGAGAAATACGTGCAGTTCGCAGGCGCGCTGGACCAGCCCGACGAAGTCAGGCCGATCAAGCAGCCCGAGCCGCGCCCGCCGCGCGCGACGCGGCCGCTGAAAATGTCCGTGACCGCGATCGAGGACTGGCTGCGCGATCCCTACACGATCTACGCCAAATACATTTTGCGGCTCGATGCGCTCGACCCCGTCGACATGCCGCTGTCGGCCGCCGACCGCGGCTCGGCGATCCACGAGGCAATCGGCGAATTCACGGAAACCTATGCTACGCGCCTGCCCGACGATCCCGCGCGCGTGCTGCGCGCGATTGGCGAGAAGCATTTTGCGCCGCTGATGGAGCGGCCCGAGGCCCGCGCGTTGTGGTGGCCGCGCTTTCAGCGCATCGCGCGCTGGTTCGGCGAATGGGAGACGGCACGGCGCGATGCAATCGAGGCGATCGTCGCGGAGACCCATGGCGAGATCTCGATCATGCTTGATCATCAGCGCAACTTCCGTCTCTCCGCGCGCGCCGACCGCATCGAGCGGCGCCAGGGCGGCAGCTACGCCATCCTCGACTACAAGACCGGCCAGCCGCCGACCGGCAAGCAGGTCCGCATGGGCCTGTCGCCGCAGCTCACGCTGGAAGCCGCGATCCTGCGCGAGGGCGGTTTTCCCGATATCGATGCCGGCTCCTCCGTGAGCCAGCTCGTCTATGTCCGGCTCAGCGGCAACAATCCGCCGGGCGAGGAGCGTATCCTAGAGCTCAAGTATAAGCAGGGCGACGAGCCGCAGCCGCCGGATGCCGCAGCCGCGGAGGCGCGCGCCAAGCTGGAAGCGCTGATCCGGGCCTTCGAGGACGAGAACCAGCCCTACACCTCGCTGAACCTGCCGATGTGGGCGAACCGCTACGGCACTTATGACGACCTCGCCCGGATCAAGGAATGGTCCGCGGCCGGCGGCCTGGGAATCGAGGAATGGTGAAGCTGCCACGTCCCATCCCCGACGAGGTGCGCGCGCGGCAGGCGCGTGCGTCCGATCCGACCGCGTCGGCCTTCGTGTCGGCCAATGCCGGCTCGGGCAAGACCCACGTGCTGGTGCAGCGCGTGATCCGCCTGCTGCTGTCGGGCGTGCCGCCGGAGAAGATTCTCTGCATCACCTTCACCAAGGCCGCCGCCGCCAACATGGCTGAGCGCGTGTTCACCACGCTCGGGCACTGGGTGACGCTGGATGATCATGCGCTCAAGAAGGCGATTGTCGCTGTCGGCATCCCGCACCCCAGCGCGAAGCTGTGCCGCGAAGCGCGAAAACTGTTCGCCTGTGCGCTGGAGACGCCGGGCGGGCTGAAGGTGCAGACCATCCACGCGCTGTGCACGCGCCTGCTCCAGCAGTTCCCGTTCGAGGCCAACGTGCCGGCGCGCTTTGCCGTGCTCGATGAGCGCGACCAGACCGACATGATGGAGCGCGCCAATCTGAAGGTGCTGCTGGACGCCGCGCGAGATCCTGACAGCGTCACCGGCTGCGCGCTGCTGACGGCGATGGCGAGCGCCGCCGATGTCACCTTCAAGGAGGTCGTGCGCGAGGCGTGTCTCAGCCGTGATCATTTCATGGCCTGGACCGACGAGGCCGGCAACGCGGAAGCCGCCGCGGCGCAGATGGCTGCGGTGCTGGGCGTTGACGTCAGCGACCGCATCGAGGACGTCGAGACCGACATTCTGGATGGCCCGTTCCTGCCGCGCTCGCGCTGGGACGAGATCGCATTCGCGCTGGAGGATGGCAGCAAATCCGACAATGACCAGGCTGGCCGGCTCCGCGAGGCGAAGGTGTTTTCCGGCAGCGCCCAGGTCGACGCCTATCTCTGCGTCTTCCTCACCGACGACAAGCTGCCGCGCAAGGCGGTGCTGACCAAGAAGTTTTGCGACCAGAATCCGTCCGTCGCCCGCCTGTTCGAGGCCGAGGCGCAGCGGCTCGGTGGGTTGATCGAAAAGCGTCGCGCCGTGACGATTCGCGACCGCACCGCGGCCCTGCTGCAGATCGCGACCGCCGCTGCCGCGAACTACCGGCGCGAGAAGCAGGAGCGCGGGCTGCTCGATTATGATGATCTGATCGACAAGACGCTCGCGATGCTGGATCGCGTCGCCTCAGGCTGGGTGCATTACAAGCTCGACCGCGGCGTCGATCACGTGCTGATCGACGAGGCGCAAGATACCAGCCCTCGGCAATGGGACATCGTCGCGCACATCATCTCCGAATTCACCGCCGGCGAAGGCGCGCGCGAAGGGCTGAGCCGCACCATCTTCGCCGTCGGCGACGAGAAGCAATCGATCTTCTCGTTCCAGGGCGCGGCTCCGCACGAGTTCGACGCACGCCGGCGCGAGTTGCACCGCAAGTTCACCGCGGCCGGGCTGAAGTTCGATCCGGTCGCCTTCACCTATTCGTTCCGTTCGGGCGCGACGATCCTGCATTCTGTCGATCACGTCTTCCGTGACCCCGCGATCTACAAGAGCATTCATTCGGTCGAGATCGGCCATCCCCTGCACAACGCGCTCGCCGATGCCGGTCCGAGCGTGATCGAGTTGTGGGATCTCGCTGAAGCCGACGACAGGCAAGACATCGAAGGCTGGCGCGCGCCGTTCGACGGCGTCGCCGTCACCAGCCCCGAGGTCAAGCTTGCGCGCCGCATCCAGGCCGAGATCAAGCGGCTGGTCGAGAGCGGCACGCTGACGGGGCACGAGGGTGAACGTCGCCCCCTGCGTTATGGAGACATGCTGATCCTGGTGCGCCGGCGCGGCAACGCGTTCGACGCCGTGATCCAGGCGCTGAAGCACGCCGGCATTCCGGTCGCCGGCGCCGACCGGCTCAAGCTCACCGAGCACATCGCCATTATCGATCTGATGAACCTTGCGGATGCGCTGCTGCTGCCGCAGGACGATCTCGCGCTGGCGGTGGCGCTGAAGAGTCCGCTATTCGGGCTCGATGACGACGATTTGTTCCAGCTTGCCTGGGACCGCAAGGGATCCTTGCGCCGCGCGCTCGGCGAGCATGCAGGCACAAGCGGTAAGTTCGCCGCCGCGCTGCGGCGCCTTGAAGCCTGCGAGATTCGTGCGCGCGAGGAGACGCCGTTCGCCTTCTACGCCTGGCTGTTAGGGGGCGACGGGGGCCGTGCCCGCATCCTGCGCCGGCTAGGCCATGAAGCCAATGACGCGCTCGACGAATTCCTGGAGCTGGCGCTGAACTACGAGCGCAAGGCGCCGGCCTCGCTGCAGGGCTTCATGGCCTGGCTGCGCTCGGCCGACACCGAGGTGAAGCGCGATATGGAGATCTCGCGCGACGAGGTGCGCGTGATGACCGTGCACGGGGCCAAGGGCCTAGAGGCGTCCGTCGTGTTCATGGTCGACACCACGTCGTCGCCGGCGGACTCGCAGCGGCTGCGGCTGATCCAGGTGCCGCGCGGCAACGGCGGCGAGGTCGTGGTCTGGGCCGGCCGCAAGGCAGACGATCCCAAGCCTGTCGCCGAGGCGCGCAAAACCATGATCGAGGAGACAGAGGACGAGTACCGCCGCCTGCTCTATGTCGCGATGACACGCGCGGCGGACCGGCTGATCGTCGGCGGCTGCATGCCCGGCAACATGAAGACGGTGCGCAAGCTGAGCTGGTACGACCTCATCGGCACCGGGCTCGCCGGCTCAGGCCTCGACAAGCAGGTGATCGAGACGCCGCTCGGCAAGGTCACCCGCTTCGCTCGGCCGGAGGATGTCGCGGCTCTGGGCACGCCCGCGACGTCGGTGCAGCAGACCATCGCGTTGCCGGACTGGCTGCGAACACCGGCTCCGCGCGAGACCATCGACGACGATCCCGTGCGACCATCGGGCCAGTCAGCCGAAGAGGGCCGCAGCGTACGATCAGGCGAATCAATCCAGTCGCGCGCGCTGGCGCTGCAGCGCGGCACGCTGGTGCACCGTCTGCTGCAATCCCTGCCCGACATCGCCATTGAGCGCCGGCGCGAGGCCGCGCTCGGTTTCATGGCGCGCAACGCCTCGGACTGGCCGGAGGCCGACCGCACCGCACTGGCCGACAAGGTGCTCACCTTGATCGCTGACCCGCGTTTCGGCCCGGTGTTTGCCGCCGGCAGCCGGGCGGAGGTCGCCATCGCCGGCCGGCTGGAGCGGCCGGGCCGCACCCCGGCCCTGGTGTCGGGGCAGATCGATCGGCTGGTCGTGGGCCCCGATGAGGTCCTGATCGTCGATTTCAAGACCAACCAGGCGGCTCCCAAGAGCGCGGCTGAGGCGCCCGCCGCCTATGTCCGCCAGCTTGCGCTTTACCGGGCGGTGCTGACGCGGCTTTATCCCCAAAAGCCCATCCGCGCCGTGCTGCTCTGGACCGAGGTCCTTGAATATATGGAGATTTCGGCCCCCGCGCTGGACGCGGCGCTGGCATCCATCATCTCGGTGTGAGCATCCTTGACCCGGCAAGGAGCCGTTCATAGGTTGACCGCATGATCCCGGCCGCGATTCCAGGTCGCGCCGATTCTCTTTCAACCGAGTGAGGTATTCCCAATGGCCGTTAGCAAGGTTTCCGACGCCGATTTCGAAACCGAAGTGCTCAAGGCGAACGGCCCCGTGGTCGTCGATTTCTGGGCCGAATGGTGCGGCCCCTGCCGCATGATCGCGCCCGCTCTCGACGAGATCGCCGGTGCGATGGGCGACAAGGTCAAGATCGTGAAGCTCAACGTCGACGAGAGCCCGAAGACCGCGTCGAAGTACGGTGTGATGTCGATCCCGACCCTGATGATCTTCAAGGGTGGCGAAATGGCCTCGCGTCAGGTCGGCGCCGCGCCGAAGGCGAAGCTGCAGCAGTGGATCACCTCCGCGGTCTGATCCGCGCTGCATCCATTTATTTTCGACAACGGCCGGCGAAATGCCGGCCGTTTGCGTTGATGGGACATGTTCCGCGTATGACGAGTCCCGCCCTTGCCAGCCTCTCCCCGAAAGCGCGATCGAAGATCGTCCCCTCTCGTTGCGATGGAGGCGCGCTCGGTCGACGAGATCCCGCGCGGCAAGCACTGGCAATACGAACCCAAGTGGGACGGCTTCCGCTGCCTGCTGTCGCGCGACGGCAGCAGCGTCGATCTGCGCTCGAAGTCTGGTGAGGATCTTGCGCGCTATTTTCCTGAGATCGTTGCCGCTGCGCTGAAGTTGAAAGCAGATCGCTTCACGCTCGACGGCGAGATCGTCGTGCCGCACCGAAAGAGCTTTTCCTTCGACGCGCTCCTGCAGCGCATTCATCCGGCTGCGAGCCGCGTGAAGAAGCTCTCGGAAGAAACACCGGCGCTCTATCTTGTGTTCGATTTGCTCGCGACGTCCCGGCAGAAAGATCTGGCCAAGAGGACGCTGCACGAGCGCCGGCCGGCGCTGGAGACGTTTGCGAAAGCCAACCTCGAGGGCAGCATCTTCCGGCTCTCACCGGCAACGGCCAGCTACGCCACGGCCAAAAAATGGTTGGCGCAATCCGGCGGCGGCTCGGACGGCGTCATCGCCAAGCGCATCGACCTGCCCTACCAGGCCGGCACGCGCGATGGCATGCAGAAGATCAAGAAATTCCGCAGCGCCGATTGCGTGGTCGGCGGCTTCCGCTATGCCACCAACAAGATGGCCGGCCGGAAAGTCGTCGGCTCGCTGCTGCTCGGTCTCTACGACGACAAGGGTCTTCTGCACCATGTCGGCTTCACCTCCGCGATCAAGGCTGAGGAGAAGCCAGCCTTGACCGGCCGGCTCGAAGCATTGATTGGCGAGCCGGGCTTCACCGGCAATGCGCCGGGCGGACCGAGCCGCTGGTCGACCGAGCGCTCGGCCAAATGGTGCCCGCTGAAGCCGAAGCTGGTGATCGAGGTCTGCTACGACCATTTCAGCGGCGAGCGTTTTCGCCACGGCACCTCGATCCTGCGCTGGCGCCCGGACAAGGCGCCGAGGCAATGCACATTTGAACAGCTGAAGCAGAAGGCGGCCGAGCCGATGAAGCTGCTCGGGTGAGGTTCGCTCTCGCGTCCCGCCAGCGCGCAAGCGATGCACCGCAGAGCCGGGACACGAGGCATGACTACGCAATCCATCCCGTCGCGAGCGCGTTCGCCAGTTCAGGCTGCCCATTACGACGGGCCAGCGCCGCCATGGCCTCGTGATCATACGCGATGTGGCGGAACGTGACCTGCCAAACACCGCTCACAAACTCGAGGATCGCATAACGCGCGTGCGGCGTGCCGGCTTCGACGACATGCGGGAATGGATGCTTATCGCGAAAACCAGGACTGCCGACGCTGCCGGGATTGACGATCAGCCGGCCATCGCGCAAGCGCACGGCACGGGCGAGATGGGTGTGGGCGCAGAGAATCAGCGATTGCGTGATGTCTTCCGCGAATTGCTCGATCCGGTCAGGCTGCGACAGCGCCACCGCGCCGTCCGCATGCACGGTGTCGAGCCAGTACACCTCGTCGCTGCCGGGCGTCGCGTGGCAGAGGAAGACCCTGTCTCGGAACACGCGCGTCATCGGTTGCACGCGCAGCCAGTCGAGTTGTGCGGCGTTGAGCTGCGCATGAGCCGGGCGATCCCACGAGCCCATCTTCTCGGGTGGGCGGTCGAGCAGATAGCGGTCGTGATTGCCGCGCACGTGCACGGCGTCGAGCGTCATCAGGATCTCGATGGTTCGGCGCGCATCGAGCGGACCGCTCAGCATGTCGCCGAGATTGACGATGTCTGTGATCCCCAGCGCGCGGATATCGGCAAGGACAGATTCCAGCGCGAGGTAGTTTCCGTGGATATCGGCAATCGCGGCGAAACGCATCGTTGTGCTCCCCACTCTCGTGCCCCGGACCGAGCGCAGCGCGCAGTGGTGCTGCTGAGCCGGGCCCATGCTACGGCCTTCTGAGTCCCGGATCAGCGCTCCGCCATGGACAACGCTACGCGTTGCCAAGAGCTGCGCTTGTCCGGGACACGGAAACTCATGCAGGAGGCGTGCCGTTGATCGCCAGCACGTGGCCGGCGAGATACAGCGAGCCCGTGATCAGGATGCGCGGCGGCACCTCGTAGGCGAGTTTCGCCAAGGCGCGCAGGGCGGCCTCGATGCAGGGCGCGGGCTCGACGCGCATGCCGAGGCTGCGCGCGGCATCCGCAAGGCGGTCGACCGGCATCGCGTTTTCGATATCGGGAATCGGCACTGCGATGATGTGCCGGGTGAGGCCGGCGAAGTTGGCGAGAAAGCCTTGCGCGTCCTTGTTGGCCATCATGCCCGCGATCACGACCAGCGGCCGCGACACGCGCTCCTCGAGATCGCCGAGCGCGGCGGCCGCAACGCGCCCGCCTTCGGCATTGTGGCCGCCGTCGAGCCAGATCTCCGAGCCCTGCGGACCCCAGGACTGCAGCTCACCCGAGGTGAGGCGCTGCATCCGCGCCGGCCATTCGGCGCCGACGATGCCGGCCTCGAACGCGGCGTGAGGGATCTTGAAGGTCGGAATCGCGCGCAGAGTCGCGATCGCGAGCCCGGCGTTGGCGAATTGGTGGCGGCCGAACAGGCGCGGCGCCGGCAGATCCATCAAGCCGCGATCGTCGGAAAAGACCAGTCGCCCGCGCTCGACATTGACGTGCCAGCTCTCGTTTGCGGCAAACAGCGGCGCACGCATGCGCCTCGCCTGCGCTTCGATCACGGCCATCGCCTCCGGCATCTGCTCGGCGCAAGTCACGGGCACGCCGCGCTTGATGATCGCGGCCTTCTCGCCGGCAATCGACGCCAACGTATCGCCGAGAAAATCCACGTGATCCATGCTGACCGGCGTGATCACGCAGGCCGCCGGCACATCGATCACGTTGGTCGAATCGAGCCGGCCGCCGAGGCCGACTTCGAGCAGCACCACGTCGGCCGGATTCTGCGCGAACAGCACGAAAGCGGCGGCGGTCTTCAGCTCGAAGACGGTCGCGGCCTCGCCGGCATTGACGCGCTCGACCTCTTCCAGTGCAGCGCGCAGTTCGTCGTCACCGGCGAGCACGCCGCCGCCCACGCGGCCGAGCCGGAAGCATTCGTTGATGCGGACGAGATAGGGAGAGGTGTAGGCGTGAACCCGCAAGCCCGCAGCTTCCAGCGTCGCGCGCAGATAAGCGAGCGTCGAGCCCTTGCCGTTGGTGCCGGCGATATGGATCACCGGCGGCAGCTTGCGTTCGGGATGACCGAGCCGTTCGAGCAGGCGGTGCATCCGCTCCAGCCCGAGATCGATGCGCTTCTGATGCAGGGCCGACAGCCGCCCGATCAATTCACCGAGCGGTGTCTTTGCAGTGTCAGGGGAGGCGTTCACGCGTGCGGCGCGGCCGGCGCCGTCTCGGCGGCCGATACGATCTGCGCCGGACTCGTCACCGGCTGCGCCGGCTTCGAAGCGCCTTCCTGCGCCGGCGCCTTGGTCAGCAGGCGGCAGAGCCGGGCGAGCGTCGGGCGCAGCTCGTGACGGTGCACGACCATGTCGACCATGCCGTGCTCCTTGAGGTACTCGGCGCGCTGGAAACCCTCGGGCAGCTTCTCGCGGATGGTCTGCTCGATCACGCGCGCGCCGGCAAAGCCGATCAGCGCGCCGGGCTCGGCGATCTGCACATCGCCCAGCATCGCGTAGGACGCGGTGACACCGCCGGTCGTGGGATTGGTCAGGACGACGATGTAGGGCAGTTTCGCCTCGCGCAGCATCTGCACCGCCACGGTGGTGCGCGGCATCTGCATCAGCGAGAGGATACCCTCCTGCATGCGCGCGCCGCCCGATGCGGCGAACACGATGAACGGCGACTTCTTCTCGACAGCGAGCTCCATGCCGCGCACGATGGCTTCGCCCGCGGCCATGCCGAGCGAGCCGCCCATGAAGTCGAAATCCTGCACGGCAACGACGACGGCAGCGCCCTCGAGCTTGCCGTAGCCGACCTTGACCGCGTCATTCAGATTGGTCCGCGCCCGCGCGTCCTTGATACGATCGGCATATTTCTTCTCGTCGCGGAACTTGAGCGGGTCGGGCGTGACCTCGGGCAACGCGACATCGAACCAGGTCTCGTTGTCGAAGATCGACTTCAACCGGGCCACCGCGCCCATGCGCATGTGGTAGTTCGAGCCGGGAATGACGAACTGATTGGCCTCGACGTCCTTGTAGAACACGAGCTGCCCGGAATCCGGGCACTTGATCCAAAGATTCTCCGGCGTCTCCCGCCGCAGCATGTTGCGGATCTTCGGCCGGACCACGTTGGTAAGCCAGTTCATGGTTTGCTCCGATGTGCGATCCCGCCTCGCGGATCGCCTGAAGGGTTATATGGCGCCCGGGCCTCTCCCCGGCAAGCCGCCGTGCCGCCCGCTCCAAAGCGGAATTATGGCCTATTCCGCCGCCTGCTGTGCGCCCTTGACGCCCTGGGCCAGGGCCGCCGTCAATTCGGCGACGGCATTAACGGTTTTGGCGGTCGCCCGCCCCTCGGCATCGAGGCTGTTCTTGAGCGCATCGACCAGCGCCGTGCCGACCACCGAGCCATCGGCCTTCTCGGCAATGGCGCGCGCGGCCTCCGGGGTGCGGATGCCGAAACCGACGCAGATCGGCAAGCCGGTATGCCGCTTGATGCGCGCGACAGCTTCGCCGACGACATTGGCGTCCGCCGCCGCCGCACCGGTGATGCCAGCGATCGAGACGTAATAGACAAAGCCTGACGTGTTCGCGAGCACCGCGGGCAGGCGCTTATCGTCGGTGGTCGGGGTCGCCAGGCGAATGAAGTTCAGCCCCGCCTTCAGCGCGGGAATGCAGAGCTCGTCATCTTCCTCCGGCGGCAGATCCACGATGATCAAGCCATCGACGCCTGACGTCTTGGCATCAGCCAGAAACTTGTCGACGCCGTAGATGTAGATGGGATTGTAGTAGCCCATCAGCACCAGCGGCGTGACATTGTCGCCCTTGCGGAAGTCGCGCACCAGCTCCAGCGTCTTCTTCAGGGTCATGCCGACCTTGAGCGCGCGCAGGCCTGCAGCCTGGATCGAGGGACCATCCGCCATCGGATCGGTGAAGGGAATGCCGAGCTCGATGACATCGGCGCCGGACTTCGGCAGCGCCTTGACGATCTCGAGCGAGGTCGCAGGATCGGGATCGCCTGCCATCACATAGGTGACGAAGGCCGCGCGGCCTTGGCGTTTCAGCTCGGCAAAACGGGTGTCGATACGCGTGGTCACTTCTTGCCCCTCAGGATGTCGCCGACCTGCGGAACGTCCTTGTCGCCGCGACCGGAGAGATTGACGACCATCAGGTGATCTCTAGGCCGCTTCGGCGCGAGCTCCATCACCTTGGCGATGGCATGCGCCGGCTCGAGCGCGGGGATGATGCCTTCGAGCTTTGACAGCAGCTGGAATGCGGCGAGTGCCTCATCATCGGTCGCGGAGAGATAGTTCACGCGGCCGACCTCGTGCAGCCAGGAATGCTCGGGGCCGATGCCGGGATAGTCGAGGCCGGCCGAGATCGAGTGCGCGTCCTGGATCTGGCCGTCGGCATCCATCAAGAGATAAGTGCGGTTGCCGTGGAGCACGCCGGGACGGCCACCCGCGATCGAGGCCGCGTGCAGCTGCGTCAATCCGTGGCCAGCGGCTTCGACGCCGAAGATCTCGACGCTGGGATCATCGAGGAACGGATGAAACAGGCCCATCGCGTTGGAGCCGCCGCCGATGCAGGCGACCAGCGAATCCGGCAGGCGGCCTTCGATCTCCTGCATCTGCGCCTTGGTCTCGTTGCCGATGACCGACTGGAAGTCGCGCACCAGGGTCGGATAGGGATGCGGACCCGCCACCGTGCCGATGCAGTAGAACGTGTTGTGCACGTTGGTGACCCAGTCGCGCAGCGCCTCGTTCATGGCGTCCTTCAGCGTGCGCGTACCCGACTGCACCGGAAACACCTTTGCGCCCAGCATTTCCATCCGGATGACATTGGGCTGCTGCCGCTCGACGTCGACGGCGCCCATATAGACCACGCATTCCAGGCCAAAGCGCGCGCACAGCGTTGCGGTGGCGACGCCGTGCTGGCCCGCACCGGTCTCGGCGATGATGCGCTTCTTGCCCATGCGCCGTGCCAGCATGATCTGGCCGAGCACGTTGTTCACCTTGTGCGAGCCGGTGTGGTTGAGCTCCTCGCGCTTGAGGTAGATTTTTGCGCCGCCGAGATGCTCGGTGAGGCGCTCGGCGAAATAGAGTGGTGAGGGCCGGCCGACATAGTTCTTGAGGTAGCCGTTCATCTCGGCCTGGAAGGCCGGGTCGGCCTTGGCGGCGGTGTAGGCCTTCTCCAGATCGAGGATCAGCGGCATCAGCGTTTCGGCGACGAAGCGGCCACCGAAAATGCCGAAATGGCCGCGCTCGTCGGGGCCGCTGCGATAGGAATTCGGTTTGGCGATGTTCATCGGACGCTCAACTCTTGACTTGCATCTTGGGTGGCGCGCGCGGCGCGGATGAAGGCCTGGATCATCTCGGGATCCTTGATGCCGGGGGCGCTCTCGACGCCCGAGGACACATCGACGCCGCCGGCGCCGGTGACACGGAGGGCTTCGGCCAGGTTATCGGCGTGCAGCCCGCCCGAGACCATGTAGGGCAGCTTCAGATCGAGATTTTCGAGCAGGTGCCAGTCGAACGGCTCTCCTAAGCCGCCGGGCCGCGTCGCGTCCTTCGGCGCACGCGCATCGAACAGGATGCGGTCGGCGACCGCGGCGTAGCCGGGCAGCACGGCGAGATCGGCTGCTGTTGCGACCGGCACCGCCTTCATCACGGGGCGGCCAAAGCGTTGCTTGATATCGCGCAGCCGAGCGACGCTTTCCTGGCCGTGGAGCTGGAAAATGTCCGGCGACAGCGCGTCCATGATGTTGTCGAGCGTGGCGTCGTCGGCATCGACCGTGAGTGCCACTTTGAGCGCGCGCTGCTTCACCAGGCGACCGAGGTCACGGCCAAGTTCCAGCGAGAGGTGCCGCGGCGACGGCGGAAAGAACACGAACCCCACCATGTCGGCGCCGGCATCGAGCGCTGTTTGAAGCGTCTCGCGCGTGGACAGGCCGCAGATCTTGACGAGCAGGGACATGATCTCAAAGCAAATGGAGGCCGCAAGGCGGCCGGAACGCAGGGTTTTTCGGTCGGGCCGCTTCTACAACGTCGCGCGCTGCTTGTCTCGCCCGATGGGCCCGTAAAGGCCTGTCCCGGAGGGAACGGGGAGGCGCTGCGCCTCGGGCCGTGCCGCCGCCGCATGGGCCCGCAGATCGGCGAGTTCGCCCCGCGCAGCCCGGGCATCGGCCTCATGCCGGCGCGCGGCGCGCCGCCAGTGTCGCTGGCCGAACCAGACCGCACAGCCGCCCGCCACGACGCCCAGCCCCGCAGCCAGGATCAGGAGCAGGAACAGCGGCATCGTAGCCGAGAACGAGGGGTCGTCGGAGACGAAGGGATCGAAGGAGACCGTGACGAATTGCCGGTTGGCCACCGCAAAGGTCACCATGATGAGGCCCAGCGGAATCACGATCAGCGCGGTCAGGAACTTTCGCATCTCGCTTCGCTCGCCTTGAATCCAGCTTCCGGCCGCATGCCGAGCGACCGCGGAAAACCCTGGCGCCGGCCTCAGTCCGCCGCGCCGGGATCCGGATGGTCGCGGTTCAGCCGCTCGCGCATTTCCTTGCCGGTCTTGAAGAACGGAACGCTCTTCTGATCGACGGGTACATGGGCGCCGGTGCGTGGATTGCGCCCTGCGCGCGCAGGGCGATGCTTGACCGAGAATGCACCGAAGCCGCGCAGCTCGACGCGATCGCCGCGTGCAAGCGCCGCTACGATCTCCTCGAGAATCGCATTCACAATGTTCTCGACATCCCGCTGGTACAGATGCGGGTTGTGCTCGGCGATACGCTGAACAAGTTCGGATTTGATCATCGAGAGATAGGACCCGGAAGCGTGCGGATGACCATTTCCGTGAAAATACCGTGATCTGTCAAGACGCTAAATCAAGGTTGAGCGTCGTGAAAATGCGTGACAAATGCCGAAAAAGCGGGCTGCGCCGGCACGCGTCAAACGGGAAAAACTTACGGAACTCGCCTGTCTCCGCTCAGTTTGACGCCGCCGGCTGCCACAACGCCAGCATTCCATCCATTCCGAGCCGATCGACCGCCTGCGCGACGCCGGTTTGCCCGATCTGATGCGCAATCGAGCCCAAACCCAGCGCTTCCAGCGTCACGGCGGCCGCGGTCTTGAGGAACGACAGATCGCCAAAGCGCGGCTCGAGCTTGTAGTCGCGCACGGGAAGCCCCTTCTTGACGCTCTTGTGCTCGACCAGCCAGGTCACGGCCGTCTTCTCGTCGCCGATCTGGTCGATCAGCTTGAGATCGATCGCCTGGCGGCCGGTGAAGACGCGGCCATCGGCGACTTTTTCGAGCTGCGTGTCATCCATGCCACGCCTCTCCTTCACGAGGCCCTTGAACCAGGCATAGGAGTCCTTCACCAGCGCATCGAGCGCCGCGCGCGCTTCGGGACTTGTCGGCTCGAATCCGTTGGGTGCCGCCTTCAGCGGCGAGGACTTCACCTCCTCGACCTTGACGCCGATCGTCTTCAAGAGCTCGGAGACGTTGGGGTACTGGAACAGCACGCCGATCGAGCCCACCAGCGAGCTCTGCTGGGCGACGATGTGATCGCTCGCGATCGCCGTGATGTAGCCCCCGGAGGCGGCGAGGCCCTCGACCACGACGACGAGCGGCTTCTTCGCCTTCAGCCGCACGAGCGAGTCATAGAGCTGCTCGGAGCCGGCGGTGGTTCCGCCCGGTGAGTTGATATGAACGATCACGGCAGCGGCCTGCGAATCCTCCAGCCGCTCCAGCGCCTGCGTGCGATCGGAATCGCTGCGGATCAATCCCTCGATATGAACGCGCGCGATCGAGCCGGCGGATGCAAAGGTGCCGCGTGCTCCGGGTGTCGCAATCAGCGCGAAGCTCGCAATCGCCGCGATCGCGATCAGCGCGGCCATCACGCGCCAGAACGTCAGCTTACGGCGGATCCTGCGGCGATCGACGATGATGTCCGAATCAAGCGACATCGGAATGTCTCCAAATGAAAGGCTGGGCGCGTTGTGCCGTCACAGCGTGACCAACGGCTTATCTGGATACATCAATTGGGGCGCAATTTGAAGAAATGAAGGCTTGGGAGCCCTGGTAGATGGGGTAACGGACAATACGGCCGCCAAGCCAAACAAAAAAGCCCCGGCTCGCGCCGGGGCTTCGATGCAGCGAAACGAACGTTTCGCTTACTTGTTCTCGCGGTTCTTGAGCGCGGTGCCCAGGATGTCGCCGAGCGTCGCACCCGAATCGGAAGAGCCGTACTGCGCGATGGCTTCCTTCTCTTCGGCGACTTCGAGCGCCTTGATCGACACCTGGACCTTGCGGGCCTTCTTGTCGAACTGGATCACGCGGGCATCGACCTTTTCGCCGACAGCGAAGCGTTCGGCGCGCTGGTCGTTGCGGTCACGCGCGAGCTCGGAGCGCTTGATGAAGGTGGTGAAGTCGGTACCGGCGATCTTCACCTCGATGCCGCTCTCCTTCACTTCGAGCACTTCGCAGGTCACGACCGCGCCCTTCTTGACATCGCCCGGCTCGGCAAAGGGGTCGCCTTCGAGCTGCTTGATGCCGAGCGAGATGCGCTCCTTCTCGACGTCCACATCGAGCACCACGGCCTTCACCATGTCGCCCTTCTTGTAGTTGTCGATCACCTGCTCGCCCGGAAGCTTCCAGTCGAGGTCGGAGAGGTGGACCATGCCATCGACGTCGCCCTCGAGGCCCAGGAACAGACCGAACTCGGTCTTGTTCTTGACCTCGCCCTCGACCACCGAACCGGTCGGGTGCTTCTCGACGAAGACCTCCCAGGGGTTGCGCATGGTCTGCTTGAGGCCGAGCGAGATGCGGCGCTTGACGGAATCGACTTCCAGCACCTGCACGTCGACTTCCTGCGAGGTCGAGACGATCTTGCCGGGATGCATGTTCTTCTTGGTCCACGACATCTCGGAGACGTGGATCAGGCCTTCGATGCCCGGCTCGAGCTCGACGAACGCACCGTAGTCGGTAATGTTGGTGACGCGGCCGGTGAAGCGGGCACCCAGCGGGTACTTGGCTTCGATGCCCTGCCACGGGTCGTCCAGCAGCTGCTTCATGCCCAGCGAGATGCGGTGCGTCTCGTGGTTGATCTTGATGATCTTGACCTTCACGGTCTGGCCGATCGAGAGCACCTCGGTCGGATGGTTGACGCGGCGCCATGCGATGTCGGTGACGTGCAGCAGGCCGTCGATGCCGCCGAGGTCAACGAACGCACCGTAATCGGTGATGTTCTTGACCACGCCGTCGATGACCTGACCCTCTTCGAGGTTCTGCACCAGCTCCTGGCGCTGCTCGGCGCGGGTCTCTTCCAGCACCGTGCGGCGGGACACGACGATGTTGCCGCGGCGGCGGTCCATCTTGAGGATCTGGAACGGCTGCGAGTTGTTCATCAGCGGCGCAACGTCGCGGATCGGACGGATGTCGACCTGCGAGCGCGGCAGGAACGCCACGGCACCGTCGAGGTCGACGGTGAAGCCGCCCTTGACCTGGTTGAAGATGACGCCGTTGACCTTCTCGTTGTTCTGGAACGCCTTCTCGAGCTTGCCCCAGCTCTCTTCGCGGCGCGCCTTGTCGCGCGACAGCACGGCTTCGCCGAGGGCGTTTTCGATGCGATCGAGGAACACTTCCACCTCGTCGCCGACCTTGAGGTCGCTCTCACGGCCGGGGCCGGAAAATTCGCGCAAGGCAACGCGGCCCTCGGTCTTCAGGCCGACGTCGATGACGGCCATGTCCTTTTCAATTGCAACCACCTTGCCCTTGACGACGGAGCTTTCCTGCAGGTTGCCGCCTGCGAAGGACTCGTCGAGCATCGCGGCGAAATCGTCGCGCGAGGGGCTATAGGTATCAGCAGAAGTCGAAGCCATTTGTTCTCCAGTTGCGGATGTCTTGCCGGCCGTTGGGTTCATGGGCGCATCGCACACGCAGTGTCGGAAGGTCCGCAAAACCTTCGAGCGACCGCTCGCTGCTCCGGCTTTGCAGCGGAACAGCGGAGGCGGGCCGGCTGAGGCCCGCGCGTTCGATACGTGGAAATCTTTGTCCGGAGCCTGGATCGCGCCGGCCCCGAAACGAGGGGACCGAAGGTATCGACATCAAAGAGACGGGAGCGGGCGCTTCCTCCAATGACGGCTGCGGCTTAACCCCGCGACCGGCCCGCTCGGACGGCCTCGATAATGTCGATGGCGGCCCGGACGCCGCCTTCTATATCCAGTTGGGAGTTATCTAGCAAGTAAGCATCCGGGGCCGGTTTTAAAGGCGCAACCGGCCGGTTCTTGTCGCGCTCGTCGCGCTGGATGATGTCCGCGAGCACGGCCGCCTCATCGGCCTCTTCCCCCCTCGCCCTGGCCTCCATGGTCCGGCGATGGGCGCGGACCTTGGGATCGGCGACGACGAATATCTTCACGTCGGCATGGGGGCAGATCACGGTTCCAATGTCCCGGCCATCGAGCACGGCGCCGGGCGGATCGGCAGCGAATTGCCGCTGGAAATTGACCAGGACCTCGCGGACCCGCGAGATCGCCGAGACGATCGAGGCGCCCTCGCCGACCTTCTGGGTCTTGAGGACCGGATTGCCGAACTTTTCGGGATCGAGCTCCAGCGCTGCCGCCACCGCCGCCGCTTCATCGCGGAGATCGTGACCGGACTGCATCAGCTCGTAAGCCACGGCGCGATAGATGACCCCGGTATCGAGATGACGATAGCCGTAATGGTGGGCGAGGCGCTTGCCGAGCGTCCCCTTGCCCGAGGCTGCGGGCCCGTCGATGGCGATGATCATGAAAACTCGGCCCCTAGCGAACGCATCATCGGAATGAAGTCCGGGAAACTGGTGGCGATGAAGGCGGTGTCGTCGACGGTCACCGGCTGATCGGAGGCACAGCCCATCACCAGCGCGGACATCGCGATGCGATGGTCCATGTGGGTGGCGACAGTGCCGCCGCCGGGGACATGGCCGCGGCCCTCGACGATAAGATCGTCGCCGGAGACCCCGACCTTGACGCCGTTGACGCGGAGCATGGCTGCGGTGGCCTCCAGGCGGTCGGATTCCTTGACGCGCAGCTCCTGCAGGCCGCGCATGATCGTCGTGCCTTCGGCGAAGGATGCCGCCACTGCCAGCACCAGATATTCGTCGATCATCGACGGCGCGCGCTCCGGCGGCACCTCGACGCCGCGCAGCTTTGACGCGCGCACGCGCAGGCGCGCCATCGGCTCGCCGGCATCACCGCGCACTTCACTCTCCTCGATGAAGGCGCCCATTTCGCGTAGCGTCGTGAACAGGCCTGTGCGCAGCGGATTGGTCATGACGTCGGACAGCACGATGTCGGAGCCCTCGACGATCAGCGCTGCAACGATTGGGAAGGCGGCCGATGAGGGGTCGGCGGGCACGACGACATTGGCGCCATGCAGCTCGGGCTGACCCACCAGCGTGATGCGGCGGCCGTGCTGACCTTCCTGCACCGAGGTGATGTCCGCGCCAAAATGCTTCAGCATCAGCTCGGTGTGGTCGCGGCTGGCCTCGGTCTCGATCACGGTCGTGGTGCCCGGCGCAGCCAGGCCCGCCAGCAGCACGGCCGACTTGATCTGGGCGGAGGCGACCGGGGTCTTGTAGGTGATCGGAAGCGGATCGCGCGCGCCCTGGAGGGTCAGCGGCAGACGCCCGCCCTCGCCGCCGGAGACAACCTTCGCACCCATCTTTTCGAGCGGATCGAGGATCCGGCGCATGGGGCGGCTGCGCAGCGAGGCGTCGCCGTCGAACACCGCCGAGATCGGGCAGCCGGCAACGGCGCCCATGACGAGGCGGCAGCCGGTGCCGGAGTTGCCGAAATCCAGCGGCGCCTTGGGCTGGGCAAATCCCCCGGCTCCGACCCCGTTTACCTTCCAGGCGAAATCCCCGGTCCGCTCGACGCTGGCACCGAGTGCCTGCATGGATTTGGCGGTGTTGAGGACGTCCTCGCCCTCCAAGAGGCCCGAAATCCTGGTCTCGCCGACCGCGAGCGCACCCAGGATGAGGGCACGATGGGAGATCGACTTGTCGCCGGGCACCCGTACTTTCCCGGTCAGGGCACCGCTGGCACGAGACTGGAGCGGCCTCGGTTGGTCGGAATGGGTCAAGATTGTGTCCTTGAATAGGCCCTATGGGGCTGGGCGCACCTACCACATGGTCCGAGCCCCGTCACGAGCATGTCTTTCTCTCGTAATGCGCTATTGACAGCCGGCCGCCAACTAGCCAAGTGAAGCACCGCTTTTCAGACATTCCCAGGATTCCTGCCGTGGCCAAGTCCGAACTCGGAACCAAACGTATTTGCCCGACCACGGGCAAGAAGTTCTATGACCTCAACAAGAATCCGGTGATCTCGCCCTATACCGGCGAGGTGGTGCCGATTGCGCCGATTGCGCCCGCGCGCGCACGGGGCGGCGATACCCGCAACATGGCCCAGGACACCGCGCCGGAGCCGGCCGAGGCCGAGGAGTTGGTCTCGCTCGAGGAGGCCGATGCCGAGGAGAGCACCGGCAAGGTCAAGGCTGTCGTGCCCGAATCCGAGGACGATATCGAGGTCGATGAGACCCTCGACGACGACGATGACGATGATTCGACCTTCATTGCCGACGAGGAAGAGGGCGATGAGGACGTGACAGACATCATTGGTGATGTCGGAGGTGATGAAGAGACTTGAGATCAGCCCTGATCTGTGAAAAAGGGTGCACCGCGCGAGTCGCCAAGGGCTCGCCGGTCCGGGGGATCAACCAGGTTCACCCCGGTTAAGGACTAAGGGGCCATAGCTCAGCTGGGAGAGCGCTTGCATGGCATGCAAGAGGTCGGCGGTTCGATCCCGCCTGGCTCCACCAGCCTTCGCTGGCTTCGCCAGCTTCGGCTCGGCAAGCCCTATGTAGCGAGGGCTGCCGCGGCGTAGCCCGAAGGGCGAAGCCGGGCTTTATTCGCAAGCCTTCAGTTCGCGAACTTCGGCTCCGCAAGCGCTTCACGGCGAAGCCAGGCTTTTGCAGGACAAAAGCGGGTGTAAGCTCTCCTCGACAACCGAGGAGTGTGCCCTGAAGTACGTCTACATCCTTGAGAGCCTTAATTCCCTTCATTTCCACGTCGGGATCACCGATGATCTGCGCGCCCGACTGACAAAGCACAATGCTGGCGAGGTGCCTCACACCTCGAAGTATGGGCCTTGGCGTCTCAAGACTTACATCGCGTTTAGCAACGAGAAGCAGGCCATCGCATTCGAGAAGCACCTGAAGTCGGCACCCGGCCGCGCCTTCGCCAAGAAGCGCCTCTAACCCCTAATCCCCGATCACCGCATTCAGCCGATCGCGCAGCGCGACGATCTCGTCTTTCATGGCGACCAGCTCCGGCACCGAGCAGTCCGTCGCCGCCAGAATCGACTGCGGCACGCTGCGCGCCTTCTCCCTCAGCGCATGGCCCTGCGGCGTCAGCGCGATCAGCACCTGACGCTCGTCCTCGCTCGAGCGGGTGCGCTTGACGAGATGGGCGGCCTCGAGCCGCTTGAGCAGCGGCGTCAGCGTGCCCGAATCCAGGAACAGCTTCTCGCCGATCTCCTTGACCGGCACGTCGTCGCGCTCCCACAGCACCAGCATCACCAGATATTGCGGGTAGGTCAGGCCGAGCCGGTCGAGCAGCGGCTTGTAGACGCGGTTGAAGGCGTGCGCGGCGGAATAGACCGCGAAGCAGATCTGGTTGTCGAGCCGCAGCGGCGCGTCCGCTGCCGATGGTTTCCGGGCCATGGGGGAATCTCACGAGGATTGCCCCATTGTGGGACCGCGCGGCACGACATTCAATTGCGAACAATTAAATGTGAGGCCTGGCAATTTCAATTGCACACAATCTAATTGCCTGCAATAAAAGATCGCACCCCAACCCGGAAAGACCCGAGGAGACGAAAATGTCCGTGAACGTCCTCTACAAGACCAGCGCCAAGGCGACCGGCGGTCGCGACGGCCATGCCGCCACCCTCGACGGCGCGCTCGACGTCAAGCTCACCACGCCGAAGGAGCTCGGCGGCGGGGGCGGCGCCGGCAACAATCCCGAGCAGCTGTTCGCTGCCGGCTATGCCGCTTGTTTCATCGGTGCGATGAAATTCGTGGCCTCGCAGGGCGGCCCCAAGGTTCCCGCCGACGCCTCCGTCACCTCGACCGTCGGCATCGGCCCGCGCTCCGAAGGCGGCTTCGGCCTCGACATCGATCTCGCCGTCTCGCTGCCGGGCCTTGCCCGCGCGGAGGCTGAGGCGCTGGTCGCGAAAGCGCACCAGGTGTGCCCGTACTCCAATGCCACGCGCGGCAATGTCGACGTTCGCCTGACGGTCGTCTGATCGAAAGGGCGGATGGGCTGGCCCGGGATTCCCTCGGGCCGGCCGCTTCCGTTGATTTCCCACATCGCGGGATTGCGCGGCGGCGGTGCATGCGGCCCTACGTGCGGCGCCATTGCGGGCGCAAAAAAACCTCGCTAGGCCTGTGATCAAACGTCGATACAGGAGAAGCGAAGGCATGACTGAAGCGGCAACGGGTGCCATGAGCGGACTGCGCGTCATCGATCTCACGCGCGTGCTCGGAGGTCCCTACTGCACCCAGATCCTCGCCGACCACGGCGCCGACGTCATCAAGGTCGAGCCGCCCGCGGGCGACGAGGTGCGCGAATGGGGCCCTCCCTTCCATGAGGAAGACGCGGCCTATTTCGTCGGCATCAACCGCAACAAGCGCTCGATCGGCCTCGACCTCGCCTCCGAGGGCGGCCGCGTCGTGCTGCTGAAGATGCTGGAGACGGCCGACGTCCTGATCGAGAATTTCAAGCCGGGCACACTGGAGAAATGGGGCATCGGCAACGAGGTGTTGCGCGAAAGATTTCCGCGACTCGTGCATTGCCGGATCTGCGGCTTCGGTGCCGACGGCCCGCGTGGCGGCAATCCGGGCTATGACGCCATCATCCAGGCCATGACCGGCATGATCGCGGCGACCGGATCGCCCGAGAGCGGGCCGATGCGGATCGGCGTGCCCTTGGTCGACATCACCACGGGACTTTATGCGGCGATCGGCATCCTGATGGCGCTGTCGGAACGTCAGCGTTCGGGCAAGGGCCAGTTCCTCGAGACGACGCTGTATGAGACCGGGCTTGCCATCATGCATCCGCACACCGCGAATTATTTCATGCATGGCAAGCCGCCTGGTCTCACCGGCAACGAGCATCCCAACCTCGTGCCTTACGCGATTTTCCCGACCAAGACCGACGACATCTTCATCGGCGTCGGCAATGACGGCACCTTCCGCAAGCTGGCGAAAGAGATCGGCAAACCCGAGCTCGGCACCGACCCGCGCTTTGCCCGCAACAAGGACCGCATCGCCAATCGCGAGGCGCTGCGCGCCGAGCTTGCCGCAGTGTTCAGTCAGCACGAGGCCGAGCCGCTGTGCAATCGCCTGCTCGCGGCCGGCCTGCCCGCAGGTCCGGTGCAGAAGATCGATCAGGCGTTGACGAATCCGCACACGATCTACCGCGGCGATATCATCGAGAAGGACTGGTACAAGGGCGTGGCCTCGCCGATCCGGCTCGACCGCAGCAAGCCGAGCCTGCGGCGCGTGCCGCCGAAATTCAGCCAGCACGCCGCGGAGGTGCTGGGTGAGTTCGGCTACTCCAAGGCCGAGATCGACGCGATGGTCGAGAAGGGCACCGTTTGCGGTCCCGAGCGCAAGCGCTAGCGGCCACCTCCTCCGTCAACGAATGATGCCGCAGTGCGGCGCGGGCACGATAGTGCACCGCGAACGGACGAGGCTGCCCGATCCGTCTTCGCCTATTTGACGACTTCCCATTTGGCAGCGCTTGCTGCTTTCGTTTCTCCCGCTTACACAGTCATGTGAACGTCATATGGCGCTGCTAGCGCAAGCGCTTCTTTAGTGACGGGCAAGGGAGGTTTTCTTGATGGCTCTTCGACATATTGGCGCGGCTGCTGCTGTTGCACTCACGGTTGGTCTCGGCTCCTCGCCGGCACTCGCCGTGACCGAAATCCAGTGGTGGCACGCGATGACCGGCGCCAACAACGACGTCATCGTCAAGCTCGCCAACGATTTCAACGCCGCGCAGAGCGACTACAAGGTGATCCCGACCTACAAGGGCAACTACGCCGACACGATGAACGCCGGCATCGCCGCGTTCCGCGCCGGCAACGCGCCGCACATCATGCAGGTGTTCGAGGTCGGCACCGCCACCATGATGGCCGCGACCGGCGCCGTGAAGCCGGTGTACAAGCTGATGGCCGAGACCGGCGAGAAGTTCGATCCGAAGGCCTATCTGCCCGCGATCACCGGCTATTACTCGACCTCGAAGGGCGAGATGCTGTCCTTCCCCTTCAACTCGTCGTCGACGGTGATGTGGGTCAACCTCGATGAGCTGAAGAAGGCCAATGTCGCGATTCCGAAGACCTGGCCCGAAGTGTTCGACGCCGCCAAGAAGCTGAAGGCGGCCGGCCACGCCACCTGCGGCTTTTCCAACTCCTGGGTCACCTGGGTCAATCTCGAGCAGCTCTCCGCCTGGCACAACGTGCCGTTGTCGACGAAGGCCAACGGGCTCGACGGCTTCGACACCGTGCTGGAGTTCAACGGACCTCTCCAGGTCAAGCATCTCGAAAACCTGGTCGAGCTCCAGAAGGACAAGACCTACGACTATGCCGGCCGCACCAACACCGGCGAGGGCCGCTTCACGTCGGGCGAATGCCCGCTCTACCTGACCTCGTCGGCGTTCTTCGGCAACGTCAAGGCGCAGGCCAAGTTCGCCTTCACCGCGGTGCCGATGCCCTATTATCCCGACGTCAAGGGCGCGCCGCAGAACTCGATCATCGGCGGTGCCTCGCTCTGGGTGATGGGCGGCAAGTCGGCTGACGAATACAAGGGCGTCGCAAAATTCCTCACCTTCCTCTCGGATACCGATCGCCAGGTCTACATCCACAAGGCTTCGGGCTATCTGCCGATCACCAAGGCGGCGTATGAGAAGGCGAAGGCGGAAGGCTTCTACAAGGACCAGCCGTATCTGGAGACGCCGCTGCTCGAGCTGACCAACAAGGAGCCGACCGAGAATTCGCGCGGCCTGCGCCTCGGCAACATGGTGCAGCTCCGTGACGTCTGGGCGGAAGAGATCGAGCAGGCGCTGGCGGGCAAGAAGACCGCCAAGCAGGCGCTGGACGCGGCCGTCGAGCGCGGCAACACCATGCTGCGCCAGTTCGAAAAGACCGCCGTGAAGTAAGGCGACGAGCGGCAGGCCGGTCAACCCGGCCTGCCGCCCCCCGCGGGCATCATGCAAAAGCAAGCCATTTTCCAATCCAAGCTATTGCCCTATGCGCTGGTTGCGCCGCAGCTCGCGATCGTCCTGATTTTCTTCTACTGGCCGGCCTTGCAGGCGCTGATCCAGTCCTTCCTGCTCCAGGACGCCTTCGGCCTGTCGAGCAGCTTCGTCTGGTTCGACAACTATCTCGAGCTGTTCAGGGAGCGCGCCTATTTCGAGGCGATCGTCCGCACCTTCTTCTTCTCGTTCGCGATCGCGGTGTCGTCGCTGTCGTTTGCGCTGCTGCTCGCCGTGATGGCGGACAAGCCGCTGCGCGGCTCGCTGCTCTACCGGACGCTGCTGATCTGGCCCTATGCGGTGGCGCCGCCGGTCGTCGGCGTGCTCTGGATCTTCATGCTGCATCCCTCGCTCGGCGTGCTCTCGCGGTATTTGCGCGCCCTCGGCATCGACTGGAATCCGCTGCTCGACGGCGACCAGGCCGCAGCGCTGATCATCCTCGCCGCCGCCTGGAAGCAGATCTCCTACAACTTCCTGTTCTTCCTCGCCGGCCTGCAGAGCATCCCGAGAAGCGTGCTCGAGGCTGCCGCGATCGACGGCGCGCGCCCGATGCGCAGGTTCTGGACCGTGACCTTCCCGCTGCTGTCGCCGACCATCTTCTTCCTCCTGGTCGTCAACATCGTCTACGCCTTCTTCGACACGTTCGGCATCATCGACACCATGACCCGCGGCGGTCCCGGCAAGTCGACGGAAACGCTGGTCTACAAGGTCTATTCCGACGGCCTGCTCGGCGGCAATCTCGGCAGCTCGGCGGCGCAGTCGGTGATCCTGATGATCATGGTGATCGTGCTGACGGGCATCCAGTTCCGCTTCGTCGAACGCAAGGTAACCTACTGATGGTCGAGGAAGAAGGCTTTCGGCGCTACGTCGCGCATGTCATCCTCTGGATCGGGATCGCGATCGTCGCCTTCCCCGTCTACATCGCGATCGTCGCCTCGACCCAGGACAACGCGCTGATCGCGAACGGGCAGATGTCGCTGCTGCCCGGCGGCCACTTCTTCGAGACTTACTATCAGACCATCTTCGTCGGCACGAGCGGCTCGACCCGCGAGCCCGTCGGCAACATGATGCTGAACTCGCTGATAACGGCGCTGCTGATCGCGGTCGGCAAGATCGCGATCTCGATCATCTCGGCCTATGCGATCGTGTATTTCCGCTTCCCGTTCCGGATGCCGATCTTCTGGCTCATCTTCATCACGTTGATGCTGCCGGTCGAGGTGCGCATCTATCCGACCTACAAGATCGTCGCCGATCTGCATATGCTCGACAGCTATGCCGGCCTGTCGCTGCCGCTGATCGCATCGGCCACCGCGACGCTGCTGTTCCGCCAGTTCTTCATGACGGTGCCGGACGAATTGCTGGAGGCCTCGCGCATCGACGGCGCAGGTCCCTTGCGCTTCTTCTGGGATACGCTGCTGCCGCTGTCGCGCACCAACATGGCCGCGCTGTTCGTGATCCTGTTCATCCTCGGCTGGAATCAATATCTCTGGCCGCTCTTGATCACCACGCGCGACGACATGCAGACGATCCAGATCGGCATCCGCAAGATGATCACCACCACCGACGCGCTGACCGAATGGCCGATCGTGATGGCAACCGCCGTGCTCGCCATGCTGCCGCCGGTGTTCGTCGTCGTCGTGATGCAGAAGCTATTCGTGCGCGGCCTCGTCGAGACGGAGAAGTAGAGATTTATGGCTAACGTCACCCTGCGCAACGTCCGCAAGACCTACACCGGCGGCTTCGAGGCCATCAAAGGCGTCAACGTCGATGTCGGCGACGGACAGTTCTGCGTGCTGGTCGGACCAAGCGGCTGCGGCAAGTCCACGCTGCTGCGCATGGTCGCAGGGCTCGAGACCGTCACCGGCGGCGAGATCGACATCGGCGGGCGCGTCGTCAACCAGATCGAGCCCGCCGACCGCGACATCGCGATGGTGTTCCAGAACTACGCGCTCTATCCGCATATGAGCGTGTACAACAACATGGCCTATGGCTTGCGCAACCGCGGCATGGCGGAAGCCGAGATCAAGACGCGCGTCGAGGAAGCCGCGCGCGTGCTCGAATTGTCCGCCATGCTGGAGCGCAAGCCGCGCCAGCTCTCCGGCGGCCAGCGCCAGCGCGTCGCCATGGGCCGCGCCATCGTGCGCCAGCCGAAAGTGTTTCTGTTCGACGAGCCGCTCTCCAATCTCGATGCCAAGCTGCGCATCGCGATGCGGGTCGAGATCCGCAAATTGCAGCGCCGGCTCAACACGACGTCGATCTACGTCACCCACGACCAGCTCGAGGCGATGACGCTCGCCGACATTCTCGTCGTGATGAACGGCGGCCAGGTCGAGCAGGTCGGCAACCCGCTGGCGATCTACGAGAAGCCGGCGACCACCTTCGTCGCCTCCTTCATCGGCGCGCCGCCGATGAATCTGATGTCGACGCGGCCCGAGGAGATCCGGTCGCAGCTCGCCGGCAGCGCTGCGGCCGACGCCGGCATCCTCGGCATCCGCCCGGAGGATTTCGTCATCACCGACGAGACGCCCGCCGGCGGCGTCGCCCTGCCGCTCACCGTGGAAGCGATCGAGCGCGTCGGCGCCGAAACCTTCGTCTACGGCTCGCGCCAGCAGGAAGACCAGCGCGTCGCCGCCACGCCCGGCGAGCTGCCGCCCGGCGAAGTCATCGTCCGCATTCCCGGAACCGAAGCCCCCGCCATCGGCGCGAAAATCCGCGTCGCGGCGGTGCAGAGCAAGCTGCATTTGTTCAGCGGCGACGGGCGGAAGCGGATCGAGGCCTGACGGGTTCCGAAAGGAGTCAGATCAAAACCGTGAAAACAACCCCATGCACAGTAGAAGGGGCTTTGTTTTCGTTGGGGAAATTCGGCGGCAGATTCGTCATGCCCGGGCTTGTCCCGGGCATCCACATTCTTGGTGCCGCGAGGAAGGTCGTGGATGGCCGCGACGAGCCCGGCCATGACGCCTAATGCGATGCTCTGGGCCTGACGATGGTGGCGTCGGCCCATCCACAGGCCCCGGCTACGTCCTTGAACCCACACATGGATATGCCCATATTGCTGACCAAGGGGTGCCTTGACGGGCCCTGAAACACCAAAGTCGCTTCTGCGAGGACTTTGTAAACTATGTCTCGTGTTCCAACGCTCTCCAGTCCCTTCCTGCTGGGCTTCGACGAGATCGAGCGCGTGCTCGACCGCGTCGTCAAAGGCGCCGACGGCTACCCTCCCTACAATATCGAGAGGTGTGACCGCACGGACGGCCAGCCCGAGCGTTTGCGCATCACGCTGGCGGTTGCCGGATTCACGCGCGACCAACTCGATGTAACCATTGAGGAAAACCAGCTCGTGATCCGCGGGCGGCAGCAGGACGAAAAGACCCGGCAATACATCCATCGCGGCATCGCCGCGCGCCACTTCCAGCGCACCTTCGTGCTGGCTGAGGGGATGCTGGTGCTGGGGGCGGATCTGAAGAACGGGCTGTTGTCGATCGATCTGGCCCGGCCTGAACCGGAGCGGATCGTTAAGACAATCGCTATCAATGAGCACGAATAATGGAACGAGTAGCGGACTCGACCGCTTAGTGTTCCAGAGGAGTCGAGACCATGAGTGAAGGTCACGTTGCGTTCGAATACGAAGCCAAGAACGTCTCTCCGGAGACGCTGGCGACCCTGGGCGAAGGCCATATCGCCTATGTGAAGCAGATCCGCTCCGAGGACGTGCCGGACCTGTTCCCCGAGGCGCCCAAGATTGCGCCGGGTCTCAAGCTGTTCGCGCTCCACGCCGCCGACGGCACGCCGATCATGTTGACCGACAGCCGCGAAGCCGCAATCGCCAACGCCTGGAGCAACGAGCTGCAAGCGGTGAGCGTGCACTGAGCACGCGCGTCGCAGAATAGAGTTTTGACGGGCATGCCTTCGCACGAAGGCGTGCCCGTTTCACTTTGACGACGAATTCGGATATTCTAAAATCTGGTTGATCCGACCAGAAAGCGCAACATGGCGGCAAAGCCCCCCTCTTCAAAGCCCCCCTCTTCGAAGAAGGGTCTTCAATCGAGACGATGGAGCCTTCAGGATGCGAAAACGCATCTGAGCCACATCGTCAGAGAGGCCCAACGCTCTGGACCACAGCGCGTGACGCTGCACGGGAAGGACGCCGCGGTGATTGTCGCGGCAGAGGAATTTGACCGCCTTCAGCGGCCCGTAAGCGGCCGCGATATCGCTGTCGCCCTTGCCAAGTCTCCATTGGGCGACCTGGAGTTCGAACGCCTGACGATCAAGTCCAAGGTTCGGGACGTCGAGCTTTGAGGGGATGGCTGCTCGATACCAAACGTGGTTTCGGAACTACGCAGGCCGAAACCCAATCCTGATGTAGCGAATTTTGTCGCCGGCCAAACCGGCGACGACCTCTATGTCACGGAGGTCACATTTGCCGAAATCGTCTATGGCATCGAGCAACTCTCCGACCCGCCAGGCGAGCGGATCTTCGATCGTGGCTGGATAACACGCTTCGGCCGCTGTTCGCGGGGCGGGTTCTCGGCATCACGGAGGACGTGATCGTGCGATGGAGAACGATGGTCGCCGAAGGGCGCAAGCGCCGCCACACGTTCGGACAACCGGATTTGTTCATCGCGGCCATCGCGGCTTCACAGGACCTGATCGTGGTTACACGCGATGTCGACGAATTCGTCGAGGCGCGCGTCCGGCTCAGGTCGCGAAAGTTTCAAACTTCAACGCCCCGCCGGGATCAGCGCCCGCATGATCTCCGGCTTCCAGCTTTGACGCGCGCTGTCGAACGCAGCGAAATCATGGTCGAACTGCCAGTAGGCCCATGCCCAGCCAAGCCGCTCCGCAGTTCGCGCCACGAACGACAGGTATCTCGTCCGAGCTTCGGCTGGAGCGGCCTCGTACACGCCGAACTCGCCGAGATAGATCGGGCGCTTTTCCCGCTCGGACCAGATACGCACCTTCTCGAAATTGGCGAGAGCCTTCCGTTCGTCCTCCAGAGTGCCCCAATCAAGTGGCCCTACTCGCGAAAACGTTTCGGACCACGGTGCGCCCTGATGAGTGAAACGGATCGGCGCGTAATAGTGAAACGTGACGATGAGGTTTCGGTCATCTGACGGCAGGACCAGGTCCTCGACAGGGATGTCATCGATGTTGAGAACCGCAGCGATCACTGCCCGCCGGGGATTGGTGGCGCGGATGACGCCGAGACACTCATTCAGAAGGGCGCTCCAGGCGGCAGACGTCATCTGCCCGCCCGGCTCGTTGAGAACCTCGAAGACAAGCCTCGGATATTTTCCGGCATAGCGCGCGGCGATTTGCATCCAGAACGCTTTCAGCTTCTCGGCGCATCCGGACACGTCGCGCTGGCAAACATCGGTATCGTGTTCGTCGAGGACGGGGATGAGATTCCGGGCGAGCACTTCCTCGATAACGGCATCGAGCCGGCGCAAGACGATGTCATCCAGCAAATTCCCGGGGCCCATGAACTTGAAGGCAAAGAAATTGATCCGAACGTGCGAGAACCCGGCGTTTCTGATCGCAGTGAGGTTGTCCAGGCGGAATGGCGCGTTCCGGCCGCCCTCCCAGATACCGTCGTACCCGAGGATGTTGATGCCGCGCCCCAATCTCGGGAGAGCAGGCGCGGTGCCCTGCCCGGCTGCCTCGGCGTGACGGCAGATCGCAAGCACGGATATCGCCAAGGCGAGACCTAAAGTGACCGGCCAGCGGGCGCAGATGGCCTTCATCCTGCTTGCCCCCATCATTGCTGCAGGGGTTGCTGCGGCACCGGCCTGCACACTGCGAAGAAGAATGCGACGAGAAGCACCGACGTGAACATCGTCGAGCGAAGCAACATCGTCTCGGTGAAATTCGATTGAAAGCTCAGGACGACGAATCCGATGATGAGCGCGCAGTGGCAACGATCGATCGAGCGAGTGGCGATCAAATACAGGACCTTTTCCGAGAACAGATAGACGCTCGCAACGAACAGAACGTATCCCAGAAATCCGGTTTCAATCGCCACCGCGACGTAACCGCTGTGATAATTGTCGAGCACCCAGCCATGGTTCTGATTGAAATAGTCGTAAATCGAAGGCCGCGTCCAGAATCCGTTGATGCCGAAGCCCAGCAGCGGCGCGTCGTTGAAATGGCTGATGGCGTACTGCCAAATGAAGGTCCGCTCGGTGAAATCGATGGTCGATTCGCCGATACGGATGGAATCGTACCCCGTCACATAGAAATACAGCATCAGCAGGGCGGCCAGGATGCACATGATGAACGGCAGCACCGCGTAGACTCTCATGCAGCGGATCGACCACATCGAAGTCACGAGCAGTCCGCCCGCGGCAAGCGCAACGGCACCGGCACCACGAGATCCCGAGGCGATGACGCAGGTCGATGCCAGGAGAAAGGTCGAGAGGAAAGCGATCCACCCCTGGCCCGTCATCTTCTGATAACAGGCGAAAAACATCAGATAGGCGCTGATGAAGCCGAGCGTCTGCTTCGATTCATATATTCCCTGCCACTGGCCATTGTGCATCCAGCTCTGGTCAACGCCGATCTCGGGCACGAAGACCGCACACAGGGCCGAGGCGGCGACCAGGATGAAGAGCCCCAGCGCCGTCGATCCGACGATCTCGTCGATGTCGATACGCGTGATGAGGCAGTAAGCACCGAAGGTCGTCACCACAAGTGCCGCGCTCTTCATGATCGCTGCGGTGGCGAGGCTGGTCCAGAGAACGGAAACGGCAGCGAGAGTATAGAATGCGACCAGCGTGATGAGATCGGGATTGGGCTGCACGCGCACGCGTGGACGTACGAAGACGCTGGCGTAGATCAGGATGACCCACATCAAGAGCGCGACGGCCTGTTGCACATAGCTCCACTCTGCGGGGAGCAATGCGGGGTGGAAAACGCCCATCGACGCGATCACGTTGACGGTGATCGAGATGCGGATCACGTTTCTGGCAAGCGTTTCCACGCCGGCGCCGGGCGCTTTCCAGATCGCGCTGTCGTATGCCTCGGAATCCGCTACGGTGTGCAGGCTGGCCATGAGCCGACCTTCCGAAAGCACGGTTAATATTTCCCTTAAGGTTGCATCGCGACCCCTTCGCGCGGTCGGCGGCCCCAGGGCAAACCTTCGGCGAAGGTCATATCGCCGATGTGAAGCAGATCCCAGCCACGATGGATTCGAGACCGACAGGAGGCTTGCAGCTTTGTGAACGCCGCCGAAGGCGATGCGGCGATCCAGACATAGCCCTCGCCATATTGTGTGGCGATGTACTTTGGCGATTTGGCGCTGTCGCCAGGCTTGGTCCGCAGCCTGTTCACCAGAAAGTCGATGCTGCGCCGGATATGTCGGATTCCGAAGCAACCTCATCGAGCAGACGGCCGCGGCGCATGAGGCGATGCGGATTCCGGGTGAGGGCGAGCAACAGCGCGCGCTCGTTTCTGGCGAACTTGATCGTCTGCCCATTGCGGCGCGCGAACAGGCACGTCTCGTCAAGGATCAGATCTCCGAAGCGGAGATCTGGCACTTTGTTCACTCCTGCCCCCTTAAGGCCAATCAAGCGCCGATCAGAGACAGGTATCCTCTTGAACGGCCCTGCCGCAAGCCTTGCATGGAGTCGCCGAAAATGCCGCGGCAGTTGGACGCGATAACGACGGCTTGGCGCGAGCTTTACGCCGCAGTCGCGGGCGGCAGAGCGAGCACCGAATAGATCGCCTGGGCGTCGCGCGAGGCGCGGAGCTTCTTGGCGATGTCCTGATCGCGCAGGAGACGGGCGATGCGAGCGAGCGCCTTGAGGTGATCGGCGCCGGCGCCTTCGGGGGCGAGCAGCAGGAAGACCAGGTCGACCGGCTGGCCGTCCATCGCCTCGAAATCGATCGGGCGATCGAGCCGCGCGAACAGGCCAAAGATCTTTTCCAGCTTGGGCAGCTTGCCGTGGGGAATGGCGACGCCATACCCGACCGCGGTGGTGCCGAGCTTCTCCCGCTGCAGCAGCACCTCGAATACCGAGCGCTCGTTCTGCCCGGTCAGCTCGGCGGCCTTGGCTGCGAGCTCCTGCAGGGCCTGCTTCTTGCTGTTGACCTTCAATGCCGGGAGAATCGCCTCGGGTGCGACCAGATCGGTAATCGGCATGGAGGGTTTCCGAGGTGAATTAAACCGTCAGGTTCCGAATTGGCCAGCTTGATAGACCAAACTGAGCCGGCGTCAATAACATGAAGCAGGAGGCGGACTTAGCCCCGGTTCAGATGTGGGGGGCTTCTACTCCAACGCAATCCCGGTGCCAACTCCCGCATGCGGCTTTGCCCCCGTCATTGTTAAGGGGCCGGAATGCTACGGGCCCCGTCCCAGGCCTAACCATCCGACCGGCCGTCGACCTTCGCACCCGGCGGGTCAATCCAGCCCACATTGCCGTCCGCCCGGCGGTAAATGATGTTCACCCGGCCGGACGAACCATGCTGGAACACCAGGCAGGGTGCCCCGCTGAGGTCGAGTTCCATGACAGCTTCGCTGACCGAGAGCCGCTTCAGCGCCGTGGTTTGCTCCGCAATGATGACGGGGCTGTAGCCGGTGACTTCCTCTTCACCCTCCCCAGGCGCTTCCAGCACATAGCTGGTGGCATCGAGCGCAGCCATCGCCTCGGAGGCGGCATGGGCCTTGCGGGCGGAGCGGTCCTTGAGCCGGTTCTTGTAGCGACGCAGCCGCTTCTCGATCATCAGCAGCGCCTGGTCAGCGCTGGCATAAGCATCCGGCGCGTTCGAATCGGCCTCCAGCGTAATTCCCGAATCGAGATGCAGGGCGCAATCGGTGCGGAAGCCGAAGCCGTCCTTGCTCAGCGTGATGTGGCCGGAATAGTTGCCGTCGAAATATTTGCGCAGCACCTCGTCGGTTCGGTCGGCGACGCGACCGCGCAGGGCCTCGCCGACGCTGATGCTCTTTCCCGAGATTCTGAGAGTCATGTGATGCCTCGCTTGGTTGGTGCCCAGCTTGGATCGGTCTCGATGGGGAATCGAGAGTAGCGCGATTTCGCTCCGGCGCAATCAGGCCAGTTCGGGGTTGCGGGAGCGATCGGACAAGGCGGTGGAGAGGACGTTACCAAGAGCGCTCTGCTTGTCGCGGCGGCGTTGCACCGAGGAGGGTATGCGCATGGCTTCGCGGTACTTCGCGACCGTGCGGCGGGCAATATCAATGCCCGAGGCGCGCAAGCGTTCCACGATGGTGTCATCCGACAGGATCGCGGAGGGCTCCTCCGAATCGATCAGCTGCTTGATGTGGTGACGCACGGCTTCCGCCGAATGCGCCTCACCGCCGTCGGCCGAGGCGATCGAGGCCGTGAAGAAATATTTCAGCTCGAACGTGCCGCGGTTGGTCGCCATATATTTGTTGGCGGTGACGCGCGACACCGTGGATTCATGCATCTGGATGGCATCAGCGACGGCCTTCAGATTGAGCGGCCGCAGGTGCGCGACGCCATGGGTGAAGAAGCCGTCCTGCTGGCGCACGATCTCGGTTGCAACCTTCAGGATGGTGCGGGCGCGCTGGTCGAGCGCGCGCACGAGCCAGGTCGCGTTCTGCAGCGCGTCGGTGAAATACGACTTGTCGCCGTCCTTGCCGATCTTCTTCGACAGCTCGGAATAGTAGGTCTGGTTGACCAGCACGCGCGGCAAGGTGTCGCTATTGAGCTCGACATGCCAGCCGCCGTCGGGGCCCGGACGGACATAGACATCGGGCACCATGGTCTGCAGGCGCGCCGAGCCGAACTTCATGCCCGGCTTGGGATTGAGGCGGCGGATCTCGCCGATCATGTCGGCGATGTCCTCGTCGTCGACGCCGCAGATCTTGCGCAAGGCAACGATGTCACGCTTGGCCAAGAGATCGAGATGCTCGACCAGGGCCTGCATCGCGGGGTCGTAGCGGTCGAGCTCGCGCAGCTGGATCGCCAGGCATTCGCTCAAGGACCGCGCGCAGACGCCGGGCGGGTCGAATTTTTGCAGCACGGCAAGGACGTCCTCGACCTCCTGCTGCGTTGCGCCGAGACGCTCGGCGGCCTGGCCGAGATCGGGCGGCAGATAGCCGGCCTCGTCGACGAGATCGATCAGGTACTGGCCGATCATGCGCTGGGCGGGGGCGGTGAAGGCGACCGAGAGCTGCTCGGCGAGATGATCCGACAACGTTGTCTCGGCCGCGACAAAAGCTTCGAGATTGTAGTCTTCGTCACCCGAGGCGCCGCCGCCCCATTCGGTATAGGTGGTCGGCGCGGCATCCTGGGCGTTGCGCGCCGCAGCCTCGGCCGGCTCCTCGGAGAAGACGTTATCGAGGCCGGTGTCCAGGGTCTGCTCGATCTCGGCGCGGGTGCCGAGATCCTTGCTCATCCATTCTTCCTGGCCCGGCTCGAAGGCCTCGCCGCTGCCGCCGAAGCCGTCGTCGCCAACACCGTCACCTTGACCACCGGAATCGTCGCCATCGCCGTACTGGCCGGCCTCGGCCGAGGCCTCGCCCGCGGGCGCCTCGTCATTGGCCCGCTCCAGGAGGGGGTTACGCTCAAGCTCCTCTTCCACGAAGGTGGTGAGATCGAGATTGGACAATTGCAGCAGCTTGATCGCCTGCATCAGCTGCGGCGTCATGACCAGCGACTGCGATTGCCGGAACTCTAATCTCTGCGTGAGCGCCATGAAGCAAGAACCGTTCCCAAAAATTGGTCCGATTTTTGCTTATCCTAGTCCGAGCCCGATGTACACGTCTTGACGGATTGGAAAAAAGGGCTAGAGGCGGAACTCCTCGCCAAGGTAAAGGCGGCGCACGTCCGGATCAGCAACGATCTCATCCGGCGTCCCCTCGGTCAAGATTTCCCCGGCATAGACGATATAGGCGCGATCGGTGAGACCGAGCGTCTCGCGGACATTGTGGTCGGTGATGAGCACGCCGATGCCGCGATTGGTGAGATGGCGGACGAGGTCCTGGATGTCGCCGACGGCGATCGGGTCGATGCCGGCGAAGGGCTCGTCGAGCAGCATGTAGTTCGGCCGCGTCGCCAGCGCGCGTGCGATCTCGACGCGGCGGCGCTCGCCGCCGGACAGCGCGATCGACGGCGATTTGCGCAGGCGCGTGATGTTGAACTCGTCGAGCAACGAATCGAGCTGCTGCTCGCGTTTCTTGCGCGAGGGCTCGACCACTTCGAGCACGGCGCGGATGTTCTGCTCGACGGTGAGGCCGCGGAAGATCGAGGCTTCCTGCGGCAGGTAGCCGATGCCGAGCCGCGCGCGCTGATACATCGGCAGCTTCGTCACATCATGGCCGTCGAGCTCGATCGCGCCGCGGTCGGCCTTGATCAGGCCGGTGATCATGTAGAACACGGTGGTCTTGCCGGCGCCGTTCGGGCCGAGCAGGCCGACCGCTTCGCCTCGGCGCACATAGATGCTGACGCCGCGCACCACCTGGCGGCTGCCGAAGGCTTTTTCCACATTATGCACAGCCAGGAAGCCGGGCCGCTTCAGCAGCTGCGGCCCGCCTGCGCCATTGGATTTGCTGGCGGCCCTGACCGGGTGGACCGGCTGCGGCCGCGGCGGCTCGACTTGATAGTCGGCCTGGTAGTCCGCCTGGAACTGGTCGGGCGCACGCATCGGCTGCTCCCGGGTGATCGGCGGCGCGTCCCTGACGGGACTGGCCATGAGGCCGCCGACGTTGTCACCGAGTGCGGTGATGTCCTGACGCGCAAATCCAGGCCGGCCACGTTTGGCGGGGCGCCGACGGAACATGCTGAAGAGATCGACCATCCCCGCCTTCTAGCCTTGCGCGTTTCGTGCGCGAAATTCGCGTGATCTGCCACGCCAGCCAGACCGATTCGCTGACGCAGCATGAGTGAAGGGATGTCTCATGCCCAGTGAAACACGCCCGAAAAGCGGCGAACCCCGCTTCGAAAGCCCTGCGCGCTAGATACAGTCTCGCCGCGCAGGCTTCAACCTCGGATCGGGAGCACCCGAGCCAAGTGATTGAATTTACTTTTGTTTGCTTGCGCCGGGCAGCTGCAAGGGCGGCGCCGCGCCGGATTTGCCGCCCTGGCCGCAATCATTGCTGCCACCCTGCGGCATCAGGACCTGGACTCCCCGTCCGCTGTCAGATTCCACGCGCGACACGCCGGTGGTCATATCGACGGTCAAGCGGTCGCCGCGCATGACGTTCTTGCACTGCGTCAGGACCACCTGGCCCGAGCCGCCGAGCATGGTGATGAGATTGGTCCGGGTGTCGAAGATGGCAGTCTCGCCTGTCACCACCTGGTCCTTCTGGGTGACCACGACATTGCCGCGTGCCTCCAACCGCTTGATCGAGGAGCTGCCGCTCGGTCCTGGCGTCGCCGACTGCATCGGCGCCGATTTCGCGCCCTTCGCCGGTGCGGGCTGCGGCGTGGCCGGCTTGTCGCCGCCCGAATCGTAAAACACCACGAGCGTCTTCGAGGTCATGGTGGTGTCGCCCTGCACGACCTTCACATTGCCGGCGAAGGTCGCCTCCTTCTTCTTGTCGCGCATTTCCAGCGACGCGGCCTCGATCTGGATCGGCTGATCGCGGTTCTGCGAAAAGCCCTGCATCGCGTTGGGCACGCCTTGCATCGCGCCCTGCGCGATGGCCGCACCCGTGACGAGCAGCGCGAGGCCGACGGCGAGCGCGGCCTTGCCGACGACAGCGTTGCGCGAAAAACGGTTCATCATGAAAATCACTTTGAATTGGCAGGCTTGTTCTGAGGCGTGCGTGTCTTCGCCGGCGCGGGCTCGGATGGAACGGGCTGGGCGGCAGCGGGCTCGTCCAGCTTGTCCAGATGCATCACCACATTGCCCTCGAAGCGGATGACGTCACCGCCTTCGGTAATTCGCAGGCGATCCGCGCTCAGCGTGCCATTGGTCAGCTTGACGTCGACGCGCTCGTCCGAGGTGACCGTGCCCTTGCCCATGTCGACGAAGGCCGAGTTCAGCCGCGCCTCATAGCCGGTCGAGGTGCGCAGGAAGATGTCCTCGTGCAGATCGAGCTGCTGCTGCTTGTTGTCGAAGCGGCCGGTGCGGGCGTCGAGGAACAAGGTCGATTGATCCTCCATCAGCACCTTCGCCCGCAAATCCGAGAGATCGACATGATCGGGATCGGTGATGTCCTGCGTCGCGGTCTTGGCCCAGAGCTCGTAAGGCCGCTGGTCCGGCGTGTAACCGGCGAGGTGCGGCGTCTCCATCGTGATCCTGGTGCCGGACACCACCATATTTCCGGAATCGAGCGGCAGCTTCGGCATCAGCATGCGGAACGGATTGAAGATCGAGACGCCGACGATGGCAGCCATGGACAGCAGCACCGCACCCGGTACCGCGATGCGCAGAATCCGCACCAGGCGGCTGTGGCGCGCCGCGCTGGCGAACTTCGCCGCAAGCGCGGCGTCGTAGGTGGGATTCTGGGCCGAATTCACCTGGGCTCCTACTTACCTTGGCTCCTGAACTATCGCTCGGCCCCATTCTATCCGGCGCCGCCCAAATATGCAGCCGGCGACAGGCCGTTACGAAAGTGTCCGAAACGGGGCGGCAACCCCTGGCCAATCGCAGCGAGAGCCCCTTAGGAATGCGCGAAAATGTCCTCTTCCGCCCAGCCCTGGAGGTCGAGAAGAGCGCGAGTCGGCAGGAAATCGAAACAAGCCTGCGCCAGCGCGGCGCGGCCTTCCCGGACCAGCATGGCGTCGAGCCGCTCGCGCAAGGCATGCAGATGCAGCACGTCGGAGGCGGCGTAGGCGAGCTGCGGCTCGCTGAGGCTGTCGGAACCCCAGTCGCTGGACTGCTGCTGCTTGGAGAGGTCGATGTTGAGCACCTCGCGCACGAGGTCCTTGAGGCCGTGGCGGTCGGTGTAGGTGCGGGTCAGGCGGGAGGCAATCTTGGTGCAATAGATCGGTCCGGTCATGACGCCGAAGGTCTGGTACAGGACCGCGATATCGAACCGCGCGAAGTGGAAGATTTTCGTGACCGCCGGATTGGCCAGCAGCGCCTTCAGGTTCGGCGCGTCGGTGTGCCCCTTGGGGATCTGCACCACGTCGGCGCTGCCGTCACCGGGCGAGAGCTGCACCACGCAGAGCCGGTCACGGTGCGGGTTCAGCCCCATGGTCTCGGTATCGATCGCCACCGCTCCGGTGTAGCGGGACAGGTCGGGCAGGTCGCCGCGGTGCAGGCGTACGGTCATGGCGGGTCAAAACCTCGGGTCGAATCGGTGCATTTTGCAGGCTAGAGCACGATCCGGAGAGTGCGAAGCGGTTTTCCGACGAGACCATGCGAACCGGCCGCGGCCGCGTTTATCTGCTGGCGGCGGACCGCGCAAGCGTCAGTCGCAGTCAGTCATTGAGACGCACCAGGACGTCGTTGATCCCGAAGGGGCCGGTCGTGAACGCATCGCAAGCGCCACGCCGGACGAAGACGCAGGTGTTGATGTCATGGCTCGCGAGGGCACAGGTTCGCTTGGAAAAGTCCGGGGGCAGTTCTCCGGCCAGCGACGCCGGGGCGATGATGCGGTTGAATTCGCTTTGGTGCTTTTGCACCAGCGCCGGAAGCTGTCCATTGGCCAGAGGATCGTCCTGATAGAAGGAATAGACCGGACGACCGATCGCGAGTTGCCCGCGGCCCGGCAGGAACGGGTCGTGCATGCCGTACAGGGCGAGACCGCAGAATTCCGGATCGACGTCAAGGTCCGTCGCCAATTTCGCCTCGGCCGTGCCGAGCATCCAGTTGTGGCGCATCGTGTAGGTCGCGCCTGACAATCCCAGCGACAGCAGCACCCAGCCCGCGCAGACGACGGGAAGGCTCCAGTGCCGCCACCCAGGGCGTTGGCGCATCAACTGGACCCAATCCGCCGAGCCAAGCGCCGCAGCGATGATCAGCAAGGGGATCGACAGGAAGATGAAGCGATATTCCTTGTGCGCGATCATGCTGTGAAATGCGACGTTCACGATCGCCGCGACGATCAGCAGCGGGGCATGTTGCCAGCCACGCCGGAGCGCCATCAGCATCAGCAGCATCGCTCCCGACCACAGGATAGACATCAGCTGGATGTAAGCCATCGGCGGCGCGACGCCGAATTCCGACGCCCTGTCATGCAGGAGATTTTGCTGAATGTTGAGGACGAGCCACGCGAACGGAATCGAGCCGTTGGCGAGGTCGACGCCAGCCGCGACCGCCAGAGCGGCGCATCCGCCGGCAATCAGGGCAATTGCGTTGCGCAGATCCCGCCAGCAGGCGCCCAGCACGAACACGGCGCAGGCCGGCGCATATTGGAAGCGCCAGACGAAGGCGAGCCCGAGCAATGCGCCGCCGGCAAAGAGGCGGTTGCGCGAGGGTTCTCCGGTCAGCAGCAAGGCTGCCGGCAGGATGAGGGCCGTCGTCAGCGGTTCGCTCAGCGTGTGAGGCGCGAAATAGACGAGCTCGAACCAGACTGCGGCGGCAAGCGCCGCGACGATGGCATGCGCGCGCGAGATCCGCGCGCCGAAATGCCAGGCGGTTACGACGATCGACAGCGACGCAAGGCTGACGAGCAGGCGAGGCGCGACGAAGGCACCCCAGCCGCCGGGTGCAAGCCAGTCGCCCAGCGCGACCGGGCCTGCGAACAAGGTCGGCAAGAACCAGCTTCGAATGCCGTCACGCCATTCCCAGGTGACGACGCCCTGATGACCGAGCAGGCGCCAGGCCGGCTCCAGATATTGATAGATCTCGTCGTTGTGATTGATGTTCGGCCAGAAGGCGAGCGGCAGCCGGATGGCCGCGGCGACCAGCAGCAACGCACACAGGACGCCGTATCGCGCTGCCAAGCTTTTGGATTCGCCGGCGGGAGCGCTGGCGGGAACGAACAGAACTGCGGCACTATCCGTCATTGTTTCTTGGCCTCGCCGGCAAAATCGGGCCTGACGTAAACGGTTTCATAGGCCCCACTGTATTGCTCGCGCCAGCCACGCCGCTCAACCAGAAACCGCCGTAGCTGCTCATGCGTCCTGACCCACAGCACCGCGTCAATCCGGTATTTGTCGAGCACCATGTCCCAAGCCGCTTCGTCGATTTCCCAGCTCACCAGCTTGAAATAGTCGTGCAGCAGATCGTCCGGATAGGCGGTGGCGGCACGGCCGTCGACGAACGGTGAGACGGTGCCGTGCGCCTTGAAGATCAGGTAGCCGCCGACATTCCAGTTGTTCAGGACCCGCGCGCCGGCAAGATTCTTTTGCAAATAGCTGGCGTCTTCGTTCGACAACATGTCCGGCATCGCGAACGCCGGAGCGGCGCGCAGGAAGACCATCGGCAAGGTGCACAGACCGACGATGCCGGCCGCGAGCAGCGGTCCCTTGAAGTCGATATTGGTGAACCGCTCAGGCAGCAGCCGGCTGACGTGCAGCGCCATCGGTACCGCCGAGAACATGAAGAAGAATGCGATGTACCTGAACTGATACAGGCCCAGGATCAGGAACAGCCACGACATCAATCGTGGTTCGAGCGGGATCGGCCTTGAATTCCGGAAGCGCAGCTCGAGCACGACGAAGGCCAGCATGTAAAGAATGCCGGGAATGCTGCCCGGCATTTCCATGTTGTGATAGTAGGACAGCCACTCGCCAATATTGTCCTGCACGAAGTGCCCCATCGTCGCGGCGGTGCCGGCGTAGATGTTCCAGCCGAGCGGATTGACGAGTGTCGCAGCAAGACACGCGATGCCGGCGCATGCGAAAATCTTGAGATCAGCCCAGGCACCGCGGAGCAAGGCTACGGCGAAGAACACGCCGATGACGAAGAAGCCGAGCAGGAAGCCCCCGTGCAAATTGGCCCAGAGCACCATCAGCAGCGGAAGCAGGAACCATCGCGAGCGTCGCAGGCATTCCCGGTAGAACACGACGCAGAGCAACATCGTGCAGGTGTTGGGCGACACCGCGAGATATACGTTCGGCGAGGCCTCGTAGAGGGGATAGAGCAGGCACGCCAAGAACACGGCGATGCACACCGCGACCGGCGATGCGCCGGTGCCGACACAGACGGATGTGAGATAGCCGACGATCGCCGCGCCACACGCCACTGCTAACACGACGAGCCCGCCAAGGCCTGCATATTGAAACGTGACGCTGGCGAGCGCGTCCCAGAGCCAGGACAGGTTGAACCATGTCTTGTCGCCGTGGGTGAAAGACCAGGGATCTTGCAAGGGGATGTTGCTGCTCGTCCGGATCAGATCTCCGGCCGCCAGATGCCAGCCGAGATCGTAGTGACCGAGCAGGACCGGCGCGTTCAGGACGTAGAACAGGGACATGAACGAGATCAGGAACAGATAGATTCCCGACCTCAGCGCGAACGGGCTGATCGCATTCGCAACTTTGTCGAATTTCGGCTCGCGCCAGACTTGGTGCTGATCCACCGATCCCTCACGACGAAGCGAGCCCCAAGGGCTCTTGCGTGCCCGCCTGGTCGCCGGATGCGAGCTTCGCCGCTGACTTAGAGGCAAGTTATCTAAAGTGGAGTAAATCCGGACGCTGCAATCGAGGGGATTTGGCCGGCGAAAAGCTGAGGGCACCGGAGCTTGTGTAACGTCCAAGCGGTTGTTTTTACGTGATATTTCCCGCCCAACGGCAGCTGACGATGGAGCGGCCGACATGGCGCTGTCAGCGCTGATTTGGGAGGACGACCGAGAACGTGGTGAACGAACTCGTCGCCTTCGCGCCGCCCACCCCCCTTCCAGCTGCGAGGTGCTACTCGAAGGATGCGGCTGATGCGGGAGCGCGAGGTGCGATCGGCCATCCTGGACGTCGCAATCGCACGCGGGCCTGAGGCCGCCGAGGCAAGCCCCGGTTTTTCAGACACGCCCCCTGCAAATCGCCTTCAGCCGACCTTATCTCCCATTTTCTCGCGCCCCGCCCTGCTCATCCCGAATCGGATGCCATGACCGAACAGACGCTCGCTGCGCCAATCGACGACCAACGGGAACGCCAGCGCGGCATCTCGCGCTACCAGGCGCTCCTCATCGCGCTGCTCGCATTCACGCAGTTCACGATCATCCTCGACTTCATCATCATGTCGCCGCTCGGCGCCATCCTGATGCCATCGCTCAACATCACGGCGGGACAGTTCGGCGTCGCGGTGTCGGCCTACGCATTCAGTGCGGGAGTATCGGGCATCCTCGCCGCCGGCTTCGCCGATCGCTTCGATCGCAAGCGCCTCTTGCTGTTCTTCTATGTCGGCTTCACGCTCGGCACCCTGCTCTGCGCCGCCGCGCAGAATTATCACATCCTGCTGCTCGGCCGGATCGTGACCGGATTGTTCGGCGGCGTGATCGGCTCGGTCGTGCTCGCCATCGTCACCGACCTGTTCCCGTTGCAGATGCGCGGCCGCGTGATGGGCTTCATTCAGACCGCGTTCGCCGCGAGCCAGGTGCTCGGCATTCCCGCCGGGCTGTTTCTCGCCAATCACTGGAACTGGCATGTCTGCTTCGTCGCGATCGTCGTCCTGTCGATCGCGGCAATCGCGGTCATCGCCTTCGCGATGGAGCCGGTCGACGCACATCTGAAGCTGAAGCAGGACAGAAACCCGTTCCATCATCTGATCGCGACGATTAGTCAGCCGCGCTACACGCCCGCCTTCGCCGTCACGACGCTGCTGGCGACGGGCGGCTACATGCTGATGCCGTTCTCCAGCGCCTACACCGTGCACAATCTCGGCATCGACATCACGCATCTGCCGACGATCTATCTCGTCTCCGGCCTGTTCAGCATCGTCACGGGTCCGCTGGTCGGCAGGGCGAGCGACGCGTTCGGCAAGTATCCGACCTTCGTGTTCGGCTGCGCGATGACCGTCCTCATGGTGCTGATCTACACCCATCTCGGCCATGTCTCGCTGGTGACTGCGATCACCGTCAACGTGCTGCTGTTCGTCGGCATCTTCTCGCGCATGATCCCATCGCAGGCGCTGATGTCGGCGATCCCGGAGCCGAGCCAGCGCGGCTCGTTCAGCGCGGTCAGCGCCTCGCTCCAGCAGCTCTCCGGCGGGCTCGGCTCCGTGTTCGCCGGCGCGATCATCGCGCAAGCGCCGGATGGCGCGCTGATCCATTTCGACCGGATCGGCTACGTCGTCGTGACAACGACGATCGTCACGCTGGTGATGATGTATTTCGTGCAGAAGGCGGTGGCGGAGCCGGCGGGGAGGCGGGTGGTGTGAGGGTGCTTCACCTTATCGCGACCGATGGTCAAGCTCAGCTTCGACCCACCACGGTCCGCAGCCGTTTGACTCAGACCGCATTGAAAAGGAATGCCGATCAACAATAGTTATTGGTCAGCTAGACCGCATGGAAGAATCGCATGGCGGTGAGTGCTGATCTGGGCGAAGCGCTCGAGAGCTTCGGATGACCCGGATCAGACAGCAGCTAGGCTAATGAGATTCGATCACGGTCGTGCCTGTCAGGCCAACTGAACGGGCCCGTGGTCATCGCAATGATCACCATGCGGATGGTGCAGCCGACCGTCCACGAGATAGTCGACATGATCGCCATGCGGCACCTGTTCATGTCCGCAGTTTGGACCGTGTACGTGTGAACAGTGGACTTGAGGCGTGCACTTCACGGGATTTGCTGCGCTGACCGGAATGACATGTTCGTCCACGTGATCCCCGTGCATGTGATGGAGATGGCCGTCGTGAAGATAATCCACGTGGCCGTCATGACGGATCCTGGTATGCCCGCAGTTGGGGCCATGCTTGTGGGGATGATTGGCGTGATGCTTCTCGGTGCAGGTTTCCATCATTGTGTCCTTTCTTCGCTCAGGAACCAGCTAGGGCCTCACTGCTTCTCTGTAGGCTCCTCGATCGGCGCACTGCAAAAATCTCAGACAAAAATCTCAGAAATGTGCTTCGCCGCCCGCCGGAGTATGGTTCCATCTCGTGTTTGGAGACGGAGCGTCATTCCAGCCCTGATACGTTCCGTAGCTTCGGCCCTGCACGAAGTGGAAATACTTTTTGCAGGCGCCTGGTTCCTTTCCCGGACTCATCGCCCTTCACATTTGAAGAACGAATTTGGCTGCGCGCGATGCTTGTGGCGGTTTCTCAAATGCCTCAGTGGCCTGGCTTGTCCCAATGTCGCAGTGTGGCCCGTCGCGTCGATCTTGGCGCGTCCGCTATTGCGCCGCTCCTGTTGGCTGAGCGGACATGATCGACCACCACCTTGCGAACCTGTGCGAGGTAGAAGCCCTCTGCCGTTCGTGGACTATCTACGATCGGCAACCATCAACGTGATGAAACGATCAGGCACCGTGCCGCGCGGTGAGCAATAGGTTGCCCGTCGGGGAAGAGGAAGCCGCCCGAGTTCTGCTCGGCCACACTCCCTTAGAACATCGCCACAACCCACCGCGTTCCCTCAGGCGTCATCGAGATAGGCGAGCGCCTTGGCTTGCCATGCTTTGGCCTCCCGAGGGTCATGTGTGCGCAGCGACACTTTGATCGTGCCGGTGCCACCGACCTTCACCGTCGCCGTCTCATACCCACGGGAACGCGCAGCACCAAGCCCGCGGCCTTATCGGTCAGGTCAGCGGGGACGCGCTTTCGGAGGTAATGAACGGAGGAGCCGTCGCGGCGGATAGGAGAGGCCATTCGCAGAAGCATGTGTACCGTCTCTGTGTACCAGTTGAGACGGTCGATCACCCTTGAGTATCAGGGACTTCAGCGAAATCGAGGACATCGCGGAGCGATGGTGCCCAGGAAAGGACTCGAACCTTCACGGCCGTTAAGCCACTGGCACCTGAAGCCAGCGCGTCTACCAATTCCACCACCTGGGCATGCCGTTTGGGGCACGGAGGGGGTTACTACGGTTCGGTGACGCCGTTGTCAATTCATGCTTGAAGCCCGGTTCGGGATGCCGATTGCGCATCGCAAACCAGGCCGATAAAAGCCTGACAAGACGCACTCTTTCCGCAGGAATGGACCCCCCTATGGCATCGAATCTGGACACGCTCGTCACGGTTTTCGGCGGATCGGGGTTTTTGGGCCGCAGTGTCGTCCGCGCCCTGTGCAAGAGGGATTACCGGATCCGGGTCGCGGTGCGGCGGCCGGAACTCGCCGGATACCTCCAGCCGCTTGGCCGGGTCGGGCAGGTCCACGCCGTGCAGGCGAATCTGCGCTATCCGGCCTCGGTCGAGGCGGCGCTGCGTGATTCGCACATCGTGATCAATCTCGTCGGCGTCCTCACCGAGGCTGGCGCGCAGACTTTTGATGCCGTCCAGGCCAAGGGCGCCGAGACCGTCGCCAAAGCGGCAGCCGCCGCCGGAGCCCAGCTGGTGCATGTCTCCGCGATCGGGGCCGACGCCGAATCGCCCTCGCGCTATGCCAGAGCCAAGGCGGCGGGCGAAGCCGCGGTCCTGGCTGCGGTTCCCTCAGCCACGATCTTCCGCCCCTCGGTGATGTTCGGCCCCGAGGACCAGTTCACCAACCGCTTTGCCGCGCTGGCCCGGATGTCGCCGGTGCTGCCGCTGATCGGCGGGAGTACCCGGATGCAGCCGGTCTATGTCGGCGACGTCGCCACCGCGATCGCGGATGCTGCCGACGGCAAGGCCAGGACGGGCGCGACCTACGAGCTCGGCGGGCCGGAGGTGCTGACGATGCGCGAGATCATCCAGACCATCCTCGACATCACTGACCGGAAGCGGATGCTGATCTCGCTGCCGTTCGGCCTCGCCCGCTTCCAGGCTCACTTCCTGCAATTCGCGCCGGGCGCGTTCAAGCTGACGCCGGACCAGGTCACGCTGCTCGAGCGCGACAATGTGGTGTCGGAGGCGGCGAAGGCGGCCGGGCTGACGCTGGAAGGCCTCGGCATCACGCCCGATTCGCTGGAAGCGATTGCCCCGCAATATCTGTGGCGCTTCCGCGCGGCAGGACAATTCCAGCGCATGAGCGTGTGAGGTTCTTACGTCTCCCGCTTGCGAGGTCGCCGCGTCCGGGCGATGCGAAGCATCGTCCCGCGCGGCGGGTGAGGGCTTTCTCGTCATCGGGACCTCGCTGTGGAGACACGCTCTCTCCAACCCTCTCCCGCAAGCGGGCGAGGGAGCGCACCGAACGTGCGGCAACGGCGTCAAAGCTTCAGCTTCTTGAACACCGCCTCCGGCCAGGCTTCACCGTAACGACGTGAGGCTGTCGACATCGCGGCCGAAAACGCCCTAAAGCATGATCCGGAAAAGTGCGAAGCGGTTTTCCGGAAAGATCATGCGTAAACAACAAGCTAAAGCGCGATGACGATTCATCCAAATCTCATCGCGCTTTAGCAGTGATGGTTCTTGCCGTGCATGTCGGCCGCGATGACGCGCCGATCGAAACGAAGCGCGTGCCAAAACTCATATGGCGTTGAAGCCCGGGCGGTAGAGCTTAACGACCGAGCGCCAGCGCGATCAGGCCGAGCGTGCCGACGATGACTCGCCACCAGGCGAACAGCACGAAGCCGTGGCGGGTGACGTATGTCAAAAATGTCTTCACCACGATGACGGCGGTGATGAACGAGACCACGAAGCCGATCGCGACGATGTTCATATGGTCCATCGTCATCTCGGCGCGGTTCTTGTAGAAATCGTAGGCGAACGCGCCGATCATGGTGGGAATGGCGAGGAAGAACGAGAATTCCGCCGCCGCGCGCTTGTCGGCGCCGAGCAGCATCGCGGCGACGATGCTGGCGCCGGAACGCGACACGCCCGGGATCATCGCCACGCACTGCGCGATGCCGATATAGAGATACATCAGCAGCGGAAATTTGGTGGCGTCGTGCTCGCGCGGCTTGAGGTCGAGCTTGTCGACCCAGAGCAGGATGGCGCCGCCCACGATCAACGTGAAGCAGACGACCCAGGGATTGAACAGTACGCTCTTGATGTATTTGCCGGCAACGAGGCCGACGACGACGGCCGGCAGGAACGCCACCAGCACGCCGATCACGAAACGGCGCGCATAGGCATCGCCCGTGAACATGCCGATCGCGACGTCCCAGAGCTTTTTGAAATACAGTCCGACGATCGCGAGGATCGCACCCAGCTGGATCAGAACCGTAAACGAATCCCAGAACGCGCCTTCACCGAGATGGAAGAAGCGCTCGGCGAGCAAGAGGTGGCCGGTCGAGGATACGGGAAGGAACTCGGTCACACCCTCGATGATGCCGAGGATCACTGCCCGTATTGCGTCTGACATATTTACGGTCCATTTCGGCTGGAAAAGCGGGGCTCTTCTCGCCTATTCCCCCCAATGCTGCAATCGCAAAATGCGAAATCACGCGCTTGCTTCGCGGTTTTGAGGGACTAGTGTGGCGCCGCACAAACATTGATGGATTCTTAAGCACCATCAAATAGTCAAAGGTTTCATGTTTACGCTGTTTCATCATCCGTTCTGTCCGCATTCGCGCTTCATCCGCCTGATCGCGGGCGAATACGGGCTTGACCTGAAGCTGGTCGAGGAACGCAGCTGGGAGCGGCGCGAGGCGTTTTTGCTGCTCAATGCGGCGGGCACGACGCCCGTTCTGGTGGACGAGGAGCAGCCGCCGATCCCGGGCGCGGCCATCATCGCCGAATATGTCGACGAGGCCTATGGCGCCGGGATGGGACCCAAGCGCCTGATGCCGGAGACGACCTTCGAGCGCGTCGAGGTGCGCCGGCTGATGGCCTGGTTCAACGAAAAATTCTTCGAGGAAGTCTCGCATCCCCTCGTCACCGAGCGCATTTACAAACGTTTCATGAGCGAGGAGAACGGCGGCGGCCCGCCTTCGGCCGACGTGATGCGCGCAGCGAAAGCCAATGTGCGCTATCATCTGGCCTATATCGGCTGGCTGGCGCAGACGCGCAATTTCCTCGCCGGCGACCGGCTCACTTACGCGGATCTTGCAGCCGCGGCGCACCTTTCGGCGATCGACTATCTGGGCGACGTGCCATGGAGCGAGGACGACGCAGCAAAGGCGTGGTACGCGCGGGTGAAATCCCGCCCGTCGTTCCGTCCGCTGCTGAGCGAATGGCTGGCCGGCGTGCCGGCGTCGCGGACCTATGTGGACCTGGATTTCTGAACTCCGATCCGACTGAACTGAAGGCGGCGCTCGAACGCGAGGCGCGCGCGCTCGGCTTCGACTGCGTCGGCATCACCGTGCCGGGCACGATCGAGAGCGCCGGGAAACACTTCCTCGAATTCATCGCCTCAGGCGGCCATGGCGACATGGACTGGCTCGCGGCGCAGCCGGAGCGCCGGGTCGATCCGCGCGGACTGTGGCAGGACGTGCGCAGCGTGATCATGCTCGGCGTCAATTACGGCCCCGACCAAGATCCGCTGGCGATCCTGAAGCAGCGCGCGCGCGCGGCGATCTCGGTCTATGCGCAAGGCGACGACTATCACGACCTCATCAAGAAGCGGCTGAAGGCGCTGGCGCGCTGGCTGGTCGCGACCGCCCCGTCAGAGGTGAAAGTGTTCGTCGACACCGCCGCGGTGATGGAGAAGCCGCTGGCGCAGGCCGCGCATCTCGGCTGGCAGGGCAAGCACACCAATCTGGTCTCGCGCGAGTTCGGCTCATGGCTGTTTCTCGGCGCGATCTACACCACGCTCGATCTGCCGCGCGATGCTGCCGAGATCGACCATTGCGGCTCGTGCCGGGCGTGTCTCGACATCTGCCCGACGGCGGCGTTCCCCGCGCCCTACAAGCTCGATGCGCGGCGCTGCATCTCCTATCTCACCATCGAGAACAAGGGTCCGATTCCGCAGGAATTCCGCAAGGCGATCGGTAACCGCATCTATGGCTGCGATGATTGCCTCGCGGCCTGTCCGTGGAACAAGTTTGCGCGGGAGGGGCGCGAGGCAAAGCTCGCCGCGCGCGACGAATTGCGCGCGCCTTCTCTCGCCGAACTCGCGCGGCTCGACGATGCCGCATTCCGTGCGCTGTTCACGAAATCACCGGTCAAACGCATCGGCCGCGACCGGTTCTTGCGCAACGTGCTGATTGCGATCGGCAACTCGGGCGAAGCTGCCCTGGCGGAAGAGGCGCGGCGATTGCTGGATGATGCCAACCCGCTGGTACGCGGAGCTGCGGTCTGGGCGCTGGCGCAGTTGGTGTCGCGGGAGGAGTTTGATGCGATGAGGGCCAATGCGATTGCCGACGAGCAAGACGAGAGCGTGCGCGAGGAGTGGCAGCTCGCCTCCTAATTTTCGCTGTCATGCCCCGGCTTGATCGGGCCATCCAGTACGCCGCGGCTTCTCGGCTCAATCACTGCCGTCTCGGCATACTGGATCGCCCGATCAAGTGTTCAGCCCGGGGACATGACCGACGGGTGTTCGGGGACATAGCCGACACATCATAGTGCAGGGATTTGGCAGTAAAGGAGGCCAAGTCCATGCCCTGGCGAGAGGTGTCGGTGATGGATCAGCGGCGGGAGTTCGTGCGGCTTGCGATGCAGGAGGGAGCGACCGGCGGGAGCTCTGCCGGCGGTTCAATATCCATCCCGACACGGGCTACAAATGGCTTGCACGATGGCAAGCGGATCAGAATGTCGACGACCGCTCGCGCCGACCGCATGCGAGCCCGGGACAGACCGATTGCGAGCTTGAGGCACGTATTCTCGCGGTACGCGATGCCCATCCGGCATGGGGAGCTCGCAAGATAGCTCACTGCCTGGAGCGCAATGGCTTGCGTTCGCCAGCAGTCTCAACAGTTCATCAGATCTTGCGTCGGTCTGGCCGCATCAAGCCTCCGATCGGCGGCCCGACGGCAAGCCAGCGTTTCGAGATGCCGGCCCCCAATCTGTTGTGGCAGATGGACTTCAAAGGCTGGGTTCGGCTCGGCAATGATACCCAGTGCCATCCTCTGACGGTGGTGGATGACCACTCCCGCTATGATCTGTGCCTGCAGGCCTGTGCCGATCAACGCACAGATACCGTGCGCAGCCGCTTGGAGAAGACCTTTCGCCACTACGGGCTCCCGGAGGCTTTCTTCGTCGACAATGGTTCGCCCTGGGGTGATCCTTCCGGCGAGCGATGGACACGGTTCTCGGTGTGGCTGCTCAAGCTTGGCGTCGCCGTCATCCACAGCCGCCCATATCACCCGCAAAGCCGCGGCAAGAATGAACGATTCCACCGCACCCTCGCGGCTGAGGTGTTCGCACTGCGACAGTTCCGCGATCTCGCAGAGACGCAGCGTGCCTTCGACGCCTGGCGGGAAGTCTACAACTTCGAACGGCCACACGAGGCGCTCGGACAACAGGTCCCGGCCAGTCGATATCGGCCCAGCCAGCGACCAATGCCCGATCGATTGCCACAGGTCGAATACGACAGCCATGAGATCGTGCGCCGCGTCTCCACGACCAAAGCCTATGTCAGCTTCAAGGGACGTCTTTGGAAAGTGCCACAGGCCTTCCGTGGCGAGCGCCTCGCCATCCGCCCCTCGGCAAACGATGCGCAATACGGGATCTTCTTTGCCGCCCACCAAGTCGCTATCATCGACTTGGCGAGCGGAGAATGTGTCGGCTATGTCCCCGAACACCCGTCGGTCATGTCCCCGGGCTGAACATCAAGTCGGGCGATGACACCTGCTATTTTGGCAAGAGCTTTTGCCCCCTCACTCTTACGACGCCCACCCTTGATTTCCTCACCCATTCCCGCAATCTCGCGCGCATGACAAACATGCCTTTCTTCACGCGCGACGGCGATACATTCCATCCGACGGAAGTCGCCAATGGTCCATGGGATCCGACATCGCTGCACGGCCGCGTCATCGTCGGCCTGCTCGGCTTCGCGATCGAGGAACGCCATTCCGGGCCCGAATTCGTGCCGGCGCGGCTCACGGTCGACATGTTTCGGCTGCCGACGATCGACAAACCGATTCAGGTGACGACACGCCTCGTGCGTGACGGTCTGCGCATCCGCGTGGTCGAGGCGGAATTCGTCTCCGGCGGCGTCAGCATGGCGCGCGCCTCTTGCCAGCTGCTGCGCAAGACGCAGAATCCGGAGGGCAATGTCTGGTCGCCGCCGAACTGGGAGGTGCCGAAGCCATCAGACATTCCGAAACCGACCGATCCCAGGCTCGGCATGAACGGCAAATGGACCACGCGCCCCATCGTCGGCCACATGGGCTCGCTCGGGCCGCGCCGGCTGTGGATGAGCGAGGTGCGCGAGCTCGTCGCCGGCGCCCCGATGACGCCGTTCGTCCATGTCGCCGTTGGTGCCGATTTCGCCAGCCCGTTTGCCAACGCCGGCGACAAGGGACTCGGCTACATCAACAGCGACGTCACGATCTATCTGCACCGCCTGCCGGTGACGAAGTGGATCGGCTTCGAGGTGGTGAACCACCACGCCACCGACGGCGTCGCGATCGGCGAATGCTGGCTCTATGACGAACAGGGCCCGATCGGCACCGCGACGGTCGCAGCGCTGGCCCAGCGCAAGCCGATGGCAAAAGCGCCGCCGCCGTAGCCACGCTGCCATTCCGGGGCATCGCGCAGCGATGACCCCGGAATCCCGCTCAACAATCTCTGGATTCTCTGATGCGCAATTACGCACCGTAGTTCGCGCTCCGCGCGCCCCGGAATGACGGCTAGAGCGCGATGAGATTTGGATAATCGTCATCGCGCTTTAGCTTGTTGTTTACGCATGATCTTTCCGGAAAACCGCTTCGCACTTTTCCGGATCATGCTTTAGACGAGATGCCGCCGCATCTCGGGGCGCGCCTTCAGCTCGGCGCCCTGCTTGGCCGCGATCTTCGCGATTCTTTCGGGTGCGAACTTCAAATCGACGAACGCCGGCGCGGTATTGGCGACCTCGTGATAGCTCGCGATCTTGCCGTCACGCAGCGTCATGACGGCAACGCCCTCGAACATCGCCCGCGCACCGTTCGCTTCCGGCAGGGTTGATTTGTAGCTGAAGGTGTAGCGCGCATAGAGCGTGGTGCCGTCGGTGACGGGCTCGTGCATGTCCCAGCGGAAATCGGTCGCCGTACGATAGAACCAGTCATTGATCATCGCGGCGATCTTCGCGCGGCCGGCGAAGGCGCCGTAGAACACGTCGTGATAGACCCCGTCTTCGGTGAACAGCTCGGCGAAGGCACGGCCGTTGCGCTGCTCGACGGCATCGCAGAAAGCGCGCAGCATGGCGGTGGTGGTCATTGGCGCATCTCCCAATTTCTCCGTCATGCCCCGGCTTGCCGCCTTCGCTAAAGCTTCGGCGGCCGAGCACCCTTATGGCCCCGGCGGAGCCTTGGCGGAGCCGGGACCGGGTATCCAGTACGCCGCGGCTTCTCGGTTCAAGCACAGCCGTGGCTGGAATACTGGATCGCCCTGTCAAGTCGAGCGATGACACCGAATGTTGGGCAGCAGTTTCACCCGATCTCGGCCACCGCGGCAAGAATGCGCGCGATGTCTTGCGGACGCGACAGGCGGTGATCGCCGTCCTGGATCATGGTCAGGACGACGTCGTCGGCCGGCAGGCGATGGGTCAGCGCAAACGCGTGCTGCCAGGGCACGTCGGGATCCTGCGCGCCTTGCAGGATGCGGACGGGGCAGCCGAGATCGATGGCGCTGCCGAGCACGAGGTGATTGCGGCCCTCCTCGATCAGGTTCCGCGTGATCGGATAGGGTGAGCCGTCGCCGTATTCCGAGGGCCGAAGCCAGACGCCTTTGGTCTCGATCTCTTTCTTCACCGCGGGCGAGAAATTCTTCCACATGAGCTCCTCGGTGAAGTCGGGCGCCGGCGCGATCAGGACGAGACCGGCCAGCGACGCTTTGCCAGGACGCTTCTTGATCTCGCGCGCGAGCAGCAGCGCCATCCAGCCGCCCATGGACGAGCCGATCAGGACCTGCGGGCCGTCGCAAAACCGCTCGAACACCGCGACGCTTTCCTCCAGCCAGCGTCCGATGGTTCCGTCGGCGAAATCGCCGCCGGACTCGCCGTGGCCGGAATAGTCGAACCGGACCATTGCGCGGCCGTGATCCCGGGCCCAGGCGTCCAGCGCCAAGGCCTTGCTGCCCTGCATGTCCGATTTGAATCCGCCGAGCCAGACCAATCCGGGTCCCTGTCCACGCCGACTGCGCACCGCGATCCTGCGTGCGGACAGGCCCTCGCCCACATCGATGAAGTCGAGCATGGCATCAGGAATTATGTCGGACATGGAACGTTTACTCTGGCTGTGCGGTTTGAGCTGTTTGGACGCGTCCCGCAGCTCAATTCGGTGGCGGCATTGCCCTTTGGGACGCTTGCGGAACAGATGCAAGGTGTCTATGTCGTCAGCGCGCCCAGGCGTGACCAAAATGCCTCGCATTTGAGGGTTTTTCGCGTTTCGCACGAGCGACTTGCTTGCCGGCAAACGCATCTTGCTTCAAAATAGCCGCTTCCTTCACAACTTTGGAGAACCACCCATTCGCCGTCCTAATAAAGCTCCGCCCGCTGCCAGCAAAGACGGGCCACGCATCAATGATGATATCCGCAATGCGCAGATCCAGCTGATCGACCAAACCGGTGACAACAAAGGAGTGGTCGAGACCGTCGTCGCCATCCGGATGGCTCAGGAAGTCGGCATGGATCTGGTCGAGATTTCGCCGAATACCAGCCCTCCCGTCTGCAAGATCATGGACTACGGGAAGTACAAGTATTCCGCGCAGAAGAAAGCCGCGGAAGCTCGTAAGCGGCAGAAGACGGTCGAGATCAAGGAGATCAAGCTCCGCCCGATGATCGACGACCACGATTACGACGTGAAGATGCGCGCCATGCAGCGGTTCTTCGAAGAGGGCGACAAGGTCAAGATCACGCTGCGCTATCGTGGCCGCGAAATGGCGCACCAGGAGATCGGCACCAAGCTTTTGGACAAGATCAAGACCGACGTCGCCGAGCTCGCCAAGGTCGAACAGGACGCGCGGTTCGAAGGTCGCCAGGTCGTCATGGTGCTGGCGCCGCGCTGACGCGAAGCGCTTTGGGGACTGAGAATTCAGCGGCCCGTCCGGATCTCCGGCGGGCCGTTTGTGTGTCAGATCCTCCTCGCATGCCAGGTGCCGCTGCACCGGTCGCCGGAGATGACGCCCTTCCATGAACCGGCGCCGTTCAGGCCCGCGAGCCGGCCGCCGCCGCTGGCATGGGAGGCGCCGACCGAAACCTGGACGGCGACGGCCCCGGAGTGGTTGACCCGGCCCGAGACCCGGCCGCCGCCGGCGGACGAGACGCGGCTGCCTGTCACGACGAAGGGAACGCTGTAGCCCGAGCTGCAATTGCCGCGGGTGGTGGCGAAGGTGACGTTCCAGATGCCGTCATAGCCGCGGGCGCGGGCGTCGGCGGTCTGTGGCAGCGCAGCCGTGGCGAGCACGGCGAACGGCGCCAGATGGCGGGGCCGGGCGAAATTCGCCAGCGAAGAGAGAAATTGCGGGAAAGGGGCCATTTTGGTCCTGCTTCAGGCACAAGGCTTGGAGATGAGGGGTGGCAACCTCCAATAGTCGGCGGGCAGGTTTCGGCGGTTCATCGTTGCCAATTGGCTTGTCCTCTGTCATAAGCCCAGCCTTCATCGCCCGGCTGATTAAGGGCTGCCGTGGCGGTGTTTCGTGCGGGTTTCGCGCTTGTTCGTAAAACCTGAGCACAATCAACGCTCTAACGAGCATTTTTGACGGCCAGCCGCCTTCGCGGGCGAATCTCTATGGCCATTAGGAGAGCCAAATGCCCAAGCTGAAGACCAAATCGGGCGCTAAAAAGCGCTTCAAGGTGACTGCCACCGGCAAAGTGATGCACGCCCAGCGCGGCAAGCGTCACGGCATGATCAAGCGGACGAAGAAGCAGATCCGTCAGCTCCGCGGCACCCGCGTGCTGTTCAAGACCGACGGCGACAACGTCAAGAAATACTTCTTGCCGAACGCCTGATCGCGTCCACGATCACTGCCAGCCTCGCCGCGCATCCCGCGGCAATCCGATAACCAAAGTCATCTCTGAAGGATTTCGTCATGTCTCGCGTCAAACGCGGTGTGACCGCCCACGCCAAGCACAAGAAGGTCTACAAGGCCGCCAAGGGTTTCTACGGCCGCCGCAAGAACACCATCCGCGCCGCCAAGCCGGCCGTGGAGAAGGCCCAGCAATACGCCTTCCGCGACCGCAAGCGTCGCAAGCGCACTTTCCGCGCGCTCTGGATCCAGCGCCTCAACGCTGCCGTCCGTCCGTTCGGCCTGACCTACAGCCGATTTATCGACGGCCTCGCCAAGTCGGGCATCACCGTGGACCGCAAGGTGCTGTCGGATCTCGCGATCCGCGAGCCCGCCGCGTTCCAGGCGATCGCCGAGAAGGCCAAGGCCGCGCTGGCGGCGTAAGCCGTCTTGCACTGTGCTCGCAGCGTTCAGCTTGTGATGGCCCGGTCAGGGGCGCGCCTCGCGCTTTACTGCCCCGGCCGTCACCTGTCGCGCCAATACACTTCTCCGACGTGGATGTCCGGCACAATGCCGGGCGTGACGGGCTAGGATCATCGGCTCAGCATCCTGGCCAAAAGGGATTGCCATGACCGATCTTGCCCAGCTCAAAGCCCAGATCATCGCCGATATCGCCGCCGCCTCCGACGAGGCTGCGTTGGAAGCCGTGCGTGTTGCAGCCCTCGGCAAGAAGGGCTCGATCTCGGCGCTCCTCGCCACCCTCGGCAAGATGTCGCCGGACGAACGCAAGACGCAAGGCGCCGCGATCAATCAGGCCAAGGACGAAGTCGGCCAGGCGCTCGCCGCGCGACGCGACGTGCTGAAGTCGGCAGCGCTCGAAGCCCGGCTCGCCTCCGAGACCGTCGATGTCACCCTGCCGCTGCGCGATGCCGCAGCGGAAACCGGCCGCATCCATCCGCTGAGCCAGGTCTGGGACGAGCTGACCACCATCTTCGCCGACATGGGCTTCTCGGTGGCCGAAGGCCCTGACATCGAGACCGATGACTACAACTTCACAAAACTGAATTTCCCGGAAGGCCATCCGGCGCGCGAGATGCACGACACGTTCTTCTTCCATCCGAAGGAGGACGGCTCGCGCATGCTGCTCAGAACCCACACCTCGCCGGTGCAGGTGCGCACCATGCTGAGCCAAAAGCCGCCGATCCGGGTGATCTGCCCGGGCCGCACCTATCGCATCGATTCGGACGCGACCCACACGCCGCAATTCCACCAGGTCGAAGGCCTCGTCATCGACAAGACCTCGCATCTCGGCCACCTCAAATGGATCCTGCACGAGTTCTGCAAGGCGTTCTTCGAGGTCGATCACATCAACATGCGCTTCCGCCCCTCGTTCTTCCCGTTCACCGAGCCGTCGCTGGAGGTCGACATCCAGTGCCGCCGCGACAAGGGCGAGATCCGCTTCGGCGAGGGGGAGGACTGGCTCGAGATCCTCGGCTGCGGCATGGTGCATCCGAACGTGTTGCGCGCCTGCGGCATCGATCCCGACGAGTACCAGGGTTTTGCCTGGGGCATGGGCATCGACCGCATCGCCATGCTGAAATACGGCATCGCCGACCTGCGCCAGCTGTTCGACAGCGACGTCCGCTGGCTATCCCATTACGGCTTCAAGCCGCTCGAAGTGCCAACGCTTGCCGGAGGGCTGAGCTCGTGAAATTCACCCTCTCCTGGCTGAAGGACCATCTCGACACCGACGAGCCGCTCGAAAAGCTCGCCGACAAGCTCACCATGATCGGGCTAGAGGTCGAGAACATCGAGGACAAGGCGAAGGCGCTCAAGCCCTTCACCATTGCGAGGGTGATCTCGGCCGAGCAGCATCCGAATGCCGATCGGCTGCGGGTCTGCATGGTCGACACCGGTGACGGTGGCGCGCCGGTGCAAGTCGTGTGCGGCGCGCCGAATGCGCGGGCCGGGCTCATCAGCGTGTTCTCGCCGCCCGGCACCTACATTCCCGGCAAGGACATCACGCTGGGCGTCGGCACCATTCGCGGCGTCGAGAGCCGCGGCATGCTGTGCTCGGCGGCTGAACTCCAGATCTCGAATGACCATGACGGCATCATGGAACTGCCGGCGGATGCACCGATCGGCGCGGCTTATGCCGAATGGGCCGGCCTCGGCGATCCCGTGGTCGAGATCAACCTGACGCCGAACCGGCAGGACTGCACCGGCGTGCACGGCATCGCGCGCGATCTTGCCGCCGCCGACATGGGCAAGTTCAAGGACCCGACGATCAAGCCGATCAAGGGCGAATTCCCGTGCCCGGTGAAGGTCACTGTCGAGGACGCAACGCTGTGTCCGGGCTTCGCACTGCGCCTCGTGCGCGGCGTCAAGAACGGGCCTTCGCCGGAATGGCTGCAGAAGCGGCTGACCGCGATCGGGCTGCGCCCGATCAACGCGCTGGTCGACATCACCAACTTCATGACCTTCGACCGCGCGCGGCCGCTGCACGTGTTCGACGCCAAGAAGGTGAAGGGCAATCTCGTCGTGCGCCGCGCACGCGAGGGCGAGAGCCTGCTCGCGCTCGACGGCCGCACCTACAATCTCGATCCCGCCATCTGCGTGATCGCGGACGAGCGCGGCGTCGAATCGCTCGCCGGCATCATGGGCGGCGAAGCCTCGGGCTGCGACGAGACCACGACCGACGTGCTGATCGAATCGGCGCTGTGGAACGAGATCAACATTGCCCAGACCGGCCGCAAGCTCGGCATCAATTCGGATGCACGCTACCGCTTCGAGCGCGGCGTCGATCCGGCCTTCATGGTGCCGGGGCTGGAGCTCGCGACCAGGCTGGTGATGGAGATGTGCGGCGGCACGCCGTCCGAGACTGTCGCGGTCGGCAAATCCTTCGCCGACGACCGCGTGATCGACTTCCCGGTCACGGAAGTGAAGCGCCTGTCCGGCATCGAAGTGCCTCAGGTCGAGATGAAGCGTATCCTGACCCATCTCGGCTTCATGATGGCGGGCCCCGGCCCGGTGGTGAAGGTGGCAGTCCCCTCTTGGCGCTCCGACGTGCACGGCAAGGCCGATATCGTCGAGGAGATCGTGCGCATCTTCGGCGTCGACAAGGTGCCGATGACGCCGTTCGAGCGCGGCGAGGACGCGCGCAAATCCGTGCTGACGCCGCTCCAGCTGCGCACCCGCCGCGCGCGGCGCGCGCTGGCGAGCCGCGGCATGGTCGAGGCCGTGACCTGGTCGTTCATCGCCAAGCCTGCGGCAAAATTGTTCGGCGGCGGTCAGCGCGAGCTCGAAGTGGCCAATCCGATCGCCTCTGATCTCTCCGACATGCGTCCGACCTTGCTCGCGGGCCTGATCGCGGCCGCGCAGACCAATGCCGATCGCGGCTTCGGCGATGTCGCACTGTTCGAGGTCGGTCAGGTGTTCAAGGGTGATCGCCCGCAGGACCAGTTCATGGCGGCGAGCGGCGTGCGCCGCGGCCTTGCTTCGTCCGAAGGTCTCGGACGGCACTGGACCGGCTCCGCCCAGGCTGACGTGTTCGACGCCAAGGCCGATGCGCTGGCGGTGCTGGCTGCGGCCGGCGCGCCGATGCAGGCGCTGCAGATCGTCGCCGGCGGTCCCGGCTGGCTGCATCCGGGCCGCTCCGGCACGATCCAGATCGGACCGCAGAACGTGCTCGGCAGTTTCGGCGAGGTGCATCCCCGTGCGCTCGAGGCGCTCGGCGCCGACGGTCCGTTGATGGTGTTCGAGGTGATCCTCGACCGCATCCCGGAGGCGAAGAAGAAGCCGACCCGCGCCAAGCCGCTGATCGAGCTTTCGGCGTTCCAGCCTGTTACGCGCGACTTCGCCTTCATCGTTGAGCGCACGGTGAAGGCCGGCGACATCGTGCGTACGGCGCAGGGCGTCGACAAGAAGCTGATCACTGGCGTCAACGTCTTCGACGTCTACGAGGGCAAGGGCATCGAAGACGGCAAGAAGTCTATCGCCATCGCGGTGACGATCCAGCCGCGTGAGAAGACCCTGACCGACCAGGAGATCGAGGCCGTCGGTGCCAAGATCGTGGCCGAGGTCACGAAGAAGACCGGTGGCACCTTGCGGGGATGAGTCTCGCCGGCTTTCTCCCGCAGGACGTCAGCCTCACCATTGCGATGGCGCTCTGCGCCGTCGCTTTCGTTTCGGGCACCGCCCGCGGCTTTTCCGGCTTCGGCTCGGCGCTGATTTTCATGCCGCTGGCGAGCAGCATCGCGGCGCCGCGGCTCGTTGCCGCCTTGCTGCTCGTCATCGATTTCGTCGCGGCAGCGCCGCTGCTGCCTGACGCATGGCGCAAGGCGGACCGCAAGGCTACCGCCGTGATCGTGCTGGGTGCCCTGATCGGCGTGCCCGCCGGCACATACTTTCTCAGCGTGCTCGAGCCCGTCACCACGCGCTGGATCATCTCCTGCTTCGTCGCAGCGCTGTTGCTTCTGCTGCTGTCGGGCTGGCGCTATCGCGGCAAGGACCACACCTGGCTCTCGGTCGGCATCGGCAGCCTCTCCGGCTTCTGCAGCGGCCTCGCGCAGACCGGCGGCCCGCCGATCGTCGGCTACTGGCTCGGCCGTCCGATCGCCCCGATCGTCGCGCGCGCCAACATCGTACTGTTCTTCGGCGCGTCCGATTTCTTCTCGATAATCAGCTATGCGACAACGGGTTTGATCAGTCGCGAATCGCTGGTGCTCTCGCTGATCGTCGGCCCCGTCTACGCGCTCGGGGTCGCGTTCGGCGCTTCGCTGTTCGGGCGCGCGAGCGAAAAGGTGTTTCGCGGCATTTGTTACGGGCTGATCGCGCTGGCGGTGATTGCGGGGCTGCCAGCGCTGGACGGGGTGTTGCGCTGAAATCTCAACCGCGCTTGTCCGGGACGACGGCGCAGTTTGTTGCGGCTTGGTTGCCCCTACTGCCGCGGCACGCGCCGCTTCTTCGTCGACTGCGTCGGCACGTCGGCCGGCTCGTCCCTGAGCGCGCCGATCTTGCGCAAGGCTGCATCCGCAGCACGCTCGCCACTTTCCCAGGCACCGTCGACAGTGCCCCACAGCGTCTCGTGCGTGGCTTCGCCGGCGAGGAACATGTTGCCGATCGGCTCGGCCAAGGTTTTCCGCGAGAGCTGACCGCCCGGCGAAGCCGCCGACATCGCGCCCAGCACGAAGGGCGAGGCATTCCAGCGCGTGGCGCTGGTCTTCTGCACGGCGGCCGCGGCCTCGCTGCCGAACAGCTTTGTGATCCACTCCTTGGCGAAAGCGACCATGGCCTTCTCGCCCTGCTCGGTGAGATCGCGGCCGAAGGAGCCGCCGACATCGATCGAGCACAGCGAGGAGCCGCCGATATTCGCGTACATCAGCGCCGTGCGCATCGAATCGCTCTGCTCGATCAGGATGTCGTCGCGCGACAGGCCGAGCGGATTGCCCGGCAATTGCAGCACGATCCGATCGTAGCTTCCGAGGCTGAGCTTGGATGCCGCGTCCAACGTCCGCTTGGGGATATCGGGTGCGAACTTGATCGCTCCCGATGTCAGCACATTGGTCGAGACCGTGACGATGGCGGCGCGCGCGGCGATCTTGCCGGCTTGCGTCTCCACGCTGACGTCGCGGTTGCTCCAGGCGATGCGGCTCGCCGGCGTCGACAGCGCCACCGGCGCCTGCTCGGCAAGTTTGGTGATCAGCGTGCCGAGGCCCTGACGGCAGGCGATCGCCGCGTTGCGGTCCTGCGCGCGCCCCTTGTCGATCGCGGACAGCTCCTTCAGGTCCTTGCCGGCGAAGCTCGCGCCCAGCATGAACTCGGCCGCGCCGGCCCAATCGCCGAGATCTTTGGGCAGCACGGACGCGCAGGATGTATCCAGCTTGCCGCGCGCGGCCTCGTCGATGGCGCGGTTGGCGCGCACCAGCGCCGCCAGGAACTGCTCCGTCTCGCCCGCGCGCGCATTGCGGCGGCCGATGCGCATCTTCTGGCCCGATGGCGCCGGCAGCACGTCGAGCCCGACACTGCGCGCCAGCCGGATCATCGGGTTCGTGTCGGGATTGTGCATCCAGCGCGCGCCGCGGTCGAACGGCGTGTCGAACGTCGTACTATCCGTGATGCAGCGGCCGCCGACTTGCGATGCCGCTTCCACCACGACGACCTTGCGGCCCACCGCGATGATGCGCCGCGCCGCGGCAATTCCCGCAGCTCCCGCACCGATCACGACGATGTCGACCTCACGTGGCAGGGGTGCGGCGGTTGCGCGCAGCACCGGCATCGCCGCAAAAGCCGCCGACGCCGAAAGGAAACCGCGGCGCGTGATTGTCATGTCATGGTTTCCGGGGACTTGCGGCGAACGGGAACAGCCCGCGAACCTTGCCGTATCTGATGTTGCGCAGCAACCATCATGGTGAATCAATCATGCTTGATCTCGCAGAGTGATGAACCGAATTGCAACACGTTTCGACCATGATAGAGAAGGGAAAAAGACGGCCGGGGAAGGTCGTGGGGGGAGTTCGACATGGGGACGGTCCTGGATTCAGTCGGCAAGCTGATTGCCGCGTACCTCTCAAAGGAGGTGCCGGGCTATGAGCCGTTCACGCCGAGCGACCCGGAGCATCTGCGCGGCGTCATCGAGCCCGGCGACGTGCTGCTGGTCGAAGGCAACAACCGAATCTCCGGCATCATCAAATATCTGACGCAGTCGACCTGGTCGCATGCCGCGCTCTATGTCGGCCCGATCGAGGGGACGGAGGAGCCCAAGGGCGAGCCGCATGTGCTGATCGAAGCCAATATCGGCGAAGGCGTCACCTCCGCGCCGCTGTCGAAATATTTCCCCTATCACACCCGCATCTGCCGCCCGGTCGGGCTGTCCCATGAGGACCGCACCACGGTCTGCCGCTATGCGATCAACCGCATCGGCTTCGGCTACGATACCAAGAACATCATTGATCTCATGCGTTACCTGTTCCCGCTGCCGATACCGCAGCGTTGGCGTCGGCGCATGATCGCGATCGGCTCGGGCGATCCGACCAAGATCATCTGCTCGGCGCTGATCGCGCAGGCCTTCGACGCCGTGCGCTATCCGATCCTGCCGAAGATCACCAAAGCAGGCAGCCGCGCCGCCCGTCGCGAGATCCTGCACATCCGCGATTCCTCGCTCTACATGCCCCGCGACTTCGACATCTCGCCCTATTTCGAAGTCGTCAAACCCACCATCGTGCACGGGTTCGACTACACCGCCCTGCACTGGGCCGACAAGCAGAAGCCGCTCGAGGAGGTGGCGGGCACTTTCAGTGTGTTTCCAGAAACGCTCCGTGCGCCGCCGCTCGTTCCTGAGGCGATTGACGAAGAGGCGTCGGCTGAGATTTCGGCTGAAGAAGTGAACGCATAGCCCGCGGAGATCACCGCCGCGTTCTCCGAGCGTTTCGTGCTGCTGTGCGAGCTCGCGATCTACCGCGCGCGCGAGCGGGGGATCGCGGCGTAGCCCCACCGTCGTCCCGGCGCAGGCCGGGACCCATACCGCGTGATCCATCGAGTACGGGCGATAGCGGTATCGAACAGCCAGTCTTCGCCAAAACCCTCCCTGGGGTTATGGGTCCCGGCCTGCGCCGGGACGACCGCTGGGGTGTAGCGCGATGATCTCGCCTCTTCACCGTCATTGCGAGCGCAGCGAAGCAAATCCAGACTGTTACCGCGGCGGTAGTCTGGATTGCTTCGTCGCAAGAGCTCCTCGCAATGACGGTGGAGAGAGCGCGCGCTATCGCTCCGCCCGTCCGATCACCGCCATCAGCTCCGCGATCTTCTCGCGCTGATCGGCCTTGTCGCCGCTCGCGATGGCGTGCTCGACGCAATGGGCGACATGGTCTTTCAGGATCTCTTCCTCGACCCGGCGCAGCGCGGCACGCACCGCCGAGATCTGCGTGACGATGTCGATGCAGTAGCGGTCTTCCTCTACCATTTTCGAGAGGCCACGAACCTGGCCCTCGATCCGGCCGAGACGTTTTCCGACAGATGTCTTGATGTCCTTGCGCATGGGCTCTATATACCCCTACCGGGTATAGGTTACAAGCCCAGGAACGAGCCCGCGTAAAAGGCCGGAGCATGGCAATGAACAACAACGCACACGAGCATCGTCACGACGCGGAAACGCATTCCGGATGCGGCTGTTCCACGAAGGCTACACCGCCGGCGGCCAAGCCGGAGGCCTCCGCGTGCTGTGGCGGCCACGGCGATCATGCCGGCCATCCCCATCCTCACGGTGAAGCAGCAACCAAGGTGAAAGACCCCGTCTGCGGCATGACGGTCGATCCCGCGACCTCGAAGCATCGCTTCGAGCATCACGGAGAGATCTTTCATTTCTGCTCGTCCGGCTGCCGCACCAAATTCGCCGCCGATCCCGCAAAATATCTCGCGAAGGAGAAGGCACCCGAGCCTGAGATGCCCGCAGGCACGATCTATACCTGCCCGATGCATCCCGAGATCCGTCAGGTCGGCCCGGGCACCTGCCCGATCTGCGGCATGGCGCTGGAGCCGGAGATCGCAAGCCTGGAGACAGGTCCCAATCCGGAGCTCGCCGACATGACGCGGCGGTTCTGGATCGGCGGCGTGCTGGCGCTGCCGGCGGTGGTGCTGGAGATGGGCGGCCATCTCGCAGGTCCGCACTGGATCGATCCGACGCTGTCGAACTGGATCCAGCTCGTCTTCGCCACACCCGTAGTGCTGTGGGCGGGCTGGCCGTTCTTCGTTCGCGGCTGGCAATCACTGCTGACGCGCAACCTCAACATGTTCACGCTGATCGCGATGGGCACCGGCGTTGCCTATGTCTACAGCGTCCTCGGCACCGTCACGCCGCAGATCTTCCCCACCACCTTCCGCGGCCATGAAGGCGCGGTTGCGGTCTATTTCGAGGCGGCGGCCGTCATCACCGTGCTGGTGCTGCTCGGTCAGGTGCTCGAGCTGCGCGCCCGGGATGCGACGTCGGGCGCGATCAAGGCGCTGCTCCAGCTTGCGCCCAAGACCGCGCGCCGCGTTGACGCTGACGGCAGCGAGCATGAGGTCGAGATCGACACGCTCCATGCCGGCGACCGCTTGCGCGTCCGTCCCGGCGAGAAGGTGCCGGTGGACGGCACCATCCTGGAGGGGCGCTCCTCGCTCGACGAATCCCTCGTGACAGGCGAATCCATGCCGGTCACCAAGGACACCGGCGCCAAGGTCATTGCCGGCACGCTGAACCAATCGGGCAGCTTCATCATGCGTGCCGACAAGGTCGGGCGCGAGACGCTGCTGTCGCAGATCGTGCAGATGGTCGCAGACGCGCAGCGCTCGCGCGCACCGATCCAGCGCCTGGCCGACCAGGTCGCCGGCTGGTTCGTGCCGACGGTGATCGTCGTCGCTATCGCCGCCTTTGCCGCCTGGTCGTGGTTCGGACCGGAGCCGCGGCTCGCCTTCGGCCTGGTCGCGGCGGTCAGCGTTCTGATCATCGCCTGCCCCTGTGCGCTGGGCCTGGCGACCCCGATGTCGATCATGGTCGGTGTCGGCCGCGGTGCGCAAGGCGGCGTGCTGATCAAGAACGCGGAGGCGCTGGAGCGGATGGAGAAGATCGACACGGTGGTGGTCGACAAGACCGGCACGCTGACCGAGGGCAAGCCCAAGGTGGTCGCGATCGTGCCGGCGTCCGGCTTTGCGGAAGACGACATCCTCCGGCTTGCGGCCACCGTCGAACGCGCCAGCGAGCATCCCCTAGCTGATGCGATCGTGCGCGCGGCCAAGGAGAAGCAGCTCGCCCTTGGCCAGGTCGAGCAATTCGATTCGCCGACGGGCAAGGGTGCGACCGGCAAGGTCGACGGCAAGACCGTCGTGCTCGGCAATGCCAAATATCTGAGCTCCATCGGCATCGAGACCAAGACGCTCGACACCGAAGCCGAACGGATGCGCGGCGACGGCGCGACCGTGATCAACATGGCCGTCGATGGCCGGCTGGCCGGCCTGTTCGCGATCGCCGATCCGGTCAAGGCCTCGACGCCGGAGGCGCTGAAAGCGCTGGCCGATGAAGGCATCAAGGTGATCATGCTGACCGGCGACAATCGCACGACGGCGGAGGCCGTGGCGCGCCGGCTCGGCATCGCCGAGGTCGAGGCCGAGGTGCTGCCGGACCAGAAGAGCGCGGTGGTGACAAAGCTGCAAAAGGGCGGCCGCAGCGTCGCGATGGCCGGCGACGGCGTCAACGACGCGCCGGCACTGGCAGCGGCCGAAGTCGGCATCGCCATGGGCACCGGCACGGATGTGGCGATGGAGAGTGCCGGCGTGACGCTGCTGAAGGGCGACCTGATCGGCATCGTGCGCGCGCGAAAGCTGTCGCAGGCGACGATGAACAACATCCGCCAGAACCTGTTCTTCGCCTTCATCTACAACGCCGCCGGCATTCCGATCGCGGCCGGCATCCTCTATCCGGCGTTCGGTCTGTTGCTCTCCCCGATCATCGCGGCAGCGGCGATGGCGCTGTCCTCGGTGAGCGTGGTCGGCAATGCGCTGCGGCTTCGTGCAATGCGGCTGTGAGGGTCGCAAAATCCGTGTAGAAGGGGTCCATTCGGCGAGATGCGCGGAGGGGACCTGATGCAGCGGATTACGATCACGATCGAGGACGACCTCCTGGCGGAGATCGATGCCGCGGCGGAAGCGCGCGGCTATCAGAACCGCTCCGAGATCATCCGCGACCTCGCGCGCGCCGGGCTTCAGCAATCCACCGAGGACACCGCCCAGACCGGCCAATGCGTCGCGGGCCTCGTCTATGTCTACGACCACGCCGCGCGCGATCTATCAAAGCGGCTGGTGCAGGAATTCCACGGCCACCATGATCTCGCACTGGCAACGCTGCACGTCCACCTCGACGACAACAATTGCATGGAGATGACGGCGCTGCGCGGCGCGGCCTCCGAGGTGAGGCATTTCGCCGACCACATCATCGCCGAACGCGGCGTGCGCTACGGCCGCGTGGTGATGATCCCGACCGGGGAAGGGAAGCAGGCGAGGGCGCGCAAGCACGGACATCGGCATGGGTAGACAGTAGCTCTCGTGCCCCGGACGCGGCGCAGCGCTCCTTCAGCGGAGCGCCGCATCCGGGACACGAGACCGTCAAGCCGCTGGCCACAGCAGGCCAGCCTCCCTTGCCGAAATCGCCCTGCATGTCTACCTCTCGCGGGTCGTCTCGTGAAAGGGTGCCCCATGCTTGATGCCGCGATCAAGGCGCTGTCGCAAATGATGTCGCCGCCGATGCGCTCGATCCTGTGGCGATCGATCGGGCTGGCGCTGGTGCTGATCACCGTGCTGGCGATCGGCTTGCAGCGGCTGCTCAGCTGGTTTGCAACCTCCGGCGAGGTGTGGCTGGAAGGCCTGCTTGGACCGGGCTGGCATTCATCGCTCGAAATCCTGTCCTGGATCGTCTCGATCGCGGCGGGCCTCGGTGTCGTGTTCGGCGGCATTTTCCTGATGCCTGCGATCACCTCACTGGTGGCGAGCCTGTTCGTCGACGACGTCGCCAACATCGTCGAGCGCGAGCATTATCCAGCCGAACGACCCGGCACGGCGCTGCCGTTCACCCAGGCGACGTTCGAGGGCATCAAGACCGCGCTGCTGACCATCGTGGTTTATCTCGCCGCGCTGCCGCTGGTGCTGTTCGCCGGCGCCGGTTTCCTGATCTTCTTCCTCGCCGCCGCCTGGCTGCTCGGCCGCGAATATTTCGAGCTCGCGGCGATGCGCTTCCGCCCGCCGGAGGAAGCCAAGGCGATGCGGCGCGACAATGCCGCGACCATCTTCACCGCCGGCCTGTTCATCGCCGCCTTCGTCTCGATCCCGATCGTCAACCTGGCGACGCCGATCTTCGGCATGGCCTTCATGGTCCACATGCACAAGCGCCTGTCAGGCCCGCGGCCCGAGCTGATCGAGCCGGCGCGGCAGGCGCGGTAACCCGGCTCAGGCCACAGGCATTCCGCATTTGCGCAGGACCGTCTTGGCGAAGCCGAACGGCGCCGGCGTGAATGGGCCCGTCGGCGCGCGGGTGACCAGCGCGACGACGCCGAGTGCGGCCATCGCGAGCCAGAAGCACAGCCAGAAGCCGTCGATGTAGGCGAGCACATTGGCCTCGCGCTGGACGATGCCCGCCACCGTGCCGACCGCGCGCGCCTGCGCCGATCCCATGCCATGGGCGGCGAAATGGTCGGCGAGCTGCTTCAGTCTCTCCACCACATCGACATCGCCGACCGCGAGGTTCTGGCCGAGATAGAAGGAATGGACCTGCTCGCGGACGCGCAGCCAGGTGCCCATCAACGCCACACCGATCTCGGCGCCGCCGAGCCGCATGATCTGGATATAGGCGGCAAACGAGGTGGCGCGGCTCGGATCGGAGTTGGAGAGCAGCGTGATGATCAGCGGCAGCAGGGTCAGCGACTGCCCGATCGCCTGCAGCAGCACGATGCCGATGAAATCCTCGCGCGCCCAGACATGGGTGAGCTGCGTGCCCCAGAGATTCGCCGCGGCGAAGCAGGCAAAGCCCAGAACGAGCACCGTGCGTGTATCGAAATGCCTGAGCAGCCAGATCGAGACCGGCACCAGCACGAACATCGGCAACGCGCCATAGGTGAGCAGCAAGAGGCCGCTCTGCTCGGGCCTGAGCTGCGCGATGGTTGCGAGGAAGTTCGGCACCAGCGAGGCGTTGGACAGGCTGGTCAGTGTGTAGAGCAGGATCAGGACCAGCCCCAAGCCGATGTTGCGCGAGAACAGCACATTCACATGTGCCCAGGGCTGCCGCACCAGGGACTCGTTGACGAGGAAGGCCAGAAACAGCACCGCGCCACTGGCGAGCAGCGCCATCACCGTGCCGGAGCCGAGCCAGTCCAGCCGGTTGCCCTGGTCGAGCCCGGCATAAATCATCGAGACTGAGGCGCCGAGCAGCAGCATGCCGCCCCAATCGGCGTCGCGCAGCAGCGCACGGTTCACCGGCTCGTTCGGCGTGCCCAGATAGACCATCAGGCCCATCAAGGGCGCGATCACCACGCCTTGCCAGTACAGCCATTGCCAGCCGAGATGGTCGACATAGAAGCCGACCAGCGAGGTCGACGTGTCCAAGGCGAAGCCGACGCGGATCGCATAGATCGAGATCGCCGGCAGCCACCAGCGGATCGGCAAATTGCGGAACACGATCATCAGCGTCGCCGGCACGAAGGTGCCGAGCAACAGGCCGTGCACGACGCTGAGCGCAAGCAATGTCGGATAGTCGTGCACGAATGGAATGATGAAAGAGACGGCCGCATAGACGATGCTGGGGATGCCGAGCACGCGGCGCAGGCCGAACACGGTAGCAAGCCAGGCCACCGCAGGCGCGATGAAGATCTGCGAGCCGATGCCGGCCGTGGAGAGCCAGGCGCCCTCGTCGAAGCCGAGTGAGAACGCGCCGCGAAGGTCGGGCAGGCCGACCGTGGTCAGCCGGCTATCGAAATTGGCGAGGAACGAGCCGAGCATCACTGCCGCGACGGCGAACAGCGGCTGCGGCGCGATGCCGCCGCGCGAGACCGGCTCGCGGCTGGCAGCGTCATTTTCCGCCATTCGCAGCCTTGGTATCGATGCTGGTGACCACCGACATGCCCGGCACCAGCCGAGCCAGCAGCGGTTGATTGTCGTCGAACTGAATGCGCACGGGAATGCGCTGCACCACCTTTGTGAAGTTGCCTGTTGCGTTGTCGGGCGGCAGCAGCGCCACCTGTGCGCCGGTCGCCGGCGCAATGCGCTCGACCTTGCCGTGCAGCCTCTCACGAGGGAAACTGTCGACGGTGATCTCGACCGGCTGGCCCGGTGCGACGTGCGTGAGCTGGGTCTCCTTGTAGTTCGCAATCACATAGACGTTGGGCAGCGGCACCACATTGATGAGATTGGTGCCGATATTGACGTAATCGCCGGGCTGCACCTGCCGCTCGCCGACAACGCCGTCAAACGGCGCGGTGACCTTCGTGTAACCAAGTTTGAGCTTCGCACCCGCCAGCGTCGCCTTGGCTGCCTCGACATCGGCGGCGCGTTGCTTCCTGGTGCCTTGCAGGACCTCGAGCTGGTGCTGCTGGGCTGCGATCACGGCGCGGCTCGCCCGCACGTCGGCCTGCGCCTTGGCATAAGCGGCCACCGCCTGCTCGAGCCGCTGGCGCGTGCCGGCATCGGTCTGCGACAGCGACTGCTGACGCTCCTGCTCCTGCCGCGCCTCCACCTCCATGGCCTCCGCGGACAGCCGCGCGGCCTGCGCCTGCGCGATCGTGGCATATTGCAGCTCGATCTGATTGGCGAGATTGTCGAGGGTGGCCTGCGCAGCAGCGACATTGGCTTCGGCCTGTGCGACCTGCGCCTCGTAGTCGGCCGGATCGATCTGGATCAGGAGGTCGCCGGCCTTCACGCGCTGGAAATCGGTGACGCCTACGGTGAGCACTTCGCCCGAGACGCGGCTCGAAAGCCGCGTCAGCTCCGCCCGCACATAGGCGTCATTGGTGGTCTGGATCACCGCATTGCCGACCCATTCGTCGAAGCGCAGCGTCGCCAGCGCGACGAAGCCGAGCGCAACGATGACCGCAAACAGCGGGATCGCGAGCCGGCTCCAGAGCGGTGAGGCCGGCCGTTGTGTTGACTTGGGCGGCGGGACAGGTGCGGCGGCAGGCGGTGACGGAACTCGTTCTTGTTGACTCACGGATGCCCCCAAAAGCGCTTGTCCGAACGCAAATCTCACTGCTGTCATTTCCGGGACGGTTCGAACAACGGACCCGGCATCTCGAGATTCCGGGTTCGATGCCGCGCATCGCCCCGGAAAGACGTTGATTACTTGCTCACACCGTTTTCTCCGGCCACCGGCAGAGATCGTTGATCAGGCAGACCTCGCAGCGCGGCTTGCGGGCGAGGCAAGTATAGCGGCCGTGCAGGATCAACCAATGATGGGCATGCTGCATGAACTCGGCCGGGATCACCTTTTCGAGACCGAGCTCGACCTCCAGCGGCGTCTTGCCCGGCGCAAGTCCGGTACGGTTGCCGACACGGAAAACATGGGTATCGACCGCCATGGTGTGCTCGCCGAAGGCCATGTTGAGCACGACATTGGCCGTCTTGCGCCCGGCGCCGGGCAACGACTCGATCTCGGCGCGCGTGCGCGGCACTTGGCCGCCGAATTCGCTGAGCAGCTTGGCCGACAGTGCGATCACATTCTTGGCTTTGGTGCGGTAGAGTCCGATCGTCTTGATGTACTCGCGCAGACGCTCCTCGCCGAGATCGAGCATCTTCTGCGGGGTGTCGGCGACCTCGAACAATGCGCGCGTCGCCTTGTTGACGCCGGCATCGGTCGCCTGCGCCGACAGCACCACGGCAACCAGCAGCGTGAACGGATTGACGTGCTCGAGCTCGCCCTTCGGCTCCGGATTGGCCTTGCGGAAACGGCTGAAGACCTCGCGGACCTCGGCCGGCGTCCAGGGCCTGGTGGCCTTGAGTGGTTTTTTCGCGGAGGATTTCGGTTTGGCCGCGACCGGCTTTGCCTTTTTCTTCGGCACCGCCGCTTTGCGGGAGACCGGCTTGCGGGTGATTTTCGCCATGATCGGGATATACTGAGGGACGATGAGCACAGGCAACGAAATTGAGCGCAAGGACTTTGAAGATCAGCGCGAGGTGCAGATCTTCTCCGCGCTGCTGACGCCGCACCGCTCGCTGAACCGTACGGGCTTCCTCGCCGTGATGCTGTTCCTGAGCGTGGTCAGCTTCGTCACGGGCCTCGCTTTCCTGATGATGGGCGCCTGGCCGGTGTTCGGCTTTTTTGGTCTCGACGTGCTCGTGGTCTGGTGGGCCTTCAAAGTCAATTTCCGCAGCGCCCGGGCGCGCGAGGAGATCACCGTTACGACCTCCGAGCTGCGCGTGAGGCGCATCAGCCATCGCGGCCAGGTCGCCGAATGGACCTTCAATCCGCTCTGGGTCCGCCTCGACATGGAAGTCGACGAGGACTTCGGCATCGAGCATCTCTATCTGATCTCGCGCGGTCATCAGATCCAGATCGCGAGGTTCTTAGGGCCTGAGGAAAAGGCAAGTTTTTACAATGGCTTGGTCGAGGCATTGAACGCCGCCAAGCGTGGACCGACCTACAATCCGATCAGCTGATTCCAGTCGGAAATCGGGTGGTTTCAGACCCGCCTCTCTCCTACATTTCCGGACATGATGACCCTCGCGATACATGACCAGCGCCTGGCCAAGCCGGGCACCCAGAACGCCGCGTGGCGCGACTATGATTCGGTGCGGCGGGCGATTGCGTTCATCTCGGCGAACTGGCGCGCGCAGCCGACCATCGAGGCGATGGCGGATGCCGCCGGCGTCACGCCGGATGAGCTGCACCATCTGTTCCGCCGCTGGGCGTCGATCACACCGAAGGCTTTCATGCAGGCGCTCACGCTCGACCACGCAAGGAATCTGCTCAGGGATTCCGCCAGCATTCTCGATGCGGCGCTCGACTCCGGCCTGTCCGGGCCGGGCCGGCTGCACGATCTCTTCGTCACCCACGAAGCGATGTCGCCGGGCGAGTGGAAGAACGGCGGTGCCGGTCTCACCCTGCGCTACGGCTTCCACCCCTCGCCATTCGGCACCGCGATCGTGATCGCCACGGATCGCGGCTTGTCCGGACTTGCCTTCGCCGATCACGGCGAAGAGAAGATCGCACTCGCCGACATGACGCGGCGCTGGCCGAACGCCACTTACGTGGAAGATCACAAAGGCACCGCGCCGCTCGCAGCGCGCATCTTCGACCCAAAGCTGTGGCGGCCGGATCAGCCGCTGCGCGTGGTCCTGATCGGCACCGATTTCGAGGTGCGGGTATGGGAGACGCTGCTGAAAATTCCGATGGGACGCGCGGTGTCCTATTCCGACATCGCCTGCAACATCAATAATCCGAAGGCCTCTCGCGCCGTCGGTGCCGCGGTTGGCAAGAACCCGGTCTCCTTCGTCGTGCCCTGCCACCGCGCGCTCGGCAAGAGCGGCACGCTCACCGGCTATCATTGGGGCACCACCCGCAAGCAGGCGATGCTGGGCTGGGAAGCCGGGCAGCTGGGGATGCAGTGATTGATCTCCCTCTCCCCGCACGCGGGGAGAGGCGAAGAAACTCAGCCCGCCAGGTCCAGCTTCGAGGCGACCGTCGAATCCGCATTGAGGCGGTAGATGATCGGCGCACCGGTGGCGAGCTCGCGCTTCAGGATGCCTTCGGGCGAGAGCTTCTCCAGCACCATGATCAGCGCACGCAGCGAGTTGCCGTGAGCGGCAACCAGCGTGCGCTTGCCGTTGAGCACGCCGGGCAGGATCTCCTGCACGTAATAGGGCAATGCGCGCGCGAGCGTGTCCTTCAGGCTTTCGCCGCCGGGCGGCGGCACATCGTAGGAGCGGCGCCAGACGTGTACCTGCTCCTCGCCCCATTTCTTGCGCGCATCGTCCTTGTTGAGACCGGAGAGATCGCCATAATCGCGCTCATTGAGTGCGAGGTTCTTCGAGGTCGGCAGACCGGTCTGGCCGAGCTCAGCGAGGATGAGATCGAGCGTGTGCTGCGCGCGCGTCAGGACCGAGGTGAAGGCGACGTCGAATACGAGACCCTGTGCCTTCAGCTTGCGGCCGGCTTCCTTGGCTTCCCTCACGCCGAGCTCGGTGAGGTCAGGATCCTTCCAGCCCGTGAACAGGTTCTTCAGATTCCATTCGCTCTGGCCATGGCGCACGAGCACGAGAAGACGTTCGCTCATTTTACCTTCCGTATGAAACTAAGCTTGATGGTTGCTGCATCGGCGGTGCCCAACCTTTCCCCGTTGGGGAGAGGTGAAGGGAGCCTGCAGTTGAAACGGGCAATCATTCCGTTGACTCAGATATCGGACAGGCCGAGCACGTCGGCCATGGTGTAGTGCCCCGGCGCCTTGCCATGGGCCCACAGTGCCGCCTTGAGCGCGCCGTGGGCGAACAGCATGCGGTCCTCGGCCTGATGCGACAGCGTCAGGCGCTCGAACGGACCGAGGAAGCTGACGCTGTGGTCGCCGGCGACGGTGCCGCCGCGTAACGAAGCGAAACCGATATTGCCCGGCCGGCGTGCGCCGGTGATGCCGTCACGTCCACGCTCGGAATGGTCATCGAGGGTGACGCCGCGGCCGCTGGCTGCGGCCTGGCCCAGCATCAGCGCCGTGCCCGAGGGCGCATCGACCTTCATACGGTGATGGGTTTCGACGATCTCGATGTCGAAGGTCTGGTCGAGCGCCTTGGCGACGCGCTTGACCACGGCGGCGAGCAGGTTGACGCCGAGGCTCATATTGCCTGACTGCACCACCACCGCGCGGTTGGTGACGCTCTTGATCACGGCGTTGTCGGAGCCGGAAAGTCCGGTGGTGCCGATGACATGCACGAGGCCGCGCTGGGCGGCGATCGCGACGTTGGCGATGGTCGCCGCCGGCACGGTGAAATCGAGGATGCCGTCGGCATCCTTCGACATCGCCCAGAGATCGGCGGAGAGCCTGATGCCGTTGGCCGGCAGGCCTGCGAGCACGCCGGCATCCTTGCCGAGCAGATCGGATCCCGGCGCCTCCAGCGCGCCCGCCAGCACCGCGCCTTTGCTCTCGGCAATCGCCCGTACCAGCGCGCGGCCCATCCGGCCGCCGGCCCCAGCAACAATCAAGCGCATGTCGGACATGGTGTGATCCTCTTCGGAGCCGTTGTAGCGGGGGGACGCAGTTCCGGCAACCGAGGGGATCGGGGGCAGTGACGCCACGTTCACCGTCATTTCCGGGGCGGCTCGCAGAGCCGAACCCGGAATCCCGAGATTCTCAGGTGCGCAATTGCGCACCATAGTTCGCCTCGGAATGACGGGCGTCAGCCGTCCTGCGGCTGCGGGCCGTCATAGCCCTCGATGATGATGAGATCGGCGATCGAGTGCGGCTGGCGCACCTTGATGTTGGCCTGATATTCCGGTGAGTTGTAGCAGGCGAGCGCGGTTTCGTAGTCCGGGAATTCGATCACGACGTTGCGGTTGCGGCTGGCGCCTTCAACGGTAGTGAACTTGCCGGCGCGGACGACGAAACGGCCGCCCCATTTCTTGAAGATCGGACCGTTGGCGACGGCGTAGGGCTTGTAGCCCTCGTCATTGCTCACGTCGACACGCCCGATCCAGTAGCCTTTTGCCATTGTTGTTCTCCCTGTTGTGTGTGGTCAGCCGAGAGCTTGCGCGATCTCAGCGTGGATGGCGTCGGCGACAGCCTTCGGATCGGCGGCTTCCACCACCGGGCGCCCGACAACGAGATAATCCGCGCCCGCGGTGATCGCGCGGCCTGGCGTCATGATGCGCTTCTGGTCACCGCTGGCGGCGCCCGCCGGACGAATGCCGGGGGTGACCAGGCTCATCTGATGGCCGACGATCTTGCGCAACGCACCGACTTCCTCTGGCGAGGACACCAGACCGTCGACGCCGATCACCTGCGCCTGCTGCGCGCGGGCCTCAACTAGCTCCGACACGCTGAGCCGATAGCCCGCCGCATGCAAATCGTCGTCGTTGTAGGAAGTCAGCACCGTGACGGCGAGGATCTTCAGGCCGGCACTGCCGCGGCCCTCGACGGCGCCCTTCATGGTCTGCGGATAGGCGTGGACGGTAACGAAGGTCGCACCCAGCTTGGCGACGCTCTCCACCCCACGCCTCACCGTATTGCCGATGTCGTGCATCTTCAGATCGGCAAAGACCTTTTTGCCCCTGTCGGCGAGCTTTCCGATCAACGGCAGGCCGCCGGCATAAGCGAGCTGATAGCCGATCTTGTAGAACGAGACGCTGTCGCCGAGCTTCGCGATCATCGCCTCCGCAGCATCAACGCTCGGCAGATCGAGCGCAACGATCAGGCGGTCTTTCGGGGCGATCTCGGCTGGCGTCATGTCACCTCACATCATGCGTTGGGAAACGTCGATCAGCTGCGCTACCAGCTCTTTCAACGCGGCGATATCACCCTCGTTCTTCAGCCTGTCCATATCGTCATAGGCCTGGTCGGCAAAGGCGAGCGTGAGCTGGCTGGCAATCACGTTGGCGTGGCAGGAGGAGAGGATCAGCCGCAAGGCCTGGAGCGCGCGGGCGGCACCGAGCCGGCTCTGGGAGGCGCCGGCGAGCGCGAAGACGCGGTTGCGGAACACCTCGCCGCGCGCCTCGTGCAGCTCGTGCACGCGGCTGACCCAGTCGATCGCGTTCTTGAGAAGCGGCGGCACCGAGGCATTGTATTCGGGCGAGACGATGAGGACACCGTGATGGGCGCCGATCATGCGCTTGAGATTGATGGCGTGCTTGGGCACGCCGGACTTGGCCTGGAGATCGCCGTCGTAGATCGGCAGCGGAAAATCCGCGAGCGAGATGCGGGTGACGTCCACGCCGGCCTGGGCGAATTCGTAGGCCGCCAGCGCCCCAAGCTTCACATTGTGCGAGCCGGTGCGCAGCGAGCCGGGAATGATCAGGATTTTGGGTGCGGACATCCAATCCCATGCGTTCGGCGAAACGAGCCCGCCGCGCAAAAGAAGAGCGGGCGGAATTAGTCCTTGCGATACACCCAGACGCGGGCCGGCGGAAGGTTCATCCAGATCCGTTCCGAGGCCTCTGTCGACACGCCGGGCAGCGATTTCGGGATCGGCGGCACCACCGCATAGGTGAACTGGATGAAGGGCGCGCCGGGCGCAAGCGCGGTGAAGGCATCGCGAATGAGCCGCAGCCGCGTCAGCATCGGTTTCGTCACGAGCGGCAGGCCCGAGACGACCGCGCTAGCCGGCGCGCTCAGGACGTTCCAGAGCGTGTCGCGCAGGCGATAGGCATCGCCCTGCACCACCTTGGCCTGCGGGTAGCGGTCGCGCAGCAGCGCGCAGAAGCCGGGATTGTATTCGACGAGGACGAGACGCTTCTGGTCGACACCGCGCTCGATCAGCGCGGAGGTGATCGCGCCGGTGCCGGGCCCGAGCTCCACCACCGGCGCATCGGACTCCGGATCGACATAATGAGCCATGGTCCGGGCCAAGAGCTTGCCCGACGGCATCACCGCGCCCATGTGCAGCGGCTTTTCGATCCACGACCTGAGAAAGCGCACCTCGTCGTCAAGACGAGGCTTCTTCAAGGCACGCGCAGACGATGGCAATGGCATGTCGGGACCGGACGGGACCGCAGGACCGCGGCGTGTCAGAAAATGGTCATAAAGACGTATAGGCCGAAGACGGCACGGTCAAGACGAGTCAATTCGCCCGATTACCGAAGAAGTCCTTGACCTTGGCGAAGAAACCCTCGGATTCCGGTTGGGTGTTGCCGGAGGAGAGCTTGTCGAACTCGGCCAGCAATTCCTGTTGCTTCTTGGTGAGGTTCTGCGGGGTCTCGACCACGACCTGGACATACATGTCGCCCATCTGACGCGACCGCAACACCGGCATGCCCTTTGATGCGATGCGGAATCGGCGGCCGGACTGGGTTCCGGCAGGCACTTTCACCTTGGCCTTGCCCTTGTCGATGGTCGGCACCTCGAATTCGCCACCGAGCGCGGCCGTCACCATCGAGATCGGCACGCGGCAGTGCAGATCGGCGCCATCGCGCTGGAAGAACTGGTGCTGGGCCAGCGACAGGAAGATGTAGAGATCGCCGGGCGGACCACCGCGGACCCCGGCCTCGCCCTCGCCGGCGAGCCTGATCCGGGTGCCATCCTCGACGCCTTGCGGAATGTTGACCGACAGCGTGCGCTCGCGCGTGACGCGGCCCTGGCCCGCGCAGGAGGGGCAGGCGTCCTCGATCATCTGGCCGCGTCCCTGGCAGCCGGGACAGGTGCGCTCGAGCGTGAAGAAGCCCTGCGACTGCCGCACACGGCCCGCGCCGCCGCAGGTCGAGCAGGTCTTCGGCTTGGTACCGGCCTTGGCGCCGATGCCCGAGCAAGCCTCGCAGGTGACCGAGACCGGGATCTCGATCTGCGCAGTCTTGCCGCCAAAGGCTTCCTCGAGCGTGATCTCCATATTGTAGCGCAAATCGGCGCCGCGCTCGCGGCCACCGCGGCCGCGCTGTCCGGCCATGCCGAACAGGTCTTCGAAAATGTCGGAGAAAGAGGAGGCGAAGCCCGCGCCGAAACCGGGGCCGCCGCCAAAGCCGCCGCCCTGCTCGAACGCGGCGTGACCATAGCGGTCATAGGCGGCGCGCTTGTCCTTGTCCTTCAGGACCTCATAGGCCTCGTTGATCTCCTTGAATTTGACTTCGCTGGTCTGGTCCCCCGGATTGCGGTCGGGATGGAATTTCATCGCCAGCTTGCGGAACGACGATTTCAGCTTGGATTCGTCAGCGTCGCGATCGACTTCGAGGGTCTCGTAATAGCAGCGCTTGGTGGACGTGGACATGTTCAGCTCGGTCTATCCAATCGCGATTTCAAGTTGGGGCGAAACAGCGTTGCCACGCAGCAATATAAGCGCCCTTCCGCCTCGCGGCAGAGGGCAGCCTGGCAGCGCTGAGAATAACGGCTGGGAATTGATCGATGGTAACGGGCGCCTTGCCCGTGGAGCCCGACACGACGGCCTCCCCCGCGAGGGAGGAGGCCGGTAGCGCGTGTGGGGTCCAAGCCGTCCGCATCGCCACCCTCTCGGGCTTATGCAGACTTCTTGTTGTTCTTCTCGTCGTCGACCTCGGTGAATTCCGCGTCGACGACGTCGTCCTTGGCCGCGTCCTTCTTGGCGTCGGCCTCGGCCTGCTGCTTGTACATGGCCTCGCCGAGCTTCATCGAAGCCTGGGCCAGGGTGTTGGTCTTGGCCTTGATCGCCTCGGCATCGTCGCCCTTCAGCGCCTCCTTGAGGTCGCTGACGGCATCCTCGATGGCGCGGCGCTCGGTCTCGGAGACCTTCGAACCGTGCTCGGCGAGGGCCTTCTCGGTGGAATGCACCAGCGCGTCCGCATGGTTCTTGGCATCGACCGCCTCGCGGCGCTTCTTGTCGGCCGCCGCATTGGCCTCGGCGTCCTTGACCATCTTCTCGATGTCGGCCTCCGACAGGCCGCCCGAGGCCTGGATGCGGATCTGCTGCTCCTTGCCGGTGGCCTTGTCCTTGGCCGAGACGTTGACAATGCCGTTGGCGTCGATGTCGAAGGTCACTTCGATCTGGGGCATGCCGCGGGGGGCCGGCGGAATGCCCATCAGGTCGAATTGGCCGAGCATCTTGTTGTCGGCCGCCATTTCACGCTCGCCCTGGAAGACGCGGATGGTGACGGCATTCTGATTGTCTTCAGCCGTCGAGAACACCTGGCTCTTCTTGGTCGGGATCGTCGTGTTGCGATCGATGATGCGGGTGAACACGCCGCCCAGCGTCTCGATGCCCAGCGACAGCGGGGTCACGTCGAGCAGCAGCACGTCCTTGACGTCGCCCTGGAGCACGCCGGCCTGGATCGCGGCACCGATCGCCACGACTTCGTCCGGGTTGACGCCCTTGTGCGGCTCCTTGCCGAACAGCTGCTTCACGACCTCCTGGACCTTCGGCATGCGGGTCATGCCGCCGACCAGCACCACCTCGCCGATTTCACCGGCGGTGACGCCCGCGTCCTTCAGCGCCTTGCGGCAGGGCTCGATGGTTTTCTGCACGAGGTCGTCGACCAGCGCCTCGAACTTGGCGCGGGTGAGCTTCATCGTCAGATGCTTCGGACCGGTCTGATCCGCGGTGATGAAGGGCAGGTTGATCTCGGTCTGCGTCGTCGAGGACAGCTCGATCTTGGCCTTTTCAGCGGCTTCCTTCAGGCGCTGCAAGGCGAGCTTGTCGTTGCGCAGGTTGATGCCCTGCTCCTTCTGGAACTCGTCGGCGAGATAGCCGACCAGGCGCATGTCGAAGTCTTCGCCGCCGAGGAAGGTGTCGCCATTGGTCGACTTCACCTCGAACACGCCGTCACCGATCTCGAGAATGGAGATATCGAAGGTGCCGCCGCCGAGGTCGTACACCGCGATGGTGCCGGCCTTGGTCTTGTCGAGGCCATAGGCGAGCGCGGCCGCGGTCGGCTCGTTGATGATGCGCAGCACTTCGAGGCCCGCGATCTTGCCGGCGTCCTTGGTCGCCTGGCGCTGGGCGTCGTTGAAGTAGGCGGGAACGGTGATGACGGCCTGGTCGACCTTCTGGCCGAGATGGGCTTCCGCGGTCTCCTTCATCTTCTGCAAGATGAACGCCGAGACCTGCGAGGGCGAGTAGGTCTGGCCGTCGGCCTCGACCCAGGCGTCGCCGTTGGAAGCCTTCACGATCTTGTACGGGACGAGCTTCTTGTCCTTCTCGACCATCGGGTCGTCGTAGCGGCGGCCGATGAGGCGCTTCACTGCGAAGAAGGTACGCTCGGGATTGGTGACGGCCTGGCGCTTGGCCGGCTGGCCGACGAGGCGCTCACCGTCATCCGTGACGGCGACGATCGAAGGCGTCGTGCGCATGCCTTCGGAATTCTCGATGACTTTGGCGTTCTTGCCATCCATCACGGCGACGCACGAGTTCGTGGTGCCGAGGTCGATCCCAATGACCTTTCCCATGGTCCTGATATCCTTCTTTTTGCGGCAGGTTGGCTGGGCCCAGAAGGCACCCGAACCGAAACCCCCTAAGATCAAACATCCGCGATATTGCGATGATTGAGGCTCATATAGGAGGGGGGGAGGGGCCCGCAAGGACCGAGGCTACGTTTCTGCCGCGAAAACATTGGGTTTTGGAAGATCATATCCGGGCTCCACCGCCCTTGCGGGTGAGGAATTATTAACAGGTTCGCGCTTCGGCAAGCCCCCGCTTCCGCGAGCGGCCCCTCCCTGTTGCGGCAGGGCCAAACCCGCTAAAAGGCTGACCGGCCGGACAGCCGGCGCAGCTGCTTCGCGCGACAAAGCGCCCGGCGGCCGACCATCGAACGGCCTCAATGTGAACCAATCAGAGTGCCCATGACGCTGATCCGCCCCCTCGCCGCACTCGCCCTCCTCGCCGTCTCCGCGTTTCCGGCCCACGCCGCCGACGCCGTTTTCCCACCTGGCTTGCGCCTCGGCATGGTGCCCCTGGTCGGCCTCAGCACGGCGAAAACCTTTCCGGGCTTCGAGAGCGAGGACGGCAGCGTCAAGGTGCTGATCACCGAGCTGCCGCCGGCGGCCTATGGCGAGGTCGTGAGCGCGTTCAATTCCAATCCTGCCGGGGCCAATGGCGTCAAGCAGGACAAGATCGAGACCCCCGCGGGCCTTGCCTATTTCACGACCGAAAGCGGCAAGGCCGACGACACCCCGGTGAAGCGCTATTCGATGATCGTGCCCGGTGCCGGCTTCTCCGGCTATGTCGCGGTGCAGATCCCGGAGAATGCGACCAAGATCTACACCGATGAAGCGGTGCGGCAGATGTTTGCGAGCGCCACCACCCGCAGGCAGGTCTCGGCCGAAGAGCAGATCGCGCTGATGCCGTTCAAGATCACCGATCTTGCCGACTTCAAGGACATCCGGACCCTGGCGCCGGGCTCGAGCATCATCCTGGCCGACGGCGACGAGAGCACGGGCTACGAGTCGCGGCCGTTCATGATCCTCGGCCTGATTGGCGCCACCCCGCAAGCCGCCGACGACCGCGCCCGTTTCGCCCAGGAGGCGGCACTCCAGATTCCTGGCGTGCGCGAGTCGCGCATCACCATGTCCGAGCCGATCCGCATCAACGGCCAGCAGGGTTTCGAGACCCGGATCGACGGCGTCAGCGGCAAGGATAAGGTCCCCGTGACCGTGGTGCAGTGGATCCGCTTCTCGAGTGGCGGCGCATCATTGCGCATCATCGCCAGCGCCCCGCGCGACAGATGGCAAGCCGCCTTCACCCGTTTCCGCGCGGTGCGCGACGGGATTCAGCCGAAGGGGTAGGCGCGTCCACGCGCGAGATGCGCTCCCTCCCCACCCGCCCCCACCCGCGGGCGGGCGGTCGGGGAGAGGGTGTCTCCGCAATCGAGACCGCGCTCTGCAAGCGCAGCGACCTCTCCCGCAAGGGCCCGCAAGGAGAGGTGCGCCGAGCACGCCGCGAGCCCAACCCCTCACCAAGACCGGCTGCATTTTCGGGCTTCTGTTCGTATACGAACGGAACTACGCTCCCCTCCGTTGGATCATCCTAAGGGGAGGCGAACGATGCTGGATCGGCGACACGTCTTGGCAATGCTTGGAACGACGGCACTGGCGACGCTCGCGCCAAGTGCGCTGTTCGCGGCCGCGTCGATCAAGCCGGACGACGCATCAGCCCTGCTCGTGATCGACGTGCAGAACTGCTTCCTGCCGGGCGGCAGCCTCGCGGTGAAGGAAGGCGAGCAGGTGGTGCCCGTCATCAACAGAATCGCGAAGGCGTTTTCCAACGTGGTGATGACACAGGACTGGCACACGCCCGGCCACATTTCGTTTGCGTCGGTTCATTCAGGCAAGAAGCCGTTCGAGACCATCGACCTGCCCTACGGCAAGCAGGTGCTGTGGCCCGACCATTGCGTGCAGGGCACCGATGGCGCTTCGCTGTCGAAGGACCTGTCGATCCCGCACGCCGAGCTCATCATCCGCAAGGGTTTTCACAAGGACGTCGACAGCTACTCGGCCTTCCTCGAAGCCGACGGCAAGACCTCGACGGGGCTTGCCGGCTACCTGAAGGGACGCAAGATCAAGCGCGTCTTCGTTGCAGGGCTCGCGACGGACTTCTGCGTCGCCTGGACCGCGCTCGACGCGCGCAAGGCGGGTTTCGAGGTTTATGTGGTGGAAGACGCCTGCCGCGGCATCGACACCCAGGGCTCGCTGGCAAAGGCCTGGGCCGACATGGCCAAGGCCGGCGTGAAGCGGATTCAGTCTGCGGATATCGCGGTGAGCGCGTAAGATTTACGATCAGTCGTTCCGGTTCGATGCAAAGCATCGAACTCCGGTGCGCAATTGCGCACCGGATTCCGGGTTCGACTCTGCGAGCCGCCCCGGAATGACTCGTCGCTTACCGCTCAGTTCGGCGCGCCGCTCGACTCGTTGTTGTTGTTGGCCGCGGTCGCCGCCTTCGCGCCGCCCTTGGCGACACCGACCAGCGCCGGGCGCAGCACGCGCTCGCCGATTGTGTAGCCGGCCTGCACGACCTGCACCACGGTGCCCGCCGGCACCGAGGCATCGGGCACTTCGAACATCGCCTGCTGGAAGTTCGGGTCGAACTTCTGGCCCTGCGGATCGAATCTCTTCACGCCGTGCTTTTCCAGCGCGTTGAGCAGCGAGCGCTCGGTGAGCTCGACGCCCTCGATCAGCGAGATCAGGCCGGGATCGGCCGCGGCACGGGCTTCGGCCGGAACGGCGTCGAGCGCGCGCTGGAGATTGTCGGCGATGTCGAGCACGTCGCGCGCAAAGCCGGTGATGCCGTAGAGGCGGGCGTCAGCGACCTCCTTGGTGGTCCGCTTGCGCAAATTCTCCATCTCGGCCAGCGTCCGCAGCATGCGGTCCCGCGCCTCGGCGGCCTCCTTCTGCAACGTCTCGACCGAGCCGGGCTCGGGATCGTCGGGCATGATGTAGGGTTTTGACACCACGGGCTCGCCGGTCGCTGCAGTCGTGTCTTCGGGTTGCCGGTCTTGCTCGGTCATCGGCTCTATTCTCGAACTCGTTTCCAGGGATTGTTGGCCCGGATATCGTGCCTGAGGCCACGAAAATCAAGCGCCCGTGATCGGCGGAAACGCCGGTCAGCCCCCCAGCAGGCGGCTGACGATACGGGCGGCGTAGTCCACGGTCGGGATCACGCGGGCATAATTCAGCCGCGTCGGGCCGATCACGCCGAGAACGCCGACGATGTGGCCGGCGGCATCCCGATAGGGCGCGATGATGGTGGAGGACCCCGACAGGGAAAACAGCTTGTTCTCACTGCCGATGAAGATGCGTACGCCCTCGGCGGTTTCGGCCCGGCCGAGCAGGTCGATGACGCCCCGCTTGGTCTCGAGGTCGTCGAACAACAGGCGCACCCGCTCCAGATCCTCCAGCGCATGCAGATCTTCGAGCAGATTGGCATGGCCACGAACGATGAGCTGGCGGTCCTCGTTCTCGCCGCCGGACCAGCTGGCAATGCCGGCCGAGATCACCTTTTGCGTCAGCTGATCGAGCTCGGCGCGGGCCTCGGCGAGCGCGGTTTCGAGCTCGAGCCGCGCCTCGGCCAGCGTGCGGCCGCGGATTCGCGCATTGAGGAAATTGCCAGCCTCGATCAGAGCCGAGGAGGGAACTCCGGGCGGCAGCGTCAGCACGCGGTTTTCGACCTGGCCGTCCTCGCCGACCAGAATCACCAGCGCCCTCTCCGGTTCCAGGCGGACGAATTCGATGTGCTTGAGCCGCGCATTGGATTTTGGTGTCAACACGACAGCGGCGGCCCGGGTCAGGCCGGAGAGCCGCATCAGGGCCTGGTCCAGCGCCGCCTCGACCGACTGCGCCTCGCCGACGGAGGAGAGCTGGCTCTGGATCGACTGCCGCTCGGCCTCATTGAGGTCGCCGACCTGCATCAGGGCATCGACGAAGAAGCGTAAGCCTAGTTCCGTCGGCAGCCGGCCCGCCGAAGTGTGCGGGGCATAGATCAGGCCGAGCTGTTCCAGATCGGCCATGACGTTGCGGACCGAGGCCGGTGACAGCGGCATCGCGATCAGGCGCGAAATATTGCGCGAGCCCACCGGCTCACCGGTCGCGAGATAGCTTTCGACAATTTGACGAAAGATGTCGCGGGAACGCTCGTTGAGCTGGGCGAGGCCTGCGCGCGGCGCGATCAGATGGATCGGATCGTGATGGGCCACAGACGGTAACTCCTCTCAGATGCTCATAATTTGTCCATCCAGGGCGGTTCTGACAAGCGGGGCGTTTGCGGCCTCGAAGGCGAGGGGTGAAAAAACCTTGCCGCCCACCCCTGCCCCACCTACAAGCACCGCGAACAGCCTTTTCCCGTGAGTTTTGGAGGATTTCCCATGCGGCCAAGCCGCCGTGCGCCCGACGAATTGCGCCCCGTGACGCTGGAGCGTGGCGTGGTCAAATATGCGGAAGGCTCGTGCCTGGTGAAATTCGGCGACACCCATGTGCTGGTCACCGCCACGCTCGAGGACCGCCTGCCGCCCTGGCTGAAGGGCCAGGGGCGCGGCTGGGTCACCGCCGAATACGGCATGCTGCCGCGCGCGACCTCGGAACGGACCCGCCGCGAGGCCTCAGTCGGCAAGCAGAGCGGCCGCACCGTCGAGATCCAGCGCCTGATCGGCCGCTCGCTTCGCACCATCATCAATCTCGAAGCGCTCGGCGAACGCCAGATCACGGTCGATTGCGACGTGCTCCAGGCCGACGGCGGCACGCGCACGGCCTCGATCACCGGCGCCTGGGTCGCGCTCGCCGATTGCGTCAACTGGATGAAGGCGCGCAACATGGTGAAGGCCAACGTGCTGCGCGACAACGTCGCCGCGATCTCCTGCGGCATCTACAACGGCACGCCGGTGCTCGATCTCGACTATGCCGAGGATTCCGAGGCCGAGACCGACGCCAATTTCGTCATGACCGGCGATGGCCGCATCATCGAGGTGCAGGGCACCGCGGAACGCGAGCCGTTCACCGAAACCGAGTTCCTGGCGTTGATGGCGCTGGCGCGCAAGGGCGTCGCGCGTCTGGTGGACTTGCAGAAACTGGCCGTGGCGTAGTCAATAGGCCATGCACCGCCGAATCACGGACAAGCTCGTCATCGCCACCCACAATCCCGGCAAGCTCGCCGAGATGAAGGAGCTGCTTGCGCCGTATGGGATCGAGGCGGTGTCGGCCGGTGAACTCGGTCTGGACGAGCCCGAGGAAACCGGAAACGACTTCCGTAGCAATGCCGCGATCAAGGCGAGCGCCGCGGCGAGGACGACCAAGCTTCCTGCTTTCGCCGACGATTCCGGTATCGTCGTCGACGCGCTCGACGGCGCGCCCGGCATTTTCTCGGCGCGCTGGGCCGGCCCAAACAAGGATTTCGCGGCGGCGATGGCGCAGATCGAGCGGCTGTTGCAGGAGCGCGGCGCCACCACGCCCGACCGCCGAAGAGCGCATTTCGTCTCCGCGCTCTGCGTTGCCTGGCCCGACGATCATCTCGAACAGGTCGAGGCGCGCGTCGACGGTACGCTGGTCTGGCCGCCGCGCGGGAATGCCGGCTTCGGCTACGATCCCATGTTTCTGCCCGATGGCCACAGCCGTACCTTCGGCGAGATGGAAAGCGTCGAGAAGCACGGCCTGCCACCGCTCGGCCTCGGCCTGTCGCATCGCGCCCGCGCCTTCGTGAAACTGGCGGAGATCTGCCTTGAGCCGCGCTAAGGAAGCCTTTGGCGTCTACGTGCACTGGCCGTTCTGCCTGTCGAAATGTCCCTATTGCGACTTCAACAGCCATGTCCGCCACGCCGCGATCGACGAGGCGCGCTTCGCCTCCGCCTTCGGACGTGAGATCGAAACGACCGCAGGGCGTGCGCCGGGCCGCGAGGTGACCTCGATCTTCCTCGGCGGCGGCACGCCGTCGCTGATGCAGCCTGCAACCGTCGGCGCGGTGCTCGATGCGATCGGCAAGCATTGGACCGTCGCCGGCGACGTCGAGGTCACGCTGGAGGCGAATCCGACCAGCGTCGAAGCCACGCGCTTTGCCGGCTATCGCGCTGCCGGCGTCAACCGCGTCTCGCTCGGCGTGCAGGCACTCGATGACGCCTCGCTGAAGGCGCTCGGCCGCATGCACAGCGCCCGCGAGGCGCTCGATGCCGTCGCCATCGCGCGCCGCTCGTTCGATCGCTATTCGTTCGACCTGATCTACGCTCGCCCCGACCAGACGCCGGCGATGTGGGCCGACGAACTGCGGCACGCCATTGATGAAGCGGCCGAGCATCTGTCGCTCTATCAATTGACGATCGAGGAAGGCACGCCGTTCTTCGGCCTGCACCAGGCCGGCAAATTGAAGACGCCGGACGAAGCCGCCGCACGCGCGCTCTATGATGTCACGCAGGAGACCTGCGACAAGCTCGGCCTGCCCGCCTACGAGATTTCAAATCACGCGCGGCGCGGCGCCGAGTGCCGGCACAATCTGGTGTACTGGCGTGGCGAGGAATATGCCGGCATCGGCCCCGGCGCGCATGGCCGCCTCGACATCGACGGCATCAGGCACGCCACCGCCACCGAGAAGCGTCCCGAGGCCTGGCTGATGCGGGTCGAAACCAACGGCGATGGCATCGTCACCGACGAGCTGCTCAACAGCGAGGAACGCGCCGACGAATTCCTGCTGATGGGATTGCGTCTCGCCGAAGGCATCGACCCCGAGCGTTACAGGGCACTCTCTGGCCGCCCGCTCGATCCCCGCCGCATCGCGCTCCTGCGCGAGGAGGGCGCCATCACGGTCGATGCAACGGGACGGCTGCGCGTGACCAGCAGCGGATTTCCGGTGCTGGACGCCGTGGTAGCGGATCTGGCGGCCTGAGCTCTCTCCCCGTCGTCGTCCCGGACGACGGCGGAGAACCGGCTACGCCCCAAAACTCTTCGGCGAGCCCGCGACCGCAACGCCGCCGCCTTGCGTCACCTTCATCACTGCGAGCCCACGCTCATTCGTGCCGTCGGCGCGGAAGCGGAACAGGCCGTCGATGCCGGCGAAGCCAGAAGGATTCGTGAGCACATCGGAGGAGAAGCGTTGGCCGCCCTGCGTGCGCGCGAGCGCGGCGACGAGGGCGACCGCGTCATAGGCGAGCGTGGCGGTTCGCACCGGCTCGCCGCCATATTTGGTGCGGTAGCGGCCGGAGAAGGCGCGGAAGCCGGCCGGGTCGGGCGCGGCATAGAGGCCGCCTTGCAACGCCGCGCTGGCATAGACGCGCGGATTGTCCCACAAGCCGGTGCCGAGCAGCTGGATGTTGCGCAGGTTCGCGCCCGCCGCGGTCATGGCATCTGCCACCGACACGACGGCATCGCCATCATCGGCGATGAACAGCGCATCCGCGCTGCCGAGTTGCGGCGCCACGGTGCGCGCCGGCGTGGCGCGATCGGCGCCGTACTTCTCGAAGGCGACGATGCGTCCGCCGCGCCGCGGCACGGCCGCCTTCACGGCGGCCTCGACGACATTGCCATAGGCATTGTCGGGTACCAGCACGGCCACGGAGCGCTTTCCGATGCTGGCGGAATATTCGACGATGCGGTTGACGTCGGACTCCGGCAAGAACGAGAGCAGATAGACGCCGCGTCCGGCGATGCTGGAATCGGTCGAGAAGGCGAGGACGGAAATGCCGCGCGTGCGCGCGACCTGTGCCACCGCCGGCACCGACTGCGCGAACAGCGGCCCGAGAATGATCTCGGCGCCTTCGTCGACCGCCTGCTGCGCGCCGGCCTGTGCGCCTTGCGGGCTGCCATTGTCGTCCTTGATCAGCAGCTGGATATTCGGGTTCTGGAACTCGGCCAGCGCCATCTCGGCGGCATTGCGCATGGATTGCGCGGCGAGGCCCGCATTGCCGGCGGCCGAGAGCGGCAAGATCAGACCGACCTTCACGCCGCCGGTGCCGGCGGTCGTCGCCTGCTGCTGGGGACCCGCCGGCTGGGCCGGCGGTGTGGAGCTTGAGAACGGGTTGGAGAACTGGCTGAGACTTTGCTGCACGCCGGCGCAGGCCGACAGCACAGGCGCACCGAGCAACAGGCCAAGCGCACTCCGGCGGGTCGCTCCCGACAATCGGGACCCCGGAATGGGAGACTTTGGATGACGCGGGCCCACCATGGCAGCTTCTCTTCTGACCGGCCGGCGCCGGCCGGTCATGACATTGCTTCCGCGGCACAAGCCCGCGGATTCAGGCATATTGTCGGCAAATGGTTAACCAAAACAAAAGGATAACAACCGCTTAACACGGCCGCCTCCCCGTCCCGGCAGCTGTTCGCCATCACTCATTCAGCATCAAGGCGGCGTTTCCGTCGTGAATATGGCGCAAGCGCCCTGATTACCTCTCAACGTGATCCACATTCCCGTCCGTTCCCCGCCCCTCACCTCCGCACGATCTTTTTCCGCCAGCCGGTTCCCAGCCCTGCGGATCGTGCCTAAGTTGACCTCATTATGCGCGCAAAGCCGGCCCCGATAAATACGCCTGAAGCTCAAGACGCCGCCATGCGCGGCTTCTCCATCGATGCCCATCGGTTTGCCGCGCCGAAGGTCGCGCCGGGCCTCCATCTGGTGGCGACACCAATCGGCAATCTCGGCGACATCACCCTGCGGGCGCTTCAGACGCTCGCCGGCGTCGATGTCATCGCCTGCGAGGACACCCGCATCACGCGCCGCCTGACCGAACGCTATGCGATTGCGGCGCAGCTCAAGCCCTATCACGAGCACAATGCGGAAGCGGCGCGCCCGAAGATTCTTGAAGTGCTGGCGCAAGGCGGCTCGGTCGCTCTGGTGTCGGATGCCGGCACGCCATTGATCTCCGACCCCGGCTTCAAGCTGGTGCGCGAGGTCTGCGCTGCGGGCCATCCGGTGTATGCGCTGCCCGGCCCATCCTCGGTGCTGGCAGCTCTATCGGTCGCTGCATTGCCGACCGATCGCTTCTTCTTCGAGGGTTTCTTGCCGGCGAAATCGGCAGCGCGCCGCGCACGCCTGGCCGAGCTTGCGCGCATCGACGCGACGCTGGTGATGTTCGAATCGGGCAATCGCATGCAGGCCACATTGACCGATCTCGCCGAAATCATGGGTGAACGAGAGGCCGCGGTCTGCCGCGAGCTGACCAAGTTGCACGAGGAGGTCAGGCGTGCCCCCCTCGCCGAGTTCGCGCGGCAAGCCGACGCGCCGGAGACGCGCGGCGAATTCGTTCTCGTGATCGGTCCGCCTGCAGCCGACGCCGACGTGCTGGCATCGGATGCGCTCGACGGTCTCTTGCGCGAGCAGCTTGCCGCCAACAGCGTCAAGGATGCCGTGGCGCATGCGGTGGCACTGTCGGGCCGGCCGCGCCGCGAGGTCTATGCCCGCGCGCTCGAGCTCGCAAAGGACCTGCGAGGCGGCGATGGCGAAGACTGACCCTCCGGCGGAACCGAAGGTCGCCTCGCCCGAGCGCGTCGCCGCGTTCCGCACCGGCATCTCCGCGGAGAGCCGCGCCGCCGCATACCTCATGGCCAAGGGTTATCGCATCCTCGCCAAACGCTACCGCACCCCGTATGGCGAGATCGACATCGTGGCGCGCCGCCGCAATTTGATCGCATTCGTCGAGGTCAAGGCGCGGGCGAGCCTGGATGAGGCTGCTTTCGCCGTGACGCCGCGCCAGCAGCAGCGCATCATCGATGCGGCGCAAGGCTGGCTCGTAGCGCATCCCGAGCATGCTGAATTCGAATTGCGATTCGACGCCATGCTGATTGCGCCGCGCTCGCTTCCGCGCCATGTGTTGGCGGCATTCGACGCCTCGACCTGAAAGGCAGATCATGAAACTGAACGTCGCCGTCCAGATGGATCCCATCGCCCGCATCAACATCAAGGGCGATTCCACCTTTGCGCTGCTGCTGGAGGCGCAGCGGCGCGGCCATGGCCTGTCTTATTACACGCCCGACAAGCTCTCCATGGTCGGCGAAGAGCTGGTCGCTCCGGTTCAGCTCCTGACCGTGCGCGACGAGCCCGGCAACCACTTTACCTTGGGCGAGCCCAAGCGCGAAGCGCTGAACGGTTTTGACGTGGTGCTGCTGCGCCAGGACCCGCCGTTCGACCTCGCCTACATCACCTCGACGCATTTCCTGGAGCGCATCCATCCGAAGACGCTGGTCGTCAACGATCCTGCCTCCGTGCGCAACGCGCCGGAAAAGCTGTTCGTGATGGATTTTCCGCAGCTGATGCCGCCGACGCTGATCTCGCGCGACCTGGATGAGATCAACGCGTTTCGCGACAGGCACGGCGCCGTCGTGATGAAGCCGCTGCACGGTCACGGCGGCGCGGCCGTGTTCCGCGTGATGCCGCAGGACATGAATTTCGGCTCGCTGTTCGACATGTTCTCGGTCACATTCAAGGAGCCTTGGGTGATCCAGCAGTTCATCCCCGAGGTGAAGCACGGCGACAAGCGCATCATCCTCGTCAACGGCGAGTTCGCCGGCGCGGTGAATCGCGTGCCGGCCACCGACGACCTGCGCTCCAACATGGTGCGCGGCGGCGCGGCGCAGGAGACCGAGCTCACCCCGCGCGAGCGCGAGATCTGCGCCACCCTCGGCCCGGCGCTGCGCGAGCGCGGCCTTTTGTTCGTCGGCATCGACGTCATCAACGGCAACCTCACCGAGATCAACGTCACCTCGCCGACCGGCATCCGCGCCATCTCGCGGCTCGGCGGCCCTGATGTCGCGGCGAAGATCTGGGACGTGATCGAGCAGAAGCGGAAGAAGTAGCTTCCGCGCACGCTGCTGCGAGAGCGTATGATCTCTCTCCAACGCCGTCCCGGACAAGCGCAGCGAAGCGGAGCGCCGATCCGGTTCCATTCCCACAGGACGTGGTGTGGCGAAAACTCGCCGTTGGTACTTCTATCTTTTACAGCCGAGATATCACGCGGTATGGGTCCCGGCGTTCGCCGGGACGACACCGATGTTGTGGTGCCTTGCTGCCGTCTCGCCGGTACAATCACGCGGCTTCAGGCAGGCCCTTTCACTAACCACCCGTTCACCATGACGCCCCGCGTCTCATCCAAATGCGCGCGTCGGGATGCGTGAATCTACGGAGCCGCGTGGCCTCAGATAACGCGACGTTCACCATCTGCCGAAAACCAGCATCGCTGGCCGGCGATCGCGTTCGGCCTCGCAACACCCCTTATACTTTTACTCCCTACTCATCGACGCGGGGGAACACGCCAGGTGCGGTTCGAGTGCCCCGCGTAAGAGTAGAAGCGTATGAATACCGCACGCATCGTCGTTCTCGTCATCGCTCTCGGCGCCGGCGGCGTCGCTGCGTATCTGGCGAGCGGCTATCAGAATGCACCCGCGCCCGCCCTGCCGGCCGCCGAGAAGCTGCCGACGGTCGAGGTCCTTGTCGCGAAGAGCGACATCCAGCTCGGCCAAGCCGTCAAGCCCGACGACCTGCAATGGCAGGCCTGGCCGGCGGCGACTGCGAGCAGCGCCTTCATTCGCCGCGACAGCCGGCCCGAGGCGCAGATCCAGATCGCCGGCTCGATCGCGCGCGTGCCCTTGATGCAGGGCGAGCCGATCCGCGAGCAGAAGCTGGTCAAGGCCGAAGGCTCCGGCTTCATGGCCGCGATCCTGCCCTCCGGGATGCGCGCCGTCTCCACCGAGATTTCAGCCGAAACCGGGGCCGGCGGCTTCATCCTTCCGAATGATCGCGTCGACATCGTCCTGACCCGCCGCCTGAAGAATCCCGACGGTAACACCAACGGTCCGACCGGCGGCAACGATCTCGTCCTGTCCGAGGTCATTCTGACCAACATCCGCGTGCTCGCGATCGACCAGGCGCCGAAGGAGAAGGACGGCCAGAACGCCGTGATCGGCAAGACCGTCACGCTCGAGCTCCGGCCCGACCAGGTCGCCACGCTCTCGGCCGCACGCCAGGGCGGCACTCTGACACTCGCATTGCGCAGCATCGTCGATGCCAACGCGGTCGACGGCACACCCGAGGACCAGGCGATCAAGCGCCCGGGCGGCGTGAACGTGATCCGTTATGGCGTGCCGGCACGGCAACTGACGTCACAGAGGTGATGGGGACAGCATGAACTACGGGGGTGATCGGACCGGCCTGCGCATTCGGGGGAAGCGCGCGCGCGCGCTCCTGGCGGGGACGATATTGATTCTGGGGCTCGCGGCCCCCGGCGTGCTCAGTGCTGCGGACGCGCCGGTCGGCGACCAGGAGCCGATGCAGGCGTCGGATCTCGGCGTGTCGTCGGTGGCGACGATCGCACTGGCGCGGACGCGCTTTCTGTCGCTCGGCATCGGCAAGTCCGTCGTCATCGACCTGCCGCGCGAGGTCAAGGACGTGCTGGTGGCCGACCCCAAGATCGCCAATGCGGTGATCCGCTCGGCCCAGCGCGCCTATATCATCGGTGGCCAGGTCGGCCAGACCAACGTCGTGTTCTTCGCCGCCGACGGCCAGCAGGTCGCCTCCTACGACATCGCGGTGAAGCGCGACCTCAACGGCATGCGCGCCGCTCTGCGCCAGTCGCTGCCGGGCGTCCAGATCGAAGGCGTCGGCGACAGCGTGATGCTGACCGGCTCGGTGTCGAGCCCGGTCGAGGCTCAGCAGGCCGGCGACGTCGCCGCAAAGCTCGTCGGCGGCTCGGACAAGGTCGTCAACAACATCGTGGTGCGCGGCCGCGATCAGGTGATGCTCAAGGTCGTGGTCGGCGAGGTCCGCCGCGATATCGTCAAGCAGCTCGGCGTCGATCTCAGCGCCAGCCTGAACGCCGGCACCGCCGTGGTGAATTTCAACAATTCCAACCCGTTCTCGGTCTCCGGCGGGCCGATCGTCGGCAGCAATGGGCTCGGCGTCTCCGGGCTCGCCAAGGGCGTTGCCACCGTCAACGCCACCATGCGGGCGATGGAGAGCGCCGGTGTCATGCGCACGCTGGCCGAACCGAGCCTGACCGCGATCTCGGGCGAATCCGCCACTTTCGTCGCCGGCGGCGAATTCCCGATCCCCGGGGGCTATGCCTGCGATCCGGTCACTCACGTCTGCACCACCCAGGTCACCTACAAGAAGTTCGGCATCTCCCTGAACTTCACGCCGGTCGTGCTCAGCGAAGGCCGTATCAGCCTGCGCGTGATGACGGAGGTCTCGGAGCTGTCGAACACCAACTCGATCACGTTGACGCAGGCCGTGTCCTCGTTCGCGAACAACTCGATCACCATTCCATCGATCCAGACCCGCCGCGCCGAGACCACGCTGGAAATTCCCTCGGGCGGTTCGATGGCGATGGCCGGCTTGATCCAGCAACAGACCAAGCAGGCGATCAACGGGCTGCCTGGTGTCGACCAGGTGCCGATCATCGGCGCGCTGTTCCGCAGCCAGGACTTCGTCAACAACGAGACCGAGCTGATGGTGATCGTGACGCCCTATGTGGTGCGCGCGGTCGCTCAGAAGGAATTGTCGCGGCCCGACGACGGCTTCGCGCCGGCCTCGGACGCGCAGAGGGCGCTGCTCGGCCGGGTCAATCGCCTCTACGGCATCGCGACCCGTGTCGATCCGGTCGCCGGCACGCCCGGTGATTTCGGCTTCATCATCGACTGAGACGAACGGTTTGGGGACCGGGGCGCGAAACGGGGGCAAAGGGGACCAGGCGATGACGACAACATCAGCCGATCGACGTCGCAATTTGCGGATCACGCTGGCACTGACGGGGCTCTCCGTCATGCTCGGCGCCTGCAACACCACGGAGATCGTCACCCAGACGGTGCCGACCGATTATCGCCAGCGCCACCCGATCGCGGTGCAGGAAGGCAAGAAGTCGATCGTGATCTTCGTCGGCAAGGCGCGCGGCGGCCTCTCGGCTGCACAGCATGTGGACGTCGCGGGCATCGCGCGGGACTGGGTGCGCGAGGGCACCGGCTCCGTCGTCGTCGACGTGCCCGCCGACACCGCCAATTCGCGCGCGGCTGCTGCGACCTATCAGGAGATCCGCTCCGTGCTCACGTCCGGCGGCGTGCCCTCGCGCGCCATCGTCCAGCATCCCTACCGTCCTGAGGATCCCGGGCTGCTGCCGACCATTCGCCTGAGTTATTCGAAGATCGCGGCCGTCGCCGGGCCGTGCGGGCTGTGGCCGGAAGACGTCGGCCCCTCCATCCTCGACCCCGGCTACAACGAGAACCGGCCTTATTTCAATCTGGGCTGCGCCAGCCAGCGCAATCTCGCCGCGATGATCGACAACCCGGCCGACCTCGAGCAGCCGCGCGCCGAGACACCCGCCTATACCGCACGGCGCGACATCGCCTTCGACCGTTACCGCAAGGGCACGCCGATCGCGACGCCCTCGCCCGAATCCGACAAGGCCAAACTCAGCGATACCGGCAAATGACACGGCTTGACGAAGAAGACGCGGACGATCCGCTGCACCCCGACGAACATATCGCGCCGGTTCCTCGCATTTCGGTGCAAGCCTTTTGCGAGACCGAGCAGACGCTCAAGGCAGTGACCGCGGCGGGCCAGGATCGCCGGCTCGCCAAGGCCCACCTCACCGCCAAGGACGGTGGCCTCGCTGCAGCGATCGAAGCCTATGAATCGATGCCGACACCGAACGTGATCGTCATCGAGTCCGACGGCACGCGCGACATCCTGGAGGGACTCGACGACCTCGCCGGCGTCTGCGATCCCGGCACCCGCGTGGTCGTGATCGGCAGCCCCAATGACACCGCGCCCTATCGCGAGCTGGTGCGCCGCGGCGTCAACGACTACGTGGTCGGACCGGTCGAAACCCTCGACGTGGTCCGCTCGATCTGCAGCCTGTTCTCGGCGTCCGAGGCCATCATCACCGGCCGCGTCATCGCGGTGGTCGGCGCCAAGGGCGGCGTCGGCGCGTCCACCGTCGCGCATAATCTGGCCTGGACCATCGCGCGAGACCTTTCGCTCGATTCCGTCGTGATCGATCTCGACCTCGCCTTCGGCACGGCGGGTCTCGACTACAACCAGGACCCGGTGCAGGGCATCGCCAACGCGGTGCTGTCGCAGGACCGGCCGGACACGGCGCTGATGGAGCGCCTGCTCGCCAAATGCACCGATCGCCTCAGCCTGCTGGCGGCGCCCGCCACGCTCGACCGCGTCTACGATTTCGGTGCCGAAGCTTTTGACGCGGTGTTCGACACGTTGCGCATGACCACGCCGTGCATCGTGCTCGACGTTCCCCATCAATGGTCCGGCTGGACGCGACGCGCGCTGGTGAACGCCGACGATATCGTCATCGTGGCCGAGCCCGATCTCGCCAACTTGCGCAACACCAAGAACATGCTGACCGTTCTGAAGACAGCGCGGCCGAACGACCGGCCGCCGCTGTACTGCCTCAACCAGGTCGGCATGCACCGGCGCGCGGAGATCGAGGTCAAGGCGTTCGCCAAGACCATGGAGAGCCAGCCGATCGCGGTGATCCCGTTCGATTCGAAACTGTTCTCGACCGCGGCCAACAACGGCCAGATGATCGCGGAGGTCTCCAAGACCCACCGCACCACCCTCCTGTTCCAGAACATGGCGAACCGCCTCGCCGGCCGCGGCGACGTGAAGAAGCCGAAGCGCTCGCTGCTCGAGCCGCTGTTGAAGAAGCTGAAGGGCAGGTCAGGGCGCGGCTCGGCCCCGCATCGCAAGGCGTCGTAGGGTACATCAGAGGGGCGGATTACTTGTCCGCCCGCTGCTGCTTCTTTGCCAGCAGCTGCTTCAGCGCCGCGACCTTGGCCGCTGCCTGGTCCGGCGGCAAATCTGCCTTCACGAGGATTTCGGCCTCGGCCTCGCGCCCCTGCAATCCCAGCACGAGGGCCAGATTGGCGCGGACCCGCGCATCGTTCTGATTGCGCTGATAAGCGCGGCCGAGCACCTGTTCGGCCTTCGACAGATTGTTTTGCAGCATATAGGACAATCCGAGATTGGACAGCACGGTCGGCTCGTTCGGCACGATCTTCAACGCCGCGGCGTAATATTGCTGGGCTTCCTCGTTGCGGCCGAGCTGATCGAGCACCGCGCCCTGCGCCGACAGAATGCGCCAATCGGGATCCTCCGGCGAATGCGCCCGGCCGAGAACGTCGAAGGCCTGCTGGAAATTGCCGTTGTCGGCGAGTGCGCGGCCATAGCCGGCGAGCAGCGCCTTGTTGCCGGGATGGGCGAGCACGGCCTGCTCGAGCACCGCGACCGCCTGCGCGCGCTGGCCGCTGTCGCGCAGCGCCTTGCCGTATTCGATCGCGATTGCGGGATCGCTGGGCTTGGCACGATAACGCTCGCGAAGTGCGTCCATCTCCGGCCTGGCGTCGGCCTTGCTGTCGGCCTCAGCGATGGACGCCTGCTTGCCGCCGAGCGCACCGGTGACGTCCTCGATGCCGGTGGTCTGACAGCCGCCGAGGGCAAGGATCAGTACGGCGGAACACAGATATCTCGCCGGGGGAAAAGCGAGGAACGAACGCTTGGACATACTCTGATCACTCGGCAACTGATCAGAGATGCTTACCCATTAACGCTAAAGTCCCGTTAAGGAGGCGCGCCTGTTGAGGTTCAGTCGACGAATTCGGCACCGAATTCGCAGCCGATGCGCCAGCGCAGGCGGCATTGGCGGGAATAATCAGGCGCGAAGATGATGGTGAATTGCGGCGGCACTTCCAGGAATTCCGCCACCACTTTCACGCCGCCATCCGAAATATCCGTGATCGTGCAATCCCGCGGCAGCGAGCCCGCCCCAAGATGGATCTTGGCGAGCCGGCTGCACACCCGACGTTCGCTTCTCCGGCGATTTACCAGCATCTTGCTTCTTCACTTGTTAGATCACGGCCCATCCCGCGAGCCCAGGAGTAGCGGACATTCGTTGGAATGTGCTGAGGACGGAAACCGGCATTCGAGACGTAGTCTCAGCGTCGCGTTTACGACTGATTAGGACTTGCGCGGGCTCTGAGCATTGTTCCTGTATTGTTCTTGCGAAAACGGCCGCCCTCTGCTACCCCTAATTGTAGGAAAGGGCAGGCTGGTTCGGGCATGGTTCACGGGTTTCTACCGTCGCCTTTGAGGGGATCGAGGCCCGCGCGGTCGACGTGCAGGTGCAGGTCGCGCCGGGCCTGCCGGCCTTCGCCATCGTCGGCCTTCCGGACAAGGCGGGGTCGGAGGCGCGCGAGCGGGTGCGTTCGGCGCTGCTCGCCTCGGGGCTGGCGCTGCCGGCGCGGCGGATCACCGTCAATCTGGCACCGGCCGACGTCCCGAAGGAAGGCAGCCACTACGACCTGCCGATCGCGCTCGGGCTGATGGCGGCGATCGGGGCGATCCCGCCGGATGCGCTGGCCGGCTTCACCGTGCTCGGCGAGCTCGGCCTCGACGGCTCGATCGCGCCGGTGGCCGGCGTTCTGCCGGCCGCGATCGGCGCCAATATGCGCGAGGAAGGACTGATCTGCCCTGCGTCTTGCGGCTCCGAAGCGGCGTGGGCGAGCCCGGACATCCAGATCATTGCGGCTGGCTCGCTCATCCAGATCGCCAACCATTTCAAGGGCACGCAGGTGCTGTCGCGGCCCTCGCCTAGGGTGCATGAGGCCGCCGCCTCCACGCTCGATCTGCGCGACATCAAGGGCCAGGAGAGCGCCAAGCGCGCGCTGGAGATCGCGGCCGCTGGCGGGCATCATCTGCTCATGATCGGCGCGCCCGGCGCCGGCAAATCGATGCTGGCCGCGCGCCTGCCCTCGATCCTGCCGCCGCTGTCGCCGGGCGAGCTGCTCGAAGTCTCGATGATTGCGTCCGTCGCCGGCGAGATCGAGGGCGGCGCACTGACGGCGCGGCGCCCGTTCCGCTCGCCGCATCATTCGGCCAGCATGGCCGCGCTCACCGGCGGCGGCGCGCGCGCCAAGCCCGGCGAGATCTCGCTGGCGCATCAGGGCGTGCTGTTCGCCGACGAGCTGCCGGAGTTCGATCCGCGCGTGCTGGATTCACTGCGCCAGCCGCTGGAGAACGGCGAGGTCGCGGTGTCGCGTGCCAATCACCGCGTCACCTACCCTGCCCGCTTCATGCTGGTCGCGGCGATGAATCCCTGCCGCTGCGGCAATGCGTTCGAGCCCGGCTATGCCTGCAAGCGGGGGCGCATCGACCGCTGCACCGGCGATTACCAGGCACGCATCTCCGGTCCCCTGATGGACCGCATCGATCTGCGCATCGAGGTGCCGGCGGTGACCGCCGCCGACCTGATCCTGCCACCGCCCGCGGAGGGCTCTGCCGAGGTCGCCGCGCGCGTTGCGGCGGCGCGCGACATCCAGCTCGCGCGCTATGCGGATGCAGGCTTGCCCCATGTCCGCACCAATGCCGAGGCGCCAGCCTCGGTACTGGAGGAGATCGCGAAGCCGGACGCGCAGGGCCAGAAGCTGTTGAGGGATGCCGCCGAGACCATGCGCCTGTCGGCGCGCGGCTATCACCGCGTGCTGCGGGTGGCGCGCACGCTGGCCGACCTAGACCATGCCGACAAGATCGGCCGGCTGCACCTCGCCGAAGCGCTCTCCTACCGCGCACTCGCGGAGGATGTGCGGCAGATCGCGTAAGCGCCGCGCGCGTCAACCCGGCGGTAACGAGTTTCCTTTACGCTCTGCAAACCATAAGGCCCAACGAGTTCTCCCCAGGGCCCGGCGAGTAGAGCGTCATGTTGCGTTTCAAGGTCCTGGCCTCGGTTGTTCCTGTATTGGCGGCTGCGGTGTTCGCCCGCACCGAGATCGGATCGGTTTCGCATCCCTGCATCGCGCTGGGCGAAACATCGGTCGAGCTCACCTCCCTATTCTGGACCGCCGGCGTGCATGTCGCCTTCACCGATGATCCTGCGCGGGCCACGGTGCGGGTCCAGATCACCGACGATGCGGGCGCTGCGGATTTCGCCGTGGTCGACGACGGCCTCGGCGACGAGCCGGACTCCTGCCAGGCCAATCCGTCGACGCGCCTTGTCTCGATTGCCGCGCAGCCGGTCGATGGCGGCCAGGTGATCTATCTCTCCGGCGAAGGACCTGCGGATTACCGCATCTATGTGCGCTCTAAGACGTTCTCGCAGCGCGAGGCGGCGGCGCTGATCGTCGGCGCCCGCGGCGGCCAGCGCCATTTCCAGGCCGCCTCGCTCTGAACCGTTAAGGCCCCGTCAACCCTGTTTGGAGGCAGCGCCGAAGCATCAAGCTGTTCGCAAGGTCGGCAGGCCATCGTCGCTCGCGGCAGCGGGGTTTCAGGCAAGGGTCGGAGGCGATGGGTCGGACGTTCCGGATCAAGGTGCGCATGCGCCGCTTCAGGCGGCAGCATCCCAGGGTCGCCTTCGCAATCCGCTCCTTCATGATCTTCTCGGCGACCTTCGGCGGCGCCTATGGTTTCGTGACCGGCAGCCGGGCCGAGAATTCCGGCTACGATCCGCACGCCTTTGCGATCGGTGCGAGCTTCCTGTTCGCGCTCGCCTGCCTCGGCCTTGCGACGCTGAGCATGCGCCTGCGTTTCGTCAACAAGCGGCTGCGGACGCTCGCAGCCCACAACGAAGCGCTGATCGACCGCAATTGGGAGCTGAAGGAAGCGGAAGAACGCGCCCGCAGCCTGTTCGAGCAGCAGGGCGACCTCATCGTGCTGCGCGACACGAGCGGCCGCATCACCTTTGCCAACGAGGCCTATTGCGCACTCGCAGGACAGACGCGCAGCGCGCTGGTCGGCACGCGCTTCGACTTCGACGTGCTGGAGCAGGGCGAAAGCGCCCGCGAGAGCAACGGCACGCGCATCCACGACCAGAAGATTGCAACCCCGATTGGCGCGCGCTGGATCGCCTGGCGCGAGGGCTATGTCCGCGTCGACGCCGGACAACCCGCCGAATTGCAGAGCGTGGGCCGCGACGTCACCGATCGCACTGAGACCGAACGCGCCCTCTCCGACGCACGTGATCAGGCCGATGCCGCCAACCGCGCCAAATCGCGCTTCCTCGCGATGGCCTCGCACGAGATCCGCACGCCGCTGAACGGCATCATCGGCATGGGCGGCCTCCTGCTCGACACCACGCTGACGCCGGAGCAGGCGACCTATGCCAGGGCGGTGAAGACCTCGGGCGAAGCCTTGATGGCGCTGATCGAGGAGCTGCTCGACTATTCCAAGATCGAGGCCGGCAAGCTCGATCTCGATCAGCGTCCCTTCGCGCTCTCGACCCTGGTCGAGGAGATCACCGAGCTGCTCGCGCCGCGCGCGCAGGCGAAGGCGCTCGAGATCGCCGCCTATGTCGACGAGCGCTTGCCGCTCGAGGTGGTCGGCGACGCCGCACGGCTGCGCCAGGTGCTGCTGAACCTCGCCGGCAACGCCATCAAGTTCACAAGCAAGGGCGGCGTCGCGCTGATCGTCGAGCCCGGCATCTGGCCGAACGAGATCAGCTTCCTGGTCCGCGATACCGGCATCGGCATTGCCGCCGAAGCACAGCAGCGCATCTTCCGCGAGTTCGAGCAGGCCGACGAGCGCGTCGCCCGCACCTATGGCGGCACCGGGCTCGGCCTTGCCATCAGCGAGCGAATCGTCAAGCGCATGGACGGCCGGATCACGCTCACGAGCGAGCCGGGCAAGGGCTCGACCTTCGAGGTCGCGGTGCCGCTTCCGCCGTCGCAAGCCGGCGCCGGACAGACGCAGTTTCCGAGCCCCGATCTCACCGGTAAGTCGATGCTCCTCGTCGCCGACGGCATCGAAGCCTCGTTGATCGCGCGGCGCCTCGAGCGCTGGGGCGGCCAGACCTGCATGGTTGCCGACGCGGCCGTCGCCGAAGCATTGCTGCCGGAACGCTCGTGGCACGCGGTGCTGATCGATCGCGCGATCGGTCCCGCCGTCGCCGACCATCTCGGTGACGCAGCCCGCGCGCATGCATTGCAGCGCCTCGTGCTGCTGACGTCGAGCTCGCGCCACGAGAAGCTGTCGCCGGCCTTCACCGGCTTTCTGGTGAAGCCGCTGCGCGCGGCCTCGCTCGCCGCACGCCTCGCCCGGACGCCGGAGGTCGCTTCTCCCGATCTCGCGCCGGAGCCGCCGGCTGCATCCGCCGGCACAGCACCATCGAAAGGCCTCTCGATCCTCGTCGCCGAAGACAATGAGATCAACGCGCTGTTGATGCACTCGCTGCTGACGAAACTCGGCCACCGCGTCGTCATCGCCGTCCACGGCGAGGCCGCGCTGGAATCCTGGCTCGCTGCCTCATCCGCCGGCACGCCCTACGATCTCGTGCTGATGGACATCCAGATGCCGCAGCTCGACGGCATCGAAGCGACCAAGCGCATCCGCGCACATGAGGCGGCCAGCGGCAGCCACCACACGCCGATCCTGGCGCTCACCGCCAACGCGCTGGTGGAAGATCGCTATGCCTGCTTCGAGGCGGGCATGAACGGGTTTCTGATCAAGCCGCTCGACCGCGAGAAACTGGAAGAGGCGCTGGCCGGGTTGGCCGCATCCCGACATCTGGCCGTCCCTAACCTCACGAGAACCTGAGTTCAGCCGGCAATAGGCAATTGGCAATTGAAGTCGATCGCGCTGCGCATCACCATCCTCGGCGCATCTGCAATAGAGGATTTGCGCATGAACGCGCTTGAGCCGCGCGTCCCTGGCTCGCACCAGCGATGGCGCGGGGCAGGTCGGGGGCAGAGCGGACCTTGGGGCCGACTGGCGGGACGATCCACTCTTCGGCACGAGCAAGAAAACGCGGCGCCGCGCGCTTGCCCGGCGGCGCTTGGGTGCTCTTGAAAACGGTGTCCGCCTGAGCCGCGCGCTTGCAATGCGGGCACAAGAAGAGATGCGCGATGATCGGGGTCGGCTCGTCTGCGAGCAGTTCCGAGCGGAACCACTTCATCTCGATGTGGCAGTCCGGACAGATCGGTGCTTCCAGCTGCTCCGCAGCGCTTCTGAGACGATCAACCATGGTGTGCCCTCGCGTTTTCGAAGGCCATAACCCAATACCCCTCGTTGGTCCGCAACAAAAGACCCTCAGCTTCTAAATTCGTCTAAGGCGACGCTCACCGGCGCGATTACAGCCGCCGCAGCGCCACGCTCTCCACCGTGTGGTCGGCGCCCTTCTTGAGGATCAGCGTCGCGCGGGGGCGGGTTGGCAGGATGTTGTCCTCGAGATTGGCGAGGTTGGTGCGTTCCCAGATCGCAATCGCAGTGGCGGTGGCTTCCTCATCCGACAGCAGCGCGTAGCGGTTGAAGTAGGATTTTGGATCGGTGAATGCGGTGTCGCGCAAGGCCAGGAAGCGCTTGATGTACCATTGCCGCAGCGCCGCTTCCTCGGCGTCGATGTAGACCGAGAAATCGAAGAAGTCGGAAACGACGGGCACCGCCTTGCCGTCGCGCGGCAGCTTGCCGGTTTGCAGCACGTTGACGCCCTCGACGATCAGGATGTCGGGCTGGTCGATCTCGGCCCACTGGTTCGGCACGATATCGTAGGTCAGATGCGAATAGACCGGCGCGCGCACATGGCGACGGCCGGCCTTGATGTCGGAGAGGAAGCTGAGCAGCAGCGGCAGATCGTAGCTCTCCGGAAAACCTTTCTTCTGCATCATGCCGTGCCGCTCGAGCACCGCGTTGGGATAGAGAAATCCGTCAGTGGTGATCAGCTCGACTTTCGGCCGCGGCGACCAGCGCGCCAGCAGCGCCTGGAGCACGCGTGCCGTGGTGGATTTCCCGACCGCAACCGAGCCGGCGACGCCGATGATATAGGGCACCTTGCGATCCCTGATGTTGAGGAACTGGCGCTCCGCGTAATACAGCCGCTGCGTCGCATCGACGTAGATCGACAAGAGGCGCGACAGCGGAAGATAAATGTCCTCGACCTCCTGCAGGTCGAGGCGATCGTGCAGCGAGCGCAGCCGGTCGAACTCGCCCGGCTCCAGCGTCATCGGCGTATCGTCCCGCAGGCGCGCCCACTGCTCGCGCGTATAGACGCGGTACGGATTATACTGCTGCTCGGGTGCGCGGATATCCATGACGTCGTCTTCCCGTTGCGATCTATTCGCCCTTGCCTAGCCGCCCTTGCGCGACGCCTTCTCTTCCAACCCTGACATGTTCGTCCGCTTGTCCAGCGCGGCTTCGACCTCCTCCAGCTTTACGCCGCGGGACTTGAGCAAGACAAGGAAATGATAGAGCAGGTCGGCACTCTCGGCGATCAGATGCGCGCGATCGTTTTCGACTGCAGCGATTACGGTTTCGACTGCTTCCTCACCGAACTTCTTGGCGCAATGCTCGGCGCCCTTGTCGAGGAGCTTGCGGGTATAGGAGGCCTCGCCCCCGGAAGCCGCGCGGGCGTCGATGGTCTCGGCCAGATCATGGATCGTGAAACGCGGCATCGGACTTACTCGGAAACACGCTTGGCAATACATTTGGCCACGGCGGCCATTCCCGTCCGCCAATGTAGCATTGTTATGAACCGGAGTCGTCAGGCATCCAGGCGCATCGGCAGCCCACGCCGCGCCATGTGCTCCTTGGCTTCGCGAATGGTGAATTCCCCGAAGTGGAAGATCGAGGCAGCCAGCACAGCCGTGGCGTGCCCGTCGCGGATGCCGTCGACGAGATGGTCGAGATTGCCGACGCCACCCGAGGCGATCACGGGAACGGGAACGCTGTCGGCGATCGCGCGGGTCAGCGGAATGTCGAAACCTTGCCTGGTGCCGTCGCGGTCCATCGAGGTGAGCAGGATTTCACCGGCGCCGAGCGCGACCACTTCCTGGGCATATTCGATGGCATCGATACCGGTGGAGTTGCGGCCGCCATGGGTGAAGATCTCCCAGCGGTCGCCACCAGGGCGCTTGACGCGCTTGGCATCGATCGCAACCACCACACACTGTTCGCCGAATTTTTCGGCGGCTTCCTTGACGAACTCCCGCCGCGCCACCGCGGCGCTGTTGATCGAGACCTTGTCGGCGCCGGCGCGCAGCAGCGTCTTGATGTCGTTCACCTCGCGCACCCCGCCACCGACGGTGACAGGCATGAAGCAGGCCTCCGCCGTGCGCCGGACCACGTCCAGCATGATGCCGCGGTTCTCATGGGTCGCGGTGATGTCGAGGAAGGTCAGCTCGTCGGCGCCGGCGGCATCATAGGCGATCGCGGCCTCGACGGGATCGCCGGCATCGCGCAGATCGACGAAGTTGACACCCTTGACGACGCGGCCGTCCTTGACGTCGAGGCAGGGGATCACGCGCACCTTGAACATGGGTCAGCTCCTACGCGCGCGCATTGCGGATCAAGGTGAGGGCGGCGGCGGGATCGAGCCGGCCGTCATAGAGCGCACGGCCCGCGATCGCCCCGGCGAGCTTTCTCGCACGCGGCGTCAGCATCGCCTTGACGTCCTCGATCGAGGCGAGACCGCCGGAGGCGATCACAGGGATCGAGATGGCATCGGCCAGCGCGATCGTCGCGTCGAGGTTCAGGCCCTTGAGCAGGCCGTCGCGCGCGATGTCGGTGAAGATGATCGCAGCAACGCCGGCATCCTCGAAGCGCTTGGCGATCTCCAGCACGGTCACCTGCGAGGTCTCGGCCCAGCCTTCGACCGCGACCTTGCCGTCGCGGGCATCGAGGCCCACGGCCACGCGGCCGGGGAATTTCTTCGCCGCTGACTTCACCAGCTCGGGATCGCGCACCGCGGCGGTGCCGATGATGACGCGGCTGATGCCCTTGTCGAGCCAAGCCTCGACGGTGGCGAGATCGCGGATGCCGCCGCCGAGCTGCACCGGGATTTTGATCGTCCTCAGCATCGCCACGACGGCCTCAGCATTCACCGGCTTGCCGGCGAACGCCCCATCGAGGTCGACGACGTGGAGATATTCAAAACCCTGCTCGGCAAAGCTCTGCGCCTGGGCTGCGGGATTGAGATTGAAAACGGTCGCGCGCGCCATGTCGCCTTGCTCGAGGCGCACGCATTGGCCGTTCTTGAGGTCGATCGCGGGAAAGAGGATCACGGCTTCCATCGCAAGAAGTTCGAGATCAGAGCCAGGCCGAAACGCTGGCTCTTCTCGGGGTGGAATTGGGTACCGATGGCGGTGTCCTTCGCGACGATCGCGGTGACAGGCCCGCCGTAATCGGCGCGCGCGAGCACGTCCGCCTCATTGGCGGCGTTGAGGTGGTAGGAGTGCACGAAATAAGCGTGCTGGCCCTTGGGGCCGAGCGGCAGCTTGTTCAGCACCGGATGCTCCCTGAGCACCTCGAGCGTATTCCAGCCCATGTGCGGGATCTTCAGGCTTTCATCGCGCGGCGTGATCTTCTCGACGTCGCCGCCGATCCAGTTCAGGCCCTCGGTGATGACGTGCTCCTTGCCGCGGCTCGCCATCAGCTGCATGCCGACGCAGATGCCGAAGAACGGCCGCGCCTTGACGCGCACCGCTTCGGTGATCGCCTCGACCATGCCGTTGACGGCATCAAGGCCGCGCCGGCAATCAGCGAAGGCGCCGACGCCTGGGAGCACCAGGCGGTCAGCCTCGTAGGCCTGGTCCGGATCGCTGGTGACGAAGACCTTTTGCGGGCTCTCCAGACTGCGCGCAGCGCGCTCGAACGCTTTGGCGGCGGAATGCAGATTGCCGGAACCGTAATCGATGATGGCGACGCTCATCTTGACCGTCCCGGTTCTGGAAACAATCCAATGATGCCGCCGGCCGGAAGCGGCGGCGGGTTCGAGAATTGCTGACCCGGCACGCCGCGGGTCGGCGGCGGGCCGCCGCGATCGACGGCCCATTGATCGTTGACGATGCCGTGCTGCTTCTGGCTCCAGCGCTCGAAGAAGCGACGCTCGGCGGTGTCACGGTCCTCGGCGACGACGATGTCGAGCTGCCGCCACTTGCCGCGCGATAGCGTCCAGCGCCGCAGGCTGGGAGCCTCAAGCCCCGTCAACAGCGCGACGACGATGTCGGCGAAGAAGATCGAGCTCCGGCCGAGACCCAGGCTGGAGAGGCCTGCATGGAATGCCGCCATGAAAATCAGCCAGCCGATGAGCACCAGCCACAGCCGATTCCACAGCAGCCAGAACGGGCCGAAGATCATCGCCCAGAAATGGAAGCCGTCGCGCACGAAGACGAATTTGTCCGCCGCGCGCAGATCGGCCCCGCCTGGGGTGGGAGCATGAACTGTGTAGACAGGCATGGTGATGCCCCCGTTCTCGAAAATTCAGTGATACCGCCGGCTCGCGTTCGCCGCGAGACGGAGATGTCAGCCGCCCAGCGAGCCCTTGGTGGAGGGGATTTCACCCGCCGCCTTCGGATCGATCGCAACGGCGGTGCGCAGCGCCCGCGCCAGACCCTTGAAGCAGGACTCGGCGATATGGTGGCTGTTATCGCCATATAGGGTCTCGACGTGGAGAGTCACGCCGGCGTTGATGGCGAAGGCCTGGAACCATTCGCGCACCAGCTCGGTGTCGAACTCACCGATCTTGTCGCGGGGGAAGTCGGCCTTGAACACCAGGAACGGGCGGCCCGAGATGTCGATGACCACGCGCGACAGCGTCTCGTCCATGGGCATGTGCACGCCGGCATAGCGGGTGATACCCGCCATGTTGCCGAGCGCCTGCTTGACCGCCTGGCCGAGTGCGATGCCGGTGTCTTCGGTGGTATGGTGATAGTCAATGTGCAGATCGCCCACGGCCTTGACCGTGAGGTCGATGCGGGAATGGCGGGCGAGAAGATCGAGCATATGGTCGAAAAAGCCGATGCCGGTCGCGATATTGGCCACGCCGGTGCCATCGAGGTTCACGGAGACCTCGATGTCGGTTTCCTTGGTCTTGCGCTTGATCGTCGCGGTGCGCATTGAAATGCGGTTTCCATTCTAGCTTTGAGCCGAAAACGCCAGTCTATTAACAGCCAAATGACACCTTCGCTACTGCGGGAACGGCCGGCCGGGCCTCTACTTCTGCCTATGGTGAGCGAAATTGAGCCCGAAACGGCCCGTTGTACCCTCAGCTCTGACCGCCTAAATCAGGCCGGACAACGAGGTATTTCATGCAGGATTCCCAGAACAGCTCACCTCACTGGCACGGCACCACGATTTTGACGGTCCGCAAGGGCGGCAAGGTGGTGGTCGGCGGTGACGGCCAGGTCTCGATCGGCCAGACCGTGATCAAGGCCAACGCCAAGAAGGTCCGCAAGCTCGGCAAGGGCGACGTGATCGGCGGCTTCGCCGGTGCCACCGCCGACGCCTTCACGCTGTTCGAGCGGCTGGAATCCAAGCTCGAGCAATATCCGGGGCAGCTGACCCGGGCGGCCGTGGAGCTCGCCAAGGACTGGCGCACCGACCGCTATCTGCGGCGGCTGGAGGCCATGATGATCGTGGCCGACAAGGACGTCTCGCTGGTGCTGACAGGCACCGGCGACGTGCTCGAGCCCGAAGCCGGCGTGATGGCGATCGGCTCCGGCGGCAACTACGCCCTGGCCGCGGCGCGGGCCCTGCTCGACACCGACAAGGACGCCGAGACCATCGTCCGCCGCTCCCTCGACATTGCCGCCGACATCTGCGTCTACACCAACCGGAATGTGACCATCGAGAGCCTGGCGAGCGGGTAGGGGCTTTGACCGAACAGCGGAGCTCCAGAGTCGGTGTAACCTCTCCCGCTTGCAGGCGGCAGAGGGAGCGCAGCACCGCCGTGGTTGCTAGATGACCTCAAGCTATGCCTTCCATCCGATGACCGCGGCCGACCTGCCGCTGATCCGGCGGTGGCTGGATGAGGCTCATGTGCGGGAATGGTGGGGCGATCCGGATGAACAGTTTGCGCTTGTCAGCGGCGATCTCGATGAGCCCGCGATGGATCAGTTCATCGTGTTGGCCGGCGACAGGCCATTCGGCTATCTTCAGTGCTACCGCCTGACCGCCTGGAATACAGGCTTCGGGCCGCAACCGGAGGGCACGCGTGGGATCGACCTGTTCATCGGCGACGGCAACATGATCGCACGCGGCCACGGCTCGGCGTTCATCCGCCAATTCGTCGACGAACAGCTGCGGCATGGTCTGGCCCGCATGGTCACCGATCCGGACCCGCTGAACCTGCGCGCGATACGCGCTTACGAGAGGACTGGATTCATCCGCGACCGCATGGTCGCGACGCCGGACGGTCCGGCACTGCTGATGGTTCGCAAACCGTGACGCTGGCGCAGGCGAGCGAGAGCAAGGTCGCGGTCCCACCGCTCGCCTGGGCCGGCCTCGCGCTGTTGCTGCTGGCGCTGCAGGCCTCGATCCTGCTTGCGATGGGGCGGGTCCCGATCTGCACCTGCGGCACCATCAAGCTCTGGCACGGCGTGGTGAACAGCTCGGAGAATTCGCAGCAGATCGCCGACTGGTACAGCTTTTCGCACGTGCTGCACGGCTTCCTGTTCTACGGCTTGACCTGGCTGCTGTTCGCACGGCTGCCGCTCCTGCCTTTGTCCTGGCCGGCGCGGCTGATCATCGCCATGGTGATCGAAGGCGCCTGGGAGATCGTCGAGAACTCGCCCTTCATCATCGAGCGCTACCGCGCGGGCACGATCTCGCTGGATTACTATGGCGACAGCATCGTCAATTCGGTCTCGGACAATCTGGCCATGGTCCTGGGGTTCCTTGCCGCTCGCATGCTGCCCGTCAGCGCGACCGTGCTGCTCGGACTTGCCTTCGAAATCATGCTGGCGCTCCACATTCGTGACAATCTGACGCTCAATATCCTGATGCTGATCCAGCCGCTCGAGGCCGTGAAACAATGGCAATCCGGCCCGCCGATCATCTGACCTAAATTGCGGCTTGTCCTTGGCCGCCTCCCGCCCTAGCTAATCAGACATGACAGACTTCTCCCCCCGCGAAATCGTTTCCGAACTCGACCGTTTCATCGTCGGCCAGGACGACGCCAAGCGCGCCGTCTCGATCGCGCTGCGCAACCGCTGGCGCCGGCAACAGCTCGAAGGCTCCTTGCGCGAAGAGGTGCTGCCGAAGAACATCTTGATGATCGGCCCCACCGGCGTCGGCAAGACGGAAATCGCGCGGCGGCTCGCCAAGCTCGCCAATGCGCCGTTCCTGAAGGTGGAAGCCACGAAATTCACCGAGGTCGGCTATGTCGGCCGCGATGTCGAGCAGATCGTGCGCGATCTCGTCGAGGTTGCGATCGCGCAGGTGCGCGAGAGAAAGCGCAAGGACGTGCAAGCGCGCGCCCAACTTGCCGCCGAGGAGCGCGTGCTCGACGCGCTGGTCGGCGCCAATTCCAGCTCGGCGACTCGGGAATCCTTCCGCAAGAAGCTGCGCGCCGGCGAGCTCAACGACAAGGAAATCGAGATCGAGACGCAATCGTCCGGCGGAGGCATGCCGATGTTCGAGATCCCGGGCATGCCGGGCGCGCAGATGGGCGCGATCTCGATCGGCGACATCTTCGGCAAGCTGGGCGGCCGCAGCAAGACGCGGCGGCTGACCGTGGAAGGCTCGCACGAGATCCTCGTCAACGAGGAATCCGACAAGCTCCTGGATACCGAGCAGCTGACGCTGGAAGCGATCAGCGCGGTCGAGAACAACGGCATCGTGTTCCTCGACGAGATCGACAAGATCTGCGCCCGCGACGGCCGCGTCGGCGGCGACGTCTCGCGCGAGGGCGTGCAGCGCGATCTCCTGCCGCTGATCGAAGGCACCACGGTCTCGACCAAGCACGGCGCAGTCAAGACCGACCACATCCTGTTCATCGCCTCGGGCGCCTTCCACGTCGCCAAGCCGTCCGACCTGCTGCCGGAATTGCAGGGCCGCCTGCCGATCCGAGTCGAATTGCAGGCCCTGACCCGCGACGACATGCGCCGCATCCTGACCGAGCCCGAAGCCTCGCTGATCAAGCAATATGTCGCGCTGATGCAGACCGAGGGCGTGACGCTCGACATCAGCGACAGCGCCATCGATGCTCTGGCCGACATTGCGGTGGCCGTCAATTCCACCGTCGAGAACATCGGCGCGCGGCGGCTGCAGACCGTGATGGAGCGGGTGCTGGACGAGATCTCCTTCACCGCCCCGGACCGTAACGGCGAGACCATCCGGCTCGATGCGGATTACGTGCAGAAGCACATCGGCGACCTCGCCAAGAACGCGGATCTGAGCCGGTTCATTTTGTAATTCGGGCCGGTCACGCTATTGATGCGGCGTGACCGTACGCATCCTGCAAAATCCCTGGCGACTCCTGCTCGCGATCAACGCCGCGATCATCGTCGGCGTCTTCATCCACAAGATCCAGCTGCCGCCTTACGTCCCCTATATCCACCTCCTGGTCGACTACCATTTCGGCTTCATCAAGCGCGCGCTGATCGGGGCGATCGTCGCGCTGTTCACGAACAAGGTGCCGGTATGGCTGGTGTTCGCGCTCGGCGGCGTGACGTGGCTGGCGACGCTGGGGCTGTACGCAAAGCTATTCGAGAAGACGTTCGGCTTCAGCGCGAAGACGCTGCCGCTGTTCGTCTTCACCGCAGGCTCGCCGTTCTTCCTGAAGAACTTCATGCACACGCTCGGCCATTTCGACATTTATGGCTGCGCGCTGGCGATCGTGCTGCTGCTGATGCCCGCAGGCTCGTTGCTGTTCGTTGCCGCGGCCGCGCTGTTCTCGATCATTCTCGTGCTGATCCATCACATTCATCTGTTGATGTATGTGCCGACGATCATCACCATCGTCGTGATCAGGCACTACCTGACCCATGGCTACAATCGCACCAACATTGCTTTCGGTAGCGTCGCCCTCGCCGCCGTCTCCGCATTGTTCTTTGCGGCGCAATTCCAGGGAACGATGCCGATCCCCGAAGCGGATTTCGTCGCGTATCTGAAGAGCCGGATGGCCGATCCATCGCGCGCCGACCTGCTGCAATTCGCCTACATCTGGTACCAGCCGCTGGCGAAGGAGGTTGCCGACACTTGGGGCCGCCTGCCGCACAATATCCTCGGCGTGCCCGTGTTCGCACTCTTGATCTGGCTGCACACGCCGCTTTGGCGCTATGTTGCGAACCTGATCGGCGCGCTCGCGAGCGAAACGCAGCGCCGCCTCATCATCGCAGCGCTGATCGGGATCAGCCTCGCTTATCTCGTGATGTTCGTGATGGTGTTCGACTATTCGCGCTGGATCTCGAACTGGGCGGTATGCATGTTCCTGATCCTGCATGCAGTGAAGATGCTGCCGGCCAAGCGCGAGACTGCGCTGATTCCGGCGGAGCATCAGAGGACAAACATCTTGGGGCTGATCATCACCTTGATCCCGCGCGTCGGAATCGTCCGGCCGTTCTGAGACGATCAGCTCTGAGACGATCGGCCAGCTCCGGAGACGGTGCGCTCCCTCTCCCGCTTGCGAGCGGGAGAGGTGTAGACTCGCTAACCTCTCGCCCGCCTGATCCGCACATACAGCGCGCCCTCGCCGCCGTGGCCGATATGCGCAGTCTCGAAGCCGACGACGAAGGCGCGGAATTCGGGCAGGCTCAGCCATTCCGGAACCTGGCGGCGGAGCACGCCGGTCTCGCCGCCGCTGCGGCCCTTGCCGGTGATCACGAGCACGAAGGTCAGGCCGTCCTGGTGGGCGCGGTGCAGGAAACCGGACAGCGCGCGATGGGCGCGCGTCTGGGTCATGCCGTGCAGATCGAGTCGCGCCTCGATCTCACTGCGGCCGCGCGAGAGCTTCGTCCGCTCGCGCTTGCCGAGCGGCGCCAAGGGCGGCACGGACGGTTTTGCGACACGCGGCGACGGCGCGGCGGCGACGGGTCGCTGCGATGACGCGGGTCGCATGGCAGGCACAGCGGGTGTCGCCTCAGCGCGCGGCGCGGCCTGTGCCTTCGCCACGCGATGCTTCCTCAGCGGCTTGACATGCTTTGCAACCGTATCCCACAGCTCGCGCTCCTCCTCGCTCAGCGCGCGACGGCGCGGCGAGGGGCGGGACTCCAGCACGGGCGGACGGGACGATCGTTTCATTGCTGCCGATGAGGACGATTCTTCACCGGTCGACGCGGTTCGGAGGCAGGCTCGATCGCGGGACGCGGCACCGGCAGCGGAACGGGGCCGGCGATGGCAACCGTTTCGTTCTTGCCTTGCGCCGCGGCGGCGGCAGGCGTGCCCGTCTTCGCCGGGTCGGTTTGCGGAAACAGTTTTGCGATCTTCTCCGAGGGCCTGGGGTCAGGTATCGGCAGCTTGGCGGCGCGCGGGCCGGGATCGAGGCTCTTCGGTATCAGCATCACGAAATGCATGGGGTGGCGCAGCCGTCCGGAGATACGGCCTGCCTCCTGGCCAGCACCGAAAAACAGATCGGCGCGCGCAGGTCCAATAATGGCCGAACCGGTGTCCTGCGCGATCATCAGCCGATGGAACGGCGTCTTGGCGCGTTCGGATTCGATCGGCAGCTCGCCCTCGATGAAGAACGGCGTGCCGTAGACATGCAGCGATTTGTCGACCGCGATCGAGCGTCCCGCGGTCAGCGGAATGCCCTGCGCGCCTATCGCCTCATCCTTGTCGGAGAGGTTGACCTCGCGGAAGAAGATGTAGGCGCGATTCTGGCGGCGCAGCTCCTTGGCGCCGTCGGGGTTCTGCGCCATCCACTCCCTGATCTTCTGCATCGACATCTCCTCTTTCGGGATGATGCCGCGCTCGATCAGGATGCGACCGACGGCCGTGTAGGGATAGCCGTTATAGGCGTCGTAATTGAGCCGAACCGTGCTGCCGTCCTCGAACTTGATCCGCGCCGAGCCCTGGATCTGGGCGAACAACAGATCAGTCGGGTCCTTCAGCCAGGCGATCTCCAGCCCGCGACCGGCGATCTTGCCGTCCTCGATCTCGCCGCGGTCGTAATAGGGCACCAGCTTGCGGCGGCCGATCTTGCGATAGACCGGGCCTTTGTTGGGCAGGCTGATCGAATCCTGCTTGTAGCCGCGCACGAACAGATTCGAGGGACGGCGATAGACCGGCACGTTGTAGACGTCGGTCTGCGTGCGCGATCCCTCCAGCACCGGCTCGTAATAGCCGGTGACGAAGCCATCGGGCTCGCCGAGGCGCGAGATCCGCAGCGGTGCGAAATTCTCCTCGAAGAAGGTCTTCGCTTTGGCGTCGTCGGTGAGATCGAGCGTTTTGGCAACCCGGCAAGGCTCGCTCAGCGAGGCGCCCAAAGCCTTGGGTTCGGCCGCGCCGTTCTGCGCATTGATCGATCGGCAGCTGGCGCGGAAGGTCTTGTAGGCGGCGAGATGATCGTCCGCGCCCCAACCCTTCACGTCCGCCCAGGCCAGCGGCAGATATTGCGCGCCGGGAATTTCGAACGGCAGGGAGAGCTGCGGATAGGGCAAGGGCCGCGGCGGAGCGGCAGGCACGTGCGACAGATGCTGGTGCTGACCGCGATGGTGGCGCCGCGCCGCCTCGGCGCCGAGCGAAAACGACGACAGCGCGACGGCACCTGCGCAAAGCGCCGTCGCGCCGGTCTTCAGGAAAAGCTTAATTCGCGCTTCCGGTGCCAACCAGCTTCCAGTTCGGATCGCGGGAGGAGGTGTCGCGGGCGAAAGTCCAGATGTCGGTGATGTCGGCGACCGTATCGGCACTGCCATCGACGATGTTGCCGGCCTTGTCTCGGGTGGCCGAGATCATCTGCGAAACGAAGCGCACGGTGAGCTGGGCAGTGCGGTCGCGCAGCTCTGCGCCGACGAGCTCGGCCTTGTCGATCGAAACGAAGCGCGTCTCGGTCTTTTGCTCGTTCTTCTCGCGTTCCCTGATCGCGGCGTCGAAGCTCTCATAGACCTCCGACGACAACAGGTCGCGCAGCGCGCGGCGGTCGCCATTGGCGAAGGCCAGCACGATCATCTCGTAGGCGCCGCGCGCGCCCGAGAGGAAATGGCGCGGGTCGAAGCTGGAATCCTTCTCGACGATGGCATCGAGCCCCTGCGCCAGCGCAGTGCCCGGCTCGGCCAGCCCTTTCCAGCGATCGGAGGGCGCGGTCGGCTCGGCCGTCGGCGCCAGCGGGGCCTGGTCGATCACCTTGCCCGGCATGGTCACGACGTTGTTGTCCTGAGCACCCCCCAGCGCATTGCGGGCGGCGGTGCGATCGAACGGCGGCCGCTCGTTGCCGGTGCGCTGCCCCAGCACGCTACGCAGTCTCAGGAAGATGAAGACTGCCAGCGCCAGGAATATGATGGTGTAGATGTCCACGTCGTATTCGCTTTCTGGTCTTTTCAGGGGTCGTTGCCGGGAAAATCAATCCGGCCAGTAGACCGTTCCTCGCGGAAACGGCAAGTCTACATCACCATTTTGGATCCACATCAGGTCCTCGGGATGTAGGCACGAAATCTTGCCCGGCCAATGGCGCCTTTTGGCACAGCGCCGAGTGTAGCGCGTTTTATGCTTAAGGGGAAACCCGATCCTGCCCGGAAATCGCGCATCTTCAATCGTTTAAGGCGCAATTTCGCGGAAAAGGCAGGATGAATGTCAAAGCTCCGGGCGCGGCCCGAATCCTTGATCCGGGACCGTTCGTCCTTGTGGAACGAGGCGGCCCTATGTTAGCCAACCGCCGCGAAATTCAGCCCAAATCGGGTAAGGAGAGACTTTCATGACCAACGGTAACGGCACCCCTCCCGAGGCGGCCCAGGCTCCCCAGCTGAACGTGCTGGCGCAATATACCAAGGACCTCTCGTTCGAAAATCCGAACGCGCCGAGCTCGCTGCAGCAGCAGAGCCAACCGCCGCAGATCAACATCCAGATCAATGTCAGCGCCAACAACCTCAGCGAACAGGAGTTCGAGGTGACGTTGTCGGTCGAGGGCAAGGCCGAGGCCGCGAGCAAGCTGATGTTCTCGTTCGAGCTCGCCTATGCCGGCGTGTTCCGCATTGCCAACGTGCCCAAGGAGAACCTGCATCCGCTGGTCATGATCGAGTGCCCGCGTTTGCTGTTCCCGTTCGCCCGCGAGATCATCGCAACGGCCGTGCGCGACGGCGGGTTCCCGCCGCTGATGCTGGATCCGGTCGACTTCGTCGGTCTCTATCGCCAGAACATGGAGCGGCAAATGGCCGCTCAGGGTCAAGCTGGTCAGGCCTGAGCGGCCGCCACGGCGGCTGGAGCGGGCAGGTACTCGTTCCAGATCGCCTTGTCGCCCATCGTTGCGATGAAGGCCCGATGGGCCTCGCGCTCGGCCTCCGAAATCCGCGGCGCAAGCGGCTCCAAGCGCTGCCGCCGCGGCGCATCGCCGGCCGCACTGACGCGAATCTCCTGGGCGTCCGAAGCCAGCAGCAGCTGCGACTGCCGCGCCCCGACCAGATCGACATAGACCTCAGCCAGCAGCTCGGCGTCCAGCAGCGCACCGTGCTTGGTGCGGTGCGAATTGTCGATGGCGTAACGCGAGCAGAGATCGTCCAGCCGGTTGGACACGCCGGGATGCTTGCGACGCGCCAGCAGCAGCGTATCCACCAGCCGCTCGCGCGGGATCGCGGCGCGCTTGATTCGGTCGAGCTCGGCATTGATGAAGCCGATGTCGAACGAAGCGTTGTGGATCACCAGCGGCGCATCGCCAATGAACGCCAGAAACTCGTCGGCGATCTCGTGGAACAATGGCTTGGTCGCCAGGAATTCGGACGATAGTCCGTGCACGGCGAACGCTTCCGCCGGCATGTCCCGCTCGGGGTTGATGTAGACGTGAAAGCTCTGTCCCGTCGGCATGCGATTGAATATCTCGACGCAGCCGATTTCGACCAGTCGGTCGCCGCGGAGCGGATCGAGGCCGGTGGTTTCGGTGTCGAGGACGATTTCGCGCATGCCGTCAAGAAGCCGTGTGAGACGGCGAATCAGGCTCGCCGCTGCGGCATCTTAACGACCTCGGCCAGGATGTGCTTGATTTGGTCGCGCACCGGGTCGAGTCCGTGTGAGGTATCCACCACGAAATCGGCCCGCTTGCGCTTCTCGGCATCCGGCGTCTGCTTGGCGATGATGGCGTCGAGCTTGGCCTCGTCCATCGTGCCGCGCTCCAGCACCCGCTGGCGCTGGAGTTCGGGCGAGGTCGAGACCACGACGACGGCGTCGACCCGCTTCTCGCCGCCGGTCTCGAACAGCAGCGGAATGTCCAGCACTACCACCGGCGCCTTGGCAGCCTCGGCGTCAGCAAAGAATTTCTGCCGGGAGGCGCCAAGCATCGGATGAACGATCTGCTCGAGCTGCTTGATCGCGGCAGGATCGTGCACGACGCGCGCCGATAGTTTTTGCCGGTCGACCTTGCCGTTCACGGTGGTGCCGGGGAAGGCCGCCTCGATCGCCGGGGCTGCTTCACCCTCATAGAGCTGATGCACGGCAGCGTCGGCATCGTAGACGGGAACACCGGCCTCCGCGAACAGCTTCGCAGTGGTGGATTTGCCCATCCCGATCGAGCCGGTCAGTCCGAGGATCCGCATCAACGCCCAGCCATCTCTGTCATTCACACCGCAACTAGCCTTTCGCGCCGCAGGAACGCAAGCAGCGGCAGCAGCGGCAGGCCGAGAATGGTGAAATGATCGCCCTCGATCCGTTCGAACAGGTGAATGCCAAGCCCTTCGAGCTGATAGGCGCCGACGCTGGTCGTGACGGCATCGCCGGCAGCGTCGAGATAGGCCGAAAGCTCGGCGTCGGTCATCTCTCGCATGGTCATGCGAGCGACCGAAACGTCCTCGAACACAATCTTGCCGTCACGCGCCACGGCCACCGCCGAATTCAGCTCGTGGCTGTTGCCGGCGAGATCGCGCAACTGCGCCATCGCCTGGGGACGGCCCGCGGGCTTGTTGAAGAGCCGCATCCCGAGAGCCAACGTCTGATCGGCCCCAATCACGTAGCTCCCCGGATGACCCACCGAAACGGCCTTGGCCTTTTCTCGCGCCAGCAACAAGGCGATCTCGCGCGGATTTGAAAGTCTCGAGCCGGCCTGAATGCCGCGCTCGTCGATATCGGCCGTCACGGCCTCGAATTCGAGCCCGGCATTGGCCAGCAGCATTTTGCGCGCGCTGCTCTGCGAGGCCAGGATCAACGGGGATGTGCCGCGCCACAGTGTCATGGCAAAAGCTATTCCGACGGCCGGTTGCGTTGGCGATCACTATAGAGCTTCATGATCGCCGCCGCGGTTTCCTCGATCGAACGGCGCGTGACGTCCAGCAGCGGCCAGTCATGCTTGGCGCTGAGCTTGCGCGCAAACGCGACCTCCTCGGTGACCGACTGCTTGTCGGTGTAGGTGTCGCTGCCAGACTCCGCGCCCATGGAGAGCAGGCGATTCTGGCGGATCTGGATCAGGCGTTCCGGCGTCGCGTGCAGGCTGACGACCAGCGGCCGCGTCAGTGTCTCCAATTGCGAGGGCACCGGAATGCCCGGAACCAGCGGCACGTTGGCGGTACGGATGCCGCGATTGGCGAGATAGATCGATGTCGGCGTCTTCGAGGTGCGGGACACGCCGACCAGGACCACGTCGGCCTCGTCGAGACCCTCGACATGCTGACCATCGTCATGGATCATCGTGTAGTTCAAGGCGTCAATGCGCTTGAAATATTCCGCGTTGAGGACGTGCTGAGCGCCGACGCGGCCTGTGGTCGCAGCGCCAAGATAGGCTTCGAACAGCTGCATCACCGGACCGATGATCGACAGGCTCGGAACGTTGATCTCCTTGCACTTGCCTTCGAGTCTCGCGACCAGATCCTTCTCGAGCAGCGTGAACAGCACGATTCCCGGCGCTTCCTCGATCTCGTCGAGCACGCGGTCGAGCTGCTTCTGGCTGCGCACCAGCGGATAGACGTGCTCGACCGGCGTCACGTTGGCGTATTGGGCCGCGACCGCGCGCGCCACGGTAATGAGCGTCTCACCCGTGGAGTCCGAGACCAGGTGCAGATGGAAATAATTGTTCGAGGTCGGCACAAAAACCCTTTGAATTTCGGTGGGGCGGTTTGTGGATTTCTGTGGAGCTTAACCCCTCGGAAAGGGATGTGCGACACCAGGGGCGGGACAAGTGCCGATTTTCTTCACACCGCGGCCCGTCAGAACAAGTCCGGCACCCTGCGGAGACGGAAACGGGATTGCGCGAACAACCCCCTTGATAAGCTGCCGATAGAAATGCGCAAGCCTTTGAAGACGACTGACTTATCGGACGTCGGCAGAGGCCATCCGGGATATGTGGATGGCTGTGAACAAGCGCGCGTGAACTCGCGGACGGAATTGCGTGAGTCCAATCCACGGTCACAAAGACTCAAACCTTAAGAATCTAAGATTCTAGATTTGAGGAAGGCACTGCAGACGGATATGTGTGCGGGGTAAGACCTTAATGAGTTCTTACTATCCCCAGCGTTCTCAGATGGTCAGGAATTCGGACCGCGAAAATGTTCGAAGACGTCTATCTCTGGATCAAGGCGCTGCACGTGATCGCCGTCATCTCCTGGATGGCCGGCATGCTCTATCTGCCGCGGCTGTTCGTTTATCATTGCGAAGCCGAAATCGGTTCGAAGCAGTCGGAGACGTTCAAGATCATGGAGCGTCGGCTGCTCAAGGCGATCATCAACCCGGCCATGATCGTCACTTGGCTCGCCGGGCTCTATCTGGCCTGGTCCGGCCATTGGTTCACGTTCGGCTGGCTGCACGTAAAACTGGCACTGGTGCTGGTGCTGTCCGCGGTCCACGGCTTTTTTTCCCGCTGGTGCAAGGATTTCGCCGCCGACCGGCGCCCCGGCAGCCAGAAATTCTATCGGATTATCAATGAGGTGCCGACCGTCCTGATGATTTTCATCGTCATCATGGTGATCGTGAAGCCGTTCTAGGCAAGCGGCCCGACGATTAGCTCAGCGCTTCGGCTTGCGGAGCGGAGGGCGATTTTCTATATTATCGACATCCCACCCAACGCAGGCGGATGTGGTTGTGTCCGAGCTTTCCAGAGGCCGGACACCGCATCAGGTTTGAAGCCTCACCGGCACTCACCTTGCCAGACCTGCGGACCTTACCTGCACCTGCTCGCGTCCGCATTTCAGAGCCTCCTCGCACCCCCTCTTTTTCAGGTTACCCCACAGGACCACCCCAATGCGGGAAATCAAACTCCAGGACCTCAAGACGAAAACCCCGGCCGAGCTCGTCTCGTTCGCGGAAGAGAACGGGGTCGAGAATGCCAGCACCATGCGCAAGCAGGAGCTGCTGTTCGCCATCCTGAAGCAGCTCTCGCTCGCCGAGACCGATATCGTCGGCGAAGGTGTCGTCGAGGTGCTCTCCGACGGCTTCGGCTTCCTCCGCTCGCCCGATGCGAATTATCTGCCGGGCCCGGACGACATCTACGTTTCGCCCTCGCAGATCCGCCGTTTCGGCCTGCGCACTGGTGACACCATCGAAGGCCACATTCGCAGCCCGAAAGAGGGCGAGCGCTACTTTGCGCTGTTGAAGGTCAACACGCTCAATTTCGAGGACCCGGAAAAGGCCAAGCACAAGGTCAATTTCGACAACCTCACGCCGTTGTTTCCGAACCAGCGCTTCCGCATGGAAATCGACGATCCGACGCGAAAAGACCTGTCTGCGCGCGTGATCGACATCGTTGCGCCGATCGGCAAGGGCCAGCGCGCCTTGATCGTCGCGCCGCCGCGCACCGGTAAAACCGTGCTGATGCAGAACATCGCGCATTCGATCACGCACAACCATCCGGAATGCTATTTGATCGTGCTTCTGATCGACGAGCGTCCGGAAGAAGTCACGGACATGCAGCGCTCGGTGAAGGGCGAGGTGGTGTCCTCGACCTTCGACGAGCCGGCGGTGCGCCACGTCCAGGTCGCCGAGATGGTGATCGAGAAAGCCAAACGCCTGGTCGAGCATGGCCGCGACGTGGTGATCCTGCTCGATTCGATCACGCGCTTGGGGCGCGCCTACAACACCGTGGTGCCGTCATCGGGCAAGGTGCTGACCGGCGGTGTCGACGCCAACGCGCTGCAGCGCCCGAAGCGCTTCTTCGGTGCCGCCCGCAACATCGAGGAGGGCGGCTCGCTGACCATCATCGCGACCGCGCTGGTTGATACCGGCAGCCGCATGGACGAAGTCATCTTCGAAGAGTTCAAGGGTACCGGTAACTCGGAGCTGATCCTCGACCGCAAGGTCTCGGACAAGCGTACCTTCCCGGCGATCGATATCTCGCGCTCCGGCACCCGCAAGGAGGAGCTCATCACCGATCCGCAGGTGCTCAAGAAGATGTACGTGCTCCGGCGCATCCTCAATCCGATGGGTACGATGGACGCCATCGACTTCCTGCTCGACAAGCTGCGCTCGACCAAGAGCAATTCGGAGTTCTTCGACTCCATGAACACATGAGTGCAGTGCAGCAAGGAAAAAAGGGCGCCTTCGGGCGCCCTTTTTGTTGCGGCTTTGCTGCAGCGAAGTGCAGCATGGCTAGCGACCCGAATTCGGGACGTCTTTTAATCTTTTGATATAGAAAAGTAATACTTGAATTTTGGCCAGCCTATCCGCCGCGCGAGAGTGCATTTTTGCAGCAAAATTGCTGGGAGGTTTATTGCACTGCAACATTAATCACTGTGAGATCTGGTGCAGCAAAATCCCGCAGCCCGGCAGCTAACAACGGATGTTTGCCTTTTCGCCGCGAGCCGGACAAATAGGCCATGCATCCGCGAGACCAGACCATTTTTGCGCTGTCATCCGGCCGGGCGCCCAGCGCGATCGCCGTGGTGCGCGTGTCGGGCTCGCAGACCAGTCTGGTACTGACGACGCTCGCGGGCAAGCTGCCGGCGCCGCGGCAGGCGAGCCGCCGGCTGCTCCGCAACAGTGCGGGCGAGCCGATCGACGAGGCGGTCGTGCTCTGGTTTCCGGGACCAGCCAGCGCGACCGGGGAGGACATCGCCGAATTTCACGTCCATGGCGGCCGAGCCGTGCTGGCGGCGCTCGTTTCTGAGATTTCTAATATTCCGAATACACGGGCGGCTGAGCCTGGAGAGTTCACCCGACGCGCTTTTGAGAATGGCAAGCTCGACCTGACCGAGGCCGAGGGCCTCGACGATCTCATCCACGCCGACACCGACCGGCAGCGACGTCAGGCGCTGCGCCAATTGCAGGGCCTGCTCGGCGATCGCGCGCGCGACTGGCGCGAGCGCATCATCGAGGCCTCGGCGCTGATCGAGGCCGGTATCGATTTTTCCGATGAAGGCGATGTGCCGGCAGAGCTGAGGGCGCCGGCGGTGAAGGCGATCAAAGCGCTGCACGACGAAATCGCAAAGGTCCTTGCCGCACAAGGACATTCTGAACGCCTGCGCGACGGCCTGGTGGTTGCGATCGCCGGCGAGCCCAACGTCGGCAAGTCGACGCTGATGAATCAGCTCGCGCGCCGCGAGGTCGCGATCGTTTCGCCGCATGCCGGGACCACGCGCGACGTCATCGAGGTGCAGCTCGATCTCGACGGCTATCCCGTCACTGTCATTGACACCGCCGGCATTCGCGAGACCGATGATCCCGTCGAGCAGGAGGGCGTGCGTCGGGCGCGGGCGCGAGCCGAGGACGCCGATTTGGTGCTGTGGCTGGTGGAGGGCGGGCAGGCTGCCGATCCCGACGCAAGACCCTCGCTGTGGACGTCCGGAGACGGAAGTGATGAGTCCGGCGGCTCGGTCTGGATCGTGCGCAACAAGATCGACCTTGGCGGAGCCGGGGCAACCGAGCCGGCAGGCGAGTTCGGGATCTCGGCGAGCCGGGGCGACGGCATTCCCGAACTGGTCGAGGCACTAGTGAAATTCGCCGCCAATTTCTTCGGGACGACCGAGGGCGCATTGGTGACCCGAGCCCGCCAGCGTGATTTGTTGCGCCAGGCGTCAGACAGCTTGCGCCGGAGTCTGGAGCTTGTGGAAGACGGCGAAGAGCTCGCGGCCGAAGAGCTGCGTGCCGCCGCCTATGCCCTAGGCCGGCTGCTCGGCCGGGTGGATGTCGAGGATGTCCTCGGGGCCATTTTCCAGAAGTTCTGCATCGGAAAGTAGGCGCTAGTTCTTTATTGGAAGCTCTTGTTCCACTCCGTTGTTTCACGTGAAACAGGGACGGTTCCTGCAGTCCCTGTTTGCGGGTTCCGGTGGTTTCAGGTGAAACTGCGGCCCTGCTAAGTCAGTCTAGGCACCATTGCCCGATCTGGCAGATGCGCGTTTGAGTCAGCCGCCGCGCCTCAATCTCGCCATTGCGAGGAGCCCTTGCAACGAAGCAAATCCAGACAGCCTCCGCAGAGGGATTCTGGATTGCTTCGCCCGCTCGCAATTGACGGAGCGTGGGGCGACCGCCTCGCATCTAATCGGTACCTCCAGTAAACGAGACAGTGGCTTAGTAGCACCCGTTTGATCCCATTGTGGCAAGAGAGCCTTTGATCTCGTTTCACGTGAAACACGAGGCGGAACAGGGCGCCTCCTACTGTGCATGGGGTTGTTTTCGCAAATTGCTTTCAGCTGCAAGCCCTCGCTGTTTCACGTGAAACACGCGCGCGCCGAGTTTCCGCTTCCGGCTTTTTCCGCTCTGGGATAGAAGTCCGCCCATGCGAACAGAGCGAGAGAGTTTCGACGTCATCGTGATTGGCGGCGGCCACGCCGGCTGCGAGGCCGCGGCTGCGGCTGCGCGGGTGGGGGCGGCGACGGCGCTGGTGACGCACCGTTTCTCGACTGTTGGCGCGATGTCCTGCAATCCGGCCATCGGCGGCCTTGGCAAAGGCCATCTGGTTCGCGAAGTCGACGCTCTCGATGGTCTGATGGGCCGGGTGGCGGATGCCGGTGGCATCCAATTTCGCGTCCTCAATCGCCGCAAGGGCCCCGCAGTCCGGGGACCGCGGGCCCAGGCGGACCGCAAGCTCTACGCCGCTGCCATGCAGGCCGCGATCCGGGACACTGAGGGCCTCTCCGTCGTCGAAGGCGAGGCCGATGAGCTGATCGTGGTCGAGGGACGGGTGACCGGGCTTCGCCTGGCGGACCGTCGGGAGCTGCAGGCAGGGGCCGTGGTCGTCACCACCGGGACCTTCCTCCGCGGCCTGATCCATCTCGGCGAGAAAAACTGGCCCGCCGGACGCGTCGGCGAGGCCCCCGCGATGGGTCTTTCCAGCTCCTTCGAGCGTGCCGGCTTTACTCTTGGACGGCTTAAGACCGGTACTCCGCCGCGCCTGGACGGCACCACGATCGACTGGTCCGCGGTCGAGATGCAGCCTGGCGACGAGCCCCCGGAGCCATTCTCGGTCCTGACCGAGCGGATCACGACCCCGCAGATCCAGTGCGGGATCACCCGGACCACGGCCGCGACCCATGAGGTGATCCGGGCCAATGTCCACCGCTCCCCGATGTACTCCGGCCAGATCAAGAGCTCCGGTCCCCGCTATTGCCCCTCGATCGAGGACAAGATCGTCCGCTTCGGCGACCGTGACGGCCACCAGATCTTCCTGGAGCCGGAGGGGCTCGACGATACGACCGTCTATCCCAACGGCATCTCCACCTCGCTCCCCGAGGAGGTCCAGCTCGCGATCCTCGCGAGCATTCCCGGCCTTGAGCGGGTGAAGATGGTCCGCCCCGGCTACGCCATCGAATATGATCACATCGAGCCCCGTGAGCTCGATCCGACCCTGCAGACCAAGCGTTTGCGGGGGCTGTTCCTGGCCGGGCAGATCAACGGCACTACCGGATATGAGGAAGCCGCCGGGCAGGGCATCGTCGCCGGTCTGAATGCGGCGCTCTCTGCCAGCGGCGCCGCGCCGACCGTATTCGACCGGGCGGATGGCTATCTCGGCGTGATGATCGACGACCTCGTCACCCGCGGGATCAGCGAGCCCTATCGGATGTTCACCTCCAGGGCCGAGTACCGGCTGACGCTACGGGCAGACAATGCCGATCAGCGGCTGACTGAGAAGGGGATCGCTCTCGGTTGCATCGGCAGTGCCCGAACCCAGCACCATCGTGCCAAGATGGAAGCCCTGAATGCGGCGAGGGCGCTCTCGAAGTCACTGACGATCACCCCGAATGAGGCGATCAAGCACGGGCTGTCCCTGAATCGGGATGGCCAGCGCCGCTCCGCCTTCGAGCTGATGGCCTATCCTGATATCGGCTGGAGCCAGGTCCGTGCGATCTGGCCGGAGCTATCGGCCATCGATCCCATCATTGCCACCCACCTCGAGATCGACGCCAAGTACGACGTCTACCTGGAGCGCCAGAGCGCCGACGTCGAAGCCTTCCGGCGGGACGAGGGGATGGTGCTGTCGGAAGTCGACTACCAGCTGGTCCCCGGTCTCTCCAATGAAGTCCGCGCCAAGCTGGAGAAGGCGCGGCCATTCACCGTCGGCCAAGCCGGCCGGATCGATGGCATGACGCCGGCCGCGCTCGGCATCCTCGCGGCCTATCTCCGCCGCGAGGCGAGGAAGACTTCCAAGGCAATCGCATAGGCGTTTCACGTGAAACAGCGCGGACCGGGCGGAGACAGACCGCTGTTGCGACGATCCGGATCGGGCGAGCGCGGCGGGCGCCGAGGCGAGCCGGCACCGGCCAGCCCGAAGGTCGACAAGGCAAGCGCCAACGATCAATCGCTCGACGCCATTATCGCCGCCGACAAGGCTGCGGCGCTCAAGCTCGCTCCCGTTTCACATGAAACGGAAGCCCGCCTTGATCGGTACATCGCGCTGCTCCGCGAGTGGCAGGCCAAGACCAATCTGATCGCGCCGTCGACCCTGCCAAACCTCTGGACCCGGCACATCGCCGATTCGCTCCAGCTCGTCGATCTCGCGCCGGCCGCAAAGCGCTGGGCCGACCTCGGCAGCGGCGGCGGTTTCCCCGGCGTCGTGCTCGCCTGCGCAATGGCCGAGACGCCCGGCGCCAGCGTCCATCTCGTCGAGCGAATCGCCAAGAAGGCAGCGTTCCTCCGTGAAGCAATTCGCATCACCGCGTCTCCGGGAGTCGTACATCTCGCTGAGATCGGGGATAATGTGGATAGAATCACTGGCCCTGTCGATTGCGTCACCGCGCGTGCGCTGGCTCCGTTACATCAACTCATCGGCTTTGCGGAGCCGCTGATGCGTCAAGGCGCAATGGCGCTATTTCTCAAGGGTCAAGATGTAGAGGCTGAATTGACCGAAGCCGCTAAATATTGGAGTATTCAGCCTCAACTCCATCCGAGCCGAACCGGAGACGGATGGATCGTGGAACTGACGTCCGTCGAACGGCGCAGCTGAGGCGTTCAGGGGGTGAGTGGGGAATTGCGATGAGCGTGATTGACGAGCCGCAGCCAGAACAGGCCGCCCAGGAGACCAATGAGGTCCCGCACGGTCACCCGCGCATTCTCGCGCTGGCGAATCAGAAGGGTGGCGTAGGGAAAACAACCACAGCGATCAATCTCGGCACGGCGCTCGCTGCGATCGGCGAGCGCGTCCTGATCGTCGATCTCGATCCGCAGGGCAACGCTTCGACCGGCCTCGGCATCGATCGCCGCAACCGCTCCTGCTCGACCTATGACGTGCTGGTCGGGGAAGCGGCCTTGCGTGAAGCGGTGGTCTCGACCGCGGTGCCGCGGCTGCACATCGCGCCGTCGACCATGGACCTCTCCGGTCTCGAACTCGAGCTCGGCACCACGCCGGGCCGCGCCTTCAAGCTGCGCGATGCCATCGCCGCGCTCAACAACAACGTCTCGCCGGACGCCGACTACACCTATGTGCTGATCGACTGCCCACCCTCGCTCAACCTGCTCACGGTGAACGCGATGGCGGCGTCGGACGCGATCCTGGTGCCGCTGCAATGCGAGTTCTTCGCACTCGAAGGTCTGTCGCAACTCTTGCAGACGGTGGAGCAGGTGCGCTCGACGCTCAATCCGAATCTGTCGATCCACGGCATCGTGCTGACCATGTTCGACTCGCGCAACAATCTCTCGAACCAGGTCGTCGCCGACGTCCGCCAGTTCATGGGCGAGAAGGTCTACAAGACCATGATCCCGCGCAACGTGCGCATCTCCGAGGCGCCGTCCTACGGCAAGCCGGTGCTGGTCTACGATCTCAAATGCGTCGGCAGCGAAGCTTACCTGCGTCTCGCCACCGAAGTAATCCAGCGCGAGCGCGAGCTGCGCACGACGCATTAGTGGTGCCCTAGGGTGAGCAAAGCGTCTTCGCCGTGCCCACCATCTTCCGCACATAAACAACTGGTGGGCACGCTTCGCTTTGTCCACCCTGCGATTTGAAATTCAGTTCTGGAGTGTTGCACCGTGAATCCAAGGGAGCTGGCGATGGCCGACGAAGCGCGTTCGCGACTGGGCCGGGGTCTTGCAAGTCTGATCGGTGATGTCGGCGGCGAGGCTCAGCATGTCGATCGTCCGCGCGCGCAGCGCAAGGTGCCGATCGAATTCATCAAGGCCAATCCGCGCAATCCGCGCCGCACCTTTTCCGACGCGGAGCTGAAGGAGCTCTCTGACTCCATCAAGCAGCATGGCGTGATCCAGCCGATCGTGGTGCGTCCGGTGAAGGGCGCGCATGACCGCTACGAGATCATCGCCGGCGAACGGCGCTGGCGCGCCTCGCAGATGGCCGGCCTGCACGAAGTGCCGATCGTGCCGGTCGACATCAGCGACAGCGATGCCCTGGAGTTCGCCATCGTCGAGAACGTGCAGCGCGAAGACCTCAACCCGATGGAAGAGGCGCAGGGCTATCACGCGCTCGCCAACGAGTTCAAACGCAGCCAGGACGACATCGCAAGAGTCGTCGGCAAGAGCCGCAGCCACGTCGCCAACATGATGCGGCTGACGAAGCTGCCGGCCGAGGTGCAGGCCTTCATCGCGACCGGTGAATTGACGGCGGGCCACGCCCGCGCGCTGATCGGCGTCCCCGATCCGCTCGCCGCCGCCAAGCGCATCGTCGAGGAAGGCCTCAACGTCCGCCAGGCCGAGGCGCTCGCGCACGAGGAAGGCGTGCCGGAGCGCAAGCCGCAGAAGGCACGCGCCACCGGGGGCAAGCAAAAAGACCCCGATACGATCGATCTCGAAAAGCGCGTCAGCGATGCGCTGGGTCTCAAGGTCACGGTCAATCACCGCGATCCCGGCGGCTCAGTGCAGATCAACTACCGCAACCTCGATCAGCTCGATGAGGTGATGAAGCGGCTGGCGAAGGGCGCGCTGTAGCGCCTTTTTCGACCCCAGTTTCTCCTCGCGTCATTGCGAAGGAGCGCCAGCGACGAAGCAATCCAGACTGTCTCCGCGGAGGGATACTGGATTGCTCACATGGGGATTTGGTGTGTCAAGGCGGTTTGTTCAGCTCTTTGTTCGATTGCAGGCCAGCTCTTCGTCCCGACCGTGGAGCACGTAGGATGGCGCGCGCAGATCGAGTCAAGGTCGGCCCGTAGGGCCGTCGCGAAGCGACTTGGCCTTGACTCGAGCGAGCACGCCATCAGGCTTTGGCAGTCGGGGCAGCGGGCGGATAACTCCTTTTCGTCAGGCGATCCAAGGGTCGAGCCGGTTTTTGCAATCTGGTTTGCTTGCCAGATCAAACTCACATTCGGTCGCCGCGCGGCGGCGGCTGCACCAACATTCCGCTTGCGGCGGGCAGGCTCGAGAGGACGAGACCATTCTTCGTTACGGCGTTTGAAGCCATGCAATCCATCGGTTCGTCCACCCGGATCGGCCGAGGCTGATCAATCTCGGCGGATTGGCTTTGAGGCTGAGGAGCGTGGTGTCAGGCGGCGGCCTTTATCTCGGCTCCCTCGATCACCACGCCCGCGGTCACGTACTTCCAGAGGGCCACGAGCAGCTTGCGCGCGAGCGCCACGATCGCGCGCTTGCGGCCGCGTTGGCTGTGCACCTTGAACCACTGGGTCAAAGCCGATTGAGGCTGGTGGCGTACCCAGAGCCAGGCGAGCTGGATCATCGTGGTTCTCAGGCGCGGATTGCCAGCCTTCGACACGCCTTGCTCGCGCTCGATGCCGCCACTGCGCCATGGCGTGGCTGCAAGGCCGGCATAGGATGCAATCTGGCGGCGGTTGGCGAACTGCCGGTAAAAGGCCTCCGACCAGAGAACGGCCGTGAAGTTCGGGCCCAGGCTCTTCAGTTCGAGCAGCATTGCCACCGGGTTCGATACGGTCTTCTCCCCCGCCGCCTTGCTCGCGGCCAGCAACGCATCCTGCTCGCGCTCCACCGCCGTGATCTGGTCGAGCAGCAGTTCGAGCCGGTCGAGTTCGCGGCTGATCTGCGCCTTCAGATGCGCCAGCAAGGCGCGCCCGTCGCCCGTCCGCAAGGCCTCCAGCCGCTTCCGCCGGTCTCGCCGCAGCGGCGCGTAGTCGAAGATCCCTTGCGCGAACAGAAGACCCTTGATCCGGTTCACATGCTCGATCCGCTCCGCGATCAAGGTCTCTCGCTCGCGGCACAGCCTACGGCGGTCCTCCTCTGCCGGAGAGGGCGCAACGACCATGGCGCAGACCCGTACCTCGCCGCGCTTGTAGGCCAGCAGCGTCCGCAACAGCGTCTCGCCATCCAGCCGGTCCGTCTTGGCCCGCCGGCGCCGGCGCGGCGTCGCAATCGAGGCCGGATCGACTACGTGGCTCTCGATGCCTTCCTGCTGCAGGGCGCGGTGAAGCCAGAACCCGTCCAGCCCCGCCTCCTGGATCGCGATGAGCGGATAGCTCTCACCCGTTCGCGCCTGCGCCTTGCGCTTCAGCTCCGCAAACAGCTTCAACAGTTCCGAAAGGTCGCCGGCCTTCATGCTGCGTTTGGACATCTTCTCGCCCTTGCAGGGCGACAGCGAAGTGACCAGCCATGTCGAACGGCTCAGTTCCAATGACACAAAAATTGCGCCAAACTGCGTGCGGATAGCGGCCAGTCCGTCGGAAGGATGATCGAGCAACATCGTCGTCTCCAGGTTGAATGGATTCAGCAACCCTCAGTCTGGCCTCAGACCTGGTCGCTATCCACTCCCCATGGAATCTTCGCTTCGCTCGCAATGACGTGGCGAGCGATCGGAGGCCTAACCCCGCCGCCTCGCATTCGCGGCGATCGCCATCAGCGTGCGCTGGGCGATGGCGGCGGCTAGCGTCGATTGCTTGCGGGTGTCGAGCGCGGCAGTCGCGAGCTGCTCGATGATGGCGGCGAGCCGCGCCGGGCTGAAATTGCGCAGCGCGGTTTCGACTGCGGGCTTTCGCGAAAAATGCAGGCGTGGAAAGCCGCCGTCGAGCACGGCGGAGGCCCGCGTACCGTCGGCGATCGCGAGCGCGGATTTGTGCAGCCACGCAGCCTGCCGCTGGGCGGCGGAGATGATCACGCCGGGATAGGTGCCTGCGATCATGGCCTTGGCGAATTCGGTCTCGACGATGTCGGGTCGCCCGGCAAAGGCGCCGTCGACGATCGGGTCGAGCTTCAGCTCCGACGCGTCGGCGACAACGGCCATCACGTCATCCAGCGTGACCTCGCCTTTGCCGTGGGCGTAGAGCGTCAGCTTGCGCAGCTCGTTGCGCGAAGCCTGGCGGTCGCCGCCGAGGAACGACATCAGCGCCGCGCGGGCGTCCTGCGCAATGCGCAAATTCGCGATGCGGAGCTCGTCCTCCATCAGCTTGGCAAGGTCGCGCTCGGTGTCGGGATAACAGCCGATCGCGACCGCCGTCTTGGCGCGCTCGCAAGCCTTGCGCAGCGGCGATTCCGGGCGCAGCTCGCCGGCCTCGATCACGATGCGGCAATCCTTCACGTTCATCTCGGCCAGCGTGTCGATTCCGCCAGCAAAGCTGCGCGAGCCGGCGCGAACGCGGATGGCGCGGCGGCCGCCGAACAGCGGCACGGTCATGGCTTCGTCGACGATACGCGAAGGCTCGGCGGCAAGCTCGTCGCCGTCGAGCTTGACCAGCGAGAACGGATCATTGGGATCGTCGACGGCCGATGCGATCAGGGCATCGGCGCGCTCGCGCACGAGGCCGGCATCGGGACCATAGAGCAGGATGATCGGACGGCCCGCATCGGGGCGGGCGAGGAAAGCGTCGATCTCTTTTCCACGCAGCGCGACCATGGCCTAACTGTCATCCCGGCGCGCGCGAAGCGCGAACTGCGGCGCGTTCGCGCGCCTGAGAATCTCGATCAACAATCTCTGGATTCCGGGTTCGCCCTTCGGACACCCCGGAACGACGGAAATGAACTAGGTGCCCGCGGTGAAGAACGAGGCGAGCCGGGTGGTGATGTTCTCGGCGATCTCGTTGGCGGCGCGATCCTCGGCATCGCGCACGGCGCGGGTGCGCGAGAAGCGTTGATAGGATCCCGGCATGTCATAGGATACGCGCGAGAAGGTCGAGCCGGTCATGACCGACTTGCCGGTCGCAACCTCGATCAGATTGTACTGGGCGTCGATGCCGAGATTTTCGCTGGTCGGCAGTCCCGTCGCGGCGCTGACGATCAGCGAGGAGCGGCTGGTGGTGAACCGGATGTCCAGCCGGTGGGTCGGCGGCATGCCCGTCGCCGTGCCGTAAAGCTTGAAGGCCAGCGCATTGCGGATTTCGACGCCAACGCGGGCCTCTCGGGATGCATTGGGCTTGTTGATCGGCGGGAGCTCGACCCCCATCAGCTTCTCGCGCAGGCCGGGGGTGCCGTCGGTGCGTTCGGCATACATCGGCTGGAAGCAGCCGGCCGTCAGCGCCGCCAGCGCGGCCACTGCCAGCAAGCGGGCTGCGATACGGATCCTAGCCGACAACATTGACGATCCTCTTGGGAACGATGATCACCTTGCGGACGGGCTTGCCATCCAGGGCCAGCTTTACCGCATCGAGGGCCAAAACGGCAGCCTCGATTTCCGGATTCTGGGCCGCTGTTGCAACTGTGACCTCACCCCGCTTCTTGCCGTTGACCTGGACCACCAGGGTCACGCTGTCTTCAACCAGCAAATCGCGTTCGATTTGGGGCCAATCGGCCTCCGAAACCAGTCCCTCGTGTCCAAGAATCTGCCAGCACTCTTCGGCCAGATGCGGCATCATCGGCGAGAACAGCTGGACCAGAATCTGGCTTGCTTCCCGGATCGCCCAGGCGAGATCGGCCGGGGGCTGGCCGGGGCGCTGGAGCACCTCCGAGAACGCATTGGTGAATTCGCGGATATGGGCGAGGCAGACATTGAAGTGCAGCCGCTCGATACCGGTGGTGACCTTGTCCAGCGCGCCGTGGGCGGCCTTGCGCAGGGCAGTGGCGTCCGGGCCAAAGCTGGCCGGCCGGGCTGCCGGCGCACTTTTACCGACTTCGATGGAATCGTTGACCAGCCGCCACAGCCGCTGCACGAAACGCGAGGCGCCCTGGACGCGCTCGTCGCTCCAGATCACGTCACGGTCGGGCGGGGAGTCCGACAGCATGAACCAGCGCGCGACGTCGGCGCCGTAGGTCTCGATGATGTCATCAGGATCGACCGTGTTCTTCTTCGACTTCGACATCTTCTCGATCGGGCCGATCTGGATGTCTTCGCCTGTGGTGAGCAACGTTGCGCGGCGTCCGTTGCCGCCGACCTCGACCTTCACCTCGGCCGGCTGCACGTAGGTGCCGTCGGCCTTCTGGTAGGTCTCGTGCACCACCATGCCTTGCGTGAACATGCCGGCGAACGGCTCGTCCAGCGCAATATGTCCGGTCGCCTTCATCGCGCGGGTGAAGAAGCGGCTGTAGAGCAGATGCAGGATCGCGTGCTCGACGCCGCCGATATACTGATCGACCGGCAGCATCCGGTTGGCGACCGCAGGCGTCGTCGGCGCGGCCTCATTCCAGGGATCGGTGAAGCGCGCGAAGTACCAGGACGAATCCACGAACGTGTCCATGGTGTCGGTCTCACGCTGCGCTTTGCCGCCGCATTTGGGGCAGGCGACGTGCTTCCAGTTTGGATGATGATCGAGCGCGTTGCCCGGCCTGTCGAAGGTCGCATCCTCCGGCAGCTTCACCGGCAAATCGGCATCCGGCACCGGCACCACATCGCACTTCGGACAGTGAATGACGGGAATCGGGCAGCCCCAATAGCGCTGGCGCGAAATGCCCCAGTCGCGCAGGCGGAAATTCACCTGACGTTCGCCGACCGGCGCATTGCCGCGCAGCTCGCTCTCGAGGCGCTTCGCCACCTCTTCCTTGGCCTGATCGATGGTCATGCCGTCGAGGAAGCGCGAATTGATCATACGGCCGTCACCGTCATAGGCGGTGTCGGTGATGACGAAGGACTTGGGATCCTGGCCTTCGGGGCACACGACCGGCGTGTTGCCGAGATTGTACTTGTTGACGAAGTCGAGGTCGCGCTGATCGTGCGCCGGGCAGCCGAAGATCGCGCCGGTGCCGTATTCCATCAGCACGAAATTCGCGACATAGACCGGCAGCTTCCAGGTCGGGTCGAACGGGTGCACCGCGCGGATGCCGGTGTCGAAACCCTGCTTCTCCGCGGTGTCGATGATCTCCTGGGCAGTGCCGATCTTCTTGATCTCGGCGATGAACTCCGCAAGTTTCGGGTTCTTCGCGCTAGCGGCCTGTGCCAGCGGATGATCCGCCGAGATCGCCATGAACTTCGCACCGAACAGCGTGTCCGGGCGCGTCGTGAAGATCTTCAGCTCGCTCTCGCCGGCCGGCGTCGTCGCCGCATCCAGCGCGAAGCGGATCAAGAGGCCTTCCGATCTGCCGATCCAGTTGCGCTGCATCAGCCGCACCTTGTCGGGCCAGCGTTCCAGCCCGTCCAGCGCGGACAGCAGCTCCTGCGAGTACTTCGTGATCTTGAAGACCCACTGGTTCATCTCGCGCTGTTCGACCACAGCACCCGAACGCCAGCCGCGGCCGTCGATCACCTGCTCGTTGGCGAGCACGGTCATGTCGACGGGGTCCCAGTTCACCTTCCGCTTCTCGCGCTCGGCGAGACCGGCGCGCAGGAAGTCCAGAAACATCTTCTGCTGGTGCTTGTAATAGGAGGGATCGCAGGTCGCGATCTCCCTGGACCAGTCCAGCGACAGCCCGATCGAGCGGAGCTGCTTCTTCATCGCGGCGATATTGTCGTAGGTCCAGGCCTTCGGCGCGACCTTGCGCTCGATGGCGGCATTCTCGGCCGGCAGGCCGAACGCGTCCCACCCCATCGGATGCAGCACGTTGAACCCCTTGGCGCGCATGAAGCGGGCCAGTACGTCGCCGAGCGTGTAGTTCCGGACATGGCCGATATGGATGCGCCCGGACGGGTAGGGGAACATCTCGAGCACATAATATTTCGGCCGCGGGTCGTCGTTCTTCGAGACGAAGATCGCCTGCTGGTCCCAGGTAGCTTGCCAGCGCGGTTCGGCGTCGCGGGCGTTATAGCGTTCGGAGGTCATGGAATCGTTGGGTTTTCTTGGGTTCGGCCGTCTAAAGACGGCGGACTAGGCCATAGAAGGCCTCAGGGGGTCAATGGGTTGCCGCGTTTTGAAACTTTGACCACGCCTCCGCATAACTACGAGGGCTGGCGTTGGGGTGTGATTAAGGGGTCGATGCCAATTTGCGGCCCGACAAGGCCGCATGAACGCGATGGATTCCAGCTTCGACGATCCCGATTACGACTATGCCGCGTCCGTCGCCGGGCGGGCGATGCGGAGCATGGCCGAACAGCGGATTGCACCGACCCCCGCCAATTTTGCCGTCTGGTTCCAGTATTTCGCCGGCACCCAAGACGATCTTCGCAACGCCGTCGATTTCCTGATCGACCACAATCGTCCCTTTGACGCCCGAACCAATCAGGGTCTGTTCGAGACCTATGTCGCGCCCCAGGTGGGTACCGTCGCGGTCGAGACCTCCGAGCGGCTGCAGGCACTCATGGGGGCCGCGAAGGAGTTTCTGGCGACTGCGATCGCCGACAATCATTCGCAGATGCAAGTCATCAGCCAGGTGGCCGACCAGGGCAGGGCCGGCGTCGATCCAAAACTGCTGGTCGCCCAGCTCATGAACGAGCTGGCGCGGGCCGCCACAAGGGCGACACGGCTGGAGGCAGGCTTCGCGGAAAAGACCCGCGAGCTCGACGTGATCCGCGATTCGCTGTCGAGGTCCGAGCAGCGCGCCCGGACCGACATGTTGACGGGCCTGGCGAACCGGCGGGCGCTCGATGAGTTCCTGCGCAAGGCGCAGGCGACTGCGGAATGGGGCGAGCCGCTCAGCGTGCTCTTGCTCGACATCGACCACTTCAAGTCCTTCAACGACAATTTCGGCCACGGCGTCGGCGACCAGGTGCTGCGCCTGATGGCCAAGGTGCTGCGCGAAAAGGTTCGCGCGCAGGATCTGCCGGCCCGCTATGGCGGCGAGGAGCTGATCGCGGTGCTGCCGGACGCCGATCTCGCCACTTGCACCGGGATCGCCGAACGCATCAGGCGCGCGATCGCCGAATGTACGATCACGCGCCGCTCGTCCGGCGAGACCCTGCCCAACATCAGCGTGTCGATCGGCGTGGCGCAGTACCGAGCGGGCGAGGCGATTACCGATCTGATCGAGCGTTGCGACCGCGCGCTCTATCTCGCCAAGGGCGGCGGCCGCAATCGCGTGGTGACCGAGGTCGAGCTCGAGCGGGCCGGGGCTGCGGGTTAGGCGTTAGCCGCCAGCATCATCTCAGTCGGGCCGATCTCGATCGCCTGCACGCCGTGCTCGACGACGTTGTTGCGGCCGCGATGCTTGGCGGCGTAGAGCGCGGCGTCGGCGGCTTCGATCAGGTCGCCGGGACGCAGGGTCTCATTCGGCTTTGTCGCGGCAACGCCGATCGAGACCGTGACGATCATGTGGTTCGAGGTGATGTGCGGCAGGCAGAGTTTCAGCACGGCCGCGCGCACCTGCTCGCCGATCTCAACGGCGCGCGTCACGTCGGTGTTCGGCAGCAGCAGGCAGAATTCCTCGCCGCCATAGCGCGCCGCAAACCCCATCGTGTCGGCGGCAATGCCGGACAGCTGTTCGCCGAGCCGCGTCAGGCAGGAATCGCCTTCGAGATGGCCGTAGGTATCGTTGAACAGCTTGAAATGATCGACGTCGATCATCAGGAGCGCGAGGTCGCTGCCGTACTGCTGCGCGCGCATCCACTCGAAATCGAGTCGGCCCTGGAAGCCGCGGCGATTGGCAAGCCCCGACAGCATGTCGATCGAGGCCATCACCGTCAGGCGGTCGTTGCTCGCGATCAGCTCGCGCTCGCGCTGACTGAGCTGGGCGGCCATCGCGTTGAACGCGCGGGCGAGAGGCACGAACTCGGCCGGCAGCCGACTGCGTGCCGCACGGGCCGACAGGTCGCCCTCGCCGAGACGCTTCGCCATGTCGGCGAGCATCTCGATCGGCTTGATCACCAGTTTCTCGGCGGCGATCAGCGCGCCGAGCAGGACGAACATGAGGACGAAAGCGAGCTGCAGATACGCGGTGCGGATGTCGCGGCTGACCGCTGCGGACACTTTGTCTTCGTCGATGCTGGCGATCAGGCGGGCATTGGTTCCGGCGATGCGGATAAAGCTGACCGCACGGCGGGAGCCGTCGGCGGCGAGGAAAGACAGTGAACCCTCGTCCTGGTCGGACCGCAGCGCCTTGTCGGCGATCGCGGACATCAGCGGCATGTTGTCGAGCGGACGGCCGACTGCGCTGTGCTGATCGGCCGGAGCCGCCAGCACGGTGCCCGCGCTGTCGACCAGCACCGCGATGATGCCGGCACGACCGCCCAGATTGCTCATGACCTTCGACATCCAGTCGAGATTGACGGTGGCGAGCACGACGGCATCAGGTACCCCGCTGAAGGCGGAGACCGGATAAACCGCCATGACCGTCGGTGACGGCACCGGCCGCGACATGATGAAGTCGCTCAGTATGAAGCCGCCGGTTTCCTGTGCCTGCTGGAAGTACGGCCGGTCACTGAGATCGAGGCCGACATACATGTTGTTGGTGGCGCATTGGATGCGCCCGTCCTGGCCGGCGATCAGAAGCGTGCGGATCCAGGGAAGGTTCGACGGCAGACTAGCGCGCAGCACGTCGCAGCTCTTGCTGATGCCGCCGGCGGAGGCACGGATGAAGGCTTCCGATTTCAGGATGGTCTCGACCGACGAGATCACCTCACGCTGCGCATCGGCGCTGTGCCTTGCCACCGTGGTGAATTCGGCCGCAGCTTGCGCGATCTGCCGCGCGCGCGTGTTTTCGAGCGAACGGATGCGCTCGAGCATCAAGGGCGCCACAAGAATCACCGCGAGCAACGCGAGCCGCGCCCGGATTCCGAGAACCTGCTTGAGTTTCGCTCGTTTGCGGTTGAGACTGACGCTTGCCATCTTCGCTACCACCCCATGGGCTAAGGTAAAGCGAAGGGTTCAAAAACTGTTTCTTGAACTCGGTAAAATTGGACTTAACTCCGGGCTACGAACAGCCAAGAGACGTCATGACAGAAGCCAATGCCGCGCCGGTAACCGGCCATTCACCAAACGCGCTTGCCGCGGTTGAAGCCGAAATTGCACGCGCCTGCAGGGACGCACAGCGTGATCGTGCTGCCGTGACGCTGATTGCGGTGTCCAAGACTTTCGCGGCGGATGCAATTACCCCGGTTATCGCCGCCGGGCAGCGCGTATTCGGCGAGAATCGGGTGCAGGAGGCCAAAGGCAAGTGGCCGGCGTTAACGTCTGTTTACCCCGATATCGCGCTGCATCTGATCGGGCCGCTGCAATCCAACAAGGCGAAAGACGCGGTCGCGCTGTTCGACGCCATCCATTCGGTCGATCGCCCGAGCATTTGCCAAGCATTAGCCAAGGAAATCGAATCCCAGAACAAGCACCCGCAGCTCTTCGTCCAAATCAATACCGGCGAGGAGCCGCAGAAGGCCGGCGTCGCGCCCGGCGAGGCCGACGCGTTCCTTGCAAGCTGCCGCGACACTTATGGGCTGACGATCTCCGGACTGATGTGCATACCGCCGGTCGACGAGCCGCCAGCGGCGCATTTTGCGCTGACCGCAAAGATCGCCGCGCGCAACGGGTTGAAGAATCTCTCGATGGGCATGAGCGCGGATTTTGCGACCGCCATCATGTTGGGCGCTACCCATGTGCGCGTCGGCAGCGCGATCTTCGGGCATCGGTAGCTGCCGTCGGCGAGGGCCGATGTTGCCCTAACTCTGTCGATTTCGTCATTGCGAGCGAAGCGAAGCAAACCAGAGTCCCTCCGCGGAAAGATTCTGGATTGCTTCGCCGCAAGGGCGCCTCGCAATGACGTGTGGAGAGAGATGGGCTCGCAATGATGGCGGAGTGTGCCGCGCCTACACAAATGTCACCGCCCTGCCCCTCGCCGAGCCGGATCATCTGGTTGTCGTGACGATCCCGTGGATCCTCGTCGAGCATGCCCCTCACCCGATGATGATTTTTGTTCGCGGGCCCAAGCGCCGCAGCAATTGCAGCATCGCAGATTTGGTCATGGAGACGCAGCCCGCGGTCGGGCCGAAATTGTCGCGGGCGAGGTGCAAGAACACCGCACTGCCGCGGCCGGCGATGCGTGGTCGCGTGTTGTGGTCGATCTCGACGATGAAGTCGTAGAGATGGTCTGCCCGCTTGAGCCGGTCACCGCCCTGCCCCTCGCCGAGCCGGATGCTCCGGTTGTAGTGACGATCCCGTGGATCCTCGCACCAGGCGTCCACGCCGGTGATCATCCGCGTCGGCAAGAACGTCTGGGGCCGGCTGTGCCGGTCACCCCGCCACCACAACCGCATCGGACGGAAGCTGCCCCTGGGGGTGCCGCCGTCGCCCTCGCGCTTGTTGGCCAGAATGCCGCCCCGCCCCAGCGCCACCGGGATGGTCAGTGCTCCGGCCGTCAGCCAACCCCTGCGCGGATTGCCGGCGGCAGGCCTAACACGGATCGCGGAGAGCGGCCTGGCGCTTCGATTCCTGGCGTAACCAACTGATGCTGCTTTATTTTTCATGTGAACGTGGAATGTCGGATTCATTACAGGACATTCATCAAAACGCCCTGATATTCTGAGTTAGAGTGGTTCTGGCTTGTGAATCGGTAACAGCCCACTACTTCAACACGAACAATAATAATAACGGCGACCCTAAACTTTCCCTCGCGGCTGGGTGCGGCATGGATGCGCGCCGAGCCGGACCTAAAAGGATGACCCCCCATGGCCAATGCCCGCAAGATCCTGATCGTGGATGACGATACCGATCTGCGCGATACGTTGGTGGAGCAATTATCGCTACACGAAGAATTCGAGGCTTCCGCCGTCGATACCGGCGCTAAGGGTGCGAGCGCCGCCAAAGCCAATTCTCCCGATCTCGTCCTGATGGATGTCGGACTGCCCGACACCGACGGCCGCGAGGTTGTCCGCTCCTTGCGGAAGGGCGGCTTCAAGGCGCCGATCATCATGCTGACCGGGCATGACACCGATTCCGACACGATCTTGGGCCTGGAATCCGGCGCCAACGACTATGTGGCAAAGCCGTTCCGCTTCGCCGTTCTGCTGGCCCGCATCCGCGCCCAGCTTCGCCAGCACGAGGCCAGCGAGGACGCGGTGTTCTCGGTCGGCCCCTACTCCTTCCGCCCGGGCTCGAAGATGCTGACCGCGGCCAATGCGCGCAAGGTCCGCCTCACCGAGAAGGAAACCGCCATTCTGCGTTTCCTTTACCGCGCCGGCCAGATGCCGGTGTCGCGCGAGACCCTGCTCCAGGAGGTCTGGGGCTATAATTCCGGCGTCACCACCCATACGCTGGAAACCCACATCTACCGCCTTCGCCAGAAGATCGAGAAGGATGCGGCCAACCCGGAAATCCTGGTCACGGAAGCCGGTGGCTACAAGCTGGTGCCGTGATACGCTTCGGGGGCGCGCGAATCGTTTTAGATGGCGTGCCCTTGAGCCTCGGACCTGAATGTCAATCGACGACGACGTAGCGCTTCTCGAGCGTGTCCCGACACTGCGGCTGTTGGGAGACGCCTCGTTGCGCATGCTGGCGATCGGTTCCGAGCAGCGCGATTTCGTCCGCGGCGACGTCCTGTTCAATCTCGGCGACGCCGCCGATGCCGGCTTCGTGGTCCAGCGCGGCGCCTTCCGGGTTGAGGACGGCGCCGGCGCCGAGATGATCGCAGGTCCCGGCGCGCTGATCGGCGAGCTCGCGCTGGTGGTGCCGATGAAGCGGCCGTCGAGCGCGATCGCGCTGGAGCATTCCTCCGTCATCCGCGTCGCGCGCAGCCTGTTCCAGCGTGTGCTCGAAAGCGATCCCGCCGCGGCCGTACGCCTGCGCGACGAATTCGCGGTGCGCTCCAGCCAGATCGCCAGCGATATCTTGATGGCGGGCGCGAAGCTGACGTCGTAGCTCTCTCCGCTCGTCATTCCGGGCGCACCACAGCTCGCGCTCCGCGCGCCCCGCAATGACAGGGCCTCACACCTCCAGCGTCACCGTGACAGGCACGTGATCCGACGGCCGCTCCCAGCTGCGCGCGTCGCGCAGAATCCTGAAATCCTGCACCGCGTCTTTCAGCGCGCGCGAGACCCAGATGTGATCGAGCCTGCGGCCGCGGTCACCGACGGTCCAGTCGGCGGAGCGGTAGCTCCACCACGTATAGACCTTCTCCGACATCGGAATGCGCTCGCGCGCGACGTCGACCCATTCGCCGGCGGCGAGTGCCGCCTTCAGCTTCTCGGTTTCGACGGGCGTGTGCGAGACGACTTTCAGAAGCTGCTTGTGCGACCAGACGTCGTTCTCGTGCGGGGCAACGTTGAGATCGCCGACCAGGATATGGCGATCCTCACCGCGCGGATGCAGCGGCTCGCACGCCGTCATCTCGTCGAGGAAGCGAAGCTTGTGGTCGAATTTCTCGTTCAGCGCGGGATCGGGAATGTCGCCGCCCGCGGGCACGTAGAAATTATGCAGCACCAGCGGCTTTGCGATGCCCGCGTTCTCGCCGAACGACACCGAGATGTGCCGCGAATCCACCTTATCGCAGAAGGTGCGGATGTCCTTCGATTCGAACGGAATCTTCGAGACGATGGCGACGCCGTGATAGCCCTTCTGACCGTTCAGCGCGACGTGCTCGTAGCCGAGCCGCTTGAAGCGCTTCATCGGAAAGGCGTCGTCGATGCACTTGGTCTCCTGCAGGCACAGCACCTCCGGTCGCGCGCTCTTGACAAATTTCGCGACCAGATCGATGCGCAGCCGCACCGAATTGATGTTCCAGGTTGTCAGGGAAAGACGCATGGGGACGATCTAACAAACTCCATCCGTCATGGCCGGGCTTGACCCGGCCATCCACGCCTTTTTGTAGCACCCAAAACGTGGATGCCCGGGACAAGCCCGGGCATGACGACCGTCGGAGCAACCCATCAGCTCTCAACCCGGCGACGGGCCGTAATTGGTGAAATCGATCTTGAACATGCTGGGATCGAGCTTCTTGCTCGAATCCAGATTGTAGACCGCGATCGTGGTGTCATAGCCCTGCGGATCGGTGACGGTCCACTGCTTGAGCTGGCCGTCCTTGGCACCGAACATCAGGAGCAGCCGGCTGGTGCCGACCAGCGCCTGCTTCTCCTCGATGGTGACGCTGACATAGACGTCGTCGGCCGAGACGTTGACGACGTTGGTGTCCTTCATCAGGTCGATGCGGTCGGACAAGAGAAAGCGCAGCGGCGTCTGCGACAGCGGATAGACGTCCTGGGTCGCGAGCTTGCGATCGCGCACCACCAGGGACGAACCGTCGGCGATGATGTCGATCGGGCTCGGCGCGTCATATTCGAAGCGTACCTTGCCCGGCTTCTGGATGTAGAAATCGCCCTGCGTCTTGCTGCCGTCGGGGCCGACCTGGACGAAATTCCCGACCAATGTCTGAAGCGACGACAGATAGGCGCTGACCTTGGCGGCCTGTGCCTTCTGGTTGGCATCGAAGGTCTGGAAGATGCTGCTCGGCACGTTGCGCCGCGGATCCGGAATCACCGGATTCGGCGGGGTCTGCGTCGCGCCGGTGACGGCTGGGCCACCGCCGGCCGGAGCGCCATCGCGGCCCTTCGGCGCAGGCTTCGGCACCGGCACGGTCTGCGCGAGCGTCGCACCGGTCGCCATCGCGGCGGTGACGAGAAGCACGCCGGCCACGCGCGCGCTTCGCGCGGCGATGAGGGCAGCGAATCGAATGTCCGGATGTCTGATCAACGCGTCGTCCTGTATGGCTGGGCGCCTTTTAGCGTGATTTCGGGCAAAAGCAGATATCGATTTTGCGTGAAATTAGGTTTCAGAGGCTCCTCGCCTCACATATGGCTGTCTTCTTCCTCGACCAAAATCTCGCGCTTGCCGGCGTGGTTGGCGGGACCGACGATGCCTTCCAGTTCCATGCGCTCCATCAGAGACGCGGCGCGATTATAGCCGATTTGCAGGCGGCGCTGGATGTAGCTGGTCGAAGCCTTGCGATCGCGTTTGACGATCGCAACCGCCTGCTGGAATAGATCGCCGCCGCCATCCCCGCCCATGCCGGTGGCGTCGAACACGGCGCCGTCCTCGTCCTCGGTCGGCTCTTCTGCGGTGACGGCTTCGAGATATTCCGGCTGCCCCTGCGTCTTGAGGTGACGCACCACTTTCTCGACTTCCTCGTCGGAAGCGAACGGACCGTGCACGCGGCTGATGCGGCCGCCGCCGGCCATGTAGAGCATGTCGCCCTGGCCGAGCAGCTGCTCGGCGCCCATCTCGCCGAGGATGGTGCGGCTGTCGATCTTGGAGGTGACCTGGAAGGCAATGCGGGTCGGGAAGTTCGCCTTGATGGTGCCGGTGATGACGTCGACCGACGGGCGCTGCGTCGCCAGGATCACGTGCAGGCCGGCGGCGCGCGCCATCTGCGCGAGACGCTGCACCGCGCCTTCGATGTCCTTGCCGGCGACCATCATCAAGTCGGCCATTTCGTCGACGATGATGACGATGTAGGGCAGCGGATCGAGCGAGAGCTTCTCTTCCTCGTAGATCGCCTTGCCGGTCTCCTTGTCGAAGCCGGTGTGCACCGTGCGCGTCGGCTCCTCGCCCTTGGCCTTCAATTCGAGCAGGCGCGTGTTGTAGCCGTCGATGTTACGCACACCGAGCTTGGCCATGTTCTTGTAGCGCTCCTCCATCTCGCGCACGGCCCATTTCAGCGCGACCACCGCCTTTTTGGGGTCGGTCACGACGGGCGTGAGCAGATGGGGAATGCCGTCATAGACGGAGAGTTCGAGCATCTTCGGATCGACCATGATCAGCCGGCACTGATCAGGGCGCAGCCGGTAGACCAGGCTGAGGATCATGGTGTTGATCGCGACCGACTTGCCCGAGCCGGTGGTGCCGGCGATCAGCATGTGCGGCGTGCGGGCGAGGTCGATGATGACGGGCTCGCCGCCGATGGTCTTGCCGAGGCAGAGCGGCAGCTTCGCGACCGTGTCGGTCGCTTCCTTCGCCACCAGCAATTCGCGCAGGTAAACCTTCTCGCGATGCGCGTTCGGCAGCTCGATGCCGATCGCGTTGCGGCCGGGCACGACGGCGACGCGGGCCGAGAGCGCGCTCATCGAGCGGGCGATGTCGTCGGCAAGACCGATCACGCGCGAGGACTTGATGCCGGGCGCCGGCTCCAGCTCGTACAGCGTGACCACGGGGCCCGGATTGGCCTTCACGATCTCGCCGCGCACGCCGAAATCCTGCAGCACGCCTTCGAGCGAACGGGAATTGGTCTCCAGTTCGGCCTTGCTCAGCGGCTGGCGATCGCCAGCCTTCGGCGCGGCCAACATGGAGACGGACGGAAGATCGAACTTGTCGGAGGATTTCTTGGAAGCGGCCTTCGTCGCAGCCCTCTTCTTCGGGGCGCGCGCGGCGGGCTCCTCCTCTTCCTCCTCCTCGACCTCTTCTTCCTCGTGCTCGTCTTCGTAGTCCTCGTCCTCGGCCTGCGGCGAGATCGAGGGTGCGGCGCGGCCGCCGCCGAGATTCGGCTCCTGGCGGCTGAACTGAGCGGCCTTGGTCTTCGGTCCGCTCGAGACCAGCGCGCGGTAGGCAGCGCCCAGTAGCCAGATCAGCCGGGCCTTCGTGCTCATCAGCGCATGGAACAGCCAGCCCAGCGACACGGAGCCGCGATCGCTCTCCTCGTCCTCGTCGAGCGGCTTGTCGTCATTCTCGATCTCCGCAAGCTCGTCGTCGTGCTCGCGTGCGCCGAGGCCGCAGGCGATCAGGAAGGTCGCGGCCATCGCGGCGAACAGGATCGTGCCCAGCACCATGCGATAGATCGTGCCGGCCGGTCCGAAAATCACGGCGGGCGCGCGCACCAGGGCATCGCCGACCACGCCGCCGAGTCCGGTCGGCAGCGGCCATGCGCCGCCATGCGGCCAGCAGCTGACGAAGCCCGCCGCGATCACCGTGCAGAGAATCCAGGAGCCGAGCCGCAGCGCCTCGCGGTCGAACGGGCGATGCGTCATCATGCGCCAGCCCCAGACCGCAACCGTCAGCACCAGCATGATCGCGCCGAGCCCGAGGATCTGCATCGCAAGGTCGGCGCCGATGGCACCGGCATAGCCGAGAATGTTGCGGATCGGCCGCGAGGTGGCGTGGCTGAGGCTGGGATCCTGCACCGACCACGTCATCAGCGCCGCCGAGGCGACACCTGCCAGCGCGATCATGCCAAGCCCGGTAAGCTCGCGCATGCGCCGCGCCAGCCCCTCGCGGATCGAGGGCGGCAGATGAGCGACCAGTGGAATGACACGTTCGATTGCCGACATGCTCACGGGCCCCGCCTAACCCAGAGTCTCGACCAGACGGTGCAGCGCCTGCGCCGTCGTCTCGCCATCCTGCACCAGCGCGAGGCGGATGTAGCCCGCGCCGGGATTGAATCCGTCGGGCTGCTGTCGCGCCAAGAAGCTGCCGGGCACCACGCGCACGCCTGCTTCCTTGAAGAGCTTGAGTGTCACCGACACGTCGTCGCCGACTTCTGAGGTGTTGAGCCAGACGCAGAAGCCGGCATCGGGGCGGCGATAGCCGTAACGATTGCCGATGATCTGGTCGGCGAGATCGAACTTGATCCGGTAGAGCCTGCGGTTCTCCTCGACATGCGCCGCGTCGCCATAGGCGACGGTCGCGACATGCTGGAGCGGCACCGGCACCTGGGGCGCGGCGATGTTGCGCAGCTCGAGGAACATGCCGATGAATTTCTTGTCGCCGGCGGCGAAGCCGACGCGCAGGCCCGGCAGGTTGGAGCGCTTCGACAGCGACTGGAACGCAACGACGCGGGTGAAACCGGGACCGGCACATTCCAGCGCGCTGCCGGGGGCCTCTCGGGTGTAGATCTCGGAATAGCACTCGTCGCTCAGGATCACGAAGCCGTAGCGATCGGCGAGCTGCTTCAGTCGCTTGAAATAGTCGGGCCTCGCGACCGAGCCCTGCGGATTGGCGGGCGAGGCCAGATAGAACGCCACCGTGCGCGCCAGCGTCGCCTCATCGATGGCGTCGAGATCGGGCAGGAAGCCGTTCTCGACCGTTGTCGGCAGATGGACCGGCTCGCAAGCGGCTGCGAGCGCGCCGGCGCCATAGACCGGATAGAACGGGTTCGGCATCAGGATCGCAGGCTTGCCGGGGCGCGGGCCGACATAGCGCGCGGCCGCCATCGCGGCGAGGAACAGCCCCTCGCGGCTGCCATTGAGGACGAGAATCTCGCTCTCGGGGTCGAGCGGCCGCGGCAGCTTGAATCGCGACGACAGCCAGGCGCCGGCGGCGTGGCGGAACGGGTCGGTGCCCTTGTTCGCGGGGTAACGGCCGAATTCGGCGATGTGCTTGGCCAGCACTGGGCCGACGAAGTCGGGCACGGGATGCTGGGGCTCGCCGACCGCAAGCGAAATCAAGGGCTTGCCCGGCTGATGCGGGGCCAAAAGCTCATTCAACCGGACGAAAGGCGAGCGCTCGGAATCGGAGCTTCCACTGGCCTGCGGCGCACGGGATGAAGCGGTCATAGCCATTCTTGACGCCAGCACTCTTGGAACGGCCGGTCGCTACCATAGGCGCCGGCGGGAAGCGGTTCAGTTCACCATAGATAGGGCGAGGTTAAGACGCGATTAACCATCGGCCGCCGCTCCCGTCCAGAGCGGGAATAATGGGACCGGATTGCAACGGGATGCATGGCGGCTCCCACCTCTCCCGCTTGCTTGCGGGAGGGGGCGCACCGCCTTCGCGGCTCGGTCTTAGTGCCCCGGCAGCTTCTCGAAGGTCTTCATGCCTGCGGGGATGGTGTGGAACTCCTGCATGTCGCAGGTGTAGATCGCCATCTGCGGCTTGAATTTTTCCGGCTCGTCCAGTGTGCCAACCTTCACGACTGCGGCCGGCAGGCCTGGAACCTTGGTCACGAGGTGCGTGCCGCATTCGGCGCAGAACTCGCGCGTGACGGCGCGTTCGAGATCCTTGCGCCTGAACTGCTTCGGTTGGCCGGTGATGTAGGTGAAGCCTGCCGCCGGCATCGCGATGAAGGTGTTGGGTGCGCCGCCCGAGATGTATTGGCACTCGCGGCAATGGCACTGCGCCTGCATCATCGGGTCGCCCTCGGCGACATAGCGCACCTCGCCGCAATAGCATCCGCCTTCCAAACGCATGACGACCTCCCGATTGTTGTTCTTGAGGTCGATATTTCTGCGCCGGCTTCGCGGAATGGCAATCTTTTTCTTCAACGCGCCGATCAAAAGAAAGGGGCTCCAGCTTGCGCTGGAGCCCCTCAACGGTCAGGGCATTGCCGGGTATGTGCCCGAACCGTAGTTGTGGACGCGATCTTCCAGAGGAGACCGCGCCCGGGAGGAGACGGTTACATGTTGTAGGCGCGCTCGGTGTGCTCGGTGATGTCGAGGCCTTCACGCTCGCTCTCGACATTGGCGCGGAGGCCAACGATCACATCGACGACCTTGTAGAGGATCGCCGAGCCGACGCCCGACCACACGAGCGTGGTGCAGACGCCCCAGAGCTGGGAGATCATCTGCGCCGCGAAGTCGTAATCGGCAACCTTGGGCGGGATGGCGGTGTAGTCGATGATGCCCGCACCACCGAGCGCCGGGTTGACCAGAATGCCGGTGCCGAGGGCGCCGACGATGCCGCCGATGCAGTGTACGCCGAACACGTCGAGGGAGTCGTCGTAGCCGAGCGCGTTCTTCACGACGGTGCAGAAGAACAGGCAGACCACGCCGACGACGAGGCCGAGGACGATCGCACCCATCACGCCGGCGAAGCCGGCAGCGGGCGTGACGGCCACGAGACCCGCGACAGCGCCGGAGATGACGCCGAGCACTGACGGATGACCCTTCACGATCCACTCCGCGAACATCCACGACAGCGCGGCGGCTGCGGTGGCGACGAAGGAGTTGGTCATGGCGAGCGCAGCGCCGCCGTTGGCCTCCAAGTTGGAGCCGGCGTTGAAGCCGAACCAGCCGACCCAGAGCAGCGAGGCGCCGATCATCGACATGGTCAGCGAATGCGGAGCCATCAGCTCCTTGCCGTAGCCGACGCGCTTGCCGATCAGGAGAGCGCCGACGAGGCCTGCGATGCCGGCGTTGATGTGCACCACCGTGCCGCCCGCGAAGTCGATCGCGCCCTTCTTGAAGATCCAGCCGGCGTCGGCGTTGATCTCGTCGAGCTTGGCCTGCGCCGCGGTCTTCGCCGCCGCATCACCCGCCGCAGCCAGCGCCTTGGCCGCATCCTGGATCGCGTCCGGGCCGGGCCAGTACCAGACCATGTGCGCGATCGGGAAGTAGATCAGCGTGACCCAGAGCGGAATGAAGAGAGCGATGGCCGAGAACTTCATGCGCTCGGCGAAGGCGCCGACGATGAGGGCGGGCGTGATCGCCGCGAAGGTCATCTGGAAGCACATATAGATGAGCTCCGAGATGTTGGCGTCGACCGAGAAGGTCGCGGCCTTCGAGTCGGTGGTGACGCCCATCATGAAGGCCTTGGAGAAGCCGCCGATGAAGTCGGAGCCGCCGGTGAAGGCGAGGCTGTAGCCGTACACGGCCCAGATCACGGTGACGACGCAGACGGTGTAGAACACCTGCATCAGTACCGAGAGCATGTTCTTGGAACGGACGAGGCCGCCGTAGAACAGCGCGAGACCGGGGATCGTCATCAACAGCACCAGCACTGTCGATGTCAGCATCCAGGCGTTGTCTCCCTTGTTGACCGTTGGCTCGGCGTAGGCTGCGGTCGCAGCGAACAGGCCGACTGCGAGAGCCGCCAATCCCGCGCCATAGGGACGCTTGAACGTCATATTGTTTACTCCTGATTGGATAAGGTTGAGCGCGAAGTCAGAGGGCCGCGGCATCGGCCTCGCCGGTGCGGATGCGAACCGCATGGTCGAGATTGATGACGAAGATCTTGCCGTCGCCGATCTGTCCGGTTTTCGCCGCGGACGTGATGGCGTCGATGGTCTTGTCGACCTGGTCGGAGGCGACAGCGACCTCGATCTTGATCTTGGGCAGGAAGCTCACGGCATATTCGGCGCCGCGATAGATTTCCGTATGGCCCTTCTGGCGGCCATATCCCTTGACTTCCGTCACCGTGAGACCGTGAACGCCGATGGCGGTCAGGGCGTCACGGACTTCTTCAAGCTTGAATGGCTTGATAATCGCCATAACAATTTTCATGGGTCCTATCCCCGCTTGGGCCCGGTCCGGACGTGGCCGGGCGTTTCTCGACTGGTTCGCCACGAGGGAGAATTTTCACTACGCGGGCACAGCCGGACCCCTTAGAATCAAATGCCGTGCCAGATCAGCCTCATTGCCTAACGGATTATGAAAACGGGCGTTTTCGCGGTTGACGGCTATTGCGCTGCGGTGCGCTATTACGTCGCGCTCAAAACGTGGTCACGTCTGCTCAAATCTCGGGCACGACAGGCCGTCGACACAATGTTGCTCACGTGCCGGGCAGCGGGAAGGTAATTACGTAGCGCACGTGCCTATCGCAGGGCTTCGCCCTGCTGCAAACCATCCACCTCTCAGGTTCCTGCTCACGCGATACGCGCTGCAGGCCGGACTTCCTGATCCAAGCCTGGGGCCGAAAGCCGCGATTGGGTCGATCAGGCGGCGTCGCGCGCCGCAAAAACCCGATCGATCAATCCCCATTCGACGCCTTGCTGCGCAGTCATGAAGTGGTCGCGGTCCAGCGTCCGTTCCACCTCCTCCTCGGACCGCCCGCAATGCCGCGCATAGAGCCGGATGATGCGTCGCTTGGTTTCCTGCATCTCGTTGGCATGGATCAGAATGTCGGATGCCTGGCCCTGAAAGCCGCCGAGTGGCTGATGGACGTGAAGGCTGGCGTTCGGCAGGGCCGCGCGGTGCCCGGGCTCGCCGGCCATCAGCAGGAACGAGCCCATCGAACGCGCGGTGCCCATGCACAGCGTATGAACCGGCGCCTTGATGAATTGCATCGTGTCGTACATCGCGAGGCCGCTGGTGACCACGCCGCCATAGGAATTGATGTAGAGATTGATCGGCCTGTTCGGGTTCTCCGCTTCCAGAAACAAGAGCTGCGCGCAGACGAGGCCCGACATCGCATCATTGACCTCGCCGTTGAGGAAGATGATCCGCTCGCGCAAAAGCCGCGAGTAGATGTCGAAGGATCGTTCGCCGCGGGCGGATTGTTCGACGACCATAGGGACGAGCTGAAGCATGTCGCGCATCGGCGACCTCCATGTCTGCAGGGGATGAAGTCCGTTTGGTGTTAAGCCGCCGCGCGCATCACGCAGCAATTGCTGTTGGCGGCTTGCGGCAGCTTTGCGCCGATGTCGCAGGCCTGCTGGATGATGCGAAAGTGGGTGCCGCCGTCCTCGTTCGGTTCGATCCGGAAGATGACGTGGCTTTCGCGAAACGGCGGTTCGGAATCGCGAAGCCGGTAGCGCACCTCCTCGCCCGCGATCGACGATTCCGGCTCGGCGCCCGCAAGATCGCAATCCGGCAACCAGCGCTCGCGCAATTCGGGAATGGTCACGGCGCGCCAGACCTTTGTTGGCGGTGCATCGAAATCGAATTCGAGCACGAGCGCTTCGTTCGGACGATCAGGCTTTGCGGCGTCGCTCATTGAGCCAGTCCTTATTGGTCCATATCCTTCAGGAGATCGGCAAGTGCTTCCATACGCTTCGGCCAATAGGCGCGATAGCGCGCGAGCCATGCCCCGATGGCGACAATTCCGTCCGGGTCGACTTCGTAATTGACAAAGCGGCCCTGCCGCTGCTCGCGCACGAGACCTGCCGCGCGCAGCACCGACAGATGCTGCGACATCGCTGGCTGGCTGATCTCCAATCCATCGCGCAACGCGCTGGCATTCAGGCTTCCGCCAGCGAGCCTCTCAAAGACCTTGCGGCGTGTCGGGTCTGCCAGCGCCTTGAAGATGTCGGCTTCGGTCATGACGACACATAAGCACATGCTTATGTGTCGTGCAAGCCCGGAATGAAGGTCGGGCAGCCGATAGCTTACTGAAGCGCTTCGCCGTGCTGCGAGATATCGAGTCCCTCGAGCTCATGCTCACGGGTTACGCGCAAGGGCACGAACAGGCCGACCAGCTTGAGCAGAACGAAACTGACGCCCGCCGACCAGACGAAGGTAACGGCGACCCCGTAGAACTGGATCAGGATCTGCTGGGGATGGCCCTCCAGCAGGCCGGCGGTGCCGCCGATGGCGCTGGTCGCGAATACGCCGCCGAGCAGGGTACCGGTCAGGCCGCCGATGCCGTGGACACCGAAGACGTCGAGCGAATCGTCATAGTTGAAGCGGTGCTTCAGCCAGGTACAGGCCCAGTAGCAGACCGCACCGGCGATGACGCCGATGACGATGCCGTGCCAGGGCGCGACGAAGCCGGAGGCTGGCGTGATGGTGCCGAGCCCGGCCACCGCGCCGGAGATCATGCCGAGCACGGAGGGCTTGCGCCGCGTCGACCATTCGATCGCGCCCCAGGTCAGCGCGCCCGCGCAGGCCGCAAGATGAGTGGCGGTGATCGCCATCACCGCGCGCGAGTTCGCGCCGAGCGCCGAGCCGCCGTTGAAGCCGAACCAGCCGACCCACAACAGGCCGGTGCCCATCACGGCGAGCGACAAATCGAACGGCGAGAGATTCTCGGTGCCGTAGCCGTGACGGCGCCCCATCACCTTGGCCGCGACGAGGCCGCCGGTGCCGGCCGACAGGTGCACGACGAGGCCGCCGGCGAAATCCAAAACGCCCGTGCTGGCGAGGAAGCCGCCGCCCCACACCCAATGCGCCAGCGGAATGTAAACAAAGATGAACCAGGCGACCGAGAACAACAGATACGCCGAGAATCGCATGCGGTCGGCAACCGAGCCTGCGACCAGCGCCACCGTGATGATCGCAAACGTCATCTGGTACAGCATGAAAAGCGATTCCGGGATGGTCTTCGCAGCAGGGTTGACGCTGTCCATGGTCATGCCGGCGAGAAACCAACGGTCGAGCGTGCCGATCCACGGTCCGTCGCCGACGAAGCAGAGCGAATAGCCGAACGCGACCCAGAGAATGGAAATCAGCGTCACCGCGGCGAGGCTCTGCGCCATGGTGGCGAGCACGTTCTTCTTGCGCACCATGCCGGAATAGAACAACGCGAGCCCCGGGATCGTCATCATCAGCACCAGCGCGGTAGCGACGATCATCCAGGCGGTATCGGCGGTGTTGATCTCGGAGGCCGCGCGCGCCGGCGAAGCCATCATCGACACGCATCCGATCGGCGCAGCCATGATGGCTACGCGGCGCAACAGTCCCGCCATGTCATTTCCCCCGGCATCGAAATTGATTGGCACGCAACGGCATCGACGCGTGCGATCGAAGAGGTGTGTTTAGAGCGCGTCGCTGTCGGTCTCGCCGGTGCGGATGCGTAGCGCGTGGTCGATCGGTGTCACGAAGATCTTGCCGTCGCCGATCTGCCCGGTGCGCGCGGTGGCGCTGATCACGCTCACGGCCTTGTCGGCGACATCGGAGGCGACGGCGATCTCGATCCGCAGCTTCGGCAGGAAGTTCACGACATATTCCGCGCCGCGATAGATCTCGGTGTGACCCTTCTGGCGGCCATAGCCCTTCACCTCGGTCACGGTCATGCCGTGGACGCCGATCGCCGTCAGGGCCTGGCGGACCTCATCGAGCTTGAAGGGTTTGATGATCGCGACGACGAGTTTCATGGTCAGGCCTATTCCCCGGGATGCGCCGCGCCGTATGTCCCCGGCGCCGCGTCAATCTGGCATCTTTCCGGGCAAATGGCACAAAAAAGTTGCAGGTTGAAGCGGAAAAACGTCTCGCCATGCGAACGGCCGCCTCTGTACAGGGCATCCGTTGATCCTTCACAATGCATTTTTGGCATGGATGCGGTGAACCGAAGCGTCCCGGCCGGTACATAATTATGTTCGAGGGGGACGTTTCATGGCGAGCTGGTTCTACGCATCCGAGGGCAAGCAGCAGGGGCCCTTTGCGGAAGGGCAGTTCCGCGATCTCATCGCCCAGGGCATCGTCCGTCCAGACACGCTGGTCTGGACCGAGGGCATGGCCGGCTGGCAGAAGGCCGCCGAGATTCCGGGCCTGCTCGGCGGCGCTCCTCCGATGGTTCCGGCCGGCGGTCCGCCGATGATGGGTGGCGGTGGCTATGGCGGTGCCGCCGACGGATCGTTGACGGCTGATTTCAGCGCGTTCGGTCTTCTCGGCCGCAGCATCGTGTTCGTGATCGGCATCCTGCTGGTGATCCCCGCGCCCTGGGCCACCGTCTGGTTCTACCAGTACATCACCTCGCACATCCAGGTGCCCGGCCGGCCGAATTTTGGTTTCGCCGGCCAACCGATGGACATTTGGTGGGCGCTGATGCTGAACGCGCTCCTGACTTACGCCGGCGCCACCGGCATCTCGTTCGCGCCGCTCCTTGCAGCGATCGCCAATGCGTTCCTCGCCTGGGTGATCCTGCGCTGGATCGTCGCCAATCTCACCTCGAACGGCGAGCGCCTGCCGCTTTCGTTCCAGGGCAGCGCGATCGGCTATGTCGGCTGGTATCTGCTGATGATGATCTCGACCATCACCATCATCGGCTGGGCCTGGGTGATCGCGTTCTGGATGCGCTGGAATTGCCGGAACATCGAGGGCACGCGGCGCGAGGTCGTCTTCAATGGCAGTGGCTGGCAGATCCTGTGGCGATCGGTGGTGTTCACGCTGGCTTGCAGCTTGATCATCCCGATTCCGTGGATGCTGCGCTGGTACGGCTGCTGGTTCGTGTCGCAATTCGCGCTGGTCGACCGCGGGGCGGCCGCTCGCGCCTATTGAGCGCTATCTCCGCTCGCGGACCGAGCCTTCCTGCGCAACGGACGCCACCAGCGTGCCGTCGGGCTTGAAGATCGAGCCGCGGGTCAGGCCGCGGCCCGATTGCGCGCTCGGCGAATCCTGCGCGTAGAGCAGCCATTCGTCGGCGCGGAACGGGCGGTGAAACCACATCGCGTGATCGAGGCTCGCCGGCATCATTCGCTTGTCGAACAGCGTGCGGCCGTAGCGCGCCATGATCGCATCAAGCAGCGAGAAGTCGGAGGCGTAGGCGAGCGCGCACATATGCAGCGCCGGATCGTCTGGCAGCTTCGCGGCGGTCTTGATCCAGACGTGAATGCGGCCGTCCTCGATCTTCTGGCCGAAATAGCGGCCGAGCTCGACCGGACGCAGCTCGATCGGCCGATCCGATTCATAGTAGCGGCGGATGAACTCCGGCATCTCCTTGAACATCGGCTGCTTCGCCACCTCCTCCGCCGTGAGCTTCTCCGGCGGCGGCACATCAGGCATCTTGTCCTGATGATCGAATGAAGTCTCCTCGTCGGCGTGGAACGACACCATGATCGAGAAGATCGCGTTGCCATGCTGGATCGCGGTGACGCGGCGGGTCGAGTAGCTCTTGCCGTCGCGCAGGCGTTCGACCTGGTAGATGATCGGGATCTGCGGATCGCCCGGGAGGATGAAATAGCAATGCAGCGAATGTGGCAGCCGGCCCTCGACGGTGCGGCAGGCGGCAACCATCGCCTGCCCGATCACCTGGCCGCCGAACACCCGCTGCCAGCTCGTCTTCGGGCTGTTGCCACGGAACAAATTCACCTCGAGTTGTTCGAGGTCGAGGATCGAGATCAGGTCGATCAGGCTTTTGGACATCGGCGCGCTTTCGCTTTCGTCGTCGTTCCGCGACGCGCGTGAGCGCGAACCCGGAATCCAGAAGTTGTTGAGCGAGATTCCGGGTTCGCCTCTTCGAGGCGCCCCGGAATGACGGAACGAGGCCGTTCCGCCCTTGTTTCACCGCACTGTTTCGCCCAGCTCAAGTCTGCTAGCAAGACCGAGAATTGACCGGGAAGCTTGGTATGTCGGTACAGGGTAGCATTGTCATAGGTGGCGGCGCGTTTGCGGGGCTCGCGCTGGCCCTGGCGCTACGCCAGGGGCTCGGCCCCGAGATTCCCGTCATCGTCGCCGATCCCGCGTTCAGCACGCGGCCGAGCCGGGACCCGCGCGCCACCGCGATCGTCGCCGCGTGCCGCCGCCTGTTCGAGGCGATTGGTGCCTGGGACGACGTCAGGGGCGAGGCGCAGCCGATCCTCGACATGGTCGTCACGGATTCCAAGCTCGAGGACGCCACCCGTCCGGTGTTCCTCAACTTCGCCGGCGATGTCGCGCCGGGCGAGCCGTTTGCGCATATGGTCGAGAACCGCCGCCTGATCGATGCGCTGGTGGTGCGCGCCGAGGCCGAGGGCATCGATCTTCGCGCCACCACGGTCGTGTCTTACGACGGGCGCTCCGATGGCATCGACGTGACGCTTGGCGACGGCAGCGTGATCGCAGCCAGCCTCTTGGTCGCCGCCGATGGCGCGCGGTCAAGACTGCGCGAGCGCGCCGGTATCGTCACCCATGGCTGGGAGTACGATCAGTCCGGTATCGTCGTCACCGTCGGCCATGAACGCGATCACGAAGGCCGCGCCGAAGAACACTTCCTGCCGGCAGGTCCCTTCGCGATCCTGCCGCTCTCGGGCAAGCGCTCCTCGCTGGTATGGACCGAGCGCCGAGCCGAGGCCGCGCGCATCATCGGGCTCAGTGACGAGGAATTTCACAGCGAACTCGAGCAGCGTTTCGGCCTGCATCTCGGCGAGGTGAAGGTGCTCGACAAGCCGCGCGCGTTTCCGCTGTCCTATTTCGTCGCGCGTTCATTCGTCGCCGAGCGCCTCGCGCTGGTCGGCGATGCCGCCCACGTCATCCACCCCATTGCCGGCCAGGGCCTCAACATGGGGCTGAAGGACGTCGCGGCGCTGGCCGAGGTCGTGGTCGATGCCGCGCGGCTCGGCATGGATCTCGGCGCGGCGGACGTGCTCGAACGCTACCAGCGCTGGCGCCGCTTCGACACCATGGCGATGGGCGTCGCCACCAACTCGCTGAACTTCCTGTTCTCCAATCAGTCGACGCTGTTGCGCACGGTGCGCGACATCGGCCTCGGCCTCGTCGACCGCGCCCCGCCGCTGAAGAACCTCTTCATCCGCCAGGCCGCCGGCCTCACCGGCGAAGTGCCGCGGCTGCTGAAGGGCGAGGCGTTGTAAGGCGCAAGTTTAGAGAGCGCTCGCGCCTCACTCTCTTCGCGTCGTCCCGGACAAGCGCGCCCCAAGCGCGCAATCCGGGACCCATACTCCGCAGCAAGAGTGTTGCGAAGACTCGAGGTGACCAGCTCGCGCAACAGCGCAATTCGGTGGTAACGGGTCCCGGCCTTCGCAGGGCCGACACCGAGGATGTGGCGCCGGCATTGCTCCAAACGAGCGACCGGCTACGCAAGCTTCAATCGATCTTGCGCGCCTCTTCCGGCAGCATGATCGGGATGCCGTCGCGGATTGGATAGGCGAGCTTGGCGCTGCGCGAGATCAGCTCCTGCTTGGCCGAATCGAACTCCAGCGGGCCCTTGGTCAGCGGGCAGACCAGGATCTCCAGCAATTTGGGGTCGACGCTGGCTTCGGGACGTTCGGTGGGCACGTTCATGGGGGTCTCCGGCAGTCGGCTGCCTTTAGCACAGAAATTCGCGTCCGGCATCACGGGTCTAAGCGACGAGCATCCCTAGGAGCTCGTCGAGCACGGCCTGAAGCCGCGCCGCCGGCAGCGGCGGGCCTGACAGGGCGGAACCGAGGAATGTCCAATAGAGGATCTGCGCGCGGGCCTGCGCCGTCGCCGGAGCCAGCCCACGCTTTTCCAGCAGCGCCTCGATATAGTCGAGCCTGCGGCGATCGATTGCGCGCACCGCCGCTTGCGCCGTCGCATCGAACGCGGCCCAGTTGCGCACCGCGCGCTCGAGGTCGAGCCGCGCGCCAAAGGATCTCCACAGCAGCATCTTGAGCGGCTCGTCGCTGGCGGCTTCGACATCTGCGATGATCTGCTCGGCCGCGATCTCGCGCCAGCGCTTCAGCACGGCAGCGTGAAACCCGGCCAGATCGGCGAAATGCCAATAGAAGCTGCCGCGCGAAACACCCATTGACTTGGCGAGCGGATCGGCCTTCAGCGCCGTGAAGCCGTTCTTGCCGAGCGCCTTCAAACCCTCCTTGATCCAGTCGTCGGCGGAAAGCTGCTCGGTCATGCCTGGCTCCGGATGGAGGCCATACATTAGTGTATTGACAGCCGCGGGCAAGTGGGTGCATATCCATACAGTGCTGTACGGATGGAGCATGCCCGATGCGAGACCTTCTCCTGCAATGTTCCGGAGCCGTCGCGATCCTCATCGCGCTGATCCACGGCGTACTCGGCGAGAGCAAGGTATTCGCCCGCGCCAGCATCGAGCCGCCGCGCCTGCGCACGCTGATCCGACTGGTATGGCAGGCCGGCACCGTGGCGTGGATCGGCGGCGGCGTGCTGCTGCTGGTTGCGCCGCGGCTGGAATCGAGCCTCGCCCGGCACTGGATCGTCGCCACGCTCGCCATCGTGTTCGGCTTTGCAGCCCTCGCCAATGCTTTCGCCACGCGTGGCCGCCATTTCGGTTGGGTCGGCATGGGGGCAGTCGTCGCGCTCGCGGTCGCAGGCTACTAGCGCCGCGCATCCGGTCCGTGAGGCGTAAGGCTGCAGCGGCGGGGCCAAATCCGCATTGTGCGCAGAGAGCTCTCATGTTTTCGCGCATGTTAGAGGTTATCTAAAGCGAACCAGGGCCGTACGCGATTGACTTCACCGCCTTCTTTGCTTCCTTCGGTGCGCTCCGCGGCTTCGCGGCGCGTCCACGAGAGGAGGAGAGTTCGTGAAGGTCATTCGTGTTGTTGCCATTGCACTGACGATCGGAATCGGCGCGGGATCGACGGCCTTGGCCGACGGTTTCAAGGATTGCACCAAGCTCGACAAGGCGTCGTGGAAGCCGGCCAGCGAAGCCGAAGCCAAGGCCAAGGCGCTGGGCTATGAGGTGCGGCGCTCCAAGATCGAAGGCTCGTGCTACGAGGTCTACGGCGTCAAGGAAGGCAAGCTCTACGAGCTGTTCTACAGCCCCGAAGATCTCAGCCTGAAGCACACGATCGCCAAGTAAGGATCATCCCGGCTTGATCGAAAAAGCGGTGCCAGAAGCGCGCGGGCCGGCCGACCGGCCCCCTGCGGATCGAACCGCTCCGCGGACGGTCGCAGTCTGGGATCTGCCGCTGCGACTCTGGCACTGGGCTTTCGCGGCCAGCATCCTGGCCGCGTGGTTCACGCCCACCGTCTATGACCGGCTGCATCGCATCGTCGGCTATACGGTCCTTGGGCTTCTCGTCTTCCGTCTCGTCTGGGGTTTCTGGGGCGGTCGCTACTCTCGTTTCCGCATGGTCGGCGTCCGGCTCCTTGTCGCGCCCCGCTATCTCTGGAATCTGCGCCGCGGCATCACCGGCCGCTATATCGGACTCAATCCCGCCGGCACGATGATGCTGGTGGCGCTGCTGCTCGCGGTCGCCGTCTCGGCGATCACGGGCGCGATGTCGGTGACCGTGACCTTCTTCGGCCTCTGGTGGGTCGAGGACACCCACCATTATTCATCGGATGCGGTCATCGTGCTGGTGGTGCTGCACGTGCTCGGCGTGCTGCTGATGGGACTTCTTCAGCGCGAGAACCTGATCCGGGCGATGATCACCGGCCGCAAGCGGATCCGGCATCATCTCTAAGCGAACCGGTCGAGTTCCCGAGCAGCCACAGGGCTACGTAGTTTCACGGGGCGGAGCCGTCTTAACCCGCACAACCACCCCCAACTGGCGTCATTTGCGGGGAAACATTTACCTCGCGATAGGCATGCAACCGGGCATTGCAGAAAATTAACGCGGACAAAGCCTGATCGGCTCAATCCTCGATAGTATTGACGAGGGAGCGATTTGCATGTTCCGCGTTTTTTCATGTCTTACGGCCGAGCACGATTTGCGGCTCGTCGTACTCGCAGGCCTGGTCTGCTTCGTCGCGAGCATCGTCGCAGCCAACATCTTTCATCGTGCGATCGCGACGCGCGCGCGAACGCGGTGGATCTGGATCGCGATTGCCGGCGCCGCCATCGGCTACGGAATCTGGGCCACGCATTTCGTCGCGATGCTCGCTTATGAGCCGGGTGTCACGACCGGCTACGGCCTCGTGCTGACGGCGTTCTCGCTCGCCGCGGCCATGGTTCTGACCTCGGTCGGCTTCGGTGTGGCGGTCGGCACGTCCGGTCGCTGGGGCGCGATGGCGGGCGGAGTCATCATCGGCGGCGGCATTGCCAGCATGCACTATCTGGGGATGTGGGCCCTTGAAGTGCCCGGCCGGGTCGCCTGGTCGGTGGACCTGGTAATCGTCTCGATCATTCTCGGCATGTGCCTCGGCTACGCAGCGCTGGCAGTTGCCCTCACCTACCAGGACTATCGGGGCACGCTGGGAGCGGCCGTCCTGCTCACACTCGCCATCGTGTCGCATCACTTCACAGCCATGGGCGCCGTGCAGATCACGCCGGACCCCACCCTCGCGACGGACAAGCTCTCGCTTTCTCCGGGTTTCCTCGCACTTGCCATCGCCGGTGTCGCACTTTCCGTGCTGGGGATGAGCCTGATCGGCGTGCTGGCCGATCGCCGCCTGGCAAGCCGAACCGCCAGGTTCGAGGAGATCATCAGCCAGCTTTCGCTCGCCCGGCAGCAGCTCGAAGATTCGCAGCTGGAACTACAGGAACAGACGCTCAGGCTGGATACGGCGATCAATCATATGGTCGAGGGTCTTTGCATGTTCGACGCCGAAAAGCGGCTTGTGGTCTGCAACGAGCGTTATGCCCGACTCTATCAGCTGCCGCCGGAGCTGCTGAGGACCGGGACATCGCATACCGACATCATCAGGCATCGTATCGCGAAGGGCATTCTCAAGGGCGATTCCAGCGAATGCGCTGCCGAGCAATTCATCTCGAAACTGGCGGCCCTGCCGTTCGATGCAGTTTCGAGCAGGATCGACGAGTTTGCGGATGGCCGGCTGATCCGCGTGACGCGACAGCCAATGGCCGGCGGCGGATGGGTGGCCACGCATCTCGACGTAACCGAGCAACGCCGGTCCGAGGCCAAGATCACCCATATGGCGCAACACGACGCGCTGACCGATCTGCCAAATCGCGTGCTGCTCAGGGAGCGGATGGAGCATGCGATTGCGGTGACGCGCAACGGCGGCCTCGATCTGGCCGTGCTCATGCTCGATCTCGATCGCTTCAAGGAAGTCAACGACACGCTTGGACATCCGGCGGGCGATGCGCTGCTGCGCGCCGTCTCCGCGCGTCTGCGCGAATGCGTCACGGAAACCGCGTTGATCGCGCGACTCGGCGGCGACGAGTTCGCGGTCATCGACTACGTGACCAACCCGGCCGTGGAGGCCGCCGCCCTTGCCGAGAACATCAGAAAGGCGCTTTGCGAACCCTTCGATCTCGGCGATCACCGGGTTACGGTGGGCACCAGCATCGGCATTGCGATCGCGCCGCGGGACGGCAACGATTCCGACGTGATCCTGAAGAGCGCGGATCTCGCGCTCTACTCGGCCAAGAGCGGTGGACGTGGTGCATACCGCTTCTTCGAGCCGGAGTTCGACGAGCTGATGCATGCGCGACGCAACCTCGAGCGCGACATGCGGGATGCGCTTGTTGGCCGTCAATTCGAGCTTCACTACCAGCCGTTCGTCAGCGCCGCGACCGGCGAGACCTGTGGCTTCGAGGCCTTGCTGCGCTGGCATCACCCGCAGCGAGGCCTGGTCCTGCCCGGCGAATTCATCCCGCTTGCGGAAGAGACCGGCTTGATCGTGCCACTGGGCGAGTGGGTCTTGAGGACCGCCTGCGCGGAAGCTGCCACATGGCCGACATCTGTCAGGATCGCGGTCAACCTGTCTCCCGCCCAATTCAGGAGCAAGGAGCTCGTTCCGGTCATCGTCGGCGCGCTGGCGAGTTCAGGACTCGCGCCGCACAGGCTCGAGCTCGAGGTCACCGAGACGGTGATCATGCATGACTGCGAAGCCGTCTTTGCGGTGCTCGCTCAGTTGCGCGAACTCGGCGTGCAAATCGCCCTGGACGATTTCGGCACCGGTTATTCATCGCTGAGCTTTCTGCAGAGATTCCCGTTCGACAAAGTCAAGATCGACCGCAGTTTCGTCGACGAACTCTCCGGCGTGCGGGCCGAGGCGCGCCATCTCGCGCGCGCAGTGGGTCGTTTCGCAGTCAGCCTCGGCAAGACGACGACCGCCGAAGGCGTCGAAACGAAGGAACAGCTCGACATCCTCCGCGAGGAAGGGTGCATCGAAACGCAGGGCTATTATTTCAGCCGGCCGATGCCTGCATCCGACATCGCCAGAATGCTGCGGCGGGACGAAGCGGCCGTCCGCGCTGCGTGAGCTTTCAGACCCTCACTGCAGCGGCGGATCGCCGCTGGTGCGTTTCTTGGCGAGATCCATCTCCGTGACGGCGATCAGGATCTCGGCGCGGGTCTTCAGGTCGGGTGCCTCGAGCATCGCCTGCTTCTCCGCGGGACCATAGGGCGACATCATCGCCAGCGCGTTGACGAGCGCCTCGTTGGGTGCGCTCTCGACGCCCTCCCAGTCGACCTTGAGATTGTTGGCCTTCAGGAAATCCGCCAGCACGGCCAGCAGCGCCTCGCGATCGACCTCCTCCTCGCCCCTTCGCGCGGTGAAGTCGTCGACGAAAGCGAAGAAGTCCACCTTGCACTGCCGATAGGGGGTGAGCACCTCGAGCTCCTCGACCACCTTGAAGCGCGAAACGCCGGTGAGCTCGAGGATGTAGCGGCCGTCGCCGGATTCGGCGAGCTGGGTGATGCGGCCGACGCAGCCGACGCGGAACAGTGCCGGCTTGTCGGAATCCTTCGGCGAATGCGCCACGTCCGGCTGGATCATGCCGATCAGGCGATGGCCGTCGCGGAAGGAATCGTCGACCATCGCGAGGTAGCGCGGCTCGAAGATGTTGAGCGGGATCTGGCCGCGGGGCAGCAGCAGCGCGCCCGGCAACGGAAACACCGGAATGATCTCCGGGAGGTCGGCGGGCCCGCGATATTCGATGTTGATCGGCATCTGCCCGGTCCCCCTGGCGTTGCCAGTACGTCCCTACGAAAACAGGATCGTCGACAAACGCTTGCGTCCCTCGACGGTTGCATCATCCGTGCCGCCCCAGGCCTCGAAGAACTGCACCAGCTGCTTGCGGGCGCCGTCGTCGTTCCACTTGCGGTCGCGCTTGACGATCTCGAGGAGCTGCTCGGTCGCCGCCGCGCGATTGCCTTGCGCGTTGAGCGCGGTGGCGAGGTCGAATCGGGCCTGATGATCGAGCGGGTTTGCGGCGACTTTCTGTTCCAGCTCGGCGACAGGGCCAAGCGATTTCGCTTGCTCGGCGAGATCGATCGCGGTCTGCACGGCCTTCACGGCCGGATCGTTGCGCTTGGAGTCCGGCACCATGGCCAGCGTCTGCTTGGCCTGCTCCAATGCGCCGGAGACGGCGTAACACTTCGCAAGGCCCGCAAGCGCCGCGATATTGGTCGAATCATGCTGGAGCGCCTCGGCATAGATCTGCGCCGCCGCCGCCGTGTCGCCCTCGGCGAGCACAGCTTCGGCCTCCTGCACGATCTCGGAGACGTTGACCTCGCCCGGCGCGGTGACGCCCTTGGTCAGCCGCTCGATGAAGGCATTGACCTGGCTCTCCGGCACCGCGCCCATAAAACCGTCGGCCGGCTGGCCGTTGACGAAGGCGATCACGGCCGGGATCGACTGGATGCCCATTTGGCCCGGGATCGCCGGATGGTGGTCGATGTTCATCTTGACCAGCTTGACCTTGCCCTTGGCCGCCTTCACCGCCTTCTCCAGCACGGGGGTGAGCTGCTTGCAGGGGCCGCACCACTCCGCCCAGAAATCGATCAGCACCGGCTGGCGCTTCGATTCCTCGATGACATCCTTCACGAAAGTCTGGGTGGTGGTGTCCTTGATCAGGTCGGCCGCAGCCGGGCCCGCCGCTCCGTTACCCTGGTCGATGATCGTCACGGGATCCCCTCGTCATGCTGGAATGGCGGCTCTTTAGCATGCCGCCGCATCATATGCTTGTGGTCGGCTCCTAAAGTGGGCCGGATGGGCCGAATTTCAATCCAGGCGCCCCGATTCGCCGGTTCCGGAGCTTTTTCGGTCCATTTGGCCACGTTCGGGGTCCATATGGGGTCCTCAATTGCAAATCTATGCCGCGGGTAGCTGTTGCATTCCCCTCCCGCTTTTGGCATACGACAGCCGTTGCCGGCGCGTCACGCGACCGACACAGGATGCGGGTGTAGCTCAGTGGTAGAGCACGACCTTGCCAAGGTCGGGGTCGAGGGTTCGAGCCCCTTCGCCCGCTCCAAATTTTCCCAGAGCATCCAGCCAAACCGGATAGGGCCGTGGTTTTCCACGCAGCTGACGGCTGTATTGGATCTCAAATGACAATTCTGGTCACCGGCAGCGCGGGCCACCTCGGCGAGGCCATTCTGCGGACGCTCCATGGGCGCGGGTCGCCTGCCCGCGGGCTCGATCTGAAGCCCTCCCCTTTCACCGACGCCGTCGGCTCGATCGTCGATCCGGCGCTTGTGCGAGCGCAGATGGACGGCATCACTGCAGTGATCCACACCGCGACGCTGCACAAGCCGCATGTGGCGACCCACGGCAAGCGAGACTTCGTCGACACCAATATCACCGGCACGCTCAACCTGCTCGAGGCGGCCGCGGCGGCCGGTGTGAAGAGCTTCGTCTTCACCAGCACCACCAGCGCGTTCGGCTCGCAGCTGCGCCCCGAGGCCGGGCAGACCGCCGTGTGGGTCACCGAGGACCTGCCGCCGGTGCCGAAGAACATCTACGGCACGACCAAGCTGATGGCCGAGAACCTGTGCGAACTGTTCTTTCGCGAACGCGCCCTGCCGGTCCTCATCCTGCGGACCTCGCGCTTCTTTCCCGAGGACGACGATGATCCGGCGATGCGGTCGGCTTACGCGCTCGACAACGCGCAGGCCAACGAGCTGCTCTATCGCCGGCTGGATATCGCGGACGCGGTCAGCGCCCATCTGCTGGCCGTCGAGCGCGCGCCCAGAATCGGGTTCGCCCGCTACATCGTCTCGGCCACGAGCCCGTTCGAGCAACGTCATCTCGAAGCGCTTGCGCGCGATGCCGCCGGTGTCGTGCGCGAGCTCTATCCGGAATGTGCGCAGCTCTATGCGGTGCGCGGCTGGCGGCTCTTCCCCGCGATCGACCGCGTCTATGTCAACGAACGGGCGCGGCGGGAGCTCGGCTGGCGGCCCGAATACGACTTCGCGCATGTGCTGCGCAGCCTGCGAGATGACCGCGATTTTCGCAGCACCCTGGCGCGCGAGATCGGGTCGAAAGGCTATCATGACACGATGTTCGAGGATGGGCCCTACCCCGTCGCTTCGTAAGCGCCGCGATTGCTGTTTTGCTCGACGTTTCAAATGCCTGTTCGACGTCACCGGGAGCGCGCCGGTCTGAGCCGTTCTACTGTGCATGGGGTTGTTTTCGCGTTTTTGTATGATCCCTCGTGCCGCCTGCAAGCGATCCGCGTGCCCAAATTGATTTCGCGCTGCAGCGAGAGCATTGTCGCGGCGGCGTCCGCCCGCTCATTGACATTGCGTCTCAATTTTTTCGGAGCGCAACCGCAGCACACGCGATGCGCTTCTCAGGGCTCGCAGATGTGCTAACCTTTTTACGTCTGTCGTCCCGACGGACTCAAAACTTCGCCTCTCGACTAGCAAAACAAAATAACGCGCAGCCCTCACGGCTGCCTTAGGGGAGTGACGCGATGACATCGATGTTCCATCGATCCGTGTTGGCGCTTGCGGCCGTGGCCCTTTTTGCCGGGACCAGCGTTGTCAATGCGCAGCAACAGGACAAGAACCGGGCGCTGAAGAAATACGAATCCGGTACCAAGGAGTTCTGGACCCATCCGCCGGACGACTGGTTCCTCGGCGACGAGACCGAGGCGCAAAAGGGTCTCGCGCCGCCCTCGGGCCCGCCGACCGGCGCCTCCGACGCCGAGCTCGCCAACATCGTCAAGAAAATCAAGCTGCCGCCGGGCTTCAAGATCGAGGTCTACGCCTCGGGCGTGCTTGCCGCGCGGCAGATGGCCTGGGGTGACAAGGGCACGCTGTTCGTCGGCTCGTTCGGTCTCGGCAACGTCTATGCCATCAAGGACAACAACGGAAAGAAGGAGGTCAAGACCATCCTCAAGGGCCTGAACATGCCCACCGGTCTCGCCTTCAAGGACGGCGCGCTCTACGTCATCGCCGTCGACAAGCTGATCCGCTACGACAACGCCGAAGCCAATCTCGACAATCTCGGCGAGGGCAAGGTCGTCTATGATGACATGCCGTCCTATGCCGCGCACGGCTGGAAGTACATCGCGGTCGACAAGGAAGGCTGGTTCTACATTCCGTTCGGCCCGCCCTTCAACATCGGCATTCCGCCGACCAGCGTGTCGCAGATCCGGCGCGTCGATCCCAAGACCGGCAACGCCGAGATCTGGGCGCTCGGCGTCCGCAACTCGGTTGGCGGCGACGTCGATCCGCGCACCGGCAAATACTGGTTCACCGAGAATGCCCGCGACTGGATCAGCGATGATCTGCCCTCAGACAAACTGAACATGATCAACAGGATCGGCGAGCATTTCGGCTATCCCTATTGCCACCAGGGCAATCTGCCTGACGACAAGTTCGCGATGGGCCACAAATGCTCCGAGTTCACACCGCCCGTGCTGAATCTCGGCGCCCATGTCGCGCCGCTCGGCATGAAGTTCTACACCGGCGACCAGTTCCCCGCCGACTACAAGAACAACATCCTGATCGCCGAGCACGGCTCCTGGAATCGTCACAAGTACCAGGGCGCGCGCATCGTACGCGTGATCGTCGGGCCTGACGGCAAGAACCCGAAGCAGGAGGTGTTCGCCTCCGGCTGGCTCGAGGGCGACCAGGGCTATCTCGGCCGACCCGACGACATCATCCTCGCCAAGGACGGATCGATCCTCGTTGCCGACGACTGGGCCGGCGCGATCTACCGCATCAGCTACAGCAAGAAGTAGCGCGACACGAGAACGAGGCTGCGACCGGGTGACGGCTGCAGCCTCTTTTGTCTGACGCAGCAGGCTCGCAGCGGAACAGGTTCGTCATGTCCGGACTTGACCCGGGTATCCACCAAACGAGAAACGTTTCACCAATGGGATGGATTGCCGGGCCTACGCTCACCGAACAGGCCTCGGCCTCGCAGGCGGGTCAAAGCCCGGCAATGACAGTCGGAGAAATCATCCATGCGAGCCGTTTGGTTTGGAGCTCTGGCAGCCAGCTTTCTGATTGCGCCGGCCACTCGCGCCGCCGACGTCTCCGCCGGCCAGGCCAAGGCGCAGGTCTGCGCCGGCTGTCACGGTGAGAACGGCATCTCGCAGACCGAGAACATTCCCTCGCTCGCCGGCCAGCCTGATCAATTCCTGCAATGGCAGCTCGTGTTCTTCCGCGCTGGCTCGCGCAAGAACGACCAGATGCAGCCGATCGTCGAGGAGATCAACAACGAAGACATCCGCAATCTCGGCGCCTATTTCTCCCAGCTGACGCCGCCGAAGGGCCCGGATGACAAAGATCCGGACCTGTCGAAGAAAGGCGCGCAGGTTGCCGCGGGCCGCCGCTGCGCCTCATGCCACACGGATAGCTATGCCGGCACCAAGGCGGTTGCGCGGCTCGCCGGCCAGCGCGAAGAATATCTCGTCAAGGCGCTGCACGATTACAAGGCCGGCCAGCGCGTCGGCGGCGGCGTCGCCGCGATGGCCGATGTCGCCTATCACATGAGCGACGAGGAAATCACCGCGGTCTCGCATTATCTGGCGCATTTGAAATAGCTGTTCGTCGTCCCGGACAAGCGCGCCTCAAGCGCGCGCAGATCCGGGACGACACCGAGTGTGTGGCCGGCCGCTATCCCACCCGCTGTTTTTCGTACGCCTTCAGATGCGTGTAGGCGATACGCAGCTTCGGCACCGGCACCTTGGCGGCATCGGCGCGCGCGATGAGATCGCCGATGACGTGATCGGCTTCGACCGGCAGGCCCGCCTTGATGTCGCGGAACATCGACGCGGTCATCGGCGAGCCCTCGGTGGTGATATTGCCCTTCACCCGCTCGAAGAACGGCCCGCCCGGCGGATAGCCCGACGCGGTCGCGATCGCGCTGGTCTCATCGAGCATGCCGAGCAGGAAATCCCGACCGCCGGGAGCCGCAAGGATGTTGCCGACCGAGGCGCGCATGAGGCTGGTGGATGCCGCGAGCGAGGAGAGGAACACCCACTTCTCCCACATGTCCTGCATGATGTTCTCGCTGGCGGTGGCGCCAGCGATGCCGCTCCTGAAGGCCTCGTCGATCGCCTTCACCCGTTCCGACATCCTGCCGCCGCGCTCGCCGTAATTGATCGACTGCATCGGCTGGAGCTGCACCACCTCGCGCTTATCGTTCAGCGTCGCGGCGATGGCGCAGAGGCCGCCCAGCACGCGCTCCTTGCCGAACTTGGCATCCAGCGTGTCGAGGTGCTTCATGCCGTTGAGCATCGGGATGATGGTGGTGTTCGGCCCGACCGCCGGTGCGAACGACTTGATGGCGTCGTCGAGGTCGAACGCCTTACAGCTCAAGAGCACGACGTCGAACTTGTCCTTGAGCGCGTCCGCCTGCACGGTCGGCGGATCGTTCAAGGTCACGTCGCCATTCGGGCTCTTGATGACGAGGCCGGCGCTCGCAAGCTCGGTGGCGCGCCGCGGCCGGACCAGGAATGTGACGTCGCGGCCGGCCTGCAACAACCTGCCACCAAAATAGCCGCCGATGGCGCCGGCGCCGACCACGAGGATACGCATGGGATCTTCCTTGTTCTTGCTGTTGGCGGTCTATCTATAGACGCCCTTGCGAGCGAAGCGAAGCAACCCAGAATGTTGCCGCGATCACATTCTGTCGCTGGAGTATGATGCTATTTGCCGAGGACCATCTCCTCGACGTCGCGGAGCTGCTCCTTGCCAAAGAACATCTCGTTGCCGACGAAGAAAGTCGGCGAGCCGAATGCGCCGCGGGCGACTGCCTCCTCCGTGTTCTTGATCAGTCTGCCCTTCACCTCGGGTTCCTGGGTCCGGGCGAACAGCTTCTGCGCATCGAGGCCGGAGGATTCCAGCGCCTTCGCCGCGATCTCAGGATCGTCCATCTTCTTCGGCTCGCGCCACATGTGGTGGAAGGCGGCCTCGACGTATTTTTCGAAGACTCCCTCGAGCTGCGCCGCGATTGCCGCGCGCATCAAATTCAGCGTGTTGACGGGAAAATGCGGATTCCAGACATGGGGCTGGACATGGAAGCGCCTGATGAAGCGCTCGGTCTCAACCTGCTGGAACTCCCGCTTGTTCTTGATGCCGGCCAGCGTCTCGGCCGGCGATTTGTTGTTGGTCGCCTTGAAGATGCCGCCGAGCAGGATCGGCACATATTCGAACTTGACGCCGATCCGCTGCTCGATCGCCGGTATCGCCAGATGGCTGAGATAGGCGTTGGGGCTGCCGAAGTCGAACAGGAATTGCGGGGCGGTGCGGGTCAATATCATTCTCCCTGACGTCGCTTTTTGCTCATTGTGGCGCAGGCCGCGCCACAGGTCCACCGTTTAATGATGGTCATAATACTTTGGGGATCAGATCAGACGCTGGACTGCCTGCTTGCGCCACACCAGGAGGTAATAGCCCATCTGCAGGGCGAGCATGGCGCAGAACACAATCGGATAGGCGGCCCATACGCCCCCAAGGCCGATCGTGCCGCTCAGGATTACCGCAGCCGGCAGCTCGATCGCGACGATCGCGAAGATCGACAGCAGCATCGGCGTGAAGGCGACGCCGGCCGCGCGCATCGCGCCGGAAAACACCGTGGCGAGGCCGAAAGGCACCGAGCTCCACAAGGCGATGTACAGCAGCTCCCTCGCCAGATCGAGCACGGCGCCTTCGGTGATGAAGATGCCAAGCACCGTGCGCGGCACCAGGTAAATCAGCGCCACCAGCCCGCCGGTCAGAGCGAGGTTGAACGCAAGGCCGGTGCGCACGATGCGGTCGAGCCGCGCCCGGTCGCCGGCACCGATCGCCTGCGCACCGAGGATCGAGACCGCGATCGAAATCGACATCGCCGTGAACTGCGTGTAGCCCATCACCTGATTGACGGCGCCATAGGCGGCCGTGGCGTTTGAGCCGAAGCCGTTGACGAGGCCGAGCAGCACCAGCTCCGCGATCGCCATCACCATCATGCCGATCGCGCTCGGCAGCCCGATGCCGAGAATCTTACTGAGCACGGCGCCGTTGAACCGCACCTGACGCAGCAGTGCCGCGTCCGGCGCGAGCGCGTGCTTCCTCCTCAGGAGATAGACGGCCAGCGAGGTCAGCGTGAGCATGTTGGAGATCGCAGCCGCCCACGCCGGACTGGTGATACCCGCCGCCGGCAATCCGGACGCGCCGCGGATCAGCAGTGGCGTCAGAATCAGGCCGATCGCAGTCGACGACGCCAGCGCCAGCAGCGGCGTCAATGTGTCACCGACTCCGCGGATCATCGCCGTCATCAGCAGGAAGATGAAGCCGAGCGGCATGGTCAGCAGCATGATTCGCGCATAGGCGCTGGCCTCATCGAGAATGTCAGCGGGCGTGGCGAGCGCGATCATCAATTGCCGGCTGAAGAGCCCGCCAACCAGTGCAATCGAAATCGACAGCAGCAAGCCGACTGCGAGCGTCGTCCCCACGACGAGCTTGATCCCGTTGTGCTCGCCCGCGCCAAACGCTTGGCCGATCAGCACGGTCGCGCCGGTGCTCAGGCCCATGACCAAGGCGAACAGGAAGAACATCACGGGGAAGAACGCCGAAACGGCGGCGAGCGCGTCGACGCCGATCATCTGGCCGAGATAGACGTTGCTGACAGTGCCGAACAGCGATTGCAGCGCGTTGCTGAGCATTAGGGGAGCAAGGAAGCGGAGGAATGTGGTCCAGAGAGGTGTTGCGGCGGACATGGATTGGCCTTTCATCAGGGTGTGCGAAGCCGTTGCCGCGCAATGCGCGGCTCGGCTGTCGATGGGGTTGTGAAGAAGCGGCGCGCGGTTTAAGCGCGGTCGCTGTAGGCGAGCTTGACGATGTGGTCGCGGATGTCGGTCGGCCAGTCCGCGATCAGCCCGGTGAAGCGCCGCCGGTCATCCGCGAACAGCGCGCGCGAGGCTTCCTCGAACTGCGGCAGATTGCCGGCGATGGTCGACATGAAATGATAGGCGGCATCGCGCGCCTGGCGCTCGCGGTCCTTGTCGCCGCTCGCGCGCCTGGCCTCGTCGACCAGCTTGCGCAGCGCGACCGAGGCACCGCCCGCCTGCGCGTTGAGCCACTCCCAGTGTCGCGGTAGCAACGTCACCTCGCGCGCGACCACGCCGAGTTTCGGCCGGCCGCGGCCGCGCGGCTCTGCGGGTGCTTCAGCCTCCTCACTCGGCGGCGGGGCCAGCTTCGCCAGCCGCGCCAGCACCTCGCGGTCATCGCCGCGCAGGTCGAAATCGATCGAGCGCCCGGTGCCGTCATCAAAGATGATGATCGGCTGGTCCAGCGATTGCGTGGCTCGCTTGACCGCGAGCGCGACATCGCCGGCCGTGCCGGAGGCCAGCCGACGCTGGCCGACGAAGGCTGTGTAGGTCCCTTGCATTGGAATCATTGCCATTTTGTTCGTGCCGCGAGCTTAATACCCGGGTAAATTCCCGCCGTCAATATACCCGGGTGAAAATATCTGTACCTGCGGCTCGACAATGCGTTTCCGGGCTGGCACGAACGGCGCGGCCGACCGACCACGCCCAATGCTTGAGGACTCCGCGATGCTGACCGTTCACCACCTCAACAATTCCCGCTCGCAGCGCGTGCTGTGGCTACTCGAGGAGTTGGGTGTGCCTTACGAGATCGTGCGCTATCAGCGCCAGCCGGACATGCGCGCGCCGAAGGAGCTGCGCGCCATCCATCCGCTCGGCAAGTCGCCCGTCATCACCGACAACGGCAACACCATCGCCGAGTCAGGCGCGATCATCGAATACCTCATCGCCACCTATGGCAGCCGGCTGATTCCGCCGCCGAACACGCCGGAGCGGCTGCGCTACACCTATTGGCTGCACTATGCGGAAGGATCGGCGATGCAGCCGCTGCTCCTGAAGCTGCTGTTCACGCTGATGCCGAAGCGCGCGCCGGCGCTGCTTCGGCCGCTGGTGCGCAAGGTCTGCAACCAGGCGCTGACCGCGCTGGTCAATCCGCAGCTCAAGCAGCACATGGACTATTGGGAAGGTGAGCTTGGCAAGAGCGAATGGTTCGCCGGCAGCGAGTTCACCGCGGCCGACATCCAGATGAGCTTTCCGCTGGAAGCGGCCCAAGCGCGAGGCGGGCTCGAGCAGGGCCATCCGAAGGCCATGGCGTTCCTGGAGCGCATCCACGCGCGGCCGGCTTATGCGCGTGCCCTCGAGAAGGGCGGGCCGTACCAGGTGGGAAGGTAAGCCACTATCTCGTCATTCCGGGGCGGTGCGCAGCACCGAACCCGGAATCTCGAGATCCCGGGTTTGATGCTTCGCATCGCCCGGGGATGACGCCGAGCCGTCAATCCGCGTGCAGCACGCGCCCGCGCGTCTCCGGCAGCGCGAACGCGGCGATGAAGAACACCGCATAGGCGACTACCGCAAAAATCGCGATCGCGTTCGCCAGCGACGTCGTCGCCGACAGCGCGCCGACGAGGAATGGAAACAGCGCGCCGATGCCGCGGCCGAAATTGTAGCAAAAGCCCTGGCCGGAGCCGCGCAGTCGCGTCGGATAGAGTTCTGTGAGGAACGCGCCGATCCCGGAGAAATAGCCCGAGGCGAAAAAGCCGAGCGGGAAACCCAGTATCCAGAGGATCTCGTTGGTTAGCGGCAGCTGCGTGTAGAGCAGCACTACTGCCATGGCGCCTAGCGAGAAGATCAGGAACAGATTGCGCCGCCCGATCCGATCGGCAAGCCAGGCACCGGTGAGATAGCCGATGAAGGAGCCGATGATCAGCGTCGACAGATAGCCGGTCGAGCCGACGACGGACAGGTGCCGCTCCTTGGTCAGGAATTGCGGCACCCAGAAGGTGATGGCGTAGTAGCCACCTTGGCAGCCCGTTGCCATCAGAGACGCAAGCACCGTGGTCTTCACGATCGGGAAGGTGAAGATCTCCCAGAGTTTCGGATGACCGCCCGTTTCCGCCTGCTTTGCTCGGGCCTCGGCTGCGATCTCCGGCTCGGTGACGGAGCGGCGGATGTAGAACACCAGCAGTGCCGGTAGCGCACCGATCACGAACATCCAACGCCAGGCCGTCTCCGCCGGCAGAAGCGAGAACAGGATCGCCTGCGACAGCACGGCGAGAGCCCAGCCGACCGCCCAGCCCGACTGCACCGAGCCGACCGCGCGCCCGCGAAATTGCGGCCGGATCGCCTCGCCCATCAGCACGGCGCCGGCGGCCCATTCGCCGCCGAAGCCGAGACCGAGAACGGCGCGCGCGATCAAGAGCTGATCGAAATTCTGCACGACGGCGCAGACCAGGGAGAAGAAAGAGAACCAGACGATAGTGATCTGGAGCGTCCTGACACGCCCGATATGGTCGGAGAGATAACCGCCGAGCCAGCCGCCGATGGCGGAGGCGAGCAGCGTCACCGTGCCGGCAAGGCCGGCCGAGGCTGCATCGACCTTCCACAGCGCGATGATGGTGCCGATCACCAGCGGGTAGATCATGAAGTCCATGCCGTCGAGCGCCCAGCCCGCCGCGCAGGCCCAGAACGTCCGCCGTTCGGACGTATTCATGTCGCGATAGAAGGCGAGCAGGCTGGTGTCCTCGATCTCGGCGCGTTCGATGCGCTGGTTCGGATCGGCGATGGTCATGTTGCGTTTCCCCGGCAATTGCTTTGGCGGACGGTAGTAGCATGCGCGACGGCCGAGCAAGCCGGCGCGCGCGGTCGTGCCATGCAGAGAGAGCGGGTTTACTGCCCCGCCGCCTCCGCGCCGCGCGTGCGCGGATCGGCCGCGCCGAGCGGTCCGTTCGGCGTCACGAGAATCGAATTCGCCGATGTCTGTCCCATCGGCTCGACGATGAGATGGCCCATCACCTTAAGCCCGAGCAGCACGTCGTCGGGAAAGCCGCGTTCGACGCGCACTTCATCCGGCAACCATTGGTGATGCAGCCGCGGCGCTGCGACCGCGGCCGCAACATCCATCCTGTAGTCGAGGACGTTCACGATCACCTGAAGCACGGTCGAGATGATGCGGCTGCCGCCAGGCGAGCCCGTCACCAGCACCGGCTTGCCGTCCTTCAGCACGATGGTCGGGGACATCGACGAGAGCGGCCGTTTGCCGGGTCCAGGCAGATTTGCCTCGAAGCCGACGAGGCCATAGGCATTGGAAGCGCCGACCGCCGCCGTGAAATCGTCGAGCTCGTTGTTGAGCAGCACGCCGGTGCCTTCGGCGACGAGGCCGACGCCATAGCTGAAGTTCAGCGTGTACGTGTTGCTGACGGCGTTGCCGCGACTGTCGACGACGGAAAAATGCGTGGTGTTGCTGCCCTCGCGCGGCGCGGCAGACGCGGACACGAGGTCATTCGAGGGCGTGGCGCGTTCGGCGGAAATGCCCGCGCGCAGCTTGGCGGCGTAGTCCTTTGCGATGAGCGTCTCGATCGGCGCGTCGACGAAGGCGGGGTCGCCGAGATAGCGCGCACGGTCGGCATAGGCGCGCTTCATGGCCTCGATCAAGAGATGCAGCGATGCCGGCGATCCCTGCCTCAGATCAGCGAGCTGAAACCCCTCGAGGATGTTGAGTGTCTCGACCAGCACCACGCCGCCGGACGAGGGCAGCGGCATCGAGACAATATCATAGCCGCGATAGGTGCCGCGCACCGGCGCGCGGATGACCGGCTGATAGGCTCTGAGGTCGGCCGGCGTCATGATGCCGCCGGCGTCGGTCACGGCCTTGGCGAGCTTCTCCGCGACCGGCCCCTGATAGAAGCCGCGCGGCCCCACTGCGGCTACGGCCGACAACGTTTCGGCGAGATCGCCCTGCACCAGCCGGTCACCTTCGCCCAGCGGCGTGCCATCGGGCCGCGAGAAGATCTTGGCCGAGGAAGGCCAGCGTGCCAGCCGCCGGTGCCAGCTCGGCAGCGTATCGGCAATGTCGTCGCTGACGGTGAAGCCATCGCGGGCGAGCGCGATGGCCGGCGCGAGTAGTTGCGCCAGCGTGAACTGTCCCGAGCCGTATTTGTCCAATGCCAGCGCGAGGCCGGCGACTGTGCCGGGCACACCGATGCCGAGCGCGGAATCGCGCGACTTCGTCGCGTCAGGCTTGCCATCGGCGCCGAGAAATATCTGCGGCGTGGTTGCAGCCGGCGCCGTCTCGCGATAGTCGATCGTGACGTCTTCATTGCGATCGGCGGAATGAATCACCATGAAGCCGCCGCCGCCGATATTGCCGGCGCGCGGGTAGGTCACCGCCATCGCAAAGCCGGTCGCGACCGCAGCATCGATCGCATTGCCGCCGCGCCGCAGGATGTCGGCGCCGACCTGTGCGGAAATCTTCTCCTGCGCCACCACCATGCCGTGCTCGGCGGCGACGGCGCGCACACTGTCGCGTGCAGGCGGGACATAGCCCGTCCGCGCATCCTGAGCGGCCGCCGGAGCGAAGCCAAACGCCAGCGTGGCTATGAAGGCAAAAAATGTCCGCCGTGTCGAATATGACGACATCATCAAACTTCCGCCGCGTGCTCGGGCCAGTTCACACGTCTCGGTGCAATGCTATACGGTTTGCGCCGGTAGAGGCAAAACTGTTCGTGATGAGGACTGCGTGATGACGACGATCGCCCCCGACGTGCGCATGACCAGCACCCCGCGCACCTATCCGCCCCGTGCCGCCATCGTCAGCTGGATCTTCTTCGACTGGGCTGCGCAGCCCTATTTCACGCTGATCACGACCTTTGTGTTCGCGCCCTATTTCGCGAGCAGCGTTGCGCCAAATCCCGCCGCCGGCCAGTCGCTGTGGGGCTTCGCGATGGCCGCGGCGGGCCTTGCGATCGCGCTGCTGTCACCCGTGCTGGGGGCCATCGCCGACGCGGCGGGCCGCAGGAAGCCATGGATCGCAGGCTTCGGCGCGGTGCTGGTGCTGGCGTCCTGCACGCTCTGGATCGGCAAGCCCGGCGATTACGCCATCATTCCGACCTTGCTCACCGCGGTCGCGCTCGCCAGCGTCGGTGCGGAATTCGCCACCGTCTTCAACAATGCGATGATGCCGACCCTGGTGCCGCCGGAACGGATTGGCCGGCTCTCCGGCACAGGCTGGGCTACGGGCTACATCGGCGGCATCGTCAGCCTGGTCATCGTGCTCGGCCTGCTCGCCGCCAATCCCGAGACTGGCCGCACGCTGCTCGGCGTCACGCCGTTGTTCGGGCTCGATCCCGTCACGCATCAGGGCGACCGTGCCGCCGGGCCGCTGACGGGGCTGTGGTTCATCATCTTCGTGACGCCGATGTTCCTGTTCACGCCGGATTATCCGGCGAGGCGCCCGTTGCACGAGGCGCTGCGCGAGGGCCTGTGGGAGCTCAAGCAGTCGATCAAAGGGTTGCCCAAGCAGAAGTCGCTCGCGGCGTTCCTGCTCGCCAACATGATCTACACCGATGGTCTCGTGTCGCTGTTCGCGTTTGGGGGCATCTATGCCGCAGGCACGTTCGGCTGGCACACGATCCAGATCGGTACGTTCGGCATCATGCTCGCGATTGCCGGCGCGTTCGGCGCATGGCTCGGCGGCAAGCTCGACGATCGTCTCGGACCGAAGCGCGTGATCGCCGGCAGCATGCTGATCCTGCTGCTGTCGCTTGCGGCGATCCTGCTGGTCGACAAGGATGCGATCTTCTTCATCAAGGTCGCGCCGCCGCAAGCAGGCGCTCCCCTGTTCTCGAGCGCGGCGGAGCGCGCCTATCTCGTGCTGGGCTGTTTGATCGGTGCGGCCGGCGGCCCGCTGCAGGCCGCCTCCCGCACGCTGCTGATCCACCTCGCACCGCACGATCGCATCGCTCAGTATTTCGGCCTGTTCGCGCTGACCGGGAAGGTGACGTCCTTCGTCGGACCACTCTTGATCGGCATGATCACCGCGGTGACCGCGAGCCAGAAGGCCGGCATGGCCGTGCTGGTGGTGTTCTTCGTTGCGGGACTTGGCCTGTTGATGCGCGTGCGGGAGTAGCCCGCAGCATGCGATCTCACCTCAGTCATTGCGAGGAGCGAAGCGACGAGGCAATCCAGACTGCCCCCGCGCGAATGAATCTGGATTGCTTCGCTACGCTCGCAATGACGAAGTCAGGACCGATGCGCGCCTAGGGCGAGCTTGTCCGGGACGACAGTGAGGCTCAGTGCCTGAAGTGCCGCGTGCCCGTGAACACCATGGCGATGCCGTGCTCGTCGGCGGCCTTGATCACCTCGTCGTCGCGCATGGAGCCGCCGGGCTGCACCACGGCGGTTGCGCCGGCCTCGATGCAGGCGAGCATGCCGTCGGCGAACGGGAAGAAGGCATCCGACGCCACCACCGAACCCTTGGTGAGCGGCTCAGCCAGCTTCAGCTCGGCTGCGGCATCCTGCGCCTTGCGTGCCGCGATCCGTGCTGAATCCACCCGGCTCATCTGGCCTGCGCCGATCCCGACGGTGGCGAGATCCTTGGCGTAGATGATGGTGTTGGACTTGACGTGTTTTGCCACCCGGAACGCGAATTTCAGGTCACGCATCTCCGCGTCGGTCGGTGCGCGCTTGGTCACGACCTTGAACGTCATGTCGTCGACCACCGCGTTGTCGCGGCTCTGCACCAGCAGGCCGCCCGCGACCGTCTTGGCGGTGAGGCCCGGCGCACGCGGATCGGGCAGGCTGCCGGCGAGCAACAGGCGGAGGTTCTTCTTGCCGCCGATGATGGCGATCGCCTCCTCGCTGGCATCGGGCGCGATGATGACCTCGGTAAAGATCTTCGTGATCTCGCGCGCGGTGTCAGCGTCGAGCGCGCGGTTCATCGCGATGATGCCGCCAAAGGCTGACGTCGAGTCGCACGCAAGCGCCTTGCGATAGGCGGTGACGAGGTCGGGGCCTTCCGCGACGCCGCAAGGATTGGCGTGCTTGACGATGACGCAAGCCGCCGTGCGCTTGGCGTCGAACTCGCCGATGCATTCATAGGCGGCATCGGTGTCGTTGATGTTGTTGTAGGAGAGCTCCTTGCCCTGGAGCTGCCGTGCGGTGGAGACGCCCGGGCGCCTGTCCGGCGTCGCATAGAACGCCGCGGTCTGGTGCGGGTTCTCGCCATAGCGCAGCGACTGGATCAGCCGGCCGCCGAAGGCGCGGAAATCCGGCGCATCGATTTCGAGCTGTCGGTTGAACCAGTTCGAGATCGCGGCGTCATAGGCCGCGGTGCGCGCGTAGGCTTTCGCGGCAAGCCGGCGGCGCAGCGCAAGCGTGGTCGCGCCGTCATTGTGGGCAAGCTCGTCGAGCACCGCCTTGTAGTCCTGCGCCTCGACCACGACGGCGACATCGTCATGGTTCTTCGCAGCAGCGCGGATCATCGCGGGTCCACCGATGTCGATGTTTTCGATGCAATCCTCGAAGCCGGCGCCTTTGTCGACGGTTGCTTCGAACGGGTAGAGATTGACGACCAGGAGATCGATCGGCGCGATCCCGTGCTTCTTCATCGCGTCCGCATGTTCGGCATTGTCGCGGATCGCGAGCAGGCCGCCATGCACTTTCGGGTGCAGCGTCTTGACGCGACCGTCCATCATCTCGGGGAAGCCGGTGAGGTCGGAGACGTCCTTCACCTTGAGGCCCGTCGCGGCGATCGCTTTTGCGGTGCCGCCGGTCGAAACCAGCTCCACGCCGCGTGCGGCGAGCGCGCGGGCAAACTCGATCAACCCGGTCTTATCGGAAACGGAAAGCAGCGCGCGGGTGACGCGGCGGGTCGTGTTGGTCATGGACAAGATCCTCTGTTGTAAGGAGTACCTATGCCCAGGCGCGCGGCAGCCATATCCCGCGCTTCCCGATGGTGCTCCATCCAAGGTCGCCAGTCGCGCGAGCGCGTGTTCGTTAGCAGCTTTCGACCGTTTTCACAACGCCGGGATGGGCCGAATCGCGCGCGGTTACAACGGAAGTTCCGGCTCACGCCTGGCGTTGCGGCGGGCGTTGGTGACTGCGGGCGAGGCGGTGGAGCGGACGAAGCTCCAGCGCACCGACGGCGCCTGGCGGGCGTTCTGCCGGATCACGATCTGCGCGGTGCGGCGCGGGCCGTCATTGCCGGCCAGGAACACGCTGTCCTCGAGGTCGACCTTGTCGTCCAATGCTTCAAAGGTCCAGACGTCGCGATTCGGCAGCACCAGCATGACGCCGCGGGCGTCCGACAACCGGCTCGCCTTCACCGCCGGATGCAGATGGAAGCGCAGCGCGAAATCCGCATCGGCACCCTTGAAGCGTCCGCCCTGCGGCGGCGACAGCGTGTCCTCGCCGTCGATACGCGCGCCGTCATTGGTGATCATCAGCACGCGGCGGTGGATCGCCCCGAACTTGCCGAGATAGCCGTCATGCGACGTCGTCAGCAGCATGCCGTTCGGCACCACCTCGCGATAGCTCTCGACCTCGACCGGACCGCTGGTGACGGGTGCGCCGTGCAGGAGCCGTTTCATCGCCGACATCTCGACGAACTGGCATGACGAGGTGTCGTGATAGGTCAGCGTCGAATGCGCCGCCGTGCTGCGTGCGAACGGCCGCCAATTGTCGCGACCCGTGGTCGGCATGCCGCAATTGATGACGATGCGGCTGATGCCGGAAGACAGTTCGAACGCCAGGCAGCCGGCATGGGCATCATGGCTGACGCCGGCCGGCGGCGGCGGGCCGGTATCGATGATCAGCGTGGTCTGGCCGGCATCGAGGCGCTGGAAGCCGGTATGCGGCATGTTCGCCATCGGCACGCCGTGGGTGTCGTCATAGGCGAGCAGCGTGGCGAGCAGGTCCGAAGAGGTCGCGCTCATGCCGTTGAACAGGGCGAAATTGCCGTCGCCGTGCCGGAAGAAGCGCAGCATCGGCATCATGCGGTCGATCGCATTGAGCAACGCCGGCGGCGGCGCGATGTTGCGCGCGGCAAAGGTCTGCCGCAGCGGCAAGAGATCGATCAAAAGTTCGATCAGCGCGCCCGGGTTGCGGGAGATGTGGCCACCGTCGGGCAGGATCTGCCGCTGCAATTCATCGGACAGCTTCTTCGAGGCGCTGCGGATGTGACGTGTCTGGTTGGCGAGGCACAGGGCCGCATAGCACAGCGCGATCAGCACCTGGAGCTTCGGCACCCCGTCCGGAATGTCGACCATGGTGTAGCGCAGGAAGCGGATCTCTCGCGCCAGGGCGCGCAGATAGCGCCTATAGAACTTGTTGTCGGTCTCGCCCAGCACCAGCGGCGCCTGCGACAGCAGCGAGATCACGCGCCGGGCCAGCACGTCGGCGCGGCGCGCGACGGGGCGGCGCTTGTTGGCGGGGTTGGCGATCCAGTCCTCGATGAGTGCCCGCGCATTCGCCCGCGTCAGCGCGGTGTCGGCGGCGCGCAAATGACGCAGCCAGCCGAAGCCGAGCAGCGCAACCTCCCAATCCTCCGACGGCGGCTCGAGATCGAAGATCGAGCGGCCGTGGCAATTGACGATCTTGCCGGCGAAGACGAAGCGTCCGGCATAGATCTCGGCGGCGCGGGTCGCGTCCGCGGTGCGCAGGTCGTGCGGTGCGATGATCAGCCGGTCGGTGCGGCCGGGCCAGACCCGCGACAACGCAACGGAACCGCCGCTCGCGCGCGCGAGCATGTTCCGCGCGAAGCGGTTCATGACCAGCGTCGAGATACGTCTGCGTTGAGCGACCGACACGCCTTGCCTTGAAGGGGGAGAGGATCAGTGACGAATCCTTATTAATCCCAAAATCGGACGTCTGACACCACCTTGAACGGCGCGAATCAGCGTCGTGGTCGCAAAATCCAGTGCAAAATCAGGATTTAACGAGCCGGGCCGCGAAAAATCCGTCGAGGCCGCCGAGCTTGGGATCGGCGTTCGGCAGATGGCAGGGCAGGGTGCGAAGATCGCCGTCTCGGTTGAGGATTTCGTCCAGTCCCGCGACCTCCGACGCCTTGATCGGAACGCGGCGAAGCGCAGGCTCGGCGGCGAGCAGCGCCGCCACGGCCTGCTCACCCTCCTCGGGCTCCAGCGAACAGGTGCAATAGACCAGCGTCCCGCCTGGCTTGAGCAGCGACACCGATTTTCGTAGCAACCGCTGCTGCAGCACGGCCAGGGCGGCGATGTCGGATTCCTGCCGCAGCCATGCCACGTCGGGATGACGGCGGATCGTGCCGGTCGAGGTACAGGGCGCATCAATCAGGACGCCGTCGAAGGCCTCGGCCGGGCCGGCCCATTCCACGGCGTCAGCGACGATAGTCTCGGCCTGGAGCGACAGTCGCGCCAGGTTTTCGCGCAAACGCGCCACCCGCGCGGGCGAGCGGTCGACGGCCGTGACATGCGCGCCCGATAGCGCCAGCTGCGCGGTCTTGCCGCCGGGGGCGGCGCAGAGATCGGCAATGGACTTGCCTTTGACGTCGCCGAACAGCCGGGCGGGCAGCGCGGCGGCAGCATCCTGCACCCACCATTGTCCCTCGGCGAAGCCGGGCAGCATGGTCACCGAACCGTGCAGCAACATCCGCACCGTTCCCGTCGGCAGTGTCTCGCCATGCAGACGGCTCGCCCATTGTGCAGGATCCGACTTCACCGTCAGATCGAGCGACGGCTCGTGCCCAAGCGCCAGTGCCATCTCTCGCGCGGTCGCTTCGCCATAATGCGCGCTCCAGCGCGCGAGGAGCCACGGCGGCAGATCCAGCGATTGCGTCGCGACTTCCTCGACCAGCGCCTTGCCCTCGCGCGCACAGCGGCGCAGCACGGCGTTGACGAGGCCGGCATAGCGCGCGGCGCGGCGGTCGGATTGCACGAGGCGAACGGAAAGATCGACCGCGGCATGATCCGGCACGTCCATCCAGAGAATCTGGGCGGCGCCGATCAACAGCGCGCTCTGGGCGCGCGGCGCGTCGGAAGGAATGCCCTTGTCGAGCAGGCGGGACAGCACATGGCCGAGCGTGCCGAGCCGGCGCAGCACCGTGGCGACGAGGCGCCGCATCAGCGCGCGGTCGCGGTCGGCCAGCGTCTTCAGTCCGGGATGGGCGCTGCCGCCGTCGAGCTGGTCGTCAAGCGTGCGGTGCTTGTGCAGCACGCCGTCGACGATGTCGGCGGCAATCCGGCGTGCCGCAAGACCTGGCACTTCGGATGGAGGGACGAAACGTTGAGATGGCATGCGGAAGCAAGGTTCTGAGCGAGCGGCAGTTCCGCCGCAAAGGGCGCATGCCTTGAGAAGGCGATCTCTGACACGCGAATATGCCAAATGTAAGAATGTCCTCTCGCGACAGCAGTCTGCAATGACCAATTCAGCAATGCGTAATTGGACCTCGCACTTCCCCTGATCCTGCGCTAGAAACCCGAAGAGATGAGTGACCAGCCCTCCGTTCCCGATCGCAAGCCGCTGCCGCCAGCGGCACAGCGCGCGCTGGCCGAAGCCGAGGCGCGCCGGCAGGCTGCCATCGCCGCGCATGCTGGAGCCGCGCCCAGGGAGCTGCAGGGACCAAAGGGGCCGGAGCCGACCCGCTACGGCGATTGGGAGCGAAATGGCATCGCTTCGGACTTTTGACGCGCCGCGTGACGCGCGCTCGTCTTAAGTGAACTTGCCGGTTCACTCGACTCAGCCGTAGCGTGCAGGAATGTCGCGCTTCGACCCCGGCCATCCATACCGGCCTTCATACAGCGGCTCGCCATTCGGCCGCCGCTTGTCCGGCCTGTTGCCGTTGATGTTCGTGGTTGGCGTTGTGACGGCCGTCGTGCTCGGCCTTCGCCAGGGAACGATCTGGCCCATTCCGCGTGTCGATGACGAACACTCGCGCGATGCCGGGATCATCCTGCAGCAGTCCGACAGGTCCGATGTGAAGCAACCGGTCGAGGTTGTCCGCACCATCGACGGCGATACGTTCCTCGCGCGCCTGCATCGGCGCGACGGGCGCGATCTCGTCGCGCGCGTCCGTCTCCGCGGCATCGATGCGCCCGAGATGAAAGCATCTTGTCGAGATGAATTGGACAAGGCCGAGGCCGCCAGCGATGCGCTACGCAATCTGCTCGGTCAGGGCGGCGTGATGATTTACAACCTCGGTCAGGATAAATACGGCCGCCTTCTCGCCGACGTCGCCACCAAGCGCACCGCCAACGTCTCGGCCGCGTTGCTCGCCGGCGGCTTTGTTCGCAGCTACAATGGCGGCCATCGCGACGGCTGGTGCGCGCGCGGCTGGCGCTTCTGGCAATAAAAAAGCCGCGTCGAAAGACGCGGCTTTCTCATCTCGACCGATTCAGGCGATCAGCGCGTCACGACCACCGTCGTGCCGACGGAGACGCGGCCATAGAGATCGGTGATATCGTCGTTCAGCATGCGGATGCAGCCATAGGAGACGAAGCCGCCGACCGAGCCCGGCACGTTGGTGCCGTGGATGGCGTATTCGCCGCCGGCGAGCGTCATCGCCGCAACGCCCATCGGATTGCGCGGCGAGCCGCCCGGAATGACGTCGGGGATGTTCGGCTTGTCGCGCTTTACCTCGGCGGGCGGCGCCCAGGCCGGATTGAGATACTTGCCGTCGATCTTCGTCGTGCCGGCCCATTGCTTGCCGGCCTTGCCGACGCCGACCGGATAGCGCACGGCATGGCCGTTATCGAGGATGAGATAGAGCCGCCGCTCGCTGGTCTTGACCACGATGGTGCCCGGCGAATAGTCGGCCAGATGCGCCCCCACCAGTTCCGGCCGTGCCTCTGCCCCCGTCGACATCGAGACCCCAACCCCGATGGTGGCGGCCAGCGCCACTGCAATCCTCATCGACATCAATGCTTCCCTTTGCCCAAAACAAATCGTCCAAAATGACGCAAAACCCGGCAATTGCCGCCGCGCCGAGCCCTCGTCACGCTCATTGTTAACCGCGCCCGTTAACCGGATGGTTTCCACGCACGGCCACCGAGGGCCAGCCGGCAGGGGGAACAAAGGAAATGTTCGAAACAAAGTAAATGACCTGAAAACAACACTGGGCGGGAAAGACGCGGGGGAGGCACCGCCCGCTCTGACAATTACGCGAGGAGGTGCCGGGAAGAGCCGGTCTGGTCCGAGGAGCCCGCGGCTATTTGCAGATTCCGGAGCTGATCCAGATTTGGAGACTGCTCGCGGCGACACTGGAATCGACCTTCACGCTCACCCCACCGGGCGCAACGCGTGTGGCTCCAGCAGGAGCGGCGATCCCTGTGATGTCCTTGGCCAGCAGCTCAGCGAACGGGCGGTCGGACGGAGATCCATACCGCACCTCGCACGTCCGCGCCGCTGCCTCGTTCCTGGTGCCGCCCCCGGCCGTGGGCTCCTGCCATTTCCAGCCCAGCGCCCCCACCTCGCGCGCGAACGGCCTGATGTCGCGGTCGCGGTTGAAGTCGCCGGCAAAGACGAGAGAGGCTGTGTAGTCGCCCCGATATGGCAGCCAGATGCCGAGCTTGTTGGCCTCCATGGTCTGTGGCCGCGGCTTGATGCCGGTACCGAGCAACTCGTTGGTGATCTGAGCGGCCTTGGTGGCGGCCGCAAGACTCTTCGCATCCCCCGCGCGGTAATCAACCCCCGAGCGTGGCGATACGCTGTCCGGCTTGTTGTCGTTGTCGACGTTATCATCCGAGTGGAACTGCTCAAAGCCGGCGTCGTGCAGCTTCGCAAGAAGCGCATCGACCTGCTGCTGAGGACGTTTGGTGTGCAGGTAGATCGTCACTCCATTGAAAGCAGTCGCCGTCGTTGTGGCCGTAGGGCTCGGCGTCGCAGTTACGTCAGGTATGGAGGGGCGGCTTGCCGGCGGCCAATTCAGCATGACGACGGCGACCGCGACGCCTGCTGCCATTGCGATTGCCAATGCGATCAACCAACCCTGCAATGATCGTGGCTTTCCTCCGGCCGGTTCTGGTTTTGAGGGCCCAGGCTCATCTCCAGCAGGTCGCTCTTTGACAGGTCCGGGGCTGGTCGAACCAGGAAGTTCGTTGGCGGGCGATGACGTCGACTTGGTTGGAGCTGGTTGAACTCCCACTCTCAATTGAACTGCTTGACGAAGCTTCATGAACTCCGGGGCGTTGCGATCGCCTTGCCATTTCGAAAAATCGCCTGTCTGAATACCGCGGAAGCCCAGCGGAGGCTTGGCACCGTCCAGCGAGATCGGAACGAGCTTGCCCGCCTCATTGGCGAGCCCGGCTTCATCAAGAACGTATTTGGATTTCGTCGAGGCTTTCGACCACGCGACGATCGTGCACGACGCTCTATTCAGCTCTTCCTCGATCTCCTCGCTGAAGGATCGTGCGATCTGAAGATCGTCATCCCACCACACCGTCCACTCGGTTTCGAGTGCATGAATGATGGGCTCGATCTGCGCGCGATCAACCTTGGCATAGCTGAAAAAAATATCGGCCAAGCACCAGCCCTCGCATAATCGCCCTGGAATAACAACTTCAGGTTAGTCCTGGAATCCTTCGCGAGCAACATTGCAGGATTGGCGACGATGTGGGCCAAAAATGACGGGGCCACGCAAGCGTGGCCCCGGCATGAAGTTCAGAGTTGCGGGGTCCCGGTTCGATGCTCACGCATCACCCGGAACGATCCCGATGACTTACGCCGATTTCCGGTTCTGCCGGTTCTTGACGAGATCGTCGACCACGGCGGGATCGGCCAGGGTCGAAGTGTCCCCTAAGCTACCGGGCTCGTCCTCGGCGATCTTGCGCAGGATGCGCCGCATGATCTTGCCCGAGCGGGTTTTGGGCAGACCCGGCGCGAACTGGATCTGGTCGGGCGAAGCGATCGGGCCGATCTCCTTGCGCACCCAGGTGACGAGTTCTTTCCGCAGATCGTCGGTCGGCTGCACGCCGGCCATCAGAGTGACATAGGCGTAGATGCCCTGACCCTTGATGTCGTGCGGAAAGCCGACCACGGCGGCCTCCGACACCTTCTCATGCGCGACCAGCGCGCTCTCGACTTCCGCGGTGCCCATGCGATGGCCGGAGACGTTGATCACGTCGTCGACGCGGCCGGTGATCCAGTAATAGCCGTCGGCGTCGCGTCGGCAGCCGTCGCCCGTAAAATACTTGCCCTTGTAGGTCGAGAAATAGGTCTGCTCGAAACGGGCGTGGTCGCCGTAGACCGTGCGCATCTGGCCCGGCCATGAGCGCGTGAGACAGAGATTGCCGGTGGTCTCGCCTTCCAGCACCTTGCCGTCGGCGTCGACGATCTCCGGCACCACGCCGAAGAACGGCTGCGTCGCCGAGCCCGGCTTCAGCTTGGTCGCGCCCGGCAGCGGCGTGATCAGGATGCCGCCGGTTTCGGTCTGCCACCAGGTGTCGACGATCGGGCAGCGGTCGTCGCCGACGACGCGGTGATACCACTCCCAGGCTTCCGGATTGATGGGCTCGCCGACCGAGCCGAGCAGGCGAAGCGAGGCGCGCGAGGTCCTTTTCACCGGCTCGTCGCCGCCCTGCATGAGTGCACGGATCGCAGTCGGCGCGGTGTAGAAGATGTTGACCTTGTGCTTGTCGATGACGTTCCAGAACCGCGAATTGTCAGGATAGTTCGGTACGCCCTCGAACATCAGCGTGGTCGCCCCGTTCGCCAGCGGTCCGTACAGGATGTAGCTGTGGCCGGTGACCCAGCCGACGTCCGCGGTGCACCAGTAGATGTCGCCGTCGTGATAGTCGAAGACGTATTGATGCGTCATCGCGGCATAGACGAGATAGCCGCCCGTCGTGTGCAGCACGCCCTTGGGCTGGCCGGTCGAGCCCGAGGTGTAGAGGATGAACAGCGGATCCTCGGCGTGCATGTGCTCGAGCGGGCATTCCGTCGTCACCATCGCCGCCGCCTCGTGGTACCAGAGGTCGCGGGTCGGGTTCATGTCGACCTTGCCGCCGGTGCGTTTGACAACGACGACCCAGTCGACGCCGTCCGTCTTGGCGAGCGCAGCGTCGACATTGGCTTTCAGCGGCACCTTCTTGCCGCCGCGCAGGCCTTCGTCCGCGGTGATGATGACCTTGGATTGGCAGTCATTGATGCGCTGGGCGAGACTGTCCGGCGAGAAGCCCGCGAACACCACGGAGTGGATCGCGCCGATGCGTGCACAGGCCAGCATCGCATAGGCGGCTTCGGGAATCATCGGCAGGTAGATGGTGACGCGGTCGCCCTTCTTGACGTTGCGGGTGCGCAAGATGTTGGCCATCCGGCAGACCTCGTCGTGCAGCTCCTTGTAGGTGATGTGCTTTGACTGCGAGGGATCGTCGCCTTCCCAGATGATCGCGGTCTGGTTGGCGCGCGCAGGCAAATGCCGATCGATGCAGTTGTGGGCGACGTTGAGGACACCGTCCTCGAACCATTTGATCGAGATGTTGCCGGGGGCGAACGAGACGTTCTCGATTTTCGTCGGCGCCTTCATCCAGTCGATGCGCTTGGCCTGCTCCGCCCAGAAACCGTTCGGGTCCGAGATCGAGCGGGCGTACATCTCCTTGTACTTGGCCTGGTCGATCCAGGCGCGTTTCGCCCACTCCGCGGGGACGTCGTAGATCTTCTCGGACATGCTTCCCTCCACATACGGCGGGCCGAACGCCAGCGATCGGCGAGCCGACTTGATCATTGACTGATTATGCGTCGGGCTAGCCGGACCCGACAAGGAGCACAAGCTGGACCTTCGGTGGGCTGCCGGCCATGCGGAGGATCAGGGCCATCTGCCGCGACCGTCGCGGATCTGAACCAGGCCCGCGGGCGCCTTTTGGGGTGTTTACCCCGTTTGCGCGGAACAGCCCGGCGCGGAGCCTCATGCATCATTGGAGGTATTTAGCAACCTCCTCTCACTGATTCGGGACTCGCAATACGGTTCGGAACACCCTAAATGGCCAACCCGGGTCCAAAGAGACCCCCGGAACAAAAATCAGAACAGCAGCATTGATCGATAACAGACAGGGCTAAAGGCATAAGACTATGATGGATCAGCAGAATCTCGGGACGATGCGGCCCGCTTCAGCCGATCCTGCGGCCATTGCCCTCGCCAAAGCCCTTGGACAATGGCCGAAACCGGCGCCCTTCAGGCGCCCGAGCCCGAAGAAGGTCTTCGATACGGCGCCCGCAGCGACGGTCGAGGCGCTTGCCAAGGAACTCGGCCTGCGGCTCGGCGACCAGAACGAGCTGACCATCCGCCGTATCAAGCGCGGCAAGGGCTACCTATTCGTCCGTCCCAATGGCGCGCACATCCGTGATGCCCGCACCATCCGCCGGCTGCACGCGATGGCGGTGCCGCCGGCCTATCGCGAGGTACGCTACTCCGCCGATCCGAACTCGCACCTTCAGGCCGTGGGCCGCGATGCCGCGGGCCGGCTGCAATATCGCTATCACGCCGACTGGGAGAAGGTGCGCGAGCAGCGCAAGGCGCATCGGCTGGAGAAGCTCGTCGGCGCGCTGCCAAAAATCCGACGCAAGGTTTCGGCGTTCCTGTCGGGGGACGAGCCGACGCGCGAGTTCGCGCTCTCGGCCGTGATCGAGCTGATCGCGCGCACCGCGATCCGTCCGGGTAACGAATCCTATGCCCGCCTCAACGGCACCCGCGGCGCCACCACGCTGCTGAAGTCCAACGTTATCTTGGAAGGCGACAGCTTCGTGCTGACCTTCAAGGCCAAGGGCGGCAAGGCGGTGCGCAAGGAGTGCGACGCGGCCAAGCTGGTGCGCGCCATCGGCATTTTGCAGGGCGTCCCGGGCAAGCGCATGTTCCAGTATCGCGATGCCTACGGCATCGTGCGCGCGGTCAACACCACGCAGGTGAATGCGTTCTTGCGCGAGATCGCGGGCATCAAGATCTCGCTGAAGGATTTTCGCACGCTGATGGCGTCCGCCGTCGTGGTGGAATCGCTGTCGCGGATCACGCCGGCGACCAGCCAGCGCGGCCGCAAGAAGCAGGTGCTGGATGCGATCCGCGCCGCGGCGGACAAGCTCTCCAACACGCCGGCAATCTGCCGCAAGAGCTACGTCCATGACACCATCGTCACTGCGTTCGAGGAGGGCATCCTCGAGCGCTTCGCCGCGACCATGAAGGGCCAGCGTTCGCAGGCAAGACGTGAGCAGCTGCTGGCGCAGGTGGTGGCGACCGCGGCCGTGTAAGCCGCCCGACGTCCCTACGCCTTGTCTGAAACACCATTGTCCGGGCCGGGGTCGCTGCCGGCGGCTGCGCGCGCGAGACGTCCCAGATAATGCGCCCATCCCTTCGCATGCGCGGCGGCCTGCGCCTCGCTCGGCAGGCCGCTATGGGTCATGCGCAGCAGCGTGCCGCCGTCGCGCTCGATCAGGTCGATCTCGATCAGGCTCGATCCGGGCGGCACTTCCTGACCGCCCTCCCAGCCGAATGTGTAGGCCAGGCGATGCACCGGCACGACCTCGCGAAAGGCGCCGCGGGCAACGCCATCGCGCGGACCGATACCCTTGAGCAGGTAGAGCCCGCCCGGATGTGGTTCCGTGGTCGCGTCGGAGCCCATCCAGCTGAGGATCTTCTCGGGGTCGGTGAGATAGGCGAAGACCGTGGCACGTGGGGCCGCGATCTGGGTCTCGCGCCGCACCATGAACGGCTCGGTCATTGGCGATCATCCCTCGTCTTGCCTTAGGCTGACCTTGGGACATGGCGGCGCTGCGGGGCTCCGTCAAGGATTGCCCGTGACAAAGACGGCCCGGCTTCGCCATCATCGGACCATGGATCTATCTCCGACCCTCGCCTGGCTCGTCGATGCCGCCTCGGATTGTCCCGGAGCCGACCGCCTGCTCGCGGAGCTCGGCGCTCATCTGGTGGCCGACGGCGTGCCGCTTGCGGCAGGCAGCCTGACGCTGGAGGTGCCGCACCCGCTGATCGCGAAGCGCACGTGGCTGTGGCGGGCTGATCGCGGTCAGGTGATCGAAGCGCTTGGCTTCGTGCCTGGCGGGCTGGCGCCGGACCCGCCGAACGATGCCGGCCGCCGCTGGCTGCGCGACATCGCGCACGGCGAGGTGCACGACGACATCGTCGGCCGGCTCGATGGGCCGCAACTGGGCTGGATCGGTCCGCGTCCGTTCACTGCAGACGAGATCGAGCAATTGCGCCAGGCCGCGCGCTTTGCCGCGACGCCCCTTGCCGTGCTCGCGGCGCGTGCCACTTTGCGCGCGACACTGGATGCCTATCTCGGCAAGCGCAGCGCAGAGCGGGTGCTGGCGGCACCCTTGCGGCGCGACCTCGGCGAGACCATTCAGGCCGCGCTGCTCTATGCGGACCTGCGCAATTTCACGAGCTTGTCGGAAACCGCGCCGCCGGCCCAGGTCATCGCGGCGCTCGACGCCTGGTTCGACCGCATCGCCGGCGCGGTTCATGCCTTCGGCGGCGAGGTGCTGAAATTCATCGGCGACGGCGTGCTCGCGATCTTCCCGGTGCTCGAGGCATCGCCGCGCCGCGCCTGCGATGCCGCTCTCCGTGCGGCGAGTGCGGCCGAAGCCGGGATGGCCTATCTCAACGCCGAGCGCCGCGCGCAAGGGCTGCCGCCGCTCGCGTTCGGTGCGGCGCTCCATCTCGGCGAGATGCTCTGGGGCAATATCGGCGCCGCCAACCGGCTCGATTTCACCGCGATCGGTCCCGCCGTCAATCTCGCCAGTCGTCTCGAGGGATTGTGCAAGCCGCTCGGGCGGACCGTGCTCGTGTCGGGGGCGCTTGCGGCCGAGACGGACATGCCGTTGATCGCACTCGGATCGCATTCGCTGCGCGGGATTGCGGCGCCTTGTGAGGTGTTTGCGTTGCCGGACCCGCAAGCCCGGGTATCGTAGCCCGAATGGAGCGAAGCGCAATCCAGGCTCCGGCAGCTTCGGCTAGATTCCGCCCATCTTGCAGACGAGTTTCCATTCCTCTGCCGTCACCGGTTGCACCGAGAGGCGCGAATATTTCACCAGCGCCATGTCGGCGAGCTTCTTCTCGGCCTTGATCGCAGCCATCGTTACTGGCGTCTTCAAGGGCTTGTCGGCCTTGATGTCGACGCAGACGAATTTGCCGGTCTTGTCGGTCGGGTCGGGATAGGCCTCCTTGATGATCTCCGCGATCCCGACGATCTCCTTGCCCTCGTTGGAATGATAGAAGAACGCCTTGTCGCCCTTCTTCATGTTCACGAGGTTCTGGCGCGCAGTGAAATTGCGCACGCCGGTCCAGGCCTCGCCCTTGGCGCCCTTCGCAACCTGCTGCTCCCAGGACCACACCGACGGTTCGGATTTCACCAGCCAGTAGTTCATAATGCGCCCTGTCCATTCGTCATGGCCGGGCTTGCCCCGGTCATCCACGTCTTTGCTATCCGTCAATATCAAGACGTGGATGCCCGCGACAAGCGCTGCCATGACGAGAAAGACGTCATTCCTCTGCCTTGAAGGGACGCGTCATCAGCCCCGAGATCGCAGCATCGATCGTGCTTCGGCCGCTCAGGATCGATGCGACCGCTTCTGATACCGGCAACTCGATGTTTTGCGAAGCGCCGAGTTCGATCAGCACAGGGGCCGTGAACTCGCCCTCGGCGAGCTTGCCGGCAGGCGGCTGCTCGCCGCGCCCGAGTGCGAGTCCGAGCGCGAAGTTGCGCGATTGCGGGCTCGAGCAGGAGAGAATCAGATCACCGAGGCCGGACAGACCAGTGAGCGTCTCGCTGCGCGCGCCGAGCGCGCGGCCAAGACGCGTCAGCTCGGCAAAGCCGCGGGTCGTCAGCGCCGCCTGGGCCGAGGCGCCGAGCTTGCGCCCGACGGAAATGCCGACTGCGATCGCCAGCACGTTCTTGGCGGCGCCGCCGATCTCGACACCCCGGATGTCCGTGGAATGATAGGGGCGGAATGTCGGCGAGCCCAGCGCCTGCACCAGGCTGCTGGCCAACGCCTCATCGCTTGCCGCCAGGGTCACAGCCGTCGGCAGGCCGCGGGCGACGTCGTCGGCAAAGCTTGGGCCTGACAGGATCGCCGGCTGCGCGTGCGGCGCGGCCTCGGCGATCACGTCTGTCATGAACTTATGGGTGCCGTGCTCGATGCCCTTGGCGCAGGCGACGACCGGAATGTGTTTTGCGAGATGCGAGGCCAACATGTTGACCGCGCCGCGCAAGTGCTGCGCAGGCGTTGCGATCAGCAGCATGTCGGCGCGCGCGGCGATCGCCGGATCGCTCGTGACGACAATGTCCGGAGCAAGCCGCACGCCGGGCAGCCGCGGATTGTCGCGCGTCGATGCAATCCGCGTCGCATGCTCCGCGTTGCGCGCCCAGAGCGTCACGCTCCGCCCTGCCCGCGCCGCCACCATTGCCAGTGCGGTACCCCAGGCGCCCGCGCCGATCACCGCGATGGATTGGAACGCGGTCATCGTCAGAATCCCGCCCGTGTGTTGCCGTAGCCCCGAGGCGCCGCCGCATTGGCGTCGAGCAACCACCGTGCGCGCGGCTGCGCGTCCATCGTGTCGGTCAGGCCGAGCGCGAGGCGTTCGGCTCCGGCCCAGGCAATCATGGCGCCGTTGTCAGTGCAGAGCGCGGGCGGCGGCATGATCAGTTGCGTCTGCGCCTGCCTCGCGACGTCATCGAGAGCGCCGCGGATCGCCTGATTGGCGGCGACGCCGCCGGCGGCCACGAGCGCGCGCGGCGCGCCGAACTGCTCACGAAAAAGCTTCAGGCCAACGCTGAGGCGGTCGGCCGTCGAATCCAGCACCGCGGCCTGGAAGCTCGCGCAGAGATCGCTGATGTCCTGCGGCGTGAGCTCAGCCAGCCGGCTCGCTTCGGTGCGCACTGCCGTCTTCAATCCCGACAGCGAGAAATTCGCATCGGGACGCCCTTGCATCGGCCGCGGAAACGCAAAGCGCGTGGCGTCACCGCCTGCCGCCGCGCGCTCGACCTGCGGTCCGCCGGGATATGGCAGTCCCAGCATCTTCGCGACTTTGTCGAAGGCTTCGCCGATGGCATCGTCAACGGTGGTGCCGAGCCGCACATACTGGCCGACGCCGGTGATCGCGACGATCTGGGTATGGCCGCCGGAGGCGAGGAAGAGGCAATAGGGAAATTCGATGCCGTCGGTGAGGCGCGGCGTCAATGCATGCGCTTCGAGATGATTCACCGCAACCAGCGGCGTGTCGTGCACCATCGCGATCGCCTTCGCTGTGGTGAGCCCTACGATGACGCCGCCGATCAGCCCGGGTCCTGCGGCCGCGGCGACGCCGTCGAGCTGGGCATAGTCGATGCCGGCCTCCCGCATGGCGCGATCGATGATGCCGTCGAGCAGGTCGACATGCGCGCGCGCGGCGATCTCCGGCACCACGCCGCCGAAGCGGGCGTGCTCTTCGACCTGCGACCGCACGATATTGGACAGAATCTTGCCGCTGCCGTCAGGTGTCCGCTCGATCACGGCCGCAGCGGTCTCGTCGCAGGTGGTTTCGATGCCCAATACCAGCATTGGCGAATTGTTATCCAATTTGCGCCCTTGCGCTCATCTGTAAAGCAGAGTTCTGGTACGTCCGGTAGCATCCCGGGGCCAGATTGCGCAATCGTCACGCGCCGCCGTCCAGGTCAATGCGTCACCGCCACGTGGTTTCGGGAACACCAGCGATGTCCATTCTTGTCACACGGCCGCATCCCGACAATGAGACGACGGCGGTAAATCTGCGCGCGCGTGGGCATCTGGTGCTGCTCGCGCCGGCGCTCAAGTTCGAGCCGGTCGCCTTCCTTGGCGAGAGTGAAGCGCCCTACGGTGCCGTTCTCGTCACCTCGGCCAACGCGATCCGCGCCGTCGCGGCGCAGTTGCGGGACCTCGGTCTTCTAGAGCTCCCTTTGTTTGCGGTCGGCGAGCATACGGCCGCTGCGGCGCGCGAGGCCGGTTTTGTCGAGGTAATCGTCTCCGGTGGCGATGCTGCTTCCTTGCGCGAGAAGGTGATGCAGAGCGCGCGCGACAAGGTGCTGAAGAAAAAGAGCGCGCTGCTGTATCTCGCGGGCGCGGATCTGTCGCGCGATCTCGGCGGCGAACTCGTTGCCGAGGGTTTCCGCGTGGTCACGCAGACAACCTATCGCATGGTCCCGGTCAAGCATCTGCCGCGCGAAGTCTGCGAGGGCTTTGCCGCCCACGGGATCGAGGCGGTGCTGCACTACTCCCGGCGCAGCGCCCGCGCCTTCCTGGACGCAGCGCGGGACGAAGGCGTCGAAATCTCGGCGCTGGCGATTCCGCATTGCTGCCTGTCCGACACGGTTGCGGGCGTGCTGCGCGATGCTGGCGCGTCACAGGTTCTGGTGGCCGCCACGCCGGACGAAACTGCCTTATTCGACACCTTGGAGCGTGCGTTGCGGACCCGTTTGGCGTAAAGGTCGGGCCGAATCCGACGCAATCTAGTCCACCCTGGTATCGAAGTGTGAGGAACCGTCACGATGGCCGATGACAAGCCTGAAGACGCTGGATTGGCACCCGACGCGGGCCGTGCCAAGCGCACCCCGCCCACCATCGACCTCGAGGCGACAGAAGTCTCCACCCAGCCGCAGCAGGTCGCGGGCGAGCCCGAGGGTCCCGGGCATGCCGCGCAGGCGCAGGCCAGGTTCGAAGAAGGCGGATCGGAAGAGATCAAGACCGAGCCTCAGTCCGGCTCTGCAGAGGAGCAGGCGTCCGCGCCTGTGTCAGCGCCGGTTTCGCCGTGGGTCATTGCGCCGTTCTCCGGTGCCGTCGCAGCGGCGGTCGTGATCGCGGTCGGCTGGATGCTGGGCTGGCCTGCGGTGCAGGCGCCGCCGGCCGCGCCGCAGGTCACCAGTGCGACGATCGATGCGCTAAGCGGACGCGTTGCTGCGGTCGAGGCCAAGGCCGGCAAGCCCTCAGCCGATCCGGCCATGGCGGCGCGGATCGACGCGCTGGAGAAATCCGCAAGCATCCTGCGCAGCGACATTGCCAATCTGCGTGCGCAGTTCGACAAGACTGCGAATGCCCTGAATGACGCGAAAGTAGCGTCGCCTGCCGCTGCGCCTGATCTTGCAGCTGTCCTCGACCGCATCGCTCAGCTCGAGCGCGCCAGCAAGACGGAGCGCGCCGAGCTTGCGCAGCAGGGCGAGAAGATCGCGGACGCCAGGACGGTGGACGACAAGCCGCTCCGCCATGTGGTGGCAGCGGCGCTGCTCGACGTCGCCGTTCGCCATGGCGATCCCTATCAATCGCAACTGGCCGTGGCGCGTTCGCTGGCGGCCAAGCCCGACATGCTGAAGCCGCTCGACGCGTTTGCATCGTCCGGTATTCCGACAGCGGCCGCGCTGAGCCGCGATCTCCTCAACATCGTGCCGAAGCTGTCGCCGCCGCCGGAAGCTCCGTCGAGCGACGCCGGCATTGTCGAGCGTCTCCAGGCCGGCGCATCAAAGCTCGTTCGCATCGAGCGCACCGACGGGGTCGGCAACGATCGCGGTGCCATCGCTGCGCGCGTGACCGCGGCTGCGCTCCGCAACGATTTCGTCGAAGCGCGGCGCGAGCTGAAGATGCTGCCCGAGGCTGATCGCGCCCCGGCGCAGGCCTGGCTCGACAAGATCGATGCCCGCGACACCGCGCTCGCCGCGTCCCGCAAATTCGCCGACGATGCCATGGCGGATCTCGTGAAATCCGATCCGGTCAAGTCTGATCCAGTCAAGCCTCTTCAGTAAAGGTTCGCGCAACAATCGGCGCGTATAGGGATCGCCATGCTTCGCATCGTCCTGTTTCTCGTCCTGATCGCACTGGCGGCGGCCGGTGCGGCCTGGGTTGCCGACCAGCCCGGCGACCTCGTCCTGACCGCGGGTGGTTTTCGCATCTCGACGACGCTTCCCAGGTTCGTGTTCCTGCTTGGGCTCTTTGCCGTCGCCGTGGTGCTGCTCTGGAGCATCCTGACGATGATCTGGCGCACGCCGGGGCGTCTGCGCCGCCGTCGCCACGAAAAGCGCCAGGCGCGGGGACGCCACGCCATCACCCACGGCCTGCTCGCGATCGGCCATGGCGATCCCGCGCTCGCCCGCCGTCATGCCGAGGCGGCGCGGCGGCATGCGCCGAACGATCCGCTCGCGCTGCTGCTGCACGCGCAGTCGGCTCAGCTCGAAGGCAATCGCGACGAGGCGCAGCGCGTTTTCCGCGCGATGGCCGAGCGCGAGGACACGCGGCTGCTCGGCCTGCGCGGCCTGTTCATCGAGGCGCAGCGCGCCGACGATGCGGTCGGCGCGGTGATGATCGCGGAAGAAGCGATCAAGCTGTCGCCGTCCGCGACCTGGGCCTCGCACGCTGTGCTCGGCTTCCGCTGCGCGCGCGGCGACTGGAGCGGCGCGCTTGCGATCCTCGATTCGAATCTGTCCGCGGGCCAGATCGACAAGCCGACGTATCGGCGGCAGCGCGGCGTGCTGCTTACCGCGCGCGCGCTGGAATTGGAGACGATGGATCGCGACGTGGCGCGCGAGAGCGTGATGGAGGCGGTCAAGCTCGCGCCGACGCTGGTCCCGGCCGCGGTGCTCGCGGCAAGATTCGAGAGCGAGGCGCATCAGGTGCGCCGCGCCATGAAGCTGGTGGAAGCGGCCTGGCTCGCCAATCCGCATCCCGATCTCGCCGATGCCTACGCGCATGTGAAGCTCGGCGATTCCGCGCGGCAGCGCCTGCAGCGGGTCGAGACGCTCGCGGCCAAGACGCCAGCGGACAAGCCCGGCCATATCGAGGGCCAGCTCGCGATCGCGCGCGCCGCGATCGATGCCTCCGAGTTCGGCCGCGCCCGCGAGGTGCTCGCGCCTTACGTCAGCGATCCGACCCAGCGCGTCGCCCTGCTGATGGCGGAGATCGAGCGCGCCGAGCATGGCGATGGCGGCCGTGTCCGCGCCTGGACCCTGCGCGCAGTACGCGCTCGCCTCGACCCCGCCTGGACCGCGGACGGCTATGTCAGCGACCGCTGGCGGCCGGTCTCGCCGGTCACCGGCCGCCTCGATGCGTTCCAGTGGCAGACACCGGTCGCGAGCCTGCCCTCGGACAAGGGCGCCACGATCGAATCCTCGCCCTTCGAGGAAGCCATGCTGGCGGCCCCGCCGCCGAAGCGGGTCACCGCCGCTCCTGGCGCAGCTCCGGTGGAACCGCCGGTGATGGCCCCGGTGCCGGTACCGGCCGCCCAGGACAATTCGCCCCCTCCGGCCAAGGAAGTTCCACAGGAAGCTGCCAACGAAGCAGTCAAGGACGACGAGCCGGCCGTCACACCCTCCGAGCCGGCGAATCCGGCTCCGGCGCCCGCCGAATCATCGCCGCCGGCGGCAACGCCGGTGTTCCGAACCCGAGCCGACCTCGGCAAGCAGGCATCGGCGCCGATCCAGGCCGTCATCCCGATCGTCCGCGCACCGGATGATCCCGGAATCGACGACGACGGCCCGAGCGATGAATTTACGGAACAAATCGGCACGCCCAAGGCTGACGCAAAGGCCCAGGTGGGCGGCTGGCGCGGATTCTGGTCCCGCTGGGGCGCGTGAGGCGTATTTCGAGCCCGGCTTGTCCTTGCCAATTCCGGCCATGCCCGATATCAGGAGCGCGTATCGGGGCCGGCATCGCGCAGGTCCCGGCCGGTTCGCCGCAATAGCTCAGTCGGTAGAGCACGTCATTCGTAATGACGGGGTCGGGGGTTCGAATCCCTCTTGCGGCACCAGCGCCTGCTTGTCCGGCCCGGAGACATGGGTAACGAAACGTACCTAAGAGATGGGTGACAACCTCGTGCCGATCGGGTTGTCGCGGGGTTTCAAAGTCATCTGCTCCAAGTTCGCTTCAAATTGCTCACCCCGCCGGCAATTTCGGCTCCTGCGCTCATTACGCTGATCGCTCCCGCTGCGGGAAGAACCGTCTCAGCGCCGGTCACAACCAAGCCCGCCGACCAGGACCACGGCATCTACCGGTAAGCCGCTCGCCAAAGCAAATGGCCGGGCGAAGGCCCGGCCATGTGCATCTTGAAGTGGCGATCGCCTTTATTGCGAGACCGTCTGCACCACGCTCGAGATCGGGCGCGTGTTCGTGCCGGCGGTCGGCACCTTCATGTCCTTCATCAGCGCCTCGTCATATTCCGGCAGCGTCTGAAGCGTCGTCTTCGCTTTCATCTGCACGACCTTGTAGCCGCCGGCCTTGAGCCGCGCGAGCAGCGCCGGCATGGCTTCGCCGGTGTGCTTCTGGAAGTCATGCATCAGGATGATGCCCTTGCCGAGCTTGTCGAGCCTGGTCATCACGGTCTCGACGATCTTCTCGGGCGTGGCACCCTTCCTGAAATCGAAGGAGTCGATGTCGGTCGAGAACATCGCGACGTTGCGGGTGCCGAAATAGGTCACCATCGCCGGATTGTGCTGGAGCTGCGGGAAGCGGAAGAACGGCGCCGGGTTGGTGCCGAGCGCGAAGCGCACCGCGCTAAAACCCTTCTCGACCTCGTCCTTGACTTGTTGCTCGGTCATCTTCTTGCTGTTCAGGTTGACATGCGACCAGGTGTGCGTGCCGACCGTGTGGCCCTGGGCCAGCACCTGGCGCAGGATTTCCGGATGGTAGGTCGCGTGCTTGCCGACCGAGAAGAACAGGCCCTTGGTGCATTCGTCCGCGAGCGCCTTCAGCACCGCGGGCGTGTTGACCGGCCACGGGCCGTCGTCGAAGGTCAGCACGACCTCCTTATCGGTGAGGAAGTCGAACTGCTTGAAATGCTCGAAGCCGAAGCCCGGACCGCCTGTCGTGTCGATCTCGACCACGCGGGACACGCCCAACGCGTTCGGATTGGCGCAGGCCTGTTTCGGCTGCATCGGCATGACAGGCGCGGGCGCGGGTGCCGGAGCCGCTGCGGCCGGCTTGGCCGCGATCGCCGCGGTGGTCTCGACGTCGTCCTTGGCGGCGAGCTTCGCCTGTGCCGGCAACGGGTCGGCGGTACGGGCGGCAATTGTCTTGGGAGCGCCCTGGTCGGCGCGCGCGGAATAATAAAACCAACCGCCGGCGGCGATCACGACCGCCGCAACTACACTGGCCAGCATCAGGCCCAACGCATTACGCATCGCTACTCTTTCCAATTACGCAACCAAACCGGCGGAATTTCCCGCGCGACAAGCCATTAATGCGAAGTAAGAGTTAACGTGACACCAACGCGACGGCGGTCGTGGAGGAATTTCAGCGGGGTGCGCCAAAGTGACCGGGATCACAGAGGATCGGCCTCCCGTGAGCGTCATCACAGTGGAAACGGATTTCCCGGATCATCGTAGCTCCCATCGATAACGCGGCCGCTTGTGGCGGTGCCAATGGGAGCTTCAAATGACCAAGTCGTTTACCAGCAAGATCCGTGACGCCAGCCTGGCCTTGGGCTTTGCCGCCATCGTCTCGATCATATCGACGAGCTCGAGCTTCGCGTTCTCGGCCGAGGCGCAGCAGATGTGCACTGGCGATGCCTTCCGCCTCTGCTCGGCGGAGATCCCCAACATCCCGAAGATCACGGCCTGCATGGTCAAGCACCGCTCTGACTTAAGCGCCGGCTGCCGCGCGGTGATGGACAAGGATCTCGCCAAGGGCGCCTCGCGCAAGATCGCTGACGCCCAGGACAAGCAGTAAGCAACGCGGCGATCATTGCGCTGGTCAGCTCCCCTTGCGATGTGTCCCGGCATGAAGCCGGGGCCATGCGGCGGCGCCTTGCAGTCAGTCAACAAAGCCGTTGCAGCCCTGGTATCGTCGCACTAGCTTCGCCCGCACATTCTTTTGCGCTGTGAGGCATTACGCGATGGCCAGATTTCTTTTCATCATCCCTTTTCTGCTGTGCGCATCGGCTGCATCCGCACAACAGCAGCCCGGCCACGATGCCTGCGCGCGCGACGTCTCGCGCTTCTGCCGCGCCGTGATGAACAATGGTGATGGCGCCGTGCTCGCCTGCCTGAAGCAGAACCGCACGCGCCTGAGCAAGGCCTGTGACAAGGTGCTGACGGAACACGGGCAGTAACGATTTCTGTAGCACGGATGAGCGCAGCGAAATCCGGGAACGCTTGGCCCCGCATGTCGCTTCGCTCATGCGGGCTACGGGCCGAAAGAAGCTACGTGCCGCTCCCTGTCGCGGTCGCGACCACCGGCAGCACCTCGCTATTCGCCCGGTCCGGCGTCTCGTCCTTCCAGCGCACCGAACCGAATGGGCGCTCCAGCATGCGGCGGATCCGAACCGGCTCGGGACCGATGTGGAAATCGATCGCCTGCTGATGCAGCGCGCGTTCGGACTGGGTCGAGCGGTTGCGCTGGCGCAGGTAATCGAACCAGGTCGGGCAATGATAGCGCTCGGTCCACAGTTCGGGATCGGCGATGTCGCGGGCGATCGACCAGCCATAGGCGCCGTTGCGCTGGCGTGAGAGCTGCACGTCCTGCATCACGTTGTGGAACGCGCGCGCGTTCTCTTGCGCGACGCGGTATTCGATCTCGACCACCAGCGGCCCGCTACGCCCGGTCAGCGACAGCTTCACCTCGGGATCGGCCAGCACCTCTGCATCCTCGTTGCGCGCGCCGACGCGCGGCATCGCCAGCCGAATGCCGAGCAGCGGCGAGATCAGCATCAGGCCTGCCGCCGTCAGCAATGCGATCTCGACGCCGGCATAGTCGGTGAGATGGCCCCAGCCCCAGGCGCCGATGGCGATGCCACCGGAAATCGACGCCTGGAACGCCGCCAGCGAGCGGCCCGCGACCCAGCGCGGCGCCGAGAGCTGCACGCCGATGTTGAACAGCGCGATCGCAGCCATCCAGACCGCGCCGGCCAAGACCAGCGCGGTCGCCGTCAGCACCGGCTCCGTGCTCAGGGCCAGGGCGGCCATCGCGAAAGCCATCGAGATGGTGCAGGCGCGGATCGCGGCCTCGCCGCTCATGCGCTTGCGCAATTCGTGGATGTTGAGCGCGCCGATCACCGCGCCCATGCCGAAGGCACCCAGCATGATGCCGTAGGTCTGCGCGCCGCCACGCAGCAGGTCACGCGCGACCAGCGGCATCAGCGCCATCACCGCGCCGCCGATCAGGCCCATCACCAGCGTGCGCAACAGCACGATCTTGATCGGCGGCGAATTGGTGATGTAGCGCACGCCCGAGACCATGGCGCGGTTGAGCTTTTCCCGCGGCAGGCGCGAGGGCTCGGTGCTGCGGCGCCAGAGCAGCAGCACCACCAGAAGCGGCAGATAGAGGATCGCATTGCAGGCGAACGCGGCGACCGCGCCGAGCGCAGCGACGATGACGCCGCCGACCGCCGGACCGAAGCTGCGCGCGATGTTGTAGCTGATACCGTTCAGCGCGACGGCCGAAGGCAGTGCATCGGGCGGCACCTGCTCGCTGACCGAGGATTGCCAGGCCGGGCCGAACAGCGCGTTGCCGCTGCCGACGACGAAGCAGAAGGCGAGCAGCGTTTCCGGGGTGATGAGCTTGAGGCCGGCCAAGATCGTCAGGGCCGTTGCGCCGATCAGCGCGATCGACAGTGAAATCACGCTGACGATGCGGCGGTCATACATGTCGGCGATGGCGCCAGCCGGCATCGAGATCAGCATGATCGGCAGCATCAGGGCGGTCTGCACCAGGGCCACCTTGTCTGCCGAGGCCGCCATCTGCGTCATCGCCCAGGCCGCGCCCACGCCCTGGATCAGAAGGCCAAGATTGGAGAGCAGGCTGGCGAGCCAGATCCGCCGAAACACGGTGTACCGCAGGGGAGCGGCAATGCCGTCGGCGCCACTTTTCTGGCGGTTCGTCTGCTCGGTCATATCCCCTTCCAAACGGTCTTGCAGAAATGGTCCCACGCGATTCCGGCAAATTCAGTGATGCCCGCGAAAGTCCTTCGCTGTCCAGTGTTTAGGCCGGTATAAGCGGTGCAAAGAGGCGGTTTGCCGGGGAGGAACAGATGAAGCTGTCACGACGGACGATTTTGCAGGGCGTTGGCAGCTTGCCTTTCGCAGTTGCGAGCTTGCGGACGGCTGCGATCGCGCAGACCGCGCCGGCGGCCGCGCCGAGCACGGAGGTGCCGCCGATCCTGTTCGTTCACGGCAATGGGGACTATGACGCGCTCTGGATGACGACGCTCTGGCGGATGGAATCCAATGGCGTCGCGCGCGAGCGCATGATGGCGATCAATTTCACCGATCCCCTGGCGCGCAGCGACGACAAGCTTGAGCAGGCGGGGCGTTCCTCGACCGAGGACCAGCGCCGCGAGCTGGCCGCTGCCATCGCCGAGCTGAAGCGCCGGACCGGTGCGGCGCGCGTGGCGCTGGTCGGCAGCTCGCGCGGCGGCTATGCCATTCGCAACGTCATCAAGAATGGCGGTGCCGGCGATGTCAGCCACGCCGTGCTGTGCGGCACGCCCAATCACGGCGTGTTCGCGACCGACGACCAGCCGAACAACGAGTTCAACGGCCGCGGCACGTTCCTGCGCAGCCTGAACGAAGGCGAGAGCGAGGTGACGCCGGGGGGTGCCTTCCTCACGTTGCGCAGCGACGGTCTGGACAAATATGCGCAACCCGACGGCCGCTTCATCGGCAAGCCTGGCACACCGACCAATGTCAACGCAGAGGGGCCGGAGCTGAGGGGCGCCACCAACCTCGTGCTCGGCGCGCTCGACCATCGCGAGGTCGCGTTTCACCCGCGCGCGTTCCGGGAGATCTACAAGTTCATCGCCGGGCGTGAGCCCGCGCGCATCGCGATTGTGCCGGAGACGAATGTGAGGCTGAGCGGCCTGGTCACGGGCACGCCCGGCGGCGCATCGACCAATCGCCCGGTGGCGGGTGCAACGGTCGATATCTTCCGTGTCGATCCCGAAACCGGCGAGCGCATGGGCAGTGCCGTGCACAGCACGAAGACCGGCGCTGACGGCCGCTGGGGGCCGGCGCAGGTCGAGCCGTCCTGGTCGCTCGAATTCGTGCTGGCGGCGCCGGATGCGCCGATCACGCACATCTACCGCTCGCCCTTCCCGCGCTCGTCCGACGTCGTGCACCTCCGGCCCGCGCGCCCGATCGGACCGGCCGACAAGGATGCCGGCGCGGTCGTGATCATGTCGCGTCCGCGCGGCTATTTCGGACTGCCGCGGGACGTGGTGCTGTTCGACGGCAGGGAGCCGGCCGACGTCAAGCCGGGCGTGCCCACGGATGCGACAGCAACACTGCGGCTTCCGGCCAGCGAGGTCGGACGTAACATCGTGGCTCAATTCGGCGAAGAGCGGATCGTGGCCCGCGCCTGGCCTGCCGCCGAGAACCGGATTGCGATTGCCGAGCTGACTTACTAGCTATTAGCCTGCGTCACATCCGCGGGAGAGAGCCATGAATATCGCCAGCGTGCGTCGGCCCATCATCCCTCCCGCTCCCCCGCGTGCGCCCGACGACATGTCGTTCTTCGGCCGTCTCGCGGTGATCCGGCAGAACATGATCGCGACCTGGGGGCAGCGCGCATATGAGGAAGACGTCATCCCTGGCCGCTTCTTCTTCCGCAACAGTTTTATCCTGAACCAGCCGGATGCGATCCGGCACGTCCTGCTCAGCAATTACGAGAATTACACGCGCACGCCGGCCGGCATCCGCATGCTGCGCCCCGTGCTAGGCGACGGCCTCCTGATCGCGGAAGGTCATTCCTGGACATTTCAGCGCCGCACCCTCGCGCCAGCCTTCACCCCGCGCGCCACCGCAAATCTCGTCCCGCACATGACGGCGGTACTCGACGAGACCATCGCAAAGCTCGATGCGCGCGCGGGCGAAGACGTCGACCTGCGCGAGGTCATGCAGCGCATGACCCTCGAGATCGCCGGGCGCACGATGTTCTCGTTCGGCATGGACCGGCACGGCGCGACCCTGCGCAACTTCATCATGGAATATGCCGCGCGGTTGGGACGTCCCTATCTCCTCGACATGGTACTGCCGGTTTCCTGGCCGAGCCCGATGGATCTTGCGCGCGCCCGTTTCCGCAAGCGCTGGACCGAGTTCGTTGCCATGCTGATCGCCGAACGTCGCGCGTCCGGCAAGAAGGATGGCGCGCCGCCGCGCGACCTGTTCGATCTCATGGACGAGGCGCGCGATCCCGAAACGGGCAAGGGCTTCTCGGACGAGCAGCTCGTCGACGAGGTCGCGACCATGATCTTGGCGGGTCACGAGACCACGGCGACGGCGCTGTTCTGGGCGCTCTATCTGCTCGCGCTCGATCCGGAGACGCAGGAAGAGCTCGCGTCCGAGACAAGCGGCGAGCATCTCGACAGTATTGCCGACATCGATCGCCAGAAATTCACCCGCGCCGTGATCGACGAGACCATGCGGCTCTATCCGCCCGCCTTCCTGGTCGCGCGAGCCGCGCGCGAGAGGGACAATGCCGCGGGCGTCGAGATCGGCAAGGGCGACATCATCATGATCGCGCCCTGGTTGCTGCATCGGCACGAGAAGCTGTGGGATCAGCCGAACGCGTTCATTCCAAAGCGCTTCATGTCGAAAGAGGCGCCGGACCGCTTCGCCTATCTGCCGTTCGGCGCAGGTCCACGCGTCTGCATCGGCGCGCCGTTCGCGCAAGCCGAATCCGTGCTGGCCCTGGCCCGGTTGATCGGCGCCTTCCGCGTCGAGCTCGCCGATCAGGCTGTTCCCGTGATTCCGCAAGGCGTCGTCACCACCCAGCCGGACCATTCGCCCATGTTCCGCATCACGCGTCGGTGACAGGCGCTCGTCCGGCCGACGGCGTGATTCATCCTAGATAGAGCCCCTGCCATGAGCGACATCCAGGCCCAGTTTTCCGTTCTGAAGCAGACCGCCGATCCGAAGGTTGTCGATGCGATCGCGCAGCTGATCGCCCAGGGTCAAGATCGCGACCTTAACCGCATCAATGTGCTGGATTTTGCCGATCGCACCGGGCTCGACCAGGAGAAGGTCATTTCCGGATTCCTGCATGCCTCGCGGCTTGGCCTGTTCGACATGAGCTGGAACGTGCTGTGTCCTGGCTGCGGAGGGGTCCTGGGCGCACACGCAACGCTGAAATCGTTGAAGCACGAAGACTACAACTGCGCGCTCTGTGCAGCCGGATACGAGGCATCTGTCGATGAGATGGTCGAGGTGGCCTTCACCGTCAGTCCGCGGGTTCGCCGCATCGGTGCTCATGATCCCGACACGCTGCCGATCTGGGAATATGTCCGGCAGATGTTCTGGAGTTCAGGCGTCGACATCAACGATGAAACCTTTGCGCGCCTGATCAACGAGGTGACGCTCGAGGCACTCGAATTGCCTGCCGGCGAGAAGGCAATCCTCTCGCTGACCCTGCCCAGCCAGTTCATCATCGTGTTCGAGCCGGTCACTCATTCTGCCCATTTCCTCGACGTCCAGGGTGAGCCGACGAGCGAACGCCAGCAGCTTTCGATCATGTTCAACAGGCTGGAGGCGCCTACGGGGACCACGGTGATGCGCCCCGGGCCGTTGCGCCTTACGCTCGAGAATCAATCGGGCGGTCGCGTGTTGCCCTCGGTCTGGATTGCTGCCGACGCGCTGCATGAGATGATCGGCAAGCGCAAGCCAATTCTGACCGCCAAGCGGATGCTGTCCAATCAGACGTTCCGCGATGTTTTCAAGGCCGACAATCTCAATGTCGACCAGCGATTGAAGATCACATCGTTGACCTTCCTGTTCACCGACCTGAAGGGATCGACGGCCCTGTACGAGCGCGTCGGCGACCTCAGTGCTTTCGATCTTGTGCGCGCGCATTTTCGTGCGCTCCTGGAGATCATCGCTGCCGAGAAGGGTGCAGTTGTGAAGACGATCGGTGATGCCGTCATGGCGACCTTCGTCAGACCTGAGCACGCCATCACCGCCGGACTGCGCATGCGCGCAGCCATGGACGAATTGAACAGGCAGCGCGGCGCCAACGATCTCATTCTCAAGATCGGCATCCATGAAGGTCCCTGCCTCGCGGTGACGCTCAACGAGCGCCAGGATTATTTCGGCCAGACGGTCAACATCGCGGCTCGCGTGCAGAGCCTGTCGACCGCGCAGGAGATCCACATCACCGGGCCGGTGGCGGATGCGCCGGCGGTCGCCGAGCTGCTGGAGCGGCGCGCGATCAAGCCGATCCAGAAGCAGGCCGCGCTCCGCGGCATCGCCGACAAGATGGTGGTGTACGAGATACCGTGAGGGAGTGCGGCGGCCGCAGCGCCGTCATTCATGCACAAGTAATGACGGTGTCGAGGCAGGTGCGTATCCCAGCCACCGTCGTCATGTCCGGACAAGCCTGGACATGACCGCGAGCCGCGCTCCGGATTGCTGAAACGTAATGCAGCGCGCGGAACTGACGCACGTTGCGCCGGTTGAGTTTCCCGCTCATATAATGCTGGTATCGGCCGCACCCCTTCGCGGCGTCATCGATCTCGGTAGGACCTCATGCTCGACGGCTTGCGCCAATTCATCGCCGACATTGTCGGTCCCCAAGCTCAGGACCGCGCATTCGGCGACAGCGATTATCGGCTGGCGGCGACCGCCCTGCTGGTCCATGTGGTCTCGCTGGACGGTCAGCCGAGTGCAGCCGAGAAGCGCAAGCTGCACAGCCTGATCGAAAGCCATTTCGGCCTCGATCGCGGCACCGCGGATCGCCTGATCGCCGATGCGACGGAGGTCGAGGGCGAGGCGGTGGACCTCTATCACTTCACCAGCGTCATCATGCGCTCGCTGGACGAAGAGGGCCGCAAGCGCATCGTGCAGATGATGTGGGAGCTGGTCTATGCCGACGGCCAGGTCAGCGAATTCGAGGACAATGTCGTCTGGCGTGCTTCCGACCTGCTCGGGATTTCCCAGCGCGACCGGATCGAGCTGAAGCACGCAGTCGCAGAGCGTATCGGCGGCCAAATCAAGCACGGTGCCGTCGGCGGCTGACGGCGCTGGACTCGACGAAGCGCGGCATGCGCGCATACATGACGAAACTTTAATTTATTCGCCGCCTGCGCCGAATTCGCCTGTAAATCCACGGTCTTTCAGCACTGCCTGTCGTTCTGCTCAAGCGGCCATGCTGCCAGCGCCGCTTGCCTGTTGCGTTCGGCCTATGCTCTCGTTCCCCCGTTGCGGGGCCAAAAAAGTTGCTTTCAAGAGACTTCGATCGTGGTTGAGCGGGTGACGCTGATTACTGGTGCCTCGGCGGGCATCGGGATGGAGCTGGCGCGTGTGTTTGCGTCCAATGGACATCGCCTCGCATTGACCGCGAGACGGGCAGACCGTCTGGAGGCGCTCGCCACTGAGCTGGCCGCCAAGTGCGGCAAGAAGCCGATCGTGATCGCCTGTGATCTCGAGGACGCGGACGCCGGCGCGACGATCGCGGCAGCGCTTGCGGCCGAAGGTGTCGAGCTCGATCATCTCGTCAACAATGCGGGCTTCGGCGTGTTCGGCGATGCGACCGAACGCGATCGCAGCGAGCAGCTCGGCATCGTCGACGTCAACGTCCGGGCCCTGACGGATCTGTCGCTGCGCTTTGCCGATCAGCTCATCAGGAACAAGGGCGGTCTTCTCAACGTCGGATCCGTCGCCGGCTTCCTGCCCGGGCCCGGCATGGCCGTCTACTACGCGTCCAAGGCCTATGTGATTTCCTTCACCGAAGCGATGCGGGCGGAGCTTGCACCGCGCGGCGTCCGCGTCACCGTGCTTTGCCCGGGTCCGGTGCCCACCGAATTCCAGGCCCGCGCCGGCGTCGGATCGCAACATGATACGGCCGTTCTCAACGTCTCTGCCGCCGAAGTTGCACGGGAGGCGTATCGTGGCCTGATGGCCAACAAACGGGCAGTGCTGCCGGGTCTCGGCATCAAGATTGTGCCGTTCGCGCTGCGCTTCTTCCCGCGCGGCTTCATCCTGGCAGCCACCAGCCGGTTCCAGAGGCAGCGGCGCTGAAGAACGCCCGGTGCATCCGTAGTGGCCCGGAGCTTGCTTCAAGATCGGGGCGTGTGTGCGCAAACTCACACGATGTTAACCATCGCTTAGCTAAGCTGGCGGTCTGAACCGATAGCACTTGCAGAGGCCATGTCGTTCCGGACGGACAGGTTTGGTGGCGCAGATGTGGTGCCCTTCCCACGGAGGGCGCCGAGCGCCGCCGCCGCTGAAACCCGGCTGCCGGTTCTGATCGTCCTGCATCAGGAATGCTCGACACCGGGCCGCGTCGGCAATGCGCTGCGCGCGCTCGGCCATCGCCTCGACATCCGCCGTCCACGCTTCGGCGATCCCTTGCCCGAGACGCTCGATCAGCATGCCGGTGCCGTGATCTTCGGCGGCCCGATGAGTGCCAACGATCCCGACGATTACATCCGCCGCGAGATCGATTGGATCGAAATTCCGCTTCGCGAGCAGCGGCCGTTCCTCGGCATCTGCTTGGGTGCGCAGATGTTGGCGATGCAGCTGGGGGCCCGTGTCGCGCCGCATGCGCAGGCGCTGACCCAGATCGGCTATTACCCGATCAGGCCGACCGCTGCTGGCCATGCGCTCTGCCCTCATTGGCCGGCACAGGTCTATCACTGGCATCGCGAGGGCTTTGAGCTGCCGGCCGGCACCGAGCTGCTCGCCGAAGGCGATGATTTTCCGGTGCAGGCGTTCCGTGCCGGGAATGCCTTCGGCGTGCAGTTTCATCCCGATGTGACCTACGCGATGATGCATCGCTGGACCACGCGCGGCTATGACGGCTTCAGCGCGCCCGGTGCGCGGCAGCGGCATCATCACTTCGCGGATCGGGCCGTCTACGATCTCGCGGAGCGCGCCTGGCTCGATCACTTCATCAACGGCTGGCTGGCGCGCCGGCCGGTGCTGGCGCAAGCCGCCGAGTGATCGCGACTTGGCGCAGGTCCTTGGCGCAGGTCCTTGGCGCAGGTCCTTGGCGCAGGTCCTTGGCGCAGGTCCTTGGCGCAGGTCCTTGGCGCAAGTCCTTGGCGCAAGTCCCTGCCGCTTCCCTGGATATGCTAGGTTCGCCGCCAACGAGCGCGCGCGAGATCGCGCCGGCAAACCAGGGAGAGCGTCATGGCCTATGAACACATTCTCTATGAGGTGAGCGACAAGATCGCCACCATCACGCTCAACCGCCCCGATCGCATGAACGCGTGGACGCCGATCATGGAGCGCGACGTGCGCCACGCGATGGAAGCGTCAAACGCCGACGACAATGTCCGAGTCATCATCCTCACCGGCGCGGGCCGCGCCTTCTGCGCCGGCGCCGACATGGATGCGCTGAAGGGGCTCGATCCCGACGACGTCAGGCGTGCTTCGAACCTGCCGCCGTTCGACATGAACCGCCGGCCGGATTGGCAGACGCGCTACGGCTATTACCCCTCGATCAAGAAGCCCGTCATTGCCATGCTGAATGGCGCCACGGCCGGCATCGGCCTCGTCCACGCGCTCTATTGCGACCTTCGCTTTGCTGCCGACAATACCGTGTTCACCACCGCCTTCGCGCGGCGCGGCCTGATTGCGGAGCACGGCATCAGCTGGATGCTGCCGCGCATCGTCGGTCACGCCAATGCGCTGGATCTGTTGCTTTCAGCTCGGCGTGTGTCGAGCGAGGAAGCGTTGCGGATCGGGCTGGTCAACCGGCTCTGCTCGCCCGAGAAGCTGCGCGAGGAGACCTACGCCTATGCGCGCGACCTCGCCGATTTCGTCTCGCCGAGCGCGATGGCCGTGATCAAGCGCCAGCTCTACGAGGTGCCGTTCCAGACGCTTGCCGAGGCGACGATCGAGGCCAACCGCGAGATGATGGTGGCGCTGAACGGGAGTGATTTCAGGGAGGGTGTAGCCAGCTTCATGGAGAAGCGGCCGCCGAGGTTTACGGGCAGGTAGGGACTGATTTGCGGATGAAGCCCGGCTTCGCCCTTCGGGCTGCGCCGCGGCAGCCTTCGCTACGAAAGGGCTTGCCGAGCCGAAGCTGGCGAAGCCAGCGAAGGCTGGTGGAGCCAGGCGGGATCGAACCGCCGACCTCGTCATTGCGAACGACGCGCTCTCCCAGCTGAGCTATGGCCCCTTTGCTGGCCGCTCTGGTGAACGCGGCCGACAACCGGGCGCCATTTAAGTCCCTGCCAAGGTCAAGTCAAGGACGGGTGTAACCCGGTTTTAGCCATTTCCGCGCCTGAACTTCCCTTGTTTGGGCCGGAGGGAACCGATATCTAGCAGCAGGCGTCAATCCCGACCGTAGCCAGAGTTTTCAAAAGCCAGAGGCCTCAAAAGCCATGCGTGCCGTTCTCGACATCGTCATCATCGTGCTCGACCTCTACGTCTGGCTGCTGATCGCCTCCGCAATCCTGTCCTGGCTGATTGCCTTCAACGTGGTCAACACCCGCAACCAATTCGTGTCGGCGGTAGCGGAGTTCCTGTATCGGATCACCGAGCCTCTGCTGGCGCCGATTCGCAATTTCCTGCCGAGCCTCGGCGGCCTCGACATCTCGCCGATCATCCTGATCCTGATCATCATGTTCATCGAGCGGGTGATCCTGTACTACATCTACCCGAACGTGATCTGAGCGGGCTGGGGCGCCTTGGTTGCGAACGAAGCTTCAAGGGAACCCTGGCGTTACTCGACCGCAGGAATCAGCATCGCGCTGCGGGTGACGCCACGCGGCGGCCGCGACGACATCGACGGCATCGAGCAACTCTCGGATGGCCGCAGCGTGCTCAAGGTGCGGGTGCGCGCCATCGCCGATGGCGGCGAGGCCAACAAGGCCGTTCTGGTGCTGCTGGCGAAATCGCTTGGCGTACCGAAGGCCAGCGTCAAGCTTTTGTCCGGGGCGACCTCGCGGCTGAAGCAGATCGCGGTCAACGGCGATCCGACACGGCTCGGCGAAGCCTTGCGCCGGCTCACGTCGGCCCATTCGATAGACTGAGGAACTGACATGACCGCTGAGATCATCGATGGAAAAGTCATCGCCGCGGACCTCCGCGCCCGCGTCGCCGACGAGGTCGCCCGGGTCAAGCGCGAGCACAATCTGGTGCCGGGCCTTGCGGTCGTCCTGGTCGGCAACGACCCCGCCAGCGAGGTCTATGTCCGCTCCAAGCGCACCCAGACCCAGGCGGCCGGGATGACCTCGTTCGAGCACAAGCTGCCGGCCGACGTCTCGCAAGCAGATCTGCTGGCGCTGGTCGCAAAGCTCAACCGCGATCCCGCCGTGCACGGCATTCTGGTGCAGCTGCCCCTGCCGAAGGGGCTGAACACCGAAGCCGTCATCAACGCGATCGACCCCGCCAAGGACGTTGACGGGCTACATCCGAACAATGCCGGCCGGCTCGCCGGCGGCTTTGAGGCGCTGTCGCCCTGCACGCCACTCGGCTGCATCATCCTGACCAAGAGCGTGCACGCCTCGCTCGAAGGCATGAACGCCATCGTCCTCGGCCGCTCCAACCTGGTCGGCCGCCCGCTGGTGCAATTGCTGCTGAACGAGAACGCCACGGTGACGATCGCGCATTCGCGCTCGCGCGATCTGCCTGATCTCGTGAAGCGCGCCGACCTCGTCTATGCCGCGGTCGGCAAGGCGGAGATGGTGCGCGGCGACTGGCTGAAGCCGGGCGCCACCGTGATCGATATCGGCATTACCCGGATTCCGAAGGAGGATGGCAAGACGCGCCTCGTCGGCGACGTCGCCTATCAGGAAGCGCTCGGCGTCGCCGGTGCCATCACGCCGGTGCCGGGCGGCGTCGGCCAGATGACGGTGGCGTGTCTGCTGGTGAATACGCTGCGGGCAGCGTGTGCGATTGCCGGCCTGCCGAAGCCGGCGGTGTAGTTGAACTCTCATGCCCCGGACGCAGCGTGAAACGATGCGCTGCCGAGCCGGGACACGGAAGCATTAACCCTTCTTCTTCTTCTTCTCGCGCTCGATGCCTTCGAGGATCAGCTTGTGCGCTTCCTCAGGGCCGCCCCAGCGCAAAATCTTCACCCACTTGCCCTTTTCGAGATCCTTGTAGTGCTCGAAGAAGTGCTGGATCTGCTGCAGCGTGATGTCCGGCAAGTCGGAATAGCTCTTCACCTTGTCGTAGCGCTGAGTCAGCTTCGATGACGGCACTGCCAAAATCTTCTCGTCGCCGCCGGCTTCGTCTTCCATGAACAGCACGCCGACCGGGCGCACGCTCATGACGGCGCCGGGAATGATCCCGCGGGTGTTGATGATCAGGACGTCGCAAGGATCGCCGTCGTCCGACAGCGTATGCGGGATGAAGCCGTAGTTACCGGGGTAACGCATCGGCGTGTAGAGGAAGCGGTCGACCACCAGCGTACCGGCCTCCTTGTCCATCTCGTACTTGATCGGTTCGCCGCCCACGGGGACCTCGATGATGACGTTGACGTCGTGTGGTACGTTTTTCCCGATCGAGACCGCATCGATACGCATTCAAGGCTCCGTTATTGCCGAGGTGAAATCGCGCCCGGCAGCGATTTTGGCGCTGTCATACGCGGGCTTGGCCCGCTGATCCATCGCGTTTTTGTGAAATAATGAATCCGGCGATCACCGGCTCTCGAGGCAACGGGTATCGACGGACGGGAAACCCTGCCGGGAGGGTTTCAGCAGCTCAATTGGTCCAGGCGAAGGCAACCTTGTCGAGCGATTTCGGCCCGAACCGCTCGGACGAACGTGCCACCATGCGTCCACCCAACGCCCGGTAGAACTCGGTCGCGGGGTCATTGTCCGAGAGCGCCCACACCACCATGCTCTTCAGCCCGCTCTGCATCAGGTCGCGGCGGGCGGCAGCGAACAGCCGGCGGCCGAAGCCGAGTCCCTGAAATTCGGGCCGCAGATAAAGCTCGTAGATTTCTCCGTCGAAATGCAGGCTGCGGGCGCGGTTGCGGCCGTAATTGGCATAGCCGGCGATCTTGTCGCCGAACACCAGCACGCTGACGCGGCTGCCCTTGCGGATTGCACTGTCCCACCACTGCGGACCGCGGCGATTGATCAGCTTCTCCAGCTCGGCGCCGGGAATGATGCCCTGATAGGCCGAACGCCAGGCTTCGTCATGGGTCGATGCCACCGCAGTTGCATCTGCAGCTTTGGCCGGCCGGACCTCGATCAGGGTTGTGCTCATGGACGCGATCAAACCAAGTCGCCGCGCCGGCGGCAAGACCTATCGTTAATTATCGGTTAACCTGTGGACTTTCTGCATCAGTATTTTGGCCATGCTGTGCCGAAAGAGGACAAGCCGACATTTCAGACGGCAATCGCAGGACCAAGCGTCGGTACGAAACTACGTTACGGCAACCAGGGAAGGGCAGTGGCAACGCAGAAAGTCGGCCAATAATGATTCGTTCCTACTAGTCTGGCTGTCACTATTCGCATTCGCCCTCGGCAATTCATGCGGCTCCTCAACACCATCGCGCTCCTGCCTCTGTTGGCTTTGCTGACTGCGCCGCCTCTGTGTGCTCAGGCCACGCTCGGCCCATCGGGGGAGGAGGGCGAACCGTTTCGTCGGCAAGAGTGGCTTGTGCCCTCGCCGGATACCCACCTTGCTGCGCATGCCCTGCTGTTTCGCCCCGCTGGCCCAGGTCCGTTCCGACTCGCGGTGATCGCGCACGCCTCGACGCAGAACGCGTTGCGTCGTGCGCAAATGCCGCAGCCGGAATACCGTCCGCTCGCCGCCTACCTCGTCGCGCGCGGTTTTGCCGTGCTGGCGCCGGAGCGGCCCGGGCATGGTGCGACCGGCGGCCGCTATATCGAGGATCAGGGCGGCTGCGACGAGGCCGACTACGCACGCTCGGGCCGCGCAACGGCCAACGCAATTTCGCGTGCACTGGCCTATCTGCAAAAGCAGGATTTCATCGGCAAAGAGGCCGCCATCGTGATCGGCCATTCCGCCGGGGGATGGGGTGCATTGGCGCTGGCCAACGCCGATCCCAAGGTGATCTCCGCGATCATCGCCTTTGCGCCGGGGCGCGGTGGCCATGCCAATGATGAGCCGAACCGAATCTGCGCGCCGCATACGCTGCTTGCCGCGGCCGCGGAGTTCGGCAGGGCGGCGCGCATTCCCATCACTTGGCTCGTTGCGAGCAATGACAGCTATTTCGCCCCGGCATTTTCGCAGAAACTCGTCGATGCGTTTCGCGGCAGTGGCGGAAAGGTCGAGTTTCGCTCACTGCCGGCCGCCGGCAGCGAGGGTCACTGGATGATCGAAACCGAAGCCGGCGTCAAAGCCGCAAGCGGCGAGCTCGCGCGCGCACTGAACCAGAGCGGGCCAACGGCCATCCAGAAGCCATGGGGCAATCGCTGATGCAGAAATGGCCCGACGATGACGTGATCCTGTTCGACGGCATCTGCATCTTCTGCTCGCGCTGGGTGCGGTTCGTTGGGACCCGCGACACGGCGAAGCGGTTTCGCTTTACGCCAATCCAGTCGGATTATGGAACGCGGTTGGCGCGAACGTTCGGCATCGATCCGGACGATCCCGACACCAATGCGGTGATCCATGGCGGCGAGGCGTTCATGAAGTCGGATGCTGCGCTGACGGTGCTGTCGCAGCTCCCCGGCTGGGGCTGGGTACGCGCATTATTCGTCGTGCCGAAGCCGTTGCGGGACCCGATCTACAACCTCGTCGCGCGCAACCGCTATCGCATCTTCGGCAAGTACGACGCCTGCTTCGTGCCCGATGCCGATTTGCGAGCGCGGGTGATTGAGTAGCCCGTCATTGCGAGCGTAGCGAAGCAATCCAGAATCTCTCCGCGGCGGCAGTCTGGGTTGCTTCGCTGCGCTCGCAATGGCGGAGTGCGTAGCTACGGCTTGCCCAAAGCCGCCAGCACTTCCTTCGCCGCTCGCTCCCCACTATCCCGCGCCCCATGCGCCGTCGTGAAAAAGGTCGGCGACGTTGCCTCGCCCGCGAAGAACAGGCGGCCAGCTACCGGCGCGGCCAGCACGGCACGGTCGCCGGCATGCCCGGGAAGCGCATGCGAGTAGGACCCCCGCGCAAAAGGATCGCGCGCCCAGCGCGACTCGCAGAGCGGCTTCAGCTTGTTCCTGACATCATTGCCGAGAAAACCCGCGATCTCATCGATGCTGTGCGCGGCAATGGCGCCGTCGCCGGCGGCTTCCAGCTCGCGGGCAAAGCTGCCGCCGAAGAAGCCTTCGATGCAGGGCTGGCCAAACGGGCGGATGTGGTAGGTGCCCATCTCGGTGCGCATGGTGGCGCCGCGTAAGTTGCCCTCCTTCGGAAAGGCCTCGGCGTCCTCGAGCGCCAGCGTCACCTTGTCGTCGACGCCGAGCGGCAGGCCGGAGGCGGCGTCGACCTTGGCGGGGAGCGGCGGCGAGAAGCGGATCACCTCAAGGGCGATCAGATCCGTTGGCACGGTGACGATCACCTTGTCCGCTGTCAGCGTGCCCCGCGATGTCTCGACGCGGATGCGCTTGTCGGAATGGTCGATCAATGTGACGTTACAGTTCAGCTCCACTGGGCAGGATGCGCCATAGGCTGCAACCAGCGCGCCATAGCCGCGGCGGACGCGCCAATTGACGTTCGTGTCCTCATAAGCGTCCCAGTCCAGCGTGGACATGTCCTTCAGCTCGCAGCCGTTGATATAGGTCGAGATCGCGTCGATCATCGGATTCCAGCGATTGCCTGGCTCCAGGCTCACGCTCGCAGGCTCGTCCTGGCCCTTCTGCGCCGCTTCCCACAGACGCTCATAAAACGCGTCCATCGCACGCATGAAATCGTCGCGCTCGCTTTGCGGAAAGGCATTGCCATAGGCGCGCTCGCGCCAGGGCGGCAGATCCTTGTTGACCTCGAAACCGAGTTGCCGTGCGATCGGCACGAAGGAGTTCTTGTCCGCCGAATGCAGCCAGCCGCAGCCGACGTCGAACGTCACCTCAGGCGAGGCCTGCACGGTCCAGGCCCGGCCGCCGAGCCTGTTACGCGCCTCCAGCACGATGACTGAGAGGCCGGAGCTCGCCAGCGCATGCGCCGCGCCGAGGCCGGCGGCACCGGCGCCGATGATCGCGACGTCGACGGAGGAGGGGAGGGAGGTCATGGCCGGGCTCTAAAGCGCGATGAGATTTGGATGAATCGTCATCGCGCTTTAGCTTGTTGTTTACGCATGATCTTTCCGGAAAACCGCTTCGCACTTTTCCGGATCATGCTTTAGCACGTCTCTGATACGCGCTGAAGCCGCAACGCGCACAGCTGTCATCACCCGCGCAGGCGGGTGATCCAGTATTCCAGAGACGATCGTTATAGAGCCGAGATGCCGCGGCGTACTGGATTCCCCGCCTTCGCGGGGAATGACAGTGAACGAGAGTGGGAGCCTTACGCCACCGCTTCCTTGGCCTTTTCCGCGCGCTTGCGCTCGTTCGGGTCGAGGTGCTTCTTGCGCAGGCGGATCGACTTCGGGGTGACCTCGACGAGCTCGTCGTCCTCGATATAGGCGAGCGCCTTTTCCAGGGTCATGCGGATCGGCGGGGTCAGGCGCACGGCTTCGTCCTTCGAGGTCGTGCGGATGTTGGTGAGCTGCTTGCCCTTGAGCACGTTGATCTCGAGATCGTTGTCGCGGGTGTGCTCGCCGACGATCATGCCGCGATAGACCTTCCAGCCCGGCTCGATCATCATCGGGCCGCGGTCTTCCAGCTTGAACATGGCATAGGCCACGGCCTCGCCCTGGTCGTTGGAGATCAGCACGCCGTTGCGGCGACCCTGGATCTCGCCCTTGTACGGCGCATAGCCGTGGAACAGGCGGTTCATGATCGCGGTGCCACGGGTGTCGGTCAGCAACTCGCCCTGGTAGCCGATCAGGCCGCGGGTCGGGGCGTAGAACACCAGGCGCTGGCGGTTGCCGCCAGACGGCTTCATCTCGATCAGCTCGGCCTTGCGCTCGCTCATCTTCTGCACGACGACGCCGGAATGCTCCTCGTCAACGTCGATCACGACCTCCTCGATCGGCTCCATGGTGGCGCCGGTCGCCTCGTCCTTCTGGAACACGACGCGCGGGCGCGACACCGAGAGCTCGAAGCCTTCGCGGCGCATGGTCTCGATCAGGATCGCGAGCTGGAGTTCGCCGCGGCCCGACACTTCCATCGCGTCCTTGTCGGCGGATTCGACGACGCGCAGCGCGACATTGCCCTCGGCTTCACGCAACAGACGGTCGCGGATCATGCGGCTCGTCACCTTGTCGCCTTCGGTGCCGGCGAGCGGGGAGTTGTTGACGATGAACGACATCGACACGGTCGGCGGATCGATCGGCTGCGCCGGCAGCGGCACCTCGACAGTCGGATCACAGAAGGTGTCGGCAACGGTGCCCTTGGTGAGGCCCGCGATGGCGACGATGTCGCCGGCTTCTGCCTCATCGAGCGGTGTGCGCTCGAGGCCGCGGAACGCCAGGATCTTGGTGATGCGGCCGGACTCGACCAGCTTGCCCTCGGCGTTGAGCACCTTGACCTGCTGGTTCGGTTTCAGCGTGCCGGAGGAGATGCGGCCGGTGATGATGCGGCCGAGATAGGGGTTGGCTTCGAGGATGGTGCCGATCATCCGGAACGGACCCTCTTCGACCTTCGGCGGCGCGACGTGGCGCAGGATCAGGTCGAACAGCGGCTCCATGCCTCTGTCCTTCGGACCCGCGGGACTCTCGGCCATCCAGCCTTGCTTGGCCGACCCGTAGAGGATCGGGAAATCGAGCTGCTCCTCGCTGGCATCGAGCGCGGCGAACAGATCGAACACCTCGTTGATCACTTCGGTCGGCCGCGCGTCGGGGCGATCGACCTTGTTGATGACGACGATCGGCTTGAGGCCGACCTTCAGCGCCTTGGAGACCACGAATTTGGTTTGCGGCAGCGGGCCCTCGGCGGCGTCCACCAGCACCAGGGCGCCGTCCACCATGTTGAGGATGCGCTCGACCTCGCCGCCGAAATCGGCGTGGCCGGGGGTGTCGACGATGTTGACGCGGGTGTCCTTCCACTGCACCGAGGCTGCCTTGGCCAGGATGGTGATGCCGCGCTCACGCTCCAGGTCGTTGGAGTCCATGGCGCGCTCGGTCACTTTCTGGTTCTCACGGAACGTGCCGGATTGCTGCAGGAGGCGGTCGACCAGGGTGGTCTTGCCGTGGTCGACGTGAGCGATGATGGCGACGTTACGAAGGTTCATGAGTGAGCTTCTTTGCGGTCGAACAATGGGTTAAGCGCGATCTCGCCGGTCGGACCGGGACCTCTTCTCGAAACAACGCTGGAAGACTGGAAACAGGGCGCTTTGCGCCCAAAAAGGAAGCCCGGCCATATCAGACCGGGCGCCCTACGCGTTGCGGCGCAATATATGCAAAAACGGCCAAAAAACAATGTGTTCTTTGGCCGTTGGTTGACTGAATTTTGTCCGGGAATTTCCGGAGCTTAGGGCTGGGTTCCGGGATGGGCGGGGCGTGCCGCAGGTGAAAGTCGTCGAGGCCCGCGAAATAGCAGCCGAGCCGCCTCTACACCGCCTTCCGTACCTCGGTCGGATACACCCCGCTCAACACCTCCTCGAAATGCGCCTTCACGGCGTCATTGCACAGGCAGGCGCGCTGGCGCAGGCCGTCGCGGTTGCGAACCAGGATCGAACCGCGCCGCGTGTCGAGCACGCCTTCGGCTCTGAACGACTGGAGCACGCGGCTGGCATAGCTGCGGCCAACACCGAGCAGGGTCGCGAGCTGTTCATGCGTGAGCGGCACGCTGGTGTCGTTGCCGGTCCGCTCCATCGCGGCCAGAATCCATTTGGCGGTGCGCTGCTCGATCGAGTGGATCGCGTTGCAGGCGGTGGACTGGAAGATCTGGGCCAGCATGCAGTCGGCGTAGCGAACAAAAATGTTGCGCAGGGACGACGAGCGCAGCTTGGCTGCTTCGAGCTTGGCCACGTGAATGCGCGCAAACGGCCCGCCGAATTTCACGCAGATCCGGGTATAGGCCGGTAGAAATCCCTCGCTGACGATGCCGCCCACCGCGCCTTCGCGGCCGACCAGAATGGTTTCGACGTCGCGGCCATCCTCGTTGGGGACAAGGAAAGTCGCGAGTGACGGTCCGCAGGGGAAGTGGACGACCTGTACGTCATCGCCGGGATTGTAAAGCAATTGGCCTGCTGCGGAGTCTTCGACGGTCACGTGCGGTGCAAGGAGTGCGTAGTCTGCCTGGTTCAAACGCCGCAGCAGATTGTTGGCCGGCCGGCTCTCGACCTCGGTGACCTTGCCGACACGCGTATCCATTTTGAACTCCCCTCCTTCCTCCCACTTACCGAGTCCCATCCACTCCTGTGTGTACAAGTGGACAGACTAAAGAACGATGATGTGGTGAGTTTCGTTCCGGGAACCCCTGATGCGCTGGGCGCAGGCATCGTGTCGCGGCAGTCCTGATCCGATAACTCCAACCAAGATGTGATCATGGCACCCGCACCGTCCAATGGCTCAGGCTGGCCGGCCGATGTTCTGATCGTCGAGGACGACCCGATCATCGCGCTCGACTTCGAGGACCGTCTGCTCGGATTCGGTGTGACCGGTGTGCGGACCGTCGGTTCGGTGACACAGGCACTGGACGCCATCGCGAAGCGTACGCCCGATTTCGCGCTGCTCGACGTCGAGCTGATCCGCGAGACGAGCTTTGTGATCGCCGAGCGGCTGATCGCGCTGAAGGTTCCGTTCGTTTTCGTCACCGGCTACGGGGCCGAGGCGCGCATTCCACCGGAATTGGCAGGCCGGCCGCGGCTGCAGAAGCCGTGTTCGAGCGACGCGCTGGAAGCGGCCCTCCAGGCGCGCGCCGCCAATTAGCGATCAGCTCTGCTTCGGATCCAGCGTGGTCGACCACAGTGCGACGTCGGCGCGGTCGCGCAAGGTCACCGTCATCTGGCCGGAGGCGCCGTCGATCTTGACGTGGCCGAAAAACTGCATGCCGGCTGACGGCGGCAGGTTCTGACTGTCCTTGCCCGGCGCCTTGACGAAGCGGACCTCGGGTCCAAAGGTGTTGTCGAGCGCGTTCGGACCGAAAGTGCCGGCATGTAGTGGGCCCGAGACGAATTCCCAGAACGGCTCGAACTCCTGGAATTGCGCCTTGTTCGGATCGTAATAATGCGCTGCAGCGTAATGCACGTCCGCCGTCAGCCACACCGTGTTGTTGACCGGCGCCATCTTGATGAAGCGCAGGATGTCGGCGATCTCGAACTCGCGGCCACGCACCGGGCCGTCGCCCTGCGCAACGGCTTCGGAGCCGCCCTTAGGCGTGTCCGAGACGACAAGGCTGATCGGCATGTCTGACGCGATCACCTTCCATGTCGCGCGCGAACTCAGAAGACCGCGCTTGAGCCAGGCGATCTGGTCGGGGCCGAGGAAGTAGCTCGCCGGGCCATAATCGGTTTCGAGATTGGCGCCGTTCGGGCCGCGATAGCTGCGCTCGTCGAGCACGAACACGTCGAGATGCGGGCCATAGGAGATCTGGCGATAGACGCGGCCGGGCTCGATGATGCTCTCGCGCATCGGGTACATCTCGTGGAAGGCGCGACCCGCGCGGGCCGCGAGCAGCGAGATGTCGCGCACCTTGTAGGCGGCCGGCAAGTCTTTCGACAGCGACCAGTTGTTGGTGACTTCGTGGTCGTCCCACTGCACGAAGATCGGCACCTCGGCATTGAAGGCACGGAGATTGTCGTCGGTGAGATTGTATTTGTGCGCGGCGCGAAACTCGTCCAGCGTCTCGGCGACCTTGGTCTTCTCCGGAATCGTGACGTTCTTCCAGATCTTGCCATCGGCGAGCTTCACCTCGGATTGGATAGGACCATCGGCATAGATGGTGTCGCCGGAATGCAGGAAGAAATCCGGCCGGTGCTTGCGCATCGCCGAGAAGGTGAACATGCCGCCGTCGTCGGGGTTGATGCCCCAGCCCTGGCCTGCGACGTCGCCGCCCCAGACGAAGCTGACGTCGCGGCGGTCGGCCGGCGCGGTGCGGAAGCGGCCGACCACCGGCTCGCCCTCGACCGCGCTGTGCGAGAGATCGCGGAAGCGGATGCGGTAGAAAATGTCCTGGCCGGCCGGAAGACGTTCAACCAGCATCTTCGCGGTGAAGTCGCTCTCGGGCAGCGCCGCGATCGGCGGCAGCGCACGGGCATCCTTGAAGGACTCGGTCGTTGCCACCTCGACCAGCATCTGTGCGGGCCGGTCGGTACGCGCCCACACCACGCCGCTGTCGACGGTGACGTCGCCCGATTGCACGCCGTGCGTGACGGCCGGCCGGTCGGCTGCGCGCGAGAGATACGGCATCGCGATCGTGCCGAGTGCACCGGCGCTGGTGGCGAGGAAACGGCGGCGGGAGAATTTGATGTTCATGGGACGGCCCCGATATCGCGTGCGACGGCCGCCAGGCGGCAGCCGGTGAAGTCAGACGCTATATTGAGACAATGTGACGCAGCGATAACGCGCGCAAGCCTTTACGCGTTGCCGGCGGCGCGGAATTGCGCGCTCGCGCGTTGCAGGTTCTGCGGCAGGCTCATCAGCACTGCCTTGCGGTCGGCGACCGCGGCGTGGAACTGGTCGAGCGCGATGTTGAAGGCGGTGAGCGCCCCTTCCTCGATCGCGCCGTGATCGTAGCAGCGCAGCGTGTCGCGCAGGATGTCGTCAGCCTCGGTCTGCATCTGGTCGAGCTCTTCGGTCGTCTCGCACTTGCGCGCCGCCGAGATCATGTCGAGAAGTCGTTCGCGCTGATGATTGTTGCTGTTGCGCTCGTCCTTCTTCAGATAGCCGGCAAACCAGGCGCCGATCGAGCCCATGGCGGAAAGCGCCATCAGGCCCCACCAGATGTAATCGCTGTATTTGTCGAGGAAGGTCTTTTCCTCGCCGTCGACGAAGGCAGCCGCACCCGGATGCACCGGGATCACGGCATCCTTGTCGGTATCGGGCGTTTCGATCTTCGCCGCGAGCGGGAATTCCGTCACCAGTTGCTGACGCACGGCGAAGAGCTGGCGCGTGAACGCCGCAATGGTGGTTTCGGACACAGCCTTGCGCGCCACGATGTGGTGCGAAAAGCTGATGGTCTTGACCTCGTCCTCCGGGCGGGCGGGCGAGCCGCCATAGGTGCCGGCGGGAATCTCGGACGCTTCGTAGACCGGATGGTTTTGTGCTATCGCGTCCGCCGAATCGATCGCGAGGAAGGTGGGCGCACCGAAATCCTTGATGGAGGCGGAGATCGCATCCGCCGTGATCTTGCTGTTGACGGGGCCGGCCGCGAGATAGACGTCGGCCTTCTGCGCCTTGATCGCCTCGGCAACCTCGTTCGCAGGAAATTGCACGATCTCGACCTTGGCGGGATCGACACCGTATTGCTGGAGGATCACCTTGAGCAGGTTGACATTGGCCTGGGTGCGGCCGACCACGCCGACGCGATGGCCAGCGAGCTGCGCGATCTTGGTGATTTTCGGGCCTCGCTTCTTGCCTTTGCCCGGAACGGACCAAAGCACCACGACGTTCTTGCGCAGGGTCGCGACCGCCTGTGCGTTCTTCGGCACGTCGAGGTCGCCGCGCAGGATGGCGAGATCGACCTTTCCTTCCGCGAGCGCATTGGCGCTGGCCGTGGCGCCGTCGGTCTGGATCGGGCGTAGCCGCACCTGGCCCCTGCTCTGCGTGAAGGCCTGCGTCAGCGTCTGCACGACCTTGACGTCGTCGCTGTTCGCGGGCCCGACCGCGATCTTGAGCGTCACGGGGCGCATCGCGAAGTAATATCCGCCGACGAGTGCGCCGATGATCGCCAGCACGAATGCCAGAGACACGAGTACCGTCTTCCGCGCCGCGGATCGCGGCGAAGGCGGAGGGGGCGTTTCGGCCAGGTCCAATCCCCCGGTCATCGATCTCCCAAACAGGCTCTTCAGGCTCAGTTTCATCTTGGCCGGCGGTTTACGCCCGCAAGTGTAGCAAATTTCTTGTCCGGCGGGGTTACATCTCCGTCATGGTTAGCGGATGCAGGAAATCCGCTATGAACCCGTGCGCCGGCGCGGTGTTAGAGTAAAGTTCCCCTAAAGGACGGAGACGACCATGGCAGAACGGCTCTCGGCGGAGACGCGCAAGCAGGCGCTGGGCGGATTACCGGGCTGGACTGAAGTCCAAGGCCGCGACGCCATCGGGAAAACCTTTGTCTTCAAGGATTTCAACGAGGCGTTCGGCTTCATGACCCGGGCCGCGCTGGCAGCCGAGAAGCTGGATCACCACCCCGAATGGCGCAACGTCTACAAGACGGTGGAGGTGGTGCTGTCGACCCACGACGCCGGCGGCGTCACCGCGCTCGACATCGCCCTGGCCAAGGCGATGAACGCCATCGCCGGCTGACACCAAGCTTACGTCTTGCAGCGACCGGCCGCATCCCCATCTTGTGATCGCCGGGATCGGGCGATCCGCCACCTCCGGCAGAACGGGGAGCATTTGAGCATGGCTGCCGAGCACAGCGTCGGCTTCGAGCCGGCCGATCGGCTCGCGGAAGATCGCGAGAGCGTGCGCCGCCGCTTCTGGCGCAATCTGAAGCGTGTCGCCGCGCAGCTGCCGTTCGCGGAAGATTTGCTTGCCGCCTATTACTGCGCGTTCGACCGGCAGACGCCGCGCCACGTTCAAGCCTCGCTGCTGGGTGCGATCGCCTATTTCATCCTGCCGTTCGACTTCGTCGCGGACGTGATGCCGGTCCTCGGCTTCGCCGATGACGCCGCCGTGCTCGCCACCGCCATCCGCATGGTTGCCGGCCACATCACGACCGAGCACCGCGAGGCCGCCCGCGCCGCGCTGAAGCGCGGGGTGGAGGAGGAGGCGACGGACTAGCCGTTGTTGACGGCAAGTCGTGGCGACACCTGCTGCTGTCATTCCCCGCTAAGGCGGGGAATGCAGTACGCCGCGGCCTCTAGTCATTGCCGTGACGGAATACTGGATCGCCCGCTTCAGACCGGCAGCGAATGTGTGGATGGCGCTCGCGACATCGTTGGTCGCAACGGCAACAGCTACTTCTTCTCCACCCGCGCCTTCTCCGCGTCCCACGCCTGGAATTGCCTGAACAGCGTCTCCTTGTCCGCGTCGGACACGTTTGCAGCGGTCGGGCTCTGCTTCAGGAACGCCTCGAAGCGCTGCCGCGTCACCGGCTCGACGCCGTGCTTGTCGAGCCAGTGCTGCGCCACCGGCAATCTGTTCCAGCCGGATAGCGGCGCCGCGAGCGAGACCTCCTTCCACTTGGGATGGAAGGGCGGGTTCTGCAGCGCGGGGAATTTCGTGAAGAACGCGTCCACGAACAGCGCGAGCTTGCGATAGCGCTCGGTGTTGGGTGCCCAATTATAAGCCGCGAGCACTGCAGGCACGGCGATCGTGTCGACGCTCTCGCCCTCCTTGATCAGGTTCGGATAATCCTTCGCGGTCAGCGTTGCCGGCAGATAGTCGCTCTGCAGCGGGGTCGCATAGTCCACCTTCGCGAGATGGAAGCGGCCATCATTGCCGAAGGTCGAGACCGATTTGTACGGCTTGCCGCCGACCACGATGACGGCGTCGATCTCGCCGGCCTTCAGCTTCTCCATCGCGATGCGCTGCTCGACATAGACGAATTTCGCCTTGATCCCGAGCCGCTCGAAAACGGTGAGCGCGCTGACGAAGGTGCCGCCGTTCGGCAGGTCGACGCTGACGGTCTTGCCTTCGAGGTCTTTGAGCGTTGCCACGGATTTCGGCGCGATCACCTGCATTTCTTCGTTGTAGAGCTTCGTCACATAGGTGAACTGCCGCTTGATGTCCTTGGCAAAGCCCTTGCGCTCGAGATAGTCGAGGGTGTCGGCGCGCACGATTCCGAGATCGACGCCCTGCAGGAACAGGATGTCGGCAACGCTCTGCACCGAGCCGCGGCCGACGATCGGCAGCACGCGGATCTTGTTGCCGTCGTCGAGCACCGAGGCGAGGTCGGCGCCGAACTGCACATAGGTGCCGCCGATCGTGCCGGTGATCAGCGTGACCGTGTTGGCGTTCAGCGCCTGCTTGGTCGAGGTCGAGCCGAACTGGAAGATGGCCTTCAGGCCGTCGGAGACCTTGGCCGGATCGTACTCGGTCTGCTCGGCGTGCGCCGCGAAGGCACAGATGGTCGTGATGGCGGCAAGCGCCATTTTCAAAGCATTACGCATGATGTCCCCTGAAGTGATCTAGTTCGAGAGCTGGGCGAGGCGCTGGCGCGCCTCCGCCGATCCGAGGCTGGCGGCGCGCTGATACCAGTCACGGGCGGCTGCCGCGTCGGCAATGACGCTTCGTGCGTCCTTGGTGCCGAGCACTGCCGGATCGTAGGTCTGTGCCAGCAGCAGCGCGGCCGTCGCGTCTTGCGCATTGGCCGCCCGTTCGAGCAGCAGGCGCGCCGCGGCGATGTCGCCGACGCCGATCAGACGTTTGGCGCGCGTCGTCAGTGCCGCAAGCGTGTCGGCGTCGAGGGTCCTGGCGGGCTCGGGCGGCGCAGGCTGCGCCGCGACAGGTGCCGGCGCATCGGTCTGCATTTGGACTTGGTTCTGGACCTGGCTTTGGGATTGGGCCTGCAGCGCAGTCTGATAGGCGGTCGCAATCGCTTCGCGGCTCGGCACTGGCGGTGCCGGGAGGTCCTGCTTGTCGGCGCTCGCCAGCATCGTGTCGGTCACGCGGCCGGGATCCTTGCTCGAGACTTGGTTTACGACCGGCGGGCTGGCGGTAGCCATTGCCTGCCCGGGAACTGCGCCGGCATAGTCGGCGAGAAGGCCACGCAGGTCGGACTGAAACACCACCGCCGCGATCGCGGCGGCGGATATCGCAAGGCCGGCAGCGACAAGAAGAGGCGCGATCCTGGCTCTGGGGCGCAGCGGCGCATATTCCCGCGGGTCCGGTGCGCCGAGCGGGTCGGACAGAAACAGTGGGATGGGATCGTCCTGCGCAAGCTCGGCGCGCCTGGCACGTGCGCGGATATAGGATGCGATGGGCGGATGTGATGCAGATCGATCGGAGTCGAGCGCGAGCGACTCCTTCGACGGTCGATAGGCCGTCGTCTCCATGGTGTGATGCTCCCTACTGACGCAACGCAGGGGCAGTCCCGGCTTCAGTCTTCTTGTTCTTGTCCAGGAGCGCCCCGCAAACTGGAACCGGTAAATCGCCGTTTGAATCAGTCCAAAAAACGACGACGATTGGGGCGAATCGGGAAATATTTGGGTTTGATTGGGGCGAGGTTGCGGAATGCACCTCTATTTTACTAACTGTGGTTGAGGGGGATTTATGATGCAGCGGCAGGCACACTGCCAGCTCCGCGCTCGCTGTCATTCCCCGCGTAGACGGGGAATCCAGTACGCCGCGGCCATCGATTCAACCACAACTGTCTCGGAGTACTGGATCGTCCGGTCATCAAGCCGGGCGATGACAGCTGTGTATGAAGCGGCGTCGCGATGACATCGCGATCACGGATGCAGGATCACCTTGCCCATCGCTTGGCGCCCCGCCAGCACCTTCAGCGCATCCGCCGTCTGCGCCAGCGGGAAGGTGCGGTCGACATGCGATGAGATCTTTCCTTCCGCGGTCCACTTCACGAGCTTCTCGAGATTGGCCCGGTTCTTCTCCGGATTCTGCCGGGTCCAGGCGCCCCAGAACACGCCGCGGATATCGCAGCCCTTCAACAGCGCGAGGTTCAGCGGCATCTTCGGAATGTCGCCGGCGGCAAAGCCGATGACGAGGAAGCGGCCTTCCCAGGCAATCGAGCGCAGCGCCTGCTCGGCATAGGCACCACCCACGGGATCGAAGATGATGTCGACGCCCTTGCCGCCGGTGAGCTTGCGCAGACCTTCCTTCAAATCTTCCTTCGCGTAGTTCAGCGTCAGCTCGGCGCCGTGCGCCTTGGCGAATTCAAGCTTCTCGTCGGACGAGGCGCAGGCGATCACCTTCAGGCCCATCAGCTTGCCGAGCTCGCAGGCGGCAAGGCCGGTGCCGCCGGCGGCCCCGAGCACCGCGAGCGTCTCGCCGGGCTTCGGACTGGCGCGATCTTCCAGCGCATGCAGTGCGGTGCCGTAGATGATGATGATGCCGGCCGCGCGGTCGTAGTCGAGATTGTCGGGGATCTTCACGATCGAGGCCGCCGGCAGCGCGATCTTCTCGCGTGCGCCGTTGTGGCCGCAGGATGCCACCACGCGGTCACCGACCTTGAGGTCGGTGACACCGGCGCCGATGCTCTCGATCACGCCCGCGACTTCCGCAGCCGGCGAGAACGGGAATGGCGGCTTGATCTGGTACTTGCCCTGGATCATCAGGATGTCGAAGAAATTCAGCGCCGCCGCCTTGATCGCGATCACGGCTTCGCCGGGGCCAGCCACCGGATCCGGCACATCGGCGAGCACGAGATCGTCGGGCTGGCAATATTGCGAGCAGAGGATGGCTTTCATCGCGGCACCTTGAGGCGTTTCGAGTGGAATTATGGTTGGCCCGGTTTTGCCGGATTTGATGCGGGTCGACAATCCGGATTCTTTGTCTCGGGTGATACGACGGCCTATCCTCCCGTCATTGCGAGCGCAGCGAAGCAAATCCAGAATCCGTCCTGCGGAAATAGCCTGGATTTGCTTCGCTGCGTTCGCAATGATGAAATCCGCGGAGAAAGGATTCAAACGATGTTTGAAACAGGTCTGCTCAAGGGCAAGCGCATCCTCGTCACCGGCGGCGGGTCGGGCCTTGGCGCCGCGATGGGACGCCGCTTCCTCGCGCTCGGCGCTGAGCTCGTGATCTGCGGCCGCAAGCTCGATCGGTTGGAAGCGACGGCAGCGGAGATGCGCGAAGAGACCGGCGGCAAAGTCACGACCATCGCCTGCGATATCCGCGACGGCGCGGCCGTCGACAGCATGATGGATGCGATCTGGCGCGAGGCGCCGCTCGACATCCTCGTCAACAATGCCGCTGCCACCTTCATCGCGCAGAGCGAGCATCTCTCCTTCCGCGCCGCGGATGCGATCCTGGCGCCGACGCTGCATGGCGCGATGTATTGCACGCTCGCCGCCGGCAGGCGTTGGATCGAGGGCAAGCACGGCGGCGTCGTGCTGTCGATCCTCTCGACCTCCACCATCACCGGCCGCGCCTTCACGGTTCCGTCGGCGATGGCGAAGTCGGCGCTGCTCGCGATGACCAAGAGTCTCGCCGTGGAATGGGGCCCGAAGGCCATCCGCAACGTTGCGATCGCGCCGGGCCCGTTCCCGACCGCAGGGGCCGCCGGGCAACTCCGTCCCGAGGGCCGCGACGAAGGCTGGACCTCGCGCAACCCGCTTGGGCGCACCGGCGAGCACGACGAGCTTGCCGATCTCGCCAGCTTCCTGGTCTCGGACCGTGCCGCCTACATCAATGGCGAGATGGTGGTGATCGACGGTGGCGCGCATTTGCGCAGTTCCGGCGCCGAGGATTTGCTTGCCTGGACCGAGGCACAATGGGCCGAGCAACGCGCCGCGCGATCCAAGGCCTAACCGCCACCGATACCGCTAACTGCCTTCCCAAATTGGACTTTCCCGGCTATCCCTGCCCGGGGACAAAGCGCGCTCGGGCCATCTTCCAGTCACAATATTGAGGGAACCACTCCAGCATGTGGCGGGTGCTGATTTTAGCTTTGATGACTGGCGTCATGGCCGGGCGGATTGTCGATTCCGCGTGGGCGCAGACGGCGCAACCGGCGCCCAAGTCTGTTCCAAAAGAGTCTGTTCCAAAAGAGTCTGCTCCAAAAGAGGCGACACCGAAGCCGGCCTCGCCGGCCAGCACGACTGCAAAGGCGGCCTCGAAGCCCGAGAGCAAATCGGCGGCCTCGCCCGCCGCAGTTGCGGGCGGCGCCGAGCCGACCCTGATCGGGCAGTTCGGCACCTGGGGAGCATACTCGGCGGCGCCGAACGGCAAGAAGGTCTGCTTCGCGCTGGCAAAGCCGTCGTCGTCGAAGACCAACCCGCCGAACCGGCCGCGTGATCCCGCCTATGCCTTCGTGTCGACCCGGCCGGCGGAGAAGGTGAGCAACGAGGTCTCGGTGATGATCGGCTACGCGCTGAAGCCGGGCTCGGAATCGACCGTCGAGGTCGGCGGCGCCTCCTTCGCCATGTACACGCAGGGTGACGGGCTCTGGATCAAGAACGCGGCCGAGGAGGAGCGGATGGTCGAAACCATGCGCAAATCTGCCGATCTCGTGGTCAAGGGCGTCTCGGCCAAGGGGACCGAGACGACCGATACCTTCTCGCTGAAGGGTCTCGCCCAGGCGCTCGACAAGATCGCACAGGACTGCAGGCGGTAACGCCTCGTCGTTAAGGCTGAGGGCGATAAGGTCGCAATCGGCGGTTCCGATTGCTATATAGGGGTTATCCCAAAGGTGCTGCCGTCATGGCCGGGCTTGTCCCGGCCATCCACGCGCTGGCTCCGGGCGGGAAGAACGTGGATGCCCGGGACAAGCCCGGCCATGACGAGACAGCAGCAATCTCAGGCAAGCGATGACCGAGCCGCACAACGCAACATTGGTGGAGAAGACTCCGCTCGAAACCTATGTGCCGCCGGCAAAGCCGTCGCTGATCGGCCTGTCGCGCGCCGAGCTTGCAGATCGCCTCGGCGAGATCGGCGTTGCACCGGCCCAGCGCAAGATGCGCGTGCAGCAGCTGTGGCACTGGATCTATTTCCGCGGCGCCCAGAGCTTTGACGAGATGACCTCGATCTCGAAGGGCATTCGCGCCGATCTCGCCCAGCATTTCACCGTCGACCGGCCGGAAGTCGTGGCCGAGCAGATTTCCAATGACGGCACCCGCAAATGGCTGCTGCGGCTGCCGAGCGGCGACGCCGTCCAGAAGGCGCATGAAGTCGAGTGCGTCTACATCCCCGAAACCGATCGCGGCACGCTCTGCGTCTCCTCGCAGGTCGGCTGCACGCTCAACTGCGCGTTCTGCCACACCGGCACGCAGCGCCTGGTGCGCAACCTCACCGCCGGCGAGATCGTCGGACAGGTGATGGTCGCGCGCGATCGCCTGAACGACTGGGCCGATCGCGAGGACGGCACGCGCCGCGTCACCAACATCGTGATGATGGGCATGGGCGAGCCGCTCTACAATTTCGACGCGGTGCGCGATGCGCTGCTCATCGTCGGCGACAACGAAGGCATCGGCATCTCGCGCCGCCGCATCACGCTCTCGACCTCGGGCGTGGTGCCCAACATCGTGCGCGCCGGCGAGGAGATCGGCGTCATGCTCGCGATCTCGCTGCATGCTGTGCGCGATGAATTGCGCAACGAGCTGGTACCGCTCAACCGCAAATATCCGATCAAGGAGCTCTTGCAGGCCTGCCGCGACTATCCCGGCGCCTCGAATGCGCGCCGCATCACCTTTGAATATGTGATGCTCAAGGGCGTCAACGATTCGCTCGACGATGCAAAGCTGCTGGTGAAGCTGCTCAAGGGCATTCCGGCCAAGATCAATCTGATCCCGTTCAATCCCTGGCCTGGCACGGCCTATGAGTGTTCGGACTGGGATCAGATCGAAAAATTCTCCGAATACATCTTCAACGCCGGCTATTCCTCACCCGTGCGCACCCCGCGCGGCCGCGACATCCTCGCCGCCTGCGGCCAGCTCAAGTCGGAGACCGAGAAGCTCAGCGCCAGGGAGCGCCAGGCGCTGCGCGCCATGGCGATGACGGATTAGCTTTCTATGTCCGCGCTCTCGCATCCCCGTCATTGCGAGCACAGCGAAGCATCCAGAATATCTCCGCGGCGGCAGTCTGGATTGCTCACATGGGGATTTGGTGTGTCAAGGCGGTTTGTTCAGCTCTTTGTTCGATTGCAGGCCAGCTCTTCGTCCCGACCGTGGAGCACGTAGGATGGCGAGCGCAGATCGAGTCAAGGTCGGCCCGTAGGGCCGTCGCGAAGCGACTTGGCCTTGACTCGAGCGAGCACGCCATCAGGCTTTGGCAGTCGGGGCAGCGGGCGGATAACTCCTTTTCGTCAGGCGATCCAAGGGTCGAGCCGGTTTTTGCAATCTGGTTTGCTTGCCAGATCAAACTCACATTCGGTCGCCGCGCGGCGGCGGCTGCACCAACATTCCGCTTGCGGCGGGCAGGCTCGAGAGGACGAGACCATTCTTCGTTACGGCGTTTGAAGCCATGCAATCCATCGGTTCGTCCACCCGGATCGGCCGAGGCTGATCAATCTCGGCGGATTGGCTTTGAGGCTGAGGAGCGTGGTGTCAGGCGGCGGCCTTTATCTCGGCTCCCTCGATCACCACGCCCGCGGTCACGTACTTCCAGAGGGCCACGAGCAGCTTGCGCGCGAGCGCCACGATCGCGCGCTTGCGGCCGCGTTGGCTGTGCACCTTGAACCACTGGGTCAAAGCCGATTGAGGCTGGTGGCGTACCCAGAGCCAGGCGAGCTGGATCATCGTGGTTCTCAGGCGCGGATTGCCAGCCTTCGACACGCCTTGCTCGCGCTCGATGCCGCCACTGCGCCATGGCGTGGCTGCAAGGCCGGCATAGGATGCAATCTGGCGGCGGTTGGCGAACTGCCGGTAAAAGGCCTCCGACCAGAGAACGGCCGTGAAGTTCGGGCCCAGGCTCTTCAGTTCGAGCAGCATTGCCACCGGGTTCGATACGGTCTTCTCCCCCGCCGCCTTGCTCGCGGCCAGCAACGCATCCTGCTCGCGCTCCACCGCCGTGATCTGGTCGAGCAGCAGTTCGAGCCGGTCGAGTTCGCGGCTGATCTGCGCCTTCAGATGCGCCAGCAAGGCGCGCCCGTCGCCCGTCCGCAAGGCCTCCAGCCGCTTCCGCCGGTCTCGCCGCAGCGGCGCGTAGTCGAAGATCCCTTGCGCGAACAGAAGACCCTTGATCCGGTTCACATGCTCGATCCGCTCCGCGATCAAGGTCTCTCGCTCGCGGCACAGCCTACGGCGGTCCTCCTCTGCCGGAGAGGGCGCAACGACCATGGCGCAGACCCGTACCTCGCCGCGCTTGTAGGCCAGCAGCGTCCGCAACAGCGTCTCGCCATCCAGCCGGTCCGTCTTGGCCCGCCGGCGCCGGCGCGGCGTCGCAATCGAGGCCGGATCGACTACGTGGCTCTCGATGCCTTCCTGCTGCAGGGCGCGGTGAAGCCAGAACCCGTCCAGCCCCGCCTCCTGGATCGCGATGAGCGGATAGCTCTCACCCGTTCGCGCCTGCGCCTTGCGCTTCAGCTCCGCAAACAGCTTCAACAGTTCCGAAAGGTCGCCGGCCTTCATGCTGCGTTTGGACATCTTCTCGCCCTTGCAGGGCGACAGCGAAGTGACCAGCCATGTCGAACGGCTCAGTTCCAATGACACAAAAATTGCGCCAAACTGCGTGCGGATAGCGGCCAGTCCGTCGGAAGGATGATCGAGCAACATCGTCGTCTCCAGGTTGAATGGATTCAGCAACCCTCAGTCTGGCCTCAGACCTGGTCGCTATCCACTCCCCATGGAATCTTCGCTGCGCTCCTCGCAATGGCGACTGAGTTGACATTTTTTGCCATGTCCCTGATCGGCCGCCTCATCATCATCTTCATCGGCTTCCTCGCCGCCTGCTTCGTCGGCGGCATGATCGTCGTCGTCGCGCTGCTGTTCCCGGAATTCGCAGATCTCGGCGCCGGTCCCGTCGATCAAGGTGCGATCGATATCCTGCTCGGCTTTGGCTTCATCTTCGTCTCGGGCTTCGCGCTGGTGCCGGCGGCGGTGATCGTCGCCGTCACCGAAGCGCTCTACATCCGCAGCGCGCTGGCTTACGCCGTCGGCGGCGGCCTCGTCGGGCTCGCCTGTTATCTCGGCCTTGTTCCGTTTCACGCCGACACCTTGCAGTTCGAAGGCATCGTGCGGCGTCACCTGGAGATCATGACCGGCGCCGGCATCGTCGCCGGTGTGGTCTATTGGCTGATCGCCGGCCGCAACGCTGGCGCCTGGCGCGAGCCGCCGCCTCCGCACAAGCCGCCTCCGCCGCTGCCGTCACAGTCGCGGCCGGACGGGCGGTAATTTATGTGCGTCATTCCGGGGTGATGCGAAGCATCGAACTATGGTGCGCAATTGCGCACCTGAGGTCTGGTCCTTCGGACCATCCCGGAATGACGGTGGCAAAGGGTTTCCATCCTCCTTCCACTCCGCTAAACCGCGCGCCATGAACCGGACTGGACTCTTCATCGCCCTGGCGCTCTGGCTCGTGATTGGCCTTGTTTTCGGCCTCTATCCCGAGCTCGATCTCAAGCTCGCTGCGCTGTTCTTCGACCCCGCGACCAGGACGTTTCCGCTCAAGCTGAACGAATGGGCCGGCTTTGCGCGCGATGCGGCGATGTGGATCGCCTGGGCCTTTGCGCTGCCGTCGCTCGTCGCGCTCGTGGTCAAGATGATCCGGCCCGACCGGCCGCTGATGGTGCCAGGGCGCACGATCATTTTCCTGCTGGTGACGTTGACCATGTCGGCCGGTATTTTGACCAACCTGACGTTCAAGAATTACTGGGGCCGTCCCCGTCCGGTGGTGGTGACCGAGTTTGCCGGCGATCAGCAATTCGTGCCTTGGTGGGATCCGCGCGGCGGCTGCGGACGCAACTGCTCGTTCTTCTCCGGTGAAGGGGCAACCGCATTCTGGACGCTCGCGCCCGCTGCACTGGCGCCGCCGGCGTGGCGGCCACTTGCCTATACCGCCGTCGTGGTGTTCGGCGCGGTGACCAGCGGGCTGCGCATGGCCTTCGGTGGCCACTTCTTCACCGACGTTTCCATCGCGGGCCTCGTGACCTTCGTCGTGATCTGGTTCGCCTACGCGCTGATTTACCGCTGGCCGCGGACGCGGTTTTCGGACGAGGCGGTCGATGCCGTCTTGACCCGGCTGAACATGCCCGCCTACCGGCTCCGCCAGCGCCTGTTCGGCCGCAAGACCGGTCCCGAGCCCTCGGTTTGAGCCATTAAAAGCGTGCCGAGCCTCGCGAAATTTGATATTCGCCGCCCTCGAGCCACAACATCAGCTATTTGAGACCGATTGGACGCGCCATGACCACGATCCTGAAAAGCCTGCCCAAGGGTGAGAAAGTCGGCATCGCTTTTTCGGGCGGCCTCGACACCTCTGCGGCGCTGCTCTGGATGAAGCAGAAGGGGGCGCGCTGCTACGCCTACACCGCCAATCTCGGCCAGCCCGACGAGGCCGACTACAACGAGATTCCGCGCAAGGCGATGGAGTTCGGTGCCGAGAAGGCGCGCCTCGTCGATTGCCGCACGCAGCTGGTCCACGAAGGCATCGCCGCGATCCAGTCGGGCGCCTTCCACATCTCGACCGGCGGCATCACCTATTTCAACACCACGCCGCTCGGGCGCGCCGTCACCGGCACGATGCTGGTCGCGGCGATGAAAGAGGACGGCGTCAACATCTGGGGCGACGGCTCGACCTTCAAGGGCAACGACATCGAGCGCTTCTACCGCTACGGCCTGCTCACCAATCCCGGCCTGAAGATCTACAAGCCCTGGCTCGACCAGCAGTTCATCGACGAGCTCGGCGGCCGCGCCGAGATGTCGGCGTTCATGACCGCTCAGGGCTTCGCCTACAAGATGAGTGCGGAGAAGGCGTACTCGACCGACAGCAATTTGCTTGGCGCCACCCATGAGGCGAAGGATCTCGAAAGCCTCGACAGCGGCATCAAGATCGTCAATCCGATCATGGGCGTGCCGTTCTGGCGCGATGACTGCGCGGTGAAGGCCGAGACGGTCGTGGTGCGCTTTGAGGAAGGCCAGCCGACCGCGCTGAACGGCCAGACCTTCTCCGATCCCGTCGCGCTGTTCCTCGAAGCCAATGCGATCGGCGGCCGCCACGGCCTCGGCATGAGCGACCAGATCGAGAACCGCATCATCGAGGCCAAGAGCCGCGGCATCTACGAGGCCCCCGGCATGGCGCTGCTGCACATCGCCTATGAGCGCCTTGTCACCGGCATCCACAACGAGGACACCATCGAGCAGTACCGCATCAGCGGCATGCGCCTGGGACGTCTGCTCTATCAGGGCCGCTGGTTCGACTCGCAGGCCTTGATGTTGCGCGAAACCGCGCAGCGCTGGGTCGCGCGCGCCGTCACCGGCGAGGTCACCCTGGAGCTGCGCCGCGGCAACGACTATTCGATCCTCAACACCGAAAGCCCCAACCTCACTTATGCGCCGGAGCGGCTCAGCATGGAGAAGGTCGAGGACGCCGCCTTCACGCCGGCCGACCGCATCGGCCAGCTCACCATGCGCAACCTCGACATCGCCGACACCCGCACCAAGCTGAAGCTCTACAGCGACACCGGCCTGCTCTCGGGCAGCGAGGGCTCGCAGATCTTCCGGCTCGAGAGCGACAAGGGGTGAAGCTGGTGTAGCTTCATTCGTCATTGCTGAGCGAAGCGAAGCAATCCAGAATCTCTCGGCGGTGACAGTCTGGATCTCCTCGCAATGACGAGAGCCCAAAACAAAAATGGCCGGGATCGCTCCCGGCCATTTGCGTTTGTGCTTCGCCTTACCGCGGCGGCGCGGTGCCGGGCGGGGGCGGCGGCAGCGAGGCCGTGCCGCCGTTGAGCAGCGGCGTGATGCGGCGGACGGTGACGCGCCGGTTGATCCGGCTCGGTCCGTCGGTCTGCTCCTTCAGGTACTGCTTGCCGTAGCCCTGCGAGGTCAGGTTCTCGGCGGGCACGCCGAACTGCTGCGTCAACAACTCGGCCGCGGCCTGCGCACGGCGATCCGACAGCGACAGATTGTCGACGTCGTTGCCGACCGCGTCGGTGTGTCCCTCGATCAGGAACACCTCGCGCGGGTTGCGCTGGATCGCCCGGTTGAGGCCGTCGGCGATCACCTGGAGCCGGGCCACCTGGTCCGGCGGGATGGTCCACGATCCCGTCTCGAAGTTGATCGTGTTGACGTCGATGCTCGGCATCTGCATGCGAACATTGGGGCTGTAGCGGATTTCGTCGAGCGTATAGCGCCGCTCGATCCGCTGTACCGGCGGTGCCTCCATGGTCGCGTAGATCACGTCCGGCGACGCCTCCTCAGCGTCGACGATGTAGCGATCATAGGGAATGTTCACGACCGGCGGCGGCACGTCGACATAGAAGCCGCCGACCGAGCGCGGATCGCGGTAGCTGTTGTCGATGATGACGATCTCACGTCCGCCGGGGTCCCTGCGGATTCGCCGCAGCAGCGAACCGTCCGGACCGACCACCGTGATGACCTCGCTGCCATCAGGGCGAATCACGACGGTGCGGGTTTCGCCGCCCTCGCTGAAGGTGCGGATGTCGCGGGCGCCGTAACGGAAGCGGTAGAGATCGTTGCCGCGGACATACTCCTGGCCGCCGGGGTCGCGGATGATGATGCGATCCGGCTCGGTGTAGACGGTGCGTCCGCCTTCGACGACCTCCTGCCGCTGATTGCGGTAGTCGGCGATGGTCGCGCCGATCACGGCGCCGGCCACCACGCCCGCACCGATCGCGAGCGGCGTCAGGTCACGCTGTGGCGGGCGGGGCGGCGGCGGCAACGGTGCTGCGACCGTCGGCGCGGCGCGGAAGGCCGGTGCGACCGTCGGCGGCGCGTATTGCGCCCGGTTCGGCGGTGGTGCTGCGGCCGGCGTGCCGGGGACGACCGTTGGCGCTGGGGCGCCGGCGGGAGCTGCGGGGCGAGGCGGGAGATTGCCGGCCTGCGGCGGCGCAGCCGGAGTTCCGGCAGCGGGCGCGCCGGCAGGAGGCGTTCCACCCTGTTGGCCAGGGGTTGGCGTCGCGGTCGGAGCTGGGGTTGGGCCGGGGGCCGGCGTCGCCGATCCCGGACGTCCGGCCGGCGGCGTCGCGGTGCCGCTCGGGGCCGGCGTTGCCGTTGGAGCAGGCATGGCTCCGGGGGCTGGCGATCCCGCCGCCGGAGGCGCCCCGGGACGTGCGCCGGGTGGAGGCGCGCCGGGGCGGCCGGCTGGCGGTGCACCAGGCGTGCTGCCCGGAGCCGGCGTTGCGGTCGGCGCAGGGGTCGGCGTCGGCGTTGGTGTCGCCGTCGGAGCGGGCGTGGCTGCCGGCGCAGCTGCGCCGGGGCGGGCCGTGGGCGCAGCTGTCGGAGCAGGCGGGGTTGCCGTGGGCGCAGGCGTCGGCCGGGCCGACGGAGCCGCGGCGGGCGGAGGCGGAGGAGGAGGGGGTGGCGTCGGGCGAGCCGCAGGCGGCGGCGTGGTGGGTGCGTGCTGCTGCGGAGCCGCGGCCGGAGGCGGTGCCGGAGGCGTGGGCGCAGGACGTGCCGCGGGGGGCGCCGGAGGAGGCGGTGTCGGGGCGTGCTGCTGCGGGGCAGCGGCCGGAGGCGGCGCAGGTTGCTTCGGGGCGGCCGGCGGCGGTGGAGGCGGCGCAGGTTGCTTCGGGGCGGCCGGCGGCGATGGAGGCGGCGCAGGTTGCTTCGGAGCGGCCGGCGGCGGCGGGGGCGCCGGACGGGCCGCAGGCGGAGGCGAAGGCGGTGGCGGCGCTGCCGGGCGCGGCGGTGCGGCTGCCGGCGGGGGCGCTGCGGGCGGGTGGGGCGGTGCAGCCGCGGGCGGCGGTGCCGCTGGGCGTGCGGGTGCTGGCGGTGGGGCGGCCCCTGGCGGTCCCTTCGGCGGCTGCTTCGGTTTTCCGTCAGGACCCGTCTCTTGCGGCTGGGCCTGTGCGACCACGAGCGGCGAAGCGCTTTGCGCATGCGATGCGGTGTTTGCCAATTGCATCGCGGTCAGAGCCGTCGTCGCAAGCAGCACGATACGAAGGTTGGTCATGGTGGTGAACTTCCCCGGAAGGTTCTTTGACGAAAGTGTTGGGATGAACAGCTACGCGTTAGGCCGCATTGTGGCGGGCGATGCGACCGCAGTCCGATTTATTTCTGCACGCAAATCACCTCACTATGGTGACGTTCATTGCGCATTCAGACGCTTCTTGCAATCGCCTCACCTGTGATGCTTCGCCTCATACGTGATCCTGCGGTGGAGCTGCGTCCGTCGCAGGATTGGGCGTCAGCGGACCGTTCGGTCCGCGTCGTGGAATCTCTTCCGGCATATGGCCGGGCAATTCATCCGGCCGCGGTGTTTCGCCGGGCTCGCGCGTCGGCGGCGTGATGTCGGGCTGTGGATTGCCCGGCGGAATTCCGGGCGGCGGCTCGGTCGGAGTGCCGGGCGTCGATGGCGGAATCTCGGGCGGTTCGATCGGCATCGGCATCATCGAGATCGTTGTCCAGAGAACGACAACGACCATGTCGCGCTGATGTTCCGCACCACATCGATTCGAAGTCTGCGTTATTCGGGCGCGTGACAGACGGCCTCGATATTGTGGCCATCAGGATCGAGCACGAAGGCGCCGTAATAATTGGCATGATAATGCGGGCGGATGCCGGGCGGGCCGTTATCGCGGCCGCCGGCCGCGATCGCCGCCTTGTAGAAGGCATCCACCGTGGCGCGGTCCTTCGCTGCGATCGCAATGTGCACCGGCTTGTTCATGGCGCCTTCCGCGCCGAACCAGAAGTCCGGCTTACCGTCGGCGCCGAAACCTGCGGCCGCAGCGTGACCGGTCTGCTCGGCCGTCACTTCCATGATCAGGCCATAGCCGAGCGGCGCCAGCGCCTTCGCATAGAACGTTTTTGCGCGCTCATAGTCGGAGACCGAGAAACCCAGATGGTCGATCATCGCAACCTCTCCTGTTCGTCCTTGTCAGCGTGACAGGAACGTATTGCTCCGTGTCTTGCGTGCGATCGTAAAGCCGCGCGCGACCATGTCGGCAATACAATCCTGCTGCCATTCGTTTCGTGACAGGTGTTCGATCACGACCGCGCGCGGCCAGAGCGATTGCGGCGCGTCGCGGAAGAAGCCGATCAGCACGCGGTCCTCGAAGCCCTCGACGTCGATCTTGAGCGAATCGACCTTTGTGACGCCGGCCTCCTCGAGAATGCGCATCAAGCGTAGCGACGGCACCTTGATGGCCTCGGCACCGGCCGAGCCGGTGACGACGTGAGTGGCGCCGAGATTGCCGCCGCCGCTCTCGATCATCAGCTCGCCGTCGCTGTCCCCCGCGGCCGCCTGCACCAGGCGCACCTGCGGCGTCTTCGACGCGGCGTGATTGAAGGAGAGCCGTCCGAAGGTCAGCGGATGCGGCTCGATCGCGACCACCTTGCCTGATGGCCCGACCTGCCGCGCCATCACCAGCGCAAAGGTGCCGACATTGGCGCCGACATCGACGAACACGCCGCCCGCAGGGGTGTGCTGGCGCAGGAAGTCGAGCTCGTCGAGATTGTAGTCGGGATTGAACAGCGCGCCGCGCTCGGTCGCGCTGCCCTGGTGATAGAAGCGGAACGAGGCGCCCTGATACTGCACGTCGAGCGGGCCGCTGCGCAGCAGATTGACCAGCCGCGACAGCCAGGGTCGGAACGCGCCGCGCATCAGCCCCGAGCGCGTCGCGAGGCGGATGATCGCAGCCTGTGCCGCATTGGGGGCAAACGCGCCGAACGGCGCGGACGAAGGGGCGTTGTCGGACGTCAAGCAGCAGGTCCTCGTTGCAGGCGGCGCATGCATAGCCGGTTTTGGCGACAACTCCAACGGGCGGGTTGTAGCCTGGATGGAGCGTTACAGCGTGTTCTCGCGCGTGGACGGACCGGTCCCGGATTGCGCTTCGCTCATCCGGGCTTCGGATCACGCTGCCTTCTTCCGCTGGTGCAGCAATCGCCCGAGCAGCTTGCGCTTGCCCTTGCGCGGAATCAGCTCGACGTCGCTGACGAGTTTTGCGCCGCCCTTGCGCCGCTCCAGCACGATCTTGCGGCTGTGGAAAGCCTCCAGCTCGGCGCGATGCGCGACGCTGACGATGGTCGCCTTCGGCAGCTCGCCGGTGATCATCTTCATCATCTTGTCCTGGCTCCGCTCGTCGAGCGCCGAGGTTGCCTCATCGAGCACGACGATATCAGGATTGTGCAGCAGCAGCCGTGCGAAGGCGAGGCGCTGTTTCTCACCGCCGGACAGCGTCTGGTCCCACGGTCCTTCCTCTTCGATCTTCCCCTTGAGATGATCGAGGCCGACCTTGTGCAGGGCTTCGCCGATCTCCTCGACGGTCCAGTGGTCGGCGGCGCCGGGATAGGCGACCGCGCGCCGCAAGGAGCCGGAGGGCACGTAAGGCCGCTGCGGCAGCATGAACAGACGCCGGTCGGCATGCAAATTCACGCTTCCGCCGCCCCATGGCCACAGGCCTGCGATGGCGCGCACCAGCGTGCTCTTGCCGGTGCCGGATTCGCCGGCGACGAGCAGCCGTTCGCCCGGGTCTATCACGACTTCGGTCTCGCCGACCACGGCGGTGCCGTCATCGAGCGTGACCGAGAGATCCTTCATCTCAAGCATGGCGTCGTTGCGCGTCTCCCCGCGCTTGATGCGGCCAAGGCCGTCGCCCTGCTCGGCGCGTTCGAGGCCGTCGAGCGACATCATCAGCGAGGCGATGCGGCGCGCGCAGGCATTCCAGTCGGCCAGCCGCGGATAATTGTCGACCAGCCAGCCGAACGCACTCTGCACGATGGTGAAGGCGGAGGCCGCCTGCATCACCTGTCCCAGCGTCATGCTGCCGTCGAGGAATTTTGGCGCGCAGAGGAGAAGCGGGACAACGGGAGCAACGAGGCTGGATCCCTGCGACACCAGCGTAGTGCGCATGTGCTGGCCGGCGAGGCGCGCCCACTGCCGCAGCACGCGGTTGAAATTGCGGTCGATGCCGTCGCGCTCCTCCTCCTCGCCGCCGAGCAGCGCGATACTTTCGCCGTTCTCGCGCACGCGCGTCAGCGTGTAGCGGAAATCAGCTTCGGCCTGGTTCTTCTCCTCGGAGACCTGCACGAAGCGCCGGCCGATCGCCACGATCGAGCCGGATGCGATCGCGGCGTACAGGATCGCGGCGATCACCAGAAAGCCGGGAATCGTGATGGACGAGCCGCCGAGCACGACGGTGAGCGCACCGCCGATGGTCCAGAGCACGACGATGAAGGTCGCAGCCGACAGCAGCGCGGACGTGACGCCGGCGAGGAAATCGACCGGAGAGTCGGTGGCAATCCGCAGATCCTCCGCGATTCGGTATTCGGGATTTTGGTGGTCGCCGCCGACGAGATTGAGCTGGTAGTAGCGCCCGTTCTTGAGCCACCTGGTCAGCACGCTCGCAGTCAGCCAGGCCCGCCAGCGCCGCTGGATGCCCATGCGCGCGAACACCTGCGCGACGGCGAGCACGATGCTGCCGATCGCGAGCGGGAAGAACACCGCCGTGAGATGGAAGACGCTCGTCGCATCGCGCTTCTCGATGGCGTCGAAGATCGCGCGATTCCAGACATTGATGCCGTATTGGAAGCCGACGGTCAGGACGATCAGCGCGCCGAGACCGATCGAGAACGGCCAGGCCAAGCGGTTGCCGTTGCGGCCCCAGAAGCCGCGCGCGCTGATCCAGAACCGCGTCAGCAGATAATCCTTGCGCGCCTGCTCGGCTTCCTCGGTTGAGAGCTCGGGGTCAGGTTCGACCAGGTCGGGCGGCGGCGGTGTCACTTCATCGCCGTTCTCGCCTTTGATCTCGACAATGGGCGGCTGTTTGCCCTGTTCGCGCGTTGCGGCCGGCTTGTGCATGAGCGGACAACGCAAAGGAAATCAAACGGTTCCCTTGGGTTCCGGCCGGCGAATCACTCGGCGGCGCCGTCGCGCACGCGTCGCGGCCGTGCCGCATGGTGCAGAACGCGCGACAATTCCTCGATCGAATAGGGCTTTTGCACGAGATCGAATCCGGCAGCGCCGTCCTGTGACAGGGCCTGGCTGTAGCCGGTGGTCAGCACGACCGGCACGCCGATGCCGCGGTCGCGGATCGCCTGCGCCAGATCGAGCCCGGTCATCCCGGGCATCACCACGTCCGAGAACACGACATCGAAACGATCCGCGTCCACGGCGAGCTCGGCGAGTGCATCGGCCGCATTGTCGACCAGCGTGATGGTGTAGCCGAGTTCGGTGAGCCCATCGGCGGCGAAATTGGCGAGCTCGATATTGTCCTCGACCACCAGCACCGACATGCCGCTGCCGGCCACCGCCGGCGCAGTGTTGGGCGCCTGGCGCTGCGGCAACAGGTCCGGCGGGACGCGCGGCAGATAGAGCGAGAAGGTGCTGCCCTGCCCCACCTCGCTCGTGACAGTCACCTCGCCGCCCGATTGCCGGGTGAAGCCGAACACCTGGGACAGGCCGAGACCGGTGCCGTGGCCGACCTGCTTCGTAGTGAAGAACGGCTCGAAGATGCGCCCTATTCGCGCGGCGGGAATGCCGATGCCGGTGTCGCTGACGGTCACGCGGACGAAGCCATGCTCTGTCATGGCCGGGCTGGCCGAAAGCTGCACCGTTGCGTCCGCAACGGTCGTTGTTGCCTCGACGCTGAAAACGATCCTGCCTTTGCCCTGCATGGCATCGCGCGCATTGGTCGCCATGTTGATCAGCGCGGTCTCGAACTGGCTGGCATCGGCATTGACAAGGCACGGCTCCGCCGGCAGCTGCATGACGATCTCGATCGCGGGACCCAGCAGCGTGGCGAGCATGTCGTGCAGCGACTGCACCCGCGCACCGACGTCGAACACCTCCGGCTTGAGGGGCTCGCGCCGTGCAAAGGCGAGCAGCTGCGAGGTCAGCTTGGCTGCGCGCGCCACTGAATCGGCGATGGCCGTGATGTAGCGCTGCCGCCGCTCCTCGGTCAGCTGCGGCCGGTTCAAAAGGTCGACCGAAGCGCGGATCACCGTCAGGAGATTGTTGAAGTCGTGGGCGACGCCTCCGGTGAGCTGTCCGAGCGCTTCCAGGCGCTGGCTGTGCTTGAGCGCCTCCTCGGCCTCGCGCCGCTTTGCAGCTTCGGCCTGAAGGTGCTGGGTGCGCCGCAAGGCGAGCGCCAGCAGCAGAAACAGCAGTGCGGTGGCGGGAATGCCGAACACCAGATGCTGGCCCATGGTGGCGAACCAGCGCGCGCGGATCGCCGAGGTCTCGAGCCCGGCGCTGACATAGATCGGATATTCGGCGACGCGACGGTAGGCGATGCGCCGCTCGATGCCGTCCGAGGGCCATGCCACGGTGATGAGGCCGTGCTCGGGTTGAGCCACGATCTTCCGGCCTACAGGGCCGGCCGGATCGAGCCGGAGGTCGTGGTCAAGCCGGGGAAAATGCGTGAGCACCGCACCGTCGGTGCGTGCCATCGCGAAGAAGCTGCCGGGATCCGATCCAATTCTGGCGTAAAAACTCTCGAAATATTCCGGCAGGACCGAGGCCTGGATCACGCCGATGAAGCGGCCGTCGTCGGAGTCACGGCGGCGGCTCACGCCGAAGAAGCGGGCACCTTGATAGGGCGGACGCGGCGTCAGCGGCATGCCGATGAAGGTGCCGATGGTCTGGTCGACATGGGCATAGAAGTAATCGCGGTCGGCAAAGCCGAGGTCCGGCGGTGGCGAGACAAGGCTGTTGACCAGAGCTTTTCCGTGCGCATCGAAGATCCAGGCCGATTTGAGCTGCGGCAGCGAATCGGTCAGCCGCTTCAGCCGGCGATGCAGCGTCGGCTCTCGGGCGCGGATGGTATCGTCTGAAAGGCCGCGCACGACCTCGTTGAGCTCGGCAAGGCTGCGGTCGATGGTCTCGAACACCTTGAGCGCGTGCTCATGCGCGACATCGACCGTGCGCTCGATCTCCCGGTCGGCGATATCCTTGGTCGATGTGTAGGAGATCGTGGCGGCAACGGCGAACAGCGCAATCGGCAGCGCCAGGGATGCCGCCATCATCCACTGCAACAGCCTCAGCGAGTTGCGTTGCGCCCTCTGCACAGTCGCTCCGTCCCGAGTGGGAGCTTAACCGAATCTTGTGCAGGTGAGGAAGTAGCTTATGCTGGAGCGGCTGGTTGCAATCTAAAAATTTGCACGTGCAGCGGGATTGAGAAAATTCTGCTCGAATTTAAGCCAATTGCAGAACACCCCGGCCGGTCTGGGCCGGGGTGGAAGGATGACCTTCGTCTCAGATTTGCCGCTCGACCATCTTGAGCTTGAGCTCGGCGATGGCTTCGGCCGGGTTGAGGCCCTTCGGGCAGGCCTTGGCGCAGTTCATGATGGTATGGCAGCGGTAGAGCCGGAACGGATCCTCGAGATTGTCGAGCCGCTCGCCGGTGGCTTCATCGCGCGAATCGGAGACCCAGCGGTTGGCCTGGAGCAGCGCGGCGGGCCCGAGATAGCGCTCGCTGTTCCACCAATAGCTCGGGCAGGAGGTCGAGCAGCAGGCGCAGAGGATGCACTCATAGAGGCCGTCGAGCTTTTCGCGATCCTCGTGGCTCTGGCGCCATTCCTTCTGCGGCGTCGGCGAGGTCGTCTTCAGCCAGGGCTCGACCGAGGCGTACTGCGCGTAGAAATTGGTGAGGTCGGGGACGAGGTCCTTCACCACGGGCTGGTGCGGCAGCGGGTTGATCTTGACCGCGCCTTCCTTGACGTCGTGCATCGAGCGGGTGCAGGCCAGCGTGTTCTGGCCGTCGATGTTCATGGCGCAGGAGCCGCAGACGCCTTCACGGCAGGAGCGGCGGAAGGTGAGCGACGGGTCGATGTGGTTCTTGATCCAGATCAGGCCATCGAGCACCATCGGACCGCAATCATTGGTGTCGACGTAATAGGTGTCGACGCTCGGATTTTTGCCGTCATCAGGATTCCAGCGATAGACCTTGAACTCGCGGAGCTCGGTCGCGCCCGCGGGTTTCGGCCAGGTCTTGCCGCCAGTGATCTTGGAGTTCTTCGGAAGTGCGAATTCAACCATTGCTCTAACCTTTCGTCATTCCGGGATGGTCCGAAGGACCAGACCCGGAATCTCGAGATTCCGGATTCGATGCTGCGCATCGCTCCGGAATGACGGCTACTGTTCGCTCAATACACGCGCGCCTTCGGCGGGATGTACTGTACGTCGTTGGTCATGGTGTAGTCGTGAACCGGGCGGTACTCGATCTTGACCTTGCCGGCATCGTCCAGCCAGGCCAGCGTGTGCTTCATCCAGTTCTTGTCGTCGCGTTCGGAGAAGTCCTCGCGGGCATGGGCGCCGCGGCTCTCGGTGCGGTTGGCGGCCGAGTTCATCGTCACCACGGCCTGCGAGATCAGATTATCGAACTCCAGCGTCTCGACGAGGTCCGAATTCCACACCAGCGAGCGATCGGACACGGCGATGTCGGTGATGCCGCTGTGGACCTTCGCGATGAGGTTCTGGCCTTCGTTCAGCACTTCGCCGGTGCGGAACACCGCGCAATTGTTCTGCATCACGTGCTGCATGCCCTCGCGCAGCTTCGCGGTCGGGGTGCCGCCGGAAGCGTAGCGGTAATGGTCGAGACGGCTGACCGCCATCTCGGCCGAGTTCGCCGGCAATTCGGGCTGCTTGGCATTGGGCGTGAGCTTCTCGGCCAGGCGGAGCGCTGCGGCACGGCCGAACACGACGAGGTCGATCAGCGAGTTGGAGCCGAGGCGGTTGGCGCCGTGCACGGAGACGCAGGCGGCCTCGCCGATCGCCATCAGGCCGGGGATCACCGCGTTGTCGTCGCCGTCCTTCTTGGTCAGCACTTCGCCGTGATAGTTGGTGGGGATGCCGCCCATATTGTAGTGCACGGTCGGCACGATCGGGATCGGCTCGCGCGTCACGTCGACATTGGCGAAGATTTTTGCGGATTCGGAGATGCCCGGCAGGCGCTCGGAGAGCACCGCGGGATCGAGATGGTCGAGGTGAAGGAAGATGTGGTCCTTCTTCTTGCCGACGCCGCGGCCTTCGCGGATCTCGATGGTCATCGCGCGCGAAACGACGTCGCGCGAGGCGAGGTCCTTGGCCGACGGCGCGTAACGCTCCATGAAGCGCTCGCCCTCGGAATTGACGAGATAACCGCCTTCGCCGCGGGCGCCCTCGGTGACGAGACAGCCCGAGCCGTAGATGCCGGTCGGGTGGAACTGGACGAACTCCATGTCCTGGAGCGGCAGGCCGGCGCGCAGCACCATGCCGCCGCCGTCGCCGGTGCAGGTGTGGGCCGAGGTGCAGGAGGCGTAGGCGCGGCCGTAGCCGCCGGTGGCGAGAATCACGGTCTGGGCACGGAAGCGATGCAGCGTTCCGTCATCGAGCTTGAGCGCGATGACGCCGCGGCAGGTGCCCTGGTCGTCCATGATCAGGTCGATGGCGAAGAACTCAATGAAGAACTCGGCCGCGTGACGCAGCGACTGGCCATACATCGTGTGCAGCATGGCGTGGCCGGTGCGGTCGGCGGCGGCGCAGGTGCGCTGCGCCTGACCCTTGCCGTAGTCCATGGTCATGCCGCCGAACGGACGCTGATAGATCTTGCCGTCCTCGGTGCGCGAGAACGGCACGCCCCAATGCTCGAGCTCGTAGACCGCGTCGGGCGCGTTGCGCACCATGTATTCGATCGCGTCCTGGTCGCCCAGCCAGTCCGACCCTTTCACGGTATCGTACATATGCCAGCGCCAGTCGTCCTTGTGCATGTTGCCGAGCGAAGCAGAGATGCCGCCCTGCGCCGCGACCGTGTGCGAGCGGGTCGGAAACACCTTGGTGATGCAGGCGGTGCGGAGGCCCGCCTCGCTGCAGCCGACCACCGCGCGCAGGCCCGCGCCGCCGGCGCCGACTACGACGACGTCATAGGTGTGATCTTCGATCGGGTAGGCTTTGCCGTTGGTGGCGGGAGCGCCGTTGCCCTTGCCATTCGTCTCGTTGGCCATGGGTTACACTCCGGATGACAGTTGGAGAATCGCGTAGATCGAGGCGAGCGCGACCGCGATCGAGAAGAAGTTGTTGAGTATGATCGCGGTGAGCTTCAGCTTCTCGTTGTGGACGTAGTCCTCGATCACGACCTGCATGCCGATCTTCATGTGCCAGGCGCTGGCGATGATGAAGAGCACCATGATGATGGCGACCGGCAGCGAGCCGAGGATCTGCTTGGCGCCGGCCTGGTTGCGGCCGAGCAGCATCATGATGATCACCAGCACCGGGATCATCAGCAGCGTCATCGCCACCCCCGTGAGGCGCTGCCGCCAGAAATCGGATGTGCCGGAATGCGCCGCGCCGAGATTGCGGACGCGGCCGAGCGGGGTGCGCATGCTGCGCTTGGGCGTATCGGTCGCGCTCATCGTCCGCCTCCGATTGCATAGGCGATGATCCAGATCAGCACCGTCAGGGCGATGCCGCCGATCGCTGCGCCCCAGGTCAGGGCCTCGCGCTCATTGGCCTTGAAGCCGTAGCCGAGGTCCCAGACGAAGTGCCGAATGCCGCTCAACATATGGTGCATCAGCGCCCAGGTGTAGCCGAACACGATCAGTCGGCCGATGATGCTGCCGGTGAAGGCCTGGACATGGGCATAGGCGGCGGGGCCGGAGGCCGCCGCGATCAGCCACCAGGCGAGCAGCAGGGTTCCGACGTAAAGGGCGATACCGGTGGCGCGGTGGACGATGGATAGGGCCATCGTCAGCGTCCAGCGGTAGACTTGCATGTGTGGTGAAAGCGGTCGTTCGATCCGTGCGGTCATGGGCTTTGATGTTGTATGGCGGCCCTTGAGGGCGCGCGCGGGGATCGCGAGAGGTCGGCTCTATTTACGGAGTCGATTCCGCCTGCGCAATCACCAAATCGCCATAAATCGAACGAGGGTTCAGCTCTACAGCCTTGATGAAACAAGACCAATCAGGGGCTTGGTATACCAGAGCCTCTGTCCGCCAACAAAGAACCGAACATTCATTCATGTCTTTCCAAAGCGCCGAGGCGCGTTGAAATTGCTATTGGAACACCTCCAAACGGACCATGCCGTCTAACCCAGCCGGAGCTCCAGCCAAAACGCCGGCAGCGCGCCTCGGCCGGGCGCCAATCTGCTGAGCTTTGATCGCATTCGGGTCTGGTCCGGATATGCGCACCCTGCATTCCACCCCAGCCGGCCGACGTTGCGTGTCGACCGTGGGAATCAGATCGCCTAAACCACCGCAGATGGCTCTCCGAACGTGCGTGGCGGAGAAGTTGCGACCAAGTCGCCGGGGGCAAGTCAGGGGTGGTTGCAGGTCTTGATATCAAGGAGATCGTCGAGCTCGCGCTGCTGCTGATCGCAACCGGCGCGCTCTCGGGATTTCTGGCCGGCGTGTTCGGCATCGGCGGCGGCGCGATCCTCGTGCCGGTGTTCTACGAATGCTTCCGCATCGCCGGTGTGCCGCTGGAGGTGCGGATGCCGCTGTGCGTCGGCACCTCGCTCGCGGTGATCATCCCGACCTCGATCCGATCGTTCCAGGCGCACTACAAGCGCGGTGCGGTCGACATGGCGATCCTGCGCGTCTGGTGGGTGCCGATCCTGATCGGCGTCATCGCCGGCAGCGTGGTCGCGCGCGTCGCGCCGGAGCGGCTGTTCAAGATCGTGTTCGTCGGCGTCGCCTGGTCGGCGGCGGCCCGTCTCGTCTTCGCGCGCGAAGGCTGGAAGTTCGGCGACGACCTGCCGAAGGGGCCATTGATGCGCGTCTACGGCTTCTGCGTCGGCATTCTCTCGACGCTGATGGGCATCGGCGGCGGTCTGTTCTCGAACCTCCTGATGACCTTCTACAGCCGTCCCATTCATCAGGCGGTGGCGACCTCGTCGGCGCTCGCGGTGCTGATTTCGATTCCCGGCGCGCTCGGCTATGCCTACGCTGGCTGGCCCGCCGCGGCGAGCTATCCGACCGTCGCCGCGCTGCAGGTGCCGTTCGCGCTCGGCTACGTCTCGCTGATCGGCGCCGTGCTGGTGATGCCGATGAGCCTCGTCACCGCGCCGCTGGGTGTGAAGGCCGCGCACGCGATGTCGAAGCGCATGCTGGAAGTCGCGTTCGGCTGCTATCTGTTCATTGTGGGTAGCAGGTTCGTGCTGAGCTTGCTGGGCGGGCAGTAGCCGCCGTACCCACCGTCGTTGCGAGCGCAGCGAAGCAATCCAGAATCCTTCCGCAGAGGCAGCCTGGATTGCTTCGTCGCAAGAGCTCCTCGCAATGACGAGACGAGAGGGCGCTCCTTATTTCTTCGCGTAAATATCCTTGTACGTCTCGCGCAAAATGTTCTTTTGCACCTTGCCCATGGTGTTGCGCGGCAGCTCGTCGACCACGAAGACGCGCTTGGGCATCTTGAACTTGGCGAGGCGGCCGTCGAGCGCCTTGAGCACCGAGGCTTCGCTGACATCGGCGCCCTTGTTGCAGACCAGCACCGCCGTGACGCCCTCGCCGAAATCGGCATGCGGCACGCCGATCACGGCCGATTCGACCACGCCGGGCATGGCGTCGATCTCGCTCTCGATCTCCTTGGGGTACACGTTGAAGCCGCCGGAGATCACGAGATCCTTGCCGCGGCCGAGGATGTGCACGTAACCCTTCGCATCGACCTTGCCGAGGTCGCCGGTGATGAAGAACCCGTCGGGCCGGAATTCGGCCTTGGTCTTCTCCGGCATCCGCCAGTAGCCCTTGAATACGTTCGGGCCCTTCACCTCGATCATGCCGATCTCTTCGCGCGGCAGCTCTTTGCCCGTCTCGGGATCGGTCACACGCAGGGAGACACCGGGCAGCGGGAACCCGACCGCGCCGGGCACGCGCTCACCGTCATAGGGGTTCGACGTGTTCATGTTGGTCTCGGTCATGCCGTAGCGCTCGAGCACGGCATGGCCCGTGCGCGCCGACCATTCGCGATGGGTCTCGGCCAGCAGCGGCGCCGAGCCCGAGATGAACAGCCGCATGTGTTTCGTGGTCTCGCGCGACAGCGCGGGATTTTGCAGCAGGCGCGTATAGAAGGTCGGCACGCCCATCAGCACCGTCGCGCGCGCCATCAGCTTGATGATCAAATCAGGGTCGAGCTTCGGCAGGAAGATCATCGAGGCGCGGGCGAACAGCGTCACATTGGTCGCCACGAACAGGCCGTGCGTATGGTAGATCGGCAGCGCGTGGATCAAGACGTCCTTGTCGGTGAAGCGCCAGTAGTCGACGAGCGAGAGCGAGTTCGACGCCAGATTATCGTGGGTCAGCATCGCGCCCTTGGAGCGGCCGGTTGTGCCTGACGTGTAGAGAATCGCGGCGAGATCGTCGCTCGCGCGCGGCACCGTCGTGAATTCGCTGCCTGCCTTGTCGGCGGCCTCCGTCAGCGAGCCCTTGCCGTCAGGCCCGAGCGTCTCGACCTTGGCCTTCACCTTGGCGGCGATCGGGCCGAGCCCTTCCGCCCTGGAGGGATCGCAGACCACCAGCGACGGTTCGGCATCGCCGATGAAGTAGTCGAGCTCGTTCAGCGTGTAGGCCGTGTTGAGCGGCAGATAGACTGCACCGGCGCGCACCGTGCCGAGATACAGCACGATGTTGGCCACGGATTTCTCCACCTGCACCGCGACGCGATCGCCGGGCTTCACGCCGCGGGCGACCAGCACGTTCGCCATTTGCCCGGCGCGCGCGATCAGGTCGCCATAGCTGATATGGGCGCCGTCATGCGTCTCGATCGCAAGGCGTTTCGGATCGTCCAGGCCGTCGAACAGGCGGGAAAACAGGTTGGCGTTGGCAGCTTGGTTCATGCAACATTCCTCGCCGGCGGAGGCCGGTCAAAAATCGAGAGCTGGATTAGCAAAAACCGCCCCGATGAAGCAACGGAGACGGTTTGCATGTCAAAAAACGGGAAACGCGTGGCCTGGGTCACCGGAGGCGGCAGCGGGATCGGGGAGGCCGGCGCCGAGGCGCTCGCGGCTGACGGCTGGACGGTGGTGGTGTCCGGGCGACGCAAGGACGCCCTGGGTACCGTAGTTGCCAAGATCAGTAACTCGGGCGGAGCGGCTGAGGCCATTGCACTCGACGTGTCCGACGCCGTGGAGGCCCAGAAGGCAGCCGATCAGATCGTCGCCAGGCACGGCCGCATCGACCTGCTCGTCAACAATGCCGGCATCAATGTTCCCAAGCGCAGCTGGAAGGACATGGAACTGGAGGGCTGGGACAAGCTGGTCCAGGTCAATCTCAACGGCGTGCTCTATTGCATGCGCGCGGTGCTGCCGACGATGCGCAAGCAGCAGGACGGCTCGATCATCAACGTCTCGTCCTGGGCCGGCCGCAACGTCTCCAAGATGCCGGGCCCGGCCTACACCACGACCAAGCACGCGGTGCTGGCGCTGACCCATTCCTTCAACATGGACGAATGCGTCAATGGGCTTCGCGCCTGCTGCCTGATGCCGGGTGAGGTGGCGACGCCGATCCTGAAGCTGCGCCCGGTGGTGCCAAGCGAGGAAGAGCAGGCCAGGATGCTGCAACCGGAAGACCTCGGCCGCACCATCGCCTTCATCGCCTCGATGCCGCCGCGCGTCTGCATCAACGAGCTCCTGATCAGCCCCACGCACAATCGCGGCTTCATCCAGACGCCGAACAACAGGGATTAGCCAAGGTCGCGCGACCTGCGAGCGAAGCGAAGCAAATCCAGGCATAGATCCGCGGAGACAGTCTGGATTGCTTCGCCGCTTCGCTCCTCGCAATGACGGCTGAGCCACCACACGAACATCTCCCCACATAGTTTCACGCATCACAAAGAATTTTTCCTCGAAACCGTATCGCAGACCCTCCCGTAGTTCGGTCCAACGACGGCACTGCTGCATCACTTCACACGGCCGCAGCCGCCGTTGTTGCCCAACTCAAACACCGGCCATCGCCGGCCTCTATTCAATCGGGAGACTTTCCATGTCGAAGCGCATTGCCTATCTCGCTGCCGCAGCCATCAGCGCCATCGCCGTCACCGCGACCGTCGTCGCGCCGGTGCGCGCCGAGGAGAAGACCGTCATGATCGGTGGCGCCGCGATGTTCCCGTCCAAGAACATCGTGCAGAACGCAGTCAACTCCAAGGACCACACCACGCTGGTGGCGGCGGTGAAGGCGGCGGGCCTGGTGCCGACGCTGGAAAGCAAGGGACCATTCACGGTGTTCGCGCCGACCAACGCCGCCTTCGGCAAGCTGCCGGCCGGCACCGTCGACAATCTGGTCAAGCCCGAGAACAAGGCGACGCTGACCAAGATCCTCACCTACCACGTCGTGCCCGGCAAGCTCGAGGCCTCCGACCTCACCGACGGCAAGAAGCTGAAGACCGCGGAGGGCGAGGAACTGACGGTCAAGAAGATGGACGGCAAGACCTGGATCGTCGATGCCAAGGGCGGCACCTCCATGGTGACGATCTCCAACGTCAACCAGTCGAACGGCGTCATCCATGTGATCGACACCGTGCTGATGCCGGCAACGTAACACCGCGCGTCCCTGTTTCATCCCCCGAACAGGACGCTTTGAGACGGCGAGCCGGGGGTGCCCGGCTCGCTTTTTTGTGACCGCCATAGCCTCGCGGCATCGATTCCATGACGCGAGAGGCGTAACGAAAGCGGACGCAGCGGCGTATAATTATCGTTAGACGATCGCCAGGACGGAACCATCATGTCGAGCCTCACAGTCACTGACGAGCAGGTCAGCGCCACCCCGGCCAAAGTGATCCAGCCGGCCTGGGTCCGGGTCATGCACTGGATCAATGCCCTCGCCATGATCCTGATGATCCTGTCGGGCTGGCAGATCTACAATGCCTCGCCGCTGTTCGGCTTCAGCTTCCCGCGCGAGTACACGCTCGGTGGCTGGCTCGGCGGCGGCCTGCTCTGGCATTTTGCGGCGATGTGGCTGTTGATGATCAACGGCCTTGCTTATCTCATCACCGGTTTCGCCACCGGGCGCTTCCGGAAAAAACTGCTGCCGATCACGCCATCCGGCGTGCTTCACGACGTCAGGGCGGCCCTGATCTTCAAGCTCGGTCATGACGATCTCACCGTCTACAATTACGTGCAGCGCCTGCTCTATGCCGGCATCATCGTGGTCGGCGTGCTGATCGTGCTCTCCGGCCTCGGCATGTGGAAGCCGGTGCAGCTGTATTACCTCGTGATGCTGTTCGGCGACTATCCGACCGCGCGCTATGTGCATTTCTTCTGCATGGCCGCGATCTGCGCGTTCCTCGTCATCCACGTCCTGCTCGCGCTGCTGGTGCCGAAGAGCCTGCGCGCGATGATCATCGGGCGCTGATTAGGAGAGTTGTGATGGCCAAACGTTCATTCCTGATCCCCGGCGTCGACAAGCGGCTCCTGATCAAGGACTCCCTCAAGACGATGCCGGATCTCACCCGCCGCCGCTTCATCGCGGGCGGCGCCAGCCTCGGCGCGCTGACGCTGCTCACCGGCTGCGACGTCGTCGACTCCTCCTCGGCCGAGGAGATGCTGAAGCAGGTGTCGAAGTTCAACGACGCCGTGCAGTCCTTCATTTTCAATCCCGATGCGTTGGCGCCGACCTTCCCGGAGAGCGCGATCACGAAGCCGTTCCCGTTCAACGCCTATTACGATCTCGACGATGCCCCGGATGTCGACGGCAAGGACTGGAAGCTCGAAGTGCGCGGTCTCGTCGACAACAAGAAGTCCTGGACGCTGGACGAGCTCTATCAATTGCCGCAGGTCACCCAGATCACCCGCCACATCTGCGTCGAGGGCTGGAGCGCGATCGGCAGCTGGACCGGCACGCCCTTGCGCGATTTCCTCAAGCTGATCGGCGCGGACACGCGCGCGAAATATGTCTGGTTCCAGTGTGCCGACAAGGACGGCTACAACTCGCCGCTCGACATGCGCAGCGCGCTGCATCCGCAGACGCAGATGACGTTCAAATACGCGAACGAGATTTTGCCCCGCGCCTACGGCTTCCCGATGAAGATCCGCGTGCCGACAAAGCTCGGCTTCAAGAACCCGAAATACGTGGTCTCGATGGAAGTCACCAACGACTACAAAGGCGGTTACTGGGAAGACCAGGGGTACAATTCGTTCAGCGGGAGCTAGCTCCGCTGCAGGGTGGGCAAAGCGCAAGCGTGCCCACCATTCCATCCATGATGAAGGAGATGGTGGGCACGGCGCTTCGCGCCTTTGCTCGCCCTACGGCACCGATTGCCTGGCCGGCCCCACCTTCCGCTGGCACAGCGCCGCCACCGCCCCGAGCGCCAGCAGTGCGGCCGAGACGTTCAGCGCGTAGCTCAAGCTCCCCAGCGCATCCGTGACCGCACCCACCACGATCGGGCCGAGCGTCTGGCCGACGCCGAACGAGATCGTCATCGCTGCGATCGCGGTCGGCCACACCTCGGGCGGATAGTTGAAGCGGACGAAGGCGGTGGTTGAGCCGACCACGGCGAAGAAGGCGACGCCGAACACGACCGCCGAGATCGCGAGCCAGGCCGGCGAATGCCCGAGCATCGGCAGGGCGGCCCCCAACGCGTTGGTGCCGAGGATGATCGCGGTGGCGAGCCCGCCGCGGTCGAGCGCCAGCACACCGCGCCAGGCCCAGGGGGTGACGAAGGCGGACAGACCAATCAGGCTCCAGAACGCCGCCTGCGCCGCGGCGCCGCCGCCGCCGTCGCGCACATAAGCGATCATGAAGGTCATGTAGGCGATATAACCCGCGCCGAACAGGAAGTAGCCGGCGAGATAGATCAGCACCGGCAGGATCGCGAACGATGCGTGACTGCCTTCCGAGAAACGCGCGCCGCTTTCGATGCGGATCAGGAACAGCGGGATCGTCATCGCGACGGACAGCAGCGTCAGCGCCCACCAGACGATCCACCACGAGCCGGGTCCGAAATATTGCAGCGTGAACGGGGCGATCAACCCGGATGATAGAATGCCGATGCCCGGCCCGGCGTAGAACAGGCTGAGCAGGAAATTGGCGCGCGCGGGCTGCGACTGCGCAATGGTCGCGGCCAGCGCGCCGCCGGCGACGAAGCCCGCCGCTGCGCCCAGGCCCAGCACGAGGCGCGCCAGGCTCAACGCGACGAAATTGCCTGATAGCGCGCAGGTCGCGAGCGCGGCGACACAGGCCAGGGTTCCGCCGCGGATTGCGGCTGACCAGCCGACGCGCTGGATCAGCCGGGACGCGACAAGCGCGCCCACGAGGTAGCCGACGGCGTTGATGGTGTTCATGAAACCGGCCGCCGAGTAGGACCAGCCAAGGTCCTCCCGCATGTCGGGCAGCACCAGCGCATAGGCGAAGCGGCCGATGCCGAGCCCGACCGTTGCCGCCAGCGACAGGGTCAGGATCAGCCGCGCAGGATGCGGGTTCGGGGGACGGTCAGGGGCGTGCAAGGGGTACTCCGGCAACCCGCACTGTGGCAGGCCCTGCCGGTCTTGCACAGCCGCGGCGCGGCAATGGTGTCTTGCCAAGCGCGCAACGCCGCTCTAGCACTCCGGCCGAAATTCACGAGATGCCGTCATGCCCGGCCTTGTGCCGGGCATCCACGTTCTTCGCCCCGCAAGCCAAGGACGTGGATGGCCGGAACATAGGCGAGCGGAAGCGACGCCGTCCTTTGGCCGGCTATGCCCGGCCATGACGCAACGGAGGTAGAACGACCATGGCGACCCACAAATTGCTGCTGCTCCCCGGCGACGGTATCGGCCCCGAGGTGATGGGCGAGGTGAAGCGGCTGATCGATTGGCTCAATTCGGCCGGGATCGCCAAGTTCGAGACCGACACCGGCCTCGTCGGCGGCTCGGCCTATGATGCCCACAAGGTCTCGATCTCCGAGGGCGACATGGCCAAGGCCAAGGACGCCGACGCCGTGATCTTCGGCGCAGTCGGCGGCCCGAAATGGGATGCGGTGCCTTACGAGGTGCGCCCCGAAGCTGGTCTCTTGCGCCTGCGCAAGGATCTTGCCCTGTTCGCGAACCTCCGCCCGGCCGTGTGCTACCCGGCGCTGGCCGATGCCTCCAGCCTGAAGCGCGAGGCGGTCGAGGGCCTCGACATCGTCATCGTGCGCGAGCTCACCGGAGGCGTCTATTTCGGCGAGCCCAAGACCATCACCGATCTCGGCAACGGCCAGAAGCGCGCGATCGATACCCAGGTCTACGACACCTATGAGATCGAGCGCATCGGCCGCGTCGCCTTCGAGCTTGCCAGGAAGCGCAAGAACAAGGTGACGTCCATGGAGAAGCGCAACGTCATGAAATCGGGCGTGCTCTGGAACGAGGTCATGACTCAGGTCCACAAGCGCGAATACCCCGACGTCACGCTCGAGCACCAGCTTGCTGACTCCGGCGGCATGATGCTGGTGAAGTGGCCGAAGCAGTTCGACGTCATCGTCACTGACAACCTGTTCGGCGACATGCTGTCCGACATCGCAGCGATGCTGACGGGATCGCTCGGCATGCTGCCCTCGGCCTCGCTCGGCGAGGTCGACGTCAAGAGCAAGAAGCGCAAGGCGCTGTACGAGCCCGTGCACGGCTCGGCGCCCGATATCGCCGGCAAGGGCCTCGCCAATCCCATTGCGATGATCTCGTCCTTCGGCATGGCGCTGCGCTATTCCTTCGACATGGGCGATCTCGCTGACAAGGTCGACGCCGCGATCGCCGCGGTGCTGGCCAGCGGCCTGCGTACCGCCGACATCAAGTCGGAAGGCACCACGGCGGCCTCGACCACGCAGATGGGCGAAGCGATTTTGAAGGAATTGCAGAAGCTGCACGCGTAGCCAAAAGCACGGCTTTCGTAGGGTGGGTTAGCCGTGCGAAATGCGCTTCGCGCAGTCGCAGGGCTAACCCACCCTACGCACCTGCTATCGGAGCTCCCTCATGGATGCCTCACCCCGCCCCAAGATCGCGGAAACCACCATCCATGAAACGGTGCGCCAGCGCGAGGCGCAGATCGGGCGGCGCTGCGAGATCCTCAGCCATACCCGGATCGAATATGCCTCGCTTGGCGACTACTCCTATCTCGGCGAGAACTGCGACGTCGCCGATGCGACAATCGGCAAGTTCACGGCCATCGCCAATGCGGTGCGGATCGGCGCGCCGAACCATCCGATGGGCCGGCCGTCCCAGCATCGCTTCACCTATTGCCCTGAATATTACGAGGCGTCGGCGACGCGCGACCGCGACTTCTTCGCAGGCCGCCGCGGCGATCGCGTCATCGTCGGCAATGACGTCTGGATCGGCCACGCCGCCATCTTGCTGCCGGGTGTGAGCGTCGGTGACGGCGCGGTGATTGCCGCAGGCGCGGTCGTCAGCCGTGATGTCGAGCCCTACACCATCGTCGGCGGCGTTCCCGCACGGCCCATCCGCAAACGCTTTCCGGATGCCGTTGCGGCAAGCCTGCGCCGCATCGCCTGGTGGGATTGGCCGGATGCGCTCATCTTCGAGCGTCTCGCCGATTTTCGCTCCGAGGCGATCGAAGAATTTTGCCGGCGCTATGATCCGGCAGCGAACGCATAGTCTCAGCCGTCATTGCGCGGAGCGAAGCGACGAAGCAATCCAGAATCGTTCCGCGGAAAGATTCTGGATTTGCTTCGCTGCGCTCGCAATGACGATGGAGAGGCAGGAGTGCCCTACGGCATCGCGCAAAAACAAAATCGGCCGGGCGCGAGCCCGGCCATTTTGATTCGGAAAGATCAGCCCGCTCAGTACAGCGGGAAATTCTGCGGATAGCCGCCGACATCCTGCGGGGGCGAGAGCGGCTGACGGTCGATCGGGCGGTTGAGGTTCTCGCGCGCGAAGGACGGATAGCCCACTGCCGGCGGGAAGGCGTAGTCGGTGAACTTGCGGTCGCCCGGATTGACCTCGGTGCCGCCGTCGAGCCAGGAGCGCTTGCTCACATAGATGCGAGTGCGGCCTTGCTGATAGACCGCGTTGGGGCCGCTCGGGCCATAGTAGGGGCGGCCGCGCTCGTCATAGCGCTTGGTCCTGGTGTCGGCGGAGGCTGGCGTCGCGACGGACATGGCAATCACGGCGCCTGCCGCAAGCCAGGTCGCCAATTTGTTCGCCGCAGAAAATTTCGAGCTCATCACGTCCCCTTCAGGCGGCAAGCCGCCAGTCGATTTCACCCCATACTAGCGCGCCCGGGGTGACCGCAACTAGGTCTATTGGGTCACACCAACGCGGAATAATCGTGCGCGCCGGCAAAAGTTGCATGCAAACCAGCCACTTGAGCTTGATGCCGGTCAAAGCGTCCCGCGCAATTGCGCATTGGCGGCGCCGAGCAGCCAGTCCGGTGAGCCCCGCGAATCGCACGAGCGGCGCTTGAGCTCGGCATGGGCGAACATTTCCGCCAGCTTTGGCTCGTTGCCCGAGGTCAGCAGCGTCAGCCGGTTCAGCGTGCAGGCGATCGCCGCGCGCGTCGCGGGAAGGCTGTCGCCCTGGCAGGAGAAGCCGGAGATCTGCAAGCCCGGCTCCTCGCTGCGCTTGAGGTAGCCGAGGCAGCCCTGCGCACCCTCGATCGTGCCGGTTGGCCGGAACAGCGCGACGGGGCCGAATTTGGTGTCGATCAGGCCGGCCTGCTCGAGCGGGGTGACCGTCCCCAACCCCATCTGGGCGGCCAGACCCGCGGCCGCCGGCCGTGTCACGTCGAATTCGGCGCCTTGGCGGTAGATTTCGAGCTCGGCTACAGGCTTGTCCGCCGCGTCGGTCCAGCGCAGCACGTCCCTGCGGCCGCCTTCGGGATGCCTGAGGATGGTGTAAGATGCTGTTTTATCTGATGAATCGAATCGGCTGACGGCGAAGGCCGGATGCGAGCGGTCGGCCACGCTCCAGCCTGGCTTGTCCGCCGGCTCATCGTCGCGCAAGTCAGGCAGCTGGCCGAGCGCTGCGACGGCGAGGATGGCAAGCAGGGCGAGCGCCCCTACATAGGCGATCAGGCGCGCCAGCGTGCCGACGACCTCGTCGGCAACGGCCAGGAGCGCCAGCTGGATCTGGGTAGGGCTAACGGCCGTGCTGGCCTCAGGCGACTGCATCCACGGCCTTCAGGCATGGTCCCACGTTGTCTTGAGGCCGGTTCTCGCATAGAAGCGCTGCTCTTCCTGTTTAAGCGTCAGCTTCAGGAACGGGCTTTTTCATCGGAGAGTGAACGATGGGTTACAAAGTCGCAGTCGTCGGCGCGACCGGCAATGTCGGTCGGGAAATGCTCAACATCCTCGATGAGCGCAAATTCCCCGCGGACGAGGTCGTGGCCCTGGCGTCGCGCCGCAGCGTCGGCGTCGAGGTCTCCTATGGCGACCGCACCCTCAAGGTCAAAGCGCTCGAGCATTACGACTTCTCCGACGTCGACATCTGCCTGATGTCGGCGGGCGGCGCGGTGTCGAAGGAATGGTCGCCGCAGATCGGCGCCGCCGGCGCCGTCGTGATCGACAATTCCTCGGCCTGGCGCATGGACCCGGACGTGCCGCTGATCGTGCCGGAAGTGAACGCAGGCGCGACCGAAGGTTTCAAGAAGAAGAACATCATCGCCAACCCGAACTGCTCGACCGCGCAGCTCGTGGTCGCGCTGAAGCCGCTGCACGACAAGGCGACGATCAAGCGCGTCGTGGTCTCGACCTATCAATCGGTGTCGGGCGCCGGCAAGGACGCGATGGACGAACTGTTCTCGCAGACCAAGGCCGTCTACACCAATGACGAGCTGGTCGCGAAGAAATTCCCCAAGCGCATCGCCTTCAACGTCATCCCCCACATCGACGTCTTCATGGAAGACGGCTACACCAAGGAAGAGTGGAAGATGATGGCGGAGACCAAGAAGATCCTTGATCCCAAGATCAAGCTCTCGGCGACCTGCGTGCGCGTGCCTGTCTTCGTCGGCCACTCCGAGGCCGTCAACATCGAGTTCGAGAATCCGATCAGCGCGGACGAAGCCCGCGAGATCCTGCGCAAGGCGCCCGGCTGCCTCGTCATCGACAAGCAGGAGCCCGGCGGCTACGCGACCCCATACGAAGCCGCCGGCGAGGACGCCACCTATATCAGCCGCATCCGCGAGGATGCGACGGTGGAGAACGGTCTCGCGTTCTGGTGCGTGTCCGACAATCTGCGCAAGGGCGCCGCGCTCAATGCGATCCAGATCGCGGAAGTCCTGATCAACCGCAAGCTGATCAGCGCGAAGAAGAAGGCGGCGTAAGGGAGACGTGGTTACGGGGACCCGGAGTTACGCCTTCGCGCCTCGATTGGTCCCGGGAGTATTGGTCCCCGGATTTGCGCTCCGCTTCGCTGCGCTTGTCCGGGACGACGATCTCGTTTGATGCGGCAGTATACGAAGCCGCTCAAGCCTCGCCGCGCGCGCTCTTGAATTCCTTGCTTGCCTTGTCCAGCACGAACAAAGTCCCCTCCGCGACGCCGAAATAGGCGCCGTGGGTCTGCATCTGGCCGCTCTCGACGGCCTTGCGCACGAACGGGAAGGTCATCAGGTTCTCCAGGCTGCGGAACACCGCGGCCTTCTCGATGCGCTCGACGAACTGCGCCATGGTCTCGTGCTCGCGCTGCTCGACCACTTCGCCGGGCTTGATGAACATCTGCATCCATTTGCCGATGAAGTCACCGGGCGTCAGCGGCTCGATCTTGTCGACGAAGGCGCGGATGCCGCCGCATTGCGCGTGGCCGAGCACCACGATGTGCTTCACCTTCAGCACCGTCACCGCATATTCCAGCGCCGCCGAGACACCATGCGCGCTCTCGTCGGGCTGATAGGTCGGCACCAGATTGGCGATGTTGCGGACGACGAACAATTCGCCGGGGCCGACGTCGAAGATCACCTCGGGCGAGACGCGGCTGTCGCAGCAGCCGATCACCATCACTTCCGGCGACTGTCCTTTCACCGACAGCTCGCGGTAGCGGCTCTGCTCGGCAGGCAGCCGCTGGGTGGCGAAGGCCTTGTAGCCTTCCAGCAAATGCTTCGGGAATGTCGTCATGGCCTATGCCTAACCATAGAGCCCGGGACCGAACAAGCCTTTCGAATAGGCATGCCAAGTGCTACGGCTCAGGTCAGAAGACAGACGAGGAAACCGGAAGGAACGATCGCATGACCCGCCCGCGCCGCAGCCATTTGTTCATGCCCGGATCCAACCCCCGCGCGCTGGAAAAGGCACGGAATCTGGCCGCCGACGGCCTGATCCTCGATCTGGAAGACTCGGTCGCCCCCGAAGCCAAGGCGATGGCCCGCGACGGGATCGCCGCTGCGATTTCGGCCAAGGGGTTCGGCAAGCGCGAGATCCTGATCCGGACCAACGGTCTGGACACGGCCTGGTGGGCCGATGACGTCGCGATGGCCGCCAAGGCATCGCCCGACGGCATCCTGGTTCCAAAAGTTTCAAGCATCGAAGATCTCAATGCGATCGGCCGTAAGCTGGCCGAGCTTGGCGCCGCGCCGACCGTGAAAGTCTGGGCCATGATCGAGACCGCGCGCGCGGTGCTCCATGCCGAGGAGCTGTCCGCCGCCGGCCGCGATCCATCGACCCGCCTCTCCGGTTTCGTGTTCGGCCCGAACGACATCTCGCGCGAGACGCGGATCCGGATGCTGCCGGGCCGCGCCGCGATGATCCCGATGATCACCCACTGCATCCTGGCGGCGCGCGCCCATGGCCTCGAAATCCTCGACGGCCCCTACAGCGACATCGCCAATTCCGACGGTTTCGCCACCGAATGCGCGCAAGGCCGCGACCTCGGCTTCGACGGCAAGACGCTGATCCATCCCTCACAGATCGACGCCTGCAACGCGATCTTCACCCCGCCTGAAGAAGAAGTCGCGCGCGCCCGAAAGATCATTGCGGCGTTCGAATTGCCGGAGAATGCTTCGCGCGGCGCGATCCGTCTCGACGGCGCCATGGTGGAGCGCCTGCACGCCGACATGGCCCGCCGCACGATCGAGATCGCGGATGCGATTGCGGCGATGGGGAAGTCCTGAGCACGCACGATCTCGGCGCGGCACGAGATCGGCACGGCCGAGCGACTCCAGCGTCGCGGCATTCGCGCAATAACCGTCAGGATGAGGACGGAGTGTGCGGCAACGGTTTCTACAGGCTCCTATGCCCGTTAGCCTCATCCTGAGGAGACCGCTGGAAGCGGTCGTCTCGAAGGACGAGGCGTTTGCTCGGAAGGCTCCATAAGCCTGCGAGCTGCAGCGCATCTCTTGCGCGACAGTTAGCTAAACCGCTCCGCCGCCCACGCATACAGGCTGCCGGGAATCGGCTTCTCGCCGCCGCGGCCCTTGGGGGAGATGTGCAGGCCGATGATCTCGGGATTGGTGACGAGGCCGAGATAGCTCGAGGGGTCGAAGAACAATTTTGGCTCGGCATGCACGGCGTAGAACGACTGTTTTGGCAACGCGTTCTGCAATTCACCGGTGCGGCGCGCGAGCGCGGTGAGCGCCGCAGGCCCGTAGATCGCGACGCGAATGTCCGAGAGCCGGTTCGAGCCGCCGCGCAGGCGGCGCATCATGAAGGTGATGCGGTGGCGCACCGAGAGCCAGTTCGGCGTCAGCTCCTCCTGCTCCATCAGCTCTTCGAAGGCGGCGACGATGCCGTGCTCGGGCGGAAGATAGAGCACGGAATTGCCGAGCTGGCGCGGCCGCTCCCAGGCGAAATAGGGTTTTGCCGGATCGATCTCGACGGGCTTCAAGAGCAGCACGTCGGCGTCGAGCCAGAGGCCGAGGCCCTTCGCCATCAGCTTCATGCGGAAGAAGTCGCTGAACTGCAGCGTGGTCCAGTCACGCCAGCTGCCGTCGGGCTGCGGCGGCCGCAACCGCTCGGAGAATGCGTGCGGCAGGATCGCCTCGGCCTCGGCGTTGGCAATGCCGGCGGGCAGGCCGGGAATGGTGTCGAAGCTGTAGACCGTGACCTTGTGGCCGGCAGCGAGCTGCGAGCGCAGACAGGTCTGGCGCAGCGCATCCATCGGGCCATGCCAGAAGGTGACGATCTCGGGGAGCATGCGCGAGCCATACGGATAAGCAGGGCAAAGAAAAAGCCCCGGCGCTGACAGCACCGGGGCTCGAACGAAAATCCGAGATCAGGCCCAGGCGCGCTCGCGCTTGAGTTTCTCTTCATAGGAATCGATCGAGGCCTTCTTCTCCATGGTGAGGCCGATGTCGTCGAGACCGTTGATGAGACAGTGCTTGCGGAACGGATCGATCTCGAACTTGACCTTGCCGCCGTCGGGGCCGCGGATCTCCTGGTTCGGCAGGTCGATCGTCAGCGTCGCGTTGGCGCCGCGCTCGGCGTCGTCGAACAGCTTGTCGAGATCTTCCTGCGAGACGCGGATCGGCAGAATGCCGTTCTTGAAGCAGTTGTTGTAGAAGATGTCGCCGAACGAGGTCGAGATCACGCAGCGGATGCCGAAGTCGAGCAGCGCCCAGGGCGCGTGCTCGCGGCTCGAGCCGCAGCCGAAATTGTCGCCGGCGACCAGCACCTTCGCGTTGCGATAGGCGGGCTGGTTGAGAACGAAATCCGGGTTCTCGCTGCCGTCGTCCTTGTAGCGCTGCTCGGAGAAGAGCCCCTTGCCAAGGCCGGTGCGCTTGATGGTCTTGAGGTACTGCTTCGGAATGATCATGTCGGTATCGACATTGACGATCTTCAGCGGCGCCGCGACGCCTTCCAGCGTGGTGAACTTGTCCATGGTTGCGCTTTCCCGCACGTGGTTCAGGGAGCCGGTATTTATCGCGATCGGGGGCCGAATCCTAGGCCGAATTGGGCAGGTCTGCCTTACCTCTCCTGCTTGCGGGGTATGAGGCTGGACTGGTGCGGCGTCGGGATTTCACCTCTCCCTTGGGATTTCACCTCTCCCCGCCGGGGAGAGGTGAAGAAGCTCCGCTCTACTCCGCCTTGGCCTCAATCGCGGCCATATCGTCGTCCGAAAGGCCGAAATGGTGGCCGATCTCATGGATCAGGACGTGGCGGACGATATGGCCGAGGCTTTCGTCGTGCTCGGCCCAATAATCCAGGATCGGCCGGCGGTAGAGCCACACCATGTTGGGCAGCCGCGCCACGTCGCCAAAGCTCTGATGCGGCAGGCCGACGCCCTGGAACAGGCCGAGCAGGTCGAACTCGCTCTCGCAGTCCATTTCGTCCAGGACCTCCTCGGTCGGGAAGTCGTCGACGCGGACAATCACGCCCTCGCAGAGCTTGCGAAATTCCACCGGCAGGCGCTCGAACACATCGTGAGCCATCGCTTCCATCTCGGCCAGCGACGGCGCTTTCAATTCCGTCCACATGGACCCCTTCTTACCGCGGGTTCCGCGGCGATGCATCTGGCTTTATAAGCGCGGCGAGGTTGACGGGCGCGACCAAAACGGGGAGCGTGGGCCTTGAATGGGACGTTTCAGGTGGGCGGAAAAATGCGAGCGAAAACAGCGCTGACTCTACTGTGCATGGGGTTGTTTTCGCAGTTTTGCGTTGGCGCGGAAGCGCAGACCGCCGACCCCGAGATTCGCTTCGCCCAGGCGGTTCCGCCTGACGACATACCCCCGCTGCGCAAGCGGCCCCCGGCGCGCTTGCGCGTCACGCCCTATTACATTACAGCCCGGATGGCGTCTATCCGCGCTACAATCCCGGCCCCGACGCGGTCCGCGTCTGCAACGCGACCTATGTGCAGGAGTACCGGCCGAGCGGCACGGTGATCGTGCCGCGCGTGAGCTGCTACTGGCGCCGGGGCTGACCAGTTCAATGCCCGCGCCAGCCAACAGCGCCGTGGCCTCGTGAGGGTCGTGATGGCGCGATGGATTGGATTGGCTATTGCCGTGGCGCTCGCTGCCGGCGTGCCTCGCGCTTCCGCGGCGCAAAGGGCGACGATACCGGAGGCGTCGGCGGGGATCGCGGTTTTCGATGTCCGGCGACACGCGCGAGCCCGTGACATTGCGCGGCCTGCTGCGCGCCACGATCCACGCTACTACGCGCGGCCCGTCTACTATCGTCCTTATCCTTACCGCGTGCCGGTACCTTTCGTGTTCGGCTACGGGCCGTTCTGGACGCGCTAAAGCATGATCCGGAAAAGTGCGAAGCGGTTGTCCGGAAAGATCATGCGTAAACAACAAGCTGAAGCGCGATGACGATTCATCCAAATCTCATCGCACTTTAGCCCGCGGGGTCGAATCCCCTGACCAGCAGCACGGTCGCCTGTGCGCCGGCTTTGCGATCACGCGAGATCTCTTCGTACTCGGGCGAGTTCGAGAAGGCGAGGAATGCGGCCTCGTCGGCAAACGACATCATGACAAGCTTGTCATGCGGCCACGCGCCCTCGAGTACGCGCGGATGTTCGTCGGCGGCGAGCAGGCGCCCGTTGTACTTTCTGAACACGTCGAAGAACCGCGCCTGATAGCGGTCATAAGCTGCGCGGTCCGTCATCTTCAATTGCGCAATGGCGTAGACAGTCATTTGCAAAATTCCTTCCGTCGCGGCACTGCGTCGCATCGCCGAGGCCCAGTGTCGTTCATTCATGGCGCGTTCACATCGCCGTCCGCAATTTAATCTTGGGAGCGACCGTAATTGAACAGCGATGGCACGGCCGAGACGTCGCGTCGCAGCTCTGCTGTCCAGATTCAGGGAGGGTTCCATGCTGAGGATGTTGGGTCGTCGGGCTCGCCCGATGCGCGTGCTCGGGATCGCGGCCGCCGCGACGCTGATGCTGTCGGCCGGCACCGCGCGTCGCGCTGAAGCACTCACCTTGATCAATCCGGCGACGTCACCCGCGACGAAGGCCGCGACCGACGATCTCGTCACGCAGATACGTCACGGCGGCGGCGGACATGGCGGTGGCGGTCATTTCCACGGCGGTGGTGGCTTCCGCGGCGGTGGCGGACATTTCGGCGGCTTCCGCGGTGGCGGCTTCCATGGCGGCGGCTTCCGCGCTGCGCCGGCCTTTCACGGCGGCGGCATTCGTTACGGCGGATTTCGCCACTATGGCGGCTATCATCGTTACGGGATCTATCGTCCCCATTACGGCTATCGTCACTTCCACCGGCGCTATTATGTCGGGGGCTACTATCCCTACTATCACTATCCGCGTCGCTGCCGGATCATCTGGACCTATTACGGCCCGCGCCGCGTCTGCCGCTGGCCCCGCTGGCACTATCCGTACCGGTATTATTGGTGAGGTGATTTAGCACCGTCATTCCGGGATGGCGGCGCAAGCGCCAGACCTGGAATCTCGAGATTCTCGGGTGCGCAATAGCGCACCCTGGTTCGATGCTTCGCATCGCCCGGAATGACCGTGGATAATGGCGGCGCTTTAACTCAGAGCCAATCCTTCAGCTTCCAAGACGAAGCCTTCCACCGCATCAGATTCTCGAGCTTCCACTGCCGAAACATCGCCGGCGGCCAGCGGCTGAGCTTTGACGTCTCCTCCACCTCCGGCTTGGCAACGACGCGCAGCGGCGCCGCACGCCGGCGGTGCTGGCGCGTCGCTTCGCTGATCAGGTCGACATATTCAGGCTTGTTGGCCATGGCTTGCGTCCTCGCGAGATCGTCGCGAGGACGCAGTGTCGTTGTGGGCGCTTAACGGCGCTTTGCCGCGATCGCTACAATTGTAGGAACCGGCTTAGCGCCACTCCCGGACGTCGACGAAGTGACCCGCGATCGCCGCGGCCGCCGCCATCGCCGGCGACACCAGATGCGTGCGGCCCTTGAAGCCTTGGCGGCCCTCGAAGTTGCGGTTCGAGGTCGAGGCGCAGCGCTCTTCCGGCTTCAGCTTGTCCGGGTTCATCGCAAGGCACATCGAGCAGCCCGGCTCGCGCCATTCGAAGCCGGCCTTGATGAAGATCTTGTCCAGACCTTCAGCCTCGGCCTGCTCCTTCACGATGCCGGAGCCCGGCACGACCATGGCGTTGACGTTCGCCGAAACGGTCTTGCCTTCAGCAATCTTCGCCGCTGCGCGTAAGTCTTCGATGCGGCCGTTGGTGCAGGAGCCGATGAAGACGCGGTCGAGCTTGATGTCGGTGATCTTCGTCCCCGCGGTCAGGCCCATGTACTTCAGCGCGCGATGCTTGGAGATGCGCTTGGCCTCGTCCTCGATCTTGTCGGGATCGGGCACGATGCCGGTCACCGAGATCACGTCTTCGGGCGAGGTGCCCCAGGTCACGATCGGCGGCAGTTTTGCAGCATCGAGGCGCAGCTCGTGATCGAAATGCGCGCCTTCGTCGGAGCGCAGCGTCTCCCAATAGCGCATTGCCGCATCCCAGGCCGCGCCCTTCGGCGACTTCGGCCGGTCGCGCAGGAAGTCGAAGGCCTTCTGGTCGGGCGCAACGAGGCCGGCGCGGGCGCCGCCCTCGATCGACATGTTGCAGACCGTCATGCGGCCTTCCATCGAGAGCGCGCGGATCGCATCGCCCGCATATTCCAGCACGTAGCCGGTGCCGCCCGCGGTGCCGATCTCGCCGATGATGGCGAGGATGATGTCCTTGCCGGTCACGCCGTCGGGCAATTTGCCGTCGACGGTGACGCGCATGTTCTTGGCCTTCTTCTGGATCAGCGTCTGCGTCGCCAGCACGTGCTCGACCTCGCTCGTGCCGATGCCGTGGGCGAGCGCGCCGAACGCACCATGCGTCGAGGTGTGGCTGTCACCGCAGACGATGGTGGTGCCGGGCAGGGTAAAGCCCTGCTCGGGGCCGATGACGTGGACGATGCCCTGGCGCTTGTCGAACTCGTTGTAATATTCGATGCCGAATTCCCTGGCGTTCTCGGCCAGCGCCTTGATCTGCTCGATGCTCTCAGGATCCGGATTCGGCTTGGTGCGATCGGTGGTCGGCACGTTGTGGTCGACGACCGCGAGCGTCTTCTCGGGCGCGTGGACCTTGCGCCCCGTCGCGCGCAGGCCTTCGAACGCCTGCGGCGAGGTCACCTCATGCACCAGGTGACGATCGATATAGAGCAGGCAGGTGCCGTCCTCGGCTTCGTGCACCAGGTGGTCGTTCCAGATCTTGTCGTACAGGGTGGTCGGCTTGGACATGAGCTTGAGCTCCGGGAATGTTGGTAAGCGGATAGCGCGCCTGGCGCGCGGGCAACAAAATCGTCAGCGCAGCTTTTAGGCTGCGCGCGTAAGCTCTGACGTTGCCGAGGTCGCGAAGCGTCCGAAGAACCGGCCAGGCAGCCGCGAGCGATCGTCGATGACGATGCGCTGGACGGGGGCGAAGCTGGTCAGATCTGGAAACATTCCAAGAATATATAGCAGGCCGAACTGGAATCGCGAGTGGTTTCAAATGACCGCCACGCACACCATGCATGAGGAGCGCGCTCTTGGCGCGCGTCTCGAAGGATGAAGGCCCGGCCGGTGGCCTCGCCCTTCGAGACGCGCGTTCCGCGCTCCTCAGGGTGAGGGACGGGCACCTTGCGCGCCGCACTGACGCAACAAAAAAGCGCGGAGCCGAGCCCCGCGCTTTCGAAAAACTTGCCAGGTGGCGAGGTTTACTCGCCGACGGCAGCAGCGCGGTCCTGCTTCTCGACGATGCGGGCCGACTTGCCGCGGAGATTGCGGAGGTAATAGAGCTTGGCGCGACGCACCTTGCCGCGACGCACCACCTTGATCGAGTCGATCATCGGCGACATCACGGGGAACACGCGCTCCACGCCCTCGCCATAGGAGATCTTGCGGACGGTGAAGCTCTCGTTGAGACCGCCGCCGGAACGGCCGATGCAGACGCCCTCATAGGCCTGCACGCGGGTGCGGTCGCCCTCGACGACCTTCACGTTGACGATCACGGTGTCGCCGGGGCCGAATTCCGGAATGTCCTTGCCAGCGGACAGCTTGTCGAATTGCTCTTGTTCGAGCTGCTTGATCAGGTTCATGGGTAAATCTCCATCGGCGCGCCCAGCCTTGAAGAAACGGGGGCTGCGTGAAATTCGTCTATCCAGCCATTGCGGATTTGGCCGCTCCTATAAGGCAAGCCGGAGCGTTTGTCACCCGTCTGTCTTGTTTTTTGGCGTTTTTTGGCGGCCGGCCCGATTCGGGGCCTTGACCGGGATTTGAGCCCATAGATCCGGCCGTCGGGCCGCCGTCAGGGCCTCGGATTCGGCCCGCCGCCAGGCCGCCACCTTGGCGTGGTCGCCCGAGGTGAGGACCCCCGGGATCGGAACCCCCTCGAACAGCTGCGGGCGGGTGTATTGGGGGTATTCCAGAAGGCCGTCCGAAAAACTTTCCTCGGTTCCCGAGGCCTCCTTGCCCATCACGCCCGGCAGGAGCCGAACACAGGCGTCGATCAGGGCGAAGGCCGCGATTTCACCCCCCGACAGGACGTAATCGCCGATCGAGACCTCCTCCAGGCCGCGCCGGTCGATCACCCGCTGGTCTACCCCCTCGAACCGTCCGCAGACGATCAGGGGCCCGGGGCCTTGGGCGAGCTCGACCACCCGGACCTGGGTCAATGGCCGACCGCGGGGGCTCATCAGCAAGCGCGGCCGCTCAGCACCAATCCCAGCGGCATCGATGGCCGCCGCCAGCACATCCGCCCGCAGCACCATGCCCGGCCCGCCGCCGGCCGGGGTGTCATCGACGCTGCGGTGGCGATCGGTGGCCGAGGCCCGGATATCGCGCGCCTCGAGCTGCCACAGCCCGGCGGCCAGCGCCCGGCCGGCCAGACTCACGCCGAGCGGTCCCGGAAACATCTCCGGAAACAGCGTCAGCACGGTTGCGCGCCAGGGTGAGGGGTTGGTCATTCGATCTCAGTTCTCGCCGTCCCCGACAAGCGCGCCTCAAGCGCGCGCAGATCAGGGACCCATAACCAGCGCAGCCAGTTTTGCGATGGTTGGAGGCTCCAGCTTAGCCAAAAACCACGGCTTGTGGTTATGGGTCCCCGCTTTCGCGGCGACGACTCGGAGCGAGAGTTTCGCCCCGCTCCTCGCCCTCGATCTCGAGCGGCGGCGCGATCACGACGCGGCCGCCCTCGATGTCGACCTCCGGCACCACGGCGTTGGAGAACGGCAGCAGCATCGTCGCGCCCTTGGGCGGGGCAATCTCGATGATGTCGCCGGCGCCGAAATTATGGATCGCGAGCACGCGGCCGAGCGTCTCGCCGTCCGTGGTGACGGCGGCGAGCCCGATCAGATCGGTGTGGTAATATTCGTCCTCGTCGGTCGCGGGCAGCTTTTCGCGCGGAACGTAGAGCTCGACGCCGTTGAGGCGCTCGGCCTCATCGCGGGTCGTGACGCCCTTGAACGTCGCCACCAGATGATCTTTCGCCTCGCGCGCCGTCGCGACCTCGAACTGGCGCTTGCCGTCCTTGGCGAGAAGCGGCCCGTAGCGCCTGACGGCAAACGGATCTTCGGTGAAGGTCCACAGCTTGACCGCACCGCGCACACCATGCGCGGCGCCGATCCGCGCGACGCAGACCAGCGCCGACATGTCCTAGCCTCAGCCCTTGGCGGCGGCTTCGGCCTGCGCCTTGCGCTCCTTGCGCGGCACGGCCTTCTCAGGGTTGTTGCGCGCTTCGCGCTTCTTGACGCCGGCGGCGTCGAGGAAACGCGCCACGCGATCCGACGGCTGCGCGCCCTTGGCGAGCCAGGCCTTCACCTTCTCCATGTCGAGCTTGAGGCGGGTCTCGTTGTCCTTCGGCAGCAGCGGGTTGAAATGGCCGAGACGCTCGATGAAGCGGCCATCACGCGGAAAGCGCGAGTCGGCGACGACGACGTGATAGACGGGACGCTTCTTGGTGCCTGCGCGAGCGAGGCGGATAACGACGGACATTCAGTTCTCCTTCAAAGTACGTTTTGTTCGGTTGATTGGTATTCCGCGTTGCGTGAGGCCTGTTGCGGTCCCCCGCGACGAATTCCTCATTTCTTCTTGCCCGGGAAACCGCCGAGGCCCGGCAGCGTTGGCTTGCCGCTCAGCCCGGTGAGACCAGGAAGGTTCGGCAGGCCAGTGCGAAGACCAGGCGGCAGATCCTTCGGCAGGTTGGGCAGGCCTTGTCCGCCGCCACCCTGCATCTTCTCCTGCAGCGCTTTCATCTCTTCCGGCGAGGGCATCTTCATGCCGCCACCAAAACCCATCGCCTGCGCGATGCCGGCGAGCGGGCCGCGCTTGCCCGAGCCCATGGCCTTCATCATGTCGGCCATGTTCCGGTGCATCTTGAGCAGCTTGTTGACGTGCTCGACGCTCTGGCCGCTGCCGGCCGCGATGCGCTTCTTGCGGCTGGCCTTGAGCAGGTCCGGATGACGGCGCTCCTCGCGCGTCATGGAATCGATGATCGCGACCTGGCGCTTCAGGATCTTGTCGTCGATGCCGGCCGCCGCGATCTGGTTCTTCATCTTGGAGATGCCGGGCATCATGCCCATCAGGCCGCTGATGCCGCCCATGTTGGACATCTGCAACAGCTGCTCGCGCATGTCGTTGAGGTCGAACTGACCCTTGCGCATGCGCTCGGCGGTGCGCGCGGCCTTTTCGGCGTCGATATTGGCGGCGGCACGCTCGACCAGCGAGACCACGTCGCCCATGCCGAGGATGCGTCCGGCGATACGATCAGGATGGAAATCTTCCAGCGCATCGGTTTTTTCGCCGGTGCCGATCAGCTTGATCGGCTTGCCGGTGACGGCGCGCATCGACAGCGCGGCGCCGCCGCGGCCGTCGCCGTCGACGCGGGTCAGCACGATGCCGGTGAGGCCGACGCGCTGATCGAACGAGCGCGCGAGATTCACGGCGTCCTGGCCGGTGAGCGAGTCCGCAACCAGCAGCACTTCGTGCGGATTGGCGGCGGCTTTGATTGCAGCCGCTTCCGCCATCATCTCTTCGTCGAGCGTGGTGCGGCCGGCGGTGTCGAGCAGCACGATGTCGTAGCCGCCGAGCTTGCCGGCTTCCAGCGCGCGCTTGGCGATCTGCGGCGGCTGCTGACCCGCCACGATCGGCAGGGTCGGAATGTCGAGGTCGCGGCCGAGCACGGCCAGCTGTTCCATCGCCGCGGGGCGGTAGACGTCGAGCGAGGCCATCAGCACCTTGCGCTTGTCGCGCTGGACCAGGCGGCGGGCGAGCTTTGCGGTGGTGGTGGTCTTACCGGAGCCCTGCAGACCGACCATCATGATCGGCACCGGCGGCACGGCATTGACGTCGATGGTCTGGCCTTCGGCGCCGAGCGTGTTGATCAGCTCGTCATGGACGATCTTGACCACCATCTGACCGGGGGTGACCGACTTCACGACGGTGGCGCCGATCGCCTGCTCGCGGACGCGCTCGGTGAAGCTGCGCACCACCTCGAGCGCGACGTCGGCCTCGAGCAGCGCGCGGCGCACTTCGCGCATTGCGGCGTCGACGTCCTTTTCGGTCAGCGCACCGCGCCCCGTCAGACGATCGAGAATGCCACCAAGCCGTTCCGACAGATTGTCGAACAATGCCGTTGTCCTGTTGCTGCCTTCCCGACGGGAAGAGCGCTCCGTTATTCACCGCTGTCATGCCCCGCGGAGGCGGGGCATCCAGTACGCCGCGACTTCTCGGGTCCAGCCGAGCCGCCTCGGGGGTACTGGATCCCCCGCCTTCGCGGGGGATGACCACCTTCCTGGCAAACGATCTTCCAAACACCTTTGCGCCCGAGGGCGCACAGCGCTGTCGGGCGTTGACCTCCGGCCTCGAGGGCCGGTCGGCGGGTCGAAAAGAAAGCCTTTCCGAGAAAGTGGCGGGGTTAAACGCCGCTCACGCCCAAAAGTCAAGGAAAGTTAGGATGCCGCCGTGCCTTTGGTAGGGCAAGATACTGAAAATGTGCCCCTTTTGGTGACGGGTTCCTTTTCCGCCAGGCTGGCCCATATAGCCGGTGATGCCTTACCGTCCCGACCATCCCTGGTAGCCCGCCGTGCCGGTCACCCGCCGCCGCCTATTCGGACTGCTCGCCGGAGCCGGTGCTCTGGTCGGCATCCCCTCCTTCTGGATGTCCAGCATGAAAACCTATGACCGCCCCGCCTCCGACCATTTCAACGGCCTGCACTTCTTCGATCCGGACGGGGCGCCGCCGAAATCGCTTCGAGAGGTTTTGCGCTGGCAGTTCGACGGCGGCCGGCAGCGCGCGAAATGGCCGGACTGGGCTCCCAGCGCCCATGCCGACACCCCGCCGGAGCGTGTCGACGGTGACAAGGTGCGGCTCTCCTTCGTCGGCCACGCCAGCTGGCTGATCCAGGCGGGCGGTCTCAACATCCTCATCGATCCTGTCTGGTCAATGCGGGTCTCTCCGGTCGCCTGGGCCGGACCGAAGCGGCACAACGATCCCGGCATCGCCTTCGAGAAGCTGCCGAAGATCGACGTCGTGCTGGTCTCGCACGGGCACTACGATCATCTGGACATCGCGACGCTGTCGCGGCTCACCAAGAATTTCGCTCCGCGCGTGGTCACCCCGCTCGGCAACGACGTCACGATGCGCAGCGCCGATCCCACCATCAAGGCCGAAGCATTCGACTGGCACGATCGCGTCGAGCTCGGCGAAGGCGTCGCCGTGCATCTGGTGCCGACCCGGCATTGGACCGCGCGCGGCCTGTTCGACCGCAACAAGGCGCTGTGGGCGAGTTTCGTGTTGGAGACGCCGGCCGGCAAGATCTACGTCGTCTGCGATTCCGGCTATGGCGACGGCAGGCACTTTCGCCGCGTCGCCGAGAAGCACGGGAAGCTGCGCCTGGCGATTCTTCCGATCGGTGCCTACGAGCCGCGCTGGTTCATGCGGGACCAGCACATGAATCCCGAAGACGCCGTGAAGGCGCTGGCCGATTGCGGCGCCGAGGCCGCGCTCGGGCATCACCACGGCACGTTCCAGCTCACCGACGAAGCAATCGACGCGCCGGCCAAGGCGCTGGTCGAGGCCCTCGATGCCGCGAACATTCCTCAGGAGCGGTTCGTGGCGATGCAGCCCGGGCAGGTCGTGGAGATTTAGCGCGCGCGATTTACTCCGCTGTCACCACACATACAGCCCGTCGTCCCGGACAGGCGCGCCTCGAGCGCGCGCAGATCCGAGACCCATATCCAAGGGAGATGTTTGGCGACGACTCGGAGTGGGAGTTCTGCCCACATTGTTCTCTGGTTATGGGTCCCCGCGCTCGCCATCGCGTTCGCGGGGACGACAGCGAAATTGGATCGCGCAGTGTGCCTCTTACGGCCTACTGTCCCTGCTTGATCGCCCAGCTCACATTCACCGTCACCGACAGCGTTTCCTCGCCCGGCGCAACGGCGGCCGGCGCAGCCATCGGGGCCGTCGCCATCCGCGCCTTGAACAGCGGTACTGGGCCGCCGCCCTCCGACACGTTGAGCGGCGCGCCTAGCGTGACGCCGGTGGCCTTGGCATAAATCTCCGCCTTGCGGCGGGCGTCCGCCACCGCCTGCTCGCGCGCGTCGTCGAGCAGTTTTGACGCCTGCGTCACCTCGAAGGAGATGTTGCCGATGTCGTTGGCGCCGGCGCTGACCAGCGTGTCGATGATGCCGGCCACCTTGGTCACGTCGCGGATCTTGACGGTGACGCGGTTGGAGGCGCGAAAGCCGACCACGGGCGAAGCACCGGTGGATTTGTTCTGGCCGTATTGCGGCTGCAGCGACAGGCGCGAGGTCTGGTAATCCGTCTCGGCGATCCCTGCGCCCTTCAGCGCCAGCAGCACCTTGCCCATCGCGGCGTTGTTGGCATCGGAGGCTTCTTTCGCCGTCTTGGCGTCGTTGGCGACGCCGGCATCGATGTGCGCGAGATCGGGCGCCGCGGAAATCGTGGCCTCGCCGCTCACCGTGATGGCGGACGGAAAATCGTCGGCGCGTGCGGAGGCGGTCAGCACGGCGGTGGCGAAAACGGCGGCGAGCAGGGCAGGCTTTTGCATCAGTCTCACTTCAGCGGCACGAAAACATTGATCACGAGCTTGTCCTCCGCCGTCTTCAGGGGATCGGTGAGGTACTCCTCGATGAAGGTGTCCTTGGCTTCCAGCTTCTTGTCGTCGAGGTGATTGGTGATCGCCTCATAGGTGTTGTCCATGTTGTCGTAGGAGCCGCGATGGACGAATTTCAGCGCCTTGCCTTCAGGCGATTTGCCGATGCTCATGTCCTTGGGCAGGTTCTTGGGCTCCTGGTCGACCGGGATCTCGGCGAGGAAGGTGAAGCCGGTGTCGTCGGTCGAGGTGTAGACGATCATCGAATTGCCTGATGGCTTGATGCCCTGCTTGTCCAACAGCGTGTTCAGCGCCTTGAAGGCATCGATCAGGGTGTCGAAGGCCGAGTCCCAATTGGCCGTGCCCTTGACCATCACGACCTTCTTGGCCTCGAGCGTGGTTTCGAGGCCAAAGGGATCGGCGGTCTGCACCGGGGCAGGAGTAGCGGCCGCGGCGGGCGGTGGGGCGGTCGGGCTGGGCGCGGCACTGGCCGCGGGTGCTGGCGATGCTGAAGGAGCGGGTGAGGCGCTGGCCGCTGGGGCGGGTGTTGCCAAAGGTGCGGGGGAGGGCGAGGCCGACGGGGCCGGCGAGGGGCTGACCGACGCGGCGGGCGCCGGGCTCGGGGTTTGCGCCAGAACCTCGCGCAGTCCAAATGACAGGCCAAGCGACAGGACCGCTGCCGGGACCAGTGCGGTCAGAGCGAAACGACGAAACCTGATCATTTTATTCTCCCCAAGATTCTCCCCAAGACCTTGCCCACCAAGGCCCAAATCCGGCTTTAGCGTCCCCGTTCGCGCGAACCGCGCCGTTCTAACACGCGAGCGCTGAATTCGTCCCATGACAGATGCGTCATAGCAGACGTCTCGGCACCGGCCGCAAATCGCTGGCCAAGCGGCCGAGGATCGCCATATAAGACAGGCGAAATTCGGGAACTTTCATGAGCGCGCTGGCCAACCACGCATTTGCCAAGATGAACGGCATCGGCAACGAGATCGTCGTTGTCGACATGCGCGATTCCGCAGGCCGGGTGACGCCGGACGATGCGCGCGCGGTGGCGTCCGCGAACGGCGGCGTGGCTTACGACCAGCTCATGGTGCTGCAGAAGCCGCGGCTCGACGGCACCGAGGCCTTCATCAGCATCTACAACAATGACGGCTCCGAAGCCGGCGCCTGCGGCAACGGCATGCGCTGCGTCGTGCGCCGCATCTTCGAGAAGACCGGCCAGACCACGGCGACCTTCGAGACCGCCGCCGGCCTGCTCAATGCCTGGCAGGGGCCGGCGCCCGATCTCTACACCGTCGACATGGGCGCGCCAAAATTCGGCTGGCAGGACATTCCGCTGGCGGAAGAGTTTCGCGACACCCGCTACATCGAATTGCAGATCGGGCCGATCGACAATCCGATCCTGCATTCGCCCTCCGTCGTGAGCATGGGCAATCCGCATGCGGTGTTCTGGGTCGACGACGTCAACGCCTACGATCTCGGCCGCTTCGGTCCGCTCCTGGAAAACCATCCGATCTTCCCGGAGCGCGCCAACATCACGCTCGCCCAGATCGTCGATCCCCAGCACATCACGATCCGCACCTGGGAGCGCGGCGCAGGCCTGACCAGGGCCTGCGGTTCGGCGGCTTGCGCCACCGCCGTCGCGGCAGCGCGGCTGAAGCGCGCCGCGCGCAAGGTCGAGATCGCATTGCCGGGCGGCAGGCTCGGCATCGAATGGCGGGAGCGCGACGACCACGTGCTGATGACGGGCACCGCGACCTTCGAATATGAGGGCCATTTCGATCCGGCGCTGTTCGCGCCGGTCGCCTGATGGCCGTCGACATCGTCACCTTCGGCTGCCGCCTCAATGCCTTCGAGGCCGAGGTGATCCGCAGCAAAGCGGAGGGCGCGGGCCTTTCCGACACCATCGTCATCAACAGCTGCGCCGTCACCAACGAGGCGGTGGCGCAGGCGCGCCAGTCGATCCGCAAGCTGAAGCGCGAGCGCCCCGAGGCGCGCATCGTCGTCACCGGCTGCGCGGCGCAGACGCAGAGCCAGATGTTCGCTGAGATGGCCGAGGTCGATCGTGTCGTCGGCAATGACGACAAGATGCGATCGTCTGCATGGCAGGAGACGCGCAGCGCCTTCGACTTTGGTGCCAGCGAAAAGATCGCTGTCAGCGACATCATGGCCGTGAGGGAGATGGCGCCGCATCTTATCGACGGCTATGCGAGCGGTCTGCCGCGCGTGTTCGTGCAGGTGCAGAACGGCTGCGATCATCGCTGCACCTTCTGCATCATCCCGTTCGGCCGCGGCAATTCGCGCTCGGTGCCGATGGGCGCCGTGGTCGAGCAGGTGCGAGCGCTGGTCGAGCGCGGTCATGCCGAGATCGTGCTGACCGGGGTCGATCTCACCAGCTATGGCACCGACCTGCCCGGCGCGCCGAAGCTCGGCATGTTGACCAAGCAGATCCTGAGGCACGTGCCGGAGCTGAAGCGCCTGCGCATCTCCTCGATCGATTCGATCGAGGCGGATGCCGATCTGCTCGACGCCATCGCCGACGATTCGCGGCTGATGCCGCATCTGCACCTGTCGCTGCAGTCCGGCGACGATATGATTTTGAAGCGCATGAAGCGACGGCATTCGCGCCGGGACGCCATCGTGTTCTGCGACCAGGTCCGCCGGCTGCGACCCGACGTTGCCTTCGGCGCCGACATCATCGCGGGCTTCCCGACCGAGACCGAGGAGATGTTTTCGCGCTCGCTCGAGCTCGTCGAGGAATGCGGCCTCACCTTCCTGCACGTCTTCCCCTACTCCCCGCGCCCCGGCACGCCGGCTGCGCGGATGCCGCAGGTGGCGGGTCCCAAGATCAAGGCGCGTGCGAAACGGCTGCGGGCCGCAGGCGAAGCGGCGCTGCGGCGGCGGCTGCAAGCCGAGATCGGCGCGACGCGCGATGTGCTGATCGAGAGCGGGGAGCAGGGCCGCACGGAGCATTATCTGCCGGTGGCGATTGCGGGCGAGCGGGTGGGGGGCATCGTGCCACGAGTGATTGCCGGCGTTGATGGCGAGCGGCTCACCACATAGTCGGTGTCGTCGCCCGGCTCGACCGGGCGACCCAGTACGCCGCGGCTTCTCAGTTTGATCTCCACCGTCTCTGGAATACTGGATTGCCCGCCTTCGCGGGCAATGACGGCCGAGTGTGTGATGAGCAGCGCGCCCCCTACAGCGCTCTTACCTGCCAGAACCGCAGCGTGCGCTTGGCGTTCTCCGCCGTCATTCTCGCATAGTGTCCCTGCGCCCTGGCGATGTCCGCGGGCTTCATCGCACCTGTCGCGAAGCGGCTTTCGAGCACGGCCACGGTGGTCTCCCAGCTGAGCTGCGCGGCCTTGCACGGCACCAGCAGACCGTCTTCGCGCAGACTCTGCATCAGCGGGCGAATCACCTCGATCGTCGATCCGGACAACGCCGCCAGGGCCGCCACCGTCTCCTCATAGCGCCGCTGCCCGGCGAAGCCGAACAGCGTCGCCTCATCGAGCTGGCCGGTCGCCTTGAGATTCGCAATCGCGCGCTTGGCGCCCTCGAAATCGCGAACGCCGGACATCTCGCGCTCGACGCCGATGGTGACGGCTGCGATCGCGCTCTGGATTTCCTCGAACAGATGCGGCGGCGCGCGCGACAACAGGCGGGTGCGCACGGCATCCGTCGCCGAGCGCAGCAATTGGCGCCGCAGCTCCGATGGCAGATCGACGCGGATGCCGACGCTGACCGCGAGCTCCGGATCGCTCTCGGCCTGGCCGACGATGATGGCAAATCCGCCTCCGGAGACGCGTGCGCCGGGATTGGCCGCGAGCCGCCGGCTGACGCTGGGATAGCGGCGCGCCAGCAGCGCGTCGGTAACGATCTCCTTCAGCCACCAGCGGCCGGCGACCGCGAGCAGATGCGGCTCGCCCTTGCTTGATGCGATCTTCACCAGCTCGCCATCGTCGAGGCGCGCGGATTCCTGCAGCACCGGGCCGGCGATGCGGATCTCGTCATTGTTGGCGAGCCGGCGGATCACGGACGGCGGCGCCTGCGCGATCGGCGCGAGCTGCGCGCTGATCTCGGCCAGCGCCACGCGCGCGCCCATGTCGGCGATGGCGCGCAGCTCGATGGTGCCGATCAGGCGCGCGAGCACGTCGTCGAACAGCGCGATCTGCTCGTCGTCGAAATTGCCGGCGGAGCACAGGAACAGCTCGGTGACGCGCCGGGCCGTCTCCAGCCCCTTTTCCGGCGAGCCCATCCGAATCGCGGATTCGACCTCGTCGATGATCGATAGCCCGGCCTTGGTCATCACGCGCGGCTCGTCCTGAGCGGTTACGGAAGCTTTTTCTAAGCAACCGTGATCATTAGAGGCGAGCACTGAACGTTTCGTAAACCATGGTGATCCTCATCCTGAGGAGCCCGCGAAAGCGGGCGTCTCGAAGGATGGAGGCCGAGGTCTGGCAGCGGGGCTTCATGGTTCGAGACGGCCGCTGCGCGGGCCTCCTCACCATGAGGGTCAGGCAGTTGGGTTACTCCCCATTCCACCCGCAGGCCCTGAGCTTCTCATGCATATGCGGCGGGGCCGGCGCCACCACGCGGATCGGTTCCTTGTTCCGGGAGATCGGCACCACGATCTCGCGGGAATGCAGATGCAGGCGCGGCTCGCCGAAGCGCGGGCCGTTGCCGTAAATGTTATCGCCGAAGATCGGCCAGCCCGTCGCGGCCGAATGCACCCGCAATTGATGGGTCCGGCCGGTGACGGGTTCCATGGCGAGCCAGGTGAAACCGTCGCCGCGACCCATCACCCTCCAATTGGTGATCGCCTTCTGCCCTTCCGGATCCGGCTTCTGCCACCAGCCGCGTTCGGCATTGAGCCGGCCGAGCGGCATGTCGATCGTGCCCTCATCTTCGGCAGGGCCGCCCTCGACCACCGTCCAGTAGGTCTTGCCGATCTTGCCGTGCTTGAACAGCAGGCCGAGCGAGGCGGTTGCCTTGCGATGGCGGCCGAGCACGAGGCACCCCGAGGTGTCCTTGTCCAGCCGGTGGGCCAGCACCGGCGGCCGCGGCAGACCGAAACGGAGCGCGTCGAAGCAGGCTTCCAGGTTCGGCCCGCCCTTGGGGCCGCGATGCACCGGCAGGCCGGCCGGCTTGTCGATCACCAGCATCAAGCCGTCGCGATGAAGCACGCGCGCCAGGATTTCGTCTGATGTCAATTCGGGAACATCGAGCAAGGACAACGACTTTCGGTCAAGACTTTCGTTTGCAGGCCGGAACGGCTAACACGCCATCATGAACGATACCACCTCCGACACCCCAAAACTGAGCTGGTGGCGCCGCCTGTCCAACGGGCTCAAGCGCACCTCGTCCTCGCTCGGGACCGCGGTCGCCGACCTCGTCACCAAGCGCAAGCTCGACCGCGCCATGCTCGACGACATCGAGGACGTGCTGCTGCGCGCCGACCTCGGCACACAGGTCGCGGTGCGCATTGCCGACGCCGTCGGCGCGGGGCGCTACGACAAGGCAATCTCGGCGGACGAGGTCAAGGACGTCGTTGCGACCGAGGTCGAGAAGGTGCTCGCGCCGGTCGCAAAACCGCTCGAGATCGACACGGCCAAGAAGCCGTTCGTTATCCTCGTCGTCGGTGTCAACGGCTCCGGCAAGACCACCACGATCGGAAAGCTCTCGCAGAAATTCGCATCCGAAGGCCGCAAGGTGATGCTGGCCGCCGGCGATACGTTTCGCGCCGCCGCGATCGAGCAGCTCAAGGTCTGGGGCGAGCGGACGAAGACGCCGGTCATCGCTGCCGCACAAGGCTCGGATTCGGCAAGCCTTGCCTTCAACGCGCTGACTGCGGCGAAGGAGCAGAACATCGACGTGCTCCTGATCGACACCGCCGGCCGCCTGCAGAACAAGGCCGAGCTGATGAACGAGCTTGAGAAGGTCGTGCGTGTCATCCGCAAGGTCGATGATACCGCGCCGCATGCGGTGCTGCTGGTGTTAGATGCGACCGTCGGCCAGAACGCGCTGTCGCAGGTCGAGGCCTTCCATCGCACCGCCGGGGTCACCGGCCTCGTGATGACCAAGCTCGACGGCACGGCGCGCGGCGGCATCCTGGTGGCGCTCGCCGAGAAGTTCAAGCTGCCGGTGCACTTCATCGGCGTCGGCGAGGGCGTCGACGATCTCGCGCCGTTCACCGCGCGCGACTTCGCCCGCGCCATCGCCGGAATCGAATAGCCTCATCCTTCGAGACGCCGCTTGCGCGGCTCCTCAGGATGAGATCGTGCCACATAAGAGGTCCTCATCCTGAGGAGACCGCGAAGCGGTCGTCTCGAAGGATGGGAGAGACGGAAGAGAGAATGGACAAGACCCAGCCGCATCCGCTGTTCAAGCTTGCGACCGAGCTCGGTCCGCTGCTCGTGTTCTTCTTCGTCAATGCGAAGTTCAATCTGTTCGCCGCGACCGGCGCTTTCATGGTTGCGATCGTGGCGGCGATGGCCGCCTCCTACGTGGTGACGCGCCACATCCCGATCATGGCGATCGTGACCGGCGTGATCGTGCTGGTGTTCGGCACGCTGACGCTGGTGCTGCACGACGAGACCTTCATCAAGGTCAAGCCGACCATCATCTACGGCCTGTTCGCCGTGATCCTCGGCGGCGGCCTGCTGTTCGGCCGCTCCTTCATCGCCGTGATGTTCGACCAGATGTTCAACCTGACGCCGCAGGGCTGGCGTATCCTCACGCTGCGCTGGGCGCTGTTCTTCGCCGGCCTGGCCGTGCTGAACGAGATCATCTGGCGCACCCAGAGCACGGATTTCTGGGTGAACTTCAAGGTGTTTGGCGTGACCACGCTGACCATGATCTTCGCCATCGCCCAGATGCCGCTGACCAAGCGCTACGGGATCGCGCCGGCATCGCTGGAAGCAAGCGAGGCGGAAGCGGGGGATGTCAGGAAGGGGTAGGGCGAAGCGTCGCTCCACATATCGCTGTCATGCCCGGGCTTGAGCGGGGCATCCAGTACGCTGCGGCCTCTTCGTATCCGACTGGCGTCCGATCAAGTCGGCGATGACAGTTGAGTATGCGGCGCGAGCGCGGCGATCAGCTCCCCGCCTTCAACGCCTTCTCCAGCTGCGGCATCAACACCGTCCGCAAATTGTCCGGCGTGATCGGGCCGACCAGCTTGTAGGCGATGGTGCCCTCGCGGCTGACGACGAACGTTTCTGGCACGCCATAGACGCCCCATTCGATCGAGGCGCGGCCGTTGGCATCGACGCCGACGCGGCCGAACGGGTTGCCGTAGCGGCCGAGGAAGCGCCGCGCGTTGTCGGAGGCGTCCTTGTAGTTGATGCCGACCAGTTGGAAGCGCTTGTCCTTGGCGAGCTCGGTCAGGAGCGGCGCCTCGTCATGGCACGGCACGCACCAGGACGCCCAGACATTGACCAGGGTGACCCTGCCCTTGAAGGCGGCGGGATCGAGCCCCGGCACCGGCGCATTGTCGGCCTGCAAGCCCTCGAGCGGCGGCAGCATCGTCTGCGGCGCCGGCCGGCCGATCAGCGCCGAAGGAATTCGCGAAGGATCGCCGCTGCCGAGCCGGAACCAGAACAGCAGCGCGAGGCCGAGGAAGGCAATCAGCGGCAGTGCCATCAGAAAGGTGCGCCGCTGCGGCGACGCGGAGCTCGACCGGTCGCTCATCGCCGCTCCGTCGCGCTGCGGCCTGAGCGGCGGGTGATGCCGCGCTCCTCCAGCTCGCGCAAGCGCTGCGTCTGGCTGCGATAATCGAGCATGACCCACCCGATGAGGATCACGATCACGAGTGCGGCAGCCGCGTAAGACGCCACAATGAAGGACGCGTAAGGACCGAGCGACATGATCACGCCGCCCCTTTTGACGCGTTTTCTTGATGTGAGCCGGTGCCCAACTCGCTCGAGAACGCGACGCGGCTCGCCTGCATCATCTGCAGCGAGCGGACGCGGCGGCGCAGGATCTCGTTGCGCATTGCCGCCAAATGCAGCGTGACGAACAGCAGCGTGAAGGCGATCGCCATCACGAGCAGCGGGATCAGGAAGGATTTGTCGAGCGTCGAGCCGCCCATGCGCATCACCGAGGCCGGCTGGTGCAGCGTGTTCCACCAGTCGACCGAGAACTTGATGATGGGCAGGTTGATCGCGCCGACCAGCGTCAGCACCGCGGCGGCGCGCGCCGCACGCGAGGGATCGTCGACCGCACGCCACAGCGCCATCAGGCCGAGATACATCAGGAACAGGATCAGAACGGAGGTCAGCCGCGCATCCCATTCCCAATAGGTGCCCCACATCGGCCGGCCCCACAGCGAGCCGGTGAGCAGAGCGAGGAAAGTGAAGCTGGCGCCGATCGGAGCAGCCGCTTTCGCGGCGACGTCGGCGAGCGGATGCCGCCACACCAGCGTGCCTAGCGAGGCAATGCTCATCACGCCCCAGACGAACATCGACAGCCAGGCATTGGGCACGTGGATGAACATGATCTTGACGGTCGCGCCCTGCTGATAGTCGTCCGGCGCGTATGCGGATTGATAGAGGCCGATGGCGAGCAGGATGACGGTCGCAGCCGCGAGCCACGGCAACACCCGCGCCGTCAGCGCGAGGAACCGGGTGGGGTTGGCGAGGTCGATCAGCGTCATGGTATCGTGATAGTCACCGGGGGCCGCTCAGGCAATCAGCACGAAAGTCCGTCGCGAAAGTTGATCGGGGTCAAGGTCAGTCCAGTCCATGCCGCAGGCTCGCCGCCGCCGCGAACGGGCCGATCACGAAGCTGACCAGCGAGAGGGCGCATAGAATCGAGAACGGCGCGCCGAAGGTCATCGGGCCGACGATCACCGCCTGCGAGGCCGCGACCCCGAAGATCAGCACGGGAATCGACAACGGCAGCACGAGAACGGCCATCAGCAATCCGCCACGGTGCAGCGTCACCGCCAGCGCCGCACCGATCATGCCAGTGAAGGTCAGGGCCGGGGTTCCCGCAAGCAGCGTCAGCGCCACCGCACCGGTCGCGACCATGTCGAGGTTGAGCAAAAGGCCGAGCAGCGGGGTTGCGACGATCAGCGGCAGGCCGGTGGCCAGCCAATGCGCCAGCGCCTTGGCGGCGCAGGCGAGCTCCAACGGCATCCGGCCCATCGTGATCAGGTCGAGCGAGCCGTCCTCGTGGTCGGCCATGAACAGCCGGTCCAGGGTCAGCAGGCTCGCCAGGAGCGCGCCGAGCCACAGGATCGCCGGTCCCAGCCGCGACAGCAGCGCCAGATCCGGCCCCACCGCGAACGGCATCAGCACCACCACGGTCAGGAAGAACAGCACCCCGATCAGCGCCCCGCCGCCGACGCGAAGCGCGATCCTGATGTCCCGGAGGATCAGGGCGGACAGGGCGGTCATGGGGTGCTCCCATTGTGCCCCAGGGGCGGTGCGCTCCCTCCCCCGCGTGCGGGGGAGGGCCGGGGAGAGGGTTTCTCGACAACGAAGATTCCCCCAGAGGAGAGAGCCCTCATCCGGGGCCATAGCCGATGCAAAGCATCGGCGTTTTTGAGGGACGGCGGCCAAGGGCCGCCTATGCCGGCCTCTCCCGCAAGCGGGAGCGGCGAGGGAGCGGAGAGGGCGGCGCCAGGCCGCTTGGAAAGCTGAGGGTGCATCGGAATCACGCCGTATCCCCGATCCGCAGCTCGCGCGATTCGATCCCGAGCGGCGCGTGGGTGGCGGCGACGATCATGCCGCCGCGCGACAGGTGCTCACGCATCAGGCCGCCGAACATGTCCTGGCCGGCCACATCCAGCGCCGTGGTCGGCTCGTCCAGGAGCCAGACCGGGCGGCGCACGGTCAGCAGCCGGGCCAGCGAGAGCCTGCGGCGCTGGCCGGCTGAGAGGAAGGCTGCGGGCAAATGGGTGGCATGGTCGAGGCCGACTTTGGCGAGGCTCTCGGCCGCCTCAAAACGCTCGCCGCCGAGAAAATCAGCCCAAAATGCCAGATTTTCCTCAACGCTCAGCGCCGGCTTCAGGGCATCGCGATGGCCGAGATAGTGGCACTGCTCCGCCAAGGTCAGCTCGCCGTCGCCTCCGTCCAGCGCGATCGTCCCGCCGGCGGGAACCAGCAGGCCCGCGATCAGCCGCAGCAGCGAGGTCTTGCCCGATCCGTTGCGACCCATCACCGCCAGGGCTTCGCCCGAGACGGCCGCGAAATCGAGGCCGGCGAACACCTCGCGCCCGCCCCGCACGCATCTGAGCCCATGACCTGCCAGCCGCATCTCGCCTCGCTTCAACCAGCTCACAGCCAGGCCTCAGGAAATCTTGGGGTAGCGCATGGGAATTTTTGGCTCAGCGGTTGCTGCGGCACGATTGTGGCTGTGGCGGTGCGGTTAGAAAGCTTCTATAAGCCCGGAACTAGTTGATGCGGCAACTCAACCTGCCCCTGCAAGCGGCCCAGCCTGATACGCTGACGGTGTTAAAATACCCTGCCGGGTATAACTAACAATTGGGATCTCCTACATGACCTCGCTCGACAGCTTCAAATGCAAAAAGACCCTCAAGGTCGGCGCCAAGACCTATGTCTATTACAGCCTGCCCACAGCCGAGAAGAATGGTCTGAAGGGAATTTCGAAGCTTCCCTATTCGATGAAGGTCCTGCTCGAGAATCTGCTGCGCAACGAGGACGGCCGCTCGGTCAAGAAGGAAGACATCGTCGCGGTGTCGAAATGGCTGCGCAAGAAGTCGCTGGAGCATGAGATCGCCTTCCGCCCGGCGCGCGTCCTGATGCAGGACTTCACCGGCGTGCCCGCGGTGGTCGACCTCGCCGCGATGCGCAACGCGATGCAGAAGCTCGGCGGCGAGCCTGAGAAGATCAATCCGCTGGTGCCGGTCGACCTCGTCATCGACCACTCCGTGATCGTGAACTTCTTCGGTGACAACAAGGCCTTCGGCAAGAACGTCGTCGAGGAATACAAGCAGAACCAGGAGCGCTACGAGTTCCTGAAGTGGGGTCAGAAGGCGTTCTCGAACTTCTCCGTGGTGCCGCCCGGCACCGGCATCTGCCACCAGGTCAACCTCGAATATCTGGCCCAGACGGTCTGGACCAAGAAGGAGAAGATGACGGTCGGCAAGAAGACCGGCACCTTCGAGGTCGCCTATCCCGATTCGCTGGTCGGCACCGACTCCCACACCACCATGGTCAACGGTCTCGCCGTGCTCGGCTGGGGCGTCGGCGGCATCGAGGCGGAAGCCTGCATGCTCGGCCAGCCGCTGTCGATGCTGCTGCCCAACGTCGTCGGCTTCAAGCTGAAGGGCGCGCTGAAGGAAGGCGTCACTGCGACCGATCTGGTGCTGACCGTGACGCAGATGCTGCGCAAGCTCGGCGTGGTCGGCAAGTTCGTCGAGTTCTTCGGCCCCGGCCTCGACCACCTCTCGGTCGCCGACAAGGCGACCATCGCCAACATGGCGCCCGAATACGGCGCGACCTGCGGCTTCTTCCCGGTCGACGCCGCCGCGCTCGACTACCTCAAGACCTCCGGCCGTGCCTCGGCCCGCGTCGCGCTGGTGCAGGCCTATGCCAAGGCGCAGGGCCTGTTCCGCACCGCCAAGTCGCCCGATCCGGTGTTCACGGAGTTGCTGACACTGGACCTCGGCGACGTCGTGCCGTCGATGGCCGGCCCGAAGCGTCCCGAAGGCCGCATCGCGCTGCCTTCGGTCGCCGAAGGCTTCTCGCTCGCGCTCGCCAGCGAGTACAAGAAGGCCGAGGAGCCGGCGAAGCGTTTCCCGGTCGAAGGCAAGGACTTCGATCTCGGCCATGGCGACGTCGTGATCGCGGCGATCACCTCCTGCACCAACACCTCGAATCCCAGCGTGTTGATCGGTGCGGGCCTGCTCGCGCGTAACGCGGCGGCCAAGGGCCTGAAAGCGAAGCCGTGGGTGAAGACCTCGCTCGCCCCGGGCAGCCAGGTCGTGGCCGAGTATCTCGCCAATTCCGGCCTCCAGAAGGATCTCGATAAGGTCGGCTTCAACCTGGTCGGCTTCGGCTGCACCACCTGCATCGGCAATTCCGGTCCGCTGCCGGAGGAGATCTCGAAGTCGATCAACGACAACGGCATCGTCGCCGCTGCCGTGCTCTCCGGTAACCGCAACTTCGAAGGCCGCGTCTCGCCGGACGTGCAGGCGAACTATCTGGCCTCGCCGCCGCTGGTCGTTGCGCACGCGCTCGCCGGCAGCGTCACCAAGAACCTCGCCACCGAGCCGCTCGGCGAGGGCAAGGACGGCAAGCCGGTGTACCTGAAGGACATCTGGCCGACGGCCAAGGAGATCAACGCCTTCATGAAGAAGTTCGTGACCGCGTCGATCTTCAAGAAGAAGTATGCCGACGTGTTCAAGGGCGATACCAACTGGCGCAAGATCAAGACGGTCGAGAGCGAGACCTATCGCTGGAACATGTCTTCGACCTATGTGCAGAACCCGCCTTACTTCGAAGGCATGAAGAAGGAGCCGGAGCCGGTCACCGACATCGTCGAGGCGCGCATCCTCGCCATGTTCGGCGACAAGATCACCACCGACCACATCTCGCCGGCCGGTTCGATCAAGCTCACCTCGCCCGCCGGCAAATATCTCAGCGAGCATCAGGTGCGCCCCGCCGATTTCAATCAGTACGGCACGCGTCGCGGCAACCACGAAGTGATGATGCGCGGCACCTTCGCCAACATCCGCATCAAGAACTTCATGCTCAAGGGCGCGGATGGAAACATCCCTGAGGGCGGTCTGACCAAGCACTGGCCCGACGGCGAGCAGATGTCGATCTACGACGCCGCGATGAAGTACCAGGAAGAGAAGGTGCCGCTGGTGGTGTTCGCCGGCGCCGAATACGGCAACGGCTCCTCGCGCGACTGGGCCGCCAAGGGTACGCGCCTGCTCGGCGTTCGCGCCGTGATCTGCCAGAGCTTCGAGCGTATCCATCGCTCCAACCTGGTCGGCATGGGCGTGCTGCCGCTGACCTTCGAGGAAGGCACCTCCTGGCAGTCGCTCGGCCTCAAGGGCGACGAGAAGGTGACCATCCGCGGCCTGCAAGGCGACCTCAGGCCGCGTCAGAAGCTGACCGCGGAGATCGTCTCCGGCGACGGTTCGTTGCAGCGCGTTTCGCTGCTCTGCCGCATCGATACGCTGGACGAGCTCGACTACTACCGCAACGGCGGCATCCTGCACTACGTGCTGCGCAAGCTCGCGGCGTAAGCGCGGATTTGTGAACGATGGCTCACTGCGAAGTGAGTAGAAGCCCTGACGAAGGCGGCCTATCAAAAGGCCGCCTTCACGCGTTTGCGGTACGCTTCAGATGGGCCCGCCCGGCGGAAAACCTCCCTTGGACGGTTGCCTGGACGAATGTGCCGCGCCCCGTAAGACTACGGTGACCATCAGGCGATAAGATTTCCCTCTCACGAGCAATGGTGTGCGGCGTTCGACATGACGACAATGACGGCTACTCATCCGATTTCCCGCTGGTCTGGTGCCCTCTGGTCGGGAGCTCTCGGCATCTGTGCGATCATCGCCGTCATACGCCCCGCCGAGGCTGATCCCCGCGCCGTTGTCGAATTATTTACCTCGCAGGGCTGTTCGTCCTGTCCGCCCGCCGACCAGATCATCGGCGATCTCTCCAAGGATCCCTCGGTCATCGCGCTGAGCATGCCGATCGATTATTGGGACTATCTCGGCTGGAAGGACACGCTGGCGGATTCGCGCTTCTCTGCGCGGCAACGTGCCTATTCGCGCATGCGCGGCGACCGCGAAGTCTACACACCGCAGGTCGTCGTCAACGGCTCCACGCATGTGATCGGCAGCGACCGCGCGGGCATCGAGAGTGCGATCGGCAAGACCGACAAGGGCGCCGGCGTGATGAGCGTGCCGGTGACGATGTCACTCTCGGGCAAGCAGATCAACGTCTCGGTGGACGCAAGCAAGGAGCCGACGGTCTCGCGCGGTGAAGTCTGGATCTGCTCGATCGCCAAGTCGGTGCCGATCGCGATCACCCGCGGCGAGAATCGCGGACAGCAGGTCACCTATCACAACGTGGTGCGCAACCTGCTCAAGGTCGGCGACTGGACCGGGCGTCCGGAAAGCTGGACGGTGCCGATCGAGAACCTCACGCGCGACGGCGTCGACGGCGCGGTGGTGTACGTCCAGGACGGCAGTCGTGAGAAGCCGGGCCCGATGCTGGGCGCGGCGTACACGTCGCTGCATTGATTCGTTTCTATCGCTACGTTCGCTCCCACTCCTCATGGTGAGGAGCGCACCCTTGCGCGTCTCGAACCATGCAAAGCCCCCGCTGATGCAGCTCGGCCTTGCATCCTTCGAGACGCCGCGCGAAGAGCGCGGCCCTTGGGATCGCGGCCTTTGGGATGAGGGGAGGGAATCTTCGCGCGGATGTTCGGAGAGAGTGGGCGCCGGAAACATCCCGACACAAACCAAAAAGGACCAACTTGCGTTGGCCCTCCTTGCCGTGCGTACAGACCCGATCCTGTTCGACCCCGGGGGGCTGGGGGCTGAGGAATCCGGAACCGAAAGGACCGGGTCAACGCACGCGATTCTTTTCGCAATGCAGGGCGGCAGGCGCTTGGCGGAAAAGCGGCGAGACTAAGATTCTTGAGCACGATCCCGTGACGGTTTGCCGCGACAGAGTTCCACCAGTGCGTGCGTCCCGATCCCCGTCCAATTCGATCGGTTGAACCCCTTGCGGTGCGGAACGGTTGGCGCGATCATGCGATTGTCATGAACTCGGTTCCGGTGTGATGCGGTTCATTGCAGTGCGATGAGGAGGCGCTTCCCATGAGCCTGATCTCGGAGGATGCCGATCCGAGCGAGCAGCGCGCGGCGGCGCGCTCCGCCGCGAATGCGCAGCCGAACCGGGTGACGTTCAACCGGCTCGAGCTGCATCGTATTCTCAATCTCTATGGCCGCATGGTCGCCGACGGCGAGTGGCGCGACTACGCCATCGACTTCCTGAAGGACCGCGCGGTGTTCTCGGTCTATCGCCGCGCCTCGGAAGTCCCGATCTATCGCATCGAGAAGGATCCGCGGCTCGCGCGCAAGCAGGGCATGTACAGCGTGATCTCGGCGACGGGCCTGATCCTGCGCCGCGGCCACGAACTCGAGCGCGTGCTGCTGGTGATCGATCGCAAGCTGGCCGTGGTGTGACGACCGTTGGTCGTCATTCCCGGGCGCGACGAAGTCGCGAACTCCGGCGCGCCGTTGCGCGCCCTGAGAATCTCGAGCTTGTCCATAACCTCTGGATTTCCGGGTTCGCGCTGACGCGCACCCCGGAATGACTGTGCAGTGCAGAACTACTTCCCCGGCACGCTCGTCGCCCCCTCGCCGAGGTCGCGCTGCATCATCACCGTGTCCAGCCAGCGGCCGAATTTCAGCCCGACATTGGGATGCGTGCCGATCATCTTGAAGCCGGCCCTGGTGTGCACGCCGATCGATCCGGCATTGGCGGAATCGCCGATCACCGCGATCATCTGGCGGAAGCCGCGCGCCTCGCATTCGGCGATCAGCCGTTCCAGCAGCAGAGTGCCGACACCGCGGCGGTGGAAGGAGGGATCGAGATAGATCGAGTTCTCCACCGTAAAACGATAGGCCGGCCGCGGGCGGTAGGCGCCGGCATAGGCGTAGCCGGCCACGCGCCCGTCCAGCATGGCGACGAAATAGGGATAGCCGCCCTCGATCAGCGCACGATAGCGGCGCGTCATCTCGGCAAGATCGGGCGGCTCCAGCTCGAACGTCGCGGTGCCCTCGCGGACGGCCTGTTGGTAGATGGCGGTAATGGCAGGAAGGTCGGCCTCGGTGGTGGGCCTGATTTCAGGTGCGGACATGGGGGCTGAGATTAGAGCCTTCCCGCGACTGCTGGAAGGGGGCAACGCTGCTTCCCCGCCGTCATTGCGAACGCAGCGAAAGCAATCCAGAAATGCATCCGCGGAGGCACTCTGAATTGCTTCGTCGCATCAGCGCAAAATCGCTACGCAATTTTGTCGCGAGCTCCTCGCAATGACGGAGTATGTGGCGGCAGCCACGCCCAAACAAAAACCCCGGCCTCGCGGCCGGGGTTTTGTGTCCTTCTCCCGTCCCAGAGCTTAATCGCGCTGGCCGAGGAGCTGCAGCAGCAGCGTGAACAGGTTGATGAAGTTCAAGTACAGCGACAGCGCGCCGGTGATGGCCGCACGCTCTGCGATGTCACCGCCAGCCGAGGCGTAGCCGTAGATGTAGTCGTTCTTCAGCCGCTGGGTATCCCAGGCGGTGAGGCCCGCGAACACCAGCACGCCGACCACCGAGACGATGAACTGCAGCATCGAGCTGGCCAGGAACAGGTTCACCAGGCTCGCGATGATGATGCCGATCAGGCCCATGAACAGGAACGAGCCCATCCCGGTCAGGTCACGCTTGGTGGTGTAGCCGTAGAGGCTGAGCGCACCGAAGGTCGCCGCCGTGATGAAGAACACCCGCACGATCGAGGTGTGGGTGAACACCAGGAAGATCGACGACAGCGAGATTCCCATCAGCGCCGAGAACACCCAGAACAGGATCTGGGCGGTCGAGGGGGCGAGGCGGTTGATGCCCGCCGAGATGACGAACACCATCGCCAGCGGCGCGAGCATGAACAGCCACTTCAGCGGGCTGACGAACATCGCGTAGCCGAACGGCGTCAGGAACAGCTTGCCGACGCGGACCGCTTCCGGGGTCGGAACGTCGGTCACGGCGGCCATGTAGACGCCGAGCGCGGCAAGGCCGGTGATGGCGAGGCCGATGCTCATGTAGTTGTAGATGCGCAGCATGTAAGCGCGCAGGCCGGCGTCGACCGTCGCGGCGTCAACACGCCCGGCGGCCCTGCCGAAAGGAGAAGCGTAGTTACGGTCTAGGTCCGACATGGTCGAATTCCCGTTGGTTGGTCCGGCCCGGCACGAGGGTCGCCATGCCGCCGGTTCGTCAAACTCTATCTCGGATACCGATGCCAGCCGACTAAATTTTGGCTAACAATCGGGGCTCCGAACCCATTCGATATGTGGGAAACTAACACATTCGCTGCAACCGTCCACGCGCGGCCGAATGTCGCCCTCGCCCGCAATCCCGACGAGCGGACCGTGGTTAATCGCAAGGAATCGTGCGATTTCGCTCCCTTGCGGTTAGCCGCTACCATTTGTCACAAATTCCGCAACACCGTGGCCGGCTTTTTGTTCAACGCCAGCAGCGTGCCGGCGAGCCCGAGCCCGACGGTGACGACCAGGGCGGCCGCGACCACGCCGGCCGCGCTGCCGGCCTGCCAGACGAAGCTCAGCGTCATCAGCCGCGTCACGATCATCCAGGCGGCGATGCTGCCGGCGATCACGCCGAACACCGCGGTGGCGAGCCCGATCAGGAGGTATTCGAGCGCATAGGCGCCGAGCAGCCGCAGCCGCGTCGCGCCCAGCGTCTTCAGGATCACCGCATCATAGACCCGGTGACGGTGGCCGGCGGCGAGCGCGCCGCCGAGCACCAGGATCGCCGAGATCAGGGTCACGGCGCTGGCGCCGCGGATCGCCAGCGCCAGATTGGTCACGACCGAGCCGACCGTCTCCATCACCTCGCGCACGCGCACGCTCGTCACCATAGGGTAGGCGTCGGCGACCTCTTTGATGATCTTGCCGTCGCCTGCCGCATTTCCGCCCGTCTCCGTCAGCGTCGCGATATGGGTGTGCGGCGCGCCCTTGAAGGCGTTGGGCGAGAACACGAGGACGAAATTGATGCCCATCCCCTGCCAGTCGATATTGCGCAGATTGCTGATCTTCGCCGGGATGTCGCGGCCGAGCACGTTGACCACCACCTCGTCCCCGAGCTTGAGGCCTAAACCGTCGGCGATCTTCTTCTCCATCGAGACCAGCGGCGGGCCGGAATAGTCCGCGCTCCACCACTCGCCCTCGACCACCTTCGAACCCTTCGGCAGCTCGGCCGTATAGGTCAGGCCGCGGTCGCTCTGCAGCACCCATTCGGAATCGGTGGTGGGCTTGAGCTCCTCGGCGCGCACGCCGCGCGCGGCGACGATGCGCCCGCGCAGCATCGGCACGTCCTCGACCGTCGCGCCTGGCGCGATCTGGCGCAGGTAGCCGTCGAACTGCTCGGCCTGCGCGCTCGGAATGTCGATGAAGAAGAACGAGGGTGCGCGATCGGGCAGCGCCGCGAGGAACTGCCGCCGCAGATTGCCGTCGATCTGGGTGATGGTGACGAGCACGGCGAGCCCGAGCCCGAGCGACAGCACGACCGACGGCGTCAGAGCGCCCGGCCGGTGGATGTTGGCGATCGCGAGCCGCAGCATCGGCAGTCGCGTCCGCGGCAGCCGCCGCGCCATCGTCATCAGCAGGGCGGCGATGCCGCGCAGCAGGGCGAACACGACGACGGAGGAGGCCACGAACACTGCGGCGATGCGCTTGTCGAACGACAGGCCGATCACGACCGCGATCAGCAGCGCGATCACCACGCCCATGAGGCCCAGATAACTCGCGCGCGGCCGGTGCCATTCGGAGCTGATGGTGTCGCGGAACAGCGCCGCCACCGGCACGTCATGCACGCGCCCGAGCGGCCACAGGCCGAAGGCGAGCGCTGTGAGCAGGCCATAGACGAAGGACAGTGCGAGCTCGTCGGCATGCACCGCCGGCACCACCGGCAGCGGCAAGAGCTTGCCGAACAGCCCGACGATGGCGAAGGGCATCGCCGCGCCGAGCGCAAGGCCGATCACCGAACCGATGCCCGCAAGCAGGATCACTTGCGCCAGATAGATGCCGAACACGTCGCCTCCGGTCGCGCCGACGGCCTTGAGGGCCGCGATCACCTCGAGCCGACGATCGATATGGCTCTTCACGGCATTGGCAACGCCGACGCCGCCGACCAGCAGCGCGGCGAGGCCGACCAGCGTCAGGAACTGGGTAAAACGGCTGATGTTGCGCTCGAGTTGCGGCGAGGCGTTGGAGCGGCTGCGGATCTCCCAGCCGGCCTGCGGCGCGGCGCTGCGCGCGTCCGCGATGAAGGCTTCGGTGGCGCGCTCGTTATTCGCGGTATCGGGCAGCTTGACCCGGTAGACCCAGCGCACCAGGCTGCCGGGCTGGATCAGGCCGGTGGCGCGCAAGGCCTCCTCGCTGATCAGGAAGCGCGGGCCGAAGCCGATGCCGCCGGCGAGCTTGTCGGGTTCGGCTTCGACGGTGGCGCGGATCTGGAACGTTGCGGACCCGATCGTGAGGCGGTCACCATTCCTAAGCGACAGCCGCGCCAGCAGCGTCGGATCGGCCGCGGCGCCGAACGCGCCGTCACGCATCGCGAGCAGATCGGCCATCGGTAGCGGCGGTGCCAGTGTCAGCTGGCCCAGCATCGGATAGGTGTCGTCGACGGCCTTCATCTCGACCAGCGCGAGCTTGCCATCAGCCGAGCGCGCCATGCCGCGCAGGGTCGCGGCGGTCGAGACGGTGCCGCGCGAGCGCAGGAAGGCGACCTCCTCCGGCTTGGCCTCGCGCTGGAACAGCACGAAGGAGACGTCGCCGCCGAGCAGCGTGCGGCCCTCGCGGGCGAGACCGTCGGAGAGGCTCGCCGACACCGAGCCGACGCCGGCGATCGCCATCACGCCGAGCGCGATGCAGGCGATGAAGACATAGAATCCGCGCAAGCCCCCGCGCAATTCGCGCAGGGCGTAACGCAACGAGAGCGCGACGCCGCCCGGCTTCGCGAACGATTCGACAGCTGCGCTCATGCCGGCGCCGACTGCGTGTCGATGCGCCCGGAGCGCAGGCGGATGACGCGATCGCAGCGTTGCGCGAGCGAGGAATCGTGCGTCACCAGCACCAAGGTCATGCCGCGCTCGGCGTGCTTGCTGAACAGGAGATCGACGATCTGCTTTCCGGTTGCCTCGTCGAGATTGCCGGTGGGCTCGTCGGCGACGAGGATGGCGGGATCGGGCGCCAGCGCGCGCGCCAGCGCCACGCGCTGCTGCTCGCCGCCGGAGAGCTGCGTCGGGTAGTGATGCAGGCGATCGCCGAGCCCGACCGATTGCAGCTCCTGCGCCGCGCGCCTCGCAGCATCGGGATCGCCGGCAAGCTCGAGCGGCACCGCGACGTTCTCCAGCGCCGTCATGGTCGGGATCAGGTGGAAGGACTGGAAGACGATGCCGACCTGGCGGCCGCGGAAGCGCGCCAGCGCGTCCTCGTCGAGGGCATTGAAAGCCGTGCCATTGACCACCACCTCTCCGCTATCAGGACGCTCCAGCCCCGCCATCACCATCAGCAGCGTGGATTTGCCCGAGCCTGACGGGCCGATCAGGCCGATCGTCTCGCCCGAGGCGACGCGCAGGCTGATATCCTTCAGGATATGAACGCGTGCCGCGCCCGTGCCCAATGAGAGATTGACGTTGGAGATGGCGATGGTGTCCATCGCGGCCGTGGCGAGCGAAGAGGAATTGATGCGCGTGTCCATGGTCCGGTCATATGGCAACTCCGCACGCGGGGTCGAGAGGCGTTACGGATTGTTCATGCACATAGCCGTGTTGATGCTCGCCGTGATGACGATTGCGTCCCCCGCTTGGGCGGGCGCGACGAAACCGGTCAAGCTTGTCGTTCTCGGCGATTCCTTGAGCGCCGGTCTTGGCCTCCCGGCCCAGGAGGCATTCCCGCAAAAGCTTCAAAAATCATTGCAGATCAAGGGCATAGAGGTCAACATGACCAACGCCGGGGTGTCCGGCGACACCACCTCCGGCGGCCGCGACCGGCTGGACTGGTCGGTGCCCGACGGAACCGATGGCGTCATCGTCGAGCTCGGCGCCAACGACGCGCTGCGCGGCATTGATCCCGATGTGACGCGCGCCGCGTTGACCGAGATCATCCAGCGCCTGAAGGCGCGCAAGATCGCGGTGATGCTGTGCGGCATGCTGGCGCCGCCGAATTACGGCGCGGACTATGCGGCGCGCTTCAATTCGATTTATCCGGATCTGGCGAAACGATTCGATGTGCCGCTCTATCCGTTCTTCCTCGATGGCGTTGCGGCCGACGCCAAGCTCAATCAGGCCGACGGCATTCATCCGACTGCGGCCGGCGTCGACATCATCGTCGGCAGGATCATGCCCATGGTGGAGGCATTCATTGGCACGATCGCTGAGCAGCGGCGTTGAAAGCGGGCAGTCCCAACCCGAACTCCCAGGGATTTACGGGGGTGAGGCGGGCGAAGCTTCGCAGAGTCACACAACTGCGATAGGAATCAGGGTACCGGTGATTCGTCGCCGGCTCTAATTTGGATATGGTCCTTAGCTCGAGGGCTGTACCCAAGCATCGGGAGTGCGAAACGATGCCGCGTTTGTTCACGGGTCTGGAAATTCCGGCCGAGATCGGCCAGTCGCTTTCCAACTTGAGGGGTGGCCTCCCCGGCGCCCGCTGGATCGATCCCGAAAATTATCACGTCACCTTGCGCTTCATCGGCGACATCGATGGCGCCTCCGCCAACGAGATCGCCTCGATGCTGTTTCGCGTCGACCGCAAGCCATTCGAGGTGAAGGTGCAGGGCCTCACCAGCTTCGGCGGCCGCAAGCCGCGCGCGGTGGTCGCGACCATCGTGCCGAGCAAGCCGCTGATGGAATTGCAGGCCGAGCTCGAACGCATGATGCAGCGGATCGGCCTCGACCCGGAGGGACGCAAGTTCATTCCGCACGTCACGCTGGCCCGGCTGCACGACGCCTCCGACCGCGACGTCGCCGACTATCTCTCGCTGCGCGGCTACTTCCCAAGCAAGGCGTTCATGGCCGAACGCTTCGTGCTGTTCTCCTCGCGCGCCTCTACGGGCGGCGGCCCGTATGTGGTCGAGGACGCCTACGAACTGTGTGAGTAGCGCAGCTTCCGTGCCCCGGCCGCAGAGCCGGGGCCCAGCGCTCCGCGATGAATGAATTTTGGCTATGGACGAAATAGGGGGTCCCGTCTATGCGCAGCAGCGCGTCCGGGACTCGGAACGCATAGCGCCCCGCACCAATTGACGGCTTGCAATTTCCGTCCGTCTCTGGCGGTAAAGGGCCATGCTCTCCACCCCCAGTTCCCCATTCCGCGAGGCATACCAGGCCGAGATCGCCTCTGGCGCGATCGAGCCCGATGCCGCGCAGGCCGAGGTCGCCGAGGCCTATGCGGCGCTCGACCAGCGGCTCGCCACTTACAAGCCGCTGCGCAAGCAGGGCCTGCTCAGCCGCCTGTTCGGCAGCGGCGACAAGGATGATGCCCCGCGTGGGCTCTACATCCATGGCGAGGTCGGCCGCGGCAAGACCATGCTGATGGATCTGTTCTTCCAGCACTGCTCGGTCGAGCACAAGCGCCGCGCGCATTTCCACGAATTCATGGCGGACGTGCACGAGCGCATCTACGACTATCGCCAGAGCATCGCGCGCGGCGAGATCGCCGATGGCGACGTCATCGCGCTGACCGCAAATGCGATCTTTGAGGAGAGCTGGCTGCTCTGCTTCGACGAATTCCACGTCACCGACATCGCCGACGCGATGATCCTGGGCCGCCTGTTCGCGAAATTGTTCGATCTCGGCACCGTCGTGGTTGCGACCTCCAACGTCGCGCCCGACGATCTCTACAAGGGTGGCTTGAACCGCTCGCTGTTCCTGCCCTTCATCAAGCAGATCACCGATCACATGGACGTCGCGCGGCTCGATGCCCGCACCGACTTCCGGTTGGAGAAACTGCAGGGCGTGCCGATGTGGCTGACACCGGCGGATGGCGATGCGGACGCCGCGCTCGACCGTGCCTGGAAGCGGATGTCAGGTGGGGCACAATGCAGGCCGCGCGACATTTCGATCAAGGGCCGCATCCTGCACGTGCCGTGCTCGGCCCACGGCGTGGCGCGGTTCTCCTTCGCCGATCTCTGCGAGAAGCCGCTGGGTGCATCCGATTACCTCAGGCTGGCGCACGAGTATCACACCATCCTGGTCGACCATATTCCAGTCATGGACTTCTCCCAGCGCAACGCCGCCAAGCGGTTCATCACGCTGATCGATACGCTCTATGACAACGCCGTGAAGCTGATGGCTTCGGCCGACGCCAATCCGATCTCGCTCTACCTCGCCACCGAGGGCAATGAGGCCATGGAGTTCAAGCGGACCGCCTCGCGCCTGATCGAGATGAGCTCGGAATCCTATCTGGCGCTGCCTCACGGCCGCAAGGATTCCACCGCCAGCGGCTCGACCAAAGGCCTGGTGGAGACTTAAGTCCTATTTCGCTAGCGCTGTCATTCCGGGACGCGCGAAGCGCGAACCCGGAATCCATCGGGCCACAAGCTCTGTCGCCCGATGCATTCCGGGGCTGCGCCTATCGGCGCATCCCGGATGAGGGGCTGCGTGCCCGAGACGTCGGCAAGCCCGACAATTGGGCATTGGGCGACTTGAACGGGGAAGGCGAAAGGGATAACCACCCGTCTCAGTTTTCACCTCCTTACGTGTCTAAAGGACAGGTTCACATGGCGCGCGACAAGATTGCTTTGATTGGCTCCGGTCAGATCGGCGGAACGCTGGCTCACCTCATCGGCCTGAAAGAACTGGGCGACGTCGTGATGTTCGACATCGCCGAGGGCGTGCCGCAGGGCAAGGCGCTCGACATCGCGCAGTCCTCGCCGGTCGACGGCTTCGACGCGCACTACACCGGCGCGAACTCCTACGAGGCGCTCGACAACGCCAAGGTCTGCATCGTCACCGCCGGCGTGCCGCGCAAGCCCGGCATGAGCCGCGACGACCTCCTCTCCATCAACCTCAAGGTCATGGAGCAGGTCGGCGCCGGCATCAAGAAGTACGCTCCGGACGCGTTCGTCATCTGCATCACCAACCCGCTCGACGCGATGGTCTGGGCGCTGCAGAAGGCCTCGGGCCTGCCGCACAAGAAGGTCGTCGGCATGGCCGGCGTGCTGGACTCGGCGCGCTTCCGCTATTTCCTGGCCGACGAGTTCAACGTCTCGGTCGAGGACGTCACCGCCTTCGTGCTCGGCGGCCATGGCGACACCATGGTGCCGCTGGTGAAGTACTCCACCGTCGCCGGCATTCCGCTGCCCGACCTCGTCAAGATGGGCTGGACCTCGCAGGCGCGCCTCGAGGAGATCGTCGACCGCACCCGCAACGGCGGCGCCGAGATCGTCAATTTGCTCAAGACCGGCTCGGCCTTCTACGCCCCGGCCGCGTCGGCGATCGCGATGGCCGAGAGCTATCTGAAGGACAAGAAGCGCGTGCTGCCCTGCGCCGCCTATCTCAATGGCGAATACAGCGTGAAGGACATGTATGTCGGCGTGCCCGTCGTGATCGGCTCCAAGGGCGTCGAGCGCGTGGTCGAGATCGACCTCGCCGGCAAGGACCGCGAGGCCTTCGACAAGTCGGTCGGCGCCGTGCAGGGCCTGGTCGACGCCTGCAAGAAGATCGCCCCCGACCTTCTCGGCCGCTAAGGCGCAAGCAGATACCCCGCCGAAGATCGAAATCCGGTCTTCGGCGGTTTCACTTCCGGACCCCGGCTGCAACCCTTGTTGAAGGCTGGGCGGGGCTCCGGTTCGCAGTCCAGAGATCTTGAAGGCAAAGAATCCGGGTTGCAGTTCCTGTGGTATATGGTATGCCAGCCACAAGACTGAGGTGGGCCCATGGGGTCCCCGCCCGCGGGTTCAGGGAGCACCATATGAATATCCATGAATATCAGGCCAAAGCGCTGCTGAACGAGTTCGGCGTGCCGATCTCCAAGGGCGTGCCGGTCCTCAAAGCCGCCGACGCAGAAGCTGCGGCCAAGGCGCTGCCCGGGCCGGTCTGGGTGGTGAAGAGCCAGATCCACGCCGGCGGGCGCGGCAAGGGCAAGTTCAAGGAAGCCTCGGCCGGCGACAAGGGCGGTGTCCGCATCGCCAAATCGGCCGCCGAGGTCGCCGAATTCGCCAAGCAGATGCTGGGCGCAACCCTGGTGACGGTGCAGACCGGCCCGGCCGGCAAGCAGGTCAACCGCCTCTACATCGAGGACGGCTCCGACATCGACAAGGAGTTCTATCTCTCGATCCTGGTCGACCGCGAGACCTCGCGCGTCTCCTTCGTCGTCTCGACCGAGGGTGGCGTCAACATCGAGGACGTCGCGCACAACACGCCCGAGAAGATCGTGACCTTCTCAGTCGATCCCGCCACCGGAATCATGGGCCATCACGGCCGCACGGTTGCGAAGGCGCTCAAGCTCTCCGGTGATCTCGCCAAGCAGGCCGAGAAGCTCACGGCGCAGCTCTATGCCGCCTTCGTCGCCAAGGACATGTCGATGCTGGAGATCAACCCGCTGGTCGTGACCAAGCAGGGCCAGCTCCGCGTGCTCGACGCCAAGGTGTCGTTCGACGACAACGCGCTGTTCCGTCATCCCGAGGTGCTCGCGCTGCGCGACGAGACCGAGGAAGACGCCAAGGAAATCGAGGCGTCCAAGTACGACCTCAACTACGTCGCGCTCGACGGCAACATCGGCTGCATGGTCAACGGCGCCGGTCTTGCCATGGCGACGATGGACATCATCAAGCTCTACGGCATGGCGCCGGCGAACTTCCTCGACGTCGGCGGCAGCGCCAGCAAGGAGAAGGTCGCGGCCGCATTCAAGATCATCACCGCCGATCCCAACGTGAAGGGCATCCTGGTCAACATCTTCGGCGGCATCATGAAGTGCGACGTGATCGCCGAGGGCGTCACGGCCGCGGTGCGCGAGGTCGGTCTCAGCGTGCCGCTGGTGGTCCGTCTCGAAGGCACCAATGTCGAGCTCGGCAAGAAGATCATCCGCGAATCCGGCCTCAACGTGGTGCCGGCCGACAATCTCGACGACGCCGCGCAGAAGATCGTGAAGGCCGTCAAGGGAGGCTAAGGCCATGGCCCAGGACCATCTCGCCGCATCATCTCCGCTCCCCGAGCATGCGCGTCTCGCCGCGTTCGCCGGCGAATGGACTGGCGAAGAGGTGGTCTTTCCGTCGCGCTGGACGGAGGGCGGACCGGCGACCTCTCACGTCGTCGCGCGCATGGACCTCAACGGATTCTATCTGATCCAGGACGGTGTCCAGATGCGCGAGGGCAAGCAGGTCTTCGCCACCCACGGCATCTTCACCTACGATCGCGACGACCGGACCTACAAACTGTTCTGGTACGATTCGCTCGGCTACACGCCGCCCTCGCCCGCCTCCGGCGGGTGGGTCGGCAAGACCCTGACGCTGGTGCGCGGCTCGCTCCGTGGCAATGCGCGCCACGTCTACGAGATCATCGACGACAATTCCTATTCGTTGAAGATCCAGTTCTCGCCGGACGCGGAAGGCTGGTCCGACGTCCTCACCGGCGTCTACCGCCGCATCCACTGACCCTCTCACTCGTTAGTTCGCGAAAGCAGACCTCATGTCCATCCTGATCGACAAGAACACCAAGGTCATCTGCCAGGGCTTCACCGGCAAGAACGGCACCTTCCATTCCGAGGCCGCGATCGCCTACGGCACCAAGATGGTCGGTGGCACCTCGCCGGGCAAAGGCGGCTCGACGCATCTGGGCCTGCCGGTGTTCGACACCGTGCGCGAGGCGCGTGAGAAGACCGGCGCCGACGCGTCGGTGATCTACGTCCCGCCGCCGGGCGCGGCGGACGCGATCTGCGAAGCCATCGACGCCGAGATCCCGCTGATCGTCTGCATCACCGAGGGCATTCCTGTTATCGACATGGTGCGCGTGAAGCGCTCGCTGATCGGCTCCAAGTCGCGCCTGATCGGGCCGAACTGCCCGGGCGTCATGACCGCCGGTGAGTGCAAGATCGGCATCATGCCCGCCAATATCTTCAAGACCGGCTCGGTCGGCATCGTCTCCCGCTCGGGCACGCTGACCTATGAGGCCGTGTTCCAGACCTCCCAGGAAGGCCTCGGCCAGACCACCGCGGTCGGCATCGGCGGCGACCCGGTCAAGGGCACCGAGTTCATCGACGTGCTGGAGATGCTGCTCGCCGACCCCAAGACCGAATCGATCATCATGATCGGCGAGATCGGCGGTTCCGCCGAGGAGGACGCCGCCCAGTTCCTCAAGGACGAGGCCAAGCGCGGCCGTAAGAAGCCGATGGTCGGCTTCATCGCGGGCGTCACGGCCCCTCCCGGCCGCCGCATGGGCCATGCCGGCGCGATCATCTCGGGCGGCAAGGGCGACGCCGGTTCCAAGACCGAGGCGATGAAATCGGCAGGGATTACAGTGTCCCCGTCGCCCGCGCGCCTCGGCCATACGCTTGCCGAAAAGTTGAAGGGCTAATTCACTTCTTCGTGCTTTTCCGGGCGAAGTTTCGCAGCAAATAGGGTAAAGGGTGCCTGTCGCGTCGAGCCCTGTCGGGGAAGCTCGGCGCCAGCGCCGTTTGTTATGCGCGAACCGAAATCGCCAGGAACTCAAGTATGTCTCGCCAGGACGCGAACGCAGCCTTTGCCTTGTCATCCTTTTTGCAGGGCACCAACGCCACCTACATCGACGAAATCTACGCCCGCTACGAGAAGGACCCGACCTCGGTCGACGCCGAGTGGCAGGAGTTCTTCAAGAGCCTCAACGACCAGCCCGCTGACATCAGCAAGAACGCGGAAGGACCGTCCTGGGAGCGCGACAACTGGCCGCTGACCCCGCGGGACGATCTGACCTCCGCGCTCGACGGCAATTGGGCCGAGGTCGAGAAGGCGGTCGGCGCCAAGATCGCCGCCAAGGCCCAGGCCAAGGGCGCCGATATCTCTTCCGCCGATGTCCTCCAGGCCACGCGCGACTCCGTTCGCGCCCTGATGCTGATCCGCTCCTACCGCATGCGCGGCCACTTCCACGCCAAGCTCGACCCGCTCGGCATCGAAGCCCAGCGCAACCGCGAAGAGCTCGACCCGCGCACCTACGGCTTCAGCGAAGCCGATTACGACCGCAAGATCTTCCTCGATCACGTGCTCGGCCTCGAATACGGCACGCTGCGCGATATCGTCGCGATCTGCGAGCGCACCTACTGCCAGACGCTCGGCGTCGAGTTCATGCATATCAGCAATGCCGCGCAGAAGGCCTGGATCCAGGAGCGCATCGAGGGACCCGATAAGGAGATCTCGTTCACGCGCGAAGGCCGCAGAGCCATCCTGATGAAGCTGGTCGAAGCCGAAGGCTTCGAGAAGTTCTGCGACACCAAGTTCACCGGCACCAAGCGTTTCGGCCTCGACGGCGGCGAATCCCTGATCCCCGCGCTGGAGCAGATCATCAAGCGCGGCGGCAATCTCGGCGTGAAGGAGATCGTGCTCGGCATGCCGCATCGCGGCCGCCTCAACGTCCTGACGCAGGTGATGGGCAAGTCGCACCGCGCGCTGTTCCACGAGTTCAAGGGCGGCTCCGCCAACCCGGAGGACGTCGAAGGCTCCGGCGACGTCAAGTATCACCTCGGCGCTTCCTCGGACCGCGAGTTCGACGGCAACCGCATCCACCTGTCGCTGACCGCCAACCCCTCGCATCTCGAGATCGTCGATCCCGTCGTGCTCGGCAAGGTCCGCGCCAAGCAGGACCAGCACGGCGATCCGCCGGACATGCGCATCTCCGTGATGCCGCTCCTGATGCATGGCGACGCCGCGTTCGCCGGCCAGGGCGTGGTCGCCGAGTGCTTCGGCCTGTCGGACCTGAAGGGCTACCGCACCGGCGGCTCCGTGCACTTCATCGTCAACAACCAGATCGGCTTCACCACCTATCCGCGTTACTCGCGCTCCTCGCCCTATCCGTCCGATGTGGCGAAGATGATCGACGCGCCGATCTTCCACGTGAACGGCGACGATCCGGAAGCCGTCGTGTTCGCCGCCAAGGTCGCGACCGAGTTCCGGCAGAAATTCCACAAGCCCGTCGTCATCGACATGTGGTGCTATCGGCGCTACGGCCACAACGAGGGCGATGAGCCGGCGTTCACGCAGCCGGTCATGTACAAGCGGATCGCGGCCCATCCGTCGACGCTGTCGCTCTATGCCAAGCGCCTGATCGCCGAGGGCGTGGTCACCGAGGGCGAGGTCGACAAGCTGAAGGCCGACTGGCGCGCGCGGCTCGATGCCGAGTTCGAGGCCGGCACCTCCTACAAGCCGAACAAGGCCGACTGGCTCGACGGCAAGTGGGCCGGCTTCAAGATTGCCGACCAGGAAGAGGATGCGCGGCGCGGCGTCACCGGCGTCGACATTGCCACGCTGAAGGACATCGGCCGCAAGATCACCAAGGTGCCGGACGGCTTCCGCGTTCACCGCACCATCCAGCGTTTCCTCGATAACCGCTCGAAGGCGATCGACACTGGTACCGGTATCGACTGGGCGACCGGCGAGGCGTTGGCGTTCTGCTCGCTGCTGAACGAAAAACACCACGTCCGCCTGTCCGGACAGGATTCGGAGCGCGGCACCTTCTCGCAGCGCCACTCGGTCCTGATCGACCAGGAGGACGAAAGCCGCTACACGCCGTTCAACCATCTCGGCGGCGAGCAGGGCCATTACGAGGTCATCAACTCGCTGCTGTCGGAAGAGGCCGTGCTCGGCTTCGAATACGGCTACTCGCTCGCCGAGCCGAACACGCTGACGCTGTGGGAGGCCCAGTTCGGCGATTTCGCCAACGGCGCGCAGGTCGTGTTCGACCAGTTCATCTCCTCGGGCGAACGCAAATGGCTGCGCATGTCCGGTCTCGTCTGCCTGCTGCCGCACGGCTATGAAGGCCAGGGGCCGGAGCATTCCTCGGCGCGTCTCGAGCGTTACCTGCAGATGTGCGCGGAAGACAACATGCAGGTGGTCTACCCGACCACGCCGGCGAACTACTTCCACGTGCTGCGCCGGCAGCTGCATCGCGAGATCCGCAAGCCGCTGATCATGATGACGCCGAAGTCGCTGCTGCGCCACAAGCGGGCGGTGTCGCGTCTCGAGGAGCTCGCGAAGGGCACGACCTTCCACCGCATCCTCTACGATGACGCCCAGATGCTGCCGAACGAAGCGATCAAGCTCGTTCAGGACGAGAAGATCCGCCGCATCGTGCTGTGCTCCGGCAAGGTCTATTACGACCTCTACGAGGAGCGCGAGAGGCGCGGCATCGATGACATCTATCTGATGCGCGTCGAGCAGCTCTATCCGGTGCCGCTGAAGGCGCTGGTGGCCGAGCTGTCGCGCTTCAAGAAGGCCGAAGTGGTGTGGTGCCAGGAAGAGCCGCGCAACATGGGCGCCTGGCACTTCATCGAGCCCTATCTGGAATGGGTGCTGAACCAGGTGAACGGTGCGAGCCGGCGTCCGCGTTATGTCGGCCGCGCCGCTTCCGCCGCGACTGCCACGGGTCTGATGTCCAAGCATCAGGCGCAGCTGAAGGCGTTCCTGGACGAAGCACTGAGCTGAGAAGTTCTTTAGGACTCTGTCATGCCCCGCCCAGTGCGCAATTGCGCACGGGGGCGGGGCATCCAGTACGACGCGGCTTTCGTTCTGATCACGAAGGTCACGGCGTACTGGATTGCCCGCCTTCGCGGGCAATGACGTATGAAATTCATGACCGCTACTGGCGATCCCTTAAGGAAGAGACCATGACTGAAATTCGTGTGCCGACGCTCGGCGAATCCGTCACCGAGGCCACCATCGGCCGCTGGTTCAAGAAGGCCGGCGACCCCGTCGCCGTCGACGAGCCCTTGGTGGAGCTCGAGACCGACAAGGTCACCATCGAAGTCCCGGCGCCCTCCGCGGGCACGCTGAGCGAGATCATCGCCGCCGATGGCGCGACCGTTGCTGTGGGCGCGCTACTTGGTCAGATCACCGATGGTGCCGGCGCCGCCAAGCCCGCCGCCGCGCCGGCCAAGGCTGCTGCTCCTGCTGCTGCCGCTGCTCCCGCGCCGGCTCCCGCTGCCGCCGCCAAGGCGCCGCCGGCCGATGCCCCGCTCGCGCCTTCGGTGCGAAAACTGTCGGCCGAGACCGGCATCGACGCCTCCACCGTTCCGGGCTCCGGCAAGGACGGTCGCGTCACCAAGGGCGACATGCTGGCTGCGATCGAGCGCGCCGCGTCGGCGCCGACCCCGGTCAACCAGCCCGCCGCCGCCGTGCAGGTCCGCGCGCCGTCGCCGGCCGATGACGCCGCCCGCGAAGAGCGCGTCAAGATGACCCGCCTGCGCCAGACCATCGCGCGCCGCCTCAAGGACGTGCAGAACACCGCGGCCATGCTCACGACCTTCAACGAGGTCGACATGACCAACGTCATGGCGCTGCGCGCCCACTACAAGGACGCGTTCGAGAAGAAGCATGGCGCCAAGCTCGGCTTCATGGGCTTCTTCACCAAGGCCGTCGTGCAGGCGCTGAAGGACATCCCGGCCGTCAACGCCGAGATCGACGGCAGCGATTTGATCTACAAGAACTATTACCACATCGGCGTCGCCGTCGGCACCGACAAGGGCCTGGTCGTGCCCGTGGTGCGCGACTGCGACCACAAGTCGATCTCCGACATCGAGAAGAGCATCGCCGATTTCGGCCGCCGCGCCCGTGACGGCCAGCTCAAGATCGACGAGATGCAGGGCGGCACCTTCACGATCACCAATGGCGGCATCTACGGCTCGCTGATGTCGACGCCGATCCTGAACGCGCCGCAGTCCGGTATCCTCGGCATGCACAAGATCCAGGAGCGGCCGATGGTCGTCGGCGGCAAGATCGAGGTCCGCCCGATGATGTATCTGGCGTTGTCCTACGATCACCGCGTCATCGACGGCAAGGAAGCCGTCACCTTCCTGGTCCGGGTCAAGGAGAGCCTGGAAGATCCGGCGCGCCTGGTGCTCGATCTCTGATCCCCAATGCTCTGCGAGCGCCGTCGCGACCGACGCGACGGCGCATGTCGAACCATGGAGGCGCGCGTGACGGATAAAGTCGTTGTCATCACCGGCGGCAGCCGCGGCATCGGGCGGGCGACCGCGCTTGCGGCGGCCGCGCGCGGCTATCGCGTCGTGGTCGCTTATGCCAGCAACAAAAATGCCGCCGACGAGGTGGTCGCGCAGATCGAGGCCAAGAACGGCAAGGCCATCGCGGTGAAATGCGACGTCGCCGAGGAAGGCGACATCCTCAACCTGTTCAGGGAAGCCGACAAGTTCGGCACGCTCGGCGCGCTGGTCAACAATGGCGGCATCGTCGGCAAGAGCGGCGTGCGGGTCGACGAGATGTCGGCCGAGCGCATCCAGCGCGTCATGGCGGTCAACGTCACCGGCTCCATCCTCTGTGCGCGCGAGGCGGTGAAACGGATGTCGACCAAGCATGGCGGCAAGGGCGGCGTCATCGTCAATCTGTCGTCGGTCGCCGCCAAGCTCGGCTCGCCGAATACTTATGTCGACTATGCCGCCTCCAAGGGCGCGATCGATTCCTTCACCATTGGCCTCGGCTATGAGGTTGCGAACGAGGGCATTCGCGTCGCGGGCATTCGCCCGGGCCTGATCGACACCGAAATCCACGCCGCCGGCGGCGAGCCCGACCGCGCCCATCGTCTGGCCCATCTTGTGCCGATGAAGCGCGTCGGCACCGCCGATGAAATCGCCAACGCGATCGTCTGGCTGCTGTCGGACGAGGCGTCTTACGTCACCTCAGCGATTCTCGATGTGTCCGGCGGACGCTGACGCGCCGCGCGGACGCTGACACATCCTCATCACGCCTAACCTTACGGGACTTTCTCATGGCTACCTACGATCTCGTCGTCATCGGCACCGGACCGGGCGGTTATGTCTGCGCGGTGCGCGCGAGCCAGCTCGGCATGAAAGTCGCGGTGGTCGAAAAGAACGCCACGCTCGGCGGCACCTGCCTCAATGTCGGCTGCATGCCCTCGAAGGCGCTGCTGCACGCCTCCGAGATGTTCGAGGAAGCCGGGCATTCCTTCGCCAAGATGGGCGTCAGCGTTCCCGCGCCGAAGCTCGATCTTCCCGCGATGATGAACTTCAAGCAGCAGGGCATCGACGGCAACGTCAAGGGCGTCGAGTTCCTGATGAAGAAGAACAAGGTCGACGTGCTCAAGGGCACCGGCAAGATCTTGGGCACCGGCAAGGTCGAGGTCTCCGCCGACGGCAGGTCGCAGGTGGTCGAGACCAAGAACATCGTGATCGCCACCGGCTCCGACATCGCGCGCCTCAAGGGCATCGAGATCGACGAGAAGCGCATCGTCTCCTCGACCGGCGCGCTGTCGCTGGAGAAGGTGCCAGGCAGATTGCTGGTCATTGGCGCCGGCGTGATCGGGCTCGAACTCGGCTCCGTGTGGCGCCGGCTCGGATCCGAGGTCATGGTGGTCGAATTCCTCGATCGCATCCTGCCCGGCATGGATGGCGAGGTCGCACGGCAATTCCAGCGAATCCTTGAGAAGCAGGGATTTGCATTCAAGCTGGGCTCGAAGGTCACCGGCGTCGAAGCGAACAGCAAGGCACTGCTCGCGAAAATCGAGCCGGCTGCCGGCGGTGCCGCCGAGACCATCGAGGCCGACGTCGTTCTGGTCTGCATCGGCCGCGCGCCCTACACCGATGGGCTCGGCCTGAAGGAAGCCGGCGTCGCGCTCGATGCGCGCGGCCGCGTCCAGATCGATCCGCATTTCGCCACCAGCCTCAAGGGCGTCTATGCCATCGGCGACGTCGTCGCAGGCCCGATGCTCGCGCACAAGGCCGAGGACGAAGGCGTTGCGGTCGCCGAGATCATCGCGGGGCAAGCGGGCCACGTGAACTACGATGTGATCCCGGGCGTCGTGTATACCACGCCGGAAGTGTCCTCCGTCGGCAAGACCGAGGAGGAATTGAAGCAGGCAGGCACAGCCTATACCGTCGGGAAGTTTCCCTTTACCGCCAACGGCCGCTCCAAGGTCAACCAGACCACCGACGGCTTCGTGAAGATTCTCGCAGATGCGAAGACCGATCGCGTGCTCGGCGTGCACATTATCGGCATTGAGGCCGGCGAAATGATCCATGAAGCCTGCGTTCTCATGGAGTTTGGTGGCAGCGCAGAAGATCTCGCGCGCACCTGCCATGCCCATCCGACCCGCTCGGAGGCGGTCAAGGAAGCCGCGCTTGCAGTCGGCAAGCGGGCCATCCATATGTAGCGACGCGCCCAGCACCGAAACGGGCGGGAACATATGCTGCGCCGCCTCCTTCAACCGGTCTGGGTCCTGCTTGCGATCGTCTTCCTGATCGAAGCTTGGCTGTGGGACCATCTCGAGCCGATCGTCGCGCGGGTCGTCGCAGCCATCCCGCTCGCGCGGTTCAAGCAATGGCTGACGGAGCGCGTCGATGCGCTGTCGCCGGCCATGACGCTGATCGTGTTCGCGGTCCCCATCATCCCGCTGTTTCCGCTCAAGCTGGTCGGCCTGTGGCTGCTGGCGCACGAATACTGGACCAGCGCAGTGTTCACGATCGTTTTCGCGAAGATGGTTGGCGTCGGCGTCACCGCCTTCGTGTTCGACGTGACGCGCGACAAGCTTTTGGAGATGCACTGGTTCGAGCGGATCTATGATCTGGTTCTGAAGGTGCGCGCCAGGGCCGCTGAGCTGGTCGACCCGATCAAGCGCCGCATCCGTCAGCTGATCGCCGGCGATGGCGAGGGCTGGTCTTCCCGCACGCTGCGCCTGATCCAGCGTTTTCGCAAGAGCGTGCACCAGGCGCGCTAGCTCTCTGTCACATATTCGCTGTTCGCCACATACTCGCTGTCATCGCCCGGCGCGATCCAGTATTCCAGAGACAGAGAGAGAGATGAGAACCGAGAAGCCGCAGCGTACTGGATGCCCCGGTCAAGCCGGGGCATGACACTGTCTGTGTGGCGTCAAACCGCACGCCACACACCCCTTAATGCAAATGCAACAGATGCGGCCACCACAGGCCGAGCGCGGTCATGATCAGGCCGGCGAGCGTCAGCACGCCGCTGACATAGGCGAGCGCGAACATGCCGGTGATGATGGTCGCCGACGCCAGCACGATGCCGATCTGGAAGGCCGCCGACGCCAGCTCGAAGTGATGGTACTTCGCGGTCGCCTCGTCGCGCTCGTGCTCGGCATGCTTGGCCTTCTCGGCGAGCTGCTCGGTGCCTTCGCCGGTCTCGGGCTCGGAGCGGTAGCGCTGCGCGGTCTTGGTCCAGTCCTCGACCTGTTTCTGTACCGACGCCTTCAGCGCGTCATCGCCGGTGCCGGCGAGCGTCAGCTTGCCCTGCTCGGCCGCGGTCTGCACGACGGTGCGGCGGATGCTCTTGGCCTGGAAGAATGCCCAGAGATTGGCGGCCTCGACGTTCTTGCTGATCGATTCGGTCTGGGCGCCCTTGCCGAGCGTCTCCGAGATCGCAAGGAACAGCGCCAGCACGGCGATCAGAAGGGCGATCTTCTTGTTCGAGCCGGACGCGTGCTCGGCGTGCTCGGCATGCTCCATGCTTTCATGTGCGCTCATATGTCCTCCTGTCTGGTTCCGCACGATTGACCCAACCGCGGGTGCCGCGCAAGAGGCATGCGCGGGATGACAGCTTGATGTCAGGATTCACCGCCGCGGATGCGCGCTGGCATAGACTTCCAGCAGCCGCTCGGAATCGATGCCGGTGTAGACCTGCGTGGTCGAGAGCGAGGAGTGGCCGAGCAATTCCTGGATGGCGCGGAGGTCGCCGCCGCGCGACAGCAGATGCGTGGCGAAGGAGTGGCGCAGTGCGTGCGGTGTGGCGCTGTCGGGAAGTCCCAGCGCGCCGCGCAGCCGCTCCATCGCGAGCTGGATGATGCGCGGGCTGAGCGGCCCGCCGCGCGCGCCGACGAAGATCGGCCCTTCCGCGGGCAGCGAATACGGGCACATCGCGACGTACTCCTGCACCAGCTCGAGCACGTTCTGCAGCACCGGCACCATGCGGGTCTTGTTGCCCTTGCCTGTCACGACCAGCACGTCGCCTTCGCCGGGCCGCGGCACCTCGCGGCGCTTCAGGCCGAGCGCTTCGGAGATGCGCAGGCCCGAGCCATAGAGCAGCGCCATCACGGCGGCATCGCGCGCGAGAATCCAGCTCTCGCGTTCCTCGCCGGCGCGCTCGTCGGCGTCGGCAAGACGCTTTGCCGATGCCATCGGCAGTGGCTTCGGCAGGCTTTTTGCGACTTTTGGCGCGCGGATGGCCGACAATGCGCCGACCTTGCCTTTGCCCTCGCGCTCCAGAAAACGTCCAAACGAACGCAGCCCCGCGAGCGCGCGCATCAGGCTCCGGCCGGCAATGTCGTCCGCCCGGCGCATCGCCATGAAGGCGCGGATATCGGTGGCTTCGAGCGCCGCGAACCGTTCGAGCGTGACCCGCTCGCCCCAATGGGCACAGAGGAAATCCAGGCACTGCCGCAAGTCGCGGCCATAGGCCTCCAGCGTCTTCGGCGACAGTCGCCGCTCGGCGCCGAGATGCGACAGCCAGCGCGCCATCTCCTGCGTGATCGAGGGATCGGCGCTGGCGAGCTCGATGTTTGGGGCGGCCGCTTTGCTCATGCGCTCTGGACGTGGTGATTCCGCGCAGTATATCGCATCACACCAGTTTACTGTTCGCTAAGGTCGCCCCGCGGCGCTAGCCTCGCACTCCGGGTTCCGATTCTCCCTCCAAAGACTGTTGATGGATCACACCTCGCGCAGCAGCACCGCCCCCGCCAACGCGACCCGCATGGTCGACGTGCTGGTGCCGGTCGCGCTCGACCAGACCTATTCCTACAAAGTGCCGCGCGGCATGGAGCTGAAGGCGGGCGATCTCCTCAGTGTGCCGCTTGGGCCTCGCGAGGTCCTGGCCGTGGTCTGGGGCGAAAACGCCAACCCGGATCCACGCCTGCACAATCGCCTCAAGGAGGTCGGCGAAAAGCTCGATATCCCGCCGCTCAAGCCCGAGCTGCGCCAGATGGTCGACTGGGTCGCCAATTACACGCTGAGCCCGCGCGGCATGGTGCTGCGCATGTGCCTGCGCATGGGCGAGAATCTCGGTCCTGAGCGGGCGCGCGCCGGTGTACGCTTGGTCGGCGATCCCCCGAAGCGGCTGACGCCGGCGCGGCAGCGGGTGATCGCGCTGCTGTCGGACCGCCTGCTGCACGGCAAGTCCGAGGCGGCCAAGGAAGCCGGCGTCTCCTCGGGCGTGATCGACGGCCTCGTCGACGAAGGCACGCTCACGGTGGAGCCGATGCCGCCGCCTCCGCCGCCGCCGGCGCCCGATCCGGAATTCGGCCGGCCGGATTTCACGCCGCTGCAGCGCGCCGCGGTCGACACGATGCGCGCGCTGGCGGCCAACGGCACCTTCCACGTCGCGCTGCTCGACGGCGTCACCGGCTCCGGCAAGACGGAGGTCTATTTCGAGGCGGTGGCCGAGACGATCCGTCGTGGCAGGCAATCGCTGATCCTGATGCCGGAGATCGCGCTGACCGGACAGTTTCTCGATCGCTTTGCGCAGCGTTTTGGCGTGCGGCCGATCGAATGGCACTCCGAACTGACGCCGCGCACCCGCGCGCGCAATTGGGCGGCGATCTCCGCAGGGACTGCGCCGGTCGTGGTCGGCGCGCGCTCGGCGCTGTTTCTCCCCTATGCCAATCTCGGCCTGATCGTCGTCGACGAGGAGCACGACCAGGCCTACAAGCAGGACGATGGCGTGCACTATCACGCCCGCGACATGGCGGTGGTGCGCGGGCACATCGCAAAAATCCCGGTCGTGCTGGCGTCGGCGACGCCCTCGGTCGAGTCCGAGGTCAATGCGCGCAAGAACCGCTATCAGCGCATCGCGCTGCCCTCGCGCTTCGGCGGCCAGCACATGCCGCATATCGAGGCGATCGATCTGCGCCGCGAGCCGCCCGCGCGCGGCCGCTTCATCTCGCCGCGGCTTGCCGGCGAGATCAGGACCGCGATCGAAAAGCGCGAGCAGGCGCTCTTGTTCCTCAACCGCCGCGGCTATGCGCCGCTGACGCTCTGCCGTGCCTGCGGCCATCGCTTCGCCTGCACGATCTGCGACGCCTGGCTGGTCGATCACCGCTTCCGCCAGCGCCTGGTCTGTCACCATTGCGGTTTCTCGATGCCGCGCCCGCATCTCTGTCCGAACTGTTCGGCCGAGGAATCGCTGGTCGCCATTGGTCCCGGCGTCGAGCGCCTGCAGGAGGAGGCGGCGGCGTTGTTCCCGGAAGCGCGCACCATGGTGCTGTCGAGCGATCTCATCACCTCGATCGAGACGATGCGCTCCGAGCTTGCCGAAATCGCGGAGGGCCGCGTCGATATCATCATCGGCACGCAGCTCGTGGCAAAGGGTCACAACTTCCCGCGGCTCAATCTGGTCGGCGTGGTCGATGCGGATCTCGGTCTGTCCAATGGCGATCCGCGCGCGGCGGAACGGACCTGGCAATTGCTCAACCAGGTGATCGGCCGTGCCGGTCGCGAGCAGGGCCGCGGCGTCGGCTATCTGCAGACTCATCAGCCCGATCATCCCGTGATGCGGGCGCTCGTCGCCTGCGACCGCGAGGCCTTCTACGACAGCGAGATCGATCTGCGCGAGAAGACGCTCTATCCGCCGTTCGGCCGGCTCGCGAGCCTGATCATTTCCGCAGGCGACCGCCCGAGTGCCGAAGGTCTCGGCCGCAAGCTCGTCGCGCTCGCGCCCCGCGACGAGCGCGTCGTGGTGCTCGGCCCGGCCGAAGCCCCGCTCGCCGTCATCAAGGGCCGCTACCGCTTCCGCATCCTGGTGAAATCGGCGCGCGGTTTCGATCTCTCGGACTACTTGCGCAACTGGCTCGCCGTCTGCCCGAAGCCGACAGGCAATCAAAAGCTCGAAGTCGACGTCGATCCGCAGAGCTTTTTGTAGGGGCTAAAGCGCGATGAGATTTGGATGAATCGTCATCGCGCTTCAGCTTGTTGTTTACGCATGATCTTTCCGGAAAACCGCTTCGCACTTTTCCGGATCATGCTTTAGGCACACTCTCTCCACGTCATTGCGAGGAGCCCTTGCGACGAAGCAATCCGGAGTCCTTCCGCGGAAAGATGCTGGATTGCTTCGCTTCGCTCGCAATGACGTGGGAGAGGGGCGGTGGCCAAACAAAAAGCCCGCGGTCCCCCAAGACCACGGGCTTGTTTCAGGCGCGCATCAAACTGATGAAAACTGCGCGTGTAAGGCGAACGCCTTAGGAGACGACTTCCGCGGTGACGCGGCCGACGCCGGCGCCGGTGAGGCCGATGGCGCGGGCAGCGCCGGTGGAGAGGTCGAGGACACGGCCGCGAATGAACGGACCGCGGTCGTTGATGGTGACGATCACGCTCTGGCCGCGATGGGTGACGCGCAGCTTGGTGCCGAATGGCAGTGAACGGTGCGCCGCGGTCAAGGCGTTCTGGTTGAAGCGCTGACCCGAGGCGGTCCGGCTGCCGGACTCGTTGCCGTAATAGGAGGCCATGCCGGAGAAGCTGTGGCCGGTGCCGGAGGTCGGCGTCATCGACGCATTGGCATTCCGCCAATCGGAGCTCGCGTTGGTGTCAGCTTGGGCGTGGTGGCGGTGATGATGCCGGTGATGCCTGGATTTGGCGGAAGCCTCGGTGGCAGTTCCACCGACGAGGAGAGTTGCGGCAACGAAAGCGATCGCCGTGCGCGGCCGGGTCACAGAGCCCAGCGTCTTCAAAGACAGCATTTATCGGTCCCTAAGCTAGTATTGCCACATATGTGGCTAGTGGAGCCCCCATCAGTTTGTGAGCGGGTTGGCATTTCGATTCCTAATGCGGCGTGAATTAGGCAGTAAATCCGCGATGTTTGGTCATGAAATATCTTGTTACCGCCGCGCGATATTCGGTCGACGTGCCATATTCTTCGGCTTTAACGATTTATTAACCTATTGATTACTTGGGATTACTGTAAAGCCAAGTCATCGGCGCGACCATTTAGAATTCGGTAAGTATTCGGCGGGTGGAACTGGCGAGGCCGGATTCACGCCTCACTGATCCGTGTTCATGGCCGCTATGCGCTGGCGGCAGGAACCAATGGAGAGGTCGCGACCGGGCTCACGCCCATTTTCCGCGACGTGGGAGGACATCGGCGCCAACTCGTCGCCGTCGCTCGCGAGGCCTCCCCGGCTGCGACGAACTGGCGACAGAACCTCATGCCTTTAATTTGGCGTCATGTTGCACCTGCGCGCCTGCTATGTTAGCAAAGCCGCGATTTTAACGAGCCCGGCACCTCCCGTGCTGGTCGAAAATCGAAGTCCCGCTTGAATTCCAAGGGCTTGGATCGCTAGGCGCCGCTTTGTGGCGACGGTTTTTCCCTTGCGAGTTTGACAGCATAAAGAGCGCGTCTGTGGCTGCAGAAGATACGTCCGTTTCAGGTGTGTCCGGCCGTTATGCAACGGCCTTGTTTGAACTGGCCCGCGACCAGAAAGTGGTCGACGAGGTCAAAGCCGATCTCGACAAATTCGATGCCCTGCTGAATGAGAGCGCCGATCTCAAGCGTCTCGTCCGCAGCCCGGTGTTCGCGGCGGACGCCCAGTCCCGGGCCCTCTCGGCCGTGCTGGACAAGGCCGGTATCGCCGGCATCACCGCCAACTTCCTGAAGGTGCTGACCGCCAACCGCCGCCTGTTCGCGGTGGCCGACGTCATTCGCGCCTATCGCGCTCTCGTCGCCAAGTTCAAGGGCGAGACGACGGCCGACATCACCGTCGCCGAAGCGCTCTCGGACAAGAATCTCGATGCCCTCAAGGTTGCCCTGAAGTCGGTGACCGGCAAGGATGTCGCGCTGAACGTGAAAGTCGATCCCTCGATCATCGGTGGCCTCGTCGTCAAGCTCGGCAGCCGCATGGTGGATGGTTCGCTTCGCACCAAACTCAATTCGATCAAGCACGCGATGAAAGAGGCAGGCTGATGGACATCCGCGCCGCGGAAATTTCCGCGATCCTCAAGGACCAGATCAAGAATTTCGGCCAGGAAGCTGAAGTCTCCGAAGTCGGACAGGTGCTGTCCGTCGGCGACGGTATCGCCCGCGTCTACGGTCTGGACAACGTCCAGGCCGGTGAAATGGTCGAGTTCGAGAACGGCACCCGCGGCATGGCGCTGAACCTCGAAACCGACAACGTCGGTGTCGTTATTTTCGGTGCCGACCGCGAGATCAAGGAAGGTCAGACCGTCAAGCGCACCCGCGCCATCGTGGACGCGCCGGTCGGCAAGGGCCTGCTCGGCCGCGTCGTCGACGCGCTCGGCAACCCGATCGACGGCAAGGGCCCGATCCAGGCCGAGAAGCGCATGCGCGTCGACGTCAAGGCGCCCGGCATCATTCCGCGCAAGTCGGTGAACGAGCCGATGGCGACCGGCCTCAAGGCGATCGACGCCCTGATCCCGATCGGCCGCGGCCAGCGCGAGCTGATCATCGGCGACCGCCAGACCGGCAAGACCGCGATCGCGCTCGACACCATCCTGAACCAGAAGCCGCTGAACGCGCAGCCGGACGAGAACATCAAGCTCTACTGCGTCTACGTCGCAGTCGGCCAGAAGCGCTCCACCGTCGCTCAGTTCGTGAAGGTGCTGGAGGAGCAGGGTGCGCTCGAATACTCGATCGTCGTCGCTGCCACCGCGTCCGATCCCGCGCCGATGCAGTACATCGCGCCGTTCACCGGCTGCACCATGGGCGAGTACTTCCGCGACAACGGCATGCACGCGGTCATCATCTATGACGACCTGTCCAAGCAGGCCGTCGCCTATCGCCAGATGTCGCTGCTGCTGCGCCGTCCGCCCGGGCGCGAAGCCTATCCGGGCGACGTGTTCTATCTGCACTCCCGCCTGCTCGAGCGCGCGGCGAAGCTGAACAAGGACATGGGCTCGGGCTCGCTGACGGCGCTGCCGGTCATCGAAACCCAGGCCAACGACGTGTCGGCCTACATCCCGACCAACGTCATCTCGATCACCGACGGCCAGATCTTCCTGGAAACCGACCTGTTCTTCCAAGGCATCCGTCCCGCCGTGAACGTCGGTCTGTCGGTGTCGCGCGTCGGCTCCTCGGCGCAGACCAAGGCCACCAAGAAGGTCGCCGGCAAGATCAAGGGCGAGCTCGCGCAGTACCGCGAAATGGCGGCCTTCGCGCAGTTCGGCTCCGACTTGGACGCCTCGACCCAGCGCCTGCTCAACCGCGGTTCGCGCCTGACCGAGCTCCTGAAGCAGCCGCAGTTCTCGCCGCTGAAGATGGAAGAGCAGGTTTGCGTGATCTGGGCCGGCACCAACGGCTATCTCGATCCGCTCCCGCTCAATAAGGTGCGCGCGTTCGAGGACGGCCTGCTCTCGCTGCTGCGCGGCAAGCACGCCGACATCCTCACCGCGATTCGCGACAGCCGCGATCTCTCCGACGACACCGCTGCCAAGCTGAAGTCGGCGGTCGACGGCTTTGCGAAGAGCTTCGCTTAAGCGGCATCATGGCCGGGCAAAAGCGCGAAGCGCGTCTTCGCATTTGATGTACCGGCTATCGACGTGTGAGGCGGTACGTGGATGCCCGGGGCGAGCCCGGGCATGACGATTGGGGTAGGCTAGCGGCTTGATCCGAGAGATCGAACCGCCGGGGTGAACGAAGAATGGCGTCACTTAAAGACATGCGCGTCCGCATCGCCTCCACGAAGGCGACGCAAAAGATCACCAAGGCCATGCAGATGGTCGCGGCCTCGAAGCTGCGCCGTGCGCAGACCGCGGCGGAAGCGGCGCGTCCCTATGCCAACAAGATGAGCGCGGTGATCTCCAACATCGCCAGCGCCGCGGCGGGCTCGCCCGGCGCGCCCAAGCTGCTGGCCGGCACCGGCAGGGACCAGGTGCACCTGCTGCTGGTCTGCACCGGCGAGCGGGGCCTGTCCGGCGCCTTCAACTCCTCCATCGTGCGTCTGGCCCGCGAGCGCGCTTTGGCGCTGGCCGCGCAGGGCAAGGAAGTGAAGTTCTTCTGCGTCGGCCGCAAGGGCTACGAGCAGCTCCGCCGCCAGTTCGACAAGCAGATCGTCGAGCATCTCGATCTGCGCAGCGTGCGCCAGCTCGGCTTCGTCAACGCCGAGGACATCGCCAAGAAGGTGCTGGCCCGTTTCGACGCCGGCGAGTTCGACGTCTGCACGCTGTTCTACGCGCAATTCAAGTCGGTGATCGCACAGGTCCCGACCGCCCAGCAGATCATTCCGCTGGTTGTCGAGGAAGGCGGTGCGAACGGCAGCGCGACCTCTTACGAATACGAGCCGGAGGAGGACGAGATCCTCACGCGCCTGTTGCCGCGCAATCTCGCGGTGCAGATCTTCCGCGCCCTGCTCGAGAACAACGCTTCGTTCTACGGTGCGCAGATGTCGGCGATGGACAACGCCACCCGCAACGCCGGCGAGATGATCCGCAAGCAGACGCTGGTCTACAACCGCACGCGTCAGGCCCAGATCACTAAGGAACTCATCGAAATCATCTCCGGCGCAGAAGCAGTCTGACCGGACACGAAATTCGGATCGAAGGAGACAGTAAATGGCTACAGCAGCCACACAGATCGGTCGCGTTACCCAGGTCATGGGCGCCGTCGTCGACGTGCAGTTCGAAGGCCACCTGCCGGCCATTCTCAACTCGCTGGAGACCAAGAACGGCAACAACCGCCTGGTGCTGGAAGTCGCGCAGCATCTCGGCGAGTCGACCGTCCGTACGATCGCGATGGACGCCACCGAAGGTCTGGTGCGCGGTCAGGAAGTGACCGACACGGGTCAGCCGATCTCGGTTCCCGTGGGTGATGGTACGCTGGGCCGCATCATGAACGTCATCGGCGAGCCGATCGACGAGGCCGGTCCGATCAAGTCGGAAGGCACCCGCGCGATTCACCAGGAAGCGCCGACCTACACCGACCAGTCGACCGAAGCCGAAATTCTCGTCACCGGCATCAAGGTCGTCGACCTGCTCGCGCCTTACGCCAAGGGCGGCAAGATCGGCCTGTTCGGCGGCGCCGGCGTCGGCAAGACCGTGCTGATTCAGGAGCTGATCAACAACGTCGCGAAGGCGCACGGCGGTTATTCCGTGTTCGCCGGCGTCGGCGAGCGTACCCGCGAGGGCAATGACCTCTATCACGAGTTCATCGAGTCCAAGGTCAACGCCGATCCGAAGAATCCGGATCCCAGCGTGAAGTCGAAGTGTGCGCTGGTGTTCGGCCAGATGAACGAGCCGCCGGGCGCCCGCGCCCGCGTCGGCCTGACCGGTCTGACCGTCGCCGAGCACTTCCGCGACCAGGGCCAGGACGTGCTGTTCTTCGTCGACAACATCTTCCGCTTCACGCAAGCCGGTTCGGAAGTGTCGGCGCTGCTCGGCCGTATTCCTTCGGCGGTGGGTTATCAGCCGACGCTCGCGACCGACATGGGCGCGCTGCAGGAGCGCATCACCACCACGCAGAAGGGTTCGATCACCTCGGTGCAGGCCATCTACGTGCCGGCCGACGACTTGACCGACCCGGCGCCCGCCACCTCGTTCGCGCACTTGGACGCCACCACGGTGCTGTCGCGCGCGATCTCGGAAAAGGGCATCTATCCGGCGGTGGACCCGCTCGACTCGACCTCGCGCATGCTCTCGCCGCTGGTCGTCGGCGAGGAGCACTACGCCGTCGCCCGTCAGGTCCAGCAGGTGCTGCAGCGCTACAAGTCGCTCCAGGACATCATCGCCATTCTCGGCATGGACGAGCTTTCGGAAGAGGACAAGCTGACGGTGGCCCGCGCCCGCAAGATCGAGCGCTTCCTGTCGCAGCCGTTCCACGTCGCCGAAATCTTCACGGGCTCGCCGGGCAAGTTCGTCGAGCTCGCCGACACCATCAAGGGCTTCAAGGGCCTGGTCGAAGGCAAGTACGATCACCTGCCGGAAGCTGCCTTCTACATGGTCGGCACCATCGAAGAAGCCGTCGAGAAGGGCAAGAAGCTGGCGGCGGAAGCGGCCTAAGCCTTCTCATCTCGTCATCGCCGGGCTTGACCCGGCGATCCATCAAAGAGATTTTTGATGGATGGACCCGCGGGTCGAGCCCGCGGGTGGCAAGCGGAAAAACGGATAACCCATGGCCACCTTCCACTTCGATCTCGTCTCTCCGGAAAAGCTCGCCTTCTCGGGTGAGGTCGACCAGGTCGACATCCCCGGCATCGAGGGTGATTTCGGCGTGCTGGCGGGACATGCGCCGGTCGTGGCTGCGATCCGGCCGGGCATTCTCACCGTGACCACGGCTGGCCGCCACGAAAAGATCATCGTGCTCGGCGGTCTCGCCGAAGTCTCCGACAGGGGCCTGACCGTGCTCGCCGACGTCGCGACGTCACTGGCCGAGCTCGACCGTGCCCAGTTCGCCGAGACGATCGCGGAGATGGAAGAGAATCTGAAAGAGCACGAAGGCAGCGAGCTCGATCAGGCCATTGCGCGGCTCGACCACTTCAAGAGCATCCAGCAGCAGCTCAGCTCCACGGCTATGCACTAAGCCCCGGGGCACCGCTCCGGGGCTCGAACAGACATTCCTGCAAAGGCACCCTTCAACAGGCTCAGCGCTCGTCACCACCGTGGCGGGCGCTGAAACTTTGTTGCACCGCGTCGCTGATGGCGGCATTCTGCCTCGCGGATTGTTCCGGGGGCCGGTGGCAGATGAAACGCAAGATCGCAGCGATTTTCGCGGCCGATATTGCCGGCTATTCGAGGCTGGTCGCGGAAGACGAAGAGGAGACGCTGCGGCGTCTCGCCTCCTATCGCGAGGTCGTCGACGATTTCATCGCCAAGGTCGGCGGGCGCATCTTCAACACGGCGGGCGATGCCGTGCTCGCGGAATTTCCGAGCGCGGTCGATGCCGTGCGCTGTGCGATCGACATCCAGGAAAGCTTGCGGACCCGCAACATGGCCTATCCGCCGAGCCGGCAGATGTCGTTTCGCATCGGCATCACCATCGGAGACGTGGTCGAGCGCGATGGCGACCTCCTCGGCGACGGCGTCAACATCGCGGCGCGGCTGGAGGGACTCGCCGAGGTTGGCGGCATCTGCGTCTCCCGCGCGGTGCATGAGCAGGTTGCCAACAAGCTGTCGGTGCAGTTCGCCGATATCGGCGCGCAGGAGGTCAAGAACATCCCGACGCCGGTGCACGCCTACATGGTGGCAATGCGGCGCGAGGACGGGAGCTATGCCAAGCCGCAAATGAAGAAGGCGGCCTCCAAGGTGGCCGCCGCGCCGGTTTGGATGTGGCCGCTGGTCGTCGCCGTGGTCTCGATCGTCGGGATCGTCGTCACCGGCTTCCTCTACAACGCCAAGCTCAAGCAGACCGCGCGTGTGGCAGCGCCGCCGGCCCCGACAAGCGCCGTGCCGTCCGCCAATGCAGCGGCGACGAGCCCGGCGCCGACCGAGGTCGCAAAGGCGCCGGTGGCGTCACCGAACGCCGCCGCCGCGATGGCTCCGATGCCATCACCATCCGCCTCGCCCGTGGTCGGCAAGTTTGCAGCCGACAACGTGCCCTTCATCAACGAGCGCGTCCGCAACTTCCTGGCGGGGGATTATTCCGCGGCCGGCGACTACAAGGCCTTCGCGCTCAATGTCGGCGGCTTCACCGGCTCGGCGTTGAACCAGCCGAACGAGGAGGCCGCACGCAGCATGGCGCTCGAGCAGTGCCAGAAGCGCGCCGATGCGGCGCAATCGCCGCGGCGCTGCGAGCTCTATGCGGTCGGCAATAACGTCGTCTACACGCACGGCAAGCCGCCAATGCCGCCGCAGCCTTGGGTGCGGCACGATGCGATGGTCGAGCGGCCGTTCGTGTCGAAGGATTTTCCGATGGTGCGCGACGCCGGGAAAGTCCGGCTCGAGAACATGTTCGTGCCGGCGGCGAAATCCCGCTCGGTCGCACTCGGCCCGGGCGGGCAATATTTCATGGTGCTGGGCGCATCATCCGACGAGGACGCGGCGCGGCGCTCCCTGGAATCGTGTGGCGCGATTGCCGGCGTTGCCTGCCTGGTCGTCGCGATCGACGACAATTTCGTCGTGCCGATCCCGACCTTGTTCAGGATCACCGGCTTCTTCCATGCCGCCTCCAGCGCCTCGATCGTGGCAGAGGCGCGCGGCGAAGTCGTACGCAAGCTCACCGACGTCATGGGCTGGAACGCCGTCGCCGTCGGCACCGCAGGCCGCCCCGGTCTCGGCCTGAAGGCCGCCGACGAGCAGACCGCCGTCAACACAGCCCTCGCCGATTGCGCCAAGCGCGACAGCGATTGCCACGTCATCGCCATCGGCCCGTTCACGGTGGGACCAATCAATTAAATTTAGTACTTGCTCCGATTGGGCTCGATTAACGCTCCGATGAAGGTGTGTTCCCCTCCCTTGTGGGGTCGGGAAGGGAACGGAGCGAGCGGTGCCCTCACACGCAAATCTCCGCCGAAATTTCTCTCATGATTTCAACCCCATCTCTACTGTGCATGGGGTTGTTTTCGCAGTTTCAGTTTGCGAACGCCGCAAACTCTCGCGCCACCGCGCGGTAGACCTCACGGCGGAACGGCACCACGATGTCGGCGACGCGGTCGAGGCGCTCCCAGCGCCAGGCGTCGAACTCCGCGGGCTGGCCGTTGCGCGGTGTCAGCGGGTCGATCTCGTCGTCGCGGCCGGTGAAGCGCAGCGCGAACCATTTTTGGCGCTGGCCGCGAAACTTTGCGAGGCGATGCGTCTGCGGTCCGTCGTAAGGCGGGAATTCGTAGGTGAACCAGTCGGTCTCGCCGAGATAGTCGGCGCTCGCGACGTTGGTCTCCTCCCAGAGTTCGCGCATCGCTGCATCGCGCAGGTTCTCGCCCTCGTCGACGCCGCCCTGGGGCATCTGCCAGTCGAGGCCGGGCAGGATGATCTCGGGCCCGTCGCCCTTGAAGCGGTGGCCGATCAGGACGCGGCCATCGGTATTGAACAGGGCGATCCCGACGTTGGGGCGGTAAGGTTTGTCGTTGGTCACTTGCAAAGTGTCTCTCTTCGTCATTCCAGGGCGATGCGAAGCATCGAATCCGGCATCTCGAGGTCCCGGGTTCGATGCTTCGCATCGCCCCGGGACGACAATAGAGACTATTGCTCCGCCAGCGCGGAAAATTCCTGCACCACGCGCTCATAGACCGGGCGCTTGAACGGGATGATCAGCCCGGTCAGATTCTTCATCGGCTCCCAGCGCCAGCTCACGAACTCCGCCTTGTGGCCGCCGCCGCCGGGATTCTCGACGTCGATCTCGCTGTCCTTGCCGGTGAAGCGAACCGCATACCATTTCTGGCGCTGACCGCGGTAGCGGCCTTTCCAGGCGCGCCCGGCGACCGTGCGTGGAATGTCGTAAGTGAGCCAGTCCGGGATTTCGCCGAGCCGCTCCACCGAGCGTACACTGGTCTCCTCATAGAGCTCGCGCTTGGCGGCCTCCCAGGTGTCCTCGCCGGGGTCGACACCGCCTTGCGGCATCTGCCAGACATGGGTGTCGTCATGCTCGATGCCGCCGGCGCGGCGGCCGATGAACACCAGTCCCTTTGGATTGATCAGCATCACACCGACACAGGTCCGGTAGGGCAGATCCTCGTAACGCGCCATTCCGCCAGACCTCTTGCCTGCACTTGGTGGGCATGCCGGTCCCGCGGGACCCGTGCCGCCAATTCGTTGATTTAGCTGGATTTTGATTTCAGCATCGCGGTTGTCAATGGCACCAAAAGGATACCTCGGTCGCCCAATGTCCTGGTCCAGGCGCCGATGCGCTCGATCGAGACGGGCAGGGCGGAGGCCGTGCCGACGGCGATGCCGCGCTCGCGCGCCGTCGATTCGAGCTTGTTCAGGGCGCGGTCGATCTCGGCCGGGGTCGGCACCGCGTCGATCGCGATGTCGCCCTTGCCGAACGGTATTGCTTGGTTCGCCGCGGCCTGGGGTGCGATGCTGCGGGGCGAGGAGCCGTCGTCGAAGAAGCCGAGGCCGCGCTTGGCCGCCTCGCGGATGATCGGCTGCATCGCGGGCTCAGTCGCGATGAAGCGGGCGCCCATGAAATTGGTGAGGCCCGCATAGCCCTGCATCCGGCTGAGGTGCCAGTACAGGCGATCCATGTTCTGGTCGGCGCTGAGCGAGGTCAGCAGCGTCTGCGGCCCCGGATCGTTGTCGGGGAAGTCGTAGGGCTCCATCGGGATCTGCAGGAAGATCTCGTGGCGCTGCGCGCGAGCCCGTTCGGCGAGCTTGCCGGGGTCGGCGCCGTAAGGCGTGAAGGCCAGCGTCACCGCCGGCGGTAGCTTCATGATGGCATCCAGGGTCTTGGCGGCGCCGACTCCGAGGCCGCCGATCACGATCGCGACCACCGGCATTTTGGCGGCCCTGGCGCGGTCGGCGTCTGCCGCATAGACGTTGAACGGCTTCAGCCCGTCGGCGATCACCGGGATCATGCCGTAACGTGATTTCTCCAGCAGCTTCGGATTGATCCCGGCCATCACGGACGGCGGGGCGGAGGCTGCCTCGTCCTTCTCCGCAGCATCGCCAGCGCCGATCACCACGTCGTGGCGGGCGCCGGTGGAGCCGTCGATCATGGTGATGGTCTTCTGCTCACCGGAGGCGGCCTGCTTCGGCGTTTCCTTGGTGTCCCGCTTGCTCTCCTGGCTGGCCGGTCTCTCGTCCGTGGCCTTGTCGATCGTCCTGGGCTCGCTGATCGCGATTCGCGTCACCGGCTCGCCGCCGAGCGGATCCTTGTTGAAGATGGCGAAGCCGGCAAAGGTGACGAGGAACAGGCCGAGCAGGACGGCCAGCAGCTGCATGGCGGTGAACGGCAGCCGCAGCCGGCGTTTCCGGCGCGGCTTGTCCTGTCCGAGCGGCGCGCTCAGATCATCGGCCGTTTCAGTCATGCACGATCCCGAATCACTCATCCCGACGATACCACGGCGGGGTCAAGCGGCGGCAGGCCGGGAGAGGCCGGGGACGACGGGAGTTCCCAGCAAAAAGGGCGGCTTCAAGAAGCCGCCCTTGTCGTGAGATCGCGCGTGGCGCCGACTTAGTTCGCCGCTTTGGGCTTGTCGGTCGCGGCCTTGTTGTCGCCGCCCGGCGTCGGTGCGGCAGAGGCGCTGTTCTTGATGCCGTGGAGCAGGTCGCCGGCAAGCTTGAGCGCCTTGTCGTCCTTGGCATCCGGCGGGACGTAGGACTGCGAGCCGGTCTTCTCGTCGCCATCGTTCTTCAGATGGCCGCGCAGCGAAGCCTCGCCCTTGGTGTCGGTGCGCGACTTCAGCTCGTCCGGCACGTCCTGCAGCACCTCGATGTCCGGGACGATGCCCTTGGCCTGGATCGACTTGCCCGACGGCGTGTAGTAGCGCGCGGTGGTCAGCCGCAGCGCACCGTTGCCCGAGCCGAGCGGGATGATGGTCTGCACCGAGCCCTTGCCGAACGAGCGCGTGCCGACGATGGTCGCGCGCTTGTGGTCCTGCAGCGCGCCGGCGACGATTTCCGACGCCGAGGCCGAGCCGCCATTGATCAGCACGATGACGGGCTTGCCCTTGGTCAGGTCGCCCGCATGCGCGGTGCGGCGCTGGGTCTCCTCGGCATTGCGGCCGCGGGTCGAGACGATCTCGCCCTTCTCCAGGAACGAGTCGGAGACGGTGACCGCTTCCTCGAGCAGGCCGCCCGGATTGTTGCGGAGGTCGATGATGTAGCCCTTCAGCTTGTCGCCGATCTGATTCGAGAGATTGCCGATCTCGCGCTTCAGGCCTTCGGTGGTCTGCTCGTTGAAGGTGGTGATGCGGATGTAGGCGATGTCATCCTGCTCGACGCGCGCGCGCACCGAGCGGACGCGGATGTTGTCGCGCACCAGGGTGACGTCGATGGGATTGTCCTGGCCCTTGCGGATGATCTTGAGCTTGATCTTGGTGTTGACCGGACCGCGCATCTTCTCGACCGCCTGGTTCAGGGTCAGGCCCTGCACCGCCTCGTCGTCGAGATTGGTGATGATGTCGTTGGCCATGATGCCGGCGCGCGAAGCGGGCGTGTCGTCGATCGGCGAGACCACCTTGATCAGGCCGTCTTCCATCGTGACCTCGATACCGAGGCCGCCGAACTCGCCGCGGGTCTGCACCTGCATGTCGCGGAAACTCTTGGCGTCCATGTAGCTCGAATGCGGATCGAGGCCGGTGAGCATGCCGCTGATGGCGGATTCGATCAGCTTGGTGTCGTCGGGCTTCTCGACATAATCGGAGCGCACGCGCTCGAAGACGTCACCGAACAGATTGAGCTGGCGATAGGTGTCCGCGGTCGCGGCCCTTGCGCTGGAGCCCATGAAGACCGCGCGCGGCTGGGTCACGAACAGCGTCAGCGCCGCGCCGGTAGCCGCGCTGAGGAGGATTACTGAAGTCTTGCGCATCATCCGCGAACCTTCTCGCCTTCATTTGCGGCCCACCATGGGCCTGGATCGATTGGAGTACCGTCTTTACGGAACTCGACATACAGCACAGGTTGACTCGCGTTCGTGGCGAGAATGGAGGCGACTTGAGAGGTCGACCCCATGGTCGCGACCGGCTCCCCCGTGAGCACAAACTGTCCGATGTTGACCGAAATGCGCTCCATCCCGGCGATCAGGACATGATACCCGCCCCCGGCATTGAGGATCAAGAGTTGTCCATAGCTGCGGAACGGGCCGGCGTACACAACCCAGCCATCGCACGGCGTCGTGACCTGGGAGCCGGGCTTGGTCGCCAACGAAATGCCCTTCTGGACCCCGCCGACGCCGTCGGAACCGCCAAAATCCCTGATCTTGTTACCGTTAACCGGAAGCGGCAGGAGGCCCTTGGCCGACGCGAAGGCGATCGCTGGGGTGGTGCGGGATTTATCCTTGAAAGCGCCCGGACCGGACTTGGCACTGGTATTGGCGCTGGCAGCCGCCTTGGCTTCGGCCTGCTTTGCAGCCTCGGCCGCCTTCTCGGCCGCCTTGGCGGCGCTTTGCAGGTCCTGCTCCATCTTGGCGATCAGCCCCTGGAGATCGCCGACCTGCTTTGACAGCGCGAGGGCGCGCGAATTCTCGGCGTCCAAGTCCTTCTCACGCGCCGCCTGCTGGCGCTGCCGCTCGTCGACCAAAGCGGTGAGCCGGGTCTGGTCGTTGCGGACCTTGTCGCGGTCGGAGGCGAGCTGGTCGCGCTCGGTGGCGATGGTCTTGCGCAAGGTCACGAGCTCGCCGAGCTCGCCCGCGATTTTCTCGGCGCGGCTGCGCAATTCCGGGACAACGGCGCCGAGCAGCATCGCCGTGCGCAATGACTGCAGCGCATCTTCGGGCCGCACCAGCAGCGCGGGCGGCGTGCGCCGGCCGGCGCGCTGCAAGGCCGCCAGCACCTCGACGATGTCGGCACGGCGCGAATCGAGCGAAGCGCGCATCTGCTGCTCGCGGCCGTTCAGCGCGCGCAGCCGCGCCTCGGCCTCGTCGATCCTGCTTTCCAGCGTGCGCACATTGGCGGCCGTCTCGATCAGCTGCTGATTGAGCTGGGTGCGATCCTGGCCGAGCGCGGTGATCTCGGCCTTGAGCTTGGCTTGCGCTTCCTCCGCGCTCTTCTGTCTCGCGCGCGCGGCTTCCAGCTCCTGCTCGCGCTGCTTGATCGCATCGGGCGAGACCGCCGCGGTTTGTGGGGGCGTCGCCGTTTGAGCTTGCGCGAAGCTTGCACCGGCAACGCCAGTGATCAGCAGCAGGTTGAGGAGCGGCGCTCGCATCGTGTCGGCAAAGGTGCTCGTTGTGGCGCACATCACGCGCGGTGATAGGGATGGCCGGCCAGGATGGTGGCGGCCCGATAAAGCTGTTCCAGAAGCATGACGCGGACCATTTGGTGCGGCCAAGTCGCAGAGCCGAACGCGATCGCAAGCTTGGCCTTACGGCGCAATTCGGGCGAAAGTCCGTCCGCCCCTCCGATCAAGAAGATGGTATGTCCGGCGCCTTCGTCACGCCAGCGCGCCAGATGCCGTGCGAATACGGTGGAGTCGAGATTCTGGCCGCGTTCGTCCAGTGCCACCAGGATCGACTTGTCCGGAATATGCGCCGAGATCGCCGTGGCCTCTTCGGCCATCCGTGTCGCCGCATCGCGTGCGCGGCTTTCGGCAATTTCGTGGATGCTGAGCTCGCGGAATCCAAGCTTGCGGCCGGCCTCCTCGAACCGCTCGAAATAGCGGTCGGCAAGCTCCCGTTCGGGGCCCTGCTTCAGTCGGCCCACCGCAATGACAGCAACACGCATGATTTCAGAGTCGCGTTGACAAGACCGCGCGCAACGAGCGCGCGCACGACGCTAGCATGCGCGTCAGCCGATTCGAAATCGGCTCAATGAGCCTAGATCGCCTTCGCCGCCCCTGGGCCCTGCGTGTACAATCGCTCGAGATTGTAGAACTCGCGGACCTCGGGTCTGAACACGTGCACGATCACGTCGCCGGAATCGATCAGCACCCAGTCGCAATTGGGCAAGCCCTCGACATGGATGTTCTTGATGCCGGTTTCCTTGAGGCTCTTCGTCACGTTCTCCGCGATCGCGCCGACGTGCCGGTTCACCCGGCCGGTGGTGACGATCATGTAGTCGGAATACGCCGATTTGCCGCGAAGGTCGATGGTGACCGTCTCTTCCGCCTTCATGTCCTCGAGGCGGGAGAGGATCAGGCTCAGCGTCTTGTCGGCGTCGGGTTGCGCCTTCAAGGCCGCAGCTTTGGTCGATGTTTTACGCGCAGGCTTGGCAACCTTGGGTAAAACAGGCTTGGACAATACAGATGCGGTCAGGGACCATTCCTTTCACTGTATCGCGAACGCCGAATCCGGCGCTCACTGGCTACACTACATCATGTGGGGTTAAGGGTTTCAATATGCCAGAGAGCTCCCAGCCCGCACACTTTTCGTCTCACTTCGTACCTTTCCAGCTCCCGTCCGGGTTCCGTAAGCCCGTCGAGGAGAGATTCAGCTTCAATCCGGTCAGGAATACCCAGGCCGGCGCCGGCCGATCTGCAAGCAGGGCCGCCTTGTGCTCGGGCAGACGGTAGCGCGATAGCGCCTGGGCGGCGGGCGAGCTGAGGGCGCGAAAGCTCTGTGGCGGACGATCGATCACTGCCATCGGCACCTGGGCGGCGATGCGCCGCCAGTCCTGCCAACGATGGAATTGAGCGAGATTGTCGGCGCCCATGATCCAGACGAAGCGCAAGCCAGGGAAACGGCGGCGCAAGGTGTTGATCGTGTCGATAGTATAGCGGGTGCGAATGACGGATTCGAGACAGCTCACCTCGATGCGCGGATCGTTGGCGACGTCGCGCGCCGCCTGCATGCGCGCGCCGAGCTCGTGCAGATTGCCGTTCTCCTTGAGCGGATTGCCAGGCGTGACCAGCCACCAAATGCGATCGAGCTGCAATCGCTTGAGCGCGAACCGGCTGATCGCGCGATGCGCCTGATGCGGCGGATTGAACGAGCCGCCGAGCAGGCCAATGCGCATACCCTCCGCATGGGGAGGGACTGCTTGCGCCACAAAACGCGGCACGACGAAATTGTTGCTCAATGCCCGCCCTGCAACCTTGCTTACGGCCGCGTTTGCCCTGTGCCGTGAACGCGATATTTGAAGCTCGTCAACTGCTCGGCGCCGACCGGGCCGCGGGCATGGAAGCGGCCGGTGGCGATGCCGATCTCGGCGCCGAAACCGAACTCGCCGCCATCGGCGAACTGCGTCGAGGCGTTGTGCAGCACGATCGCGGAATCGACCTCGCTGAGGAATTTCTTCGCCGCACGCTCGTCGGCGCTCACGATGGCATCGGTGTGATGCGAGCCGTGGTTCTGGATATGCGCGATCGCACCGTCGACGCCGTCCACCACCTTCGCCGCGATGATCGCGTCGAGATATTCGGTGTCCCAATCCTCGTCGTTTGCAGGCTTGACGCGCGCATCCGCTTTCTGCACGGCGTCGTCGCCGCGCACTTCGCAGCCGGCATCGAGCAGCATCTCGACCAGCGGCTTCAGGCTCGATGCAGCAGCGGCGCGATCCACCAGCAGCGTCTCGGCCGCGCCGCAGACGCCGGTGCGCCGCATCTTGGCATTGAGCACGATCGACTTCGCCATGGCGAGGTCGGCGCTGGCATCGACATAGACGTGGTTGACGCCTTCGAGATGCGCGAACACAGGCACGCGCGCTTCCTGTTCGACGCGCGCGACGAGGCTCTTGCCGCCGCGCGGCACGATCACGTCGATGGCCCCGTTCAACCCTGACAGCATCATGCCGACCGCCGCGCGGTCGCGCGTCGGCACCAGCGTGATCGCAGCTTCAGGCAGGCCGGCTTCGCGCAGGCCCTGCACCAGGCAATCATGGATCGCGCGGCAGGAGCGGAAACTGTCCGAGCCGCCGCGCAGGATCACGGCATTGCCCGACTTCAGGCACAGCACGCCGGCATCCGCCGCCACGTTCGGACGGCTCTCGAAGATCACGCCGACGACGCCGAGCGGCACCCGTACGCGCTCGATGGTCATGCCGTTCGGCCGCTGCCAGCTCTCCGTGACGACGCCGATCGGATCGGCAATGCCGCGCACGATGCCGATGCCCTCGGCCATCCCTTCGACCCGCGCCGGCGTCAGCGTCAGGCGGTCGATGAAGGCGGAGGTCGCATTGGCGGAGGCGCGGGCCTCCGCGACGTCCTCGGCATTGGCAGCAAGGATCGCCGCGGAGTTCGCCCGGATCGCCCGTTCCATGGCTTCGAGCGCCCGGTTCTTCTGCTCCGGCGGCGCCAGCGCCAGCACGCGCGCGGCAGCGCGGGCTTTGGTGGCGAGATCGGACATCAGCGCCAAGAGATCGCCAGTCCGATCGGCATTGCCGTCAACGGCTTTGAGGGGGGCGGCCATGGGGTCAAACCTTCTGCTAAGGCAGTGTCCTAGCACGGAAATCCCGCTTTTGCGAAGGGCGGGGAGGGTATGGCAGGGCTTCGGGCGGCGGCGTTCCGACCAGGTCAATGACCCAGCCCGACGTCATTCCGGGGCGGTGCGTCAGCACCGAACCCGGAATCTTGAGACTCCCCGGTGCGCAATTGCGCACCTGAGGTCTGGTCCCTCGGACCATCCCGGAATGACGAAGCAAAGGTCCTTACCCGCCCACCACCAGATCATCCCGGTGGATCATCTCCGCGCGGCCGCTGATGCCGAGGATGGTCATCACGTCAGGGGAGGAGCGCCCTTTGATCCGCTCGGCATCGTCAGCGTCATAGGCGATCAGGCCGCGGCCGACCTCGCTGCTGTCGGGGCCGCGCACGATCACGGCATCGCCCCGGGCGAATTGGCCCTCGACCTTGATCACGCCAGCCGGCAGCAGGCTGGCGCCGGCGCGCAGCGCGGTCACCGCGCCGGCGTCGATGGTCAGCGTGCCCTTCGGCTCCAGCGTGCCCGCGATCCAGCGTTTTCGCGAGGTGATGGGATTGGCGGGCGTGAGGAACCAGGTGCAGCGGCCGCCATCGGCGATCGCCTGCAAGGGATGCTCGATCTTGCCGGAGGCGATCAGCATGTGGGTGCCGCCTGTCGTCGCGATCTTGGCCGCCTCGACCTTGGTGCGCATGCCGCCGCGCGACAGCTCGGACTCGGCATCCCCCGCCACAGCCTCGATCTCCGAGGATATGCTGTCGACGACGGGAATCAGTTTGGCGTTCGGGTTGTTCTTCGGCGGGGCGTCGTAGAGCCCGTCGATGTCGGACAGCAGCACGAGCAGGTCGGCGCTCGCCATGGTGGCAACGCGCGCGGCGAGGCGGTCATTGTCGCCATAGCGGATCTCGGTAGTGGCGACCGTGTCGTTCTCGTTGATCACGGGGATCGCACGCCACTCCAGCAGCTTGCCGATGGTGGAGCGGGCATTGAGATAGCGGCGGCGCTCCTCGGTATCCTGCAGCGTGACCAGGATCTGGCCGGCGTCGATGCCGTGGGCCCCGAGCACCTCCGACCAGATCCGCGCCAGCGTGATCTGGCCGACTGCGGCAGCGGCCTGGCTCTCCTCGAGCTTCAGCGGGCCGCGCGGCAATTTCAGCCGGCTGCGGCCGAGCGCGATCGAGCCGGAGGAGACGACGAGGACGTCGCGCCCTTCCTTGTGCAGCTTGGCCATGTCATCGGCGAGCGCGGCGAGCCAGGACGCCCGCACCTCGCCCTTGTCGGAATCGACCAGCAGCGCCGAGCCGACCTTGACGACGATGCGGCGGAATTGACTGAGTTCGGGGCTGGCCATGGCGCGCTTGGAGATCTGCTCTGCATTGGAAACGGCGGAGCGGAGAGAGCGGCGCCGGTGAGGCCTGCTTTTGCAGCATGACGATGGCCGGCGCAAGGCGCCGAGATGGTAAACGGCCGAAGGCGGCCTTGTCTTGGACGCCGTTCCGGTTCTAATGCGGGCAACCAAAAAAACGGGGCCGGAGAGCAAACCTATGAACCGCCGCAAATTCATCACCGGATGCTTGGGGCTGCCGCTCCTAGCGCAGGCGGGCGGGGCGCAAGCGCAGGCCGGGCTGAGCAAGATCATCTTCCCCTTCGCGGCCGGAGCCGGCGGCGACACGCTGTGCCGGCTCATCGCACAGGAGATGGCCCCGGTGCTGCAACGGACCATCGTGGTCGAGAACCGCACCGGTGGTGACGGCCTGATCGGCATCAAGGCGGTGAAGGGCGCAAGCCCGGACGGCAGCATGGTGCTGGTGACGACGGGGCCGACCATGTACCTGCTGCCGATGGTGGAGACGACACCGAGCTTCGACACGTCGAAGGATTTCATGCCGGTGTCGCTGCTGGCGCGGTTCGAATTTGCGCTGGTGATCAACCCGGCGGTCGATGCCACCGATCTCAAGAGCTTTGTGACTTGGCTCAAGGCGCATCCGGACAGGACCTCGTTCGGGGTGCCGAGCAACGGCACCATTCCGCATTTCATGGGTTCCAAGCTGGAGAAGGATCTCGGCATTCCCCTGACCCGCGTGCCCTATCGCGGCAGCGCCCCGATCCTCAACGACCTCGTCGGCGGCCACATTGCTTTCGGCATCACCACGTTGGCCGACGCGCTGCCGCAACATCGCGCCAAGGGCGTGAAGATCATCGTGGTCGCGAGCGCGGCCCGCTCGCCCTTTGCGCCTGAGGTGCCCACTCTGAAGGAGAGCGGCATCGATCTCGTTGCCGATGCCTGGTACGGCATGTGGCTTCCGGCCGGCAGCCCGCCGGATTTCGCCGCCAAGCTCGGCGCTGCGGCAAGCGCGGCGCTCGCCAAGCCCGAGGTGAAGGAGAAGCTGACGGCGATCGGGCTCATTCCGGTCGGCAGCAATGCGGACGGGCTGTCGAAGGAGCTCGCCGCGAATACGGCGTTCTGGCAGCCGATCGTGAAGGCGACTGGATACAAGATCGAGAATTAGGCCTCGCTCACACTCCAAGAAAGCTGTGCCCTGTTCGCTACATCTTCGCGCGCTGGGCGAGGCCGTCCTTGATTGCGGCGAGCTCTTTCTCGTCCCAGATGCCGATCAGGATGCCGCCCTTCACCTGGAGCTGGTTGTCGGCATAGGAGGCGATTTTCTCGCGCGGTGTCGTGATGTGGTCGTTCGGGTGCAGCGCCCAGTCGAACAGCTCGGCCTGCAGCCGCGCAATGATGCTTGCGCATTCCGGGTCATCGCCGCGGTCGACGTATTCCTCCGGATCGGTTTCGAGGTCGTACAGCATCGGGCGGAAGCCGGAGGCGTGGATGTATTTCCAGCGGCCGTCGAACACCATGAACAGGCGGCAGCGCTCGATCGGCTGGTTCAGCTTCAGCCGCACGTCCTGCATGGCGTAGTCGTATTCGGAGAACGCCACCTTGCGCCAGTCTGATGGCGTGGGCCCGCGCAGCAGCGGCAGCAGCGAACGTCCTTCGAGGATGTGGCCCGGCACCTTGCCGCCGAAATAATCGACGAAGGTCGGCGCGAGATCGATGGCCTCGACCAACGCATCGCTGCGCGTGCCACGCGTGGCGTCGGCGTCCCTGGAGGGATCGATGATGATCAGCGGGATCTTGGCCGACTGCTCGTGGAACAGATCCTTTTCGCCCATCCAGTGATCGCCGAGATAATCGCCATGATCGGAGGTGAACACGATCATGGTGGTCTCCAGCAGTCCGCGCGCCTCCAGGAATTTCATCAGCACGCCCATCTGGTCGTCGATCTGGGTGATCAGGCCCATATAGGTCGGGATCACCTTCTCCCGCGCCTCGTCGCGCGCCATGTTGCGAGAGTAGCGCATGTCCATATAGGCACCGAACACCGGATGCGGATTCTGCCGCTCGCGCTCGGAGCGAATCGCCGGAATCATGTCTTCGCTCGAATACATGCTGGCGTAGGGCTCCGGCGCGATGTAGGGCCAGTGCGGCTTGATATACGACAGATGCAGGCACCACGGCCGACCGTCGGTCTCGGCCTCGCTGATGAAATCCATCGCGCGCCGCGTCATGTAAGGCGTTTCGGAATGCTCGTCGGGCACACGCGCGGCCTTGTCGGCGTGCACCAGCAGCCAGCCGTTCTGCAGCGAGCCGTCGTCAGCCGCACCCGAATTGGCCCAATGCTCCCACGGATTGGCGGCGTCAAAACCTTGGCTGCGCAAATACTCGTCGTATTTCGGCCGCGGCCGACCGGTCGGATGCAGGCCGTCGTCGCGCTCGTAAGGCTCGAAGCCGCACTCGGCGACGTGCACGCCGATGACGGATTCCGGCGGGATGCCGAGCGCCTTCATGCCTTCGAGATCGGGCGCCATGTGGGTCTTGCCGACCAGCACGTTGCGCACGCCGATCTTGCCCAGGTGATCGCCGAGCGTGGGCTCGCCGACACGCAGCGGCCAGCCGTTCCAGTGCGAGCCGTGCGAGCGCATGTAGCGCCCTGTGTAGAACGACATCCGTGACGGGCCGCAGATCGGCGATTGCACATAGGCCTTGGTGAAGAGCACGCCGCGCCTCGCCATGGCGTCGATGTTGGGTGTCTTCAGCGTGGGATGGCCGGTGCAGCCGAGATAGTCATAGCGAAGCTGGTCGCACATGATCCAGAGTACGTTCTTCGCGCGCGCCATGCTTTGTCTCCGCCCCTTCTTGATTTTCTGAATGCTGCTCTATCGATGGCGCGAAGACAACCTCTCCCGGAGGGCCCGGAGGGAGAGGTCGGCATAGGCCGCCTTTGGCGCCCGTACTTGGCAGAACGGCGAAGCAAGCTTCGGCTACGGCGCCGGGTGAGGGGTTGCGCTCTCTCGTGGGACCTGAGCCCCCTCACCCGATTTGCTGCGCAAATCGACCTCTCCCCGTTGGCGAGAGGTATGGAGAGAGCGCCGCCCGCCTTAAGCCGACCACGGCTCCGCTTCGGCGGCGCTCTTGGCTTTGGCCGAGACCGGGCTTTCGCCGATCACATCCGCAAGCGCCCGCAGTGCTTCCTTGACGCCCTGGCCGGTGACGCCGGACAGCAGCAGCGGCGTCTTCTTGGCGGCGCGCTTGAGGCGATCTTTCTGCTTCTTCAGTTCGTCCGGCTCGACCGCGTCGATCTTGTTCAGCGCGACGATCTCGACCTTGTCGGTGAGCTGCCCGCCATAGGCATCGAGCTCCTTGCGCACCGTCTTGTAGGCCTTGCCGGCGTGCTCGCTGGTTGCGTCGACGAGATGCAGCAGCACGCGGCAGCGTTCGACATGGCCGAGGAAGCGGTCGCCGAGGCCCGCGCCTTCATGCGCGCCCTCGATCAAGCCGGGAATATCCGCCAGCACGAATTCGCGGCCGTCGGCATTCACGACGCCGAGCTGCGGATGCAGCGTGGTGAAGGGATAGTCGGCGATCTTCGGCTTCGCCGCGCTGACCTTGGAGAGGAAGGTCGACTTGCCGGCATTGGGCAGGCCGACCAGGCCGGCGTCCGCGATCAGCTTCAGCCGCAGCCAGATCCAGCGCTCTTCGCCGGGCTGGCCGGGATTGGCGTTGCGCGGCGCGCGGTTGGTCGACGATTTGAAATGCGCATTGCCGAACCCGCCATTGCCGCCCTCGGCCAGCACGAATTTCTCGCCGACCTTGGTGAAGTCGTGGATCAGCGTCTCGCGATCCTCGTCGAAGATCTGCGTGCCCACGGGGACCTTCAGCACGATGTTCTTGCCATTGGCGCCGTGGCGGTCGGAGCCCATGCCGTTCTCGCCCTTCTGGGCCTTGAAGTGCTGCTGGTAGCGGTAGTCGATCAGCGTGTTGAGCCCGTCGGCGACCTCGATGATGACATTGCCGCCGCGGCCGCCATTGCCGCCGGAGGGACCGCCGAATTCGATGAACTTCTCGCGGCGGAACGCCACGCAGCCGTTTCCGCCGTCACCGGAGCGGATATAGACCTTTGCTTCGTCGAGGAATTTCATGGGCCATAGGTAGGCCAGCCGGTCCCGTGCGGCAACCCGGATCGATGCGCAAATCGGCCGAAATTCCGCGAATTTCGGCCCTTGCTTAACCAGCCGGTCGCCGTCTGAGCAGGAATTTCTGCGTGCCCTCCAGCACCAGCTCCTTGCGCTGGTTGAACACGGTGCTTTTGAGCGTCACCACGCCGGTGGTGCGCCCCGGCACCAGCTCCGTGACCTCGAGCGCCGGATAGATGGTGTCGTCGGCGAACACCGGCTTGAGAAACCGGCTCGATTGCTCGAGGAAGCCGACCAGGGACTCCTCGACCATGAATGGAAACAGGCCCGCGCCGGGCGCGGTGTGGATCAGGGTCTGGAAGCCGTGGGCGAGCAGATGTGGCATGCCGCGGGCGCGGCAATATTCCACGTCGTAGTGTACCGGATGAGTATCGCCGCTCGCGGTCTGGAATGCGGCGAACACTGCCGAGGTCTGGGTTCGGCTCGGCAGCACGAAACGTTCGCCGACGACGAAATCCTCAAACCAGCGTTGCGTCGGGATCATGCGATGCTGGGCCGGATCGAAATCGGTCATGTCAGGGCTCTTTCGTCGATGTCGCCTGTATCGCTACCGCGATGCGAAGAGTGCGACAATCGGTTCAATTTGGTGGATGTGGGCTTGTCCGTGTCGCTCTCGTCATTAAAACGGCCGCAAGCAAGATTACTGGCGACGCTCTTTCCCGTCATTGCGAGCGCAGCGAAGCAAATCCAGACGGTCGCTGCGGAAAGATTCTGGATTGCTTCGCTGCGCTCGCAATGACGATCTCTGACAGTCCGATCAATGCCCCTCTTCAAGAATCCCTCCGCCTATGACGATCGCTCCGCGCGCCTCGCCGGCATCGGACTCATGGTGCTGTCGATCTTCATGTTCTCGTTCGGCGACGCCATGGGCAAGTTCCTGGTCGGGACTTATTCGGTGGGGCAGCTCTTGTTCCTGCGCGCCTGCGCGGCGCTGCTCTTGCTGTCGCCGCTGATCTGGAAGCAGCGCCACCAGTTCCTGCATCTGGAGCGGCCGGGCCTGCAGCTGTTTCGCGTCGTGCTCTCGACGCTGGAGGTCGCGGCCTTCTTCCTCGCGACGGTCTATCTGCCGCTCGCCGACGTCATTACCTATTATCTCGCCGGTCCCATCTTCGTCACCGCAATGTCGGCGATCTTCTTAGGGGAGAGGGTCGGCTGGCGGCGCTGGACCGCGATCCTGATCGGCTTCTGCGGCGTGTTGATCGCGCTGCGCCCCTCGGCGCAGACGGTCAGCCTGCCGGCACTGATCGCACTCGGCGGCAGTCTCTCCTTCGCAACGCTGATGCTGATCACACGCAGCCTGCGCAAGACGCCCGACATCGTGATGGCATCGTCGCAATTCGTCGGCACGTTCTCGCTGGGCGCCGTGCTGTCGGCGTTCCACTGGGTGCCGCCGAGCCCCGGCAGTCTCGTGATCTTCGCGCTCGCCGGATGCGTCTCGGTGACCGCGCTGTTCTGCGTCAACCGCTCGCTCAAGCTCGCGCCGGCCAGCGTTGTCGTGCCCTATCAATATTCGATGATCGTCTGGGCCGTGATCTTCGGCTTCGTCGTGTTCGGCGACGTCCCATCCATCGCAACACTCGTCGGCGCCACGATCATCATCGGCGCCGGGTTCTACATTTACTTGCGCGAACGGGATTTGGGACGTCCGAGCAGCGAAGTGAATCCGCCAGCGTAGCTCTTACCCTCCCCTGGAGGGACCCTGGAGGGGGAGGGTCGATCGCGCGAAGCGCGAGCGGGGTGGGGTGATCTCTCCGCTCGGGGACTGCTTCCGCTGAGAGACTGTCACCCCACCCCGTCTCACATTTCGCTGCGCTCAATGTGAGCCGACCCTCCCCCTCCAGGGCCTCCAGGGGAGGGTAAGCTATCTCACCCGTCGCGCACTGCTCCAGCTCTTCAGTGAGGCCCACACGCCGCGTGACAGGCGGAAGCAGTCGACGGGCGTGGAGGAGCCCAGCGCCAGGAAGCGGTGCAGCTGCACGCCGCTCCACTGGAAGCCGCACTTTTCCAGCACCTTGCGCGAGGCCGGATTGGTGACGCGGGCGCCGGCATGGAGATGATCGTCCTCGAACTCCTCGAAGAAGAAGTCGATCGCGCCGCGTGCGGCCTCGGTGGCAAAGCCCTGGCCCCAATGCTCGACGCCGAGCCAGTAGCCGAGCTCGGCATTGCCGGGCTTGGAGCAATCGATGCCGACCATGCCGACCGGTCCGCTATCGTGCTCGATCAGGAACACGGTCTCGCTGCCGAGCTCGGCGGTGGCGCGGATGAATTCGGCGGCGTCGTCCTGCGAATAGGGATGCGGCAGGCGGCGCGTGTTCTCGGCGACACGGCGGTCGTTGGCGAGCCGGGCGATGGTCCTGACGTCGGCGAGGGTCGGCCGCCGCAAGGTCAGCCGCTCGGTGGCGACGACGCTGGGTCTCGCCTCCCGCAAGGTCACGCTCGAGAAATCCTGCAACATGTCCGGCTCCGTGAAAGTCACTAAGTCAAAGTGAGCAAAGAAAAGGGGAGGCCGGTTTCCCGCCTCCCCTGGAGCCTTCGATCTCTGTGATCTCTGGGACTCCGCCGGTTCAGTCGGGACCGGCGGACTCCAATTTGATCCACCGTCTATTCAGCAGCCTCTGCGATCGGGAGTACCGATACAAAGGTGCGGCCGTTGGCTTTGGCCTGGAACGCAACGCGGCCCTCGATCTTGGCGAACAAAGTGTGGTCCGTACCCATGCCGACATTAAGGCCGGGGTGCCAGGTGGTGCCGCGCTGACGCGCAATGATGTTGCCGGGAGTGACGATCTCCCCGCCGAACGCCTTGATACCGAGGCGCTTGCCCTTGGAATCGCGTCCGTTGCGCGATGAACCGCCTGCTTTTTTGTGAGCCATGGCTCGTCTCCGAAATCCTGCGTATCTCTAGATCAATTCCTTGACGGAATCATTTCAAAATTTCTCACGCCTCAATTCGTGAATTGGCGTGATCAATTCCGTTTTATTCGGCGGCTTCCGTTGCCGGCTCCTTGGCCACCTTCTCCTTCTTCGGACGCGGGCCCTTGGTGGGCTTGGCGCCATCCGTCAGGATCTCGCTGACGCGCAGCACGGTAATCTCGTCGCGGTAGCCACGCTTGCGGCGCGAGTTCTTGCGGCGGCGCTTCTTGAACGCGATGACCTTCGGGCCGCGCTTGTGGTCGAGCACCTCGACCGCGACGGACGCACCCGCGACCGTCGGAACGCCCAGCACCGGCGTGTCGCCGCCGACCACCAGAACTTCATTCAACTGCACGATCGAGCCGACTTCGCCTTCGATCTTGCCTACTTCCAAGACATCATCCGGCACGACGCGGTATTGCTTGCCGCCGGTTTTGATGACTGCGAACATCGTTTTTTTCCTTCGTGTTCAATCCCGGCCTCGCGACGGGTATCGTCCGGGCCGGCTTTTTGTCAGTCGCTACGGGTTATGCGAGTCTGCGCGGGCGGGAGTTATCCCTTTGAAAACCCAGGCAAAAACAAGCGGCGCGAGAAACGCCCCGCGCCGGCTGTGGGACTTATAGCCGCCGGGGCGGAGAGTCAAGGCAAACCGCCGAAAAGGGCCCGAATTTGAAGGATTTGAGCCATTTCCGAACGTTCGGAGAATCTCCGGCCCGCTCTGCAACCAACCGGTTCCCATCCCGTTGTGTCCTCGCAAATTGGACACGCGGGCAAGGGCTACCATGGCTACGGACGAGCTGGTCAAGACAACGGGTATCGCCCAGCACGGGGCGAGCCGCCTGCCGTCGGTCGATGTCGACAGCTTCAACATCGAGATCAAGGACGATGACGGCTTTCTCGGCGATCGCGCCAGCAAGGGGGCGTTTCGCGAGATCCTCGAGGAATGGCGCAAGCCGCTGCGCAAGAGCGGCGAGGATCCGTTCGGCGACGAGCCGTCCGACAAGCTCAGCAAGAAGTCCCTTGATGCCGTCCTGGTCGGCGACGACACCGAGGCAACGGCCGTCGTGCACAGCGCGATCGAGGACTTCGCGCAGGAGCTCGCTTACGTCACGCGGCGATTCCTCAAGACCAAGGCCTGGGCCAAGACCGAATGCATCGTGGTCGGCGGCGGCTTTCGCGCCAGCCGGCTCGGCGAAATTGCCATTGCCCGGGCCGAGATCATCCTGAAATCGGAAGGCTTCAAGGTCGACCTGGTGCCGATTCGATTCGATCCTGACGATGCCGGCCTGATCGGAGCCCTGCACCTCGCGCCCTCCTGGATTTTCGAGGCCTATGACAGCATTCTCGCCGTCGACATCGGCGGAACCAACATCCGCTGCGGCATCGTCGAGACACGGTGGAAGAAGGCGCCCGACCTGTCCAAGGCGGTGGTCTTCAAATCCGATCTGTGGCGTCACGCCGATGACGAGCCGAGCCGCGAAGTCGCGGTGAAGCGGCTGGTCAAGATGCTCGAAGGCCTGATCGAAGACGCCGAGGCCGAAGGCTTCAAGCTCGCGCCGTTCATAGGCATCGCCTGTCCCGGAGTGATCAACGCGGACGGCTCGATCGAGAAGGGCGCGCAGAATCTCCCCGGCAATTGGGAGAGCAGCAAGTTCAACCTGCCGGCGAGCCTCATCGAAGCCATCCCGCAGATCGGCGAGCACGATGCTGCGATCGTGATGCACAATGACGGTGTCGTTCAGGGGCTGTCGGAAGTGCCGTTCATGCAGCACGTCGATCGTTGGGGCGTGCTCACCATCGGCACCGGGCTCGGCAATGCGCGCTTCACCAACCGCCGCAAGGAGAACGGCAACGGAAAAGACCGGGATTCCACGGAGAACGGGAAGAAAAAGGGTAAAGCGGACTAGCTAGCGTTTTCGAGCGAAGTGGAGACCGGTTCGCGTCAAGAAAACGCGTCAGACGAGGACCTGAAGCCCGTCCGGGCTCCAGAGTAACCTTGACCGGTTAGGTTAAGGACCGGATTGCGTTGCGCCATGCGGACTACACGCTAGGGTCGAATCGTCGCTTCCACTCGGCCGGCGAAGCCGCCCTTCCCGGCCAGTATTTCAATGAGCGGCACGGGACCGCCAGTGTTTACCGCGTCTGGCGGTCCCACCCCGTTCTCATCCCCTCAGCTCCAGCCGGCGCGCTGAAAGAACGCCGCGATCTCGGCTGCCGCGCGATCGGGATCTTCCCGATGCGGGAAGTGGCCGACGCCGGGAAACATCGCAAGATCGAGCGTGCTGAACGTCTCGCCCAGCCGATCGGTCCACGCATAGGGAAACAGCGGATCGTGCTCGGCCCAGCGCACGCAGGTCGGCACCTCAATCGTTGGAAGCGGTAGCGCTTCGCCTTTCATCATCGCGATCCGGCCGGCATGCGAGGCGCGATAATGCGCAAAGCCGCCGGCGAGATTGCCGTCTTTGAAGAAATTGTCGGCGAAGGCGTCGAGGACGTCGTCGAAGGCGCCCTTCCGGTGCGCCCAGCACTTGAGGAAATGGCCGATATAGAGCCGGCAGCTCTCGCGGCTCGCGCCGATCAGCGCAGGCGCAATCTCCATCTGGTGGAAGGACTGGTACCAGATGTGGTTGAGCCTATCAGGCGCGGCCATGCGCGGCCCGATCCCGGGATAGACGAAGTCGAAGAAGAAAAGCCCGGCGAGCCGCCCGGGCGCCTGGCGGGCCAGCGGCTGCATCATGGCGCCGCCGACGTCATGGCCGACCACGCCGAATCGGTCGATGCCGAGCCCGTCCATCAGCGCCAGCATGTCCGCCGCGTGGCCTTCCGGCCCGTAAGGGCCATCGGGCTTGTCGCTGTCGCCGAAGCCGCGAAGGTCCGGCGCTACGAGCATGAAGCGATCCGAAAGACGCGCCATGACCGGCTCCCAGGTCAGCCAGAATTCCGGCCAGCCATGCAGCAAAAGCAGCGGTTTGCCCTTTCCAGCGCGGACCAGGTGGAAATCGGCGCCATTGGCCGAGATCGTCAGATGCTCCATGGCGGTTCCTTTCGGGGCAAAAGCGTTTTCCAGCGAAGTGGCCACCGGTTCGCGTCAAGAAAACGCGTCAAAACAAAAATCCAGGGCTCCGTTCCGGTTCATCGGAGCGGAGCTCCAGGCCAAGAGGGACGACAAGGGCTGAACGAGGCAGCGGATTTTCCCCTTTGGCGCCTTGTCTGGCCCGCCATCCTCGCCTATTAACGCCCCCAACCACAGGGGCCGCAGCTCCTATATGGCGCCTTCAGGAGAGGTGGCAGAGTGGTTGAATGCACCGCACTCGAAATGCGGCATAGGTGCAAGCCTATCGGGGGTTCGAATCCCTCCCTCTCCGCCATAATAAAACGTGTCCGGCCCGGAGACATGGGTAACGAAACGTACCTAAGAGATGGGTGACAACCTCGTGCCGATCGGGTTGTCGCGGGGTTTCAAAGTCATCTGCTCCAAGTTCGCTTCAAATTGAGATGGCCTGCAATCTGCTGCATTTCAGCGTGACGCATTCATGGCACGGCTATTTTTGCTCGGCTCGCGCTATCGCCGTCAACCCCGCGCGTGCCGCGCCCCTTCGGGCTTCGGGGGTTGACCGCGACAGCGGAGCCAAGCAAGTGGCCTTCCATGCCAAGAATGCACAAGAGCGCGTCTCCGTCAGGGCGCCGTGGTCGTGGCGGGGACATCGGTGATGGGCCTCGGACCGAACGGGTTGTCGAGAGGTTGCAAGGTCTTCTGTTCGAGATCGAAATAGCCGAGATCGTAATGCATGAAGCTGACGAGCCAGATGCCCTCGTCGACCTCCTTGATGCCGAGCTTCTGGCCAGCCAGGACGGTTGAGATGTTGATCCTCTTGCGATGCAGGCAGAGGCGGCCGCAGGCAGTGACGACGACGTCGCGGTCGTGGAAGGGATAGCTCAACTCCGGCAGGCCGGCATAGGCCCGCGCTGAGGCCGTGTAGACCTCGGCAGGGCACTTCATGCCGAGCGCCTCGTGGGGGCGCTCGGTATTGAACTCGTGCACGAAGGCATCGAAGCGCTCCTGCTGTTGCAGGCTGTTGAAGCCAGGCGGCCTGGTGGCCTCCTTCTTGAGGGTGAGGTGCATGCGCTCGTGCCGGCCATTTTGTTGCGGATGACCTGGCTTGATGCGCTCGATGGCGATACCGAGGCGGAGCCACCATACCGAGAGCTTGGAAAGATTGAACAAGGCATTGGGACTGGCAAACGGCACGCCATTGTCGGACCGAATGGCAAGCGGCAGGCCGCGCTCGCGGAACAGGCGCTCGAAGGCGGTCATGGCAGGCTCCTCGCGCGTGGAGTCGAGCGCCTCGCACAGCAGCAGGAAGCGCGCGGCATGATCGCTGACGGTCAGCGGGAAGCAGTAATGGCTGTTGCCAAGCTTGAACTCGCCTTTGAAGTCGGCGCACCAGACATCGTTCGGGGCAGTCCCTTGCGATAGCGACGTGCCGCGCGCGCGATGGCGCGGCCCGCCGCCCCGCCTGACCAGGCCGTGGCGATCGAGCACCGCATGAATGGTGCTTTTGGCCGGCACCCGGACATCGCCGTCGAGCCGTCGCACCAGGAGTTCGCGGATCTTGCGGGCCCCCCAATGCGGCTTCTCGGCCTTGAGCTGGACAATCAGCGTCTCGATCTGGGCCGGCAGTTGATTGGCGTAGCGAACCGGCCGCCTGGAGCGGTCGCTCAGCGCCTCCAGGCCATGTTCCTTGTAGCGATCGAAAATCTTGTAGCCGGTCTTACGGGAGATGCCGAACTCCCGGCAGACATCCGTCATGGCTTCCCCGTCCAACAGGCGGGCGACAAAGCGAAGGCGCTCCTCCATTACCGAACTCGCTTTCCACGGCATCCACACCTCCCGCAGAACAAAAGCGGAAAGTGTAACCCATGTGCCCGGTACGTTCTGTCACCTATGTCTCGGGCCGCTCAACGGCTTCAGGAAAGCCCCGCAAAATCCGGCCTTACCGCACGCCAGAGGTGTCTGGTGTAGCCCCTGCATGGCTTGCCAAGAGAGGCAATGCTAAATCCGAACGTCATTGTCTGCGAGCCTATTGCCTTCCCGACGCCGAATTCATGGCGCGCGACCAGTATCAGGACTTCATCGATGGATTCGGATTCCGCCGAACCCTGCTCTGTCACGGCGATGTTCCGCTCCAGCGCAAGATCGACATGGACTTCGTGCGCCGCTTCCATCTGCTGTCCTCGACAGAACCGGTCGCGCCGGACTTCTGCCTGGCGGATACATCCGAGCTGGAGTTCAAGACCCAGGAGGGAAGTTCGCTACGCGTTTCGCATCCTCTGTTGAAGTCAGCGTATCTCACGCTCGGGAGGGCATGGCCATCGACGCTGACGTTCGATGAATTGGTCGATGAAGCGACCCGCCAGCTGGACCCGCAACTGCCCTCGGCAGAGGATGTTCAGTTACTGGTGGAGGCAATGTTCGTTCTTGCCTGCAGCGGAGAGGTCGGCTTCTTCCTGTCGCGCCCCAAGCTGACACGGCATGTCAGCGACCGGCCTCTCGCCAGCCCGGTCGCACGCATGCAATCGCAGAGCGACACCATGGTTACGAACATGTTGCATCAGACCGTTCGTCTGGAAGATGAGCGTGGATGCCAGGCTCTTCAGCTTCTCGACGGCTCGAGAAGTTTCGATGAGCTGGTCGAAGTGATTTGTGGCGGCATGGCAAATGCCGCTGACCGACATCAGTCCTCGGTAGAGCGGGTAGATCCGGCGGCCGTGGCGGGAGACCTCCGTCAATTCCTGCAAACGGCCGCCAAACTTGGGCTGCTGATTGGCTAGCGTTCAATTCTTGAGGCAACGGATGGGTTGCTCCGAGCAGCGGTGCTATCCGCATGAAGAGGCATTGATTACCCGATCGGAGAGTCCTGTCCGCACTGTCCATATTGGAAGCGCAGGAATCGTTGGACCGGGAAGCTCGATTCGAACTGAGGCGGCTGGTCCGGCGCAAGTTACGTCTTGCGACCGGCCAGCACCCGCCGCAGCACGTCCCACATCCGCGGCTCGTTCATGTGCGCGACGTTGAATCGCATGAAGCTCGTGGCCGTCTGCGCCATGCTGAACACGTTGCCCGGCGCGAGCACGACGTTCTCCTCGAGTGCGGCGCGCGCAACGGCCGTGGCGTCCAGCCCATCGGAAAAGCGGCACCAGAGGAAGAAGCCGCCGCGCGGCATCAGCCAAGGCTCGATTCCCAGCGCCTGAAGTTTGCGCGCGATGTCGCTGCGGGTGCGGGTGAGCTTCCGTCTCAGTTCATCCATGTGCTTGCGATAGCTGCCGCCGGCCAGCACATTGGCGATGATGTCGGTCGCAACCGGGCTCGGTCCGCCAAAGCTTGTCGCGACCTGGAGGTCGACCAATTGCTCGATCCAGTCGGCGCGTCCCGCGATATAGCCGCAGCGCACCGAGGCCGACAGCGTCTTGGAGAAACTGCCGATGCGGATCACGCGATTGAGCCCGTCGAGTGCGGCAAGGCGCGGCGAGCGCTCCGGCTCGAAATCGCCGAAGATGTCGTCCTCGATGATGGTGAGATCGTGCGCGGCCGCCGCTGTCAGAAGCCGGTGCGCGGTCTGCAGCGACGTCGTCGCGCCGGTCGGGTTGTGCAGGGCTGAGTTGGTGATGTAGAGCCGCGGCCGTTCGCTGGCGAGGATCTGTTCGAAGCGCGCGACGTCGGCGCCCGACGGCGTGGTGGGCACGCTGATGATCTTCGCCTGATGCGCGCGCAGCAGCGCCCGAAAATTGAAGTAGCAGGGATCGTCGACCAGCACCGTGTCGCCGGGGCGGAGCAGGAAGCGGCAGATCAGGTCGGTTGCCTGCGTGCCGGAACCCGTCAGCATCAGCTGGTTGACCGAGGCCTCGATCTCGTCTTCGGCGAGTCGCTTCAGCAGCAGCCGGCGCAGAGCGGGCGAGCCGGACGTCGTGCCGTAATTGGTCGAGACGCTCGCATCCGTGCGGGCAAGTGCGCGCGCGGCGCGGCGCAAGGCGTCCTCCGGCATCCAGTCGGGCGGCAGCCAGCCGCAGCCGGGCTTGACCACGCTCGCGTCGGCATCGAGCGATTGCCTGGATACCCAGAACGGGTCGACCGCGCGGTCGCGGCGCGGCTCGGCTTCGGTCAAGGCCAGCGGCGGCATGACGCTCGGCGAAACATAGAAACCCGAGCCGCGGCGGGCGCGGATCAGGCCTTCGGCCGCCAGGCGATCATAGGCTTCCACCACAGTGGACGGCGAAACGCCCATGGCCGCGGCAAGACGGCGGATCGATGGCAGCCGGTCGCCGGCACCGAGCGCGCGGGCAGCGACCCTCGCGCGGATCGCACTCATCACGTCGATCGTCCGCGTTCCGTTGCGCCCCTTTGTCTGCGCCTCGCCGTCCAAACTGTGCGACCTTCCATATCAATACAGTTTGGCAGAATTGTACTGAATTGTCGCTGTCCTTGCCATCGCGGAAGTCCGAAGATCGCCGTCCAAAAGGGGGGGCCATGCACTCTACCGCCACCGGCTGGGGCCACGGGCTTCTCGGCGTCATCATCTTCAGCGGCTCGCTGCCGGCAACGCGCGTGGCCGTCGGCGGCTTCTCCGCGCTGTTCCTGACGTCCGCGCGCGCCGTCATCGCGGCGTTGATCGGGGCGGCGGTGCTAGTCGTGCTCCGTCAGACCCGACCGCAGCGGCACGATCTCGCCTCGCTCGCCATCGTCGCCATCGGCGTCGTGGTCGGCTTCCCCCTGCTGACCGCGCTCGCGCTCCAGCACATCACCTCGGCGCGTTCCATCGTCTTCATCGGCCTGTTGCCGCTGTCGACCGCGATCTTCGGCGTGCTGCGCGGCGGCGAGCGGCCGCAGCCGCTGTTCTGGCTGTTCGCCGTGCTCGGCAGCGCCACGGTGGCCGGCTTTGCCCTCTCCGGCGACGGCGCGGCGTCGCTCACCGGCGATCTCCTGATGGTGGCCGCGATCGTGCTGTGCGGCCTCGGCTATGCCGAAGGCGCCGCGCTGTCGCGCCGCCTCGGTGGCTGGCAGGTGATCTCCTGGGCGCTGCTGCTCGCGCTGCCGTTGATGCTGGCGCTCGCCATCCTGACGTGGCCGCCCGCCTGGAGCGGCGTCGACGTGCCCGCCTGGATCGGGCTCGCCTATGTCTCGGTCTTCAGCATGTTCGTCGGCTTCATCTTCTGGTACCGCGGGCTCGCAATCGGGGGCATTGCGCGCGTCGGCCAGCTTCAGCAGCTGCAGCCATTCTTCGGCCTCGCGCTCGCAGGTCTTCTGCTGCACGAGCCCGTGGCCTGGAGCATGATCGCCGCGACCGCGCTCGTGGTCGTCTGCGTCGTCTTCGCGCGGCGGTTTGCCTGAAGCCTATCGGCCTCACGCCTGCCCCATCACGGTCCGGGTCAGCGCGCTCCTCGCAAACTTCTTCAGCGGCATCGGCTTGCCGAACAGGAAGCCCTGCACGAGGTCGAATCCGAGCTCGTTCGCCGCGACGAGGTCGGCGCGGCTCTCGACTCCTTGCGCCACCGCGCGTGCGCCGAAGCTCTGGGCCAGCTCGACGATGTGACGGCACACCGTGCGCTTGAGCCGGTCATTGCCGCTGCCGGTGACGAACTGCCGGTCGGCCTTCAGCCTGACGAAGGGAATCCTGTCGAGGCCCATCAGCTCCGGCCAATCGGCGCCGAGATTGTCGACGGCCAAGCCGATGTTGTGCAGACCGACCTCGCGCGCCACCTCGGTCAGGTGGTCGAGATCGCGGGTCGCTTCCTGGCTGTCGATCTCGACGGTCAGTCCGCCGAAGGCCGGATGCGTCGGCACGCGGCGGCAGAGATCGCGCACGGCCTGCGGTTCCCTGAGATAGCAGGCGGGCAGATTGATCGACAGATCGACCGGGCTTTGTTGCTCCAGCAGATAATGCCAGTCTTGCAAGGCACGATCGATCACGAACTCCGAGAGCTCCCGAAAATGCGGATCGTGCGGCTCCGGGATGAAGTAGGCCGGCGGCACCACGCCCCAGGTCGGATGCCGCATCCGCACCAAGGCCTCGGCGCCGCTGCGCACCAGCGTGCGCGCGTCGATCTTGGGCTGGTACCACAGCTCGAGCCAGCCGGCGTGCAAGGCTTCTCCGACATGCACGGCCGGGCTCGGCGCCGGCTCCTCCGGCAGCAGCATCGCAACGCGCTCGCGCAGCGTCTCCGCGGCAAAGGGCGTCGTGAGCGGCGGCAGCATCGCAAGGCCATATTCCTCACCGACCTGCCGCACGGCTTTGACGATGATCGACTCGCGGGCGCCGACGGCGAGAACCCTGCCGGCAAATGCCTCGCGCACCAATATCTCGAGGAATCGTCCCGGCTCGATGCCATCGGCGGCGACGCCGAGCAGGATCAGGTCCGGCAGTTCGGTGGCGAGCACGGTCTTCAGCTCATCGGCGCTGGCACATTCGCAGGTGACGAAGCCGAGATCCTCGAGCACCTCGCTGAGAAAGGCGCGCAAGTGACGCTTGCTGTCGGCCACGCAAGCGCGCGGCGTCACCTTTCGCCGTCCGAAGGTCACAGGCCTCCGGCCGACGAGTTCAGTCATCCCATCGTTCATTACACCACTCCCGTTCCGTGACGTTTTCTTAAACGCTGAGCGTGGGTTCAAATAAGGAGAGCTTCACATCGTTCTTGAATAATTTGAGTAACGTTAAGCCCTGCAATTCGAGCTAATTTGTCGACAGAATCTTCGAGAAGAATTCGCATACCCGAGCACCACACAGGCAACGACAAGTCAGCGCAGGCGAAATCTTCCTCGCGCGTCCGACTGTCGTTGCTTGCCGATGAACTGAGACGAGCGACGCGGTTGCATCGCCATCCGGTTCAACGATGACGCTTCCGCAGGATTAATTGCCGGCGGCTTTTTCGTGTTGCGCCGTGCCGATCGCCTTGTAGTCATACGTCGGATAGAATTCGGTGCGGTAAGCGCCCCACGCGGTATCCTCGATGACGCGGTTGACCTCGCGCAGCCGTCCGGCCGGCAGGCGCAGCGTGATCACCTGTCCGATGCCCATCATCACGTACCAGCTCACGACCTCGACGCCGGGCGGCGGAAACGCCTTGTAGAAGCCCTGCTTGTCGAGCTGCGCATTCAGCTCGTTCAACGGGCGGGACTGGTCATGCTTGAAGAAGACGGTGAGCAGCACCGCATTGTCGGCGGTCGGCGCCGCATTGCCTTGCTGCGGCACCGTCTGCGCCATCGTCGTGGAAGTCAGCGCCAGCGCGACCGTGAGCAGGGCAGACATCGTCAATATCCGTCGGTTCGACCTCATCGCGGATTTCCTTCCCAATGCTCGAGCGATGGATCGGAGCATAGGAGTGATGGCACGGCCGAAGAATTCATTTTCGCGCGATGCGCGCATGTCTCGATTTCGCTCGTGACGGTTCTGCGACAAGGCGCGCCGGATGAGACGGCGCGCGTGTGAAACACATCACATGTGCATTGCCGCAGCTGCGCTATTGGTCCGCGTAGCCGGTGGAGGGCTGTCGAGGATTACAGCTATGTCGATGCGGCGAATGATATCTTGGTGGTTCAGATTCGTGCTGTCAGGGCGATTTATGGATCGCTTCCTGTGCCTGCCGCGGTAGCCGCGCGCAACGTGTTGCTTCGCGACCGAACCCCGATCTAGTTTTGCCCGATCAATTTGCGGAACGCCGCCGCACCGTCCTGCATCGCGTCGCGGCCCTTCCAGGCGAGATAAGTCAGCTTGCCGCCGATCGTGTCGTGGCTGCGCAGGCGGCGCGAGCCGAGGATGTGTCCGACATTGGACGGGAAGCGGCTCACCTCGGCGGACACCAGCGCTGCGATCGCGTCCATCAATTGCCGGAGACGAATGCCCCACTCGCAACTTTCGATGCCGTCGATGCGGACCTTGAGCGCATATTCGGTGTCATAGATTTCGGCGAGCAGGTCGCGGGCGATCAGCACCCGGTTGTGCCGGAGCGCGAAGCGAAGCGCGAGACGCTTGTCGTCGAGCCGGTCGAGGACCATGGGAACGACGCAGGCATAGGGCGTGGCGGCAACGTCTGCGGCGGCCTTGCTCGCAGCGGCCTTGGTGGCGAGCCGCACCAATTGCCAGGACGTCTTCAGGCGCCGCGCCACCAGCGCCAGCGCGAAGGGCACCGCATGGGGATGCGCCTTCTTGAAGGCGTCGAGTTGCGCGGTGATCTGCGCGACCCGGCCGTCGTCGAACTTCGCGATCTTCTCGGGCAGCTCCTCGTCGAACTTCGGCAGCGCATCGCCGGCGCGCAACACATGCAGCATCTTCACGACGTCATCGAAGGCGGTGCGCGAGGCCGTGTATTGCGCGAGTTTGGCACGCGCAGAGTCGGCGCTCTCTGGCGAGGTGAGCGTGCTCTCGAGGACCTTGACGACCTTGGTCTGGAAGGTCGAGGCGATCTTCTGCACTTCCTTCGGGTTGTTGGCCGCGACCTGGTCGTTGATCGCCTTGATGTAGTCGCGCGCCATGGTCGGCAGCAGGTCGCGGCAGATCCATTCCCAGATCGGAGTGAGAGTGTTGCGCGAGATCCGCCCCATATTGGCATGCTCGGGCGCGCCGTCGATCAGCAGCAGCTCCAGCGGCGCGAAGAAATAACGCGAAGGATTGGTGGCGCGCGCCTGGGTCGATCCGTCCTTGCGGAACTCGGCGCGCAGGCGGGACTGGATGTCGGCCGAACCCGGCATGTCGATGCCGCACAGCTCGAGCCGTTCGAGCTCGCTGAGCAGACAGCTGCGCGACAGCGGCGTCAGCCTCTGCAGGAATTCCGACAGCCGATCGATCTCGTTCATGGCACGCAATCTTTCGCAGCGTGTCCCGCGGGCTTGCGGGCCCAATGCGTGGAGGCATTTGCGCGCTCTCAACCTCCCTAGAGAAGCAAGCCGCCGTTAATTATTCCGTAAACCCGGGGCGGAGGTCAGGGGAAGGCCGCGGCCAAGGAGTCCTATCCGCTCAGCCCAGATCTTGGGGAAAGCTCAACCCTTGCATGGTCGGGTGCAGCACCGCGCAAGCATAAATTGTGCCGAAGCCGCTATTTTTGCGCAAAATGGCCTAAATCACCGTAGTCTTACGGAGCAAAAAGTTAACCACAGACAGGCCCAGGTTCCGCTAAATCAGTGACATGGGGTCACAGAATGATACGGCCGGCGATTCGCGGCCGTCGGAATGGCACGAAGGCAGCGCTGCTTCCGCTGAAGAGCCCGATTTCGTCCGCCTGAGCGCCGTCCGTGCCAAGGCAGCCGACGAAATGGCCGCTGCCATCGCCCGCGAGCTCAACGGCCCCCTGACGGCGCTCCTGCTCTACATGGGCGAGATCAAGCATCACAGCGACCAGCTCGCGCCCGCTACCGGCGATCGCGCCTATTTGCAGCGGGTGGTGGAGAACGCGCTGGCACAGACCGAACGCGTTTGCGGTCTGGTCAAACGGCTGGCCGGCCCTCACAAGGGCGGCCTGCCGATCCCGTCCGGCACGGAGGAGGCAGAATCGAAGGCCGCCCGCGTGCTGCAGCCGCAGCGCCTGCCGAACGCCGAACTCCTCGGCCCGTCCGGCCAGAAGCGGCTGACCAAACGCGAACGCGAGGTGCTGAGGCTGATCAGCGAGGGCTACTCGAACAAGCAGGGCGCGCTTCGCATGCAGATCAGTCCGCGCACCTTCGAGAGCCACCGCGCCGAGGCGATGCGCAAGCTCGGTGCGCGCAACACCGCGGACCTCGTCCGCGCGGCGCTGCTGCATGCGATCGACTAGGTTTGAGCGGGTCTGTTGCGCCGCCGCAGGCGGTGCGGACGAAGCTCGAGACGTTCTCGAGAACTTTGGAAACGCTCAGAAATAATCTTCGGCGAACGGACGTGCGCGCGCGGCGGGACGCAGCGGCTTGATCTCTTCCTTCGGCGCGTTCGGAATGATCGTGATGGTCCAGCGTGGAGGCATGCTCGATTCCTGCTCCAGCACCGAACGCACGAAGCCGGTCACGGTCGACCCGCCGGCCTTCACCGTCGCCATCCGGCCATTGAACTGTGCAATGCGGAAGCGACGAACCTCCTTCTGGTCTGCGGTCTCGTAGGTGAACATGGAAAACCCTCCTGGTTTTCCAGGACTATCGCGACCCATGATTAGCCATCTCTAAAAATCCCAAACCGTAGAAGTACGGCGGATTTTGCGCGGCGGCTCCTGCGCGCGGGCGGCGGCATAGGCGGCATCCATCCGGTCAAGGAGAACGCGGAATTCCGTCTCGCCGAGACCCTCCGTGGTTTTTTCCAGCCGCAACGCCAGCGCTGCGAGCCTGACATAGCCGAACGTCCCGGCCGCGCTCTTCAGCGAATGCGCTTCCCGCGCGATCCTGGCGTGGTGCTGCAAAGGCGAGAGCGTGCGGAACAGTTGCAGGCGCACGCAGGTCTCGCTCCAGAATACATCGCGCACTTCAGAGGCGCCGTCCTCGCCGATCTCGCGCACCAGCGCTTCGTATGCGCGCGGCTCGCGCGCAGGTTCGGCATCGAGCGCCTTCTGTGCAGGCGCGACGGTTACGTCAAACATGGCCTGCCTTGATCAATCACGTTTCGTTGGCGCGCGGCACGTGCCGGCGCGAGGCATGCCCCGTGTCTACCGCATTCGAATTTCAGTTCCGGTAGCAGGATGGCCCGTGTTTGCAGGTCGGCATTAGCCGGCCGTTTACCAATCGAGCGCGGCGATCAGCGCGTGCCGAGCAGGCGGTCGTACTGGGCCTTCACGATGGCGTAGCACTCGCAGGCCGTCTGGCGCAGGCCGTCCAGATTGGTGATCTGGATGTGTCCGCGGCTGTAGTGGATGAAATTGGCCTGCTGCAAGGAGTTGGCGACCAGCGACACGCTGTTGCGCCGCGCCCCGATCATCTGTGCCAGGGTCTCCTGGGTCAGCAGCAGTCGGGAGTCGCCCGACAGATCGTGGGTGTGCAACAGGCACCGCGACAGCCGCGATTCCACCGGATGGGCGGCGTTGCAGCCCGCGGTCTGCTGCACCTGGGCGTAGACCGCCAGCCCGTGGCGCGCGAGCAACGTGCGCAGGGTGCTGCTCTGGTCGGCGGCGATCCGCAGCCGCTCCAGATCCACCACCGAGGCGACGCCGGGAACCAGCACGATGGCGGTGTTCAACGCACACGCATCGCCCATGGTCGAAAGCGTCCCGAGCAAGCTGTCGCGGCCGATCATGGCGACTTGCACATGCTCGCCCTTGGCCAGCTCCACCACCAGCGAGATGACGCCGCGGTGGGGAAAATAGGCGCGCTCGAGCGCCTCACCGGTCTCGACCAGCACGGCGTCGTGGGGCAAATCGACCGTTCGCAGATGCGGGCGGATCAATTCATAGTCGTCTGCCGACAGTGCAGACAGGAAACCGTTGGGTGAACGCACCATCGTTCCCAAAGCTGCCTCCCCGGTTCCCTGCACTCCTCGAAGCGCGGCGTGAAATCACGCCCTACCCGGGTAAGTTGTATCATGTTCACGCCGGGATATGTTGGCGATTGGGGACAAGTTGTCCGTCCTTCGTGATCGGTCTGCGACGCTGCCCAGACGTCGGCATACAGCGATTGCGCGATGCTCCCGTCACGGCACGGCTCCCATCGGGCACAGGCGGTGGCGAGCAGTTGCAGCAACTGATTGGGCGGGTGGCCGCTCGCGGTCATGCAGGTTCAATCCAGCGGGTTCGATAGACGATCGGCGTGGCCTCCGTCCGTCATTCAGTTGCGCGGCGCATAAACAATACTAACCTAAGGGTTGTAGTGTCGTCTATATACCCGTTGGAAGGCAGACAGTGCCTCGGCCGCACGGCTCGGTTAGCGCGGCACGAGCCGCTTCGGCCGTAGGGTAACCGTTCGTTTACCTCAAGCGCGCGGACCGCGCAGGTCGCGGCAACACCGCAAAAGGCGGGTCACGAGTGTGCCGCAGCTTGTGTGGCTCGGGCCAATGCCCTGCATGCCGTCTCTATCGTTCTTCATGAGCAGGACTTTCCCGCGCGCCTCGCCGTTATCGGTCGTACCTCGCATGTCCCTTCGCTGGGGCGCGGAGCCGCTTTTGCCGAAAAGCGCTGCAGCATGCAGTCGACCCGCAAACTTCTCTTCAATATCCGTAGTAGCACGGAGGATGAAATTAACGGGACTGTGAAATGGGATGTCTAACGATCCAGGCTAGGGGCGTCCATGCCCACGGTGGCTCAGGCGTCGCGTTCGGGTCCAGTCAGTAAGGCGTAGCTCATGGATGATCTGTTACGGGAGTTTCTGACGGAGACCAGCGAGAGCCTGGATACCGTGGACAACCAGCTGGTGAAGTTCGAGCAGGAGCCGAACAACGCCAAGATCCTGGATAACATCTTCCGCCTGGTCCACACCATCAAGGGCACCTGCGGCTTCCTCGGCCTGCCGCGGCTGGAAGCGCTGGCGCATGCCGGCGAGACCCTGATGGGCAAATTCCGTGACGGCATGCCGGTGACCGGGCAGGCGGTGACGGTGATCCTGTCCTCGATCGACCGCATCAAGGAGATTTTGGCAGGTCTCGAGGCGACCGAAGCCGAGCCTGAGGGCAACGACCGCGACCTCATCGACAAGCTGGAAGCGATGGTCGAGCAGGGCATGGCGGCGATGTCGGCGTCGGCCTCGCCGATCGCGTCCGGCTCGGCGCAGCCGATGCCGAGCGGCACCATTCCGGTTGCTGACGCTCCGCCGCTGGCGCCGGATGCCCCGGCTGCTGCGCCGGCCAAGCAGATGACCACGGGCTCGCTGGTCGAGCAGACCCTGGAGCGCCCGTTGCGTCCGGGCGAAGTCTCGCTCGACGAGCTCGAGCGCGCCTTCCGCGAGACCGCGATCGAAGCGCCGGTGCCTGTTGTCAAAGCTGTGGCCGCGCCTGCGCCGGCCGCCGAAGCACCGGTCGCGAAGGAGGCGGCAAAACCCGCCAAGCCGGCGCCGAAGAAGTCGATGGCCGACGAGACGGCGAGCGAGGGCGACCGCGTCGCCAACCAGTCGATCCGCGTCAACGTGGATACGCTGGAGCATCTGATGACCATGGTCTCCGAGCTGGTCTTGACCCGCAACCAGCTGCTGGAGATCTCGCGGCGCAACGAGGACACCGAGTTCAAGGTGCCCTTGCAGCGCCTCTCCAACGTCACCGCCGAGCTGCAGGAGGGCGTCATGAAGACGCGCATGCAGCCGATCGGCAATGCCTGGCAGAAGCTGCCGCGCATCGTCCGCGACCTCTCGAGCGAACTCGGCAAGCAGATCGAATTGGAGATGCACGGCGCCGACACCGAGCTCGACCGCCAGGTGCTCGACCTGATCAAGGACCCGCTCACCCACATGGTGCGCAACTCCGCCGATCATGGCCTGGAGACCCCCGCCGAGCGCCTCGCCAGCGGCAAGGGCGAGCAGGGCACCATTCGCCTCTCCGCCTATCACGAGGGCGGCCACATCATCATCTGCATCGCCGACAACGGCCGCGGCCTCAACACCGAGAAGATCAAGGCCAAGGCGCTCTCGAGCGGTCTCGTCACCGAGGCCGAGCTGGAGAAGATGAGCGAAGCCCAGATCCACAAGTTCATCTTCGCGCCGGGCTTCTCCACCGCCGCCGCCATCACCTCGGTCTCGGGCCGCGGCGTCGGCATGGACGTGGTGCGCACCAACATCGACCAGATCGGCGGCACCATCGACATCAAGAGCGTGGCCGGCGAGGGCAGCTCGGTCACCATCAAGATCCCGCTGACGCTCGCCATCGTCTCGGCCCTGATCGTGGAAGCCGCCGGCGACCGCTTTGCCATTCCGCAGCTCTCGGTGGTCGAGCTGGTCCGCGCCCGCGCCAACAGCGAGCACCGCATCGAGCGCATCAAGGACACCGCGGTGCTGCGGCTGCGCAACAAGCTGCTGCCGCTGATCCACCTGAAGAAGCTCCTGAAGATCGACGACGGCGCCGCCAGCGATCCCGAGAACGGCTTCATCGTGGTGACGCAGGTCGGCAGCCAGACCTTCGGCATCGTCGTCGACGGCGTGTTCCACACCGAAGAGATCGTGGTCAAGCCGATGTCGACCAAGCTGCGTCACATCGACATGTTCTCCGGCAACACCATCTTGGGCGATGGCGCGGTGATCATGATCATCGACCCCAACGGCATTGCCAAGGCGCTCGGCGCCGCCGGCTCCTCGGCCCACGACATGGCGGATGACGCGGCCGGCCATCACATCGGCTCGGGCGAGCAGACCACCTCGCTGCTGGTGTTCCGCGCCGGCTCGTCGCAGCCCAAGGCGGTCCCGCTCGGCCTCGTCACGCGCCTGGAAGAGCTGCCGGCCGACAAGATCGAGTTCAGTAACGGCCGCTACATGGTGCAGTACCGCGAGCAGCTGATGCCGCTGGTCGCCATGGAAGGCGTCACCATTGCCGGCCAGGGCGCCCAGCCGATCCTGGTGTTCGCCGATGACGGCCGCTCCATGGGCCTCGTCGTCGACGAGATCATCGACATCGTCGAGGAACGGCTCAACATCGAGGTCGGCGGTTCGGGTTCGGGCATTCTCGGCTCGGCGGTGATCAAGGGCCAGGCCACCGAGGTGATCGACGTCGGCCACTTCCTGCCGATGGCGTTCGCCGACTGGTTCACCCGCAAGGAGATGCGGCCGTCGATGCACTCGCAGTCGGTGCTGCTGGTCGACGACTCTGCGTTCTTCCGCAACATGCTGGCGCCGGTGCTGAAGGCCGCCGGCTACCGCGTCCGCACCGCGGGAGGCGCGCAGGAGGGCCTCGCCGCGCTGCGCGCGCAAAACTTCGACGTGATCCTGACCGACATCGAGATGCCGGACATGAACGGGTTCGAGTTCGCCGAAGTGATCCGCGCCGACAACAATCTCGCCGCGACGCCGATCATCGGCCTCTCGGCGCTGGTGTCGCCGGCGGCGATCGAGCGCGGCCGCCAGGCCGGCTTCCACGATTATGTCGCCAAGTTCGACCGTCCCGGTCTGATCGCGGCGCTGAAGGAGCAGACCGCGGGCGCCGCCGGCGCCTCCGAGCTGAGCCGGGCGGCGGCGTAACCAACGGGATCAGGAGACGCGCTTATGAGCAGCAAGACCCACGCCAGCGAAGGCACCATGGTCGAATACGTCACCGCGATGATCGGCGGCCAGCTGTTCGGGCTGCCGATCTCCCGCGTCCAGGACGTGTTCATGCCCGAGCGCGTCACCCGCGTGCCCTTGTCCTCGCGCGAGATCGCCGGCGTCTTGAACCTGCGCGGCCGCATCGTCACCGTGGTCGACATGCGCGCCCGTCTCGGCCTGCCCAGACCTGAGGACGGCAAGACGGCGATGGCGGTCGGCGTCGACCTGCGCGGCGAATCCTACGGCCTCCTGATCGACCAGATCGGCGAGGTGCTGCGCCTGCCCGAGGACGGCAAGGAGGAGAACCCCGTCAACCTCGACCCCCGCATGGCCAAGCTCGCCGGCGGCGTCCACCGCCTCGACGGCCAGCTCATGGTCGTCCTCGACGTCGATCGCGTCCTCGAGCTCGAAACCAAAGTGCAGATGGCGGCGTAAGCCAACGAAAACATCGAAGCCGGAGAACCAAAATGAAAACGTGTTTGGTCGTCGATGATTCCAGCGTCGTACGCAAGATCGCACGCCGGATCCTGGAAGGCCTGGAATTCGAGGTCACCGAGGCCGAGGACGGCTCGAAGGCGCTCGAGATCTGTCAGCGCAAGCTGCCCGATGCCGTGCTGCTCGACTGGAACATGCCGGTCATGGACGGTTTCGAGTTCATGGGCCACATGCGCCGCCTGCCCGGCGGGGATCAGCCCAAGGTCGTGTTCTGCACCACCGAAAACAACGTGGCGCATATCGCTCAGGCACTCTCTGGCGGCGCCAACGAGTACATCATGAAGCCCTTCGACAAAGACATCATCGCCGACAAGTTCGCTGAAGTTGGTTTGATCCCGGTCGGACAAGCCATGGTCTGAGTGTGTCTGGCCCAAAGTGTTTGGGCCAGAGTGTTTCCAGTACAGCTTCGAAGAGGCCATCCGTGACCCCGACCGAGTACGAGTATCTGCGTAAATTTCTGAAAGATAATTCCGGTCTCGACCTGTCCGCAGACAAGCAATACCTGATCGAAAGCCGCCTGCTGCCGCTCGCCCGCAAGGCCGGGCTCTCCGGCATCGCCGAACTGGTGCAGAAGCTGCAAGCCGGCTCGCGCGCGCTGATCACCGACGTGGTCGAAGCCATGACCACCAACGAGACCTTCTTCTTCCGTGACAAGGTCCCCTTCGATCATTTCCGCGACCACATCATGCCGGAGATCATCAAGGCGCGCGCCGGCAAACGCAGCGTGCGGATCTGGTGTGCCGCCGGCTCGACCGGCCAGGAACCCTATTCGCTGGCGATGTGCCTGAAGGAGATGAGCGCGGCCCTCACCGGCTGGCGCGTCGAGATCATCGCCACCGACCTGTCGCAGGAGGTGCTCGAGAAGGCCAAGGCCGGCGTCTACAGCCAGTTCGAGGTGCAGCGCGGACTGCCGATCCAGATGCTGGTGAAGCATTTCAAGCAGATCGGCGAGACCTGGCAGATCAATCCCGAATTGCGGGCGATGGTCCAGCACCGGCAGCTCAACCTGCTGCACGATTTCACCCAGCTCGGTACCTTCGACGTCATATTCTGCCGCAACGTGCTGATCTATTTCGACCAGGGCACCAAGATCAACATCTTCAACCGTCTGGCGCGCCAGATCGAGCCGGATGGTTTCCTGGTGCTGGGCGCCGCCGAAACCGTGGTCGGACTGACCGATACGTTCAGGCCAATTGCGGAGCGGCGCGGCCTCTACAGGCCGAACGACCCGCGTGCGGCAGCGGCCAAGCCGGTTCTCGCCGCAGTGGCGCCGCGCATGGCGGCGATGGCGGGACGCTAAGCATGGCTGAAGATGGCAAGGGCGCGGAGCGCGTGACGTTCAGCCGAGGTTATGATGTCTGCATCATGGCTATCGACGGCACCTGGCGGCGTGACTGCAAGCTCAACGCGATCTCCGACACGGACGCCGTTCTCACGGTGGAGGGCTCGATCCAGGGGTTGAACCTGAAAGAGTTTTTCCTGCTGCTGTCGTCGACGGGCCTCGCCTACCGTCGCTGCGAGCTGGTCCGCGTCAACGGCGCCGAAATGGACATCCAGTTCCTGCGCGGCAAGAACAGGAAGAAGCGCGGTAGCGCCGGCGGCCACGACGCCGCGGCGTGATCTGGCCGCAGCCGTCGCCGCTTTTTTCGACACCTTGCTTCACAATTGCTGAAAATATCCGAATCAATTGGCCGCAGCAGCTTTACGCGGCCTAAGCGCGACCCGTGTATCCATCGAAGGTCTCAATCTCAGGATACGGCAATGCCCAGAAGTCCTCTTTCCCCCATCCCTTCAAACCTGCCCGACGTCGCCGAGCGGCGTGCGCTTCAGCTCCTGGTGGTCGACGACGACGCCACGCAGCGCCGCCTGATCACGGTCGCGGCCAAGCAGGCCGGCCACGAAGTCACCGTGGCGCCATCCGTGGCGGATGCGATCGAGAAGCTGCGCGCTGGGCGCTTTGATTGCGTGACGCTCGATCTGGTGCTGGAGGATGGCGACGGCATCGACGTGCTGCGCGAGATGGCGAGCGCGAAATTCACCGGCTCCGTGATCGTCATCAGCGGCATGGACGGCAAGCGCCGCAGTGCCGCCCGCAGCTTCGCCCGTTCCGTCGGGATCGAGCTTCAAAGTTTGCCGAAGCCGCTGGATCTCGCGGCGCTGCGCATCAGCCTCGCCAATCTGGGCAAGACCGCGATGGGGCTGCCGGCGATCCACACCTGGGGTGGTGTCGCCAACGACGCGATCGTGGAACGGCACCGCGCCTAAAGCGCGGAGCTGCCATGCGATCGGGCGCGGTCGCCCGCCGCGCTTCCGGATTCCGACAGGCATTGCAGGGCGTGGCCGAGGCCCGCCAGGCAGGCGTTGAGGGCCGCGTTCGCGATGGCATAACGGGGCGTGACGTCGTCGAGCAAGAAAACGCCCGCGGAACCTTCCGGATCGCTGCCGTGTTCTTGGTCCATGGCCGCGGCGATCCGGCGCATGCTGGTCTCGATCTGTGCGATCAGCAAGCGAAGGTCTGCCGCAATCAACTCACGGCTCTCGCTTTCGGGCATTGCGACAGGAGGCGGCGTATCGGCCAAATTCAGCATGGATATTCTCCGTCTGATGCAATTAGGCGCCATGCCGCTACTTGTGCGTTAAGTCCATGTCCCGTACAAATACGGGTGGGCCGAATCCGCGCCGAACGCCACAAGTGTTGGCGCGGACGCTAGTCCTTCATGCCAACCGGATGTGGCAAATGGCCGAACAAAGCTCTCGCGGTGAAATCTTCGTGGTCGACGACGACCCTGCCGTCCGCGACACCCTGTCGATGGTGTTGAAGGCGGCGGGCTATGAGGTCATCTGTTTTGCGGACGGCGCAGCGCTGCTCTCCGTCGCGCGAAACCGCACACCGGCTGCGATCCTGCTCGACGTGCATATTCCCGGAAAGTCGGGTCTCGACATCCTGAAGGAGTTGCAGGGCGAGGATTATCCGGCGCCGATCTTTATGATCTCCGGGCAGGGCGACATCGCGATGGCGGTGGGCGCGATCAAGAGCGGCGCGCTCGACTTCATCGAGAAGCCGTTCCGCGGCAGCGAGATCGTCGGCCGGCTCGACGAGGCGATCGGCGCCTATGCGCGCAGGCAGGCGGAGAACGCGTCTCCGAAATTCGGCTCGCTGCATTTCCCCGGACGCGAGCCGTTGACTCGGAGGGAACGCGAGGTGCTGGAGCAATTCGCCTCCGGCGCCTCCAACAAGGAAGCCGGCCGCACGCTCGGCATCAGCCCGCGCACGATCGAGGACCACCGCGCCAACATCATGAAGAAGCTCGGCGCGCGCAACGCCGCCGACCTGATCCGCATCGTGATGACCGCGGCCCAGCGCGCCTCGTAGCTCGCAAGGTCTTTTTCTCTCGTGCCCCGGGCGCGGCGCGTCACGTAGTGATGCACCGCAGAGCCGGGACACGCGATGGCGCCCTATGCTTGCAGCGCCTTGCGGATGATCCGCGCCAGATCCGATTTGCGATAGGGCTTTGCGAGCAGCAGAACACCCGAATCCAGCCGGCCGTGGTGGATGATCGCGTTCTCGGTATAGCCTGACGTGTAGACCACCTTCAGATCGGGGCGCGTCTTCTGAAGCTCGTCGGCGAGCTGCCGTCCGTTCATCTTGCCGGGCATGATGACGTCGGTGAACAGCAGGTCGAACGGCTTTCCGGCGGCGACGATCGCGAGCGCCTCGGCGGCGTTTGCGGCCTGCAAGGTGACGTAACCCAGCGAATGCAGTTGGGCCAGCACGTAGTCCCGCACCAACCGGTCGTCCTCGACGACCAGAATCGTCTCGTGTCCACCCTCGATCGTCGCTGGCGTCACGCCCTCGCCGACCGCTGTCGGCGTCTTGCCGGGCGGCAGATACATCTTGATCGTGGTGCCGTGGCCCTCCTCGCTGTAGATCTTGATGTGACCTGCGGACTGTTTGATGAAGCCGTAGACCATCGAAAGCCCGAGCCCGGTGCCCTTGCCCGGTCCCTTCGAGGTGAAGAAGGGCTCGAACACCCTGGTCAACATGTTCGCAGGAATCCCGGTGCCGGTGTCGCTCACGGCGATCAGCATATAGTTCCCCGGCGGCACGTCGTTCGCGCTGGCATACGCCTCGTCGAGATAGGCGGCGCCGGTCTCCAGGATCAGCTTGCCGCCGCCGGGCATCGCGTCGCGAGCATTGAGCGCGAGGTTCAGGATCGCGGTGGTGAGCTGGTTGGGATCGACGATCGCGACGCAATTCTCGTCCTCGAACACCGATTCGATCTGGATCTGCTCGCCCAGCGTCGGCCGCAATAGTTTCGCGGTGTCGACGATCAGCGAGTTGATGTCGATCTCGCGCGGCTGGAGCGGCTGCTTGCGTGCGAAGGCGAGCAGGTGCTGGGTCAGATCGGCGCCGCGCGCGGCGGCCTCGTCGATCATCTTCGTGATGGCCGCGAGCTGCGGCTCCTTCGCGACCGCCTCCGCGAGAATCTCGATCGTCCCGGTGATGACGGTGAGAATGTTGTTGAAGTCATGCGCCACGCCGCCGGTCAGCTGGCCGACGGCCTCCATCTTCTCGGCATGGCGCATGCGCTCCTCGGCGGCGATCTTGTCGGTGAGGTCGCGGTAGAAGACGTTGAACAGCAGGCCCTCGCGGCGCTTCAGGGCGGTGACGCTCAGCTCGGCCTTGAATTCCTTGCCGTCCCGGCGGCGGCACATCAGCTCGCGGCGGCGGTTCAGCATCCTGCTGTCCATGTTCTCCAGGAATTGCTTCAGCCCCGCCCTGACCCTCTCGCGTTCACTCTCGGCGACGATGAGATCGATCGTGTTCTTGCCGAGCACCTCGTCGCGGCGCCAGCCGAACAGCTGTTCGGCCCGCGAGTTCCAGTTCAGGATGCTGCTGGTCTCGTCGGTCTGCACGAAGGCGTCGAGCGAGGTCTCGACGATGTTGCGGGCCAGCCGCTCGCTCTCGCGCAGCGATTCTTGCGCGAGCCGCGCTTCTGTCATGTCGCGTCCCGCAAAGAAGAAGCGATGCGCCGGCTCGGACCAGCTGCCGAGCCAGGACAGCCAGACCTCGCGGCCGCTCTTGTGGAAGCAGCGGGTGTCGGCGAGCTTGATGCGCTCGCCGCGACGCATCGCGCGCATCTCGGCGCGGCACTGCTCCAGATGGTCGGGATGAATGAAGTCGGCGCCGCTGCGGCCGATCATCTCGTCCGGCCGATAGCCGAGAATGGTCTCGCTGCTCGGACTGATCTGCGCGATATGGCCCCGCGCATCCATGATCATGATCAGGTCCTGCGACGTCTCGAAAATCTGGCGCCGCTCTTCGAGCTGCTGCTGCAGCGCCCGCTCGGCGCGCCGCGCCTCGGTCAGGCTGCGCGCGCTCCCGGAGGCGCCGATGATCTCGCCCGACGGTCCCCTGATCGGCGACAGGCCGAGCGAAATCTCGACCGGCGTTCCGTCCTTGCGCAGGCGCACCGTCTCGAAGCGTTCGATCGGCTCGCCCCGCGCGATCCGCCGCAAATAGTCCTTGCCATGCTCGCGGCGATCGGGCGGCACAATGATCGACGTGGGCTTGCCGATCGCCTCATCCGCCGAATAGCCATAAAGACGCTCGGCGGCCGGATTCCAGCCCGTGATGATGGCATCGAGCGTCTGCATCACGATCGCATCGTCGGACGATTCCACCGCGGCACTGAACAGGTTCTCGCGCGCCGCGTGATGGCTTCGCGCGGCCTCGGTGCGTCGATGCTCCTCGACCTCTCGTTCGAGCGCGGCCGTTTTCGCCCGGGTTTCCTCGACCATCTGGGCAAAGGCCCGCGCCAGCACGCCGGTCTCGCCGCTGGCATCGACGGGTATGTCCGCCGGTCGGCCGCTGCCGATGGCCTCCACCGCCTTGGTCAGACGCCCGATCGGGCGGGTCAATGAGCGCGCCAGCAGAACTGCGAGCGCGGCCGCGGCGAGAACGGCAAGCACGCCGACGAGCAGGGACGTTTTTTGAATGGCGGCCGGCACGTGGCCGAAGACGGACGGGGGAATGGTCACGATGATGGCGACCCATTCCTTGCTCGCAAGCAGTGCCGGCGCGATGGCCGCACCGCTCGGCCGGCCCGACTCATCCGTTGTGAGCCGCGTGGCTACGTCCGACGTGCCGGCGAGGGCCGAGAAGAACGGAAAGTCATTGCGCCAATCGGTGGGATGGCCGTGCAATGAGCCGAATTCCCGCGTGCGGTCGGGGTGGACGAGATAGTCGCCGCGCGAATTCACGACGTACAGCTCTCCTCCCGAATTCCTGGTCGCGCGGATGCGGTCGAGCGCCGGGCGCATGTCGATATTGGCGATGACGATCCCGAACGGCTTGTTGTCCGGCGTGAACAGGGGTGTCGCGATGCGAAGAGTCGGAACGTGCGGCTCCGTGGTCCCGCCCTGCCGCGTGGCGAGATCGACGGGCGAAACATAGATATCGCCCGGCGCCAGCCGTATCGTTTCCTGGAAATAGGTTCGCTCGCCCTTGCTCTCCAGTTCGTCGTCGGGGACGATCCGGGCCGTTCCATTCGGGCCGGAGCGGTCAACGCGGACCAGCTCGCGCTGGTTATCGTCGAGACCGATGATGCGAAACTGCCCATAGCTGGGCTTGGCATCGATCTCGGCGACAAGCCGCGCCGCGATGCGCTCGCGCCAGGTTTTCTCGGAGACGCCGTCGGAAGCGTCGATTCCTCCACCGAGGTGAGCGCGGATCAGGCCATTGATTGCCGCGGCGGAGCGATAGCCGGTCAAATCGCCGCGAGCACCGGCGACGTAGGATTCGAGATTGGCTGCGAGCAGGCGCGACTGGGCCTCGACCCGCTCCAGCACCCGCGGAATGACGGCCTGTGTGGTGTTGCGATAGCCGAGCCATCCGACTGCAGCCACGGTGACCGCCACCAGCAGGATCATCGCGATGGCCAGTCGCGTTGCCAGCGTCGTCGCAAGTCTCATGGGGATATTCGCAGGAATGGCCGTGGCGCGGCGCCGTTTCTGCCTTGAAGAGGAGGTGTTCTTGTCATCGGCGGCCGGAGCGGACATGGGCCCCCTCCGGCTCGCCCGCGGTCAGGCAATCATCGACCACGGCAAGCAGTGCGCCGGGTCGGAACGGCTTTCGCAGGCTTGCCACCGCGCCGAGCTTGGTCGCCATCTTCAGGAGGTCCGGCTCGGCATAGGCATCCGGCGTAGCCGAACGGCCGGAGATGACGACGATCGGAATGGCCGGGGCCAGCGCCCGGATGTGACGCATCGTCTCCAGTCCATCCATGCCGGGCATGAAGATGTCGAGAAACAGCAGGTCGAACTGGAGGGCTTCGAACAACGCCAGCCTCTCGCGGCCATCGCCGGCGACCGTCACGTGATGACCAGCCCGTTCCAGCAGCAGCCGGATGGTGATCTGTACGGCCGGATCGTCATCCACGATCAGGATGTTGGCCACTTCTGAAATCCTCCGATATCGGATGGGAATGCCCCAGCGACCGCAAATCAAGCCATAAGGTATGAAACTGTTGCGCGGATTCTCGTCTGCCGGCAAGCACTTCGGAGCCGCTCCGGCCGGAGGCGCCGATTTATTGCGGTGCAGCGGCGGGTATGCACGCCTGAGTGCATATCAGAGGCTCGCCTTTGTCCTGCTCAGCGCCTTGCCGGCGATGGACAGCCTGTGAGAAGAGCAGGGCGAATCCTCCGGACAGACAAGAAACAAAATGACAAACAAGAAAAAGACACCCGACCAGCTCCGCAGCGCGCGCTGGTTCGCGCCCGACGATCTCCGCTCGTTCGGCCACCGCTCCCGCGCGATGCAGATGGGCTACGCGCCCGAGGAGTGGAAGGACCGCCCGATCATCGCGATCCTCAACACCTGGTCGGACGCACAGCCCTGCCACATGCACTTCAAGTCGCGTGTCGACGACGTCAAGCGCGGCATTCTGATGGCCGGCGGCCTGCCGCTGGAATTGCCTGCGCTGTCGCTGTCGGAATCGCTGCTGAAGCCGACCACAATGCTCTATCGCAATCTGCTGGCGATGGACGCGGAGGAACTCTTGCGCAGCCATCCCGTCGACGGCGTTGTGCTGATGGGCGGCTGCGACAAGACCACGCCGGCACTGCTGCTCGGCGCGACCTCGATGAACGTCCCGGCGATCTATCTGCCGGCCGGCCCGATGCTGCGCGGCAATTGGAAGGGCAAGACGCTCGGCTCCGGCTCCGATGGCTGGAAATACTGGGACGAGCGCCGTGCCGGAAAGATTTCTGAGAAGGACTGGCTCGATATCGAGGCCGGCATCGCCCGCAGCTATGGCACCTGCATGACCATGGGCACGGCTTCCACCATGACCGCGATTGCCGAGGCGATCGGCATGACGCTGCCCGGCGCTTCCTCGATTCCGGCTGCCGACGCCAACCACATCCGCATGGCCAGTGAATGCGGTCGCCGCATCGTCGAGATGGTCTGGGAGGATCTGACGCCGAAGGTGATCCAGACCCGCAAGGCGTTCGAGAACGCGATTGCGGTGGCGATGGCGATGGGATGCTCCACCAATGCGATCATCCATCTGATCGCGCAGGCCCGCCGCGCCGGCCAGGACATCGGCCTCGACGATTTCGAGAAGGCCAGCCGCAAGGTGCCCATGATCGCCAACGTCCGTCCCAGCGGCGCTACGTATTTGATGGAAGATTTCTTCTATGCCGGCGGCCTGACGGCGCTGATGGGCCAGATCAAGCCGCATCTGCATCTCGACTGCATCACCGTCACCGGAAAGACGCTGGGCGAGAACATCGAGGGCGCCGAGGTGCATAATGCCGACGTGATCCGCTCCGTCGACAATCCCATCTACAAGGAAGGCGCGCTCGCCGTGCTCAAGGGCAATCTCGCGCCCGACGGCTGCGTCATCAAGCCCTCCGCCTGCGCGCCGCGCTTCCTCAAGCATACCGGCCCCGCGCTGGTGTTCGACGACTATCCCTCGATGAAGAAGGCAGTCGACGATCCCAATCTCGATGTCACCGAGGATCACATCCTCATCCTGCGCAATGCGGGGCCGCAGGGCGGGCCGGGCATGCCGGAATGGGGGATGCTGCCGATCCCGACCAAGCTCGTGAAGCAGGGCGTGCGCGACATGGTGCGCATCTCGGATGCGCGCATGAGCGGCACCAGCTATGGCGCTTGCATCCTGCACGTCTCGCCCGAATCCTATATCGGCGGCCCGCTGGCGCTGGTGCAGAACGGCGACCGCATCACGCTGGACGTTGCCGCACGCACCATCAATCTCGATGTCCCCGAAGCCGAGCTGGCAAAACGCCGCGCCGCCTGGAAGCAGCCCGAGCGCCGCTTCGAGCGCGGCTATGGCTGGATGTTCACAAAACACATCAAGCAGGCCAACGACGGCTGCGACTTCGATTTCCTCGAGACCGGTTTCGGCGCGCCGATCGGCGAACCGTCGATTTATTGATGCGTCGTTCCGGGGCGTGAAGCGAACCCGGAACCTCGAGATTCCGGGTTCACTCGCTAACGCGAGTGCCCCGGAATGACAGATGAGGATATACAAATGACAAAACTCAGCGAAGCCACCCGCAACAAGCTCAAATCCGTTTCCACCGCCACGGTCGCCACCGCCTTGTTCAAGCGCGGCCTGCGCATCCAGATGATCCAGGATGTGCGTCCCGTCGGCGCGGGCCAGCCGACCATGGTCGGCGAGGCCTTCACGTTGCGCTACATGCCGGCGCGCGAGGACCTCAACACCATCGACGTCTTCAGGGATCGTTCCCATCCGCAGCGCAAGGCGGTCGAGGATTGCCCGCCGGGTGCCGTGCTGGTGATGGACAGCCGCAAGGACGCGCGCGCGGCCTCGGCCGGTGCGATCCTGGTCACACGGCTGATGAAGCGCGGCGTCGCCGGCGTCGTCACCGATGGCGGCTTTCGCGACTCCGCCGAGATCGCCAAGCTCGGCATCCCCGCCTATCACCATCGTCCCAGCGCGCCGACCAATCTGACGCTGCACCAGGCGATCGAGATCAACGTCCCGATCGGCTGCGGCGATGCGCCGGTGTTCCCCGGCGACGTCATCCTCGGCGATGCCGACGGCGTGATCGTGATCCCCGCGCACCTCGCCGATGAGATCGCGAACGAAACTTTTGAGATGACTGCGTTCGAGGATTTCGTCACCGAGGAGGTCGGCAAGGGCCGCGGCATTTTTGGTCTCTATCCCGCCACTGATCCGCAAACGCTCACCGATTTCGCGGAATGGCGGAAGAAGAACGGTCGCTAAGGCCCGCACTGCTCTAGGTGTTTAGTCCCGGCCCCCGCGCGCAATTGCGCACTGGCCGGGCGACGGCGGTGGGTGTGGCTACATCCCAGCCGCCGCCATCCCCACGGCCCACAGCGCGAACGCGTACACGATCGCGACCTCGTCGAGCCGCTCGAACCGTCCCGAGGCGCCGCCGTGGCCGGCGCCCATATTGGTGCGCAGGAGAACCGGGCCGCCGCCGGTCATGGTGGCGCGCAGGCGCGCGATCCATTTCGCTGGCTCCCAGTAGGTGACGCGCGGATCGGTCAGCCCGCCCATCGCCAGGATCGCGGGATAGTCCTTTGCCGCGACATTGTCATAGGGCGAGTAGGACAGGATGGTGCGAAAATCCTTCTCGCTTTCGATCGGGTTGCCCCATTCCGGCCATTCCGGCGGCGTCAGCGGCAGCGTGTCGTCGAGCATGGTGTTGAGCACGTCGACGAACGGGACCTCGGCAACGATGCCGGCGAACAATTCGCCGGCGCGGTTGGCGACCGCACCCATCAGCATGCCGCCGGCCGATCCGCCATGGCCGACGATCCGCCTTGCACTGGTATATTTCGCCTCGATCAGAGCTCGCGCGCTCGCGGCAAAATCGTCGAAGCTGTTCGTCTTCTTCTCGCGCTTGCCGTCGAGATACCAGCTCCAGCCCTTGTCGGCGCCGCCGCGGATATGGGCGATGGCGTAGACGAAGCCGCGGTCGACCAGCGACAGGCGGTTGGCGCTGAAAGAGGCCGGCATCGCCATGCCGTAGGAGCCGTAGCCGTAGAGCAGCAGCGGTGCCGAGCCGTCGAGCTCGATCCCGCGGCGATGGAGGATCGAGACCGGCACCTCGGCGCCGTCGTGCGCCTTCGCCATGATGCGCGTGGTGACGTAGTCGGCAACGTTGTGGCCTGACGGAATCTCCTGCCGCTTGCGCAGCACGCGCGTTCGTCTCGCCATGTCGTAGTCGTAGACCTCCGATGGCGTCGTCATCGACGAATAGGTAAATCGCAAATTCGTCGTCTCGAATTCGTAAGAACCCATCGTGTCGAGCGAATAGGCGGCCTCGTCGAAAGCGATGGCGTGCTCTTCCCCGCCAGCGAGCTCGCGGATCACGATCGCCGGCAGCGCATGCGCGCGCTCGAGCCGCACCAGATGGCCGGCATAGAGATCGAGGTCGATGATGTAGATGCCGGGGCGATATGGGATCAGATCGCGCCAGTTCTTGCGCTCGGGTGAGCTGAGCGGCGCGGTGACGATCTTGAAGTCGATGGCATCGTCGGCATTGGTGAGGATGAACAGTTCGTCGCCGCGGTCGGCGATCGAATATTGCACGCCTTCCTCGCGCGCTGCGACGAGGCGCGGCGGCGCTTCGGGCTTGGCGAGATCGATCAGCCGCTGCTCGCTCGTCTCGTGATCGCCGCCGGCGATGACGCAGAAGCGGCCGCTGGTGCTCTCGTGCAGATGGGTGAACCAGCCGGCATCCTGCTCCTCATAGACCAGCGTATCGTCCGCCTGCTTGGTGCCGAGCCTGTGCCGCCACACCTGCATCGGCCGATGATTGTCATCGAGCTTCACATAGAAGAAGCTCTTGCAGTCCGCGGCCCAGACCACGCCGCCGTCGGTCTCTTCGACGAGATCGTCGAGATCTTTTCCCGTCGCCCAGTCACGCACGCGGATCGAAAAATACTCCGAACCTTTTGTGTCCGCGCTCCAGGCCTGCAGCTTGTGATCGTACGAGTGGCGGCTGCCGCCGAACTTGAAATATTTGTGGTCCTTGGCGAGCGCATCGCCATCGAGCACGATCTCGCCCTCGCCGCCGTCGCGTGGCATGCGGCCGAACAGCTCGTGCTGCCCGCCCTCGCGAAACCGGCGAAAATAGGCAAAGGGCCCGTCCGGCGACGGCACGCTGGAATCGTCCTCCTTGATCCGCCCCCGCATCTCGCCCACCAGCGTCTTCTGCAGCGCCGCGGTATGGCCGAGCAGGCTCTCGGTGTAGCCGTTCTCCTCATCCAGATATTTGCGGATGTCGGGATCGAGCACCTTGGGATCGCGCAGCACCTCCTGCCATTTCTCGTCCTTCAGCCAGGCATAGTCGTCGGTCACGGTGATGCCGTGCCGGGTGAATGAATGCGGCCGGCGCGGGGCGACGGGCGGGGTCTTGCTGGCGGTGTTGGGCAAGTCGATCCTCGGAGCTGGGATGTGTCTTGCCTCTATATCAGATCGAATGTGGGGAATTTAAAGAAGGCTGCTGCCTCGCGCTCCCGCTCCGACCCGAGGGCCCGCCATTGGCAGGCGCCTCGAAACATGCGCTGTGGGCGAGCTATCCGCGACTTTTGATAGATCCGGTCGCGCTGCCGCAAGCGGGCAGGGATGAAGCTACGCCGCCACCTCTTCGCCGAGATACGACACCGCCGCCTCGAGCCCGCCCTTGCCGTGCGGGATACTCAGCGCGTTCAGCCCGACCTCGATCACACCGAGCGTGCCGAGCAGCATCGGCGCGTTGACGTGGCCCATATGGGCGATGCGGAAGGCTTGTCCCGAGAGATCGCCGATGCCGGTGCCGAGCACGACACCGCATTTGTCCTTGCAATAGCGTTGCAGCACGGCCGGGTCATGGCCGTTGCTCATGGTGACCGTGGTCACGGTGTTGGAGCGCTCGCTGGCCTCGGCCACGTTGAAGCCGAGCACCTGGCCTTCCGACCAGACGGAGACCGCGCGGCGCGCAGCTTCGCCGAGCAGGCTGTGGCGGCGGAAGGCGCTTTCAAGCCCTTCCTCGTATAGCAGGTCGATCGCCTGGCGCAGCGCGAACAACAGATGCACCGGCGCGGTGCCGGCATATTTGCGATAGTTCTCGGTGCCCTCGCGCTCGCTCCAGCTCCAATAGGGCGTCGACATGTTGGCCTTCTTGTGCACCTCGAGCGCGCGCGCATTGGCGGCGACGAAGCCGAGACCTGGCGGCGTCATCAGGCCCTTCTGCGAGCCGGACATCGCGACGTCGACGCCCCATTTGTCCATCTCGAACGGCATGCAGCCGAGCGAGGCGACGGTGTCGACCATGTAGAGCGCGGGATGGCCGCTCGCCTTGATCGCCTTGCCGATCGCCTCGATATCGTTCTGCACGCCGCTGGCCGTGTCGACCTGGACGACGACGACGGCCTTGATCTTGTGCTCCTTGTCGCGGCGCAGGCGTTCCTCGACCTCGTGCGGCCGCACCGCGCGGCGCCAGTCGCCCTTGAGCACCTCGACCTCGGCACCCATCAGCGCCGCCGCATTGCCCCAGCCGATCGCAAAGCGCCCGCTTTCCAGCACCAGCACCTTGTCGCCGCGCGACAGTACGTTGCTCAGCGCCGCTTCCCAGGCGCCGTGACCGTTGGCGATGTAGATGTAGGATTTGCCCTTGGTCGCAAACAGTTTCGAGATGTCGCTGAGCAGGCTCTCTGTCAGGTCGAGCATCTGCTTGGAGTAGATGTCGATCGCCGGACGGTGCATCGCCCGCAGCACCTCGTCGGGCATCGTGGTGGGCCCGGGGATGGCCAGAAACTCCCGGCCCGCGCGAACGGTCATTGCTGTCGGTCCTTGTTGCTTGAGAACAGGATGGTGGGTCGCTGAATCATACTTTTACGCGGCGGCGGCGTGTGGGAAAAGCGCGTAAAACGCAGGTCTGGCGTGGTTTTTTGCTTTGAGCATGGTCTCGTCGGAAAGCCGCTTCACACTTTGCGCCAACGCGGCCCTTCGGGTCCGGACCATGCTCTATCGCTTCGTCTCGCGGCAGCCGGCGGCCTCCGCCTCCTCGACCGAGCAGAACCAGCGGGTGCCCTTGCTGATCTTCATCCTGATCTGGGCGTACCAGCGGCTGGTCGGCTGGTGATAGATGCATTCGCCGGCGCTGTTCACATTGCCCTTGATGGTGCAGTCCGGCGAGGGCGCGACCGGCCCCGAGGCCGACGCGAGCAGCACCGCATGCGCTCCCTCCGGCGGCTCGGTGGCCCCCAGGATGGCGGTCTTCTTGTTGCGGACGCGCCAGTCCCAGGGCGCGATGAAGGCGCCCTGCCACATCCCGGCCTTGGCCTCGCGCGCGGCCTTTTCATCCGCCTCATAATCCCGCGACATGTGGGTGTAAGCCAGTGCCCAGCCGCTACGCACCAGCCATTTCTGGATGTCCTCGCCGCCGACCTCGCAGCGAGCCACGGTGCGCCCGCGCCGGTCGATCGCGCGGGTGTGGCAGACCCAGGTCTTGCCCTCGGCGTATTTGGCGAGCTCGTCGCGGGCCGCGACGCCGCAGGTCCAGCGCTCGCTCTTGGTGTTGAGACAGAGCTGATCGACTGAGGGCGCGTCGATGCCGCCGAGCCGGATGCGCGTGTTGCCGATCACCACGGCATCGCCGGCGCGGACCTTTGCCGTGCCGGTGATATCGGCAGCGTGCGCGAGCGAGGGGGCGAGGAAAGCAAGCGCAATCAGGAATCTTCGTAACATGCCTGTCCGGGTGTGATGAAAATCTCGATAGACGGCGCAATTGTGGTCGGCTTTTGGCCGCTCGGCCAGCGTTTGCCTGACAGGAGGACTTTCAACTTCCCGTCATTGTCGGCTTCTTACCCTCCAGGGGAGGGTAAGGACACATCACCCCCGCGCCATCGCCCTTTTCGCCGCTGCCAGTGCCATCAGCACGAACGCCGAGGTCACCTCCGGTCCGCCCACCAGAATCCGCGTCGGCGTCTTCATCTTATTCCATTCATAGGCGCGGAACGGGCCGCGGCGGCCGCCTTCGCCGAGGCTCGCGATGATGACGTTCAAGGCGGGCGCGAAGGAGCGCGGGTCGGCGCCGAGATGGCCGAGCGCGATCAGCGCCAGCGCGGCGTCGAACACGTTCATCTCGGCGGCCATCAGCTCGCCCTTGACGTAGGACAGCACGCGGTGGCGGATGAAATCGAAATCGCCGTCGGGATCGATCGCCGCCTGTGCCGACAGCGGCAGTGCCAGGAAGGCGGCATAGCAGCGGCCGAAATAGGCGCTGTAGAGTTCCGGCAAATAATAGATATGCGAGCGCGGATTGGCGAAGGCGCCGCTCGCCGCCAGGCGCTTCTGGAAGCCGATGATCCGATGCACGGTTGCGAGCCGCGCCGGCGTCTCCAGGATCTTCCAGCGTGCGAGGTTGCGAAAGCTGACCTCGAGAATGTCGAGATTGAGCGTCGGATCGAGGTCGTTGCCGTAAGGGCGCTCGCCCGCGAGATTGTCGATCCAGGTCGCAACCCCGCCCTCATAGTCGATATTGTCGTTGAGCGGCACGGTCACGCGCGGCGTGTTGACGCCGGCGCGCACCTGATAGCCCGAGTAGAAATCCAGGAGCGGCTGGTCGATGATGGGATCGGTGCAGCCGGCCTGCGTCGCCGCGGAGATCGAGCAGGCCGTGGTGTCGCAATCCGGCACGTAGATTCCGAAGCCGAGATCCTGCTTGATTTGCGCGAAGTAGCGGGAGAACCGTGGATGCGGCGCCGGCGCCAGCGCGGTGATGACGTTGAAGCGCGCGCCATCGATGCCCTCGACCTCCTCGCGGCTGATGTTGACGCAGAAATCGACCATGTCTGCGATGGCGCGCTCTGCCGCGATCTTGTCGGCCGGCGAGGCGAGCCCGGTCTCGACATAACTCAGCAGCGCCTCGATGAAGAACGCGTCGTAATAGGCGGAGCGGTGGCGGATCTGCACCGGCTCCCACATCGGCTCGGCAATGCCTTTCCAGGGCGGATTGACCACGGCGCGCGCGGGCGAGCGCGCGATGAAGACGCGGGCGAGGTTGAACAGCAGCGAGGAATTCTTGTACCCGCGTGCGTTCAGCCCCGTGAGCGCCATGATCAGCTCACGTCCGCGAAAATCGGGGTCGCCGATCAGGTTGAAGGCGGCATAGGTCGGCAGGAAACCATTGCGGCGGTACGAGCCGAGCAGATGCTGCGCGCAGTCGCGGATCGCGCCGTCGATCTGCGTGCCCTGCGGCAGGACGGCGTTGAACGGCACCGGCGGCGGCTTGGGATGGTCGAGCGCGATGCTGTCGACGAGATCGGCGATCGGCCGTCCGACCGCCGCCCAGTCTGGCTCGACCTCGTCGCGGGCGCGGGTGAGCGCCTCGCGCAGCCGGCTCAGCTTGGCTTCGTCGCGCAGCTCGGGCAGGCCGGCGCGGCGGAGCAGTATCCGCAGCGCGGGATTGCCAAGTGCGGTCTGGTAGAATTTGGCCAGATGCGGATCGCCACCGGCCGCATCGGACAATACGGGATCGCAGACGTCGTAAAGTGAGGGGCCGTCCTTCCGCGCCGTCAGCGCCCGGCAGGCGGCGCCGGCAAAATAATGAAAGCTCATGAAATACCTGGTCGCGGGGGGCCCGGCCGGGGCCGGCGAGCGCGCAGCCGTTCGCACACCACCCCCTGCAAGTCGTTGAAAAGGCTACCCGGATTCGCGGAAAATACAAATGTGATAGGCGTCACAGAAAGGGCCGGCACGAAGGCTGCATGAGGAGCGTCCGGAAGGCTACGGGGGAGCCAAGAATGCATGAACTTGGTCTGGAGGATTAACCAATATATTCAGACACTTAGCTCAAATTTTGAGCAATCTATTGCCCCAGGGCCTATATGCGGTTAAGGGTTTGTTTGGTGCGGCGCCGCAAATTGCGCGCAATTCGGGGGCACTTCCCCGGCCAATCCCTCAAACCCAAAGCCGCTATCGCGCTACTCAAACGGTGTGCGCGCGCTTGGCTGGACTTTGGCACAGGAAACGAACCGAGATGAATGTAAAGCAGCTCGACCTTTCCCGACGTACGATCGCCCTCGCCGCAGCCCTCGTCGGCACGGTGTCGCTCGCGATCGGCGCCCATGCTGCTCTCAACATGCGTGCGATCGATGCCGCCAAGGCTGTGACCACCGAACAGATCACCGGTTCGATCGGCCAGAGCTCGCGCCTCGCGCTCGTCATCGGCAATGGACATTATCCCGACGCCAACGCGCCGCTGACGCAGTCCATCAACGACGCCCGGGCGCTATCCTCGTCCCTGCGCAAGAACGGCTTTGACGTCGACATGGTGGAAGACGCGACCAAGGACGACATGGTCCGCGCCGTGGGCCGCCTGAAGTCCCGGATCACGCACGACAGCGTCGTCATGCTGTTCTTCGGCGGCTACGGCGTGCAAGCGGGACGCGAGAGCTACATGCTGCCGGTCGATGCCGTGATCTGGAAGGAAAGCGACGTCCGCCGCCATGGCGTCTCCATCGACGGCGTGCTCGAGATGATGAAGGAGCAGGGCGCCAAGGCCAAGCTCGTCGTGGTCGACGCCTCCCGGCGTAACCCTTACGAGCGCCGCTTCCGCTCCTACAGCCACGGCCTCGCGCCGATCAGCGCGTCCGACAATGCGCTGATCCTCACCTCCGCCTCGCCCGGCAAGGTCGTCGATGACGGCAAGGGCGAGCACAGCGTGCTGGTCAGCGAGTTCCTCAACAACCTCAGCAAGCCGGGCAGCGCCGAGAGCATCTTCAACAAGACCCGCCTCGCCATCTCCCGCGCCTCAGAAGGCGACCAGGTCCCGACCGTGTCGTCATCGTTGCTCGAAGACGTCCATTTCGGCGAAGCCGGCGGTTAGTTTCTTACCCTCCCCTGGAGGGTAGGGGAATCGCATATGGTGCTGGCAGGGTGTTGCCAAGCGGTTGGAACTGGATTCTTTGGGTGTCTCTCGATTCCAGAGGGAGACCTGAATGCGCAAGCTCAAGCGCCTGTTTCGACCGCTCAAGGACCCGCGCGCCAGCAACACCCGACATGATCTTGTGGAGATCCTCGTCATCGCCTTGGCGGCGACGCTGGCTGGCGCCAAGACCTGCACCGAGTTCGAGTTCTTTGGCCAAGGCCGCGAGGAGCTGTTGCGGCGCTTCCTGGAGCTCAGGCACGGCATTCCGAGCCACGATACGTTCAGCAACGTCTTCCGTGCGCTGGATCCGAAGGGGCTGGAAGCGGTTTTGCGCAAATTCAGCAAGAGCTTCGGCATCAAGGGGGTGGTCAGCATCGACGGCAAGGCGCTGCGCGGGGCCTACACGCGGGGCCGGCAGGCCACGCCGCTGCATATGGTCAATGTCTGGGCCGCAGGCACTCGCATGGCGCTGGCTCAGAGAAAGGCTCCCAACCGCAACGAGGTTGCCGGGGCTCTCGAAGTCCTCGCCCTGCTCGATCTGGACGGGGCTCTTGTCACCGCCGACGCCTTGCATTGCCGGCCCGATACCGCGCAGGCCATCCTCGATCGGAAGGGGCACTACGTGTTAGCCATCAAGAGTAACCGTGGCCGGCTCTTCAAGGCCGCCAAGACGTTGGTCGATACAGCCCGAAAGCCCGCGCGAGCGAGTCAACGAAGAGCCACTGCCCACGGTCGCGCCGAGCGCCGGCAGGCCATCGTCGCGCCGGCTCCTCAGTTGGCGAAGCAATACGACTTCCCCGCTATCGCCGCCGTCGGTCGCATCGACAGCTGGCGCGCCAACTCTGGCAAGGCTGTCAAACACACGGTCCGATACTTCCTCGCCTCGCGCCTGCTGTCGGCCAAAAAGCTGCTCGAGGTCGTGCGTGCTCACTGGAGCATCGAGAACAACCTGCACTGGGTTCTCGACGTTCTGTTCGACGAAGATGCCTGCCGCAGCCGCAAAGATCACGCCGCCGAAAATCTCGCCCTCATCCGCAAGCTGGCCATCAATACCCTGCAGGCAACGCCCGGTCCTGCCCGCATCAGCCACAAAATGCTCCAAGCCAGATGGAATAATGACTTCCTTCTCTCCGCCCTCGCCCATATGCGATAGCCCTACCCTGGAGGGGGAGGGTCGATCGCGCGAAGCGCGAGCGGGGTGGGGTGATCTCTCCACTCGGGCACCGCTTCAACGGATAGACTGTCACCCCACCCCGCTTCGCATTTCGCTACGCTTCATGCGAAGCGACCCTCCCTCTCCAGGGGAGGGTGAAGGATCGCGGCTGCTACTTCGCTGCTTCCGCGCTCGCCATCGCTGGCCGCACCGGATCGCCTTCGCGCAGCAATGCGCCGGCGCGGGCGACGACGACATCGCCTTCGTTCAGGCCGTCGCGAACCTCGATATTGCCGCCCGACATCAAGCCGATCTCGACACGCTTGGTCTCGACGCGGTTGCGGCGGATCACCTGCACCACGGTGCCGGCGGATGAATATTGCACGGCGGTGAGCGGCACCGCGACGTTGCAGCTTTGCCCGGTCTTGATCAGCGCCCGCCCGCTCGCGTTCAGGAGCAGCCGCTTCTGCGAGGAGATGCCGATATAGACCATGCCCTGCTGGATGTTCGGCTCGACGGTCGGGCCGATCCGGCGCACCTTGCCGCTGATGTCGCCGGCGCCCGCGATCCTCACGGTGGCCTGCTGATTGACGGCGAGCTTGCGCACATCGGTGGTGGCCACGAGGCCGACGAGATCGTATTCGCTGCGCGCCACGATCGTGAACAGCGCCTCGCCCTTGGCCGAGGCGAAGTTGCCGATCTGCGCAGTCGAGGTCGCGATCACGCCCGCCACGGGCGCGGTGACCTGAAGCGTGCCGCCTTCGGGGAGCGCCAGCCGCGCCAGCACCTGGCCGGCGGTGGTGGTGTCGCCCGCTTCCGCCAGCACGTCCGTGACCTTGAGGCCGGGACGCTCGGGCCGCACCGAGGTTTCCTCCCGCGCGATGATCGTGCCGGTGGCTTCGACGATGTCGGAGAAGCAGGATTTCGCGACTTTCAGCACCGTGACCGCGGGTCCCTTGGGCGCATCGTCATCGGCCGCGCCGGCCGGATAGGGACTGAAGACGAGCACGCCGGCGACGGCTGCGGGACACAGGTTTCGAACGACGGCACGGGACAAATGACGCATCGGAAATTCCACAGGGGCTATGCCTCCAATCGATAGCAGATGGCCGCCGCCCGCACTACGGCCGCGTGGTCCCGAGAGAGGACGCCGCGCCGCCGCGGGCAGTCGCGGCAAGTCCTTGACTACAAGTCCTTGATTACAAGTCCTTGATTAGTCGCAGGATTGGAGAAGAGGTTCGCCCCGAAGACGTCACGCCGCAGGCCGGCGTTGACCGTCAGCCGCGCCGATCGCCCAGCAGCTTGCCGGTGGTCCGATCGATCAGATGCAGCCGCGTGCAGGCCGGACAGGATACGGACACGTGGGTGCGATCGTCCGGCTCATCAGTAAGCCGATGCTGCACGTTCAGGTCGGTCTGAGGGCATTTGAAGACGATCTGTCGGTCCACGCCCACTGATATGGCCCGAAGGCGGACGCTGCGAAATTGCGGATGTTTACGTAAGTCCGTCGCCGCGGCCCCTCACGGCAGGCTCAGGAATTCGACCCAGTTCGGCTTCTTGCCGGTGGGGTAGGATTTCAGCCTGGCCAGTGCGCCGCTGCTCTGGTCGATGGCATAGACCGTCATGCCGTCCGAGAGCTCGCCGACCGCGGCGAGGTAGCGCCCGCTTGGATCGATCTGGAAGCCACGCGGCTGCTTCTCGGTCGGCACGCTGCCGATCGTGGTCAGCTTGCCGCTTGATGCATCGACCTTGTAGGCGGTGAGCGTGCTGGTGGTGCGCTCGGAGGCGTAGAGGAAGCGGCCGTCCGGCGTGATGTGGATGTCGGCGGCCCAAGCCTTCTTATCAGACTCTTTTCCGGAGAACCCTTCCGGCAGCGCGGTGGTGCGCTGGATTTCGTCCCATGCGCCGCTCCGCGCTTCATAGGCGAATGCCGCGACATCGCCGTTCAGCTCGTGGAGGAGATAGACGAACTTGCCGCCCGGGTGAAACACGAAGTGCCGCGGCCCCGACTTTTCCGCCACCTTGTGGGCCGGCGGATCGCTCGGCGTGAGCGTACCGGCCGCGGCATCGAAGGCGAAGCTCAACACCTGGTCGGAGCCGAGATTGGTCGCGAACGCGAAGCGGTTGTCGGGCGAGGGCAGGAAGGCGTGGGCGTTCAGCCCGGTCGGGATCACTTGCTTGGGCTCGCCGACGACGCCGCTGGCAAGAAGCGGATTCAGCGCCACCTTGTTGCCGCCATAGGAGGCGCTGAACAGGAACTTGCCGCTGCGGTCGACGGCGATATGGGCCATGCTGTCCGCGAGCGGTCCGTTGCCGAGATGGCTGAGCTGGCCAGTCTTCGGGTCGATCGCAAAGCTCACCGCGAGGTATGGCTGCGAGCGGACGCCGGCAATCATCACGCGGTGATCGGGTGTGATCGCGAGCGGCGTCGAGGAGCCGGGCTTTTCGACGCCTTTGAAGGCGGCCGTCTGCACCGGTGTCATCTCGCCGCTCTCGCTCATCTTGAACACGCTGATGTCGTTGCTGTCGGCGTTGCCGACATAGGCGAAGGTTTCGGCCATGCCGGCACGGACTCCAGAAATGACAATGAGAGAAGCGAACAGGGAGATGGCGATCGCAGCGCGTGGTGCGCGCGATGCGATGCGTCGGATCGGTCTCAACATGGGCTCCTCCTGAAAGCCGGCTCGCGGCATCCTCCTTTTGCCGCGAGGATAGCGGGAGGCGCGCCGCCGCACCAAATTCCAATTGGGATCGATCGATGCCGAAATGGTATCGGTCGCAGGATGACGAGTTAACGCACCGCCGCCGTGCGGGAGGGCAGATGCGGGCTGGACGGGCGGTCCGGCGGCCCGAGCATGGTCCACACGGTGACTGCAACCAGGGTGGCGGTCATGATGGTCCAGACGATCAGTCGTTTTCGCATCAGGCCAATCCGTCGGTAGAAATCGCGATGCACCAGGGCGCCAGCTCCATCGTGCACTGCAAAGATGGGCGGTTCTATGAGTTCGTTCACAGTGCGAAAACGGCCGATCCTGTTGCGAACCAATGCCGTGCGAACGCATTGAACCGCATGCCCCGCGAAAACGATCTCGAAGGAAAGCCCGACATGGGCGGCAAGCATGGCGGTCAAGCCGGTCAGCCCAAGCTTGCGCCGCGGCCGCACCAGGGCGAGCACGACGAGGACGTCGTGGCAAAGCGCCACACCGGCCAAACCGATCGGACACCGCCACCGACCAAACAGAAATAGCGCCCGTCCCGTCCGCGCGTCGTCGGGCCGGGCTCGCGCTGGAAACGCCGGCATCGCGATGCGGTTAGCCCGGTGCGGCGGGCGCGAAAGAGAGTGAAAGCGAGAAAAGGGAGGCTGGCTCGTGTTTTGGATCTATTGGGACACCGCCTGGTCGCTGATCATCAGCGGCATCATGGTCGCCACCATCGTCAGCCACCCCGACGCCGAATTCGCCGAAGTGCGTGCGGCCCGACGTTCGATGTGAGCTTCCCGATCCCGCGGAGCTCGTCGCGGTTCAGATCATGCTGCCGGGCATGAAGCAGCGGATCATGGGACGGCCGTTGACGTAATAAGGCCAGACCATGGTGCGCCCGGCGCGGTTGGGCTCGGTGATGACAGTGTCGTCGGGCACATTGACCCAATTGCCGAGAAGCCGTACCCGGTAATGTCCGTCCCGCGTCTCCCAGTCGACATCGGCCAGCGCAGTGCCGTCGGCGTCGGCACAACAGGGGCCGCCGCCCTTGCTGTGCAGGCTCTCGAACCAGCCCTTGAGGGGCGAGTTGGCGTAGCGCCCGTCGTCGCGGGCCTCCGCGGAGAGCCCGATGACGGCTGCAACCACCACGAGAGGGATCGTTCTGAAAGACAAAACCGCCATGTCACCTCGCTCGCTTCTCGCACGCGCGCGCCACGACGCCGGCGAAAAGCCGCCTGCGTTGCGCGTGATGCAATGTTGACAGGTGCCCGCCGGCCGGAGTTCCCGGCCGTCTCAGCGAGTCGATAACCACGAACTCGGAGGTTCGATCCTATTCTCGCGGTGACGGTGAACGGTGGCGCGGGGAAAGGCGCCGGACAATTCCGGACTATCGCCCTTCATGCAGCGTCTCGCACGGGCTCACGCGAATTGCATGTCTACCGATCTTCGGCGGCTTGTTGGCGATCGCGATCATGATATCAAGAACAGATGTTACGGACCCTCTGGCGTTTTGATCTCTTGGCGCAAGGATCGTGCAGTCGATCATCCATCTCGCGTCGAACAGTCCGACAGCAATCAGTCTCCGCTTCACCGCGTTCGCCGTGCAGATGGCGATAGGTATGTAACCAGGCGGCGGGCCGGAGGCGGCCAGTGCGGCAGGAGCGGCGAGTGTCAGAGCAAGCGCCAGCCGTGGCGCGGTGCGAAAAAAATCGGTCACAGGAAATTCCTTAAAAAATATAGCCGCGGTGCGGCCTCGCGCATTTGACGCCGAGGGGACCTCGCCGGGTCATTCCGGACGCGCCGGGATGGAGGCATAATCCCATCGACCGTCTTGCTGCCGCAGCCAAATCGGCGCACTTTGCCGACCTCGGCTGATTTGCCACTCAAGGTCCTTTTCAGATGATCACCGCATCCAAGGCCTTCATTGCCTTTTGTCTGCTGGCGCTGGTCGGCACCGCGCTGGTGATCGGCCCGACCGAGCTGCGCCGCCTGCTGCCGGACGGGACGACGACCATCGTCGCCGCCAAGCCCGACGCCAAGCCCGAAGCCAAGCCCGAAGCCAAGCCCGAGACCAAAGTCGAGGCCAAGGTCGAGCTCAAGGTGGAGCCCGGAGCGGACGAGTCCAAGCCAGAGCAGAAGCCGGTCCAGCCAAAGCTTGCCGCCAGCGCGCCGCCTGCACCGGCCGCGGAGCCGAAGGCGGGCGCGCTGGGCGAAACCCAGAAGCAGGTCACGGCCGCGCTCGGCGATTTCGCGCCGGTCAAGCCGGCGCCGGCGGATGCCGGGCCCCGGTTCGACGTCGCCCGCATCGACAGTCATGGCGAGGCGGCAGTGATTGCGGGCCGCGCCACGCCGGGTGCAAGGGTCGAGCTGCTGCGCGACGGCAAGCCGCTCGATGCCGTGGTCGCCGACGCTTCGGGCCAGTTCGTGATGACTCCGCCGCAGCTTCCTGCCGGTTCCTATGAACTGACGCTCCGGGCCAAGGCGCTTGACGGCACGGTGACGGAATCCGGCCGGACCATGCCGGTGACCATCGCCGAGGCGGCGCCGCCGCCCGCGCCGGCCGCGAAGCAGGATGCGCGGCAGGAGACCAAGCAGGCCGAGAAGACCGACGACAAGCCGGATGTCGTGGCCGCGCTGCCATCGGCCTCGCCGCACCTGGCTTCAGTGCCTGACAGGCAAGCGGCCCGGCCGAGGTTGATCGGCGCGCCGAAGCCCAAGGCCTTCGCGCATGCGCCGGCGGCGACGGCGGTCGCATCGGCCTCGCCGGCGGAGGTGCTCACCACCGCACCGGCGGAAGCAGGCGGCAGCCGCGTTATCGCCCGCGGCGACAGCCTGTGGGCGCTCAGCCGGCTCGCTTACGGCGACGGCGCCCGCTACGGGGTGATCTTCAAGGCCAACCGCGACAAGATCCACAACCCCGATTTGATCTATCCCGGGCAGACGTTCGTGCTGCCGCAAAAGCCGCAGTGACCCCGCGCCGGCATGGCCGGTGAGCGTTGCGACGCTTTGCCCTGCATCGCCGCGGAACAATCGGTTCCCTCGCGCGTCATTGTGATGTGACGCATTGCGCGCTTGGTGTGGGAGGGAGTGCCAAGACGTGGCCAAATTGGTCAAGTCGGCGGTCAGGTCAGCGATCATTTCGAGGCGCATGGGCTTGGCGCTGGCCGGCGCAGCTCTCGTGATTGCGGCAGTGTTGCTGCCTGACAGGGCCGAGGCGCAGTTCGGGTTGCGTGGCGGTCCGCTCGGGGTTGCGCGTTTCGCCGTCGGCCACATGATGGGCCTGTCGCGGCTGCGCCATTCCCGCATGGCCGTGCGCGGTGGCCGCTACCGCTCCGCCGCGCTGAGGTCGCAAGACCCGCGCGGAGCCGAGCGCGGCCAGCTATCCAATTCTTACGTCCTGCGTGCGGCCCTCACGGCGCAGGCTGCGCTGGCGGGCTGGCAAGGCGGCCGGCGGCCGCAGGGCTGGTGGCGCCATCCCGACGGCAGCTACGGCTGGGTCGGCCCGGTGTTCTGGCCGTTCGCGCATGACGATCTCACCACCGCAATCATCTTCGGCGATGCGACCAGCCTCTCGCTCTACGGCTACGGCGACATCTATGCCGCACTCTTCACGCCCTATGCCGCTCCCGAGCTTGCCGCCTACACCGTGCCGCAAGGCCGGCGCGCGCGAAGAATCCCGTCCGCGGAAACCCTCTGCGAGGCCAGCGACACCGGTGGCCTGCCGGTCGACCGGATCGCGAGCGCCGTTCAGCCGAACGAGCTGCAGCGCACCGCGCTCGACGAGCTCGCATCCGCCTGGAATGCGGCGCGCGACACCATCCGCGCGGCCTGCCCGGCGCAGGCTCCTGCGAATGCCTCCGAGCGCCTCGGCCTGATGCGCGAGCGACTCGAGGCCATGATCAAGGCGACGGACGCAATTGAAGCGCCGCTGACGAAATTCGTCGGCCTGCTCGATGACGACAAGAAAACCAGGCTCAACGCCCTCGCCAATGAGCGTCGCGCCGCGCTGGCGTCCCACCGGCCCAAGGACGCGAGCAAGGACGCGAGCAAGAACGCGACCAAGGACGCGCAGGCGGCCAAGGTCTGCCAGCCCGACTACGATCCCCGCTATGACGAAAACGCGCAGCGCCAATACGAGCAACTCGTCCAGCAGCAATGGCCCGCCGCCGAGATTGCCTCCACGCTCCACCTCGACGAGATCGCCCGCGCCCGCCTCGAAGTGCTGCAGGACACCACGCTGCGCACCATGCAGACGCTCAGCGCCTGCCCGACCGAGCCCGCCGCAACCGCGCAAGCCCGCCTCGCCGCCGTGAAGGCGCGGCTGGCGACGATGCTGGAAGCGGTGAACGGCGTCACTGATGCGCTCGACGATTTCGAGGCGGATCTAAGCGACGAGCAGAAGGCGGCGTTCGAGGCGATCGGGCCGAAGCGGGAGGTGTGAGGATCCGCACGCCCAGTCGAACTTCATCTCCCTGAAGTCGAGCTGCGCGTTGTCGCCACCCGATCACCGCGGCGGCCGTAAAGCTGCGCCTTGGGTGCGCGTCACGCTGCCGATGTCAGCGGTCGCGCCCGTTCGATGCGTTTGCACTGGCCTGAACTCTCGATGATGCCATCATGCCAGTGTTTTGCCCGACGTGTCAAAGCACCGGCCAGCCCAGACCGTCGTCACCGTCCGACTTTGATGCTCGGGTAACCCATTGATCTTCCAGCTCCCGCCTACTGTGCATGGGGTTGTTTTCGCAATTTTTGCTTTGGCTACCCTCTCCGCCGCACCACCGCGGCGTCCACCACGTTCTCCACCTCCTCGCGCCAGCTCAAAATCTCCATCGCCAGCACGGGGTGATTGAAGCCCTTGAGCTGGAGATCATCCAGCGCCCGTGCCTGCACCCACGGTTCGACCATGCCGTAGACGCGGCGGCTCACCACGATCTGGCCCGCCTTGGCTTCGCCGCAGAGACGGGAGGCGAGGTTGGTGACGCTGCCGATCGCGGCATATTCCAGCCGCTGCTCGAAGCCGACCTGACCGAGCGTGGCGTAGCCGAGCGCGATGCCGATGCCGAACCCCAGGCTATGCCCGCGGTTGCGCCAGCGCTCGGTCAAGGGGCCGATGGTGTCGCGCATCTCCACCGCCATCTTCACCGCGCGCTTGGTGTGGTCCTCGAACTGGATCGGCGCGTTGAACAGCACCATCACGCCGTCGCCGGCATATTTGTCGAGCGTGCCCTCGTATTTGAAGATCAGCTGGCCGAGCGCGGCGTGATATTCGCGCAGCACGTTCATCGCCTCCTCCGGCTCCGTCGTTTCCGTGAACGCGGTGAAGCCGCGCAAATCGCAGAACACCACCGTGACCTCGCGGCGCTGGCTGGTGAGCAGTCCTTCCGGGCTGTCGGAGGAGGCGATCAGCTGCGCCACCTGCGGCGCCAGGAAACGCTCGAGCTTGCGGATGCGCTCGATCTCGCCGAGCTGCGTCTTGACGCGCGCCTCCAGCGACTTGTTCCAGTCCTTGAGCTGCTCGGTCTGCTGCTTGAGCTTGTCGGCCTGGGCGCGCACGGTCTCGTTCGCGGCCTCCAGCGCGTGGCTCTTGTGATCGACCTCGGTGAACAGGTGCGCATTGCGCATCGCCAGCACGGCCTGGTTGGCGAAGGTGCGCATCAGGCCGATGATGCTGCCGGCGAACTCGCCGCCGGCGCGGCGCAGCACCACCAGCGAGCCCAGCGTGCCCTGCTGGTCGATCAGCGGCACCACCAGCACCGATTGGAAGCCGGCCGCGAGTGCGACCTCGCGCAGCGGCTGCTCGGCGGCCTCGCCGAGCTCGGCAAGCGCGATCGGCTCGCCGCTTCTGGCGGCATCGCTCAGGATGTTCTCGCCCTGCGCGACGGTGACATGCGCGCCCTCGGCGGATTTGTCGATGCCGTTGGCTTCGACCAGGTCGAAGCATCGCGCCTCGGCGTCGAACCCGTAGATCAGCACCGCGTCGGCATGGGTGATCTCGATCGCGCGGGCGGCGATGGTCGCAAGCACGGCGTTGAGATCGAGCGAGGAGGCCACCGCACGGCCGACCTCCTCCAGCACCTTGAGCTCATGGATCGACTGCGCGAGATCGCGGGTGCGCTCCTCGACCTTGGTCTCCAGGTTCGAATAGGTCTCCTGGATCTGGTCGGCCATGCGGTTGAACTGCCCGGCGAGGTCTTCGAGCTCGTCGGAGGTGTGCACGTCGATGCGGTGGCTGAAATCGCCTTCGCCGAGCTTGTGCGCGCCATCTCGCAGCGCCGTGATCGGGATGATCATGCGGCGGGCGAGCAGCGTACCGGCGAGGATCGCGACCAACAGCCCCATGCCGATCAGAAGCGCGATGCGCACCAGCTGGTCGCGGATCGGCATCAAGGCCTGCGTGCTCGGCTGCTCGAACAGCACGCTCCAGCCGAGCTTCGGCACCATGCTCGCGGCGCTCATCACGGCTTGGCCGTTGAAGTCGGTGCCCGATGTGTCGGGCTCGTGGCCGGGCGCGATCGCGGCCGCAACCTGCGGCAGCTTGGAAAGGTCCTTGCCGATTTCGGGACCTTTCGACGATGTCGCCAGCACCCGGCCGCGCGGATCGACGACATAGGCGAAGGCTGCCTTGCCGACCTGGGCGTCGGACAGGAAGTCGGAGAGGAAGCTGAGATCGATCTCGGCCACGGTGACGCCGGCATTGAAGCCGGAATGCGCCACCGAGATCGACATCAGCGGCGTCCCGTCGGCGAACCAGGCCGAGGCATAGCTGACGCCGCGGGTGACGGCGTCGGTGAAGCGCACGTCGCGGGAGAGGTCGGCATTGGCGCCGGTCGTGGTCGACTGCCTGGAGACGCGCAGCACCTCGCGGCCGTCGCCGTTGAGCTGGAACAGCTGGTTGACGACCGAGACCTGGTGCAGCAGCGAGGCGTAATCGGCGCGGCGCTTCTCCAGCGTGTCCTGGCTCGCCCGCGTCACCCAGCTGATCTGGCGCTCGAGCTCGGAGATCGACTGCTCGATGCGCCGGGCGGCTCCTTGCGCCTTGTCCTCCAGCCCGTTGGTCAGCTGTGTCCGGGTGGCGCGGTAGGAGATCCAGGTCTCCATCGCGCCGTTGACGGCGAGGACGAACACGACGAGGCCGACGAGGGAGACGACGTATTTGGCGAACAGACCCTCGCGCAGAGATCGTGTCTTGTCGTTCGCTCCTGCCATCCCGATCCTCTCGCGCCGCCACTGACGCTGCGCGCTGCGGGCCATAAAGCCCCTTCCGGGCCGTTCTACCACAATTTGGGCCAAGGGGCGTCGCGCGGCCGTCGCGCGGCCGGTGTGGTTACTCCCTGTGGACTCCCGGGCAGGAAGCAGAGTGGTGAATTGTCGCAGCCTCATCCGTTCGGGGGACGCCGCAGGCGAGCAAGCCGGTCCAGCCCGCCAATCAACGATTGAAGAGCTGTCGCAGCACGTCGTTCATTGGCTGACTGTCCTGCTGCGCAGGCGGCGGGTCCTCCGGAGCTGGGGCAGGCGAGGCCTGCGGCGCCGGTGTGGAGGGCGTTACCGGCAGGCTGCGACTGCGGCCGGTGCCAGTGCCGGTTGCTGTGCCATTGGAAAGTCCCTGCTGAATCAGATTGCCGATCGCCTCCCCCAAGGGCCCGCCGAGCAGGTTGTTCTGCCCGGGCTGCTGGGCTTGCGGATTGGCATTGCCTCCGCCCGGCGCGGTGGTGCCGCCGAGCCCAAGGTTGCTGCCGAGGTTGCCCAGGATGTTGCCGAGCCCGGCGCCGTCGGGGCCGAACAGGCCTTTGCCCATCTCGCGCAGCTTGGCATAGGCGGCGTCCGGATTGTCCAGCACGCCGGCGATGTCAGGGTAGATCCGCGGCTGCGACCAACTGCCCTGGATCATCACGGGGATGCCGAAGCCGACGGGCTCGGAGGTGCGGCCTTGGCCTTCGATCGTCATCACGAGCTTCGGCTCGACGCGAAAGCCCATCATCTTGGTGTCGAGGGCGATCGTGCCGGCGCCGGTGACGCGCACCAGCGGCCCGATCAGATTGAGATCGGTCGTCACCGCCTGACCCTTGTCGATGCGGAAGGAGGCCGAAAGCTGCGACAGATCCGTGCTCTGCTCCTGGCTGGGGTCCTGGTTTCGGTCCTGGTTTCCTTGCCAGCCGGACAGCGTGCTCGTCGTCAGCGAGCGGATCATCTGCGCGACATTGATGCCGCGGATAGCGCCATCCTGGAAATTGACGAAGGCCGTGCCCTGCATGTTCGCCATCAGCGCCCGCTGGCTGTTGCCGGCGCTGCGCAAAGCGAGCTTGGCCTGCAGCTTGCCGTCGATACGGTCGAATTCGGCGAGGCCCTGCAGCAGCGGCAGCGCGCGCACGCCGACGAGGTCGGAATGCATCGCAAAGCTCGGCGCGCCGGTGGTCGCATCGAGGACCACCTCGCCCGAGACCTGGCCGCCATAGACGCCGAGATTGGCGGTGCCGGCCTTCAGGACGCCGCCGGCGAGCTTGGCGTCGAGCGCCAGCGGCGCGATGCGCGCATCGCCGATCACGGCTTCGTTCGCGGAGATCCTCGCCTGCGCATCGACATAGTTGAGCCCGGAGACGTCGATCGGCGCATTGCTCCAGGGCTGCCCGGACACGCCGTCCGGCGATTTCGCCAGGGGCATCGCGAGCCGCTGGAAATCGAGATCGATCTTGACCAGCGGCTTGCTCGCGATGTCGACCGAGGCCCAGCCGTTGAATGCGCCGTCGCCGAGCCTGCCATTCACGCCGTTGATCATCACGACATCGCCATTGAGCCGCATCTCGGCGTGACCGGTGAGCTGGGACTTCAGCACGCTGGGCATGTCGATGGCGAAATCCACCGGAACCGTCGGCCGTTCGGCCGGCAGTGCCGGCGAGGTTGCCTTGATGTCGAACTTGGTCGGATGCTCGCCGACGCGCGCGGTGCCGGTGATGTTGACCTTGCGGTCGCGGTCAACGATCGCCTCGGCGTTGATGGCGCTGATGCGGCCCTCGACACGATCGCGCAGGCGCGAGAACGCCACTTCGCCTTCGGTGACCTTGATGCGGTCGATCGTGGCAGCATTGGTGCCCAGCGCGATCGGCTTCGACGGGCTGCCGGCATTCGGCAGGCGCTCACGCAGCAGCGGCTGGTAGAATACGGGATGGGCGACGACGAGCTCGCTGATCTCAGGGCGGCCCGACCAGACGCTGGCGAGCGACATGTCGGCCTCCACGCTATCGATCGTCAGGCGCCTGATGCCGCTGCGGTCCTTGGGGTCGGCAAGCGTGAGGTCATTCAAGGTGATGTTCAGCGTCGGCCACAGACTGATCCTGGTGGTGCCGTCGATCGACAGGCGATAGCCGGTGGCGCTCTCGACCCGCGAGGCGATGGTCGAGGTCAGGAAGCCCGAGGGGATCCCGACCACGAGCAGGAGTGCGATCACGATGATGACGGCGGCCAAAGCCCCGCCGACGAATTTCAATGCTCTCATGTCGACTTTCCAACGACGGACAATCGGCGTCGAACCCGCCAGATGGCCCGTCCTTTGCGCCTTAAGTTTATCCCCGGACGGCAAGCGGCTCCAAGCGCGTAAAAATAGTCAGGGGGTACTGCAAAGTTATGTGACTTATGACACACTTCTCCGACGCGGTTTTACGCGATCCTGAAGTTGATGGTTTCAAGCGATTTGCTGAGAACAATGACCAGGGCGTTCACAAGGACATTGAAATGAGCAAGCAGGCCGAATTTGCGGTCATCCTGAAGATGAACCCGATGTTCGCCGATCTCGGCGCAGACGAGCTCCAGCGGTTGTCCAATCTCTGTCACACGCAGCATTTGGGGAGCGGCGAGCTGCTGTTCCAGAAGGGCGATCCCGGCGATGCGCTGTTCGGCGTGCGTCGCGGCCAGGTCCGCATCGAGACCGGCGCCTCCGACGGCAGCCGGCTGACGCTGAATTTCATGGGGCCGGGCGACCTGTTCGGCGAGGTCGCGGTGCTGGACGGCCAGAACCGCACGGCAGACGCCACCGCGGGCGAGGCCAGCGAATTGTTCGTGCTGCGGCGCGACGATTTCCTCGGCTTCCTCGAGCGCGAGCCAAAGGTCGCGATCAAGATCATCGCCCTGCTGTGCCAGCGCATCCGCTGGCAGAGCGAGCGCATGGAAGAATCCATGCTGCAGCCGCTGCCGGTGCGGCTGGCGCGGCGGCTCTGCGCGCTCGCCGCCGATTTCGGCTCCGAGGTCCATATCTCGCAGGAGCAGCTCGGCGTCTTCGTCGGTGCCGCCCGCGAAAGCGTCAACCGCCAGCTTCAGGCCTGGCGCAAGGAGGCCATCCTCGACCTGCAGCGCGGCCGGATCTTGCTGCGGAACATGACCAAGCTGACCGCGATCGCGCGGAACGAGTAGGCTTACGAGCACGCCTCGTAAGCCTACTCCGCAGCTGGCCGCGCGACGCTCTTCGGTGCCGAAGTCGCCTGCGCCGGTGCGGAGTCGTGATGAGAGGCAACCTCCGCATCCTCGCTGTGCACGATCAGCCGCTTGGCGAAGCGCCAGATCAGGGCGCCGAAATCGTCCATCACCATGAACATCGCGGGCACGAACACCAGCGACAGGATGGTCGAGAAAATCAGGCCGCCGATCACCGCGAGCGCCATCGGCGAGCGGAACTCGCCGCCGGCGCCGACGGCGAGCGCGCTCGGCATCATGCCCGCGGCCATCGCGATCGTGGTCATCACGATCGGGCGGGCGCGTTTCATGCCGGCGTCGATCATGGCCTCCTCGCGCGGCTTGCCCGCACGGATGGATTCGATGGCGAATTCCACCAGCATGATCGCGTTCTTGGTGACGATGCCCATCAGCATCAGGATGCCGATCCACACCGGCGTGGTGAGCTGCTTGCCGGTGACGAGCAGGGCCGCGATGGCGCCGCCGATCGAGAGCGGCAGCGAGAACAGGATGGTGATAGGCTGCAGGAAGGTGCCGAACAGCAGCACCAGCACGGCGTAGACCATCATCAGTCCGGCCGTGATGGCGGTCGCGAAGCCGTCCGACAATTCGTTCAGGCTTTCGGCATCGCCCGAGGGCGAGACCTTCACACCCTTCGGCAGCGTCTTCATCACCGGCAGGTCGTAAATCTTCTTGGTGGCATCGCCGAGCGCGGCGGAGCCGACGAGGTCGGCGGCAACGGTCGCCTGCCGTTCACGATCGTAGCGGTTGATGCTGGTCGGACCCTGGTCGAGCTTGACGTCGGCGATGACCGAGAGCGGCACGCCGCCCTTCTCGCCGTGCTCGCCGAGCGGCACGCGCAACTGCTCCAGCGTCTTCAGATTGCCGCGGGCTGCATCCTCGAGTTGCACGCGGATCGGCACCAGGCGATCGCCGACGTCGAACTTGGCGAGCGCGGGCCCGACGTCGCCGATGGTGGCGACACGGATGGTCTGCGACAGGCTTTCGGTGGAGACGCCAAGCCGTGCGGCGAGATCGGCGCGCGGCTCGATGCGCAGCTCGGGGCGCTCCAGCGAGGTCTCGGAGATCACGTTGGAGATGGTGGGAATGCGCTTCATCTGCGTCGCAAGCTCGCTCGCGACGTTGTTGACGATGTTGGGGTCGACACCGGTCACCACCAGCGAGATCGCGCGCAGGCCGTTCTCGTCCAGGAACCAGAAGCGGATGTCGGGAACGTTCTCCAGCTCCTGGCTGATCGAGAATTCGAGCTCGCGCTGGGTGATGTCGCGGCTGTCCTTGGGTGTGTAGTTGATGATCAGGGCTGCGCGCCGGACTTCCTGGGTTCCCGGCGGGACGCGTCCGCCGTCGACGAAGATGCTCTTGACCTCGGGCCGTTTGCGCAGGCGCGCGACGATGTCCTCGGTGACCTTTTCGGTGTAGGCGAGCTGGGTGCCCGGCGGCAGCTCGAGCGCAAGCAGCGAGCGGGCGCTGTCCTGGGCCGGCAGGAAGCCCTGCGGCAGCAGCGTGATGCTCCAGATCGAGGCGGCGAAGATCCCGAGGCCGATCAGCACCGTGATGAAATAGTGCTTCACCGACCAGGCCACGATCCCATGATAGGACCGCAGGATGCGGCCGGGCGGCGGCTCCGCATGCGAACTGTGCTTGAGGAAATAGGCGGCCAGCACCGGCGTGACGAAGCGCGCGGCTAGCAGCGAGAAGAACACCTGCACAGAGACGGTGATGCCGAACTGTTTGAAGAACTGTCCGGCGATGCCCGACATGAAGCTCGCCGGTGCGAAGATCGCGATGATGGTCAGCGAGATCGCGATCACCGCGAGGCCGATCTCGTCGGCGGCCTCGAGCGCGGCCCGGTAGGGCGACTTGCCCATGTTCATGTGCCGGACGATGTTCTCGATCTCGACGATGGCGTCGTCGACGAGAATGCCCGTCGACAGCGTGATGGCGAGGAAGCTGACGAGGTTGAGCGAGAAGCCGAGCAGGTCCATCGCCCAGAACGCCGGGAAGATCGACAGCGGCAGCGAGATCGCGGCGATGATGGTCGCGCGCAGGTCGCGCAGGAACAGCAGCACGATGACGACGGCGAGGATGGCGCCTTCGAACAAGGTCGAGATCGCCGCATGGTAATTGCCTTTGGTGTATTCGACCGAGGTGTCGATCAGCTTCAGGTCGACGTCGGGATAGGCGGTTTTCAGCGCGTCGATGCGCTTCTGCACGGCCTCGGCCACCTTCACGTCGCTGGCACCCTTGGAACGCTTGATGCCGAGCGCGACCACCGGCTCGCCGTTGAAGCGGGCGAAGGTGCGGCGATCGGCGATGGTGTCGGTGACGGTGCCGAGATCGTCGAGCCGGACCTCGCCGCCGCCGAACAGCGGGATCATGGTGCCGGCGAGATCGCCCAGCGTCTTGGCGCCGGCGAGCGTGCGGATCGCCTGGTCGTTCTTGCCGATCTCGGCGCGGCCGCCGGCGACGTCGACATTGGTGCCGCGCAGGCTCTGGCTGACATTGACCGCAGTAAGCCCCATCGCCTGCAGGCGGTCGGGATCGAGCGAGACCAGGATCTCGCGCTCGACGCCGCCGATGCGCTCGACCTGCGCGACGCCGCGCACGCCCTGCAGCGAGCGCTTGACCACGTCGTCGACGAAATAGGAGAGCTGCTCCGGCGTCTTGCCGGGCGAGATCGCGGCATAGGTCACGATCGGCAGGCCGATGACGTCGACGCGCTGGATCAGCGGCTCGGTGACGTTCTGCGGCAGGTTGGAGCGCACGCGCGTCACCGCGTCCTTGACGTCGTTGAGCGCGCGGTCCGTGTTGGTCTCGAGCGCGAACTGGATCGTGGTGACCGAGAGGCCGTCGGTGATCGAGGAGGTGATGTGCCTGACGCCCTCGACGCCGGAGACCGCGTCTTCAACCGTCTTGGTGACCTGGGATTCCAGCTCGGCCGGTGCCGCGCCGAATTGCGAGACCGCGACCGAGATCACGGGGATGTCGGCCGAGGGCAGCCGTGTGATCGCGAGCTTGGTGAAGGAGGTCCAGCCCAGAACCAGCAGGATGATCGAAAAAACGGCGGACGGCAGCGGATGACGTATAGACCATGCCGAGATATTGAGAGCCATCAGCGTACCCGCGTGCGATCGAGTTCATCGGCGAACATGGTCTTGATCTGGTCGCCGTCATGGAGCGAAGAGCCGGCGTCGGCCACGACGATTTCGCCGACCTCGAGCCCCTCCAGGATTTCCGTAGCGCTGTCGGACGACAGTCCGACCCGCACCTTGCGTGTCTCGACAATGTTGCCTTTGACGACCTGCACCGTCAGATGATCGATCGCGGTCTTGGGCACTGCCACGCCGCAGCTCCGCTTGGCGTCGATCGAGGCGCGGGCGAACACGCCGACCTTCAGTGAGGGATTGTTGGTGACGCTGATGCGGACGCGCCCGAGCTGGGTGGCGCGGTCGATTTCGGGCGCAACCAGCCGGACCCGTCCGATCAAATCGGGCGCATCGTCGCGGCTGATGCGCACGGTCGCGCCGGAGCTGAGCTTGGACATGTGCACCGCCGGAACCTGGGCGTCGAGCTCGATCTCATTGTTGACGGCGATGCGGAACATCGGACCTGCCTGCGGCGAGGCCGGCGCGCCGACGACGGTGCGGACCTCGGTGATGAGACCCGGCGCGGGTGCTTTCAGCGAGACCGGGCCTTGTGGGCCGGGCCGCTGCGGCTGGCCCGGAATCTGCGGCGGCGCAGTCAGCCGCGCCAGCTCCTGGTTGTCGGCGACGACGGTGCCCTCGGTAACCAGGAGGTCGGTGACCCTGGACCCCTCCTGGTCGGCAAGGACGACCGCCTCGCGGCGCGGCACGAAGAAGCCGGTCACCCGCACCAGGTCGGAGAAGCAGGCATTGGTCGACTTCGTCACGATGACGAGCGCCGTGCTTGGCGTCTCCTTCACCTCGGGGCGGCGCCGATGCTCGAACAGATAATAGCCGACGCCGAGCGCGAGGACGAACACGACGGTTCCGGCCGGCTTGAGATATTCAGTCAAATTCATCGCGGAATCATCCTGACCTGGCTCACGGCCATCCGCGCGAGGCCCAAACAGAGCGTTTCCCGGAAATAAAGCGGCGTCCCGCAAGGCCGCGGGACGCGCTTCGACAGCGAGACCTTACACCACATCACGACTTGTCACTGCAAAGGATTATGCCGTGCTCACTTCGATGCGGTGGTCTTGTTTTCCATGTTGACGACCTGCACGCGGCGATTGACCTCCGCCAGCGGCTGGCTCGGATTCTTGAGCTTGCTCTTGCCATAGCCGACGGTGACGAGATCGGTCGCGGAGATGTTGTACTTCTCGACGAGGTAGCGCTTGATCGAATCCGCGCGACGCTCTGAGAGGTCCTGGTTGTAAGCTTCGCCGCCGGCGGCGTCGGTGTGGCCTGCGACCACGAAGGTCGAGCCCTTCAGGTCGGGACTGGTCAAGGCACGGCCGAGCGCCTGCACTGATGGAAGCGATTTGGCGCTGATATTGGCTGAGTTGTAGTCGAACGTGATTTCGAGATCGATGTTCGGCTTGTCCTTGGCGACCGCCGCGATGTCCTCGCGCTCGGTCGACGACAATGAGCGCGTCGAGCGGCCGCGCACGGACTGAAGCAGCTTGGTCTCCGCTGCGTTCGGCGCGGGTTCCGTCTGCGGGCCGATCGAGAGGCCGCGGGTCAGGGGCTTCTTCGGCGCCGGCGCGAGCGCGCGGACGATCTCGTCCTCGGTGACATTCTTGCTGTTGCCGTCATCGCCCGCAAATGCAGCTGAGCTTGGCAGTGACAGCGCGGCGCCGACGGTGATGATGGACAGAATCGCGGTAAGCCCTTTTGCAGCCGATCTCATAGCCAGTCCCTCCTGCGCAGCCAGCTCGCGTATTTCAAATTCCAGCAACAGGCCGAAAAGGCCTGTTCCGGCATCCGCCCATTGGTCTTCCCTGGGCTGTTCAAGGTTCGAGGCTTGGACTGCCTCACTCAAAAAAATATCAACGCACTCCGTAGCTTGCGAACTCCTGAACGATGTTCGGATCCATCGCCTTGGCATTGGCAATGTCCAGCGCCCCTTCCTGGGCCGAGCCGTTGCGCTGCTTGGCAAGGCCGCGTCCATAGAGCGAGGAGGTCAGGCGCGGATTGATCTTCAGGGCCGCGTCGAAATCGGCGATGGCATTCTTCACCGCGCCCGACTTGAGGTTGACCAGCCCGCGGCTGTCGAGCGCATCGACGAAGTTCGGCCGCAGCCGCAGCGCCTCGTTGCAATCCTTCAGCGCGCCCTGGAGATCGCCGACCACGGTGCGGGTCCAGCAGCGGTTGTTCAGCGCCTCGACATCCTTCGAATTGATCCGAAGGGTATCGTCAAAATCCTTGATGGCGAGCGTGTAGGCGCCCTTGCTGGCATAGACCTGGCCGCGCCGATACAGCGCATTCACGTCATCGGGATTGGCGGCGATCTTGGCGGTGAGGCTCTTGATCGTGGGATCGTCAGCCAGGACGGCGGCACTGGGCCCGCTGTCCGTGCTCGGTGCGGGAGCGGGATCAATCGGTTTCACCGGCGGCGGCGGCGGGGGCAGGGCGGCCTCGATCTGCGGTTTCGGCGGTGGGGCCGGCGCAGGCGCGGGGGCAGGTGGAGCAGCAGGGGCGGGTGCCGCAGCAGCATCGGCTGGCTTCGGCGCCGGAGGTGGTGTCGGCGGCGCGGGTGGAACGGGCGGCGGGTTGTTGGCGACGACGGCCGGCGCAGCAGGAGGTGCGGGCGGTGGCGTTGCGGGACGCGATCCGCCGGCTCCCGGAGTGAACGAGAAATCCTCGGCCAATGACGAGGAAATCCACGGCACCTGCTCGCCGCGCGAGGCGCGGGTGACGCCCATCTTGGTGCGGTTCAGCGTCTCCTCGGCCATCAGGTCGGGGACGCGGATTTCCTTCAGCAGCTCCTGGACGAACAGGCTGTGGTCGCCGCCGGCATCCGAGACCACCGAGGCCAGCGCCGCTGAATACATCACGAGCGTACCGTTCGGCGCGATGACAGGTGTAAGGCCCGCCGAGAAGCTGCGGAACCGGCGCTCGAAGGGGTTGCGCCTGGAGGCGTCGATCAGCGCGATCTTGACGCCGGCGCCGCGGGTGTGGAGCTCGCCGAGGACGGTCTCGAGGCTGAAACCATCGCGGCGCACGTCGGACTCCGTCCAGATCTGCGCATCGACCGGCAGCATGTAGCTCTGGCGCGCAGACTGGATGCCGAAGCCGCTGAAGAACACCAGCGCCACAGATCCCGGCTTGATCTTGCTGTAGAGCTTGTCGAAGGCGCGGCGCATGCCGTCGCCGGTCAGGTTCTCGCCGATCTCGACCGAAAAGCCGTCCCGCTTGAGCTCATCGGCGACGTCGCGCGCATCGTTGATCGGTTCCTTCAACGGAGCATCCGCGTCCGGATATTTGGCGTTGCCGATGACCAGCGCAAAGCGGTCACCGGCCGCAAGCGATGGAGCAGTCGGGACGAGCGAGATGAGCAAGGAGAGAAGAAGAAAGAAGCGAATTTTCATAATCAGCGCGGTCCAGCCAAAAAGGCGCCGTTCCAGCTTGCGCCGCGGCGACCTTAACTTACGCTTCCTGCATTATCAAACCGGGGACGGGGGGCGTCAACCGCTTGGAGATTCGGCATTATCGTGACGATGGACGGCAACGCAGGGGCGTGCCGCGGGCGGAATAGACCGTTGTCATGACAGTACTCGGTGACCTGGTTCGATCCTATCGGCAGCATGCTGGGGTCATCATGGTGATGGAGCTGTGATTGGTCTCACATTGCAGCCCTGCCTCCGCCGCAACGCCCCACGTTTGACCTTTCCTGCCGGCGATGGCTTGGTGTGCTCGATGGTCCCACAACATCCAACTCAGAAAAGCAGACCATGGGAAACGTCTACGAAATCTACGCCCTGCGCTATGCGACGATGTCGCCGCGCACCCCCCACATGAACTTCCTCGTGCCCGACCCGCATGACAGTGCGGCGCAGGATCTCGACTATTTCGTCTGGTTGATCCGGGGGCACGGTCGCGACATCCTGGTCGACACGGGCTTCAATGCCGAGGAGGCGAGCGCGCGGGCGCGCAAGCTGACGCTCAATCCGGTCGATGCGCTGGAGCGTTTCGGCGTCGCGGCATCCGGCATCCGCGACATCATTGTGACGCATCTGCACTACGACCATGCCGGCAATCTCGACCGCTTCCCGAATGCGCGCTTCCATCTCCAGGAGCGCGAGATGGCTTACGCGACGGGCCGCTGCATGTGCAACGGACTGCTGCGACATCCGTTCTCGGTCGAGCACGTCACGCTGATGGTGCGCCATGTCTATGGCGAGCGCGTCACCTTCCATTCCGGCGACGGCGAGGTCGCGCCCGGCGTCACCGTGCATCGCGTCGGTGGCCATTCCGATGGCTTGCAGGTGGTGAAGGTCGAGACCGCGCGCGGGCCGGTGGTGCTGGCGTCCGATGCCGCGCATTACTACGCCAACCTCCAGCGCCGGAGCCCGTTCCCGATCGTCTACAATGTCGGCGACATGGCCGCAGGCTGGGAGACGATCGAGCGCCTCGCCGGCCACCCTGACAGGTTCATCCCCGGTCACGATCCGATCGTGACGGAGATTTATCCGCCCGCCAGCGACAAGGTCGACGCCTGGGCACTGCATCTGCCGCCGACGCGGTCGTTTGCGAAGTGACGGAATCCGGGGCGTCTACTTGTGCGCGGTTCAGATCAGCCAGGTCTGATATCCGCTGTGCACCTGAAAGCAGTGCGCAAACAAGCCTCGCCGGAGGCGCGTTGTGGGCCACAAAGGGACATCGGCGATAACGTCTGAGCTTTCTAAGGCGGCATCGGCGACACCGAAGCTCATTCAGACGGCCGCAAATAGGCGCATGGGCTCGGCAAGTCCCTTAAGCTCGGCCGATCCCTGATCGACGAACTTGAGGCCGGCACCTGCTACTAAATCCTTTACCGTGCTCGAGGCCAGCACTTCGCTCGCATGCGCATGCTGAGCTACCCGTGCTGCGATGTGCACAGCAATGCCGCCCACATCGTCGCCCATCATTTCAACCTCGCCGGTATGGACGCCGGCCCGTACTTCGAGATCGAGCGGCCGCACCGCGCTGACGATCCTCTGGGCGCAGCGAACGGCGCGCGCCGGGCCGTCGAAAAGGGCCAGAAATCCGTCGCCTGTAGTTTTAACTTCGCGTCCGCGATGCCGCTCCAGTTCCGAACGCACCGCCGCATGGTGCGCTTCCAGAGTTGAACGCCACTGCCTGTCGCCCACCAACGAGGCTTTCTTTGTCGAATCGACGATGTCGGTGAACAGCACGGTCGAGAGGACGCGATCGCCCTCGATGGTGGTACCGGACACACCCATGAATTGTCTGATTTCCTCGACAAGCCGATCCTGATCTCCTGACCATGCGAGGTGATCACTACCCGGAAGTTCGATGTAGCGCGCGTGAGGAATTCTCTCTCCAAGCTCGCGGCCGGCGAATGCACGAATGCGCACGTCGTCGCGCCGATGCATGACCAGCGTAGGGACATGGATCGACGGCAGGATGGCCGTTACGTCGATCTCGCGGTTCATGCGCATCAGGTTGATCACATCAGACGGGCTGGCCGCCGAGCGCTCGAACTTGGCGAAGCGCTCCATGGCCCCGGGAATTGCGGCGGCCGACGGAGAGAAACTGGGCAGACTTTTGCCGGTTCCCCAGTTGGACCGGATATCGCGCTCCAGGGTCGCAAAGTCGTCAAACGGAACGGAAGCACCCACCGTGCGCGCATACGTGCCGAACAGGATGAGCCCCGCGACACGTTCAGGATAGGTCGCCGCGAACAGGATCGACATCGGCCCACCCTCCGAAACACCGAACAAATAGGCCCTCTTAGAACCCGCAGCGTCGAGCACGGCGCGGATATCGTCGATCCTTTCATCGAGATGCGGGACACCGACACCACGATCACTGAGACCCGTGCCGCGTTTGTCGAATCGGATCAATCGCGAGAACGAGCCGAGGTCGTTAAGGAAGCGCGCGACGTTGGGATTCTCCCACGCCTGCTCGAGATGCGATACAAAGCCCGGTGTCATGAGCAAGTCCGGACCGCCCTGTCCGGATATTTGATAAGCGACGAAGACGTCGCCGCTGGTCACATAGCGCGTCTCGACAACCATGGCTTCCCTCAAGCCTAGCCCGCTCGGTAGCTTACGGTTAACGGCCAAGCAGTGCAACTGAGTGGCGAAAACTCATGGGTTAGCGTTGCAATGGCCCCAGCTGCTCATGTGCGCTTCGGGTCAAAAGCGCCGATTTGAGTCTCAGCCGGCCACTTCCGGTCTGACCTCTTCTGCGGATACGGTCAGCCTCTGAGACGGGCGGCTGACGTGGTGTCAACGAACGCCGGCGGGATTCCCACAAGCAGCGATATCGCGGGGAGATTTTCGAGCCGCGATCTCTGGCGGAGAGAATACCGCCAAATATCCTCCGTCACCTGCGAGCTGATATGTGGCGATCTCGCGATAGCCGACGGCGGTCAATTCGCAGCGCAAGAGCGCAATTGGCGTGCCATGCTTCGACGTCGGAAGCTCGAGATCGACAATTCCGACCCGCGCACCCTGCTTCAAGGCGGGCGCGAGATTGTAGAGGAAGGCATAGGGCTGGGCGATCTCGTGATACATATGCACGAGGATTGCGGCATCCAGTGAGGAAGCGGGCAGGCGCGGGTCGTGTGGTTCGCCGAGCGCGAATTGCACGTTCGTCAACTTCAGAAGCTCTGTTCGCTTTGCGAGTTCGATCAGGTAATCCCGCGTGACGTCCTGGGCAATGACAGAGCCGGCGGGTCCGACGAGGCGCGAGAGCCTGACCGTGTGGTAGCCATCGCCTGCTCCAATGTCGCCGACTGTCATGCCTGGTTTCAGCTCAAGAATACGTGCGATTTGACCGGCCTCATCGAGGGCGTCGCGGCGCTCTTCGGCGGCGCGGCGTGGGCTGACGATCCGTGCAACGGGGCGCTGCGGTGAGGGAAACTCGTTTGCAGCGACTCCGGGGGGAGCCAGATAACCTATATCAACGGCGTATGCGCAAGTTGCAGCAAATGCCACAAGTAGCGCCACTATATAAGCTGGTGCCGTCACGAGCCTACCAAGCTTTCTCAACCGGTCTAGGCGTCTCCGCCTCTATGCATGCCCGTCCTAATACGCCTGCTTCGCGTCAGCCTCTTCGCTGGTCTGGATCAGATCGAGGCTCTGCTCGATCTTGCCGAGCAGGGCCGACAATTGCTTGCGCTCCTGCGCGGACAGGCAGGCGAGGATCTCGTCCTCACGCCGCAGCAATTGCGGGAACAGCTCTTCGTAAAGCGTGCGGCCCTTCCTGGTCAGTTGCAGGCGGAATTCGCGGCGGTCGGCTTCGTTCTCGACCCGCTCGATCAGCTCTGCATGCAGCAGCGTGGTCACCGCGCGGCTGATGGTGGATTTGTGCGTGCGGGTGCACTGCGCGATGTACTGCGCGCTGCAGGCATCAACGCGAAAGCCGAGCGTGGCGAGCACGCGCCAGGCCGGAATGTCGAGGCCGTGACGTTCCTGATATTCGACCGCGAGCGCGGAACTCACCTCCGCTGCCAGCCGGTTGAGGCGGAACGGCACGAACTTGAACAGGTCGAGACGCGGCTTCGGCCGCGATGAAGCCTCGTCGGCCTGGGGTGTCTTCAGCGCGATGTCGCTGGATGTCCTCGCCACGGAGAGCGCTCCGAATTCCAGTTGACGGCCGGCCGGCTCCGGTCCAAAATAGTTGCACGTGAGACTATCTAGCAGATCAGTCCTCTTCTGACCAGAGCCGAGGTTAGTGTATGGCGCCGGCCAATACGCATCAGGCCAAGACCCAGTTCGGCTATCGCCGCCATCCCGATCAGGACCGCCCGGGGCCACGCCCCGCGGCGCATGCGGTCGTGATTGTCGGTGCCGGGCCGGTCGGCCTGTCGCTGGCGATCGATCTCGCCCAGCGCGGCCAGCGCGTCGTGCTGCTGGACGATGCCGACCGCATCGGCGAAGGCTCGCGCGCGATCTGCTTCTCGAAGCGCTCGCTGGAATATTGGGACCGACTCGGCGTCGGCGACCGCATGGTCGACAAGGGCGTGGTGTGGAGCGTCGGCCGGATCTTTCACGGCGAGCAGCAGCTCTACCAGTTCAATCTGCTGCCGGAAGACGGTCACAAGCGTCCGGCCTTCATCAATCTCCAGCAATATTACGCCGAGGCCTATCTGGTCGATCGCATCAACGAACTGCCCGAGATCGACCTGCGCTGGCGCAACAAGGTGACGGCGCTGGAGCAGCGCAACGACTCCGCGCTGCTGACGATCGAAACGCCTGAAGGCGCCTATCGCCTGAATGCGCAATATGTCATCGCCTGCGACGGTGCGCGGTCGTCGCTGCGCCAGATGGTCGGTGCGGAATCTGCGGGCCAGGTGTTCGAGGATCAGTTCCTGATCGCCGACGTCAAGATGACGGCGGAATTTCCCACCGAGCGTTGGTTCTGGTTCGATCCGCCGTTCCATGCCGGGCGTTCGGCGCTCTTGCACCGGCAGCCCAACGATGTCTGGCGCATCGATCTCCAGCTCAACCGTTACGCCGATTCTGTCGTCGAGAAGAAGCCGGAAAACGTGCGGCCGCGGATTGCGCGCATGCTCGGCCACGACAAGTTCGAGTTCGAGTGGATCTCGCTGTACAAATTCCAGTGCCGGCGGATGGACCGCTTCATCCATGGCCGCGTGATCTTCGCCGGCGATTCCGCGCATCAGGTCTCGCCCTTCGGTGCGCGCGGCGCCAACTCCGGACTTGAAGACGCGGAGAACCTGTCCTGGAAGCTCGATCGCGTGCTGCGGGGCAAATCGCCCGCGAGCCTGCTCGAGAGTTATCATACCGAGCGCAGCGCAGCCGCCGACGAGAACATCCGCGAATCCACCCGCTCGACCGATTTCATGGCACCGAACTCGCATCAGGAAGCGCGGCTGCGCAAGGCGGTGCTGTCGCTGGCCAAGGAGACCGAGTTCGGCAAGCGCATGGTCAATGGCGGACGACTCTCGGTGCCGTGCAGCTATGACTCGCCGCTGTCTTCGCTCGATGCGGATGCGTGGCGCGGTGGACCCTCGCCCGGCTGTTCGATGCTCGATGCACCCGTCGCAACGCGCGCCGGCGAGCAGATCTATCTGACGGATGCCTTCCGCAACGGTGGAACGGACTTCACCTTGCTGTCGTTCAGCAATGGCGCGCCGATCGATGCGCCCGATGGCATCAAGGGCATCCGCATTGGTGGCGAGGGCGGACTTGCCGATCCCTCGGGTCTGGCCGCAAAGCGCTACGCCGCCGAGCCGGGCTCCGCCTATCTGCTGAGGCCCGACGGCTATGTCGCGGCGCGCTTCCGCCATCCGACGCGTTCGGCGATCGCGGCGGCGTTGGCGCGGGCCGAAGGTTTGTATTGAGGTTTCGCATGCCGCTTTCAACCAGCTCGAACTTCGCACGCCCGGACGATGCCTTCCGCGCCATCGTCGAGGCGCATCGCGGCCTCACCGAGGAGCAGAGCGCGGATTTCGACGCGGCGCTGGTGCTGATCCTCGCCAATCATATCGGCGACATCGACGTGCTGCGCGAGGCGATCGGGCTCGCCAAGCGCCGCATGATCGATGACCAGCAGCAGCAACAGCAACAACAATAGACCTGTAAGGACGAACTGATGGCGAAGAACTTCGCATCCACTGGCGACCTCTCCGAGAAGACAATCACCTTCGCCGAGATCGGCCCCGATCTCTATGCCTTCACCGCCGAGGGCGATCCGAATACGGCCGTGATCGTCGGCGACGACGGCTGCCTCGTGTTCGATGCGCAGGCGACGCCGGCGATGGCGAACAAAGTGATCGAGCGCGTGCGCGCCGTCACCGACAAGCCGATCAAATATGTCGTGCTGTCGCATTATCACGCCGTGCGCGTGCTCGGAGCCTCCGCCTACAAGGCCCAAGGCATCGTCGCCTCGCAGGAAACCTATCGGCTGATCGAGGAGCGCGGCAAGCAGGATTGGGATTCCGAATACGGCCGCTTCCCGCGCCTGTTCCAGGACGCGCAGAGCATTCCCGGCCTGACCTGGCCGACGCTGACCTTCGAAGGCGAGATGTCGATCTATCTCGGCAAGCGCGAGGTGCGGCTGATGCAGCTGGGTGCCGGCCACACCTCCGGCGACATCGTCGCCTGGGTGCCGGATGCGGAGGTGATGTTCTCCGGGGATCTCATCGAATATCACTCGGCCTGCTATTGCGGCGATGCGCATTTGCGCGAATGGCCGATGACGCTGAATGAGATCCGCAACTTCAATCCCAAGGCGATCGCGCCCGGCCGAGGCGATGCGCTGAAGGGCACCGCTACGGTACGCGAGGCCATCGCGATGACGCGGGATTTCGTCACCTCGCTCTATGGCGCGGCCGAAATCTCGGTTGTCAAGGGCCGCACGCTGAAGGAGTCGATGGCGGCGACCCGCGAGGTGATGGATCCGAAATTTTCGAGTTTCGCCATCTACGAGCACTGCCTGCCGTTCAACGTGTCGCGCGCCTACGACGAAGCATCCGGGATCGATGATCCCGTGATCTGGACCGACAAGCGCGACCAGGAAATGTGGGCCGCCTTGCAAGGAGGAGGATAGTCATGAACATCAATACCTCGCCTGACCAGATCGTTCGCAGCTCGGCCCAGGTCACGCCGGGCTACATGTCCGGCTTCGGCAATAGTTTTGAGACCGAGGCGCTGCCTGGCGCGCTGCCGATCGGACGCAACTCGCCGCAGCGTTGCGCCTACGGGCTCTATGCCGAGCAGCTTTCCGGCTCGCCCTTCACCGCGCCGCGTGGCACCAATGAACGCTCCTGGCTGTATCGTATCCGTCCGTCGGTGAAGCATTCCGGCCGCTTCGAGAAGATCGATGCTGGGCTGTGGCGCTCGGCGCCATGCCACGAATACGATCTCCCGATCGCGCAGCTGCGCTGGGATCCGACGCCGATCCCGAAGGAGGAGCTCACCTTCGTCCAGGGCGTGCAGACCATGACGACGGCGGGCGATGTGAACACGCAAGCAGGCATGGCCGCGCATGTCTATCTCATCACCAAATCGATGGTGGATCAGCATTTCTACAACGCCGACGGCGAATTGCTGTTCGTGCTGCAGCAGGGCAATCTTCGTCTCGTCACCGAGTTCGGCCGCATCGATGCCGAGCCCGGCGAGGTCGTAGTGATTCCGCGCGGCGTCAAGTTCCGTGTCGAGATTCCGAACGGGCCGGCGCGCGGCTATCTCTGCGAGAACTATGGCGGCGCCTTCACGCTGCCGGAGCGTGGCCCGATCGGCGCCAATTGTCTTGCCAATGCGCGCGACTTCCTGACGCCGGTCGCGAACTACGAGGACAAGGACAAGCCGACCGAGTTGTTCGTGAAATGGGGCGGCTCGCTGTTCAAGACGACGCTGCCGCATTCGCCGATCGACGTCGTCGCCTGGCACGGCAATTACGCGCCCTACAAATACGACCTGCGCGCGTTCTCCCCGGTCGGCGCGATCAGCTTCGATCATCCCGATCCCTCGATCTTCACGGTGCTGACCTCGCCCTCGGAGACCGCGGGCACGGCGAATATCGACTTCGTCATCTTCCCCGAGCGCTGGATGGTCGCGGAAAACACCTTCCGTCCGCCCTGGTACCACATGAACATCATGAGCGAGTTCATGGGCCTGATCTACGGCGTCTACGACGCCAAACCGCAGGGCTTCGTTCCCGGCGGCATCTCCTTGCACAATTGCATGCTGCCGCACGGACCTGATCGCGACGCCTTCGAGCACGCCAGCAATGGCGAGCTGAAGCCGGTGAAGCTCACGGGCACCATGGCCTTCATGTTCGAGACCCGCTATCCGCAGCGCGTCACCGCACACGCGGCGAGCTCCTCCACGCTCCAGGATGATTATGCCGATTGCTGGAAGGGCCTGGAGAAGCGCTTCGATCCGAGCAAGCCGTAGTCTTTCTTACCCTCCAGGGGAGGGTGACACCGCCACCGCTGCGCCATGGGAAACCAATGCCCCACCCCAACGACCCCAGCCTCCGCTCCTTCATCGAGGTCGACCCCGCCTCGGACTTTCCGATTCAGAACCTGCCCTATGGCGTGTTCTCGACCGCGGCCAATCCGACGCCGCGGGTTGGTGTGGCGATCGGAGGTTACGTGCTCGATCTCTGGGAGCTCGAGCAGGATTCCCGGCTCGACGTCGGCCCGTTCGGCGTGTTCTCCGGGGCCTCGCTCAATCCCTTCATGGCGTTGGGGCCGGAGGTGTGGGCGAAGACGCGGGCGCGGATCAGCGAACTGCTCCGTCACGATCATCATGAGCTGCGCGACAACGAGGAGCTGCGCAGCCGCGCGCTGGTGCCGATGCGCGATGCGAAGCTCCACATGCCGTTCGCGGTCTCCGGCTACACCGATTTCTATTCTTCCAAGGAGCACGCCACCAATGTCGGCGTGATGTTCCGCGGCAAGGACAATGCGCTGCAGCCGAACTGGCTGCACATGCCGATCGCCTATAACGGCCGCGCCTCCACCGTCGTGGTCTCCGGCACCAAGGTGAAGCGGCCGCGCGGGCAGCTGAAGCCGCCGAATGTGGAGCTGCCTAGCTTTGCGCCGTGCAAGCGGCTCGATTTCGAGCTGGAGATGGGCGCCGTCATCGGCCAGGCTTCGCCGATGGGCGGCATGCTCAGCGAGCAACAGGCCGAGGAGATGATCTTCGGATTCGTGCTGCTCAACGACTGGAGCGCGCGCGACATCCAGCAATGGGAATACGTGCCGCTCGGCCCATTCCTCGCAAAAGCCTTCGCGACCTCGATCAGCCCCTGGGTGGTGACGCGCGAGGCGCTGGAGCCGTTCCGCCTGAAGGGACCGGAGCAGCAGCCGGTGCCGCTCGACTATCTCAAGCAGACCAAGCCACAGAACTACGATGTCGAGCTCGACGTCTCCTTGCGCGCTGCGGGGGCCAATGCGCCCGTCAGCATCAGCCGCACCAACTTCAAATACATGTACTGGTCCTCGGTGCAGCAGCTGATGCACCATGCTTCTTCCGGCTGCGCCATGAATGTCGGCGATCTCCTCGGCAGCGGCACCATCTCCGGCCCGGAGAAGAACCAGCGCGGCAGCTTGTTGGAGATTTCTTGGAACGGCACCGAGCCGGTCGAGCTGCCCGGCGGCACCAAGCGCTCGTTCCTGGAGGACGGCGACAGCCTCGTGATGCGCGGCTGGTGCCAGGGCAACGGCTATCGCGTCGGGTTCGGCGAGGTCGAGGGGACGATTGTGGCGGCGGAGTGAGCCGCCGTCCCTGTCACAACCTCCGTCGTTGCGAGCGCAGCGAAGCAATCCAGAATCTCTCCGCGGCGGCAGTCTGGATTGCTCCGTCGCATCAGCGCAAAATTGCTACGCAATTTTGTCGCGAGCTCCTCGCAATGACGTGGAGAGAGAGCCTATCGTTTCTCCGGCGGCACGTCGCGGATTCGTGCGCAATGCACTGCGACATCCTCCACGCTGTACTTCAGATGCACGCGCTTGTCTGACGGCACGTGCTTGGCCACGCACACGCCCGGCCGCCATTCCCGCGCCGGCCTGATCGGGCGCGGCACAAATCCGCCGCCGCAGTTCGGGCAGACGTTGAACAGCTTCGTTTCGACGCAATCCGCACAGAACGTGCATTCATAGGAGCAGATCCGCGCATCGGTTGCGTTCGGCGGCAGGTCGCGGTCGCAATATTCGCAGTTCGGTCGCAGCTGCAGGGCCATGTTGAATCTCCGGACATGGAGCTGCGATCATCGCAGATCGTGTAGCCAGCGCGAATGCCATAGTTCCCTCGATTTCAGCCGGGCTTGATCTCCTTGAGCGGGAGCCGTGAGCTCTCCTTCAGCCGGTCGAGGACGATCGAGGAGCGAACATGCGCCACGCTCTGGTGCGGCATCAGAACGTCGTTGACGAGGTTGGACAGGCCCTTGAGGTCGCGCAGCACGGCTTTGAGCACGTAGTCGGCATCGCCCGTCAGGGAATACGCCTCCTGGATCTCGTCGATCCGGTTCACCAGCGCGCGGAAGCGCTTGGAGTTGTCCGGTGAGTGGGTCGCAAGCCCCACCTGGATGAAGGCGATCACGCCGAAGCCGAGCGCCTCGCTGGAAAGATCGGCGTGATAGCCTGATATCACCTTCGCCTCTTCCAGCCGCATCCGCCGCCGCGAGCATTGCGAGGCGGAGAGACCCGCGAGGTCGGCAAGCTCCTGGTTGGTGAGGCGGCCATCGTCCTGGAGTGCACCCAGGATCTTGAGGTCGAACGCGTCCACGGAAATCATGCGTCAATCGTCCAATTCATGCACGAGTCGTGCATAAGCTAGCGGAATCGTGTGCCGTTTGCACGCCCCTTGCGCGCTTCATGAAGGACAATTCCTCCCAGCCAGCAATTTGGGAGAACCGTCAATGGGTCCGTTTCCGCATGATGCACCGCCGGCCACTGTTAGCGCCGACAATCCGATGGGCACCGACGGCTTCGAATTCGTCGAATATGCGCATCCCCACCCGGAAGAGCTGCATGCGCTGTTCAAGCTGATGGGCTATGCACCCGTCGCGCGTCATAGAACTAAGAAGATCACGGTCTACCGCCAGGGCGACATCAACTATCTCGTCAACGAGGAGCCGGGTACTCACGGCTATGAGTTCGTCGCAGCGCATGGCCCCTGTGCGCCCTCGATGGCATTCCGCGTGGTCGATGCCAAGCCGGCCTATGACCGGGCGATTGCGCTCGGTGCCGAGCCGGCCGATGTGTCATCCGCACAGAAGACGCTCGACGTGCCCGCGATCAAGGGCATCGGCGGCAGCCTGCTTTATCTGGTCGATCGTTACGGTGACAAGGGCTCGGCCTATGATGCCGAGTTCGAATGGCTGGGCGCACGCGACCCGCGACCGGTCGGTGCCGGCCTGTTCTATCTCGACCATCTTACCCACAACGTTCATCGCGGCCGCATGGACGTCTGGGCCGGCTTTTATGAGAAGCTGTTCAACTTCCGCCAGATTCGCTTCTTCGACATCGAAGGCCGCGCCTCCGGCTTGTTTTCGCGAGCGCTGACCAGCCCCGACGGCAAGATCCGGATTCCGATCAACGAGGACGCCGGCGATTCCGGACAGATCGAGGAATATCTCAAGACCTATCGCGGCGAAGGCATCCAGCACATCGCCTGCGGCTGCCGTGACATCTACCGCACCATCGAAGGCCTGCGCGAAGCCGGCCTGCCGTTCATGCCGTCCCCGCCCGACACCTATTTCGAGCGGATCGATACGCGCCTGCCCAAGCACGGCGAAGACGTCGCACGGCTCCGCAAGAACGGCATCCTCATCGACGGCGAGGGCGTGGTCAAGGGTGGCCAGACCAAGGTGCTGCTGCAGATCTTCTCGGCCAACGCCATCGGCCCGATCTTCTTCGAGTTCATCCAGCGCAAGGGCGACGACGGCTTTGGCGAGGGCAATTTCAAGGCCCTGTTCGAATCGATCGAGGAGGACCAGATCCGCCGCGGGGTGCTGAAGGTGGAGAACGCGGCGTAGGGCGGCAGCCGCGCTGCCGTAGCAACCATTAGATTCGCCCGATCGCTGAGGGTAGCATGACGCCGTGCTTGCGGCCGTCAAGGCGTGGCCTGGCGGCAGCGGAGATGGAGTTGAGGCCAGGGCGACGGCCAGCCTTTGACGGCCGCGGCGCGCGGCGTCTTTGTGACGGCAGGTCGGGACGAAGAAACGGTGCTTCGGCCGAACAAAGAAACGCCATCAGGTAGCCGGAGCCCTCGCGATCTCGGGCGGTTTTGTCTGCCAAGGCGTGCCGCGGGCGACCACTGTGTTGGCGAAGATTAATAGCTTTCTGGCGCAAGCGATCAATGCGCGCTTGTGTTCCTTGCCTGCTCCCATCAGCCTTCCATAGAGCGTGATGAGCTGCGGATTCCAGCGAAATGACGCCGGCAGCGCCGCAGTAAAGAGCGCACGTCGCAGCCGTTCACGCCCGCCGGCGATGTGACGAACGCCGGTGCGATCGCCGCTGTCGTCATCGTAAGGGGCAATGCCAGCCAGCGCGGCCGCTTGCTCGCGCGTGATCTGACCGATCTCGGGCATCCGCACCAGAATGACCATGGCGGTCTTTAGCCCGATACCATCGATGCTGTTGATCAAGTCGAGCCGCTCGGCAAGATCGCGATGCTCACGGATTGCGGCGGCCAGTGCCTTCAGTTCGACCTTCTCGCGCTTGGCCAGGCGAGCGATATCCTCCTTCCACAGCTTCTGGAGCCGCATATTGCGGCAGCTCTCGATCCGGTTCTTCAGCCGAGCAATGTCCTCGGTGATCTGGTCGATCATCGTCAGGTGCTCGGCAAATGGCAGCAAGCGGGGATCCGGAGCTGCGTGGATCTTCTTGACCGCGGCGGTGCAGGCCGCAATCAGCGCGGCATCGATCTTGTCGTTCTTGGCGCGCTGCAGCTGGAACACGGCATAAGCGCGCACCTGGGCCGGCTGAAATACGACGACCACAAACCGCTGGCGCCGCAACTCGGCGACGACAGCCTGCTCATAGCCGCCGCTCGCCTCGATCCCGACCCGTTTGACCTTGTGGCGCTGCAACCATTCCACCAGCACTTTATAGCCATCCGGCGTGTTATCGGCCTGAAGCCGCTCCAAACTGCCATCAAGTGCCACATCGAGCTTACGTTTACCGGTATCGATCCCGGCACAGATCGTGATACGCTTGGCCATCTTCGTCGACCCTCCCTTGTGTGTGCGAACCTAAAGTTCGTTCAACCATCCGGGTCCCGATGAAGTACCGATCGCGATCCTGCTACGAAAGGCAGCCCTCAAGGCTTCGGTGGGCATCGATCCGATCGATCGGCAGCCCAGCTCGGGCGGCCACCCGAGCTGGGCCATTCCTCACGGAACGAGGCCATTCTAGTCCGGTGCGCTAAAACAAGGGTGGGCAAAGGCGCGTAGCGCCGTGCCCACCATCTCTCTGTGATCTCGCTCAAAGTGGTGGGCACGCTTCGCTTTGCCCATGGAATCTACGAGAGCGTGCTCGTCGGCTCTACCTCTTCCATGCCTTCATCACCGAGGTGATCTCCGCCGCTTCCGGCTCACGCACGGCCGATGGCGTGCGTGAGAATCGCGGCGCGGGTGCCGGCTGCTTCACGCCGTGGCGCTCGATGAAGACGTTACGGGCAACCATGTGCGGATGTTGTGTCGCCTCCGACATGGTCAGCACCGGCGCGAAGCAGATGTCGGTGCCTTCCATGATCCTGCACCAGTCCTCGCGCGTCTTGCTTTTGAACACCGTCTTCAGCTTCTCCTTCAGCGCGGGCCAGGCCTTGCGGTCCATCTGCGCGTCGAAATCCGCATCCGTCAGGCCGGCGCGCTCGCGCAGCAGCGCGTAGAATTGCGGCTCGATCGAGCCGATCGAAATGAAGTGCCCGCAAGCGCATTCATAGACGCCATAGAAATGCGCGCCGCCGTCGAGGAAGTTCTGGTTGCGCTCCTCGGTCCAGCGGCCGATCGTGGTCATGTCGAAGAAGAACGACATCAGCGACGCCGCGCCGTCGCACATCGCGGCGTCGACCACCTGACCCTTGCCGGATTTTTGCGCTTCCAACAGCGCTGCGAGCACGCCGACGACCAGATAGAGCGCGCCGCCACCGAAATCGCCGACCAGGTTGAGCGGCGGCACCGGCGCTTCCTTCGTGCCGATCGCGGCGAGCGCGCCGGTGATGGAGATGTAGTTGATGTCGTGGCCGGCGGCGTTGGCGAGCGGGCCTTCCTGGCCCCAACCGGTCATGCGGCCATAGACGAGCTTCGGGTTGCGCGCGAGCACGACGTCGGGCCCAAGCCCGAGCCGCTCCATGACGCCGGGACGGAATCCTTCGATCAGCGCATCGGCGCTGGCCAGGAGGTCGAGCACCTCTGCGATCGCGCCCCTGTCCTTGAGGTCGAGCTCGATCAGCTTGCGGCCGCGGCCCGCCACCGATTTCATGCTCTTCTTGGCGCCGACGCGATCGAGCGTGACGACGTCGGCGCCCATGTCGGCCAGCATCATGCAGGCGAACGGACCGGGCCCGATGCCGGCGAATTCGACGATGCGGAAGCCCGCGAGCGGGCCGGAAGCGCGGCCGGACGAGCCTTCGGATTTGTCTTGGGCTGATTTCTGGGCTGATTTCTGGGCTGATTGATCGAGCACGTTTTTGTTTCCTCGGGTCGCGGGCGGTTGCCGGGATCCGGCAACCGCCTCCGACGTTCCTCTGTGGGCGAGTTAATTGGCTGATTAACTTTTCCCGCCTTCACGCCAGCGAGGCAAGCGGTTTTCATGCATCGGCGCATAATAAAAGCGGCGCGCACCGAAGTGCGCGCCGCGGAAAATTTGTGCTGAGACGCTGGAGCGGGATGGTCAGCCCGCTGCCGCCACCGCGCGCTGCGCCATCACCTTGACGAGGTTGGCGCGGTACTCCGCCGAGCCATGGATGTCAGCGAGCAATCCGCTCGCGGGAATGCTGACGCTGTCGATCGCCGCCGGCGACCAGTTCGTCTTCAGCGCGGCTTCGATCGCAGGCACCCGCATCACGCCGTTCTGCGAGGCGCCGGTGGCCGCCACGCGAACCTCGCCCGACTTGGTCTGCGCGACGAACACGCCGGTCAGCGCGAAACGCGAGGCCGGATGCGGCATCTTGGAATAGCCGGCTTTCGCCGGAACCGGGAACGACACGGCGGTAATGATCTCGCCGTCCTCGAGCGCGGTCGTGAACAGGCCCTTGAAGAAATCGGCCGCCGCAATCGACCGTTTGTTGGTCTTCACGGTCGCGTCGAGCGCAAGCAGCGCGGCCGGATAGTCGGCAGCGGGATCGTTGTTGGCGATCGAGCCGCCGATCGTGCCGCGGTAGCGCACGGCGGGATCGCCGATCAGCGAGGCCAGGTAGGCGAGCGCAGGGATCGCCTTCTTCGCGGCGTCGCTGGTCGCGACGTCGTAATGCGGCGTGGCGGCCTTGATGGTCAGCGTATCCCCGGAGGCTTCGACGCCGATCATGTCCTTGATCTTGGAGACATCGATCACATCGGAGGGACCTGCGAGGCGCTGCTTCATCACCGGCAGCAACGTCTGCCCGCCGGCGAGGAATTTCGCCTCGCTGCTCTTGGCGAACAGGCTGGCAGCCTCGTCGACCGAGGAGGCACGATGATAGATGGTCTGGTACATCTTGGTTGCTCCTGAAATCTTTTCTCTGTCATTCCGGGATGCGCCGAAAGGCGCAGACCCGGAATCTCGAGGTTGAATTCTTAAGCTCCAGATTCCGGGTTCGACGCTTGGCCTCGCCCCGGAATGACGACGATGAGGCGGTTAAGCCGCGTGGATCGTGCGCCACACCCGGTCAGGGGTTGCGGGCATTTCCAGGTTGTTCTTGCCGATCGCATCCGTGATCGCGTTGATCACGGCCGCAGACGCCCCGATCGCGCCGGCCTCACCGCAACCCTTGATGCCCAGGGGATTGCCCGGGCACAGCGTCGTGGTGTGGGAGAGGTTGAACGAGGGCAGGTCGTCGGCGCGCGGCATGGCATAGTCCATGAACGAGGCCGTGACCGGCTGGCCGTTGGCATCATAGATCGCGTGCTCGAGCAGTGCCTGGCCAATGCCTTGCGCGAGGCCGCCATGGACCTGGCCCTCGACGATCATCGGGTTGATCAGCCGGCCGAAATCGTCGGCCGCGACGAAGTTGATGAACGAGGTCTTGCCGGTGCCGGGATCGACTTCGAGCTCGCAAATATAAGCGCCGGCGGGGAAGGTGAAATTGGTCGGGTCGTAGAAGGCGCTCTCCTTCAGGCCCGGCTCCATCCCCTCAGGCAGATTGTGCGCGGTGTAGGCCGCAAGCGCGACCATCGGGAACGCGATCGCCTTGTCGGTGCCGGTCACCTTGAACTCGCCGTTCTCGATGACGACGTCGGCTTCCGAGGCCTCGAGCGCATGCGCTGCGATCTTCTTGGCCTTGGACTCGACCTTCTCCATCGCCTTCAGGATCGCGGTGAGGCCGACGGCCGCCGAGCGCGAGCCGTAGGTGCCCATGCCGAACTGCACCTTGTCGGTGTCGCCATGGACGATCGAGACCTGGCTGATGGGAACGCCGAGACGGTCTGCCACGAGCTGGCAGAAGGTGGTCTCGTGACCCTGGCCATGGCTGTGCGATCCCGTGAGGATCTCGATGGTGCCGACCGGATTGACGCGGACCTCAGCCGATTCCCACAGGCCGACGCCGGCGCCCAGGCTGCCGACCGCCTTGGACGGTGCGATGCCGCAGGCTTCGATGTAGCAGGACACCCCGATGCCGCGCAGCTTGCCTTGTGACTTTGCTTGCGCCTTGCGGGCAGGGAAGCCGGCATAGTCGATCGCCTTCATCGCGGCATCGAGCGAGGCGTTGAAGTCGCCGGTGTCGTAGGCCATGATGACCGGCGTCTGGTGCGGGAACTGGGTGATGAAGTTGGTCCGGCGCAATTGGGCCGGATCGACATTCAGCTGCCGCGCCGCCGTTTCCATCAGCCGCTCGATCAGATAGCTCGCCTCCGGCCGGCCCGCGCCGCGATAGGCATCGACCGGCGTGGTGTTGGTGTAGACCCCGATGACCTCGGCATGGATCGCCGGGATGTTGTACTGGCCCGACAGCAGCGTCGCGTAGAGATAGGTCGGCACCGAGGACGAGAACAGCGACATGTAGGCGCCGAAATTGGCGTAGGTCTTCACCCTCAGGCCAATGATCTTGTTGTTGGCGTCGAACGCCATCTCGGCATGGGTGATGTGGTCGCGGCCATGTGCGTCGGTGAGGAAGGCCTCGGTGCGGTCGCCGGTCCATTTGACGGGACGGCCGACTTTCTTCGAGGCCCACAACGCCACCATTTCTTCGGGGTAGATGAAGATCTTCGAGCCGAAGCCGCCGCCGACGTCGGGGGCGATCACGCGCAGCTTGTGCTCGGGCGCGATGTTGTAGAACGCCGACAGCACGAGGCGGGCGACGTGCGGGTTCTGCGACGTCGTGTAGAGCGTGAAGTGCTCTTCCGCCGCGTCGTAGTCGGCGATCGCCGCGCGCGGCTCCATCGCATTCGGCGCGAGGCGGTTGTTGGTGACGTCGAGCTTCACCACATTGGCGGCCTTCGAGAAGGCGGCATTCACCGCGCCCTCGTCGCCGATCACCCAGTCATAGACCTGGTTGCCGGGGGCTTCGGGATGAAGCTGCGGCGCGCCGGTCTTGATCGCCGCGTGCATGTCGGCGACCGCGGGAAGCTCCTCGTAATCGACGACGACGGCCTCCGCCGCGTCGCGTGCCAGATTCTTGCTCTCGGCGATCACGACGGCGACGGCCTGGCCGACGAAGCGCACCGTCTCGGGCGCCATCGCCGGCCATGCGCCCATCTTCATCGGGCTGCCGTCCTTGGAGGTGATGGCCCAGCCGCAGATCAGGTTGCCGACCTTGTCGTCGACGAGCTGCTTGCCGGTGAGCACCGCGACCACGCCCGGCATCTTCAGCGCGGCGGACGAGTCGATCCCCTTCACCTTGGCGTGCGCGTGCGGGCTGCGGATGAAATAGGCATGGGTCATGCCCGTCAGCTTGATGTCGTCGACGTAACGGCCCTTGCCGGTAATGAAGCGCTTGTCTTCCTTGCGCACGACGCGTGCGCCGATGCCTTCAACACCCATGTCTGGTCCTCCCGACCGGAAATTTGTTGACCCGCGCTTTCCCTCGAAAGCGGCGGTGGTTTTCTTGTTTGCGGCGGCCGCTTTACTCGGCCGCCTGCGCAACCTTCATGCGGCCGGCCGCATCCAGCACGGCTTTGACGATGTTGTGATAGCCGGTGCAGCGGCAGATATTGCCTTCGAGCTCGTGGCGGACGGTGGCCTCGTCGAGCTGTCCACCATGGCGTTGCACGATGTCGATCGCCGACATGATCATGCCCGGCGTGCAATAGCCGCACTGCAGGCCGTGATTGTCGCGGAAAGCGGCCTGCATCGGATGCAGTTCCTCGCCCTTGGCGATGCCTTCGATGGTGGTGACGTTGGCACCGTCGGCCTGTCCTGCCAGCATGGTGCAGGATTTCACGGCGCGGCCGTCCATGTGCACGACGCAGGCGCCGCACTGACTGGTGTCGCAGCCGACATGGGTTCCCGTGAGATTGAGATGGTCGCGCAGGAGCTGGACCAGCAGCGTGCGGTCCTCGACGTCGACAGCAACGGCCTTGCCGTTGACCGTCAGTTTGACTGTAGACACTTGGAGTCCTCCCAGAGTGATTTTGATTGGTTCTAATTAGAGACAGCGCGAGCGAAACTTTGCAACTGGGATTTTGGCGACCGCGCGTCATGTAAAAGACATCGTGCGGCCGTCGCAGTCGTACGCTCCGGCCACGACAATCCGCACCGCCGCCGGTGCGTGGCGTGACCTTGCAGGAAGCTTGCGGAAAAGGTCGCTCCGCCATCTGCGATGGCACGTTCGACCGCCGTCATGCGAAGCGCTTTGTCCTGGTGGCGCCTGCCTTGGTCATGCTTGCCGCTTGCCCCTGGACTCGGCGCCGTCGTGCGTCGTTTCTCCCTTGAATGCCTTGTTCGTTGCGCAAATAGGAGCACGCGCTCCCGTCTTTGTAATCGCGATCTTGGTAGTAGGCGGAGACCACTTAAGTCATTGATTTTGCTTATGGCGATGCAGCGAAGCCGCGCCCGCCGCGCGGCTCGCCGGCAAGCCGCGTCAGCCACGATCTTCTAGTACTTCCTGGCGATTGATCGCAGCCGGGCCTCCCCCTAGTCGGACCGTACAAGTCAACGACCAAAAGGGTGGAAGCGATGCAGATGAATGACAGTCAGCGGATCCCGGCGTCGAAGGCCACGGTGTGGGCTGCGCTCAACGATCCCGATATTCTCAGGCGCTGCATTCCCGGCTGCCAATCGCTCGAGATGACATCGTCGACGCAGATGACAGCGACCGTTGTGCTGAAGGTCGGTCCAGTGAAGGCAACGTTCAGCGGCAAGGTGACGCTGACCGACATCGATGCGCCCAACGGCTACCGTATCGTCGGCGAAGGCGCCGGCGGCGTCGCGGGCTTTGCCAAGGGCGGTGCGAAGGTCAGGCTGGAAGAAGAATCGCCTGACCTCACCATCCTGCACTACGAAGCCGACGCGCAGATCGGCGGCAAGCTCGCACAGCTCGGCTCGCGACTGATCGAATCGACGTCGCGAAAACTTGCCGCGAACTTCTTCCAAAGCTTTGCAGGCGTGGTAGCGCCATCATCTTGACCGATGCACGCAAGGACAATCGGATTGCGCGCGATGTTGCCCAAATCCGATGACGCATTTCGGGCTGCAAAATACGGGCAAGACGCAAGCCGGGACAACGAGATGAGCGGCGAGAGCCGGCAATGATCTGCACTACTACCTTCCGCCTATACTAAGCGCGAAAAGGCGATGCTGTAATTTCGAACCATGGCTCGCGGGCAAACTGCGCGTCACGAGCGCAACGCGCTCAGGCGCCCAACGAGGCGTGCACAACAACATCGCGGAGGGAATACATGACCTTTGGAACGAAGGGCTTCTTGGCTGGCATCTCCATGATTGCGATGCTTGCCGCCGTTACACCGGGCGTTCGCGCCAACGACTCCCTGCTCAAGGCGCAATCCGATTCGAATCAGTGGGCTGTCGCCGGCCACGACTATGGCAACACGCGCTTCAGCCCGCTGAAGCAGATCAACACCGAAAACGCCGGCAAGCTGACGCTGGCTTATTCCTTCTCGCTGGCGTCGCTGCGTTCGAACGAATCCTCGCCGATCGTCGTCGGCAACACGCTCTACGTTTCGAGCTCGTGGGGGCCGAAATACGTCTATGCGCTCGATGCCGCCACCGGCGCGCGCAAATGGACCTGGGAGCCCGACATTCCCGAGGACGTGCTGCAATACGCCTGCTGCGACGTGAACAATCGCGGCGTCTCCTATGCCGACGGCAAGATCTTCGTCGGCCGCCTCGACGGCAAGCTGACGGCGCTCGATGCCGCGACCGGCAAGGCGCTGTGGACGGCGAAGGTGGTCGATTACAAGCAGGGTTCGGTCATCACCTCACCGCCGCTCGTCGTGCGCGACAAGGTCATCACCGGTTTCGGTGGCGGCGAATACGGCGTGCGCGGTGCGCTCCAGGCCTTCGACATCAACACCGGCAAGCAGGTGTGGCAGACCTACACCGTTCCGTCCCCGGACGAGCCCGGTGGCGACACCTGGAAGGGCGATTCCGCCCAGCATGGCGGCGGCGCGGCCTGGCTGGTCGGCTCCTACGATCCGAAGAGCGACACGGTCTATTGGGGCACCAGCAATCCCGGCCCGTGGAACACGGCGGTGCGTTCGACCGGCGACGGCAATTTCGGCAAGCTGACCAACCTCTATACCGCCTCGACGCTGGCGCTCGATCCCAACACCGGCAAGATCAAGTGGCACATCCAGACCACGCCGGCCGACGCCTGGGACTATGACGGCGTCAACGAAGCCGTGCTCGCGGATCTGAAGATCGGCGGCAGCACCGTTCCGGCGCTCATGAAGGCGGATCGCAACGGCTATTTCTTCGTCGCCAATCGCGAGACCGGCAAGGTGTTGTCGGCGGAGAAATACGTGTTCTCGAACTGGGCCAAGAAGTGGGACGTCGCCACGATGCGCGCGGTCGAGGATCCCGACAAGCGTCCCGGGCCGAATCATCCCGCCAAGGACATCTGCCCGAACCTGATCGGCGGCAAGAACTGGCAGCCGATGTCGTTCAACCCGCAGACCGGCCTCGTCTACATCCCGTCCAACAATGTCTGCATGGACTGGTCGGTCAGTGATGTCGCCTACAAACGTGGCGTGTTCTATCTCGGCGCCGAATTTCCGACCAAGGAAGGCCCCGGCGGCTTCCTCGGCGAGCTCGTGGCCTGGGATCCGGTCGCGCAGAAGAAGGTCTGGTCGATCAAGGAAGACCTGCCGTTCAACGGCGGAACGCTGACCACTGGCGGTGGTCTCGTGTTTGCCGGCAACATCCATGGCGACTTCCGCGCCATCGATGCGAGATCCGGCAAGGTGCTGTGGAGCAAGAATCTCGGCTCCGGCATCGGCGCCGGCCCGATGACCTACCAGGTCGACGGCAAGCAATATGTCGCCATCGTCGTCGGCCGCACGGCTGCGCTGCCTGCGTTCCTGGGCGAGGTAGGTAAGAAGATGACGGACGCAGCCCCCGAGGGCGGTTCACTCTTCGTGTTCTCCGTCCAGTGACCACTCGCGCGCGTATCCCCGAGGTGACGGGATACGCGCGCGTTTTTTTAAGACATGAGCTGCGCCATCGACGAGGCCTGTGCCGCCGCGCCTGGCCCAACGAGCTCCGGCCCAATGACGCCAAGGAAAACGCAAAGGGAGACGAGGATGCGTCCGAATCATTCTGCCATCGGTGCGAGCCGATATCGCGCCATCGCAGGCCTGCTCGCATGTGCCGCCGCGCTGGTCGCTCCGGCCTTGACGCTGCATGCCGAAGAGGCGCAGCCGCTCCGCCTCTGCGCCGATCCGACCAACCTTCCATTCTCGAGCGATAGTCCGTCGCAGCCGGGGTTCTATGTCGAGATCGGACAGGCCCTGGCGCAGGCGCTCGGCCGGCCGATCGCCTATGACTGGTACAAATCCTATTTCGGCAAGCGCACCGTGCGCGTCACGCTGCTCGGCAAGCAATGTGACGCCATGATCGGGCTGCCGCGCTCGGAGGATTTCATGGGACCGGCCGTGATCTTCTCCAACAGCTTCGCCAAGGAGGGCTATGCCCTCGTCGCCGCCAAGGGGCAGGTGCTCGGCGGCATCGACGGCCTCAGGGGCAAGCGCGTCGCCGTGCAGTTCGCCAGCACGCCGCAAAACCTGCTGGCGAGCCGTGACGACATCCAGAAGGTGACGGTGCTGTCGCCCGAGGAAGGCATGCAGGCGCTCGACCAGGGCAGGGCCGACGTCGCCTTCATCTGGGCGCCGGTCGCCGGCTGGCTGAACAAGACCACCTACAACGGCCGCTATCAGATCGAGCTCACCGAAGGTGAAGGTCTGTCGTGGGACGCCGCCATCGGCTTTGCGAAGACCTCGGCCGAGCTGCGCGATCGCATCGATGCCGTCTTGCCGCAGCTTCAGAAGACGATCGGTGAGCTCGCGGTGAAATATGGCCTGCCGTCCGGCGCGCCGGTTCGCTTCGGCGGGGCGCCGGCGGCAGTCACGACGGGGACGGGAACCGGAGCCGACGTTGCGCAGGTCGCCAATGTGGTGGCGACCGAAACCAAGGGCGATGCAGCCGCGCCACACGACGATGCCGTCGGTGCGGGCAAGGAGATCTTCAACGGAACCTGTGCCCATTGCCACGGTCCCGATGCGGTCCAGAGCGAGCGTAAGATCGATCTGCGGCTGCTGCGTCACCGCTACGGCGATGACATGCGCGAGAAGTTCTGGACGACCGTGCACGAGGGACGGCCGACCAAGGGCATGCCGTCCTGGAAGGAGGTCTTCACCGACGACCAGTTCGACAGCATCTTTTCCTTCCTGCTGACGGTCCAGTCCGAATCGAATGACTGAACGACCTTGACCGAACCCGATCGGGAGGATGTGGTAGCGTCCGTCCGGCACCATCCCGGCGCCGGACGGGGTCCGCATGGTTCTGCCTCTTCCGCTGTCGTGGTGGATGCCTGTACGGTGGACTATTCGGCGGTGCAGTCCTGTGAAGGCGCCATGACCAGCTTCCTGATCATCGACGATCATCCGCTGTTTCGCGAGGCGCTCGGCAATGCGGTGCGGCTGGCCCTGCCGGAGGCGCGGATCTTCGAGGCGATGTCGATCGAGGATGCCCTTCGTGTCCTGATGGCAGAGCAGGGCGAGGGCATCGACCTCGCGCTGCTCGACCTCCTGCTGCCGGATGCGACGGGCTTCTCCGGCTTTCTGCGTTTGCGCGAAGCTTATCCGCGCCTGCCTGTCGCCATCGTGTCGAGCGACGAGGACCAGCGCGTCGTCCGCGAGGCGCTGGAGCTGGGGGCTGCCGGCTATCTGCCGAAGTCGATGTCGAAGCGTGAGCTGGCGCAATCGATCGAGGGCGTGTTGAAGGGATCGGTGTCGGTGCCGAAGGATTTCGTGGCGGCGCCGCAGCGGCGGCGGGCCGAGGCCAGCAAGGCGCTCGAGGTCAAGCTGCGCGAGCTCACGCCGCAGCAGCTTCGCGTGCTCGATCTGCTGCGGCGCGGCTATCCGAACCGGCAGATCGCCCAGGAGCTTCAGCTCGCCGAATCCACGGTGAAGGCGCACATCACCGAGATTCTGCGCAAGCTCGGCCTGTTCAGCCGCAACAAGGCGATCATCGAGGTCGGCAAGGTGGATCTGCCGGATCCAAAGGGCCGGCCCTATGCGCGGGCCGACCGCGGGCGGCCGCAATGACGCGTGATGTCGTGCTTGACGTCGGGCTTAACCTGGATCAAGCCGGCCTGACCCGGCTGGCACATTCTCGTTCTCGTTCTTGCTTCAAACCCGGCAACGATTTGGGAATGGTTCAATACGTGATGCGATTTCTGATTGTCGAAGACCATCCGCTGTTTCGCGAGGCCCTCGAGGGCGCGCTCCAGATGGTGGCGCCGGCGGCCGAGATCCTGCAGGCGACGTCGATCGACGGTGCGCTCGAGCAGGTCGCGGCGACCACCGAGCTCGACCTCATCCTGCTCGACCTGTCGATGCCGGGCACCACAGGACTTTCGGGCATCATCCGCATCCGCAAGGCGTTTCCCAAAATTCCCGTCGTCATCGTATCCGGGCATCAGGATCCGCAGATCATGTCCGGTGCCTTGTCGCTCGGCGTGTCCGGCTACATCCTCAAATCATCGTCCAAGCAGGATCTGGCGGAGTCGATCGGCGAGGTACTGCGCGGTTCGGTCTGTGTTCCCGCCGCCTATCGCGGATTTGTCCGCCCGCAACGCCCGTCCGGCCCCGCGCAGGATTTGCTGAAGCGCCTGCACGAACTGACGCCGCAGCAATTGCGCGTGCTCGAAATGCTCAAGCGCGGCCTGCAGAACAAGCAGATCGCCTATGAGCTGAAGATTTCCGAGACCACCGTGAAGGTCCACGTCTCCGACATCCTGCGCAAGCTGAACGTGCTGAGCCGCACCAAGGCCATCGTGGAAATGTCCCGGATCGATTTCGCGACGCTGGCAGCCGAGGGTGCCACGACCAGGCGCGAGCGGGCACAGCCGGATCAGCAGTGACGCGATTATCTCGTCTCTGGCCTCGCAGGTTGAGCGCACGCGAGCGATGATTTTAAGTTCGAATCATTGGCTTGATGAAATGTAAGATATTACCGGTACTGTGCATGGGGTTGTTTTGCGATATTTGATGTGAGCCCGCGGGCTAGCTCAGCAGGAACGACAGCAGCGCCCGCATCTCGGCAGGCTTGATCGGCTTCTTCAGCACTTCGAGACCGTGGAGGCTCGCTTCCTTCGCCGCCGTTTCGGAATAGTCGGCCGTGATGATCATGGCGGGCGTGTCGAGCTTCAAATGCTCCCGGACGTCTGCAATGGCGGACAGGCCGCTCTCGCCGTGATCGAGATGGAGATCGGCGATCACGGCATCGGGGGCGCCGCCGAGCTCGCCGAGGCGCACGAGCGCGTCCGCGGCCGATCGCGTGGTCGCGACGTCGCAGCCCCACCCCTCCAGCAGCGCGGCCATCGCTTCCGAGCCGTTCGGATCGTTCTCGATCAGCAGGATCTTGGCGCCTTCGAGCCCGCTATAATTGTAGTGCCGCTCGGCGAGCTTGACCTCCTGCACCTCGTCGCCGACCTCGGCGAGGTCGGCTGGCTCCAGCTGCAGGGTGAAGGTCGATCCCCTGCCGAGTTGCGACGACAGCCGCACCTCGTGCCCGAGCACGGTCGCGAAGCGGCGGACGATGGAGAGGCCGAGCCCGAAGCCGGCTTGGTCGGTCGCATTTGCCTCGCCGCGCTGGAATTCGCGGAAGATCGCGTCCTGCTGCGCCTGCGCAATTCCAGGTCCGGTGTCGGAGACCTGGACGCAGATCTGGTCGCCCCGCGGCCGGCATCCCATGACGACGCCGCCGCTGCGGGTATAGCGAATGGCATTGGCAAGCAGGTTCTGCAGGATCCGCCGCAGCATCATCGCATCCGACCTCACCGCGAGCTGTGAGCTGCGGATGCGCAAGGACAGGCCTTGCCGCGCGGCGATCGGTGCGAACTCGTTGCGGAGCTGCTCGAACAAGGGCGCCAGCGCGATCGCGCGCACCTCAGGCTTGAGCGCCCCGGCGTCGAGCTTCGCGATCTCCAGCAGCGACCGCAGCAGGTCCTCCAGCATCACCAGCGAACGGTCGGCCTGGTCGATGAGCAGGCCCGCCTCCTGTGATTCCATCATCTCGGTCAGCGCGGACAGGGTCAGGCGCGCCGCGTTGAGCGGCTGCAACAGGTCGTGGGTGACCGAGATCAGCACTGAGGATTTCAGCGAGCTTGCCGCTTCCGCCTGCTGCTTGGCGCGATAGAGACCCTCATTGGCGCGCTCGACCGAATGCAGCGCCTCGCGCAACTGGTGCGTCCGGTCGCGGACCTTGTGGTCGAGCGCGATGGCGGTTTCGAACAGGGAGAATGCGTTGAGCTGCTGGTCCATCGAGCGCTCGACGCGCGACATCAGCGCGGCATTGATCTTCCTCAGCTTCGCAGCTTCCCGCTGGAGCTGCTCGACGGTTTGCGGATCCTGCCACGTCTCCGTCACGCGGTGCGCCTTCCGATCGCAACCCCGGTGAAGGTCTGGTTCACATGCATCGAGCCGAACTGCTCGCCATAGGTGTGAAAGCCGACCACGCGGTTCTGCCGGTACAGTTCGGACATGTCGCGGGCGAGCTGGTGCTGCTCGGCGTCGAGCCGGCGGAGCAGGCACTCGAAGCCGATATAGAGCGAGACGTCTCCGATCTGGTCACGGATTTCGGCAAACGTCTCTCGGGTCGAGCCGACCAGGCTTTTCGACGATGCCGCCGTCAGCACCATGCCCTCATCGATAGCGCAGAAGAAATGCAGCGAGCCGTCCGGTTCGACGCGCTGGATCGAGCGCGCGTAATAGGAGCCGCCGACGCGCACCAGCACCGGGTGCGACGCAAAGGAGAACGGATCGAGCTTGGCGTCCATGATCCCGACCACACGCGAATATTCCAGTGCGGCAGGCTCTGCGTTCAGCTCCCTCACCGTCCGATTTTCGATGTCGGCCTCGGTCACGACCATCTTCTGCGCCTGCGGCTCGAAATTGTCGCACTTGAAGACGCGGAACGGCAGCGATGTGTTCAGCAGGATCAGCAGCGCGGCGTTGGTGTGCGCCTTGCGGTCGAAGAACACGAACGTCCTCTCGAAGCGCATCCCATCGCCCGCGGATCCGCCGACGACCGGAATGTCGTCCAGCGATGCATAGATCGCGGACATCACCGCTTCTTCGCGCCGGCACAGGCCGTCGATCAGGACCAGGCCGAAGGGACTGCCGCGGTCGACCTGCGGGGTAGCCCGCAACAGCTCGTGCCGGAGCTCGCCGCCGATCCGACGGCCGTCCTCGACGCGGAAGCTGTCGAGGTTGAGAATCGGCCGCACCGCCGCGGAGAACTCGGCGCGGCTGAACGCCAGCGCCACGACGCTGTTCTCGTCCCAGCCATCAGGGGCAAGCTCGCCCGCGGTGGTACAACCGCAGACCTGGGTCTCGTCGAATTGCCGGGTGATCTCGGCGATGAAGTGATGGGGGTCGTAGCTGGGGGAGAGGAACACCAGGATCAGCGCCAGCTCGTCGGACGGGAGCTGGGCCGCCAGTTCGGCCACGGCTTCATCGACGCTCGCAGCCTTCGACTTGGCCACGGCAATGCCAGGCGCACCGTCAAACCGAAAATCGGTTTGCCCCACTCCGTTTCTCCCCTCGAGGACCAGCTCGGTCTAACGCCAAGTGCCTGATAAGTATTCGAGAGTAAGGCGTTTTCCGGTTGGCTGCAACACGGCGCCCGACCCCCCACAAGGCCGGGTGGAGGAGCTCTCCATCCAGAATGCGGGCTGCACGGATTTACCACCCCTTGACGATTATGCCTTAATTTTGCGCACGGTTCGGAAAGGGCTGCTTCCGGGCCGCAGAATCCTGCAAGAACATGAGCTGGGGGTTGGGAATGTCCGGGCGTATCGCGTCGCCGTCTAAGCGCACACTATTTCCGACCCTCAGGTTCCGCGCAAAAATCATCCTCGGCTTCGCCGCCGTGCTGGTGATCTCCGCCGGCAGCATGGCCTTCTCCTATTTCGGCTTCGAGCGCGTCGCCACCGGGGTCGGGTCGTACCGCAGCAGCGTGTCCGAGGCCGATCTTGCCCGCAACATCGACCGTGAGCTGCTTGCCTATCGTTCGGCCGTCAAATATTTCGTCGTCACCGGCAAGGAAGACGACGCCAAGGCGGCCCTCGTTGCTGAAGCCAGCCTGAAGGACGCCATCGACCAGGCCGTCAAGGGTGCCAAGAAGCCGGCGCGGCAGGAGAGTCTCGACAAGCTCACCAAAGAGTTCTCCAACTTCTCCGCGACTTTCGCAAAGGTGCTCCAGGCCAAGCGCGACAGTGCGATGCTTGTGCAGAACCAGCTCAGCCGCAACGCCAACCTCCTGAAATACAAGCTCGACGACATCGGCAACAACGCGTCCGACGCCGAAGCACAGGCGATCGAGTTCGGCACCAAGCAGGTCAATGCCCAGTTTCAGACCGCGAGTGCGGCCGCGACCAATTTCGTGCTGACGTCCGACCAGGCGATCGCCACCAGCGCGCTGGCACGGCTGAAATTCGTCGAGAACTCGCTCAGCGCGGTCTACTCCATGGACGACAAGATCGTCGCCGGCCTGAAGGATGCCAGGGGACTGCTCGGTGCATATCGCGAAGCGCTGGAGAAGCTGATCGCCAATGCCAAGCTGGTCGATGATCTCGTCACCGAAATGAACGGCTCGGCCGGTGCGATCCTGCAAGGCGCGACCGCCATGAAGGCGGACCTCGTCGCCGAACAGCAGCGGCTGGATTCGGAGTCGGAGGCGACCATCGGAAAGACCGAGCAGCTGGTGCTGATGCTGGCCGTCGGCGGCACGCTGCTTGGCGCGGTCTTCGCTTTCCTGCTCGGCACCGGCATCTCGCGTCCGATGATCGCTATGTGCAGGGCGATGCGCGAGCTTGCCTCGGGCAATTTCGACGTCGTGCTGCCGGGTTTGGGGCGCAAGGACGAGATCGGCGAGATGGCCGGCGCGGTCGAGGAGTTCAAGGTTCAGGCGGTGGCCAAGGCCGAGCGCGATGCCGCCGCCAGCGAAGTCCAGAACCGGGAGCAGGCCGCCGCGCGTCGCGCCGAGCTGATCCGCTTTGCCGACGATTTCGAGAGCGCGGTCGGCGCCATCGTCTCCAACGTCTCGGCCTCGGCCGTGCAGCTGGAATCGGCGGCCTCCACGCTGACGCGCACCGCCGAGACCACGCAGAGCCTGTCGAGCCAGGTCGCCGGCGTTTCCGAGCAGGCCTCCTCCAACATGCAGTCGGTGGCGACCGCGACGGAAGAGCTCTCGGCCTCGGTCGAGGAGATCGGCCGCCAGGTCCGTGACTCCAGCCGCATCGCCGAAGCCGCCGTGATGCAGGCCAAGGAGACCGACGGCCGCATCGGCAAGCTGTCGCATGCCGCCCAGCAGATCGGCGAGGTGGTCAAGCTGATCACCGCGATCGCCGAGCAGACCAACCTGCTCGCGCTCAACGCCACCATCGAGGCGGCCCGCGCCGGTGAAGCCGGCCGTGGCTTTGCGGTCGTCGCGAGCGAGGTGAAGTCACTGGCGAGCCAGACCGCGAAGGCGACCGACGAGATCTCCTCGCACATCACGGGCATGCAGGGCGCCACGGCCGAATCGGTCGCCGCGATCAAGGAGATCGGCGCGACCATCGGCCAGATCTCGTCGATCTCGACCTCGATCGCGAGCGCGGTCGAGCAGCAGGGCGCCGCGACGCAGGAGATCGCCCGCAGCGTCCAGACCGTCGCGCAGGGCACCCAGGCCGCAGCCACCGACATCGGCGAGGTCAACCGCGGCGCCGCCGAGACCGGCTCGGCTTCGGAAGAGGTGCTGAACTCGGCCAAGACGCTGTCGAGCGAAAGCACCCGTCTGCGCGCCGAGCTCGACCGCTTCATGGCGAATATCCGGGCGGCGTAGGGCGCACTGGTCGGGGACGACAGCGGAGATTGGCGTGGCACTCGATTTGTAACGGCGCGGGAAAGCGCGCCCTAACAATTCCCTGCGTCACCTAACCGGCAGTTGCGGCGCCACAAATTTACTGCAGCTTTATCCTTTGCCCCGTAACGTGCAGAGGAGTCGAGAAGCGGGCTGCTTCCGGGCTGCGCCTGGTTTTCCGCGAATGGAATGGGGTGGGGAATGTCGGTTACGTCCAAGTCGAGCCAATCGAAGCTGCCAACGCTGCGTTTTCGCGCAAAAATCATCCTCGGCTTCGTCGCGGTGCTCGCCATCTTCGCCATCAGCATGGCATTTGCCTATTTCGGCTTCGAGCGGATCGCAGGCGCCGTGGCATCCTACCGCACCAGCGTATCGGAAGCCGATCTGGCGCGGACGGTCGATCGCGAGCTGATCGCCTATCAGGGGCTGGCACGGGCCTATACCCTGACCGGAGCGGCGGATGACGAGACCGCAGCCAAGGCCGCCGAAGGGAATCTGAAGAGCGCGATCGCCAAGTCGATGGCGGCGACGACCGGCGCGGCTCGCCGTGAGCAGGTCGGCAAGCTCGAGGTCGAGTTCCAGAGCTTTACGAAAGTCTTCGGCGAGATCATCGCGCTGACGCGCGAGAACAACAAGATCGCGGCCGACGAGCTCAACAGTGTCGGCAACAAGATCCGTTTCAAATTCGACGATCTCGCCGATACCGCTGCGCTGGCGGGCCTCGCCTCGGTTCAGACCACGGCCAAGGACGTCACCTCGCAATATCTCGCGGTCTCCACCTCGGTCAGCGCCTTCGTGGCCAAGCCGGAGCCGAAGACCGCCGACGGCGTGATCGCCCGCGTCAAGTTCCTCGAGACGCTGCTGGTCTCCATCTACGCGAACGACCAGAAGATCACGGATCGCGTCAAGGAGATCGGCGATCTCTTGAAGCAGTACCGCACCTCGTTCGCAAAGCTGACCGAGAACGTGAAGGTCATCGTCAAGCTGAACGGCGAGATGACCAAGACGGCGGCGACCATCCTCAAGCACTCGGCCGAGCTGCGTTCGGATTTGACCGCCGATCAGCAACGCATCGAGGCGAGCGCCAATGCGACGATCGGGGAGACCGAGCAGCTGATGCTGATGCTGGCGCTCGGCGGGCTGGCCGTGGGCACCGTGCTGGCCTTGTGGCTCGGCAATGGCATCTCGCGTCCGATGATCGCTATGTGCAGGGCGATGCGCGAGCTTGCCTCGGGCAATTTCGACGTCGTGCTGCCGGGTTTGGGGCGCAAGGACGAGATCGGCGAGATGGCCGGCGCGGTCGAGGAGTTCAAGGTTCAGGCGGTGGCCAAGGCCGAGCGCGATGCCGCCGCCAGCGAAGTCCAGAACCGGGAGCAGGCCGCCGCGCGTCGCGCCGAGCTGATCCGCTTTGCCGAGGATTTCGAGAGCGCGGTCGGCGCCATCGTCTCCAACGTCTCGGCCTCGGCCGTGCAGCTGGAATCGGCGGCCTCCACGCTGACGCGCACCGCCGAGACCACGCAGAGCCTGTCGAGCCAGGTCGCCGGCGTTTCCGAGCAGGCCTCCTCCAACATGCAGTCGGTGGCGACCGCGACGGAAGAGCTCTCGGCCTCGGTCGAGGAGATCGGCCGCCAGGTCCGTGACTCCAGCCGCATCGCCGAAGCCGCCGTGATGCAGGCCAAGGAGACCGACGGCCGCATCGGCAAGCTGTCGCATGCCGCCCAGCAGATCGGCGAGGTGGTCAAGCTGATCACCGCGATCGCCGAGCAGACCAACCTGCTCGCGCTCAACGCCACCATCGAGGCGGCCCGCGCCGGTGAAGCCGGCCGTGGCTTTGCGGTCGTCGCGAGCGAGGTGAAGTCACTGGCGAGCCAGACCGCGAAGGCGACCGACGAGATCTCCTCGCACATCACGGGCATGCAGGGCGCCACGGCCGAATCGGTCGCCGCGATCAAGGAGATCGGCGCGACCATCGGCCAGATCTCGTCGATCTCGACCTCGATCGCGAGCGCGGTCGAGCAGCAGGGCGCCGCGACGCAGGAGATCGCCCGCAGCGTCCAGACCGTCGCGCAGGGCACCCAGGCCGCAGCCACCGACATCGGCGAGGTCAACCGCGGCGCCGCCGAGACCGGCTCGGCTTCGGAAGAGGTGCTGAACTCGGCCAAGACGCTGTCGAGCGAAAGCACCCGTCTGCGCGCCGAGCTCGACCGCTTCATGGCGAATATCCGGGCGGCGTAGGGCGCACTGCGGGGACGACAGGGGAGAAAAAGCGCGCGTCTCACTCTTTCCCGAATGCCCGCTTCAGCTCTCCCTTGGCCCGTTCCAGCCGCGTCCGCTGCGTTTTCGGCAGCGTCTTGCCGGCGCGGTTGATGTAGAACGTCAGCATCGACAGCGCGGAGCGATAGGCGCCGGCCTTGCGGCGCCGACTGTGCTCGGCCGAGCGCTTCAGCGAGGCCGCGATCTTCTTGGGATCCTTGAACTTGAACACGCCGCGCTTGAGATCGAGCGCGTCGCTCTCCTGCGTCACCCGTTGCGACCAGCGCTTCGGTGCTGCACGACGACTTGACCTCTTGCGCGTCGTGCTCACCTTGCGACGCGCGCTGCTGCGCGCGCCTGTCTTGCGTGCGCCTGTCTTTCGTGCGCCTGTCTTGCGTGCGCCTGTCTTGCGTGAATGTGTCGTCTTTCTGACCTGAGCCATGCGTCAACTCCTTGGAGCTCAATCGGAAACGGGTGTGCTTCGAGACTGTTCCCGAGGGAACCGGGCCTCATCGCAAACGTTGTCGCAGGTGGCAGGCAGAATGCCGCACCCCCATGATCGGACCGACCCGTCCACGGCCTGTGAAGCGGGGCCGCTTCCATTGATCAGACGCAACAACCCGATGGAATTGCAGCAGAACCCAGCGCTGAACTATGCACCCGTAGTCCCGGCGGCGACCGCCACCGACCGTATCGTCGAGACCAGCATTCCCTCGCGGCTCGACGCGCTGCCGTGGAGCGGCTTTCATACCCGCGTCGTGCTGGCGCTCGGCATCACCTGGATTCTCGACGGGCTCGAAGTGACCTTGGCGGGTGCGCTCTCCGGCGCGCTGAAGCAGAGCCCGTCGCTGCATTTCTCCAATCTCGATCTCGGCATCGCCAACTCCGCCTATCTCGCCGGCGCCGTGCTCGGTGCACTCGGCTTCGGCTGGCTCACCGACCGCATCGGCCGCAAGAAGCTGTTCTTCATCACGCTTGCGCTCTATCTCTCGGCTACGGCCGCGACCGCGCTGTCATGGGATGTCGCGAGCTACGCGCTATTCCGCTTCCTCACCGGCGCCGGCATCGGCGGCGAGTACACCGCGATCAATTCGACCATCCAGGAGCTGGTGCCGGCGCGCTATCGCGGCTGGACCGATCTCGTCATCAACGGCAGCTTCTGGATCGGTGCTGCGATGGGCGCGGTGGCGGCTATCGTGCTGCTCGATCCCGCCGTAACCGGCCCCGATCTCGGCTGGCGCCTGGCTTATCTCATCGGTGCCTCCATCGGTCTCGTCGTGCTGTTGATGCGGATGTGGATCCCGGAAAGTCCGCGCTGGTTGATGATCCACGGGCGGCCAGACCAGGCCCACGCGATCGTCGACGACATCGAGCGTTCGGTGATCGGACGCGACCAGGATGCGAGTGAGGAGCGCTTTACAACGGTCCGGCTGAAGATGCGCGATCACACGCCGATCCGCGAAGTCGTGCATACGCTGTTTTCCGCCTATCGTCAGCGCGCGCTGGTCGGTCTCGTGCTGATGAGCGCGCAGGCGTTCTTCTACAACGCGATCTTCTTCACCTTCGCGCTGGTGCTGACCGATTTCTACGGGATCAGCGCCGATCATGTCGGCTGGTACCTGCTGCCCTTCGCCGCCGGCAACTTCCTCGGACCGCTGCTGCTCGGTCGCCTGTTCGACACGCTCGGCCGCCGCGTTATGATCATGTTCACCTACGGTGTCTCCGGGCTGCTGCTGGCGCTCTCGGGTTATCTGTTCACGATCGGCGTGCTCAGTGCGCAGGGGCAGACCATCGCCTGGATGGTGATCTTCTTCTTTGCATCGCCCGCCGCGAGCGCGGCCTATCTCACCGTCAGCGAGACCTTTCCCCTCGAAGTTCGCGCGCTGGCGATCGCGGTGTTCTATGCGGTCGGCACCGGCATCGGCGGCGTGATCGGGCCGGCGCTGTTCGGCGCGCTGATCGACACGGGATCACGCAACAGCGTGTTCGCCGGCTATCTGCTGGGGGCAGTCCTGATGATCGCGGCTGCGATCGTGGCGTGGCGCTATGCCGTCTCCGCGGAACGCAAATCGCTCGAACACGTCGCGCGCCCGCTCGCCTTTATGGAGTAGACTGATGAAATCGGAACTTGCGGAAATGACGTTGGAGCAGAAGCGCACCATGCGGGATGACGATACGCCGGAAACGGTGCCGGTGCCGCATGCGCTGGTGCCGCATCTCGATGAAATCGCCATCCTGCTCGACATCGACGGCACGCTGCTCGACCTGATGCCGACGCCGCGCGAGGTGTGGGTGCCGCCGGGCCTGTCGGAAACGCTGAAGCATCTGACCGAGCGCACCTCCGGAGCGCTGGCGCTGGTCAGCGGCCGCTCGCTCAACGACATCGACCTGATCTTCGCGCCCGATGTATTCCGCGCCGTCGCCGGCCATGGCGCGGAGATGCGGCTGTCGGTGGACAGTGAAGCGGATGATGTCCACGCGCCGCCGCTCGACAAGGAGCTGAAGCGGCGCCTGGCCGCCATCGCCAAGCTGAGCCCTGGCATCCTGCTCGAGGACAAGGGCTATTCGCTCGCGCTGCATTACCGCCTTGCGCCGCATGCGGAGAAGGCGATCTACGAATCCGTCTCGCTGATCCGCGCCGATCTGCCCAACGCGCCGATCGAGGTGCTGCCGGGCAAATTCGTTTGCGAGATCAAGCATTCCGGCTTCACCAAGGCGAGCGGTGTGCGCGAATTGATGAAGCACGAGCCGTTCAGCGGACGACGCCCGCTCTTCATCGGCGACGACGTCACCGATGAAACGGTGTTTGCGATCATGCCCGACATGGACGGGCTCGCCTTCTCGGTCGGCCGCCGCGCCATGGGCGTGAACGGCCACTTCGACGCGCCGAGCGATGTGCGTGCGTTCCTTGCGCGCCTGCTCGATCCGAGGTGAAACCAAGGCAGCGCCACCTTACAGACACGAATGCATTCAGCGCAGCGCATTGCGCGGCGCAATGAATGCTGCGGAACAGAAACGGAAAAGCTGTTTTGGCGGCGAAATTTGCCGGGTTCCGCAAGCGAAGCCAGTTCCAACGCACGCGCCCGATTTTGGTTTCAATTGGTTGAAACGATGATCCGGAACCATATTGATGAACGGCAGTTAAACGCGGTGGAATGAACAGGAGGGGACGACCTGTGAACTTGATCGTCGTTTCAAATCGCGTCGCCCGCGGCAAACCCAACGAGCCCATGACGGGCGGCCTTGCGGCGGCACTGCTTCCCGTGGTGGAACATTCTGGTGCGATCTGGGTCGGTTCCTCCGGCCGGGTGCGTGATGGCCATCAGAAGGAACCCTTCGCCGAGATCGAGGCGCTCGGGACGGGCGCGATTGCGACGCTGGATCTGCCGGCGGCGCATTACGGCGGTTATTACGAAGGCTTCGCCAATTCCGCGCTGTGGCCGGCACTGCATTCGCGCAGCGATCTGATCCGCGTCTCGCGCGAGGACTATGTCAGCTATCGCGAGGTCAATGCCTTCATGGCGCGGGCCCTGCTGCGCTTCCGAAAACCCAAGACCGCGTTCTGGGTGCAGGACTATCATTTCCTCGCGCTTGGTGCCGAGCTGCGCGAGCTCGGCGTCGATGATCCGATCGGCTTCTTCCTGCATACGCCGTGGCCCGTCGCCGCGGTGATCCAGGGCGTGCCCAACCATCGTGAGCTGATCACGGCGATGCTGGCCTACGATCTGCTCGGCTTCCAGACCGAGGAAGATCGCCAGAATTTTCTCGGCTATGTCGGTGGCGAACTCGGTCTCGCCATCGAGGACGGCATTGCGATCTCGCAGCACGGGCGCACGCGCTGCGAAGTGTTTCCGATCGGCATCGATGCGGAGAAGTTCGCTGCCTATGCCGCAAAATCGGCCTCGCATCCTGACGTGTCGCGCCTGCGCCGCAGCCTCAACGGCGAGCGGCTCGCGATCGGCGTCGACCGGCTCGACTATTCGAAGGGTCTCGTCAATCGCATCAGCGCGTTCGACAGGCTCTGGACCGAGCACCCGCAGTTTGCGCGCAGCATCTCGCTGCTCCAGATCGCCAACCCCTCGCGCGGCGGCATCGAGGCCTATGGCAATCTCCAGAACGAGGTCGCGCGCCTCGTCTCCGACGTCAACGGCCGCCACGGCGAGGTCGACTGGACGCCGATCCGCTATTTGAACAAAGGCTTCAGCCAGGCCGTGCTCGCGGGACTCTACCGCGCCGCGCAGATCGGCGTCGTGACGCCGCTGCACGACGGCATGAACCTCGTCGCCAAGGAATATGTCGCCGCGCAAAACCCGGCCGATCCCGGCGTGCTGGTGCTGTCGAAATTCGCCGGCGCGGCCAACGAGCTCGACGCCGCACTGCTGGTCAATCCGCACGACATCGACGGCATGGCCCGCGCGATCGCGATCGCCGCCGCCATGCCGCTCACCGAGCGCAAGATGCGCTGGGACGCGATGATGAAGAAGCTGCGCGGCCACACCATCCAGCAATGGTCCGCCGATTTCGTTGCCGGGCTCGAGAAGTGCCGCACCGAAAAGGCCGCCGTCGCCCCACTCGCAGCCCAGCCGCCGCAGGCGCTGCGCTGGCTGAGGTCGGCGATATCAGGGGTGCGTTTGATTTGACTTTCTTCGCCCTCGCCCCGTTCTTACGGGGAGAGGGTCGGGGTGAGGGGCCTGTTTCCGCAAGGACGGTGACAGTCGGATTCGCGGCGCCTCCTCAATAGCAATACGACACGCCATCCAGGATCGCGCATTGCCGCTTGTTCGGCGCGTTGGGATCGTCCAGCGGCACCACGCCCTTGCCCTGGCCGACGAACACGCCGGGCCCGACATGCACCGAGCTCTTGTTGCCGATGATCACGCTCTGATGCGGCGTCGAGCTCGAGCGGGTGCCGTCCGCCCAGATGATGGCATTCCCCGACAGCACCCCGCGCCGCCCGTCGTCGCAGCTGACGTCGACGCCTTGCCGGGTGCAGATCTGCCCCAGGGCCGGGGCGGCGAGGGCGGAGCCGAGGGCCGAAATCAGGCTCAGGGCGGCGATGGTCTTGCAGATGGTCATGGCGTGCCCGGTGGTGTTTGGCGGCTTCCCGTGAATCGTCGCGCCAAACCCGCCTGCGGTTCAGCCGGCAGGCGTGCCAAGGCACGTGTGGAGACCAGATATTATCCTGTAAATACAATAAGTTGCGGAAAAATCGCTCGATTTCCCCGCGATCCCTTGCAAAATCATCGGCGCCCCTTCAAGAGAGGGCGCTCTGGAGAGATGGCCGAGTGGCTTAAGGCGCACGCTTGGAAAGCGTGTGTGCGGGAAACCGTACCGTGGGTTCGAATCCCACTCTCTCCGCCAGCCGGCAAAATGTCCGGCCCGGAGACATGGGTAACGAAACGTACCTAAGAGATGGGTGACAACCTCGTGCCGATCGGGTTGTCGCGGGGTTTCAAAGTCATCTGCTCCAAGTTCGCTTCAAATTGAGATGGCCTGCAATCTGCTGCATTTCAGCGTGACGCATTCATGGCACGGCTATTTTTGCTCGGCTCGCGCTATCGCCGTCAACCCCGCGCGTGCCGCGCCCCTTCGGGCTTCGGGGGTTGACCGCGACAGCGGAGCCAAGCAAGTGGCCTTCCATGCCAAGAATGCACAAGAGCGCGTCTCCGTCAGGGCGCCGTGGTCGTGGCGGGGACATCGGTGATGGGCCTCGGACCGAACGGGTTGTCGAGAGGTTGCAAGGTCTTCTGTTCGAGATCGAAATAGCCGAGATCGTAATGCATGAAGCTGACGAGCCAGATGCCCTCGTCGACCTCCTTGATGCCGAGCTTCTGGCCAGCCAGGACGGTTGAGATGTTGATCCTCTTGCGATGCAGGCAGAGGCGGCCGCAGGCAGTGACGACGACGTCGCGGTCGTGGAAGGGATAGCTCAACTCCGGCAGGCCGGCATAGGCCCGCGCTGAGGCCGTGTAGACCTCGGCAGGGCACTTCATGCCGAGCGCCTCGTGGGGGCGCTCGGTATTGAACTCGTGCACGAAGGCATCGAAGCGCTCCTGCTGTTGCAGGCTGTTGAAGCCAGGCGGCCTGGTGGCCTCCTTCTTGAGGGTGAGGTGCATGCGCTCGTGCCGGCCATTTTGTTGCGGATGACCTGGCTTGATGCGCTCGATGGCGATACCGAGGCGGAGCCACCATACCGAGAGCTTGGAAAGATTGAACAAGGCATTGGGACTGGCAAACGGCACGCCATTGTCGGACCGAATGGCAAGCGGCAGGCCGCGCTCGCGGAACAGGCGCTCGAAGGCGGTCATGGCAGGCTCCTCGCGCGTGGAGTCGAGCGCCTCGCACAGCAGCAGGAAGCGCGCGGCATGATCGCTGACGGTCAGCGGGAAGCAGTAATGGCTGTTGCCAAGCTTGAACTCGCCTTTGAAGTCGGCGCACCAGACATCGTTCGGGGCAGTCCCTTGCGATAGCGACGTGCCGCGCGCGCGATGGCGCGGCCCGCCGCCCCGCCTGACCAGGCCGTGGCGATCGAGCACCGCATGAATGGTGCTTTTGGCCGGCACCCGGACATCGCCGTCGAGCCGTCGCACCAGGAGTTCGCGGATCTTGCGGGCCCCCCAATGCGGCTTCTCGGCCTTGAGCTGGACAATCAGCGTCTCGATCTGGGCCGGCAGTTGATTGGCGTAGCGAACCGGCCGCCTGGAGCGGTCGCTCAGCGCCTCCAGGCCATGTTCCTTGTAGCGATCGAAAATCTTGTAGCCGGTCTTACGGGAGATGCCGAACTCCCGGCAGACATCCGTCATGGCTTCCCCGTCCAACAGGCGGGCGACAAAGCGAAGGCGCTCCTCCATTACCGAACTCGCTTTCCACGGCATCCACACCTCCCGCAGAACAAAAGCGGAAAGTGTAACCCATGTGCCCGGTACGTTCTGTCACCTATGTCTCGGGCCGCTCAAAAATGATCTCGTACTTAGAGCTGCAGACAGGCCAAAAATTCGGCCGTTTTCTTGCTTTTCGCTTCGGTCGATTTGAACAAGCGGCCTCCGCAGCCGGCAGCATGAAAGAGCTGACCGGGACCGATCACTATCGTTTCGCTTTCAGAAACTTAAGCCAGGGTGCGCCTGACGTAACCAGTCCCTGGATGTCTTGGATAATCAGGGGTCGCTGACGCCAGAGGACCTGGGAAGATTCCTCCGGCGATCTCAAGCTTGGAATATGACTACGGAGCTTCGCGAATTTTCGTCCGGACCACTGGAGGTCGACAGCTCGAGAAATCGCGTGTTGTCGTAGGCGCTGTCCGGGTCACCTAGGTGAAGCTCCGCCTCTTCGATCTCGAGGTACTGACCGGTGATCAGCTTGCCTTCGTCACCCTTATCCTGCAGGTAATCTTTCTGTACGATCAGGTCGGCCTTTGCAGCCGCTTCGTGGTAGCTATTTGCTTCTACCTCGATTTCGCCGATATGGACCTTGGCGTATGTCTGAACGTAAAACTTCGGCATCTACTTTGCTCCTGGTCCCAGAACGCTGCCTTCGAACACACCATTGCGATCCTTTCAATTCGCAAAAAGGGGCTAGGCTGTCGCAGCGAAGCGTACCTGGAGGTGCACTGTGGGCGGACAAATTGAACGCAAGTCTCCCAGCAAGGAGACGAGAGAAGTCGAAACTGCGCTTCGCGAAAGTGAGCAGCGGTTGCGCTTCCTGGCCGCGATAGTCGAGTCCAGTGACGACGCGATTGTAAGCAAGAATCTCGATGGCATTATTACAAGCTGGAACAAAGGTGCCGAGCGTATATTTGGCTTCTCGGCCGGCGAGGCGATCGGCCAACCCATTACAATTGTAATCCCTCAGGACCGGCAGAGCGAAGAGCGCGAGATTCTCACGCGCATCAGACGAGGTGAGCGCATCGACCATTTTGAGACGGTTCGGCAACGCAAGAATGGCAGCTTGATCGTAATTTCGTTGACCGTTTCTCCTGTCAAAGATGACCATGGCAAGATTGTCGGTGCATCAAAGATCGCGAGAGATATTACGGAGCAGAAGAGGAATCAGGAGCTGATCACGACATTGGCGCGGGAGGCCGAGCACCGCAGCAAGAACCTGCTTGCGACCATTCGGGCGGTGGTTAGTCGTTCTCAATCAGACTCGCCGGAAGATCTCAAAGAAATAATCATTGGACGCATCGAAGCGCTTGAGAAAGTGTGCTCACTTTTTGTCGCGACACGCTGGATCGGTGCCGAGCTATCCGCGATCGCGACACAGGAACTGGCTCCATATTCCCAAAGTGGGAAGCGGGTGCTCATAGACGGAGCGCAAATTCTACTAGAGCCCGGCATCGCTCAGGCAATTGCCATGACGTTGCACGAGCTGGCCACCAACGCTGCAAAATACGGTGCTTTGTCCCAGCCCAAGGGCCAATTAAGCCTGCAATGGTCGCAGGAGGCTGACGGCAAACTATACCTGTTCTGGACTGAGACAGGTGGTCCAGACGTGCAGCAACCGACCCAGAACGGCGTTGGTGTCGGTATGATTGAAGGAATGATCAGCCACTTGAAGGGGACGGTCCGCTTTGATTGGCACAAAGAGGGACTTGTCTGCGAAATTATGGTCCCGCTCTGAGGCCGCAACTGATCCCGGCGGGTAGAGAGAATTGATCGCCTCCCAATGAGCATCGGCTGCCGCTTATGGCCCTTGGCCGAACAAGGCGCGGCCATTGTGGTGTCGGCTATCGCGGCTAGACCGGACGCACGCTGTGCTCACTTCGACCGCCGCTTACCCAAAGCGGGCCTCGCGCTCAGTTTACGTGTTGGGATTCGCCGCGAGTATAATCGCTGCAGGGGATTGTAATGAGCCCAATCACGTGGCTCGTCGCCCGAGAGCCGGCAGGTGGTGGCTCCGAGGCACAAACCTCAATTCCGCTCGCTTTTTGCGTTATTCGGCACTTGGCGCCGAGGTTCTCTGGCGACAGGCGGCCCCGTTACTAAGTGTTTGAAATCGTCTGTCCGCGACCCCGGGCGAAGATGCCGGTAAGTCATCTCGGGAGGGCGCGAGCCGTGGTGCTACATGGCGATCCGCGGACGTGCGAATGCCTGCGGATGTCATGCTTGCTGTGTGGGAGGATGCCGCGCCCTAAAGCGCGATGAGATTTGGATGAATCGTCATCGCGCTTTAGCTTGTTGTTTACGCATGATCTTTCCGGAAAACCGCTTCGCACTTTTCCGGATCATGCTTTAGTGCTGGATGCGGCCCCGGTCTCTCCAGGCGATCCGAAAGTCTTTTCCCGTCAGCCGTCAGAACAGGCAGCGGTGGCCGTCTTTGAAGGTCTGAGGTCAGGACCGGTGGGAGGAACCACCAGAACGTCCACGTTCAGGGAGCGAAGAACTTCTTCCGTCACACTCCCGATCAACGCGCGAAGCAGCCCGGATCGGCTGTGCGTACCCATCACGAGCATGTCGGGTCGCTTCTCTGCAACCGCACGCGCGATCACCTGCATGGGAGCGCCCTCGTCGACCCTAAGCGACCATCGGCGGGCGCCGAACTCATTGGCGACGAGAAAACTGCTCATTTCCTCCATCGCTCCGTGACGCTCGCTATCGACATATCCACTGATGACGTCGGAGCTCGCACCAGAGCTGAGCAATCGTCTCTTAGCCACCGGCGAGAAGGCGTGAAGGAGCGTCGAGCCGTCTTCCAAAAACCCGGCGGACAGACCGAAGCGGATCGCGTCGGCAGATGTCTCCGACATGTCGACTGGCACCAGAACCCGTTCGTAGTGCCGCTGCGCCTCGTTGTTCACCATCAGCACGGGATACTTTCCTCCGCGAACGACACGCTCGATAGTGGTCCCTGTAAAGATGTCGCGCAGAAACTGCTTGCGATGGGCCCCCATCACGATGAGATCGGCGCCGACCGCGGCGCTCGCGCGCAAGATTCCGTCGAAGGGGTGACCCGTGATCACGATCGGATGACAGCGCGCGTCATGCAGCTCGGGCATGGACCCGATCTGCTCCACCAGCACCCGCTGGGCCTCCCGTTCTTCCATGCGAACCAGATCGTCCGGCTGGTCTTCATCAACGACGTGAACAAGGTGCAGCTCGGCGCGGCGAGCGCGGGCCAGAAGGCCGGCTTGCCGCAGGGCGCGATGGGAACGCGTAGAGAAATCCGTCGCAGCGACGATGATCATGTCAGAACCCTTGTACTGGCCGACCGCGCCGCGTCTTTTCGGCAAGGCCGGCGATTCGATTGCTTCAAGGCCGGCTCATGACGCGGCAACGCGCGGGCGCCCTGAGATGAAGAGCGCGGTAGCGGGTCGCGGTCAAAACCGTCAGGTGACAAAGCACCTTCCAGCGTCACCTTTCCGGGTCATGCGGCATCGGCGGCGGACGGCGAGCGAATGCCGCCCGAAACCCGTCGGGGTCGTAAATCCAGATGAACAGGATCCACGAGGTCAGAACCAGCAGTGCCAAAAAGACAGACATGAAGAACTCCCGGCTTGGTCAGAATCGTTGAGTTGCCGCGCCCGGGCGATACAAAATCGCCCGGGTCACATGCCGATTTGCAGCCGGTTCTCCTGAATGTCTGGTCGCACTTTGGTCATCACGTCCTCTGTTTGGGATGCCGCAGATCTCTGAATGGCATCCGCATAATCAGGCCGGCGACGGCCCAACGATCGGCCGGCTGAAGTCGCGGAGAACGCGCACAGTTCAGCATCACGCCTACAATGGACTTAAGCGTGCGCCGCAGGCGATCAATTGCGACATTTAGTCGGCCTTGCCCGCCGAAGCGTCGCCTGGCGCCGCGTGAGGCAGCGCCCGGCCTACGGGTTCACCCAGCTGGGCCCGTTCCGCGGTGTCGCGAAAGCGGGCTGCGCCGACGAGAACGGTCAACGCGATCGGGGTGGTCACGGCGCCGAGTACGACGATCAGGATTTCGTGCAGCACCGCTCTGCTCTCCAGAACCGAGAAGCAGACCATCGAAGCGGCCGCGATGAAGACGGTGCCGAGTGTTGTTCCGAGCGTCGGCGCATGGACGCGCTCGTAGAATGTGCCGAGCCGCAAAAGGCCCAGCGAGCCGATCAGCGTGACGGCAGCGCCGGTCAAAAGGAAGACCGCTGTGAGGACGGCAGCCCAAGGCGGCAAGTGCTCGATGCCGTTCATTCGATCACCTCGCCGCGAAGGAGGAACTTGGCGAGCGCAACCGTCCCGACGAATCCGAACAGGGCCATGGCCAGGGCAGCCTCGAAATAAAGCGCCTCGCCGGTTCGAATCCCGACCGTCAGAAGCAACAACATCGCGTTGACGGACAACGTGTCGAAACCGAGAACGCGATCCTGAGCGCGCGGTCCAAGGAAGATGCGCAAAGCGCCGCAGCCGATCGCCAATCCCAGCAACACCTGCGCGACCAGGAGCGAGTAGGTCAGCATGAGCTGGCTCATTCGAATATCTCCAGCAGATGACGTTCGTAACGGTCCTTGATGGTGCGGATCCACTCCTCTTCATCGACGAGGTCCAGAACGTGGATGGTCAGCGCCCCTCTTTGGGCGTCGAAATTCACCCACAGCGTCCCCGGGGTCGATGTAATGATGCAGGCGAGCGAGGCCAGCCCGTAGGGGGCGCGCATGTCGAGCGGAATCTCCACGAAGCCCGGCGCTCGCTGTCGCCGTCCAAAGCCGAGAACGATCCGCCCCACCGCTAGATTCGAGCGCACGATGTCGACGGTGACCCGTGCCAACAGTCGCATAATGACGCCGGGTCGCCTGACCCGCACGCTCTGTATTTCCAGTACGGTCAGGATCCGACCACCGACGAGGGCGACCAAGCAGCCAAGCAGGATGTGCCCAAACGTGACCGCTTGATTGAGCAGCAGCCACAATGCGAGCAGGCAGGAGCTCACGATCGGAAAAGGCAGCAAGCGTGTCATTTGCCCTCCGCTTGTCGGCTGCTAGAGCCGGTGTTCAGGACGTCGCCGATGTAGTCCGCCGGCGCGTGGAGGGATTGCGCAGTGGCCTGCATGAAGCGGATCACGGGACCGGCCCAGACGGTTTGCGCTGCACAGATGAACAGCAGGAACATGATCGGCGCCATCTCGATCACGCGCACGCGCGGCACAGTGCGATCGGGCGAGGCCCAGAAGATACGGATTCCAGCGCGTGCCATCGCGACCAAGGTCGCGAAACCCGAGAGGATCAGCACTGCTAGCAGAGCCCATCCGCTGCCGGGAATGGCCCCCCCTGGCTGATCGGCCGGATGCAGAGCCGCCGCGAGCAGCGCGAATTTGGCGATAAATCCGGACAGCGGCGGCAAGCCGGCGATGACCAGCGCGCAGCCGATGAAAGCGACGCCGAGCAATCCCATGGTGGCCACGATCGCGATGCCCACGTCCCCTTCGGCTTCGTCTGTCTCGACCTCCTCTCCATAAGCTTCCCGCGTGACGGCGATCATGTCCGCTCCAGGTTCACGGCCGCGCTCGATGAGCTCGACGAGGAGAAAGAATGCTCCGATGCCGAGCGTCGAGCTGACCAGGTAGAAGAGCGCTCCACTGGTGACGCCGACCTGTCCCATCCCCGTGGCGGCGAGCACCGTTCCGGAGGATATGAGCACGGAGAAACCGCCGAGTCGGGCGGTGTCTTGCGAGGCCAATGTGCCGATCGCTCCGAACAGGATCGTCGCCAAGCCGGCCAACAACAAGAACTCCCTGCCGAAGCCGGCCGATGCGCCGGCGTCCTCGCCGAAAAGCAAGAGCGACAGGCGCAGCACGATATAGACGCCGACCTTCGTCATGATCGCAAAGATCGACGCCACCGGCGGACTTGCGGCGGCGTAGGCGGTCGGCAGCCAGAAGTTCAAGGGCCACATTCCGGCCTTGAGCAGGAAGGCAACCGCAAGCACGCCCGCACCTGCTTCGAGCAAGCCGCGGCTCTCGGCGGCGACCGCCGGCACGCGTGCCGCGAGATCCGCCATGTTGAGCGTTCCGGTCACGCCGTAGATCAGGCTGACCCCGATCAGAAACAACAGCGAGGCGGCGAGGTTGACGACGATGTAATGCAGCCCTGCCTTCACCCGTGCAAGGCCGGATCCGTGCAGCAGAAGACCGTACGACGCCGCCAGCAACAACTCGAAGAACACGAACAGGTTGAAGAGATCGCCCGTGAGGAAGGCGCCGTTGAGGCCCATCAGCAGGAATTGAAACAGCGGATGGAAATGCGCGCCTGCCCGGTGCCAGCGTGCAAGGGAGTACACCACCGAGGCCAGCGCGAGGACATTGGTCAGCAGCAGCATTAGAGCCGACAGCCGATCAAGAACGAGGACAATTCCGAATGGCGCAGGCCAATTGCCCAGACGATAGACGTCCCTTGTACCGGCATCCGAGAGTCCGAGCAGGATCGTGGCAATGCAAACGAGGGCAACGGTTGCGCCGACGTTGAGGCCGGCGACGATCGAGCGGTGCTTCTCTCCGTTGAGCAGCAGCATGCCGGCACCTGCCAGCAGGGGCAGGAGGATCGGCGCAATGACCAGACCAGAGGCGCCGCTCACGCTTCCGGCTCCTGGCCGTCGACATGATCGGTCCGGGCGAGGCCGCGGGATGCCAGCAGCACCACGAGGAAGAGCGCGGTGGTCGCGAAACTGATGACGATTGCAGTCAGTACAAGCGCCTGCGGGAGCGGATCGGCAAACCGCGCAGAATCTCCGGCCTCCTTTGTGATGAGCACCGGAGCCCCCGTCCGCACTCGCCCCATGGCCACGATGAACAGATTAACCGAGTAGGAAAGCAACGAGAGCCCGATGATAACCTGAAAGGTGCGCGGCCTGAGGATCAGCCAAACGCCGGACGCGGCAAGCGTACCGATACCGATCGCCAGCACGAACTCCATCAGACCAGTTCCTCCCTCGATGGCTCACTGGCCAAGCCTCGGCCGCTCTGAGGCGGAACTGCGTAGCGACGCAGCGATTGATGCGCGATCGCGATGAGCATCAGCACCGTGGCGCCGATCACGAGTGAGAACACGCCGACGTCGAAAAGGAATGCGCTCGCTGTGGGGACGCGGCCGACCAGCGGCAGTTCGGCATACGCAAAGTACGAGGTCAGAAACGGATATCCGAAAACGCAGGCAGCTGCCCCCGTGCACCCAGCGAGCAGAAGCCCAATCCCCATCCAGCGTACCGGCATGACGTGCAGACGAGCTTCCACCCATGTCGTGCCGCGAGCCATGTACTGCAGGATGAACGCGGTCGCCATGGCGACGCCGGCCACGAAGCCTCCGCCCGGAAGATCGTGCCCGCGCAACAGCAGGAAGACCGCGACCACGCCGATCACGGGAAACATCAGCCTCATCATCAGCGACGCGGTCTCCGTGGTGTCCTTGGCGGTGTCACCCTTCTGTCGGTCGGGATGCGCCTCGTCGTGGCTGTCCTGGGCGTGCTGCTGTTCGGGAACGGGAATGCTCTCCGGCGCCGGACGGAAGCGGCGCAACAGCGCGTAGACGGTGAGCGCAACGACAGCGAGGACTGTGATCTCACCCATTGTGTCGAATCCGCGGAAGTCCACCAGGATGACGTTGACCACGTTGGTTCCGCCACCTTTGGTATAGGCGTTCTCGACGAAGTAGCGCGAGATGCTGTTCGTATCGGGATGCTGCATGGCTGCAAACGCGAGTGTCGCCAGCCCGACGCCGACGGAGAGCGCGATCGCGAAGTCACGCACGCGGTGCCATCGAATCCTGCCGGCTGGCGCTTCCGCCCCGGCCGGTGCGATACGTTTTGGCAACCATCGCAAGCCGAGTAGCAGGAGCACTGTCGTGACCGTCTCGACGACGATCTGCGTCAGGGCCACGTCGGGAGCCGATAGCCATACGAAGGTGACGCAGGTCACGAGACCGGCAGACCCGAGCAGGATCAGCGCGACGACGCGATGAAACTTGGCTTCGATCGCGGCGCCGACCGCGCAGGCGGCGCCGACCGTCCAAAGCAAAGCGAACGCAAGGTCAAATGTAGTCCGCAGGGGATCCGCCAGCGGGAGGCCGCGCGAATAGAGCGGCAGCAAGGCGGCGAGGAACGCCGTAGCGGCCAAGACTCTCAGTTGTGGCTGGAGACGTCGCGTCCCAAGCTTGCTCTCGAGCCAGCGTGCAAGACGCCAGGATAACGTCACCATCATCCAGTCGAAGATCTGCTTCCCGCTGAACCGGCCGAGCAAGGGCGGCCCCTCGTTGGCGAGAAGGTAGGAGCTCAGCATCACATAGACGCCGACGCCGCCAACCATCGCCAGAACGCTCATCAGCAATTCGGGCGTGAAGCCGTGCCATATCTTCAGACTGTACTCCGGCATGTTGGAACCGAGCACAGCGCCAGCGGCGGTATCGAGGACCGGTGCAACGGTCAACGCCGGCGCTATGCCCACCACGACGCATGCAAGCACGAGAAGCTCGGCCGGAAGCCGCATCAGGAGGGGCGGCTCGTGGGGGGTGCGCGGAAGACCGACGGGGGCGGGACCGAAGAAGACGTCACGAATGAACCGGAGAGAATAGGCAACGGTGAAGGTGCTTGCCGCGGTGACGATGTAGGGAAGCGCTCGATCGACGAGTGAATTGTCATGGACTTCGATTGTTTCGGCGAAGAACATCTCTTTCGAGAGGAAGCCATTCAGCAGCGGCACGCCGGCCATGGACCCGGCCGCGACCATGGCCAGCGTCGCGGTGATCGGCATGAACGCGTAGAGACCGCTCAAGCGCCGAATGTCGCGCGTGCCGGTTTCGTGGTCGATGATGCCCGCCGCCATGAACAGCGATGCCTTGAAGGTGGCATGATTCATGATGTGAAAGACCGCTGCGATCTGCCCGAACGGCGTGTCCAGTCCAGTCAAGAGCGTGATCAAGCCGAGATGGCTGATGGTCGAGTAAGCCAGCAGGCCCTTTAGATCCTGCTGGAATACCGCGAGAAACGCGCCCACCAGGAAGGTGATCAGACCGGCCGATCCCACCAGCCACAGCCATTCGTTCGATCCGCCGAGGGCGGGCCAGAGCCTGACCAAAAGAAACACACCGGCCTTCACCATCGTTGCCGAGTGCAGATAGGCCGATACGGGAGTCGGAGCCGCCATCGCGTGCGGCAGCCAAAAATGGAAGGGAAATTGGGCGCTCTTGGTCAGGGCGCCGAGCAGGATCAGCACGAGCGCGGGGACATAGAGCGGATGCGAACGGATCGCCTCTCCTGACGTCAACACCTTGTCCAGGTCATAGCTGCCGACGATGTGGCCAATCAGCAAGACGCCGGCGAAGAGGCAGAGCCCACCGCTCGAGGTGACCACCAGCGCCATACGCGCGCCGTCACGCGCAGCCGAATTGTGATGCCAGTAGCTGATCAGCAGGAACGAAAACAGGCTAGTCAGCTCCCAGAAGAACACGAGCTGGAGCAGGTTGCCGGAGAGCACGATCCCCAGCATCGCGCCCATGAACGCCAGCAGCAGGGAAAAGAACCGGGGCACGGGATCGCTGGGCGACATGTAATAGCGGGTATACAGCACCACCAGAAAGCCAATTCCGGTGATCAGCATGGCGAATGCCCATGCGAAGCCGTCGAGCCTCAACGCAAATTCCAGTCCAAGTTCAGCGATCCATTCCGTCCGCCAGCAGACAACGCCACCGTTCGTCACGCTCGGGTAAGCCATACCGACGAGGCTAAAGGCAGCAAGTGCGACGCCGCCGGCGAGCCACGCCTCAGCGTTGCGCGCATTGACTCGCAAAAGAGCCGCAGTACAGCTTCCGGCGAAAGGAAGCGCAAGGACGGCAAGGAGGAACATCGCGTTCGTTGCCCAGCTGCAAGATGTGTGTATTCGCTGACCCCGACTGCTTAGCCGACGCGAATAGATATCTCCACTGCTAGATTTGGCGCGGTTGCAAGTGATCGACCTTGAAGCCCTACTCTGCCAGAACCGCTGACAAGACTCGCTCTAAATTGAGCGGTCAGATCCAGTGAGGAAGGGTGCCGACCAGAGCGGCAACTGGGGCCGCGATAGCGCCGAGCAAAGCGTAAAGGCCGCAGAGCACGATTGTCCGCCAGCCACTTGTATCGATTGGCTTATCGTTTGGCTCGGGTCCTCAGCTTGGCTGAACTCGGCGTGGCCCCGCGTCATCGTGGCCCTTCGTTTGTTCCGCCGCAGGTGCAAGCGATCGAGCAACATAACCACGTCCAGTCGGATTGCGACTCACATTCACGTCAAGGTCTACTATTCAACCGACAGATATCGTTTGCAGCGAGCGAGGATCGCGGCCATCCTCGATGGTCTTCACCTTGATCGTCCGGATTGCCCGCCACTGTGCGGTTTCGTCGCAATGTTTCCCGCTGAATGGCCACTATATTCAGTCTGCTATGACTTGTGTCGTCGACATCGATCCGCGCGTTGCGCGGCGTTGCTTGCACGCCGGACGGCTCCAAGCAGGAGCTTAGCCGGACGGTAGTTGGTGCCGTCCGGATTACCCCCTTCGTTCATCAAACGGATTTGGTGTGTGGCTCTCCCGCGAGGAGAAGCCCAGACAAGTAGGCATGGCGTGAACAACCCCTTTTTTCCGAACGTCACGCAAGGCTTTCGCGCCGAAGCCCGCAGGGACGAAGGCGAACTCGTTGCCGCTTGCTTCGGCTCGGCAAGCCGGCGCGGGTCAAACTTCCTCTGAGCCCTCCACCGCTATCTCATCCCACCAATTTCCACCTCCCATCTCCGGCCCGCTTCAGCGCGGGATCGCTCACCCGCACGTGCTCGGCGAGGAAATCGATGAAGGCACGGACGCGCGCGGGTAGCGGGGCGGCGTGGCCGACATAGACGGCGTGGATGTCTTCGCGGTCGCCGGGATTGTAGCTTTGCAGCACCGGCACGAGGCGGCCGGATTCGATGTCGGGGCCGATGTGGAAGAGCGCGAGGCGGGCGAGGCCGATGCCGCCGAGGCAGAGACGGCGGGCGGCTTCGCCGTCGCTGGCGCGCGCGACCGGAGCGGGCAGGGCCTGCTCGGTGTGGTCGCCACGCCTGAACGGCCAGCCGCGGATGCTGCGCGGAAAGGTCCAGCCGATGCCACGGTGATCGACGAGATCGGCCGGCGTCTTCGGCATGCCGCAGCGTGCGAGATAGTCCGGCGCGCCGACCACGACCATGCGGCTGGTGCCGAGCTTTCGCGCGACGAGGCGTGAGGCGCGCAGCGGGCCGACGCGAATGGCGACGTCGGCGCGCTCCTGCATCAGGTCGATCAGCGTATCGGTCAGCACGAGATCGAGCGTGACGTTCGGATGCTGCTTCAGGAAGCGCGGGATCAACGGCATCACATGCAGCATGCCGAAGGGAATGTTGCAATTGACCGTGAGGCGGCCGCGCGGCGCCGCGCCTGAGGCCGCCTCGCGCTCGGCCTCCTCCATCTCGGCGAGGATGCGCAACGAGCGCTCGTAAAAGGCCTGGCCTTCCTCCGTCAGCGTCAGCTTGCGCGTGGTTCGGTTGACCAGCCGCGCGCCGAGGCGCGCCTCCAGACGCGAGATCAGCTTGCTGACGCCGGACGGGGTCAGGCGCAGCTTTCGCGCGGCCTGGGTGAATCCGCCGAGGTCGACGACGCGGACGAAGACCTCCATCTCGGCGGCGCGGTTGGTGTCGAAGCGGGCCATGTTGAATTCACGTCACAAATGATTGGATTGCGGACATTCTAATGGTTCTGCGGCCGTGCCGCTATTTGCGTGGCTCGTCTCACCCATTGGAGCCACGCATGCCTCCCGCCGTTCTCGCTCTCACCGCCGGTGCCTTCGGCATCGGCACCACCGAATTCATCATCATGGGCCTGTTGCTCCAGGTCGCCGCTGACATGCATGTCTCCGTGCCGGTCGCGGGCCTGCTCATCTCCGGCTATGCGCTCGGCGTGTTCGTGGGGGCGCCAGTCCTCACCCTCGCGACGCGCAAAATGCCGCGCAAGACGGTGCTGCTGGCGCTGATGGCGATTTTCACGCTGGGCAATGCGGCTTGCGCGCTGGCGCCGAACTACGAATTGCTGATGGCCGCACGTGTGCTGACCTCGCTCGCCCACGGCACCTTTTTCGGCGTCGGCTCGGTCGTGGCCACCAGCCTCGTTGCCGAGGACAAGCGTGCGTCTGCGATAGCGACCATGTTCATCGGTCTCACGGTGGCAACGTTGCTCGGCGTGCCCTTTGGCGCCTGGTTCGGCCTGATGCTCGGCTGGCGCGCGGCGTTCTGGGCGGTGGTGTCATCGGCGTGATTGCGTTTGCGGTGGTCGCGCTGCTCGTCCCCGGCCATGTCGGCAATGGCAACAAGCCGATCTCGCTCGCCGAAGAAGTGGCGGTGCTCGGTCGTCCGCAGGTGCTGCTCGGTCTTGCGATGACCGTGTTCGGCTTCGCCGGCCTGTTCGTCGTCTTCACCTATATCCAGCCGATCCTGACACGTTTCACCGGCTTCTCGGAGGCCGCGGTCTCGCCGATTCTCTTGGTGTTCGGCGTCGGGCTTGCGATCGGCAACGTCGCCGGCGGCAGGCTTGCGGATCGCGGCCTCGCACGGGCCTTGACCGGCACGCTCGCCGGGCTTGCGATCGTGCTGCTTGGCCTGGCCGCCGTACTATCGGTCAAGATCCTTTCCATCGCGCTGATCTTGCTGCTCGGCATCGCCGCCTTCGCGACCGTCGCCCCGCTCCAGCTTCGGGTGCTGGAGGCTGCCGGCCCCAGCGGTCGCACGCTGGCCTCCAGCCTCAACATCGCCGCGTTCAATCTCGGCAACGCGCTCGGCGCCTGGGCCGGTGGCGTCACCATTGACCGCGGGCTCGGTCTCTCCACGCTGCCTTTGGTCGCAGCCGGGATCACGGCCATTGGTCTCGTGCTGGCGCTGTGGAGCCTCCGGCTCGACCGTGCGCCGGCCGGCGTCGCAGCGTCTCCGGCAGAGTAGGGCGAAGGCGTGCGGTGCGCTGACGATTGGTCGCATCGGCCCTCACGCCAACGCGCCATGCAGAAACGCGCTGTACAGCGCCGCATGTCGTCCGTAACCTCCGCCGCGCAATTGAAGGAGATGCTGGCGTGGCGAAGAAGACGGTGACCAAGAAGACCAAGAAGAAAAGTGTCTTGGAGAAAGAAGTGAAGACCCCGAGCAAGGCGAGCTCCAGCCGCAAGAGCGTGGTCGCGAAGCCGGCCAGGAAGGCGCCTCGGGCGAAGGCCGCCGCACCACGCCGCCCCAAGGGGGCGCCCTGGCAATGGTCGGCAGTCGAGACCGCCGCCGCGATCCGCTCCGGCGCCATCTCCGCGGTCGAGGCGGTCGAATCCCATCTCGAACGGATGCGCTCCGTCAATCCGCGGCTGAACGCCGTCGTCGTCGATCTCTCCAAGGAAGCACTTGCCGCGGCCCATGCGGCCGACAAGCAGCGCGCCAGAGGCGGCGAGCTCGGCCTCCTGCACGGCGTGCCTGTCACCATCAAGGAAAACGTCGACTACCAGGGCCGGCCGAACTTCAACGGCGTGCCCGCCAACAAGAACCTGGTTGCGCCCTCCGATGCGCCTGTCGTGCGCAACCTGAAGAAGGCCGGCGCGATCGTCATCGGGCTGACCAATACGCCCGAATTCTCCTTTCGCGGCTTTACCGACAATCCCCTGCACGGGCTGACGCTCAACCCCTGGGATCCCGATATCACCTGCGGCGGCTCCTCGGGCGGCGCGGGTTCGGCAGTCGCGGCGGGCATCGGCACCATCGCCCATGGCAACGATATCGGTGGCTCGCTGCGCTGGCCGGCGCATTGCAATGGCGTTGCCACCATCAAGCCGACGCAGGGCCGCATCCCCGCCTTCAACGCCAGCGCAACGGCGGAGCGGCCGATGCTGGCGCATCTGATGTCGGCGCAGGGGCCGCTCGCACGCCACGTCGCCGACGTTCGCCTTGCGCTGGAGGTGATGAGCCAGCGCGATCCGCGCGATCCCTGGTGGGTGCCGGCACCACTGGTCGGCGAGAAGCCGAAGGGACCGATCAAGGTCGCGCTGGCAAAGATCCCAGAGGACATGGACGTCGATCCGTCTGTCGCCGCGGCGCTGCGCCAGGCCGCGGACCATCTTGAACGGTCCGGCTATCGCGTCAGCGAGGTCGAGGTGCCAGACATCAACGGTGTCTGGCAGACCTGGTGCGACATCATCACCAACGAGACCGTGGTGATGCAGGAAGCCTCCATGCTGAAGGTCGCGTCCGAAGATTTTCACAAGGCCTGGGGCGGCATGAAAGCCAAGGCCAACGTGCTCGATCTGCCGGCCTGGATGCGCGCCACTGCCGCGCGCAACGGCCACATCCGCGCCTGGCAATTGTTCTTCGAGGACTATCCGGTGGTGCTGGCGCCGACCACGGTGAAGCCGACGCCGGGCCCGCGCGAGGATGCCGTCAGCGCCGAGCGCGTGCGCGAGATCTTCTGGGGCGAGATCCGCTTCATCTCCGCCATCAACGTGCTGGGTCTGCCCGGCGCAGTGGTGCCGGTGGCGCTCCACGAGGGCAAGCCGATCGGTGTGCAGCTGATTGCAGGGCGCTATCGCGAGGATCTCGCACTCGATGCCGCGGCCGCGATCGAGAAGCGCGTCGGCGTGCTGGCACATCGGCTGTGGGAGACGATGGCGTAAGCCTAAGCAGGCGCCGCCGCGTTGGAGATGCATTCCCCTTTCCCGCGGTGTGCGCTGTTGAGCACCGACTGTCTGTCCAGCGTCATGGCCGGGCTTGTCCCGGCCAACCACGCCTTTCCATGCAGCACAAAGAACATGGATGCCCGGGACAAGCCAGGGCATGACGACCTCCGCCAAATGTGCAAATGCGATAACCCTGCCCATGGGGGAGGGGAGCTCGGCCGCTCAGGGGCGAGACGACACCGCGCGAGACACGGCAAGGTCAGTTAATCGAATTTAACCGGATTTCCGGCCAATTCGCGCGCAAGCATTAGGGTTACTTCCTCGATCTCTAGGCGAATTATTGTCCGCTTTACCACCCGCCTCTAACAGAGGGACGGCGGACAACGCACACGCCTCATTGTAGGCCAATAAGTGCGGCCCGCTCCACGCGGAGGTGGCACGATGCGCAACGAGACGATCGCTATTCACGCCGGCTACGAGCCCGAAGCCACGACGCACGCAGTGGCCGTGCCGATCTACCAGACCGCGGCATACGCCTTCGACAGTGCCGATCACGGCGCGGCCCTGTTCAATCTCGAGACTGAGGGCTTTCGCTACAGCCGCATCGCCAATCCGACCAGCGCGGTGCTGGAGAAGCGCATCGCCCAACTCGAAGGCGGCGTCGGAGCGCTTGCGGTCGCGACCGGGCAGGCTGCGCTGCATTTTGCCTTCGTCAACGTCGCCGATCACGGCGGCAACATTGTTTCAGTGCCGCAGCTCTACGGCACCACGCACACGCTGCTCTCGCACATCCTGCCGCGCCAGGGCATTACCGGCCGTTTCGCCGAGAGCGACAAGCCGGAGGCGATCGAGAAGCTGATCGACGAAAACACCCGGGCCGTGTTCGCCGAGACCATCGGCAATCCCGCCGGCAATGTCTGCGACATCGAGGCGCTGGCGAAGATCGCCCACGCGCATGGCGTGCCGCTGATCGTCGACAACACCGTCGCAACCCCGATCCTGCTCAAGCCGTTCGACTACGGCGCCGACATCGCCGTGCATTCGCTGACCAAGTTCCTGGGCGGTCACGGCACCACGCTCGGCGGCGCCATCGTCGATTCCGGAAACTTCCCGTGGGCGAAATACGCCAATCGTTTTCCGGCCTACAACAAGCCCGACGCGTCCTATCACGGCCTCGTCTATGCCGAGCGGTTCGGCCGCACCGCCTATATCGAGCGCGCGCGCAGCGTCTACCAGCGCACCATGGGTTCGGTGTTGTCGCCGTTCAACGCCTTCCTGCTGCTCCAGGGTATCGAGACTGTCGCGCTGCGCATGGAGCGCCATGTCGAGAACGCCCGCAAGGTCGCCGAATTTTTGCGCGACGACCCGCGCGTGGCTTGGGTCAATTACACCGGCTTCCCGGACAGCCCCTATTATCCGCTGGTGCAGAAGTACTTGAATGGCAACGCCTCATCGCTGTTCACCTTCGGCATCAAAGGCGGCATGGAGGCCGGCAAGACCTTCTACGATGCGCTGAAGCTGATTACGCGGCTCGTCAATATCGGCGATGCCAAGTCGCTCGCCTGCCATCCGGCTTCGACCACGCACCGGCAGATGTCGGCGGAGCAGCAGCGCGTTGCCGGCGTGCTGCCGGAGACCATCCGTCTGTCGATCGGTATCGAGCATGTCTCTGACATCATCGAGGACGTCGACCAGGCGCTGGAAAAAGCCTGCCCATCGGCGCGCCTCGAGGCCGCGGAGTAGGCGCCGCCGCCCATGACGATCTTGATCGATAGCGATCAAGTCATTGCGGGCCCGGCGCTGGTGCCCGCCGCGCACGATCTCGCGCGCGAAGCCGGCACCGAACTCACCGTCGGTCTCGTCAACAACATGCCGGATGCGGCACTGAAGGCGACCGAGCGGCAGTTCATGAAGCTGCTCCAGGCCGCAGCAGGTGCGCGCCGTATCCGCTTCCACTGCTTCTCGCTTCCCAGCGTGAAGCGCTCGCCCGAAGCGAGGTGGCATGTCGAGAGCGAGTATTCCGACCTATCCGATCTCGAGCGTGGAAAACTCGATGGGCTGATCGTGACCGGCGCCGAGCCGATCGCGCCCGAGCTCGACCAGGAGCCATACTGGCGCGACCTCACGAGCCTGATCGACTGGGCCAAGACCAACACGCGATCGACGATCTGGTCGTGCCTTGCCGCGCATGCCGCGGTGCTGCATCTCGACGGCATTGAGCGGCGGCGGTTGCCGGCCAAATGCCACGGCATTTTCGATTGCGACGTCGTGATGAGCGATTCCCTGACCCATGCGGCGCCTGCGCCGCTCAAGGTCTCGCATTCACGTCTGAACGAAATCGCCGAGAGCGATCTCGCTGAGGCCGGCTATCAGGTGCTGACACGCTCGGCCGAAGCCGGCGTCGACGTCTTCGTTCGTCAGTATGCCAGCCGCTTCGTGTTCTTCCAGGGCCACCCGGAGTATGACGCGCTGTCGCTCCAGCGCGAATATCTGCGCGACATCGGCCGCTATCTCGCGCGGGAGCGCGACAACTATCCGCGCCTGCCGGTGAGTTACTTTGACGCAGGGACCGAAGAGAAGCTGGCTCGGTTCGAGAAGAAGGCGACACACGAGCGCCATCCGGCGCTCACCAACGAGCTGCCTGGGCTGAGCTTGCGCGCCGATATCGACGCCGGCAACGCCGCGGCGGTGCTCTTCCGCAACTGGTTGCGCTATCTCGGCGCGGACGCCAATGCGGCGGTGGCGGCGCGCTAGCCGAAGCGGTCTTGATTCCGCGTTAGGATTACCCGTGCGTTAGGCTTGCCTCAACCTGCGCACGAATGTTTCAGTAGAGAAACAGGACATCACGGGAAACGCAGCGTGTGGTCGGCACTCCAGGGACGCGTGAACAATCGGCTGGCCCGGCATTTTCGGGCCGCGCCGCACCGGCTGCCCGTGCATGTGCCGATGGTGAGCTTCACCTTCGACGATGCCCCCGACAGCGCCGCAGGCGAGGGCGCCGAGCTTTTGGAGCAGCATGGCGGCCGCGGCACCTATTACCTCGCCGGCAGTCTGATCGATCGCCCCTCGGATCATTGGCATGGCCTGTCGAATGACGCGATCGTGCGGCTTCACCGCGTTGGGCACGAGATTGCCTGCCACACCTTCTCGCATCAGAGCTCGGCCACTCTCGGCGAAGCCGCGATGGCTCGCGAGATCGAGCGGAACCGCAGTCATTTCCGCGGCATCGATGCTTCGATCACGCTGGCGAACTTCGCCTATCCCTATGGGATCGCCTCGGTCTGGCGCAAGCCGCAACTCGCAAAAGCCTTTCGCTCCGCGCGTGGCATCCTTCCCGGCGTCAACAGCGGCGTCATCGATCTCCAGTTCCTGCGCGCCTCGCCTTTGGTCGATTGCGAGATCGACAAGGCGGGCATCGATCGCTATTTCGACGAGGCGGTCGCAAGCGGCGGCTGGCTGATCTTCTACGGCCACGACGTCACCACTAGGCCGAGCCCCTATGGCTGCACGCCACATTTGATGCGTCATGCGCTGGAGGCCGCCGGCAAGCGCAACATGCCGATCGTGACCGTCGCAGAAGCGCTGCGACGGATCGGGGCGTAGCGTCTTTTTCCCTTCTCCCCCTTTGCGGGAGAAGGTGGCGCGAAGCGCCGGATGAGGGGTATGCCTCCGCAAAATCGAATTCGTGGATGGAGACCCCTCCCCCGTCTCGCCACTATGCGGCGAGCCACCCTCTCCCCGCAAGGCCGCAGGGGGAGAGGGGAAGGGGCGCACTCGCCCCGCAAACGGTCTTGCCACGCCGACGCCAGCATGCGACTGGCCTTGTGACGAATCTCACGGCCTGATCTGCTCCGCCATGTCCGCTCCCTCCACCGCTCCGCTGCCTGCGCCGGCCAATGGGCGCGACGCGCTGTCGGTGCTGCATTCGGTGTTCGGCCTGCCGGGTTTCCGCGGCGCGCAGGGCGAGATCATCCAGCACGTCACGGACGGCGGCAACTGCCTGGTCTTGATGCCGACCGGCGGTGGCAAGTCGCTGTGCTACCAGCTTCCGTCCTTGCTGCGTGAAGGCTGCGGCATCGTGGTGTCGCCCTTGATCGCCCTGATGCGCGACCAGGTCGCCGGCCTGATCGAGGCCGGCGTCAACGCCGCCGCGCTGAACTCGTCGCTGACGCCGCAGGAGGCGTCCGACATCGAGCGGCGCCTGCTCGCGGGCGACCTCGACCTGCTCTATGTCGCGCCGGAACGCCTGGTGACGCCCCGCTGCCTGTCGCTGCTGGCGCAGGCGAAGGTGGCGCTGTTTGCGATCGACGAGGCGCATTGCGTCTCGCAATGGGGCCATGATTTCCGGCCCGAATATGTCGGCCTTTCCATCATCGCCGAGCGCTTTCCCGACGTGCCGCGCATCGCGTTGACCGCGACCGCCGACGAGCTGACCCGCAAGGAGATCGTCGCGCGGCTTCAGCTCTCGGACGCGCCGCAATTCGTCTCGAGCTTCGACCGGCCCAACATCCGCTACGAGATCGTCGACAAGCGCAATTCGGTATCGCAGCTGAAGGAATTCATCCGCGAGCGCCACATGGGCGATGCCGGCGTGGTCTATTGCCTCTCGCGCAACCGGGTCGAGGAGGTCGCTGCCGCGCTTCAGGACGCCGGTATTGCGGCGCTGCCCTATCACGCCGGGCTCGATGGGTCGTTGCGCTCGCGCAACCAGGACCGCTTTCTCAACGAGGACGGCATCGTCATCGTCGCGACCGTCGCGTTCGGCATGGGCATCGACAAGCCCGACGTGCGCTTCGTCGCCCATCTGGATCTGCCCAAGAGCATCGAGGCCTATTACCAGGAGACGGGGCGCGCCGGCCGTGACGGCAAGCCGTCGACGGCCTGGATGGCCTATGGGCTGTCGGACATCGTGCAGCAGCGTCGCATGATCGACGAGTCCAACGCCTCCGACGAGTTCAAGCGGGTCTCGATCGGCAAGCTCGATGCACTGGTCGGTCTTGCCGAAACGCCGCACTGCCGCCGACGGCGGCTGCTCGCCTATTTCGGCGAGATCGTGATGGGCGAGAGCTGCGGAAATTGCGACAATTGCCTGACGCCGCCCAAGATGCGCGACGGCAAGGTGCTGGCGCAGAAGCTGCTGTCCTGCGTCTACCGCACCGGACAGCGCTTTGGTGCGATGCATTTGATCGACGTGCTGGTGGGGCGCCTGACCGAGAAGGTGACGCAGTTCGGTCACGACAAGCTGTCGGTGTTCGGCATCGGCCGCGAGCTCAACGAAAAGCAATGGCGCACGGTGCTGCGGCAATTGGTGGCGATGGGACATCTGCGAAGCGACAGCGAAGCTTACGGCGCGCTCAAGCTGACGGAGTCCTCGCGCGGCGTGCTGCGCGGCGAAACGGACGTGTGGCTGCGCGAGGAGGCGCCGGGCACCCACATCCGGTCGAGCCGCGCCAAGTCCCGTCGCGGCGATCTCGCGCCCGCGGCCAGCGCGCCGCAAGGCGATGTCGATCCCGAGCTGCGCGCGCGCCTGCGCGCCTGGCGTTCTGAGGTCGCGCGCCAGCGCGGCGTGCCGGCCTACGTCGTACTCCACGATGCCACCATCGACGGCATCGTCCGGGCCTGGCCCACCACGCTGGACGAGCTGCGCAACGTGCCGGGCATCGGCGACAAGAAGCTCGAGCATTACGGCGACGAGCTGCTGCAGATCGTCAGGACGAGGTAGCCGCCAACTCAATTGTCATCCCGGACAAGCGCCAAAGCGCGCAGATCCGGGATCCATAACCACAGGCCGATGTGGCTGGGGCAAGCTGCCAAGCACGAGTCTTCGCCAAACGCGGTCATGTGGTCGCGACGAGCGCAGGCGCTCGCGCGGGGGTCCCGGGTCCGCGCTGACGCTTGCCCGGGACGACAGCAGTTAATGAGGCGCGAGAGCCAGCCTTCACTCACCCGTTACGGAACGCATACGCATATCCGTTCAGCGCCGGCGCGCCGCCGAGATGGGCGTAGAGAATCTTCGCGCCCTTCTCGAAATAGCCCTTCTTGGCGAGATCGATCAGGCCCTGCATCGACTTGCCCTCATAGACGGGGTCGGTGATCATGCCTTCGAGACGCGCGGTGAGACGGATCGCCTCCTTGGTCTCTTCCGACGGCACGCCGTAGGCCGGATAGGCGTAGTCCTCGATCAGCACGACATCGTCGGCGACGAGCTCCTTGCCGAGCTCGACCAGCTTGGCGGTGTTCTGCGCGATCTCGAGCACCTGCGCCTTGGTCTGCGCGGGCGTGAAGGACGCATCGATGCCGATTACCTTGCGGGCGCGGCCGTCGGCGGCGAAGCCGACCAGCATGCCGGCATGGGTCGAGCCGGTGACGGTGCAGACCACGATATAGTCGAACTTGAAGCCGAGCTCTTTCTCCTGCTTGCGCACCTCCTCGGCGAAGCCGACATAGCCGAGCCCGCCGAACTTGTGCACGGAGGCGCCGGCCGGAATGGCGTAAGGCTTGCCGCCAGCGGCCTTCACCTCCTCGATCGCCTGCTCCCAGCTCTTGCGGATGCCGATGTCGAAGCCGTCATCGACCAGGCGCACGTCGGCGCCCATGATGCGCGAGAGCATGATGTTGCCGACGCGGTCGTACACTGCGTCCTCGTGCGGCACCCAGGCTTCCTGCACCAGGCGGCACTTCATGCCGAGCTTGGCGGCGACGGCGGCGATCATGCGGGTGTGGTTGGACTGCACGCCGCCGATCGACACCAGCGTGTCGGCGTTGGAGGCGATCGCGTCGGGGACGATGTATTCGAGCTTGCGCAGCTTGTTTCCGCCATAGGCGAGGCCGGAATTGCAGTCCTCGCGCTTGGCATAGACCTCGACGTGGCCGCCGAGATGTTTTGACAGCCGCTCCAGCTTCTCGATGGGCGTCGGACCGAAGGTCAGCGGATAGCGCGCGAATTTTTCCAGGTTCATGGATCATCCCCGTTGGCGTTGGTGTCTGCGACGTGGCTAGCATTGCGGCGCAAAAAGGTGCTCTCGAATTTTGCGCCCATATTGCACGTGATCTTGCGGAAGATGCGACTTCAGCTAAGACTTCTTCCGCCGTTGCATCTCCAAGTGAAAGATTCTTCCATGTCCGGGCGGCTCGACCGTATCGACCTCAAGATATTGAGATTGCTGCAAAATAACGGGCGGCTGAGCAACTCCGAGCTGGCCGCATCAGTCGCGATCAGCCCCGCCACATGCCACCGCCGCACCCAGCGCCTGTTCGAGGACGGCTTCATCGCCGCGGTGCGCGCCATGGTCGCGCCGAAAAAGGTGGCAAAGGGCACGCTGGTGATGGTCGGCGTCGTGCTCGACCGCTCGACGCCGGAGAGCTTTGCCACCTTCGAGCAGGCGATTGCGAAGTTGAAATTCGTGCTCGACTGCCACCTCGTCGCCGGCGACTTCGACTATTTCCTCAAGATCCGGGTCGGTGACATGGAGGATTTCAACCGCATCCACGGCGAGCAACTCATCGCGCTGCCCGGCGTGCGCCAGACCCGCACCTTCTTCGTGATGAAGGAGGTCGTCGACAACGCGCCGCTGGAGTTTTGAGCCTCACACTTGATGCACGATCGGCATCATGAGAGATTCGCGCAATGCAGACATTCCCGTTCCGCCAGCACAATCCGGCCGGGCCGGCCTATCGGCGCGGCTGGGTCGACGAGGCCGTGGCCGCGATCGAGGCCGACCAGTGCCGCACCGCCGACACGCATCTGATTCGGCTGATCGTGCCGGCACTGTCCGGCATCGATATCTACCTGAAGGATGAATCCACGCATCCGACCGGCAGCCTGAAGCATCGGCTGGCGCGCTCGCTATTCCTCTACGCGCTGTGCAACGGCCATATCCGCGAAGGTACGTCCGTCGTCGAGGCCTCGTCGGGATCGACCGCGGTGTCGGAAGCCTATTTCGCGCAGATGATCGGCGTACCCTTCTATGCCGTTATGCCGCGCACGACCTCGGCGGAGAAGATCGCCGCGATCGAGCATTATGGCGGCAACTGCCACCTGATCGACGACGGCCGCGCGCTCTATGCGGAGGCTGCGGCGCTCGCAGCCCGTCTGAACGGCCATTACATGGACCAGTTCACCTTCGCCGAACGCGCCACCGACTGGCGCGGCAACAACAACATCGCCGAATCGATCTTCACGCAATTGCAGGGCGAGCCGCGCCCGCTGCCGGACTGGATCGTGATGGGCGCCGGCACCGGCGGCACCTCGGCCACTATCGGACGCTATCTGCGCTATCGCCAGTATCCGACGCGGCTGTGCGTTGCCGATGTCGAGCACTCCGCCTTCTTCGACTGCTTCCGCTCCCAGGACCGATCCCATGTCTGCGATCGGCCGTCGCTGATCGAGGGCGTCGGCCGGCCGCGCTGCGAACCTTCCTTCGTGCCGGGCGTGGTCGATCGCATGATGAAGATCCCGGATGCGGCGACGATCGCCGCGATGAACGTGTTGGCGCGCCGGCTGCGCCGCCCGGTCGGCGGCTCCACCGGCACCAATTTCCTGGCGCTGTGCCGGCTCGCCTCGGAGATGCGCCAGGCGAACGTCACGGGGTCGCTGGTGACGCTGATCTGCGATTCCGGCGAGCGCTACCGACAGACCTATTACGAGTCGGGATGGCTGAAAGCGCGCGGTCTCGATCCGGCACCATTCGAGGCGACATTGTCGTCGTTCCTCGCGACAGGTGAGCCCTTGAGACTCGATGTCGACGACGTCGTCAATCCGGAGAGCGCATAGGGCCCAAAGGTCCGTAGCTGACATCTTCGTGCGATTTACGAAATGGCACGGCCCGTCACGGCAACTTCACTTGCCTTGCGCGCGGCTGCAGGTGACGGTTGCGTCCTCTCAACGAGGAGATCCTGCCGTGCGCCTTCCCATTCTCGATCCGAAAGACCTGAGTGCCGAACAGAAGCCGCTCTATGACGACATGCGAGCCGGCATCAAGGATCATTTCAAGGGTTTTGTGAACATGCGCGACGACGGCGCGCTGCTCGGGCCCTGGAATCCCTGGATCCGCGAGCCGCGCTTCGGCAAGCCGGTATGGGAGCTGGTCAAAGCGATCGCGTCGAACCCGTTGCTGCCCGCTGCCGTCCGCGAGGTCGCGATCCTCGTCACCGGCTCGCATTTCCGGTCCGGTTACGAGCTCTATGCCCACGTGCTCGTTGCCGAGCAGCGTGGCCTCTCCGACGAGAAGCTCGCGACCATCGTCGCCGGGCAGCGACCGGTGGACCTCACCAAGCAGGAGGCGGTCGCCTACGATATGGCATCGGCACTGGTCGGCGGCGGCGTACTGCCGGAGCTGACCTGGCGCGCGGCGGTGAAGGAATTCGGCGAGCACGGCGCCGCCGAGCTGTCCTATCTCGTCGGCGTCTACTGTATGGTCTCGGTCACGCTCAACACCTTTGACGTGCCGGTGCCGGACTAGCGAGCTGGCTAATTGCGCACGGCGTAAAGGGGCGTTCGCAGCGTCAGCTGGTAGGCCGGTTTCGGCATCCACGCGATCTGTGCGGTGATGCCGAACAGGCGGTTATCGTTGTCGTCCATGCGATCAAGGTCGAGGCGCAGGGTCGGCTGGGTGAAGGACGCCGCCAGCGTCCGCCCCCCGAGCTGCGCGCCGCCGAAAGACTGCATGCCGACGCGCCCGGTGAACTTCCAATTGCTTGGCCATTGATAATAACCGCCGGCATAGAGGATCGTGTTCGTTCCGATGCTGGCGAACGGGCTGGCGATGCTGGTCTTGGTGTATTGCATGCCGGCCAGCCAGCCCCGTGTCTCGTCTTCGTCGAGCGCGTAGTCGAATTCCAGGATGTTATTCAAAGAATTCGTCATGCCCTGCTCGTTCGGCACCGACTGCGTCAGGGTCGACTGCAGCCTGATGGTCGGGATCTTCCCGCCGTTCTGCTGGTAGAGATCGGCCTGCACGCCGATGTTCCAGCTCGTGATGTCGAACGCCGACCAGCCGCCGCCGACGTCAATGGTCGAGCCCGACACGCCGCCATAAAGCGAGACGCGGTCGCTGACGTCGACGGTCAGCGGCAGGTCGACGGCGATGGATTTTGCCGCCGGCGAGCCGTTTGGCAGCGTTGCGCCTCCACGCACCGCCAGGGCTTCGAGCGCGGCCGATACCGAGGTGTTGCCGAAGCCGAGCCCGAGCGCGCCCGCCGGGGTCCTCGCATAGATTGTGCGCAAATCGAGGTAGATGTTCGGGACACGTGGCTTTGCGGGCTCGTCGTCCTCATCGTCGGCCGCGAAGGCTCCGCCGGCCGAGATCGCCAGACAAAGCAGTCCCGTCGCGGTAACGCGCAAAACCGAACAACGAGATTGGCTGCGAAGGGGCACGTGACGATCCGGCGCATGGCGATTTGACGGCGAAACCGGTGCTAGATGGAACGTGATCGCTCGTGCGGTCAAGCGATCTTCGCAAGCGATGGACGGCATGGACGTGTGCGGTTACCCTGGCGTGATCGCACCGACACACTCGCCAGCCACAGTGCAGGCCGAACAATGGAGGACGACAGCCATGAACACGTCACGCCGCATCCTGCTCGCCGGAATGGCGGGGCTCGCCGTTGCTCCCACCGCTGCTGCCGCCGCTGCACCATCGGCAGAACCCGGCGACGTGACCGTAGCCGAAGAACGCTTTGCGCGCACGATTGCGGCCGCGCATGCCCCCGATATTATCTGCGCGCGGCAGGCCGCACGCTATGCGGACGCGCACTGGCCGGAGTATGTCGCGGCAGCGCGCGCGGTCATTGGCTCGAGGGCATGACGCTGCTTTCTTCCCTCTTCACCGCCCTGCGCACCTGCTCGCCGATCTGCGACAGCACGAGCTGAGCCTGTGGCAAGATCGCGCCCATGGCGTGGAAATTGTGGACCATGCCGTCGTGGCAGACATGCTCGACGGCGACGCCCGCGGTGAGCAGCTTGCGGGCATAGGCATTGCCCTCGTCGCGCATCGGGTCGTACTCGGCAGTGTGGATGATCGCGGGCGGCAGGCCCGCGAGCCGTGTCGCGCGCAACGGAGAGACACGCGGATGGGCGGTGTCGATGCCGTCAGGCAGATAGTCGGAAAGATCGGCTTCGATCGTGGCACGATCGATCAGGTGGCCTTCCGCAAAGGCCTCGCGCGAGGGCGAGGTCTCCTCGAAATCCAGCACCGGGCAGATCAGGCATTGCGCCACGATGGAGAGGCCGGCGTTTTGCAAAGCCTGCTGGCACACGATCGCCGCCAATGTGGCGCCGGCGGAATCGCCGCCGACAACCAGCCGTTCGGCGTCGATGCCCAGGGAGCGCGCCTCGCGCGCGACCCATTCGGTCGCGGCGATCGCATCGTCCACGGCAGCGGGAAATTTGTGCTCGGGCGCGAGCCGGTAGTCGACCGAGACCAGGCGGCAGCCGGTGGCATGCGCCAGCGCCGCCGCGATGCGGTCATGCGTGGCAATACTGCCGGCGACGAGGCCGCCGCCATGGAAGAACACGAAGCCCGGTGCGAGCTCCCCAGCGCTTGCCGGCGTGTAGAGGCGATAGGGCAGCTCGCCGCCCGTACCGGTCAGCATGCCGTCCGAGGTCGTCACATCCGGCGCCTCGGCGCGCGCGAACTGCATCAGCTTTGCCAGCGATTGCCGTCGCGCCTCCACGCTGGGCCGGCTCCGCGCCTGCGGCGCAGCCGCCGCCAACATGGTCAACAAACGCTTTGCGAGCGGATCGAGCGGCATGGGGACACTCCGTGACTGCCGGACATTATAGCCGGTTTGCGCGGTCCTAACCTCCCTGGAGGGAGAGGGTGCCCAAATCCCGCAGCAAATCGTTTAGAAATTGCGGCAATAGTGCCCGGATATTCTCAGGGAGGCCGGTCATGGCCGAGATCAAAAAACCCATCGACTATTCGCCGAGCTGGACCTTCTTCGAGGGCAAATGGCACGACGGCAATGTGCCGATCATGGGCCCGCGCACGCATGCGGCCTGGCTCGGCTCGATCGTGTTCGACGGCGCGCGCGCGTTCGAGGGCGTTGCACCCGATCTCGACCGTCACGTCGCTCGCGTCAATCAATCCGCGATCAATTTCGGCCTGAAGCCGGTGGTCGATACCGACACCTGGCTCGCGCTCGCCAACGATGGCATCGCGCGCTTTGCCGCGAATGCCGAGCTCTATATCCGTCCGATGTACTGGGCGCAGAACGGGAGCGGCGGCGGCGTGCTGTTCGACCCCGAGACCACCAATTGGTGCCTGTGCATCTACGAGGCGCCGATGCCAAAGCCTGTCGGCAACGCCATCACGTTGTCGCCGTTCCGCAGGCCCACCGCCGAATGCGCGCCGGTCGAGGCCAAGGCGGCTTGCCTCTATCCGAACAATTCGCGTGCGCTCGCGGAAGCTGCTTCGCGCGGCTTCCAGAACGCGCTGATGCTCGACATGCTCGGCAACGTCGCCGAGTTCGGCAATTCCAACGTGTTCATGGCCAAGGACGGCGTGGTCTTCACGCCGGTGCCGAACGGCACCTTCCTCGACGGCATCACGCGCCAGCGCGTCATCAGCCTGCTTCGCGGCGACGGCGTCACCGTGGTCGAGAAGACGTTGCGCTATGCCGATTTCCTGGCCGCCGACGAGATCTTTTCAACCGGCAATTTCGCCAAGGTCGCGCCCGTGATTCGCATCGACGAGCGCGAGCTGAAGCCGGGCCCGTTCTACACGAAAGCGCGAATGCTCTATTGGGACTTTGCGCATGCGGTGAAGCTGGCGGCGTAGGAGGCTGTCCCTCCGTCATTTGCGAGCGCAGCGAGGCAATCCAGGAGTTTCCCGCGGCGGTAGTCTGGATTGCTTCGCTGCGCTCGCAATGACGAGTTTGTGGATCGTGCGGCGCCGCTCACGAGCCGCGCCTGCGAAACCGGCTGAACTGAAACGCCTGCGTCGAATCCCACGGCGTGTGATGCGTCTCGCGCCGCGTCTCGACCAGCTCGAACTCCGGCCCAAGCTCCGCTGCAAGGCTGGCACTGTCGTGGCGCTGCACCGGCAGGCCGCTGCATTTCTCAGGACCATCAGGTGCAAACGTCGCAATGATGACGTGACCGCCAGGCGCAATTGCCGACCGCAGGCGCTCGACGTAAGCGGCCCTGTCGCGGAGATCGGTCAGGAAGTGAAACGCGGCGCGATCGTGCCAGACGTCGTAGGTCTTCGCCGGTTGCCACGTCGTGGCATCGGCGACGATCCAGTCGACCATCAAAGCGGCTCCGCCCAATCGCTTCTTCGCCGCGTCAAACGCTTTGGCAGAAAGGTCCAGCACGGTGACGTCGCGATATCCGTCCTGCAACAGCGCATCGACCAACCGTGATGCTCCGCCGCCGACATCGATGATGGCTGCGTCATGGTTGGGGCCGGCAGCGCGGATCATCTCGAGCGAGATCGCCGGGCTGTCCTGAAACCAGCTGACCTCGGCCTCGCCCTTGGTGGCGTAGACGTGGTCCCAATGGGTGCTTCGCTCAGACATAGCTCGCGCTTCCGTGCGCGGGCGGCGCGAATAAAAGACTACTCGTCCTTCTTCGACATCCGCTCGAGACGATCCTGCATTTCCTTCATCTGCTGGCGCAGCTCGTCGATATTGCTGTCCTTCGGTGCCTCGGCATTCGCATCGGGCTCCGGCTCGGGAGTGGCGGCCGGACGGGGCGCTGCGAACGGCTTGAACATCGAGAAGGTCTGCTGGAACAGCTCCATGTTGCGGCGGACTTGCTCCTCCAGCGGAGCAAAAGGAGTGCCGGACAGCGTGTTGGCAATCTGCTTGCGGAACTTCTCTTGCTCCTGGGTCAGAGTCGCGATCGACTGCTCCAGATATTTCGGCACCACCATCTGCATGCTGTCGCCATAGAAGCGGATCAGCTGGCGGAGGAAGGTGGTCGGCAGCAGGTTCTGGCCGGCCTTGTTCTCCTGCTCGAAAATGATCTGGGCGAGCACAGAGCGGGTGATGTCGTCGCCGGTCTTGGCGTCATAGACCAGGAAATCCTCTCCGTCCTTGACCATGGCGGCGAGGTCTTCCAGCGTTACATAGGTACTCGTCCCGGTGTTATAGAGCCGGCGGTTCGCGTATTTCTTGATTGTGGTGGGTTGGTCTGATTTCGCCATGGGCTCTCACTTGCAAGCGCGGAGAACGGGAACCTGTCGGGCAATGCCGCAGGGCGGGAAGAGTACGCAACGCAACAAAATAAGCATTTTCAAAGGGCTCACGCTACCGTTTTGTGCGGCACGGTTAATTGCAGGGCAAAATCTTGCTTGCGAAAGCGCCAAGAACGCTGTTTTGAATGCGCTGCGGTATGAATTCGGTGCCCGGCCGATTGACATGCCTCAACGACGTTAACAGGATGGCTGACAGACTGGCGATTGCTTTTCCAGCCCGCCTGCCCCCTTTACAAGAACCTCAAGCCCCAGGAGATGCCCATGTCAGACGATGTCGTCATCGTCAGCGCCGCCCGCACCCCGGTCGGAAGCTTCAACGGAGCCTTCGCGACCCTTCCCGCCCACGATCTCGGCGCCGTCGCCATCAAGGCCGCGCTGGAGCGCGCGGGCATCGAGCCCGGCCGGGTCTCCGAAGTCATCATGGGTCAGATCCTGACCGCCGCCCAGGGCCAGAACCCCGCCCGCCAGGCTTCGATCGCCGCCGGAATTCCGGTGGAGAGCCCGGCCTGGGGCGTCAACCAGCTTTGCGGCTCGGGCCTGCGCACGGTCGCGCTCGGCTACCAGGCGCTGCTCAACGGCGATTCCGAGATCGTGGTCGCCGGCGGTCAGGAGTCCATGAGCATGGCCCCGCACGCCCAGCACCTGCGCGGTGGCGTCAAGATGGGCGGTCTCGAATTGGTCGACACCATGATCAAGGACGGCCTGTGGGATGCCTTCAACGGCTATCACATGGGCAACACCGCCGAGAACGTCGCGCGCCAATGGCAGATCACCCGCGCCCAGCAGGACGAGTTCGCGGTCGCCTCGCAGCAGAAGGCCGAGGCCGCGCAGAAGGCCGGCAAGTTCAACGACGAGATCGTTCCCGTCACCATCAAGACCCGCAAGGGCGACGTCGTCGTCAGCGCCGACGAATATCCGCGCCACGGCGCCACGCTGGAGGCGATGGCGAAGCTCAAGCCGGCTTTCGAGAAGGACGGAACGGTCACCGCGGGCTCGGCCTCCGGCATCAATGACGGCGCTGCCGCCGTGGTGCTGATGACGGCCAAGCAGGCGGCCAAGGAAGGCAAGAAGCCGCTCGCGCGCATCGTGTCTTGGGCGCAGGCCGGCGTCGATCCGAAGATCATGGGCTCGGGCCCGATCCCGGCCTCGCGCGCCGCGCTGAAGAAGGCCGGCTGGAATGTCGGCGATCTCGACCTGGTCGAGGCCAACGAGGCCTTTGCGGCACAGGCCTGCGCCGTCAACAAGGACCTCGGCTGGGATACCTCGAAGGTCAACGTCAACGGCGGCGCGATCGCGATCGGCCATCCGGTCGGCGCGTCCGGCGCACGCGTGCTGGTGACGCTGCTGCACGAAATGCAGAAGCGCGATTCGAAGAAGGGCCTGGCCACGCTGTGCATCGGCGGCGGCATGGGCATCGCCATGTGTGTGGCGCGCGACTGACGACGACCCGACACGCAGCTGACGCGTGCGCCGCACACGTCAGCGCGTGCGTTGCACGCGACTAAAAAGGCAGCGGTTGCAAATCAAATATTCTTCGCAACCACGCAAGCCTCGACTAAAGAGAAACGCCCGGCTCACGCCGGGCGTTTTGTTCTTGATGTCCGTCAAACGTCCCGCATAATCCGCTGTTAAAAACGATCACGTCAGAAACGTCTGAAGAGTCCAAGGGAAGGAATACGACATGGCACGTGTTGCACTGGTGACGGGTGGTACGCGAGGCATCGGAGCGGCGATCAGCAAGGCGCTGAAGGCGGCCGGCTACAAGGTCGCGGCAAGCTATGCCGGGAACGATGCGGCGGCGGAGAAATTCAAGGCCGAGACCGGCATCGCCGTCTACAAATGGGACGTCAGCAGTTTCGACGCCTGCGCCGAGGGCGTGAAGAAGGTCGAGGCCGATCTCGGGCCGATCGAGGTGCTCGTCAACAATGCCGGCATCACCCGCGACACCGCCTTCCACAAGATGACGCTCGAGCAGTGGAACGCGGTCATCAACACCAATCTCGGCTCGCTGTTCAACATGACGCGCCAAGTCATCGAGGGCATGCGCGCGCGCAAGTTCGGCCGCATCATCTCGATCTCGTCGATCAACGGCCAGAAGGGGCAGTTCGGCCAGGTCAACTATTCCGCCGCGAAAGCCGGTGACATCGGCTTCACCAAGGCGCTCGCGCTCGAGAACGCCAAGGGCGGCATCACCGTCAATGCGATCTGCCCCGGCTACATCAACACCGAAATGGTGCAGGCGGTGCCGAAGGACGTGCTGGAGAAGAGCGTGATCCCGCAGATCCCGGCCAGCCGGCTCGGCGAGCCCGAGGAGATTGCGCGCGCGGTCGTGTTCCTCGCGGCCGACGAGTCCGGCTTCATCACCGGCTCGACGCTGACGGTCAACGGCGGCCAGTACATGGTGTGATGCGATCGCATCACGTGGGCTGATATTCGCAACATCGTCATGCCCGGGCTTGTCCTGGGCATCATGCCCTGTCATTCGGGGGCGCGCCGCGACAGCGGCGAACTATGGTGCGCAATTGCGCACCTGAGAATCTCGAGATTCCGGGTCTGGCGCTATGCGCCATCCCGGAATGACAAGGGCTCCCTCGAATGACTCCCCGCACTGCCACGCTGATCGGATTGACCGCGATCCTGATGTGGTCGCTGCTCTCAGTGATGACGGTGGCGACGGGAAAGATCCCGGCGTTTCAGCTCGCTGCGATGACCTTCGCGATTGGCGGTGTCGTCGGCCTGCTCACCTGGATCGGACGGCGCGAGGCGGCGAAAAGCCTTAAGCAGCCGCTCGTGGTCTGGGTCGTCGGCGTCGGTGGCCTGTTCGGCTATCACGCGCTGTATTTTCTCGCGCTGCGCTTCGCCCCGCCGGCCGAAGCCGGCCTTCTGAATTATCTGTGGCCGCTATTGATCGTGCTGTTCTCGTCATTCCTGCCCGGTGAGCGGCTGGCCGCGCATCACATCATCGGCGCCGTGCTCGGCCTCGTCGGCACCGTGCTGCTGTTCGCCGGCAACACCTCCGGCTTCGCGCCGGGCGCGGTGCCGGGATTGATCGCGGCCTTCATCGCCGCTTTCGTCTGGGCAAGCTATTCGGTGCTATCCCGTCGATTGAAGGCGGTGCCGACCGATGCCGTCGCGGGCTTCTGTCTCGCCACGGCCATACTGGCCGCGCTGATGCATGGCCTGCTTGAAACCACGGTCTGGCCGGAGACCACGGTGCAATGGCTCTCGGTCATCGCACTCGGCATCGGCCCCGTCGGTGCCGCGTTCTACGCCTGGGACATCGGCATGAAGCGCGGCGACATCCGCGTGCTCGGCGCCGCCTCCTACGCGACGCCGCTGCTCTCGACCGGATTCCTCATCGCTGCCGGTTTTGCCAAGGCCAGCACCAACATCGCGATTGCTGCGATCCTGATTGCCGGCGGCGGCCTGATCGCGGCGAAGGACATGGTGCTGCGGAAGAGGTGAAAATCACTACGGTTCCCAGCCCGCCGGCGCGAGCTCGAAGCCTGCGAACTCGAACGCGGGCGCCACGGTGCAGCCGACCAGCGTCCATTCGCCCGTGGTTTCCGCCATCTGCCAGGCATTCGCCGGCACGATGGCCTGCGGCCGCTCGCCGCTGACGAGGTCGGTGCCGAGCCGTACCTCGTGCTGCGAGCAGCCGTCATGGGCGATGCGCAGCATCAAGGGACTGCCGGCGTAATAGTGCCAGGTCTCGACCGCATCGACGCGATGCCAGTGCGAACGCTCGCCGCGCGCGAGCAGGAAGTAGATCAGGGTCGAGCGCGAACGCCCGTTGGCGTCCGTGGCTTGATCGCGAAACGTTTCGCGGTAGTGCCCGCCTTCGGGATGCGGCCGGAGTTCGAGGCGCGCGATGATCTCGGCTGCGGTCGGCATCGATGCCCGCCAGGATTTGTTCTTCAGGACTTGTTCTTGCGCTCGCGGAGTTCGCCGAACACTGCGGCGGGATCCGCGCCCTTCATGTGCAGCTTGGCCGCGACCGCCGGCTCATCGGCGCGCAGGAACACGTTTGCGCGCTTCTCGTCACCCAGCAGCGAGGGAATGGTCGGCTTGTTCTCGGCCCGGAGCTTCGTCACCTCCGCGGCGCGCGCCTGCAGCGCCGCATTGTCCGGCTCGATGGTGAGAGCGAACTTGACGTTGGACGCCGTGTATTCGTGGCCGCAATAGAGCTTGAAGTCGTCGGGCAGGGCGCGCAGCTTCAGGAGCGAATCCCACATCATCGGATAGGTGCCCTCGAAGACGCGGCCGCATCCGATCGAGAACAGCGTATCGGCGGCGAACACCGCCTTCTCATTGTCGAACACGTAGGAGATATGGTCGAGCGTGTGGCCGGGCGTCTCCACGACACGCGCCAGCAAATTGCCGATCTTGATCACGTCGGCATTGGCGACGCGCAGGTCGACATTCGCAATCTTCGTCGTCTTGTCGTGCGGTGCGACGACGCGGCAATTGTATCTCTGCTTGAGTTCGGCAACCCCCCGACATGATCGCCATGATGATGGGTGATCAGGATGTCGGTCAGCTGCCAGCCCTCGCGCTCCAGGGCCTCGAGGATGGGACCGGCCTCCGGCGCGTCGATCGATGCCGTCGCTTTGGTTTCCACATCGTGGATCAGATAACCGAAATTGTCGTTTAAACAGGTGAAAGTACGAATTTCGGCGGCCATGTCATCTCCATCGCGCCCAGCCCCGGCAGACAAATATGGCGTTAACGTTGCGCAGGCAATGCAATATTCCGCGCGCAGCGGCGCCCTCGCGCATGTTACATTGCCGTCATGACCATCGACGTCGTCGACCTCCGCGAGTTCTACTCCCGCCGCCTCGGGATCGTGGCGCGGCAAATGATCAATCGCGGCATCAGGGAACGCTGGCCCAACGCCGCGGGCCAGCGCGTGCTCGGCATCGGCTATCCGACGCCCTATCTGGGGTTGTTCCGCGAGGACGCCGAGCGGTGCATCGCCTTCATGCCGGCGGCCCAGGGCGTCCTGAAATGGCCGACGGGCCGGCCGGCGCTGGCCTCGTTGGTGGATGAGTTCTCGCTGCCGCTTCCTGACGCTGCCGTCGACCGCATCCTGCTGGTCCACGCGCTGGAGATGTCGGACGATCCGGCTGCGCTGCTGCGCGAAGTGTGGCGGGTGCTGGCGCCCTCGGGGCGCGTCATCGCCGTGATCCCGAACCGGCGGGGGGTTTGGACCCGCACCGACAGCACGCCGTTCGGCCACGGCCGGCCCTATTCGCGCTCGCAGATCACCGAGCTCTTGCGCCAGACCTGGTTCACGCCGACCGCCTGGGGCGAGGCACTGTTCATGCCGCCTTATGCCGGCGGCTGGGTGTTGAAATCGGCGCAGATGTGGGAGCGTGCCGGTGCGGCGTTGTCGCTGCCCTTTGCCGGCGTCCATATCGTGGAGGCGACCAAGCAGGTCTACCGCGCGATCCCCGCCAAGCGCGAGCGCGTACGGCTCATTCCCTCGCTCGCGAAGCCGGTGCTGGTGCCGTCCTCGACGACGGTGACGCGGAGTTAGCTTCACCTCTCCTTACGGGCCTGACGGGACGGGTGATCCGTGCCCGTGCGTTCCCATAGATTCAACCAACGCACATCGTCACAAACAAATCGTCCCGGCGAGGCCGGGACGATCCAGATCAGAAAATCAGAAGGAGCTTACTCGCCCGGGGCGACCTCGTCGCTGGACGCGGCGGGAGCCGCTTCGCGCTCGGGACGCGGCCCATGCGGCCGGCGCCGCCGGCGCGGATAACGCTCGCCGCCACCGCCGCCCTCGAAGCCGCCCTGGCCGCCGTTCACCTGCGGCTGCGCGCCGGTGATGAAGGACGGCAGGCGGTCGACACCGCCGGCATCGGCGATGACGGGCTGCGGCTGGTTCGCGGGCTGCGGCTGCGGCTGATATTGCGGCTGCGGACGATGGTCGCGTTCGCGGTGCTCGCGCGGCTGCTGGTTGTCACGCTGGTAGGGCTGCTGGTTGTCTCGCGGCTGGTGATCACGCTGGTGGTGATCGCGCTGGCCATCGCGGTCGCGCATGAAGGGCTGCTGCTGGGGCTGCGGGACGAAACCCGGCTCCTGGCCGAAGGCCGAGAAATTCTCGCCGTCGTCCTCGCCGTCGTCGCTGCTGCTGATGGGCTCATCGCCGCGCGGTTGCTGGTTCTGGCGGAACTGCTCCTGGGCCGCCGCGATCAGGCGGAAATAATGCTCGGCGTGCTGGTAGTAGTTCTCGGCTGCAACGGGGTCGCCGGAAGAGCGCGCGTCACGCGCAAGCTGGAGATACTTTTCGGCGATGTGCGAAGCGGTGCCGCGAATCTTGATGTCGGGTCCGTTGGATTCGTAGACCCGGGTCATCGGGTTCTGGCCGCGTCGGTTGTTGTTATTGTTGTTGCGGTTGCGCATCCGCTGCTTGTTTTGACCGTTTCTCATGTCCTGCCTTTAATTCCAGCCCTAAAGATTGCACGCATACTGATTGCTAGGAGTGACCTGGTGCCAGCGGCTCACACCTCTCGCGCGCACCGCGCGCAAAAGCGGATCGAACCCTGCCGATGTTCGTCGACCGTCGCGTTCAACAAAGACGCGTTCCCCACTCGCCAGCATTCATTGCCAGCGAACCCATTCATTTCGCTTGCCGAAACAAGCCCAGCTTTCTTGCGTCAGTCTTCAAGCGCAATATCTGGCTTTCGTTCACGTTGCGGTCGGAGAGCAGCGCAGCTCCACTGGCCATCGCGCTCAACAGGACCTGCGGCTTGGAACCTTTAAATCAGTAAAGCTCTCGCCCGAGAGCCCGGCTTTCGCCCGTAGGTCTACGGGGCCGGCACCGATGTGTTGAACGGAACGTAGTCGTTCCCAGGCGATATTCCAAGAGGTTTTTGCAGCCCAAACCGGCTTTTATGGGGGCATTTTTCGGGCCGAAACCGCCCGTGGAATGCCTGCCAAGTCGGCCTTGGGTGGCCTGTCCAGCGATAACGCGGCGCCCCTCATCAAGGTTTCAATATTTTGGGCCTGGCCCTGTCCGGCCTCGACGATCAGCGCCCCGCCGGGGGCGAGGCGCTCGGCCGCCTGCGGGATCAGGGCGCGGTAGGCGTCATATCCGTCATTGCCGCCGTCGAGCGCCAGATGCGGATCATGCTCGCGCACCTCGATGCTCAATTTCGGAATCTCGCCCGAGGGAATATAGGGCGGGTTCGAGACGATGAGATCGAACGGGCCGCGGAGCGCCGCCGCATAGGAGCAGGCGACGAAGGCGGCGCGGTCGGCGAGGCCGAGCGCCGCGGCATTGTTCCTGGCCGTTTTGAGCGCGTTCAGGCTGAGGTCGGTGCCGACGCCGAAAGCATCCGGAATTTCGTGCAGCAGCGCGAGCAGGATCGCGCCCGATCCGGTGCCGATGTCGGCGATGCGGGGCGGATGGGACGCCTGCCGCTCGCGAAAGATTTCGAGCGCAAGCTCGACCACGGTTTCGGTGTCGGGCCGCGGAACCAGGGTTGCTTCCGACAGGCGGAAGGGCAGGCCCCAGAATTCGCGTGTCCCGAGAATGCGCGCCACAGGCTCGCCAGCGATGCGGCGCTGCGCATGCTGCGCCAGCCGCGATGCTTCGGCTGCGGTGAGAGGACGGGCCGCCTGCGTGGCCAGACCGGTGAGGTCGAGGCCGAGCGCCGCACTGATCAGGGTGCGGGCGTCGAGCTCGGCTTCGTCGAGCTGTGCCGATTTCAGCTGCGCAGCCAGCGTACGCCGGGCGCGCTCGATGGATTGTCCGGCGAAAGGGTTGCTCACGCTTCAGGCCGCCGCGCCCTGCGCAGCGAGCTGTGCGGCCTGGTGCTCTGTCGTCAATGCGTCGATCAATTCGCCCAGCGCTTCACCCGCGATCACCTGCGGCAGCTTGTAGAGCGTCAGGTTGATGCGATGGTCGGTGACGCGCCCTTGCGGGAAATTATAGGTGCGGATGCGCTCGGAGCGGTCGCCGGAGCCGACCTTCTCCTTGCGCTCGGCCGAGCGTGCGGCGTCGACACGCTGGCGCTCGGCGTCGTAGATGCGTGAGCGCAGGATGTTCATGGCCGAGGCGCGGTTCTTGTGCTGCGAGCGGCTGTCCTGCATCATCACCACGATGCCGGTCGGGATGTGGGTGATGCGGATCGCCGATTCGGTCTTGTTGACGTGCTGACCGCCCGCGCCTTGCGCGCGCATGGTCTCGATCCGCAGATCCTCGTTCTTGATGTCGACGTCGACGTCTTCGACCTCCGGCAGCACGGCCACGGTCGCTGCCGAGGTGTGGATGCGCCCCTGCGTCTCGGTGTCGGGCACGCGCTGCACGCGGTGCACGCCGGATTCGAATTTCAGCTTCGAGAACGCGCCGCGGCCCTGCACCTCCGCGATGATTTCCTTGTAGCCGCCGACCGTGCCTTCGCTCGCCGAGATCACCTCCACCTTCCAGCCCTGCAAGGCCGCGAAGCGCTCGTACATCCGGAACAGGTCGCCGGCGAACAGCGAGGCCTCGTCGCCGCCGGTGCCGGCGCGGATTTCCAGCACCACGTTGCGGTCGTCCATGGCGTCCTTGGGCAAGAGCGCGACGCGGATCTTCTGGACCAGTTCCTCGATTCTGGGCGTCAGCTCGTCGCGCTCGGCTTCCGCCATGCTCCGCATCTCGGCATCGGTGGCGGGATCGGCGATCAGCGCCTCGGCGTCGGCGAGCTCCTTGACCGCGGAACGATAGGCTTTCACCGCCTCGACCAGCGGCGTGATCTCGGCGAGCTCGCGCGTGATCTGCACATATCGCTCGGAGGTGAGCTGCCCGAGCGATTCGGCCTCGAGCGAGGCGTGATGCGCGAGCAGGACGTCCAGTTTTGCTTCGGGGAGTGACGACATCGGTTCGGTCTCAAAGGGCGGAAGAAGGCGAGGCAGCAGGGAGCAGCGGCAGGTCCGCTACAACGCAAGGCCCTCGGCCTCCGCAAATTCCGTCAGCTTCTGCCGGATCGAGACGCTGCCCGCCGGCGCATCCAGCAGAGGGTTGAGTATGGCTTCGGCCTTCTTGGCGTCGAGGTCGAGCACCATCGCCTTGACCGGGCCGAGCGCAGTCGCCGAAAGCGACAGCGAGCGGTAGCCCAGCGCGATCAGCGCCAGCGCGCCGATCGGCTTGGACGCCATCTCGCCGCAGAGCGACAGCGACTTCTGCGCCGCGTGCGCCTTGCGTGCGATGTCGCGCAGCGCGCGCAGGATCGGCGCCGACATGGTGTCGAAGCGTTCGGACACCTTGGCATTGCCGCGGTCGACCGCGAACAGGAACTGGAACAGGTCGTTGGAACCGACCGAGATGAAATCGACCTTCTTCAGGAGCTCGTCGAGCTGATAGAGCAGAGCCGGCACCTCGACCATGGTGCCGATATCGATTCTTTCAGGCAGCGTGTGGCCGTGCTGGCGCAAGTAAGTGAGCTCGCGCTCGACCAGCGCCTTGGCTGCGTCGAATTCGGCGACCTCCGAGATCATCGGGAACATGATGCGCAGCGCGCGGCCGCCGCCGGCGCGCAGCAGCGCGCGGATCTGGCCGCGCAACAGGCCGGGGCGATCGAGCCCGAGCCGGATCGCGCGCCAGCCGAGCGCGGGATTTTCTTCGATCACCGCTTCCATATAGGGCAGCGCCTTGTCGCCGCCGATATCGAGGGTGCGGAACGTGACCGGCTTGCTGCCGGCGGCATCCAGAACGGTGCGATAGAGCGCGAGCTGGTCGCTGGTGCGCGGCAGGCTCTGGCCGACCATGAATTGCAGCTCGGTGCGGAACAGGCCGATGCCGGCGCTGCCGGTGTCCTCGATATGCGGCAGGTCGATGGCCAACCCTGCGTTGATCATCAGCTCGACCTTCTGGCCGTCCTTGGTGACGCAGGGCCGGTCGCGCAGCGCCAGATACTGTGCCTGGCGGCGGGCCCGGAAGCGCACGCGCTCGGCGAAGGCGGCCTCGATCTCCTGCGACGGGCGCACATAGATCGTGCCGGAGGTGCCGTCGACGATGATGGGGTCGCCGGGATCGGCGATGCCGGGGGCGTTCGGGACTTCGCCGACGGCGGGAATGCCGAGCGCACGTGCCACGATCGAGACGTGGGAATTGGCGGTGCCTTCCTCCAGCACGATGCCGCGCAGGCGCTTGCGGTCGTAATCGAGCAGCGCCGCCGGGCCCATGGCGCGGGCGATGACGATGGCGTTGTCGGGCAGTTGCTCGCGTGAAGGCGCATGATCCTGGCCGACGAGCTGTCGCATCAGGCGGTAGCCGAGATCCTCGAGATCGTGCAGGCGGTCGCGCAGATAGGGATCGGTCGAGCGCAGCATGCGCGCGCGGGTGTCGGACTGCACACGCTCGACGGCGGCCTCCGCCGTGAGGCCGGTGGCGACCGCCTCGTGCAGCTTGTGCGACCAGCCCTGGTCGTTGGCGAACATGCGGTAGGCTTCCAGCACGTCGCGATGCTCGCCGCCGTCGGCGACGTCGCCGCGCTCCAGCATGCGGTCGAGATCGGCGCGCAGCTTGGCCAGTGCGCTGTCGAGCCGCTTGATCTCCTTCGGCAGGTCCTCGGCGATGTAGTCCTTGATGACGACGCGCGGCTCGTGCAGCACGACGTGGCCGAGCGCGATGCCTTCCGAGAGGATGGCGCCGACCTTCTGCGCGGAATGGCGTGCGGCCGGCTCCAGGCCGGGCTTGGCGAGCGCCGACAGCTCGCCCGAGGCGATCAGCTCCGCCAGCACCATGGCGGTGGTTTGCAGCGCCTCGAGTTCCTCCTCGACATAGTTGCGCTTGGCGCGATTCTGCACCACCAGCACGCCGAGCGTGTTGCCGGCGCGCAGGATCGGCACGCCGAGGAAGGAGTGATAAATTTCTTCGCCGGTTTCGGGGCGGAACGAGAAGGCCGGGTGGCTCTGCGCATCGCTGAGGTTGAGCGGCGTCGCCTCGCTGGCGACGAGGCCGACGAGGCCCTCATGGGCGCTGAGCACGGTGTGGTGCACCGCCTCGCGGTTGAGGCCTTCAGTGGCGTAGAGCTCGAGCGTGTTGTCGACGCGCAGCACGTAGACCGAACACACCTCGGCCACCATGTTGGCGGCGATCAGCACCACGATCTTGTCCAGCCGCTCCTGGGCCGAGACCTGCTCCGCCATGGTTTCGCGGAGCCGTCTCAACAAGACGCGGGGACCTCCCGACGCGCTCCGCATGAACCGTCAATCTCCTCCGTCTGCCGGACCCGGCGATATCGGCCGGCGGCTGGCCCAAAATTCCAGAAAAACAACCAAATTGTTTGTCCGGCGCAGGCACAAGCCCAAAAATCTACTCGAGATTTGGCACTTGTACCGAATCAGCGCCGCCTGAACTGGGACACAGTCTGCGGCAGCCCACCCTGTCCGCCGTATAGCGAATTGAGGCTTGTTTTGCCAAGCAAAACGCCTGCCAAACGCGAAGGTGTGTACACCCCAGCGTTTGCTGCGACCGCTAAGAGAAAATTAGCCCAGGCATGGTCCGGAAAAGTGCGGAGCGGTTTTCCGGAAAGACCATGCTCAAACGACGATCTGAAGCGCGACGACGGGTCGTGCTTTAGGCCTGGTCGAGGCCGTAGAGCGTGTGCAGGGTGCGCACCGCAAGCTCGGTATAGGCGGTGTCGATCAAGACCGAGAATTTGATCTCGGAGGTTGTAATGGCCCGGATGTTGATGTTCCGCCCCGCAAGGGCCGAGAACGCCTGGGCGGCGACGCCGGCATGGCTGCGCATGCCGCTGCCGATCACCGAGATCTTGGCGACGTCGGTGGCGGTATCGAGCCGTGCATAGCCGATCTTGGCCTTGGCCGCGGTAATCGTCTCCTTGGCGCGGGTGTAGTCGGCCGCCGGCACCGTGAAGGTGAGGTCGGTGGTCTTGCCGTCCTCGGAAACATTTTGCACGATCATGTCGACGTTGATGTTGGCCTCCGCCAGGGGGCCGAAGATCGAGGCCGCAACGCCAGGCTTGTCCTCGATGTGGCGCACCGAGATCTGGGCCTCGTCCTTCGAAAAGGCGATGCCGGTGACGACGTGGCTTTCCATGATCTCCTCCTCGCTGCAGATCAGCGTGCCGGGCGGCTGGTTGGCATGCGGGTCGATATCCTCGGGCTTGTCGAAGCTCGAGCGGACGAAGATCGGCATGTTGTGGACCATGCCGAGTTCCACGGAGCGGACCTGGAGCACTTTGGCGCCCTGCGAGGCCAGTTCCAGCATGTCTTCGAACGCGATCTTGTCGAGCCTCTTGGCCTTCGGCACGATTCGCGGGTCGGTGGTGTAGACCCCGTCGACGTCGGTGTAGATGTCGCAACGGTCCGCCTTGACGGCGGCGGCGATCGCCACGGCCGAGGTGTCGGAGCCGCCGCGGCCGAGCGTGGTGATGCGACCCGTCTCGGGGGTGATGCCCTGGAAGCCGGCGATGACCGCGACCTCCTTGCGCTCCTTGAAACGCTTGATGATCTCGCTGCCGTCGATGTCCTCGATCCGGGCCGAGGCATGGGCGTCGCTGGTCTTGATCGGGATCTGCCAGCCCTGCCAGGAGCGGGCCTGGATGCCCATGCCCTGGAGCACGATGGCAAGAAGGCCGGACGTCACCTGTTCGCCCGAGGCGACCACGGCGTCGTATTCGCGCGCATCGTGCATCGGCGAGGCCTCTGTGCACCAGGCCACCAGCTCGTTGGTCTTGCCAGCCATCGCCGAGACGACCACGGCCACTTCATGGCCGGCATCGACCTCACGCTTCACATGGCGTGCGACGTTGCGGATACGTTCGATGTTGGCGACGGACGTGCCGCCGAATTTCATCACGAGGCGGCTCATGACGACGCGTGCATTCCTTCATAAGGATCAGTATGGTGACCCGCACCGGACATGCCTCACGGGCACCGACCGCGCGTATACAGAGCGGCGGGGCCCGGGGCAAGCGGGTTCCTGCGGGGGCAGGGTGCGGGGGAGTGGGTTAACCGAGATCATGGCGCGCTATATCGACGAGATCCTGCAACCGGGCGAGCGGGTGCTGTATTCGACCAATGCGCACTGGATCTTCTACTTTCCGGCCATCGTGGCCTGGATCGTGGCGCTGGTTTTGTTCATCCTGTCGCGGCAGGCCACCGCCGAGGGGCTGGTTTTGCTTTGCCTCGTTGCCTCCGGTCTCGTGGCTCTGGCGGCCCTGTACTGGACCATCAAGGGCTGGTTCCATCGCTTCACCACCGAGACCGACGTCACCAACCTCAGGGTCGTGCACAAGACCGGCTTCATCAGGCGCCGAACCTTCGAGATGGCGCTCGACAAGGTCGAGAGCGTCGACGTCGACCAGACCATTCTTGGACGTATTCTCAACTACGGCGACGTGACGATTCGCGGCGTCGGCGAGGGGATCGAGACGATCAAGACGATCGCCTCGCCGCTCGCTTTCCGTAGTTCGATCACCACGCGGTAGGACCGCGCGTAACCATGAGCATGCAGCAAAATACTTCCCTCTCCGCCCAGCCGGGCTCGACCGTCGACGCGGCCGAGATCGCGAAATTCTCAAAACTTTCGGCGGAGTGGTGGGACCCCAAGGGCAAGATGGCGCCGCTGCACCGGATCAACCCGCTGCGGCTCGGCTATATCCGCGACGCCGCCTGCCGCAAGTTCGAGCGCAACGTCCGCAGCCTCAATTGCCTCGGGTCCTTGCGCGTGCTCGACATCGGCTGCGGCGCCGGCCTGCTCTGCGAACCGCTCTCGCGCCTGGGGGCTCAGGTCATCGGCATCGACCCTTCGGCGAGCAACATCGCGGCGGCGAAGCTGCACGCCGACAAGAGCCATCTTGCGATCGACTATCGCTGCACCACGGTGGAGGAGATCGACCCGCGCGAGCGCTTCGACATCGTGCTGGCGATGGAGGTGGTCGAGCACGTCACCGACGTCGGCATCTTCCTGAAGCGCTGCGCCTCAATGCTGAAGCCGAACGGCCTGATGGTGGTCTCGACGCTGAACCGCAACTGGAAGAGCTTCGCCCTTGCCATCGTCGGCGCCGAATACGTGCTGCGCTGGCTGCCGCGCGGCACTCACGAATGGAACAAGTTCGTCACGCCGGACGAGCTGACCAAATATCTGCTCGACAACCGCCTCGTCATCACCGAGCAGACCGGCGTCGTCTACTCACCGTTCGCCGATAAATGGAGCCTCTCGTCCGACATGGACGTGAACTATATGGTTGTCGCGGAAGCGATGGTGTGAGGCTGTGGCGCGATCTGTTTCTCCACAGTCGCTGTCGTCCCTGCGAACGCACTGCGTTCGCAGGGACGACACCGAATTTGTTGCGAGAGCATCGCACCCATGACACCCATGCGGTTGACCAGTGAGTCTGTTCCCGTCACGGTAATCGCTCTGTTTGTCTAACCTTTCCACCCCCCATGCTCACCATCGCCAGCCTCTGGATTCCCTTCACGATCATTGCTGCGCTGGGCCAAGTCGCGCGCAATGCGATGCAGCGGTCGCTGACGAAGCCGCTGGGGACCTGGGGGGCGACCAATATCCGCTTCCTGTTCGGCTTCCCGTTCTCGCTGCTGTTCCTCGGCGTGGTGCTGGTCGCGACCGGCGATCATATCGGCATGCCGCCGGCCGTGTTCTGGCCTTGGCTGCTGCTCGGGGCGCTCAGCCAGATCGTTGCGACCGGCCTGATGCTGCTCGCGATGAACGACCGCTCCTTCGTCGTGACCACGGCTTACCTCAAGACCGAAGCGATCCAGACCGCGATCTTCGGCTTCGTCTTCCTCGGCGATCATCTGACCTGGCTCAAGGTGCTGGCGATCGTGATCGCGACCGTCGGTGTCGTCATCACCGCGCTGCGGCCCGGCGGAGAGAAGAGCTTTGCGGAGTTGAAGCCGACCATCACCGGCCTCGTTGCGGCCGCGGCCTTCGCGCTCTCCGCGGTCGGTTTTCGCGGCGCTATCATCACCGTGCCGAACGTGTCGTTCGTGACGGCGTCGTCGTTCACGCTGGTGCTCGGCCTGTTCGTGCAGACGCTGGTGCTGACGATCTATCTGCTCTGGCGCGCGCCGGACGTGTTGCGCGGAATCCTCGGCATGTGGAGGCCGTCGATGCTGGCGGGCTTCACGGGCGCCTTCGCCTCGCAGTTCTGGTTCCTGGCGTTCGCGCTGACGGCCGCCGCCAACGTCCGCACGCTCGCCTTGATCGAGGTGCTGTTCGCGCAAGGCGTGGCCTACTATTCGTTCAAGCAGCCGATCGCGCCGCGCGAGCTTGCAGGCATCGCGCTGATCGTGGTCGGCGTGGCGGTGCTGGTGGGCGTCTAAAGCGCGATGCGATTTGGATGAATCGTCATCGCGCTTTAGCTTGTTGTTTGCGCATGATCTTTCCGGAAAACCGCTTCGCACTTTTCCGGACCATGCTTTAACTGGCTGTCATTCCGGGGCGCCCGAAGGGCGAACCCGGAATCTCGAGGAACTCAGGTGCGCAGCTGCGCACCTGAGTTCGCGCTTTGCGCGCCCCGGAACGACGGTGCTAATTTCGGTCTTCCGGCAGCGTCGGCAGCGGCGAGACCTCGATGCCTTCGTCGATCAGCGACTTCGCCTCGTCCGGCGAGGCCTCGCCGTAGATCGGACGGTGCTCCTTGTCGCCATAGTGCATGGCTCGAGCTTCCTTGGCGAAACCGTCGCCGACATTGTCGGCGTTCTTGACGATGTGATCGCGCAGTTCCTTGAGCTTGGCGCGCAGCTCGCGCTCCTGTGCCATCAGCAGCGAGGTCGGTCCGGACGGTGTAGTGTCGGGTGTGGCCGCAGCCACGGCTTCCGGCGGAGGCGTCGCGCGACCCTTCTTGCCGACGATGCGCGGCGCCATGATCGCCTTGCCGACCTTGGCCGAGCCGCAGATCGGGCAGGTCACGAGCTTTCGCTTCACCTGCGAATCATAGGCCGACGAGCTCTGAAACCAGCTCTCGAAGTCGTGGCCGCGGTCGCAGCGAAGCGCGTAGCGGATCATGCCGAGCCCCGCACGAGGTGCAAATGGTCAGGCCCAGCCTTGGGATCGGAGACGCCGAAGCGGCGGCCGTGCTGGAGCGATGGAATGGCGCGGCGCGCCGTCTCGACCTTGGCCGGGTCGACCTTGGCCATGATAATGCCGGGCTCGACGTCGCCCTCGGCGAGGATCTCGCCCCAGGGATCGATGATCAGCGAGTGGCCATAAGTCTCGCGCTTGTTCTCGTGCAGCCCGGCCTGCGCCGCGGCAAAGATGAAGCAGCCGGTCTCGATCGCACGCGCGCGCAGCAGCACGTGCCAATGCGCTTCGCCGGTCTTGCGGGTGAAGGCCGACGGCACCGTGATGAAATAGGCGCCGCTCTCGGCGAGAGCGCGATAGAGTGCCGGGAAGCGCAGATCGTAGCAGATCGTCAGCCCGATGCGGCCCCAGGGCAGATCCGAGATCACGGCGGTCTCGCCCGGCTGGTAGTTGGCGGATTCGCGATAGCTCTCCCCGTCCGGCAGCTCGATGTCGAACATGTGGATCTTGTCATAGCTCGCGAGCACATTGCCCTCGGGCCCGATCAGGAAGGAGCGGTTGACCGCCTTCTCCGGCGAGAAGCGCAGCGCCAGCGAGCCGACATGAAGGTGGATCTTCAGCTCCGCCGCGAGCGCTCGGTACGCCTTCAGCGAAGTGTCGTCCTCTTCGCTCTGCAGGTGCTCGAACAATGCCTTGCGGTTCAGCTGCATCATGTTGCTGACTTCGGGCGTCTGCACGTAGTCGGCGCCATTGGCCGCAGCCTGCCGGATCAGCCTGGTCGCCTGTTCCAGGCTCGGCCCGGGCAGCAGGCCGGTGCGCATTTGCACCATGGCGGCGGTGAAGGTGCGATTCTCGCTCATATGGCGGCCTTGATGCTCTCGAGCATGCCGTCGAGCTTGCCTTCGCGATCGAGCGCATAGAGGTCGTCACAGCCGCCGACATGGGTGCCGCCGATCCAGATCTGCGGGAAAGTCGAACCTTGGCCGGCGCGGCCGTACATTTCCTGGCGCCAGGACGGGTTCTTGGCGACGTCGAACTCGGTGAAGGTCGCCTTCTTGCGGGTCAGCAGCGATTTGGCGGCGGAACAATAGCCGCAGCCCGGCCTCGTATAGATCTCGACAGCAGCAGTCATCTCGTCAGGCGCTCTCATGTCATGAATTCATTGAATTATATGGGACTTCACCTGACCTCCACAACCCGGGCAAACACCAGCACGTCGACCTGGGCTGCCTTGGCGCGGAGCAGGGCGCGCGCGCAGGCATCCAATGTCGCACCCGAGGTCAGGACATCGTCGATCAGGACGATGCGGCGGCCCTGGATCTCGGCTTGACGCTCGGCAGATACCTGGAATGCGCCCTGCACATTGGTGGCGCGCTGGGCCCGCGACAGGCCGATCTGCTGCTCGGTCGCACGCACCCGCCGCAGCACATCGCCCCGCACCCTGATCCCGCTCTGCCGTTCGATGATGCGCGCCAGCGCTCCGGACTGGTTGTAGCGGCGGCGCCAGGCGCGCCGCCAATGCAGGGGCACCGGCACCAGCATGTCGGCGCCCGCCAGCAGCTCGCCGCCGGCGCGCGCCATCCAGCGGCCCATGGCCGGCGCCAGATCGGTGCGGTCCTGATACTTCAGCGCATGGACCAGCGTGCGCGCGACGTCGTCATAGCGCACCGCCGCGCGGGCGCGCTGGTAGGCCGGCGGGCTCGCAATCGCCTCCATCGACAGCATGTCGGGACCGGGATCATAGACGAAGGGGATGCCGAGCCGCGGACAAAAAGGCCGTTCGATGAACCACAGCCGCGCCCAGCACGAAGCGCAAACACCCTCGCCCTCCACCGGCTCGCGGCAGGACACGCATAGTGTCGGCAGCGCGATGTCGAGCGCGAGCCGTGCTGCGCGCCACAGCACGCGGCCGCCGGCGGACCAGGCGGCACGCAGCGGTGCGGGGATGGAACGGGCAGGGGTGGCGTCGGCGTCCATGAGGAGAGGCTAGCGTTGCACCATAGATTGCTCAAGCCGTCGTCTCGTGCCCCGGACGCAGCGCAGCGCTCCTTCAGCGCTGCATTGCTGAGTCGGGGCCCATCTCACCGCGATCTGGCGCGCATTCCCTGGGTCCGGCTCTGCGCGGCGGCGCCAATGAGCACGGCGCGTCCGGATCACGAGAGTGATTGCCATGGCCGGCATGATCGGCGTAACCAGCGGCATGGCCCAGAACCGACAAACCCCGCCCGCTTTGTTCGATCGTGCCTTGCTGCACGCACGGCAGCGGCGTGCGCAGGCACAAGGTGCCGTGAGCTTCCTGCTCGATCGGGTCGCCGAGGACATGTCAGACCGGCTGGCCGCAGTGATGCGCGAGTTTCACGCTCCGGCTGATCTGTGGACGCCCGGCGAAGGTCTCAAAGTCCTACACGCGCGGCTTCCAGCGATGGCGCGGATCGCGATTGATGCGGCCGGCGCGGAAAAACTGCCTTTCGCACCCGAAAGCCTCGACCTCGTCGTCTCCGCCTTGGCGCTGCAATTCGTCAACGATCTGCCGGGCGTGCTTGCGCAGGTCCGGCGCGCGCTGAAGCCGGACGGGCTGCTGCTCGCCGCGATGATCGGCGGTGACAGCCTGACCGAGCTGCGCCAGGCCTTTGCCGCGGCGGAAGCCGAATGCGAGGGCGGTGTGTCGCCGCGCGTGGCGCCGTTCGCTGACCTTCGTGACATCGGCGCGCTGCTGCAGCGGGCCGGCTTTGCATTGCCGGTGACCGACGTCGACCGTGTCGTGGTGCGCTATGGCAATGCGTTCGCCCTGATGCAGGATCTCCGCCGCATGGGCGCGGCCAATGTGCTGATCCTGCGGCGGCGCACGCCGAGCCGGCGCGCGACGCTGCTGCGGATGGCCGAAATCTATGCCGAGCGCTTTGCCGATGCCGATGGCCGCATCCGTGCGACGTTCGACATCATCTGGCTGTCCGGTTGGGCCCCGCATGCGAGCCAGCAGCAGCCACTGAAGCCGGGGTCGGCCAAGGCGAGCCTGGCGGAAGCGGTGAAGAAGGCGGGGAAAGAGTGACGCGTGTCCCGGCCCCGCCGCAGCGTTCCTACGCTGCTGCGCGTCCGGGGCACGGCCCACCTCACATCAGCAAATCAATCAAATGCGGGATCAGCGGCATGTCCGCGGGCGGCATGGGATAGTCGCGCAGCTTGTTGGCGCGGACCCAGGCGAGGTTCTGGCCCTCGCGCGGCGTGACCAGGCCTTCCCAGCGCCGGCAGATGTAGAGCGGCATCAGGAGATGAAAGGTTTCGTAGCCATAGCTGGCGAAGGTCAACGGCGCGAGGCACGGCTCGGCGACCGTGATGCCGAGCTCCTCATGGAGTTCCCGGATCAGGCTCTGCTCCGGCCGCTCGCCGGGCTCTAACTTGCCGCCGGGAAATTCCCAGAGGCCGGCCAGCGCCTTGCCCTCGGGGCGCTGCGCGATCAGAATGCGCTTGTCGGCGTCGACCAGTGCGCAGGCCACCACCAGTGTCAATTTGAGATCGGCCATGCGTCTCTGTCGCTCGCTGAAGTTCGTCCGCAACGGTTTGTGTATTTCGAGGTGAGCCCGACGCAAGGGATTTCGGATGCCATGAACGCACTCTTCAAGAAGGCGGTGGCGGATGCGCGGATTTCGGGATGACGCCAGAGGCGTCATTCCGGGGCGATGCGCCGGCATCGACCCCGGAATCTCGATCGGCATAAACTTCTGGATTCCGGGTTCTCGCCTCGCGAGCCCCGGAATGACGGCCGGGGAGCCTACGACCTGTAGTCCCCATTGATCGCGACGTATTCCTTGGTGAGATCGCAGGTCATGACGCGGTCGCGGCCCTTGCCGAGGCCGAGCGAGACCAGAATCGCGATCTCCGGCGCCTTCATCGCTTCCGAGACCTGCGTTTCGTCATAGCCTGGATCGCGCGCGCCGTTCTTGGCGACGCGGATGCCGTTGAACGAGATCGAGAGCTTGTCGCGATCGGCCGGCTCGCCGGCCTTGCCGACCGCCATCACCACGCGGCCCCAATTGGCGTCTTCGCCGGCGATGGCGGTCTTCACCAGCGGCGAGTTGGCGATCGACATCGCGATCTTGCGCGCCGAAGCCTTGGTCTTGGCGCCCTCGACCGTGATCTCGACCAGCTTGCGCGCGCCTTCGCCGTCGCGGGCCACCTGCTCGGCGAGGTTGGCGAGCACCTGGTTGAACGCCTTGACGAACGCCTTCAGGCGCGGGTCGCTGGCACGGCTGATCTTTGGCGCCCCCTGCTCGGCAGCGGCACCTGTCGCAAAGGCCAGCAGCGTGTCGGAGGTCGAGGTGTCGCCATCGATTGTCACGGCGTTGAAGGTGTCCTCGACGCCGCTCTTGAGCAGGGCCTGGAGCGCGGCGGGCGCGATCGGCGCGTCGGTGAAGATGAAGGACAGCATCGTCGCCATGTCGGGGGCGATCATGCCGGCGCCTTTGGCCATGCCGTTGATGGTGACCTTGGCCTTGCCGAGCTTGACGGTGGCGGTCGCGACCTTCGGGAAGGTGTCGGTGGTCATGATCGCCTTGGCCGCGGCCAGGTAGTTACCGGGCTCTGCAGCCTCGGCGAGGCGGCCTAGCACGCCGTCGAACTTGGTCGCGTCCAGCGGCTCGCCGATGACGCCGGTCGAGGCCAGGAAGATCTCGCTTTCGCTGCACCCGACCGCCTTGGCCGCGATCTTCGCGGTCAGCGCGGTGGAGGCGCGGCCGGTCTTGCCGGTGAAGGCATTGGCATTGCCGGAATTGACCACGAGTGCGCGCGCCTTGCCGCCCTTGAGCTTGGCGCGGCACCATTCGACCGGTGCCGACGGGCATTTCGATTTGGTGAAGACGCCGGCCACCGCAGTGCCCTTGTCCATCACCGCCAGCAGCACGTCCGTGCGGTTCTTGTAGCGGATGCCGGCCTCGGCCGTCGCAAGGCGGACGCCTGCGATCACGGGCATGTCGGGAACGTGTTTCGGGGCGAGGGGAGAGACGGAGGAGGACATCGCAGGCGCCTTGGTGGGATCTGGACAAGCAGATGCCCGGCGCGGGGGCCGGGCATCACGAAGGCTTAGATACTCTTCACATCAGCGAAGTGACAGCGAATTCTTACTTCTTCGCCGGGGGAGCCATCTTGCTGTCGGAAGGCTTGGCGTCCTTGGAGGCATCCGCCGCCGGCTGGTCCAGCCGCTCGACCTTGGCTTCGGTGCGCAGCTTGGCGACGTAATCGGCCTGAGCCTTGCGGGTGACGTAGTTCTCGATCTGGGACTTGACCTGCTCGAAGTCCGGCGCCTTGCGGTTGCGCTTTTCCTCGACCTTGATGATGTGCCAGCCGAACTGCGACTTGACGGGATCGGAGATCTTGCCCGGCTCGAGCGCAAAAGCGACGGCCGAGAACTCCGGCACCATCTGCTCCTTGGTGAAGAAGCCGAGATCGCCGCCATCGGCGGAGCCCGGGTCCTTGGACTTCTTCTTGGCGAGCTCGGCGAAATCGGCGCCCTTGTCGAGCTCGGCCTTCACGGCCTTGGCCTCGTCCTCGGTCTCGACCAGGATGTGGCGGGCGCGCACCTCCTGCTCGCCGGTGATCTGCTTGGAGGCCTCTTCATAGACCTTCTTCATGGCGTCCGGCGTGGTCGCGGCCTTGCCCTCGTTGGCGAGCAGGCTGTCCATCAGAAGCCGGTTGCGGGCGAACGCCAGACGCTTTTTGAACTCCTCGCTGTCGGCGAGCTTCTTGTCTTCGGCAGCCTTGCTGACGATCTTCATGTCGATCAGGAAGGACAGGACGTTCTCGTCCTTGGTCGCCGGGTCCATCTGCGCGAGGCTCGGCCCGAGTTCCTCCTCGGCCATGGTGACGTCGCTCTTCTTGATTTCAGTGCCATTGACCTTCGCCAGCACCGGATCATCGGCGGCCCGGAGCGGGCCCGCGAACGCCAGGGACAGCGCCAGAGCGAGGCTGCCAGCCAAGGCGGAGGCATGGCGGAAACGCTGGCCGGTGGTTACCGGGAACGAGGTGGTCATGGAAAATCCTTATGTTGAAGCAGGGGCCTGCTCGAAGCGGGGCGGACACTCGCCCAATTCAGGGGGGCTTGGCAACGCGAAAAGTCTGTCAAAATGATGAATTAGCCGCAATGCGCCCGCCGTTGACAAGGCCCTGACCGGGCCATATCTCTGCCCGGTCGCGACCATGGCGATGGCGTTTATTTTGCTGCGTTTTTGGCCGTTGAACCCAGACTTGCCCAATTCCCACCCATATGGCGGATGACCCCCGCAGTCCGGGCTCTGACGCCGCGAAGCGTCACGGTGAGTTGATAGGCAGACGGGTGACAACTTCTTGGCTGCAACGCGGTTAAATCGCGAACACAGGAACTAAGCATGATCGGCGCGCTCGCCCGCAAGTTTTTCGGCTCCGCCAATGACCGGCGGGTGAAGGGATATCAGTCCCGCGTCAACGCGATCAACGCGCTGGAGCCTGAGCTTTCAAAGCTCTCCGACGAGGCGCTCAAGGCCCGCACCGCGGAATTCAGGCAGCAGCTCGCAAACGGCAAGACGCTGGACGACCTCCTCGTCCCCGCCTTCGCCACCGTGCGCGAGGCCGCCAAGCGCACGCTCGGCCAGCGCCATTTCGACGTCCAGCTGATCGGCGGCATGGTGCTGCATGAGGGCGACATCTCCGAGATGAAGACCGGCGAAGGCAAGACGCTGGTGGCAACGCTTGCAGTCTACCTCAACGCGCTCGCCGGCAAGGGCGTCCACGTCGTCACCGTCAACGACTACCTCGCCCGCCGCGACTCCGGCTGGATGGGCCAGATCTACGGCTTCCTCGGCATGACCACCGGTGTGATCGTGCACGGGCTCGACGATGCCGAGCGCAAGGCGGCCTACGCCTGCGACATCACCTACGGCACCAACAACGAATACGGCTTCGATTATCTGCGCGACAACATGAAGTACCGGCTCGAGGACATGGTCCAGCGGCCGCACTACTACGCGATCGTCGACGAGGTCGACTCCATCCTGATCGACGAAGCGCGCACGCCGCTGATCATCTCCGGTCCGCTCGACGACCGCTCCGACTTCTACAACACCATCGACACCTTCATGCCGAAGCTGGAGAAGGTGACCGACTACGAGGTCGACGAGAAGCAGCGCACGGTGACCTTGACCGAAGGCGGCATGGAGAAGCTGGAGACGCTGCTTCGCGACGCCGGCCAGCTCAAGGGCGAATCGCTCTACGACGTCGAGAACGTCTCGGTCGTGCATCACGTCAACCAGGCGCTGCGCGCCCACACGCTGTTCACCCGCGACAAGGACTACATCGTCCGCGACGGCGAGGTCGTCATCATCGACGAGTTCACCGGACGCATGATGCCGGGCCGGCGCTATTCGGAAGGCCTGCACCAGGCGCTGGAGGCCAAGGAGCACGTCGCGGTTCAGCCCGAAAACCAGACGCTCGCCTCGATCACCTTCCAGAACTACTTCCGCATGTACGAGAAGCTGGCGGGCATGACCGGTACGGCGGCGACCGAAGCCGACGAATTGTTCGACATCTACAAGCTCGAGGTCGTGGAGATCCCGACCAACCTGCCGGTCGCGCGTCTCGACGAAGACGACGAGGTCTACCGCACGCAGAAGGAAAAATACCAGGCCATCCTCGCCGAGATCGAGCGCGCCAATGCGCGGCTGCAGCCGGTGCTGGTCGGCACGGCCTCGATCGAGAAGTCGGAAGTGCTTGCCGAATTCCTCAAGAAGAACGGCTACAAGCAGATCGATTTCGGCAAGGAGGGCGCGCTGGACAAGCTCTATGCCGCGGCCCGCGCCGGCAAGCCGGCCAAGCTGTTCGCGGTGCTGAACGCGCGCTTCCACGAGCAGGAAGCCTATATCGTCGCCGAAGCCGGCGTGCCCGGCGCGATCACGATCGCCACCAACATGGCCGGCCGCGGCACCGACATCAAGCTCGGTGGCTCGCTGGAGATGCGCATCCAGCAGGAGACCGCAGGCATTACCGACGAGGCCGAGAAGGCCAGGAAGATCGAGCAGATCAAGGCCGACATCGAGCACTTCCGCGACATCGTGCTGAAGGCCGAGGAGACCGTCGAGGTCGAGCCGGCGAAGGGGAGCAAGTCCGCCAAGACCGTGAAGAAGCCCGGCGGCCTCTACATCATCGGCTCCGAGCGTCACGAATCCCGCCGCATCGACAACCAGCTGCGCGGCCGTTCCGGCCGTCAGGGCGACCCCGGCCGCTCGAAATTCTTCCTGTCGCTGGAAGACGACCTGATGCGCATCTTCGGCTCGGATCGCCTCGACAGCATGCTGCAGCGTCTCGGCCTGCAAGAGGGCGAGGCCATCATCCATCCCTGGATCAACAAGGCGCTGGAGAAGGCGCAGCAGAAGGTCGAGGCGCGCAACTTCGACATCCGCAAGAATCTCCTCAAGTTCGACAACGTCCAGAACGACCAGCGCAAGGTGATCTTCGATCAGCGCGTCGAGCTGATGAAGGACGAGAGCGTCGCCGAGACCATCGCCGACATGCGCCATGCCTTCATCGACGATCTCGTCGCCAAGCACGTGCCCGAGCATGCCTATGCCGAGCAGTGGGACGTCGCCGGGCTCAAGGACGAACTGAAGCGCGTGCTCGATCTCGACCTGCCGGTCGACGAATGGGCCAGGGAAGAGGGCATCGCCGACGAGGAGCTGCTCACGCGCATCGAGACCAAGGCCGACGAGCACATGGCGGCCAAGGTCGCGCAATGGGGCCCCGACGTGATGCGTTACGTCGAGAAGACCATCCTGTTGCAGACGCTCGATCATCTCTGGCGCGAGCACCTGATCATGCTCGATCATCTGCGCCAGGTCATCGGCCTGCGCGGCTACGGCCAGCGCGATCCCTTGCAGGAATACAAGACCGAAGCCTTCAACCTCTTCCAGGAGATGAGCGCTCATTTGCGCGAGGCCGTCACGGCGCAGCTGATGCGCGTCGAGATCGTCCCGCCGGAGCAGGAAGCCCCGGTGCTGCCTGCAATGGAAGCGCACAAGTTCGACCCGAGCACCGGCGAGGACGAGATGGCGCTCGCCAGCGTCACGCTGGCCCCGCAGCACACTGACGCCGCGCTGCGCGACCCCAAGAACCCCGCCAGCTGGGGCAAGGTCGGCCGCAACGAGGATTGCCCGTGCGGCTCGGGCAAGAAGTACAAGCACTGCCACGGGCGGTATGCGTGAGGTTCGAGTGAGGCGGGCCACCGCCGCCTCATTCTCCGTCATTGCGAGCGCAGCGAAGCAAATCCAGAATGCCCCCGCGGAGGGAGTCCGCAGCCTGCCTCGATTGCAGTCGCAACGATCAGCGCGTCATAAAATGCAAAATTGTGGCCACGGGCAAGCGTGAGCGCTGTAGCGTGCGTGTCAGCCGTGAGTGGCACGATGTCCGGGAAGCGGACACGAATTGACTGCACGGCGGCCTCGATGATCGGCCACTCCTGTCTCTGCTTCTTGCGCAGCACGTTGGTGAACTCGTTCAGCACCTGTGTGCTGATGACGCCACCGCCGGCAATCGTGTTCAGCGCCTGATCGCGCCGGACGTCGGTCGAGTAGGCGTAGATCAAGATATCGGCGTCGAAGAACGGGCTCACCGCTCGTTCGCTTCATGGCGCGGAACGCCTACTTCATCGCGGAGAAGCGGCTGTCGAACGAGTTCGACTGCACGATCGGCGCGGCGCCCGCCATCTGTCCGCTATCGGCTGCGCCCTCCGACACCGACGGCTTCAGCGCCGGACGGGTCTGAGCAAGCCGTGTATCCGGCTTTGCCGGTTCGGCGGGCTTGGCCGCCGCTACGGCCGGCTTCGGCGCATCCTTCGCGGTGTCCTTGGACTTGTCGTGCCCCGGCACGAATCTCGTCACTGCGGCCTTGAGCCGCGACGCGGCCGTAGGCGGGGTCGTGGACGTCTGGGCCGGAGCGACAGACGCGGTGGCCTGCTGCGGCGCTGGCGTTGCCGTCGCGGTGGTATCGGCGGCGCCGAGGCCCATCTTGCGGCCGAGGTTCGAGAAGAAGCCGCCGCTTGAGGCTTTTTCGGCAGGCTGCGCCGAGGCGACGCGGGTGCCGGTCGCGGGCACGGCGACCACAGGCTCTTCCTGCGGCGCGGGCGCGGACGCGACCGCATCGAGATTCGGCTTGGGCGGATTGACGTGGCCCGGGATCGTGCCCGGCGCCTTCGCCATCGCCAGCATCTGCAGCGTGGTGCCTTCGGCGCTCTCGGACAGGCCGGTCGAGCCTTCCGGAATTTTTGCGGCGAAGATCTTGTTCATGCCGCCGTCGATGCCGGTGTTCATGCGCGCCACCGGCGTGCCCTTGGCAACCAGCTTGGCGTATTCAGCCTCGTCCTTCGCCTGCTTCTCACGCACGGCGCTGGCGATGTCCTCGGGGATCACATAGGCCGGGCACTTGGCCGAGGCGTCGAACACCGGATCGCGCTTGGCGTCGGCCGGCTTGGCCGCGTCGAAGACGTACTTCTTCTCGCAGAAATCGACCTTCGGCTCCTGCCGCGTCACCTCGAAATGATCATAGCCTTCCTTGATCATCTTCCAGAACGGCATGTTCGGATTGTTCCGGTGCTTGGCCATGTTCACCGGCGTCATCCTGAACGGATAGGCCTGCAGCTGGAACGCCTTCTGGCCGCCGAAGAAGGATTCGCGTCCGAGCGAATAGATCTCCGCGATCTGCTCGTCCGTCATCGCGTAGCAGCCGCGCGAAGAACAGTCTCCGTGCACCATCAGCTGCGAGCCGGTGCGGCCCAGCGCCTTGTCGAACGCGTTCGGAAAGCCCGTGTTGAAGGAGAGGTAATAGGCCGACTGCGGATTCATCTGGCTCGGATTGATCGAGTAGAATCCTTCCGGCGCCTGGCGGTCGCCCTCACGCACCTTGGGGCCGAGATCGCCCGACCAGCGGCAGATCGGATAGGTCTTGAGCAGCGCGAACTGGCCGGAGCGGGTCTGCTTCCAGACCTCGAGCTCAGCCTCCTGCTTGAACAGGCGGACCAGGATCGGCGATTGCAGGTCCATGTCCTTCTCGGCCATGGCGGCGACCAGCTTCGGCGGCACCGGCTGGTTGGCCTTGGCGTTGGTCGCGAGCGAGACCTGGTCGGTGTCGCAGCCGGTGAGCAGAACGCCGGCCGTCATCAGCGCAACCGAAGCCAAGAGCGCGCGAGCAAGCGAACGAGAAATCAAGATGGACCCCACACCGTGCCGGGCAGCAAGCGCGAACCCCAATTCGTTTGGCGCATGATCCGACCGGGTACCCCGGAGGCCCGTCGCAACGGGCCTTTTTAGACCACGCTCCAGCGCTTATGCCCTGAAGCCATTGATTAAAATTCTAACCTCTGGGTCATGTGGTCGCAACCCAAGCGGGGATCACGAGGACGTTGGCCCAAAGGTGTGGTCAACAGAGACTTAAACTGGGCCGGAACTTGGGCCCTGCGGCCGAGCCGGCACTGAGATCGCCGATTTGGGCAAAAAAAGGGTTAACGCGGGGTTACCGGGGGGTCTCGTGCCCCGGCTCCGCGGAGCGTCACTACGTGCCGCCCCGCGTCCGGGACACCAAATCGAGACGAATCAGCCCAGTTTCCGGCCGATATCGAGGAATTTCTGCCGCCGCTGCTTGCGGATCGCATCCCCGTCCAGGCCCCGGAGCTCGTCAAAGGCCTTCGCGATGGCCTCGCCTGTGGTGGCGATCATGGCGGCGGGGTCGCGATGGGCGCCGCCGACGGGCTCCTTCAGGATCTGATCGATCACCCCGAAGCGGAGCATGTCCTGGGCGGTGATCTTCATGTTGTTGGCAGCTTCCTGCGCCTTGGTGCCGTCGCGCCACAGGATGGAGGAGGCCGCCTCCGGCGAGATCACGCTGTAGATCGCGTGCTCCAGCATCAGCACCCTATTGGCGGTGGTGATGGCAATGGCGCCGCCCGACATGCCCTCGCCGGTGATGATGGCCACGTTCGGCACGGTCAGCGCCAGGCACGCGTCGGTCGAGCGCGCGATCGCCTCGGCTTGTCCCCGCTCTTCCGCGCCTATGCCGGGATAAGCGCCGGCGGAATCGGCGAGCGACAGCACCGGCAGGCCGAACCGCTCGGCCATCTCCATCAGCCGCACGCATTTGCGATAGCCCTCGGGCCGCGCCATGCCGAAATTGTGCCGGATCCGGCTCTCGGTGGAATCGCCCTTTTCCTGGCCCATCACGCAGATCGGCTCGCCGCGGAAGCGGCCGAAGCCGGCGACCAGCGCCTCGTCCTCGCCGAACTTGCGGTCACCGGCGAGCGGGGTGAATTCGGTGATCAGGCCCTTGATGAAATCGTTGAAATGCGGCCGCTGCGGATGCCGCGCAACCAGCGTCTTCTGCCACGGCGTCAGGTTCGTGTAGAGGTCGGCCAGCGCCTGCGCCGCCTTGTCCTCGATCCGGCCGATCTCGTCGCTGATGTCGGTGCCGGAGGCAGCGAGCGCGCGCAATTCGTCGACCTTGGAGTCGAGCTCGGCGACCGGCTTTTCGAAGTCGAGATAGCTGCGCATCTGGTCTTGCATCAACTCAATATAAGGGGACGGGGCTAAAGAAGCGAAGCGAGGTTAGGGTCACGGACAGAAGTGTAGCGTCTTCAATGGTTTGACTTGTGTGCTCGTGGCAGCCGGCCAAATCATGCGTGAGGCCACGGCTCTTTCTGCGGAGATGTGGTCGAAGTCAAGGCGGTTTCCTGGGATGCCCGTAGCCCGGCTGGAGCGGAAAGCGCAATCCGGGAAGGTCTGTCCGCGAGGCGAGTACCCCGGATTTCGCTTGGCGCTCCATCCGGGCTAACGGTGCGTCACTTCTCCGCCAGCGGGTGAAGGTCGCGCACCAGGCTCTTCAGCCGCTCCTCGACCACGTGGGTGTAGATCTGGGTCGTGGAGATGTCGGTGTGGCCGAGCAGGGTCTGGACGATGCGCAGATCCGCGCCGTTGTGCAGCAGGTGGCTGGCAAAGGCGTGGCGCAGCACGTGCGGGGAGACCAGGCGGGCTTGAAGCCCGGAGGCGATTGCGAGCTCCTTGAGGTCGCGGGCGAAATGCTGCCGCGTCAGATGTCCGCTCTCGCCGAAGGAGGGGAACAGCCATTTCGAGGTGGCCACGCTGTTTTTCTTTTCCGTCTTTGCCGCGTCCGTCGCGGCGAGATAATCCGCCATCGCCTGCCGCGAGGCCTCGTTGAGCGGCACCAGGCGTTCCTTGTTGCCCTTGCCGCGCACCACGATCATGCGCGCATCGCGCTTGGCCGCCGAGCGCGGCAGCGCCACCAGCTCGGAAACGCGCAGGCCCGTGGCGTAGAGCACCTCGAGCAGGCAATAGAGCCGCAAAGCGCGCAGCCGCTTCGAGGGCGAGGCATCCTCCGCCTCGCTCAATTCCTTCGCGCGGCGGAGCATGCGGTCGACGTCCGCGATCGACAGCACTTTTGGCAGGCCGCGGCCGCGCTTCGGGCCGGACAGGATGGCGGCGGGATCGTCGGCGCGGATGCGCTCGTTCAGCAGGAAACGATAGAGATGCCGCATCGCCGACAGCCGCCGGGCGACGCTGGTGGATTTGAAGCCGCGGGTGTCGAGATCGGCGAGGTAGTCGCGCAGGACCTGCGTCTCCGCGTCCGCGAATGTATGACCGACCCGGTCCAGAAATTCCGAGAAATCGGTGAGGTCGCGGCGATATGCGTCGAGCGTATTGGGCCCGGCGCCCTGTTCCGCCGCGAGCATGTCGAGGAACAGGCCGGTGAGCTTGGCGTCTGAGGGCTGGGTAGGCATGCCCTGGAGGCTAGCTCCTATTTCTTGAGAAACTTATCCGGCGGGATCGTCACCGTCATTTCCCGCGGCTTCGGAGTGACGAAATTCGCCAGCGCGAAGACCACGCCATAGACGATGCCGGCGATCACGGCGACGACCGTCAGGAAGCGGAACAAGCTCGGCATCGTTCTGAGGTCTCGGGTAGGGGTCCAGGCAGCCAAATTAACCAATGAAATCATCCAACATGTTCGCCGTTTCGTGGCAAGAGTCCTCTGGCGAGGGCCCCCATGGGGTCGTATAGGTGGCCAAACCATGCCGCATCTGGCGGCGGTTCGAGCCAGATCCAATCGAGCGAGACAATGTCCGACGCCGCGTTGCCGCTTCCTGCTTCGCCTGAGGCCGACATCCTGTCGGCGCTCGGTGCGCGCTCGATCGTGCTCGTCGGCATGATGGGAGCGGGCAAATCCACCATCGGCCGGCGCATGGCTCTCAGGCTCAAGCTGCCCTTCGTCGATGCCGACACCGAGATCGAGGCGGCGGCCGGCATGACCATACCGGAAATCTTCGAGCGCCATGGCGAGCAGCATTTCCGCGATGGCGAAGCCCGTGTGATCGCGCGCCTGCTCGACGGCGGTCCCGCGGTGCTGGCGACCGGCGGCGGCGCCTTCATGCGCGAGGATACGCGTGCGCGCATCGCGGAGAAAGCGATCTCGATTTGGCTCAGGGCGGATCACGACGTCATCATGCGCCGCGTGCGCCGTCGTGCCGACCGTCCGCTGCTTCAGACCGCGGATCCCGAAGGAACCGTGACGCGCCTCCTCACCGAGCGCGAGCCGGTCTATGCCAATGCCGACCTCACGATCGCCTCGCGCGACGTGCCGCACGACAGAATCGTCGAGGAATGCATCGCGGCGCTGCACGCCCATCTGTGCGGCGGACAGGCCGCCCAACCACCTGCCGACGTTGCGAGTGCCGCACGATGACCGCGCCGATGAAACATTCCGATCCCGTCAAAGTCGGCGTCGCGCTGGAAAATCGCGCCTATGACATCGTCATCGGCCGCGGCGTGCTGTCGTCGCTCGGCGAGAGGGTCGCAGCCTTGCGGCCGGGCGTACGTACCGCTGTTGTCACCGACCGCACCGTCGCGAAATACTGGCTCGAGCCGACCGAGGCCTCGCTCGCGGCCGCCGGCATCCCGACCTCGCGCATCGTCGTCGAGGAAGGCGAAATCTCGAAGACCTATGCCGGCCTCGAAAAGGTCAGCGAAGCCCTGATCGCCGCTCGAATCGAGCGCAACGATCTCGTCATCGCGCTCGGCGGCGGCGTGGTCGGCGATCTCGCCGGCTTTGCCGCGGCGATCCTGCGCCGCGGCGTCGATTTCGTGCAGGTGCCGACCTCGCTGCTGGCGCAGGTCGATTCCTCCGTCGGCGGCAAGACCGGCATCAACTCGCCGCAGGGCAAGAATTTGCTCGGCGCCTTCCATCAGCCGGTGCTTGTTATCGCCGACACCGCCGTGCTCGACACGCTGTCGCCGCGTCAGTTCCGCGCCGGCTATGCCGAGGTGGCCAAATATGGCGTGCTCGGCGACGAGGCCTTCTTCACCTGGCTGGAGAAGAACCATTCCGACATCTTCAAGGGCGGCTCCGCGCGCGAGCATGCGATCGCGACCTCCTGCCGTGCCAAGGCCGGCGTCGTCTCGCGCGACGAGCGCGAGACCGGCGAGCGCGCGCTGCTCAATCTCGGCCATACCTTCGGTCACGCGCTGGAAGCCGCGACGGGTTTCTCCGACCGCCTGTTCCACGGCGAGGGCGTCGCCATCGGCATGACGCTGGCGGCCCAGTTCTCGGCGAAGCTCGGCATGATCGGCGAATCCGATGCGGCACGCGTCGAACGGCACCTGATTGAAGCGGGCCTGCCGACGCGCTTGCAGGACATCGCGGGCTTCGCGCAGGAAGGTCTTGCCGATGCCGACGCGCTGATGACGCTGATGGCGCAGGACAAGAAGGTCAAGCGCGGCAAGCTCACTTTCATCCTGCTGGAGGCCGTGGGCCGCGCCGTGATCGCGAAGGACGTCGAGCCGGCGCCGGTGCGCGACTTCCTGAAGGAGAAGCTCGCGCAGAAGGCCTGATGCGCGGCGGAGCTTTATCTCGCCAACGCGTTTTCGAGCGAAGTGGATACCGGCTCGCGTCAGGAAAACGCGTCAAAAGTAGCTAGAGTGGTGCATGGACTGGCTCGGATTCACCATCGTCGTCCTCTGCCTCTTGGTCTCGGCGTTCTTCGCCGCGAGCGAGACCGCGCTGACCGGCGCCTCGCGCGCCAGCATGCTCAGGCTTTCCAAGCAGGGTAATCGCGACGCCGACGTCGTCTCGGACCTGCTCGACATGCGCGAGCGCCTGATCGGCGCACTGTTGCTCGGCAACAACATCGCCAATATCGGTGCATCCGCGCTCGCAACCGGCATCTTCACATCGTGGTTCGGCGATGTCGGCGTGCTCTATGCCACCGGCGTGATGACCGCGCTGGTGGTGATCTTCGCCGAGGTGCTGCCCAAAACCATCGCGATCAACGCGCCTGACCGCATCGCGCTCGCGGTGGCGCGGCCGATGCGGCTGACGATGTATGTGCTGGGCCCGCTGCTCAGAGTGGTCGAGGTCATCGTACGCCTGCTGATGCGGCTGTTTGGCTTGGCCGGCGAGCATCAGGCCATTCTGTCTCCGACCGAACGCTTGCGCGGCGCGGTCGATCTGTTGCACCACGAGGGCAAGTTCGAGAAGCAGGACCGCGACATGCTCGGCGGCCTCTTGGACCTGCGTGAGCTCCAGGTGTCCGACGTCATGATCCATCGCACCGAGATGATGATGATCAACGCCGATCTGCCGCCGGAAGAGCTGGTGCGCGAGGTGCTGGCGACCGAATACACCCGCATTCCGCTCTGGCGCGAGAAGCCGGAGAACATCATCGGCGTGCTGCACGCCAAGGATTTGCTGCGCGCGATCCGCGCCTCCGACGGCGACACCTCACGCATCGACGTCTCCACCATCGCGCTGCCGCCCTGGTTCGTACCGGAGATGCGTCCGGTCTCCGAACAGCTGAAAGCGTTCCGCCGGCGGAAAACCCATTTCGCGCTCGTCGTCGACGAGTATGGCGAGGTCGAAGGCCTTGTGACGCTGGAAGACATCCTGGAGGAAATCGTCGGCGACATCTCCGACGAGCACGACGTCGTGGTGGCGGGCGTGCGCGCCCAGCCGGACGGCTCCGTCGTGGTCGACGGCTCGGTGCCGATCCGCGATCTCAACCGCGCCATGGATTGGCACCTGCCCGATGAAGAGGCGACGACGGTGGCCGGCCTCGTCATTCACGAGGCGCGCTCGATCCCCGACCGCGGCCAGAGCTTCACCTTCCACGGCTTCCGCTTCCGCGTCCTCCGCCGCGAGCGCAACCGCATCACCGCGCTGCGCATTTCGCCGGTGCCGCGCGAGGCCGAGCTGGAAGAGGCAAAGCCGAGAAGGGCGGGGACGTCGTTTTAGTCTCCCCACCGCTGTCGTCGTCCGCGCAGGCGGACGATCCAGTACTCCGCGGCGGACCTAACTAGTGCGGCGGAGTACTGGAGCCCCGCCTGCGCGGGGCATGACAGCGGAATTTGCGGCAGTCACCCTTCCCCCGGCGCCTGCGCATGGATCGCGAGCGCGTGCACGCCGCCGGAGAGTTCCGCGGCCAGCGCCGAATTTATCATGCGATGGCGGTCGACCCGGCTCTTCCCTTTGAAGGCGGCAGACACGATATACACACGGAAGTGCGTCTCACCTCCCGGCCGATGGCCGGCGTGGCCTTCATGCAGATGTGACTCGTCGACGACTTGCAGGCTTTCAGGCGTGAAAGCTTCCTGCAACTTGTTGCTGATAGTGTCTTTCATAGCCATCTGTGCCATTAAGGTGTGCGATCGCACCCCGTCAATACCCGGACGTCCGAGGTCACTGCGACCGGGTGCTCAGCGAATTGCAATGTCAAGACTTGAAGGTTTGTGCATTGCGTAGTCAAAGTCAGCCATGCCGATCGATTCATCAAAGTTCTTCGACTCCATCCGCGTCAAGCCGAGAGGCGCGAAACCGGAAGCGAAGCCGCGCGAGACCGTGGTCGCCTGCGAATGGGCCGGCTGTCAGAACAAGGGCAGCCATCGCGCGCCGAAGGGACGCGAGAACCAGCGCGAGTACTGGCACTTCTGCCTGGACCACGTGCGCGAATACAACCAGAACTACAATTTCTTCTCCGGCATGAATGCCGAGGCCGTCGCGCGCTACCAGAAGGATGCGCTGACCGGCCATCGTCCGACCTGGAAGATGGGTGCCAATGGCGGCAAGAAGGGATCGGAAGCCGAGATCGATGGCGCCTTCGATCCGTTCAGCATGTTCTCAGAGATCAACGGCCGCGCCAGCTGGCGCGGCGGCCCGGAAGCTGCGCCCAAGCCCGAGACGCGCAAGGTGATGAACGCCGAGCGCAAGGCGCTTCAGGTCATGGGCCTCGGCGCCGACGCCACGCTCGCCGACGTCAAGAGCAAGTACAAGGCGCTGGTCAAGCAGCATCATCCGGACGTCAATGGCGGCGACCGCTCCACCGAAGACCGTCTGATCGAGATCATCAAGGCGTACAACTATCTGAAGACGGTGGTGCGGGAGGCGTAGGGCCTCGCAGCTTCCTTTCCTCCCCAAGCGTAATCCGGGACCTTTCTCTCACAACCACGACTTTCCCGGATTACGCTTGCCGCTCCATGCGGGGCTACTTCGTCACGCCTCCGGCATCGCCCCGACATAAGACGAGCTCGGCCGGATCAATCGCCCGGTCCGCTGCTGCTCGCGCGCATGCGCGGTCCAGCCTGCGCTGCGTGCCACCGCGAAGATCGGCGTGAACGCCTGCCGTGGAATCGCCAGCGCATCGAGCAGGATCGCGGTGAAGAACTCGACATTCGTCTCCAGCGGCCGATCCGGATTCTTCTTGCGCAGCGCTTGCCGAATATAGGCCTCGACCTCGCCGGCGAACGGCAGGTCGGTGCCGTTGGATGCGAGCGCCTCGACCGCGGCCTTCAGCACGTCGGCGCGCGGATCGCGCACCCGGTAGACGCGGTGGCCAAATCCCATCATCCGCTCGCCACGCGCCAGCGCCGCATCCACCCACGGCTGGATGCGCTCGCGCGAGCCGATCGCGTCGAGCATTTCCAGCACCGGTTCCGGCGCGCCGCCATGCAGCGGACCCGTGAGCGCGCAATAGCCGGCGGTCACTGCGGCAAACAGGTCGGCTTGCGTCGAGGCCACCACGCGCGCGGTGAAGGTCGAGGCGTTCATGCCGTGATCGCTGGCGGTAACGAGATAGGCATCGAGCGCGGTGACCTCGCGCGCCGCAGGGGTGCGTCCGTGCAGCATGCGCAGCGTGTCGGCGGCATGGCTCGCGTTCGGATTCGGCGCGACCGGCGATAGTCCCTTGGCGCGCCGGACCAGCGCGCCCGCGATCACCGGAAATGCGCCGACGATGGTCGCCTCATGTTCCAGGCCGTGCTCCGCGCGAAGCCCGGCGACCGCTGCGCGGAACCCGTCGATAATGCCCATGCCGCGCGTCGCCGGCAGCAACTCGTCCAGCCGCGCGAAGGCGCGCTCGCGCGCCGCGCCCAGGCTCGCCCGCACATTGGCTTCGCTGCGGCTGGTCCCGCTCGCGCCATTCCAGAGTCGGGCGGTGACGCCCTCGAAGCTCGATTCGGCAGCGAGGCGCCCGACATGCTCGCCGGCGATGATCAACTCGCCGCGCTCGCCATCGACGTGGCTCAGCACGGTCTCAGCCGCGGGAACGCCGTCCAGCCCGATCTGGCTTTTGGTGAGGTGGATGTTCATGGCCTGTCTCCTTTCACGACTGGAAAGGTCGGGCCTCTCGACAGATTGATCAATCTTGATTACATGAATCAATATGAAAAATTCTCCGGAGCTGTACCTGTCCGCCCGGGAAGCCGCTGCCGAGCTCGCGATCTCCCCGGCCACCCTTTATGCCTATGTCAGCCGCGGCCTGATCCGCTCCGAGCCGACGCCGGATTCGCGCAAGAACCGCTACCGCGCCGAGGACGTCCGCGCGTTGAAAGAGCGCCGGGTGCCGTCGCCGGAACCGCGCGGCCTGCGCAGCTTCGATGCCGACCTGCCGGTGATGGACACCGAGATTTCGACCATCACGGAGGAGGGCGCGATCTATCGCGGCGTCAATTGCGTCGATCTTTCCGACAGCGACACGCTCGAGCACACCGCGACGCTGCTCTGGGACGTCTCCGGCGTCGATCCGTTCGATCCGGACAATCAGCCCGAGATGTCCGAGGAGATGCGCACGATCGCAGCGGCTGCACACCGCGCCGCGCCGATCGACCGCGCCATCGCGGTGCTCGCGCTCGCCGCCAGCGCCGATCCGCGCGCCTTCACCCGAGCGCCCGACGGCCGCGCCATGGTCGGCGCGCGCATCGTCCGCCTGCTGGTTGCGACCATGCTCAACGCGGAGCCGTCGGCCGAGCCGCTGCATCAGCAGGTCGCGCGCGCCTGGGCGGCGGACAACAAGCACGCGCCCGACCTGATCCGCCGCGCGCTGGTGCTGCTCGCCGATCATGAGCTGAATGCCTCGACCTTCACCGCGCGCTGCGCCGCGTCGACCGGCCTCAATCTCTACGACTCCGTCATCGCCGGGCTCGCCGCGTTGAAAGGGCCGAAGCACGGCGGGGCCGGCGTGCTGGCTTCGCAGCTGGTCAAGACGCTGGTCGACCGCGACGTCGAGCCGATGGTGCGCGAGCGCGTCGCGCTCGGCGAGCGTTTCGCGGGTTTCGGCCATGGCGTCTACAAGCGCGGCGATCCCCGCGCGCAATCGCTGCTGAACGCACTCTCCCGCGCCGGCGCGCCGCGCAAATTCACCCGCGAGGTGCCCGAGCGGATCGCCGAAGCGACCGGCGAGTTCGTCAACATCGACTATGCGCTCGCAGTCCTCGTGCACGCCCTGCGCCTGCCGGCGGGCAGCGAGCTCGCACTGTTTGCGATGGCCCGAAGTGTCGGCTGGATCGCCCATGCCAGCGAGCAATTGCAGTTCGGCAAGCTGATCCGGCCCAGGGCGCGCTACGTCGGGCCGGCGCCAGGGAGACGGGCGGGGAGTTCGTGATCGCTCCACTTGCGGTCCGGTTCACGGCGGCAGCAGAAGCGCTTAATTGCTTTCCGTCCGGTCTACCTCCGGGCAGGCTCGCGGCACCTTCGATCTCCCCGGGAGCCATTTGTGTCGCAAGCCGCCGCCCTAACTCGCCGCAGTCGCCCGCTTCGTACCTCGGCCGAACTCAGTTCGGTCCTCGCGACGGCATATGAGCGCATCGATCGTGACCAACACCGCAATTGCTGGATCCATGTGAGGCCAAAGGAAGAGGCGCTGGCGGAGGCCGAGGCTCTCGCGCGGCGCAGCGCGCAGGGCGAACTGCTTCCTCTGCTCGGTGTGCCTTTCGGCGCGAAGGACAACATCGACGTGGCGGGCATGCCGACCTCGGCGGCCTGTCCGTCCTTCGCCTATGTTGCGGAGCGATCGGCTCAGTGCGTCGAGCGCCTCGTCGCGGCGGGCGCAATCTGTCTCGGCAAGACCAATCTGGATCAGTTCGCAACCGGGCTATCCGGGGCCCGGTCACCTCACGGCGCCTGCCCAAGCGCCGCCGATGATCGCTATGTCGCGGGCGGATCGAGCTCGGGCTCGGCCGTCGCCGTGGCGGCCGGTCACGTTGCCTTCTCACTCGGCACCGACACCGGCGGCTCAGGCCGGGTGCCGGCAGGTTTCAACGGCATCATCGGGATCAAGCCGACGGTCGGGCTTGTCTCATCCCGCGGGCTCGTTCCGAACTGCCCCACGCTCGATTGTCCGTCGATCTTCTGCAACTCCGTCACCGAGGGCAAATTGTTGCTGGAGCTCATCGAGGGCTTCGACGAGGCGGATCCCTACAGCCGCGAAGCGCGCGGCCGGTCATCCGCTGTTCCCCAGGAATTTCGCTTCGGGCGCATTTCCGCCTCTCAGCTCAATTCATTCGGGTTGCCTGAATGCGACGCGCTTTACGAGCAGGCTTGCGGGAGACTGGTGGGACTGGGAGGCGAGGCCCTCGAGATCGACTTCACGCCTTTCGCCGAGGCCGGCGAAATGCTGTTCTCGGGACCGTGGATCGCCGAACGCTACGCGGCGATCAGCAAGCTCTTTGACGTCCATCATGGCGATCTGCTGGAGGTCACGCGCAAAGTCCTGCATTCTGCGGCGCAATTTTCAGCGGCTGACGCATTCGCGGCGCAACATCGTCTCCTGAAGTTGCGCCGACAGGTCCAGCTCCTCTTCAAGCAGATCGACGTCCTGGTCGTGCCGACAGCGCCGCGGCCCTTCACCATTGCGGACATGCTGGAAGACCCCGTCACGCTCAATACGCGTCTTGGTCACTACTCCTATTCCGTCAATCTTCTGGATCTGTGTGCGGTGGCGCTTCCCAATGCGACGCTCACCAGCGGGATGCCGATGGGCGTCACTCTGCTGGCACCCGCATGGCACGACCACGCCCTCCTGGACTTCGCCTCGCGATGGCAGCCGGACAATGACGGCGCTCCGTTCGGACTGAACGTCTATTCGCGCGGCGTCGGTTAGACGATCTCGAGGTCGAGCGCGCGCAAATTCAGAATGACGATCAGACCTCTGTCGTAGCGGATGATGCCTCTCGCCTGCATGCGAGAGAGCTGCACCGTCACCCATTGTCGTGTCGCTCCGATCAGGTTGGCGAGATCGCCATGGGTGAAGGGAATGCCGAGCACGATCTCGCGGCCGTGCTGCGAGCCGTAGATATTCGAGAGAAAGATCAGTAGACGCTGCAACCGCTCGGTCACCGATCGTGTGCCGAGCATTTGCGCCATGGCCGAGTAACACCTTGCCTTGAAGGCCAGCGCATCCAGCAGCGCTACCGCGATGGTCGCCGACTGAAGCGCAAGCTCGCGCAGCGCGGGGCCAGGCAGAAAGAGGAGCCGGCTGCGCTCGATCGCAACCGAAGACCACATATGCGCTCCGGAGCCGAAGAGGTCGGGCCCGCCGACGAAATTGCCGCCGAACCAGTAGGCGAGCGTCACCTCACGCCCCGAAGGTGCTGCGTAATAGCTGCGGATCCGACCGGACTCGATCAGATATATGCCGTTCTGGGTCTCTCCCTGGCGCCAGATATGCTTGCCGGTGTCCAGAACCTGGTGGCGACCGATTGCCAGCACACGGCGCCGGTCAGCCTCGCTCAGATGGTCGAGCAAGCCTGGCAGCGATCTGACCAGAGCATCCGACTCCGCCAGCATGATCCCGGCCGTCGCCTTGAGAGTTGCCGCTGACATCTGCCCGCTCCATCGTAGCTGGAGCAGATCCATTCAAGAGCTATGCCAGCCCTCGCTGCGGCTAAATTGAAGCGACCTCATCGCGCTTCAAGTCACTGCTTCCATTTGCTCGAACGCCTTGCGGCCTTCGGTCCGGATCAGGTCAAGGCAATCCCGCTTGAGCGCGAGATAGGCGGGCTCTGTCAGGATAGTGCTGGAGCGCGGGCGCGGCAGGGCCACCGAAAGATCCCGCAGGATGCGGCCCGGGCCGGCGCTCATGATCAGCACGCGATCCGACAGGAGAATGGCTTCGTCGATGTCATGCGTGACGAAAACGATCGTGGCGTTGATCCGGTCGCGCAGCTCGAGCAGGTTGTCCTGCATCACGGCCCGGGTCTGCGCGTCCAACGCACCGAAGGGTTCGTCCATGAGCAGCACACGCGGCTGGTTCGCGAGGGCGCGAGCAATCGCCACCCGCTGCTGCATGCCGCCCGAAAGCGTATGCGGATAGGCGCTGGCGAATTTTGTCAGCCCGATCATGTCGATCAGGTCGTCGGCGATCCGAAGCGCCTCCGTTTTCGACTTGCCGAGCGCGCGCGGTCCGTGAGCGATGTTACGGCGTACCGATTTCCAGGGGAACAGATGCGGCTGCTGAAAGACCATCCCGATATCCGGTCGAGGTGCCAGCATCGGCTTGCCGGCGACCGTGATCTCGCCTTCGAACGGCCGTTCGAGGCCCGCCATCGCGTTCAAGAGCGTAGACTTGCCGCAGCCCGACGGACCAACCAGCGAGACGAATTCACCCGGCATCACGGCCAGGGACACCCGGTCCACGGCAATGACCTCGCCGCGCGGCACATCGAACACGATGCTCAAATCCTCGACCCGGATGATTGCTTCCGGCGCCGTCGATGAAGGCTCCGGCTGAGCATCCACGAGCCGGAGCGGTGATGTCGGGCGAAGCGGGGTGTGCATCATCGCCACCATACGGCGCGCTCGGCAATGGCCGCGAAGGACCGATCGGCAACGAAGGAGAGCAGTCCGAGCGCCGCCAGCCCTCCCATGACCTGTCCGGTCTGCATGTTCTGTTGCGCAATCTCGATCCGGTAGACGATGCCGGCGAACGCACCCGCCAGCTCGGCGGCGACGAGCGTGTAAAAGGAGATGCTGACGGCGGTGCGCAGACCGACAACGATGTAGGGAAGCGCCCCCAGCAGGACGATCTCCGTGAGCATCTGCCGACGTGGCGTGCCGAGCATCAGCGCGGCGCGAATGAGGCCGCGATCGACCTTCTGAACGCCGATATGGGTCGCGAGCCATACGGTGAAGAACACGCCCCAGACGACCAGAAAGAGCTTGCCGGCCTCGGACAAGCCGAACCAGAGGATCACGATCGGCACGAAGGCGATCGGGGGGATCGGGCGGAGGATATGAAACAGCGGCGAGAGCAGGCTCGAGACCAGCCGGAACCGGCCCGTCAGCACGCCGAGCATGATCCCGCCCGTCGTCCCGATCAGGAAGCCCATGGTGACGCGGAATAGGCTCGCGGAAAGGTCGCCGACAAACTGCCCGCTGTGGATCCAGTCAAGGATGGCGACAGCGACCGTCGACGGCGGCGGGAACAGCACCGCGTTGACGATCCGGGAGCGCGCGATCAATTCCCAGACGCCGACGAAGGCTGGCACGGAAAGCGCGCCGAGAAGCATGCTCAGACGTCCGGCCGCCGTCGCGCGGTTGTGCCCGCCGGTGCTCATGGATTGGCCGACAGTGTCACACGTGCGGGATCAAGCGCCTTCAGCGGCGCCGCCACAATGACCTTCGAGAAATCAGGCATCCCCGCCCCCGGCGGGTGATTGCCGGTCTCGAGCCGCCAGGCCGCGTGCGTCTTCAGCGTCTCGAGCAGCTTGTCGTCGAGGCGCACGCGATAGACGTAATCCGACCAGATCGGCGCCAGCTCGTCGCGCTTCATTCCACTTGCGGCGGCGACAATGTCGATCGCTTCGTCCGGATGGGACTTCATCCAGCCTTCCGCTTCAATGAGAGCCGCCAGGAATTTGCTGACGATTGCCGGGTTTGCCTCCAGATAGGGCCGCGTCACGACGATGTTGAAGGTCTCCGAGTAGAGCCCCTTGGTATCGAGCAGGACGGCGCCCTCGCCGAGCGCCTTCTTTGCATTCGCCAGGTGCGGCTCCCAGGTGTCGAACGCGTCGATGCTCCCCGCCGCCAGAGCGGGAAGCATCTCCTGGGGGCGAAGGTTGACGAGCGTGACATCCTTGGCGGTCAATCCCGCCGCCTTCAGCAGAGCCGAAGTGTAGACCTCGCTCCCTGTGCCGGCCGTGAAGCCGATGCGTTTGCCGCGCAGATCCGCTTTGGTCCTGATTGCGGCGGCCGCCGCCGTCATCGTCTTCAGATCCGAGTACTCCATGCCGGCGACGAAGGCGATCGGCTGCTGCGCCATCGCGGCCGCGGTGACCGGAGCTTCGGCGGTCGTCGCGATGTCCGCGCCTCCTCCCATCACCGTGTCGAGACACTGTTTTCCGCTGGTGAAATTCGAGACCGAGATATCGAGTCCCTGCTTGCCGAAGAGGCCGTTCGCCTTGGCGACGATCGCGAGGGCCGAGATCGGTGCGAGGTTCTGCGCAAGCCGTGCCTTCAGCACCTCCTCGGCCGCGGCCTGGCAAGCCGGATTCAAGATGCCCGCACAGGCCGAGATCGCAAACGAGACCATGCGAAGAGCTGTTTTCGTGCGCATGCAACCACCTCCGGTCATGTCGGCGGCCGCAACGGCCAGCCTGTGATTGGAGGAGGGTCATCCGAAGGCGATGCGCCGTGAAGCAATTAATCGACAACGTGTTCCGCTGACGAACATTTGCGCATCGCGGAGCCGTAGCGGATCGCAATTTGGGCAGCGGAAAGCTCTGTTTGCCCGCCTCTTGTGCGGCGTGCTGTCCGGCCCGCGGTCCTCAGCTATTCGGCAGTCGTGCTCGAGAGGAGCAAGGTCGCGGCCGCGAGCGGACGCCGGGCGTCGCGCCATCAAGCCCGTGGTTTGGCTTCCGCGACTGCGCTGCCGTGCCGGCGGCGGATGGTCCAGATTGCAGCGCCGACAATGATTGCAACCCCAACGACGGTTAGAATCCAGACATGCTTGAACGGATGCCCCGCGTGCGGCACCCCGAAATATTGGTGGAAGGCCGACACCGCGAGCACGCCCGGCAGCACATGCGCCGGCGCCCAGAGCAGGATCGCGGGAACGTTCACTGCGTAGAATTTCGTGGGGGCCATGCCCAGCGCGCCGGCGGTCACGGGCACGAAGGCGCGGATCGGCGGCACGAAGCGGGCGAAGAACACGGCCCAGGTGCCGAAGCGGTTGAAGAAGCTTTCGCTCTCCGCGACCACGCGCGGATAATTGGTCAGCGGCCAGGTGTTGAGGATCTCGCGTTGCCGCCGGTGCCCGATCCAATAGGCCGACCCGTCACCCAGCACCGCGCCAAGCGCCGCCGCCAGCAGCACCCACGGCAGCTGCAGCTCGCCGCCCGGCACGAGGGCGCTCAGCGCCAGGATGATGGTCGAGCCGGGGATCACCGATCCCACCACCGGAACGGCTTCGAGCAGCGCCGCCAGGAACAGGGTCAGATAGCCCAGCCACGCATGGGCCGAGACGAAGGAGATGAGAGGATCGAGGAAGGACGTCACGTCGTCTCTGTGGCGGGCTGGCGCGCGGGGCAGTGGACCCTACATAAGGAGAACCGGCGAAATTTGCCATTCGCATAGGTTGGGCCGGTCCTCCCGGGTGCGAAATGCGGGCGTGATTCGCAACGCAGCCCTCCAAAATCTGCGTTCCTTGCCTATCTAAATGAAAAGACAATGGAACTTTGATTGGAGGGCGGGCTTCTGCCCGTCCCGTGTCTCTGATAGGTTGCTGTCCAGCACCCAGCCGCAGCCAACGTGCGAATAACCGGTTTCGGGACCGCCCGGGACCTCGGAGGATTGATGACGACCGCCGCCCTGTCCAAAGTTGAGGAAGTTTCCGGTCTGCCCGACATGAAAGTGTCGGTGCGCCAGGTGTTCGGGATCGATAGTGATCTCGAAGTCCCTGCCTATTCCGAAGTCGATCCTCATGTGCCCGAAGTCGATTCCGACTACCGCTTCGACCGCGCCACCACGCTCGCCATTCTCGCCGGATTCGCCAAGAACCGCCGCGTGATGGTGACGGGCTATCACGGCACCGGCAAATCCACCCATATCGAGCAGGTCGCCGCCCGCCTGAACTGGCCCTGCGTGCGCGTCAACCTCGACAGCCACATCAGCCGCATCGACCTCGTCGGCAAGGACTCCATCGTGGTCCGCGACGGCAAGCAGGTCACCGAATTCCGCGACGGCATCCTGCCTTGGGCGCTGCAGAACAACGTCGCGCTGGTGTTCGACGAATACGACGCCGGCCGTCCCGACGTGATGTTCGTGATCCAGCGCGTGCTGGAAGTCTCGGGCCGCCTGACGCTCTTGGACCAGAACAAGGTGATCAAGCCGCACCCGGCATTCCGACTGTTCGCCACGGCGAATACGGTCGGCCTCGGCGACACCTCGGGCCTCTATCACGGCACCCAGCAGATCAACCAGGGCCAGATGGACCGCTGGTCGATCGTCACCACGCTGAACTATCTCAGCCATGACGAAGAAGTGGAGATCGTGCTGGCCAAGGCCAAGCATTATCGCACCCAGGAGGGCCGCGACATCGTCAACAAGATGGTGCGCCTTGCCGACCTCACCCGCAACGCCTTCGCCAATGGCGACCTGTCGACGGTGATGAGCCCGCGCACGGTGATCACCTGGGCGGAAAACTCCGACATCTTCGGCGATATCGGCTTTGCGTTCCGCGTCACCTTCCTCAACAAGTGCGACGAGCTCGAACGCCCCCTGGTCGCCGAGTTCTACCAGCGCTGCTTCAACGCGGAGCTGCCGGAATCGGCGGTGAACGTCGCGCTCAGCTGAGGTTTGAGATGTCGTCCCGCCCTTCGGGACGACGGACAGGGCGAGATGACCACCTCCAACTCCAAATTCCGCAACAACAAGGAAGCGCCGACCGAGCCGTTCAAGCGCTCGGTCGCCTCCTGCCTCAAGGCGATCGCCAAGACGCCCGAGCTCGACATCTCCTTCGCGGCCGAGCGGCCTGGGCTCGCGCCGGGCAAAGCCCGCTTGCCCGAGCCGGCGCGCAAGATGACCAGGCGCGACGCCGCGATCGTGCGCGGCCATGCCGATTCCATCGCGCTCAAGCTCGCCTGTCACGATCCCAAGGTTCATCGCAAGCTGATGCCCGGCAATCCGCAGGCGCGCGGCGTGTTCGAGGCGGTCGAGCAGGCCCGCGTCGAGGCGATCGGCGCGCGCCGCATGGCGGGCGTTGCCAAGAACCTCACCGCGATGCTCGACGACCATTTCCACCGCGGCAAGTTCGACGAGATCACCGACCGCGCCGACGCGCCGCTGGCGGACGCGCTGGCGATGCTGGTGCGCGAGCGCCTCACCGGCCTGGCGCCGCCGACGGCGGCCAAGAAGATGGTCGACCTCTGGCGTCCCATTCTCGAAGACAAGATCGGCAAGCGGCTCGACCGGCTCGACGGCGTGCTCGAGGACCAGACCAGGTTCGGCGATGCCGTGCACGATCTGCTCTCGGCGCTCGAGCTCGGCGACGAGCGCAACGCCGACAGCGAGGACAATGACGAGAACGACGAGAACCAGGACGGCGACAACGATCAGTCCGGCGCCGAAGGCTCGCCCGATTCCGACGCCGCGCAGGAGATGAGCGCCGACCAGGCGCAGGCGACGAGCGAGGAGATGAGCGAGAGCGCGATGGAAAGCGCGCAGGCCTCGACCTCCGACACCTTCGACGACGGCGAGCTCGGCGACGACGAGACCCCGGGCGAGGCGACGCGTCCGAACCAGCACGGCAGGAACGAGCCGCGCGGGCCGGAATACCACGCCTTCGCGCCCAAGTTCGACGAGGTCATCGCCGCCGAAGACCTCTGCGACCATGACGAGCTGGAGCGGCTGCGCGCCTATCTCGACAAGCAGCTCGCGCATCTGCAAGGCATCGTCGCGCGCCTGGCCAACCGCCTGCAGCGCCGCCTGATGGCGCAACAGAACCGCGCCTGGGAGTTCGATCTCGAAGAGGGCATCCTCGACCCCGCGCGGCTGTCGCGCGTCGTCACCGATCCCTATCACCCGCTGTCCTTCATGCACGAGAAGGAGGCGACGTTCCGCGACACCGTGGTGACGCTGCTGCTCGACAATTCCGGCTCGATGCGCGGACGCCCCATCACGGTCGCCGCCACCTGCGCCGACATCCTCGCGCGCACGCTGGAGCGTTGCGGCGTCAAGGTCGAGATCCTGGGCTTCACCACGCGCGCCTGGAAGGGCGGGCAATCGCGCGAAGCCTGGCTTGCCGCCGGCAAGCCGGCCAATCCCGGCCGCCTCAACGATCTCCGCCACATCATCTACAAGTCGGCGGATGCGCCCTGGCGCCGTGCGCGCAAGAATCTCGGTTTGATGATGCGCGAGGGTCTCTTGAAGGAGAACATCGACGGCGAGGCGTTGGACTGGGCGCACAAGCGGCTCTTGGGCCGGCCCGAGCAGCGCAAGATCCTGATGATGATCTCGGACGGCGCGCCGGTCGACGATTCCACCCTGTCGGTCAACCCCGGCAACTACCTCGAGCGGCATCTGCGCCACATCATCGAGGAGATCGAGACCCGCTCGCCGGTCGAGCTGATCGCGATCGGCATCGGCCATGACGTGACGCGCTACTACCGCCGCGCGGTGACGATCGTGGATGCCGAGGAGCTCGGCGGCGCCATCACCGAAAAACTCGCCGAGCTGTTCAGCGAGACCAACGCGGCGCCCACGCAAGCACCCGGTCGCCCGCGACGCAAATTGCATTCGTGAGCACGCCGCCATCCCGCCGCAGCTTTCTTGGCTTTGCTGCGGCAGGATTCTCCACTCTCGCGCTCTCGCGTCTCGCGCAGGCGCAAGCGGCGACCGAGCCACGCGAGCTCCAGGTCGAGCACGCCGTCGCCGCGCCTGTCAGCATCGAGGTCAACGCGCGTCCGATTCCCCATTTCGAACCGCGCGACCGCGCGCGCACGCGCTTCGGCTCGCTGGATTATCGCAGCGGCCTGGTGCTGACCTCGCCCTATCGCGGCTTCGGCGGCTTGTCCGGCATCCGCTTCCTCGACGGCAAGGGCGAGCGCTTCGTCGCGATCTCCGACCAGGGCGGCTGGTTCACCGGCACCATCCGCTATTCCGGCCGCGAGATGGTCGGGCTCACCGACGTCGAGGCCGCGCCGCTGCTCGGCGCCGAGGGTCGGCCGATCACGGAAAAGCACCTCTGGTGGGATTCGGAATCGATCGCGCGCGACGGCAACCTCGTCTATGTCGGGCTCGAGCGCGTCAACCAGATCCTGCGCTACGATTTCGCCAAGGGCGGCACGCGTGCCCGCGGCGAGGTGATCGCCGTTCCGCCGGCCTTGCGCAAGCTACCCTCCAACAAGGGCATTGAAGCGCTTGTGTTCATCCCGAAGGGCCAGCCGCTCGCGGGCACTTTGATCGCGTTCTCAGAGCGCGGGCTCGACGCCGACGGCAATCTCGTCGCCTTCCTGATCGGCGGCCCCACGCCCGGCCAGTTCAGCGTCCGCCGCACCGAGAAATACGACATCAGCGATGCCGTGCTGCTGCCCTCCGGCGAGCTCTTGATCCTCGAACGCAAATTCTCCTGGTTCACCGGCATCAACATCCGCATTCGCGCGATCCCCCTGAAGGGAATCGCGCCGGGCGCGCTGGTCGACGGCCCCGCGCTGTTCGCCGCCGATCTCGGCCACGAGATCGACAACATGGAAGGCATCGACGCCCATGTCACGCCCGACGGCGAGACCGTGCTGACCCTGGTGTCGGACGACAATTTCTCGATGCTGCAGCGGACGCTGCTGCTGCAGTTCACGCTGGTCGAGTAGGGCGGTCGCACCCCCGTCATTGCGGAGGCATTCGCTTCCCATCGTGCGGCAATGCATTCCGTCGCGCCCGCCATTCCCCCCGCGCGCCTAGCAATCCGCGCTTTGCTCACTACACTCCCTGCATTGTTCCTCCATCTCCCGGAACTCCCCGCATGAGCGCCCTGTTTAACCCGATCAAGCTGCGCGGCCTCACCTTGAACAACCGCATCGTGGTGTCGCCGATGTGCCAATATTCGGCCGAGGACGGCGTCGCCACCGATTGGCACTTCACCCACATCAACAATCTCAGCCTGTCGGGTGCCGCGATGTTCTGCATCGAGGCGACGCATGTCGAGGCGATCGGCCGCATCACGGCGGGCTGCCTCGGGCTCTACAGCGATGCCTGCGAGGCCGCCTTGAGGCCGATCCTCAATTCGGTGCGGAAATATTCCTCCGCGGCGATCGGGATGCAGCTCGCCCATGCAGGCCGCAAAGCCAGCAGCGCGCGGCCGTGGGAGGGCGGCCAGCTGATTCCGGTCGAGCATGGCGGCTGGCAGACGGTGGCGCCATCGGCGGTGCCGCACAAGGAGGGCGAGGCCGCTCCGCTGGCGCTGGATGCGGCAGGCCTGAAGCGCATTCGCGAGGCCTTCGTCGACTGCACCAAACGCGCCGCGCGCCTTGGCATCGACGCCATCGAGGTGCATGGCGCGCACGGCTATCTCCTGCATCAATTCCTCTCGCCGATCTCCAACAAGCGCACCGACGAATATGGCGGCAGCCTCGCCAACCGCATGCGCTTTCCGCTCGAAGTGTTCGACGCGGTGCGCGCCGCGTTCCCCGCTGACAAGCCGGTCGGCATGCGGGTGTCGTCGACCGACTGGGTCGAGGGCGGCTGGGATCTGGCGCAAACAATAGAATTTGCGAGAGCGCTGAAGGCGCGCGGCGTCGACTGGATCGATGCCTCCTCCGGCGGCGTCTCGCCGCTGCAGAAGATCCCGCTCGGCCCCGGCTATCAGGTGCAGTTTGCCGATAGCATCAAGCGCGAGACCGGCTTGCCCACCATCGCCGTCGGCCTGATCAGCGATGCCAAGCATGCCGAGGAGATCGTCGCATCCGGCAAGGCCGACATGGTCGCGCTCGCTCGCGGCATGCTCTACGACCCGCGCTGGGGCTGGCACGCCGCCGCCGAGCTCGGCGGCGTGGTCGAGGTCCCGCCGCAATATTGGCGCTCGCAGCCACAGGCGCAAAAGGCGCTGTTCGGCAAGACCACGTTCGGGGCGAGGTGATTTCTTCACCTTCAGCGCAAACGAGGCTCCTCGCGGCCCCGCTTGCTGGGAGAGAGAGCTAAGCCGCCTGCTATAATCCCCTTCGCCTTCCACGCTCCCCAAAACTGGCCTAACCTCCGTCCCTCAACGCCTCACGGAGGCCGGCCATGCGTTTTGGTATCCGCAAAACTGCCCATGTGTTCGAGCGCGTGGCTCTTGCGATGGCGGGAGCCGCGTGCGGCCTGTTCGTCGGCGCCTATGTGGGATCTGCGATCCCCACGCTGACCACGCAGGGATTCCTGCTGCTGATGATGGCCTTGGGCGCGGTCGGCTTCTATCTAGGCATCGACACGCCGCAAATGCCTTTCGACGACGCGCACAGCGCGATCGACGCCGCGGAATTTCTCAGCTCGGCCGGCACGCTCTGCGCCACGCTGACCGCGTTCGTCTCGGTCGCCGTGATCGTGCTGCGGCTCGATCCGCACCTGGCCTGGACCTGGCTCGTCTTCGCCGGCTGGATCGCCGGCGTCGCCATGCAGATCGTCGCCGGCGCCAAGGCGAGGATGCGGAAGTAGCTTTCTCTTACCCCTCCAGGACCCCTCCAGGGGAGGCTAAGGAAGATGCCTAGAACACCACGCCCACGCGCGTGCCGCGCTTCCAGGCGATGCGGCAGCGCTTCCTGGTGTTGACGTGGAGCAGCTCGAAACGATCGGGAATCTTGACCTGGCCGCCGAGATCGACGCAGGCGCCGCCGGGCGAATAGTCGATCAGCGTGCACGGGATCACCGGCGCGCGCGGGTCGGTGATGATCTTGGCCTGTCGCGACACCAGCCCGGCGGGCTTCACACGGACATACTTGCGCGGATGCATTGGCACGTCTCCTCCAATTCCGCAGGTATCGCGGCGGGTGGTTTGTCCCATGATGGAAAAGAGATGATGCGATCAGACTAAGGTTGCCGGGAGAATTTTAATGAAAAGTGTCGGCGAGAGCAGAAAGCGGCGGTAGCGGGGTGGGACGTCTCGCGTCAATCCGCCCTGTCGTTGCGCGACCCTGCCCACCACCGTCATTGCGAGCCAACGGGTCCGCGCGAAGCGCGGCCCGATGACAGGCTCCGCGACGCAATCCAGAATCTTTCCGCGGAGGGACCCTGGATTGCTCACATGGGGATTTGGTGTGTCAAGGCGGTTTGTTCAGCTCTTTGTTCGATTGCAGGCCAGCTCTTCGTCCCGACCGTGGAGCACGTAGGATGGCGAGCGCAGATCGAGTCAAGGTCGGCCCGTAGGGCCGTCGCGAAGCGACTTGGCCTTGACTCGAGCGAGCACGCCATCAGGCTTTGGCAGTCGGGGCAGCGGGCGGATAACTCCTTTTCGTCAGGCGATCCAAGGGTCGAGCCGGTTTTTGCAATCTGGTTTGCTTGCCAGATCAAACTCACATTCGGTCGCCGCGCGGCGGCGGCTGCACCAACATTCCGCTTGCGGCGGGCAGGCTCGAGAGGACGAGACCATTCTTCGTTACGGCGTTTGAAGCCATGCAATCCATCGGTTCGTCCACCCGGATCGGCCGAGGCTGATCAATCTCGGCGGATTGGCTTTGAGGCTGAGGAGCGTGGTGTCAGGCGGCGGCCTTTATCTCGGCTCCCTCGATCACCACGCCCGCGGTCACGTACTTCCAGAGGGCCACGAGCAGCTTGCGCGCGAGCGCCACGATCGCGCGCTTGCGGCCGCGTTGGCTGTGCACCTTGAACCACTGGGTCAAAGCCGATTGAGGCTGGTGGCGTACCCAGAGCCAGGCGAGCTGGATCATCGTGGTTCTCAGGCGCGGATTGCCAGCCTTCGACACGCCTTGCTCGCGCTCGATGCCGCCACTGCGCCATGGCGTGGCTGCAAGGCCGGCATAGGATGCAATCTGGCGGCGGTTGGCGAACTGCCGGTAAAAGGCCTCCGACCAGAGAACGGCCGTGAAGTTCGGGCCCAGGCTCTTCAGTTCGAGCAGCATTGCCACCGGGTTCGATACGGTCTTCTCCCCCGCCGCCTTGCTCGCGGCCAGCAACGCATCCTGCTCGCGCTCCACCGCCGTGATCTGGTCGAGCAGCAGTTCGAGCCGGTCGAGTTCGCGGCTGATCTGCGCCTTCAGATGCGCCAGCAAGGCGCGCCCGTCGCCCGTCCGCAAGGCCTCCAGCCGCTTCCGCCGGTCTCGCCGCAGCGGCGCGTAGTCGAAGATCCCTTGCGCGAACAGAAGACCCTTGATCCGGTTCACATGCTCGATCCGCTCCGCGATCAAGGTCTCTCGCTCGCGGCACAGCCTACGGCGGTCCTCCTCTGCCGGAGAGGGCGCAACGACCATGGCGCAGACCCGTACCTCGCCGCGCTTGTAGGCCAGCAGCGTCCGCAACAGCGTCTCGCCATCCAGCCGGTCCGTCTTGGCCCGCCGGCGCCGGCGCGGCGTCGCAATCGAGGCCGGATCGACTACGTGGCTCTCGATGCCTTCCTGCTGCAGGGCGCGGTGAAGCCAGAACCCGTCCAGCCCCGCCTCCTGGATCGTGATGAGCGGATAGCTCTCACCCGTTCGCGCCTGCGCCTTGCGCTTCAGCTCCGCAAACAGCTTCAACAGTTCCGAAAGGTCGCCGGCCTTCATGCTGCGTTTGGACATCTTCTCGCCCTTGCAGGGCGACAGCGAAGTGACCAGCCATGTCGAACGGCTCAGTTCCAATGACACAAAAATTGCGCCAAACTGCGTGCGGATAGCGGCCAGTCCGTCGGAAGGATGATCGAGCAACATCGTCGTCTCCAGGTTGAATGGATTCAGCAACCCTCAGTCTGGCCTCAGACCTGGTCGCTATCCACTCCCCATGGAATCTTCGTCGCAAGGGCTCCTCGCAATGACGGGCGGAGAGGTCGCCGCCACCTCACCCCGTCACGCCCTCCTCCATCCCATCCGCCGCCACGTCCACCCCCGGCTCCACCGGCATCGGCACCGTCACGTAGTCCTTCGGCAGGTTCACCGGCCGATACCCCGGCTCCACCGCCATTCGCTTCAACACGCTCTCATGCACATGCGCGCCTTCGGGGATGACGCGCGGCTCGCAATCGGGGATGTAGAAGCCGAAATAGACCTTCCGCTCCGGCCATTCCTTGTACGTCGCACGCTTCGGCACGTACTCCAGCACGCGCCAGGCGGCCGTCATCGAATTGTGCAACTCGCCCGTCTTCCCGGTGTAAGCGGGCTCCACGTATTTGAACGGCGAGTTCTTGCGAGGGACTCCCCAGGCGAGCTGGTTCACCGTGCGCGGGTTGAACTTCAGCCCGGCCTTCTCGGCCTCCGCGATCATCCAGAGCAGCGGATATTTGGATTGCCCGCTCTCCGCTTCCGGATAGCCGCCGCCGACGTCGCAATGCACGCCGGCAAACCACACCTGCAGGATGTCCTGCGGCACTTTCTTCTCGTCGGGTACGTAGCGGTTGCTCCAGAACTCCTGCGGCTCTTCATACTGCTTCAGGCGGAACATGCAGCGCCGCTCGTCGATCGCGATCGCCTGCCGGAAGATCTTGACGCTCGGGTTGCGCAGCGTGAAGGCGAGCTCCTCCAGGCTGAACAGGAAGAAGAAATTGTCGCGCCGCGGCACGATCACGCTCGCCACCGTGTCCCAGACGCCGATGAAGTGGATGGTCGGCCAGCGCGTCGAGGTGATGCGCGCGAATTGGGCGGCGAGGTCGAAGGTATCCTTCGGCAGCGGCCCGCTCTCGTCGGTCGCGATATCCTTGAGATCCTCGATATCGTTGCCGCGCCCGGTGCCGGAATATTGCTTGTAGGCGACGAGCCCGCTCCCAGCGAGGTTCGCCTGCTCCGGCGAGATCAGCCCGATCTTGTGGATCAGCCCCGCCAGCACCCGAACCGTGTAGGCCCCGCGCGAAAACCCGAACAGGCAGATCTTGTCGCCCGGCGCGTAATGCTGAACCAGGAAGCAATAGGCCGAGAGCACGTTGTCATCGAGCCCATAGCCGGTGGCGAGCCCCAGCACCAGGTTGATATTGGCCTTCCAGCGGTGCCACGTCGTCGGCTGCGTCACCGTGCCGACCCCGGGATCGTAAAACACCAGCTGCCGCGGCGACGTCTTGTCCGTCTTGCGCAGGCAGCGATAGAGCTTCAGGACGTTGGAGATGTTCTCCGAAATCTCGTTGCCGGTCCCGTCACAGCAGATGACGAGGTTCTTGCCGGTGGGCTTGTGGTCGGTGCTGGCTGCGTGCTCCATGGGATGCGCCTCCGGGTGATGCTACCGGGGCGAGTATAGCGGAAATGGATGACAGCGGGGAGGCAACGTCGCCGGCACCCAGCCCCATGGCCACATCGTCTGTTGACATTAACCTGTTGTTAACCATGCGGTTGCCTAATGTTGACGATGGGGGGATCACCATGTCGGCCCATGTGACGCGACCGAGGTTGATGCCTGTTTCGGCCGATCCGGCCATCCGGTCGGTGGCGAGGCTGGCTGTTCGCGCCAAGGCCGTCCTACAGGGCAAAGCGCCTGTCCTACGGAGCAAAGCCATGTTCGGAAAGGACGACTTAGTGGACAATCTCAGCCGCGATCTCGATCGCGCGCGCGGAAGACGAGATGCGCTCGCATCCGAAGCCACGGCTCTGGCGGCCCAGATCGCCGAAATTGAAGCCCGTCTTTCGGAGGAAAAGAAAAGGCGTGAGCGTGAGCGCGTCTTGAGCGAGGTCGAAGCGATCAGGACGCGAATCAAGCAAGCCGCCGGCGCGTTTGCGCCTGTCGTCGATGGTCTCTCGAGGGCGATCGAGCAGGCTGCGGCGGTTGTGCCCGAGGCGCGCGAGCTCAATAGTTTCCTGGTATCGGTGGCGACCGAGATCGACAGCGTGCTCGATCCCCTGCTCCGCGAACTGGATCAGCGCGCGGATGCGGTGCGAACCGGACACGCAGCGCTGGACCTGCCGAGTTCGGCCATTGAAGCCCCGCCCATCGAGCTGCCGAAAGACACCAACGAACGCCTGCTTCGTTTTCCGGCGTGGCTGTCCCGCGACAAGGAGACGGACAGGAAGGACACCGCCGAGAGCCCGCGCAGCACGGCGGCGTGACGCATCGGCACGCTGTGCAGCTCAAAAGCTCGTCTGCATATCTGACGTTCGGAGCGCGTTGAGAATTAGACCACCTCTCCCTGCTGGGAGAGGGTGAACCGGGCGGCCGAACCTGATCTCATCGCACCCTGGACTAGCCCAAAGCGGAATGGCTTCAAGTCGAATCGACTGGCCGCGGGCTCGTTCGAACCTCTCCCGCTCGCGGGAGAGGGAGCGCACCTCCTTCGCCACCCCTCAGTTGGCGGCGCGGCGCAGGAAGGCCGGGATATCGAGAACGGCCTCGTCGGGCGCATTGCGCGCAGGGGCGCGGCCGTAAGGATCGAGCGGCTGAAGCGCCGCCTGCCGCGCATAGTCCAGGCCCGGCCTTGCCGGTGGCCCCACGGGGTGGTGCGGGCGGAGCGGCGGGCTTCCCGCTTGCGGAAGGGGGGCACTGCGCTCGATGCGATCGGCGATGCGACGGCCGTCGTTGCGCAGCCTGCCGGCGAGCTGGGTGAGGGCGGTTTCCACCGGTAGCGCCTGCGCCGGATCGAGATTATCGATTCCGGTCGCCACCACCGAGACGCGGACGATGCCTTCGAGGCTTTCGTCGAACGACGCACCGACGATGATGTTGGCGTCCGGGTCGGCCTCGTCGCGAATGCGGGTCGCGGCTTCGTCGACCTCGTACAGCATCAGATCCTTGCCGCCGGTGATGGAGATGATGAGGCCACTGGCACGCTTGATCGAGGGATTCTCGATCAGCGGATTGGAGATCGCGGCCACGGCGGCGGCCAGCACGCGCTTCTCGCCGGAAGCCTCGCCCCGTCCCATCATGGCCTTGCCCTTCTCCTTCATGACGGAGAGGACGTCGGCAAAATCGAGATTGATCAGGCCTTCCTTGACGATGAGGTCGCTGATGCAGGCCACGCCCGAATAAAGCACCTGGTCGGCAAGGGCGAAGGCATCGGCGAACGTGGTCTTCTCGCTGGCCACCCGGAACAGGTTCTGGTTCGGGATGATCAAGAGGGTGTCGACCGTCTTCAGCAGCTCCTCGATGCCGGCTTCGGCAAAGCGCATGCGGCGCTGGCCCTCGAAGTAGAACGGCTTGGTGACCACGCCGATGGTGAGGATGCCGAGTTCGCGCGCGATCCTGGCGACGATGGGTGCAGCCCCGGTGCCGGTGCCGCCGCCCATGCCGGCCGTCACGAACACCATGTGCGCACCGTTCAATTGCTCGCGGATCGTGTCGATCGCCTCTTCGGCTGCGGCGCGTCCCAGTTCCGGCTGCGAGCCGGCGCCGAGGCCTGCGGTCACCCTTGTGCCGAGCTGGATGAGGCGCTTCGCCTTCGACATCGCCAGCGCCTGCGCGTCCGTGTTGGCGACCACGAACTCGACCCCTTGCAGTCCGGCCGTGATCATGTTGTTGACGGCATTGCCGCCGGCGCCGCCGACGCCGAAGACGACGATGCGGGCCTTCATTTCATGGATATCGGTATTGCCAGTCATTCTTCCCTCGCGATTGCTCCGGCAAGCCGGGGGTTAAAGAAAGTCTCGAGTGCTACCTGCAAGCCGCGCGGTCTGCTTTGACGATGGCGGCGGCAAGATGTCCCAATCGACGCGCGGCGTGTCCCGCGATCGAGCCGCCCCGGCGATCGGTCCGCAGCGCCGTCACTTCGTCGTCCAGTCGTGCCGCCCACGCATTGGCTGCCGTGGTCTCGGCGATCGCCTGCTGCAGCTCGACGGCGAGGCGATCGGCGCGGTCCCGCTCGCGCTCGAACACGGCCCTGTAGGCGGTCGCGACTTCTTCGAGCCGCGCGATCTCCGCCTTGAAGGCCCCGATCTTGATGGCCTCGATCTTTGCCATGGAGGCATCGACGGGATCTGCCCGGCGGTCCTTTCGTGGGCGGGGCGTGTACCGGAGCGTGGCGAGATCAACGCTCACCAGGGCTTTGCCGTCGCCCGAGCGCAAGCGTGGCAGCCGGCGACGTCTCGCCAGCGACCGCGCGGCCTCGCGCGAGATATCGAGGCGGGCACCGAGATCGGCATACGTCAACAACTCAACGCACATCGGCGCTTCTCCTGGAGCGAACCGGGAAGGCATTTCGAGCTAATGATGGCTGGACGATTACCGCAGGCTAGGGTGCGTTGGTTAATGGACGGTTAACATGCGAGGGGGGTGTTTACGGATAGCGTCACCGTGCCGATCCCCGGGATCGGAGAGAGCCCATCTGCCGCGGCTTCGTCTTGTCCGACTTGCGCAGGCGGCGATAGAGCTTCAGGACGTTGGAGATGTTCTCGCTGATCTCGTTGCCGGTCCCGTCACACCAGATGACGAGGTTTTTGCCGCCGGGCTTGTGGTCGGTGTTGCCTGCGTGCTCCATGGGATGCGCCTGCGGGTGATGCTACCGGGGCGAGTATAGCGGAAAATGCGAGAAGAAGCCGTGACGATCGACGCCGCGCCGAAGCATTTATGCCGGGGCGATCGCATGCGCGACCCGGCCGGCCCCGCTCACGCCGCCCGGTCGAGCTCCTTCTCGTAGGCCGTCAGGCTTCCCTTGAGGGTCTCTTCCAGCCGCGTTGCGCGCGATCTGATCGCTTCGTTGGCTGCCCGCACGGCGGCCGCCGCGATCGCATCGTCGCGGCTGAGCTTGTCGTGCTGAAACAGCCATTTTGCCACCGTGGCCCAATCCCAGAGCGGGCTGTCGGACGTCACGCGGGCGACCGGCGCCGGGAAACCCCGGCTGCGCTGCCCCTTGGAATATTGCGTCATCGCCGCGCGCGTCATTCCGCTTCGCGCGGCGATGTCGGAGAGGCTGACGAGCGGGTCGGGCTCGACGCGATCGACATGAGCGCCGGCGGCCTGCACGTTGCGCACCGCCGTGACGATGGCCTCGCTGATGGATTTCGCCTCGCGCGTGAAGTCGACGATGATGTGGCCCTTCTGGAACGCAATGGCCGCATCGTCGCAGCCGGCATCGTAGAAGCGTTGCTCGAAATCCTCGGCCTCGGGATCGAGGCCGGATGCGACGATGCTGAACTCGAACTTCTTCACGAGCCGTCCTCCATTCCGTGCGGGCAGCGCGCGATGGCCCGCATCACTTGCCGGGCGTGGTCTTCCGGGTTCTTCGGTGTCCCGTTCACGCCGATCTGGCAGCCGTCGCGGCCGGCATGCGGGCAGAACAGACGTCCCCAATGCCCCATCTTGCGCCAGCGCCAGCCCTTCCGTTCGGCATCGGCGACGACAGCCTCGATCTCCTTGTGCGGATGCCGCGGCCGATCAGCCATGTTGGTGACAGATGATAGAGTGAGTGTTAACAGATGTCAACATGCGGGCCGCGGCGTCGTGGGCAGGCAACGATAGAGCTTCAGGACGTTGCAGATGTTCTCGCTGATCTCGTTCCTGGTGCCGTCATAGCCAGCTATGAGACTTGTCGGCTCGGGTCTGGGCTCGGTGTGCGCGAGCTCCATGATGTGCCTCCGGATGATGCTACCGGGGCGAGTATAGCGGAAAGCGAACGCCAAAGGCGACCGAATGAACGCTGCTTTCCAATCAGATGAACACGCTTTCGATGCTCGGCAAGCACCGCTGGTAACGGTGGTTTACCGCAAGGCCGTACCGCTCTAACCCTTAGAGAAGGATAGGATAACTTCTCGGCGCATCCTTGTGTCCAACGAGTCGGCAGTGAGGTGCTTAGCCGGAGGAGGAGGAAGATAGCGTCGGTTAGCCGGAAGGGTTCGTGCACGCCTTCGGTCAGTGCTGAGCCCCGACCTTTCGGCCACCGCGGCTACAATCTTGGCGTTCGGAATGAACGTGCCCCGAACAGTATTTTCACCGACAACGTAGACGGCCTTCCCGCCCGGCGAAAGAACACGCGCGGCCTCGCTCACGGCTCGCATCATATCGTCGATATAATGCGCCAGTACTCCTTCGTGACGAGCAGAAAGCTTAGGTGTTAGCCGCAATTCTGAAATAATCTTTCGAATGCCTTCATTCTCGCGTGCATCTTGATCGCCGCATTCTGTGCCTACGCTTTCGGTGCGAATGTTGCCCAACTCACTGACCGTATACCCTGTCGATAGGGAATACTCTGGGTCGATAACCTCCGAGAAGTTGCGAGCTGCAGGTGAAAGCTTTGACCGTTGAAAGCGATCTAGGTTTTGTTGGAGAAGCTGTACGCTGTCGTTCAGAAGGTGCACCACAACTCGATGCCCATCATCCAGGAGCTTCGCGGTCAAGCAGATCATCATCTCGGTCTTGCCGCTCTGCGGCTCACCGTAGATCACGAACGATGTTGTCTTGCTGCTAAGGGTCTCGCAAGCGCTGGTAACGGCCGCCTCGATGCACGACGTCTGTTTGCCTGCTGCTTTTAGGCGAGACAGTTGCGTTTGATATCTATCGCGCTGCTGCGCTATAGCCCGCAGCTGGCTGATGCTGAGCCCCAACAGATTACCCCCAAGTTGAATAATCGCTTTCTGCGATCATAGCGGGCAATCGAGTCAGGGCAAGATAGGCAGAGGAATAATGAGGCATGCCCCCACAAACAAAAAACGGCCGGATCTCCCGATCCGGCCGCTACTCAAACTCAACTGGCTAAGCCTACGCCACGCGACGCAACTTAGCCCCCGCCCAATTTCCGAAAATCTCAGCTCGCCTGCTTCGCCGGCTGCGCGTCACCGACCTTCTTCTGGATGGCGCGCTTCAGCTCGACCGCGCGCGGGGAGAGCGCGTCGGGGTTGGCCTTGAGCAGGAAGGCATCGAGGCCGCCATTGTGGTCGACGCTCTTGACCGCGTTGGTGGAGACGCGCAGGCGCACGTTGCGGCCCAGGGCTTCCGACATGAACGTCACGTTGACGAGGTTCGGCAGGAAGCGGCGCTTGGTCTTGATGTTGGAGTGGCTGACCTTGTGGCCGACGAGGGGGCCCTTGGCCGTCAGTTCGCAGCGGCGAGACATGGCAAAATCCTTATCCGTGAACCCCCAACGATCTGCGGCCGCCATTTTTGGGCGCCACGGGGGCAAATTCTCTGTCCTTGCAGGGAGCGGGCGGACGTATAGGGGGGAAGGGGCGGGACGTCAAGGTTTTGGGCGCGGATTCGGCCGCCCGGGTGGTGCGCCCCCTCCCCCGCGCGCGGGGGAGGGCTCTCTCCTCTGCGAGGCCAGACGTCATGACGGATGGTGTCCCCCCAGAGGAGAAAGCGCTCACCCGCGCTTCGCGCGACCTCTCGCGCAAGCGCGAGAGGCAAGGGAGCCCGCGGTTACCTTCCGATCACCAAAACGGCAATGATTGTCGCACCTTACCATCACATAAAGGGCGTATTCGCCGCCGAAGACTCAGGTGGAGTTCCCAGGGCGAGACGCCCCCACATTGTTTGCCGCCGTTTTTGGCTTAAGTAACAGCGCATCGCGCTCCGATTGGATTGTTTCGTGACTACAACGCCTCATTTTGCGCGAGACCTGCGCCCGGTCCGCCCAGGCCTGGCCGGCTGGCTGGCTGTCTTTTGCGCGCTGGTCTTGGCCCTGGTCCTGGCGTGGGGCGTGGCGCCGGCCGCCGCGCAAGGCAAGCTCGAGGCGCAATATGAGGCGACGCTATCGGGCATTCCCGTCGGCAAGGGCGCCTGGAACATCGATATCCAGGACGACGTGTTCTCGGCGGCGGCCTCCGGCGGCACCACGGGGCTGCTGAAGTCGTTCACGGGCGGGTCCGGCACCGGCGCCAGCCAGGGGCGCATCGTCAATGGCGCGCTGGTGGCGACCGGCTACCAGGCCTCCACCACCACCCAGAAGAAGACCGAAGAGATCCGCATCACCCTCGACAAGGGCAATGTGAAGGACTTTGCCATCCTGCCGGAGCCGCCGGTCGATCCCGACCGCATCGTCGTCACCGAGGCGCATCGCCGTGGCGTCTGGGACCCCATGACGGCCTCGCTCCTGCGCGTGCCCGGCACCGGCGATCCCGTGGCGCCCGAGGCCTGCCACAACGCCGCGCCCGTGTTCGACGGCCGCATGCGCTACGATCTCAAGCTCGATTTCAAGCGCATGGAGACCGTGAAGGCGGAGAAGGGGTACCGGGGCCCGGTCGTGGTCTGCGCGCTCTATTTCGTGCCTGTGGCCGGCTACATCCCCGATCGCCCCGTGATCAAATACCTCGCCGCCCAGCGCAACATCGAGATCGCGTTTGCGCCGGTGGCGGGCACGCGCATCCTGGTCCCGTTCTGGCTGAAAGTGCCGACGCCGCTCGGGCCGGCCATGCTGGAAGCCACCAGCTTCGTCACCTCTCCCCAGCCCCCGCGGGTCGCGAAGACGCAGTGACCTTACCCTCCCCTGGAGGGGGAGGGTCGATCGCGCGCAGCGCGAGCGGGTGGGGTGATCTCTCCGCCCGAACGGTGCCCGTGGGGAGAGATCACCCCACCCCGTCTCACATTCCGCAGTGCACCATGTGAGCCGACCCTCCCCCTCCAGGAGAGGGTAAAAAGAAGTTGTGATATTTCAATCACTTACCTACTGTGCATGGGGTTGTTTTCGCAGTTTTTGTTTGGCGCCCCGGATCCGCGAATCCATTTGACTCCACCCCGATTCTGATTCGACTCGGCGCCGTCCCCAGCTTTAACGAACCCGATCGCTTGTGCCGCCGCGCAAAACTCCATCTAGTGCGCAACCAATACGAGTCCCGCGACATGTTGCGTGAACGGAACAGGACTCACAGGGGAGTCAGCGATTCGGCCGCGATTCGTTCTAGAGTCGTTCCGAAGATTAAAGCCAACGGGAAAAGCGTCGCAAAGTGAGACAGTTGCGCGGGATTTGGGGAGAGCGTTCCCACACCCACGGTGTCGTCGCCCGGCTTGACGGGGCGATCCAGTACGCCGCGGCCGTTGTGGTCGAGCCGAGAGGCCGCGGCGTACTGGATGCCCCGGTCCCGGCTCCGCCTAGGCTACGCCGGGGCCCACTGGGGGGCTCGGCCTGCCGAAGCTTCAGCAAAGGCTGCACGGGGCATGACAGCGGAGTGCGTGGTCGCCGCGTAGCGTTCGGAGACGTGGCTGACAGGGCCCAGCCCCCTCACCGCCTCATCCAGCACTGACATTCGCCCAAATCGCCACTACCTAATCCCTCAGACATGGCTTTTTCTTCCTCCCCCTTTGCCTCCGAGCGCGCACTTTCCGATCGAGTGCCTGGCGCGGGCGTCACTGCGGTGCTCGGACCGACCAACACCGGCAAGACCCATCTCGCCATCGAGCGGATGCTCGCGCATCCCTCCGGCATGATCGGCCTGCCGCTGCGCCTGCTCGCGCGCGAGGTCTACAACAAGATCGCCGATCGCGCCGGCGCGGCCAGCGTCGCGCTCGTCACCGGCGAGGAGAAGATCAAGCCGAAGAACCCACGCTATTGGGTGTCGACCGTCGAGGCGATGCCGCGCGATATCGACGTCTCCTTCCTCGCCGTCGACGAGGTCCAGATCGCCGCCGATCTCGAACGCGGCCACGTCTTCACCGATCGGCTGCTCAACCGCCGCGGCCGCGACGAGACGCTGCTGCTAGGGGCCGCCACCATGCGCCCGATCATCGAGCGGCTGCTGCCGGGCGTCTCCATGATCACGCGGCCGCGCCTGTCCAGCCTCGAATTCGCCGGCGACCGCAAGATCACGCGCCAGCCGCGCCGCACCGCCATCGTCGCGTTCTCGGCGGATGAAGTCTACGCCATCGCCGAGCTGATCCGCCGCCAGCACGGCGGCGCCGCCGTGGTGCTGGGCTCGCTCTCGCCGCGCACACGCAATGCGCAGGTGGCGATGTTTCAGAACGGCGATGTCGATTATCTCGTCGCCACCGATGCCGTCGGCATGGGCCTCAATCTCGACGTCGACCACGTCGCCTTCGCCTCCGACCGCAAGTTCGATGGTTACCAGTTCCGCCGTCTGACGCCGGCCGAATTCGCGCAAGTAGCCGGCCGCGCCGGTCGCGCCACCCGCAACGGCACCTTCGGCACCACGGGCCGCTGCGCGCCGTTCGAGCCCGAGCTCGTCAACGCGCTGCAGAACCACACCTTCGATGCGGTGAAGGTGCTGCAATGGCGCAACTCCAGGCTGGATTTCTCTTCGCTCGGCGCCCTGCAGGTGTCGCTGAATCTCGCCCCCGGCCACGAGACCTTGACGCGCGCGCCGATCGCCGAGGACATGCGCGTGCTCGACCATGCCGCCCGTGACGGCGAGGTGCGCGATATCGCGCATGGCAAGGCGGCGGTGGAGCGCCTCTGGGACGTCTGCCAGGTCCCCGATTACCGCAAGCTGTCGCCGGCCGCCCATGCCGAGCTGGTGACGACGCTGTATGGCTTCCTGATGCAGAAGGGCTGCATTCCCGATTCCTGGTTCGAGGCCCAGGTCACCCAGGCCGACCGCATCGACGGCGACATCGACACGTTGTCGGCCCGAATCGCCCAGATCCGCACCTGGACCTTCGTCGCCAACCGCCCGGACTGGCTGAGAGACCCCGAACGCTGGCAGGGGATCACGCGGGAGGTCGAAAATAAATTATCGGATGCGCTCCATGAACGCTTGACTGAGCGTTTCGTTGATCGTCGGACCAGTGTATTGATGCGCCGCCTGCGGGAGAACACGAGCTTGAATACTGAAATCGGCAAGACCGGCGAAGTCATCGTCGAAGGCCATGTCATCGGCCGCCTCGACGGCTTCACCTTTGCACCGGATGCGGCGGAGGCCGGCTCCGATGCGAAAGCCTTGCAGGCCGCAGCGCAAGCCGTGCTCGCCGGCGAGATCAATGCGCGCGCCGAGAAGCTCGGCAATGCGCCGGACGAGCAGTTCGTGCTCACCTCCGAAGGCATCATCCGCTGGACCGGCGATGCCGTGGCGCGCCTCGCCGCCGCAGACGACGCGCTGCATCCGCGCATCCGCATCATCTCCGACGAGCGCCTGACCGGCGGCCCGCGCGACAAGGTGCAGGCGCGGCTCGAGCTCTGGCTCAAGACCCATATCGAAAAGCTGCTCGGGCCGATGTTCGAGCTGTCCAAGGCCGAGGACGTCACCGGCATTGCCCGCGGCATCGCCTATCAGCTGGTCGAGGCGCTCGGCGTGCTCGAGCGTCCGAAGATTGCGAGCGAGCTGAAGGATCTCGATCAACCCTGGCGCGCCGTCTTGCGGAAATACGGCGTCCGCTTCGGCGCCTACCACATCTATTTCCCCGGCCTGCTCAAGCCCGCCGCGCGTGCGCTCGCCGCGCTGCTCTGGGCGCTGAAGCAGGACAATGTCGATCTCTCCGCGTTGTCGGGCGCGCAGCATCTGGCATCGTCGGGGCGCACCTCGTTCCCGGTCGACAAGCAGCTGCCGCGCGATGCCTATCGCGTGCTCGGCTACAAGCAGGCCGGCGAGCGCGCCGTGCGCGTCGATATCCTGGAGCGGCTGGCCGATCTGATCCGCCCGGCGCTGGCCTGGCGCGAGAATTCGCCCGGCGAAAAGCCCGCCGGCGCGTTCGACGGCCGCAGCTTCGTGGTGACGCAGGCGATGACCTCGCTCACGGGCTCGGCCGGCGAAGACTTCGCCTCCGTGCTGCGCGCACTCGGCTATCGCATGGAGAAGCGTCCGCCGTTGCCACAGAAGCCTGTCGCCGTCGAGACGGTTGCGGCCGAGACACCGCCCGCCGAGGGCAGCGCGGAGACCTCGACCGAGACCGCGGCGGAGGCCGTCGCCGGCCTGCCGGTGGAGCCGGCTGCATCCACCGAAGCCGCGGCCGAATCCGTCACGGTCGAAGACGCGCCCGGCATGGAGCCGCACGACGAGCCCGTCCATGAGGAGCCGGCGCTCGAAGCGTCACCAGAAGCGCCCGTCACGCCCGAGGACGCCCCCGGCATTGTGCCGCCCGCCGAGGAAGCTGCGGCGTTCACCGAGGCTGCCGGCCTCGAAGCCGCTGCTGCCGAGACGGCCGCGACGGAAGCTGCCGCATCGCCCGACGCTGCCGCGCCTGAGGGGGCGGCCGCGCCCACAGAACCCGCGCTCGTCGAGGTCTGGCGCCCGGCCGGCCGTCACGAGGATCGCAAGCCGCGCCACGAGCGCCATCGCCACCAGCGCCACCACCATCAGCCGCGTCCGCAGGCGGCTGCCGAAGCTGGCGCTGCACCCGGTGAAGCTGCTGAAGGCGCGAAGCCGAGCCATCGCCACGGCGGACATCGGAAGGATTTCCGCAAGGGCCGCGAAGAAGGTGGCGATCGCCGCGAGCAGCGCAGCGACAACAACCGCCGCTTCGAAGGCAAGGAGCGTGATCGCGGCAAGGGCAAGCCAGGCGATCGCGATGGCGGCCGCGAGCATCGTGGCCGCGACCGCGACAAGGGGCGCGATCGTCGCGATCGTGAGTCCGGCCCCTCGCTGCGTCCCTACGCTTCGAGCGCCAGTCCGCGCGAGCGCGATCGTCCCATTGATCCGAATTCGCCCTTCGCCAAGCTCGCCGCGCTGAAGGAGCAGCTGTCGGGGCGGAAGGAGTAGCCCCACGACCGAGCGCCAGCGCATCGACAAATGGCTGTGGCACGCCCGTGTGGTGAAGGCGCGCACCTCCGCCGCTGAGCTGGTCGTCACCGGCCATGTTCGCGTCAACGGCACGCGCGAGACATCGCCGGGGCATGCGATCAAGGCCGGCGACGTGCTCACCATCGCGCTCGATCGCACCGTGCGCGTTCTGAAGGTGATCGCCTTCAACGAACGCCGCGGCGATGCCGCCTCGGCTCGGGTGCTCTACGAGGAGCTCGGGACGCGCAATTAATTGCGCTTGTTATTCATTTCTTGGTCGATCAAACACACAAAGCCGTCATGATCGGGCCTTCCCGACCTTGCGGCGCCGGGCCATCCGCGCTAGGCAAGCCGCGACTTTTGAAAGAGCTTTTCGGAGCGTTGGATGACTTACGTCGTCACTGAAAACTGCATCAAGTGCAAGTACACCGACTGCGTCGAGGTCTGCCCGGTCGACTGCTTCTACGAGGGTGACAACATGCTCGTCATTCACCCCGACGAGTGCATCGATTGCGGTGTGTGCGAGCCGGAATGCCCCGCCGACGCCATCAAGCCGGACACGGAACCGGGCCTGGAAAAGTGGCTCGAGGTCAACGCCGAATACGCCAAGAGCTGGCCCAACATCACCCAGAAGAAAGAATCACCGGCCGACGCCAAGGAATTCGACGGCATGGAAGGCAAGTTCGAGAAATATTTTTCTCCGAACCCCGGCTCGGGAGACTAATTCGCGCCCAAACTTAACCCTAATAGCGGCGCTGCCGCCGAAAACCAGCCCTCAAGACCCCTAAATCATTGATTTTTGCGGGAAATGTGCTATATTGGGCACATTAAGCCGAACCCCGTCAGCCCCGTTGGCCCCTCTGGGTTCCCGTGAAACCAAATGTCGAACAGGGGCGTGGCAGTTTCCGCGCGCAGGCTGTGTCACAGAAAACGCGTAAAAAGAGTACTTCAGCGAGGGCTTCCCATAAGGAGGCCAAAAAAGTCGCCGCGGCCAGCCGTAGCGCATCCAAGGGTCGGACCGCGACGAAGGCGCCGGCTGCAAAGTCCTCGAAGAACAAAAGAAGCGCAATGCCTAACAAGACTGCCAAACCGGCCGCGAAAGCGACCGCTGCCAAGCCTGCTGCTGCCAAGCCTGTGATTGCCAAGCCAGTGACTGCCAAGGCTCCCGCTGCCAAGCCCGCGCCGAAGGCCCCTGTTGCTGCTGCGCCTGCCAAGGCTCCCGCCGCCGCCAAGCCGGCTGCCAAGCCCGCTGCTGCGCCGAAGGTCGAGGAAAAGAAGGTCGTGACCCAGCGTCAGGGCTTCAAGGCCAACGAATTCGTCGTCTATCCCGCTCACGGCGTCGGCCAGATCCTGGCCATCGAGGAGCAGGAGATCGCCGGTGCCAAGCTCGAGCTGTTCGTCATCAACTTCATCAAGGACAAGATGACGCTGCGCGTGCCGACCGCCAAGGTCGCCAATGTCGGCATGCGCAAGCTGTCCGATCCGGCCCTGGTCAAGAAGGCGCTGGAGACACTCAAGGGCCGTGCGCGCGTCAAGCGCACGATGTGGTCGCGCCGCGCCCAGGAATACGAAGCGAAGATCAATTCGGGTGACATCGTCGCGATCGCGGAAGTTGTGCGCGACCTCTATCGCTCGGAGTCGCAGCCGGAGCAGTCGTATTCGGAACGCCAGCTCTATGAAGCGGCGCTCGACCGTCTCTCCCGTGAGATCGCGGTGGTGCAGCACTCGACCGAGACCGAAGCGGTCAAGGAGATCGAGGCTCAGCTCGCCAAGAGCCCGCGCCGCGCCAGCGCCAAGGCGGAAGCCGCCGACGGCGAAGCCGATACGGACGCCGAGGGCGATACCGACGATACCGATGGCGACGACACCACCGTCGCCGACGAGGCCGCGTAAGCGCCACGCCGATTGCAAGAGTTCAAAAGCCCGGCCGCTCGGCCGGGCTTTTTATTTGGGGCGTGAAGTGATGACGGGTCTTCGCGAACGTCGCCTCAACAAATTCGGTGTCGTCCCGCCAGAGGCCGGGACCCATATCCCAGGGAGAAGTTCGGCGAAGATTGGTTGTTCGGCACTCCTACCGATCGCAACGATAGATTCCGCGGTATGGCTCCCGGCCTTCGCCGGGACGACGAGAGGAGAGAGCATTCATCAAACGACGCGCGACGCTACTTCACCGGCCGCTTTTCGAGCTTCCTTGCCAGCGTCCGCCGGTGCATGCCCAGCCGGCGGGCCGCCTCCGAGATGTTGAACTCCGTCTCGATCAGGGTCTGGTGGATGCGCTCCCATTCCAGCGTCTTGATCGAGGTCGGCCGTGCATCGAGCGCGACCTCGGCGTTGCCTTCGGCCTTGTGGAAGGCGGCTTCGATGTCGTCGGTGTTCGACGGCTTTGCCAAATAGTGGCAGGCGCCCAGCTTGATCGCCTCGACGGCGGTGGAGATGCTGGCAAATCCGGTCAGCACCACGATCAGCATGTCCGGATCATGCGTGTGCAAGAGCTCGACGCAGGCGAGGCCCGAGGCGCCGCCGAGCTTGAGGTCGACCACGGCATGGCCGAAAGTACGCTCCTCCAGCACCTTCCGCATCTCCTCGATCGAGTCGGCCACCACGACCTCGTAGCCGCGGCGCTCGAACGAGCGCTTCAGCGTGCGCGCGAAGCCGGAATCGTCCTCGACGACGATGAGTGAACGGTCAGGCGTCAAAATTCCCTCCGATCGCGAGCGTTGCGAGCGGCAGCGTCAAGCGCACGGTGGCGCCGCGCTTCCTGTGGTTCTCGGCGGTCACGCTGCCTCCCAGCTTGCGTACGACGTTCACCACCAGGAACAGGCCGAGCCCGCCGCCGGCGCGCCCCTTGCTCGACTGATAGGGCTTGCCGAGCTGCGCCAGCATCTCCGGCGCAAAGCCCGGGCCGCGGTCGGAGATTGACAGCACGAGATTGTCGCCTTCGCGCTCGGCCACGAGCTCGACCCAGTCGCGCGAGACCTCATAGGCATTGTCGAGCACGTTGAAGATCACCTGCTTCAGCGCGACGTCGGAGACGATCGCGACGTCCTCGCCGAACGTGTTGACGAAATAGAGCGTGCGGGCCGAGCGCGCGTTGCGCCATTCGTCGACCAGCGCGGTGACGAAGGCGGTCACCGTCGTCGGCGAGGAGCCTTCGCCGCGCGCTTCGCCCGCCGACACCAGGATGCCGGTCACGATCGATTTGCAGCGCTGCAGCGAAGTCTCCATCTCCGCGAGATCCTCGGCCAGCTCTTGATCTGCGGCGAGATCCGGCATGCGGCGCCAGTCGCTGAGGATCACCGAGAGCGAAGCGAGCGGTGTGCCGAGCTCATGTGCGGCGCCGGAGGCGAGCAGGCCCATGCGCACGATGTGGTCCTGCTCGGCGGCATGCTGGCGCAGCGCCGCAAGATGCGCGTCGCGCTCGCGCAGATTCCGGTTGATGCGGGTGACGAACACCACCAGCAGAACGGCATTGAGCACGAAGCCCAGGAGCATGCCGGTAACTGTGAGACTGTAGGTCTCACTGATCGGGTTCGGCGGCAGATCGAGCGGCCGGTAGGCCAATGTCAGCCAGATGAAGCTCGCGCAGGTCAGCGCGACCAACGACCAGGTCGAGCGGGCATCGAGCAGCACTGCGCCGAGCGTCACCTGGAGCAGGAACAGCGAGGTGAAGGGATTGGTGGCGCCGCCGGAGAGATAGAGCTGTGCGGTCAGCGCAGCGACGTCCAGCATCAAGGCGACCAGCAGCTCGTTATTGGTGATCGCGGCGCGATGGCGCACCCAGACCAGGCTGGAGACGTTGAGCAGCACCAGCGCGCCGATCACCGCGCCCATCCGCTCCAGCGGCAGGCGAATGCCGAGGCCGAAATGCACGGCACCGATGGTCACGATCTGGCCGACCACCGCGGTCCAGCGCAGCTGGATCAGCAGCGCCATGTTCTTGCGATTGGTCTCGTCGTCGGTGGGAGCCGGGCCGATCAGCTCGCTGCGCGCGTCCGCCTGCGATTGCAGCGTGACGGGCCCGCCGCCATGGGCAAGCGTTTGGGGAAGCGTTTTCCCGTCGTCAGGTCGGCTCGACGATCGTTCCAGCATCTGATCCCGTCCTGCGGGCGGCGGCATCCAAGCCGCCAGCCGGTTCCTGGACGAAGCGCTTGCGCCGGAACAGCCCGCCGCCGAATGTGACGAAAAACCTGCCGGCCAGCATGAAAGCCAGGGCAAACCACGTCAGCGCGTAGATCAGGTGGTTATTGGGAAAGCGGATCACGGTCAATCCGCCGATTGGACCGGCGGGAACTTGTGATCCGGCGTCGGCATCCACGAAGAAGGGCGCGACGTCATGAAGACCGCGTGCCGCCGCGATGGCGGCCACGTCCCGCGAATACCAGCGGTTGTGCTGGGGCACGTTGTTCCGGAGAAAACCGCCCTTCGGCTCCGTCACGCGGAGCAGGCCGGTGATCTCGACCTGACCATCGGGATTGCCGCCCCTGCGCGTCGATACGTCGCGCCGCTCGGACGGCACGAAGCCGCGGTTGATCAGCACCAGCGTGCCATCATCGCGCTCGAGCGGCGTCAGCACCCAATAGCCCGGGCCTTCCTCGGTGACGGCCTGAACCAGCGTCTCGCGGTCATGCAGGAAGCGGCCGCTGACGCTGACGTGCCGGTATTCGTCGTTTGCTGCGCTGATGGCGGGCCATGAAGCGGGCGAGGGGATCGGTTGGGCCGGAGCGTGGACGCGCTGCTCGACGCGGTCGATCAGAGCCAGCTTCCAGGCCCGTCGCTCGATCTGCCAGACGCCGAGCGCGATCAGAAGTACAAAGGCGGCAAGCGAGAGGACCGTGAGCCACGGCGAGGGGGCGCGCACAGCCTCGCTGTGCGTCCCTCCTGTCCTGCGCGTCACGGTCCGAGCCTTGCTCAATCTGGAGCCTCGCTCAATTCATTCCCGTCATCTGGTGGACCGGCATCATGTTGCTGTTGAGGTGGCCCATCACCCACAGCGAACCGGACAGTGCGATCACCACCATGACGATGGTGAAGATCAGCGCCATCATGCTCCAGCCGTTCTCCGATGTCGTGTTCATGTGCAGGAAGTAGATCATGTGCACCACGATCTGCACGACCGCGAAGGCCATGATCACCAGCGCGGTGATCTGCTTGCTCGGCAGCGTACCGCTCATCACCAGCCAGAACGGGATCGCGGTGAGCACCACCGAGAGCACGAAGCCGAGCATGTAGCTCGAGAACGTGCCATGGGCGTGGCCATCGCCATGGTGATGGTCGTCCGCATGGGCGGCGTGGGTATCGGTGCTCATCGCAGAACTCCCAGGAGATAGACGAAGGTGAAGACGCCGATCCAGACCACGTCGAGGAAATGCCAGAACATCGACAGGCACATCAGACGGCGGCGGTTGGCCTCGATCAGGCCGAACTTTTGCACCTGTACCATCAGCGTCACCAGCCAGATCAGGCCGCAGGTGACGTGCAGGCCGTGGGTGCCGACCAGGGTGAAGAAGGCGGACAGGAAGGCGCTGCGCTGCGGCGTGGCGCCCTCGTGGATCATGTGGGCGAACTCGGTGAGCTCGATGCCGATGAAAGCGGCGCCGAACAGGCCGGTGATCGCCAGCCACATCTGGGTCTGGGCGATCTTATTTTGCTGCATCGTCAGCATGGCAAAGCCGTAGGTGATCGACGACAGCAGCAGCATGGACGTGTTCACCGCGACCAGGTTCAGGTCGAACAGGTCCTTCGGCGCCGGCCCGGCGGCGTAGTTGCCGCCGAGCACGCCGAAGGTGGCGAACAGGATCGCGAAGATGAGGCAGTCGCTCATCAGGTAGATCCAGAAGCCGAGCGAGGTGCTGTAGCCTTCCGGATGGGGATGTTCGTTGGCGAGATAGAACAGCGGCTCGCCGGTTTGCGAGGGATTTACAGAGACAGTCATTTACTTGGCTCCGGCGAGCAGTTTGGTGCGCGCGTCCTCGGTCCGGATGACGTCTTCAGCCGGAATGTCGAAGTCGCGGTGGTAGTTGAAGGTGTGACCGATACCGACGGCGAGCATCGCAACGAAGCTCACGGCCGCCAGCCACCACATGTACCAGATCAGGCCGAAACCCATCGCGGTGGCGAAGCCGGCGAGGATGATGCCGGTGCCGGTGCTCGCAGGCATGCGGATCGGCTTGAACCCGGTGAGCGGACGCTGGTAGCCGCGCTTCTTCATGTCCCACCACGCGTCATTGTCGTGCACGACGGGGGTGAAGGCGAAGTTGTAGTCCGGCGGCGGCGAGGACGTCGCCCATTCCAGCGTGCGCGCGTCCCAGGGATCGCCGGTGACGTCCTTGAGCTGCTCGCGCTTGAGCAGGCTCACTGCGAACTGCATCAGCATCGAGAGGATGCCGATGAAGACGAAGAGCGCCCCGATCGCGGCGATGACGAACCAGATCTGCAAGCTGGGATCGTCGAACACGCGCAGGCGGCGGGTCACGCCCATCAGGCCGAGCACGTAGAGGGGCATGAAGGCCAGGTAGAAGCCGGTGACCCAGAACCAGAACGACATCTTGCCCCAGAACGGATCGAGCTTGAAGCCGAACGCCTTCGGGAACCAGTAGTTGATGCCGGCGAAGGCGCCGAACACCACGCCGCCGATGATCACGTTGTGGAAGTGCGCGATCAGGAACAGGCTGTTGTGCAGCACGAAGTCGGCCGGCGGCACCGCGAGCAGCACGCCGGTCATGCCGCCGATCACGAAGGTCAGCATGAAGGCGATCGTCCACATCATCGGCAATTCGTAGCGGATGCGGCCGCGGTACATCGTGAACAGCCAGTTGAACATCTTCGCGCCCGTCGGGATCGAGATGATCATCGTGGTGATGCCGAAGAACGAATTGACGCTGGCTCCGGAGCCCATCGTGAAGAAGTGGTGCAGCCACACCAGGTACGACAGGATGGTGATGACGACCGTGGCGTAGACCATCGAGGTGTAGCCGAACAGCCGCTTGCCCGAGAAGGTCGAGGTGACCTCCGAGAAGATGCCGAACGCCGGGAGAACCAGGATGTAGACTTCGGGGTGGCCCCAGATCCAGATCAGGTTCACGTACATCATCGGGCTGCCGCCGAAATCGTTCGTGAAGAAGTTGGTGCCGACGTAGCGATCGAGCGACAGCAGCGCGAGCACGACGGTCAGGACCGGGAAGGAGGCGACGATCAGCACGTTGGTGCAGAGCGAGGTCCAGGTGAACACCGGCATCTTCATCATGGTCATGCCGGGGCAGCGCAGCTTGACGATGGTACAGATCAGGTTGATGCCGGATAATGTCGTTCCGACGCCGGCGACCTGCAGTGCCCAGATGTAGTAGTCGACGCCGACATCGGGACTGTAGCCGATGTTCGAGAGCGGCGGATAAGCCAGCCAGCCGGTGCGGGCGAATTCGCCGATGAACAGCGAGGCCATCACCAGCACCGCACCGCCGAGCGTCATCCAGAAGCTGAAATTGTTCAGGAACGGGAACGACACGTCGCGTGCGCCGATCTGGAGCGGCACCACGTAGTTCATCAGGCCGGTGACCAGTGGCATCGCCACGAAGAAGATCATGATCACGCCGTGGGCGGTGAAGACCTGGTCGTAGTGATGGGCATTGAGGTAGCCTTCCGAGCCGCCAAAGGCGAGCATCTGCTGGCCGCGCATCATCAGTGCGTCGGCGAAGCCGCGCAGCAGCATCACGATACCGAGGATCATGTACATGATGCCGATGCGCTTGTGGTCCACCGTGGTGAACCATTCGCGCCAGAGATAGCCCCAGAGACGGAAATAGGTGAGGCCGCCAAGCAGCGCGGCGCCGCCGAGGGCGACCACCACGAAAGTGCCGACGACGATCGGCTCGTGCAGCGGCAGTGACTCGAAACCGAGCCGGCCGAAGATGAGCTTGAGAAGATCAGGAGACATGCGCGTTCTCTTTAGGAGTCTGACTTCGGACGCTGTCCGAGGAAGAAGGACGAGGACTTCAGCGGCGTGAACGACGGCCGCTTCAGGCCGGCGCCGATGAGCGGCATTGTGTCGGTGGGCGCCTTGATCGACGCGGTGGTCTGGCCTTGCGGCGCATCCGGTGTGCAGGTGCCGGCGACGAAGGTCGGCTCCGGTCCGAGCACCGTGCCGCGCCGGGCATACTTGTCGTAGGTGAGCGGCAGGGTGTTGTTCAGGCCCTCATGGCCGTTGCCGCCCTTGGCGTCGATGGCCATCATCTCGCTCTGGCACATCTTGCCGGTCTCGACGCACATGTTGAGGATCAGGCGGTAGAGATCGGCATCGACGCTGCCCCAGCGCCGCACCGGCTCGTTCTGGCTGGGCTTCTCCAACTGGAGATATTCGGCCCGGCCGAGCGATCCGCCGGCGGACTTGGCGCTGGCGATCCAGGCATCAAAGCCCTTGTCGTCGAGGCCCTGGAAGTTGAAGTGCATACCGGAGAAGCCGGCGCCGCTGTAGTTCGCCGAGAAACCCTTATATGTGCCGGCGTGGTTCACGACGGCATGGAGCTTGGTCTCCATGCCCGGCATCGCATAGATCTGGCCGGCGAGCGCGGGGATGTAGAAGGAGTTCATCACCGAGGAGGCGGTGATGCGGAAGTTGATCGGGCGATCAACCGGCGCGGCGAGCTCGTTGACGGTGGCGATGCCGTAGTCCGGATAGATGAAGAGCCACTTCCAGTCGAGCGCGACGACATCGACCTCGAGCGGGGCTTTGGACTGGTCCACGGCGCGGTCGGCATGGATGCGGCCGAGGGTGCGATAGGGGTCGAGCAGATGCGTACCCATCCAGGTCAGGGCGCCCAGGCAGACGATGATCAAGAGCGGCGCCGACCAGATCACCAGCTCGAGCTTGGTCGAGTGGTCCCATTCCGGCTCGTAGCGAGCGGCCGTGTTGGATTGGCGATAGCGCCAGGCGAACAGCACCGTCAGCGCCATCACGGGAAGGACGATCAGGAGCATCAGGACGGTGGAGATGATGACGAGGTCGCGCTGCTGGGCAGCGATGTCGCCGGCTGGCGCCAGCACGACATAGTCGCAGCCGCTGAGTGCGGCAGCCAGAGGTAGTAGCGCCAGGATCTTGAGACGAGACACGGGCCGAGCCTTTGAGAATGAGTTTCCTTTGCGGGGCCAACGGGTAGCTGCGGCGCAACAATCCGGACATTGGACAATTTGTCCAATGTTGCAGTGCGGGAGGTTGGGTCAGACAAGGGCAGATTGCCTGGCGTCCGGCCGGGCGTTCGGCTTTGGTTTTCAGGACGTTAAGGGCGCACGAATGGCGACGGCACAGACCCCCGCAATGGCAGACCTCCACACGGGCGAACACGGCCACGATCAGGCCAGTCCCGGCGAGATCGCCATCGGCGTCATCATCGGCCGCACCTCCGAATTCTTCGACTTCTTCGTCTTCGCGATCGCTTCGGTGATCGTGTTCCCGCGCCTGGTGTTCCCGTTCGCGAGCGAACTGACCGGCACCCTCTATTCCTTCATGATCTTTGCGCTGGCCTTCATGGCCCGGCCGATCGGCACCGTCATTTTCATGACGATCGATCATGCCTACGGCAAAACGGCCAAGCTGATCTCGGCGCTGTTCCTGCTCGGCACCGCCACCGTGGCGCTCGCGTTCCTGCCCGGCTATCACGACATCGGCGTTGCCGCGATCTGGCTGCTGGCGCTGGCGCGCATCGCACAAGGTCTGGCCTGGGGCGGCGCCTGGGACGGCATGGCTTCGCTGCTGGCGTTGAACGCGCCGGCCTCGAAGCGCGGCTGGTACGCGATGGTGCCGCAGCTCGGCGCCCCGCTCGGACTGATCGTGGCGAGCGCGCTGTTCGCCTATTTCGCCGGCAACCTCTCGGCCGATGATTTCTTCGATTGGGGCTGGCGCTATCCGTTCTTCGTCGCCTTCGCCATCAACGTCGTGGCCCTGTTCGCCCGCCTGCGCATGGTGACGACGGAAGAATACGCGACGCTATTCGAGACCCGCGAACTCCAGCCCGCGCGCATTTCCGAGACCGTCGCGCGCGAAGGCCACAACATCATGCTCGGCGCATTCGCGCCGCTGGCGAGCTTCGCGCTGTTCCACATGGTCACGGTGTTTCCGCTGTCCTGGGTGTTCCTGTTCACCCGCGAAAGCCCGGTGCGCTTCTTGATCATCGAGATCGTCGCCGCCGTGTTCGGCGTCGCCGCGATCGTTGTCTCCGGCATCATCGCCGACCGTGTCGGGCGCAAGTCGCTGCTGATGGGATCGGCGATCGCAATCGCGATCTACAGCGGCTTCGCGCCGCAACTGCTCGATGCCGGCGCGTTCGGCGAGACCATCTACATGGTGATCGGCTTCATCCTGCTCGGCCTGTCCTTCGGCCAGTCCTCCGGCGCGATCGCCTCGAACTTCAGGCAGGCGTACCGCTACACGGCGTCCGCGTTGACCTCCGACATGGCCTGGCTGTTCGGCGCTGGTTTTGCTCCACTGGTCGCGCTGCTGCTCGCCACCAATCTCGGCGTCATCGCTTCGGGCGCGTATCTGCTGTCAGGCGCGTTCTGGACCCTGCTCGCGCTCTGGCTCAGCGGCCAGCGTGAGGCGGGGGATATGGACGCGGGGCGTTAGCTATAGCGCGTGACGGGTGGCAAAGCGCTTTGCGCCGCGCCCACCATCTTTCGGAGATCGCAAAAGAGAAGTGGTGGGGACGCTTGCGCTTTGCCCACCCTAAGGCAGTCGGGCGAGTGTCAATCCGCCACGATCTTCACGCGATCGCGCACCTTCACCTGCGCGGTGCGATCGAGGCCATTGAGCACGCGGAAGCGCTCGGCGGGATGGTCGACGCCGGCCATGCGGTGGGAGAGCGACTCAACGGTATCACCGGGCTGCACGGTGATGACCTTGATGCGCAGCGGGCGCGCGGCCTGGATCTCGTCGAGCGTCAGGCGGCGGAATGAGTTGACGGTCTCGCGCGCGTTGCGCTCGCTCTCGGTCGATTTCTGCCGTGTCGCGAAGATGAAGCGGTAGACGTCGCTACCGAAGCGCAGCGCATAGACCTTGAACTGCCACTGATCGCCCTTGGCGGTGGCGGATGCCGCCGGAAAACCGTTGATGGTGAGATCCTCGGTCGAGGCCTTCTCGACGCCTTCCATCCAGCCCGAATTGAGGTAGTCGCCGAGCGATTGTTCGGCCGGCACGCGCACGACGTCGAAGCGCATCGCCTGTGCGCCGCCCTCGCGCACGCCGATCACGGCCTGCGCGGTGTTGTCGAGCGTGAAATTGTCCGGCGCCTGGAAGGTGAAGCCGAGCTTCGGATGCAGGAAGCGCCGGCCGCGGACAAATCCTTCGCTGGGGTCTTCGCCATAGACGAGGTTGTCGATCGCGGCGAGATAGCTTTCGCGGTCGCGCTCGGCGCCTTCAGGCGCAGTGTATTGCCGCGCGATGTTCTGCGCGTTCTGCACCCGCTCCGGGGTTGCCGGATGCGACGAGGTGAAATCCTGGGCGCGCGGATCGAGCGAGCTCTTGCCGGCCTTCAGCTCGGCATTACGCTCCATCGCCGACAGAAAGCGAGCAGCGCCATAAGGGTCGAAATGGGCCTTGGCGGAGATGCCGACACCGATGCCGTCGGCCTCGAACTCCTGCTTGCGCGAGAAGCTCGCCATGGTGAGCTTGGTCTTGGCGAGCGCCAGCGCGGTGAGATCGGGATCGTTGCTCATGTCGGTGACGACGCGGGTGACGATCGCGGCCTGGCGAGCCTGGTCCTCGCGCATCGCGGCGTGCTTGGACAGCACATGCGCCATCTCGTGGCTGAGCACGGAGGACAATTCCGACGTATCGCTGGCAAGCGCGAGCAGGCCACGCGTGACGTAGAGCTGGCCGTTCGGCAGGGCGAAGGCGTTCACTGCGCCGGAATTGAGGATGGTGACCTTGTAGCCCTGGTCGGGACGGTCGGAGGCCGCGACCAGCCGGTCGACGGTCTTGCTGACGAGCGCCTCGAGCTTGGGGTCGTCATAGGTGCCGCCATAGCTCGCCAGGATGCGCTCGTGCTCCTTCTCGGTGGCGGGGGTTTGCGCCACGGCGGGCTTCGGCTTCGGCATCACCACGGTCGGCGGGGGCGCCGCCGTCTGGAACCGGCCCATATCGCCACAACCGGCGAGAGCCGTGCCCAGGACAAGGCACAGCGCAGCCGGCGCCGCCCGCAGCCGGCGGCGTTCACTCCGTACGTGCCGTTCTAGCACCCCATCCACGTCGCTTAACCCGTGCCTGGCCTGATCTAAGGCCTTACCCCTGTCGGCTCGCTTGCGCCCAGCAACTCGACCTGTCCCACAAGGCGCACATCGATGCGCGGCCCCGTATTCCCCTCAACCCAGCCCCGAACTCGAATACGCCTATTTTCCAGGGACTTAAGGGCGATGCCAGCGCTTTCGAACGCCGCTAGCGTGCGCTTTGAAATAGTCACCGCAAAGCCACGTGTCCAGTTCCGTCCGAAGTTGAGGTAGGTCGTTGCCCCAGCTTGCCGGACCGACAGGACTTTGCCCTCGACTACCGTAAAGCGCCCGATCTCCGCCAAAATATCGTCCGGACTTTCCGCGTTTTTTATGGCCGACGGGTCAGCCCAGCTGCCCATTTTTTGCCGCCGTGCCGCCGCCTCGGACGCCATCAGCGCGGTCGCGCAGTCCTTGTCCACAATCTCGGCGGAGACGACGGCGTCGCCCTGGGCGAGCAGCATGGCCTGCACCGAGGTGTCGTTTTCGCCGATGAAGACCAGCGCACCCTGGCGGCCGTAGCGGTCGGGCGTGTCGTCGGCGCTGCGCAGCGTCACGTCGCGGCCGGAGAGCAGTGAGGTCAGCGCCTGCTTCGTGGTCGCCGTCTGCTCGATCCCGGTGAGGCGGATCTCGCGCCCGTCATCGAGACGTACGCTGCGCGCATCCACGATCGCGGCGACGCGGCCCTCGCCTTGTGACTCGAACTGGCACGGTGTCGCGAACGCGCCGTGAGCCGCGACGAGAAGAAATGCGACGATGAGATGGAGCAGTTGCGTCACGTGACCCGGACAGGTTGCATTGCGGCCGGACTTTAACTCATGCGCGGTGAGACGCGAAGGGTCTTCCTCACACGCCGTCATTGCGAGGAGGCCTTCGCGACGAAGCAATCCAGAATCTTTCCCGCGGATGCATTTCTGGAATGCTTCGCTGCGCTCGCAATGACGACGTGGAACGTCTTGCGTCTTCTCACCATTCCGCTTTGCGGAAAACATGCGAGGCAATCACGCATTCGCTTCGTCCCCGCGCTTGCTGCCCTCTCGCGCATGCGGCATGATTGCGGCAAGAGCAACAACCAAGCCGCCATCAGAGACGGGCGATAGAGGGAGGTCGTTTTCGATGAAGACTATTTTGTCCGGCATTTTTGCCGCCGCGCTTGCCCTCAATGCGAGCGCCGCGCAGGCCCAGGACAAGCCGCCGCTGAAGATCGGCGGCATCCTCGACATGTCCAGCCTCTATGCAGATATCACGGGCCCCGGCAGCGAGACCGCGGCCAAGATGGCCGTCGAGGATTTTGGCGGCGAGGTGCTGGGGCGCAAGATCCAGGTGCTGGCGGCCGATCATCTCAACAAGGCCGATCTCTCCGCCAACATCGCCCGCGACATGCTCGACAATCAAGGCGTCGAAATGATCTACGACGTCGCGGCCTCCGCAACCGCGCTTGCCGCCGGCGAGATCGCGAAAGCACGCAACAAGATCATCATGTTCAACGGCCCGGGCTCGATCCGTCTCACCAACGAAGCCTGCGGTCCCTACACCATCCACTATGTGTTCGACACCTACGGCCAGGCCAATGTGACCGGTCTTGCGGCCGTGAAGTCCGGCCTCGACAGCTGGTTCTTTCTCACCGCGGATTACGCCTTCGGCCAGGATCTGGAGAAGGACACCAGCGCCGTCGTGACCAAGACCGGCGGCAAGGTGCTTGGCAGCGTGCGCCATCCGCTCAACACGTCGGATTTCTCGTCCTTCCTGCTCCAGGCCCAGGCCTCCAAGGCCAAGGTGATCGGACTGGCAAATGCCGGCGGCGACACCATCAACGCCATCAAGCAGGCGGCGGAGTTCGGCATCACCAAGGGTGGCCAGAAGGTCTCGCCGCTGCTCGCCTTCGTCACCGATATCGACTCGATCGGGCTGGAGACCGCGCAGGGCTTGCTGCTTGCCGAGGCATTCTATTGGGACCTCAACGACGACACGCGTGCATTCTCGAAGCGCTTCATGGAACGCACCAAGCGGATGCCGACCTCGGCGCAGGCTGGCGTCTATTCCTCCGTCACGCATTACCTCAAAGCCGTGAAGGCGGCCGGCACCACCGATGCCGCGGCGGTGATCAAGGTGATGAAGGAGACGCCGATCAACGACTTCTTCGCCAAGAATGGCAAGATCCGCGAGGATGGCCGCATGATCCATGACATGTACTTGTTCGAGGTGAAGAAGCCCTCGGAGTCGAAGGGCCGCTGGGACGATTACAAGCTGCTCGCCACCGTGCCCGGCAACGAGGCGTTCCAGTCGCTGGAGCAGTCGCGCTGCCCGCTGGTGAAGAAGTGACGGCGTGACGTAAGTCACGACGTCATTGCGAGGAGCTCTTGCGGTGAAGCAATCCAGACCGCATCCGCGGAGACATCTCTGGATTGCTTCGCTTCGCTCGCAATGACGGTGTGGTGAGAGCTCGGTCAAACAAGGGAGACGCCCGATGAACGACATGGTCCTGCAAAAGCTCGAAGGCGGGCTGCTCACCATCACCATGAACCGCCCGGAGCGGAAGAACGCGCTCAATCCCGACATGGTGCGCGGGCTGGTCGAGGCGGCGCGGCGCGCGGCTGACGATCCGGAGGTACGTGCAGTGCTGTTCAAGGGCGCCGGCGGTTCGTTCTGCGTCGGCGGCGACGTCAAGTCGATGGCGGAGGGCCGCGCGCCGCTGCCGTTCGAGCAGAAGCTCGCGAATTTGCGCCGTGGCATGGAAGTCTCGCGCATCCTGCATCAGATGCCGAAGCCTGTCGTGGCGCAGCTCGATGGCGCGGCGGCCGGCGCGGGGCTTTCGATGGCGCTGTCCTGCGACCTGCGCATCGCCTCCGAATCCTGCAAGATCACGACGGCCTTTGCCAAGGTCGGCTTCTCCGGCGATTACGGCGGGACCTATTTCCTGACCCAACTGCTCGGCAGCGCGCGGGCGCGCGAGCTCTATCTGATGTCGCCGGTGCTCACGGCGAGGGAAGCTCACGCCATCGGCCTGGTGACCAAGGTCGTGCCCGACGCCGAGATCGACACCGCCGCGCACGAGCTCGCGCTGTCGCTGGCGCAAGGGCCCTCGATCGCGCTCGGCTACATCAAGCGCAACATCAATAATGCCGAGCATCTGGCGCTGGAGGATTGCTTCGACGGCGAGGCGATCCACCACACCCGCTGTGGTGACACCGCCGATCACAAGGAGGCCGCAAAAGCCTTCGTCGAGAAGCGCAAGCCCGCCTTCAGGGGCGAGTGACGATGTCGTCCTACATGCGCTTGCGGCAGATCTGCCTGGTCGCGCCGCAGCTCGAGCCGGTGATCACGGACATCGCCCGGATCATGGGATTGGCCATCTGCTATCGCGACGGCAATGTCGCAAAATACGGCCTGGAGAACGCACTGCTCCCGGTCGACACGATCCTGCTTGAAGTCGTGGCGCCCTTCAGGGACGGCACCACGGCCGGCCGCTTCATCGAGAAGACCGGCGGCCGCGGCGGCTACATGGCGATCTTCTGCTGCGATGATCCGGACGAGCGCGGCCGCAACGCCAACGCGCTCGGCGTGCGCACGGCCAACGTCATCGACCATGCACCTTATCATGGTGTGCAGCTCCACCCCCGCGACTGCCGCGCCGCCTTCATCGAGTTCAACCACACCGAAGGCAGCGACGATAGTCTGGGCGCCTATCCGCCGGCGGGACCGGACTGGCAGAAGTTCATTCGCAAGGATGTGACGCAGGCGCTGACGGCGGTGGAGATGCAGAGCCCGGACCCGCAGGGCCTCGCGGAGCATTGGGGCAAGATCATCGGGGTTGCGCCACGCGATGCCGAATTGAGACTACCGAACGCAACCTTTCGCTTCGTGAAGGGCGCCAGCGAGATCATGAGCGCGCTGGAGTTTCGGGTGACTGACGCAGCGCAGGTGCTGCATGCCGCGAAGGCGAAGGGGCTCGCCGTTGCCGGGAATGAGTTTCTGCTCGGCGGGGTGACGTTTCGCGTGAGTTGATCACGCTGCACCCTCTCCCCTTGTGGGCCTTGTGGGAGAGGGTGGCTTCGCGAGAGCGAAGCCGGGTGAGGGGTTTCTATCCCCATGAACAGTTTTGCGCACAGAAAGAACCCCTGATCCGGCGCTTCGCGCCACCTTCTCCCGCAAGGGGAGAAGGAAGAAGAGAACGTTCATCGCGACGCTCACCTTCCCTTAAAATTCGCTACCCGGCGCTCTTCCGTCGCCTTCACGCCTTCCTTGAAATCTTCAGTCGCGCGCAGCCTTGTCTGCTCGGCGAGCTCGTGATTGGTCGCGGCCATGACGCGGTCGGCGAGGCCGGCGCGCATCGTGGCGCGGGTCGAGAGCAGGCCGAGAGGGGAGCATTCGGCGATCTCGCCGGCGAGCTTCATCGCGGCCGCCTTCACCTGGTCCTGCGGCACCAGCTCGTTGGCCAGGCCCCATTTGTAGGCCTCTTCGCCGGTGACCCGGCGGCTGGTGTAGAACATCAGCTCAGCGTTGTTCTTGCCGATCAGCTCGGGCAGCGTCACGGTCAGGCCGAAGCCAGGATGGAAGCCGAGTTTGGTGAAATTCGCGGAAAAGCGCGCTTCGGGGCAGGTGACGCGAAAGTCGGCCGACACCGCGAGACCAAGGCCGCCGCCGATGGCTGCGCCCTGCACGGCGGCAACGATTGGCTTCTTGGCGCGGAAGATGCGCACGGCCTGGATGTAGAGGTGGCTGATCGGCCCGAGATTGTCGGCCGGATCGCCCTTCTTGGCTTGCTCGGCCTCGCGCGCTTCCTGCGCCTGCCGCGCCGGGTCGCCGAAATTGGCGCCGGCGCAGAACGCCTTGCCCTGCGCCGACAGAACGGAGGCGCGGATCTCGATATCGCGGTCGAACTCGTCGAGCGCATCCGCGATCTGGTTGATCAGCGAGATGTCGAAGAAGTTGAGTGGCGGCCGGCGGATCTCGATGGTGCCGACATGCCCGACCTTCTCGACACCGATATCTTTATACGTGCTCATAGATTGTCTCCAAACGTCTCGATACGTCCGTGGCGAAGAACCACCTCTCCCTACGGGAGAGGTGATCGGAGCGCGAGGCTGGCAGGTCGCCACGAGCGTTACCGCAAGCCAAGTCCGCGGGCGATGATGCCGCGCAGCACCTCGGTTGTGCCGCCCTGGATGGTGAGTTTCGGTGCGGTCTTGATGGCGAAGTCGAGCTGCCGCTCCAAGGTCTCGCGGTTGGTCGCGGTCTCCTCGACGAAGGCGGCGAGATCGCGCACGCGATGCGGCAGCTGCTGCTCCCAGACCGTGCCGATGTCCTTGACGATGGACGCCTCGACCACGGGCTCCTTGCCGGCTTCGAGCATGCCGGCGACCGAGACCGACATGCGCCGCATGGTGTGGAGCTGCGCGACCAGGCGCCCGATGCCTTCGGCGCTGCGCGTATCGGGATTGGGCCCGACTGCGCGCACCAGCTCAGTCAGCACGTAATAGGTTTCGAGGAAGCGCTCGGGGCCCGAGCGCTCATAGGCGAGCTCGCTCGTCGCCTGCTTCCAGGCGCCGTCGACCTCGCCGAGCACGTGGTCGTCGGGGATGAAGTGATCGGTGAAGACGACCTCGTTGAACTCGTACTGGCCGGTGATCTGGCCGATCGGGTTCACCTTGATGCCCGGCTGCTTCATCTTGACCAGGAACTGGGTCAGGCCGTGACGGCGGTTTTCCTTGGTCGGCGGCGAGGTCCGGAAGATTGCGATCATGTAGTCGGCGATGTGTGCCGACGAGGTCCAGATCTTGGTGCCGTTGATGAGATAGCCGCCGTCGGTCTTGGTCGCGCGGGTCTTCGCCGCGAACAGGTCGGAGCCGGAGTTCGGCTCGCTCATGCCGATGGCAAAGCAGATCTCGCCGCGGCAGATGCGCGGCAGGATGTCCATCTTGATGTGCTCGGGCGCATATTTCAGGAGCACCGGGCCGCTCTGGCGGTCTGCGACGAAGAAGCGGCGCGTCGGCGCGTTGGCGACGCGCATCTCCTCGGTCACCACGTAACGTTCGAGGAACGAGCGCTCCTGGCCGCCATATTTCTTCGGCCAAGTCATGCCCAGCCAGCCCTTGGCGCCGACCCGGCGGGAGAACTCCGGCGCGTCGGTGTCTTCGCGGTTGGGCTTGTGCGGATCAAAAGTGCCGGCGGCGATTTCCTCGGCGAGGAAGGCGCGGACTTCCTTGCGCAGCTGCTCGCACTTCTCGGGCAGGCGGATCGGATCGAAACGGAGGGCAGCGGTCATTGTTGTCTCGTCCCCTGATCAGCGCGAAGCCACGAGCGGCCACAATTCGTCCGCGCCGCGGTTTGCTATGAGCTTGCCGAGCTCGACGGCCCAGTAGCTCTCCGAGCCGAAATCGTCGCGCCAGGCCAGCGCGCGCAGTGAGTAGCGGTGCAGGATATGCTCCATAGTGAAGCCGATCGCGCCATGGACTTGATGCGCGATACCGCCGCCTTTCTCGGCCGCTTCCGCGCAGCGGATTTTCGCGGAGGCGGCCTCGAGATAGACCTCGTCGTTGAGCGATTTCGCATTCGCGATGGCGTCGGCCGCCGAGGTTGCGGCCGCGAGCGCTGCGGCGGATTCGCCGGCAAGCCGCGCGAGATTGTGCTGCACCGCCTGGAATTTCGAGATCTTCTTCTCGAAGGCGACGCGTTCGTTGGAATAGCGCACGGAGATGTCGAGCATGGATTCCAGCGCGCCGGCGATCTGGAGGCTGCGTGCGACGCCGCCCATCAGCATCAGATTGGTCTGCTCAAAGTCCTTCGGTGCGGGCTTAATCGCAACGGGCTGCACTTTGTCGAGCGTCACGGTGTCGCTGTGGTCGTAGCCGACATTGAGGCCGGCCTCGATCCGCGCCTTGGTCGCATCCACCAGCGCAATCGCGGCGCCGTCCTTGCCGTGCGCCAGCACCGCAAAATGCTTCGCCGATTTTGCGAAAGGCACGCCGCGGGCGCGGCCGGAGAGCAAGCCGTCGGCATCGAGGCCGACGCGGTCCTTCGGAGACGCCGGCAGCACCGTCATCTCGCCGTCGGGCGAGGTGATCCTGGCCTGCGCCAGCAGCCAGCCGGCCAGCATGGTCTCGGCCAGCGGAACTGCGACGGCGAAACGGCCGGCGGCGTTCAACAGCGCAAAGCCGTCGGCGAGGCTTGCGCCGGAGCCGCCGAGATCGTCCGGTACCCAGGAGAGCGGCAGGCCGGCTTCGCTCAGCGCCTGCCACAGCTGCGCCTGCCAGGTATTCTTCTTGTCGTTGTTGATTTCTTGCGGATCGGCGAGATCGGCGAAGATTTTCTCCGCGGTCTCGACGACGATATTGTCACTCTCCGCCACAGCGTTCCCCGTGTCTTGCCATTGGCGCGTCCCGCCTCCGTGGGGCGGCGCGCACGTTCTTCTTGCGCCCGATGATCGGAAAAAGCCATGGCCCTGACAAGCGTTGATCGCAGGTCAACCTGCGGTGCGGGCATGGGCGCAAGGACCAATTGGAGGCTAATTCCGCTTAGCGGAGTTTGCTCGATTTGCAGGGCGCGGCAAACTCGCTAAACAGGGCGCCGCGATCAAAGACAGGGGAAGGAGATCGGGATGGCAAAGGACAGCTTGTGCGCAATCGTGACGGGGTCTGCTTCCGGCCTTGGCGCAGCAACCGCGGAAATTCTGGCGCGGAGCGGGGCGCGGCTCGTCATCAACTATTCGTCGAGCCAGAAGGAGGCCGAGGCTACGGCTGAGCTCTGCCGCAAGGCCGGCGCGGCGGAGGTGCTGGTTGCGCAGGGCGACGTCTCGAAGGATGAGGATTGCCGCAAGATCGTCGCTGCCGCTGCGCCTTGGGGCCGGCTCGATATCCTCGTCAACAATGCCGGCACCACCAAGCACGTGGCTCACGCCGATCTCGATGGGTTGTCGGCTGAAGATTTCCAGCGGGTCTACGGCGTCAACACCATCGGCCCGTTCCAGATGGTGCGCGCGGCGCGCAGTCTGCTGGAAGCCGCTGCGAAGGCTTCGGGGCGTCCGTCGGCGGTCGTGAACGTCTCCTCGGTTGCCGGCATCAGTGGCGTCGGCTCGTCGATCGCGTATGCCGCGAGCAAGGGCGCGCTGAATACGATGACGCTGTCGCTGTCGCGCGCGCTCGCGCCGCTGATCCGCGTCAACACGGTCTGCCCCGGCTATATCGATACGCCCTGGTTCACCAAGGGACGCGGCGAGGCCGGCGCCAAGCAGGTGCGCGACAGCGTCGTGGCGAAGGTGCCGCTCAAGGTTGCCTCATCCGCCGAAGATATCGCCCAGCTCGTCTGCTTCCTGGCAATGCCGGCCTCCAGCAACATGACCGGCGAGGTCGTGCGCATGGATGCGGGGATGCATTTGGTTACGTGATTGGGTGTCTCGCCGCTCTCTCCCCGTCATGGCCGGGCTTGACCCGGCCATCCACGTGTTGTCACGCAGATCAAAAGACGTGGATGCCCGGGTCAGGCACGGGCATGACGATGTGGAGGCGGTGTGCCGCCCCTCGCTGGCTACCCCTTGATCACGCCGCTCGCCACGAGGCGATGCCAGATGAACAGCACCACTACGGCGCCGATCGTCGCCGTGATGAAGCCGGCACCCTGGTCAGGGCTGTAATGGCCGATGGCCTGGCCGACGAAGGTTGCCAGAAAGGCGCCGGCGATGCCGAGGATGGTGGTGAGGATGAAGCCGCTCGGATTGTTCGGTCCCGGCGCAAGCCAGCGCGCGATGAGGCCGGCGACGAAGCCGACGACGATGATCCACAACAGGCCGCCCATGCTCATGAGTGTGCTCCCCTTCCCGAGACCGCCATCAGATTCGCGCCGAGAGTTCGTTCTCAGTCGGCAGCCGTCCGTCCGGCGTCAGATGATCGATCACCTGCGGTAGGTATTGGCTGAGACCAGAGAGCAGCTCCTCGCGTGACAGGCCGCTCTGGGCGGACAGGCTGTCGATCTGGTCGGCGCCGAGTGCGCTGGCGAGATCGCCCGGCGCGATCGGCTTGTTCTCGCCCTTGCCGACCCAGGAATTCGCGGTGTCGCCGTGACCGCTCTGCTGCAGCTGGTTGAGGAGATCGCCAAGCCCGCCGCTGAGCACTGTGCCGGCCGCGCCGCCCGCAAGCAGGCCGCCGAGGCCGCCCTTCAGTATATCGCTCAGACCGCCACCCGCACCCGCGTTCACCGGCGGAGGCGCGGGCGACGGTTGCGGCGCCGAGCCCGACTGATTGGCGGTGAGATGCTTGAATGCCTTCCAGGCGAGCAGGCCGAGCAGCGCCATGGTCATCGGCGACATGCCGCCGGAGGATGATTGCTCGGAGCTGGGTGTGCTTGGGCCGCGCGGGCCTTTCTGCATGCCGTTGAGGACGTCGAGTAGACCCATGATGCTCTCCTTCGTCTCGTTCGGCGAGCGCTCGCCGCTGACTGCTCCCCGGGCGAAATCATATGGGGCACTCATGACGGTTACAAGGCGGCTGCGACGCAACCAATGGGCAGGCGGCGTTGCCTCTGCTATCGAAGGCCGGTCCTTCAGGGAGCGAGTTCAATGGTTACGGATCGACCGATCGTGGTGGCCGGCGCCGGCGCCATCGGCCGTTTCGTCGGCGGCATGCTGGCCGCGTCAGGCCGGCGTGTCGCGCTGCTGGTGCGGCCGCGGGTGAAGACCGAGATCGAGCGGTTCGGTCTGCGGCTGACCGATTTCGACGGCTCCGAGAAGAGGCTTGGCGCGGGTCAGCTTGCGTTGTCCGAGGATCCTGCGATCTTCCACGGCGCCGGCATCGTGCTGGTGACGGTGAAGAGCGCCGACACCGCCGCTGTCGCCGATCAGATCGCGCAGCATGCGCCGCAGGATGCGGTCGTCGTCTCACTCCAGAACGGCATCGGCAACGTCGCAGTGTTGCGCGAACGACTTGGCGACCATTTTAGGCGCGTGCTCGCCGGCATGGTGCCGTTCAACGTGGTCGCGATGGGCGAGGGCCGCTTCCACCGCTCGAGCTCCGGTGACATCCATGTCGGAGACGACGAGGCGAACACCGCCGGGGCGCTTTCGGTGCCTGGACTTGAGGTGCGTGCGAGAGGTGACATCACCGGCGTGCAATGGGGCAAGCTGATCATCAATCTGAACAACGCGCTCAGCGCGCTATCCGACATGCCGCTCGCCGCACAACTGGCGAATCGCGAGTGGCGAAGATTGTTCGCCGACCAGATGGCGGAAGGGCTGGCTGCGCTGAAGGCCGCCGGCATCGCGCCGGTCTCGTCGACGCCGATCCCGATGAAATGGTCTCCGGCATTGCTGCGGCTGCCTGACATGATCTTCGACGCGATCCTCGGGCGGACCATGAAGATCGATCCCGAGGCGCGCTCCTCGATGTGGCAGGATCTGAAGCAGGGCCGTAAAACCGAGATCGACTATCTCCAGGGTGCGGTCATCGCGCTCGCCGAGCAAAACGGCGTGAACGTGCCGCTGATGCGCCGCATTGTTGCGCTGATCAAGGAAGCCGAGGCGGCCGGCAACGGCCCGCCGCGGCTGACGCCGCAGCAGATCCGCGGGTCGGCGTGAGTGCGAAGGAGGTACGCCATGAAGCGTTGTCTGATGATCGGGGTCGCGCTGGCCGCGCTCTGCGGCGCATCGACGCTCGCCCTTGCGAGGCCGCCGACGGTCGTGAACTCTCCGGGCTATGACAGGCGATTGCAGGAGAGCAGGTCGCAGTTGGGTGGTTCGCCGACGGTAATGGCGCCCGCGAATCCAACGGTGCCCACGTCCAAGCGCAGCAAGAAGAAGCATCCAAACTGAAGCCTCAGCCTCCGCCGGCGTCCCGGATCGGGGCTGACGCTTCTCCGGGAGGACAGCGGAGTTTGCGGCCGCCGCGGAACGAAAGCCGAGAAGCTTACCCCTTTTTCGCGGGTTTGCTCGGCGTCGGGTTGAACAGCTTCTTCAGGTCGTTCAGGCTTTCCGATAGCCGCGGCCATTCGCAGCTGAACGAGCCCTTGGTGCAGGGCGCGCTCTTTGGTCTCGTGCCCACGGCCTGCTGAACCTTCGGCCGCTCGACCGGGATCGGCACGCGCTCGACTTCGGTCTGCAGCGCGACCTGCTGAAGCTGCCGCACCTGTTGCTCCTGCTGCTCGCGCTGCTGGCGCGCGGTGGCTTGGGCCGCTTCATTGCTGCGGCGCTGATGGGCGAGATAGGCGGTGTAGGCTTCGTCGATCTTCTTCTGCTCCTCCGGCGTCGGATTGGGGCCGGCGATGTCGAAGGTGCGATCCTGGAGGAAGTCGTAATAGGAATAGCCGCCGCCCGGCTTGCGGCGGCCGGCAAACTTGGCGTTGCAATCGGCAAGCGCGGCTGTCTTCTCGGTCTTGGTTGCGGCCTTCTCGGCGGCGTCGGCGCATTCCTCGAAATCGACCGGCGCACGTTTCCACCATTGCGCCTCGGCATGCGCATGCATCAGCAGGTAAAACCCTGTTGCGGCAACGACAAGCAGCGCTGCACGATGCGATGTAACGACGGCCGACATTCTACGAGAGCATTCCCTATCAGACTCAACCCGAACTGAGTCGGGTCGGATTTTTGCCCCTTTATCGCCGCCTTGTCACCCATGGAACTCACATGGAACCCGGGAATTTCATGGCCGGGATGCTGACATTTTGTGCTTGACGTGGCGTGGGAGTCACAGCGTCGCGCCGGCAGGCTGTTACACTTATGTTGCGAGCGCCTCACTCCCCGCGGCAACGCCAAGAACACGAAGTGGAAACGCCTGATGCTGCTCCCCCTGTCCGATGTGCCGCGCTGGTACGCCGAGCGCAAACCGCAAGGCACGATCGCTATCCGTCATGGGCAGGACACGCTGACATGGGACGAGCTCGAGCGTTGCGCCAATCGGCGCGCGCGGGCGTTCGCGGCCAAGGGCGTCAAGCCTGGCGATTTCGTCGCGATCGGTTTGCCCAACGGCAACTCGTTCTTCGAGACCTCCTTTGCGGTATGGAAGTGCGGGGCGACGCCGACCTCGCTGTCATGGCGGCTGCCGCGCGGCGAGGCCGCCGCCGTGCTCGACATCCTCAAGCCCGCGCTGGTGGTCGGCGGCGAGGCCGACTGGAATGCGCCGAACCGCCTGCCTGCGGATTTCGTGCCGGAAGGTGTTTCGGACGAGCCGCTCAATCCGCCGGTGGCGCGCTACTGGAAGGCGATGACGTCAGGCGGCTCGACCGGCCGTCCCAAGGTGATCCTCGATCACCATCCGGCGGTGACCGACACCGTCGCGGCGCCGCCGCTCAACATTCCTTTCGGCGTCTCGCTGCTCAATCCCGGCCCGCTCTACCACAATGCGCCGTTCATCGTGTCGCACTATGCGCTGTTCGCCGGCGGCAAGCTCACCGGCCTCACCAAATTCGATGCCGAGGAGACGTTGCGCCAGATGGAGCGTGAGCGCGTGCAATGGGTCAATTTCGTGCCGACCATGATGCACCGGATCTGGGCGCTGCCGGAGAGCGTGCGCAACTCGTACGACCTATCGAGCCTGCAGACGGTCTTCCATATGGCGGCGCCGATGCCGCCGTGGCTGAAGGAGAACTGGATCGCCTGGCTCGGACCGGAGCGGATCTGGGAGCTCTATGGCGGCACCGAGCGCCAGGGCGCCTGCATCATATCAGGCACCGAGTGGCTGGCGCACAAGGGCTCGGTCGGCAAGATCGGCGATATGGCGAAGCTTCGCATCATTGGCGAGGACGGCAACGATGTCGCGCGGGGCGAGACCGGCGAGATCTACTTCCTCAACAATGACGGCAAGGACGCCACTTATCACTATCTCGGGGCCGAGCCGAAACGCCGCGCCGATGGCTGGGAATCGCTCGGCGATATCGGCCGGCTGGATGCAGAAGGCTATCTCTATCTCGGCGACCGCCTCGCCGACATGGTGCTGCGCGGCGGCGCCAACATCTATCCGGCCGAGGTCGAGGCTGCCGTCTCCGCCTGTCCCGGCGTGCGCTCCTGCGTGGTGGTCGGCTTGCCCGATCCGGAATTGGGCCAGCGCGTGCATGCGATCATCGAGCCGGAGCCCGATGCCGACGGCCAGGCCATTGCTGATGGCATGGCAGATTTCCTCAAGGACCGGCTCAGCCGCTACAAGCACCCTGAAAGCTTCGAATTCGTCAGCGCCCCGCCGCGCGATGATTCCGGAAAAGTTCGCCGCACGCTGTTGCGCGATGAGCGCGCAGCATGGATGAAGGAAGGGCGCGCTTTCCGGATTTTACCGGCGAAGGCGCGGGCGCACGCCGAATGAGACAAACACGGAAGGATTGACATGACGATCACCATCGCAGCGAGCAGCGTGCCGAAGCCGCCGGCCGATATCATCGAAGGTTTCAGGCACGCGCCGACCTCGGTGATCTCGGACAATCTCGCCCGGCTGCCGGGCGCAGTGGGGCTAAGGCCCTATCACCGCGGCGGCAAGCTGGTGGGGACGGCCTTCACCGTGCGCACCCGTCCCGGCGACAATCTCGCCATTCACCGTGCGCTCGAACTGGTCGGGCCCGGCGACGTCATCGTGGTCGATGGCGGCGGCGACGAGACGCGCGCGCTGGTCGGCGAGATCATGAAGAACATCGCGCAATGGCGCAAAGCCGAAGGCTACGTCATCGACGGCGCGATCCGCGATGTCGCGGCCTTCGCAGCGGACGACTTCCCCTGCTATGCGCGCGCGGTGATCCATCGCGGCCCCTACAAGAACGGTCCCGGCGAGATCAACGTGCCTGTCACGGTCGGCGGCAGCGTCATTTCGCCCGGCGACATCGTGGTCGGCGACGAGGACGGCGTGGTGTCGTTTCCGGCCGCCGGTGCTGCCGCGCTGCTGGACGCGGTGCGCGCCCAGGTCGCGCGCGAGGAGGAGACCATGAAGGCGATCCGCGAGGGCCGCTACCAGGGCTCCTATGGCAAAGCCTGATCGCAGAAGAACGAGGGGAGGATGACTTGAGCCAGAAGGACGAATTCCACAACATCGACAATCCCGGCGACGGGCTGTTTCGCGAGCTTGCAGCCGGAGTGACCACGCGCATCTTCTCCGGCGAGCAGGCGATGCTGTCGGTGGTGACGCTGGCGCCGCATGCGCAAGGCGCGCTGCATCATCACCCCGAGGAGCAATGGGGCGTGCTGCTCGACGGCTCGGCGATCCGCGTTCAGGGCGATGAGGAAGTCCCGGTGAAGAAGGGCGATTTCTGGCGCACGCCCGGCAACGTGCCGCACACCATGCGGGCCGGCCCCGACGGCGCCCGCGTGCTGGACATCTTCAGCCCGCCGCGGCCAGAATACAAAAAAGCAGGGTCGGGCTTCGGCACGACCTAAAGCATGATCCGGAAAAGTGCGAAGCGGTTTTCCGGAAAGATCATGCGTAAACAACAAGCTAAAGCGCGATGACGATTCATCCAAATCTCATCGCGCTTTAGCGCTCAAAAGTAGAAAAAGCGCGAAACAAAAGGGAGGGGACCATGACGATCACACGGCGGGCCCTGCTGGCCGCGCCCGCCATCCTCGCGATGGCACCGGCAAGCGCGCAAGCCTCGAAAATCACGCTGGTCGTGCCGTTCCCGCCGGGCGGCTCGACCGATGCCATGGCGCGGCTGCTGCAGAGCAACCTGCAGACAAAGCTCAACCGTATCGTCGTGGTCGAGAACAAGTCGGGCGCCGCCGGCGCGCTCGGCGCAGCGCAGGTCGCCAAGAGCCCGGCGGATGGTGCGACGTTCCTGGTGACGTTCGATTCGCATGCGGTGATCCCGTCGATCCTCGACAAGCCGCCCGTCGATGTCGAGCGCGAGCTGATGCCGGTGTTGCTGATCGGCACCGCGCCCTACGTGATCGCGGCCGGCGCCGGCCGTCCCTACAAGAGTTTTGCCGACGTGGTGGCCGCCTGCAAGATGACGCCCGGCGCGGTGAAATACGCCTCCGTCGGCATCGGCACGCTCGGCCATCTCGCCATGACCGTGCTCGGCAGCAAGGCCGGCGTCGAGATCATGCACGTGCCCTATCGCGGCGGCGGCCCGGCCATGAACGACGTGCTCGGCGGCCATGTCGATCTGATCGCGGGATCGGCGGCGCTGGTCGCAGCCCAGCTCGGCACCAACATGCTGCGCCCGATCCTGCAGCTCGGCCGCGAGCGGCTGCAGGCCCTGCCGGATACGCCGACCGCGATCGAGGCCGGCTTTCCCGATTTCGAGACGCTGGCCTGGTGGGGCATCTTCGCGCCCGCGGGCACGCCGCCCCACATCGTCTTGGCCATGGCGACCGCGTCCCGGGAGATCCTGAGCGAGCCCGCGACTGCCGCCCAGCTCAAGGAGACCCAGCACATGACGCTGCTACTCCAGGACGGCCCCGCCTTCAAGACCTTCTTCGACAAGCAGGTCGCCTATTGGGGCAAGGTGGTCAAGGACAACAACATCAGGGCGTAAGAGGCCTCAGCCCGGGATTGCCATCCCGGGTCCGGTGGCAGGTCCGGTGCGCTCGCGCTGAGCGTCAGAGCATCTTGCCAACGATCTTCGTCATATCCGCTGCCGAAAACGCGCGCAGCGTTTCGGTGCGGACATTGCCGAGTGCGCTGAGACTAAGGCTGAGCGACATCGCTGCAGCCTCATCTGGAGCCTCGAGAACGGTCACAACGTCATATCGTCCCTGCGTCCAGACGATCTCTTTCACAGTCACGCCGAACGTTTTGGCCATCTCCTTGAAGGCTTCGGCCCGCTTCGGCGAGTCCTTGACGTTGCGGACTCCCTGATCCGTGAAGTTGCCCAGCACAACATAGGTTACCATGGTCGTCCTCCCTGGTTAGAACTTGAGGAAACCGCGCCGAGCTTGCCACGGCGGCTGAGACGGCGCCACTTGCGCGTTGGAACGTCAGCAGATGCGACTTATTCGGTCAGGACAACGGCCGAGCGAAACTGAGCTCATGGCCGTCGGGGTCGGTAAGATGGAAGTAGCGCTCACCCCATTCGGCATCGCGCGGCGTGGTGGACGGCTGCCACCCGGCAGCACGCGCCTGTGCGTAGGTCTCGTCGACATCGGCCACGTAGAAGATGACCCGGCCCCACCAGGACCAGCGCTTGTCTTCCGGCTGCGCAGTCAGGTTGAGATAGCCGGTGCCGGCGCGAAAGCTCGTGAATGCGGCGGCTTCACCGCCATACAGCAGCTCGAATCCGAGCGAGCGATAGAAATGCACGGCACGCGCCATGTCGTGGGTGCCGAGCGTGATGGCGCTGATACTCTCGATCATGTGGGCTGCTCCGCCAAGAGGGATCTCGGCGCATTGTACGGCCGCCTTGCTCAGCTTGCAGATGATCTGGCCCGCCTTGCGGCTGGCGAACCGCATCCTGCTCTGCTATGAGGAGGCCGAACCCGCAGCTATCGGGTTCCGCGGTCCCGTAGCTCAGCCGGATAGAGCGGCGGTTTCCTAAACCGTAGGTCGGAAGTTCGAGTCTTCCCGGGATCGCCAGCCTCCGACCGCAAGAAACCCTATAAACAAAGGGATTTGTGCTTCGTACGCGCTCCGTTCCGGTGAAAAACTCGCGCCAAAACGATGTTATCGTCGATTACGCTCAGTACCATTGATTTCAACGGGTTACGCCCCAGTACCGTCTGTTCCGTGCAACACGGATGCAACACGGACGAGGTGTCGTGTTCGTAATTCGTTTCCTTTCCAATAGACAATTCGAAGCTCGTTTTCTGGACATTCCAGTCCGACAAATGGCCTGTGTTGGAATGAGATCGGAGGCGGCTTCGAGACTTCCGCACGAGCTGTAGCATGACCCCGCCGAGGGTGCCGCCGACGAAGCGCGCGCGGTGGCGATTCGGCTACTCGAAACTCGGCGCGGCTTCGCAGAGCGGAGTTGCTGTCTTTGGGGAAATGTCTGCTAAGTTGTGCCGACAGCCCTCACATCGAACGATTGGCTTCCGATATGGAATTGGACGCAAAGCCGCCCGTCGAAGGCACAAATTTTCGATTCACGATCTCGGGCGGTATCGGCACCACCCGCATCACTGTGCAAGTGAACGGAAAAATGCTGCACGACGGCGATTGCCCCGATCCGCCTTGTCATGAGGAGATGCGCATACCCGCTGGCGTGGGGGAGCCGAATTGGTGGTGATCGCCAAGGACTCTCACCAAGCTGGATCGCCACAAAGTTAACCGACACGCGCCTTACAGTCAGTCTCCACAAGACCGCCATGTCCCAGTATTCACTCGATGTGTTGCGTCAGCGCTATGTCGTCGAGAAAAGACCGCTCGAGACCAGCGTGGAGCAGATCTTACGGGCCGACGGCCGCGCGGGAGCGCGTGCCATCTTGGCTGCAATCGATAAACGCCGCTTCGAAAATAGGTCCGAAGGCCAACGCCTCCGCAAGATGCTCCGCTTCGAGACCTCTCTCTGGGAGAGCGGCCATCATGCCGTGGCAGGCGTGGATGAGGCCGGAATGAGCCCTCTCGCCGGGCCGGTCTCCGCCGGTGCCGTGATCCTGAAACCTGGCACGCGGATAGTCGGGATCGACGACTCGAAAAAACTCGACGCCGCGGCTCGCGAAGAACTCGCGAAGGAGATCAAGGAAAAAGCAGTGAGTTGGTCTGTAGCGTTCGTCGAGGTCGAGGAGATCGACGCGATCAATATCTATTGGGCAGGCATCCAGGCTATGCAGCGTGCCGTCCAGGGGCTGGGGTTGACGCCGCAGCACTTGCTGATCGATGCGAAGCGGTTGAAGCAAATCGACATCCCGCAGCAGGCCATCATCAAAGGCGATGCCAAGTCAGCCAGCATCGCCGCCGCCTCCATCCTCGCGAAAGTCGAGCGCGACACCGTCATGCGAGCGATCGACGTGCGTCACCCCGGCTACGGATTCGCGGACCACAAGGGTTACCCGGTGCCGGCTCACTATGAGGCGCTCGCCAGGCTTGGTGCATGCGCAGCTCACCGGAGGTCGTTCGGACCCGTCCGCAAGGCTCTCGGGCTACCGCCCCTGCCGCCCTGGCCTTCGGCATCCGAGCGATCAGTCGGCTGAACTCCAAGTCGTACGCTTCGTCTGAAGGGCATTATTTTCGCGACCGGCTCTTTTCGCGAACGACATCCTTGGCCTGTTTGTCTGACCGCAGACCGAGATAGACCGGCTGGCGCAGCTCGCCCTTGCTGGTCCATTCCGCGAACTTCACTTCCGCAACCAATGAAGGGCGCACCCAGGTCGTGACCTGCTCATCCTTCACCTTAGCAGGGAAGGGCGACTTGGCGGTCTTGAGCTTCACGAGCTTGCCGTGAAGCTCTTCGAGAGCTTGGTGGCTGAAGCCGGTGCCGACGTGGCCAATGTACCGCCATGCACCGTCTTCGCGTACCGCCAGCACGAGAGCGCCGAAGAAGGGCCGGGTTCGCCTGGGTGCCGTGAAACCGGCGATTACAACCTCCTGACGCTGCGCGGTCTTCACTTTCAGCCAGTCGGGGGTCCGGCATCCGGACGCGTATGGGCTGTCGGCGCGCTTGGCCATGATCCCTTCGAGATGTCTCTGCTCAGCTTCTGCGAAGAACTTCGTTCCGCTGCCTTTGCGGTGCTTGCTGAACGCGATCAGCTTATGGCAGGGCAGGATGGCCTTGAGCCGCTTCTTGCGCTCGAGGAGCGGCAGCGCACGCAGGTCCTCGCCGTCTGCGAACATGAGATCGAACGCGCAGTACAAGAGCTTAGCCTCATGGCGCAGGGCGTTTTGAAGCAACTGGAAATGGGATACGCCATCAGTTCCAATCGCGACGAGCTCGCCATCGATCACGGCATCGGCCTTCACGCCTTCAAGGGCTTTCGCGACCTCCACGTAGGAGCGGCTGATGATTTTCCCGTTTCGGCTGTAGAGCGCGACCTTACCGCCCCGGATTTCCGCGACCATGCGGAAACCATCGAACTTGTCCTCGAAGACCCAATTGGGATCGTCGAACGGTGAATCGGTCAGCGTGGCCAGCATGGGCTGCAGGCGGCGAGGCAGGGTTGATTTTCGGGCCATAGCTGGACGATGGGACTAGAGAGGGACGGCAACTAGCACGATGCATCGTGAGTTCCCCGCGAGAAGTGAAGGCCTGGGTGTAAAATTGAAGATGGCGGAGTCCGAGACCTACACCGTTAGCCGAACAAAGCGTGCCTGCCGCTTTTGGCACCCCATGGTTGCCTCGATGCTCATCCTCCTGCTCTGATTTGCTAGGAAGGTATAATCTCGACGCGTATTGCGCCGAATATCCGAGCGCAGCCTAGAGCATGTTGTTTTTGACTGGAATCGGGATTCCCACCGGGAGCGATTTCTGATTCAACATCCATGCTGGAGGGCGGAGGCCGGCATGGATGACGCGACCCTATTCGGAAGACGGTCGTCAACGATGTGCTGGAGGAGATCCAGCTCGCCGACGAGCTCGGCATCCACATCTACGGAATCGGCGAACACCACACCGACGAGTTTCTCGATTCGGCTCCCGCGATACTGCTCGGGCCGCCGCGGCGCGTACACGGCAGATACGTCTCACCAGCGCAATCACCATCCTGGGAGCCGCAGACCCGGTCCGCGTCTTCGAGGAATATGCTTCGCTCGACCTGGTGTCCGGCGGCCGCACAGAGATCATCGCCGGGAGGGGAGCGTCTCAGATTCTTCCACTTCGTCACGCAGGAGGCGCTGATCTGGAGCGCCTCGGCAATCGAACGAACTGTTTCTCCCGCGTCAGCTCGCGCCAAAGCCCGTTCCCGCGTTTCCCCGCGCGGCGCGAAGAACAGCGGAGGTGCGAGCTTGTCCCCGTCGCTACATGATGTTGTCCGACGGGTGCCCGGGGCCGGCACCCGCCATCGCGCATTCTACTTGCCGGCATGCGACTCCATGGTCTCGATCGGCAAGCAGCCAATCGCGGTCTTGTCACTTTGCCACGGCATGCCTCGCCGCCTCGATCTGGGCTTTTACCGCTTCGAGATTGAAGCTCGCTCCCCTCTGCATCGGCGGGAATTCGATGGCCGTCTTGGCCAACTCCTCCACTTTCTGCTGTATGAACACGAAGCGCCAGAATTCGTACTGGAACCAACCGAAGTAATGCTGCGCACCGTTCTTGGTGCCATTTTCCGGCCAACCCGTTCGCTCGAACGGATCGAGGCGCAGATTGGTAATGTAAGGCACATCGACCTTGCCCTTTTCACCCAGCCAACCCGCGGGCTGGTCGATGAAGCGGTACTTGTAGTCGTCGATGCGTATGGCACCTAGCGTGCTCTCGCCAAAATACCAGATCTCATGCCTGTTCGACGGCGCCTTGCCGGTGATCATGTCCATCTGGTTGTAGCCGTCGAGATAGACCTTGTAAGTGCGGTCCCCAACCTGCTTGCCCTTCTTCAGCTCCTCGGCAATGTTCGGATTTCCTGCGGCCGCCACCAGAGTCGGAAACCAGTCTAGCCCCGACATGATGCCGTTCTCGACCTTGCCGGCCGGCACGCGGCCTGGCCAGCGAATCATGGCCGGGGCACGATAACCGCCTTCCATGACCGTGCCCTTTGATTGCGCAAACGGCGTCTGTCCGCCATCTGGCCACGTGAAAACCTCAGTGCCGTTGTCGGTGGTGAAGACGACGATGGTGTTGTCGTCGACACCCATGTCCTTGAGCTTCTTCATCACCTCGCCGACGATATCGTCGAGCTGCGCCATGCCTGCTTCATGAATGGTCCAGCCGTTCCTCGAGTTGCGCATCGCCTCATACTTCTGCGACAGGTGAGTGACGATGTGCATGCGCGTTGGGTTGAGCCAGAGGAAGAATGGCTTGTTGTCGGCCTTGGCCTTCTCGATGAACTTGAAAGAAAAATCGCGAATTTCGTCGTCCACCGTCTCCATGCGCTTGGGATAGAGCGTGCCGGCATCCTCGATCCTCTGCTTGCCGATCTTGCCCCAACGCGGGTCGACGGTTGCATCGTCGCTGTCGGTCGCCCAGGAGTGAACCATGTTGCGCGGACCCACCACGTTCAGCAGCTCTTGCGGGTAGCCGGGGTGCGCGGGGTCTTCCATGGCGTCGAGATGGTACAGATAGCCGAAGAACTCGTCGAAACCGTGCACGGTCGGCAGAAACTCGTTCTTGTCGCCCAGGTGGTTCTTGCCGAACTGGCCGGTGGCGTAGCCCATTGACTTGAGCACATGGGCGATTGTCACGGCCTCCGCCGGAATCCCGATCGGCGCGCCGGCCTGACCAACCGTCGTCATGCCGGTGCGGATCGGCAACTCGCCGGTGATGAAGGCGGCGCGGCCGGCGGTGCAGCTTGCCTCGGCATAGTAATCGGTAAACAGCATTCCTTCGGCCGCGAGCTTGTCGAGGTTCGGCGTTCGTCCAGCCATCATGCCGCGGTGGTAGGCACCGATGTTCCAGATGCCGATGTCATCGCCCATGATGACGACGATGTTGGGCCGCTGGCCGCTCGGTGCCTGCTGCGCCTGGGCCAGTGCCTTTTCAACCGATGCGGCAGCGCCCAATGCGGACGCTGCCGCCAGGCTTGTCGTCGCGAGCAAAACGTGGCGACGGCTCATATCGCGTGAGGTGTTATCCTTGTCCTCGCTCATCATTTGCTCCCTTCCTTATGATGCATCGAAAACCAACGTGGCTCGTGGACGTATCCACCGCTTCCGCATGACGCGCAGCCGGGCGGTAGCGACGGCAGTAGCTCGGCGCGCAGAGATGCGAGCCGCCTTTGAGAACCTTGCGGGGAATTTTGATCCTGGGCAGAGACGGATCGTGGCTGTCTTGCTCTTGTCCGCCGCGCGGATTATGCGGAACACAGCAGGCTTTGGGGGCGTCGGGCTCATGTCTGGTAGACCACCAATCCGTGGTCCACTCCCAGACGTTACCGATCATGTCATGGAGACCGTAGCCATTCGGCGGGAACGCCGTTATCGGCGAGGTGCGGGCGTGACCATCGCCGTTGAGATTTTCGTACGGAAACGCGCCTTGCCAGGTGTTCGCCATTGACCTGCCGCCGGGCATGAACTCGTCGCCCCAGGCGAACTCGGCTCCGTCGAGGCCGCCGCGCGCGGCAAACTCCCATTCGGCTTCGGTCGGCAAGTCCTTGCCAGCCCATATCGCGTAGGCCTCGGCATCGCGATAGGCAATGTGGACCACGGGATGATCGTCGAGGCCGCTGATCGAACTGCGGGGGCCGTATGGCCGGCGCCAGTTGGCGCCAAACTTGAAACTCCACCATTGCGACCAGTCGCGCAAATCGACCGGACGCTTCGGTGGTGTGAACACCAGCGAGCCTGCCTTGAGCATGTGCGGCAGCGCGCCTGGATAGTCCTTTGCCTCGGGCCGCGTCTCCGCTGACGTCACGTAGCCTGTTGCGTTGACGAACTTGCGAAAATCGCGATTGGTGACCGGCGTCCGGTCCATCCAGAAGCCGCTCACCGAGACGCGATGGACGGGTGCCTCTTCGGCGTAGTGCCTGTCGGAGCCCATGCGGAACGTGCCGCCCGGAATCCAGTTCATGCCACCTTGGCTGGGCTCATCCGACAAAGGTACGCCTGCCGCAACGCCAACGTCGTGCATGGGCTACTCGCAGTGAACGAGAAGTTACGAGCGCCGCCCCGAGCATTTCAAAAATCTTTCCGACAGCTTTCCAGCATCGGTTCTGCGGGGGAGGAGCGCGGCTCAACCATTAGTCAGTCAACATGACAATCGAACATCTGAACCGGTGGCAAATTCGCAGCCACACAACCTTCTTTTATTGATCTAGATCAATCCAGCCAGCTCGCCTTCCTTGTCGAGGCCCCCTGACGACTATGCAAGACAGAAGGCTGTGGCGTCATGAACTCAGCCGTTCAATAGACCTCCGGCTGAACTCGAGTATGCCGATTTCGCATGGACCAACAGCGACGGTGTGGGCTTATCTTTTCCCGATCATGCCCTGGCAGCAGACATCATGGCGACAATACGGGCTAGTTTGGACCCTTCTTCTTTTTGCTCGCGCCCTTCAAGGCTGCTGCCGAGGTCGTGACTGATCCATCGGTCATTTGAAGACAGGTCAAGAGATCGACATAGCTCGCTTCGCCTATCGTCGCCTCTCCCTCACACTGGGACCTGACAGCCGGGGAGTACGAAGACCAAATCGGGCCCAGCTGTTCACGCGCTGAGTTCTCATCGCTCAAACACTTGTCGAAACTCTGCGGTAGGCTCAAACTCATCGCCTTGTCGGCTTCTACCGATGCTCTGCAAGTAGCCTCGACGTTGAATTTTGGGATAGCATCGGAAATGGGCGTCAACAATTGAGTAGCCGCCGCCATGGCCATGATTGCGGGGTGCATCGGATATCCTTTCCTTCACAAAAAACAAACAGGCACGAGCGATGCCGCCAAGTCGCATAACGATTTGTGAGAAGTAGTCGTCCGTTAAGAAGCCGATTGCAGCGGTGAGCGGTCGCTGATGGCTGCGATGAGGGTGGCCAGGAAGAGGCACCAAAGAACCCTCAGCCAGGCGAGGATGCGGCGGAAGTTGTGACCGACGGCAGAGAGGATGACGTTGGCGGCATCGCCGGCGCGGCCTTTGAGGTAGCAGCGGCCGAGGTGACCATCGGCCTTCAGGTGTCCGATGACGGGTTCGATGGCGGAGCGGCGGCGCAGCTCGCGCTTGATGATACCGAAGACGCCGCGCTTCTGGCCGGAGATGAAGACACGGCGCGGGTTCTGCGCGTCATGGCCGCGGTATCCCTTGTCGACATAGGCCCGCTCGATCGGACAGCCGGTGAGTGTCTCGGTGCGGTCGATGACGTCCCGCAGGGTGTGACCGTCGTACGGGTTATCGGGTAGCGCCCTGGCGTGCAGCACGAACAGGCCGCCGGGAGCACGGCGGTTGTTGGTGACGATGGAGGCTTTGACACCGAACTCGTAAGGCGCGGCTGCTTTGCCCTTGCCGATGCACTCGACCTCCGGAGCATGGAAGGAATACAGCTTCCAGCCGCGCTGGCGCTGCTGCTGCGAGCGGATCTGCGCGGCCCGGCTGAGCGGCAGGGCGAAGGCGTTCTCGAGCACGGCCTGAGCTTCGATCTTGCGGCGGATATCGCGGATGATCCGGCCCAACCGGCTGCGCAGGATGCGCAACTGCCGCTGATGCCGTTTGAATTGCTTGGCATGGGCGTAGCGGGAAGCCATCATGGCCGCGGTCTTGGCAATGCGAAGATAGGACTGCCGCAGCCTGATCCCGTGCTTCCTCGCCAGACGGTTGAGCCCCTTGATCGCCGCGTGCAGCAGCTTGGCATCGGTCGGGAAGGTGATGGCCTTTGGCTGCACCGTGGTATCGACTGTGACCCGCTTGAGGTCTTGGCCGCGTAACGCGCCGGCCTCGTGCGCCACCCGCAGGCTCTCGGCCAGCAGCAGTTCCAGCTTGTCGCCGAGCCGCTTGCGCCAGTGGCTCAGGTCCGAGCGCTCGTGCGGGAAGGCGTGCTGGAAGAACTCTTCGCCGGTGAAGTACTGGAAATATGGGTCGTGGACCCAGCGCTCGCAGACCCCCTCATCGGACAGGCCGTAAATGTGCTTGAGCAGCAGCAGCCCGATCACGAAGCGGGTCGCGATGCCGGGCCGGCCGTTCTCGCTGTAGAGCGGCGCGATCTCGCCGTCGATCCAGTCCCAATCGACCTTGCCAGCGAGCTGAACCAGCTCGTGCTTCATGTTGATGATCTGGTCCAGCCTGGCCCGGAACAGATCGCCCGATCCCGTCGTCCTGTGCTTCTTCGGTCGCATCGCCACCTCCGATGCGGCCACCGAATCATGTCTGGCGATTCGACGGAATCCTGAAAATGAAATTGCAAGGTTCCGATGCCCGAAGCATCAAAACCCTGCAATCCTAAAACACCCCGCAACCACAAATGCGATTCCAGCTCAATCGCTTAGCCGCTCTTCACGGATGACGAAGTACCCATTGCGTCCTCCGATCAAAGGCTCGCTTCGCGGGAATATGGCTTCGGCTCCAACGTCGCCATAACGACTGGCCCTTCTTTCAAGAGAAAACCAATCTTGGGCGACGTCCGAAACGATGGTCGTTAGAAAGGAAAAAGAGGTGGCCAAGTCACAACTGTCTGCGAACTGGGCAGCACGAGATGCTTCCAGCAACGCGTTCTGCTTTTATTGATCTAGATCAATCACGCCAGTGGCTGATGCCTTGTCGAGAGCGCCCTGATGGTGATGCAAGAACGGCGGGGCTGTGGCATCTAGGACACAACCTTTCAACAAAACTCCAGATGAATGCAAGTTTGCCGATTTCGCATGGACGTGCGCCAGCATACTGTTTCCGAGTTCGCGCTGGCCGGAGCCGGCAATGGCACGATCGCGAGAGTCGGGGGATCGGCGATGCGGTACCTTGGATTGGGCTTAGGACGTAGATTTTCGCGGCGGCATTCGAGTGTTGGGGCGATTGCCGCTCTGCTGGTGCTGTCCAACCAGGCGGCTCGCGCCGATGAAAATGGCATCAGCTTTTGGGTACCCGGATTTTTTGGCAGCCTCGCGGCCGTTCCGCAGCAGGCACCGGGCTGGTCGGTGACCTCGATTTATTATCACACCTCTGTTTCCGCCGGCGGCGACGTGGCGCGGTCGCGCGAAATCACGCTTGGTCGCTTTCCCGCGAATCTAACGGCCACCGTGAACGCGAACGTCAACGCGAACGTGGATCTTGGCCTTGTGGCCGGAACTTACACCTTTGCGACACCCGTGCTGGGTGGTCAGGCTTCTGCCACCCTGTTGGCGTCCTACGGCTCCAACTCCACGTCGCTGGCCGGATCGCTCGTTGGGACATTGACGGGACCGGGCGGCGGCACGCTCCCGTTCTCGCGCTTCGACAGCATCGACAGCTCGCTCATTGCATTCGGCGACCTGATCCCGCAGTTCGCGCTGCGCTGGAATGCCGGAGTCAACAATTACATGACGTACGTTACCGCTGACCTCCCGGTCGGCGCCTACCAGTCGACCCGCTTGGCGAATTTGGGGATCGGACACTGGGCGATCGACGCGGGCGGCGGCTACACCTATTTCGATCCAAAGACCGGGCATGAATTTTCGGCGGTGCTGGGATTCACCTACAACTTCGTCAACCCCTCCACTCAATATCAAAGCGGCGTCGACATGCATCTCGACTGGGGCGCATCGCAATTCCTGACCAAGCAGTGGCAGGTCGGCCTCGTCGGCTACCTCTATCAGCAGCTCGGCTGCGACAGTGGCTCCGGCGATCGCGTCGGCTGCTTCCGGTCGCGCGTGGCCGGCGTCGGCCCGCAGGTCGGCTACATTTTCCCGGTCGGAGACATGCAGGGATATCTGAACCTGAAGGGCTACGGCGAATTCGCCAACGAAAATCGGCCAGCAGGCTGGAACGTTTGGCTGACGTTCAATCTTCAGCCCGCGGCGCCAACGCCGCCGACGTCCACAAGGCCGAGGTTCACAAAATAAGGACGCCGTGACGCTGCTACCGGCGCCGCTGAATTCCCGCAATTCACGGAAGCTGAGAGACGCCCAGCGCCCGGACCGGGACCGAGACGACGTTTGGCGAACGCCACGGGGTCGAGACCCGCATGACCCGGGATGCCCAATTCATGTGTGAAGATATCGCTCACGACAGCAGCGACCGGCCCCTCACAATCGACAACGGGCGCTCCGGAGGAGCCGTGATCGATGATGAGGCGATTGGTTCCGTCATACATTTCCAGAAGTGCCATGCCGGCCAACTTCTCGTCGTCTCCGAACCGAACGAACCGACCTCCAACGAGCTGAGGGCGCCCGGCTGAAGGCAACCGTCCAAACCGGTTCTTCCGGAGCGAGCGGCTCCTTGCGGATGATGGCGGTTCGCGACGATGAGGCGGCCCGTTGTAGTTCGATCACGGCCAGCCTTTCCATCTGACTACCCGCTAACCGGTGGATACGTGCGGGGACGGACTGGCCACCGTCCTCGCCGTCAATCGGCGTCCAGTCCTGATGCGAGAGATTCATCGCTGTCGCGACGTGCTCCGCCGTCACGATCGTGCTCGGCGAAAGAAACCAAGCGGTGCCCGTCGGCGCAAAGCCGCCGCTCCGTCCCAAGCGCGTCTGGTCAATCCGAACCAAGCTCCAGGTCGAAGGTCGAACGCGTGATCTGGCGCTTTTCAATGTCGCCATCGACAGCAAGCTGCGCGGCTGCGATGTAGTCGCATTGAAAGTCGATGACATTGCGCCAGGCGGGTATACGGCCGATCGCGCGATCGTCCGACAGAAGACCGGTCGACCAGTCAAATTTGAACTAACGGAATCGACCCGTCAGGCCCCCACAGGCGGTCCGGGCCAAACTCAGACAAAAGGTTCGGAGACAGGCGGTCTGCTCACTGGCCCGGTTGAGCAGGTGGGCTGGGCCAATCCGATCGCAGATTGTTCGGGTTATTTCGATCGAATAAGTCCTGCCTAATAAGGCCGCTCGGGCGAGGATCAATTGCGGATTCAATTCTGCGAAGCTCATGGCTTCGTGTGACTACGACCCCGGGTCTTACGACGCAATTGGCAGGATAACCAGCGTCTTGGCAGTAAACTACGGCACTCCCCGTTCCAGTGCTTCCAGCTAAGAACACAATTATTAGCGACGCCGACAACGCGATTGATCGCCGCATTTTTGCCTCCCGTGGCCAACCCAATCCTATGGCCAATCCACGAAGAAGTGTGGCGCTATTGCCAAAAATGGCAAGAGCTATTGGACAACGGATTTCCGCTTCGGGTCTTGGTTGTGTGAAAACACCATGACGCTTGACCGCGAGAGAAGAAGTTGTTCGTCCAACACCGATGTAGCCCTCAAGCTCTCAAGCGCCTTCAACGTTAAGGGACGAATTGAAGAATGCAATTCTAGTCGTATCGATCTTTGCGTTTTTACAAAGCCAGGGTCATGAGCACCTGTTCGAACCGCCGTTCTCTCGCGTCCGGTTTACCCCGACGAGGAGCAGGCTCGGGCCGCACTTCGCTTTCGGGCCAGAAGCCGAAATGGCGGCATTGCCCTGCTCGACCCGTTTTAGTTCTGGACGTCAACATCGGCTCGTCAAACATTCCAGTCCTTCCGGGGGTGCCTCAAAAGACGCCGCGTAAGAGCTGATTTAGGTCAGGATCGACATTAGCGATGATGCCGGCCCACCACGATGGGCCGGCATCATGCAAATCCTCAAGCGCCGATCTTCTTGGCGGTAGGAACTGTCCATGTGCCGTTGATGATCGACGGGTCTGTTTCCTGCGGCCAGTACATGCGCAGCATGAGGATGAAATCTCCTTCAGGCGCGGGAAGCCAGTTTGCCTCCTTGTCTTTACCCGGCGAGTCCTTCTGGATGTAAAGATCGGTTGAGCCGTCCGGGTTTTCCTTTAGGTCCTGGCGCGCGCTGATCGAGTAGCGGTTGAGCGGATTGTTCACAAAGAAGTAGCTGCTGTCGTACATCGTGAGCGACCAGAATCCTTCGGCGGGAGGCAGGTGGCCCTTGGGAAAACGCATCACGTACTTGTTCGCGCCATTGTATTTTTGACCATCTGCATCCTTCTGCGAGGTCGGATAAACCGCATCCTGCGGGCGGTTGGCGCCGAGGCCAATCGCGGTGACCAAGGCTCGCATCAGATAATCGGTGCCGTAGATGCCGGTTTTCGTCGTGAAGGCAAAGCCATTCTCGTCCCTGATGGCCTTGTTGATCTTGAATTGAAGCATAATCCTGTCGAACGACAATTCCGGTACGCGCTTCAGGAAATCCGCCTTCAGCTTGCTCTCGTCAAACTCCTGTCCGGGGACGATGCCGATGCGCGCGAACTTGGCAAGCTGGGGCGCGTCGGCGGCGTAAGGCGGATTGGCTTTCATGAGCTCACAGAGCAGCTTGAAATACGCTCCTGCATCCATGCGGTTGACCTGTTCGCGCACGGCCGTCTTCATGTCGATCAAGGGATCGATCTTTCCCGGAGGCGGTGTGTACGGCTTGCCATAGGCACTGAGCGGAACGAGCTTGCACTCGTCCTGCAGCTTGTGCACGGCTGCATAGTCCTCCGGCGTGCCGGTACAATAGATGCGGCCAAGCAGCCACACGATGTTTGTCTGCGACTTGTACTCCTTCACGCCTTCCGGCAGCATGCCTTTCCATCCAGGGCCGGTGATCGCGTAGGCCTGGGCCCCGGTGCCGGTGGTGCGTTTGCCGGGCACCTGGAAAACCGTCGTCCAACCGTCCAGCATCGGCATCAGGAAATAGCGTCCGTTCATGTCTGGGATGCTGAGGACCCATGGTTCTTTCCCGACGTCGAAAAATGAAGTCGTGTAGAGGGTGTCCGCGTTCGGTGCCGTGACGTCCTTGAACGAGGCGTCGGGATAGTGGCGCAACTTGATGATGTGGCCCATCGGCCCACGCGTGCCCACGGGTTTCGGCGACGTTGGTTATGATCCGCCGGGTCATCTCCATCGTGACCAGCGGATAGCCGAATACATAGGCGTCGCTTGCGAGCCAGAGATCCTCCAAACCTTCGCCTACGCCAAGGAACGCATCCTGGGCCAAGGCCGACCGTGCCGCAGTTGCTCCTGCCAGCAGTCCTATTCCACCAAATGCCACGGATCGACGGGTGAACTTCATCGCATTTCCTTTCCTGAAATCAACTCACACTGACCGCAGTGATCTCAGGTTCGGCTAGCCGGTCACGCGCTTCTTTGATCTTGATCAATGAAAGGTTGCAAGAAGGGCAGCCCCGCGCGGGGCTACGATGGCGACTGTTCTGCGAAGCTCAATAGCCAGATGGATAGGGACCGGCTAACGCCGCTCGGACGGTCACGGCTCGATCCGCTCGCGGCGCTCCTCACCTGGGCGCAGAACACCCATGCCGATGTCAAGACGGCGCGATCGAAATTCGACAAGACAGGAGCGGGTTCGGTTATCGCTAATGTCGATTCCTAACCGGCGCGTCCGCCGGCAGGCACCGGGGCCGTTGCTCGCAAACTATGGGCTGGACAATCCGCGGTTCCTCAAGCAGCTGCGAAGATCGAGGCTCTTGCTGATCGGCACGCAACGCATCGATCAGGCCGCACGTGACGAGGAAGTCTGGCCGGGAACGGCGGCGAGCAGCTCGCGCGTGTAGGCGTGCTCCGGTGCCGAGAACAAGGCGGCCGTCGGCTTCAGCTCGACGATGGCGCCGCGCTGCATCACTGCGATGCGGTCGCAGATCTGCGCGGCGACGCGCAGATCATGCGTGATGAACAGCATCGACAGGCCGAGGCGTTTCTTGAGGTCTTCCAAGAGATTGAGCACCTGCGCCTGAACGGAGACGTCGAGCGCGGAGACAGCCTCATCGGCGACGATGATCTCGGGCTCCAGCGCGAGTGCGCGCGCAATCCCGATGCGCTGGCGCTGGCCGCCGGAGAATTCATGCGGATAACGCTCCAGCGCGCTGGCATTGAGGCCGACGAGGCCGAGCAGTTCGCCGGCGCGCTTATGGGCCGTTGCGGCATCGGTGCCATGCGCGATCGGTCCGTCGGCGATGATATTGCCGACCTTGCGGCGCGGATTGAGCGAGGCGAACGGATCCTGGAAGATCATCTGGATGCGGCTGCGCGCCTTGCGGAGCTCCTTGCCGCCGATCCGGGTGAAGTCGATATCGCCGAGACGGACCGTGCCCTGGTCCGGCTCGATCAGCCGCATTACCAGCCGCGCCACCGAGGATTTGCCGGAGCCGGATTCGCCGACCAGTCCGAGCGTCTCGCCCTTGAGGATATCGAAATTGACCTCGTTGGCGGCGCGCACGCGGCGCTCCGGCTGAAACCAGCCACCGCCGGAGACATAGGTCTTGTCGAGGCCGACGACTTCGACCGCCTTGGCACGGCCCGCGAGCGGCGCGCGCTGCGGCGGCTGCATCGATGGCACAGCCGCAAGAAGCGCGCGAGTATAGCTGTGCTGCGGGCGCAGCAGCACATCGTCGGCCGCGCCTTGCTCGACCACCTTGCCGTGCTGGAGCACGATGACACGGTCCGCGATATCGGCGACGACGCCGAAATCATGGGTGATGAACATGACCGCCATGTTGCGGCTGCGCTGAAGGTCGCGGATGATCTTGAGGATCTGCGCCTGCGTGGTGACGTCGAGCGCCGTGGTCGGCTCATCCGCGACCAGCACGGCCGGCTCCAGCGCAAGCGCCATCGCGATCATGGCGCGTTGGCGCTGGCCGCCGGAAAGCTGGTGCGGATAGGCGCGCATCGAACGTTCGGGGTCGGGCAGGCCGACCTCGCGCAGCAGCTGCAGCGCCTTCTGCGTCCGTTCCTTCGGCGTCAGCAAATTGTGCGCCTCGAACATTTCGGCGATCTGCTCGCCGATCCGCATCAACGGATTGAGCGCGGTCATCGGCTCCTGGAACACCATCGCGATGTGGCGGCCCCGCAGCGCGAGCCAGCCGGTCTCGTCGAGGGCGAGCAGGTTGTGGCCGTCATAGACGATCTCGCCGGCCTCGCGGCCGATCGTGTCGGGCAACAGTCCCATCAGCGCGTGCGCGCACATCGATTTGCCGGAGCCGGACTCGCCGACCACGCAAAGGATTTTCCCGGGTGTGAGATCGAGGGAGACGTCGTCGACGGCGTAGCGGCGGTCCGCGCCGGGCGGCAGCGCGAGCTTCAGGTTCTTGATCGAGACGACGGCCGTTGCGGCGGACATGTCAGCGTCCCTCCTTGTTGAGGCGCGGATTGAGCGCGTCGTTGAGACCTTCGCCGATCAGGTTCAGCGCGAGCACCGAAATCAGGATCGCGATGCCGGGAAACACCGTGATCCACCAGGCTTGTCGGATCACCGTGCGCCCGGCGCCGACCATGTAGCCCCAGGACATCAAATTGGGATCGCCGAGGCCGAGGAAGGAGAGCGAGGATTCCAGCAGGATCGCCGTTGCGACCATCAGTGAGGCCAGCACGATGACCGGCGACAGCGCGTTGGGCAGGATCTCGCGCCAGATGATCCAGCTGTGGCTCTGACCGGTGACCACGGCGGCCTGGACATATTCGCGGGTGCGGAGCGACAGCACCTCGCCGCGGACGAGGCGCGCCACCGGCGGCCAGCTCACGATCGCGATCGCCAGCACGATCGAGACGATCGAGGGCTGCAGGATCGCGACCAGCACGATCGCGAGTGCGAAGCTCGGCACGGTCTGGAAGAACTCCGTGAAGCGCATCAGGGCGTCGCCGATCCGGCCGCCGAAATAGCCGGCCATGGCGCCGACGGGAATGCCGACCGCCAGCGCGGCCATGGTCGAGACCAGGCCGACCAGCAGCGAGACGCGGGCGCCATGGACGATGCCGGCCAGCACGTCGCGGCCGAGCGCGTCGGTGCCGAGCGGCAGGCCCGGCGCCGTGAACGGCGGCAAGAAGGGACGCTGCACCATGCGCCAGGGCGAGGTCGGAAACAGCAGGGGACCGAAGACCGCAACAGCGACCGCCAGGATGAGGATCATGAGGCCAATCACGCCGCCTGGATTGCGCAGCATCGTGCGCCAGAAATTCATCATGACGCGAACTCGATGCGCGGATCGACCGAGCGGTAGATCAGGTCGGTGATCAGGTTGAAGGCAAGCACCATCGCCGAGCAGACGACGAAGACGCCGAGCAGGAGATTGTAGTCGCGCTGCAAGAGCGCCTCGTACATCAGTCTGCCGATGCCGGGCCACGCGAACACCGTCTCCGTCAGCACGGCGCCGCCGACCAGCGTTCCGGCTTGCAAGCCGGCAAGCGTCACCACCGGCAACAGCGCGTTGCGCAGCACGTGGCGGCGCTGGATCACGGCATTGCGCAGGCCCTTGGCCCGCGCGGTCTTGACGAAGTCATGCCGCTGCACCTCGAGCATCGAGGCGCGGGTCATGCGGGAATAGGTCGCCATGAAGAACAGACCGATCGTCGTCGCCGGCAGGATCAGATGGGCGCCGACGTCGAGCACGTGGGCAAGACCAGTGTAGTTTGCGCCGACCGTTTCGTAGCCAAAGCTGGGCAGCCAATCCACCGCGACCGAGAACAGCAGGATCGCCATCAGTGCCACCCAGAACAGCGGCGTTGCGTAGAAGATCAGCGAGAATATCGTGACGGCGGTATCGAGCCAGGTGCCGGCGAAGCGTGCGGCGAGCGTGCCGAAGAGGATGCCGAGCAGAAGCGATATCGCAAACGCCGTCAGTGTCAGCAACAGCGTCGCCGGTAGCCGCTCCACGATCAGTTGCGACACCGGCGCCTGCTGCCGGAAGGAGAAGCCGAGGTCGAGGGTCGCGATGCCCTTGACATAGATGAAGAGCTGCTCAGGCAGCGGCTTGTCCAGGCCGAATTTTTCCCGCAACTGATTGACGAACATCTGGTCGCTGGCGCCGGCTTCGCCCGCCATCACGACAGCCGGATCGCCCGGTGCCATGCGGATCAGCATGAAATTGAGCACCACGATCGCGAACAGAACGACAATGGCCTTTGCAAGTCTCTGGGCAATGAATGCGAGCATCGGTGATCTCGGTTGCGTTCGAGAGGGGACAGGAGGAAGCCGCGGCGCCTTGAAAGCGCGGCGGCTTCGTGGGATCGTCTACTTGTCGAGCCAGGCGTCGCGGAAGCCGTCGTTGACGCCGATCGCGGTGGTGATGAGGTTCTTGACGTTGCAGCGTGTGATGGTCGGGAACTGCAGTTCAAGCAGCCAGGCCACCGGCACATCGTCGACAAGGATCTTCTGCGCCTTGTCGTAAAATGGTTTGCGTGCCGAGTCGGAGAAGGCGACCGCGCCGTCGGCAAACAACTTGTCGATTTCCGGGTTCGAATAACCTTCGACGTTGTTGAACGGATTGCCCTTGAGGATCTGGCTGGAGACATAGGTGCGGCCGACGCCGAGCGCGGGATCGCCGTACTGATAGACATAGGTGAAGGCGATATCGTAGTCCCATTCCGAGGTCCGCTGATTCCACCCGGCGACATCGGTCGCGACCATGTCGACATTGATGCCGACATCCTGCAGGTTCTGCCGCACCGCCTCGGCCCAACGCTGCCAGGTTTCGCCATAGGGCAACGGCAGCAGGCGGACCTTCTCGCCGTTGTAGCCGGCTTCCTTCAGCAGAGCCTTGGCCTTGGCCGGGTCGTAGTCATATTTCGGCACGTCGCTGCTGTAGTACTTGATCGATGAGCCCGACGGACCGGTTGCGACGTTGCCGAGGCCGTTCCAGATCACGTCTTTCGCGAAATTGCGATCGAGCGCGTACATCACGGCCTGGCGGAATTTCTTGTTCGCGGTCGGGCCCTGGCGATTGTTCAGCCACAGCCAGGAATGCGGGCTGAAGAATTCCCAGCCGGCGCCGGTGACGCAGACATTCTTCAGCTTGGAGAGGCGCGGCACGTCGAAATTCTCGACCGAGCCGCCCGGCAGCACGTCGACCTTGCCGGTCTCGAACGCCACCGCGCGCGCGGCCGCATCCGGGATCACGTGCCAGTAGATCTCGTCGAGGTTCGGCTTGCCCTTGATGTAGTAGTTCGGGTTCTTGACCAGGCGAATGAACGAACCCTTCTGCCATTCCTTGAACATGAAGGGGCCGGTGCCAACAGGCGTGTTGTTGGCCGGATTGGTCTTGAAATCAGTGCCCTCATAGAGGTGCTTCGGGATCATCGGCAGCGAGCCGACCTCGAAGACTCCGAGGAACGGCCCGAACGGCTCCTTAAGGTTGAAGATCACGGTGCTGTCGTCAGGCGTCTCGATCTTGTCGACCTGCGCGAAATTGCTGCGCGCGCGGGGATGGGTCTGTTTGAGGAACTCGATCGAGAACACGACGTCGGCAGAGGTGAAGGGCTTGCCGTCATGCCAGGTGACGCCCTTGCGGAGCTTGAAGGTGTAGGTCTTGCCGTCCTCGCTGACATTCCAGCTCTCGGCGAGGCCCGGCAGCGGCTCGAGTTTCGGGCTGTAGCGGAGCAGGCCTTCATAGATATTGCCGGAGACCATCTGGGTCGGGCCGTTCTGTACCAGGCCCATCATCAGGCCCGGCGGTTCGGGCTGGATCACCGCGTTGATCACGCCACCGGTTTTCGGCTCTTGCGCGTACGCCGCAGTGCTCAGCGCACTCGCTACCATCAGGCTCAGCAATACTCGCTTCAACATGTCCAATCTCTCTTCTGGTTGGATGTTCCCGGGCGCGGCTCCGGGACAAGGACTTACGACTAGCTCACGAAATCAGGATCGGTCCGCTCCAGCATGCGCTTGAAGGCGGCCCATTCCGTGTCGGGCATGCCGTTCAGTTCGATGCTGTCGTAGAAGGTGGCGTATTGGCCCGCGGTCTTGTGTGCGACGGCATCGGAGAGCGGTGCGATCTCGGCGCCTGCGGCCTGGATCGCGAGCTGCGCGCGGCAGGAACGTTCCAGATTGTGCATTAGCTTGAAGGCCTCTGCGATCGAGCGGCCGCAGGTCAGCATGCCGTGATTGCGCAGGATCATCACATACTTGTCGCCGAGATCGGCGACCAGGCGTAGCCGCTCGTCGAGGTCGAGGGCGATGCCCTCATAGTCGTGGTAGGCGAGGCAACCGGTGAACTGCATCGACCATTGATTGAGCGGCAGCAGGCCCTGCTTCTGGCAGGACACTGCGACGCCGGCAACGGTGTGGGTGTGCAGCACGCATATTGCGTCATGACGCGCGGCGTGCACTGCGCTGTGGATGGTGAAGCCGGCCGGATTGATGCCAAGACCAAGCGGGTCGTCGATGATGTTGCCGTCGAGATCGACAGTGACGAGGTTCGATGCCGTCACCTCCTCGAAGCGCATGCCGTAGGGATTGATCAGGAAGCGGTCGTGCTGGCCCGGAAGTCGCGCCGAGATGTGGGTATAGATGCTGTCATCGAGCCCGAGCCGGTGGATCAGTCGGTAGGCCGCGGCGAGGTCGATGCGGAATTGCTGGTTCTGGTCCTTCACACCGTCGGGCCGCACATGCGTCGTCATCGTTGCTGCTTGTTCCTCTCCGCGGGCCGTTCTGTTGAGTTGCAATGCCCGCGTCACTAAACTGTCGACAATCTAAGGTTCGATCAAGACTAAACTGTCGACAATCGGCGATTAAATAATATACAAGGGTCGAAAATGGACCTTTAATGCGCACGATTTCCCCTCCGGTCGGCTTGCCGGCCCTCAACGAGACCGACCTTGTCCGCCAGGTCGCCCGCCGCCTGACTGAAGCCATCGTCCAAGGGCGGCTGCCGCCGGGATCAAAGGTCGTCGAGGCCGGAATCGCGCGCGAACTGGGGGTGAGCCGGGCGCCGGTGCGCGAGGCCGCGCGGCTGCTCGAGCAACAGGGCTTGCTCGTCGCCAATCCGCGCCGCGGCTTCTTCGTCCGGCAGTTTGCCGCCGATGATATCGACGAGATCTACGACTTGCGTCTCTGCGTCGAGCGTCATGCCGCGGTGCTTGCCGCGCGCAACCTGACGCCGGAGACGCGCGACAAGCTGCGCCGGCAAATCGACGTGCTGCACGAGACCGCCGATCTCGACGATCCGGCGCGGCAGGTCGAAGAGGACTACCGCTTCCATCGCCTGATCTGCGAGATCGGCGGTAACCGGCGGATGCTGCGGGTGTTCGACGATCTCGCCTCGGAGCTGCGCATGGTGATCGGCCTGATCGGCCGCCTCTATGACGATCCGCACGAGGTCGCGCGTACGCATGAGCCGGTGCTCGCTGCGATCGAAGCCGGTCATCCCGAACGTATCGTCGCGCTTATCGACTACCACATCGGTGTTGCCTGGCGCGAAGTCGGACGGCTGGTGCGCGAGATTCCTCCTTTGCCGCTTGCGGCGAAATAGACGCGCGTGATCTTGCTCAGGCGCAATGTCGTGCGATCCATCTCACTTATTCATCCGACAGGAGTGTCCCGTGAAGGCCGTCTATAGTGATCTACACCGCAGCCATGATCCGCAGTTCTTTCTGGTCCGCGGCGTGGTCCAGCGCACCACCGAGCAGCCCGAGCGTGCCGATCGCCTGCTGGCAGGCCTGAAGGCGGGCAAGCACACGCTGATCGAGCCGACCAAATTCGGGCAGGGGCCGCGGGCGCGCGTGCACAGTCCGGAATATCTGAGCTTTCTCGCCGAGGCTTGGGATGCATGGTCCGCGCTCGGCGATGCCGGGCCGGAGATGATCGCGAACATCCACCCGGTGCGCAACGCCGCCACCTATCCGACTCATATCGTAGGCAAGCTCGGCTGGCACACGGCGGACACTGCGGCCCCGATCGGCGCGGGCACCTGGGCCGGCGCCTGCGCCTCGAGCGACGTGGCGGTCACCGCTGCGCAGATGGTGCTTGACGGTGAGGATGCGGTTTATGCGCTGTGCCGTCCGCCCGGCCACCATGCCTATCGCGATATGGCCGGCGGTTTCTGCTTCCTCAACAACAGCGCGATCGCGGCCGAGCATCTGCGCCAGAAGCATGAGCGCGTCGTCATCCTCGACGTCGACGTGCATCACGGCAACGGCACGCAGGGCATCTTCTACGAGCGGCAGGATGTGTTCACCGTCTCGATCCACGCCGACCCGTCGTTCTTCTATCCGTTCGTCTGGGGCTACGCGCATGAGCGCGGCGCCGGACCCGGCCTCGGCGCCAATCTCAACATTCCCCTGGCCAAGGGTACCGGCGACGACGACTACATGAAGGCGCTCGCGGCGGCGGAGAGGGCGATCCGCTCCTTCGCGCCGACCGCGCTCGTGGTCGCGCTCGGCCTCGACGCCTCCGAGAAGGATCCGCTCGCCGGTCTCGCCGTCACCACCGATGGCTTCCGCCGGATCGGCGAGGGGCTGGCCCGGTTTGGACTGCCGACGGTGCTGGTGCAGGAAGGCGGCTATCTTTCCGACATCCTCGGCGCCAATCTGACCGCGGTGCTCGGCGGATTCGAAGCCGCGCGCTAGTAGCCGTCGCTCATCGCTGGTACGCCATGATGGATGGGAACGGTGCGCCGGGAGACCGGCAGGAGATGGAAGGTGCAGGTCCTTTGCGGTGAAGGAGTAGCGACGTATTTCCTGTCGACGTAGACGAGACCGCGTCCGTCAAAGCTCTTGCGAATGGCGGTCACCTTGCAGATCAGGATATCGTGGCTTCTCGCTCGAAATGGATCCAGGCTTGCGCTTGATGACCTCCAGATCGAGTTGCTGGCTCCCGTCTAGCCGCCCTCCGCTCGTTTGCCGAGCCGCGCGTGTTGACCTCTTCCCAGGAACCAGACCTTAAACGGGAGCAGCCCGCGCCGCTTCCCGCCGCGTTCGCCATCGGCGCTGGCGCTACGCCCCTTTTATGGCCGCAACAGATGTGCAACATCAGGCGGCTGAGTGACTGATTTCATGTGCCTCAAAACGGTTTCCTAAACCGTAGGTCGGAAGTTCGAGTCTTCCCGGGATCGCCAATTCGGCATGGCTCGTCGGCCCCGCTCGACAAGCTCTCCGGCGCGAAAATTGCTAAAGGCAGGAGACTTCCTTCCTCGGCTGACTGCCGCCAGTCGCCTCACTGCCACACATCCGGAGACAACGATGCCTTTCGACTTGATCCTGCGCGGGGGGCGGGTGATCGACCCGTCCCAGAAGCTCGATGCCGTGACCGATGTCGCCTTTGCCGGCGGCAAGGTCGCCGCGATCGGCAGCGGGCTCAAGGCGAACCCTGCGACAGAGGTACGCGACGTCTCGCGGTTCATCGTCACGCCGGGGCTGATCGATCTGCACACCCACGTTTACTGGGGCGGCACCTCGCTCGGCATCGATGCCGAGGAATTCTGCCGCACCTCCGGCGTCACCACCGCGGTCGATACCGGCAGCGCCGGGCCCGGCAATTTCGCCGGCTTCCGCAAGCATGTGATCGAGCCGAGCCAGGTTCGCATCCTCGCCTACCTGCACGTCTCGCATGCCGGCATCTTCGGCTTCTCGCACCGGATCATGGTCGGAGAGAGCGAGGAGCTGCGGCTGATGAATCCGATCGAGGCAGCCGAGGTGGCGGATGCCAACCGCGATCTCATCGTCGGCATCAAGGTGCGCGTCGGATTGCACTCCTCGGGCACCTCGGGGGCCGTGCCGCTCGACATCGCGCTCGAGGTCGCGAACGAGGTCGGCATGCCCCTGATGGCGCATATCGACCATCCGCCGCCAAGCTACGAGGACGTGCTCGCCCGTCTGCGTCCCGGCGACGTTCTCACCCATGCGTTCCGCCCCTTTCCCAACACGTCCGCGACCGCGCAAGGCACGGTGAAGAAGGCGGTGCTGGAGGCGCGCGAGCGCGGCGTGCTGTTCGATATCGGCCACGGCAAGGGCTCGTTCGCGTTCAAGACCGCGCGCGCCATGCTCGCCAACGGCTTCTATCCCGACACCATCTCCTCCGACATCCATCAGCTCTGCATCGACGGCCCGGCCTACGATCAGGTCACGACCATGTCGAAGTTCCTGTGCATGGGCATGGAGCTCTCCGACGTCATCGCGGCCTCGACGGTGAACGCGGCGATGGCGCTGCGCCGCCCCGAACTCGGCAGCCTCAAACCGGGCAGCGTCGGCGACGCCACGCTTGTTACGGTCAGGCAAGGCCAGTTCGACTATGAAGACGTCGTCGGCGAGCACCTGATCGGTAACAGCAAGATCGTCTCGGAGGGGGTCGTCATCGGCGGCCGCTGGTGGCATCCGAATTGAGACGGCGGCCCCTACAGCGACCTCGCGATCAAGAGCTTCATGATCTCGTTGGTGCCGCCGTAGATCTTCTGGATGCGGGAGTCGATGAAGATGCGCGAGATCGGGTATTCCTGCATGTAGCCGTAGCCGCCGAACAGCTGCAGGCATTCGTCGGCGGTCTCGACCTGCTTCTCCGAGCACCAATATTTCGCCATCGATGCCGTGACGGTGTCGAGGTCTTTTGCGATCAAGCGCTCGATGCACCAATCGACGAAGACGCGCGCGATCATCGCCTCGGTCTTGCGCTCGGCGAGCGTGAACGCGGTGTTCTGGAAGTCCAGCAGCGGCTTGCCGAACGCCTTCCGCTCCTTGGTGTACTCAGTGGTGAGCTTGACGGCGCGCTCCATCGAGGCGACGGCGCCGACCGCGAGCGCAAGCCGCTCCTGCGGCAATTGCTGCATCAGCTGGACAAAACCCTGGCCTTCCTCATTGCCGAGCAGGTTTTCCGGCGGCACCGTCACGTTGTCGAAAAACAGCTCCGAGGTGTCGGAGGCGTGCAGGCCGATCTTGTCGAGGTTGCGCCCGCGCTTGTAGCCGTCCGCGCCCTCGGTCTCGACCACGATCAGCGAGATGCCTTTGGCGCCCGCTTCGCCGGTGCGCGCGACCACGATGACGAGATCGGCGGCCTGGCCGTTGGTGATGAACGTCTTCTGGCCGTTGATGACATAGGAATTGCCCTGCTTCTTCGCCGTGGTCTTGACGGCTTGAAGATCAGACCCGGTGCCGGGCTCGGTCATGGCGATGGCGCCGACCATCTCGCCGGAGGCCATCTTCGGCAGCCAGCGCTTCTTCTGCTCCTCCGAGCCGTAATTGAGGATGTAGTGCGCGACGATGGCGCTGTGCACGGAGACGCCGGTCGTCAGCTCCGGCACTGTGCTTTCGAGATCGTCCAACACGGCAGCATCATAAGCGAAGGTCGCACCTAAGCCGCCATATTCCTCGGGCACGCTCGCCAGCAGCGCGCCCATCTCGCCGAGCCCGCGCCAGGCGAAGCGGTCGACCATCTTCTGCTCGCGCCATTTTTTCGGCGTGCGGCGCCAGGTCCTTGGCGAGATATTTCCGGAACTGGTCGCGGAAGACGTCGAGCTCTTCGGTCATCCAGGAGGAGCGATAGGACATGATTACCTCATCTTGGCGTGGACGGCGCGTGCGCATCACGCGTGCCACAGCAGTCGGGGCCGACGCAAGCCTGCCCGCTTCTGGTAGGCCAACCAAGAGTAGGGATGATTGTGTTTTCAGGCTGCCGGCGCAGTGTCGCCGCCAGGCGTTATCCGGCCTGCGCCGTCTTGCCGCCATCGATGACGAACTGACCGCCGGTCGTGTAGGGATGATCGTCCGAGGCCAGCACCAGGGCGAAAGCTGCGATCTCCTCCGGTGTTGCCACGCGTTGCAGGCCTGGAACATGCGACTTGGCCCATTGCGCGATGGCGACATGCCAGGCGGCGTCAGGCAGATTCTCCATGCCCGACAGGCGGCGGATGAAGGGCGTATCCGTCGTGCCCGGGATCAGCGTGTTGATGCGGATGCCGTATCTTGCGTAGTCGAGCGCGGCGGCCTGAACCAGGCCGACCAGCCCGCGCTTGGCCGCCGAATAGGCGGAGCGGTTGGCCGTGGTCGCGATGGCGTTGGATGATGAGGTGACGACGATCGATCCGCCCTTCTGTAACATGTGCGGGATCTGATATTTCATCGACAGGAACACGCCGCGCAGGTCGGTGCCCAGCACGTCGTCGAACTCGGCCGCGCTGTACTCGTGCAGGGGTTTCTCGACCGAGATGCCGGCATTGTTGAAGGCGACGTCGAGCCGGACGTAGCGTTCGATGGTCTTGTCGACCAGCGCCTTCACCTCGGCCTCGTTGCGGAGATCGGCGCGAATGAAAACGGCCTCGCCGCCGATCTCGCGCACCTCGTTCTCTACCTGCTTGCCGCGCTCGACGTTGCGGCCGCAGAAGGCGACCCGGCCGCCTTCGGCCGCGAACATCAGCGTCGCGGCGCGACCGATGCCGGAGGTGCCCCCCGTGACGATGATGACCTTGCCCTCGAATCGGCGCTTGCCGCTCGGCTTCTGCTGAGGCAGCGTCGCGGCCTGGCCGAGCGCCACGCCGCCGGCGAGGCCGCCGGCGGCCCCGGCGAGCACACCCAGGACCGCGCCCCCGACCAGATGACGGCGCTTTACCGGGCTGCTTTGGGTGATATCCTGCATTTCGGTCATTTCGAACTCCGGTCGCTCAATCTGAACAGCGTTAAGATTGGTAGACCGCGATCTAAACAGTGTCAAGTTACATGAAGAAGCAGGCCTCCTCAGGCAAACGCAGCGCCGGTTTGACCCGATCGAAGCCGGAGCCCGGCTATCATCACGGCGAATTGCAGGAGGCGCTGATCGCCGCCAGCGAAGCCATTCTGGCCGAGCAGGGTGCCGAGGGTTTCACGCTGCGCGAGGCCGCCCGCCGCGCCGGGGTCTCGCCGGCTGCCCCGTCGCACCATTTCGGCAATGCGCAGGGCCTTCTGACCGAGGTCGCGATCCGCGGTTACGACGCGCTGGCCGAAGCCTTGCGCGCGGCGGCCTCCGGCAAGCAGGGCGCGCGCGAAAAACTCCGGGCCCAGGGACTTGCCTATGTCGATTTTGCGCTGAGACATCCCGGCCGCTTCCAGATGATGTTTGCGAACAAGCGACTCGTTGCTGACGATGCACGCTTGAAGCAAGCGAGCCGGGCCGCCGGCCACGCCTTCGAGACCGTCGTGGCCGAGCTGGTCGGCGGCACCGCGAAGGAGGCGAAGACGGCGGCTGCGGCGGCCTGGTCGACCGTTCACGGCTTTGCCAAGCTTGCACTCGAAGAGAAATTCGGCTCTGTGAGGAACGAGGGCGGACGCCGCGAGATCATGATGACGCTTGATCAGGTCCTGAACTATCTATGGCCGGCGAGTGGCGCGCGCCGTTGAGCGAGGCCTGGATGACGTCATGACGAGCAAGACGACGGAGCTCAAGCTCGAAATCGAGCGCATCGGCACGGTCTCGGCGATGCTGACGCGGCCGGATCATGCGCGCGCCTGCTACGTGCTGGCGCACGGCGCGGGCGCCGATATGCGGCATTCCTTCATGGAGAAGGTCGCGGCGGGACTCGCGGAGCGCGGCATCGCGACGTTCCGCTTCAATTTCCCTTACATGGAAGAGAAGAAGGGGCGTCCAGACCAGCCGGCGGTCGCGCACGCCGCCATCCGCGCGGCGGTCGGGGAGGCGGCGCGGCTGTGTCCCGGCGTGAAGCTCATTGCGGGTGGCAAATCCTTCGGCGGACGCATGACCTCGCAGGCGCAGGCGAAGGCACCTTTGCCTGACGTCAAAGGCCTCGCCTTCCTCGGCTTTCCTCTGCATGCCGCGAAGAAGCCGTCGTCGGAGCGCGCCGAGCACCTCTCCGACATCGCCATCCCCATGCTGTTCCTGCAGGGCACGCGCGATGCGCTTGCCGATCTGAGCTATTTCAAGCCTGTCGTCGAGAAGCTCGGCCCGAAGGCGATGCTGCATCAGGTCGAAGGCGGCGATCATTCGTTTGCGGTGCTGAAGAAGTCCGGCCGTAGCAGTGACGAGGCGCTCACCGAGGTGCTGGATACGCTCGCGGCCTGGATCGATGTGCTCGCCTGAGCCTCACGCCGAATAAAGTCCCTTGTCGCGCGCCTTCTGGATCGCCAGCGCAGCGATCAGGTCGAGCGTCGGTGTCGACAGGCCGGCGGTGCGTGCGAAGGCTTGGGGCGCCTTCACCAGCACGTCGATCTCCATGGCGCGGCCGAGCTCGAAGTCCTGCAGCAGCGACGGCTTGTGATTGGGGGCGGGGCCGCTGCGGGTGACGCGCTTGACCTCGGGAATGAAATGCTGGGCGATCTCGTTGGCTTCGTTCAGCATGCGCGGGATCACCTCCGCGAAGGCGGGGTCGTCGCGCACGCCGCGCGCGGTCTGGCCGGTGAGCAGGCACAGCACCGAGAGCGACATGTTGGTCAGCAGCTTTGACCAGATCGCCTCGCGGATCTCGGCCACCGGCGGCGATTCCAGCCGCGCGTCGTTGAAGACCCCGCGCAGCCTGGTGATGCGCTCGCAATTGCGGTCGTCGCACTCGCCGATCAGAAGGCGATTGCGGTCCGGCGTCAGGTTCTGCACCACCCCGGGCGCGATGACCTCGTTGGAGGAGAAGATTACGCCGCCGATGATCCGCTCCTTCGGGATGCAGGCGCGCAGGCGCCCGCCGGGATCGAGGAAGGAAATGTCCGGCGGCGTCGGGTGCCGCGGCGGCAGGCCGATGCCGTACCACCAGGGAATGCCGTTCTGGGCGAACACGATCGCGGTATCGTCTTGCAGCAACGGTTTGATGCTGGACACCAGTCCCGGCAGCGCGGTTGCCTTCAGCGTGGAGATCACGACGTCCTGCGGGCCGAGCTGGGCAGGATCGCCTGATGCGTTCACCTTGGCCCCGGCCTCTGAATCGCCGACGCGCAGCTTGAGTCCATTGGCGCGCGCCGCCTCCAGATGCGCCCCGCGCATCACGCACGAGACCTCGTGGCCGGCGCGCGCCAGCCGTACCGCAATGTGGCTGCCGACGGCGCCCGCGCCGAAAATGCAGATGCGCATGATGATATCCCGAACCTATCCCTTGGTGCCGTCCGGCAGCAGCATGACACAAGCCGCCATGCGATGGACGCGGCCGCCCTACGCCGGAAAGATATGGATCGGGACATGCAGCCTCGGCCATAGTGCAGGGCAAATAAACGACCGGAGGATCGCCGATGACTGCCAGCCCCGTCCTGTGGAGCCTCGATCAGCGTGGGGTTGCGACCGTCACGTTGAACCGGCCGGAGGTGAACAACGCCTATGACGGCGCGCTGATATCGGGCGTGCTCGCGGCCATGGACGAGCTGGCTAAGAAGCCGAACCTGCGGGTGGTCGTTCTCAGGGGCAACGGCAAGCATTTCCAGGCCGGCGCGGACCTCAAATGGATCAATGGCGTGCGGCCGCAATCGGCCGAGGCCAACGAGGCGGCCTCGCGGGCGACCTTCGAGGCCGTGCAGCGGCTCAACACCGTGGCCGTCCCGACGGTCGCGTTGGTGCAGGGCGGCTGTTTCGGCGGCGGCACCGGCGTGATCGCGGCTTGCGATGTCGTGATTGCCGCGGACAACGCGCTGTTCTCGATCGCCGAGGTGCGATGGGGCCTGACGGCGGCCATCATCATCCCGCAGCTCTGCGATGCGATCGGTGTCCGACAAGTGCGCCGCTACGCGCTGACCGGCGAACGCTTCGGCGCAGAGGACGCCCGCCGCATCGGCCTCGTGCACGAGGTGGTGGCGCTCGCAGATCTCGAAACCGCAGGCGCCAAGGTGGTCGAGCAGCTGCTCGCCAACGGACCCGAGGCGATGGCCGAGACCAAGAAGCTCGCGCTGGAGAGCTCGTTCGGCGGCATGGCGGTGGACGATGCGGTCTACAAGCGGCTGGTGCAGCTGCATTCGCTCAAGCGCCAGAGCACGGAGGCGGCGGAGGGGCTGGCGTCATTTGCCGAGAAGCGGGCGGCGAAGTGGGGCGGCGGAATAGCCTGAACGTCAGCAGCCGCGGCAGATGTTGTTGATGCTGCGGTGGACCGCGTCGTCGTCCTGCCGCATCTGGCGCAGCGTTTCGAGCGTGTTGCTCTCGGCGATTGCTGGCGCCCGCTTGCGCTTCGCCGCGAGCTCGTCCTCCTGCCGCTTGTAGCAGGCTTCGCGCTCGGGCTTGGCCTGGATGAAGCGGCAGTTCTGCTCCACGGCCACGGCGGGGCAGGTTGAGATCGCGAGAACGACCAGGCCGGGCAGGGCGAATTTCAAAAGCGTCGAATCCATCTGTGAACCAAGGTGCTGGTCGTCGCCCGGCTTGACCGGGCGGCCCAGTACGCCGCCGCCTCTCCGTACACGTTTGACGCCTCTGGAATACTGGATCGCGATGACAGTGGGGCGCGACGGCTCTTCTCTCAGGTCCGTCGTCTGAGGGCAATCGCCATTTTGTCCACCCGATGCTGCTCACAGCGACGGCGCCAGTGACGTTTTCAGCAGCGTCAGCAGCGCCTGCACCGCGGCCGCGTTGCGGCGCCGCTCGGGAATTGCAGCTTTCACCCACAGTTCCGGAATCGGAAAGTCGCGCAGCACGGGCTTCAGCCTGCCCTCGCGCAACGCATCCGCGACGAGATAATGCGAGATCAGTGCGATGCCGTTGCCGGCGATCGCGCTGCGTGCCAGCACGTGTCCTTCGTTGGAGGACAGCAGTGGGCTGACCTGGATGCTGATGCGGCCGCGCGGTCCGTCGAAGACCCATTCCGGTCCGGTCGGCATGAAGCTGAGGCAGCGATGCTCGACCAGATCGCGCGGATGTCTTGGTGTGCCATGTTTCTTCAAGTAAGCCGGCGAGGCGCAGAGCAGCCGCTTCAGCGGACACAGCGGCTCGTCGATCACACCGCCGAACGAATGCGGGAAGGCGCCGATGGCGATGTCAAAACCTTCGGTGACGGGATCGACGGGACGATCGATCAGCACGATCTCGAGCTTCAGTCGCGGATTCTGGGTCTGGAAGGCGCTGAAGGCGTCGGCGAGCCGTGCCACGGTCAGCGAGGTCGGCGCCTTGATGCGCAAGTGATCGACGAGATCGTGGCCCTTCTCGCCCATGCGCGAGAGCAGATCGGTCGCATCGGCCACGACGCCGCGCGCGCGATGCACATAGCGCTGCCCGGCTTCGGTGAGCCGCAATTGCCGGGTCGAGCGGTGAAACAGCGGCGTGCCGATTCGTGTCTCCAGCTGCGTGACGCGCTTGGCGACCACCGACGTCGAGACGTTGAGCTTTCGCGCGGCGGCAGAGAAGCCGGTGGCATCCGCGGTGGCGAGGAAGGCCTGAAGGTTCACCAGGATATCCATGTCGATCTTTCTCGATTCGCGAAAGCTGATCGCGTATTTTGGTGGATTGTACGCTTGCTCGCGTTAATTCATAGTCGCCCCAAGCAAGAGATTCCGGGAGCGGACGCGCCATGCGGGCCACGATGATCGAAGAACCGGCACGACGAGTGCCGCTCTATGGCGAATATGAAGTCGTCGTCCTCGGCGGTGGTCCGGCCGGCATCATGGCGGCGGCGTCCGCGGCGCGGGCCGGACGGCGGACCTTACTGATCGAACGCTACGGCTTTCTGGGCGGCATGGGCACCGCAGCCGGTGTCACCAACTTTTGCGGCCTGCACGGCAACGTCCATGGTGAGCACCGGCGGCTGGTGCAGGGCATGGCGTCGGAGCTGCTGGCGCGGATCGATCATCTCAACGGCCTCAATGCGCCGCATCTGATCCTCGGCAAGGTCTTCGCGCAAGCTTACGACACCGCGGCCTACAAGATCGCGGCCGACGAGCTGCTCGCCAGCCACAAGGTGAATATCCTCTTCCACGCGCTCGGCGCCGGCGTCGTCATGGCTGATGAGCGCCGCATCGACGCGTTGCTGGTCGAGACCAAGGCAGGTCGGCAGGCCGTGCGCGCGGAGATATTCATCGACTGCTCCGGCGACGGCGATCTCGCGGTCTGGGCCGGTGCGCCATTCGAAATCGGCGACGCGCACGGCCATCCGCTCTATCCCTCGATGATGCTCCGCCTCAACGGCATCGATCCCGCAAAGGCCGGCGAGGCCTGGCGCACCATTCCGCAATTGATGGAAAAGGCCGCGGCCGCCGGCACCCACGCATTCCCGCGCAAGAGCGCGATCGTGCGGCCGCAAAAGTCCGGCATCGAGTGGCGGGTGAACTTCACGCAAGTCGCACGCGAGGACGGCCACGCCATCAACGGTATTGAGCCCGACGATCTCACCCGCGGCGAAATCGAAGGCCGCAAGCAGGCGCTCGCCGCGTTCGAATTCCTGCGCACGGTGCCGGGCTTTGAAAAATCCTACATCGTCGATCTGCCGCCGCAGCTCGGCATCCGCGAGACCCGCCGCATCAAGGGCGGCTATCAGCTCAGCGGCGAGGACGTGCTCGGCTGCGCCTCTTTCGCGGATTCCATCGGCGTCAACGGCTGGCCGATCGAAGCCCATGTTCCCGGCGACGTCGTCTTCACCTTCGCGCCGATCCCGGAATCCCGCGGCTACAACGAGCTGCCTTACCGGATGCTGGTGCCTGACCGCGTCGACAATCTCCTGGTCGCCGGCCGCTGTGCCTCGATGACCCATGAGGGTCAGTCGGCGGCGCGGGTCTCCGGTGCCTGTTTCGTGATGGGTGAGGCCGCCGGTTCCGCGGCGGCGCTGGCGTTGTCCGGAAACAGGATCCCGCGTGACATCCCCGTTGAAAAATTGCAGGAAACGTTGAAACAACAGGGCGCTTTCGTCGGGCGAGATCAGGCTGTGCCCGAAGGCCTTTAACGGACTGCAAGACAACGACGGTGGAGGGAACGGGATGATCGGGATAGTGCGGCTTGCGCTGGCAGGCCTGGTGGCGATCATGGCGATCGGCACCGCGCGGGCCGAGGACGCGCTGAAGGCCAAGATCGGCGTGCTCCGCCTGTCATCCTCCGCGCCGGTCTTCATCGCGCAGGACAAGGGCTACTTCCGCGACGTCGGCTTGGAGGTCGAGCTGAAATTCTTCGACGCGGCGCAGCCGATCGCGGTGGCCACCACCTCCGGCGACGTTGATTTCGGCGTCACCGCCTTCACTGCGGGCCTCTACAATCTCGCCGGCAAGGGCGTGCTGAAGGTGATCGGCGGCATGAGCCGCGAGAAGCCCGGCTATCCCCTGATCGGCTATTTCGCCAGCAACAATGCCTTCGCCGCGGGCTTGAAGACGCCGAAGGATCTCGCGGGCAAGCGCGTTGCGGTCACGCAGGTCGGATCGAGCTTTCACTATTCGCTCGGCCTGCTCGCCGACAAATACGGCTTCAAGCTCGCGGATGTGAAGATCGTGCCGCTGCAATCGCTGTCGAATGCGGCCGCCGCGCTGAAAGGCGAAACCGTCGATGCCGCGCTTCTACCCGTCTCCACTGCGCGAAAGCTGATGGACGAGGGCGGCGCGAAGTTTCTGGGCTGGGTCGGCGACGAGACGCCGTGGCAGTTAGGGGCGGTGTTCGCCTCGCCGAAGACGCTGACCAACAAGGCGCTGGTGGCCAAGCTGCTCGGCGCTTTGACGAAGGCCGACCGCGAGTACCACGACGTCATCCTCGCCGCGATGAAAGACGGCGTTGCGCCGATCAATGAGCAGACAAAGCCGCTGCTGGAGATCATCGCCAAGTACACCAATCTGCCGGTCGAGCAGGTCGTCGGCAATTGCGCCTATATCGATCCCGAGGGCAAGCTGGATGTGAAGAACGTCGACAACCAGATCAAATGGCTGCAGGAGCAGGGATTCGCGGACAAGGGTTTTGACGCGAACGGGATCATCGCCAAAGACTATGTGAAGGCGGATTGATGCGGCGAGCGCCATTCCAAACCCGTCATCCTTCGAGGCTCCCATCGCCGTGCATTTGCACCGCAATGCTCGCACCTCGGGATGACGCGGCGCGAATCGAAGGTGCCGCATGGACCTGATCGCCAGCCACATCACCCATCGCTTCGGCGATCTCGCCGTGCTCGACGACATCTCTTTCACCGTTAGCGCGGGCGAGGTGGTGGCAATCGTGGGGCCCTCCGGCTGCGGCAAGAGCACGCTGCTGTCGATTCTCGGCGGCCTGCTGCAGCCGACCTCCGGCGCGCCCGAGCTGCGCGGCGCGCCGCCGGCGGACAGCCTCAATCCGCTGACCTTCGTGTTCCAGGATTTTGCGCTGCTGCCCTGGGCAACTGTGGAGGAGAACGTCGAATTTCCGTTGCTGCACACCCAGCTCTCGGCAGCCCAGCGCCGCGCGCTGGTCGAGGACGCCCTGCGCCGCACCGGCCTGACCGATTTCCGCCAGACTTATCCAAAGCAGCTGTCCGGCGGCATGCGCCAGCGCGTCGGCATCTCGCGCGCGCTTGCGGTGAAGCCCGCCATCCTGCTGATGGACGAGCCGCTGTCGGCGCTGGATTCGCAGACGCGCGAGCTCCTGATGGAGGATTTCGTCCGTCTGCTCGCCGATGGCGGCATGGGAGCGGTCTACGTCACCCATAATCTCGAAGAGGCCGCGCGGCTCGCCGACCGCATCGTTGTGCTGTCGCGGCGACCGGGGCGCATCCGCGAAGTCGTGCCTGTGCCGATGACGCGGGCGGCGCGCGGCGAGATCACTGCGCGTGAAAAGCTGCTGGACTTGCAGAACCAGATCTGGTCGCTGATCCGCAACGAAGCCATCGACGCCGAGCGCGAGGTTCAGCATGCTTGATCGCGCCGGCCTGCCTGCGAAGGATGAGACGACGCGCCGCGTCCACTTCCGCGGCGCCGGCTTCGTGCCTGCCTCGAGCCGTTTCGGCGGCTGGATTGCGCTCGCGCTGGTCATCGCGATATGGCAGGCGGCGGGCAGCACCAAGCTCGTCAACCCGCTGTTCCTGCCGGCGCCCTCGGCGATCGCGCGCGCGATCTACCAGCTCGCGGTCTCAGGCGCGCTCTGGCAGCATGTGTCCGCTTCGCTCTTGCGCATCGGCATCGGCTGGCTGCTTGGGACAGCGGCCGGCGTCGCCGTCGGCTTTGCCATCGGCCTGTCGCGGCTCGCGCGCAGCGTCGGCATCACTTTCATCTCGGCGCTATTTCCGATCCCGAAGATCGCGCTGCTGCCGCTGTTGATCCTCTGGCTCGGGATCGGCGAAGAGCCGAAGATCGCGACCATTGCGCTCGGGGTGTTCTTCTCGACCGCGATCTCGGTCTATAGCGGCGTCGATGCGGTGCCGCGCAACCTGATCCGGATGGCGCAGAGTTTCAACGTGCCCTTCGTCACCATCGTGCGCAAGGTGATCTGGCCGGGCGCGCTGCCCGGCATCCTCGCCGGCTTCCGCATTACGGCTTCGGTGGCCCTGCTGCTCGTCGTCAGCGCCGAGATGATCGGCGCGCAATACGGCATCGGCGCCTTCGTGCTGCAGGCCGGCAATCTGATGCAGACCGATCAGCTGCTCGCCGGCGTGGTGATCCTTTCGGTATTCGGGCTGGCGGTGGGAAAGGTGATCGGCTGGCTGGAGATGCGGCTGTTGCACTGGCGGTAGCCACGTCCGTCATTGCTGTGCATGTTCACTAATTCGCTGATTGGATCGCTCCAGCGGAGGAACGATCCGATGCGAGACAACAGCTATGACCGAACGGTTGAACGCAACTATCTGCAGAAGTGGCGTTTTCTGATTTCGGAGTATGAGGCGGTGAAGGCTGGCCGATCGCCGCTGTTCAAGCGGGTCGGCGACTTCTACCGGCACCACGGGACCTGCTCGCAGACGTTCCGCAAGTATTACAATCGCTATCTGCAGAGCGGCGAGGACGCGGATCTGCTGCCGCGGCGGCGCGGCCCGAAGTGGCGGGAACGGCGCGAGCCGGAAGGGATCGAGGCTGAGATCGTCGCCCATCGCAAGCGGGGGATGAACCGTTATGAGATTCATGCCGCCTTGCGCGAAACGCGCGACACGGTACCTTCGCCGATCACGATCTACCGGGTGCTGAAGCGCCACCGCCTGAACCGCCGCACGCCGGCGATGCGCGAGGAGAAACGCCGTATTATCAAGGACAAGCTCGGGGAGCTGGGCCACGTCGATCTGCATCAATTGCCGCGCGATATGTTCCTCGCGCCACCCCCGGTCACGGCCTACATCATCAGCCTGATCGACAGCTGCTCGCGTCTGGCCTGGGCCGAGGTCCTGACATCCAAGAAGGCGCTGCCGGTCATGTTCAAGACCCTGAAGATGATCAACACCCTCAACGTCACCTATGGGCTCGTCTTCCAGGAAATCCTGTCCGACAACGGCGCCGAGTTCGCCGCCCGCACCAAGCCGGCCGAGCATCCATTCGAGGCCATGCTGCTCGAGCTCGGCATCAAGCACCGCTACACCAGGCCCTATCGGCCGCAGACCAACGGCAAGGTCGAACGCTTCTGGCGTACCCTCGATGACGACGTCATCGAGGGTACGACCTTCGACAACCTGGACCACTTCGCCAATGAACTGTTCGAGTACCTCGTCTACTACAACAACCACAGACCCCATCAGGCCTTGGCAGGACAAACTCCCAAGGCTTTCGCCGCTTCCAAGACCACCGCGATCCAATCAGCGAATTATTGAACATCGACAGGGCAATGACGGGGTGGTTAGCCCCAGTGCCTCACGCGTTCCCGCGATCTTCCCTGAACAAATCCAGCTTCTGCTGCACGGGCCGATCCGAGAAGCTGAATAGCACGGCGTCCTCATCCGCCTCGTGCGTCACCCAGTGCCAGCTCGGGACGACGAACAGGTCGCGCGGGCCCCACTCGAAAACGGTGTCGCCAATGCGGCTGCGTCCCTTGCCCTCGATCGGGCAGAACACCGTCGCATCGGTCGAACGATAGCGCGCGGTGCCAAAACCCTTCGGCAGCAATTGAATGAACGTGCCGATCGTCGGCATCGCGAAGTCGCCGGTCTCGGGGTTGCTGAACTTCAGCTTCAGTCCGTGACATGCGTCCCACTCCTGGCTCGCGCGGGCCTTCTCCAGGGCCTCTCGGGTATAAGCGTAGGGATAGCTGAAGATGGGCGATGTCTTCGAGCTCCGCTTGACGTCGACCGGCAAGAGGTTGTGGCCGTAGCGGGCAAAGCTGTCGCCGGCCGGTTTTGTAATTTTCTGCTGGTCCTCTTTCGAACCTTCCGCGAAGGAGCAGTCGAAGAACTGCACCAAAGGAATATCGAGGCCATCCAGCCAGAACATCGGCTCATTCGTCTCGTTGGAATGATCGTGCCAGGTCATCGACGGCGTGATGATGAAGTCGCCGGGCTCCATCGCGGTACGTTCGCCGTCGACGGCGGTGTGGGCCCCCTTGCCTTCGAGCACGAAGCGCAGCGCCGACTGGCTGTGACGGTGCGCAGGCGCGACGTCGCCGGGCACCACCATCTGCACGCCGGCATAGAGCGAGGTTGTGATCTTGGATTGCCCGCGCAGGCCGGGATTCTCCAGCACCAGAACGCGCCGTTCGGCCTCCTTGGCGGTGATCAGCTTGCCGGCCTCCGTCATGTAGTCGCGGATGACGTCGAACTTCCAGAGGTGAGGGCGGCACGCGCTCTTCGGCTCCGGCGTGATCAGGTCGCTCATCACCGTCCAGAGCGCGGTGAGATTCTCGCCGTCGATCTTCTTGTAAAACGCCTCGCGTTCCGGCGTCTTGGTCACGGCTTCCATGGCGCGCCTCCTGTTCGTTTTCTAAATTGACAGTATACTTACGATCTAGGTAGCGTCAATGCGACGAGTGAACTACAAGACAGTCATTCCGGGGCACGCGAAGCGTGAACCCGGAATCTCGAGATTCCGGGTTCTATGCTGACGCATCGCCCCGGAATGACAAACGGGAGGGGTTCCAATGAAGCTGCACGGCTATTTCCGCTCCAGCGCCGCTTACCGCGTGCGGATCGCGCTGAACCTGAAGGGACTTGGCGCCGAGCATTTGCCGCATCACCTTCGCAAGGGCGAGCAATGTGCGCCCGCTTATCTTGCCATCAACCCGCAGGGCCTGGTGCCGGCCCTGGAGAACGATGCAGGTGCAGTGCTGACCCAATCGGTCGCGATTATCGAGTGGCTCGACGAGACTCACCCTAATCCGCCGCTGCTGCCGAAAGATCCGCTGCGGCGCGCCAAGGTGCGCGCGTTCGCGCTCGCGATCGCTTGCGACACCCATCCGGTGCAGAACCTGAAAGTGCTGGCGCGGTTGCGCGAGCTCGGCCTGCCCGAGGAGAAGGTCCAGGACTGGGCCGCCTGGGTCAATCGCGAGGGCCTTGCGGCTTGCGAGACGCTGATCAAGGACGAGCCGGTCCCGTTCTGCTTCGGCGATGCGCCGACGCTCGCCGACCTCTGCCTGGTGCCGCAGCTCGCCAATGCCCGCCGCTTCGGCGTCGATGTCTCGGCCTATCCGCGCCTGCTCAAGGCCGAGGCCGCCGCCAAGGCGCTGCCGGCGTTTGCCGATGCCGCACCGGAGAAGCAGCCCGATGCCGAATAAGCCTGCCGCTCCGATCACGATGGACGCCGTCTATGCCGCGCCGGGCTACCTGTTCCGGCGCATGCAGCAGATCGCGGTCTCGATCTTCATGGAGGAGTGCAAGGCGTTCGATCTCACGCCGGTGCAATATGCCGCGTTGGTCGCGATCCATACTCATCCTGGCATCGACGCGACGCGGCTCTCGGCCGTGATCGCCTTCGACCGCTCCACGCTCGGCAGCGTGATCGAGCGGCTGCTGGCCAAGGATTTTATCGAGCGCAAGCCGGCACCCGAGGACAAGCGGATCAAGCTGCTGTATCTGACGAAGTCAGGCGCGGCGATCCTGCGCGAGATCATCCCCGCCGTCGAGCGGGCCCAGGCGCGGATGCTGGAGCCGCTGAAGCCCGCAGACCGCAAGACGCTGATGGGGCTCTTGGCGCAACTGGTGGATCTCAACAACGAGGCCTCGCGCGTCCCGCTGCGGGCCGAGGATGCTCTGGAACATCTGGGGAAGGGCGGGTGAGGCCCTGCTGCAGCCTCTAAAGCGCGATGGGATCAGGATGAATCACCATCGCGCTTTAGGTTATTGCTTGAGCATGATCTTTTCGGAAAAGCACACTTTTCGGGATCATGCTCTAACTCCGCTGTCATTCCCCGCGCAGGCGGGGAATCCAGTACGCCGCGGCTTCTCCATTCTAGCCGCGCCGTCTCTGGAATACTGGATCGCCCGTCTGCGCGGGCGATGACAGCGGTTGTGTAGCGGCGCGAGTGCGCTCCTGACTGTCCTCGCCCTCACATCCGCAGCAACGCCTGCCGGTCGATCTTCCCCGTGCCCGTCTTCGGCAGCTCGTCGATGAAAATCACCTCGCGCGGGTATTTGTAGGGCATTAGCCTGCCCTTCACGTAATCCTGCAGCCTGCGCGTCGCTTCGACCTGATCGGCAGCGCGGTCGTTCATCACCACCACCGCCTTCAGCGTCATGCGACGATCCGGTAACTCGGCGGCGAACACCGCGCATTCGCGGATGTCGGGGTGGTCGGCGAGACAGAGCTCGACTTCGAGCGGATAGACCCACTGGCCGGAGATCTTGATGAGATCGTCCGCGCGGCCGCGGAAGAAGTGAAAGCCGTCGGCATCGCGGACGAAGCGGTCGCCGGTGTAAATCCAGCCGCCCTTGCGAATGGTTTCGGCCGATTTGTCCGGCCGATTCCAGTACAGCGGCGTGTTGGAATCGCCGCGGACCCACAAGATGCCTTCCTCGTTGTCGCCGACCTCGTTTCCATCCGTGTCGCGCAGCGCGACCTCGTAGCCGGGCACGCGCAAGCCGGCGGCACCGAGCTTCTTCTGCTCGGGGCGGTTGGAGAGATAGATGTGCAGCACCTCGGTCGAGCCGAGACCTTCGACGATCTCGAGGCCGGTGAGTGTCTTCCAGCCGTTGAAGACCTCGGCCGAGAGCACCTCGGCGGCGGAGAGCGACAGTCGCAGCGACGAGAAGTCGGTTTTGTCCGCGCCTTCGGCTTTTGTCAGCGACGTGTAGAGCGTCGGCAGGCCGAAGAAGACCGTCGGCTTGTATTGCTCGATCGCCGCGAAGATCGACGCAGGCTTCGGCTGGCCCGGCAGCAGCAGCGTCGCGGCGCCGGCCGAGAACGGGAAGGTGACGGAATTGCCGAAGCCGTAGGCGAAGAAGATCTTCGGCACCGAGAAGCAGACGTCATCGGGCGTCAGTCTCAGCACGTTCCGCGCAAAGGCGGCTTCGCTGTAGGCCATGTCGTGCTGCAGATGCACGATGCCCTTGGGGCGCCCGGTCGAGCCGGACGAGTACATCCAGAACGCCATTTCGTTGCGATGAGTCGGCGCTTCCGCCAGCTCAGTCGGGAACTGCGCGAGCCAGCTTGCCGCGGCGGCTGCCCGCGGCGCCGCGTGATCGCCCACCCCGCCATTGGTGACGATCAGCGTCCGCAGGCCCGTGTCCTTGCAGGCCTCTGCATTGAAGCGCGCGCAGAATTCGGACTCGACGACCGCGACAGTCGCGCCGGAATCGGCAAGATAGAATTGGAGGAGATCCGGCGGCGTCAGCGTGTTGATCAGGAGCGGCACGAAGCCGGCACGCACGGCGCCGAAGAACGCGGCCGGATAGGCCGGCGTGTCGTCGAGGAACAAGAGCACGCGGTCGCCGCGCTTCAGCCCAAGCGAGGCGAAACCGTTGCCCCAGCGGCAGGCTTCGCCGCAGAGCTCGCCATAGGTCCGCGTGCCTGCCGGACCCACCAGCGCGAGCTCGTCGCCGCGGCCTTTGCCGAGATTGTCGAACAGCACGCGGCTGGCATTGTAAATCTCAGGAATGGCAAAGCCGATCTCGCGCGCGCCGGGGCTGTCTGCGGGCACCTGGTCTCTGATCTCGTTGCTCATGGCGCATCTCCGCCGTTCTTGGCCGCCTCGTAGCGGGCCATGAAGGCCGGCGACATCGCGCGCAGCCGGGAATCGTCGATGCGGCCGGAGCGGGTGATATAGCTATAGGCAAAGTCCATGAGGGGAAGCTTCATGTGTTCGGCGAAGTGTTCGTACCAGGACGCACTCGTGCGCGCGGCATCGACGAGCTTCTGCACGATCGGCTTGCGCGTAGCCTGATAGCGATGCAACGCGGTCGCAAGATGCACATCCGACTCCAGCGCCTTGACCAGCGCGATGGCGTCCTCGATCGCGAGCCGCGTGCCCGAGCCGATCGAGAAATGTGCGGAATGCAGCGCGTCGCCGAGCAGCACCATGTTCTTGAACGACCAGTGCTCGTTCCAGACCCAGGGAAAGTTGCGCCAGACTGATTTGTTGGAGACGAGGCAATGACCGCCGAGCGTGTCGGCAAACACCTCCTCGCAGATGCCCTTGGACTGCTCGACGTCCTTGTAGGCGAAGCCATAGGCCTGCCATGTCGCGTGATCGCATTCGACCAGGAAGGTGCTCATGGTCGGCGAATAGCGGTAGTGATGGGCGTTGAAGGTGCCGCGGTCGGTCTTCACGAAGGTCTGCGACAGCGTGTCGAAACGTTTCGAGGTGCCGTACCAGACGAACTTGTTGGAGGAGTAGGACAATGAGGTGCCGAAATCGCCCTCATAGGCCCGGCGCACCAGCGAGTTCAGCCCGTCGGCGGCGACGATCAGGTCGTGGCCATTGAGCTGGTCGATGGCCTGAATCTGCGTGTCAAACCGCGGCGTGATGCCGGCGTCGAGCGCGCGCTGTTGCAGGAACTTGAGGAGCTCGAGCCGTCCGATCGAGGAGAAGCCGACGCCGTCGATGGCGACGCTGTCGCCGTGCAGGTTCAGCGTGATGTTCTCCCAGCTCTCCATATGCGGGGCGATCGCATCGACCGTCTCGGGGTCGTCGGCGCGCAGGAACTCAAGGGCCTGGTCAGAGAACACGACGCCAAAGCCCCAGGTCGCGTCGGCCGGGTTCTGTTCGAACAGGTCGACCTGATCCTCGGGGTGGCGCTTCTTCCAGAGATAGGCGAAGTAGAGCCCACCGGGCCCCCCGCCGATCACGGCGATCCGCAACGTCTGCCTCCCTAATTGACAGTATACTTACTATCTAGGGATAGACTAATGTGCTCCAGCGCCCGGCGCCAGCGGAATTATCGGCGTGGCCGGCACGCCATAGCTCGCCTTCAGGCCCACGTTTGCGGGTGCCCGAAAACGTCAGATGCGAATCATAGCCAAACCGGGCCGGATTGGCCACCCGGGCGCGTCAGACGCAGCGCCTCACATAGACCCCGTTCACCAGCACCCTGGTGCAACGGACCGCGGGCACCGGCTTGCGGACCGCGACGGCTGCGTTCGGACCGGCGCAGCCGGCGCGATAGACGCCGCGGGCGCACACCACCGCATTGGCATCGGTGGTCCCGAACGTCATGGTTGCGGCGAAGGCGAACAGAGCAGAAGCAACGAGCAGCAATGAACGCATGTTGTCCTCCCGGTCTTGTCGTGATCGAAACTGAGTCTCCACCCGCCGCAATTCAGTGCTGCGGAGGTGCATAGTCCGCTTCGTCTTATCTCGCGGCGAAAGGTGCGAGTACCTCTCTGCAGGCCGGCGAGAGCGATGCCGCCCGATTGGAAATGCATTGTATGATCCGGCCGCCGCCGGGCGCCACGCCGGCGCAGAGCGTGCGGATATCGGCGCCGCAGGCCGATCTGGCGATGAACAGCTCCTCGCGCGGCAGCAATGGCCGCAGCACGATCGTGGCCGGCGCCGCGGCGGGCCCAGTCGCGGGAGCCGCACCTGCAGGTGCCGCCGTAGCCGCTGGACCGGATGCCGCGCTCAGCGCGCCTTGGCAGGAGGGTGAGACTCTTGCCTTGTTCTTCTCCAGGCATTCGAGCGCAGCCGCGCCGCCCGGCGTCACGCTCGCGCAGACTTTTGGATAGTCGGACCGGCAGGCGCTCTTGATGGCGGCGACCTGCGCGCTGCTCGGCTGCTTGGCGGGGGCAGCCTTTGCCGCCGCCGCTGGCGCGGCCGGCCTGGCCGGTTCAGCGGGCGGCGTGCTAGGCGCCGCCTGGGCCTTCGGTGCGGCGGGGGCCGCCGGCGCAGCTTCAGTCTTCGGCGCGGCCGGAGCGGCTTCAGCCTTCGGTGCCGCTGGGGGCTCGAGCGCGCGAACGGCGGTCTGGCATCCCGATGACAGGCTGGACATGTTCTTCTGCAGGCATTGAAACGCTTCCGCGCCGCCCGGCGTCACGCTCGAACAACGTGCCATGAAGTCCGACCGGCATGCCGAGCGGATAGCGCTCTTCTGGGCTTCGGTCGGCGCTTGCGCGACGGCGACCGTTGCAGTTGCGAACAGCACTGCTGCTGCCAGCAATGCGCTGCGCGTGGAGCCATGCTTCAATTTCCCGAACATCGGTATGAGTTCCTGCCCTATAGCTGGAGCGCTCTAATGACCGTTCGGCGCTCTAAAAAAAAGTGATGCGATTGCAATCGTCGGGAGCCATGCGATGCATGGCATCATTGGCCGCTTTGTCCGCGACCGCAAGCAGATTGTGTCGAAGGACGGCGCTGTGGGGCGACGCTACAGTTTCACCATGCGCTTGCCGCGGTTCTCGCCCGCGAGGAGCCCGATCAGCGCTTTCGGCGCATTCTCGAGCCCGTCGATGATGTCCTCCTGCACCTTCAGCTTGCCGGACTTGACCCAGGCTTGCAGGTCGGCGAGCGCGCGCTGGCTCTCCTTCATGTAATCCATCACGATGAAGCCCTGCATGACGAGCCGCTTCACCACGATCAGCCCGGGCACGCCGCGCGGGCCGTGCGCGGCGGGCGTGCCGTCATATTGCGAGATCGCGCCGCAGCAGGCGATGCGGCCGTAATTGTTCATCTGCGGCAGGCAGGCTTCCAGAATGTCGCCGCCGACATTGTCGAAATAGATGTCGATGCCGTCGGGGGCGGCGCCGCGCAGCGCCTTGAACACCGCGCCGTCCTTATAGTCCACGGCAGCATCGAAGCCGAGCTCGGAGGTCAGCCAGTTGCACTTATCAGTGCCACCGGCGATGCCGACCACGCGACATCCCTTGATCTTCGCGATCTGCCCGACGATCGAGCCGACCGAACCCGCGGCCGCAGAAACCACGACCGTCTCGCCTTCCGTGGGCTTGCCGATCTCCAGGAGACCGAAATAGGCGGTGAGGCCGGCGATGCCGAACACGCTGAGCAGATGGGTCATCGGCTCGAGCTTCGGCATCTTGGTGAGATGCTTTGCCGGCACCGCGGCAAATTCCTGCCAGCCGGTGTCACCGAACACGATGTCGCCGGGCGCCAGCCCCTCGGCCTTCGAGCTCACGACCTCCGCGATGGCGCCGCCGGCCATCACGCTGTTGGCCTCGACGGCGGAGCGATAGGTCGCGCCGTGCATCCACGCGCGGTTGGCGGCGTCGAGCGAGATGTAACGCACGCGCAGCAGGGCCTCGCCGTCCTTCGGTTCCGGCACTGTGCTCTCCAGCATCTTGAAATGCTCGGGGCCGAGCTTGCCGCTGGGTTTTTCCACCAGCAGAATCTGGCGATTGATATGTCCGCTCATGGCGTTTCCCTCTTTGATTGTCCTGCCGATCACTGATGCAGTCGCCGCAAACAAAACGTGCAGGCCGCATGTGTTGTGCGCTGCATGAAGGCTAGATCGCCGCATCCCGTTTCACAACGGGAACATCGTGAAAACGCGGTCGCACGCAAAGCGTGTTGCGTCGCTCGGATATCTGCGACATCATGAAGCGTCGGCGTATGTGGGGGTAAGCGATGTCCAACAGGTTCACGCAATACATTCTGACGGCGATGGTGCTCGGCATCATCATGGGTTCGGCGATCTACAATTTCCTGCCCGACACGCGCGCCGACTGGGCGTCCTCCATCAACCTGATCGCCATGATGTTCCTGCGCCTGATCAAGATGATCATCGCGCCCCTGGTGTTCGCGACCCTGGTCGGCGGCATCGCCCATATGGGCTCGGGCTCCAAGCTCGGCCGCATCTTCGCCAAGACCATGGGCTGGTTCATCAGCGCTTCCTTCATCTCGCTGCTGCTCGGCCTGATCATGGTCAATCTGCTGCAGCCCGGCGCCAACTTCCCCGGCACGCTGCCGCAGGCGGGTCAATCGACCGGCCTGCCGGTCTCGGCCTTCTCCATCGAGAAGTTCCTGACCCATCTGATCCCGACCTCGATCGCGGATGCGATGGCGCAGAACGAGATCCTGCAGATCGTGATCTTCGCCGTGTTCTTCTCGGTGGCGATGGGCTCCATGCCCGAACGTTCAAAGCCGATCTTGGCGATGATCGACGACATCGGCCACATCATGCTGAAGGTGACAGCCTACGTCATGCTGTTCGCCCCGCTCGCGGTGTGGGCCGCGATCACCGCAACAGTGGCCAAGAACGGCCTCCTGGTGCTCTGGAAGCTCGTCGTGTTCATGGGCGGCTTCTATCTCTCGCTGGCGATCCTGTGGACCATCCTGGTCATCGTCGGCTTCATCGTCATCGGTCCGCGCTACAGCCATCTCTTGAAGCTGGTTCGTGAGCCGTTGATGATCGCGTTCTCGACCGCGAGCTCCGAGGCAGCCTATCCGAAGACGCTCGAGGCGCTCAACCGCTTCGGCGCCTCGTCGCGAATCTCGAGCTTCGTGCTGCCGCTCGGCTATTCCTTCAATCTCGACGGCACGATGATGTACTGCACTTTCGCGGCCGTCTTCATCGCGCAGAGCTATCACATCGACATGCCGCTCGGCACCCAGCTCGCGATGCTGGCGACGCTGATGATCACCTCGAAGGGCGTCGCCGGCGTGCCGCGCGCCTCCCTCGTGGTGATCGCCTCGACCCTGGCGCAGTTCAACATCCCCGAGGCGGGCCTCTTGATGATCATGGGCATCGACACCTTCCTCGACATGGGTCGCAGCGCCACCAACGTGATCGGCAACACGCTGGCGACCTCGGTCGTGGCGAAGTGGGAAGGCGAGCTTGGGCCCGAGCATGCGATGGGGCCGGACGACGCCGTGCCCGACGACATGGTGCCGGGCGAAGTGCCTGCCATGGCCGGCCATGGTTAGGGGTGAACCATGGGCCAGGCACTGGCGAGGTCAGTGATCGGCGGCGTCCTCTGGGTCGCAGCAGCATCGTTGCTCGCGACCTCGGCGGCCGCACAGACCGGCGGCAGCGAAGGGCTCAGCCCGACCCTTTCGGCTATCAAGACAGCGCACGCCGTGCGGCTCGGCTATCGCGAGAGCTCGCCGCCGTTCTCCTTCCTCGATCAGTCCGGCCGTCCGATCGGCTATAGCCTCGAGCTCTGCGAGGCCATCGTCGAGGAGATCGGCGTCGAGGTCGACGATCCCAATCTCAGAATCGAGTACGTCAAGGTCACCTCGGACGACCGGATCGACGCCGTGCTCCAGAACAAGATCGACCTCGAATGCGGCTCGACCACCGCCAATGCCGAGCGCGGCAAGCGCGTCGCCTTCTCGCCGCTGATGTTCGTCGCCGGCACCAAGCTGATGGTGCCGAAGGGAGCGGCTGTTTCCGGTGTCGCAGATTTGAAGGGCAGGACCGTGGTGGTGACCAAGGGCACGACCAACGAGCAGGCGATGCACGCCGTCGACAAGAAGCTCTCGCTCGGCCTCAACATCGTCACCGCGCCGGATCACGAGCAGTCGTTCCGGATGGTAGCCGACGGCAAGGCGGATGCGTTCGCGACCGACGACATCCTGCTCTACGGCCTGATCGCCCGCCACAAGGCACAGGAATATTTTCGCGTGGTCGGGGACTATCTGTCCTACGACCCCTACGGCATCATGTTCAGGAAAGGCGAGCCGCAACTTTCCGCCGTGGTCGAGCGCGCCTTCCGCAAGCTCGGCTCCAACCGTGACCTCGTCCCGCTCTACAACAAATGGTTCACCGCGAGGCTCCCCACGGGCGAACGCCTGAACGTGCCGATCTCGCTGCAACTGGAAGAGGCCTTCAAGGCCATGGACGATTCGCCCAGCGGCAATAATTAGGGGGATGTTGTTGTAACGCTCGCGCGGTGATCTCGGTTCACCCCTCCCCCTCGTCGGCCCACGAGGGGAGAAGGGATTGCAGCGTGCACGTGGCGCTCAGCGGCTTCCCCCAAACACCCGATCAAGCGCCGCGTCATACGTCGCCTGCACCAGCTCCGGATGCAGTTTGCCCAGCGCCTCCATCATCACGCCGGAATTGATCTCGAGCACTTTCCATTTGCCGTCGGCATGGACCACGTCGATCGACGCGAAAGCAATACCGATGGCGCGCGCGGCATCGCTCGCGAGCTTCACGCAAGCCGCGCGAAGCTCGCCGTCCGCGAGCAGCACCGGCTTTGCGCCGGCATCGAGATTGTGCCGCCAATCCGAGCCACGCTGCTTGCTGTAGACGACTTGGGGAACATCATCGAGCAGCACCACGCGGACCTCCTCCTCGATGGCGATATAGGGCGAGATCACGAGCCCTGTGCTCATCGAAAAGACCTCGCTGGCGGCGTGGTCCAGCTCCGCCTCCGTCGTCACCTTGAACACCGAGCGCCCCGATGTCCCCTCGTTCGGCTTCACCACCACGCCGTGCGGATGGTTCTGAAGCAGCCCAACCATTGCCTCTCGCCAGGCGGCACCAACGACATCCTTGCCCAGCCTCGGGTTGAGGAAGAGTCGATGGGGAACGCAGGGCACGTCCGCCAGCGCCAGCGCCTCCGCGGTGGCCGATTTGTCGTTGGCGAGGCGGTGCGCGATGGCGCTGTTGAGGCCGATGTCGTAGCCGAAGGCGAAGTGGCGCTTCGGTCCCCGCCGCATCGCGATCAGCCAGCCGCCGGAGCGGACATCGACTGCAATGCCGCGGTCCGCACAATAGCGCCTGATCGCCTGAACGAAGATTCGCTCGCCGCTTGCCATGGTCCTTCGTCGCTCCTGTCGCCAAAAGCCGCAAAAATGCGGGAAGCGGCGCCAATCGGGATGAAAATCAGAGCTATTCTTAATGAAATTCTCGCGAGCGCGACGGAAATTAAGTGCTCCGACCACGCATCAGGGAGGAAAGAAATTGCCCTCCGCGCCTGTCCGGCAGCAGATTCATTAATGATGTGGCCAGTTCTGCCGCAAATGCCGGTTTGATCGGCATCAATTGCATCCGAAACGAGGTTGATTATTGGTCTCAATGGCGTAGATCACACACGCGAAATCCTCCGCCATGGCAATGGTGACCGCCCGTTTTCAGGGCCGGGCAACGCTTTTGCACTAAAACCGCAGTTATTCGGAATATCGAAAATCATGAGCGCGTTTTACCGAGAGAAGGTTCTTTCCGTCCACCACTGGACCGACACGCTGTTCAGCTTCCGGGCCACGCGCGATACCGGCTTCCGGTTCCAGAACGGCCAGTTCGCCATGATCGGCCTGGAGATCGACGGCCGCCCGCTGCTGCGCGCCTACAGCATGGCGAGCGCCAATCACGAGGAACAGCTCGAGTTCTTCTCGATCAAGGTGCAGGACGGCCCGCTGACCTCGCGCCTGCAGAAGATCAAGGAAGGCGACACCATCCTGGTCGGCCGCAAGGCGACCGGCACGCTGATCACCGACAATCTGCTTCCCGGCAAGCGGCTGATGCTGCTCTCGACCGGCACGGGCCTCGCGCCCTTCGCCAGCCTGATCAAGGACCCCGAGGTCTACGACCAGTTCGAATCGATCGTGCTGGTGCATGGCTGCCGCCAGGTCTCCGAGCTCGCCTATGGCGAGAAGCTCGTCGCGACCTTGCGCGAGGATGAGCTGTTCGGCGAGCTGCTCGCGGACAAGCTCGTCTACTACCCGACCGTGACCCGCGAGCCGTTCAGGAACCGCGGCCGCATCACCGACCTCATCAACTCCGAGCAGATCTTCAACGATATCGGCCAAGGCCCGCTCGATATCGCAACCGACCGCATCATGATGTGCGGCAGCCCGGCGATGCTCGAAGAGCTGAAGGCGATGTTCGAGAGCCGCGGTTTCGTCGAAGGAAGCGGCAACAAGCCCGGCCATTTCGTGATCGAGAAGGCCTTCGTCGAGCGGTAAGCGCCACGCCTCGTGCCCCGGACGCAGCGTCTTTCAGCGCTGCGCTGCAGAGCCGGGGCCCATCTCGCGCATCGTATGGTGTTGTATTCTGGATCCCGGGTCTGCGCTTACGCTTGCCCGGGACACCTCCTGGCTTGCGGCCGCTTGCAGGCTAACCCAGCCCCGTCCCTCTGCTGCACCGCAAAACCCGTCCATCGGGCTGATTGATTTGTCTCGGCCGAATTCGCTAGCCTGAAACAGGGGCCGCGTCATATCCGTATGACAGGCAAAGGCGTATCGTACCGCCTCATGCTGGCGAGAGGATGGGAATCGTGGCCGACGACAACAAGACGCAGGAAGCTCCGAAACGTCTGCCGCTGGCGGAAGAGGGGATCCTGGAAACCCTGCTGCTGCCCTTCTCGCCGCGCTTCATCGTGCTGACGATCTGCGCGGTCGTCACCGCGCTCTTGATCGGCATCGGCATCGTCGACCGCAAGATCTTCGACATTCTGCTGGTCCCGATCCTGATCTTCGGCGGGCTGACGCTGCTCGGCATCCGCGATCTCTTGCAGAAGAGCCACGCGGTGCTGCGCAACTACCCGATCTCCGCGCACATCCGCTTCCTGCTCGAAGAAATCCGGCCCGAGATGCGGCAGTACTTCTTCGAGAGCGAGAAGGACGGCATGCCGTTCTCGCGCGACACCCGCGCGGTGGTCTATCAGCGCGCCAAGATGGAGCTCGACAAGCGTCCGTTCGGCACCCAGGAGGACGTCTATCGCGAGGGTTACGAGTGGATGCATCACTCGGTCTCGCCGAAGCCGCATGCCAAGGAAAAATTCCGTGTCGTGATCGGTGGGCCGGAGTGCGCAAAGCCCTATTCGGCCTCGGTGTTCAACATCTCGGCGATGAGCTTCGGCGCGCTCAGCCCGAATGCGGTGCGGGCCCTGAACGCCGGCGCCAAGAAGGGCGGCTTCGCGCACGACACCGGCGAGGGCGGCGTCAGCCCGTATCACCGTGAGATGGGCGGCGACATCATCTGGGAGATCGGCTCAGGCTATTTCGGCTGCCGTCACCTCGACGGCTCCTTCGACCCCGAGGCGTTCGCGCGCGTCGCCAGCGACGACCAGATCAAGATGGTCGAGCTCAAGATCAGCCAGGGCGCCAAGCCCGGCCATGGCGGCGTGCTGCCGGCGGCCAAGGTCTCGGAGGAGATCTCGAAAATCCGCGGCGTGGCGATGGGCGAGGACTGCATCTCGCCGGCCTCGCACCGGGTCTTCTCCACGCCTATCGGCATGATGCAGTTCATCGCGGAGATGCGCCGCCTCTCCGGCGGCAAGCCGGCCGGCTTCAAGCTGTGCATCGGCCATCCCTGGGAATTCCTGGCGATCTGCAAGGCGATGATCGAGACCGGGATCTATCCCGACTTCATCGTCGTCGACGGCAATGAGGGCGGCACCGGCGCCGCTCCGCTGGAGTTCATGGATCATCTGGGCATGCCGATGCGCGAGGGCGTCAATTTCGTCCACAACGCGCTGGTCGGCATCAATGCGCGCGACCGCATCAAGATCGGCGCCTCCGGCAAGATCGCCACCGCGTTCGACATGGCGCGCGCGATGGCGATCGGTGCCGATTGGTGCAATTCGGCGCGCGGATTCATGTTCTCGCTCGGCTGCATCCAGTCGCTGAGCTGCCACACCGACCGCTGCCCGACCGGGGTGGCGACGCAGGACCCGACGCGGGCGCGCGCGCTCTACGTGCCGCTCAAGATCGACCGCGTGCACAATTATCACCATGCGACCCTGCAATCGCTGACCGAGCTGATCGCCGCGGCCGGCCTCGAACACCCGCAGCAGTTGCGGCCGATCCATTTCAGCCAACGGACGTCGACGACCCAGGTGAAGTCCTTCGCCCAGCTGTATCCCGCGCTGCGCCCGGGCGAACTGCTCGAGGGTACGGAAGATCCGCGCTTCCACGACGGTTGGCGGATGGCGCGTGCCGAGACGTTCCAGCCCGCGCTGTGAGCGCAGCTCCGCCGCATGATTCCGCCGGCTATCCCGGTGCAAATTTCCCCGGAGCGAGGAGATCTTAACGTTTGTGTCAGCTTTGCGTGTAAATTGGGGGCATGAACGAGCGACGCAACGATGGCAGGCAACGCGTGCTGAAGGCCGCAACGATCGAATTCGGCGGCGGCGCGATCGATTGCACCGTCCGTAACTTTTCGAGCGGGGGCGCTGCGCTCGACGTGACGAGCCCCGTCGGTATCCCCGAGCAGTTCACCCTGTTCGTCCAGTCCGACGGACGACATCTGCCCTGCACCGTAATCTGGCGCAAGGAAAAGCGGATCGGCGTGAGCTTCGGGCGAGGGTCGAGTTAGCCGGAGCGAGTTTGTCCACGCCGCCGCCTACTCGCCGCGCCGGCTCGCCAGGATCTTGTCGATCCTCCGCCCGTCGAGATCGACCACCTCGATGTGCCAGCCGGAAAAATCGAAGGCGTCGCCGACATTGGGCAGCGCATTGAACTGTTGCAGCACGAGGCCTGCGACCGTGTTGTAGCGGTGCGGCGGCAATTCGACGCCGAGCAGCTCGCCGAATTCGTCGACCGGCATCCAGCCGGAGATCAGCAGTGAGCCGTCGGCGCGCCTGATGAAGGCCGGCTCGGGCGGTCCTTCCTCGGAATGGAAGGCGCCGACGATCGACTCGAGGATGTCGGCGGCCGTCACCATGCCTTCGAAGGCGCCGTATTCGTCATAGACGAAACCGACGTGAACCGGAGCCGCTTTCAGGATGGTCAGCACGTCGCGCGCATCTGCCGACACCGGGATGCCGGGCGCCTCGCGCACGAGTCCACGCAGGTCCGGGTTACGTTCGTTCATATAGGCAACCAGCAGGTCCTTGGCCTGGAGCACGCCGATCGGCCTGTCGCGGTCGCCGTCGGAGACGGGGAAGCGCGAATGCGGACTCTTGGCGATGATCTCGCGGATGGCGGCCGGATCGTCGTTCAGGTCGATCTCGTCGACCTCCGTACGCGGCGTCATGACCGCGCCGACCGGCCGGTCGCCGAGCCGCATCACGCCGGCGATCATCTCCTTCTCGCCGGGCTCGAGCACGCCCGCGCTCTCGGCCTCGCTGACGAGATGATGGATCTCGTCCTCCGAGACCTTCTCTTCGGCCTTGCCGCCGCGGCCGAGCAGCGTGAGGATCAGCTTGCCGGAGACGTCGAGCAGAAAGACGAGCGGCAGCGATATCTTCGCCAGCGCGTGCATGGCGGGCGCGACCCGGACTGCGATGCTTTCGGGGTCGCGCAGCGCGACCTGCTTCGGCACCAGCTCGCCGACGATCAAGGTGGCGTAGGTGATCAACGTGACCACGATGCCGACCCCGACGATGTCGGCAAGCCCTGAGGAGAGGCCGAGCTCGAGCAGCCATTGCGTCAGCCGCTGCCCGAGTGTCGCGCCCGAGAACGCGCCGGAGAGCACGCCGACCAGCGTGATGCCGATCTGCACTGTCGACAGGAACTTGCCGGGATCAGCCGCCAGCGTCAGCGCCCGCTCGGCGCCGCGCACGCCCTTGGCCGCGAGCAGCGACAGCCGCGCCGGACGCGACGACACCACCGCCAGTTCGGACATGGAGAGCAGGCCGTTGATGACGATCAGGACGACGACGATGACGAGTTCCAGCGAGAGCATTGACATTCCGGAGGTAAGTAAGAGTGGCCGGATGGCGGCGCACGCCATTGATATAGGTATTCGGTGGGGAGGTGCCGGCAATTCTGCGCATCCGGCCCTCGGGGAACCCCGCGCGGGGGCGTTTTCACCGTCCTTCACGATCACGCCGCCCGCTCACCGCGGCCGAACTCTCGCTGATGGATCGCATGCAGGGGCGCGTGGAGGCCGGCCGCAAGCGCATCGAGGCCGGCATCGACCAGCTCGGAAATCCGCCCCGGATCGCGACCGCTATGAAGGCGGCAACCGAATCCTATTTCGGTAAGGCCGCGGCTGCCGTGGACAAGGAGATTCCCGCAGCCCGAAGCGACGGCAAGTACGGCACCAACGCCGACGAATTGGCGACCGTGATCGTGCCGGCGATCCAGATTTTCTATGGCGTGCGCGACGCTGCGCGGCACGAGCCAGGCCGGATCGGCCTCCCCCAACGTGCTCGCGTCGGCCAGATCGCTGTCCGGCGAGAGCACGCGTCTCAAGAGCGAGGTCGGAAAATTCCTGGACGCGATCCGGGCGGCGTAGAGTCCGTTGTGAGCGGAGGCGATTTCATCTAGGCTCGCAGCCCCGGGGATGTCGCAGCCTCCCCGTGAAGTGGTGATCCCACGCAAGCGCTGCTCGCTGATTCATGGAGCGAGCAATGGACGGGATCGCCACCGAGCTTCCGCTTTTCCTGCTTGCCACCTTCGCCGGCGCCTTCGTTGCCGGCCTTTCCGGCTTCGCCTTCGGTCTCATCGCGGCTTCGCTATGGCTCTACGTGCTGACGCCGCTTCAGAGCGCCAGCCTGATCGTCGGCTTCGGTCTTCTCGTCCAGGGCTATTCGGTCTGGAAGCTGCGCGCTGCGCTCGACTGGCGCCGACTCTGGCCTTTCATCGCCGGTGCAGTCATCGGCGTGCCGGCCGGGGTGTCGCTTCTGACCTGGGCTGATCCGAAGAGTGTCCGCATCGCGGTTGGCGCAATTCTGATCGCCTATAGTCTCTATGCATTCTTCCGGCCGCAGCTCAAGCTCGTGGGCACCGTGACGCCGGCCGCCGACATCGCGGTCGGCTTCGTCAACGGCCTGCTTGGCGGGCTGGCAGGTCTTGCCGGCATCGTCGTCACCATCTGGTGCAATCTGCGCGGTCTGCCCAAGGACGTGCAGCGTGCCACATTCCAGCCGGTCGCAGTCGTGGTGTTCGTCATGGCGGCGCTCTGGCTGGGCGCCAAGGGGGCGCTCTCACTCGACACGGCGAAGCTGTTTGCGCTCGGCCTGCCGTTCCTGTTCGTCGGAACGTGGAGTGGGCTGAAGCTGTTCGGCCGGATCGATGAGGCCACGTTCCGCAAGATCGTGCTGGCGCTGCTGTTCGTCTCGGGCGCCGCGGTGCTGTTCTGAGCCGCCGCTCAGAACTCCCCGTGCAGCCGTCCTGAAAACACCGATACCGGGCCGCGATCGGCATTGTAGGCGGGATTGACGATGAGCTGGTAGTCGGCGGTGAAGGTCAGCGCCTTGTTCAGCGCGTAGGCGTAGTAGGCCTCCAGCACGCGTTCGCGGCGATAGTTGAGGCGGCCGTCGCCGATCAGCGGCCCGAGACCGCCGGCGGCGATGAAGTCGCGATGGTCCTGCGACAGCGCATTGATGGCGCCGGCGATGCCGACGACGTCGTCGGGCCGGCCCCATTTGGTGCCTTTGACCGAGACGCCGCCGGATAGGCTGCTATCGATGTCGGTGAAGGTCATGATCTCGTTGCGGCCGTCATTCCAGCTCCAGCGGCCGAACACGCCGATGTCGTCGGTGATGGCCTGTTCGAGGTTGAACGCGTATCCATATTTGATACGGCCGCGGCGAGTCTGGCTGATATCCACGCCGAACGCGGGATTGTCCAGCGTCTCGCGATAGCTGCCGGCGAAAGCGCTGTTGACGAAACCTAGCGTGCGCAGCTTGCCCGGCTGGCCGAACAGCGAATAGCGCGTCTCCAGCTCCATCACATATTCGCCGCGCCGGCCAACGTTCATGTCGAAATTGTTGGAGTTCGACTCCGCGCCGATCAGGAAATAGCCCGCGCGCAACGCCCATTGCTTCTGGTTCAATTCGGCCGTGGCGCCATAGCCGAGGCCGAGCTTGTCGGCGGCATAGTCGAACGCGCCGGAGGCCCAGATCGACCAGTTCATGAAATCCTTGCGCGGATCATGCGCGTAGGAATTGCCGTCGAACACGTCCACCACGGAGAACTTGCCGACCTGCAAGGTCAGGCGCGAGACGTCGACCTTGCCGGCAAGCTGCAGCTGGCCGCTCGCCAGCTCCTCCTGCTCGCCGCCGAAGCCGAAGGTCTGGCGCACGAACAGCCGGGAGGCGTTGAAATGCGGATAGGGGAAGCCGGACTTCTGCGCTTCACCATTGGGGAAGCCGGCGGCACCCGTCGTGTTGTTGAAGCCGAAGCCCTGCAGCAGCTCGGGATTGAAATAGACTTCGCCGCCGTCCCACAGCCGTGCATTCAGATAGAGCGAGTTGCTCCAGGTCTGCTGAAAATCCGGCGACGGGATCAGGCTGTTCGGACCGGTATAGGGTGCGCGGAACGCGGGATAGCCCTGTCCCAGCGCGGTCGACTGGCCGTGAATCTCCCAGCGATTCGACTCGGTATCGGTGATATCCGACTTTGGATTGTAGGTCGGCACGCCCGGCCAGTCGATCTTGCGATTGAGGCCGATCCGCAGGCTGTGAAAATCCATCGACGACGAATATTGCGCGGCGGAGGGGAAGGTGACGCCCACGTTCTCGAACTTGCTGTAGAGATATTCGAGCCGCGCGCTCCAATGCGGCGCGAAGGCGTATTCGACGCCGCCACCCGCGGTCCAGCCGAACCGCGTGTGCAGCACTTTTTCTTCGACGCCGCCGGTCGGCGTCGAAAGAAAACGCTCGCCGGCGAAGGCCGCGCCGCCGGTGGCGTAGAACAGCCAATTGCCATTGGCGTAGCCGAGCCGCGCGCGCAGGCTCGCGACATAGTCCCAGCGTTCCTCCGCACCCGACAGCGCAGTCGCCGCCGATGACACGACGTGGTTGGAGGGCAGATAGTTCGGAAACGAGATGTCTCCTTCGACGCCGAGCAGCAGGCCCGAATTGAAACGCCAATTGTAGCCGGCCTGGACGCCGCCGGTCGCGCCGGTGAACACATTGTTGTCGGTCGCAAGCGTGGGATCGGTCAGCGTTGCCGAGGACGTGCCGCGGGTGACGCCGACATGCGCGCCGATATAGAGGCCGGTCCAGTCATAGACCGCTTTCAGCGGCGGCGCCTTCAGCGGCAGATCGGCCGCGCGGCTGACGGCGGGAAAAACCATCACGCCCGAGGCGATTGCCGCGGCTGTCCGCAAATACCTGTAACGGTGACCTCTCAACGTCAAAACGCACGCCCCCAAAACGCGAATGTCGTCCACCCGCCGCGATATCCCTGCCGATTCGCGGCGGCCCTGTCATCAGGCCCGGTGCTTTCGCACGTCGGCCGAGATGATCCGGTTTCGACGCGCTTTCGTCCAAAGTCCCTCAAAGTCCCTGCATGTGCAGCGAACCTTATTGCAATTAATTCGCAATAGCAATTAGCGCGGATTGCCGCAGGTGATGGTTCGCACCCTTGTGTGACGGGGCTGCAACAAATTCCCCAGCGCAAAAAGGATGACCCGCCCGGGGGGACAGCCGGGCGGGTCGGGGGCACGACACGGGGTGGATGAGGCGCCCGTGTCGGACGCGGGATCCACGTGTGAGATCGGCCTCAGGTACTCAAATCAGTAGCAGGTACGAACGCGGCCGACGTACTGGCCGAAGGCGTTGTACTGGGCGACCCAGCCGCAGCGGTGATAGCCGTAATAATAGGGGTCGTTGCTGGCAGCGATCGCGGAGCCGACGACGGCGGCGGTGGCGATGCCGGCGCCGACACCCCAAACCCAGCCGGGCTGCTTGGCTTCGGCCGAGGAGGTGGTGGACACGATGCTGCCGGTCACAGCGAGGGCAGCGAGAGCTGCGGCGGCAATCTTGGTCTTGATCGACATGTAAAACTCCATCCGGGGTTGAGGCGGTCCGTTGTGGCCCGCGTGCTCAGTTGGACGGAGGCTCTTCGCGTTCGGTTCGAAGAGCGGAGATTTGGCCGCCGAGAACAGATCTTTCCTGAATGAATCCAGGAGGATGTCCGCTAACCGAGAGGGCCCCTGGCGAGCCTGTTCACGTCGAAGTTATCGACCTCACGCAGCAGCTCGCAAAAGGCGCGCGCGCCCTGATCGAGCAGCTGCTCGCCCTTCTCAGGCAGGGCCAGCGTCGCATTGCCGACGGCGCCGCTGGGGTTGAGATCCTGCGCCTGCCAGGCGAATGGCGCCGGCCGCTGCGTCGACAGCCAGCGATACTGCTGCTCCATCGCGATGCTGCTCGCGGGAAAATCCGCGATCGCATTCATGCGCACTTGATCCGGATAGCGCGCCAGCATGATCGAGGTCTCGACCGCGCCGCCGTGAATGCCGTGGCGCACTTCATCGGCCGGGAACAATTTCTCCGCCGCAGAGAGCCGCGACCACGAGGTCGTCACCACGAACAGCTTGTGATGCGCGCGCAGATCCTGCGCGACCAGCATCATCGCCGCGCTGTTGCCGCCATGGCTGGTGATGAGGACGAGCTTCTTCACGCCGCGGCGTGCAACCTCCTCGCCGATCCCGGTCCATCTCTTCAGCGCAATTTCAGTCGGCAGCGTCTGCGTGCCCGGATAGTCGATATGCTCGGTGGAAATCCCGATTGGCTCGACGGGGAGGAAACTGGCTGGAACGCTTTCGGGCAACAGTTCGCGCACACGCGCCAGATAAGCGTCCGCGATCAGCACGTCAGTCGTAAGAGGCAGATGCGGGCCATGCTGCTCGGTCGCCGCCAGCGGCAGCACCGCGATCCAGCGCGACACCTCCGCTGGGCCTGCATGAGCCCAGTCGATGTCGATCCAGTCACGGGGCGGCGTCATCGAGGTTTCCTTGCCCGAATTTGTCACGTAATTTGGGGTATGAGGGGACGCGGGCCTGGCCGGCTCGCGTCCCCTGATGTCATGCGGTTTTATCGCGTTGCGTTCACATCGGCCAGCCACGATCGACGGAGTGCCATCATGACCCCCTTTCATCTGCGGCGAGCGTTAATTGCGGGCTTGTTGGCCGCTCTCGCCTCCTTTGCACCCGCGCTGGCCGAGACGCTCGACAAGGTCACCTTCGGCACGAATTGGGTCGCGGAGGCCGAGCATGGCGGCTTCTTCCAGGCGGTCGCCGACGGCACCTACAAGAAGTATGGGCTCGACGTCACCATCGTCCCCGGTGGTCCCAACGAGAACAACCGGATGCTGCTGATCGCGGGCAAGATCGACTTCTTCATGGCCGCGAACACGCTGATGTCGTTCGATGCGGTCGCCAGCAACGTTCCCGTCGTCACCATCGCCGCGATCTTCCAGAAGGATCCACAGGTGATGCTGACCCATCCGGACGCGAAGATCGGCAAGATCGAGGATCTCAAGCCGCTGACGCTGTTCGTCTCCAAGGAGGGCATGACCAGCTACTTCCAATGGCTGAAGTCCGAATACGGCTTCAGCGAGAAGAACGTCCGTCCCTATAATTTCAATCCGCAGCCCTTCATCGCCAATCCCAAGAGCGCGATGCAGGGTTACGTCACCTCCGAGCCGTTTGCCGTGGAAAAGGCCGCCGGCTTCAAGCCCAACGTGCTGCTGCTCGCCGATCACGGCTTCAACACCTATTCGACGCTGATCGAGACCCGCCGCGAGATCGTCGAGAAGAAGCCCGACCTGGTCCAGCGCTTCGTCGATGCCTCCATGATCGGCTGGTACAATTACATCTACCGCGACAATTCCGCCGGCAATGCCCTGATCAAGCAGCTCAACCCGGAAATGACCGACGATCTTTTGGCCTATTCCGTGGCCAAGATGAAGGAGCACGGCATCGTCGATTCCGGGGATTCCTTGAAGAACGGCATCGGCGCCATGAGCGACGAGCGCTATGCCTCCTTCTTCAACAAGATGGTCAAGGCCGGCGTCGTGAAGGCGGATCTCGACTTCCGCAAATCCTACACGCTGCGCTTCGTCAACAAGGGCGTCGGCGTCGAGCTCCGCCCGAACAAGCCGTAGCGCATGCCGAGATCAAACCGAGGCGTAGCCGCATCGTTCACCTCTCCCGAAGGGAGAGGTCGCATCGCATCGCTAGATGCGATGCGGGTGAGCGGTTACGCTCACGCGTGGGAACGGCGCCCCCTCACCCGCGCCTTCGGCGCGACCTCTCCCCGTTGGGGAGAGGTGCGAGACGCGGCGCGACCGAGCCCCAGAACAGCCTGCGATCGATGGTAGAGAGCAGAACCTCGCCCGCCGTCGAGGCCAGCCTGACCGCGCTCGCCGTCAGCCTGCGTGGCGTGACGAAGGTCTATGACAACGGCGTCGTGGCGCTTGGCCCGTTCGACCTCGCTGTCCGCAAGGGCGAGTTCATCTCGCTGCTGGGGCCGTCCGGCTGCGGCAAGTCGACGGTGTTGCGGCTGATCGCCGAGCTCAGCGCGCCGTCGTCAGGTACGGTGCGGCTGGCCCGGCACGAGGGCGAGGTGTTGCCGGGTCACGGCATTGGCTTCGTATTCCAGGAGCCCACCCTGATGCCCTGGACCAACGTGCGTGAGAACGTGCGGCTGCCCTTGAAGCTCGCAGGCGTGCCGAAGGCGGAGGGGCGCGCGCGTGCCGACGCGGCGCTGGCCAGCGTCGGCCTCGCCGATTTCGCCGGCGCGTTTCCGCGCGAACTATCCGGCGGCATGAAGATGCGGGTGTCGCTGGCGCGCGCACTCGTCACCGATCCCGATATTCTCTTGATGGACGAGCCGTTCGCGGCGCTCGACGAGATCACGCGCTTCCGTCTCAACAATGATCTGCTCGCGCTGTGGCGGTCCTTGCGAAAGACCGTCGTCTTCGTCACCCATTCGGTGTTCGAATCCGTCTATCTGTCGCAGCGCGTCGTCGTCATGACCGCGCGGCCGGGCCGCATCCAGGCCGACATCCGCATCGAGACGGTCGAGCCGCGCGGCGAGGAGTTTCGCACCTCGGCCGCCTATTCCGATTATTGCCGCAGGGTGTCGGCCGCGCTGGCGCCGTCCTATTCGGGACAGTCGACGCTATGAGCGCGCAAGCTCCCGTGCCCCCGAGATCGTCCGCCTTGCAAACCGCGATGCGCTTCGTGCTTCCCGTCATCGTGTTCGCAGCCGGCCTCCTCGCCTGGGAACTCGTGGTCCGCATCAAGGAGATCCCGCCTTACGTGCTGCCGGCGCCCTCCATCATCGTCCTGACGCTGATCAAGGACTGGGCGGTGCTGTCACAATCGCTCGCCACCACGCTTCTGACCACGCTCGAAGGTTTCGTCGCCGCCAGCATCGGCGGCATCGCGCTGGCGCTCGTGTTCAACCAGTCGAAATGGCTGGAATATTCGCTGTTCCCCTATGCCGTCGTGCTCCAGGTGACGCCGGTCATCGCGATCGCGCCGCTGCTGCTGATCTATCTGGAGCAGCAGACCGCGGTCGTCGTCTGCGCCTTCATCGTCGCCTTCTTCCCGGTGCTGTCGAACACCACGCTGGGCTTGAATTCGGTCGACCGCAACCTCGCCGGGCTGTTCCAGCTCTACGGCGCCTCGCCACAGCAAGCGCTGCGCTATCTCAAGCTGCCGGCGGCGCTGCCCTACATCCTCGGCGGTTTGCGCATCGCGGGCGGCCTGTCGCTGATCGGTGCGGTCGTGGCCGAGATCGCGGCCGGAACGGCCGGCGCCGGCTCCGGGCTCGCCTACAGGATCGCCGAGTCAGGCTACCGCTTGAACATACCCCGCATGTTCGCCGCGCTGCTTTTGTTGTCGCTGGCCGGGATTGTCATCTATGGGGTGCTGGCGCTAGTTTCGCACCTCGTTTTACGGCGCTGGCATGAGAGCGCGCTTGGAAAGGAAAACTGATGGCTGCCGGTTCGATTTCGTCCGAAAAGATCGATCTTTTGATTTATGGACCGGTGCGGCCGATCCTCGAGAATGGCTTTTCCGATCATTTCGTCGTGCACAAGGCGGAGACGCGCGGCGACCTCGAGCGGCTGACGCCGGCGGTCCGCGACAAGATCCGCGGCGTCGCCGTGACCTATCACACCGTGCGTGCCGACAGGGATTCGCTGTCGCAGCTGCCGAAGCTGGAGATGGTGGCGAGCTTTGGCGTCGGTTACGACCACATCGACGCCAAATACGCGGCCGAGAACAACATCGTCGTCACCAACACGCCCGACGTGCTGACCGAGGAGGTCGCCGACGTCGCGATGGGCCTTCTCATCGCCACCTTGCGCGAGTTCATCAAGGCTGATCGCTATGTGCGCTCCGGGCTGTGGCAGACGCAGAACTATCCGCTCAGCGTCGGCTCGCTGCGCGACCGCAAGGTCGGCATCGTCGGCATGGGCCGGATCGGGCAGGCCATCGCGCGCCGGCTCGACGCCTCGCTGGTGCCGGTGGTCTACCACTCGCGCAATCCGTCCAAGGACGTCTCCTACGAGCACTACCCCGATCTTATCGAGATGGCGCAGGCGGTCGACACCCTGATGGTGATCGTGCCGGGCGGCGCCTCCACCAACAAGATGATCGATGCCGAGGTGCTCAAGGCGCTCGGCCCGCGCGGCGTGCTGATCAACGTCGCGCGCGGCTCCGTGGTCGACGAGCCGGCGCTGATCCAGGCGCTGAAGTCGGGCACCATCCTCGCCGCCGGCCTCGACGTGTTCGCGGCCGAGCCGAACGTGCCGGACGAGCTCAAGACCATGCAGAACGTCGTGCTGCTGCCGCATATCGGCTCGGCCTCGGTGGTGACCCGCAACGCCATGGACCAGCTCGTCGTCGACAATCTCAAGTCCTGGTTCGCCGGCAAGGCGCCGTTGACGCCGGTTGCCGAAACGCCGTTCAAGGGGCGCTGATGAGAAGTCTTCGGGCCGTCGCATTCGCCGTCGCGACCAGCTTGGCCGCGATCGGCATCGCGCATGCGCAGGATGCGACGACCCTGAAGAAGCAGATGCCCGGGCAGTGGGAGCTCTCGACCACCGAGCGCAGCAAGACCTGCGTCGTCACGCTCAAAGGTGACGCCGCAGGCCAGGGATTCAAGCTGGAACTGGAGCCGGCCTGCAAGACGGCGCTGCCCTTCACCAAGGACATCGTCGCCTGGAGCGTGAAGGGCCTCGACATCGTTCGCTTGCAGGGTGCGACCGGTGAAGCCGTGATCGACTTCACCGAGGTCGAGGCCGGCATCTTCGAGGGCCTGCGCCAGGGTGAGGGCGTCTACATCCTGCAGGACCTCGCCGCCGCGCGTTCGATGGCCAAATCGATGGACCAGATGATCGGCGACTGGTCGATGGTGCGCGGCAACGGCCAGCCGGTCTGCGGGTTGACGCTGACCAACACCGAAGCGGGCCCGGACAATTTCCAGGTCTTCCTCAAGCCGAAATGCGATCCCGCCATCGCGCAGTTTAATCCGACGCAATGGCGGCTCGAGCGCGGCCAGATCATCCTGATGTCGAAAGCAGGCGAAGCCTGGCAGTTCGAGGCCGACGACAACGCGCAGTGGCGGCGCGTCCCCGACACCGCCGATCCCCTGATCATGCTGCGTCAATAGGCGCCTTTCGGTTCTTGCAATTTTTCCTGCGCCCATGTCGATCCGGCACCAGCTGGATCGTCATCCCAATAGCGAGCTGATCGCGCGGCCGAACCGGCCGTGTCTCGCCCTATCAGGAGTTTTGCATGCGCTTCATGTACATCGTCACCTCCAGCCAGCCGATGAAAGGTCCGACCCCCGCGCTGATGGAGGCCATGCAGAAGATTTCCGAGCGGGAAATCAAGGCGGGCCGGATGATCGACAATGGCGGCCTGATGCCACTTGCGACCGGCGCACGGGTGCGGATCGTCGACGGGGAACTGAGCGTCGTCGACGGTCCCTTCATCGAGGCCAAAGAAGTGGTCGGCGGCTATGCCATCTTCGAGCTGCGCGACAAGGCGGAAGCGCTGGCCATGGCCAAGGAGTTCATGCAGCTGCACCTCGACCACATGCCGGGCTGGGATGGCACCTGCGAGTTGCGGGCCTTCGCCACGCCGGGCGTCGACGGCGCCTGCGAGGTGAATGCGAAGGCGGCTGCGCACGCCTGATGGACGGCACCGCGCGCAACGGTCGGCGGCGATGACGGTCGCCGACACCGATCAAGCCATCCGTGCCACGATTCACGCAACCTGGCGCATCGTGCAGCCGCGGCTCATCGCGACGCTGTCGCGGATGCTGCGCGACGTGCCGCTTGCGGAAGAGTTGACCCAGGACGCGCTCGTTGCGGCGCTCGAGGCCTGGCCGAGCCTCGGCATTCCCGACAATCCCGGCGCATGGCTCATGACCACCGCGAAGCGCCGCGCGCTCGATGTCTTGCGCCGCGGCAGGATGCTGTTGGACAAGCACGACATGCTGGCGCGCGACCTGTTGCAGGAGCAGGAGATCGTGCCCGATTTTGGTGCCGCGCTCGACGATGATATCGGCGATGAATTGCTTCGGCTGGTCTTCACCGCCTGTCATCCCATCCTGTCGCGCGAAGCTCGCGCGGCGCTGGCACTGCGCATGATCTGCGGCCTCACCACCTCGGAGATCGCACGCGCCTATCTCGTGCCGGAAGCCACCATCTCCCAGCGCATCGTACGCGCCAAGCGGACGCTGTCGAATTCCGGCCTCGCCTATGAGACGCCGAGTGGTGAGGCTCTGTCGGAGCGCCTGGCCTCGGTGCTGGAGGTCGTCTACCTCATCTTCAACGAGGGCTATCTCGCGGCGCGCGGCGAGGAATGGCTGCGGCCGCAGCTCTGCGACGAAGCGCTGCGCATGGGCCGCGTGCTTGCAGGCCTGGCGCCGAACGAGCCTGAGGTTCACGGCCTCGTTGCGCTGATGGATTTGAATGCCGCGCGGACACGCGCGCGCACCGACGCGAATGGGGATCCCATTCTGCTGATGGACCAGGATCGCGCGCTCTGGGATTGGGTGCAGATCCGCCGCGGCCTCCGCTCGCTCGAATGTGCCGCCGAGCTCGGTGGCTCCGGAGGATTTTACGCGCTTCAGGCTGCAATTGCGGCGTGTCACGTCAGAGCGGCGACTGCCGTCGAGACCGATTGGCATCGCATCGCGCAGCTCTACGCCGAATTGGCGCAGCTGGTGCGCTCGCCGGTCATCGAGCTCAATCGCGCGGTCGCGGTCGGCATGGCCTGGGGACCGCAAGCCGGGCTCGACGTGCTGGACGCCGTCGCCGGCGCGCCAGCGCTGGCGACCTATCATCATCTGCCGGCGGTTCGTGGCGATTTTCTGCAAAAGCTCGGGCGGCTCGCGGAGGCGCGACAGGCGTTTGAAGCCGCCGCGCATCTTGCGACGAACGGGCGCGAACGCGCGCTGATGCAGCGTCGCGCCGCGGCACTCGACACTCAGAATATCTAGGTCGTCACCTTCGGCGGCGGTGCGGTGCCTTGCGCCCATTTCTCCATCTTGCCGAGCACGCCCCAGACGGTGAGCGCGAGCGAGATCGGCATCGCGAACTGGCCAAGGCCGGGCACGGCCGACACGATCGTTCCGAGCAGACCGGCAAGACCGCCCGCATCGGGGCTCGCCGTCACCGAGGAGAGCAGCGCGGTGAGCAGCGAGCCGCCGATCCCGAGCGCGGTCTTCTTGCCGTCGAGCAGCTTGCCGATGGTCTCGCCGAGTGCGCCGTTGACCTGGCCGAGCATGGGCTTGCCGCCGCCGTTGTTGAGCAGGGTGCCGAGCAGGTCGACGACCTGCTTCAGCTGATCGACCGGGGCGGGACTGGTCGGGCTCACTGGTCCTGGCACGGGCGCCGTCTTGTTGATGAGGGCGAAAAGCCGCTCGAACAGGCTGACCGGGTCGTTGGTGGCAGGCAAAGTGTTGCCCGGCACAGTCGCTGGCAGCGTCACACCGCCGGCCGACGGTCGCAGCACTTGCGCGAGGTCCTCCAGCCGCTTCAGGATTTGCGACAGATCGCCGTTCTGCGCGGCGGGGCCCGGCTGCTGCATCGCGCGCGTGATCGCGGCGACGGTGGCGGCATCGAGCAGCCCGGTATCCCTCAGGCCGTGCTGCTGCTGAAACTGCGAGACGGCGGTCCTGGTCTTCGGTCCGCTGATGCCGTCCTCGGCGAGCGGCGGATTGGCGCCGAGCTTGTTGAGCGCCTGCTGCATGAGGATGACCGTCGAGGCCACATCGTCCTCCGGCTCGGTGCGGCCGGCGAATTGCGGGACGCTGTCGAGCGTGATCGAGGAATCCTGTGACATCATCGCATGCAGGATCACCGCGGTGCCGAGCTGGGAATCGACGTGACTGGAATCGAACACGTGGTCGCGGACGAATTTTCCGGCCCTTGCCTCTGGCGGGCCGTACAGCGTCGAGCCGCCGTAGAGATAGGGCGAATTGACGCCCTTGGCGTGATAGCCGAAGCCGTTGAACGCCTCGAGCCGGAACAGCATCCGCGCGATGCTCCAGTCCTGCGCGCCGATGAAGTTCTCGATCCTGAACGCGTCCACGGCACCGTCCACGAAGGTGGCGAATGGACCGCGCCCTTTCGGAACGATGGTGGTCACACGATGCAGCGACTCGCCGTTGCCGAGATACGTGTCGAAATCGAAGTTGGACTCGCGGTAGTGACAGAGCGCGGTGAAGTACCAGGGAACGCCCGTCAATCGCTCGATCTGCTGATAGGTCGCCTTGCCGTTGAGGGCCTTGCGGGCGACGGCATTCGCTTCGGTGAGGCGTCCCGCTCGGATTTCGAGACCGGCCCAATTCCGCTCATATTCGCTTTTCAAGCTCTCGAATGAGATCATTTTCCGCTCCCGCAAATTGACTGAATTATCGAGTCTCCGTGCAAGCCACAGTGAACCGGCTGGCGTGATCGACGCGTGACTGCAGCGTGATCTCTGGAAAATCTGGCAGTCCGCCGGTCCGGCGCATGTGAAATGGCTTACAGCGTTGACATGAAATCATTGGTAGAATCCTGCAACGCACCGCTCAAGGAACCGGCGCGGCCGTCGATCCATTAACAAGGCGAGACGGTCCGGCAAGGAGTCCTGCATGCCCAAGCGCGTCCTGGCGATCGGAATCGAACCCGGCAATGCCGACTACAGCGCATTTCCGCAGCTGACGCCGGAGCTCGTGCGCGACTACATCGAGGCGCAGCTCCTGCGCCTGCGCGATCTCGGCTTCGAGGTCACGAGCTGCCTGATCGATCTCGATGCGACGGCCGAAGCCGGAGTCACGGCGGCCTTGCGCGACGAGCGCTTCGATTGCATCGTGATCGGCGCCGGCCTGCGCGAGCCGAGGGAGCGCCTGCTGCTGTTCGAGAGGGTGCTGAACCTCGTCCATCGCCTGGCGCCTGACGCCGCGATCTGCTTCAACACCACGCCTGCCGACACCGCGGAGGCGGTGCAGCGGTGGGTCGAGCCGTGAAAGCCGGCAATTGTCAGCGGTATTGGTGCCGAGCGGTCATCGGATGCACGTCGGCATTGGATCAGTTGACTGCGCGCGCATGGACGATCTCGCGCGCCCCGACCGGGCGCACGTCAGACGCGTCGAGAGTCACAACGGCAACCGTGTCCCCCGACAGGGTCGTGAATTCGACTTCGAAGGCTTCGCCTTCTTGATGCACCAGGACGACGGTGCCCACGTCACCGGCGGTTAGCCGTTCCGAAGGCACATCCCGCTTCAATACGACAAGGTCCAATTCATTAATCATCAGTACTAATCCTCCTCGGTACCAAGGTCACGTGGCATGTCTGTTTCTCAAACGTGTCCCAAGGATGCTATTCGTGGCCGGTGTATTCCGTGACGGACGTTGGATCTCGCGCCTAGATCAGCCGCATCCCGCGCAGGCTGGCATGCCCGCTCCTGCCGACGATGATGTGATCGTGCACGGCGATCCCCAGCGGCTTGGCGATGTCGATGATCGCTTTCGTCATCTGGATGTCGGCCTGTGACGGCGAGGGATCGCCGGAGGGGTGGTTGTGCACCAGGATCAGCGCGGTCGCCGACAGCTCGAGCGCGCGCTTGATCACCTCGCGCGGATAGACCGGGGTGTGGTCGACGGTGCCGGTCTGCTGCACCTCGTCGGCGATCAGCTGGTTGCGCTTGTCGAGGAAGAGCAGGCGAAACTGCTCCTTGTCGGCAAACGCCATGCTGGTCCGGCAATAGTCGATCACCTCGTTCCAGGACGACAGCGCGTTGCGGCCGTTGACCCCGCCCTTGGCGACGCGATGCGCCGCCGCAGCGATCAGCTTGAGCTGGTTGATCGCGGACTCGCCGACGCCGTCGACCTCGCGTAAGCGCGCCACCGGCGCATGCACGACCTCGGCGAACGAGCCGAACGTCTTGATCAGCGTCTTCGCCAGCGGCTTGGTGTCGCGCCGCGGCAGCGCCGGAAACAGCGCCATCTCCAGCAGCTCGTAGTCGCTGAGTGCATCCGCGCCTGCGCTATAGAAGCGCTCGCGCAGCCGCTCGCGATGGCCGAGATAGTGCGGCGCGTCCTCAGGCTTGCTCTTGTCGTGGTCGGATCTGGCTGGCATGGGCCGCCAGCATTGCCTTGTCGAGAAAAATTTTCAATCGAGAATTGTAGTCCTCTCGTGACTGCCGCATGGGCTTGGGCGTGGCGCAGAACGCGCGCGGTCCAGGGATGGATGGTTACGGGGACACCGATCGCCGAGCGGTTGATGCGTCCGAGGTCGCTATCTGCGTCGTGGAAGCTCATCAGGTGTTGAATCAGCGACACCGCCTCAATTGATGTGTTGCTCGCGCCTACGTTCTCAGGGGCTCAGGATTGCCCTGGGTGGGACCGTTGCGCGTGCGATGACTGGCGGCACCACATTGGTGCATTGAGACTGCCTCGGGGATTGAGGTCGGCACCTTGGCTGGCGCAAGCGAGCTCCAGATCAAGCGCATTCTGGTCGACGGAATTTCTCAAACGACAATTGCAAGTCCCCTCATCGCTTCCGCATGGGGCCGGTTACCGCCATGACGCCGATGACGATAAACGTCATGCCGGCCAGCATCGACCACGTGAAGCTCTCGCCAAGGAGCGTGGTCCCAAGCGCCACGGCGAAGCCGGCGCGCAGGTAGCTACCGCTCGTCGTTCCGAGCGGACCAAGCGTATGGATCAGGCGGAAATAGATCACCATGGCGAGCGCGGTGCAGACGCTCGCCAGGCCGAGCACTGCCATGATCGCCTGCATCGTCGGCGCCAGTGTCCAGGGCCGATCGAGCACGGCGGCGATGGGCAGCATCAGGGCCGCGGCGCAGCTCATCGCGCCGGCGGCCGTGACGATCGCGGGAAGGTTCGCGAACCGCTGCCCCCAGATCGGTGCCAGCGCGTAGCAGAAGCTCGCCGCCAGGACGGCGGCCTGCGCCAGCGGCGCGGTGGTGCCGAACCCCGAGCGCGCGTCAACTCGCATGGTGAGGGCGACGCCGGCCAGGCCCAGCGCAACGCCGATGATCTTGCGGCCGCTGATCGCCTCTCGCCCGCGTCCGGTCGACAGCGCGATCGCTAGCACGAACATCGGCGGGGTCGCATTGAGCACGCCGGCGAGACCGCTCGTGATATGCGTTTCGCCCCAGCTGATCAGGGTGAAGGGCAGCGCGCTTTGCAGCAGCCCTTGCACGACGAAAGCCGCCCACACCGGCCCTTGGCGCGGCAGGGCATGCCCCTGCGCGAGGGCGACCAGGATCAGGAGAACGGCCGCGATCGTCACCCGCGCCGCGACCATCGTGAAGGGCGGGATCGTCGGAAGCGCGACCTTGATGAGCGTGAATGAGCTGCCCCAGATCAGGGAGAGAAGCAGCAGGAGTCCGATCTCGAACGCGAGACGGGTTTGTCTTGGTGTCGTCTGTTGTGCCTGTGTGCTCATGCGATCTGCTCCGGAAATCCATCGAGACCATGAACAGGAGCGGCGCTGCAGGCTGGCTGGATTCGGACCTCATCGCCCGGTCGAGTCCGATTTCAGCTACTCGGAAGGGCGGCTTGAAACTATGATTTGGCCATGACGACAGGCTCGGCGCATCGGCAGACGCTGCCGCCGCATCTCGACTGGGAAACCTGCGATCGGGCGCGCCTCGCGCGTGCGCGCGCTTTCGACGGCCTGTTCTTCTCCGGCGTTCGCTCGACGGGCATCTATTGCCGGCCGGTCTGTCCGGTGCGTCCGGCCCGCTCTGAGAACGTCACCTTCTATGCGACCGCGGCGGCCGCCGAGCGAGCCGGCTTTCGCCCGTGCCTGCGCTGCCGGCCGGAAACCGCGCCGGGCTCGCCGGCCTGGATGGGGACGGCGACCACCGTCGCGCGCGGGATGCGCCTGATCAATGACGGCTTTCTCGATCGCGCGACCATGACCGAGCTTGCGGAAACCCTGGGCGTGGGGCCGCGTCACCTGCTCCGCCTGTTCATGCGTCATGCCGGCGCAAGCCCGAGTGAGATCGCCGCGACGCGCCGCGTACAGGAAGCCAAGCGGCTTATCGACCAGACCGAGATGACATTGGCAGAGATTGCGTTTGCGGCCGGCTTCGGCAGCGTTCGCAGGTTCAACGACGCTTTTGCCGCGACTTACAAGAGGACGCCTTCGTCATTCCGCCGCCGGCGCTAGGACAACGCGATCAGGCGCCGATCTGCTTCTCGCCGTGCCGTTCCGACAGTGTGAAGATCTCCACGCCCGTCGCGGTGACGCCGACGGAGTGCTCGAACTGCGCCGACAGTGAGCGGTCGCGGGTGACCGCGGTCCAGCCGTCGGAGAGGATTTTGACGTGCGGCTTGCCGAGATTGATCATCGGCTCGATGGTGAAGAACATGCCGGGCTTGAGCTGCACGCCCTCGCCGGGCCGGCCGATATGTATGATGTTGGGCTCGTCGTGGAACATGCGCCCGAGGCCATGGCCGCAGAAATCGCGCACCACGCTCATGCCCTGCGGCTCGACGAAGCTCTGAATGGCGTGGCCGATGTCGCCGGTGGTGGCGCCGGGCTTCACCGCGGCGATGCCGCGCATCATCGCCTCATAAGTGACTTCGATCAGCCGCTCGGCCTTGCGGGCGATCGGGCCCACCGCATACATCCGGCTGGAATCGCCATACCAGCCGTCGACGATGAAGGTGACGTCGATGTTGACGATGTCGCCCTCCTTCAGCGGACGGTCGCCCGGCATGCCGTGGCAGACCACGTGGTTGAGCGAGGTGCAGGTCGAATATCGATAGCCGCGATACATCAGCGTCGCCGGATAGGCGCCATGGCTGAAGGCGAAATCGCGGACGAATTCGTCGATCTTCGAGGTCGGCACGCCGGGTGCGACGATGTCGGTGAGCTCGTCGAGGCATTTCGCCACCAGCGCCCCCGCCTTGCGCATGCCGGCAAAGGCGTTCGGCCCATGCAGCTTGATCTGTCCGGTCTTGCGCAGGGAGGTATCGGTGGCTTCGACGTAGCTCATGCGTGTCAAATCTTCTCGGGGCTGATCTCGATATCGGCGAAAAGGCTTGATTTCACGCCCTAATTTAATGATTGGCAGCCTTCATGCAAGCCGAGGCAGAGCGTTTTCGAGCGAAGTGGCTACCGGTTCGCGTGAAGAAAACGCGTCAAAAACAAGAGGCTTGCCAGCCTTGGATGGGAAAGTGCCCTAATTCGGGACTTCTACGGTGGTTTCCACCGGCAGGGCGCCGCCGCGGATGCGGATTTCGCGGACGGGGTAGGGAACCCGGATGCCCTCGCGCTTGAACGCGTCCCACAGCGCCAGCATCACGTCGCTCTTAACCCTGTCCATGCCGTCGGGATCGGCGATCCAGAAGGTCAGCGAGAACTTCATGCCGGCCTCTGCGAACTCGGTCAAAATGCAGGTCGGCGGCTTGCCCTTCTGGGCGCGCGGATGGGCAGCAGCGGTCTCGGCAGCGAGCGTGCAGACCAGGCGGGGATCGGCGTCGTAATTGGTGCCGAAGGCGATCTTCACCAGTGTGTTCTTGTCGGTATAGGTCCAGTTGACGACCTTCTGCGTCACCAGGTCCTCGTTCGGCACCAGGAATTCGCGCCCGTCGCCGGCGGCGACGGAAATATAGCGCGTCTTCATCGCGCTGATCCGCCCGGTATTGTCGCCGATGGTGACGAGATCGCCGGGCTTCACCGATTTGTCGGCGAGCAGGATGATGCCCGAGATGAAATTGGCCACGATCTTCTGCAGGCCGATACCGATGCCGACGCCGACCGCGCCGGAGAACACCGCGAGCGCCGACAGGTCGATGCCGACTGCGCCGAGCGCAATGACGATTGCGACGGCAAGCAGCCCGATGCGGATGATCTTCACAAGCAGCACCTGCACCGACGGCGTCAGGTCGGTGGTGGCGTTGATCCGGCTCTCGGCGAAATTGCTCGCGATGTTGGTCAGCCAGAGCGCGATCAGCAGCAGCGCGCCGGCCTTGAGCGCCAAGAGCGGGGTCAACCTGAGACCGCCGAGCACGATCGCGAACGAATCCAGCAGGTCGACCGTCGCATCGAGCTGGCCGACGATGGAGAGCGCGGCGACGAACCACGCCGTGATCGACACCAGCTTGACGATGAAGGCGTTGCGGAGCACCGAGGTCACGAGCCGGATCACGAGCCAGGCGAAGCCGAGCTTGGCTGCGACCATCAGGAGATAGCTGCGGCTCGGCCAGGTCGCGTGGTACATCACCACGCGCGAGATGATCACGAGCAGCGTGAACACCGCCGTCGAGGCGCTGGAGACCATCACCCGGACGAAGTGCCGGAGCGGCAGCGGCCAGCGCATCGCCAGTGACGTCATGTCGACGCGGCTGCGAATGGCGGCCTCCGCGGCATAGGCGATGCCGGCCGCGGCCAGGATGAGACCGAATTGCAGGTAGAACCAGGGCGAGGAGATTTCCGCCCCGACGCTGCGCGCGGTCGTCTGCACGAACTCCATGAAGTCTTTGAGGTCCATGTCCATCGGTCTCGTCGGCAAAGCGGGGAGGAATTGATTCGAGGGAGCCGCAGAATCCCACAAAGGGCGCGGCCCGGCCATCGATACACCGCCAAGTAAAGCGCGTTAAGGCCGTAAAATGCCGGCAGATTGCCGCGAGGAGCGGAAATGGGTTGGCGCGCGAGTCTGCCGACGATAAGGATGAAATTCCAGCGATTTGTACCCGGAAGGTGGATGGCCTCCCTCGACTCCGTCAGTCTCGCCATATTGCTCGGCGCCGTCCTCGTCATGGCCGGTATCCTGTCGAGCCTGCTTGCGCTGCGCTTCGGCGCGCCGCTGCTGCTCGTCTTCCTTGCCATCGGCATGGTCGCCGGCGAGTCCGGCCCCGGGCATCTGCAGTTCGACGACGTCCGCACCACCTATCTGGTCGGCTCCGTCGCGCTCGCCTTGATCCTGTTCGACGGCGGCTTGCGCACGCGCTTTGCCAGCATCCGCACGGTGCTCGCGCCCTCCGTGGTGCTCGCGACCGTCGGCGTGCTGCTGACCGCCGTCGTCACGGCGCCGTTCGCGAAATACGCGCTCGACCTCAACTGGGCGGAGTCGCTGCTGGTCGGTGCCGTGGTGGCCTCGACCGACGCGGCCGCCGTGTTCCTGCTGGTGCATACCCAGGGCCTGCGCCTGCGCCCGCGCGTCGGCGCGACGCTGGAGGCGGAATCCGGCACCAACGATCCGTTCGCGATCTTCCTCACGCTGATGCTGGTGGAATACATCTCGGTCGGCTCGAGCTCGCCCGGGCATGTGCTGGTGGAGTTCCTCCTGGAGGCGGCGCTGGGCGCCATCGTCGGCGTGATCGGCGGCCGCCTCGTCGTGATCGCCCTCAACCAGGTGGCGCTGCCGCAGGGCCTGCACGCTCCGTTCGTGACCACGGGCGCGCTCGTGATCTTCGGCGGCTCGCAGATCATGCACGCCTCCGGCTTCCTCGCGGTCTATCTCGCCGGCATCATCATCGGCAACCGGCCGACCCGCGCGCATAATTCGGTGGTGACGTTCCTCGATGCCGCGACCTGGCTGGCGCAGATCGTGATGTTCGTGCTGCTCGGCCTTCTGGTCTCGCCGAGCCGGCTCGGCGCGAGCATATTGCCGGCGGTCGCCGTCGCGCTCGTCCTGATGCTGATCGCGCGGCCCCTCGCGGTGTTTGCGTGCCTTATGCCATTCCGCTTCAACTGGCGCGAAAAGATCTTCATCGCCTGGACCGGCTTGCGCGGCGCGGTCGCGATCTTCCTGGCCTCGATCCCGATGCTGGTCGGGCTGTCCAAGGCCTATCTCTATTTCGACGTCGCCTTCGTCGTCGTCATCATCTCGCTCTTGCTGCAAGGCTGGACCCTGGCGCCCGCGGCGCGCAAGCTGCATGTGGCACTGCCGCGCGCCGAGCGCGGCCCGCGCCGCGTCGAACTGGATCTGCCCGGCCAGCTCGAACAGCAACTGGTCGGCTATCCGGTGCGGCCCAAGAGCCTGTATTTCCGCCGCGGCCTGATCCCGTCCTGGTCCAAGCCGACACTCGTCATCCGCAACGAGAACATCCTGACGCCGACCGAAGCCGACCCGATCGCGCCCGGGGACTACATCTACCTGCTGGCCCCGCCGGAAAAGGCCGAGTCGCTCGACCGCTTTTTCGTCGACATGCAGCCGAGCTCGGCGCCCGATCCGCATCTGCTCGGCGACTTCATGGTCTCCGGCGAGCACACCCTCGCCGAGCTTGCGGAGATCTACGGCGTGAAGGTGAGCGAGGACGAGGGCAAGCTCACGCTCGCCGATTATTTCGACGTCCATCTCGACCGAGCGCCGAAGGAGGGTGCCGAGCTCGCGCTGGACGAGATCGTGCTTGTCGCGCGCTCGATCTCCGGGGGCCGCGTCAACGTCGTCGGCCTCCGTCTGCCCGAAGAAGACGAGACGCCCGCGCCGCTGACGCGCGCGCAGGCCTTGCGCAAGAGACTTGCGGAGCTGTGGACCTCGGTCGCGGGGGTCTGACGCTGCCGTAGGGAGGCAAAGGCGCCCTTGCGCCGTGCCCATCAAATGGGCACGGCGCGAGCTCAAAGGTGGCGTGGCAATTTGCGGGAACGGAACACCAGGCAGCCGCAGCCAAATCGCCGCAACCGCCGAAAGTTTCCGCTGTTCCGCCAAGTTGATAGCCGGAACGCTGCGCCGTTCCGCCCGTTCTCAGCCCGAGCAACGTCTTTGACAGGAGCAGTTCCATGCGAAGTTTCATCCTGCCTGCCATCGTCGCGATCGGCCTCGGATCGGCCGCGCCGGCGATGGCCTATGACACCGGCGATCAGATTTCCATGCAAGTCGCGCTCGACGTTGCCAGTGATCTTGGTGTCGCCACGGTCTCGCACACGAACTTCCTCGGCGATGAATGGCAGATCGAAGGCCGCGATCGCGCCGGGCGCTGGATGGAAGTCGATGTCGATGCGAGGACGGGCGAGGTGCGCAACGTCGATCGCGGCTGGTAGCTATTCGTAGCCCGGATGGCGCTTCGCGCAAGCCGGGCTGCAAGTGCCTCACGTCAGCACCTTCACGCCTCCGAGACTCGTCACGCGGCCCTGCTTCAGCGTCACGATCTGCATCGCGAGCTGGCGCAGTTCGGCGGCGTCGTGGCTGACATAGACCATGGGTACGTTGGCTTCATCCCGCAGCCGCACCAGATAGGGCAGGATCTCGAGCTTGCGCCCCTCGTCGAGCGCGCCGAGCGGCTCGTCGAGCAGCAGCAGCCTCGGCTTCGACAACAGCGCGCGTCCGAGCGCGACGCGCTGGCGCTCGCCGCCGGAGAGTCGTCCGGGGCGGCGGCCGAGCAGGGCACCGATGTCGAGCAGGTCGATGATGCGCCTGTGCTGGACAGGATCGGACGGCAGGCGGTTCATCCGCCGTCCGTAATCGAGGTTCTGCGCGACGTCGAGATGCGGGAACAGCCGCGCGTCCTGGAACACATAGCCGATGCGACGGCGCCAGGCCGGGACATGGATGCCTGCCGCGGTATCGTCGACGGTCTCGCCGTCGATCACGATGGTGCCGCGGTCGGGCCGCAACAGCCCGGCGATCATGTTCACCAGCGACGTCTTGCCGGCGCCCGAGGCGCCGAACAGGCCGATGACGCGGCCTTCGCTGCTGAAGGATGCATGCAGCGAGAATTCGCCAAGCTGCTTTTCGATGTCGACCCGCAGCATGGTCAGTTTCCGTGCAGCCGCGCGGTGGCGCGGCGGGCGAACCATTCGGCGGCAATCAATGCGCCCAGCGCCAGCGCGATCGAGACGATCACCAGCCGTCCCGCAGCGGCATCACCGTCCGGCGTCTGGATCAGCGAATAGATCGCGGAGGAAATCGTCTGGGTCTCGCCGGGAATGTTGGAGACGAAGGTGATCGTCGCGCCGAACTCGCCGATCGCCTTGGCAAAGCCCAGCACCATGCCGGCGAGCACGCCGGGCAGCGCCAGCGGCAGCGTCACCGTGAAGAACACCTTCCACGGCGCCGCGCCAAGCGTCTCGGCGGCCTGCTCGAGCCGGCGGTCGATCGCCTCGATCGACAGCCGCATCGGGCGCACCAGCAGCGGAAACGACATCACGCCGCAGGCGAGCGCCGCGCCAGTCCAGCGGAATGCGAAGACGATGCCGAGATGGTCGGCGAGAAAGCCGCCGACGAGGCCGCGGCGGCCGAAGGTGAGAAGCAGGAGATAGCCGGTGACGACAGGCGGCAGCACCAGCGGCAGATGCACGACGGCGTCGAGCATCGACTTGCCCCAGAAGTCACGTCGCGCGAGCAGCCATGCCAGCGCAATACCGAATGGCGTCGCGACCAGCGTTGCGACGATGGCGACCCTGAGCGAAAGCAGGATCGCCGTCCATTCGGCGGGGGAAATCTCAGACATCAAGCCGCAAATATCACGTCGTCGGGGTGACCAGGAACTTGAAGCCGTACTTTTCCAGAATGGTCTTGGCCGCCGTCGAGCGCAGGAAGGCGAGATAGTCATTGGTCTGCGGCTTGGCGGTGGTGGTCGCAGCGACCGGATAGATGATCGCGGGATGTGAATCCGCCGGGAAGGTGCCGACGATCTTCACGCCGGGCTCGATCTTGGCGTCGGTGGAATAGACGATGCCGAGTACGGCCTCGCCGCGGGCGACCAGCGTCAGCGCCGCGCGCACGCTCTCGGCCATCGCGAATTTCGGCTCCGCGGCCTGCCAGGCGCCGAGCTTTTCCAGCGCCGCCTTGGCATATTTGCCGACCGGCACAGCTTTGACGTCGCCGGTCGCGATCTTGCCGTCGCCGGCGAGCTTGGCGAGATCGAAGCCTTGCGCGATCGTCACGTCGTCGATCCTGGAATCCTTCGGCGCGATCAGCACGATGCTGTTGCCGAGCAGGTTGACTCTGGAAGGCTCGTTGATGGTCTTCCTGGAGATCGCGTAGTCCATCCAGTCGGTGTCGGCCGAGACGAACACGTCGGCCGGCGCGCCCTGCTCGATCTGCTTGGCGAGCACCGAGCTTGCGGCATAGCTGACGATGAACTTGACGCCGGTCCTGGCGGTGTAGGCGGCGTCGATCTCGTCCAGCGCGTTCTTCATCGAGGCGGCGGCGAACACGGTGATGGTCTTGTCCTCGGCCGCGGCCGGCGAGAGGGCCGCGCCGGCGAGGATGACGAAGGCAGTGAAAAGTCCTGATAGACGAAACATGGGATGCGCTCCGTGCGAGCTCGCGCGCAAGGCAGCACGCGCAAATCTGGCGTCGAATGGGTCAGATGCGACGGGCGGAAGCGCTGTTCCACGGTCCCTTGCGACGGCTTACGGCCGGCGGGGATATCGCAGTAGCGAAGATAGCAGGCCGCGCCGCTAGGTCAAACCTGGTTCGTCATCCCAGGACAAGTGCGCCTAAATCACCGCTGTCGTCCCGGACAAGCGTAGCGCTGGACAATGCGTAGCGTTGTCCAGAGCGGAGCGCCGATCCGAGATCCATAGTCACAGGCAGGTGTGGTTACGGGGACTCGGTGTGGCTTGCCGCGCCACATCGCCCGCTGTGATTACGGGGCTCGGATCGGCGCGCGCTTGTCCGGGACGACGGCATTGCGCTAGCGTCGTTTACGGCTGCGCATCCGCCGCGTGCAGCACCGCCTTGCAGGCGGCCGGCATTTGCGCCAGCGTCATCGGCGGCTTCGGCTTTGGCGGCTCCGGCGGCGGCTTGGGATGCAGCACCGCATCGGAGAACCAATAGGCGAGATCGGCGGGCTTGCAGCCTTCGTCCTCGGCCTGTGACGGCTGGCCCTCGCATTCGCCGGCGCCCGCCGGGCAGCGCATGCGGATGTGGAAGTGGTAGTCGTGGCCCCACCAGGGGCGGATCTTCGACAGCCACGCGCGATCGCCCTTGGCCTCGCGGCACAACGCCTTCTTGATTGCGGCGTTGACGAAGATGCGCTGCACGGCGGGCTCCTGCGCCGCATCGCGCAGCACCAGCACGTGACCTGGCGTGAACACCCTGGGGTCGACATCGAGCCGGTCCGGGCGCACCATCATCACCGCCGACATGTCCTCGCGCTCCTCGCGCGAGAGCCGGCGGTCCGGCATCGGCGTCAGCCAGATGTCGGCGTCGAGACCGATCTGGTGGCTGGAATGGCCTGACAGCGCCGGCCCGCCGCGCGGCTGGGCGATGTCGCCGACCAGGATGCCGGGCCAGCCCGCGTCCTTGTGGGCTTTCGCGGCGAGCCGCTTGATCAGCGTGATCATGTCGGGGTGACCGTAGCTGCGGTTGCGCGACAGCCGCATCACCTGCCAATACTCGCCGTTGATCGGAATCTGCTCCGCGCCGCCGATGCAGCCCTTGGTGTAGGAGCCGATGACATGGGCCGGCCCTTTCGAGGGCAACAGCTTTCGCGCGAACAGCTCCTTGGCGGCGAGATCGGGATCGTTCGGGTTGGCGAGCGGCGGCAGCGGCTTCGGGTTGATGCTGCCCTTGTCCTGGGCCGGCGCGTCGCCGGCGCTCAGGCAGGCGAGCGAGAGCAGGAGGAGGGTGATGCAGCGGCGACTCATGCTGGCGTCCTTATAGCCCAATGCTGCATCAGGGTTAAGAATGAGGCCGTGAGCCGGCTATCGGCTCATCGCAGCTCGCCCAAATCGCGTCTCGAGCTCGCGGTTTCTTAACGGTGCAATAACCCTATCCTGCATTGACCAAAATTCGTGCGCGGCGTGAGGAAAATCTGCAGCTCGCATGCAATCACGCGCGATTTCGGAACTGATTCAAGCGCCCGCGCAATTTTGTGCCAGATTGATCATCGATTGCTGTGCAGGACTCAGTCTGACGGTGCCTGCCGCCGCGGCCGCGCCGCGCAAACAGGCAGCAAGCTCCGCCGCGGGCTGATGGCGGCCGGTCAAGATTACTTTTTTTTCAGACACTTGCCCCAACACTTGCGGCCGCTGGGCGCGACTGGGATGAGTGACTTGAGTTTGGGGTCTCGAACAACGAAAAAGCGAAAGCAAAGCGTGCTTGCCCGCGCCGGCCAAAAGGCGCGCAAGCCGCGCTTCGCGCGCGCGCCGCGTGCCCTTTCCGAACGCGACCAAGTCCTGCGCAGCCGTGCCGAGGCGGAAGCCGCGATCGCCGAAGCGCGCAAATCCCATGAGCGCCTGCGTCAGGCCATCGACATTCTGCCGCAGGGCATCGTGTTTCTCGATGCCGAAGGCCGCTACGTCCTCTGGAACAAGAAATACGCCGAGATCTACAGCAAGACCGCCGATCTGTTCAAGGAGGGCGCGCGCCTCGAAGACACGCTGCGCATCGGCGTTGCCCGCGGCGACTATCCCGACGCCATCGGCAACGAGGACGCGTGGATCGCCGACCGGCTGCAAAAGCTCTATCAGCCCGGCGCGCGCCACGAGCAGAAGCTGTCGGACGGCCGCGTCATCCTGATCGACGAGCGCTTGACCGATGACGGCGGCGTCGTCGGCCTGCGCGTCGACATCACCGAATTGAAGCAGCGCGAGGCCTCGTTCCGCCTGCTGTTCGACGGCAATCCCGTGCCGATGATCATCTGCGCGCTGGACGACGAGCGCATCATCGGTGTCAACGACGCCGCAATCGCGCATTACGGCTATAGCCGGGCCGAGTTCGAGCGACTGAAGATCCGCTCCTTGCAGGCGTTCGACAGCGAGCCGCCCTGGACCACTGATCCGACCGGCGAGGAGCAGGCCGGCCGCACCTGGAAGCACGTCAAGGCCGACGGCGCGCTGATCGATCTTGCGATCTATTCCCGCGAATTGACCTATGCCGAGCGGCCGGCAGTGCTGCTCGCGCTGATGGACATCACCGAGCGCAAGCGCGCCGAGGCGCGGCTCGCCTTCATGGCCCAGCATGACGGGCTGACCGGCCTGCCCAATCGCAGTCTGCTGCGGCAGCAGATGGACGAGATGCTGCTGCACACGCGGCGCAGCGCCGAGAAGGTCGCGCTGCTGATCCTCGGGCTCGACAATTTCAAGGCGGTCAACGACACGCTGGGGCATGGGGTCGGCGACAAGCTCCTGCGCGGCGTCGCCAAGCGGCTGCGCTCGACCTTGCGCGAGGAGGACGCGCTGGCGCGCCTTAACTCCGACGAGTTCGCGGTTCTGCAGAGCGGATTGGCGCGACCGGAAGACGCGGTGGGTCTCGCAAAACGCCTGCTGGAGGCCATTGCCGATCCCTATCTGCTCGACGGCCATTCCGTGGTGATCGGCGCCTCGATCGGCATCGCGATGGCGCCGGGCGATGGCGATGATCCCGAGAAGCTGCTCAAGAGCGCCGACATGGCGCTGTCGCGCGCGAAAGCGGATGCGCGCGGCACCTTCGCCTTCTTCGAGGCCGCGCTCGATGCGAAGGCGCAGAGCCGCCGCAAGATCGAGGTCGAGCTGCGCGATGCGATCCAGAACGACGTGCTGCGTCCATATTACCAGCCGCTGATCGACTTCCAGAGCGGCCGCATCACCGGCTTCGAGGCGCTGGTGCGCTGGCCGCATGCCGAGCGCGGCATGGTCTCGCCGGCCGAGTTCATCCCGGTCGCCGAGGACACCGGCCTGATCAATCCGCTCGGCGGGCTGATGCTGCGCCGGGCCTGCCTCGATGCCGCGGCCTGGCCCGACGACGTCCGCGTCGCCGTCAACCTGTCGCCGCTGCAGTTCCGCAGCGGCAATCTGCTCTCGATGGTGACGGACGCGCTGAAACATTCCGGCCTGCCGCCGCGCCGGCTCGAGCTCGAGATCACCGAGACGCTGCTCCTGGAGAAGAGCGCGCAGGTGCTGGCGACGCTGCACGCGCTGCGCGCACTGGGGGTGCGCATCTCTATGGACGATTTCGGCACCGGCTATTCCAGCCTCAGCTACCTACGCAGCTTTCCCTTCGACAAGATCAAGATCGACCAGTCCTTCGTGCGCGATTTGGCGGCCAACCGCGAAGCCCAGGCGATCATCCGCTCCATCGTCAGCCTCGGCAAGGGCCTTGGCGTCACCATCACCGCCGAAGGCGTCGAGACCGAAGCCGAGCTGAGCTGTCTCCGCGCCGAAGGCTGCCATGAGGGGCAGGGCTTTCTGTTCAGCAAGGCCCGGCCGAATGCCGAGATCATCAGCCTGCTCGCCGCACAGCGCGGCATCGATGGCGACGAGGACGCTGCGCTGGTGGCGTGAGTCGGCGCTGGCCGCTTGTTGCCTCCCGCCAAAATCACCCTCCCCACGTCTCGTAATGCGTGTCGCGCGGTTGGATCTGCTGCGCGATTGCGCCAGTGTCTTGCTGTCCTTCGGCTCATGCACTGCTCAGCATGGGCTGGAACAGCCTGGCATCGCAGACGCTGCTCACTTTCGCAGGGCTGGGCCTGATGAGCGCCCTGCTGATATCGCTCGCCGCAATCGATCGCGGTGTGGCTCCTGATCTCCGGCCGTTGTAGTTTGAACATGAATGCGCAGACGGGTGAGCCATGTCGGTGCAGGTAAGCCGCTCGCCATCGGAAGTCGACAGTTTGGTCCATCTCCGCTTTGGGGGCCGGTCGGATATCGACCCGGGTGCACCACCCGTAAATTTCCCAAGTGCCGACCCCCGGCCGCAGTCGTTAAATTGTGCAGGTCGTGGGGCCGCACCATGAAGACACCGAAGCCAAAGCAATGGGCCGAGCAGGAGATTCGGCGGCTGGTCGCGCTGGCCCGGCGGGGCGTTGGAGTATCGAAGATAGCCGCGGAACTGGGTCGCCACGCCGGATCAGTCAGGCGAATGGCACGAACGAAGGGACTACTGTTGAAGAAGTAGCCGCCGGGTAGGGCGCTGCCTGATCGAGGAGGCGCGCGGACGTGGCTCTACAGCCCGAAGCCTCGGCCGATGTCGCGCATAAGACTGAGCGCAGCCTCGGTATTGCGACCATAGAAGAGCGCTCGATCGAGCTGAGAAAAGATGCCCATTCCGAATAGCGCTATAGCGATGCCTCTAAGCATGGTTGTGGACCGGGTTTGAACGATGCTGCGAAAGTTCAAAACGGCCCCAGCCGCAGGATGGGGGTAACAGCCGGGGCCGGCATTCCCATTCCAATGTGCCGCACGGCGGCGGGCGGCACTCTTCAGCTTAGACACACGGAAGCTAACAAATCATTTTATTCCGCACTCACCCCGTGAGAGCCGCGGCCGGTTTCGTGATGTCGGGCTCTCGATCGGGCGGCGAGCCAACCGAGCAACGTTCGAAATCCTCGAACGGCGCATCCCTGGCCAAATGCTCCCAATATTCAGCTTCGGCGAGCAGTTTCCAACTTCGATCAGGATGACGCGCGGCTGTCTGGCGGCACAACACTGCCATCGCGCGCAGGCGACCCGCAGTATCCATCTACTCCTCCCGTTATTCTCGTCGATTATTCTTGTTGATTGCACAGTATTTTCATTTTTTGCGTCGGAGTCATTACGATTATGACATAAAACTAATTTTCACCTTTCGAAGCGCGTTTTGATTTTCGTTACGCTTTAAATCGCGCTTCGAGCACAACGGGCGCAATCCAGCCGGTGGGATTGGCGGAGCGAAGCGAAACCCATCAAACTTCATTCTTACGAATTGGAACGGGCAAGAACGCGAACCTGCGTCCCGCCCGCTAGGGCGAAGCGGTTTCGCGAAGGGCTCAATCCATCTTGCGGGCGCGCTCGTCCTCCTGGCCGGGACATGGCGACCGGATGGTGGATTGGTCCGTCATCGTCGTGCCTGAATTGAACCTGTTCGGCTTCCGCCTGCACCAACGGCGCGTAGGTCCGTGATATCAGCGACGAAGGAAGGCGCGATGAAGGCCGTGAAAGCATCGATCCGTGTTGCAGTCACAGCGCTTGCTTCTGGCGGCGCTCTATGCGCGTCAGGGGCGTAACGCCGAGGCCGAGCGGCTGTTCAAGCGCTCGGTGGCCACATGCGAGAAAACCCTCGGCCCCAACCATCCGGATCTCGCCGGCGTCCTGGACAACCTCGCCGGTCTCTACAAGGATCAGGGCCGCTATGCCGATGCCCAGCAGGTCCTGAAACGGTCGATGGCCATCCGAGAGAAGACAAGACCGATCTGACGTCCCATGCGCGACTTGATCCCCGCCGCCGCCGAAAATCGCCCGGTTCGCTCCCTTCTCACCGGCCTGATCGCATTTGCCTTCGCGGCGATTGCCTCGCCTTGTGTCGCCAGCGAGTGGCGTTACGGGTGTCGGGGCGTGCTGCCCAGCGGCGATGAGCCGGTCATCATCTTCAATCGCTCCTCGCTCATCATGTTGCCGAAGGCCTGGGTCCGCGGATCGCTGCTCGGTTCGGTCAACGGTCAGCTCTTGAGCTCGAGCTTTCGCGCAGCCGATAACAATTCGGGGCTTGTCCCGAAGATGGTGTTCGCGCGCGACGATCATCCCGACGAGAAGCTGACCCTGATCGAAAAATCGTCACAGACGATCTCGGATGTTCACCGTCCGGCTGGAAGGCAACCGCGTTCCGAGCAAATCACCACCTACCGCAAGGTCTATCGGTGGGTGAGCGACGGCATCTATCAGGGGCCCTACGATATCAAGATGGATTGCGTAAACTACGAGCTTTCGGCGCCCCGTCGATAGCTTTGCCGGGGACGCGCGGCGCGTCCCGATAGGCTCAAAGCTCAGTGTCCCACGCGGAAATGACGTCCTGGAGGCCGATCCGCCAAGGGCCGATCGTTCCCGCTGGACGAGCCACCGACCGTTCCCGCTGGACGAGCCAAAAGACATGCTGGCCACACTTTTCCAACTTTTTTGCGCGCTGACGGCCGAACCATGTCGGCTTGGGCCGGTCTCGATCGTCCTTGGGTGGACGTCCGGATGAGCCGTGAGATGGACCCGACTCATGCGACGTGATTTCGTCGATTCGAGCTGTCAAAGTCGGAACTGGAGCAAATGCCCATGAGGATCACCGTCGAAACCAGCGTAGCCGCCCCCATCGATCGGGTCTGGCGTGCCTATACGACGCCTGCCGACATCGTGAAGTGGAATGCTGCGTCCGACGACTGGCACACGACCAAGGCGACGGTCGACCTGCGGGAAGGCGGCACTTTCTCGTCTCGGATGGAGGCCAAAGACGGCAGCATGGGCTTCGACTTCGCCGGCACCTACACGACGATCGTCGAACACAAACTGATCGAATATGCGTTCGGCGATCGCAAGGCCGAAGTCGAGTTCGTGCCCGGCCCGAACGGGGTCGTCGTCCGCGTCGTCTTCGATGCCGAAACGATGCACTCGGTCGAGCAGCAGAAAGGTGGCTGGCAGGCGATCCTCGACAATTTTGCACGGTACGTCGAGGCGAAGCAGAAGCCGTCGTAGGCGTGCGGAGGGCGTAGCAGCTCGTAGCAACCATTAAGTCGCGGCGGTGGGTCGAGCGACTTGTCCGCCGTAGCTCGAAGAGCGAAGGCGGAAGCAAAACGCATCAAGCCTCACCCTCGCATGTCGGATCGAGCTGCACTCGCCTTGGCGATGGGTTTCGCAAGAGCTCAATACATCCTACGCACTGGATTGAGGCCCGTAAGCCGCCACCTGTTGTCGTGCCTGGATGTCGAGATCAGATGCTGCGTGCCTGTCTCACACGGGCTGCGACGATGCCACCATACCCCTGTTTTGCCCGACGGGTCAAATCGATTTCGTAAAATCAAAAAATGCAATGCCACCAAGGAGTCGGCTACTGTGCATGGGGTTGTTTTCGCGGTTTTTGTTTGCGGGCCCCCGATGACGGACCGACCTCGTCGGTGTCCAAAGCGGCCGGCCGTTGCCTCAGCTATCCACCTTCAGCGCGGCGATGAAGGCTTCCTGCGGGATGTCGACCTTGCCGAACTGCCGCATCTTCTTCTTGCCTTCCTTCTGCTTCTCCAGAAGTTTTCGTTTGCGCGTGATGTCGCCGCCGTAGCACTTTGCGGTGACGTCCTTGCGCAGCGCGCGGACCGTCTCGCGGGCGATCACCTTGCCGCCGATCGCCGCCTGGATCGGGATCTGGAACATGTGCGGCGGGATCAGCTCCTTCATCTTCTCGACCATGGCGCGGCCGCGCCCTTCCGCGCGGGTGCGGTGGACCAGCATCGAGAGCGCATCGACCGGCTCGGCATTGACCAGGATCTGCATCTTGACGAGATCGGCCGGCTTGTAGTCGGTCAGGTGATAGTCGAACGAGGCGTAGCCTTTGGAGACCGATTTCAGGCGGTCGTAGAAATCGAACACGACCTCGTTGAGCGGCAGGTCGTATTTCACCATGGCGCGGGAGCCGACGTAAGTGAGCTCCTTCTGCGAGCCGCGGCGGTCCTGGCACAGCTTCAGCACGCTGCCGAGATATTCGTCGGGCGTGAGGATCGTCGCCTCGATCCAGGGCTCGTCGATCTCGGCGATCTTGACCACGTCGGGCATGTCGACGGGATTGTGGATCTCGATCTCCTGGCCGTCGGTGAGCTTCATCTTGTAGATGACGCTCGGCGCGGTCGCGATCAGGTTGAGATCGAATTCGCGCGATAGCCGCTCCTGGATGATTTCGAGGTGAAGCAAGCCGAGGAAGCCGCAGCGGAAGCCGAAGCCGAGCGCGGCTGACGTCTCCATCTCGAAGGAGAAGCTGGCGTCGTTGAGGCGCAGCTTGCCCATCGCCGCGCGCAGTGTCTCGAAGTCATCCGCATCGACCGGGAATAGGCCGCAGAACACCACGGGGATCGCCGGCTTGAAGCCGGGCAGCATCTCGGCGACCGGCTTCCTGTCGTCGGTGATGGTGTCGCCGACGCGGGTGTCGGCGACTTCCTTGATCGCGGCGGTGATGAAGCCGATCTCGCCGGGACCGAGTTCGTCGACCTGCTGCATCTTCGGCGTGAAGAAGCCGACGCGCTCGACATCGTAGGCCGCGCCGGTGCCCATCATGCGCACGCGCTGGCCCTTCCTCATCGTGCCGTCGACGATGCGCACCAGCACGACGACGCCGAGATAGACATCGTACCAGCTGTCGACCAGGAGCGCCTTGAGCGTCGCGTCGCGGTCGCCCTTCGGCGGCGGCAGACGGGTGACGATGGCTTCAAGCACGTCGGGAACGCCGAGGCCGGTCTTGGCCGAGATCATCACCGCGTCGGAGGCATCGATGCCGATGACGTCCTCGATCTGCTGCTTGACCTTCTCGGGCTCGGCCGCGGGGAGGTCGACCTTGTTCAGGACCGGGACGATCTCGTGATTGTTGTCCAGCGCCTGGTAGACGTTGGCGAGCGTCTGCGCCTCGACGCCCTGGCTGGCGTCGACGACGAGCAGGGAACCCTCGCAGGCCGCCAGCGACCGCGAGACCTCGTAGGCGAAGTCGACATGGCCGGGCGTATCCATCAGGTTGAAGATGTAATCCTTGCCGTCCTTGGCGCGGTACTGCAGGCGCACCGTCTGCGCCTTGATGGTGATGCCGCGCTCGCGCTCGATGTCCATGGAATCGAGCACCTGCTCCTTGCCCGCCATCTCGCGGTCGGAGAGACCGCCGGTCATCTGGATCAGGCGGTCGGCCAGCGTCGATTTGCCATGGTCGATATGGGCGACGATGGAGAAGTTGCGGATGTTGGAAATGGGGACGGTCGTCATGGGCGCGGGATACCACTCACATCCCCGTGCGGCAACCATATTGCTGTATTTTCAGGGCCTTTCTTCACGCCAAGCTGATTCCACGGACGCCCAAAACGCGCTAGCAAGCGGCCCATGTCCACGACCTCTCTTCCCACTGCCGGAGCGCGGGCGAAGACCCGCCTGGGTTACAACCGCTTCCGCGCCTGGCTGGTTGCCTGCGCGATCCGTCCCGAGGCCCGTCTGTGGCTGGTGATCCAGCTCGCCATCCTGCATGCAGTGCTCTGGACCTTCATCCTGATCAATCTCAAGGCGGCGCAGGACGTTCACATGGACGTCGCAGAAGCCTGGGGCTGGGGCCAGAAATTCCTGTGGGGCTACGGCAAGCACCCGCCGCTGTCGGGCTGGGTCGCCGGCCTTTGGTTCAAGGCGTTCCCGGCGGCGGATTGGGCGACCTATGCGCTGGCGATGGCGACGGTGAGCGGCGGCATGGTGATCTGCTGGCTCGTGAGCTTGCGCGTGGTGGACGCGCGGCGCGCGTTCCTGGTCGTCATGATGATCGCACTCTACCCGATCTTCAATTTCAAGGGTTTCAAGTACAATCCGGACCTGCTCCAGCTCGTCACGTTGCCGCTCCTGGTGCTCGCTTATCTCAATGCGTTCGAGAAACGGAGCTGGCAATCCGGAGTCTTCCTTGGCCTTGCCGGCGCGCTGGCGCTGATGACCAAATATTGGGTGCTGACCATGATCGGCGCCATCGGCCTTGCCGCGCTGATCCATCCCGACCGGCTGCGCTTCCTGTCGTCGCCGGCGCCATGGGTCGCGATCGCGACGATGGTCGTGGCGATGATCCCGCACATCGTCTGGCTGGCGGATGCGCATTTCGTGCCGCTGATCTATGCCGGGGACACCTACAGCCTTCAGGACAAGAGCCAGGTGCATCAGCTCGTCGCCGGCTATGCTCTGCATAACGTCGCGCTGCTGGCATTGCCGGTGGCGCTCGCGGCGCTGGCCATGGCGCTGGTGCCGCCCTGGGTCAAATTGCTGCTGCGCGCGCCCACGCGCATCGTCACGCGCGCCTGGGCGCGCGGCGCCAATGCAGGCGTCGATCTCTCGCAGGCGCTGAACATCTGGATTGTCCAGGTCATCGTCGCGGTCGGCCCGCCGCTCGGCGCGCTCGCCTTCAGCATCTACTTGAAGACCGATTGGGGCATCTCGCTGTTCTTCCTGGTGCCGCTGGCGCTGGTCGCGATTCCCGCGCTGCGGGTGCAGAGCGCGGTGCTGTTCAACATCGCCGCGATCTGGCTCGTGCTCAGCGTCGCGACGCTTGCCGCCTCGCCCTGGATCGCCGCGCGCGAGATGGCGGCCAATGCCGGCAACACCGCGACCTATGGCGCGCGCTCCGAGCTGGCGCGCAAACTGACGCAGGAGTGGCACATGCGCTTTGCCTCGCGCTGGGCCGTCGTCGCCGGCACCATGGAGTCGATCCAGCCGATGGTGTTCTACAGCCCGGATCATCCGTCCGCGTTCACGCCGAACGAGCCGTGGAGTTCGGGTCTGACGTCACTCGACGACGTCAGGACGTATGGATTCATCGGCGTGTTCGATCCGACCGACGAACGCCTGCCCAAGTTCGAGAAATGGGTATCCGAGACCGCGCCGAACGCCGAGCGCATGGTGATGTCGACGCGCCGCTTCACCCACGGCAAGGCCGGCCCGTCGATGAGCTGGAACATTTACATCGCGCCACCGGGGAAGTGAGGCTGTCGTCGTTCCGGGGCACGCCAAGCGTGAACCCGGAAGCTCGCGATTCCCCGGTGCGCAATTGCGCACCTGAGGTCTGGTGCTGTCGCACCATCCCGGAATGACGTTGGGGTCCTAAACCCCTTCCTCGTTGAACTTGCTCTCGACGAGCTCGGTGATCGCCGCGAGCGCGGCTTCGGCGTCAGTACCCGCCGCCGACACCGTGATCGTCGTGCCAGGACCAGCGGCCAGCATCATCAGGCCCATGATCGAGGTGCCGCCGACGGTCTCGCCGCCGCGCGTCACCCACACCTGCGCGTTGAAGCGCTCGACCGCCTGGACGAACTTCGCCGAGGCGCGCGCATGCAGGCCGCGCTTGTTGATGATCAGAAGCTCCTTGGAGATCGCGCCCGCGGGCGCGCCCGTCCCCGCTTGTGGCGCCTCGTCGCTCATTTGCCGGCGAGCACGCGGCTGGCGATGGTGACGTATTTGCGGCCCGCTTCCTGGGCCATCGCGATCGCGTCCGGCAGCGGACGTTCCTCGCGCACCTTGGCGAGCTTCACCAGCATGGGCAGGTTGATGCCCGCGAGCACTTCGACCTTGGGCCGGCTCATGCAGGATATTGCGAGGTTCGACGGTGTGCCGCCGAACATGTCGGTGAGGATCGCAACGCCGTCGCCGGAATCGACGCGGTTAACCGCCTCGATGATGTCGCTTCGGCAGAGATCGGAATCATCCTCGGCGCCGATCGTGATCGCTTCGATTTGCTTTTGTGGGCCCATGACATGTTCAAGCGCTGCCTTGAATTCGTCGGCAAGGCGCCCGTGGGTCACAAGTACTAGACCAATCATCGGAAAACTCCTCGCGGGCGCTTTTGGTGCACCGCACGAACGCGCCACTTTGACCATCCAGAGCCCCCGCGCAAGAGGGGATGTTGCGTATCTCCCTGAATATAGACGGATGGATAAGGGGAGCTGCACCGGTCTATTCGGTCGCGATAGTGGGCTTCATATGGTTACCATTTCCCTTCAAACAATCGCCAGAAGGGTTAACCGAAGATGAACTCTTGGTAGTGGTCAAGGCCGCAACAACCAAGGGGAGGGGCGAATAGTCGCGGGGGACCGGGATTCGCGGTATTTCGACACCAGAAATGCTGGTTTTCAGGGATTCGGCCGCAGGCAGGCGCTCCGCATCCGCCACATTCAGATCGACCACGAGGCCGATGGTCGCACGCTCCACGAAGTCGCAGCGGCGGATTCCTAAGCCCCGGATCTCGATCAGACCAGCCAATGCCGGCACAGGGCGGACCTCAATTTCATGGCCGACTGTCGCCAGATGGACACGGTCATCACCGACCAGAACGGCCCTGTCCACAACGCCCGACCGGCCTGCCATGATCAAATCGAAGGCAAGGCGCGACTTGCCGGATCCCGAGGGCCCGCGGATCAGCACGGCAAAAGTCCCGACCTTGACGGCGGAGGCGTGAACGCTGGGCCCGCCGTCGCTCATAGGGCCGGCAGCCTCACCACGAAGCGCGCACCGGCAACCGTCGGAGCTCCGTCGGCATCGAGCGGGCCAGGACGGTTCTCCGCCCAGATGCGTCCGCCATGGGCGTCGACGATCTGCTTGGAGATCGACAGGCCGAGGCCGGAATTCTGGCCAAAGCCCTGATGCGGACGGTCGGTGTAGAAGCGCTCGAAGATGCGCTCCAGCGCGTCGTCGCGAATGCCGGGGCCTTCATCGTCGACCACGATCTCGATCTCGCCGCGCACGCGGCGGCAGGTGAGGCGCACCTTGCTGCCGGCTTCCGAGAACGATTGTGCATTGGAGAGCAGATTGGAAATCACTTGCCCGAGCCGAGAATCGTGACCCATCACGGAGAAAGTGTCGGTCGGGCTGCGGCCCTCGAAGCGCGTCTCGACCGCGACGTCGTGGCCGAGCTTGGTTTCATTGGCGACGGACGCCAGCGTCGTCAGCAGGCGGCGCAGGTCGACCGGGATGGCGTCCTGGCGCTGCAATTCGGCATCGAGTCGGCTGGCGTCGGAGATGTCGGAGATCAGCCGGTCGAGCCGCTTGACGTCGTGCTCGATCACCTCGAGCAGGCGTGCGCGGCTGCTCTCGTTGCGGGCCAGCGGCAGCGTCTCGACCGCCGAGCGCAACGAGGTCAGCGGGTTCTTCAATTCATGGGCGACGTCGGCGGCGAACATCTCGATCGCCTCGATGCGGCTGTAGAGCGCGCTGGTCATGTCGCGCAGCGCGCCGGAGAGGTGGCCGATCTCGTCGCGGCGGCGGGTGAAATCGGGAATCTCGATGCGCGCCTTGATGCGGCGGCGGACGCGCTCGGCGCTGTCGGCGAGCCGGCGCACGGGCCCGGCGATCGTGCTCGCCAGCAAGAGCGACAGCATGATCATGACGGCGGCGGCGACGCCGCCGACCTTCAGGATCGCGAGACGCTCGGCCGTGACCATCTGGTCGATGTCGTCACCTTGCGTCGACAGCATCAGCGCGCCGTGGATTGCGCGCGAGCGGAGCACGGGGACCGCGACGGACACGATCACCTCGCCGCGCGCATTGACCCGCACCATCGAACGCTTCTGGCCCTGAAGAGCGTCGCCCACCTCCGCATAGCCGTTGCCGTTCTCGGGCCCGAGCTCGCGATAGAGCGGCAGATCGCCGCGGTTCAGCCAGGTACGCACCGCGACCATGCCGCGCTCGACGATGCCGGGCTTCTCGGCCGGCGGCGGCAGGTCGTAGCGCAGCACGTTTTCGAGGTTGCGGCTGTCGAGCAGCAGGCTGCCGTTCGGATCGTAGATGCGGGCGCGCGTCTTGGTCGGCGAGATCAGCGTGCGCAGCACCGGCGCCACGCGCTCCGGATTGATCGGGAAGTCCAGCGGCGAATATTCGTCCGAGCCGCCATAGGTCTCGCCCGGCTTGAGGTCGAGCAGCCTGTCGGGATCGATGGTGATGGCGTTGGTCTGCACCGTGGCGGAGGCCGCGATCGCGCCGGCGATGATCTCGGCCTGGACCAGCAGGCTCTGCGCGCGCGCGTCGATCAGGCCGGCGCGGAATTGCGACAGGTACAGGATGCTCGCCACCAGTGCGACGAGACCGGCGAGGTTGAGCGAGACGATGCGGCGGGTCAGGCTCGAGAAGGACAGCGCAAAGAAGAACTGCCCGGCGCGCTTCAGCCAGTTCAGCGGCCGCCAGCCCTGCGGCTTATCATCGGTGACGTGGTCCGGAACGCCGTCGGATACGAGATCCCCGGCGCTCTGGTTTGGGTCAGGCTGCGTTCGGTCAAGCAATGCTTACGCCCGCGTTAGGACAGGCCGTGCGAAGGTCCCCCCGCATCCTAGAGCGATCCTGGCCCCGATGGAACGAGAACCGGAGATGCTCTCTCGATCGTCGTGGAGGGCGCCCGCCGCCTCAGGCTTCCTTGAAACGGTAGCCGACGCCGTAAAGCGTCTCGATCATCTCGAACTCGTTGTCGACCACCTTGAACTTCTTGCGCAGCCGCTTGATGTGGCTGTCGATGGTGCGGTCGTCGACATAGACCTGGTCGTCATAGGCGGCGTCCATCAACGCGTTGCGGCTCTTCACCACGCCGGGCCGGGTCGCGAGCGCCTGCAGGATCAGGAATTCGGTGACGGTCAGCGTCACCGGCTCGTTCTTCCAGGTGCAGGTATGGCGTTCCGGATCCATGCGCAAAAGGCCGCGGTCGAGCGCCTTGGCGTCGTTCTCCTTGGGCGCGACGGTCGGGTCCTTCGGCGCCGAACGGCGCAGCACCGCCTTGACGCGCTCGACCAGAAGGCGCTGCGAGAACGGTTTACGGATGAAGTCGTCGGCGCCCATCTTGAGGCCGAACAGCTCGTCGATCTCTTCGTCCTTGGAGGTGAGGAAGATCACCGGCAGGTCCGATTTCTGCCTGAGACGACGCAGCGTCTCCATGCCGTCCATGCGCGGCATCTTGATGTCGAGGATGGCAAGATCGGGCTGGGTGGTGCGAAAACCGTCGAGCGCGGAGGCACCGTCGGTGTAGGTCATGATGCGGTAGCCTTCGGCTTCCAGCGCGATCGAGACGGATGTGAGAATGTTGCGGTCGTCGTCGACCAAAGCGATTGTGGGCATGAGCCTCTGCTTTCTGCTTTCCGTTTGGGTCGTGGCTTGAAACGGCGAGCAATCAGTGATGCGCCGCATACATGGGTGCCGAACTCGGCATTCGAACCTTGTCACCGAGCAATGCAAGCTGGGCTGAAGTGTGACCAAGTTCCACGAAACACGGCAGATTCGCCGCGTCTCGACCCGTAACCGGGCCCCCGTTTACCCGAAACAAGGCCCCCCATGCAACCACCTGACCCGAGAAAGCCGATGCAACCGACCCCGGATTTCGACCCCGCAAAGCTCGCCAAATCGCTGCTGAGGCGATCCCGGCAGGGCGCGCTGGCGACGCTGATGGCCGGCAGCGGCGATCCCTATTGTTCCCTGGTCAATCTCGCCAGCCACCCCGATGGCTCGCCGATCCTCCTGATCTCGCGCCTCGCCGTGCACACCCGGAACATCCTCGCAGACAGCCGGGTCTCGCTGATGCTGGACGAGCGCGCGGCCGGCGATCCCCTGGAAGGTGCCCGGATCATGCTGTCAGGCCGCGCGGAACAGGCCGCCGCGAACAAGGATCTGCTCCAGCGACGGTATCTCAGTGCCCATCCGTCGGCAGAGGGCTTTGTTTCCTTTAAGGATTTCTCCTTCTTCCTGATCCGGCCCACGGGAACTCATCTGGTCGCGGGTTTCGGCCGGATCATCGACCTCAAGCCTGAGCAATTCCTGACGGACCTCACCGGCGCCGAGGACCTGCTGGCCGCGGAAGAGGGCGCCGTGGAGCACATGAACGCCGACCATCGCGATGCCATGAACCTCTATGCAACAAAGCTCCTCGGCGGCGCCGCGGGGGATTGGCGCTGCACCGGCTGTGACCCTGAAGGCCTCGACATGCAGGACGGCCGAACGACACTGCGGCTGGAGTTCCCGGAGCGGGTGACGGATGGCACGGGCTTGCGCAAGATGCTGGTCCGCCTCGCTGGCGAAGCGCGCATGAAGGTGGACCAGAGCGCAACAGATTGAACGCCGCCGCCCATCGCTGCGACCCAGATCGTAACCGGTCCGGGTCGGCAGCGAGAGGGTTCATGACGCATCGTCGTTTGGCACTGGCCGCGGGCCTGGCACTCGCCATCACCACGTCCTTTGCTCCGCCTGCTCTCGCCCAGAAGGTCAGTCCCGCCGCACAGGGCGCGCGGATCAATGCGCTCATGAGCGCCGGCAAATATGCGGAAGCGCTTCCGCTCGCGCAGGCGATGGTCACGAGCCTGGAGAAGGGCGATGACGGCCGCGAATTGTCCGCCGCACTCAACAATCTCGGCCAGGTCTATGCCGGCCAGGGTCGCGACGATCTGGCCGAGCCGATCTACAAGCGGGCCATCGCGCTGTTGGAAAAGTCGCTCGGCCTCGACACCGCCTTGATCGCACCCGAGCTGAGCAATCTCGCCGCGCTATATCAGCGGCAGGGCCGCTTCACTGAAGCCGAGCCGTTGTTCAAGCGCGCGCTCACCGTCAGCGAAAGGAGCCTGTCGCGCGAGCATCCCGATGTCGGCCGGGCCCTCAACAATCTCGCCACGCTTTATGTGACGCAGGAGCGCTTTGCCGAGGCGGAGCCGCTGTTTCAGCGGGCGCTCGCGATCTATCAGAAAGCCGCCGGGCCCGAGCATCCCGCGGTTGCGACCATCCTGAACAACATCGGTCAGGTCGATCGCGACCTCAACCGCGACGCCGATGCCGAAGCGCCGATCAAGCGCTCGCTCGCCATCCGCGAAAAAGTGCTCGGGCCAGATCATCCCGATGTCGCGCGTTCGCTCAACAATCTCGCCGGGCTCTACGAGCACCAGCAGCGCTATGCCGAGGCCGAGCCGCTTTATCGCCGCGCCCTGTCGATCCGTGAGCGTGCACTCGGACCAGATCATCCTGACGTCGCGACCTCGACAAGCAATCTCGCTTATTTCCTGCAGGCGACGGGACGGACTGCCGACGCCTTGCCGTTCGCGCAGAAGACGCTCGCTGCCAATCGTGCGCAGCTGCGGGTCGTGCTGCCGATCCTGCTCGCGGCGCGGCAGCAATCGCTGCTGGCGAGCGACAAGGCACTCGATGATGCGCTCGGTGCGATCCAGCGCGGCACGCAATCTTCGGCCGCTTCTGCGGTGAACAAGCTCGCGGTGCGGCTGGCCGCCGGCAGCGACCGGCTCGCTGAGCTCGTGCGGAAGGATCAGGATCTCGCAGCCGAGTCCGAAGCGCTCGACAAGGCGATCATCGCTGCGGTGTCGAAGCAATCCGCCCAGCGCGACGTTGCGGCCGAGCAGCGCAGCCGCGCGCGGATCGCGGCGATCGCGAGCGCGCGCGACGGATTGCAGAAGACGCTCGCCATCGAGTTTCCCGACTATTCCTCGCTCTCCAACCCGCTGCCGCTGGCGGTGAAGGACATCCAGCCGCTGCTGTCGGCCGACGAGGCGATGGTGATCTATTGCGTCGTCGACAAGCAGAGCTATGTCGTCGCGATCACGCGCGAGGGCGTCGACTGGAAGGAGATTTCTCTCGGAGCGGATGCGCTGGCGCAGAAGGTGGCCGCTTTCCGCAAGGGGCTGGATGTCGGCAAGGCGCACGACGCTTCCGGCAAATCGGGCCTGTTCGATCTCGCGCTCGCGAGCGAGCTCTATGTCGCGCTGCTCGGCCCGGTCGAGGCGCTGACGAAGGACAAGCGCAACCTGCTGGTCGTGCCCTCGGCGGCGCTGACCGCATTGCCGTTTCATCTGCTGGTCACGGAGAAGCCGCAGGCTGCGATCCCGGACCGGCTCGAGGGCTATCGCGATGCCGCCTGGCTGCTGCGGCGTCAGGCCGTCTCGGTGCTGCCGTCGGTGATCGGCCTGAAATCGCTGCGCGCCTTTGCCCGCAGGGACCAAGGGGTCAAGCCGATGACCGGTTTCGGCGATCCCGTGTTCAACCCTGCAGCCGAAGCGCCTGCCGACCGGCGCGCCGCCAGCGGCAAGATCGCCGCGCGCAACGTCGCGACCATTGCCTATGCCGACTTCTGGCGCGGCGCAGGTGTCGATCGCGCGCGGCTGGCGCAGGCATTGCCGCAACTGCCCGATACTGCCGATGAGCTGAACGCGGTGGCGAGGAACGTCGGCGCCACTGATGCCGATATTCATCTCGGACGCGATGCCAGCGAAACGACGCTCAAGCGTGCAGCGCTTGCCCAATACGGCATCATCTACTTTGCCACCCACGGCCTCGTCGCCGGCGACGTCAAGGGACTGGGTGAACCCTCGCTCGCGCTCTCGATTCCCGATCAGCCATCGGAGCTCGACGACGGTCTTCTGACCGCGAGCGAAGTGGCTCAGCTCAAGCTCAACGCCGATTGGGTGGTGCTGTCCGCCTGCAACACCATCGCCGGCGACAAGCCCGGCGCCGAGGCACTGTCGGGACTGGCGCGCTCGTTCTTCTACGCAGGTGCCCGCGCACTGCTGGTTTCGCATTGGGCCGTGGATTCCGAAGCTGCGACCCGCCTGACCACATCGACGTTCGAGCTGCTCAAGAACGAACCGAAGATCGGTCGTGCCGAAGCCTTGCGCCGCGCGATGTTGACTTATCTCGACGACGCCTCGTCACCACGCAACGCTTATCCCGCGATGTGGGCACCGTTCGCGCTGATCGGCGAGGGCGAGGTACGATAGGAAGCTGCTACACGGATTGTGCGTCGCAATAACGGGACGTAACGCGCCAACGCGCATTTGGTTGCGCGATCATTCGCACTTTTTTCGATGCGCTTGCTCAGAGCTGACATGCGCGACGTTTGGCGCGGTCCTTGAATAAACCAAATCCTGCGGGATCAGCTTGGCAAGGCCAGCGTTCATCAGTATTACGTCGTTCAGCCGAGGCCGAACGAACGGCCCATTAATCACGGTGACCGCGATGGCGCCAAACTTGGTCGCGCTGGGTGTCGCGGGTTCTAGGAGGATCTTTTCGTGCAAGAGACGGGCGTGCGTAACGGTGCCTTCGGCGCCGACAAATTCGGCTTAAAGAACCTCAAGCAGGTTCACTGGAACCTCGGTGCGCCACAACTCTATCAATACTCGCTCTCGGCGGGTGAGGCGGTGCTCTCCGCTGACGGCGCGCTCTGCGCCGACACGGGCGAGTTCACCGGGCGCAGCCCGAAGGACAAGTTCACGGTGCGTGACGCCACCACCGACAAGAAGATGTGGTGGGCCGGCAACCAGTCGATCACCTCCGAGCAGTTCGAGACGCTCTACCAGGACTTCCTCAAGCACGCCGAAGGCAAGCGCCTGTTCGCGCAGGACCTCTATGGCGGCGCCGACCCGGCCTACCGGATCAAGACACGCGTCTTCACCGAGCTCGCCTGGCACTCGCTGTTCATCCGCACGCTTCTGATCCGCCCCGAGGCGATCGAGCTGTCGAACTTCGTGCCGGAGCTCACCATCATCGACATGCCGAGCTTCCGCGCCGATCCCAAACGCCACGGCGTGCGTTCGGAGAACGTCGTCGCGATCGATTTCGCCCGCAAGATCGTCCTGATCGGCGGGTCCTATTATGCCGGCGAGATGAAGAAGTCGGTCTTCACCACGCTGAATTATTACCTGCCCGAGCGCGGCGTGATGCCGATGCACTGCTCGGCCAATATCGGCTCCAAGGGCGACACGGCGATCTTCTTCGGGCTGTCAGGCACCGGCAAGACCACGCTGTCGGCCGACCCGAACCGCACGCTGATCGGCGACGACGAGCACGGCTGGGGCCCGAACGGCGTCTTCAATTTCGAGGGCGGCTGCTATGCCAAGTGCATCAAGCTCTCGAAGGAAGCCGAGCCGGAGATCTATGCGGCATCGACCCGCTTCGGTGCGGTGCTCGAGAACTGCGTGCTCGACGATGACACCCGCGTGGTCGATTTCGACGACGGCTCCAAGACCGAGAACACGCGCTCGGCCTATCCGCTCGACTTCATTCCGAACGCCTCCCGCACCGGCCGCGCGCCGCAGCCGAAGAACGTGGTGATGCTCGCCGCCGACGCCTTCGGCGTGCTGCCGCCGATCGCAAAGCTGTCGCCGGCGCAGGCGATGTATCACTTCCTGTCGGGCTACACCGCCAAGGTCGCCGGCACCGAGCGCGGCCTCGGCAACGAGCCGCAGCCGGAATTCTCCACCTGCTTCGGCTCGCCCTTCCTGCCGCTCGACCCATCCGTCTACGGCAACATGCTGCGCGACCTCATCGCCCAGCACAATGTCGATTGCTGGCTCGTCAACACGGGGTGGACCGGCGGCAAATATGGTGTCGGCTCGCGCATGCCGATCAAGGTGACGCGCGCACTGCTGACCGCCGCGCTCGACGGTTCGCTTCGCAACGTCGAATTCCGCACCGACAAGTATTTCGGCTTCGCGGTCCCGACCGCGCTGCCGGGCGTGCCGGCCGAGATCCTGAACCCGGTGAACACCTGGAAGGACAAGGACGAGTTCGACAAGACCGCCCGCGCACTGGTCGGCATGTTCCAGAAGAACTTCGCCAAGTTCGAAGCCCAGGTCGACGCCGAAGTGCGCGCCGCCGCGCCCGACGTGAAGCTGGCGGCGGAGTAGGTTCGCTTCTCTCTGTCAATGCAAAAGGGCGGCCGCAAGGCCGCCCTTTTCGTTTGTGGGCACGACCTCTCCACTCGTCATTGCGAGCGGAGCGAAGCAATCCAGAAATCCATCCGCGATTGCTTCGCCGCTACGCTCCTCGCAATGACGTGGGAGCACCTACGCCTTGAAATACGCGATCTGCGTCGTGGTCGCGAGCAGCCGTCCGTTCGGCGACCACAGCTCGCCGTTCTGGTCGCCATAGCTCCTGTGGAAGATCTTTGCGTCCGCCGTCGCGAGCACGCGCGTGATGTCTTCAGTCGCGAGTTCCTCGGCATCGGTGTGGAAATAGGTCGTCAGCGACACCGTGCCGAACGGCACCAGCTCGCGCCGGGCGTGGAAGATGCGGCCGAAGAAGGCGTCCGACATCGACATCAGCGACAGCATGTCGAGCTTGCGCGGGGTGCGGTCGCTGATCCAGATCTTCGAATAGGTGCTGGCGGGCTCGGCTTGCGGCGGGCCGATCCGCATCTCGCCCTCGACGAAGCGGAATTCGTACTGGTTGGCCCAGGACGCCGAGATCTTCGGGAATGGCAGGGTCTCCTCGAACGGCTTGGCGTCCGGGCATTTCGCCACCCTGTGCTCCCACGAAGGCCGGCGCTCGGCGAACACGGCGGTGGCGAGCGTTGCGACCTCGCCGCCGCCCTGGCTGAGCTCGACGCTCCAGTGCTGGCTGGATCGGTTGGCTTTGACCAGCCGCACGTCGAGATCGAACGGGCCCTTGGCGATCGGCGCGCAATAATTGACGGTGACGGCGAGCGGATCGCCGGCGCGTTCGGGATGGTCGATCAGTGCGCGCAAAATGGTCGCAGCCGTCGCGCCGCCGAACGGGCCGACAAAGGCCCAGTAATCGTCGCTGGTGTGTCCCTGCCAGCTCGAGCCACCCGCGGTGATGCGCGTGGCCTCGTCGAAGGGATGCGGGAGTCTGGCGTGCATTGTTTGTCCTCGGTGTCTCCCCGCCGTCATTGCGAGGAGCCCTCGCGACGAAGCGATCCAGGCTGTCGCCGCGGATGCATTTTCTGGATTGCTTTGCTGCGCTCGCAATGACGGTGTTCGAGGTTACGGCGTCGGTATCGCTGACGCCGCCCTGGGCGATGATGATAGTCATATCATCATCCCCTTCGCGGGATGCAATAACCCCGCAGGTAACGCTGGATTTCGCTCCGCGGAAAATCAGCCCGCGGCGTCGCGCAAATCCGGCAGCAGCGGCGTGGTCGGGTTGACCGGCACGTTCCAGATCTCCTCGGCATATTCGCGGATGGTGCGGTCCGAGGAGAACCAGGCCATGCGCGCGACGTTGAGGATGGAGGCGCGCGTCCAGGCCGGCGCGACCAGCCAGCGCGCATCGACCGCGCGCTGCGCCTCGTAATAGGAATCGAAATCGGCGCTGACCATGTAATGGTCGAGATAGCGCAGCGCGTGCGCGATGGATTCGAAGCGGCCGGGATCGCCGGGCGAGAATTCGCCGGCGCCGATCGCATTGATGGCGCGCTGCAGCTTCGGCGAATTGCGGATCACGTCGGAGGCATCCAGCCCCTGCTTGCGCCGGATCATCACGTCGCCGGCCTCCATGCCGAAGATCGCGATGTTCTCCGCGCCGACATGGTCGCGGATCTCGATGTTGGCGCCGTCGAGCGTGCCGATGGTGATGGCGCCGTTCAGCGCGAGCTTCATGTTGCCGGTGCCGGAAGCCTCCATGCCGGCGGTGGAGATCTGCTCGGACAAATCGGCCGCGGGAATGATCACTTCGGCGAGGCTGACATTGTAGTCCGGGAGGAACACGACCTTGAGCTTGCCGCCGATCGCGGGATCGTTGTTGACGATGTCGGCGACGTCGTTGATCAGCTTGATGATCAGCTTTGCGTAGCGGTAGCTTGCCGCCGCCTTGCCGGCGAAGATCTTCACCCGCGGCACCCAATTGCCGTTGGGGTCGTCCTTGATCGCCTGGTACAGCGCGACCGTCTCGACGACGTTGAGCAGCTGGCGCTTGTACTCATGGATGCGCTTGATCTGGACGTCGAACAGTGCGCTGGGATCGACCTTGATGCCGAGCCGCTCGCCGATCAGGCGGGCGAGCTGTGTCTTGTTGTGGTGCTTGACGCTGCGGAATTTCTGCTGGAACGCGACGTCACTGGCGCGCGCCTCGATCAGGCTGAGCTGGGTCGGATCGTCGAGCACGGCATCGCCGCAGGTCTCGCGCAACAGCTCGGTCAGCTTCGGGTTCGCCAGCATCAGCCAGCGCCGGAAGGTGATGCCGTTGGTCTTGTTGGTGATGCGGCCGGGATAGAGATGGTTGAGATCGTGGAACACGGTCTCGCGCATCAGGTCGGAATGCATCGCCGAGACGCCGTTGATGCGGTGCGAGCCGACGAAGGCGAGCTGGCCCATCCGCACGCGGCGGCCGCTCTTCTCGTCGATCAGCGAGACCGAGGCGCGGAAGTCGATGTCGCCGGGGCAGCGCGCCTCGGCGAGCGCCAGATGCTGCACGTTGATGCGGTAGATGATCTCGAGATGCCGCGGCAGCAGCTGCTCGAACAGCTCGACCGGCCAGGTCTCCAGTGCCTCCGGCAGCAGCGTGTGGTTGGTGTAGGAGAGCGTGGCGACCGTGATCTTCCAGGCCTCGTCCCAGCGGAAATTGTGGAGGTCGACGAGGATCCGCATCAGCTCGGTGACGGCAAGGCTCGGATGGGTGTCGTTGAGCTGCACCGCGACCTTGCCGGCGAGGCTGCGCAGCTGGCCGTCGGAGGCGAGATGCCGCTTCACCAGGTCCTGGAGCGAGGCGGAGACGAAGAAATATTCCTGGCGCAGCCGCAGCTCGCGGCCCGCCGGGCTCTCGTCGTTCGGGTAGAGGAATTTGCAGATCGCCTCCGCACGCGCCTGCTCGGCACTGGCGCTGACATAATCGCCCTTGTTGAAGGCATCGAGCTTGAGCGGATCGGGCGAGCGCGCCGACCACAGCCGCAGCGCGTTGACGTGCTGGCCGCGCCAGCCGACGATCGGCGTGTCGTAGGCGATCGCCTGCACCGTCTCGGCCGGGTGCCAGATCGCGCGGTCGCGGCCCTTGTCGTCGATGTGCTCGACGCCGCCGCCGAAATGGACGTGATAGATCACCTCGGGCCGCTGCAATTCCCAGGGGTTGCCGAAGCTCAGCCATTCGTCCGGATATTCCTGCTGCCAGCCTTGATTGATGATCTGGCGAAACAGGCCGTAATCGTAGCGGATGCCGTAGCCGATCGCGGGAATCGACAACGTCGCCATGCTCTCCATGAAGCAGGCGGCGAGCCGGCCGAGGCCGCCATTGCCGAGCGCCGCGTCCGGCTCGCATTTGCGCAGCTCCGGCAGCGACACGCCGAGATCGCCGAGCGCGACCTCGAAGATCTTCAGAAGGCCCATGTTGTTGAGCGCGTCGGTGAAGAGCCGGCCGATCAGGAATTCGAGCGAGAGATAATAGACGCGCTTGCGCCCCGCATCGTAGCTTTGCTTCTCGGCCGTGAGCCAGCGATGCACGATGCGGTCGCGCAGCGCGAGCGCCGCGGCCTGATACCAGTCGTGCCTGGTCGCCATCCCCGCGTCCTTGCCAACGGCAAGGCGCAGCTTTGCCAGGATCGCGCCCTTGATCTCAGCCAGCGCGAGTTCGTCGATGGGCTGCCCGGGGGGCGGAAAACTGGACTGGAACGATTGATCTTGCAAAGCCGTCACTTCCTAGGTCGAAAGAACTCTTACCAATCTACGCGTCCTGCCCTTGCACCGGAACTGTCGCCCGAGCGGTCGTGCACTGCGCTGGCGCAAATTTATGCAAGGAACGGGCCGAGTTGGGAACCCGGACGAGCACGGAGAAACCCGGGATTCGGTGCTACATTAGGGAAGATTCAGCCATCAGTGTGGAGACGCCCCATGAGACCGCTGACGCGACTGCTGATCGAACTCGCCACTGCGGCCCTGCTCGTCGTCTGCATCAGCGTCACCACCGCGGCGTTTGCCGATGGCAGATCCGCTCGCAGCGCCGACGGCCTCAGTTGCGGCTTTACGGTCCCGCAGAATGCGTCGCCCGCAGCCCGCTGCGCCGCGATCAAGCGCCAATGCGGCGGCAAGTTCTATGCAAATGCGTGCGGCGACAAGCTGATGTCCGCGGCCAGGTGAGCGCCCTGACGTCCAGCGAATTCAGGCCGCCTTGCTCTGCACCGCATCGCAAAATTCGGCGAGACGATCCGCAAGCCGAAGCGTTGCCGGGCTCGCATCCGGCGAAGCCATCAGCGCGACCTCGGTCTTGTTGATCGGTGCAAAGCCATCCTTTGCCGTCAGCACGCGGTGATCGGACTGGATCGCCATCTCCGACAGGATGCTCAATCCCATGCCGGCGGCGACCGCGGCCTGGATGCCGGCCAGACTCGATGACGTGTAGGCGGTGTGCCAGGCGCGGCCCGCGCTTTCCAGCGCATGGATGGCGCCGGCGCGATAGATGCAGCCGAGTGGAAAGCCGATCAGCGGCACCGACGACACGTTGACGTCGACCGGGTGGCTCTTGCTGGTGACCCAGTGCACCCGCTCGGGCCACACCGCGATCGCGTCCTTCGCGCCGGCCTCGCGCTTGTAGAGCGCAAGATCGAGCTCGCCGCGTTCGAGATCGCGGGCGAGATGCTTGCTCTGGTCGGCGCGCACGTCGAGCCGCAACCCCGGATGCGAGCGCGAGAACGCGCCCAGCAATTTGGCCAGCCGATAGGCCGCAAAATCCTCGGGAATGCCGAGCCGGATCGCGCCTTCGCCGCCGGGCTGACGCAGCACGTCGCGCGCCTCCTCGGCGAGCGAGAGCAGCCGTCGCGCATAGGAGAGCAGCCGCTCGCCGGCCTCGGTCGGGCGTACGTCCTTGCCGTCACGGTGCAGCAGCACCTGACCGACATCATCCTCCAGCCGCTTGATCTGCTGGCTCACGGTCGACTGCGTGCGGTGAACGCGCGCGCCGGCGCGGGTGAAGCCGCCCGCCTCGACCACCGAGACGAAGCTGCGCAGGAGCTCCAGATCGAGCATCGGCGCCTCCATTCGAAAATCCACTGGTATCGAGTTAATCATTTAATTTCCAAATGGCAAGCTGCCTCCCTAGATCGAGGGCCAGAAGAAAAACATCCGAGAATGCCCTCATGTCCCTCGCCACCTCGCTTCCCGCGCCCCGCAGCCGCTTCAATACGCTGCCGCTTGCCATCGGCCTGTTCTGTCTGCTCTGGAGTTATGCCTTCGTCGCCGGCAAGATCGGCGTCACCCATTGCCCGCCGTTGATCCTGCTCGCCGCGCGTTTCTCGCTCGCGGGCATCTTGATCCTGGGTGCGACGCTGATCCGCGGCGAGGCTTGGTCGCTGTCATGGCGCGATGCCGCCGTCTTCGCGGTGCTCGGCATCGCCAACAACGCGCTCTATCTCGGGCTCGGCTACACCGGGCTGCAATCGGTCTCCGCCGGCCTCGGCGGGCTGATCGTGTCGGCCAATCCGGTGTTCACGGCGGCGCTCGCCGCGCTTCTGCTCGGCGAAGGCATGACCTGGCGCAAGGCGAGCGGCCTCTTGCTCGGCGTCATCGGCGTGACGGCGATCGTCTGGCATCGCCTGTCGGTCGGCACCGATTCCCTGCATGGCATCGTCTTCACGCTGGCTTCGCTCGCCTCGATCGTTGCCGGCACCATCCTGTTCAAGCTGCTGGCGCCGAAGGGGTCGTTGTGGATCGGCAACGGCGTGCAGAACCTGGCTGCAGGCGTAGCGCTGACGCCGATCGCGCTCACCTTCGCCGATGTCGACGCGATCGACTATACGCCGAGCCTGATCGGCGCCTTCGCCTTCCTCGTGCTCGGCGGCTCAATTCTCGCTTACTGGCTCTGGTTTCATCTCTTGAAAGTGTGTGGCGCGACTGCCGCCAGCGCCTATCATTTCCTGATGCCGCCGCTCGGCATGCTGTTCGCCTTCCTGGTGCTCGGCGAACATATCGAGGCCCGCGACCTGCTCGGGATCATTCCGGTCGCGCTCGGCATTTACCTGGTGACGCGGCCGGCAAAGCCCGCCTCATGACAGGAGTTCATCATGCCCGTTTCCATCACCCTGATCGGCGGTCCTACCGCGCTGATCGAGATCGACGGCTTCCGCCTGCTCACCGACCCGACCTTCGACGCGCCCGGCGCGTACCAGCTGCCGCATGTGAAGCTGGAGAAGACGATCGGGCCTGCCGTGAGGCCTGACGCGATCGGCCCGGTCGATGCGGTGCTGCTCAGCCACGACCAGCACTCCGACAATCTCGACAATTCCGGCCGCGACTATCTGTTCAAGATCAAGCGCGTGCTGACGACCGAGGCGGGCGCAAAGCGCCTCGGCGGCCATGTCGAGGGCCTTGCGCCCTGGGCGACCGCGCGTCTGGAGGATGGCGACGGCAACACGCTGACCATCACCGCGACGCCCGCGCGTCACGGCCCCGCCGGCATCGAGCCGCTGTCGGGCGACGTCATCGGTTTCGTGGTGTCATCGAGCCGGAAGGACACGCGCCCGGTCTATATCAGCGGCGACACCACCTGGTTCGACGGCGTCGCCGAGGTCGCGCGCCGCTTCAAATGCGGCGTGGTGCTGCCCTTCGCGGGCGCGGCGCAAACGCGCGGGCCGTTCCATCTCACCATGGACACCAACGACACCATCGAGACCGCGCGCGCCTTTCCCGATGCGATGATCGTGCCGCTGCATACCGAAGGCTGGGCACATTTCCGCCAGAACGGCGAGGACCTGCGCAAGACCTTCGACGTGCTCGGCTTCGGACCCCGGCTGCGCCTGCTGGAGCCGGGCGTGCCGACCGTGGTCGAGGCGCCGTGATCGCGCCACCCGTCATTGCGAGGAGCCCTTGCGACGAAGCAATCCAGAGTCTTTCCGCGGCGGCAGTCTGGATTGCTTCGCTTCGCTCGCAATGACGGAGTGTGCGGCTAATCCTTCCTGAACACAATCGACGCCATCCAGCCCGTCATCAGCGCCATGGCCGCGGTAGCGAGGCCGTAGATCAGGCCGTTCTGCCGCGCCGTGGTCGCGACGAACTGCTCGAAGCCGACCTTGACGATCTCGAATGCGGTCTCGGTCTTGCCGATGAAGGCACCGTTCGCGAACAGCTTGATCTCGATCTCATAGGTGCCGATCGGCACCTCCGCCGGCAGTGGAATGCCGGTGCGGAACAGCGTCGGAGTCAGGAACGTCACTGCGCTCGCATCTTCGCGATAGAGCCCGCCCTGAGTGCGCAGGCGGATGAAGGCCGAGCGGAACGCATCGTTCGGCACGACGTCGGCGTAGTCGCCGCCGACCCGCTGCGTCAGCAGCACGTTGTTGAGCCCGATCTGCTGCCGCCGCGCGATCTCGGGCGAGGTGATGGCGTCGAAGGGGCGGTTGGCGAACAGCGCGAGATAGCTCGGCACCTGCAGGAACTGGCGGTAATCGGTGTTGATCCAGATGCCGAAGGTGCGCTCCTTGCGCCGCGTCACCATGTCGGCGCGCGGGCCCATCACGGTGACCACGAGATCGTAAGCCGTGCGGTCGGCCGGCGTCGTCGCATCCCTCTCGACCGAGCCGAACAGCACCAGCTCCTCGCCGGAATAGTTCGGCGTCACCGTGACGCGGTGGTTGGAGACCGAGACGATCAGCCGCTCGGCCCGCGCGGCGCCGCCGAGCAGCAGGACGAGAACGATGGCGAGAAGCGCGCGCATCATCCGTTCACTCCAAGCTCGCGAATGGTGAAGAGATCCGAGGGCTGGATCACCAGCTCGATCGCGAAGCGGACGCCGACCGAGAGGATCAAGAGGCCGAGCAGCAGCCGCAGCTGCTCGCCGCGGATCTTCTGGCCGGCGCGTGCGCCGAACTGCGCCCCGGTGACGCCGCCGACCATCAGGATCAGCGCCAGCACGGCGTCGACGAGGTGATTGGTCACGGCGTGCAGCAGGGTCGCGAACAGCATCGTCACCAGCGTGAGCACCATCGAGGTCCCGATCACCGTCGAGGTCGGTACCCTCAGCAGATAGATCATGATCGGCACCAGGATGAAGCCGCCGCCGATGCCCATGATGGCGCCGATGAAGCCGATCATGATGCCGACGACCACGACTGGGATCACGGACAGATAGATCTTCGAGCGCTTGAACCGCATCTTCAGCGGCAGGCCGTGGATCCAGTTGTGCGTGCGGCGCGGCGGCAGCGCGCCGCGCCGGGTCCGCATCAATGCGCGCAGGCCCTCGGAGAACATCAGGCTGCCGACGGTGCTGAGCAGCACGACGTAGGAGAGCGCGATCATCAGATCGAGCTGGCCGAGCGCGCGCAGCTGCGTGAAGGTCCACACGCCGAGCGCCGTCCCGGTCACGCCACCGCATAACAGTACACTCGCCAGCGCCGGATCGATCGCGCGCCGCCGCCAGTAAGAGAGCGCTCCGGAAAAAGAGGAGGCCGCGATGTGGCTCGCCACGGAAGCGACCGCCACCGCCGGCGTGATGCCGATGAAGATCAGCAGCGGCGTCATCAGAAAGCCGCCGCCGATGCCGAACATGCCGGAGACGAAGCCGACGGCCGCGCCCATCGCCAGCACGAGGAAGACGTTGACTGGGAGATCGGCGATCGGGAGGTAAAGCTGCATTGAGGGACCACGCTCCGGCGAGACGGATCGATTATCGCGGAATGCTCGCCGGACGGTCGGAACGATTGCCGCGCCCCTCAATAGCGGAATTTGGCGGCAGGCGGATCAGGAATTTTTGGCATGGGGAATCGCCGCGACCAGTTGGGGGGACGATGCCAGCCAGGCGCTCAGTCCACCTCTCCCCGTCGGAGAGAGGTGAACCGAGACCGTCGACGAGCAGTAAGTTCTAAAGCATGATCCGGAAAAGTGTGCAGCGGTTTTCCGAAACGATCATGCTCAAACAATAACCTGAAGCGCGATGGTGATTCATCTTGATCCCATCGCGCTTTAATGCGCCGCTGACGCCGAGCGCTTGGCGGCGACCGGCTTCGGCGCTGGCTTTGCGCTTGCCTGCGGCGCGCTATCCCAGCCGCCGTTCGGGGTCGCAACGTTGACGGCGTCGTCGGGTTGCGGCTCGGCGCTGAAGGTCTGGATCGCGAGCTTGGCAGCGGCGAGCGATTGCGGGTCGAGGCGCTTCGCCACATCGTCGCGCTTGCTGGCCGCATCGGCATCGCCCTGCGCGGCGGCCAGGCTGAACCATTTGTAGGATTCGGCGAGGTTCTGCTCGACGCCGATGCCGCGGGCATAGAGGATGCCGAGGTTGAACTGGCTGTCGGCGACGCCGCGATCGGCAGCCTTTCGGAACCACTGCGCCGCGCTCTTGTAGTTGGCGCCGCGGCCGCCGCCATCGGCATCGAGCACCGCGAGATTGTGCATCGCCTTGGCGTTGCCGCGCTCGGCGGCTTGAGTGTAATAGCGGCGCGCGATGTCGGCGTCCTTCTTCACCCCTAGGCCCTTTTCGTACAGGGTGCCGAGGCGGAAGGTCGCAGGGACGACGCCGGCCTGCGCCGCGCGGTCGTACCACTTCGCCGCTTCGTCATAATTCGTGGCGATGCCCTTGCCTTCCGCAAAGCGCACGCCGATCTCGTAGGCCGCGGTCGCATCGCCCTTCATCGCAGCGGTGCGCAGGGCCGGACCGCCGATGCCATCAGGGAGCTTCTCGCTCGGCGGCACCTGGACGAGGCCGAGCTTGGCGCGGCTGGTGCCCGACAGCGCGCCGGTGACGTCGCTGCTGGAAGCAGGCGGCGGCACGGTCGCGGCGGGCGCCTGCGGGATTTCGACCGAGGCGGTGCTGCCGGAATTGGGCGTGGGAGGCGGCGCAGTATTGTTCTGCGATTGCCGTCCGATCGGCGTCGGCGAGGTCATCGACGGCGTGACCTGCTCGGGCACGGCCGGCTTGGTCTCGACCGGCGATGGCGCGGCCTGCGGTGCCGGCTCGTTCGGAATATTCTGCATCGCCGGCGGTGCGCTGCCGCCATCGAGCAGGTTCATCGCCATCTTGAAGGTGCCGAGCACGATCACGACCACGCTCGCGCCGACCAGCAGCGAGCGGATCTTCGAGGTGATGGTCGAGCCACCTTCCTGGCCCTTGTCCTTGCCGCGGCTCGCCGCCGTCTTGGCGGCGCGGCCGGCTTTCTCGGGTGGCTGCGCGGCGGCAGCTTGCGCGGCGCGGCGTGCGGCTGCGATGAAGCTCGACGACGACACCGGCTCCTTCGGAGCCGCGGGAATTTCGCTGATCGCACTCTCTGAGGCGGCGATGCGCTCCGAGGGCGTGGCGACGCGCCCGCCCGGCCGCGTGCCCGGCTCGAGCGGATGATCCGGCGGCAGTTCTGGCACGATCGCAGCGCGCGCCGGCGCCGTATGCGGCTCCAGGATTTCGCTGATCGCGCGCGGCGGAATGGGCGGTGCCGCTGGCACCGGCGGTGGGGCGGCCGGACTGGCAGCGTGGAATTCGCGCGGCGCGGCGACGAAGGCGGCCGGTGCAGCCTGCGCGGCAGCGGGATTGGGCAGCTCAGGCTTCGGATCGTATTTCGGCGGCTGCGGCTGCGGCCGCGGCTCGCGCGCCATCGGCGCCGGCTCGATCGGTGCCGCCATCGGCATCGGCTGCGGGGCGGGGGCCGGCGGCGCGGTGCGCACCGCGCGCAGATCGCCTTCGATCATGGAGAGGCGATCGACGATGTGGCCGAGCGCACTGTGGACGGCCTCGAGCGAGTCCTGGGTGTGCCGGTTGGTCTCGGCCTGGCTGAAACGGATGTCGGAGAGCTCGCGCTTGACGAGATCGACCATGCCGGAATCGGGCGGCGGGGCGGAGTTGCGACTCTCGGCCAGCGCGGCATAGGTCGCCTGCTGCCGCTCCAGGTGCCTGAGGATGTCGTGCAGCCCGTCCTCGACGCGGCTCAAATTGTTGTTGCGCGGATCGGAGGCGGCTTCGATCCGCTCCAGCAGATAGGAGACGCGCTGTTCGAGATGGGCGAAGGTCGAGGCCGAGTCGTTGCCGACCTGCATGCGGTCGAAACGGTCCGACAGCGCGCGGATCGCGGCTTCGAGATGCTCGGTGCTCTCGGATGGCTGGGGCCGCTCGCGGGTTTCGAGCGCGGCGGTGAGCGCCGCAATGCGCTGCTCCAGCACCGCGAAGCTGTCGCCGTGGCCGGACGCGCGGGTGATCTGGTCGACCTTGGACGACAGCAGCTGCACGTCTTCGGACAGACGCGCGAGCGCCTCGTTGGACGCGACGTTGGAAACGATGGCGCGCAGCGCGGAGATCGCGCCTTCGAGCTGCTGCACGGTCGAGGGGTCGTCATTGGCGCGCAGGATCAGGTCGAGCTTGGCGCCGAGATTGCGGATCGCCTCGTCGTAGCCGGTGAGCTGCTCGGCCGGGGTCAGCGTGCGCAGCACCTGCTTGATGTCGGACAATGCGCGCTCGATGCCCGCGAGGATCTGGCCGTCGGTGCCGTTGGAGCGGGTCTCGTCGATACGACGGTGCAGCGAGCGGATCTCGTTCTCGATCGATTCGATCGCGCGCCGCGGCATCGCCTCGGTGATGGCGGCACGGATTTCGGCAAGCTCGCTGCGGAAAGCGGCGATCGCCTGCTCGGTAGTGTCGGGACGCTGGAGCGACTCGATCTGGCTGGTGATCTTGAGCAGATGGCGTTCGAGCGAGGAGAAATCCGGCCCCGGCTGCGGGGGCGGCGGCGCGTAGGCAGGTGCGGGCGGCGCCATCGGAGGCGCGTAAGGAGCCGCAGGCGCAAGCGACGGGGCGGCACGCGGCGGCATCTGCCTGGGCGTAAAGCCGTCGAGCTCGCTCTGGCGCGCCGTGATCTCGGCGACCGCGACGTCGAACGACGCCGGGCTCAGGGGTGGTGAGCTGCGATAGACCTGCGCGGCCGCGCGCTCGACCGCATCGGCCTGGCGCTGGCGCGTGTCGGCCGGGGCGGGGCGTGGCGCCTGCTGCGGCTGCCGCTGCGGACGGGAGATTTGCGACAGGCGCGCATCGAGCCGCGAGATCGCATCATTGAGCTGGCGCGCGACGCCCTGCTCGCGCGAGACGTCTCGTTCACGAGAAGAGTCTTGGCGCGGGGCGGGCTTTGAAATCCGTTCGATCTGCTGGGTGATCGCGTCGAGCCGCTGGTGGATGTCGGCGACTTCGCGGCTCTCCTGACTCGGCATGTGGTGCGGACGCTGGTCGTAGGGTCCGCGAAAGTTCGGCGGGGTCGTCTCGCCGAGCGTGGAGTTCAGCCAGTCGTTGAGTGACATGCCGGCTCTGCGCGCAGCAGCTTCGGCCCGCTCCCTGACGGAGGGATCGATGCCGTCAACACTCCACGATACGCGCGAATTCATGACTCTGTCCGGTTCCGACTCCGGCGCCCCACCCGGCGCCTTCAGCTTCCCCACGCGTGCCGGTTGCAAAGACAATCGAATTTGGCGCGGGTCGTCTGCCTCGAAAACCGACTTTTTCCTGTTACGGTAAATAACGAGTTAAGGAATGCGGCGCGGCTGTCTTAAAGTTGGGCGGGGGGAACTCGGGCACCCGAGCGGCGCCACTGCATCCAGGTGGCCTGCTGCCGCAGAAGGCGGGCGATCCAGTACGCCGCGGCGGCTCGATTCCAGCCGCGCCGCCCCGGAGTACGGGATGCCCCGCTTTCGCGGGGCATGACACCGGTGGGTGTGGTGACAGTCTCCTGTCGCGTCGGGCTCAGCCCTTCCCCTCGCGCTTGCCATCCTCGATCGGCACCACCGCGGCCTTGCCGCTCATCGTCGACAGCGCCGACAGAGCCTCTTCGCAGAAATCCGCCACCATCTGCTCGTGACGGGCCCCTAAGCGGAGCAGGAGCAGGTTGCCGAGATCGAGCCGGCCTTCCGCCGTGCCGTCCGGAAAACGCTTCTTCAGGATGCGCTCGTAATTGGCATGGCGGTCGCGATGGTGCTCCAGGCGGGCCATCAGGTCAGTGCGCATCGGTTCGATATCGACGCTGTCGAGCGCATGAAGCCGGACCAGGAGGTCGTCCTTGATAGAAGGCGGCGTGCTTGGCCGCGCGGCCCAGTGCCGCAGCGCTGTTCGGCCCTCGGGAGTGAGCGTATAGATCAGTTTGTTGGGCTTGCCTGTCTGCACGACCTCGCGGCCCTGGATGTAGCCGCGGTCGCGCAGCTTGGAGAGCTCGCGGTAGATTTGCTGGTGGTCGGCCTTCCAGAAGAAGCCGATCGAGGAATCGAAGGTCTTGGCGAGCTCGTAGCCCGTCATCGGACGTTCCGTCAGGCATGCGAGGATTGCGTCGCCCAGCGCCATCACCGGCCTCCTGTTCTTGATCTCCGACCAATATGCTTGACTTTATGCGCATCGGCGCATATGCGTCAATGTGCATATGAGGCAGCGTGCAGGCGGGCCAAAATCCCGGCTGAAAAATCCAGCGGAATCAACCTTCTGGCTACTGTGCATGGGGTTGTTTTCGTAACTTTTGCCCTTGGCCTAGGGAGGCACCTGAGAATGACCGGCCTCGATTCCTGGTACGCCTACATGAAGTCTCATGACCGCGCCGCGCTCTGGGACCTCCTGCATCCCGACGCTGTGTTCGAAAGCCCCGTCGTGCACACACCGCAGCGCGGCCGCGAAATCACCTTCAAATACCTCTCCAGCGCCGAGAAGGTGCTCGGTGGCCCCGGCTTCACCTATGTCGGCGAGTGGACGAACGAGCGCGGCGCCGTGCTCGAATTCAAGACCATGATCGACGGCATCGAGATCAACGGCGTCGACATCATCAGCTTCGATGCCGAGGGACGCATCACCCATTTCAAGGTGATGGTCCGGCCGCTCAAGGCCATCAACATGCTGCACCGCCTGATGGCGGAGCAGCTTGCCGCCGCCCAATCATAAGCCCAACATCATCCCTTCAGGGCCCATGCCGGGAGACCATCATGCCGATCTATAAAGCCCCTGTCGAAGACGTGAACTTCCTGCTCAACGACGTCTTCCAGATCGACCGCTACGACAATCTGCCGGGCTTCTCCGATGCGTCGAGCGACGTGCGCGAGGCGATCCTGGGCGAAGCCGCCAAGCTCGCCGAAGAAGTGCTGCAGCCGCTCAATCGCGTGGGCGATCTCGAAGGCTGCAAGCGGGCCGACGACGGCAGTGTCACCACGCCGAAGGGGTTCAAGGACGCCTTCAAGCAAGTGGCCGAAGGCGGCTGGCTCGGCCTGTCGGCGCCGACCGAGTTCGGGGGCCAGGGTCTGCCGGTGACGCTCTCGCAAGCCGTCAACGAATTCCAGATCTCCGCCAACATGGCGTTCTCGATGTATGGCGGCCTCACCATGGGCGCGACCGCGGCGCTGCTCGTCCATGGAAGCCCTGAGCAGAAGAAGACTTACGTGCCGAAGATGGTGGCGGGCCAATGGACCGGCACCATGAACCTCACTGAGCCGCATTGCGGCACCGATCTCGGCATGCTCCGCACCAAGGCCGTGCGCCAGGCCGACGGCAGCTTCAAGATCACGGGCACCAAGATCTTCATCTCGGCCGGCGAGCACGATCTCGCCGAAAACATCATCCATCTCGTGCTCGCCCGCATCGAGGGCGCGCCCGCCGGCATCAAGGGCGTGTCGCTGTTCGTGGTGCCGAAATTCCTCGTGAATGCCGATGGTTCGGTCGGGGCACGGAACGGCGTCGTCTGCGGCTCGATCGAGCACAAGATGGGCATCCACGGTAATTCGACGTGTGTGATGAACTACGACAACGCCACCGGCTGGCTGATCGGCGAAGAGAACAAGGGCATGCAAGGCATGTTCGTGATGATGAACGAAGCCAGGCTCGGCGTCGCCGTGCAGGGCCTCGCACAGTCGGAGGTCGCCTATCAGAACGCGGTCGCCTATGCCCGCGAGCGCATCCAAGGCCGTTCCCTCACCGGTGCCAAGGCACCTGACAAGCCGGCCGATCCGATCATCGTGCATCCCGACGTGCGCCGCACGCTGCTCTCGATCCGTGCCTTCAACGAAGCCGCGCGCGCATTCGTGATCTGGACCGCACTGAAGAGCGACGTCGCCCATCGTTCCGAAGACCCCAGGGATCGCCAGGCCGCCGACGACCACATGGGCCTGATGACGCCGGTGCTGAAGGGTTTCCTCACCGATTACGGCTTCGCCAACGCGGTGCAGGCGCAGCAGATGTATGGCGGCCACGGTTACATCGCCGAGCAGGGCATGGAGCAGTTCGTGCGCGATGCCCGTATTGCGATGATCTATGAAGGCGCCAACGGCATCCAGGCGCTCGACCTGGTCGGCCGCAAGCTGCCGCGCGACGGTGGCCGTGCCATCATGGCGTTCTTCGGCGAGGTCATGGCTTTCGCCAAGGAGAACGGCGGCGACGAGGCGATGAAGCCTTTCATCACCCCGCTCTCGACTTCGCTCGGCCATCTCCAGCAAGCCACCACCTGGCTGATGCAAAACGCGATGGCGAAGCCGGACAATGCGGGAGCAGCCGCGACCGACTACCTGCACCTCTTCGGCTTCGTCGCGCTCGGCTACATGTGGGCGAAGATGGCCAAGGTGACGCAGGCGAAGATTGCCGAGTCGGGCGCCACGCCCTATCTCTCGACCAAGCTCGTCACCGGCCGCTTCTTCATGGAGCGGATGCTGCCGGAGACCGCGGCCAATCTCGCGCGCATCCAGGCCGGCTGCGCCACCATCATGGAATTGCCGGCGGAAGCGTTCTGAAGCCTGCTTCCGCCGGCGTTTCCCAACAGCTTTCGAACATCACATCAGGAGGGCGTCATGCCTGAGGCATTCATCTACGATCACGTCCGCACCCCGCGCGGCCGCGGCAAGCCGGATGGCGCGCTGCACGAAGTCACGGCGCTCGCACTCGCCACGGTGCCGCTGAAGGCACTGAAGGACCGCAACAACCTGCCCGAGGACTCCGTCGACGACGTCGTGCTCGGCGTGGTCGATCCGGTCGGCGAAGCCGGCTCCGACATCGCGCGCTTCGCCGCGCTGAAGGCGGGCCTCGGCGAAGCCGTGCCGGGCGTGCAGATCAGCCGCTTCTGCGCCTCCGGCCTCGATGCCGTGAACTTCGCCGCCGCGCAGATCATGAGCGGCCAACACGATCTGGTGATCGGCGGCGGCGCCGAATCCATGAGCCGCGTCGGCATCGGCGCCTCCGGCGGCGCCTGGCCGATGGACCCCTCGATCGCAGTGCCGGCTTATTTCATGCCGCAGGGCGTCTCGGCCGATCTGATCGCCACCAAGTATGGCTTCTCCCGCGACGACGTCGATGCCTACGCCGTGCAGAGCCAGCAACGCGCCGGCAAGGCCTGGGACGAGGGCCGCTTCGACAAGTCGGTCGTGCCGGTGAAGGACATCAACGGCCTCACCATTCTCGCCAAGGACGAGCATATGCGCCCCAACACGACGATGCAGTCGCTGGCGCAGCTGCAGCCCTCGTTCACGATGATGGCGCAGATGGGCGGCTTCGACGGCGTCGCGGTGCAGTCGCACCCCGAGATCGAGCGCGTCAACTACGTGCACCACGCCGGCAATTCGTCGGGTATCGTCGACGGCGCCGGCGCGGTGCTGCTCGGCAGCAAAGAGGCAGGCGCGAAATACGGCATGAAGCCACGTGCGAAGATCCGCGCCTTCGCCAACATTGGCTCCGAGCCGGCGATGATGCTGACGGGTCCGGTCGACGTCACCGAAAAGCTCTTTGCGCGCTCCGGCATGAAGAAGTCGGACATCGACCTGTTCGAGCTCAACGAGGCCTTCGCCTCCGTCGTGCTGCGCTACATCCAGGCCTTCGACATCGATAACGCCAAGATCAACGTCAACGGCGGCGCGATCGCGCTCGGCCATCCGTTAGGGGCGACCGGTGCGATGATTCTCGGCACCGTGCTCGACGAGCTCGAGCGCACCAACAAGTCCACCGCCCTTGTGACGCTGTGCATCGGTGGCGGCATGGGCACCGCGACCATCATCGAGCGCGTGTAACGAGCTGCCGCAGGGTGGGCAAAGCGAAGCGTGCCCACCACTGCTGCCTTTCGCGAATGAGGGTGGGCACGGCGCAAGAGCGCCTTTGCCCACCCGACGAGATCTCAAGTCAACCGCCGCGCCTGAGATCGGCTGCGGCACCGAGGAGCAGCCACCATGTCTTACAAGAACTTCAAGGTTGAGACCGATTCCGACGGCATCGCGCTCGTCACCTGGGACATCCCGGGCCGTTCGATGAACGTGCTCGACGAGACCTCGACCAATGAGCTCGATGCGATCGTCAAGGCAACCACCGCTGACGCGGCCGTGAAGGGCATCGTCATCACCTCTGCCAAGGAAGCGTTCTGCGCCGGTGCCGACTTGTCCATGCTCGAGGGCATGAACCAGGCCTACGCCAAGGTGTTCAAGGAGCAGGGCGAAACCGCCGCGAACCAGATGCTGTTCGACCAGAGCCGGCGCTTCTCGCAGGTGCTGCGCTCGATCGAGATCTCGGGCAAGCCGTGGGCGGCCGCGATCAACGGCCTCGCGCTCGGCGGCGGCTTCGAGATCACGCTGTGCTGCCACTACCGCGTGGCGGCCGAGAATCCCAAGACGCGCCTCGGCCTGCCCGAGGTCAAGGTCGGCCTGTTTCCGGGCGCCGGCGGCACGCAGCGCGTGCCGCGCCTGGTGCCGCCGCAGGACGCGATGACCATCCTGCTCAAGGGCGACCCCGTCACGGTCGAGAAGGCCAAGGCGCTGAATTTGATTCACGCCATCGTTCCTGCCGCCGACCTCATCAAGGCCGCGAAGGACTGGATCAAGGGCGGCGGCAAGGCGGTCGCGCCCTGGGACGAGAAGGGCTTCAAGCTGCCGGGAGGTCCGGTGTTCTCCAAAGCCGGCATGATGATGTTCCCCGCCGGCAACGCGATCTATCGCCGCGAGACCTACGACAATTATCCGGCCGCGCGCGCCATCATGAGCTGCGTCTATGAGGGCCTGCAGCTGCCGATCGACGCCGCTTTGCGCGTGGAGTCGCGCTACTTCACCTCGGTGCTGCGCTCGAAGGAGGCGGCCGCGATGATCCGCAGCCTGTTCCTGTCGATGCAGGAGCTCAACAAGGGCGCGCGCCGCCCGAAGGACGTGCCGCCGACCAAGGCGAAGAAGATCGCCGTGATCGGCGCCGGCTTCATGGGCGCCAGCGTCGGCTATGTCTCGGCCCGTGCCGGCCTCGACGTCGTCCTGATCGATCGCGACCAGGAGAGCGCCGACAAGGGCAAGGCGCACGCGCAGAAGGTGATCGAGGACCAGATCAAGAAGGGCCGCGCCAAGCCGGCCGACGCTGAAGCGCTGCTCGCGCGCATCACGGCGACGGCGGATTACGCCTCGCTCGAGGATGTCGATCTCGTCATCGAGGCGGTGTTCGAGGATCGCAAGGTCAAGGCGGAGACCTTCGCCAAGGCGCAGCAATATCTCAAGCCGGATGTGATCTTCGCGTCCAACACCTCGACGCTGCCGATCACCTCGCTGGCCGAGAGTTTCAGGGATCAGGGCAAGTTCATCGGCATTCACTTCTTCTCGCCGGTCGAGAAGATGATGCTGGTCGAGATCATCCTCGGCAAGAACACCGGCGACGTCGCGCTGGCGACCGCGCTCGACTATGTCCGCCAGATCGGCAAGACGCCGATCGTGGTGAACGACTCTCGCGGCTTCTTCGCCAATCGCTGCGTCGGCCGCTATGTCGCCGAAGGCAACGAGATGTTCCTCGAAGGCGTGCCGCCGGCGATGATCGAGAACTGCGCCAAGATGGCCGGCATGCCGGTCGGCCCGCTCTCGCTGTCGGACGAAGTCGCGCTCGACCTCGGCCTCAAGATCATGAAGGCGACCGAAGCCGATCTCGGCCCCAACGCCATCAATCCCGATCAGAAGAAGCTGATGGTGGAGATGGTCGAGAAGCAGGGCCGGCTCGGCCGCAAGAACAGCAAGGGCTTCTACGACTATCCTGAGAAGGGCAAGGGCCAGAAGAGCCTGTGGCCTGGCCTCTCGGCGCTGCAGCCGAAGCAGCTCGACCCCGATACGCTCGATATCGAGGAGCTGAAGCAGCGCTTCCTGGTCGTACAGGCCGTGGAAGCCGCGCGCACGGTGGAGGATCACGTCATCACCGATCCGCGCGAGGCGGATGTCGGCTCGATCCTCGGCTTCGGCTTCGCGCCGTTCACCGGTGGCACGCTGTCCTATATCGACTTCATGGGCACGAAGAAGTTCGTCGAACTTTGCCACAAGCTGGAGGCGAAATACGGCTCGCGCTTCACGCCGCCGAAACTCCTGGAAGAGATGGCAGCGAAGGGCGAGACGTTCTACGGACGCTTCGCGCCCAAGAAGGCGGCGGCCTGAGAGAGGCCTGTAGCCCTGATGGAGCGTGAGCGAAATCCGGGTTACGCAGAGACAAAAATGCCGGATCATTGATCCGGCATTTTTTATTTTCCATCTCAGAACGGCGCGAATGCGCGGCCCGATACCGTCTCGTCGGCGGGACTGGCGTTCCAGCCGCCTTCGTCGTTCCGGCCACGCTCGCTCGGCACCACTCTTGCTGATCATCCACCGGATGACCCATTGGCATTGAAGGTGTCCCGCAATGATCCCCCCGGTGTCTCAAGGCAGCGCAGCCGGCGTTGCGGTGAGATGCGCTCCCCTATTGCTGCTGGTTCGGCCGTGGCCGCGCCGCAGGCTGCTCCGGCTGCGCAGAAAGATTCCTTCGTGGGTCGGCCTGGCCCTACTCGTCCTCGCCTTTGACATGGCGCTGGCCGTGCTTGCCTGGTTCGCCGTCGGTCTCGTCCTGCACTGAAAGCTCCCCTCTGTGCACGTAGAAGGTCGCCGCCAGATAGGCGACCTGGCCGGCAATCAGGCAGCCGACGACGATTGGAACGCCCGTCCAAAAGCCAAAGCCCGAGGTCTGAAGCACCGTTGCGGCAAGGATCGCGGTCACCGGCGAGACCAGCAACAGAGCCCAGACTCGGAAGAATAGCCCCGTCGCCAAGCCAGTGATTGCGCTCGCGAGCAGCAGGAGGAGTACGGTCGTCACGATAGCTGTCCGGTCCAGCGGTCTGCGTCGTGTCCCGCGCTGAAGCTGAGCCAAGTGGATTGCTCCCACAAGGATGGTGACGACCGCGGAGCGCACAACGCAGAGTTATTGTTAACCCTGACAATGCTCGTAAAATTGACGTCAGTGCGCCTCGAAATTTCGGATTCCGCGAGCGACCGGATCGTCGGTCCGGCTCTTCGGCGTCCCGCCCGTCCCGCTCCGTGAAAGGCGGACCAACCTTCTTGGAACTGGCGCGGGCGGGCGCCAGCGCCTCGGCTCAAGCCGGATCGCCGGTCATCTGGACAATCACACGGCCTTCGGTCACGATCTCATCGCAGTCGAGGCCCAGCGCAGGGGACCTGGCCCCCAAGGGGTTCAGCTTCAGGTCATCCTCGCCATTTTCGAGCTTCTTGGCGCCGATTCGACCTCGACCAGCTCATCGGCCAGGCGGGCTTCCAGGACCGCGATCCGGGGACAGTGGACAGGCACCGGGCGAAGCGTACGGTTTCACGGAATTTCCTCCGCCTGAAGCTTGGTTCGGCCGAAAGGACGACTACATGCACCTGCTTGAAATAGTCAAGATTGATGCAGGTGCATCAAATGGAGTAAGAGACGGGCGACGAGCTTGAGCGGGACCATGAAACGCAGACCATCGACCGAGGCAACAGCCGCCTGGATCCGCCTGATGCGGGTGCAGAGCCGCGTGCTCGACTGCGTCGAGCAGGATTTGAAGAAGGCCGGCTTCCCACCCCTGGCCTGGTATGACGCGCTGCTCGAATTGTCGCGGGCCCCCTCGGGCGAGCTGCGGCCGGTCGAACTCGAGCGGCAGATGCTGATCCCGCAATATTCTACCTCGCGGCTGATCGACCGCCTGGTCGACGAGGGCCTTGCCTCGCGGCGCGAATGCAAGATCGACAAGCGCGGCCAGTTCGTCGAGATCACGGAAGCCGGCCGCGAGCTGCAGAAGCGGATGTGGGGCGCCTATTCGGCTGCGATCGAGAAATATGTCGGTTCGAAACTGTCGGATGCCGATGCCGTCAAGCTCAGCAGTCTGCTCGACCGCCTGGGCTGCTCGTGCGGCGAGATGAAACTGCCGCCCGCGGGCGTCAACGAAAGCATGCCGTCGCGATGATTGCGCGGCAAACCCGCTCATCCGCGCAACCGGTGGGTTCGCGGGCCATCCCTGTCACCCGCGCGCGTTCGGTCGAAGCGCTTTTTGAATAGAGTTTGATATGGCGCGAGACCAGATCGATATGACGCCGCTGCAATCACGCGACGAGCTCGTCGCGTGGTTCGAGGCCGGCTGCAAGGACCCGTCCGAATTCCGCATGGGCACCGAGCACGAGAAGACGCCGTTCACGCTCGACGGCCACCGTCCGGTGCCTTACGGGGGGGCGCGCGGCATCGGTGCGCTGCTCGAAGGCATGAAGCTCCTGCTCGGCTGGGAGCCGATCATGGAGCAGGGCAACATCATCGGCCTCTACGATGTCACGGGCGGCGGTGCGATCTCGCTCGAGCCCGGCGGACAGTTCGAGCTCTCCGGCGCGCCGGTCGAGAACGTGCACCAGACCCAGAGCGAGTTGATGGCGCATCTTGCGCAGGTGCGCGAGATCGCAGCGCCGCTCGGCATCGGCTTCCTCGGGCTCGGCATGACGCCGTCCTGGTCGCGCGCCGATATCCCGGTGATGCCCAAGGGCCGCTACAAGATCATGACCAATTACATGCCGAAGGTCGGTCAGTACGGCCTCGACATGATGTACCGGACTTGCACGGTGCAGACCAATCTCGACTTCTCCTCCGAAGCCGACATGGTCAAGAAGCTGCGCGTCTCGCTCGCGCTCCAGCCGGTCGCGACTGCGCTGTTCGCCAATTCGCCGTTCACCGAGGGCAAGCCGAATGGCTTCCTCTCTTTCCGGTCCGAGATCTGGCGCGACACCGACAACGCGCGCGCCGGCATGATGCCGTGGGCGTTCGACGACGGCATGGGATTCGAGCGCTATGTCGACTACGCGCTCGACGTGCCCATGTATTTCGTCAAGCGCGGCGAGGAGTACATCGACGTGTCGGGCTCCTCGTTCCGCGCGTTCTTCGATGGCCGCAACAACAATCTTCCCGGCGAGCGTCCGACGCTGTCGGACTGGGCCAACCATCTCTCGACGATCTTCCCGGAAGTGCGGCTCAAGCGTTATCTCGAGATGCGCGGCTCCGACGGCGGACCGTGGGGCCGTCTGCCGGCGCTGCCGGCATTCTGGGTCGGGCTGCTCTACGATGGGGCTTCGCTCGATGCCGCCTGGGACATGGTGAAGCACTGGAGTGCGCATGAGCGTCAGGCCTTGCGCGATGACGTGCCGCGCTTCGGCTTCAAGGCGCGGATCAAGGATCGCTATCTGTTCGAGATCGCCAAGGAGTGCCTCGTTCTGGCTCATGCCGGCCTGCGCCGCCGCGGCCGAATTGACCAGCTTGGCCGCGATGAGACCCGGCACCTCGAGCCGCTCGATCGCATCATCGATTCCGGCCGGACGCCGGCCGAGGAGATGCTGGAGAAGTTCAACGGTCCTTGGAAAGGCTCGGTGGAACCAGCCTACGCGGAGTATGCGTTCTAGACCTTGTTTGAGCATGATCTTCTCGGATAATCGCGTCACACTTTGCGCTAACACGGCCGTTGGGGTCATGCGTTAGGCCAACGATCCGGATTTCAGCCGTTCATCGCCCATACAGGTTTGCGGCGATCAAATGACCGGCCGAAAAACCTGAGCGTCGTCAATAACTCGAAAGCTGTTCTGATGGGGAAGGGCCGCCTGTCCGGGGCCGTCATGGCCAGCGTCGCGGCATGTGTCACGCTGCTTTCGCTCGCATTTGCGAGTGTGCCGGCGCCTGCCCAGACGGCGTTCGATCGGCCCGGCGGCGACTATTTCAGCACGCCGGTCACCTCGGGCGATCCCGAGGATTGCGCGCTGCTGTGCGAGCGCGATCGCCGCTGCCGCTCCTGGAGCTTCAGTTATCCCGACGTCGACGGTGCCGCGGCGGTGTGCTGGCTGAAGAACAGCGTGCCGGCGCGCGTGCCGGGAAGTTGCTGTATCTCGGGGGTCCGCGGCGCCGGCGTGATCGAGCCGCGCGTCGAGGGCGTCGAGAGCTCGATCGACCGCCCTGGCGGCGATTTGCGCAATTTCGAGCTCAAGGACGGTGAAAGCGTCGAGGCCTGCAAGGCCGCCTGCACCGCCGACAACAAATGCCGTGCGTTCACCTATGCCCGCCCCGGCTATACCGGGCGTGAGGCGCGCTGTTTCCTGAAGAAGGAGATCAAGCCGCCGCGAAGGAAGGCGGGATTCACGTCGGGCGTGGTGCGGTAGTCGTTGTCACGTGCCCCGGGCGCGGCGGAGCACGAAGTGATGCGCGGCTGAACTAGGGCCACGCCACACAGGGATCCGATGTGCCATGGGTCCCGGCTCTGCGCCGCATCGTTTCACGATGCGACTTGTCCGGGACACGAGCATCACTCCGCCGCAATCACCGTAAGCTCGGGCCAGAGCGCCTTCCATCGCGCGGCCTTCGCCTCATAATTGGCGATTGAGAAATTTTCCGCCCGGTTGGGCCGCACGATCAATCTCCCGACGTCGTCGAAGCCGTGCGGGGCGTAGACCTCGTAGCCATCGGCAGCGCGCCTCACTCCGATTTGCGTGTTCTGCGTCAGGAAGCGATCGATGCCGTCTGCCGTGCAGCTTAGCGGCGGGTAGGGCAGGCCGTGCTTGGCGGGGTACCATAGATGCACGCGCGCCTGGTTGCGGGCCTCGATTTTGGCACCGAGATGCGCGAGCCGCGCGTGCAGCGTGCGGATCACCGCGTCCTCGGCCTCCCATGACGTATCAGGATCGAAATAGAACACGTCGTAATCTGCGATGCCGTGATCGATCGCACGGCGCGTGAGCATGTTCCACACGGTCTGCACCAGGCATCCCGAAACCAGCCACGCATCCGGCAGCGCGAGGCGATGGAGCTCGTCTAGAATCGTGGCGTTGACCGGATTGCGCAAGGCAAGAGCGAGGAATTCGTCTCTTCTCACCCAATGACCAGTCAATGCACGGCGGTGAAGAACCGCGCCAGCCTGAACCCGGACAGCCAGGTCCACACCGGCTGGCCGCGCATGCCGAGATCCCAGGAGCCGAGCACCGCATCGGCACGGCCGATCAGATTGTCGATCGGCAAGAGGCCGACACCGCCGGAGCGCAGCGGCACGCGGCTATCGGCGGAATTGTCGCGGTTGTCGCCGAGCACGAAGAGGTGACCAGCGGGCACCGTCACTTCGGGCGTGTTGTCGAGCGGACCGCTGTCGCGCATCTTGAAGATCAGATGCGAGACGCCGTTCGGCAGCGTCTCGACGTAGCGATAGGCGGGCTCGCTGCCGCCATGGTCGTCCTCCGCGGCGCCGACGCCATCGGGCTTCAGCTCGGCGGGGCGGTCGTTGATGAAGAGCTGGCCTTGCCGCATCTGGATGCGGTCGCCGGGCAGGCCCACGACGCGCTTGACCCAGGCCTGCGAGCGATCGCCGGGCCAGCGGAAGACCACGACGTCGCCGAGCTTCGGCGTCTCCGCGAAGACGCGGCCGCTCTCGGGCAGGCTGATCTGGATCGGCAGCGACGAGGTGCCGTAGCCATAGGGGAATTTCGAGGCGAGCAGCGCATCGCCGATCAACAGCGTCGGCTCCATCGAGCCCGACGGCACGTAGAACGGCTCGGCAAGCGCGCCCTTGGCGATGAAGACCGCGGCGACGATGCCGGCGAGCTGAGCGATCTGTCCACCCCAGCCGCTGCTTTTGCGCTTGGCGGGCGCAGTTACTTTCTCAACACTCATGCGCCTGTTCCACCTACCGTAATGCGTTCCATCAGCAGCGACGGTTGGCCGACGCCGACAGGCACGCCCTGGCCATTCTTGCCGCAGGTGCCGATCCCGGTGTCGAGCGCGAGGTCGTTGCCGATCATGCGGATGCGATGCAGGTCGGTCGGCCCGTTGCCGATCAGCATGGCGCCCTTCAAAGGCGCACCGATCTTGCCGTTCTCGATCTTGTAGGCCTCGGTGCACTGGAACACGTATTTGCCCGAGGTGATGTCGACCTGGCCGCCACCGAAATTCGCGGCGAACACGCCGTTCTTCACCGAGGCGATGATCTCGCCCGGCTCGCGGTCGCCCGCGAGCATGTAGGTGTTGGTCATGCGCGGCATCGGCACATGGGCATAACCCTGGCGACGGCCGTTGCCGGTCGGCTTCATGTTCATCAGCCGTGCGTTCTGACGATCCTGCATGTAGCCGACGAGGATGCCGTCCTCGATCAGCACGGTGCGATTGGTCGGCGTGCCCTCGTCGTCGATCGACAGCGAGCCGCGCCGCGAGGCAATGGTGCCGTCGTCGACCACGGTGACGCCCTTGGCCGCGACCTGCTGGCCCATCAAGCCGGCAAATGCCGACGTCTTCTTGCGGTTGAAGTCGCCTTCGAGGCCATGGCCGACCGCTTCATGCAACATCACGCCGGGCCAGCCGGCGCCGAGCACGACGTCCATTTCGCCGGCGGGGGCGGGAATCGATTCCAGGTTGACGAGCGCTTCGCGCAGCGCGCCGTCGGCGGCCTCGCGCCAGGACTTGGTCGCGATGAACTCGGCATAGCCGGCGCGGCCGCCATAGCCCTTGCTGCCGCTCTCCTGGCGGTCGCCCTGGCCGGCGACGACGGAGATGTTGACGCGCACCAGCGGACGGATGTCGCGATAGCTCTCGCCGTCGGGCCGCAGGATCTCGACGACCTGCCAGGTCGCGCCGAGACTCACGCTGACCTGCCGCACCCGCGGATCCTTGTCGCGCAGGTAAGCGTCGATCTCGGCCAGCAGCTTGACTTTGGTCTCGAAGCCCGGCGCATCGAGCGGGTTGTCGTCGCCATAGAGCCGCACATTGGTGTGCGCCGGCGGTGCGGCGAAGCTGCCGGAGTAGCCGCCGCGCACGGCAGCGACGGCGTCCGCGGCGCGAATCAGCGCCGGCAGCGACACGTCGGAGGAATGCGCGTAACCGACCGCGTCGTCCTTGACGGCGCGCAGGCCGAACCCCTGCGAGGTGTCGTAGGTCGCCTGCTTCAGCCGCCCATTGTCGAACATCAGCGCTTCGGTCTGGCTGTATTCCAGGAACAATTCGCCGTCGTCAGCGCCCGAAAGCCCGCGCGCGATCTCGTGGCGAACCTGGTCGCGGTCGAGATTGGCACGGTCGAGCAGGGAGGTTGTGGCAGGGTTGGTCATTCGTCCGTCCATTATCGGAAGATGTGGGGCAAGATAATGGTTTCGGACCGGTTCCGCGAGGGCGCCAGGTCTCACATTACGGAAACAATAGGATTGCCAGTTCAGCCGCCCCTACGGCAGCTTGTCGTACCCCTCACCCAGCCCGTTCAGGCTGAGCGGGAAGCCGATGCCTTCTTCCGGGGTCTCGAAGATGATGAAGGTCGCGGTCTTGGCGCTGCGGAGCTGGCCGAGCAGCTTGTCCTCCAGGACGACCTCGGCGACGCAGCCGTTGGGGAGGCAGCGGACGAAGCCGGCGCGACCGACGTCCTGGTTGTCGAGCTTGAGGCCGAGGCCGGAGGGCAACAGGACCCCGAGCGGGGCGACCACGCGCATCAGGCGGCTCTTCTGGTCGGCGGTCTTGAGCACGATCACGGTCAGGCCGGCATTGGAGCGGTCTTCCGCCACCACGCTCTGGATCAGGGCGCACTGCTCGGTCTGGGCGCCCGGCGGGGTGTCGCAGCGGATCTGCCAGTCGCCATGGACGGAGCGTACCGCGCCCTGCGCATGGGCAAGGCCCGGCAGCGCGAGGAGGACGATCGCAGCCACGAGGGCGGCCAGCGCCCGGAGGCCGTTCGCCGGCCTTGCCATCGATCTCGAAAGCCCCATCGGGTCGGTCCCTCTGCTCGCCTGGGTCACTCGCACCCTGGCGGACTGATACGGGAATGACGGCGTCTTGAAGGCGATTCCCAAGCAAATTCCGCGCCGCCCACACCGCCATCGCCCGCTCGAATCAGGCTCCTGCGCGGCTGCCTGCCAGTGCCTAACGCGGGCAATTCCGCTGTCAAGCCGCAGCTTCCCGGGAAGCGGTATTTTTGTCTGATGTTGCTGGGAAATATCCTGCCGGTGATGGCTGGCAGACCAGGCTCAAGACTGCATTGCGATAGATCAAGAATTATGGTTTGAGAGGCTTGATTTCGCGTTCTAGCGATCTGGCCCCGATTCCTCTTAGAGGTATTCTTGCGTGGCGGTTTGTCGGACTGGCGGATCGAATAAGCGTTTCCCGGAAACAGGGGAACGCACTTGGGGTGATTTCGTAAGGGGAGCGCGAACGGCATGAGGATGTCGATGGGTCGGGTGGGCCGGCAATTGCTGGGATTGGCCACCATCGCCTTGGTGGCGGCTGGCGTCACGCTGGCGACGGGTGGTGCGGCATTCGCCGAGCTCGGGCAGCCGGCTCCGTGGGAGTGGACGCTCCAGCAGTCCGGTTCCCCGGTGATGGACAACATCGTCTGGTTCCACAATTTCCTGTTCGTGCTGATCACCCTGATCACGCTGTTCGTCCTGGCGCTGCTCGTGATCGTGGTCGTCAAGTTCAACGCGAAGGCCAATCCGGTCCCGTCGCGGACCACCCACAACACGCTGATCGAGGTGGCCTGGACGCTCGTTCCGGTGCTGATCCTGGTCGGAATCTCGGTGCCGTCGTTCCGGCTTCTGTTCCTGGAGCTCGACGTGCCGAAGGCGGATCTGACCATCAAGGCGACCGGCAAGCAGTGGTACTGGTCGTATGCCTATCCCGATAACGGCAAGTTCGAGTTCGACTCGCTGATGGCGCAGGACAAGCAGCCCCGTCTGCTCGGCGTCGACAACGAGATGGTGGTGCCGGTCAACAAGGTGATTCGCGTCCAGACCACCGGCGCCGACGTCATCCATGCCTTTGCGGTGCCGGCATTCGGCATCAAGATCGACGCCATTCCGGGCCGTCTGAACGAGACCTGGTTCAAGGCCACCAAGACCGGCATGTACTACGGTCAGTGCTCGGAACTGTGCGGCAAGGATCACGCCTTCATGCCGATCGCCGTGCGCGTGGTGAGCGACCAGGAGTTCGCCTCCTGGATCGAGACGGCGAAGAAGAAGTTTGCGAGCGGCGGCACCAGCACCTACGCCTCCGCGGCCGGCCCGACGCAGTAAGCGTCGGATGACGGCTTGAGGGACTGAAAGCGACAAAAGGGCGGGACCTCCAGAGGTCCGAATGGGACGCAAGGCAGGATTTGAAAATGGCAACGAGCGCAGCGGCACACGGCGATCACGCGCAAGCCCACGGACATGACGAGCACGCCCATCCGACCGGATGGCGGCGCTACGTCTATTCGACCAACCACAAGGACATCGGCACGATGTACCTGATCTTCGCGGTCATCGCCGGCATCATCGGTGCCGCGATGTCGATCGCGATCCGGGCCGAGCTGATGTATCCGGGCGTGCAGATCTTCCATGAGACGCACACCTACAATGTGTTCGTGACCTCTCACGGCCTGATCATGATCTTCTTCATGGTCATGCCGGCGATGATCGGCGGCTTCGGCAACTGGTTCGTGCCGCTGATGATCGGCGCGCCCGACATGGCGTTCCCGCGCATGAACAACATCTCGTTCTGGCTGCTGCCGGCGTCCTTCGCGCTGCTGCTGATGTCGACCTTCGTCGAGGGCGAGCCGGGCGCCAACGGCGTCGGCGCCGGCTGGACCATGTACGTGCCGCTGTCGAGCTCCGGCCATCCGGGCCCGGCCGTCGACTTCGCCATCCTGTCGCTGCATCTGGCGGGCGCCTCGTCGATCCTCGGTGCCATCAACTTCATCACGACCATCTTCAACATGCGCGCGCCGGGCATGACCCTGCACAAGATGCCGCTGTTCGTGTGGTCGATCCTGGTGACGGTGTTCCTGCTGCTGTTGTCGCTGCCGGTGCTCGCCGGTGCGATCACCATGCTGCTCACCGACCGCAATTTCGGCACGACGTTCTTCGCGCCCGACGGCGGCGGCGACCCCGTGCTGTTCCAGCATCTGTTCTGGTTCTTCGGTCACCCCGAGGTGTACATCCTGATCCTGCCGGGCTTCGGCATGATCAGCCAGATCGTCTCGACCTTCTCGCGCAAGCCCGTGTTCGGTTATCTCGGCATGGCCTATGCCATGGTCGCGATCGGCGGCATCGGCTTCGTGGTGTGGGCGCACCACATGTATACGGTCGGCATGTCCTCGGCGACGCAGGCCTACTTCGTCGCGGCCACGATGGTCATCGCCGTTCCGACCGGCGTGAAGATCTTCTCCTGGGTCGCCACGATGTGGGGCGGCTCGATCGAATTCCGCGCCCCGATGATCTGGGCGGTGGGATTCATCTTCCTGTTCACGATCGGCGGCGTCACCGGCGTCGTGCTGGCGAACGCGGGTGTCGATCGCGTGCTCCAGGAGACCTACTACGTCGTCGCGCACTTCCACTACGTGCTGTCGCTCGGTGCGGTGTTCGCGATCTTCGCCGGCTGGTACTACTGGTTCCCGAAGATGTCGGGCTACATGTACAATGAGAGCCTCGCCAAGCTGCACTTCTGGGTCACCTTCATCGGTGTCAACCTGGTGTTCTTCCCGCAGCACTTCCTCGGCCTGTCGGGCATGCCGCGCCGTTACGTCGACTATCCCGATGCCTTCGCGGGCTGGAATCTGGTCTCGTCGGTCGGCTCCTACATCTCCGGCTTCGGCGTGCTGATCTTCCTGTACTGCGTGATCGACGCCTTCGCCCGCAAGGTGCCGGCGGGCGACAACCCCTGGGGTGCCGGCGCGACCACGCTGGAGTGGACGCTGTCCTCGCCGCCACCGTTCCACCAATTCGAAGTGCTGCCCCGCGTGCAGTAAGCAATCTCCCGCGGCGCCCGTGACGGGCGCCGCGGCGCTGTAACGAAACGAGTAGATCTAAGTGTCCGTCCTCGACCATAACGCCATCGACATCAATCCCCGCATCTCCGAAGCGGAGGTCGGCGACTACATCGCGCTGCTCAAGCCGCGGGTGATGTCGCTGGTGATCTTCACTGCGCTGGTCGGAATGGCAATGGCGCCCGGGCATTTCCATCCCGTGTTGGCGATCACCTCGCTGCTCTGCATCGCGGTCGGTGCCGGCGCCTCCGGGGCACTCAACATGGCGCTCGAAGGCGACATCGACGCCAAGATGTCGCGCACGGCGAACCGGCCGATTCCGCGCGGACGCATCACCCGTCCCGAGGCCATGACGTTCGGCATGACGCTCGCCTTCTTCTCGGTGATGACGCTCGGCATCCTCGTCAACTGGATCGCGGGCGCGCTGCTCGCCTTCACCATCTTCTTCTACGTCGTGATTTACACCCTCTGGCTGAAGCGCTGGACCGCGCAGAACATCGTGATCGGCGGCGCCGCCGGCGCGCTGCCGCCGGTGGTGGCGTGGGCATCGGTGACGGGCACGGTCGATGTCGAGCCGCTGCTGCTGTTCGCCATCATCTTCTTCTGGACGCCGCCGCATTTCTGGGCGCTGGCGCTGTTCCGCTCCGACGACTATGCGCGCGCCGGCATTCCGATGCTGCCCAACGTCGCCGGTCCCGACGCGACCCGCCTCCAGATCCTGCTCTACACGATCGTGCTGATCGCGGTGGCCGCGACGCCCTGGGCGCTCGGCTATTTCGACGCCGTCTACGGCATCGTCTCGCTGATCCTCGGCGCCGGCATGCTGGTGCTCGCGATCAACGTCTATATGCGGCGCGAACGCAGCCAGTCGCTGCGCGCGACCCGCAAGCTGTTTGCCTTCTCGATCCTGTATCTGTTCGCGCTGTTCGCGACCCTGCTGGCCGAGGTCGTGTATCGGGCGCTTGCTCCGATGGTTGGGGGCGCATGAGGCAGGAATGGCTGACAAACCCGAGCCAAATGGAATCGTCCTCACCGAGGCGCAGCAGAAGAGCCGTCGTCAGCGTTCGATCGCAATCGCGCTCGCGCTGGGCGTGCTCGTGGTGCTGTTCTTCGCCGTCACCATGGTCAAGGGGCCGGCAGTACTAGTGCGGCCGATGTAGGGAAGATGGGTCACGAGCCGACCATATCGCGGGATCAGAGCCGGACAGCCGCCAAAGGCCGCCGCGGCGGCCGGTTCAGTGGTCTTGGCCGCGACGCGTTGGTCGCCTCGATCTGCGGCGGCGTGGTCGCGCTGATGGTCGGTGCTTCCTACGCGGCGGTGCCGTTCTACAACTGGTTCTGCCGCGCCACCGGCTTCAACGGCACGACGCAGGTTGCGACCTCGGCGCCGGCCAACGGCCCGATCGCGCGGAAGATCTCGGTGCGCTTCGATTCCAACGTCGCGCCCGGCCTGCCCTGGAAGTTCGAGCCGGAGCAGAGCGAGATCGAAGTCAATATCGGCCAGGTCGTGACCGTCTTCTACACCGTGACCAATCAGGCCGCGCGCACCACTGCGGGCCAGGCCGCCTACAACGTCGCGCCGCTGACGGTCGGCTCCTACTTCCAGAAGATCAACTGCTTCTGCTTCACCGAGCAGACCATGGCGCCCGGCGAGAAGCGCGAGATGCCGGTCGTGTTCTACGTCGATCCCTCGATCGCCGAGGACCACGAGAATGACGGGCTGAATACGATCACGCTGTCCTACACGTTCTACCCGGTGAAGGATCCGGTGGTGAAGCCGCTCGCCGCCGGCGAGAACGACAAACGCAAGGGAAATCTTTGACCGCCGGGCTCACGCTCGGGCGGTTGGAAACAAGGGGATAAGTGCCTGATAGGCACGGGATTGAGGAGAGAGACGGAAATGGCCACGGCGCATACCAAGCATCACGACTATCACCTGGTCGATCCCTCGCCCTGGCCGGCTGTCGGCTCGCTCTCGGCATTCATCATGGCGGTCGGCGCGATCGCCTGGATGCACCACATGTTCTCCGCGGCGCCGATCGTGTTCGGTGTCGGCACCGTGGGCGTGCTCTACACCATGACGAGCTGGTGGGCCGACGTGATCAAGGAAGCCCAGTACAAGGGCGACCACACCCGCGTCGTGCAGCTGCATCACCGCTACGGCATGATCCTGTTCATCGCCTCCGAGGTGATGTTCTTCGTCGCCTGGTTCTGGGCTTATTTCAACGCGGCGCTGTTTCCGGCCGACGCCGTCCACGCCACCCGCGATGCGGTGTTCGGCTGTGGTCTCGGCACCCAGCCCGGTGCCTGCTCCGTCCCCGGCACCTGGCCGCCGAAGGGCATCGAGACCTTCGATCCCTGGCATCTGCCGCTGCTGAACACGCTGATCCTGCTCACGTCGGGCACCACCGTGACCTGGGCGCACCACGCGCTGCTCGAGAACGACCGCCAGGGCCTGAAATACGGGCTGATCCTCACCGTCCTCCTGGGCGCCGCCTTCACCTGTGTGCAGGCCTATGAATACAGCCACGCGGCGTTTTCCTTCGCCGGCAACGTCTACGGCGCGACCTTCTTCATGGCGACCGGCTTCCACGGCTTCCACGTGCTGGTCGGCACCATCTTCCTGATCGTGTGCCTTGCCCGCGCCTATGCCGGCCACTTCACGCCGAAGCAGCATCTCGGTTTCGAGTTCGCCGCCTGGTACTGGCACTTCGTCGACGTGGTCTGGCTGTTCCTGTTTCTCTGCATCTATGTCTGGGGACACGGCGCCGAGACCATGGCCCACGGCGCGCACTAAAGCATGATCCGGAAAAGTGCGAAGCGGTTTTCCGGAAAGATCATGCGTAAACAACAAGCTAAAGCGCGATGACGAGTCTCCAAATCTCATCGCGCTTCAGCCGTATCGAACCGATCAGAAAGGGCGGCCGCAGGGCCGCCCTTTCGCTTTCCGGCCGCCGGATGTTTCGGCGGAAACTGTGATAGAGTCCGCCATCATGAACGACAGCGCCGGCACACCCCAATCCGAAACCACGGTCCTGCAAAGCGCGCTGCGCGGGCTCGCCTGCAAATGCCCGCGCTGCGGCCAGGGCAAGCTCTATGCGGGGTTCCTGACGCTCGCGCCGGCTTGCGACCGTTGCGGCCTCGATTACGCCTTCATCGATACCGGCGATGGTCCGGCGATCTTCATCATCATGCTCGCCGGTGCCATCGTGGTCGGTTGCGCGCTCGTCGTCGAGGTCAAGTACCAACCGCCGTTCTGGCTGCATGCGGTGCTCTGGCTGCCGCTGATCCTCGCCACCACGCTGTTGCCGCTGCGTGCGATGAAATCGTTGCTGATCGCGCTGCAGTTTCACCACAAGGCGGCGCCGGGCCGGTTGGTCGATCGCGCGAAATGAACGAGCCTGCGCGCAAGGCCCGCGTGGCCGGCTTCGCGCTGTTCACGCTGCTCCTGACGGCTGTGTTCGTCGCGCTCGGTGTCTGGCAGTTGCAGCGCCGGACAGCCAAGCACGCGCTCATTGCGGCACTCACCGAACGGCTCGCGGCATCGCCGACGGCGCTGCCGCCGTCCGCGCAATGGACCGCGCTGAATCCTGCCCGCGATGAATTCCGCCGCGTCAGCTTCACCGCGACCTATGCAGCCCTGCCCGATGCGATGGTTTATTCCTCCGGCTCTGCGGTGCGCAAGGACGCCTCCGGCCCGGGCACCTGGGCCTTCCTGCCGGCGCGGCTTCCCAGCGGCGAGACGGTCGTGATCGATGCGGGCTTCGTCGAGAACACGATGCAGGACCGCGGTGTCGAGGACCGCGCGGTGAAGAAGCTCGTCACGGGCCAACCGATTGAGCTCACCGGCTATCTGCGCTTTCCCGAGGCGCCCGGCTGGCTGACGCCGGCGGAGAATCGCGACAAGCGGCTTTGGTTCGTGCGCGATCATCTGGGAATCGCAAGCGCGCTCGGCTGGGGCGCGGTTGCGCCGTTCTATATCGATCTCGAGCAGCCCGCGCCCGCGAACGGCATTCCGCGTCCGGGCCCACTGGAGGTGAATCTGAAGGACGACCACCTGCAATATGCTGTTACCTGGTTCACGCTTGCGGGCGCCGTGCTGATCGTCTTCGCCGTGTGGGCAAGAGGCCGGCGCCAGAGCTGAGCTCATCGGAAGATATTTCGAGGGAACCGGTATCGCCCGGGGTTTATTTTTCAGCGCATATTCACGACTGTGGTCCTAAGCCACCGGGATTTTCCGCGGCAGACAGGATTGTAGCGTGAGCGATTTCGACCAGATGGGAATTGTCGTCGATTGGGTGGACGCCTGCCGGAAGGGCGATCTCGCGACACTGCTCGACCTCTATGCAGACGATGCGCAGCTCGAATGCACGTGTAACGGCACGCGGCGCTACCACGGCCGGAGCGAGATCGAGGCCTATTGGCAGCCGCAGCTCAGCGCCTTCTCGTCGGCGGGTTTCGGTCTGGAAGAGATCCATCCCGCGCCCCACGGCATCGATCTCGAATATTCCGTCGCCGGCGCGCTGCGCATTCAGGCCTCGTTCCGCTTCAGCCTGGATGGCAAGATCCGCAGCACGCTGTGCGAACCGGCGCTACAGAACGCGCATGATGGCTGCGGCTGTTAGCCTGATGATGGCGCGTCCCGCGTTGCCTGTACCGGAAGGCGGCAGCGCACGTAAGTTCGCTCATCCATGCGCAACAGGGACAGCGATCCGCTGAGCGCACGCACGCGTTCATGCATGCCGGTCAGCCCCCGGCCGAAGATGTTGCCCGCAGGAAAACCGCCGCCATCATCGGAGATCTCGACGACGAGCGTCTCGCCGGCGACGGTCGCCTGCACATCTACGTTGCTGGCCTCGGCATGGCGGAGCGCGTTGGTCAGTGCTTCCTGGATCACCCGATACACGGTCTGAGCCAACGGCCCGTGGATCACGTTCAGATCCGGATCGATCGTGTCCGTGACGGCGATATGCGGTGCCTGCTTGCCAAAATTCCGGAGCAGCGTCTGCACGCTGGTCGCAAGGCCCAGTTCCTCGATGTAGAGCGGCCGCAGCCGGTCGAGAATGCGGCGGTTGGTCTGCTGGAGCGCCTCGACTGATTGTAGTACCTCCCGTGCCGAGTTGCCGAGATGTCCTGTCTGCGGCGCAGCGTCGACCAGCGCGATCGAGCCGGCGCGGATGCTGAACAGCAGCGGTCCGAGCTCGTCGTGCAGTTCGCGGGCGAGATCGCGCCGCTCATCGTCCTGGAGCGACACCAGACGGTGCATCAGATCACGATTGTCCCGGCTCAGTTGCGCAAGCGTTGCGGCCAGTGCATTCGCCTCCTCGCAACCTTGCCGAATTTCCGGCGGACCCCCGACCGGAATCGGCCTGGTGTAGTCGCCCTGTCGTATTCGCGTGAGACCTTCGCCGAGATCTTGCAGAGGGCGCAGGACAGATCCCGCCAGGACGTAGGCGATCGTGCCGGTAAGAACCATCAGTCCGGCGACCAGGCTGGTCAGCGCAAGAAAGCCGATCCATTTCTCGAACAGATCGGCCGATATGTCCGGCACGAAGACGATGTCGCCGATACGTCTGCCGTCGATCATCACTGGGGATGCCACGCCCAAGTTTGGGATGGCGAGAAGGTCGATGAACCATTGCGGCACGCCATGCGACTTGCGCGGCTCGTCCTTCGGCACCGGCGCGGCACCTGCTTCCAGGGCCCGGAACTGGATGTCGGAGGAGGTGTCCAAAGAATGGACAAAGGCGTCGAGCGTCTGCCGTGGATTGTCCGATGCGCGAAGGGTATTGTTGAGCGCAGCGGCGATGGCCTCTGTCGAACGCCGCCTCGGCTCGTTCTCCTCGGCCAATTGGCCCGTCGCGAATATCTGGAGCAGCACGCCCCCCAGGATCAGCGCCGCGAGAAAGCTAGCGCCGAGCGGAAGAAACAGTTGCGTCCTGAACGAAAGTCGTTGCCACATTAGGCCAATTCTAACGCGCAGCGGCGGGTTTTGCTCTTTCCATTTATTCCCGCCGGTTTATGAGTCGAAGAAAGAGGGTCCGCGATGCAAGATACCGCCAAGCTGGCGACCAGGGTCCTGATCGTCGACGACCATCCCGTGGTGCTGTCGGGTTGCCGCACCCTGTTCGCGTCCGACCATTCAATCCGCATTGACGAAGCGACCGATGCCAAATCCGGACATCGCGCCTATGTCAGCAAGCGGCCCGACGTCACCGTGATCGACATCAGCCTGCCCGATGTCTCCGGCTTCGAGCTGATGCGACGCATCCGCAAGGACGATCCCGACGCCAAGATCATCATGTTCAGCATGAACGACGATCCGGCCTTCGTGGTGCGGGCAGTCGAGCTTGGGGCGCAGGGTTATGTCTCCAAGGGCGACGATCCCCGTATCCTGCTGAAAGCGGTGCGCAAGGTGGTCGCGGGCGACAATTTCATCTCGCCGCAGCTTGCGGAAGCCGTGACGTTTTCGGGCGCGGCGATCAAGGCCAATCCGGCTTCGCAGATGACGCCGCGGGAGCTCGAAATTCTCCGCCTGCTTGGACGCGGCGACAAGATCGTCGAGGTCGCCGAGGCGCTCGGCATCTCCTACAAGACGGTCGCCAACACTACATCTCTGCTGAAGCAGAAGCTGGGTGCCAAGAATCACTCCGATCTGATTCGGATCGCAGTGGAGATCGGGATGAACTGACCTTCCGCCAGCGACCGAACCGGCTGCTCCAGGATGCAGCGGTTCGGTCGACGGATCGGCGCCGCCGTTGGCCGGGCAATGCATGGCCAACGGGCTGACACCGATCCGCGGACACAATGGGCCGAGACTGCATTCGTTCCTGCCGCGGCCAACATTTCGGGAAAAAGCGGCATTTGGCGACACGATCTTGCCGTGCCGGCAGAAGCGGGGCCCGGAGCGGATCGGGAAGAACAGGAACATTTTTCGGCGCGCGCGGTTTTGTCCCTTGACGATTTCGTGACAGGCGACGAAAGCTTGCCGGAAGAGTTCTGAGGGGTCAGCGACCCTGACGAGGCAAACCGGTCTGCACACAACGACAGACCTTCCAAGAGAAGGGCTGCGGTCATACCGCAGCCCTTTTTCATTGGGCGAGGGTGGGCCGGAAGCGGTTTCCCGATGCCGCAAAACACTTTATGGTGGCTCAAAGCAGCTGGCTGTTTAGCAAGTAGTTTCGTGAAATCAAAGGCTTAAGGATCGAGCTTCGGCTCGACCGGCCTTTGGAGGGCAGTTTGACTCGTTATATCTCAACCCGGGGCGAGGCCCCCGAACTCGGCTTCTGTGACGTGATGCTGACCGGGCTCGCCCGCGACGGTGGTCTATATGTGCCAGCGACGTGGCCACAGCTCCCGACTGAGACGATCGCCGGATTCTTCGGCCGTCCCTATTGGGAGGTCGCGGTCGATGTGATTCGGCCCTTCGCCGGCGGCGAGATCTCGGACGCCGAGCTCGGTCGCATGGCGAACGAGGCCTATGCCACCTTCCGCCATCCCGCGGTGGTGCCACTGCGCCAAATGTCGCCGCATCAGTCCGTGCTGGAGCTATTCCACGGTCCGACGCTCGCCTTCAAGGACGTGGCGATGCAGCTGATCTCGCGGCTGATGGATCATGTGCTCGCCAAGCGCGGCCAGCGCACCACCATCGTGGTCGCGACGTCGGGCGATACCGGCGGCGCCGCGGTCGAAGCCTTTGCAGGACTCGAGAATGTCGATCTCATCGTGCTGTTTCCGCACGGCCGCATCTCCGAGGTGCAGCAGCGGATGATGACGACGACGGGCGCCGCCAATGTGCATGCGCTCGCCATCGAAGGCACGTTCGACGATTGCCAGGCGCTCGTGAAGGGGATGTTCAACAATCATCGCTTCCGCGATGCGACCTCGCTCTCCGGTGTCAATTCCATCAACTGGGCGCGCATCGTCGCCCAGGTGGTCTATTATTTCACCTCCGCCGTTGCCGCCGGTGCGCCGGCGCGCGCGGTCGATTTCGTCGTGCCGACGGGCAATTTCGGCGACATCTTCGCCGGCTATGTCGCCAAGCGCATGGGGCTGCCGGTGCGCACCCTGCGCATCGCCGCCAACGTCAACGACATCCTGGCGCGGACGCTGAAGACTGGAATCTACGAGGTGCGCGAGGTGCACGCGACGGCGTCGCCGTCGATGGACATCCAGATCTCGTCGAATTTCGAGCGACTGCTGTTCGAGGCCGGCCGGCGCGATGCCGCCGGCGTGCGCCGCCTGATGGAGTCGCTGAAGCAGTCCGGACGTTTCGTGCTGCCGGATGCGACGCTCGCCGCGATCCGCGAGGAGTTCGATGCCGGGCGCGCCGACGAGACCGAGACGTCGGCTGCGATCCGCGCCGCCTGGCGTGAAGCCGGTGAGCTGGTCGATCCTCATACGGCCGTGGCGCTTGCCGTCGCGGACCGCGACACCACCGACACCAGGGTACCGAGCATCGTGCTCTCCACCGCCCATCCGGCCAAATTCCCCGACGCTGTCGAGGCGGCCTGCGGCCAGCGGCCGCAACTGCCGGCCTGGCTCGACGGCTTGATGACTAAATCCGAACACATGAGGGTGATGAAGAACGATCAGGCCAAGGTCGAGCGGTTCGTGCTGTCGGTCAGCCGCGCCGCCAAGCAGGGAGTTGCCGGATGAGCGTCGAGATCTGCAAGCTTGCCTCCGGCCTGACCGTCGTCACCGACGAGATGCCTCACCTCGAAACCGCGGCGCTCGGGGTCTGGGCCGGCGTCGGCGGACGCGACGAAAAGCCCAACGAGCACGGCATCTCGCATCTGCTCGAGCACATGGCGTTCAAGGGCACGACGAAGCGCTCTTCGCGCGAGATCGTCGAGGAGATCGAGGCGGTCGGCGGCGACCTCAATGCCGGCACCTCGACCGAGACCACGTCCTACTATGCGCGGGTGCTGAAGGCCGACGTGCCGCTCGCGCTCGACGTGCTCGCCGACATCCTCGCCAATCCCGCCTTCGAGCCCGACGAGCTGGAGCGCGAGAAGAACGTCATCGTGCAGGAGATCGGCGCGGCGCAGGACACGCCCGACGATGTCGTGTTCGAGCATCTCAACGAGCTCTGCTATCCCGACCAGCCGATGGGCCGTTCCCTGCTCGGCACGGCCAAGACGCTGCGCGCCTTCAACCGCGACATGCTGCGTGGCTATCTCTCGACGCATTATCGCGGACCCGACATGGTGGTGGCGGCGGCCGGCGCAGTTGATCACAGCCAAGTCGTCGCCGAGGTCGAGAGACGCTTTGCGAGTTTCGAGGGGACGCCGGGGCCGAAGCCGCAGACCGCTCAGTTCGGCCAGGGCGGCACCAAGGTCGTGCATCGCGAGCTCGAGCAGGCGCATCTGACGCTGGCGCTGGAAGGCGTGCCCCAGACGGATTCGTCGCTGTTCTCGCTCCAGGTCTTCACCAACATTCTCGGCGGCGGAATGTCGTCGCGGCTGTTCCAGGAGGTGCGTGAGAAGCGCGGCCTCTGCTACTCCATCTACACCTTCCACGCGCCCTACAGCGATACCGGCTTCTTCGGCCTCTATACCGGCACCGATCCGGCCGACGCGCCGGAGATGATGGAGGTGGTGGTCGACATCATGAACGACTCTGTGGAGACGCTGACCGATGCCGAGATCGCCCGGGCCAAGGCGCAGATGAAGGCGGGTCTCCTGATGGCCATGGAGAGCTGCTCCTCCCGTGCCGAGCAGCTCGCCCGGCATGTGCTCGCCTATGGGCGGCCGCAGACGGTTCAGGAATTGGTGGCCCGGATCGATGCCGTCAGCATCGAATCGACGAGGGATGCGGCGCGTGCGCTGCTGTCGCGGAGCCGGCCCGCCGTTGTCGCATTGGGCAGTGGCAGGGGTCTGGACACGGCGGTATCTTTTGCGGAAGGATTGACCCGGGCGCGCGCCAAGGCGCGGTTGCATTAGGAGCCGCGCTACGGCGGGACCGCCCCCGGAAAGCATCACCATGGCCCTCTTTCGCCTGCCGTCCAGTGGACCCGCCGCCCTCGCGCCGCGCGGCAACGGGCTGTTGCTGCGCGCGCCGCAAATGTCCGACTTCCTGCAATGGGCTCATTTACGCGAAACCAGCCGCGACTATCTCACGCCCTGGGAACCGATCTGGCCGTCTGACGATCTCACCCGGTCCGGCTTCCGCCGTCGTCTGCGCCGCTATTCCGAGGACATTGCCGCCGACCGCTCCTATCCCTTTCTGATCTTCCGGGAGCTCGACGGCGCCCTGATCGGCGGCATCACGCTGGCCAATGTCCGGCGTGGCATCGTGCAGGCCGGCACCATCGGCTACTGGGTCGGGCAGCCCTACGCGCATCGCGGCTACATGACGGCCGCACTGCGGGTGCTGCTGCCGACGCTGTTCGGCGAGCTCAATCTGCACCGGGTCGATGCCGCCTGCATTCCCACCAATGCGCCGTCGATCCGGGTGCTGGAGAAGTGCGGCTTCTCCCGCGAGGGCCTGGCGCGCCGCTATCTCTGCATCAATGGAATTTGGCAGGATCACCTGCTGTTCGGGCTGCTGCACGAGGATTTCCGCGGCTGACCGGGGAGCTCCTGCGGCCAAAGTCTCGATGGTCCCGCCCTGTTGGCTGTTCTATTCGCTTGCCTTGCTGTTCGCCTTGGGTTCGCCGATTTTGGCGATATAACGGCGCGGGCCAGCCGGTAGATCGGCCCGAATGTTGTGATGGGAGTATGGGTGTCGATGGTGAAGGAGCTTCGGTCATCGCGGACGACGTTGCTGCGGGGGACGGCGGTCGCGTTGGCGTTGTCAGTTTCGCTCACGACCGTCTCGCCGGCGGCGGCCCAGTCCTTGAGCGACCGCTTCAAGAGCCTGTTCGGCGGCAAGCCGGACGAGTCGGCCCAGCCCAATCCAGCGCCGGCGCCCGGCCAGCCGGCCGAAGACGACATCGACTGCCCGCAGGTCACCGTGCGCTCCGGCGCCTCCACCTATGCGGTCGGTGCGAGCGGCAAGCAGGCCGTCGGTAACGACATCCGCTTCCAGGCAACGATCACCAAGATGGCGCGCGAATGCGCCCGGAGCGGCGGTGATATCACCGCCCGGATCGGCATCCAGGGCCGCGTCATCGCAGGTCCCGCCGGTGCGCCCGCGACCGTCGAGGTCCCCTTGCGTGTTGCGGTGGTGCAGGGTGGCGTCGGCGAAAAGGTCATCGCCTCGAAGGCCTACCGGACGACAGTCGCAATGTCGGAGGGCGGCAGTGTGCCCTTCAGCTTCATTGTCGAGGATCTGTCCTATCCCGTGCCTTCAGCCGCGGTCGCGGATTCCTACATCTTCTACGTCGGCTTCGATCCGCAGGCGCTTTCGCCCGAGCCGAAGGGGCGGAAGAAGAAGTAGGCGATGTCTCGTGCCCCGGACGCGGCGCGGCGCTTCTTTAGAGCATGATGTTTTTATACGGAAACATAGCCTGAGTTTTTGAAGTAGTTGGTGCACTCCTCCTTGGAGAAGAGATCGAGGAGTTCACCAACCTTTCTCCAGGTTGCCTCCACGTCACGGGGCTCGGCAGCTCGCATGAGATGTTTGAGTTTGGCGAAGACCTGCTCGATCGGATTGAGGTCCGGGCTGTAGGGCGGCAAGAAGATGCGGTGGGCGCCTCTGGCGCGGATGGCTTGGCGAGCCGCTTTGCCCTTGTGGCTGCCAAGATTGTCGAGAACGACGATCTCACCCGGTGCGAGGGTGGGCGCCAACACCTTCTCGACGTACAGCGTGAAGAGCTCACCATTGATGGGACCATCAATCACCCAAGGCGCGCTGATCCGATCGTGACGCAGCGCCGCGATGAAGGTCATTGTCTTCCAATGGCCGAAAGGTGCAGAGGCTTGGAGGCGCTGCCCGCAATGCCCCCAGCCGCGCAGTGGTGCCATATTGGTTTTGATCCACGTCTCGTCGATAAACACCAACCGCGCGACGTCGATCCTGCCTTGATGTGCTTTCCAGCGGGTCCGCTTACGGGCGACGTCGGGACGATCCTGCTCGGCTGGTAGAATCGTTTTTTTTGAAGCTGAGCCCTTCGGTGTGAACAAAAGTCCACACCGCCCGCACGTCTGTCTTGATCCCGCGTGCAGCCAGTTCCTGCGTCAGCTTGCGCAAAGTGAATGGCCCCGAGCGAATGCGTTTGCGCAGCCAGTCGGCGTTGGCATCCGACAGAACCCGCTTCTTGTGGCCGCCGATTTGGCCAGGTGACAGGCCTCCGGTATCCCGTCTCAGATTCTTCCACTTCGTCACGCAGGAGGCGCTGATCTGGAGCGCCTCGGCAATCGAACGAACTGTTTCTCCCGCGTCAGCTCGCGCCAAAGCCCGTTCCCGGATGTCTTCCGAATAGGGTCGCGTCATCCATGCCGGCCTCCGCCCTCCAGCATGGATGTTGAATCAGAAATCGCTCCCGGTGGGAATCCCGATTCCAGCCAAAAACAACATGCTCTAGCGCTGCACGGCAGAGCCGGGGCCCGGAGCTGCCGATGCTGGGTCCCGGCTCTGCGTCGCGTCATTTCATGCCGCGCCGCGTCCGGGACACCCGCAAGCAGAAAAAAAGCCGGCGCTCATCGCGCCGGCTTTTTTTGATTGGTGAGGTGTTCGCCCTCAGTTCAGCTTTTGCCGAACCTCGTTGATGCCCTTGGCGAGCAGGTCGTCGGCGACCTGGCCCCTGACCGACTGCGACAGGATGGTCGAGGCGGCCTGGACGGCGGCTTCTGCGGCCGCGGCGCGGACGTCGGCCAGCGCCTGGGCCTCGGCCAGCGCGATCTTGCTCTCCGCGGTCTTGGTGCGGCGGGCGACGAAGTCTTCCATCTTCGCCTTGGCGTCGGCAGCGATGCGCTCGGCTTCGGCCTTGGCGTTGGCGATGATGTCGGCAGCCTCGCGCTCGGCCGTGGCACTGCGCGCCTTGTAGTCGGCGAGCACCTTGGCCGCCTCCTGCTTGAGGCGCGCGGCGTCGTCGAGCTCGGCCTTGATGCGGGCGGCGCGATGATCGAGCGCAGTCATCGCCGACTTGAAGACGCCGAGATAGCCGAACACGATCATCAGGATCACGAAGGCGACGGCGACCCAGGTTTCAGGATCGAAGAACATCTGTGGCTAACCCTTCAAGGACGCATCGACAGCGGCATTGACCGAGGTGGCATCCGGAATGATTCCGGTGAGCTGCTGCACGATCTGACCTGCCGCATCCGCCGCGATGCCGCGGACGTTGCTCATGGCGGTGGTGCGGGTCGAGGCGATGGTCTTCTCCGCCTCGGCGAGCTTGGCCGCCAGCTGCTCTTCCAGCGCCTTGCGTTCGGCGTCCGCCTGCGCATTCGCCTTGTCGCGGGATTCGTTGCCGATCGCCTGCGCCCGCGAACGCGCCGAAGCGAGCTCGCTTTCATAGGCCTTCAGCGCAGCCTCGGACTGGTCCTTCAGCCTCTGCGCTTCAGTGAGGTCGCCCTCGATCTTGTTCTGGCGTGCTTCGATCGCACCGCCGACCTTCGGCAGAGCGAGCTTGGACACGATCACGTAAAGCAGGACGAAGAAGATCGCGAGCGACACCAGCTGCGAAGCATAGGTGCTGCTCTCGAACGGCGGAAAGCCGCCGCTGTGATGACCGCCATCGGCTTCGGTGTGGGCACCCGCCGCCGGTCCTTTTGCCCCGCCATGACTCTCAGCCATGGAGTACTCCCGTTGCTGTCACGCGCCGCTTCGGATGAAGCGGCGCGAAAGAAGTCGTTCTTTAGAAAACGAACAGCAGAAGCAGCGCGATCAGCAGCGAGAAGATGCCGAGCGCTTCGGTCACGGCGAAGCCGAAGATCAGGTTGCCGAACTGGCCCTGAGCGGCCGACGGGTTGCGAACGGCTGCGGCGAGGTAGTTGCCGAAGATCACGCCCACGCCGACGCCCGCACCGCCCATGCCGATGCACGCGATGCCCGCGCCGATAAGTTTTGCTGCTGCCGGATCCATTTTAGACTCCTTGGAAGAAAGATTGCGTTGTGGGTGGAAATTCCCCGGACCGCTCAGTGTCCCGGATGAATGGCGTCGTTGAGGTAGATGCAGGTCAGGATCGCGAACACGTAAGCCTGCAGGAACGCGACCAGGATCTCGAGCGCGTACAGCGCGATCGTGAGCGCCAGCGGCAGCACGCCGCCGACCCAGCCGATGGCGCCGAGCGAGAAGCCCAGCATGGCGACGAAGCCCGCGAACACCTTCAACGCGATGTGGCCGGCCAGCATGTTGGCGAACAGACGAATGCTGTGCGAGACCGGCCGCAGGAAGAACGACAGCACCTCGATGAACATGACCAGCGGCAGGACGTAGCCGGGGACGCCGTGAGGAACGAAGATCTTGAAGAATTTCAGGCCGTTCTTGGCGATGCCGTAGATCAGCACGGTGAAGAAGACCAAGAGCGCCAGCCCGGCGGTGACGATCAGGTGGCTGGAGACCGTGAAAGTGTAGGGGATGATGCCGACCAGGTTCGAGACGCAGATGAACATGAACAGCGAGAAGATCAGCGGGAAGAACTTCATGCCCTCCGCGCCGGCCGTCGAACGGATGGTCGAGGCGACGAACTCGTAGGAGATCTCGGCGACGGACTGCAGGCGCCCGGGAACCAGCTGCGTGCCGCTGGCGAGCATCAGGATCGAGATGATCGCCACCGCCACCAGCATGTAGAGCGACGAATTGGTGAAGGCGATCGTGTGATTGCCGATATGGCCCAGGGTGAAGAGAGGCTCGATGTTGAACTGGTGGATCGGGTCGATTTTCATCAGCGCGGCATCTCTTGGTCTGCCGGGCTATGCCGGCGGGTCTCGGTCTGCCGGCCGGGCCGGCCCGTACCGGCGAGGCCGGCACGATCATTCCTCTCCTGGTGGGACCAGCTTTAAGAACCACCGCGCCTGTTTTGACCCGCACCCGCCGACCTCACCACATTCACCACGCCGGCGACGAAGCCCAGCAGCGTGAACACGATGAACCCGAAAGGCGACGTCGACAGCAAGCGGTCGAACCCCCAGCCAATCCCCGCTCCGACAATGACGCCGGCGATCAACTCGGAGGATAACCGGAAACCAAGCGCCATCGCCGAGGCTCTGGCCGCTCTGTCTCCCTCGTCACCTGCGGGTTGCTCGGTCCTGGTCCGGCGGTCGCGAATTTCGGACAACCGCTGATCAAGACTTCCGAGCCGTTCGGAAAGCGCAGCTTCCTCGGGCGATCTATCGCGATCTCCATTCCCGCCGTGCTCCGTGCCCTGTGTCATGCAACGAAGACCCGAAACGCCGCGGCTGAATGGAAATTACGCCCGCCACCCTCAAAAGCCGCGCGGACCATACTGATGGGCCATAATCAAGTCAAGCCAAGTCACGATTGCGTCGCTTTCAGTTATGTATTTGATTTGTCTTGTGATATTGGCGCGCGCGGCAGCGCTGCACACAGCGTGACGCCGCACCGCAGCAGGTCTGCTCGCGATCGGCGGATGCCGCTGTCCTTTCGCCGCATGACCGGGATCAAAGAAGCCATCGCGTTCGTTGATTTCAGGGGACGCGTTTTTGGCGGCGGACTGCCCGATGGGGGTGTAGAATTGCACAGAAGCCGCAGCAGTGCCGTGGCGGAGGCAGTGATGAGACCAGCGATGTCATCCACAACATCATGGCTAGTGGCGGCTGCCGCGGTGATGGTCGTCGGCGGCGGCTTCGTCGCTGCGCAATCGGTGCCCGACGGCGAAAATGGCCGGTACAGCATGACGCCCATCCCAGAGGGCGTGCTGCGGCTCGACACGCGCACCGGCACGGTATCGACCTGCACCAAGAACGGCGCCGGCTGGGCCTGCTACGCGGTGCCTGACGAGCGGACCGCACTCGATACCGAGATCGGCAGGCTCCAGGCGGAGGTCGAGAGGCTGAAGGGACAGCTCGCAGCGGGGCCGACGGTGTCGGGCAAGATCGACGAGGCGCTGCCGAAGTCCGACTCGCTGAAGAAAGCCGAGCCCAAGGTCGCCGAGGGCGAGCGCAAGATCGAGATCCCGCTGCCGAGCGACCAGGACATCGATCGCGTGATGTCGTTCCTGGAGAAGGCCTGGCGGCGGCTGATCGACATGGCCAACCGCGTGCAGAAGGACGTGTCGGGGAAGATTTGAGGGCGCCTTCGCTATCCATGCGTTGAGGTGCCGTAGGGGTGGCAAAGGCGCGAAGCGCCGTGCCCACCACCTCGATATCGTCGCGGGGATTGGTGGGCACGCTTCGCTTTGCCCGCCCTACGGCGGCTTTCGGAGTTGAGAGAGTTTGATGACATCAGCCAAATCCGTAACCCGCTCGGCGCCATCGACGGTGCAAGCCACCACCATCGCGTCGTCGCTGCTGACCGTGCAGACATCGGGCCGCGGCTTCACCGATTGTCAACGGCGCACGGAATCTCCTCAGAAGTGGCGCCGCAAAATTCCCCAGTTGGCGGGATGGCGATCAGCCGTCGACGTGATCAGCACCTCCGTCTTTTGGTGGCCGGCTCCGCCGTTTCAGGGTCGGGGGAATGGGGTTCGCGGTTGCCTGCGTTTTGTGTCGGATCGTCTCGGGGACGAGATCAGCATGTTCGCGTAGGCGATAGCTCGAGCCCTCGATTTGGATGACGACGGCGTGGTGAAGCAGGCGATCGAGCAGCGCGGTAGCGACGACGGAATCGCCGAAGATCTCTCCCCACTCGGCGAAGCCGCGGTTCGAGGTTAGGATCATAGCGCCTTTTTCATATCGGGCGTTGACGAGCTGGAAGAACAAGTTGCCGCCACCGGGAGTGACCGGGAGGTAGCCGATTTCATCGACGATGAGCAGCGCGAACCGGCAGTAGTAGCGGATCCGCTCGCGCAGAGCGCCGTCACGTTCGGCCTTGGCGAGCGAGGCGACGATATCGGCGAGGGAGCTGAAGTAGACGCTGCGCCCTGCCTTAACGGCCTCCACGCCGAGAGCGAGGCTCAAATGGGTCTTGCCGGTTCCTGGTGGCCCGATGAGATGGACCGCCTCGGCCCGATTAATGAACTGCAATCCGGCGAGCGCCAGGACGCGGTTTTTGTCGAGCGACGGTTGGAAGGCGAAGTCGAAGCCGGCGAGCGTCTTTATGGCCGACAACTTGGCCATTTGAACCGCCATTTTGATGCGACGGTTCTCGCGCATCGTGAGTTCTTCGGTGAGCAAGGCATCGATGGCGTCGAGGGCGCTAATTTCGCCGCGTTCGAGGCCGCGCAGGGTGACATCGAGGATTTCCAGGGCGCGCGGCATCTTCAGACTGACCAGGTTGGTCTTGACGCGCTCGATGACGGAGGAAGCACTCATCATACGATCTCCTGGGCTGCCAGGCGGCGGCCGACGGCCGCGTAGAAGTCAAGCGAGCGACGAACGGCGTGGTCACCGGCGCGCGTGAGGGTGACGGGTTCTGCACTGCCTGGACGGCGTCGGCCGAAGCTGGCGAGCTTGCGATGTGCCGGATCGAGCCGCTTCTGGCCCCGACCTTCGAGCGGGGCATGACTTGCCACCAGCACGCTGCCCTCGAAGATGCGGATTTCGTCGGCGAGGACGTGGACGTCGAAGACCCGCCGCCGCGTCGTATCAGGCACGCTGTACAGATTGCCGCCGACGCTCACCATGCCTTCGTGCGAGGCCCGTCGCTCCAGATGCAACACCGCCCGGTAGGGCGCGCTCGGCAAGGCTTGCAGTGCCGCCTTTTCCTCGGCGAAGGCCTCATTGACGACCCGATGGGTCGTGGCATGCACCCGCGGATTGGCGACGGTATCCAGCCAATGGCGGAGCTGGCCGTTGAGGTCGTCCAGATTGCGGAAGACCCCGCCGAGGAAGAAGTCCTCGCGGATGTAGCGGAATGGCCGCTCGACCTTGCCTTTTGTCTTGGGCCGATAAGGCCGGCAAGCGCGCGGCTGGAAGCCATAATGGCGAGCGAGATCGACCAGCGCGCGGTTGTAGACCACGAGCCCCTCGGCGTCCTGGCCAAGGACAGCGGTCTTCATGCGGTCGTAGAGGATCTCGCGCGGAGCGCCGCCGATCGCTTCCAGAGCGGCGATATGGCAGCGAAGCACTGTTTGCAGGTCCTGATGGACAACGAACCGCGCCCAGATCAGTCGTGAGTAGCCGAGCACCATCGAGAACAGCCAGACGATGCGCTTGACTCCTGGCTCATCGACAAACTCGACCTCGAACCTGGCGAAGTCGACTTGCGCCTGCTCACCTGCTGGAGTTTCAAAACGCACTTCGAAGGCTGCCGGCTGGGCAGGCCGCAGCTCGCGCACGCGATCGCGTACGATGCTGTAGCCGCCGACGAAGCCGCGTTCCTTGAGCTCACGCCACAGCCGCACGGCGGTGAGCGCAGGATAGGCAGCCAGCCGCTCACGCAAATAAGCTTCGAAGTGGTCGACAATTCCGGGCCGCACCGCTCGCTTTTTGTAGACCGGCGGCTCCAATCCTTTGGCGATGTAGGCCCTGACTGTCTTTCGATCGACACCAAGTTGCCGGGCGATAGCGCTGACCGACAGACCTTGGCGATGCAAATCCAGGATCATGACAAGTTCCCCAAGTTTGAGCACCGCGCCCTCCCTTTCGCCTGCAGGAGGAACGTCGGCGATTCGACGCGACGGCCGACCGGCCAGGGCATGCCCTGGACGGTCGGCCGTCACGAAAACTGGGGAATTTTCAAATGCCATAAGTGGGGAGAATTACTCCGCCACTCACACCGATCTCACCAGCGAAGCCGCGAAGTTCATCGCTGAGGCAAACGCGCGCGACGGCGCGCTGACGCTGTTCATCCGCCACACCTCGGCCTCGCTGACGATTCAGGAGAACGCCGATCCGTCCGTGCTCGTCGATCTCGGCACCGCGCTGTCCCGGCTTGCGCCAGAGAATGCCGGAAGGACGCACGACACCGAAGGGCCGGACGATATGCCCGCGCATGTCAAAACGATGCTGACGGGGGCCTCGCTTCAGGTCCCGGTCCTGAACGGCAAGCTTGCGCTCGGCACCTGGCAGGCGATCTATCTCATCGAGCATCGCAGCCGGCCGCACCGCCGCGAGGTCGTGCTGCAATTCGTCGGCAGCAATCAGTAAGCGCTCAAAGCAAACCGGCCGCGGAGACCGCGGCCGGTTCGTGTCGTCGATTGCTGCTTTCGATCAGGTCGCCTTGATGTCGACGTCCTTGGTCTCCGGCAGGAACAGGAACCCGATCACGACGGTGATCGCCGCGAAGGTGATCGGGTACCACAGGCCGGCATAGATGTCGCCGGTCGAGGCCACGATGGCGAAGGCGGTGGCGGGCAGGAGGCCGCCGAACCAGCCATTGCCGATGTGATAGGGCAGCGACATCGAGGTGTAGCGGATGCGGGTCGGGAACAGTTCGACCAGCATCGCCGCGATCGGGCCGTACACCATGGTGACGTAGACCACGAGGACGAAGAGCAGGCCGATGATCGCCGCCACCTGCGGGCGGAAGATGTCGAACGGATGCGACATCTTCACGATGGCGGCGTCGCCCGCCTTCGGGTAGCCGGCCGCCTGCACCGCAGCGAGAACCGCCGGATTGCTGTCCTTTGCGTTCGTGTAGGGCACGTCCTTGCCGTTGACCACGACCTTCACGCCCGAGCCGGCCGGGCCCGGCGTGGTCGAGTACCTGACCGAGGACTGCGACAGGTAGGCGCGCGCGGTGTCGCAAGGCGCGCTGAAGACGCGGGTACCGACCGGGTTGAACAGGTCGCCGCAACCGGCCGGATCGGCCACCACCTCGACCTTGACCTGCTCGATGGCCTTTTCCAGCGCCGGGTTGGCGTTGGTGGTGATCATCTTGAAGATCGGGAAGAAGGTCAGCGCCGCGATCAGGCAGCCGCCGAGGATGATCGGCTTGCGGCCGATTCTGTCCGAGAGCATGCCGAACACGACGAAGAAGCCGGTGCCCAGCAGCAGCGACCAGGCGATCAGCAGGTTGGCGGTGTAGCCATCGACCTTCAGGATCGATTGCAGGAAGAACAGCGCGTAGAACTGGCCAGTGTACCAGACCACGCCCTGGCCCATCACGCCGCCGAGCAGGGCGAGCAGCACGAGCTTGCCGTTCTGCCAGTTGCCGAAGGCCTCCGTCAGCGGCGCCTTCGAGCCCTTTCCCTCATCTTTCATCTTCTGGAAGATCGGCGATTCATTGAGGCGAAGCCGGATCCAGACCGAGATGCCGAGCAGCAGCACCGAAACCAGGAACGGGATGCGCCAGCCCCACTTCGCGAAATCGGCTTCGCCGGTCGCGGTGCGGGTGAACAGGATCACCAGCAGCGACAGGAACAGGCCGAGCGTCGCCGTGGTCTGGATGAAAGAGGTGTAGTAGCCGCGCTTGCCGTGCGGCGCGTGCTCCGCGACATAGGTCGCCGCACCGCCATACTCGCCGCCGAGCGCAAGGCCCTGGGCGAGGCGCAACGCGATCAGGATGATCGGGGCTGCGATGCCGATCGTCGCCGCGCTGGGCAGCAGGCCGACGATGAAGGTCGAAAGACCCATGATCAGGATGGTGACGAGGAAGGTGTATTTGCGGCCGACGATGTCGCCGATGCGGCCGAATACGATGGCGCCGAATGGGCGGACCAGGAAGCCCGCCGCGAAGGCCAGCAGCGCGAAGATGTCGCGTGTGGCCGGCGGATAATCCGAGAAGAACTGCACGCCGATGATCGAGGCGAGCGAACCGTAGAGGTAGAAGTCGTACCATTCGAAGACGGTACCGAGCGAGGAGGCGAGAATGACGAACCGTTCGTCCTTCGTCATCCCTCCCGCGCCGGCTTGAGACACAGCCATTGTCGACATGTTGAGTCGCTCCCCGAAATGCGTTTCCTCGCGCCCTAGAGGTCCGAACGTGCCGGATCCAACCCAGGTCTTGATCACAAGGTAACATCGCCGTGAAACCCTCCCCAATACGACTTTCGGCCTTGCGCAACTGACGCGCGGCTGACCGTGTGGTATCGGGGGCCGCCGCGCTGCTCCAGAGCTTTCCGGATTAACCCCTTTGCTGCAAAGGGATAATGTGCACTTGCATGCCACAGCCGCTCGGGGAAGAATTGACGTATTGTTCGCCGGCCCGGCGCGAACGACAGCAAGAGAACGATGAACGCTCCCTCGACCCATCTCGTCATTGCCGATGACCATCCCTTGTTCCGCGATGCGCTGCGACAGGCGGTGGCGGGCGTTCTCCCCTCGGCCAGGATCGACGAGGCCGGATCATTCGAGGACCTGACCAAGCTCCTGGAACAGACCTCCGAGGTCGACCTGATCCTGCTCGACCTCTCGATGCCCGGGATTTCCGGCTTCTCCGGCCTGATCTATCTGCGCGCGCAATATCCGGCGGTCCCGGTGGTGATCGTCTCGGCTTCCGACGACAGCGCCACGATCCGCCGCTCGCTCGATTTCGGCGCCTCCGGCTTCATCCCCAAGCGGTTCGGCGTCGAGACGCTGCGCGACGCCATTCTCAAGGTGATGGAAGGCGACGTCTGGGTTCCCGCCGACACCGATCTGTCGGCTGCGGCCGACCCCGACATGACGCGCCTGCGCGACCGCCTGGTGACGCTGACGCCGCAGCAGGTTCGGGTCCTGATGATGCTGTCCGAGGGCCTCCTCAACAAGCAGATCGCCTACGAGCTCGGCGTCTCCGAGGCCACCATCAAGGCCCATGTCTCGGCCATCCTGCAGAAGCTCGGCGTCGAGAGCCGGACGCAAGCCGTGATCGCCGCCGCCAAGATCGCCGGCGGTCAGTGGAAGCAGGGCACGCCGACGGGGTGAGGCGTTTGCTCGCTAAATCGCGGATGTCCGGTCTTGAGGCGACGCGAAATCATTCGGCGCGCTCATCTTCGCCGAGTTTCGATCCAAAAGAGACGCCAGGTGGGCCGATTGTGTCTGTAGTCACACTGTTCGGGGCAGGAATACAATCGACGGCTCGATCTCGATAAGGAACTCGTCCCTGGCGAGGCTCGTCACTCCGATCCAAGTTGTGCACGGTGGATTATCACCAAATGCAGCCTTGAGCGCGCGAGATATGGCGTCACCTTGGTGCAGGTGGGTTTGCCTAATATAAATTCGTAACGATCCCACATCATCAAGTCTGGCACCAACGGAAGCTAGGGCCACGCTGAGGTTTTCCAAACTCTTTTCTAATTGGCGTCCAATGTCGCCAGTACCGACGATGTTTCCATTCGAATCCCACGCGACTTGACCGGAAATGTGTATCATCTGCCCGAAGGGCGAGGAAGTGACGGCCACCTGAGCAAAACCGAATTTCCGACTGTCAAAAAGCTCGGTTGGAATTTTCATGGACCGGGTCATTGCTGCTCCCTGGTTGGTCAGATCACGGCGTTGTAGCCGACAATTCTAACCAACGCTTGGAGCACTTCCGTTTATGGCCGATGCTGTCGAAAAACGCCGTGGCATAGTTGGTTTTGCTCTCGGGGGCGTTTTCGGCGTGTTCCTGGCTGGACGTCAGAGCCGGATCGGCAGGCCCCGCGACCAGCTGGCGAGCCTCTTAGGTGATCGCCGCACAGGCACCCTTTGTTGGCGGGCCGACCAAACACATCGCCATTGTCTTGAGGTTCTGCACAATGGCAGCGAGATGAAACTCGTCACGGGCGCCGGTGAGACCGCGAAGGCGCATACGCTCAAAGCCATGCTGGACCTTCAGGTGTGCAAAACGCATCTCCACCTTTTTGCGCGCGTTGCTCGATCGTTCGAACTCCGGCGTGCCCTTCAGTGACCGGGCATGGTTGCGCGCATCCTCATTAATGTCGCGAGCGATCTTCTTGAACGGTGCGCGCGTGCATCGTTGCTTGAGCGTGCAAGCACGGCACTCTTGAGGTTGTGACAGGTAGTTCCTGGCGCGGCCATCATGGACCGTTCCCGAGGTTCGCAAGAGCTTGCCATTCGGACAGACATAGACGTCTCGCTCAGCGTCGTAGGTGAATTCGCCACGGGAGAACATGCCGTCAGACGACGGATATCTTTCCCACACGGGAATGTGCGGCGTGATGCTTTTGCCCAGTAACCATGCAAGCAGTTTGCCGGTGCCGTAGGCGGTATCAGCCGTGAGCCAATCAGGCTTTAGATCAAGCCGTTGTTCGGTGCGATCGATCATCGTCCTGGTAGACGCGACTTCATCATAGGTGCGTGCCGGCGTCGCCTCGACATCGACAATGATCGCGTGCTCAACATCGATCAGATAGTTGAGCCCGTATCCGAACTGCACCCGCTTGTTGGCTTTCGCCGTCCATGCCGACGACGGATCAGAAGGCGAGATCACCTTCGGTGGCTTGCGATCGGACGATGCGGTCGGCGTCCCATCAGAACCGCCAGCGCCCCTGTCCCCGCCTTCCTGGACCTGCGCTTCGGCCTCAAGTCCGGCAAGATATTCGGCCACGGCACGCTTCTGACGTTGCGCATCGGTCCAGTCCAGCTCGCCCGGCGCTTTGCCGTGATAGCGGCTGGCATTGGCCTCCATCACGCTCGCATCCACCGCGAACCCTTCGCCCTTGACAAGGCCCGCGGCCATGCATGCCACAACCACGCGCTCGAAAATGTGGCGCAGGATCTCGCTCTCGCGGAAGCGCCCCAGCCTGTTTACCGAGAACGTCGAATGGTGCGGAACCCTGTCGTCGAGATCGAGCTTGCAGAACCAGCGATACGCAAGGTGCAGCGCCACTTCCTGACAGAGCCGGCGCTCATGACGAATGCCATAACAGTAACCGACCAGGAGCATCCGGATCATCAGCTCGGGATCAACCGAGGGCCGGCCGATGTCGCTGTAAAAGGGCTTTAGCTGGTGGTGCAAATCGGCCAGAACCGCCGTCGCAAACAGGTTCATCCGTCGCAACAGGTGGTCAGTCGGGATCATCTCGTCGAGGCTAAACTCATAAAAGAGCTGCCCCTGATCTCGGTCCTGCCGCCCCATCATCGCCGACTCTCCTGCCGCCTCCTGAGCAGGAATCATTGTTCGCTCGGCTCCTCAAGCCCTTTTTCGACAGTATCGGCCCAACCCGGAAGTCCGACGGTGGCCGCTCTTGCGCCGCCGTTGGGTCAATCAGCCTGCAGCAAAATATTCTGCTTTATCGAAATTCGGATTTATCGTATGTGTCGCCCATCCTGATCCGGCGAAGGGGGCGGTCGTACGTCGTCACGAGCCGCGGATCGGGGCTGCGATGGACGCATGGAAGCAATCCAGAATCTTCCCGCGGAGGGATTCTGGATTGCCTCGCGGGCGTGCGTTGACCCGCGTTCCCATAGCCCTGAGCAGGCCACGCTTGCAGATGCTGGCAAGCGGCTTCATGCCCGCCTCACAACTTCTCACAAGTCCAAACGGGCGCCCTGCGTAACACGCTGATAGTCAGTTGCGTAACGACACGATCAAAGGACCACGACCATGAAACAGATGATCGACCAGCATCGCCGCCGATTCCTCGGCATCGCAGCCGGAACCGCCGCCGTCGGCCTCGGCGCGATCGACCTCGCGCGCGCCGAGACGGTGGCACAGCGGCCGTCCCCATCGAATGCCTCCTTCGGCCCGATCAAGCAGATCGACGCCGGTGTCCTCAATGTCGGCTATGCGGAAGCCGGCCCGTCGAACGGTCCGGTGGCGATCCTGCTGCACGGCTGGCCCTACGACATTCACGCCTTCGTCGATGTCGCGCCGATCCTCGCCAAGGCCGGCTATCGCGTGATCATTCCTTACCTGCGCGGCTACGGCACGACGCGTTTTCTCTCCAGCGAAACGCCGCGCAACGGAGAGCCTGCGGCGATGGCCGCCGACATCATCGCGCTGATGGACAAGCTCGACATCAAGAAGGCCGTCGTCGCCGGCTTCGACTGGGGCGCGCGCACCGCCGACATCATTGCCGCGCTGTGGCCGGATCGCTGCCGCGCGCTGGTGTCGGTCAGCGGCTATCTGATTTCCAGCCAGGCCGCCGGCGGCGCCCCGTTGCCGCCATCGGCCGAACTGCAATGGTGGTACCAGTTCTATTTCGCGACCGACCGCGGCCGCGCCGGTTACGAGAAGTACACGCACGATTTCGCCAAGCTGATCTGGAAGCTCGCCTCGCCGCAGTGGAAGTTCGACGACGCCACCTTCAACCGCAGCGCGGCGGCGCTCGACAACGGGGATCACGTCGCGATCACGATCCACAATTACCGCTGGCGGCTCGGGCTCGCCCAGGGCGAGGCGAAGTATGAGGAGCTCGAAAAGAAGCTGGCCGCAGCTCCGCAGATCGCGGTGCCGACGATCACGATGGAAGGCGACGCCAACGGAGCGCCGCATCCCGAGCCGAGCGCCTATGCCAAGAAGTTCTCGGGCCGGTACGAGTTTCGCCTGATCACCGGCGGCATCGGTCATAACCTGCCGCAGGAAGCACCGCAGGCCTTTGCCAAGGCCGTCATCGATATCGGCGAAGGCGCCTGACGATGTTTCAAGACCTCCGTTCGGTGCGGCCGGGGCCGATTACTCCGCCGCCACCATCTGCTGCGTGCGCCATTGTCCGAGCAGGGCGCGGAGCGAGGCCGGCTTCACCGGCTTGTTGAGCACCGCGATCTTCTCGTCACGCGCGGCGACCTGCACGGCGGGGCTGCGGTCGGCGGTGATCAGGATCGCGGGGATTGCGTCGCCGAAGCGGCGCCGGATCTCGCGGATGGCGGCGATGCCGTTGCCGCGATCGAGGTGATAGTCGACCAAGAGTCCGGTGACGCGCCTTCCGGCTGCTTCGATTGCGGCGATCGCGCCTTCGGGATCGGCGACGGCGATCACCTCGGCGTCCCACGCCTTCAAGAGCGTGCGCATGCCGTCGAGGATCGCCGCATCGTTCTCGATGCAGACGATCAGCGCGCCCGCGATCGGCGTGCGCGCCAGCGGGGTCGCACTGGTCACGGCGGCAGTGTGGGTGACCGCCTTCGCCGTCGGCACCGTCACGGAGAACACCGAGCCGCCGCTTCTATTGGCGTCGATGGCGATGCCGTGGTTGAGCACGCGCGCCAGCCGTTCGACGATCGAGAGGCCGAGTCCCAGCCCGCGAGCGATCCGCGCGCCCTGCTCGAGGCGATGGAATTCCTTGAAGATCTCGCCGCGCTTGACCGCGGGAATGCCGACGCCGGTGTCGTAGACGGAGATCTTGAGCGAGGCGCCGCGGCGGCGGCAGCCGACCAGCACGCGCCCGCGCGGGGTGTATTTGATCGCGTTCGAGATCAGGTTCTGGAGCAGCCGCCGGAGCAGCAGTCGGTCCGACTTGACCGGGAGCGAGCAGGGCACGAAGGCGAGTTCCAGGCCCTTGGCGCGCGCGATCGGCGCGAACTCGATCTCCAGCGAGCGCATCAGATCGGCCATCTTGAAGCTCGAGATCGAGGTCGTCATCGCGCCGGCATCGAGCCTGGAGATGTCGAGCAGCGCGCCGAGGATCTCCTCGATGGCCTGCAGGGATTCGTCGATGTTCTCGACCAGCCGCGTCTCTTCGCCATTGTGCTGGCGCTCGACCAGGCTGGTGACATAGAGCCGCGCCGCATTCAGCGGCTGGAGGATGTCGTGGCTGGCAGCGGCGAGGAAGCGGGTCTTGGAGATGCTGGCGTCTTCCGCCGCGCTCTTGGCCAGGGCCAACTCCGAGTTCAGCCGCGTCAGCTCCTCGGTGCGGTCGCGCACGCGCTTCTCCAGCGTCGCATTGGCGCGCTCCAGCGCTTCCGCGGCCTCGAAGGTGGGCGTGACGTCGGTGAAGGTGATGACGAAGCCGCCGCCGGGCATGCGGTTGGTGAGCACCTCGATCACCATGTGGCGTTCCGGCAGGCGTTCGAGATAAGGCTCGCCGTCGGTGGTGTAGGCCACGAGCCGCTGCTCGATCATCGCCTCGCGACCACTCTCATCGGCCGGATCGCTCACGCCCATGAATTCCAGGATCTCGCGCAGCGGGGTGCCGAACTGGATGAAATGCGGGGGCACGTTGAGGAGATCGCCGAATTGCCGGTTGGAGCAGATCAGTTGCAGGTCGGCGTCGAATACCGCGATGCCCTGGCGCACATGGTTGAGCGCAGTCTGGAGGATCTCGCGGTTGAAATGCAGCGCCGCGTGGGAATCGTCGAGCAGTTTCAGCGCGGCCTTGGCGGAGACCGTCCGCTTGCGCAAGAGCAGCGACATCACGAGGCGCGAGGACGCCGCGCCGATCGAGGAGGCGATCAGGTGTTCCGCGTGCTGGAGCAGCTCGAAATCGGCGGGTGCTCCGGCTTCCAGACGCATATTGCGGTGGGCCGAGAAGGCCTCGAACGATTGCCGCGCGCGATCGGGGCCGAGATATTGCGCCACGGTGGTCTGGATGTCCTGCACCGTGACGGTGGTGCGCCAGCGACGAAAGCTGGGCGTGATCGGCGCCAGCGTGTTGGGCACGAACAGGTCGGCCTGCACCAGTTCGATCGAGGACGGCCGTCGCGCCAGCGACAGCAGCACATAGGTGAGAATGTTGAGCGAGAGCGACCAGACCACGCCGTGCATCAGCGGCGGCAGGTCAGCGCCGAACAGCGCCTGCGGCCGCAGCGCCTCGATCCCGAACGGACCATGCTGGAGCAGCAGGATCCCCGATGTCGACGAATCCATGAAGCTCGGGATGAAGAGCGTGTAGAGCCAGACCGCAAAACCGACCAGCATGCCGCCGATGGCGCCGCGCGCGGTCGCGCGCCGCCACAACAGGCCGCCGAAGAAACTGGGGGCGAGCTGTGCGATGGCGGCAAAGGAGAGCAGGCCGATCGCCGCGAGCTGGGCGTTGCCGAGCGCGCGATAGTAGAAATAGGCCATCACCATGATGGCGAAGATGGCAAGCCGCCGCGAGCGCAGCAGGAAGTCGCCGAAACCGGTGGCCCCGGTGCGGCCTTCGGGCCGCCGTTGCAGGACCAGGGGCACGACGAGGTCGTTCGAGACCATGATGGAGAGCGCGACGCATTCGACGATCACCATCGCAGTCGCCGCCGACAGGCCGCCGACGAAAACGGCGACGCTGAGAAGTCCCGCGCCGCCGTCCATCGGCAGCGCCAGCACGTACATATCAGGATCGACCGCGCCGAACGGGAAGGTCACGAGCCCGGCGAGCGCAATCGGGATCACGAACACATTGATGGCGACGAGATAGAGCGGGAACAGCCAGCGCGCCCGGCTGACCTCGGCGTCGCACGAATTTTCCACCACGCTGACGTGGAATTGGCGCGGCAGCAGCATGATGGCGCACAGCGACAGCAGCGTCATGGTCAGGAAGTTGCCGATCGACGGCGAGTATTCGATGGCGCGCACCGCTTCCGGTGTCTTCATCGCGCGCTCGATCAACTCGTGCGGCGAGAACATCCAGAAGGTGACGAAGATGCCGGCGGTGAGGAAGGCAACGAGCTTGACGATGGATTCGGTCGCGACCGCCAGCATCAGCCCGTGCTGGTGCTCGGTGGCATCGGTCTGCCGCGTGCCGAACAGGACCGCGAAGGCCGCCATCGTCAGCGTCACCATCAGCGCCATGTCGCCGAGGATCGGGATGTGGGAGAAGGCCTGGTCTTCGCTCAGGATCGTGCCGAGCGAGGAGGCCACCGCCTTGAGCTGGAGCGCGATATAGGGCACCGAGCCGATGATCGCGATCAGCGCGACCGTCGCCGCCACCGCCTGGCTCTTGCCGTAGCGGGCCCCGATGAAGTCGGCGATCGAGGTGATGTTGTGGGCTTTGGCAAGCTGGATCACGCGCCGGAGCACGCCGGCGCCAAGCCCGATCATCAGGATCGGGCCGACATAGATCGCCAGGAAGTCGGTCGAGGCGCGGGTGGCGAAACCGACCGAGCCGAAGAAGGTCCACGAGGTGCAGTAGATCGCCAGCGACAGCGGATAGATCAGCCCGGAGGCGCGGCCGCGCCCCGCCGGCGAGCGGCGGTCGCCATGGCTCGCCACCAGGAACAGGAAGCCGATATAGCCGAAAGCGGCGGCGATCACGCCCCAGTCGTGCAGCATGGGTCGGGGGCTCTCTCCCTGAGCGCCGGCGGCGCCCGAGCTCATTTTCCCAGCAAATCTAGCGCGTTGAGCCGACGCAAGCGACAGCGAAATGCCCGGCGCAAGCGGGAACTGCGGGTGTCGTTAAGGCAAGGCGGGACGCGCGCTGGCACTTACCCTCCCCTGGAGGGGAAGGGTCGATCGCGCGCAGCGCGAGCGGGGTGGGGTGATCTCTCCACTCGGGCACCGTTGGACGTGGAGAGACTGTCACCCCACCCCGTCTCACATTTCGCTGTGCTCAATGTGAGCCGACCCACGAGCGAGCTACGCTCGTCTCGGACCCTCCAGGGGAGGATGGAAAGGGCCTACTCCGCGGCCAGCGACTTCTCGCGCAGCGGCAGGCCGAGGCGGTCCCACACCTGCAGGAGAGCTTCGGCGAGTTGATCGATCAGGCCGTCGTCGTGATAGGGCGAGGGCGTGATGCGCAGGCGCTCGGTGCCCTTGGCGACGGTCGGATAATTGATCGGCTGGATGTAGATCCCGTGCTCTTCGAGCAGGAGGTCGGAGGCCTGCTTGCACTTCTCGGGATCGCCGACGAACAGCGGCACGATGTGGGTGTCGCTCGACATCACCGGCAGGCCGGCGGCATTGAGGATCGCCTTGACACGGGCGGCGCGGTCCTGGTGGTGCTCGCGTTCCCAGCTCGACGTCTTCAGGTGCTTGATCGCGGCGGTTGCGGCCGAGCAGACCGCCGGCGGCAGCGCGGTGGTGAAGATGAAGCCCGGTGCATAGGAGCGCACGGCGTCGATGATCTGGCCGTTGGCCGCGATGTAGCCGCCGAGACAGCCGAACGCCTTGGCGAGCGTGCCCTCGAGAATGTCGATGCGATGCATCACACCGTCGCGCTCGGCGATGCCGCCGCCGCGCGGGCCGTACATGCCGACGGCGTGGACTTCGTCGACATAGGTCATCGCCCCATAGGTCTCGGCGAGATCGCAGATCTTGGCGAGCGGCGCGACGTCGCCGTCCATGGAATAGAGGCTCTCGCAGACGATCAGCTTCGGCCGATTGGGGCCGGCCGCTTTCAACAGCTCCTCGAGATGCGCAACGTCGTTGTGGCGGAACACGACGCGCTCGCAGCCGGACTGGCGGATGCCCTCGATCATCGAATTGTGGTTGAGCTCGTCCGACAGAATCAGGCAGTTCGGAATGAGCTTTGCGATGGTCGGGATGCCGGTCTGGTTCGAGACATAGCCCGAGGTGAACAGCAGCGCGGCCTCCTTGCCGTGGAGATCGGCGAGCTCGGCTTCGAGCTGGACCAGCGGATGATGCGTGCCGGCGATGTTGCGGGTACCGCCGGCGCCGGTGCCGACGCGCGTTGCGGTCTCGACCATGGCGCCGACCACCTTCGGGTGCTGGCCCATGCCGAGATAGTCGTTGGAGCACCAGATCACGACGTCGCGCTTGCCCTTGGGGGAGTGCCAGACCGCGTGCGGGAACCGGCCGGCCGTGCGTTCGAGGTCGGCGAACACGCGGTAGCGCCGCTCGGTGTGGAGACGGTCGAGGGCGGTATCGAAGAACTGGTTGTAATCCATCGGCAAAACCTGCTGCGGAACCTGGTCCAAGGCGGCCGTTCATTTTTAGAGCTTTTCCAGCTCCAATGTCCATGCGCCTGCGCACATTCGAAGCAAGGCGAGCGGGCCAATTGATAACGCCGGTCCGGCGGCGATTGTTGATGTGGATCAAGCGCCTAACACGGGCCTGCCGTCCGGACCGGAGTTGCCAGGGCCAGGCAGGGGCTGCCGTGGACAATTTGTCCATGGCGCGGCTGCCGTCCATGATTGCCGAGCCGGTCGCGCCGACGCGGACCCATTCGAAAGGAAGCCCCGATGAAACGTGTGATGATCCTCAACGGTCCCAACCTCAACATGCTCGGCATCCGCGAGCCGCACATCTACGGCACGACGACGCTCGCGGAGGTCAACGCGAGCTGCGGGGAGGCCGCCGCCAAGCTCGGCCTCAAGCTTGCCTTCCACCAGTCCAACCATGAGGGCGTGCTCGTCGATCTGATCCAGTCGGCGCGGCAGGACGCCGATGCCATCGTCATCAACCCGGCCGGCTTCTCCTTCACCTCGGTCGCGATCATGGACGCGATCAAGACATTCGAGGGCCCGGTGCTGGAGGTTCACATCTCCAACATCCACGCCCGCGACGAATATCACCGCCACTCGAAGATCTCGTTCGTGGCAACCGGTGTGATCTGCGGGCTGGGACCGTTCGGCTACATCGCGGCACTGCACGCGATCGCGAATATGAAGTGAGATGCTGCCGCGGCGGCGGTGCGCTCCCTCGCCCCGCTTGCGGGAGGTTGGGGTGAGGGGCTCTCCGCGGAGACGGTGAGAATTGGACTCGCGCCGCCACGCTTCGCGTGTCGGCCTCTTCCCGCAGGCGAGGCGAAGACAAGACTCACGTCGTCCGAAACTGCAACACGCCGTCCTGCATCTCGGCCGTCAGCCGGCCCTCGACGATCATGTAGTTGACATGGGCGACCAGCTCGCCGGCGGCAAAACCCATCTGGTGCTCGTCCAGCACGTGCTTGTTGAACACGACAGGCACCAGTGCTCGCGAGGTTTGCGGCACCTCGCGGCAGGCTTCCGCGATCAGGCGGCAGCGCTCCTCGTGGTGGTCGGCGAGCTGCTTGATGCGGGTCTTCAACCCGTAGAACGGCACGCCATGACCGGGCAGCACCAGCACGTCATAGGGAAGTGTCGTGGTGAGGCTGGCGAGCGAGGCCAGATATTCGCCGAGCGAGTTCTGGTCGGGCTCGACCGCCCAGACGCTGACATTCGGCGAGATCTTGCTCAGCACCTGGTCGGCGGAGAGGAACAGCTTGTCGTCGGCGCAATACAGCATCACCTGATCGAGTGCGTGGCCGCCGCCGGTGATCACCTTGAAGCGGCGCGTGCCGATCACGACGTCGTCGCCATGCGAGATGCGGCGGTAGGACGGCGGCAGCACCGAGACGCGCTTGAGATAGTCCTGGCCGCGGCCGAGCAGCTTTTCGGTGAGCGACTCGTCCATGCCGTGGCGGCGGAAGAACAGCCGCTGCGCCTCGCGCCGCTCCTCGGTGCCGCGGTTCTGGTGATAGACCGATTGCAGATATTCGACCTGCGACATCACCAGCGGGCAATTGAAACGCTCGACGATCCACCCCGCGAGACCGACATGATCAGGGTGCGAGTGAGTGACGATCAGGCGCGTGATGTTGACGCCCTTCAGCGGTCCATCGAACAGCTTGGTCCAGGCTTCGATCGTCTCCTCGTTGCCGAATCCGGCATCGATCATCGCGTAGCCGTCGCCATCGGCGAGCAGGTAGATGTTCACGTGGTTGAGGCGGAACGGCAGCTTCAACCGGGCCCATAACACGCCGGGCCTGACCTCGACGATCTGTTCGGGGCCGGGGTGCTGTTCCCAGGGGTAGCGCAGGGCCTCGGCCGAGGACTGTGCGGTGTCGGTTTTTGAGCTCATGCTACCCGCTTAAACCCAGCGCGCGCGGGGCGCCAGCCGAAAAAGGACGGGCCATGCTACTCCGCATGGCCGGCATACCGGCCGTTTTCCGTAGCCCGGATTGCGCGCAGCTTCATCCAGGCTACGGGCCGGCGTCCCTACGCCGCCCGCATGTCGTTGAGGAATGCATCGATCTCCCCGCGCAGCATATCGGCCTCGCGCCTGAGCGCGTCAGAGGCGTTCAGCACCTCGCTGGCCGCAGCGCCGGCTTCGGCGGACGCGGTGGAGACGCCGATGATGTTGCTGGAGACTTCGCTGGTGCCGCCGGCGGCATGCTGGATGTTGCGGGCGATTTCGCGCGTGGCGGCGCCCTGCTCCTCGACTGCGGCGGCGATCGTCGTGGTGACGTCGTTGATCTCGCCGATGATCCGGCCGATCCCCTGGATGGCGCCGACCGCGGAGCTCGTGATCTCCTGCATGCTGGAAATCTGGGTGCGGATCTCTTCCGTCGCCTTGGCGGTCTGGCTCGCCAGGCTCTTCACCTCGGAGGCGACCACCGCGAAGCCGCGGCCGGCTTCGCCCGCGCGCGCCGCCTCGATGGTGGCGTTGAGCGCGAGCAGATTGGTCTGCGAGGCAATGGTCTGGATCAGGTCGACCACGACGCTGATGCGGCTCGCGCTGTCGGCAAGGCTCTGTACGGTGGCATCTGTCGATCCCGCTTCATCGACGGCTTTCTTGGCGATCTCGGCCGAGGTGACCACCTGGCGGCTGATCTCCTGGATCGAGGAGGACAGCTGCTCGGTGCCGGCCGACACGGTCTGCACGTTGACCGAGGTTTCCTCCGCCGCGGAGGCGACCGCGTTCACCAGCGCGCTGGACTGGTCGGCAGTGTTCGACATGCTCTGCGCGGTCGATTGCATCGAATTGGCCGATTGCGCCAGATTGTCGAGCGCGGAGCGCACCGTGCTTTCGAATTCGGCGATCTTCGCCTCCATGCGCGCGGCACGCTCGGCCTTGGCGATCCGGTCCTTGTCCTGCGCGTTCGTCAGTGCGCGGGTCTCGATCATGCTTTCCCGGAACACTTGCAGCGTGTTCGCCATCACCGAGATTTCGTCGTTGTGGTTCTTCGAGCGGTAGATCTCGGTTTCGAGATCGCCGTTCGCCAGCAGCTGCATCGATTGATGCAAGGCGCCGATCCGGCGCAGGATGTTGCGGCCGACATAGAGCCAGACGAACAGCGCCGAGCCGACCAGCATCAACGCGCCCAGCGCCAGCATGACTGACGTCGCGAGCGAAATCTCCTGCCGCGCCGCGAAGGTCGAGGCGTTGGTCTCCTTCTGCACGCCTTCGACGAGCTGCTGCACGCTGATGCCGAGGCCGACATTGAGCTTGCGGGTCTCGTCCAGGATGGTCTGACCGTAGTCGATGGAGTCGAGCTCCTTCTCGCGCAGATTGAACACGCCGGTCTTGCCGGTGCCGAGTGCGAGCAGCTTCTCCGCCGTCTCGCGCAGCATCTTGTTGCCCTGGTTGTCCGGCAGCAGATCGAGGTTCGAGCGCAGGCGTCCCTGTGCCGTCTTGAATTCCTTCTGGATGTCGTCGAGCTTGTCGCTCGTGCTGGCCGACAGCGCCGCGCTCATGTCGGCGGCAGCGAGATTGCCGCTGGCGACGACGTTGCCGAGCTGACCGACGGTCTGCGCGGCGTCGGTTGCATCCGCGGCTGACATGTCGGCCGAACCGAGAATGGCGTTGACGCGGGTCTGCGCGTCCAGCATCGCCGGACTCGCGGCGCCGACGAACGCGCCCTGCGCACTGCGAAGCGCGTCATATTGCTTATCATGGAGCGCCGCGATATCGAGCCGTTCGCGGGCGGCCTTCGCCAGGCTCTGAGCCGCCTCGTTGATGCTCTTCATGGTGTCGCTGAGGCCGGAGACGACGCTCTTGTCGGCGCCGAGCTCGATGATCTCGTTGAGCTTCTGCTGCGTCTGCTCCTGCAATTCCCTGAGCTTCTTGGTGCGTTCATTCAGGGCGTCCTCGCTTTGCGCCGCAAGCAGGGCTGGTCCCTGCGCCGCAAGGCTCGCGCTCAGTGCCGACAATTGCAGGCTGGCGGAAAGGCGTGGAATGTCCCGCCCGCTGAGTTCGGTCATGCGTCCGCCGAGATTCTGCAGCGCGAGGCCAGCGCCGGCCGCGATCACGAGGCCCATGCCTGCGATCACCGCGAAGGCCGCGAACAGGCTGCCGCGCACGCCCCATTTCGGCATTTTGAAACGAGGACGGAAACGGCCAAGGAAGCCGCCAAGGCCCAGACGGATCGCCATCGAAATTCCCCCAATGTTCTTTTGTTTGTGGGCGGCAGTATCGGCAGCACCGGTTAAAAAATCGCAATTGGCGCAATTGGTTGCGCATGTTCCGCAGGGCGAAAAAAGAAGGGCCGGCAACGAGGCCGGCCCTTCAGCGCGATAAGGTTTTGATAACCGATCAGTAGCGCGCCACAGCCGGGCTTGCCCAGTTGAAGCGGTAGTTGACGCCCGCCTTGAAGGTATGGTCGTCGGTGGTGAAGTTGCCGGTGCCGGCCAGCGGGCCCGCGGTGAAGTGCGCGTCGCCGAAATTGTAGTACTGGTACTCGGCCTTGGCCGACCAGTTCGGGGCGAACATGTATTCCAGGCCGGCGCCGAGGGTGTAGCCGTTGCGGTGATCGCCATCGATGATGAAGCCGGTCGGAACGCCGCCGACGGTCACCTTCTCGTTGTTGTCCGAATAGGCGTAGCCACCCTTCACATAGAGCAGGCCGGGACCCCAGGTATAGCCGACGCGGCCGGTGATCGAGCCGAGGCCGCGCTGATCGTTGGTGTAGGCGACGCCGCCCGGGAACACCGCGCCGACGCTGCCGGAGAGCCAGGAATACTGGCCTTCGACGCCGACCACGAAGTTCGGGTTGAGCTGCCAGTCAGCACCGACCTGCACGCCACCGAGGAAGCGGCCGTTGCCATTGTTGCCGGTGGAGAGGCCGTTGAAATTGTTGTCGCTGGAGAACGCGCCGCCGACATGGGCGCCGAGATAGAAGCCGGTCCAGTTGTAGATCGGTGCCGCATAGGCCGGGGCCGGAGACTTGTAATAATTGCGCGCGCCGAGATCGGCGCCGACGGCCGGCGCAGCCGCACCCAGCGCGAGCAGCGCAACGGTCGCAAACAGAAACTTCTTCATGGTCTTGAACTCCAACACTTTATGTCCCCGGCAGGCGCGCTGTTTCGCGCCGTCGTTGGTTTTGCAGATAGCTCGCTTTTGACGAAAATGCTGTCACATCCGTGGCGCAGCGAGAGCCAACCCAACTTATTGGGGCGCAAACGATTTTCGTGCTTAATGCCGGCTTAAGAAGTGCTGAAGGAAGGCTTAACTTCGCGCGTGACAGGTAACTTGTGCGCACCTCTTGTTAACCGAGACGCCGCCGCGCCTCATCGCGCATCTGCGCGCGAAAGGCCGCGCGCTTCGCGGGCCGGTCTTCCTCGCGGACGTCATGACGATCGAAGATGTCGAACTTCTCCAGGATCGGATAGCGCTCGCTCGCCATCGCGAGCACGCGCAGTATCTTGGTCGCCTCCGGCGAGGGACCGCTGACCTCCCAGCGCCGGATGGTGTCGGCGCCGCCTCTCTCCGGCAATCCGCACAGCCTGGCCATGTCGGCTGCAGTGAGCTCGCGCTCGAGGGCATCGGAGAGATCGTTGCGAAGCTGCTTCAGTTCGGCGCCGGTCATGCTGTTTGCGTCCAGGGAAATCACGGAACGCAACGCAGTAGCGCTGATTCGGGTCCGTCCGAAGGCGGCAGTTGCGTGCCCGCGCTCCGGCACCTTCGCCCGCGCACGGAGTTATGAATGGAGACCTGTGGAAATTTCCCTATGAGTGAACACTTGGCATGACGGGGCGCACCGGGCGAAAGGATCAGCCATGAGAACCATCAGACTCGCGATCGCCGCGCTCGTCACGACCGGACTGCTTGCTACGCCTTTCGCGGCTGAAGCAAAGAAGGTCCGGTCGAGCCGGCATTACAGCACCGGTGTGGTGGCGCCGACCTATGGCGGTGTCGGCGTGCCGGCCACGCAGCCAACGGGGCCCTACGGGTCATCCGGACAGACGGTCGGCACCGTTACCGCGCCGTCGATCGGCTCGTACAATTGGCCTTCGGTCGGCGTGACTAACGCGGTCCCCACCTGGAGCAACACCACGAGATAGAGGGCGCTTCGGCGACGTGGACGCCGCTCTCCGGATCGACGCGTGCCGCTCACCGATCCGGAGAGCAGATAAAGCGCAATCAGCAATGTGGTGACCGACAGCATCGTCGCGATCGGCGCGAAGCATCCCATCGAAACTGGGCGTCCGCTGCTAAATTCCGCGGCCGGTCTGTTGACCGATCACGCAGCGCCATGCCGCCAGGCGCTCGGCCGGGTGCTGGTTCATCCATTCGGCGAGCTGCGGCGCGCCCATCAAGCAGGACTGCACCGAGACCTGCGCAAAATCCGAGCTGGTGACGAGCTGCTCGTGGCAATTGGAGGGAGAGGCGAGGCTGCAGAGCACGGCGATGATTTTGATCACGACAGGTTACCCCCGTCGCGGCCGATGAATGCGCGGCCGATCGTCGGCTCGTCCTGCCCCTCGTTGGCCGCATCGGCCGGCGGGAAGATGCTGTCGTAGATCGCGCGTGCCTCCTTGATGAGGCGGGCTCGCTCGCGCTCGGATTTCGAGACAAACCGAATAACTTCGCCCATGTTGGCTCCGACTATCAGTGGGTGGTCCGTCATCAGATGACGTCAATCATTCAATCGTCATCTATGGTGTCGCCTTCGGCTTTGAAGCGTCGGGGCCGGTCACGACCGGATAAAAAGCACGTGACCGAGCTCCCGGAACCGAATGTCCCGGTGTGGCTCATGCGCTGGGTTGCAAGGCTGTCCACCACGTCACGTTCCCTGTACGGCTCCAGGCGGCAATCGAACGATTGCTGGCCTCAACTTATCCCTTGCAAAAATCAGCAAGGATAGTCTTACGAAAGCAAATGCTGCTCGATCGAATATGTTTCGTTGCGCGCAGCGAGCAAGTTTTGGAACCATCACGAAGATCGATGAACGACGACAAGCCGCCTCAGGCCACCTGCTCCTTCCGTCCCGGCACTGCCGCGAGCAGCTCGCGCGTATAGGCGTGCTCGGGCGCGGCGGCGCGCCACCGACGATTTGCCGGAGCCGGATTCGCCGACCAGGCCAAGCGTCTCGCCTTTGAGATGTTGAAGTTGACCGCGCGCGCGGCAAGCAGCGCGATCAGGGTCGATACAAGGCCAACGAGTAGCGACACGCGCGCGCCAAAAATCATGCCGGCGAACACGTCGCGGCGCTGGATCACGGCGTCGGAAAGACCTTTCGCACGCGCCGTCTTGACGAAGTCGAGCCGCTTCACCTCCAGCATCGAGGCGCGCGTCATACGGGTGTAGGTCGCCATGAAGAACAGGCCGAGCGTCATCGCCGGCATGATCAGGTGTTTTGCGACGTCGACCGCGTGGGCAAGGCCGGTGAGGAGTTGAGAACGACGATCGCGAACAGGACGATCACGCCCTTCAGCACACGCTGAGCGACGAAGGAGAGCATCTAGACTCGTACGCTAGTTGGTTGAGGCGGTCTTGCCGCGAAGGACACCTCTCCCCAACGGGGGCCCCAACGAGGAGAGGTCGCGCCGAAGGCGCAGGTGAGGGGGATCAGGTTCCACGAGAGAGCGTAACCCTCACCCGGATCGCATCTGGCGATGCGATCCGACCTCTCCCTATGGGAGAGGTGGGCACCGCCGATGCCTCAGCGTCTCGATACGGTTTCATCGTGAAGCAGCCGGTATCTTGGAACGACACCGCAGCAGAGATCTGCCGCGGCGTCGCATGGAATCCCTCACTTGTCGAGCCATGCGTCCTTGAAGCCGTCATTGACCCCGATCCCCGTGGTGATCAGGTTCTTGACCTTGCAGCGCATGATGGTCGGGAATTGCAGCTCGAGCATCCAGGCCACCGGCACGTCCTCGACCAGGATCTTCTGCGCCTTCTCGTAGATCTCCTTGCGCTTGGAATCGGGCGTCGCGACCGCGCCCTCGGCGAACAGCTTGTCGATCTCCGGGTTGGAATAGCCCTCGACGTTGTTGAAGACCTGCCCCTTCGCGATGTTGCCGGAGATATAGTTGCGGCCAACCCCGAGCGCGGGATCGCCGTACTGGTAGAGATAGGTGAAGGCGATGTCGTAATCCCAATCGCCGATCTTCTGGTTGCCGCCGGCAACGTCGGTGGCGATCGTCTCGATGGTCATGCCGACGTCCTGGAGGTTCTGCTTCACCGCTTCACCCCAACGCTGCCAGGTCTCGCCATAGGCGAGCGGCAGCAGGCGGATCTTCTCGCCCTTGTAGCCGGCCTCCTTCAGCAGCGCCTTGGCCTTGGCCGGATCGTAGGGATATTTCTTCACATCGTCGGTGTAGTACTTGATGGTCGAGGCCGACGGGCCGGTGGCGACCTTGCCGAGCCCGTTCCAGATCACGTCCTTGGCGAAGTCACGGTCGATCGCATACATGATCGCCTGCCGCACCCGCTTGTCCGCGAGCGGCCCCTGGCGGTTGTTCAGCCACAGCCAGGCCAGCGGCGAGAAGAACTCCCAGCCAGCACCGGTGACGCAGGTATCCTTCAGCTTGGACAGCCGCGGCACGTCGAAATTCTCGACCGAGCCGCCCGGCAACACGTCGACCTTGCCGGTCTCATACGCCACCGAGCGCGCGGCGGCGTCGGGGATGATCTGCCAGTAAATCTCGTCGAGATAGGGCTTGCCCTTCTCGTAGTAGTTCGGGTTCTTGACCAGGCGGATGAACGAGCCCTTCTGCCATTCCTTGAACATGAAGGGGCCGGTGCCGACCGGCGCGTTGTTGTAGGGATTGGTTTTCCAGTCGGTGCCTTCATAGAGATGCTTCGGCACCATCGGCATCGAGCCGACCTCGAAGATGCCGAGGAACGGGCCGAACGGCTGCTTCAGCGTGAACACCACCGTGTAATCGTCCGGCGTCTCGACCTTCTCGAGCTGGGCCAAGTTGGTGCGGGCACGCGCATGGGTCTGCTTCAGCATCTCGATCGAGAACAGCACGTCGGCGGCGGTGAAGGGCTTGCCGTCATGCCAGGTCACGCCCTTCCTCAGCTTGAAGGTATAGGTCTTGGCGTCCTCGCTGACGCTCCAGCTCTCGGCAAGTTCCGGCTGCGGGTCGAGCTTGGGGCTGTAGCGCAGCAGTCCCTCGAAGATGTTGCCTGACACCATCTGCACCGGGCCGTTCTGGACCATCGCCAGCATCAGGCCGGGCGGCTCGGGCTGGATCACGGCATTGATCACGCCCCCCGTCTTCGGCTCTTGCGCCAGCGCCGAGGCCGCAAGGCCGCAAGCCAGGAGGAGACCAAGCAACACTCGTTTTGGCATGTCGTATCTTTCTCAAGCGAGACCGGCCGTAAACACTCCGCACGTCCTCGCGCGCAAAGCGACGGCCGGTCCATCCCAGTCCCCATCCGACATCGAGGCTCACACAGCCTCGTTCGGCGCGGCAAGATGAAAGTCTCGACAGTGTTCGCACAAAAAATGTACAGCGCGTCGTGTTTTGATGGATTGACCTCTTGTCGCGGGGCATCCGTCATGTCGGTCGCTGGCCGACATGACGGTGTCGCGACACAGCGTCGCGGTGGGCCGCCGATGAGAGCGCTCTCGTGCCAGCTGGGAATAGGCCGCGCCGGCCGGCGATCAGTCAGAAGCGGTTGCGCCGCCCAATTTGATCCGCATCAAAGTCGAACCGCTGCTTTTGCGATCGAATGGCTACTGCGGACGCGGCACTGCGCGTCCCGTTCCCTTGAGCCGTGAGACGATCGATGGACATCCAGGGCACGATCATCCCTGCGGGTGACGATCGTGGCCCCGACGTCGCCGGCCTCGATCCAGCGTCCGAGCCTGGCGTGCAGCACTGCTTGCAATGCTGAGCAATGCCGGCCTGCGCCCGACCCGCCAGCGCCTGGCGCTCGGCCAATTGCTGTTCCAGGGCGGCCATCGCCACGTCACCGTAGAGAGCCTCTATGCCGAGGCAATTGCGGCCAGCGCGCATCTGTCGCTTGCGACGGTCTACAACACCCTGAACCAGTTCACCGAGGCTGGCCTGCTGCGCCGGATCGCCGCCGACGGCATCAAGTCGTTCTTCGACACCGACACATCCGTGCATCCGCATTTCTATCTCGAAGGCGAGGACGTGCTGGTCGACGTTGCCGAGCGCCTGGCCTTCACCAAGGTGCCCGAGGCGCTTCCCGGCCACGAGATCGCGCGGCTGGACGTCATCGTCCATTTGCGCCGGAAGCGAGCGTAGCGCTTACCCTCCCCCTCCAGGACCCTCCAAGGGATGGTCAGAGGTATCACCGCAGCCCGGCCCGGCGGAATCCCTCCAGATAGTGTTCGCGATCCCCGTCATTGGCCCACGGCAGTTGCGTCGCGATCCAGTGCAGCGAGATGCCCGGCTGGGTGCGGCGGAGCTCGGTGAGCGCCATCTCCGCAAGCGTTCCGTCGCCTGTCATGCCGGCGGAGACGGCGAGCACGCGGTAGGCGCCGGTGAGGTCGCCGCGGTGGCGGATCGCCTCGCGCGCCAGCGCGATGGCTTCGTCATACTGCCGCTCGGTGAAACGCGCATAGGCGGCGATGCCGTGATAGATTGCCAGTGACGGATCGCGCGGCGACAGCAGGATCGTCCTTTGCGCGGCCTCGAAGGAATCCTTCGCTCGTCCGGCATAGGACAGCGCCAGCGCGTAATAGCTCTGCGCCAGCGAGAAGTTCGGATTGAGCGCGAGCGCCTGCTCGAACTCGGACAGCGCATCCGCAAGCCTGCGGGTCGAGAAGCAGACGCTGCCGAGCGCGGCATGCGCCCAGGCATCCTCGTGGTCGCAGCGCACCGCGGCGAGCGCGGCGGCTTCCGCGGCCGGCGCAACCGCGGCCAGCTCGGCCCAGCCGAGATGCACGCCGAACATGTCGTTCACGGCCAGCACCGACAGCGCCTGGCCGTAATTCGGATCGATGGCAACCGCGCGCTCGAGCAGTGCCCGCGCGGCCCCGTGATCCTGCCGGGTCACGCGCCAAAAATGCGACAGCGCGCGCATCAAGAGGTCCCAGGCGTCCAGGCTCGCAGGCGGCTTGCGATGGCTGCGAAAATTTTCCGCCGCGTGGATCTGCGGCTCGATCGCCGCAGCGATCGCGTTGGTGATCTCGTCCTGCACGGAGAAGACGTCGACGAGCTCCCGGTCGTAGCGCTCCGCCCAGATATGTCTTGCTGACACGGCGTCGTTGAGCTGCGCGGTGATGCGCACCCGGTTGTCCGCCTTGCGCACGCTGCCTTCGACGATGTAGCGGACGCCGAGCTCCTCGGCGATCTGCCTGATGTCGACCGCGCGCCCCCTGTAGGTGAAGGAGGAGTTGCGCGCGATCACCAAGAACCAGCGCTGTTTCGACAGCGCGGTGAGGATGTCCTCGCTGATCCCGTCGCCGAAATAGTCCTGCGCGGGATCGCCGCTCATGTTTCCGAAGGCGAGCACCGCGATCGCCGGACGGTCCGTCATGCGCAGGGGAGCGGGCTTGGCTTCCGCCCGCGCGGCGGACGCTGCCATTTCTTCGCGGACCTCGCCGACGAAGCGAAAGCCCTTGCGCGGAATGGTCTTGATCAGCCGCTGGATAGCGCCGTCGTCGCCCACCGCCTTGCGCGCGGCGTTGATCCGGCTGTTCAGGGCGGAATCCGAGACGATGCGGTCGCTCCAGATCTGGCTGATCAGGTCATCCTTACTGACCACACGCGCTCGTTGCGTGACCAGATAAAGCAAGAGATCGAACACTTGCGGCTGCAACGGAACGGCTGCCCCGTCGCAGGTGAGCTCCCGAAGATCGCTGTCGAGCACCTTGTTTTCAAAGCAAAATCGCACGTTTTCGTCGTCTCAAGCAAAAATCAAAGTCGTCTCAGGCGAAAATCAATCGTCCGCGAAAGTCGGGAGACGTCCGATCCGGCATGGTGCGAAGACCAAACCGTGCCGATGCCTCGGCACAACGGAGCGTTTCATGACCCAACTCGATGACCAGGTTCATTCCATCGGCCCGGAGGTTACGGGCTCGCGCATTTTCAGGTTCATCGCCTTTCTGTACGGAATTGCGGCATATCTCGTGTTTTTCGTCACCATTCTCTACGCGATCGGCTTCGTCATGGGCGTGATGGTGCCCAAGACCATCGACACCGGAGCCGAAGCGCCCGTCGTTCGCGCGGTCATCATCAATCTGCTGCTGATGTCGCTGTTCGCCGTTCAACACAGCGTGATGGCGCGCCAGCAATTCAAGGCGTGGTGGACGCAGTTCGTCCCCAAGCCGGTCGAGCGCAGCACCTACGTGCTGTTCGCGAGCCTGTCATTGCTCCTCCTGTTCTGGCAGTGGCGTCCGCTGCCGGCGGTCATATGGAACGTCGAGAACCCGGATCTTGCCGTAACGGTGGTCACGCTGTCCTTCGCCGGCTGGGTGCTGGTGTTCACCTCGACCTTCATCATCAACCATTTCGAATTGTTCGGCCTGTCTCAGGTGACCGATCATCTCGTCGGCAGGGAAGCGGCGCCGCCGCGTTTCAAGACGCCGCTGCTCTACAAGTTCGTCCGGCATCCGATCTATCTCGGGTTCATCGTCGCGTTCTGGGCGGCGCCGACCATGACTGCGGGTCATCTGATGTTCGCAGCCGTGACCACGCTCTACATCTTCGTCGGCATCGCGCTGGAGGAACGCGATCTCGTCGATCTCTTCGGCGACGAGTACCGGCGGTACAAACAACGGGTGTCGATGCTTATTCCCTGGCGCCGGTCGGTGTAGTCTCGGCCTCGCCTCGCGCGTTCCCCGAAAGGCGCGCGCGCGAGGCGCCGACGCGCGATAACATAAAACGGAGACGTCCAATGAAACATGTCGGAAACTGCTTCTGTGGCGCGGTCACGGTCGAGGTCACGGGCGCGCCGGAGGCGATGGGCTATTGCCATTGCCGCTCCTGCCGCTCCTGGTCGGGCGGTCCGGTCAACGCCTTCACCCTGTGGAAGCCGGAAGCCGTGCGCATCACCGAGGGCGCGCAGCATGTCGAGACCTTCGCCAAGACGCCGCAGAGCCAGCGCAAATATTGCAGGAAGTGCGGCGGCCATCTCATGACCAACCATCCCCCGCTCGGTCTGATCGACGTTTTCAGCGCCACCATCCCAACACTCGCGTTCACGCCCGGCGTCCACGTCAACTATGCCGAGACCGTGCTGCCGATGCGCGATGGCCTGCCCAAGCTGAAGGATTTCCCCGCCGAGTTCGGCGGCAGCGGCGAGATGATGCAGGAGTAGCGGCCGTCATTTGAAGGCCAAAAGGCCGAAGCTCGGCTTCGGCCTTTCTTGAGGGGGCGGCAGAGCGTTGCCCTCTCTGCCTTCTCTCAAGGGCTAAGAATGAAACACTAGCCTCCGCGGGATTCAACGACCTTGCGGCAGGACTCCGAGAGCTTCGACTTGTTCTCGCGCAGACAGGCATTCATCTGCGGCGGCTTGCCGATAGGCTCGGCGCAGAATTTGCCGGCGTCGCCACGGCAGGCCATTTGCTCCTGGGGCGATGGACCGGACTGTGCAGCAGCGGGCAGGGCGGCAGCAGTGAGCAGCAGCGCGGCAACAACCGAAATCTTCATAAAGCACCTCTTTGAAGAGCTGGCGGAACGCCGGATTTTCCTGGCCCCATCCGACGCGCACCAGCGTGAGCATCGCTTCGCCGGTCTCCTTGTCGGCCTGCGTCCTTGCCCGTTTCCGCCAGCCCACGGCGTAGCCGCCAAAAAGTACGAGATGGGAGACGCGCTCGGGGTGCCGAACCGCGTAGGCGATCGATACGGCGCAGCCCTGGGAGACGCCGAGCAGCGCGAAACGATCGATACCCGCGGCATCGACGACGCTTTCGAGGTCGTCAACGAAGTGATCGAAGGTGACGTCGGGCACCTCGCGATCGGAAAGACCGTTGCCCCGCGCATCGTAGCGGATGCGGGTGTGCTCACTGGACAGCTCGCGGTAAAGATGCCGCCAGATCGGGCTTTCCAGGTCGAATTCAAGATGGGTCATCCAGTTGCCGGTCTTGACGATCGGCGGACCCTGGCCGGTCTTGGCATAGGCCAGTTGCACGCCGTCTTTCGTCTGACAGAAGTGGATATTCTGTGCATCGGCGGCAATCGGCCGTGCCGGCTCCGACGCGCCCAAAACCGCAATGTCCGGAAGCGACATGATGTCCTTGGCTGCAAGTCCATATACACCGACAGCGCGGGCGATGTTCTTCACCGTCTGCTCGCCGAGATCGGCGAAAGCGAGCGACAGCTTGTCCCTGATTTGCTCGTTCGCCGCGCGCGAGATGCAGACGCCGCCGGGTTCGCACAACCCCTCGAGCCGGGCGGCGATGTTCGCGGCGCTCAAATCGCCATAGCGCCTGCCGCACGGCCGTTTGCTCCCCAAGCGCGGTTTCCTCCCTTGGAGGCTTTCGGACGCCGGCCGCCGAATATGCGGTCCCGTCCTTCATGCGGCCGACATCCGAAACCCATCACACAAGCAGCCGATCACGCTCAAGCGGGTGACTTCCGCTTTGCCTTGCGGAGCCGACGTTTATGACAACACGTCCTAGCACTACTTTGGCAGATTGTTGATTTTGGCGCGTTTTATAGGATTCCCGAATCAATTTTTCAATGATTCATGGGTGGTCGGCTCTTGGAGGGCTGACCATGCCGGGATGGGAAGACGAACTCGAACGCTGGCTGATGCCGTTCTTGGACCGACTGGGTCATAAGACCCGGCAGCGGATGTGTCCTCTGTATGTTGCGGGATTGATCGGTCCCGGCGATCGTAAGAGCGTTCAGCCGATGGCGGAACGCCTTGCCACCAGCACCTACGACCAGTTGCACCATTTCATTGCGGACGGTGTCTGGGACGCGACGCCGCTGGAGACAGAGTTGCTCAACCAGGCGGACCGACTTGTCGGCGGCAGGGATGCGGTGCTGGTTATTGATGACACCTCACTTCCCAAGAAGGGTGAGCGCTCGGTCGGTGTTGCGGCTCAATACGCCTCGGCTCTCGGTAAAACGGCAAATTGCCAAACACTGGTGTCTTTGACGCTTGCGCGCGGCGAAGTACCCGTGATGGTCGCGTTACGTCTCTTTCTGCCTGACAGTTGGACAAGCGACGAATCTCGTTTGAAGCGCGCTCGCGTGCCAGTCGAACATCGAACGCCACGGTCCAAGCCGGAGATTGCTTTGGCCGAGATTGACCGCGCGATAGCAGCCAACGTGCGCTTTGGATATGTGCTGGCGGATGCAGGATACGGCCTCAGCGCACCGTTTCGACAAGGGCTAACAGAGCGCGGGCTGGTCTGGGCTGTCGGAATCCCGCGGCACCTGAAAGTGTATCCGGTCGATGTGAAGCTCATTTGGCCGATTACCAAAGCCCGCGGCAAACCACGAAAGCACCACGTGCCCGATATCTTATCAATTGCGGCCGAGCAAATGCTGGCCGGCGCCAAATGGAAAACCGTGAGTTGGCGTAGCGGGACGAAAGGTCGGCTTAAAGCCCAATTTGCTGCGGTCCGTGTCCGGACCGCCGACGGCCCTCCGCAGCGGATATGGGATAAAGGTCAGCAGCATCTCCCGGGCGACGAAGCCTGGCTCATTGGCGAGCAACGTGCGTCCGGGGAGAAGAAATACTATCTGGCCAATCTTCCGGCGGCGACGGATCTGCGCACGCTGGCCGCCACCATCAAGGCACGGTGGATTTGTGAGCAGGCGCATCAGCAGTTGAAGGAGGAACTTGGACTTGATCACTTCGAAGGGCGATCATGGCAAGGTCTTCATCGCCACGCCCTGATGACAATGATTGCCTACGCCTTCCTGCAACATCGTCGCCTCGCACACGCGGGGCGGAAAAAAAAGAATCTACGGGCCTCCGCCTCAGCCAACCATGCCAGCCGTACGTCACGCCATCGTCGATCTCATCCTTCGGCCGCCGTCTCAGCATTGCCCATATTGCCGAAGGCAAATCCGTGAAAAACAGCGGCGAAAACACAATCTGCCAAAGTAGTGCTAGCGCTAGCTCCGCTCACGAAAGATCGAGCCGCGGCGGCGGATAGCGCCGGGCCAGCACCGACAAGGATAGATGCCGTTCGTCTTCCGGCAGCTCCAGATAGGCCAGTACAAGCGCCCGCTTCCAGTCTCCGACGCCGAAATCCATCGCCGTCCACTTCTGCGGCTCGGGCCCTTCCAGCCCTCGAACCCAGACGAAATAGCGGGGAAGGTCGTCCGCGTCCGTCGTGCGTCTCCTGGCCATCAGACTGTCCACTGCATCACATCGGTTGCCACGGGATATAGGTGCCGGCGCGGGGAAGTCGAACGCCCGACGGCGGCCTGTGCGCGATGCTTACGGTTGAGCGGTAGGTGCCGCCTTCGCCCCGCGCCCCGCGCAGGGCAATCGCATCCCCGTGGCCATCCTTCGAGACGCCCGCCTTTTAGCGGGCCCTCAGGACGAGGGCCGAGTGCGCGGCGGCAGTTTCAACGGCACTGATGCCGCTTAGCCTCATCCTGAGAGCCTGACCGAAAAAGGGTGAGCGGTTTCGGCGGGCCTTTGATTCCTTCGGATTTGCAAAGATTCGAGGGAGGACACCATGCCGTGGACCAAAGCCGCTCGTCTCTAAAGCGCGATGAGATTTGGATGAATCGTCATCGCGCTTTAGCTTGTTGTTTACGCATGATCTTTCCGGAAAACCGCTTCGCACTTTTCCGGATCATGCTTTAGTATCAGTGCAGTGGACTGCGTTACACAAGTGATCTGACCGATGCCGAGTTGGCGTCGATCGCCCGGAAGATGCCGCGGCGACGGCGATTGGGCCGGCCGCCGAGGAGACCGCGAAGCGGTCGTCTCGAAGGACGAGGCGCGCGCTCAGCTTGCGGGCAGCCAAGGTCAAGAGGCTGAGCCAAAGATTCCGATTGACCGAAATTCGGAAATATCGTATATCCCGCTCACCCCGGCCCATGGACAAGGGGCGTTTCGCGATCGTCGCGATATGCGGGCCGGGTGGCGGTGGACGTGGAGCGCATCGGCGCGCATGCGATCGCAGGGCGGGCTTGGCCCGTGAGCGGTAGAGCGGCGCGCACACGACCGGTGCGATTCCGCGTACGGCAAAAGCGTGTGGTCCTGACGCCCGGGGTCTGTGCGTCAAGGCTTGCGGTGGTGAAGCGGCCCGACCGGGTGCGCGCATCAGTCATCGGCAAGACGACGGGGGCAAAAGTGCATCGCTCCCCGGGGAGAGCGCGCCATAAGCCGTCGAACCACTGCGCAGGGAAAGGTCGGGATGTCCGGGCTGCCCTGTATGCCGCTGTGCATCTGTCTTCGCGCAATTTGCGCACAGCGGGCCGCGGGTGCCAGCCGGCGCCCGGCCTTCCCTGCGCCCTTTCTTTAGGAAAGGGCGTCAAGAGAAGCACAAGACTCGGGCGTCATGCGTCGCGAGCCGGTACAGGCGCGTCTTGCGATCGTTTGAAATTGAAGGATGGCCCGCTCGTCAATTAGCGCACAAGTCGCAGGTCGCCACGCGGTTGATATCGGCGAGGCGGCGTTCGGCGTTTCCGTGCAGATCGAGGCTGGCGAGCAGGGTCAGCAGGCGCCGATAGGCGCGCTCGGCAATTTCGACCGGCAGCGGAGCCTCCTCAAAGGCTTCGACATAGCTGCCGATGATGCCGCTGAGCAGGCGGCAAAGACCGCGCTGCGCGGGATCGTCCCGGCCGAGCGTCTCGAGCTTTTGCTGAAAGATCTGGAAGGTCCGCAAGCCGTGGTGTTGCTGCGAAAGCCACGCGTGCAGGTCGTTCATGTGAGCTCCTTCGAGTTATGGAAGAAGCTACTGGTTTATACAGGGAGGATGTGGGGATGGCTAGGGGAGGGAGAGCGGGGCCTGCCGGGACAGTCCGTCTTCGCCAAGAGGCTTCGCCGGACACGCTTCGCCCTTCGGCTTGGCGACCGCGCCACGCGAAGCGTGGTGCCCCTGGCCGGGCCGCAACGACTGTTGAACATCAGCCTTTTAAGGGGAAGTGGGACAATCAATCCTCACATTGTTTTCCATAGGTTATTTCCGGGTTTGTCCCCCCATACCGCTCCAAAATTTCCCCCAATTTGCCCGCCGGAGCGGCGGGTCTTCGCCGCCAACTCGTATCAACTCCCAAATTCATCAGTCCCTCACGGTTGTCCCTGGTCGGCTGCGCCACGGAAGAAATCCGTCTCGCCTTGGAGGTTGAGCCCTCAAACAGCGCCTGCACCGAGGCGAGTTCATCCTGGCTCCCTTATTCTGAGGTGCCATGTAGGTGTGGATAGCAAAACTCATCGCTTACTGGCGTCGCCAGACATCGCCAGGCTGAGATATGCACCTCCGCATCGACGCGGAGACCTGGCGGGCTACTTGCTGGGCCGGTAGTTGGGGCAATATCTATGCAGCACCTCGCCCCCGGTGATCTTGCTCTCAAACAGCTGCGTGCACGTTGGCGCAAAGCCACTTGCCCCCGACCAGCTCTCGTGCCTTGCCCCCAGCCATATGTAGGCGCGGGAGAGCGTGAGCTGTTCTTCCTTGGTCAGCTCGGCAGGGATGCGCTCGCCCGACACCCTGCAGGCCTCCACTAACATCTCGATGGTCTGACAGTCACGTGGGGTGTAGGGCTCGCTATCTGTGGTGGCGACCTTCTTGGCCCGATAGCTGCTGCGGGCTGTACTGCCAGGGATGTCAGGGTCCACCCTCATATCATCCATAGAGTGCGGCCGCTGATGCGGACAGAACTTCCGGGTTGCGCCGATCACGGTCGTCTTGCCGTAGCAGACCTTGAGACACAGCTTGTCCATCTTTTTACCAAAGCTCACTGATGGGTGCCGAGCAAAGAATTGGGACACGCCTCTGCTCTCCCCCGCCCCAGCGCGGTGCACCATGTAGCAAAAATCAGGCCTCTGCACGGAGACGGAGCAGGCGTCAAACATCCCCTCAATCTGGTCGCACTCGTCCTGCCTGGCCTTCTTCTCTTTGAGCCGTACGGTCTTCCAGCGCTGATCGAGCTTCACCACCCAGCTATGTCTGTTGTTGCCGTCGTCGTCATGCTGGGTCATCTCGACGTCCCCGTTCGGCAGCTGGCGACATTCCTTATATTCAAAGTAGGACTGGTACAGGTTTTCGCAGTCACTCTCGAACCGTTCCCGCAGCTCCTGGTCGATCTGGGTCTGCACTTTCGGCCGGGTGTCGTGTTTCTCACAGGCGAGCGTGGCCACGCCGTCAACCTTCTCGTTGCCGTCCACGTCCTTGTCCTTCTTATCATGGCGGCCCCCGTCCCAATCCAAGGCCCCGGTCCAAGTCCAGCGCCCCAGCGCGTTCGCGCAGAGCTGATCGCCCAGCGGGTAGCTGACCGCGCCGATCAGGTGCGCTGACGTGTAAACCACCAGAAACACACTGGACATAGCGTTTCCATATTGCGGCTTGGTCCCCGGGGGGGGAAGACCCGCTCAAAATCAATAAATAATCAGCTGCGAGATTAGTAGATGGACGCCGTGAGTAAAGGGGGCCGCACTGGGGCAGCGCGGCTCATGATGCGGCGAGACCGCAAGCTTCCGTCTGCTCAAACTCGTCTCCAAAACTCCCACCAATTCGGTCGCCAGGGCAGCGAGGTCTTCCCCGCCAACTCGTATGAGCTTCCAAATTCATCAGCCTTTCAGCCTTGTTCGTATTGGGCTGCGCCTCGGGAGAAAATCCAGTCCCGCCCTCGATGGCGGCATACACCAGGGTGATCTCGCCGTGGGCGCCTTAATTTCAGATGGGCTGTAGGGTTGGATGGCTGAATATGTCACGAGCTGGCGGGCTCTGGCTTGGCATGGGAGAGGTATGCCATTTGTGCATTGATATAGACCTCAGCCGATCTATCCGGTTTTCGGGCTGGTAAGGGCACAATTTCAGTTTTGAGGTAGAGAGAGATCAATGCGTCCTATGTTCACCGTCCACGCTGGCGAATTCCTCGTCGGTCAGCACATCGAGACCAATTTCAAGGACAAGAGGGTTTGGCTTCCATCGAAGGATACAGGGGTCGATCTCTTAGTTACCAATGCGCGGAATTCTAGAGGCATCACTTTGCAGGTGAAGTTTTCACGCGATTTCCTGCCAATTATGAAACTCGCCGCGTCAACGCGGAAGCATTTGCAAGCGTGCACCTGGTTTTCGTTCGACCGCAGTAAAATCGCGCAGTCGCCAGCCGACTTTTGGGTTCTAGTGTTGCTCGGTTTTGAAAGTAAGAGCCGCGACTACCTGGTCGTGAAGCCTGAGGAGCTTCTCAATCGTCTCGATAAATTGCACGGTAAGACCGCTCGCCATCAGGTGTACGTTTGGGTTACCGACGATCACCAGGCTTGGCTTGCGCGAGGCTTGAGTATGGCGGAAACGAAAGCAATCGGTGAGGGATCATTCGGCCATCGGGATCGCGACGTCTCTAGGTTCTTGAATAACTGGTCGCCAATCGACCGTTTGTAGAGATCGGCCTTTCGGTGGAGTGCGACCTAATAGAGTTGGCTTAAGTCAGACAAAGCAGCCCGTATTGATGGGGAACAGCCGGTGTGAACGAGCAACCCCAGGGCCAAATGACGTATTTCATCCCACCGTCGGTCAAATCGAGAACCTGGGCGACGGCGTGGTCACAGTGCGTTCTCCGGTGTGATCTCGTCAAGGGACCGCACCTTGAGCAGAAATACTACCCGGAGTGCGAGCGGGACGAACCGTTCTCTACATCCCCGTCGGCAACCCTGTAGAAGTTGACACCGCTCTCCCGACGGCGCTCAATCTTGAGATTGCGGGCCTTTGCGAGCTTGCTAATCGCGCCCCGCAACGTATGCCGTTGCCAACCGAATTGAGCTGCCAGCTCAGACGCAGAGCACCAGCCAGCTGCCAGCTGGGCATGCAGAGCGTCGGCCTTGGGTTCCGTCATGGGCCCGCTCCTGGCACATCAGAGGCCACCAAGCCAACGTACACCTCGCCCAGCACCGTTTTCCAGGGCCTTTCAACAGTTTAGGCAATTTCCGCGCGAACTTTTCATTGATGTTTTAAGGGAGTGGCACGTACTTTACCCAAACATCCCTTCTGATCCCTCTGTCTGATCCCTCTAAGCCATGCCTGTCTATCCGCCCGGCTCATTCACGAAGAACTTCGGCTGGAACAAATTCCCGCCGGGCCTGAGAAGGCTGCACGACGTCATCAGAGCGGGGTTCAGCGGCGTTGCGCGGACAGTGTCCCGCGACACATTTCGTCGCAATTGCGGAGTGAATGATGCTGCCCGGCAGCTTATCCCTCTAAATTTCTTTCTACACAACACGATCGTAGATAACGCCAACTATGTAACCGCAGACGAGCTAGTGCGGCACGCGATCAACAATCCGCATTCGCAGCGCTTCGACCAGCTTGCGCTCTTTGCAATGCATTTGGCAAAAATGGGCTCTCGAATTGGCGTCGCGGGCACTGCTCACGGCGCAGGGTTCACGAACGAGTTCGTGCGCACCAGACTTTGGAATAATGGCGGTTGGGCCCGCAGGAGGTTGACTGAACAGGAGATTGAAAGGGCGTTTGAGAACACCGTCAGCGCTGAGGGTGACGACACTGCTCACAAGTGCATGACGAACTATAACTACATGATGGAAGTCACAGGGCTAAGGGAACAGCGGACAGATTTTCTCAACACTCGGATCGACGAGTGGATCGGACCGGGACTGTTCTTGGCTTTTGATCGCTACTCGATGGATCGCAACTCGACCACGCCTCTCACTGAAGCCGAATTGCTGGCGATTGTGCAGGGAGATGAGCTGTTTAAGCTCATGGGCACCACCAAGGAATATGTAGATGCTGTGGCCCCTGCATTCGCGCAGGAATACCTGGCGTTAGGGGGTATGGACAGGGTGAGCGGTCCAGCCCGTCTCGCACCTTCTGGCGTTGCGACCATTTCGTCCCCGACAGCTCCAGCTGGGACCTCGGCTACTGTACCTGTGCCCACCTGGAGCGATGAGGACGCCGAAGACGTCGCGACCGTGATGAGGCGACTACAGGAAACTCAGGCGCAGATCAGGAATGCAAAACACGTTCGGGAATTAAAGGCGCTCTATAACCACAGCTGCGCATTTTGCGGGAAGCAGACGGTTATCGGGGTAAATCCAGCGAAGTACTATTCTGAAGCGGCTCATATTAAACCGGTGGGGCAACCCCATAATGGGCCTGACAGCAAGAACAACATGATCATTTTGTGCCCGGAACATCATCTGCAATTCGACCGAGGCGTGCTGCGAATTAAGAAAAATCGAGGTGCGTTGACAGTTGTCAGCAAAATCTCCGGCGATCCTGTACACGGGCAGCCGCTTCGTGTTCAGGCACCGCATACAATTTCAGACGAGCACGCCTCTTGGCACCACGACTTTTGGACGTAGCTGCGGAGCTATTCGGCGGCGACAGCTCTTGAGTTGTGTGCGTACGTCTTCCAGGAGGGGCGATAGTTCTCATCCGCTTGATTGCCCCAGGTTGCCCACCCCGAGCGAGTACCCCGTGCGAACAGCTCAAGATACGGCCCTGATGAGCAGGCTTCGATGATGGCGTACTGCTCGTCAGGCTTCCGGCTGTGCTCTCGTTTTCGGGTTTCGATCATGTTCACTTGGCGCCGGCCCGGAGCCAAGGTCCGCACATTTTTGCCTCTGACACCAAATAGGATCATCTCCGTGACGTTGCGAAAGTAAAACCCAACGCCTCGTCCATCTGAACCGCCGTCCTTCCTGATCTTGTGCCAAACGAGGTTTGACTTGTATGTGTACCCCCACGCTTTGAGAACTTGCAATCCTTCGGGGAGGAGAGCGTTTGGTACCCAGAGATACAAGTGAGATCGGTCAGCGGCTACTTTCTCAACTGGCAAGGCGCAGATTTCGCTGAGCGTCATCGTTGAATAACGAGAGAGCCTGCGGTGCTCAGGCGCCATTTTTCCAGTTCTATTGACGAATTGCCATGGTGGGTCAGCCAAAATCGTGCCGTACTTTTGTTTGCCCACGAAAGAAAGCAATTCGCTGGCAGCATCGATTTGCTCCTGACTTTTCGCAAGCACGGTTCGCATCTCCTGTTCCGGCCGGACCGTATCTGATTTGCATGGGGGTTAGGAAGGGTGTGTTTCGACTAGAGCAAGGCACTAGCAGGGTTCTCCACGAACAACTCAGAGATACGGATGTAGCGGGCCAACATAGCCTCTGATGCATGACGGGTTTGTGCCCTTATTCTCCAGGCGGGGACGCCAGCTTGAGCGGCGCTGGTAGCTAGTCCTGCACGCAGGGAATGGCCTGAATAACCGGAGGGATCGAGGCCAGCCGCCATGACGCGCTGCCGGACGATCTCGCCCACTGCCTCAGTAGACAAACGATGCCCATGAACTCTGCCGTGGCGATCCACCGGTCGAAAGATCGGCCCTTCACTGATCTCCGAGACGGTCAACCAGGCATCGAGGGCAACTACCGGGCACCACCTTCCACGAGCGAAAGGTATCGCGATTTTCTGGCCCCGCGCCTCCTGATCGCATTTCGACCGGAGCAGGTGCAAAATGACGCCCTGCCTAACACGCTCAACATCGGCCAGATGTAGAGCAACGAGTTCCGAACGTCGTAACGCGCCAGCGAAGCCGAGCAGCAGGAGAGCGCGATCGCGATGGTCCTTCGGCTTGTCGCCCGTGGCGTCCAGCACCTGGATCAGCTCGTCCCGCAGCAGAGGCTTGGCCTGACGTTGGGCGCAGCCGTAGGTCCGCTTGATGCCCCTGATCGTTGCCCGGACGAGGGCGGACCGTGTTGGATTAGGCAGCCTCCGAGCCTGGTGCGCTTTCGAGAGCGAGGCCAGACGCCTCACGAGGGTCGCCACGCTCAACCTACCAGCGTTCTGCGCCAGATGTTCCGCGACGGTCTCCGGGGAAGCAGGGATTGACCCGCCACCCCGCTCAAATTCCCGGAGGTCGCTTTCGTAGGCGCGGCGGCTATTCTCCGACACGCTATTTTGAACGAAAAACCCGGCCTCCTGAGAGATTTCGGCGGAGTGCGCAATTAATTGCACGCAATTTAATTGGCCCCAAGCGGTATTGGGAGCCTCATATGCGGCCCAGATAACCTCCGATAAAAGAGGATTATCGCGGGTTAGAAGCTCAGCTGACATGGCCCCATCCCTTCATTACCTCGGCACGGATTGCATTCAGCTCGCCCAGATCGGCTTGGGCGAGGCCCAGTATTTCGGTGGCATCTTGGCAGTGGGCGCCGTTGCACTCGTAGTCGGTAACTCGGCGCAGGTGGTCAGCTATCCTCCACCGCAGCCGGCTTTGGACACATCCTCCTTCCAACCGAAAAATGATCGTTCCTAAAAAGGTGACCCGCTGACGCGGAGGAATATGCGATCGTACCCAACGTGCAGTTCTCGTCGGACCCTCGATCAGACTGGCCAAAGCAGCTCTTCCCGGGCGGGTGTAAAGGTCAAGGCAAAAACCCGGGACAGGTCCGACCATCGTTTCTGGTGGCGCGTCATCATCTTCGACGCTCACCGGCTCGTGCTGCAGATGCGGCGAGAGCAGGGCCATGAAGATTGGCAACACCTCCCCACTGCGGCGGTGGCCCTCGCGAGCGATCTCGACCAGGTCGGGCGGTAGGATCGCAGCAAGTGCGGCGAATAGAGCGGCCAGATCACCCCGGCGTCGGACAAGCTGAGGCGAGGGGCGTCGATCCGTCCCAAGCAAGTACCACGCTGCCAAAGCTCTGACCGGAAAGGGTTCGCAGCTGCTGACTACCTGGGCTAACTCTCGGATCGTGCTGAACCCGAGCTGCAGGCGTTCGGTCTGGAAGGCGAGGTGGTTCTCGGCCACAAGCAAGAGGTCGTCGGCCGCGCGACACTTCGTCGTTTCGGCCATCCTACATACGAGATAGCTCGCGACAGCCCACTCGCCCCCGAGCAGCGCCCGTACTCTCTTGCCAGCCATCGCGGCGGTGGCCAGCGTCACGAGTTCGAGATCGCCCAGCCCGACGTCTTCGAAGGCTATGCAAGCTAGTCGCCGCCACAGCCGTTCCGGTGATTGCTCAAGAAGTGTTGCCGCCGCTTGAAGGGCCAGTTCTGTTCGCCCGCGGCGGATCGCCTTCTGCATTGCGGACATTGCGAGGTATAGGAAGATATCGAGCGGCTGCGGCGGGGGTGGTCGGAAACTCCCAACCGCCTCATGAAGGCGATGCCGGGCAGCTTGAATGCCTTTGACTTCGTCCATTGCTCTCCTCCTTGAGTTGAAGGGGAGCAGATGACGTCTTGCCCACTATGACGATTGAACCTGTTGCGCGTCATGTAAAGAGAAATCGGTGTCCAATCACCCTGCACCGGAAAATTTCACAGACATTTCGAAGCGGACCGCCGTTTAGGTGGCCCGCTCTTGCATTTGACCGAATATGGGGATCAAATAAATCGAGGATTTTGGTTTGGAAACCCCCGGTCCTTGTCGCGCAACCGTCCTACTGGTCCCTCGAAACCGTGAGGCCGCGCAATGTCCGTAAATGTCATTCTGATCATCGTTGGTGCCGTGCTTATTCTCGTAGGCCTTGCCAAGGCGGGCCAGAGCGGTGGCTTACGCAACATTGGCATCAACTTCGGCAGCACGAGTACGCAGACCATCAAGGCCGGCAATGTTACGCCCGAGCCATCTAAGGGGGCCAAGGCAGACTGGGTTGGGCTGGCCATCGCAGCAATTGGCCTGGCAACAGCCGTCGTTGGGCTGTTCAAGGGGTAGGACGCGATGACCATTTTCAATTTCGGCTTCAATCTTTTCAGCACGAACGATCAGACCAACATCGTCGGCATCTCGCCGGAGCAGCTGGCCGTGCTTGTCCGGCAGCATGACGACCATTCCGAAACACAGAAGAAGCTCATTGCCCACCTCGAAACGGACCTCGACCTAAACGGACGCCAGATGCGTGAGGCTCTACGCATCCTCGGCGAAAATGAAGTCGCTGACGAGCAGTTGGGTGCCAAGCTGGTCGAGATTGCGAACCATTTCGCAAACTTGAAATCAGGAGTACTGGCAGAGGCGGGCGACAGCTCGGCCATCGTTGCTCTCAAATTGGAAATTCAGAAGGCCGTCGATGCAGGTGAATTGGCCAGGGTAGATATCTTACTTGAGGAAATTGAGGACGAGCAGAGACACGGAATGGAACGCTCAGCAATCAATCTTGCCGATACATTAGCCCACCGAGGTGAGATCGCGCTGGCCCAGCTTCGTTACGGAAAGGCCGCAGAGCACTTCGCCAGAGCGGACGCAGCACTGCCATCAGGGATGCACTTTGACGATAAGCGGTTCAGCTACCTCAACAGTGAGTGCTGTGCTCTCTACCGTCTGGGTAAGGAATTCGGCGACAATGCTGCTTTACTCCGTGCCATCGAGCGATGCCAACGGCTGGTTTCCCTTGCGCCCAGAGCGCGCGTCCCGCTCGCTTGGGCATTAGCGCAGAACAATCTTGGTATTGCGCTCGAGAGCCTCGGCGACCGCGAGAGAGGCACGTCGCGTGTCGAGGAGGCGGTCGCCGCCTATCGAGCGGCGCTGGAGGAAAGGACCCGCGAGCGTGTTCCGCTCGACTGGGCCACCACGCAGAACAACCTTGGTAACGCGCTCTATGGCCTCGGCGCGCTCAAGGACGCGATTGCTGCCTTTAGAGCGGCATTGGAGGAAAGGACCCGCGAGCGCGTCCCGCTCTTGTGGGCGGCGACGCAGAACAATCTCGGCAATGCGCTCAGAAGGCTCGCTCAGCGCGAGAGGGGCACGTCGGTTCTTGAGGAGGCGGTCGTCGCCTATCGAGCGGCGCTGGAGGAAGGGACCCGTGCGCGCGATCCACTTCAGTGGGCTACCACGCAGAGCAATCTCGGCTTGGCTCTCACGACGCTTGGGGAGCGCGAGGGCGGCACGTCCCGTCTTGAGGAGGCAGTGGCCGCGTTCCGGGAGGCGCTAGAAGAAAGAACCCGCGAGCGCGTTCCGCTTGAGTGGGCAGCGACGTGCAACGCTCTCGGCATTGTCTTCCTGAAGCTCGGCGAACGCGAGGGCGGCACGTCCCGTCTTGAGGAGGCGATCAAGGCCTTTCGAGCGGCATTGGAGGAAATGACCCGCGAGCGTATCCCGCTCTCTTGGGCCACAACGCAGAACAATCTCGGCAATGCGCTCAGCCTGCTCGGTGAACGTGAGGGCGGCACGTCGCGTCTTGAGGAGGCGATTGCTGCTTTTCGAGCGGCATTGGAGGAAAGGACCCGCGAGCGCGTCCCGCTCGATTGGGCCACAACGGAAAACAATCTTGGCTTGGCTCTCATGAGGCTCGGGGAGCGCGAGAGCGGCACGCAGCGTTTCGAGGAAGCGGTTGCCGCCCATCGAGCGGCGTTAGAGGAAAGGACCTGCGAGCGTGCTCCGCTTTTATGGGCGGCGTCGCAAAACAACCTTGGCTTGGCTCTCAGTAAGCTCGGCGAGCGCGAGGACGACACGTCACGCTTAGAGGAGGCAGCCGCTGCCTTTAGTGCAGCGCTCGATGAATGCACCGCCCAGGCGCTCTCATATTGGAGTGAGCGCACTCGCGAAAATCTGGTGCGCTGTCATGCTTCATTGGAACAACGCCGGAAGCAACAGGCGTCCGCAATATCGACCTTGCAATTCTGACGGCTTTAGCCCCATTCCCGCTCATGTCGTTTCTTGGCCCGACCCGGACCCTCGGTGATGTTAGCTTTCGCGCCGCTGTTGAGGTATTGCAGACATCAAGCCCACCTTCCGCGCGGCGTTCTGCACTGTGAGGACGTGCGAGTAGGTCTTTTTTGCTCTGCCATGTAGCGCGGTCGTCTGCTGAAGATCGCCTAGCAAGGCGCCGCGCTATTTCAGGTGTGCTGAGAGCGTGATGGTCGGACGCAGGCACGAGAGCGGAGCAGGAACCAGAGCGGAGTGCCCCCAACGTCGAGAAAACGGTCCCAGAGCGACGGTGGAAAGATATCTTTGGTGCTGGAGATCACCACGTCTCTCCAATGATCATCGTCCTTCAAGAGATCGCGGGCGATGCTCTCATCGCCAGTAAACCCGAGATATACGAGAGCAGTAGGAATACCGAGCGATGCTAATTTCCATGCCCACGCAATGCGGTTGCTGAACTGGTACCAAGCGTTTGAGGAAATCCTTACTCCCGGAGCGTGCCGGGATAGCTCGCTGGCCGCTTCGTCGATAGCCGCGGCTATCCGGGTGGCGTTCTGCTCATTTCCAGCCCCGTGCCCCCGAGCACCTTCCGTGAACTCCCGGACATATGCTTTTGCTTCCACGAGCACGAGACCAGTGCGATTTTCATGATGCAAGGCTTGGCAGGCAAGGTCCCAGTTCGGGACGTTTGCTCCGCTTGAATTGACCAGCCACCAGTTTAGCAGCTGGGGATCGAGGGCGGGGTCTATGAGACCGCCGCTCCGTTTGCCAAAGCGGGCCTCGTCGGGGTTATCCCAACCTGTCGGCATTCGCTTGCCACTCTGGGGGACGAAGAACTCCGAAGGCTGAAGCATCTGATTGATGCTGGAGACAAACGCTCCCGCGTCCAGCCAGTCCAGCACGTGCATACGACTTCCAGCGGCACGCTCATTTGCAAGCATTCCAGCCCCATTTCTGTTTTCGTGGTTTCCCCGTCTATGCGGGCTCCAAATGGATCGTCGTCAGCAAACACGCATCATGCAAGCCTTTTCACTTTGGTGCCCCGCCACATGAGCCGCTGTTGCAGCAAACCGCTAGCTGAAGACATGAAGTGTCCCTGGGCTCCGCCATTTGTCGCCGTCGTATGCTCCAAGGACACGAGGTCTGTCGCTTAGGGTACCTGAACTTCCGGGACAAGTCGCAAACCCAATCTCGTCGGTGATTAAACCGTCCACTACTGTGTTGATTTACTGACTATATCGACCTTAGGCGTTGGGGGTTAGTCCCCATGAGCGCGTCATCTAACCGGGTCTTTTCCCGCGTCTCTGGGTATTGGTCTCCAGAATACTCGGGACCCGTGTTAGGACACGACACCCGTTCAGCGACGGGCGACAAGGATAGTTCTGCGGTACCGGGTCGTGCGACGATGTGCACCACAATTGCATTTTGGAGCGCCATTTAGGTTTTTGGGGCACCTTTTAAGTGGGAAGACTTTACGCACACATCACCACTCGTGTTCGCAGCGGTGACTTCCCAAAGATCGCAACAGCTTGAGCCGCGCTCGCAAAATCGCGTGGTCGCACGTGTGTGCCACTTGTGCCAAGTCGGCTTGATCTCGTCCGGCGTGCCCCCTTATTCCTGTGTCACTCACTGCAAGGGCCAAAAGCGATGGATGAATTTGATCTAGACCCCAGCGTTCTCCGCGCGAAGTGGGCCTCTGAGAACTCTCCTTGGATATCGGTGGAGCAGATAGCGCAGACCTACCCAGTGTCGGTGCGAACTATACGACGCATGGAGGCGGAGGGCCTTATGCCGTCCCGGACAAAGCGAGGCCGTTTCCTGGTCTATCGCAAATCGGAAGTGGAAAAGGCTCTCCTTGTCGGAAGACGCAGCCTGCGTCGCAATACGGATCAGGGCTCACTCTAACCCGGTTAGTCGCCCGTCTAGGAGTGGAGTGCTCACAACATGAAATCCGCAGTAACGCAGTCGGCCTATCACAAGGCTTTCGATCTGTTTGGGTTGGACGCGGCAACTGAAATCACTAGCCACGGGGAGGTCTATGAACGCCTCCTCGCCCAGGTCGCCTGTGCCGCGGCGGGAAACCAAAAACGTAAGCAGCGGTACCTGCAACGACTGCTCTTCAGTTCCTTCTCCGGAAAATTGATCTGTCTCATTCGTTGTTGGGAAAAGAACGAAAACACGTGCACGCTTGAAGATTTGAAGACAACCGCGCTCCACCTTAGTCCCTATCACGACTGCGGAGAAACAATTCACTGTTGGGCAGAGCCGAAGACGTCAGGGTACGGATGGCGGCCACTGTGCTCGTTCGGACCCAAACGCAAAGCGCTTCACCTCCTGATCAGCGACTATCTTGAAGCGCGGTTTGGCAGGGATGAACGCAACTACCTCCTCCCGAAAAAAGGTGCAGAGCGGGCCTCTGACTGGGTAGTTTCGATGTACCAGGACGAGGACTATCCTTACTTCATTCTCGCCGACATCCAGAATTTCTATAGGTCCGTGCAGAAAGGAAAGATCGGTAAGCTATTAGGATTGCCGGAAGGCATTGTAACAAATGCCCTCTGCATCCCCACTGCTGCTGCACTCTCTCCTGTTGGGAGCCTCCTCCCAGATTTAACTATCGAAACGCTTGTCGGAGCGGCCCAGGACGGGTTGCCCCAGGGCTCACGCGCTTCCCAAATTGTTGCTGGTTTACTGCTCGGACCTACGCTGAGGAAGATTTCCCCAGCGGAGCGCTTCATCTTCCTTGCGGATGATGTGGCACTCGTCGCCAGCACAAAGCAGGAGGCAAATGCGTTGCAAAAAGCCTTGGTCGAGACGCTCGCGTCTCATCCCGCTGGGCCGTTCTGCCTCAAGCATTGTACTGTACAGCACGTAAGTCGCCCTTTCGATTTCCTTCAGTATCGCCACAAGAGGGATATGTTTACCGGCGAAATGCGCCGGCGGCCTGCTGTCAGAAGTTACGCCCGCTATCGTCAGAGGGTCGAAAAGTATTTTACTGAACTCAAATTCCGAGAGGCTTTTCGATTAACGGCCAGATATCGATGGCATTGGGTCAGATCATTCCGGCGCTGGAAATACAACTGGCTGTCGAAACTGGCGTTGTGGCAAACGACGCTTAACGCGATGGACGCGGGGTTGGCGCTCGCGAAGAAAAAGACCCAGAAAACGATCCCCCCAGCGTAGGGCCCTTCGCCGAACGATAGTCGAAACCAAGCGCTACGCCGGATCAACTCCTATGATGGCTTTGAAATCGAAGAACGAGCTATATACCCGCGCTTCGCCCCGCCGTGGACTATCTCGCGAAGAAGCGGCCATGTACCTCGGCATTTCACCGTCCAAGTTCGACGAACTCCGAAAGGATGGTCGAGTTGGTGCTGCTCGTCTTATAGATGGCCGCAAGGTCTGGGACATTCATGCTCTTGACCAAGCCTTTGATGCGCTGCCCTACGAGGGGCACGACCCTGATGATGACTGGAAACCGGCGGTTTGATGATGATACAATCCATCATGCGCCGCCGCCTCCCACTTGGTTGTGTTGAGGACATTGACCGTCACGGCAACGTACGGATTTACTACCGTGCCAAGGGAGCGAAGAAGGTCAGACTGCGGGGTACGCCCTGGACGCCAGAGTTCATGGTGGCTTACGAGGCTGCGCGGAGCGGGGCTCCTAAGGCAGCTCAGGCTGGCACCACGGTTGGCACATGGCGGTGGCTTTGTACGAAGTACTTCGGGGAATGCGCGGACTACAAGCTGCTTGATCCGCGAACCCGTCACGTTCGTCGCTTAGTTCTTGAGGCCACCTTCAAGGAGCCGGTTGCGCCTGGATCGCCAAGATTTTTCCGGGACATGCCGCTGTCCAAGATGACGGCCGACGCAATCGAGGTGTTGCGTGACCGCAAGTTGGCCTTCCCCGAGGCTGCCAATGCTCGGGTAAAGGCCATTCGGCAGGTTTTCAAGTTTGGCGTTCTCAAAAAGCACGCGCAGTTCAATCCTGCTCGTGACGTGCCCTACATCCGTACTGGCTCGTCTGGCTATCATACTTGGACGATTGATGAAGTTCGGCAGTTCGAGAAGTACCATCCCGTGGGTTCAAAGGCTCGACTTGCTTTCGCCCTGCTGCTCTTCACTGGACAGCGCCGCGCGGATATCGTTCGGTTTGGCAAGCAACATGTCAAAGAGGAGAGACTGTCGTTCACTCAGCACAAGGGCCGCAACCGCAAGCCCAAGCGCCTCGTGCTGCCACTTTTACCCTCGTTACGGGCGTTGATTGACGCATCACCCACTGGTGACCTCACTTTTCTCGTAAACGAGTTTGGCAAGCCGTTCAGCGACGCGGGGTTCGGCAATAAGTTTCGGGCCTGGTGCAATGAGGCCGGTCTCCGCCACTGCACAGCTCACGGACTACGCAAGGCAGGCGCGGTGATCGCAGCAAACAATGGGGCCACGTCGCGCCAGCTGATGGCCCTGTTCGGCTGGGATAGCATTAGGATGGCTGAACTGTACACGCGACAGGCGGATCAGCGACGGCTCGCCGAGAACGCTATGCACCTAATCGAACCCGACGATCTCTTCGCAAATGAGGGTAAGCTCTATCCGAACAAAGGGTGAGCAAAGCCTGTCCCACCGAACACCCGCGTGGGACAATTTGCAAATTTTAGCTAATCGCTTCAGCAGCTTATTTTTTGAATGGTGCCCCTGGCCGGAATCGAACCAGCACTCCTTGCGGAACTCGATTTTGAGTCGAGCGCGTCTACCAGTTCCGCCACAGGGGCCCTCGGTCGGCCCCAAAGGCGGCGTCGCGAAGCCGGCGGACTATAGCCATGGACGAGGCGGGGTCAACCCGCGCCAAAGTGATCCCGGCCGTTCTCGACAGCCGCATGGGCCGCGGCTAGAGGCTTGGAGCGCCAGAAATGCGAAAGAGGCTGCCGTGACCACCGAGAGTGCCGCCATGCATGCGTTCGAGCCGACCGCCATGAGGCCCGCGCTGGCCGCCTCGGCTCTCGTCACGCTGATCGCTGCAGCGACGATCGCGGGCGCCTGGTTCTTCCAGCTCGTGCTGGAGATCCTGCCCTGTCCGTTGTGCCTGGAGCAGCGCTACGCCTATTATCTCGCGATTCCGCTCGGTGCGCTCACGGCGATTGCGGCGCGAAGCGGTGCACCGCGGCCGCTGCTGCTCGCAGGGCTCGCGATCCTCGCGCTGGCGACGCTCGCCAATGCCGGCCTCGGCGCCTATCATTCCGGCGTCGAATGGGGATTCTGGAAGGGGCCGACCGATTGCTCCGGTCCCGTCGTCAATCTCGGCAGTGCCGCTGATCTCTTGTCGAAGCTCGACACCGTGAAGGTGGTGCGCTGCGACGAGGTGCAGTGGCGCTTCCTCGGCCTGTCGCTGGCCGGCTACAACGTGCTGATCTCGCTGCTGATGGCCGCGATCGCGGCATGGGGATTTGTGCGGACGGCCAAGCGCTAAGGCCTAATCATCCACATCGTCCTGCGTGCGTCCGAACAGATGCACGATGCCCGGCGTTGCGATCGTCACGAAGACGAAACGCGAGAGGTGATGGGCGCCGACGAAGATCGGGTCGATGCGCAACGTCAGCGCCAGGGCCAGCATCGCGTCCATCGCGCCCGGCGCGAAGGCGACGACGACGTCGGAAAACTTCACCTGTGTGGTCAGCGCCACGATGCCGACGAAGATGGCGGAGACGGCGATGGCCACGGCAAACGAGCCCAGTGCCGCGCTGAGGTGACCGGCGAGCGTCTTGATTCGCATCCGCGCGAAGCGGCTGCCGATCAGTGCGCCGATGCCGACCAGCGCCACGCCGCGCACCCAGTTCGGCAGGCCGCCCTCGACCCATCCGGCACCATGCAGCACGCTGGATGCGATCATCGCGCCGAACATCCAGCTCGCCGGAAACTTGATCAGCCGCAACGCGAGCGCTGCGGCCAGCGAGGCTGCGGCCAGCTCGAGCAGGTCGAGCGGCGAGGCGATCGTCGTGGTCGGCGACGGCGCCGCCGAGGGCGCGACGCCCGCCAGCGCCAGCACCATCGGCAGCGCGGCGGTCAGGATGATGACGCGCATGGTCTGCACCACCGCAATGCCCGGCAGGTCGGCGCCGCGCTCGACCGCCAGGATGGTGATCTGCGACAGCGCGCCGGGGCTGCCCGCCAGGAAAGCCGAGGTGCGGTCCCAGCCATGGATGCGCTGGAGGTAATAGCTCGAGCCGAACGTGGAGCAGAACGTGGCGAGCGCAAGCAGGCCGATGGTGAGGGGATAGGCGCTGACCTGTTGGAGCAAATGGCGCGAGACCACCGAACCCAGGGAGATGCCGAGCAGCACCAGCACGGTCTGGGTCAGGATCGGCGGCAGTGCCAGCTGGCGGCCGGCGATCGCGGCGATTCCGACCGCGATCATCGAGCCCGAAATGAGCCCGCCGGGAAGGCCGGCGAGCAGAAACACCAGGCCGCCGGCGGTGCCGATGACGAGCGTCTCCACCGTGCTCAAGATCTTGGCACGGCTCGGCCATTCGAACGGCAGGGAGGCGGTGATTTGCTTCACGCCACCTTATTGCAAATCGGCAGGTGACGCACAATTGCAGGCTCGTCATGCCGCAATGCGCGACGCCTGCCGCGGATGCTCGCAGGCGATCGTGACGGACCTATTTCTTGTCTGCGGCGGGAGCGGCGGTGCCGGCCTTCGCTTCCTTCATGCAATCGCGGCGAAATTTCTTGCGCTCCTTGCCTTTCAATCCCTTGGCGTCCGCCTGCTTGGAGCATTCGAGCGACTCGGCCGAGCGCTCCTTCGGCGCCTTTTTGTCGGTGGTGGCAGCGGCATCGGTCTTCGTCTCGGTCTTGGCTGCCGGCGCGGCGGTCTGCGCGAAGGCGGTGCCGGTGACGAGCAGGGAGGCGAGGGCGGCGGCGGCGAGGCGGGACGTGAAGGTCATGTGGTGCACTCTGCTTGCGAGAATTGTGAAGGTCTGGGAACGTCGGCCCGCGTTGCTGAACGCGACATGAATGAGTTGAGCGGCCGGATCATTATATTTTGCCGGCGCAACCCGTCGCATCCTTGGTCGCAAGCGGCCGGCACGCTAGGATAGCAATCCTCGTTTCACCCCGTCGGGGAAGATCAAGCAGGAGACCCAGGGATGACCATTCAGACAAAATTGTTGTGTGCGATCGCCGCATCCGGTGTCGCGGCATTGCTGGCGAGCGCGCCGGCGCAGGCACTGACCGCGCAGGAGTGCAGCGCGAAATACCAGGCCGCCAAGAAGGACGGCTCGCTCGGGACCATGAAGTGGAATGACTTCCGCAAGGCGCAGTGCGGTGCCGATGCGACGCCTGCGGCTGCGGCTGCGCCCGCCGCTCCTGCCGAGCCGAAGCAGGCCAAGGAGGCGGCGCCGGCCGCGCCGGCCCTGCCCGCCGGCCCTGCGGTCTATCCGAACGCTGTCGATCCGAAATATGCCAAGGAGACGCCTGGAAAAGCGCGGCTGCACACCTGCGTCGACCAGTACAATGCCAACAAAGCCACCAACGGCAATGGCGGCTTGAAGTGGATCCAGAAGGGCGGCGGCTATTACAGCGAATGCACCAAGAAGCTGAAGGGCGCCGCCTGAGCTTCGAATTGGTTCGATGGCCGGAGCAACGCTCCGGCCATTTCGCCTGGATTCTTTTTCGAGCATGATCTTCCGGAAAACCGCCGCACACTCTTCCGGACCATGCTCAGTCGAGCAGCTTCTCGGCCGATTTCGCCACGAGCTGCGATCGCTTGCGCGGGCCACTCTCGACGAACAACAGGCTCTGGCCGAAGATGAAGCAGTAGAACAGGAAGGCCTGCGCGTCGGCCTCCTCGGCTATAAGGCCGGTCGCGCGATAGAGCTCGCTGACGTGCTTGAGCCGCGCCGCATCGACGCTCGCCACCGCCGCCGCGGCATTCTCGTCCGAGCGCGCCCATTGCCGGATCGCGAGCTCGATCGCCATCCCTTCCGGATTGAGCCGCTCCGAATAGAGCCGGATCACCGCCCTCAGCCGCTCGCGGGGGTCTTGTCCGTCGAGACTTGTCTGCTGCGCGATCGCGGCGATGCGTCCCTCGCGCCAGCCGTTCAGCATGGCATCGAGCAGCGCGGCGCGATCGGCGAAGCGTCGGTAGAAGCCGCCCTTGGTGACGCCGAGGTTCTTGGCGAGCACCTCGACCCGCACGCCCTCCACCCCTGCGCGGGCGAGCTCGCTGAAGCCCGCCTCGACCCAGACATCGCCCTTGCCGTCGCTCATGAAGGAAGCCTCACCCGATCTTGATACGGTGCCGTATTGCTAACGCGACACGGGTTTGATACGCTACCGTATCAATGCTCAAAGACGAAAATGCGGGAGGAAATGCGATGGAGCAGGAGGCGACCTATCGCGGCACGGTCTATCCGTGGCAATGCGACCATGTCGGCCACATGAACATCATGTGGTATGTCGGCAAGTTCGACGAAGCCAACTGGAATCTGTTCGCCCGCCTCGGCCTGACGCCGAGTTACTTGCGCAGCTCCGGCCGCGGCATGGCCGCCGTGCAGCAGAACATCGCTTACAGGCGCGAGCTGCTGGCCGGCGACATCGTCGAGATCCGCAGCCACCTGCTCGAGATCGGCGACAAGTCGATCCGCTTCCGGCACGACATGACGAACGCCGAGACCGGCGAACTCGCAGCGACGTGCGAGATCACCGGCGTGCACATGGACCGCCAATTGCGCAAGTCCGCACCGTTCGCCGACGCCATCCGCGAAGCTGCCTCGAGGCATCTCGCCGAACCAGCCGAGGCCTGAACCATGGCCGCTTTCGAGCCGAAAAACCCCGGCTATCGCGCGGCTTCTATCGCCATGTTCGACGGCCAGCCGGCTATGCGCACGCTCGGCATCGTCATCGTCCGTCTCGCGCCGGGCGAGGTCGAACTGGCGATGCTGCATGCGCCAGCCCTCACGCAGCAGAACGGTTTCATCCATGCCGGCATCATCACGGCCGGGCTCGACAACGCCTGCGGCGTTGCGGCCTTCAGCTTGATGCCGGCGGAGGCCGATATCCTCACCGTTGAATTCAAGACGACGCTGCTCGCGCCCGCCCGCGGCGAGCGTTTCGTCTTCAAGGCCGAGGTGGTCAAGCCCGGCCGCACACTCACCTTCTGCGAGGCAAAGGCCTACGCCGAGCATGACGGCAAGGTCTCGCTGATCGCCACGATGACCGCGACCTTGATGGCGATGTTGCCTCGCCTTGCGATTGCGCATGAACCGCGGGCATCCCGCGCATAGCGGCGATTGACAATCATGCGCGTGCATCCCTTGATGCGATGGTCATGCTTGCAAGTCTCGGCCTCATCCTGCTCTGCCAACTGATCGGCGAAGCCGTCGTGCGCGGCCTCCGCCTGCCATTGCCGGGACCCGTGCTGGGCCTCCTGCTGCTCCTGGTCCTGCTGATGGGGCGAGACCGCTTTGCGCTGCTCGCGCGCGGGCCGCTGCGCAATGACGATGTCGAGACGGCGAGCAAGGGCCTGCTGGCCCATCTCTCGCTACTATTCGTGCCGGCCGGCGTCGGCGTCGTGCAGAAGCTCGATCTGCTCGCGTCTCACGGCATTGCCATCATCCTGGTGCTCGCGCTGTCCGTGGTCGTCACGCTGCTCGCGACCGTGCTGACCTTTCGCCTCGTCAGCCGCCTGTTGAAGCAACAGGACGCGCGATGAAGGACAATCCATTTTCGCTGTGGGTCTATCTTTCGCAATCGCCGCTGCTGTGGTTGACCGTGACGCTGCTGGTCTATGCGACCACGGACGCGGTCTCGCTGGCGACGCTGCGCCATCCGCTCGCCAACCCCGTGCTGCATGCGATGTGGATCATCGGCGCGTTTCTACTCCTGACCGGCACCTCCTATACGACGTATTTCGCCGGCGCGCAGTTCGTGCACTTCCTGCTGGGGCCCGCCACCGTCGCGCTCGCCGTGCCGCTCTATGAAAATCGCAAGCGCGTGGTCGCCTCGATCGTGCCGATGCTGGTGGCGCTGTGCGCGGGATCGGTTACGGCCGTGGTGTCGGTGGTGTTGCTCGCCGAGCTGGCCGGCCTGCCGCGCGATGTTGTGCTGTCGCTGGCGCCGAAATCCGTCACCGCCGGCGTCGCCATGGGCATCGCCGAGTCCCTGCATGCGGACCCTTCGCTGGCGGCCGTCGCGGTCATCCTCACCGGCATCATGGGCGCCATCATCGTGACGCCGCTGATGAACCGCAGCGGCATCACCGATTACCGGGCCCGGGGCTTTGCCGCCGGCCTTGCCGCGCATGGCATCGGCACCGCCCGCGCGTTCCAGGTTGACGAGATTGCCGGCGTCTTTTCCGGCATCGCCATGAGCCTGAACGCGTTGGTGACCTCGTTCCTGGTCCCTCTGGCAATCACGCTGCTGGTGCGATGACATCGCTGCCGTGACACTCTATATGAGCTGTAACAATGTCTGGTCTCGATCCGTATCGATGGAGATGGGACCGAAACGGGACGAGATATGGCTGGATTTGGGAATAAGGGCCTTGTGCCGACGCGACGCGCGGCGCTGACGCTGATCGGGGCGGGTGCTCTCGCGATGGGTGGGATCGCCTCGGCGCGTGCGGCGACTGGCGATGACGAGGTGCTGACCGAAGCCAAGGTGCTGCGCGATCCCGACACGCCCGTCGCAGGCAATCCCGGCGGCAACATCACCATCGTCGAATGGTCCGACTACAACTGCCCCTATTGCCGCAAGCTCGAGCCCGAGCTGCGCCAGGTCGTCCAGGATGACGGCAAGGTGCGGCTGGTGATGAAAGACTGGCCGATCCTTGGGCCGGTTTCGGTTACGGCGGCGCGGACCGCGCTGGCGGCGAAATTCCAGGACAAGTACCACCAGGCTCATGATGCCATGATGGGCGTCAGCTCGCGCCTGACCGAACCGCGCATCAATGAGCTGCTCGCGGCCGCCGGGGTCGACATGGACCGGTTGAAGCGCGATCTCACGGGTCACGCCAAGGATATCGACGCCATACTCAAGCGCAACAACGAGCAGGCTGAAGCCTTCGGTTTCCGCGGCACGCCATCCTTCATCGTCGGCAAGTACCGCGTGCCCGGCGTGCTCAGCATGACCGAGTTCGAGCAGGTCATCGCCGACGCCCGCAAGGCCAAGATGAACTGACTCGCGTAGCGTTGATCGTGATCAGCACAAAGGCGCCGCCGCGGAGTTCGCGACGGCGCCTCGTTCATGATACGGCGTCGTTACTTCGACGAGATCCGGACCCAGTCCTTGTGCGCGCGATCGCGCAGCGCGTCCCAATCGGCCTTGGCGACGTCCCAGTTCACGATGGTGCGATTAGTGATCGCGACCTCGCCATTTGCGACTGACGACGTCTGCATTGAGTCATAGACATAGACGCCGCCCGCGAGCAGCAGCGCGCCCAGGATCATTCCGAAAAAAGTCTGCATGGCGAACCTCCGGTGACCGGCAACAACGTCGGCCCGGAGTGATGGTTCCGCGGGCATGCGGCGCATCTAAGGAGAGGTTGTTCATTTGCCATTCAGCCATTGCAGCAGCTCCGCGTTGATCTCGCGCGGATAGGTGTGGCTGAGGTCGTCGATTTCGCGATAGGTGACGTCGGCTCCGGCGGCGGAGAGCGACGCCTGCGTTTGCCGCGCGGTCTGCACCGGAAACATCCAGTCGAGTTTGCCGTGAGTAATGAAGACCGGCAGGCCTTGCAGGCGTGCTGCGTCCGCCATTTCCGCCATCAGCGGATGGAAGGTCGCCGCAACAGGCGCGAGGTGCGTGAAGGGTGAAGCGCCGTCGAGACCGGTGACGTAGCAGAAGGTGCCACCGTCGCTCATGCCGGTCAGAAGCATGCGCGAGGCATCGATGCTCCAGCGGCCGCGCACCGTATCGAGGATGCGCGCGAGGTTCGGCGTGTCGGTGTCATCGCCCATCAGCGCCCAGGTCGGGCCAGTCGCGGTCGGCGCCACCAGGATTGCGCCAAGACTGCGCGCATCGCGGAGCCAGCTCCAGAGAAAGCCGCGTCCGTTGCCGCTGCCGCCATGCAATGCCATCACCAGCGGCATGGCACGCTCGGGCATGTAATATTCGGGCACATAGACCGAGAAGCCGCCGCGGCTGCCGGGCTCATTGTGATCATGGAAGATGCCGGTGCGCTCGCTCGCGCCAACATTCAGTCGCGACAGCAGATCCTGGTTCTCGCGATTGGCGAGGTTGAGAAAGAAGCTGCTCACCGGCGGAAACTGCGCCGCCAGTGGATAGAGCGCCTCCTGCGCGCGAGGGACATGGCGCAGGGCCCGGAAGACGGCGACGAGATCGCCATTGTCACGCTCGACCTCACGGATGCCGGCAAAGGCGGCAAGCGTCTCGTTGCAGGCGCGATCGAGCCGCTCGCGGAGGCCAGCGAACTGCTCCGGCCACGCTCCGATCGCGGTGTGTGCGGCCTGCAGCGCCTCGTCCGGTGTGCCGATTGCGTTCATCACGGAGGCGAAGGCCGGCGGGTGCAAATGCCGCTGGAAGAAGCCGAGCGCTTCCAGCGCATTGAGCAGCGGCGGCAGCACGGCCACGATGTCGTCCACCACGGCCTCGGTCATCGCCCGCTTCCTCGAGCCTTGGGATCAGTGCAGCTTCGGCGCCTTCAGGAGCTTGAAGCGATCGGTCGAGGTCACTGTGACGTCGAAGGTGACGCCTTCATGGTGCACGGTCAGCGGCACGTCGATGCCGGCGGGGCCGAGCGCCCACATCTTCTTGTAAAAATCGATCTGGCTCGTGACCTTGTCGCCGTCCACGGCGAGGATGACATCGCCGGTCTTGAGCTCGGCGCGGGCGGCCGGGCCGTTGCCGGAGATCCCGATCACCACCACGCGGTTGTCGATCTCGGTCGAGAAGAGCCCGAGCCAGGGCCGCGCCGGCTTGTTGACGCGGCCGAATTTGCGCAAGTCCTCCAGGATCGGCTTCAAGAGGTCGATCGGCACGTTCATATTGACGTGCTCGGCCTTGCCTTCCCGTTCGCGCTCGAGCTGGAGCGAGCCGATGCCGATCAACTCGCCGCGTTCGTTGAGCAGCGCCGTGCCGCCCCAGTTCGGATGTGCGGGACAGGTGAAAATGGCCTCATCCAGCAGATACTCCCAGTAGCCGGCGAATTCCTGCTTGGCCACGATCTGACTCGCGACGGAGCGCGTGCGGCCGCCGGCGCCGCCCACCACGACGCGGTCGCCGATCCGGGTTGCCGCCGACGAGCCCAGCGGCAGCGGCGCGACGTCGAGCCGGCCGAGCGCCTGCACCAGCCCGAACCCGGTCTCGGAATCGAAGCCGAGCGCATGGCCCTCCACCACGCGCCCGTCGGCGCGGTGCAGCCAGAGCGTTTCTGCCTCGGTGATGAGATAGCCTATCGTCAGCACAAGCCCATCGTCGATCACGACGCCGTTGCCGGCCCGTTCGGTGCCCAGCGTCTCGGCGCTGAAGGCATCCGGCGGGATCAGGGCGTGCAGGCCGACGACGGAGCCGAGCGCGCGGTCGAGATCGAAACCGTAGTCGCTCGCCCGCGGCTGGTTCGCCGGCGGCACTCTCCATTCGGTCAGAGTGCTCATGGAGTTCTCCTGGCTGAGAGCGTCACTCCGGCGGGTTAGCGGAACGACGCGCGAAGCACGCGTAATTTAAGCTGGAGCAGGCCGTCTTGAAAGCCTCGTTCCCAATATTCGTGAGAACGCCGGGTGAAATCTTTGAAAGGCACGGAAACACCCCTTTCACTGGGCGCCGTGCGATCCGGCATCGGCCGCATGGCTGCTGTCCGGCGGGATGCTAGGCGCCGCACAGCGAAGCTGCTAACCATTGCCGCTTCGTTTGACCTTGGGATCACGGACGACAACATGGACAACCGCAGCGACATCTGGCGTGGCATCGACACGATCAAGGCACGTTTCATCGACCTCAGCGACAGGGTCTGGGGCATGCCGGAGGTCTGCTACACCGAGTCACGATCGGCCGCCGAGCATCTCGCCGAGCTGCGCCATCAGGGCTTCCGCGTCACCGAGAACGTCGCCGGCATCCCGACCGCGTTGATGGGCGAGTGGGGCGAGGGCGGTCCGGTCATCGCCTTCATGGGTGAGTACGATGCGCTCCCGGGTCTCAGCCAGGAGGCGGGTGTCGCCGAGCATCGCCCGGTCGAGACCGGCGGCCATGGCCATGGCTGCGGTCACAATCTGCTCGGTTCCGCCGCACTGCTCGCCGCGACCGCGGTGAAGGACTGGCTGGCAGAGAACAAGGTGCCCGGCCGCGTGCGCTATTATGGCTGCCCGGCTGAGGAGGGCGGCGCGGCAAAGGCCTTCATGGTGCGCTCCGGCGCGTTCGCGGACGCCGACATCGCCATCACCTGGCATCCGCACAGTTTCTGGGAAGTCGCGGTGACGCCGTCGCTCGCCAACACGCGCGCGGATTTCATCTTCACCGGCCGCACCTCACACGCGGCGGCCTCGCCGCATCTCGGCCGCTCGGCGCTCGACGCGGTGGAGTTGATGAATGTCGGCGTGAACTACATGCGCGAGCACATGCCGAGCGACGCGCGCGTGCACTACGCCTTGCTCGACACCGGCGGCATCGCGCCCAACGTGGTGCAGGCCCATGCGCGGGTGCGCTACTCGATCCGCGCCCGCGATCTTCCCGGCATGAACGAACTGGTCGAGCGCGTCTCCAAGATTGCGCAGGGCGCCGCGTTGATGACCGAGACCAAAGTCGAGATGAAGATCATCTCCGCTGTCTCCAACATCCTGCCGAACGCGCCGCTGGAACAGGCGCTGCACCAAGTGATGGAAGAACTCGGACCGCCGCATTTCGACGATGCGGACAAGAGCTTTGCCAGCCAGATCCGTGCAACCCTGAGCGACAAGGACATCGCGTCGGTCTATTACGCGATCGGCATGGAGCCGACCGATCGGCCGCTGGCCGACTTCCTGGTGCCGCTCGATGCCAAGCGCAACCCGCTCGTAGGTTCGACCGATGTCGGCGACGTGAGCTGGGTGGTGCCGACGGTGCAGGTGCACGCACCCACGGTTGCGATCGGCACGCCCTTCCACACTTGGCAGGTGGTGGCGCAGGGAAAGAGCCCGCATGCCCACAAGGCCATGGTGCAGGCGGCCAAGGCGATGGCCGGCCTCGGCATCAAGGCGTTGACGGAACCGACGCTGATCAAGGCCGCCAAGGCGGACCTTCAGAAGCGGACGGCCAAGACGCCTTACGTCTGTCCGCTGCCGGATCACGTCGCGCCGCCGCTCGACATGTCCGTGGCGTAGAATTCCGCCTCGATACTTCGTCTGATCCGGCGAACAAATTTTCCGCAGTGCAGCGCGCAAATCCAGCAGATTTTCATGCTGGATTGCCGAACGGATGGGCTGCGGAACGCAATTTTGCTCAATGGAAAGCCAGAAGACCGTTTGCATACACACGGTCCCTGTTGACGTGCACCCCATTCGGTGTGCCATCTACCGCCAGCCAAAACCGGCGGTCGCCTCTTGCGGCCGCCTGCATCCATACCGGAACCAGACGGGGGACAACCATGCTGGATAAAGAACTGCGTTCGATGATCGGCCAGGTGAAGGACGGGCGGATGGATCGCCGCGGCTTCATCAAGCACATGGCCGCCGTTGGTCTCACCGCTCCCCTGGCCAACCAGATCCTCGCGCTCGGCGGCGTCGCCATGGCCGAGGGCGCCTCGACGTACAAGCCGACCAAGCGCGGCGGTGGTGGTGCGCTGAAGCTGTTGTGGTGGCAGGGCCCGACCTTGCTCAACCCGCATTTCGCTACCGGCACCAAGGATCAGGACGGCTCGCGCCTGTTCTATGAACCGCTCGCCTGCTGGGATCCGGACGGCAACATGAAGCTGGTGCTGGCGGCGGAGATCCCGTCGATCCAGAACGGCCTGCTCGCAGCTGACGGCAAGTCGGTGACGTGGAAGCTGAAGCCCGGCGTGAAATGGCACGACGGCAAGCCGTTCACCGCCGATGACGTCGTCTTCACCTGGGAATACATCATCGATCCCGCGACCGCCGCCATTACCGTGGCGACCTATCGTGACATCACCGTTGAGAAAGTAGACGACCTGACGGTTCGCATCACTTTCAAGAAGCCGACGCCGTTCTGGGCGGACGCCTTCGTTGGCGCTCCCAACACCATCATCCCCAAGCATCTGTTCGCCGACTACAAGGGATCCAAATCGCGGGAGGCACCGGCCAACCTATCGCCGGTCGGAACCGGCCCCTACAAGTTCGTCGAATTCAAGCCCGGTGATCTCGTCCGTGGCCAGCTCAATCCCGATTACCACATGCCGAACCGGCCCTATTTCGACACGGTCGAGATGAAGGGCGGTGGTGACGCCGTCTCGGCCGCGCGCGCCGTGATCCAGACCGGCGAGTACGATTTCGGCTGGAACATCCAGGTCGAGGACGACGTCCTCCTGCGCCTGGAGAAGGGCGGCAAGGGCAAGACCATCTATGCCGTCGGCGGCGATACCGAGTTCATCGCGCTCAACTTCACCGACCCCAACACCGAGGTCGACGGCGAGAAGTCGTCGATGAAGACCAAGCATCCGCTGTTCTCGGACCCTGCCGTGCGCAAGGCGCTGTCGCTGCTGGTCGATCGCGAGTCGGTGAAGAAGGCGATCTACGGCCGTGCCGGCCGCACCACGGCCAATTTCCTCAACGGCCCGGAAAAGTTCGTCTCCAAGAACACCTCGTGGGAATTCAGCATCGAGAAGGCTTCGAAGATCCTGGACGATGCCGGCTGGAAGCCGGGCGCGGACGGAATTCGCGAGAAGGACGGCAAGAAGCTGAAGCTGCTCTACCAGACCTCGATCAACGGCCCGCGCCAGAAGACGCAGGCGATCGTCAAGCAGGCCTGTCAGAAGGCCGGCATCGACGTCGAATTGAAGTCGGTCGTGGCCTCGGTGTTCTTCTCGTCGGACGTCGCCAATCCCGACACCTACGCGAAATTCTATGCGGACATCGAGATGTTCCAGATCCCGCTGAGCCAACCCGATCCGTCGCAGCACATGCGCCGCTTCCTGTCGACCAACGTCGCCACCAAGGAGAACAAGTGGCAAGGCACGAACTTCCCGCGCTGGGTCAACAAGGACTACGATGCGGCGATCGAAGCCGCTGAAAGCGAGATGGATCCGCTCAAGCGGGCAGCGCACTACATCAAGGCCAACGACCTCATGTATCAGGACACCGTGTTCATCCCGGTGCAGCATCGGCTCAAGGTGGAAGCGGCGGCCAACAATTTGCGCCCCATCATCAGCGGCTGGGCTAACGAAACCGACAATCTGCACGATTGGTACCGCGAGGAATGATCCCCAGCTCTAGACGGGGCCTTCCCTCATGAGTCAATACGTCCTGCGTCGCCTGCTGATTGCGATTCCGAGCCTGCTCGGAATTTCGGTCGTGCTGTTCGTCGTGCTTGCGCTCGCCCCCGGCGATCCGTTCTCCGAACTGGCGACCAATCCGAACGTACCGCCCGAAGTGCAGGCCGCGCTTCGGGCCAAGTTCGGCCTCGACGATCCGATCTACCTTCGTTACCTGCACTGGCTCAACGCCATGCTGCACGGCGACTGGGGTTTCTCCTTCGTCAGCCGGATGGACGTCGACACGCTGATCCTGCAGCGCCTGCCGGCCACGCTCTACGTGATCGGCTCGGCGCAGATCCTGGCGCTCCTGATTGCGATCCCGGTGGGCGTCTATGCTGCGACCAAGCCGTATTCGCTGTTCGACCAGATTGCCAACACGCTCGCCTTCGTCGGTTTTTCGCTGCCGACCTTCTTCACCGGCATCCTGTTCATCCTGATCTTCTCGGTTACGCTGGATTGGCTGCCGTTCGTCTATACCACCGACATCAAGGCGACCGGCATCCGCTGGGTGCTTGAGATGATTCGTCAGGCGATCATGCCGGTGGCGGTGCTCGGCCTGTTCCAGGCGGCGTCGATGACGCGCTTCGTGCGCTCGGCGATGCTCGACGTCATCAGGCTCGACTACGTCACCACAGCCCGGGCCAAGGGCCTCGGCCAGGCCAAGGTCATCGTCAAGCACGTGATGCGCAACGCCATGATCCCGGTCGTGACGCTCATTGCGTTGCAGATGCCCGCGGTGTTCGGCGGCGCCATCGTCACCGAGCAGATCTTCCGCATTCCCGGCATCGGCTCGCTGCTGATCTCCTCCATCCTTTCCAACGACACGCCGGTGGTGATGGCCGTCACCTTCGTCTTCGCGTGCCTCGTGGTGCTGTTCAACCTCATCGCGGACGTCCTTTATGGCTGGCTTGACCCTCGCATCTCCCTCCGCTGAGCGGGGCGTCTACTCGCCCTGGCGCGAGACGTGGCGGCGTTACAGCCGCCACCGGCTCGCCGTGATCAGCGCCTTCCTGCTCCTGATCCTGGTGCTGGCGGTGGTGGTCGGCCCGTTCATCTGGCGCATCAAGATCAACGAGATCGACATCGTCGCCGGCCTGCAGGGGCCATCGCTCGCGCATCCCTTCGGCACCGACGATCTCGGCCAGGACATTCTGGCGCGCATGATCTATGGCGGCCGGATCTCGCTCGCGGTCGGGCTCGCCGCGATGCTGGTCTCGGTTTTCATCGGCACGCTGATCGGCGCGCTTGCCGGCATGTCGCGCGGCGCCCTCGGGCACGGATTGATGTGGCTCACGGACCTGTTCCTCTCGCTGCCGCAGCTGCCGCTGCTCCTGCTGCTGATCTATCTCTTCCGTGACGGGCTGAAGCAGGTGTTCGGCCCGGAGGGCGGCATCTTCATCCTGATCGTGCTCGTGATCGGGGGCCTGCGCTGGATGCCGGTGGCGCGGCTCGTGCGCGCCCAGTTCCTGTCGATCCGCGAGAAGGAGTTCGTCGAGGCGGCCCGCGCGCTCGGCGCCAGTCCGGTGCGGCAGGTGGTGCGGCACATCCTGCCCAATGCGGTCGGCCCCGTGATCATTGCCGGCACCATCGACGTCGCCGCCGCCATCATCGCGGAATCGACGCTGTCCTTCCTCGGCCTCGGCTTCCCGCCGGACACCCCGACCTGGGGACGGCTGCTGTATGACGCCAAGGACTTTCTCGACATTGGCCCGCACTGGGCGCTGTTTCCGGGCGGCGCGATCTTCATTGCGGTGGTCGCCATCAACTTCATCGGCGACGGCCTGCGTGACGCGCTCGATGCGCGACGGGTGATCTGATGGCGCCGCTGCTCGAGATCAAGGGCCTGAAAACCCACTTCTCCACCGACGACGGCATCCTCCAGGCCGTCGACGGCGTCGACATCTCCATCAACAAGGGCGAGACGCTCTGCGTCGTCGGCGAGTCCGGCTGCGGCAAGACCGTCACCGCGATGTCGATCCTGAAGCTGATCGCGATGCCTCCGGGCCGCATCGCGGCCGGCCAGATCATCTTCGAGGGCCGCGATCTCGTGCCGCTGACGAGCAATCAGCTCGACGAGATCAGGGCCAAGGAGATCGGCTTCATCTTCCAGGAGCCGATGACCTCGCTCAATCCGGTGCTCACGATCGGCGAGCAGATCGCCGAGAGCCTGCGCCGGCATGAAGCGGTGACCAAGAAGCAGGCGCTCGAACGCACCATCGAGATGCTGAAGCTGGTGCAGATCCCCAATGCCGAAGGCCGCGTGCACAATTATCCGCACCAGTTCTCCGGCGGCATGCGCCAGCGCGTCATGATCGCTATGGCGCTCGCCTGCAAGCCGAAGCTGATCATCGCCGACGAGCCGACCACCGCGCTCGACGTCACCATCCAGGCGCAGATCCTCGACCTCTTGCAGGACATGAAGGAGCGCTTCGGCATGGCGGTGATGCTGATTACCCATGCCATGGGCGTCGTCGCCGAGACCGCGCAGCGCGTCGTCGTGATGTATGCCGGCAAGGTCGTGGAGGAAGCGCCCGTCGATGATCTCTTCGGCGATCCCCGCCATCCCTATACGCAAGGCCTGATCCGCTCGATCCCGCGCATCGACCTCGACAGCGAACACAAGACGCGGCTGGAGGCGATCGGCGGCTCGGTGCCGATCCTGATCAATCCGCCGGTCGGCTGCCGCTTCGCGCCGCGCTGCAAGTTCGCCATGAACGTCTGCACCGAAAGGGAGCCGCTGCTGCGCGAGGTCTCGCCCGGCCATCGCATGGCCTGCCACTTGGGAGATACAAGCGTGGGAGCCGCGTCATGAGCGAACCGTTGCTCCGCGTCAGCGGCCTGAAGAAACATTTTCCCGTGCTCGGCGGCCTGCTGTCGCGCCAGGTCGGCACGGTCTATGCGGTCGACGGCGTGTCGTTCTCGGTCAACCGCGGCGAGACGCTTGGTCTCGTCGGCGAATCCGGTTGCGGCAAGTCGACAACCGGACGCTGCGTGCTGCGCCTGATCGAGCCGACCGACGGCGAGGTCATCTTCGACGGCCAGAACGTGCGCAAGCTCGGCGGCAACGATCTGCGCGCGATGCGGCGGAACATGCAGCTGGTGTTCCAGGATCCGTTCGCCTCGCTCAATCCGCGCATGACGGTCGGCGCCATCCTCGGCGAGGCCTTCACCATCCATAATCTCGCCGCCTCCCCGAAAGAGCGCGAGGAGCGCGTCGCGGCCCTCCTGGTCAAGGTCGGACTCAAGGCCGAGCACATGCGGCGCTATCCGCACGAGTTCTCTGGTGGCCAGCGCCAGCGCATCGTGATCGCGCGGGCCCTTGCGGTCGAGCCGAAGCTGATCGTCTGCGACGAGCCGGTCTCCGCGCTCGACGTGTCGATCCAGGCGCAGGTGATCAACCTCCTGGAGGATCTCCAGGCCGAGCTGAACCTCACCTATCTCTTCGTCGCGCACGACCTCTCTGTCGTCGAGCACATCTCCGACCGCGTCGCGGTGATGTATCTCGGCCGCATCGTCGAGCTCGCCAAGGCCAGCGATCTCTACCGCAATCCGCAGCATCCCTACACCAGGGCACTGCTGTCGGCGGTGCCGGTGCCCGATCCCAAGCTCAAGCGCGAGCGCATCCGCCTCAAGGGCGACGTGCCGAGCCCGATGAAGCCGCCGTCGGGCTGTCACTTCCACACCCGCTGTCCGATCGCCCAGCCGCGCTGCGCCGAGAGCGCGCCGGCGCTGAAGGAGGGGGCGGGAGGGCACTTCGTGGCGTGCCATCTCGCCTGACGTGTACGAAGCATTCAGCCGTGAGGCAGGCCGCGCTCCGAGAGAGCCAGCCTGAAGGCCTCCACCGACGTGTGGTGATGCGCGAACAGGCCCGCCTCTCGCGCGCCCGCGACGTTGGCCGCGAGATCGTCGACGAACAGGACGGTCTCCGGCCTCACATTGAGCTCCGCCAGGCAGAGGCGATAGCAGCGCGGGTCCGGCTTTGCAGCCTTGAACTGGGCCGAGGTGTAGATTCGGGAGCCGAACAGCGGACGCAAGTCCGGCAGCAGTCTGTCGATGTGGTCCGCGACCAGAGTGGTATTGTTGGTCAGCACGGCAATGTCGACGCTTTTGCGTAAGCTGTCGGCAATCTCCAGCATCGCGGAATTGGGCTGCATGGAACGGCGCCGTGCCTCGACCCAGTCCTCCAGGGATAAGGGGCAGCCGATGCGTTCGCCGAAGCCGCGCAGATAGTCCGCAGCATCGAGAGCGCCGCAATCGCCGAGCGACTCGAACCCGGATTCCCATATCGCCTTGTGGACGAACTCGCTCGTGACCCCTGCGAGCTCCGCGAGATACGCCACTCGCTTGCTCCTATCGTAGCGACAGAGGACGTTATCCATGTCGAACAGGACGAGCTTGACAGCATCAACCACAGCAACACTCTTGGCCCGGCCGGATATGGCCGCTACGAGCATAGACTGGAAGCGTACGATGCTGCCTGACAGCGGGTCAATGGTGGGCTCCGAAGGCGCCGTTCGCGAGGTTTGCGGATGGCGTCCAACGTGGGGCCGCAGTCACTCTTCGAGCGTGAAGCCTACGCGCAGGGTTACTTGATAGTGGCCGACAGTGCCGTTCTCGATGTGGCCACGAGTCTGCACCACCTCGAACCACCTCATCTCGCGAACGGACTTCGACGCGCGGCTGATGGCGTTCTTGATCGCGTCGTCGATCGAGGTTTCGGACGATCCGACCAGGTCCAGGATCTTGTAGACGTGATCATGCTCGGCTGCGGGCATCATGGCCTCCCTCGGTTGCGCTGCGCCACGCGTCGATGCGTGTGCTCCCATTTGAACGAGCGCGGGGGCGGTCCGGTTCCGTCCTGCGCGATGGCCCGCATGCGCAGCCGAGGTGGAGCGGCCAACGTCGCCGCTGGTGACCTTGTTGCGACTAGGTGAAACTCCGATCGTGAGCAAAGCGCCGGGAGCCCACTCGAACGGGCGGTGAGCGCAGCCACCGTCACACCATCTTTCGAACGCGACCATCGCTATCCCATCGATCTTGCTGCGAGGAAGTACGCCCCTCAGGACCATGACGTCCGTGAATCCAAGACGCTCAATCCCAGAGTTGGGTTCGGAGAGGTGGCGGATGCTGACGAGACGGCCACCGAAGACAATTGGGCTCAGAGTATCGAGACCGACACGCCCCTCGAGATCAGCGGCTCTCTTGATTGGATCGACTTTCGGGTCGATCGCTCGAAAGAAGCGGGGATCGGAAGTCCGCAATCCAGCCCATAGACCGTGGCGGGCCAGCCAATTGAAAGAGCAGCCACGAAGATGGCTGATCGCATGCCGCGAGGACGACCGAACTGCATCGCCTCCAGCTCGCAACCCTACGGATCCAGCTCCGTATCCCAGTACAGATAGTCCAGCCAGCTGTCGTGCAGATAATTCGGCGGGAAGAGACGGCCGTTGCGATGGAGCTGGTGCACGGTGGGCGCGAACGCGGTCTGGCGCGGAAACATTTTTGCCTGCGCCGGCGTGAGGTTGCCCTTGCGCAAATTACACGGCGAGCACGCCGCGACCACGTTCTCCCAGGTGGTCTGGCCGCCTTTGCTGCGCGGGATGATGTGATCGAAGGTGAGGTCTTCGGGCGAGCCGCAATATTGGCAGGCGAAACGATCGCGCAGGAAGACGTTGAATCGGGTGAAGGCGGGATGGGTGGTCGGCTTGACGAAGGATTTGAGCGAAACCACGCTCGGCAATTGCATTTCTAACGTCGGACTTCGAACCGCCTGATCGTAATGGGCCACGATGTTGACGCGGTCGAGGAACACCGCCTTGATCGCGTCCTGCCACGACCACAACGACAGTGGGTAGTAACTGAGCGGCCGGAAGTCCGCATTCAGCACCAACACCGGCCAACTGCCTTGCGAGACATGTGCGTTCAAGTAACGCTCCCGGCCTCCAATGTACGCTGCGAAGCAGCATGTATTGACATACTACATGCAGCGTGACGGGATTGTGAAGCCCGTTGAGCGACTTATTCAAGCGCAAGCAATGCGGCCGCGGGGTGGCAAAAGTGCTCAAAAAGCCGCGATTCCGGAGGCGTGCGGAACCGCCCGCCCCAGCAGGGGCTCGCCTTGCCGCGGCGGCTACTCCCGTACCCGCTCCAGCTTCTGCAGGCACCGCGTCGTTCGCACCGTGGCCGGCATCTCCTCGTCCGGAAAGCTGGTTTCCCAGTTGGTGACGCCGACCTCGCCGACATAGATGTCGCCCCTCGAGTCCAGTGCGATCCCATGCGGCGCGAGGAACTTGCCGCTGGCAACACCCGGGCCCTCCTCGCCGCCAAGCCGCGCGATGCGATTTCCCTTGGCGTCCACGATCGACAGCCGCGGGCCGAGATTGGGCACATTGCGGTTGATGGCAAGGCCCGGGCCGAGTTCGCCAATCACGAAGGTCGGGCTCTCGGCCCCGCCACAGCAGCACAGCGCGCAGGGGCGATGCAGGTTGTTCCATTGCGTCTCGTATTTGCCCTCGCCATTGAAGACCTGGACGCGGTGGTTCTCGCGATCGGCGACATAGACCCAGCCGTCGGCATCTGTGGCGATATTGTGCACGATGTTGAACTGGCCCGGGTCGGTGCCCGGCTCACCCCAGCTCTTGATCAGCTTGCCGTCGGGCGTGAACTTGTGCACGCGCGCATTGCCATAGCCGTCGGAGACGTAGATCTCGCCCTGCGGCGACAGCGCGGTGTGAGTGCAGCGGTGGAACGGCTCGCCGCTCATGAACGGCGCCGGCTTTGCGGGGATGCCGAGCGTCAGCAGCACCTTGCCGTCGGTGGTGCATTTGCGCACAGTGTGGTCGCCGTCGTCGGTGCAATAGAGGTTGTCATCGGCGTCGATATGCAGCCCGTGCGCGCGGGAGAACAGGCCTTCGCCAAAACTGCGGAGGAAATTGCCCTCGCGGTCCAGCACGACCATCGGATGGGCGCCGCGATTGAAGACGTAGATCTGGTCCTTGCTGTCAACCGCGACCGAGGCGACATCGGTGAGTTGCCAGCCGTCCGGTAGCTTTGCGAAGTTTTCGACGACGCGGTAGCGGTGCTCGCCGCTGCCGAGAATGGCTGGCATGTGTATCTTCCCTCATTCCCTCTCGGGGCTGCGATGCAGTCTCCACGTTGTCATTGCGAGCGCAGCGAAGCAATCCAGAATCCCTCCGCGAAGACAACCTGGATTTGCTTCGCTGCGCTCGCAATGACGATGTTGCTCAAGCTGTGCTCATAGTCACAGCGCCTGGCAACTATGGCCGCCCCGTTTGCAACCTCAACGCTGTTCGTTCGCGTGCCCTCAACTCCGGTTTGCCCAATAAGGATCACGCAGCTTGCGCTTGAAGATCTTTCCGGTCGCCTCACGGGGCAGCGCGTCCAGGAATTGGACCTCCTTCGGCACCTTGAAATTGGCCAATCGCTCGCGCAGAAAAGCCTGCACGCCCGCGGCCGTGAGCTGCGCACCGGGCTCCGGCTCGATGCAGGCGCACAGCCGCTCGCCAAATTCGGCGTCGGGAATGCCGAACACGGCGCAGTCGCGCACCCCTTGCATTGCGATCAGCACGTTCTCGATCTCGGCGGGATAGATGTTGACGCCGCCCGAGATCACCATGTCGCGCTTGCGGTCGCACAGGAACAGATAGCCGTCTTCGTCGAGATAGCCGACGTCGCCGACGCTGACCAGGCCGTCGCGTCCGGCTTCGGCGCGGGCCTGCGCCTTGCCGTGATAGTCGAAGTCCGGCACCGCCGTTTGGCGCATGTAGATCTCGCCGACCTCATTGACGTCGCAAAGGCTGCCGTCATCGCGAAAAATCTTGACGATGCCGCCTTCGATGGCGCGGCCCACCGTGCCGGGCTTCCTCAGCGCCTCCTCGGCCGAGTGCCACACCGGGATGCCGGTCTCGGTCGAGCCGAAATATTCGTTGATGACCGGTCCCCACCAATCGATCATGGCGCGCTTGACCTCGGGCGGGCAGGGCGCGGCGCCATGCACGACGAAGCGCAGCGACGACAGGTCGTAGTGCTGCCTGACGGCCTCGGACAGGCGCAACAGGCGGACGAACATGGTCGGCACCATGTGGATATGCGTCACCCGGTGGCGCTCGATCAGCGCCAGCAACTCCTCGGCGTCGAACCGCGCCTGCAGCACGATGGTGCAGCCGTTGCGGAAGGCCATCATGCCGTAGGAATGCGGCGCGGAGTGATACATTGGCCCGTTGATCAGCACGACCTGGTCCTCGCGCGGCTTGATGCCGTAGGCGATCGCGCCGACGCGCTCGGAGGCGGCCGCCTGTTCCGGCTGCATCGGCATGCGCCGCACGCCCTTCGGCATGCCCGTGGTCCCCGACGTGTAGATCATCGCCGCGGCACGGCGCGGCGGCTCCTGCATTTCCGGATGACTGTTGCGCCAGCGGTCCCAATCGGTCAGTCCGGCCGGGACCTCGGTCAGCTCATGGGGAATGGCGAAGGTCGTCGCCAGCTCGGGCGGCGTCGCGACGACGAGCAGGCGGACATCTTCCGGAATGCCGCCACGAATTTGCGGCAGCAGGTCGGCGTGGCAGACCAGGATCTTCGCAGCGCTATCCGTCAGGATATAGCGGACCTCCCCGGCTTTCAGGTGCCAGTTGATCGGCACCACGGGGCTGCCGAGCGCGGCCGAGGCCGCGACCACCTCGAACAGGGCGAAATCGTTGCGCAGCATCATGGCGACTGGCGCGCCTTCGGCAAGGCCGAGGGTGCGCAGCCCGCTTGCCGCGCGTCTGATGCGCGCCTGGATCTCGTCGTAGCCGATCTGGCGCTCACCGCTGATGATCATTGTGTGTCCTCGAGTCTAGCGATCGTCCAGCACGTCACCGAACCCCACCCAGCTCTTGCCGTTGAAGCGCCGGAGCTGAAGCTGCTGGAACGGCAGATAGTCGTCGGAGCCGGTCGAAACTGCCATGCCCGGCAGCAGCAGCGGCAGCTTCACCTCCTTCAGCGAGGCCGCCTGGCGCATGATGTTGTCGCGGCTGAAATCATCCTTGCACGCCTTCAGCACGGTCATCAGCAGTGTCGCATAGTGGTAGCCGGCTGCGTAGTTGGAATTGGAGAGATCCGCGTTCGGCATGTAGTGCTTCATGAAGGCGAAATATTCCTTCACACCGGGATCGTTGGCCCATTGCGGGTCCATCGTGTCCTTCTGGTTGCTCGACGAGATCAGGCCGACGGCGTTGTCGAGCCCGGCGGGCTCCAGGAACGAGATCGACGAGGCCGAGGTCGGCACGAAGAACAGCTCGGGCTTCCAGCCGATCTCGGCCACGCCCTTGATCATCTGCGAGGTGAACTTGCCGAGCACGACGCCGAACAGCACGTCGGCGCCCGACGCCTTCAGGGTCGAGAGCTGCGAGCTGATCGTCGGCGCGCTGGTCTCATAGGTCTGCTCCGCAACGATCATGCTGGCGGCCTTGGCGCCGAGCGCGCGTTTGAAGCCCGCGACATAGTCGCGGCCGAAATCATCGTTCTGGGACAGGATGGCGATCTTGGCGTCGGGCTTGGTCCGCAGCACGTGCTTGCCATAGACCACGCCCTCGGACTCGTAGGCGGCCATGCCGGGCATGGTCCACGGATATTTCTGCGGATCGGCCCATTTCGTCGCGCCCGAGAGCACGAACAGCTGCGGGACTTTCTTGCCGTTGAGATAGCGCTGCACGGCGCTGTTGGTGGCGGTGCCGAGCGAGCCGAACATCATCAGCACTTCGTCCTGTTCCACCAGCTTGCGGGTCTGCTCGACTGTTTTTGGCGGCGAGTAGGCATCGTCCAGCGTGATGAACTTGACCTTGCGGCCGTTGATGCCGCCCTCGGCATTGACCTTCTCGAAGAAGGCCTCCTGCGTCCGCCCGATCGCGCCGAAGCCGGAGGCCGGGCCGCTATAGGGCAGGGTTTGTCCGATGCGGATCTCGCCGCTGCCTTCGGCATGGGCGCCGCCGCTGGCGAGCGCCAGCAGGGACAGGCCGATCAATGCGGCTGCCAGCTTCATGATGTCCTCCCTTTTTTTCTTGCCCGGTCCGAGACGTCAGGCGCTCACGCGCATCAGGAAATCCTGACCGGCCTGATCGAATTCACTCTTCATGCGGTCGACGAGCTCCGCGACGGGAGGGACATCGGTGATCTGTCCGATGCCCTGGCCCGATCCCCAGATGTCGCGCCACGCTTTCGATTTCATGTTGCCGCCGGAGCCAAAGTTCATCTTCGATTTGTCGGCGACCGGGAGATTGCCCGGGTCGAGGCCGGCGGCGGCGATCGAAGGGCCGAGATAGTTGCCGTGCACGCCGGTGAACAGGTTGGTGTAGACGATGTCGTGAGCGGCATGCTGCGTCAGCGCCGACTTGTAGGCTTCGTTGGCATTGGCTTCCCTCGTGGCGATGAAGCGCGTGCCCATATAGGCGAGGTCGGCGCCCAGCGTCAGCGCGGAGGCGATGCCAAAGCCGTCGCTGATCGCGCCCGACAGCAGGATCGCGCCGTCGAACCATTGCTTGACCTCGCGGACCAGCGCGAAGGGCGACAGCGTGCCGGCATGTCCGCCGGCACCGGCGCAGACCAGGATCAGGCCGTCGACGCCCTGCTCGGCGGCTTTGCGCGCATGCTTGACGTTGATGACGTCGTGGAACACCAGCCCGCCATAGGAGTGCGCGGCCTCGACGATCTCCGCCGGCGGCCGTAGCGAGGTGATGATGATGGGCGCCTTATGCTTGACGCAGGTCTCCATGTCCTTCATCAGCCGGTCGTTGGAGGTATGACAGATCTGGTTGACGGCGTAGGGCGCGACCTTCTTGCCGGGATTGCGCGATCTGTATTCGCCGAGCTCGTCCTCGATGCGGCTCAGCCATTCGTCGAGCTTCTCGGCCGGACGGGCATTGAGCGCGGGAAAGGACCCGACCACGCCCGCCTTGCACTGGGCGATCACCAGCTCCGGCCCGGAGACGATGAAGAGGGGCGAGCCGACGACGGGCAGCTCGAGCGAATCCTTCAAGAGAGTGGGCAGCGCCATCATGTCCTCCTGAAACGCGGCACCGCCGGCGGGCGGATGACGAGGCGTTTCCATGTTGATTGTCGCGCGGGCGGATTGGCGCCCGTGTTGCGGATTTGAGTCCATTATAAGGTTGGACGGCGCGGCCCGGCCGTTCAATAATGAACGGACCATCATTTAGATATGAACAAGGCTGCCGATGGACTGGGACCTTTGCAAGACCTTCGTTGCGGTCGCCGATACCGGCAGCTTCACCGCCGCCGCCCGCCGGCTGCACACCAGCCATCCCACCGTCAGCCGCAACATCGCGGCGCTGGAAGCCCAGCTCGGCACCCGATTGGTGGCGCGCGCCGCCGACGGCCTGGCGCTGACCGCGGATGGAAGGACGTTGCGCGAGCACGCCGAGGCAATGGCTGCGGCGGCGCTACGGGCCGAGACCGCGGTCGCGGCGAAAGGACACAAGGCGCGCGGTATCGTCAAGCTGTCGATCGGCGCGACGCTGGCCTCTCATTGGCTGATGCCGCGCTTGCCTGCCTTCCTGCGTGCGCACGATCATATCCAGCTCGAGATCATCACCCATCCGTTTCCGGCAAGCGTGCGCCGGCGTGAGGCGGACGTGGTATTGCGGCCCGTCGACAGCGGCGAGGAAAACCTGGTTGGCCGCAAGATCGGCCGTCTCGGCACGGGATTCTATGCCTCCCGCGATTATGCCGCCGGGCGGTCACTGCCTGAACGGCGCGGCGAGTGGAAAGGGCACAGCGTCATCGGTTTCGCCGACCAGGCGTCCAATGCGCAGCTCGCGCGCTGGAGCGACGTCGTCACGCGGCAGGCGAGGGTGGTGATGCGCTGCTCCTCCCAGGGGGACATGCTGGCGGCGGTCCGCGCCGGGATCGGAATCTCGGCACTGTCGTGCTTCGTCGCCGAAGCCTATTCCGATCTCGTGCGCGTCGCCCCGCAGAAGCTCGCCAGCGTCGCGGATCTGTGGCTGCTGGCCCATCCCGACCTCGTCGAGCTCCCGGCGGTGCGCGCCGTGGTCGATTTCGTCGCCGAATGCGCCCGGGCCGACCGCGCGCGGCTGCGGGGCTAGCCCGCCCCCGCGAGCACGCCCTCGCGTTTCTTCACCGCGCGGTAATAGCTCCACCACAGATGCGCCGCCGCGCCGCGCAGTGGACGCCAGGGTTCGGCGAGCGGCGCCATTTGCTTCTCCGTCGGCCGCGCCTTGAGGCCGAGCCCGATCTTGATGCCCTCCTGCACCGCGAGGTCGCCGGCCGGCCAGGCATCGCCGTGGCCGAGGCAGAACAGCAGGTAGACGTCCGCGGTCCACGGCCCGATGCCGGGCAGCGCGATCAGCGTGTGATGCGCGGCATCGGCATCTTCTTCTGCAAGCACGTCCAGGTTCAACCGCTGCGCGGTGATCTCGCGGGCGAGATGCTTGAGGGTCTTGATCTTGGCGGCGGAGAGGCCGAGCCGTCCCAGCCGGTCGGTGCGCGCGCGGCGCACGGCGTCATGGTCGAACGGATCGAACGCCGCCGACAGCCGTCCCCAGATCGCCGCGGCACTCGCGGTCGAGAGCTGCTGCCCGCAGACGATGTGCGCCAGCCCCGTAAAACCCGGCTCGCGCCGCCGCAGCGCCGGCATGCCCGCGATCTCGAGCACGGGTTTAAGGCGCGGATCGCGCTTGATCAGCGCGTGAACGGCGTCTTCGAGATCGGACTGGGTTTCGAGGTGAATGGTCATTCTTATGGGATCATTGTTATGGGACTCGTCATGGCCGGGCTTGACCCGGCCATCCATCTCCTATCGTAACAGAGTCATGGAGGATGGAGTGCCGGGTCAAGCCCGGCAATGACGGATACACCGAGAACTCATGCCACCCGTTTTCCGATTTGCCCCGAGCCCGAACGGCTTCCTGCATCTCGGCCACGCCTATTCTGCGCTGCTCAATTTCGATCGCGCGCGAGAGACCGGCGGGCGGCTGCTGTTGCGGATCGAGGACATCGACGCGACGCGCTGCCGGCCGGAATACGAGACGGCGATCTACGAGGATCTCGCCTGGCTCGGAATTGCCTGGGAGAGGCCGGTGCGCCGGCAGTCCGAACATCCCGCCGATTATCGCGCCGCCCTGGAAAAGCTCTCTGCGCTCGGTCTCGTCTATCCCGCCTTCGAAAGCCGGGCCGAGATCGCAAAGCTTGTGGCCGCGCGCGAGGCCGATGGGCCATGGCCGCGCGATCCGGACGGCGCACCGCTTTATCCGGGCGACGCCAAATCACTGTCGGCTGACGAGCGCTCGCAGCTGATCGCCTCGGGCGCGCCTTACGCGCTGCGTCTCGACATGGCGGCCGCCTGCCGCGGCGCCGCCGGCCTGAGTTGGAACGAGCTCGGCGAGGGGCCCGATGGCGAGCGCGGCAGCGTCCCGGCGCGGCCCGAGGTGTGGGGCGACGTGATCCTGGCCCGCAAGGAGACGCCGACCAGCTATCATCTGTCGGTGATCGTCGACGACGCACTCCAGGGCGTCAGTGAGATCGTGCGGGGCCAGGACCTGTTTCATGCCACATCGGTGCACCGTTTGTTACAGGTCCTGCTCGGCCTGCCCGAACCCACCTATCGCCATCACCGGTTGATTCGCGACGAGGCAGGCCGGAAGTTGTCGAAGTCGAGCCGCTCGACCGGTCTGCGCGCCTTGCGTGCGGCCGGCATCGCGCCTGCCCGTGTCCGCCAGCTGGTGGGATTAGATTAAGTTTCTCTGGGGGTTAGCTAAACGTCGCCGTGACTCCGGGGGTTCCTCCATGCCATGCTTGGCCAGTGCGGGGTTCGAAGAGGGTACTTCGAAGGGGATTCATGGCGGCGAAAATGCGTCCAGCGCGCACAACGCGGACGTCCAGGCGGCTGCCTCGGAAGCCCGGGGCGGCCGCCCGGTTGCGCAAGCGCAGCACCAAGGCGGTCGGGCCGGACGTGGTCCAGGCGGCGCTGGCCGCCTTTGCTCATGAGGTCCGCACCCCCCTGACTGGTATTCTGGCGATCAGCGACCTGCTCGCGACCTCCGATCTCGGCGAACGGGAGCGGCGCTGGGCCGATACGATCAAGGCCGGTGCCGAGCATCTGGCGAGCCTCGCCACGCTGTTCGTGGATGCCGCCAAAACGGGCAAGGGGGCGGGAAAGGGCGGCGGCGCGCTGCGGCAGGACCTGTTCGACCTCAGGACGCTTGCCCGCAGCGCCGGCGATTCGCTGGCCGGCCGCGCCGCGGCCAAAGGTCTCCGGGCCGAGGTCGGGATCTCCGAAAAGCTCCCTGGACTTGTGGTCGGTGATCCCGTCCGCCTGCGCGCCGCGCTCGAGAACCTGATCGACAATGCCGTGAAATTCACCGACCAGGGCGGCGTGGCGCTCGCAGTCGAGCCGTGGCGTCCGGCCAAAGGTCAAGCGAAGGGCAAGGGCAGGGTCGGCGTCGCCTTTGCGGTCTCCGACAGCGGCATCGGCCTCACCATGGCCGAGATCAAGCGGCTGTTCCGTCCGTTCACCCAGGCCAATGTCACCATCGCCTCACGCTTCGGCGGTGCCGGCCTGGGGCTCTCCTCGGTCAAGCAATTGGCCCGCGCGATGGGCGGCGATATCACCGTGGCACCGCGCCGCGGCGGCGGCGCCACCTTCACGTTGACGGTGTCGCTGGATGCTGCGGGGTCAGGCAAGACTCGCAAGGCGAAGGACGGCAGCGAGCCCGAAGCGGTCGCCGCCCTTCGCGTGCTCAGCGTCGAGGACAATCCATTCGGCCGCGTCGTGCTCAACACCATCCTGACCGAGCTTGGCCATCATGCCGAGTTCATCGGGCGCGGCGAGGATGCGGTCGGCCGGCTGGAGCAGGGCGCGTTCGACGCGGTGCTGATGGACATGGTCCTGCCGGGCATCGACGGCATCGAGGCCATCAAGCGGATTCGCGCGCTGCCGACGCCGCTGGCTCAGATTCCGATCATCGGCGTGTCCGGCCGCGGCGAGGACGAGGCAGCCTCGCGCCAGGCCGGTGCCGATGCCTTCCTAGTCAAGCCTGTGTCTCCGCGGGCTTTAGCGACTGCGCTGCTTGAAGCGACACGCCGTGAGGAAGCCGCGACTTGATGATCGCAGCGTTGAGTTCGCCGCCGTAAACGAAGATCGCGGCGATGAAATACAGGAACACCAGCGCGATGATCACCGAGGCGAGGCCCGCATACATCGTGACGTAGTTGTTGGCGAAGCGCGCCAGATACTGTCCGAAGACGACGCCGGAAACCAGCGACGCCACCACTGTGAAGATGATGCCCGGCACGATCTGGAGGAAGCTGCGCCGTCCCGCCGGCAGCCAGGCGTGCAGGATGAACAGCGCCACCACCAGCGCGCTGATGGTGATGCCGTAGCGTAGCCAGGTGAGAATGCTTTCGTTCGATTCGACGAACAGGGGAATGTGGCGCCGCGCGGCCTCGATGATCAGCGGACCGAGCACGATCAGGAATGCCATGGCGAGGGCCGTGAAGGCCGCAATCAGCGTATAGGCGATCGATTCCAGCCGCAGCCAATACCAGCGCCGCATCTCCACCACTGCATAGGCGCGGTTGAGCGCGACCCGGAGCGCCTCGACGCCGTTGGAGGCGAAATAGACCGACAGCGCCGCGCCGATGGTCAGGATGCCGGTGCGCGTGGTGGTCAGCACGTCATGCACCTCTCCGGAGATCGAATCGGCGACCTGCTTGGGCCAGACCTGAAGCATCAAGCCGGCGGCTTGGTCGGCGAGTTCCTTGGAGCCGAAGAAGCCGGCGAGCGAGGTCAGCACGATCAGGAACGGGAATAGCGCCATCAGCGTCGACAGCGCGATGTGGCTAGCGATCGCCCAACCATCATCGGCGAGAAACGTGTAGAACGCGTCCATCACCACGACGTAGATGTAGCGGATCGCTTTCACCGCTTGCTCCAGCTTCGCCTCTCCCCGCGCGCGAGGAGGGGCCGACGCAAGCCGAGCGATGCGCAGCATCGTTCGGCGGCGGGTGAGGGGGACTCTCCGCGGGGACGAAGAGAGAGGGACGCGCGGAGAATCCCCCTCACCCGGAATCCGCGCTGCGCGCGCATTCCGGCCTCTTCCCGCACGCGGGGAGAGGCGAAGAGAACGGGGCGCTCGCGCAAATCGGAAATCATCGAACCAGCTTCTGATATTATTGGCTCAAAAGCCAGATCGCGAACGCCATGGCGGACCGGCGCACACGGTGTTATCTACCCCCAATGGCATCTCTCCTCAGTACTTTCATCCTGCCGGCGGCAGCGGGCGCCGTGGCGCTGGTGCTGCTGCTCGGACTCGTCAACATGATGCGCGGTGGTTCGCCCAACACCTCGCAGAAGCTGATGCGCTGGCGCGTGCTGCTTCAGTTCGTGGCGATCATCATCGCGATGCTCGCGGTCTGGGCGATGGGGCGATAGGGCATGATCCGAAACCCGAAGGGCCGCGTTTGCGAAAAGTGCGAAGCGGTTTCCGACAAGGTCATGCCCTAAACCAAGGAGACCAGCATGGTGGTGCTGAACCGCATCTACACGAAGACCGGTGACGACGGCACGACGGCGCTCGGAACCGGCGAGCGGCGTCCGAAATACGATCTGCGCATCGAGGCCTATGGCACCGTCGACGAGACCAATGCGGCCATCGGCGTGGTCAGGCTTCACACGCGGGACATGCCCCAGTTCGATGCGATGCTTGGCCGCATCCAGAATGATCTGTTCGATCTCGGCGCGGATCTCGCCGTGCCCGAACGGGAGGGCAAAGCCGAGCGGCTGCGGGTAGTGGTGGGTCAGGTCGAGCGGCTCGAGCGCGACATTGACGCGCTCAACGACAAGCTCGCGCCGCTGACCTCCTTCGTGCTTCCCGGCGGCACGCCGGCCGCTGCCTATCTGCATGTGGCGCGCACGATATGCCGCAGGGCGGAACGCGTGATCGTGGAACTGGCGGCTCGGCCTGGCGAGCCGGTCAGCGCGGCTGGCATCCAATATATGAACCGCCTGTCCGACTTCCTGTTCGTGGCCAGCCGGGCCGTTAATGGCAATGGCGCCGGCGATGTGCTCTGGGTTCCGGGCCAGAACCGCTGACCCATCGCGGTCCGCAATTCAGAAGGCCAAAATTAGAGCCGTTCGCGCGTTGACCGGGGCAGATCAGGCCTTTAGGTTCCGCGCCAGTTGATAACCCCCCTCCTAAATTGAGTGAAAGAGGATCGATGAAGGTCTTAGTGCCGGTAAAGCGGGTGGTCGATTACAACGTCAAGGTCCGCGTCAAGGGCGATGGGTCGGGCGTTGAACTCGCCAACGTCAAGATGTCCATGAACCCGTTCGATGAAATCGCGGTCGAGGAAGCGTTGCGCCTGAAGGAAGCCGGCAAGGCCACCGAGGTCGTGGTGGTCTCCATTGGACCGGCGCAAGCGTCTGAGACGATCCGCACTGGTCTCGCCATGGGCGCCGATCGCGGCATCCTGGTCAAGGCCGAGGGCACCGTCGAGCCGCTCGCCGTCGCCAAGATCCTGAAGAAGGTTGCCGAAGAGGAGCAGCCTGGCCTCATCATCCTCGGCAAGCAGGCGATCGACGATGACAGCAACCAGACCGGCCAGATGCTGGCCGCGCTGCTCGGCTGGTCGCAGGCGACCTTCGCTTCCAAGCTCGAGGTCGAAGGCTCTGATTTCAAGGTCACGCGCGAAGTCGATGGCGGCCTGCAGACTGTGAAGCTGAAGGGACCGGCGATCGTCACCACCGATCTCCGCCTCAACGAGCCGCGCTACGCTTCGCTGCCCAACATCATGAAGGCGAAGAAGAAGCCGATCGCGGAGAAGACCGTCACCGATTACGGCGTCGACGTCGCCGCGCGTCTCGAGGTTCTCAAGACGGCTGAGCCGGCCGGCCGCAAGGCAGGCGTCAAGGTCAAGGACGTCGCCGAGCTGGTGTCGAAACTCAAGAACGAAGCCGGGGTGCTCTGATGACGACGCTTCTGATTGCCGAACACGACAATGCGTCGCTGAAGGATGCGACCAACAAGGCCCTGACCGCGGCTGCCGCGCTCGGTGCGGATGTCGAGGTGCTGGTCGCCGGAAAGAACGCCAAGGCCGCGGCGGATGCCGCTGCCAAGCTCGCCGGCGTGAAGAAGGTTCTGCTCGCCGATGGCGACCTCTACGCGCACGACCTCGCCGAGCCGCTGGCCGCACTGGTCGTGTCGCTGGCGTCCGGCTATGACGCGATCGTCGCGCCGGCGACCTCGCGCTTCAAGAACGTGATGCCCCGCGTCGCCGCCCTGCTCGACGTCATGCAGGTCTCGGAGATCATCAAGGTGGTCGCGCCCGATACATTCGAGCGCCCGATCTACGCCGGCAACGCCATCCAGACGGTGAAGTCGAAGGACGCCAAGAAAGTCATCACGGTGCGGACCTCGACCTTCGCCGCAGCTGGCGAAGGTGGCAGCGCGCCGGTCGAGAACGTGGCGGCGGCCGCTGATCCGGGTCTGTCGACTTTCGTCGGCGAGGAGGTCGCCAAGAGCGACCGTCCCGAGCTGACCTCCGCGAAGATCATCGTCTCCGGCGGCCGCGCCATGCAGAGCCGCGAGAACTTCGCCAAATACATCGAGCCGCTCGCCGACAAGCTGGGCGCCGGCGTCGGTGCCTCGCGCGCCGCGGTCGATGCGGGCTATGCGCCGAACGATTGGCAGGTCGGCCAGACCGGCAAGGTCGTGGCGCCCGAGCTCTACGTCGCGGTCGGCATTTCCGGCGCTATCCAGCATCTGGCCGGCATGAAGGACTCCAAGGTGATCGTTGCGATCAACAAGGACGAGGATGCGCCGATCTTCCAGGTCGCCGATTACGGCCTGGTCGCCGACCTCTACCAGGCGGTTCCGGAGCTCACGGCCGAACTCGCCAAGCTCGGCAAGTAAAGCCGTACAAAACACCGGCCGGGAGGTATAAACTCCGGCCGGTGTTTCATTTTTGACGCGTTTTCTTTGGCGTGGGGCACGCCTTCGAAGCGATCCAATCTAGGTTTCGAGCCAAGGTTCTGATTAAATCAGGCTTCTGGTCAAATCAGACCTCCCGGCTCAGGGGATAGGCAGGGCGCGACATGCGCGCCGTTCCGGTGGATGACATTATGGCGGCAGTGATCAAGAAGGTCGGCGTGATCGGCGCGGGTCAGATGGGCAATGGCATCGCGCATGTCGCGGCGCTCGCCGGCTTCGACGTGGTGCTCAACGACGTTTCGGCCGACCGCCTCAAGTCGGGCATGGCCACCATCAACGGCAATCTGGCGCGCCAGGTCTCCAAGAAAGCCGTCACCGAGGACGACAAGGCGAAGGCGATGGCGCGCATCACGCCGGCCGAGAAGCTGGACGATCTCGCCGATTGCGACCTCGTGATCGAGACCGCTGTCGAGAAGGAAGAGGTCAAGCGCAAGATCTTCCACGAACTCTGCGCCGTCTTGAAGCCGGAGGCGATCGTCGCCTCCGATACGTCCTCGATCTCGATCACACGGCTCGCCGCCGCCACCGATCGCCCGGAGCGCTTCATCGGCATTCACTTCATGAATCCGGTGCCGCTGATGGAGCTGGTCGAGCTGATCCGCGGCATCGCCACTGATGATGCGACCTTCGACACGGCCAAGGAATTCGTGGCCCGGCTCGGCAAGCAGGTCGCCGTGTCGGAGGATTTCCCGGCCTTCATCGTCAACCGCATCCTGCTGCCGATGATCAACGAGGCGATCTACACGCTGTATGAAGGCGTCGGCAATGTCGAGGCGATCGATGCGGCAATGAAGCTCGGCGCGCATCATCCGATGGGCCCGCTCGAGCTTGCCGATTTCATCGGCCTCGATACCTGCCTCTCCATCATGCAGGTGCTGCACGAGGGGCTGGCCGATTCCAAGTACCGCCCGTGCCCGCTACTGGTGAAATACGTCGAGGCCGGTTGGCTCGGCCGCAAGACCCAGCGCGGCTTCTACGACTATCGCGGCGCCAAGCCGATTCCGACGCGGTAAGACAGTCCTGTGCCCCGGACGCAGCGCAGAGCGCTGCCGAGACGGCGCACAGAAGCCACGTGCACGGGGCCCCGGCTCTGAGGCGCGTCACTTCGTGCCGCACCTCGTCCGGGACACCAAACCTTTCCCACTCACCTCTCGTTAACGCCTCGCGCCTAGGTTACGGCCGGTACGAGGGCTCGCGTCATGGATATGATGGCAATGGTCAGCACCATGCTGGCCGCTCAGCAAGGCGCGCTGCAGTCGAATATTGCGGCGACGCTGACCAAGCAGAACATGGATATGGAGAAATCCACCGTTCTGACGCTGCTCGGTGCCGGTCAGCCATCGCTCGCCAATGTCGGCCCTGGCGTCGGCGGCAATCTCAACGTGACGGCTTAAAGCGACGCGGCGGCCTTGCCGGTCGCCGCCCGGATTAGCTTGAGCGCGTCCTCGCTTGCCCATTCCGCCGGTCCCGCGATCGTCGCGATCTCGCACCCCTGGGGGTCGACCAGCACCGAGGTCGGCATGCCCAGCGCCCGGCCTATGGCCTTAAGATCCTGAAAAACCTTTGCTTTCTGGTCGTTGAAATAGCCGAGCCGGGTCAGATTGGCTTCTTTCAGGAACGCCCTGGGCTTCTCGGGGTCGCGGGTGTCGATGTTGATCGCCACGACCTCGAAATTCGGGCCCGACAGCTTGCCCTGGAGCTCGTCCAGCGCCGGCATTTCCTTCCGGCACGGCACGCACCAGGTCGCCCAGAGGTTCACCAGCAGCGTCTTGCCGCGGAAGTCGGACAGTTTTTTCGGCTTGCCGTCCGCGTCCTCGAAGACAAGGTCGGGCAGCTTCAACGGGGCGCTCGCCATGGTCAGCGCCGCCACCTCGCCATGGGCGAGCGGGGCAATCTTCTGCGCTGTGGCCACCGCCGTTCGGCAAGCGGGATCGCCAGATGGTGCGCGGTTGAGGCGGAGCCCGTACAGCGCGGCGAAGCCAGCCAGTCCGCCAATCGCCACGGTGGCGATGACGAGGGGGATGCGGCGCGTGGCGGAGGGCTTCTGGTCGAGCATATCGTTTGTCATCCGGTCGCAGATATGGCTATCAGGGGCCTCTTAATACGGCTGGCTGCGGCCAGCAAACGTGCGGCAAATCAAGGCGTGAGCAGGGGATCATGAGCAACAAGATGTGGGGCGGCCGGTTCTCGGAACGTCCCGACGAGATCATGGAAGAGATCAACGTCTCCATCGACGTCGATCGTCACCTCTTCGCCCAGGACATTGCCGCGTCCAAGGCCCACGCCGCGATGCTGGCCAACCAAGGCATCATCACGGCTTCTGATGCGAAAAATATCGGCAAGGGTCTAGACACGATTTTGTCAGAGATCGGCAAGGGCGGCTTCGAATTCAAGCGCGCGCTCGAGGACATCCATATGAATGTCGAGAGCCGCCTGTCGGAGCTGATCGGCCCCGCCGCCGGTCGCTTGCACACCGCGCGCTCGCGCAACGACCAGGTCGCGACCGACTTCCGTCTGTTCGTCCGCGATGTGATCGACGAGACCGATGCCGCGCTTGCCGCGTTCCAGCAGGCGCTGGTGCAGCGCGCGCTGGAGCACGCCGGCACGGTGATGCCCGGCTTCACGCATCTGCAGACGGCGCAGCCTGTCACCTTTGGCCACCATCTGCTCGCCTATGTCGAGATGGCCGCGCGCGACCGCGGCCGCTTCAGGGACGCGCGCCAGCGGCTGAATGAATCCCCGCTCGGCGCGGCCGCGCTCGCCGGCACCTCGTTCCCGATCGACCGCCACGCCACCGCGAAGGCGCTCGGCTTCGACCGGCCGATGGCGAACTCGCTCGATGCGGTCTCCGATCGCGACTTCGTGCTGGAGACGCTGTCGGCGGCCTCGATCTGCGCCGTGCACATGTCGCGCTTTGCCGAGGAGATCGTGATCTGGACTTCGCCGCTGGTCGGCCTTGTCAGGCTCAGCGACAAGTTCACCACGGGATCCTCGATCATGCCGCAGAAGCGCAATCCGGATGCCGCCGAGCTGGTGCGCGCCAAGACCGGCCGCGTCATCGGCGCGCTCAACGGGCTGCTGATCGTCATGAAGGGCCTGCCGCTCGCCTATCAAAAGGACATGCAGGAGGACAAGCAGGGCGCCATGGAGGGTTTTGCCGCGCTGTCGCTCGCGATCCGGGCCATGACCGGCATGGTCCGCGACCTCGTCCCTGACCAAGCCAAAATGAAGGCGGCCGCTGGCGAGGGTTACGCAACGGCGACTGATCTTGCCGATTGGCTGGTGCGGACCCTGAAGATGCCGTTCCGCGAGGCCCATCACGTGACTGGCCGGATCGTGGCGAAAGCCGCGGAGGGCGGCGTGGCGCTGCACGAGCTGCCGCTCAAGGAGATGCAGGCCATCGAGCCAAAAATCACCAAGGAGGTGCTCGGCGTGCTCTCGGTCGAATCGTCCGTGAAGAGCCGCACCAGTTTTGGCGGCACCGCGCCGAAGAACGTGGCGTCCCAGGCCAAAGCCTGGGCGAAGCGGCTGGAAAAAGAGCGAAAATTGGGCTGAGGGCAAAATTTCGCTTATGTTTCATGATCATCCGGCTCTCGCCAGAACGCGCCAATCTCTGTATGGTGCGCCGCGCGTAGTGGGGATTTCGTCGTGACGTCAAAGTTTCGCCCGGCCAGTTCGGGGTGGACCATCATTGTCTTGAGCCTGACGGCGCTTGCGCTGGCCGGCTGCGGCCGCAAGGGTCCGCTGGATCTGCCGCCGACCGCCTCCAACGCGTCCACGACCAGCGGTGCCGCACCTGTAGATACCGAGGCCGAAACTCAGCGGACGCCGAGCGTGTTCAACCCGACCTACGGTGCGGATGCCGCGCCCGCGGCGGCGAAGGGCAAGAAGAAACCGTTTATTCTCGACCCGCTCCTGGACGAACCTCCCGCCAAGAAATAAGCCGGGACAACCGAGCCTGCGCCATGAACCATTTCGAATATCGCAACGGCGTGCTGCACGCCGAGGCGGTGAACCTGTCCGAGCTGGCCGCGACCGTCGGCACGCCGTTCTATTGCTATTCGACCGCGACGCTCGAGCGGCACTACCGCGTCTTCACCGACGCCTTCGCCGGCGAGAAGGTGCTGGTCTGCTACGCCATGAAGGCGAACTCCAACCAGTCGGTGCTGCGCACGCTGGCCAAGCTAGGGGCCGGCGCCGACGTGGTCTCGGGCGGCGAGTTGAAGCGCGCGCTGGCCGCAGGCATTCCCGCAAGCAAGATCGTGTTCTCCGGCGTCGGCAAGACCGAGGCCGAGCTGCGTGCTGCGCTCGCCGCCGACATCCTCTGTCTCAACGTCGAATCCGAGCCGGAGCTCGAGCTGCTGTCGCGCCTTGCGACCGAGATGGGCAAGACCGCGCGGATCTCCTTGCGCGTCAATCCCGACGTCGATGCCGGCACGCATGCAAAAATCTCCACCGGCAAGTCCGAGAACAAGTTCGGCATCCCGATCGTGCATGCCCGCGAGGTCTATGCGCGCGCTGCGAAGCTGCCCGGTATCGAAGTGACCGGCACCGACGTACATATCGGCAGCCAGATCACCGACCTCTCCGGCATGGAGACCGCGTTTCGCATCCTCTCCGAATTCGTGCAGACGCTGCGCAGCGACGGCCATGACATCTCCCACGTCGATTTCGGCGGCGGCCTCGGCATTCCCTATTACATGGACCGCGAGGCGCCGCCGGCGCCGGCCGCCTATGCCGCCATGGTCAAGCGCGTCAGCCACAATCTCGGCTGCACGCTGATGTTCGAGCCGGGCCGCATGATCGTCGGCAATGCCGGCATCCTGGTCGCCAAGGTGATCTATGTGAAGCACGGCGACGGCAAGAACTTCGTCATCATCGACGCCGCCATGAACGATCTGATCCGCCCGACGCTGTACGAGGCCCATCACGACATCCTGCCGGTGACGCAGCCCGCCTCGGGCGCCGCCACCATCATGGCCGACGTCGTCGGCCCGGTCTGCGAGACCGGCGACTATCTCGCCCTCGACCGCACGCTGCCGACGCCAAAGCCCGGCGATCTGCTCGCCATCATGACCGCAGGCGCCTATGGCGCGGTGCAGGCCGGCACCTACAACACCCGGCCGCTGGTGCCGGAGGTGCTGGTGAAGGGCGACCAATACGCCGTGGTGCGCCCGCGCGTCGAGGTCGAGCAACTCATCGCGATGGATAAGCCGGCGCCGTGGCTGTGAGTGTTTAGGCGCGGCGCTATGTCTTCCGCCCGACCACCACGCCCGCCTTCTCCTCGATCGGCTTGATTGCCGCGGTGAAATCGGACTCGGCGCCTTCCGCGCTGATCACGGTCTCCCATAACCGTCCGACCGCATCCGCCACCTCCATCGACAGGCCAAGCTGCTTCATCTCCGCCAGCGCCAGCCGCACGTCCTTCACCATCAGTCCGGTGGCGAAGCCGAAATCGAAGGTGCGCGGCAGCACCGAGCGCGGGAACTTGTCGCGGCTCGCCGTGTTCATGCCCGAGCCGGCATTGATGACGTCGATCATCACGGCGGGATCGAGCCCGGCCTTGACGCCCATCACCACGGCTTCCGACGTTGCCACGATCGCGGTGGCCGACAGGAAATTGTTGGCGAGCTTCATGGTCTGGGCCGCGCCGGGCTTCTCGCCGATGAAGAACACCTTTCCGATCACGTCGAGCGCCGGCTTGAGCAGCTCGAACTCGGCTTTCGGGCCCGACACCATCACTGCCAGCGTGCCCTTCTCGGCGCCGCCGACTCCGCCGGAGACGGGACAGTCGATCTGCACGATGTCGCGTTTGGCGAGGAGGCCGTGAATCTTCACGGCCATCGCCGAGCCGACCGTGGAGAGATCGATGAAACGTTTGGCGCGCTTGCCCTCGATCACGCCGTTCGCTCCCGTTGCGACCTCGAGCGAAGCCTGCAGCGAAGGCAGGCTCGCCATGACGGTCTCGACTTGATCGGCGACGTCCTTCGGTGACGCCGCCGCAATTGCGCCGCGCGCCACCAGCTTGTCCATGACCTCCTTGCGCGTGTCGAATACCACGAGCCCGTGTCCCGCCTCGATCAGCCGCCGCGCCATCGGAAAACCCATGTTTCCGAGGCCGATGAATCCGATGTCCATGGTGTTTCCTTGTGGTTGTTATTCGTTGCTGTCGTGAAAATCCGCGCTCCATCCCCCGTGTCGTCCCGGACAAGCGCGCCTCAAGCGCGCGCTGATCCGGGACGACGATGAGGAGGAACGTTGCGCCCCTCACTCACACGCCGCCTCACGCCTTCCCATCGATCTCGGCGAACACCTCGCGCGCGATGCGGAAACTGTCGACCGCGGCGGGCATGCCGCCATAGATCGCGACCTGCATCAGGATCTCGCGGATCTCTTCGCGGCTGACGCCGTTGGTGAGTGCACCCTTGAGATGCGCGCGAAACTCGTGCTGGCGGTTGAGGATCGCGATCATGGCAATGTTGAGCATGCTTCGGGTCTTGCGCGGCAGCTCCTCGCGGCCCCACACCGCGCCCCAGCAATATTCGTTGAGCATCTCCTGGAACGGACGGTTGAAATCGTCGACGTTCTTCAGGGCGTTGTTGACATAGGCCTCGCCCAGCACCGCTTTGCGGACTTCCAGGCCCTTGTCGTGCATCTTCTTGTCCATGGCGTTTCCTTTGTTCCAACAGGGATGGCGCGCGGAAATTACGGGGTTGCACCGGGCCAGTCACGTCCTCGTGTTATGCGGGAAAAGGAGGCTCCTCCGTACCGGAACGGATGCCTCAGTGCTGCCGTTGTGATAGGCTCTTCTCTACCGGGCAACCTGGAGAGTTGATTGAACGGCGTCACCCCCGGCCCGTCAGGCCCGATCCGCAACAGTGACGCGCTGTCGCGGCTGAAGCTGGCGCAGGCCCTTGATCGGGCTACTTATGCCATCGCGTGGGAGCGTGCCTGGCCCAATGTGGCGCGCCTTCTGACCGTCGCCGGCTTGTTCCTGGTGGTGTCCTGGGCTGGTCTCTGGCTCGCCGTGCCGTTCGTTGCCCGGGCCATCGGCCTTGCCCTCTTCGCTGCGATTGCAGTCGTCGCCCTGTTCCCGCTGATTCGCTTCCGCTGGCCGAGCCGCGAGGAAGCGCTCGCCCGGCTCGACCGTGGCTCCGGCATCCGTCACCGCCCGGCCACCACGCTCACGGACACGTTGACCTCGCAGGACCCGGTCGCGCAGGCGCTGTGGCAGGCGCAGCGCGAGCGTACGCTCGCCTCCATCAAGCGCATCCGCGCCGGTCTGCCGCACCCGCGGCTCGCGCTTCACGACCCCTGGGCGCTGCGTGCCCTTGTCATGGTGATGCTGGTTGCGACCTTCTTCGCCGCAGGTGACGAGCGTGCGATGCGGCTCGGCGCTGCCTTCGACTGGAACGGGGTGCTGGCGCCGACCAATGTTCGCGTCGACGCCTGGGTCACGCCGCCGCTCTACACCGGTAAGCCGCCGGTCATCCTGTCGGCCGCCAACAAGGAGGCTGCGGCCTTGCCCGCCGGCGGCCCGCTTTCCGTTCCCGCCGGCTCGACCCTGATCGTGCGCTCTTCCGGTGGCAGTCTGGATGTCGTCGTCTCCGGCGGACTCAAGGAAGTCGCCCCAACTGAAGCCAGCCCCAAGGGGACCAACGAAAAGCACTTTGCCATTTCCGGCGACGGCACCGCGCGTGTCCGCGCGCCTTCCGGCCAGCCGCAATGGGCGTTTGCGGCCACGCCGGACCGTCCGCCGACGATCGCGCTCGCCAAGGACCCGGAGCGCCAGGCGCGCGGCGCGCTCCAGCTCTCCTACAAGCTTGAGGACGATTACGGCGTCACCGGCGCCGAGGCGAAATTTGCCCCGCGGTCGACCGATGCCAAGGACGGTACAAAGGACGGTACAAAGGACGGTACAAAGGACGGCACGAAGGACGGGACGAAGGCTGCTGCCGGCGATGGTGACACCAGGGCGGCTCCGCGGCCTCTGTTCCAGCCACCGCAATTCCCGCTCGCGCTGCCGAATGCGCGGACCCGCAACGGCATCGGACAGTCGGTGAAGGATCTCAGCGAGGATCCCTATGCCGGCGCCGAGGTCACGCTGACCCTCACGGCCAAGGACGAGGCCGGCAACGAGGCCGCAAGCGAACCGTTCAACATGCGCCTGCCCGAACGGCTCTTCACCAAGCCGCTGGCACGTGCACTGATCGAGCAGCGCCGCATTCTCGCGCTCGATGCGAACAAGAATTCCGACGTGTATGCCGCGCTCGACGCGCTGATGATCGCGCCCGAAATGTTCACGCCGGAGCCCGGACAATATCTCGGCCTGCACAACGTGGCCCGACAGCTCGAGGCCGCGCGCACCGATGATGCCCTGCGCGAGGTCGTGGCAAGCCTGTGGGCGCTTGCGGTGACGATCGAGGACGGCAAGATCTCCGACGTCGAGAAGGCGTTGCGCGCGGCTCAGGACGCGCTGAAGCAGGCGCTGGAGCGTGGCGCGAGCGACGAAGAAATCAAGAAGCTCACGCAGGATCTGCGTCAGGCGCTGAACGATTTCATGCGCCAGCTCGCCGAGCAGTTCCGCAACAACAATGACCCGCAGCAGCTGGCGCGGCCGCTCGACCCGAACACCAAGGTCCTGCGCCAGCAGGATCTGCAGAACATGATCGACCGCATGGAGCGCCTGTCGCGCTCCGGCGACAAGGATGCGGCCAAGCAGTTGCTCGACCAGCTCCAGCAGATGTTGGAAGGTCTCCAGATGGCGCAGCCGGGGCAGTCCGGCGAGAGCGACATGGAGCAGGCGCTGAACGAGCTCGGCGACATGATCCGCAAGCAGCAGCAATTGCGCGACAGGACCTTCAAGCAGGGCCAGGATTCCCGGCGCGACCGCTCGCGCGGCAAGCAGGGCGATCAGTCCATGTCGGAGCTGCAGCAGGACCAGCAGGGGCTGCGCGACCGCCTGAAGAAGCTGCAGGACGAGCTTGCCAAGCGCGGCCTCATGCAGAAGGGAGAAAAGGGGCAGAAGGGCCAACAGGGACAGAAGGGCCAGCAAGGGGATCAGGGCCAGCCCGGCCAGAACGGCGATCAGGACGGCGACCAGGGCGATGACGACGGCAGTCTGGATGCTGCCGACGGTGCCATGGGCGATGCGGGATCAAAGCTCGGCGAGGGCAATGCCGACGGCGCCGTGGACTCGCAGGGCAAGGCGCTCGATGCGATGCGCAAGGGTGCGCAGAAAATGGCCGAGGCGATGCAGCAGGGTGACGGTGACGGCCAGGGCGACGGACCCGGCCAACGCGCCGGCCGTCAGCAGAGCGGTGGCAACCAGACCGACCCGCTGGGCCGTCCGCTGCACGGGCGCGAATATGGTGACGATTACACGGTCAAGATTCCCGGCGAGATCGACACCCAGCGTGTCCGCCGCATTCTCGAAGAGCTCCGCCGTCGTCTCGGCGACCCCTCGCGCCCGCAGATCGAGCTCGACTACATCGAGCGGCTGCTGAAAGAGTTTTAACGTCACACTCGCTGTCATCGCCGGGCCCTGACCGGGCGATCCAGTATTCCAGAGACCGGCGTTGAAGAGCTCGCTCTTGGCACATCCGCCGCGGCGTACTGGATGCCCCGGTCCCGGCTTCGCCAAGGCTACGCCGGGGCCACAAGGGTGCTCGGCCGCCGAAGCTTTAGCGAAGGCGGCAAGCCGGGGCATGACAGGGGAGTGTGTAGCCGCTGCGCTAACCCTTCCTCGCTGCCAGCGCATCCGCCACGGCCGTGCGGATGTCGGCGACCGAGAAAGGCTTGGTCACGACGTCATGCACCAGCGCATTCAGGTTCGAGGCGCGCTCGCGCTGGTCGGCAAAGCCGGTCATCAGCAGAATGGTCAGATCAGGGAAATCGCGCGCGGCCGAGAGAGCCAGCGCGATGCCATCCATGACCGGCATCTGGATGTCGGTGAGCAACAGGTCGAAGGCGCCGTCCTCGCGGGTCAGGATCTCCAGCGCCTCGGCGCCGTCCTGGGCGGTGACGGTCTCATGGCCGTCCATGGCGATGGCGCGCGCCACGAGCGTGCGCATCGAATCCTCGTCGTCGGCGATCAAGATTTTCGGCATGAGACCAACCTTGGGATCAATCTCCCCTGTGGGGTCGATTATACGCTGCCGCCGGCGATGTCGCGCCGGTTGAAGAAACGAACGTCGATATTGCGGCCCTCAGGCGGCGGCGAGGCAAGGCGCGAGCGGAAGAAGGCGCGCTCGCCGGGCCGCAGCACGGTCTGTTCCAGCACCGTGTTCCAGGCGTAGATCTCCGCGCCTTGCGCGTCGCGCACGGCAAAGCGCAGCCGCGGGATGTCGAGCGGCTTCTTGCCCTCGCCCACGATCACGCCCTCGATCACCAGCACCTGCTTACCGTCCACGGTCTCGCTGGAGAGCTTGACGTCCTTGAAGGCGAGGCCCCGCAGGTTCACCTCGAGCCCGACCATCTTGTAGAACGCCGCCGTCTGGGGCAGCAGCCGCACCACGTCGCCGCGCCAGATCACCAGTGCCAGGACCAGCGCGCCCATCGCGGCGCAGGCGGTCGGGAGGCCAAAATAGGATTTGCGCGGAGCCGTGGTGGCGACCGCGCGGCTCACCCGCGCCCCGCGGCGGCGGAACAGGCCGCGGAACCAGGACTGGTGCTGTGCACCGGCGGCCTCCTCCTCGGCCTGCCGGGCCGCCGCTGACCATTCGTCCTCGGTTTCGCGGGCCTCCTGGTCCGGCCAGTCGCTGGCGATTGAGGGACTGTCGACGACAGGCGCATCAATGGTGCCGTCGTCCTTGGCATAGGAGTTCCATTGCTCGGCGAGGTCGGACTGGTCGTCGGCCCGGCTGGCCGCGGCGATCGCGGGAACGGACGCCTCCTCGATGGCATCCTCGGCATGCGCGATCCAGGTCTCCTTGCAGCGGGAGCAGCGGACCGCTCGTCCGTTCGCCCCAAGGCTCGCGAGCTTGATGGCGTAGGATGTCATACAATGGGGGCAGACGATATGCATGGACGAGCCTTGATGTATGAACGAAGGTCTTGGACTGGTCTTGACGATGCCGCGGCCGCGGAGAACCGGGCGCCCTTATGCTACAGGGCGACCGTTAACGAACCGGAAACCATAACGGCGGCAAAACCCGATGATCGCGCATGGCGGAGTGCCGCAGCGCGACCCGCGCCCCCTCTCGAACGGAGCTGAACTTGGTTCGGTTCGAAAATGTCGGATTGCGTTACGGTCTGGGGCCGGAGATCCTGCGCGATCTCAATTTCCAGATCCCGGCGCATTCCTTCCAGTTTCTCACCGGACCTTCCGGTGCCGGCAAGACCTCCCTGCTGCGTCTGTTGTTCCTCTCGCATCGACCGACGCGGGGCCTCGTCAATCTGTTCGGCCACGACATCTCGCAGCTCGGCAAGGACGAGATCGCGGACCTGCGCAAGCGCATCGGCATTGTCCTCCAGGATTTCCGGCTGCTCGACCACATGACGACCTATGAGAACGTCGCGCTGCCGTTCCGCGTCATGGGCCGCAGCGAGTCGAGCTACCGCAAGGAGGTGATCGACCTGTTGCGCTGGGTCGGCCTCGGCGATCGCATGGACGCGCTGCCGCCGATCCTGTCGGGCGGCGAGAAGCAGCGCGCGGCGATCGCGCGCGCCGTGATCTCGCGGCCGCAGCTGCTGCTCGCGGACGAGCCGACCGGCAGCGTCGATCCGACGCTCGGCCGGCGCCTGCTGCGGCTCTTCATCGAGCTCAACAAATCAGGCACCGCCGTCATCATCGCCACTCACGACATCGGCCTGATGGATCAGTACGAGGCACGGCGGCTGGTGCTGCACCAGGGACGGCTGCACGTCTATGAGTAGGCTAGACGAGCGCGGCGTGCTGGTCGATCTCGGACAGGAGCGTCCGCAGCTTCCGGCCAAGGCGCGCAACATGTCGCCGATCGTGCCGCGCGCCTCGATCCATGGCAGAGCGCTGGTCGCCGTCGTCGCCATCATGACCTTCCTCGCCTCGATGACCACGGGGACGGTGCTACTGGTGAGTGCCTCCGCCGCGGAATGGCAGTCGGACGTGGCAAGCGAAATCACCATCCAGGTTCGTCCGCAGGCCGGCCGTGATATCGAGCGCGACACCGCCGCCGTGGCGGAGGCGATGCGCGCGCAAGCCGGCATCGTCGAGGTCAAGTCGTTCACCAAGGAGGAGAGCGGTAAGCTGCTCGAGCCCTGGCTCGGCACCGGCCTGTCGATGGACGATCTGCCGGTGCCGCGCATGATCATCGCGCGCGTGCAACCGGGCACGCCGCTCGATCTCGGCGCCTTGCGCGCGCGCGTGACGCAGGTCGCGCCGGGGGCCAGCGTCGACGATCATCGCGCCTGGATCGAGCGCATGCGCGTGATGACAAACGCCACCGTGCTGGCCGGCCTCGGCATCCTCGCGCTCGTCATCATCGCCACGATCATCTCGGTTTCGTTCGCGACCCGCGGCGCCATGGCGGCGAACCGTCCGATCGTCGAGGTCCTGCATTTCGTTGGCGCCGGCGACCGCTACATCGCCAATCACTTCCTGCGTCATTTCCTCAGGCTGGGTCTGGAAGGTGGCGTGATCGGCGGCGGCGCCGCCATGCTGGTGTTCGGCTTCTCAGAGTCCATCGCAGGCTGGTTTTCCGGTACCCCCGTCGGCGACCAGTTCGCCGCGCTGCTCGGCACCTTCTCGCTGCGGCCATCCGGCTACATCGTGCTTGCGGTCCAGGCCGTGCTGATCGGCGGCATCACCGCGGTGGCCTCGCGCCAGACCCTGTTCGCGACCTTGAATGATGTTGATTGAGTTCTTTTCTTTCCTTCTCCCCTCGCGGGAGAAGGTGGCATAGGAGGCCTTCGGCCTCCGTTCTCGAGAACGCCGCAGCGAAGCTTCGGCTATGGCGCTGGATGAGGGGTTCTGTCCAAGCGTACAAATGCTGAGGTGAATGCGCGGAGAGAACCCTCACCCGTCTCGCCGCTGTCGCGACGAGCCACCCTCTCCCACAAGGCCCTACAAGGGGAGAGGGTGAATCGACTTTTCGGCCTGACAGTTTCGTAGCATTGATAAGCCTTTCAAACCGGACTCCACTTCGCCTCAAAACGTCATAAAATTACTCAGGGAAGGGATCACCGACATCGCATGACCTCGCCGACCGACGATCGATCGCCGAAACTGCCGCGCGGCTGGCTGCGCGCGACAATCGTGTCGACGATCGCGCTCGCCTTCGTCGGCGCGGCGGCGGGCTTCATTGCGTTCCTGTCGCAATTGCGCGGCGCCGAGATGGTGCCGGACCGCAAGGCAGACGGCATCGTGGTGCTGACCGGCGGCTCCTCACGGGTATCGGACGCCATGGAGCTGCTGGCTGCCGGCTACGGCAGGCGGCTCCTGATCTCCGGCGTGCATCCGACCTCGACGGCGAGCGACATCTCCCGGACCTTGCCGGAGAACCAATCCTTCATGACCTGCTGCGTCGATCTCGACCGCACCGCGCTCTCGACCCGCGGCAACGCGGCCGAGGCGCGGCGATGGGCGCATGAGCGCCGATTTACATCTTTGATCGTGGTCACCTCCAACTATCACATGCCGCGCGCGCTGGTGGAATTCTCGCACGCGATGCCACAGACGACGCTGATCCCCTTTGCGGTGGTCGGCGACAAATGGCGCGAGGAGCCGTGGTGGACCTCGGGTTCGACGCTGCGCCTGCTCCTGTCCGAATATGTCAAGTACATCGCGGCCGAGCTCAGGGTCCGGCTGGAGGATTTCGGGATTGACCTTTCGCCCGAGATGTCGGAGCAGCCTGCGGGTCAGCAACCGAGGCGGCCCGCCACCGCCCAGGCCAATTGACTGGCAAATTGATCGGACCGTCGATGTTTCTGATTTTCCTGCGCTCGCTCGTGTTCAACGTGCTGTTCTACGCCGTGCTTGTTTGCCTTGCGATCGTGGCACTGCCGACCTTCGCATTGCCGCCGCGCGCGATGCTGACGGTGGCGGAATGGTGGGCCAAGGCAACGCTGGTCTTGATGCGGGTGGTTTGCAACATCAAGGTGGAATTCCGCGGTGTCGAGAACATCCCGGAAGGTCCGCTCTTGATCGTGGCGAAGCATCAGTCCTTCTGGGAGACGTTCGTGCTGCCGGGTTTCTTCAACCGGCCGATCTTCATCCTCAAGCGCCAGCTCATGCAGATCCCGGTGTTCGGTCAATTCCTGGTCAAGACCGGGATGATCGCAATCGACCGCAATGCCGGCGTGAAGGCGCTTCTGGACATGACGCGGCGGGCGCGCGAGGCGGTACGCAGCGGCCGCCAGCTCGTGATCTTTCCGGAGGGCACGCGCCGTGCTCCCGGCGCGCCGCCCGACTACAAGACCGGCTTTGCACAGATCTATTCGTCCTGCGGCGTGCCGTGCCTGCCGATCGCGCTCAATTCCGGCCTGTTCTGGCCGCGTCGCACCTTCATGCGCTATCCGGGCACGCTCGTGGTGGAGTTTCTCGAACCGTTGCCGCCGGGTCTGCCGAAGGACGAATTTCTCTCCCGCGTGCAAACGGTCATCGAGGACGCGACCGGGCGTCTCGTCGAAGCGGGGCGGAAAGAGCAGGAGCAGTTGATCGGTAGCGCGCCAAGCTACGCGCCGACCAGCGGCTAGCGACTTTCGCTGTCTTCGTTCGGAGCCGGCGCGTGCGGCGAATGCGCATCACCATGCAGCATCAATGCAAGCTGATGCAGCTGCGCGTCGCGAAAGCCTTCGGCCTCGATCGCCTTCACCGTCGCGGTGACGTAGTCGCGGTTGGCGCCGGACTGGCCGTGGCCCTGGATGACATGGCGGTGCTGCTCGGCGAGCGACAGACGGCCGGCATATTGCACATGACCGCGGTCGACGACGTAGGCGAGCGCGGAGACGCGCTGCCGCGCATCGTTCTCCAACCATACCGAGCGCATCACCTCGCGATAGACCGACGTGACCTGCTCGCGCGCGCGCAAATAAGCGACGACATCGGCGCGGTTCTTCTCGGCGACGCGAAAGGCGATGCCGCGGCAGGCGCCGCCGCGGTCGAGCCCGAGCACCAGGCCCGGCTTCTCCGGCGTGCCGCGGTGCACGAAGGAATAGACGCAGAGCGCCCGATGCTCGCCGACCAGCCGCGCCGGGACGCGTTCCTCGAAGTCGAAGCCCGGCCGCCACATCAGCGAGCCGTAGCCGAACACCCAGAGGTCGCCCTTGGCGGTGGTGACGGAGGGGAGGGAGATTTCGGACATTTCGGGAACGGCTACCAGAACCATGTTCCGAAGCGAAGCGAATTCTCCGTCTTTCGTCGGGGGCCGGCCCCGCTTACATTTGCCTGAATCTGGGGCCAAAGGGTCGCCGCATGTCCGATATGACCGTTGCCACAGGCCGCCGCTCCCGTTGGGGCCTTTTCATCGCACCCGTTCTCCTGCTGATCCTCGCCGTCGCCTGGAGTTGCTTCTGGTTCTACGCCGCGTCGCAAGCCGAAATCGCCGCAGACGCCTGGCGGGCGCAGGAAGCCAAATCCGGCCGCATCTATGATTGCGCCAAGCGCTCGATCGCGGGTTTCCCATTCCGCTTCGAGGTCCAGTGCTCCGGCGCGAGCGTCGCCCTGGTCTCGCAAAATGCGAGCAAGACGCCGTTCACGGCGAAGCTCGACAACATCCTGGTCGTCGCCCAGGTCTACGACCCCAAGCGCGTCATAGCCGAATTCTCCGCGCCTGCGACGCTCATCGACGGGGTGACGCAAAACACCTTCGTGGTGAATTGGAGCAAGGGCCGCGCCAGCGTGGCCGGCCTGCCGGCCGTGCCGGACCGTGCTTCCATCGTGTTCGACGATCCCAGCCTCAACCGTCTCGATGGCAGCGTGCAGGTGCCGCTTGCGCGCGCCAAGCAGGTCGAGCTGCACGGCCGCCTCGCCGACGGATCGCCGTCGGATCATCCTGTGATCGAGACCGTGCTCCATGTCGCGCAAGGCAGCATCCAGGGCGTGCATCCGCTGCTTGCCGAGCCGTTCGAGGCGGACACCCGCGCCAAGATCACCGGCCTCTCCGACCTCACGCCAAAGCCCTGGCCGCAGCGCTTCCGCGAGATCCAGGCTGCCGGCGGTCACATCGAGATCGTCCAGTCGCGGATCCAGCAGGGCGAGATGATCGCGGTTGCGGCCGGCACGCTCGGCCTCTCGGCCAATGGTCGACTCGACGGCGAATTGCGGATGACGGTGGCCGGCCTCGAGCGCGTGATCCCGGCGCTCGGCATCGAGAAGATGCTGGAGGAAGGCGTGCCGCAGGCGACGCTCGACCGTGTCGCGCCCGGCGTGAAGTCGCAGGACCTCAACAATCTGTTCGGCGCGCTCGACCGCGCCGTTCCCGGCCTCGGCAAGGTCATCAAGCAGAACGCCAATGCCGGCGTTGCTGCCGGCATCAATTCGATCGGCACCGAGAGCACGCTTGAAGGCAAGAAGGCGCGGAGCTTCCCGCTGAAATTCGTCGACGGCGCCGTGCTGCTCGGCCCGGTCAAGGTCGGCCAGATCCCGCCGCTGTATTGACTGCGCGGTAGCGTAATCCGGGACAGCGCCGGCCGTATCGAAGAACCCCCGGATTGCGCTGCGCTCCATCCATCCGGGCTAAGCGCTCACGGCTTCTTCAGCGCCGCATGCGGCCGGCCGAAGTCCGGCGCCGCCGAATCCTGGCCGATCTCGACGATGCCGCGGCGGATGGCGCGGGTACGGGTGAAGTGATCGAACAGCGCCTCGCCGTCGCCGCGCCGGATCGCGCGGGTCAGCTTTGCGAGATCCTCGGTGAAGGTGCCGAGCATCTCCAGCACTGCTTCCTTGTTGGCGAGGAACACGTCGCGCCACATCGTCGGGTCGGACGCCGCGATGCGGGTGAAATCGCGAAAACCGCCGGCAGAGAATTTGATCACCTCGGATTCCGTCACCTGCGCCAGCTCGTCGGCGGTGCCGACGATGGTGTAGGCGATCAGATGCGGCAGATGGCTGGTGATCGCGAGCACGAGATCATGATGATCCGGCGTCATCACCTCGACCTTGGCGCCCATCGCGGCCCAGAAGGCGCGCAGGCGATCGGTCGCCGCCGCGTCGGTGCCATCAGGTGGCGTCAGGATGCACCAGCGGTTGATGAAGAGCTCGGCGAAGCCGGAATCCGGGCCCGAATGCTCGGTGCCCGCCACCGGATGCGCCGGCACGAAATGAACGCCCTGCGGCAGGTGCGGTGCCATGTCCCTGACCACCGCTCCCTTGACCGAGCCGACGTCGGAGATGATCGCTCCCGACTTCAGATGCGCGGCGATCTCCTGAGCGACAGGTCCGCAGGCGCCGACGGGAATGCAGAGGATGACGAGATCGGCATCCTTCACCGCCTCCGCATTGGTCGCAACGACCTGATCGACGATGCCGAGCTCGGCAACCCGCGCGCGCGTCTTTTCCGAGCGCGCGGTGGTGACGATCTCGCCGGCCAGGCCCTGAAGCTTCGCGGCGCGCGCGATCGAGCCGCCGATCAGGCCGAAGCCGATCAGCGCGACGCGCTGGAAGTGCGCCGTCGTGCTCATTTGCCGCCCATGAAGTCGCGCAAGCCCTCGACCACGAGGCGGTTGGCCTCCTCGGTGCCGATGGTCATGCGCAGCGCATGCGGCAGGCCGTAGTTCTTTAGCCCGCGCAGCACGAGGCCCCGCTTGGTCAGGAAGGCGTCGGCGTCATCAGCGGTCTTGCCCTTGTCGGTCGGGAAATGGATCAGCACGAAATTGGCGACGCTCGGCGTCACCTTCAGCCCGAGCTTGCCGATCTCCTCGGTCAGCCAGTTGCGCCAGGTCTCGGTGAACTGCTTCGACATCGCCTGGTGCGCGGTGTCCTCGATCGCGGCGACCGCGGCGTACATCGCCGGCGTCGACACGTTGAAGGGACCCCGGATGCGGTTGACCGCATCGATGATGTGCTCGGGCCCGAACATCCAGCCGATGCGCAGCGCGGCCAAGCCGTGGATCTTGGAGAAGGTGTGCGTCACCACGGTGTTCTCGGTGGTGGCGACCAGCTCGATGCCCATCTCGTAATCGTTGCGCGAGACATAGTCGCAATAGGCGGCGTCGAGCACCAAGAGCACGTGCGAGGGCAGGCCGGCGCGCAGCCGCTTGACCTCGTCGAACGGCAGATAGGTGCCGGTCGGGTTGTTGGGGTTGGCGAGCCAGACCAGCTTTGTGCGCGGCGTGACCGCCTTGAGAATGGCATCGACGTCGGCAGTGAAGTTCGTTTCGGGCGCAACGATATTCTTGGCCCCGTTCGCCATGGTCGCGATCGGGTAGACCAGGAAGCCGTGCGTGGTGGAGATCGCCTCGTCGCCCTGGCTGAGATAGGTGTGCGCGAGCAGATTGAGGATCTCGTCGGAGCCGGCCCCGCAGATGATGCGGTTGGGATCGAGCCCAAACGAGCGGCCGATCGCCTCGCGCAGCACGCGCGAGGTGCCTTCCGGATAGTCTTCGAGATGATCCGCCACGTGCTTGAAGGCCGCGATTGCCTTCGGCGAGGGCCCGAACGGCGTCTCGTTGGCCGAGAGCTTGAACACCTTGCGGCCCGGCTCAGGCACCGGGCTCTTGCCGGGCGTGTAGGGCGCAATATCGAGAATGCCGGGATTCGGCACGGGGCGGGACATCTTGGACTCCGGATAGGCTGGGCTGCTCGCGATTTACGATTTCGCCCCGGTCGGGGGCACCGTATAGCGCGTTGCGTGGCTGCCGACGAGGGCCGTGGAGCGCACCGAGGCCCCCGCCTCGATCAGGGCAGCCCTGATTTTGTCGATGCTGGTCGCGCTGGTGACCGAGACCAGCAGCGCCGCGCCGTCAAAGGCGGTATCGGGCACCGCCACGATCTCGGCGAGCGGCGACAGGGCGCGCGCGACCTCGGCGTTCCACCCGGAGACACGTACGCTGAAGGTCTCGACCTCCGTCACCAGGGCGCTGTCGGCGACGCGCGAGACTGCGAACACCGGCATTGCCGCCGGATGATCGGCACGCTCGACGAAAGGCAGCCGCGCGATGATCTTCGGTGCGCCTTCCGCTTCGAGCTCCAGCCACCATGGTGTGCGGCTGGAGGTGGCCGAGACCAGCGCCAGGTCGCCCTTGGATCTCGCGACCGCCTCGACCGCGGCTTGCGCGCTGAAATGCGCGACGTAAGGCACCGTGAAGCCAAAATGGAAGCGCGCGGAATCGCGCATCGCCGGCTCGCTCACCGAGACGTCGGCATGCACGGAGAATGGCGCCTGCACATAGGTGAACGTCGAGATGATGACGCGCCAGATGCTCTCGACGGTGTCGAGCGGCAGGATGCCGCGATGGCGCTGCACGAGGTGGCGCATCATGTCGGCCTCGCGCGCAGGCCGAAACGCCGAGCCGACCTCCTGGGTCTGCTTCACCTGGATCAGGCGGTCGATGATGTCGCCGCGCTGCATCAGCAGGCGATGCATGCCCTCGTCGATCGCGTCGATCTCCTTGCGCAGTTCCTGGAGCGATGGTGGCGCGGGCGGACGTTGGGTCATGTCTGACTTGATTGTTGAAGAGCTTGGGCTGTTGAAGGACGTTCCGGTGCGGATCGGCAAGACAATTGGTAAGGCCGTCACCGCTGCGATCAATGTCCTGATTAGGCAGTCGGGCCGACGAAAGCAAAGAGAAATGACGGCCCTTTCCGTTCACGGCGCAAGAGGCGAATTGGCTCGATCCGGGCCGCGACTTGACGAAAACGGCCCGAGACGGTAGCTTTTGCCTGTTCCGTGGTCATTTGAGCCGGCCGGCTTGCAGCCACGTTAAAAAATTCGCTAAACAGGCCGGGGACGCTTCCGATCCCGGCCGAACCTATCGTTCAGGCCGGGTTTTTCATGGCCTGATGTCAGCGGCGCGGTCTAGTAGCCAGTCGCAAACGAGGTCGATGTCCGAGATGGGTAGCGTCAAGTCGATACCGAGTCCTGCGATCAGCGCCGACGAACGGTCGCACGAGGTGGATCATCCAAGCTCGCAAGTCGCGCATTTCGGCACCGAGCAGCCGCTGCGGCTCGATTGCGGCGTCGACCTCTCCCCGTTCCAGATCGCCTACCAGACCTATGGCGAGCTCAACGCCGATCGCTCCAACGCCGTGCTGATCTGCCATGCGCTGACCGGCGACCAGCATGTCGCCAATGTGCATCCCGTCACCGGCAAGCCCGGCTGGTGGGAGACGCTGGTCGGCCCCGGCCGACCCATCGATCCCAAGCACTACTTCATCATCTGCTCCAACGTGATCGGCGGCTGCATGGGCTCGACCGGGCCGGCGTCGATCAATCCCGCGACCGGCAAGGTCTGGGGCCTGGATTTCCCTGTCATCACCATCCCCGACATGGTGCGGGCGCAGGCGATGCTGATCGACCGGCTCGGCATCGACACGCTGTTTGCCGTCGTCGGCGGCTCGATGGGCGGCATGCAGGTGCTGCAATGGACCGCGGCATATCCTGCTCGCGTGTTCTCCGCGTTGGCGATTGCCTGCGCGACGCGGCACTCTGCGCAGAACATCGCCTTCCACGAACTCGGCCGCCAGGCCGTGATGGCCGACCCCGACTGGCACGGTGGCGGCTATGCCGACCGCGGCATCCATCCGCATCGCGGGCTCGCGGTGGCGCGGATGGCGGCGCACATCACCTATCTTTCGGATGCGGCGCTGCACCGCAAGTTCGGCCGGCGCATGCAGGACCGCGAGCTGCCGACCTTCTCGTTCGACGCCGACTTCCAGGTCGAAAGCTATCTGCGCTACCAGGGCTCGTCCTTCGTCGAGCGCTTCGATGCCAACTCCTATCTCTATTTGACGCGCGCGATGGACTATTTCGACATCGCCGCCGATCACGGCGGCGTGCTGGCCAAGGCCTTCGCCGACATCAAGACCCGCTTCTGCGTGGTCTCCTTCACCAGCGACTGGCTGTTCCCGACCTCGGAATCGCGCGCGCTGGTGCATGCGTTGAACGCTTCGAGCGCGCGGGTGTCGTTCGCCGAGATCGAGACCGATCGCGGCCATGATGCCTTCCTGCTCGACGTGCCCGAATTTTTCGACATCTCCCGCGCCTTCCTGCAATCGGCAGGCAAGGCCCGCGGGGTCAGCCTCAAGGACCGCTAGCAATGTCCGTCCAGCAAGTGCTGCCTCTGAACCGCGTTGCGACCGCGCCGTCCGGCCAGTTTCGTGCCGACCACCTGCTGGTCGCCGAGATGGTCAAGCCGGGCTCCAAAGTGCTCGACGTCGGCTGCGGCGACGGTGATCTGCTCCAGCTGCTGGAAACCCGCGGCATCGACGGCCGCGGCATCGAGCTGTCGCGTGAGGGCGTCAATCGCTGCGTCGCCAAGGGGCTTGCGGTGGTGCAGGGCGATGCCGACACCGACCTCGTCAACTATCCCGACGACGCTTTCGACTATGTGATTCTGTCGCAGACGCTGCAAGCGACGCGGCAGCCGAAGGTCGTGCTGGAGAACCTGTTGCGCATCGGCCGCCGCGCCATCGTGTCGTTCCCGAATTTCGGCTTCTGGAAGATGCGGCTCCAGCTCCTGATCGGCGGCCACATGCCGCGCACGGAGAATCTGCCGGCGACCTGGTACGACACCGCCAACATCCATTTCTGCACAATCAAGGATTTCGTGCAGCTCTGCGACGAGATCAACGTCAAGATGGAGCGCTCGATCGCGCTCGATCTCCACGGCCGCCCCGTGCCGCTGAACCTGCCCTGGTGGGTGTGGAACATGTTCGGCGAGCAAGGCGTGTTTCTGCTGAGCCGGGGTGGAGGGAAGTAGCTGTCCATCCGCGCTCCATGAGTTGAGGAGTCGAGATCTATCCTCCGTCATTGCGACGCGTGTGGTGAGCCACTGCCTCAATGCGCGGCCAGCGACCTCGGGTCCCGCACCGGCCAGCGGCCCGCCTCAACCAGCGTGACGAACCGCTCGACGCTCTTGTTGAACAACGCCGGCTCCTCGAGATTGAGCACGTGGCCGGATTTCGGAAACATCGCGAGGCCCGCTGCGGGCAGGTGCTTCTTCAGGAACAGGCTCGGCCCGATGCAGGGATCGTCCTCGTCGCCGCAGATGATCAGCGCGGGCGTCGACACCTTCGCGATCGCATCCGTCATCGTGTAGATCGAGGGGCGGCCGCCCTGGAAGCCCCGCATGGTGCGCGCCGATCCCTTGGCATCGTGCCGCGCCAGGGCGGCATAGAAATCCGCGTGGCCGCGCGGGTCCTTCACCAGGAACGGAATCCGGCTCGGCGCCTCGCGCGTGACTTTCGCGACCTCGGCGGAGCCCAGCGTCTCGAACTGCTCGGCATTGGCGCGGCACTGCTTGCGCCAGGCTTCCAGGTTCTCGAGCTCCGAGCCGGAGCCGACCCCGGCCAGCGTCATCGACAGCGCGCGTTGCGGCGTGTTCAATCCGATCTGCAGCGATGAGTAGGCACCCATCGACAGCCCGACCAGATGTGCGCGTTCGATGCCGAGGTGATCGAGCACCGCAAGCGCATCGGTGTAGAAATGCGTGTAGGTGTAGACCTCGCCGTCGGGCACGTCCGACGGCGTGTAGCCGCGCGCCGAATAGGTGATGCAGCGGTGGCCGCGCGAGAAGTAGCGCATCTGCGGCTCCCAATTGGTGTAGTCGGCCGCGAACTCGTGCAGAAAAAGTATCGGCGTTCCCTGACCCGCCTCTTCGAAATAGATGCGAACGTCGTCCCTGGTCGTGGCGTGGGGCATTAACTGTTTCCCTCTCTTCAAGCCGCGTTTGCAGGATCGCAGTTAACGCAGTTGTCCGCAATGCGGCAGCATCAGGCCAGTCCCGATACACAATCATCGCAGCCATTCGCCCGGGCGTGGCGTCTTTTTCTCGCCACATCCGGAAGCTTTACGGCCCGCCGGATGTCGGCCACCGCACGGGCCGACGGGAAGTGGGGTGTAACGAAGGATGACGTATGGTCGAGTTGTTTGCGTTCCGCCTGTCGCGGTGTGTTGTCGCGCTGGCGTTTTTCTTCGCGGCGGTTGCCGCGTTCGTTTCTCCGGCCTCGGCCCGGCCACATCATCGTCATAGCGCAGAGCGGCACGCTTACGTGCACCACGCCAGGCATCATCACCACCGCCATCATGCACGCGGCTCGCGCTTCGAGCGCAGCGCCGCGCAGTTGCAGGCGGGCGGCTTCGCCGACACGCAGGCCAGCTACAATCCGAATGCCAACGGCGGCGGCACGGGCAATGACAGCATGGCTGCGAGCGGCGGCTTGGCCGGCGGATCGGGCCTCGTGTCCGAGGCGCGCCGCTATCTCGGCGGCAATCCGACCGGGCGCGGCAGTCTCTGGTGCGCGCGCTTCATGAACATGGTGCTGGAGCATACCGGACATAAGGGCACCGGCTCCGATATGGCGAGCTCGTTCGCTCGTTACGGCACGCGCGTCTCAGGCCCGCAGGTCGGCGCCATCGCGGTGATGTCGCGCGGCCGCCGCGGCGGCCATGTCGGCATCATCACCGGCATCGACGCGCAGGGCAATCCGATCATGATCTCCGGCAACAACGGCAACCGCGTCCGCGAAGCGCCGGTCTCGCGCGGCCGGATTTACGCGTATGTGATGCCGAATTGAGGCTCGTCACCCTCATTGCGAGCGAAGCGAAGCAATCCAGAATCCCTCCGCGGAAATACTCTGGATTTGCTTCGTGCTTCGCTCCTCGCAATGACGGAGTGCGTGAAGACAGCGTTGGCTCACAGCAGCTTCGGCTCTTCCACCTGGACGGCGTCACCGACGCCGACGTCACCGTCTGCGATCACCTCGGCGTAGATGCCGCAGTCCATGTGGCCGAGATGGCGCGAGAGCGTGGGCGGAATTTCGAGATCGCGCTTGGCGGTCTCAGGATCGACATTGGTGGCCGGGCAGCGGACGATGCGCTTGATCACCTTCAGCCGGGCCTGCCCGATCGCAAGCGTCTGGCCGACGAGATCGAGCTCTGACCAGGCCGGCCAGCCCTTGACGTAGAGATTGGCGCGGAAGCGCAGGGGATGCACGGCGGCGCCGCCGAGCATGGTCTCGATCGCGCGAACGCTGCCGAGATTGATGATGGAGACGACCTTGCGGGCGACGTCAGAGAAGCTGTGGTCGCGGCCGGACAGAACCTTGGGCGGGCCCTTCAACTCGGGCTGGAAGTTCTCAGTAAAATAAGCCTCGATGGCGGCGCGTCCGGTGGTGGTCTCGAGATCGCCGCTGGCGACGATTTGGCCGTCCTTGCGGATGGTCAACACATTGGTGGCGTCGTCGAACCGGCTGTCGAGCTCGGCCAGCCGCTCATTGCGCGCCAGCATCAGGAACTGGATTTTCGGCTTCCATTCGGGAGCGTCAGGGTCGAACCCGCTCGGGCCGTTTTCGATGGCGTAGCGGCGGTCGGCCGGCAGGGTCTGGCCGACCCGCAGCGGGGCGCGCGACAGGCGTTCCGGGGTCAGGCCCTTGATCGGGTAGCGATAGAGGCCGGTGATCTCGGCAGTATGGCTGGCTGTCATGCTGCTACTTAAGGGATTCGGCCCGCCACCGCCAAGCCCGCCCACGTGCGCACGAAATTGTGAAGCCGCCTCTTTCGCATCCGCAAGCCGCTTCCCACATCTGCGTCAGGCCGGCGGCAACGCCGGCAAGAGACGGCCGTTTGCTGCTTGAGAAACCTCAATGCGGTAAGCGGAAACCCAATGAAGATGCCGTATTGGGGTGCCTGAGAGGGCCCCAAGGGCAGGCCGAGGGACAGAAAAGATGAATATCGAGAAGTATACCGAACGCTCCAGGGGCTTCATCCAGTCGGCGCAGTCGCTGGCGATGCGCGAGGGGCATCAGCAGTTTTCCACCCTGCACGTCCTGAAAGTCCTCCTGGACGACAATGAGGGCCTCGCGGCCGGTCTGATCGACCGCGCTGGGGGTAATTCCCGTGCCATTCTGAAGGCGACCGAGGACGCCCTTAAGAAGGTGCCGAAGGTTTCCGGCGCCGGCGCCGGGCAGATCTATCTGGCGCCCGAGCTCGCCCGCACCTTCGATGCCGCCGAAAAGGCCGGCGAGAAGGCCGGCGACAGCTTCGTCACCGTCGAGCGGCTGCTGCTCGGGCTGACGCTGGAGAAGACCAGCGAGGCCGGCACCATCCTCGCCAAGGGCGGCGTCACCCCGCAAAACCTCAATGCCGCGATCGAGGCGCTGCGCAAGGGCCGGACTGCGGATTCCGCGACCGCCGAGAACGCCTATGATGCCCTGAAGAAATATGCCCGCGACCTGACCCAGGCCGCGCGCGACGGCAAGCTCGATCCGGTCATCGGCCGCGACGAGGAGATCCGCCGCACCATCCAGGTGCTGTCGCGAAGGACCAAGAACAATCCCGTCCTGATCGGCGAGCCCGGCGTCGGCAAGACTGCCATCGCAGAAGGCCTCGCGCTGCGCATCGTCAATGGCGACGTGCCGGAGAGCCTGAAGGACAAGAAGCTGCTGGCGCTCGACCTCGGTGCGCTGATCGCCGGTGCAAAATACCGCGGCGAGTTCGAGGAGCGGCTGAAGGCGGTGCTCCAGGAGGTGACCGGGAGCGAGGGCACCTTCATTCTCTTCATTGACGAGATGCACACGCTGATCGGTGCCGGCAAGGGCGATGGCGCGATGGACGCCTCCAACCTGCTCAAGCCGGCGCTTGCCCGCGGCGAGCTGCACTGCATCGGCGCGACCACGCTCGACGAATACCAGAAGCACGTCGAGAAGGACGCGGCGCTGGCGCGGCGTTTCCAGCCGATCTTCGTCAGCGAGCCCTCGGTCGAGGACACCATCTCGATCCTGCGCGGCCTCAAGGACAAGTATGAGCAGCACCATGGCGTGCGGATCGCAGATTCCGCGCTGGTGGCGTCCGCGACGCTGTCCAACCGCTACATCACCGACCGCTTCCTCCCCGACAAGGCGATCGACCTGATGGACGAGGCCGCGGCGCGGCTGAAGATGCAGGTCGATTCCAAGCCGGAAGAGCTGGATTCGCTGGATCGTGAGATCATCCGGCTCAAGATCGAGCAAGAGGCGCTGAAGAAGGAAAGCGATCCCGGTTCCAAGACCCGGCTCGAAGCGCTCGAGAAGGAGCTGGCCGAGCTGGAAGAAAAGTCGGCGGCGCTGACGGCGCGCTGGAGCGCGGAAAAGGACAAGCTCTCCAACGCCCAGAAGCTGAAGGCCGAGCTCGACGGCCTGCGTGTCGAGCTTGCCAACGCTCAGCGGCGCGGCGAATTCCAGAAGGCCGGCGAGCTGGCTTATGGGCGGATCCCGGAGCTCGAGAAGAAGCTGTCGGAAATCGAGGCCAAGGAGAACGCCGGCGAGATGATGGAGGAGGCGGTCACCGCCAACCACATCGCGCAGGTGGTCTCGCGCTGGACCGGCGTGCCCGTCGACAAGATGCTGGAAGGCGAGAAGGAGAAGCTCCTGAAGATGGAGGAGCAGCTCGGCAAGCGGGTCGTCGGCCAGGCCGAGGCCGTGCGTGCGGTCGCAACCGCCGTGCGCCGCTCGCGCGCAGGCCTGCAGGACCCGAACCGCCCCACCGGCTCGTTCATGTTCTTGGGGCCGACCGGCGTCGGCAAGACCGAGCTGACCAAGGCTCTCGCGGAGTATCTGTTCAACGACGAGACCGCGATGGTCCGGCTCGACATGTCCGAATACATGGAGAAGCACTCGGTCTCGCGGCTGATCGGCGCGCCTCCGGGTTATGTCGGCTATGACGAGGGCGGTGCGCTCACCGAGGCGGTGCGGCGCCGGCCTTACCAGGTGGTGCTGTTCGATGAGATCGAGAAGGCGCACCCTGACGTCTTCAACGTCCTGCTGCAGGTGCTCGACGATGGCCGTCTGACCGACGGCCAGGGCCGCACCGTCGACTTCCGCAACACGCTGATCATCATGACCTCGAATCTCGGTTCGGAATTCCTGGTGAACCAGCCGGAGGGCGAGGATACCTCGGCGGTGCGCGAGCAGGTGATGGGAATGGTGCGGGCGCATTTCCGCCCCGAATTCCTCAACCGCGTCGACGAGATCATCCTGTTCCACCGCTTGCAGAAGAGCGAGATGGGCCGGATCGTCGAGATCCAGTTCGCGCGGCTGCAGAAGCTCTTGACCGATCGCAAGATCGTGCTGACGCTCGATGCCCCTGGCCGCGACTGGCTCGCCGCCAAGGGCTGGGACCCCGCTTACGGCGCACGGCCCTTGAAGCGGGTGATCCAGCGCTACCTCCAGGACCCGCTCGCCGAGATGATCCTCGCCGGCGACGTCAGGGATGGCGACACGGTCGCGATCTCCTCCGAAGGCAACGTGCTGACCTTCAACGGCAAGGCACCGCAGACCGCGGAGATCACGCAGTTCGAGGCGCCGGTGCCGAAGCGGAAGTTGAACTGAGCACGCCTAACGTGGCAGCGAACCTGTCCAAACCTCCCCGCTATGCGGGGAGGTTTTTTCATATCATGAGGCGAGCGTTGTGCTTCAGGCGACGAGGCGGTCCGGTGCTGCACTCTATGCACGACAAATAGCACAACCACCGGGTGCGTCACTACAGCGCATGCTGGAGCAGTGTGTTATAAATAGAACACGCATTGCGCTTTCTCTCTGAGCGTGCATGAATCTGCTTGAACAATTTGATCGAGGCTCGGCACACTCCCTATCCAATATTTGAGGGGTTGTGGCGAAGCACGGCCTGCGCGGGACATTGTTCGCGTGAGAGCGTGCTTCTTGGACACAGGGCGGCTCGCCATAACCCGAAAGGAATTTTTTGGGGGCGTGCGATGCGTACGGGTATCGTTGCGAGTTGCGTTGCGCTGGCGCTGTTTTTGGGCGGCTGCGATACCCTTGATTGGCGCTATACGAACGAGGGGGTCGGAACTGAGCTCTATGCACCGGAAACTGTGAATCAGGCGCGTCTTCAGGAAATATATGTCGGATATATCTGCCAACAGGCAGGACTTTCATACGAGGAGAGGGGGGAAATTCTTTTCTGTCGTGAGCCGCCCGTCAGCAGGAATTGGCAGATCTTCGTTCAGGCTGGCATGAATGACATCGATCGCCGCTGCGACGCGTATCTCACCTGGCTAGACAATAAACGCCGTTGGGTTGGACCAATTCATCAGCAGATCTTGGACACGGAAGCGGCAACTCTCCTAATCCTCGGAGCTACGGCCGCTGATCCGACCAAGGCCATTGCCGTCGTGGGCGCAGCCTTCGGCCTGGCTTCCCATGCGTTCACAAATTTCAACAGCCGCTTCATCTTCGAAGTCGAAAAATCAACTGTGCAATCGGTCGTTCTCACGCGGCAACAAAAGTATCGCGAAACGCTTCCAGTAGTGATCGACAATAGACCTGCCGCGATTTACGCGCTGCGGCAATATCTGCGCCTCTGCATGCCTATGACGATCGAGACGCAAATTAATACGACCGTCAAGCTGTTTGAAAGAGGTGGGACGGTTGCGCTCGAGCAGGCTGCTGCTCATCCAATGGTTGATGCCCGTACAGTCAGTACGGCGGCGACCGTGCGGATCACCAAACCGGCAAGCGATGCGAGCTACATTGATTTGCGCTCGTTGCTATTCCCCAACGGGGCGAAGACGATTGATCCAGAGCTGAAGGCGTATATCGGAAGACTGCTTGGCAGCGACAAAATCGCAATCGGCGTGATTGTGACTCGGCCCGAATTCTCGGGACTACGTCGAAGAATTTCTGCGTGCATCGTCTCTCGTTCCTCAGGGAGTCCCTGTGCCGACGGGTCGCTGGCGAAGTTCATTCAATAGCGGGGGTGGCAATGTCGCAGGTCGTTGAAGTTCCGGGATTGACAACGCGGGTTGAAGCCGAGCAACGCGCAGAAGATTTTATGATCGACAGCGTTCCGGTTGAAATCATCGAGCCGGGTGACGGGACATTTACCGTCCGCGCCACCTATCCAGATGATGTACACATTCCGAGCGCAATGCCCGACGAAGAACCTAGGCCACCGGGGGAGCATGTCGCTCCGCCGCCGCCAGCTCCCAAGAATAGGAAGACAAAACAACTCGGAGAAAAGGGGATAGCACTCATCAAGGCGTTCGAGAGTTGCATGCGTGCCGTACCTACAGGCTTCCAGGCTTACTTCGATCCGGTTCAGGTCTTGACCATCGGCTGGGGGCACACGAACGATAACGGCCGCACTTTTAAAGTAGGTGACATTTGGACCCAGCAGGAGTGCGACGCAGAATTCCAGAACGACATGCAGGTATTCGTTCGAGCCGTAAACAGTATGGTTACGGTACCGATCAATCAGGATCAGTTTGATGCCCTGGTTTCATTCGCATTCAATGTGGGAGCACCGAGCCTGAAAGGCTCAACCCTATTGAAGAAGTTGAATGCCAAGGATTACGCGGGCGCAGCGCAAGAATTCAAGCGTTGGAATAAAGCGAAGGGCAAGGAGCTGCCCGGACTGACGCGTCGCCGTGCATGCGAGGCATTGTTATTCCAGAGCATACCGGACAAGAATTACGACGGCATTCCCGACTGATTTGGCGTTTGATCGAAGCATCATCATTGAACGAAGGAGATTGACGATGTTGCCGGTGGTCGAAATTCCTGGGCTCACCAAGGCCGAAGCTGACCAACGCGCAATTGATCTTGGCATCGACAGCCCAACGATTGAAATCATTAGAGAGTCGGGTGGTTTGTTCACTGTACGAGCTACATATCCAGAAGGAATGATCATTCCGGGCGCGACGTCGGCCGTTGCCGATAACAGCGCTCCATTCGAGCTTACTGGATTGAGCCAAGCCGCAGTTGATGAGGAGGTGGCCGTTTTCAAGGGAAGCGGCTCGACCTTTACGGTAATCCCGGAAGCCGGCAATCTTTTCACAATCAGGATTTCGCCACCCAAAGCTCCGGCGCTCGTTGAGCCTCCGCCGACCGTCGTTCCAAACGCTCCCGATCTCGATGGCTACGTGCTTTGTCTCGATCGCATCAGGACCGAGCGAAGACCGGGCATGGGCTTCGACCGAACGGTTTCGCGCTATCAGGCTTATTTCAATCGTGCCCCGATCGCGGACGTTTTTGGGATGGCGGTGGAACGGCAAGGACCAGATGATAATGGATCGACGGGAGTCGCTAGACATCGCCGCATAGCAGCCGGAATTTATCCGCTCTTCACGCACGCAAGCGGGGCTACGAACAAGTACAAGACGATTGGTTACGCAAGGCCTGCGAATATTAGCATGAGACCGTGGCCTTGCATTGGAGTTGAGGAGACCGGTTCCCGGTCTGGAATTCTCATTCACTGCGCAGCCGGTTATCTAATGAGCACTGGTTGTATAAACTTGACTTCGAATGTGATCAGTGCGGGTACCAATCTGCTATTTTCCGACAGCTGGGCGCGCGTAACTGCGTTGATTGACAGTATTAAAGAACATCTCGGAGATAGATTTCCTAACAGCAACAACACAAGGTTGCCGCATGTGTCGCTGGTGATCCGGGACGGTGCTTTGGTTTAAGTCTTTCGGACTTTTCCTCAGCGGCACGGCCCGCGCAACTTTATCCGCGATTGCTCAGTTGCCAACAGCTGGAAGGCGAGTTCGTGAAATTGATCGTCTAGTTTAGGCGGCGATTGTGCAGCGGTGATCCCCTCGATCTGGCAGTGCATCATGGCGCTGTAAGTGGTGCGCAGAATTAGGTCGATCCTGGACGCGGCGCCGGGAAAGGCTTCGTCGATAATGACTTCGTTGCTCGGCCCCGAGAGGCACCTGATCCTGGAGAACTTCTCCAGCTTGCCTGCTATCACCCGCCTGTAGCGGCCGGCCCCGGCTCGATGCCGTCCTCCTCCTCCTCCTCAAGCTCCGACAAAATATCCACCAGCTCGCGGACCCGGCCCTGCGCCAGTGGGCGCAAATCGTTGATCATCGGCTCGTCGTTGGCGAGCCAAGCCTGGGCTTCGGCGAGTTCCTCGACGGTCGCGCCGGTCCCGATGATCTGGGCAATGGTGACGTCGTCGGCCCGATCCACGGCCTTGACGACATCGTCGCGTGAGAGGCGCGTCATGGGGCGATCCTCCTGCTGGTCGGCTTCCGTCAGCATCTAACGGGGAACCCGAGCGCGGGTTCCGCGGTCAGGGTCTGGTCCGGCGGATGCTATTTTTTCACCACCTTGTAGATCGCGTTCTCGATATCCGAGCTGAAGTAGATCGCGCCCGTCGCGCCGACAGCGACACCGGTGGGGATATGCGTCGGCAAGCCGCCGGGGGCACCGGTCAGGCCGATCGGAAGATTGGCGGCGATCTCGGTGATCTTGCCGCTGTCCGGTGCGATCTCGATCAGCCGCTTGGCGCCGACCTCCGCCACGATCAGCTTGCCGTCGCCGGTGCGCGCGATGCCTTCAGGCATTTTCAGCTCCTTGGCGACCACGGTCTTTTCGCCATTGCTGTCGATCCTGGAGACGAGGCCGGCAAAGGCTTCGGTAACGTAGACCTCGTCAGTCGCCCCGCGAACGAGGCCGACCGGACCTTCGAGCGCGCCGATCAGCGTGCTGCGATCCTTGCCGTGCTCGCCGCTCACCTTGACCAGTGACTTGGTGCCGAGCTCGGCCACCAGAATGCTGCCGTCCGCGAGCACGACCGCGTCATGCGGCGCCTTGAAGTCGTGCAGCATCTCGCGCGTGGCGCCGGTCTTGCCGTCGATCACCTGCACCGTGCCGGTGAACCAGCTCGACAGGACGACGTCGTTGCCGTTCGCCGTCGCGCTCATCGGATACTCGAGCGCGACGCCGGCAGCGTGCATGCGCGCCTTCTCGGTGACCTCGCCGGTCGCCCCGTCCACGGTGCGATAGGCGAACACGTCGGCGACATGGATGGTATCCTTGCCGTTATCTGATGTGACGCCGATGCCGCCGGGCAGGGCGAGCTTGCCGATGATGATCTGCTTGGCCTGGCCGGTCGCCGGGTCGACCTCCTGGATTCCGTTGTCGGCCATGTTGGAGACGTAGATGCGGTCCTTGTCGTCGATGGCCAGATTGTCCAGGGACGGCTTCAGCTGCGCGACCATGGTCTTGGCACCCGATTTGGGGTCGACCCGGACCAGCTGGCCGAGCGCGGTGTCGACCACGAAGAGGTTGCCCTTGGAATCGAAGTTCACCGCCGCCGGGACCTTGAAGCCGTCGGCGACGACGGTCAGCTCGGCCTTGTCGACGTCGACCTTGGCGACCTGTCCCTTGAACCAGAGCGGACCGTAGAGCTTGTCGTCGGGACCGAACTCGAAGCCGTTGAGGCCGCCCATCTTCTCCATGATCTGGCGGGGCGGTTTGACGCCCTCGACGTCGATCTCGTAGAGCGCATCGCCGAGGAAGACGGTGGTGGCGTAGAGCCTGCCGTCCTTGCGGAAGGCGAGCGAGTTGATGCCGGGAAGGCCGCTCGCAAGCTTCTTGATCGGTCCGTCGCCCTTGCGCGCATAGAGATCTCCCGCGAGGAAGCCGGTCCAGGCCATGGTGCCATCAGGCGCGAACGCGATGTCGTCGGCCATTCCGACTGGAGCTGGGATTGCAACCTTGGCGGTGCCGCCCGCAATGTCGACCTCGTAGAGCGCTGCGCCCGCGACGCTGCCGGCGAACAGATGGCCGGCTTTGTCGATTCCGAGCCCGTGCACGCCGTGGAACGCCGAGCCGGCAACGAGCCGGGTGACCTCCCAGCTGTCGGCCGATGCACTCGTGGCGGCGAAAAGCGCAGCGGCGACGGCTGCGCAGGCGAGCCTGGTTTTCATGGCGTGACCTCCCATTTTCGGGAAAGTATTCGCCCGTCACGCGGCTTTGGCAAACGAAACTTCACGTTGTAGTGCGGCAAGGCGGTGCGGCCCTACGGCGTCTCATGCCATCGCACCTCTGAAAATGTTCGCTGATTGCCGGCTTTACCTGATGCTCACAGCAGCTCCGTCCGGGCTTTAACGAGAGCCGTCGGTGCCGCTCGCCGCCGAAGCCTGCTTCGCAGCCAGCGCAGGATATCGTCATGAAACGAGATCTCGTCGCCACCAATCATCCCATCTTCGACGAACTTCATCCCAAGATCTACGGGGCGGCAGTCGGCCTCGTCGCATGGTTCGCGCTCATGGCGTGGGCACTGTTTGACCGTCGCAGTGATGTCAGCCTTTCCCTCGCCTTGGTCACGCTGCTGTTCGTGGTCGCGATCCTGCTGCCATGGATCATTTCGCGTGTCTGGAGGCGATATCAAATGCCGTACGAACGGCATTTGGGGCCGACGTCGCTGCATGATTGGGAAGCCGGCGAATTCAGGGTCTGGGGCGCGAAGCTTCACGGTTCGCACGCCGCGATCGACGTCCTGTTGCCGCTGGCCGCCGTCTCATTCGGGCCGACAGCGATTGGAATCGTCTTCGTGATCGTGCGGGCGTCGGTGCTTTCCTGACGCCAGCGCGCAGATCGCGGTCGAGCTGATGCCCCACCCGCCCACGGAGTGGGGCGGATGGGCGTTGACTGTTATCGGCTCGTCGTCAGCCGCGGCGGGTTCTGGGACATCATCCAGATCTCGACCGCAGCAAGAACGGCGACCAGAATGCCGACCACGACGTGAACGGTCATTGCCGTCTTGGCACCCTGGAACCCGAGCACCCAGGGCGCAATGAGCGTCCAAAGGCCGACGATCAGGTTGAGCCACTCCTCCCACACCGCGAAGGCTGCGAGCGCTGCGACGGCCAGGATCGCAATCACGATGCCCGCGACATACGCGTTCTGAGAGGCCGGTCCGGCATCGAAACCGAAAATCCAGGGCGAGACGAACAGGAATGCGCCGAGGATCAGGTTCGCGACGTCGCACCATTTTGCGTTCGTCCAGTTCTCCATGACATTCCTCCGTGAGCTCGGCCCCCTCATGCAACACAACAACTGGGCCATTCCCCAGCGTGTTCCCTGCGGTTCCAGCCAAATTGAATGATGGGAAGCGCGGCCAGCCCGGCCACGAGGCCGGCCTCGACCGATTTACCGGTTGGTGACCTGCAACGGCCCGCCGGTCGCGTCCGACATCCGGGCGATGGCGCCGCTCCGGCCGCTCATCATGCCGTCGAGCCGGTCGCGCTCCTTCTCGAAGCTTGCCAGCATCGGGCCTTCCAGCGAACGGCCGCGCGGCAGCTTCACGCGCATCGGGTCGACGAAGCGGCCGTTGACCAGGATCTCGTAATGGACGTGTGGACCGGTCGACAGGCCGGACGAGCCGACGAAGCCGATCACCTGGCCCTGCCGGACCTTCTTGCCGGCTTCCATGCCCTTGGCGAAGGCCGACATATGGCCGTAGGCGGTCTCGTAGCCGTTGTTGTGCTTGATGCGGATATATTTGCCGTAGCCGCCCTCGGTGCCGGCCTTCTCGATCACGCCGTTGCCGGAGGCGAAGATCGGCGTGCCGTAGGCGGTGGCCCAGTCGACGCCGGTGTGCATCTTCACATAACCCAGAATCGGATGGCGGCGGCCGCCAAAGCCGGAGCGCATGATGGCGTTGTTGACGGGCTTCCTGACCAGGAACTTCTTCGCGCTCTTGCCGGTCTCGTCATAGTAGTCGACGACGCCGTCGTCGGGGCTCTGATAGCGGTAGTATTTCTTGGTCTCACCGCCGACCGTGAGGGAAGCGAACAGCACGTCGTTCTTTTCGGTCGCGGTCACGCCCTCGTCTTCACCGGCGTAGAAAACGTCGAAGGAATCGCCCGGCTGCACCTTGCGCTGGAAATCGACGTCGTAGGAATAGATCTTGATCATGTCCTCGATGACGGGCATCGGGACCTTGTTGCGCATCGCGGTCTCGTAGATGCTCTGGTAGAGCCGCACGCCGGAGCCGTCGTCATCGTCCTCGTCGTCGCTGCTGGCGCTCGCCGCAGTATCGGCGACGGTGTTCATGCTGGAGACGTCGACCGCGACGTATTTGCCGAGATCGGACAGTGCCGCGATCGCTTCCACCATGGTGTCGTTTGCAACCACGACGCGATAGGGCTGCAAGCGGGCGCCCGGGCTTGCGGGCGCCATCAGAATGCGGAGCTTCTCGCCTTCCTTGAGGCCGCCGTCGCGGCCGCGCGGTCCGAGCGTTGCGGTGATCGCCTTGATCTCGTCGGCATTGGCGCCGAGATCGCGCAGCACGGAGGCGACGCTGTCGCCCTTCTTGACGATGTGGACGCGTTCGCCGTTGGGATTGCCGCCGGTGATCTGCTCCTTGGTCTTCGGCAGCAGCGTGACGTTTTCCGGCACCACGCGCGTCTCGAAGCCCGCATAGGGGTCGGACGGCGACACCTCGGTGGCGTAGGCCATCTTGATGTCGGAGGGACCGGTCGCACCGGAGACGTCGGCTGTGGCATTGGCGAGCGAGGCGTAGCGCACCCCGCCATTGCCGCGCCAGTTGGCGGCATCGCGCACCCGCATCAGGATGTCGTCGAGCGCCACCACCGCGGAAATCTTGGCCTTCGGCAGCACCGGCGACAGGTCCTTGGTCACGAAGGACACTTCCGCGTCGGGCTCGACGGCTTCCGGATTGTTGGGATCGTCGGAGGCCGTCTTCGGATCGGAACCGACATCGGTGAGCAGGCGCTGGGCGTTGAACGGCGGGATCTTCGCCGACAGGTCGCTCGTCGTCATCGACAGGTTGCCTGCGATCCGGACGAAGGGACGCACGCGCATCACGTCACGGTTGCCGACGCGGGCGACCGTCGAAACCCGCATGACGTTGCGCGAAGCCGTGGATTCGCTCGGCGGCGGCAGGCGGTCGCTCTTGTGCAGCGTGGCGGCGCGATCGGCGGCGCCGAATGCACCCCGCAGCGCGCCTTCGACCCGCTCCGGCACCTTGGCGAAGGTCATTTCGCCGTCGAGCGACGCGAAAACGGCGCCGCCGATCAGGGCCGCGCCGCAGAGTCCGGTCAAGATTGTCCCGCTGAACCATTGCACCGAGACGCGGCGGCGGTCGATCACGGCGGCTTCAGAACCATCGACGGACAGCGGCGGCTCGTGGCCGAGATCGATGATCCCGGTCTCACGCCCGTAAGCGCCGCGTGACGTCCTGTGGTTCAACCCAAGTCCCCCGATTCAACGACCCAAAAGCCCCCTGTCTCGAGCCTCTTCCCGGTCGCCCTCTTCGAGGCGTATCGCGGGAAAACGGCAAGCCGCATAGGCGTTCGCGGTCAGAAGGCCCCGATGACGGGCCGGCCGAAATTACGAACAGCTAAACGGAAAAAGGTCTCTCGATGTCTCTCGAATGTCCGAAGAAGGTCGCGTCATCTGCAAGATCGCCTTCCTCTGACCCCATGAAAATCGCCGGCAGCCCCCACAGGCATCCCAGCGATTCAAGCTTGTCTCTTACCAGAACGCCGCGGGATTGTGGCTCAAGTACGGCGCCAAATATGGAAAAAGTTTCCTGAAACGGGGGGCGCCGGAGGCTGCCCGGGGGGCGCCCAGAGCCGCTTCCGGAGACCCCCTGGAGCCCCTCCGGAGCTCCCTAGGGCGCAAATTTTTTTTGAGATTTTTTGCGGCGCGGTCACCGTCCGTGCGCCCGTTGACGCTCTAATCGACTGGAATCGCTGGAATTTTTTCGATGATCCACTGTGCGACGATTTGTTGACGATTGGCGTTGACAGCCCGGAAGGTGGGGCCTATAACCCCAACCACTGAGCGCGGCGCCGCCGGGTCACTGACCGAGGCGAGCGAACGCGCCACTGATGCTCCTCACCTTGTTGAGTGACACAACAACCGACGTCAAGTCGGTTGGAGTCATTCATCGTCGGTAAGGGTGTCGGAACCCTTCCTCCTCGGAAGGTTGGGACCTCTCCGGTTCCGGGCTGTTTGACAAGTGAAGATGAAGAAAGAGAAACGTGGACGGCGGAGTCCTTGCGGGTCTCGCTTCTGAAAAGCCTCGGCTTTTCTGATCGAGACCGGACGAAAGACTTCGGCGGTACACGTTTAAAGGAAACACCATCGTTGCCAGCGATGTGAATCGCAGGCAGCTCTTCGGCTTCGGCCGATGAAAAATGGTGGGACCTCGTCAAACGTTGTGATCAGCCGGTTCAAAGTTCAAGTCCAACTTGAGAGTTTGATCCTGGCTCAGAGCGAACGCTGGCGGCAGGCTTAACACATGCAAGTCGAGCGGGCGTAGCAATACGTCAGCGGCAGACGGGTGAGTAACGCGTGGGAACGTACCTTTTGGTTCGGAACAACCCAGGGAAACTTGGGCTAATACCGGATAAGCCCTTACGGGGAAAGATTTATCGCCGAAAGATCGGCCCGCGTCTGATTAGCTAGTTGGTAGGGTAATGGCCTACCAAGGCGACGATCAGTAGCTGGTCTGAGAGGATGATCAGCCACATTGGGACTGAGACACGGCCCAAACTCCTACGGGAGGCAGCAGTGGGGAATATTGGACAATGGGCGCAAGCCTGATCCAGCCATGCCGCGTGAGTGATGAAGGCCCTAGGGTTGTAAAGCTCTTTTGTGCGGGAAGATAATGACGGTACCGCAAGAATAAGCCCCGGCTAACTTCGTGCCAGCAGCCGCGGTAATACGAAGGGGGCTAGCGTTGCTCGGAATCACTGGGCGTAAAGGGTGCGTAGGCGGGTCTTTAAGTCAGGGGTGAAATCCTGGAGCTCAACTCCAGAACTGCCTTTGATACTGAAGATCTTGAGTCCGGGAGAGGTGAGTGGAACTGCGAGTGTAGAGGTGAAATTCGTAGATATTCGCAAGAACACCAGTGGCGAAGGCGGCTCACTGGCCCGGTACTGACGCTGAGGCACGAAAGCGTGGGGAGCAAACAGGATTAGATACCCTGGTAGTCCACGCCGTAAACGATGAATGCCAGCCGTTAGTGGGTTTACTCACTAGTGGCGCAGCTAACGCTTTAAGCATTCCGCCTGGGGAGTACGGTCGCAAGATTAAAACTCAAAGGAATTGACGGGGGCCCGCACAAGCGGTGGAGCATGTGGTTTAATTCGACGCAACGCGCAGAACCTTACCAGCCCTTGACATGTCCAGGACCGGTCGCAGAGATGTGACCCTCTCTTCGGAGCCTGGAGCACAGGTGCTGCATGGCTGTCGTCAGCTCGTGTCGTGAGATGTTGGGTTAAGTCCCGCAACGAGCGCAACCCCCGTCCTTAGTTGCTACCATTTAGTTGAGCACTCTAAGGAGACTGCCGGTGATAAGCCGCGAGGAAGGTGGGGATGACGTCAAGTCCTCATGGCCCTTACGGGCTGGGCTACACACGTGCTACAATGGCGGTGACAATGGGATGCTAAGGGGCGACCCTTCGCAAATCTCAAAAAGCCGTCTCAGTTCGGATTGGGCTCTGCAACTCGAGCCCATGAAGTTGGAATCGCTAGTAATCGTGGATCAGCACGCCACGGTGAATACGTTCCCGGGCCTTGTACACACCGCCCGTCACACCATGGGAGTTGGTTTTACCTGAAGACGGTGCGCTAACCCGCAAGGGAGGCAGCCGGCCACGGTAGGGTCAGCGACTGGGGTGAAGTCGTAACAAGGTAGCCGTAGGGGAACCTGCGGCTGGATCACCTCCTTTCTAAGGATGATCCTTCAGCGAGCTCACGCTCACTATCGGATCGTTTTAGAAACATCAGTGGCCAACAGATCGCCAGATCGTTGAGCTGCATTGGCGGGATTTCGCCGTCTTCGTTTCTCTTTCTTCGCGGACGAACACGCGCTGGGCCTGCAACGGCAGGATCCAGGGTCCTTAACGGGATGTGCGTTAGGGGCTTGTAGCTCAGTTGGTTAGAGCGCGCGCTTGATAAGCGTGAGGTCGGAAGTTCAAGTCTTCCCAGGCCCACCACTTTCATCGAGTGAGCATTCGTCTTCTGGTTACGGGGCCATAGCTCAGCTGGGAGAGCGCGTGCTTTGCAAGCATGAGGTCGTCGGTTCGATCCCGTCTGGCTCCACCAGATGGTTTGATCACCGAGATCTTGACCGTCGTCCGCGAAACATCACTTCGCATCCTGCTAGTCTGGATAGACAGCAGTTTGCGTGTTTTCTGACATCGTAAAGAGGAGATCGATCCGAGTTGGGTCGTGCAGCATATCGTTGCGCGAGCCTTCATTATCTCCGGATCATTTCGGCGCTCGCTTCCAGCCGTGAGGTTGGATGCGGGTTGTAAATGATCCTTTTAGCGAAGCTTGACCGCCTCGCTATCGGAACGATCTTACGAAGCAAGCTGGTCTTTCTAGTCAATGTCCGGCTGCGGATAGCGTTCATCGAGGGCGCGTGCCGCAAGGCAATTCTGCAGACAACATTCTGCCGAGTGTGTGGACATTGATAATGAGAGCAATCAAGTGCCTTAAGGGTGTTCGGTGGATGCCTTGGCGCTGAGAGGCGATGAAGGACGTGCTACGCTGCGATAAGCCGTGGGGAGCTGCGAAGAAGCTTTGATCCGCGGATTTCCGAATGGGGAAACCCACCTTCGATAGCCGGAACTCCAAGACCTTGTGTGTTGGGGTTCGAC
>NZ_LS398110.1:5697500-8156021 GCF_900324035.1 Bradyrhizobium vignae
GGTAGCCCTTGACGATGTCCTCGTTCGGCACCTCGTCGCCCGTATCGGCGTCGACCTTCAGGTACATGATGCGATGGCCGATCTGCCGGTTGAGCTGGTTGAACGAGATCTTCTCGGATTCGGAGGTGGCCGGGTAGAGCGCCACGGGACAGGTGACCAGCGAGAGACGGAGGAAGCCTTTCCAGTTGGCGCGGGGTGCCATGTACGCAGAACTCCGTTGGGCCTCGATTCAAGACGAACGGGACGCCTAGGTTCCGACATCTCGCGACGGCCTTCTAGGCATCGATTTCCCGGCGGATCAGATCGCGGTGTCCGATGTGCGAGGCCAGCAGCATCCGGAACGTGCCGAGCACGTCATTGGCCAGCCCAGCCGGATGTCCGGCCCGTTCCAATTCTTCCACGATTGCGAGCTGCCGGGCGACATGGTCCTCCGCAAGCGCGACGTGACGCTCCGCTTCCGCAAGGTGCCGGTGCGCCATCAGCGGGTCCATCCGCGCAGCCTACTCCAACGGCAAGCTGGTCCGGCATTAAAACCCACGTGAACAAAAAGGGAACATAGCGCATGCCCGCTGCGCCAGAAGCCACAACGCGCGTCGAGGGGGACGTGGAGCTCGCCGCCGACCAGGCGATCACGGCCTGCGGCGGCGATGCGCACAAAGCCGTGAAGGCCCTGATCGTCGCCAACGACTTCCTCGAGGCCCAGCTCGACGAGCTCCGGACGAAGGTGTCGACCGGCTACTCGCGGGGACGGCTCCCAGGAGCCCGAGAACGCAAAGACGAGGCAAATGGCTGATGCGACCTACTATGTCGCTCTACCGTTCGTTTTCTCCGACGAGGGCCTGGCCGCCAGCGAGGCGACGGAGTGCCTCAGCGCCAACGCCGCAGTCATGCGGGCGGAGGCGCTGTCCCGGAAGCCCGGTCACGCCGGCGCAATCGCGTTCAGTCGGACCGGAGACCCCTCTAGCGGCGACTTCAGGCACGCCAAGCTGATCCGGAAGTGCGGCGAGGTGCCCGACGACCTCAGCGCGCTGTGAGGGCCTACGTCTGACGTCGTGCTCCTTCATGATCTGGCCGACGTCCGGCTCGTCGACCGTGGAAGCTCGCGCATCAGCAGATCTTCCTGATATAGATTTGGCGGATCCTTCACTTCCATTCGAAAGAGGAACAACGTGGCAAAGACCCAGCCCGAACCTGTCCGCGATCCGAAGGCCGATCATCTTCTGACCCCGCAAAACTGCGTTCTGGTCCTGATCGACTACCAGCCTGAGCAGTATTCCAGCGTGACTTCATCCTCCCGTGAGGAGATCACCCTCAATGCGGTTGCGCTGTGCAAACTCGCTCAGGCCTACGGCATCCCTGTGGTGCTCTCGACGGTGGCGGTCGATATGGGCGTGAACGAAGGCACGATTCCGGAGATCCGCGCGGCTCTGCCGGGAGTGGAAGAAATCGACCGCACGGGCGTCAATGCATGGGAAGACGATGACTTCCGCAAGGCGGTCCAGGACACCGGGCGACGCAAGGTGGTCATCGGAGCGCTCTGGACCGAGGTCTGCCTCGCCTTTCCGACGCTCGACATGCTGGCCGAAGGCTACGAGGTCTATCCGGTCGCCGACGCGGTGGGCGGCATCTCGCCGGCCGCGCACGAACGCGCGTTCGACCGAATGATCCAGGCCGGGGCAAGGCCGATCACGGCGATCTCCTTCGGTTGCGAGATCATGCGCAACTGGGCGCGGGGAGATTCCGACAAGCTGCGAGAAGTCATGCGATGGTATTTCCCTCAGCATCGACGTCTGCACAAGTCGCTTGATGGATCAGGCGGAGCGCCGATCTCGACCGGGCTGACTGCTGCTTAAACCTCCGAGGAGCTTGCCGGTCGTGCTGTTGACGAAGTGAAGCGCCATGCAGGCGGGACACCGCACGGGCATGTAGGTGTTTTGCGGCGGCGCCTCCGGCCGATCGTCTTCCAGCCGCTGCTGCACGTTCATGCCGGTGCGCGGACACTTGAACAAAACCTGGCGCTCCATGAAGCGAGCATGCGCCCGCTCGCGAGCCTGCGAAATTGCGGTCGACTACCTAAGGTCCTCCCCTAAGGAAGCGGGACTGGGTTTTGAGATGGCTCAAGGCGCCTAGCTGTCTCTCCCCTAGGATTTGTGCACGCTGGCGCGAAGCGCGCTGGCGCCGTGACGAGCGGAGCCCGGACTCCTAGGCGCTCCGGACCCCGCTTCGCATCAGGGCACCGACCGCGAGGACGGGCCGGCTCCGGAGAGCGGCTCGCCGGCAGTTCGATGGAACGAAGGCCGGGACCGCGGGTTGGAGGGTCACAGCCCCTGGCTAGAAAAGCGGACAATCGGCCCCGGCGATCCTTTGGACGCCGGGGCTGATTTCCGTCAGGGCGCCGAGGAAGGAGCGCTAGAGGAGAGCCGAGATGTCGCCGAACATACCGTCGGATGACCTGGCTGCGCTCGTGCACTACGCGCTCCACACCACGCGCGCCACCACGGTCTGCCCCTCCACGACGACGTCACCATCCGCGTCGGCGACGATGCAGCCGAGAGCCACGCGCTCGAGCGCGCCAAGCGCATCGTCAAAAGCGACGGGACGAGCTGCGAGCCAGAGGTACTCAGGGAGGAAATCGGCCGCCAGCTCTCGCTCACCGCCGATGGGCGATGCCCAAAGTGCGACCGGACTGGTCCGGACTAGGACTCGTTCGGCGGCTTCAGGGGGCCTTCGATCCAGCCACGAACCGTCGGCGAACGCATCGGGTCGCCATCGCAAGTCACGCAAACATACCGCTGCAGCCCCGCTTACCGTCCGCGACAGCCGTCATCGGTTTGCCGCACGTCGGGCACAGCTTCCGGTTCGGAAAGAGCACAGTCATCGGATTTTCCCTGCCGGCTACAGCGTAGTTCCATCCGACCCGCGGGCGCAACAGCGTCGCGGAAAGTTGTACGCGACTGCCGAAGTCCTTGACCTCACCGCCGCCGAATAATGAAATGCAGTTTTCAGTGATTGTTGCGGGGGTGGCGTCGTGGAAGAGTTCTACAGGGGCTTCGCGCAGCGGGCGCGCGATCTGGCGGAGAAAGCGGATCCATTCACCAAGCGGCGGCTGCTCGATTTGGCCAAGCGGTACGAACTCAAGAGCAGCGGATCAAGCTACGGACGCACGCCGCCGCCGCGCGCAACGCCGCCGAACGTGCTGTTCTCCGGCTCGGGCGAAGCATGAGCACCGGCCAGGTCGGCGAGATCAGGTGCGAGGCTTGCAACGGCACCGGCTCCGCCGCCGGTACGCCAGCCGGCGCCGGGCCGCAAGATCTATGCCGGCAAGTGCACGACTTGCAGAGGCGAGGGACGGAGACTCCGCCCCCATGAGCCAACTTTCCTCCGCCGAATAGGAGCCGACGGCACGCACTTGCGTTGCCAGCGATGCGACGACGTCGGATCGTTCTCGGAGGTGAATTCAGGCTGGCTCTGATACTGATCGCAGTCGGACTTCTCCTGATGGCCTCCGGCGGAAGGGCGCTCGCCCATGACCAGTGACGAGCGCCGATCATGGCTCATCACCGCCACATCTTCGGCGCGTCGCTGAGCGCCTTCCGGCCGACCTGCATCAAGCTGTCCGCCGTCGCCTCGCCCTGCCTGGCCGCTTCGAGGATCTTCGCGGCTACGTGCGTGCGGGTGCCGGTTTCGTAACGCGACACGGTTTGACAGACATCGTCGAGGACCGCGCGCAGCAGCGCGGTGGTCTGGGCGTCGAACATCGCAGAGAGCCCCTCAGTCGTTGGAGAATGAGGATAACCGGCGCCGCGCGTTCCCGGATTCAGGAAAATTAAGATGCATCGCAAAAACTTAGCGAGTGCGCCGGCCCAAGAACGAGGCGGAAGCAGGCTCACCAGCGACTGGCGTGAGGGAACGATTCAGGCCTGCCAGGTTGAATCCGCATGTGTGCCGTGGCGTTGCGTCAGTCTCGTTCGGAAGTATCGCGCGTCACCGGCGCCCGCAAAACCGCTATTCCAGGTTACATCGAGCCGTGCGACCCCACGCTGCGCGAGAAACCGCCCCCTGGGGAGGGTTGGGTCTACGAAATCAAAGCGGACGGATATCGCGCACAGCTGCATCTCCATGATGGCGATATCACAGTCTATTCGCGGACGGGGCTCGACTGGACGGAGCAGTTCTCCTCGATTGCAGCCTCGGCTCATAAGGTGAACGCGAAGAGCGCGATCATCGACGGCGAGGCCGTCGTGTACGGCAGCGGCGGGCTGCCCGACTTCCAGCGGCTCCGGCGCGAGCTCGGCCGCAAGCAGAGCGAGCGTGTGCGCTACCACGCCTTCGATCTCCTGTACCTCGACGGCTACGACCTACGTGGCGCGGCCTATGAGGATCGCAAGCGTCTGCTGCAGCAGCTCCTCGCGAACGCACCGGAAACCTTCGTCTATGTCGAGGCTCTCGAGGCGGACGGCGATGAGATCTTCGCGAAGGCCTGTCAGCTCGGACTGGAAGGGCTGGTCGCCAAACGGCTCGGCCGCCCATACCGCTCGGGCCGGCAGGAGACCTGGATCAAGCTGAAGTGCAAGAAGAGCGAGACCTTTCCGATCGTCGCCTTCGTGGAAAAGCTGGGAGCCCATCCGCGCAAGATCGCCTCGCTCTATGTGGGCCGCCACAAGGACGGCAAGCTCGTGTATGCCGGCAAAGTTCGGACCGGATACACTGAGACGACCGCGCGCGAGTTGCGCGAGCGGCTGGATCCGCTGATCCGACGAACCTCCCCGCTCGACGTCCGGATCAGGAAGCCGAAGGCGACATGGGTCGAACCGGCCGTCGAAGCTGAGGTGGAGTATGGTGCGCTGACGGACGACGGCCTGCTGCGGGAAGCGGTGTTCAAAGGTCTTCGGGGCGACCTAGCAGTGCGGACGGTGAAGGCGCCGCGGTCGGCGCCATCCTCCGCCGGATGGCCGAAGCTCGGGGTGCCCAAGGAAAACATCCTCCAGCTTCTTCCCGACGCGGTCGTCCCTTCCAAGGAAGAACTTGCGAACTATTGGAGGCGGGTATGGAACAAGGCGCTGCCGCACCTCGGCCACCGGCCCCTCAAGCTGGTGCGGCACGTGCACGGCACCACCTTCTACCACAAGGGGCCGCTTCCGAAGGACGTCCCGGAAGCCGTGCACCAGCTCCGCATCCAGAAGCGCGATGGCGGGCAAGGGACGCGCCTCTGGGTCGACAGTCTTGATGGCCTTCTCGGCCTCGTGCGGATCGGAACCGTCGAGCTGCACCCCTGGAATTCGACGGTCGAGGACTTCGAGCATGCCGACCGCATCGTGATCGACCTCGATCCGGGCGAAGGCGTGGAGTGGCAGGAGGTCGCCGACACCGCGCTCGAGCTTCGTGCCCTGTTGAAGCGAGAAGGGCTCGACCCCTGGCCGAAGCTGACCGGTGGCAAGGGCGTTCATCTGATGGCGCCGCTCGATGAGCCGATGCTGCACGATCGGGCGCACCGGATCACGCGCGGACTGTGCTCCGAGTTCGCCGCGCGCAATCCCGATCGCTACATCCTCTCAGCGCAGGCAAGGCGCGCTCGGCGGATCTTCCTCGACTATCTGCGCAACGGACGCGGCACGACGGCCGTCGGCACCTATTCGCCGCGGGCGCGGGAAGGATTTCCGATCGCCGCACCCGTGAGCTGGGCGAGCCTGGAGAAGGGCATCAGGCCGGACGCGTTCACGATGGATAGCCCGTTTCGGGTAAAGCAAAGGAGGCCCCCATGACGGACGCGTTCGACCGTTGGATCGAATGGGCCAAGAAACCGCCCGGCGAAAGACCCGGGCTTCCGTCCGAAATCCACGCCACCCTTCGATCGCTCCCGCGAGAGGATCGCGCCGATCGGCAGAAGGTCAATGCCGCAGTTGAACATCGGGCTGAGCTGAGTCGGACCCGAAGGACGGCGTGGGTTTATCTCAACGACTACGAGAGTGGAAAACAGCGGAACGTCGGCGACCAGGAATGGGTAAAGGTGTTTGCGTCCGCAGAGGCGGCCGATAGATGGTTCGACAAGCACGATCCCGAGGGCGTTGCGTGGGAATACGAGATCGAAGGCGGGCAGCGGCAAACTTCCGTTTGGATCTATCTCGCCGATGAGAATTCCAGAGCGATCGGCGACACTTCCTGGGCCAGGCTCTTCGCCTCCAAGCAGGCCGCCGACAAGTGGCTCCAGCACAATGCTCCCAACGATGGCGGAGGCCTTGAGCCGGTCGGCGGACTACAGGGTGCTGCGTCGCCCGGTGCCGCGGTCCGCATCCCAGCGGACCGTCGGGCAGGATTGCAGGACCGGCATCCTTCTGGACACCGAGACGACCAGCCTCGATCACGCCAAGGACGAGATCATCGGGCTCGGGATGGTCAAGTTCGACTAGGATGGTCGGATCGTCGGCGTCCGTAACACGTTCTCGGCCTTCAACGGGCCGAGTGCGCCCGCGTCCGCTTCGGGCAGATCGTTCGCCCTCAACCCGCGCGGCAGCGAGGTCAGCAGCAGGATCGCGCAGAGCACGCAGACGCTACCGATCGCGTAAAGCGCAGGTGTGGTGCTGCCGGTCCAGTCCTTGACCGAGCCGACCATCACCGGGCTCACGATTCCGCCGACTTGGCCGAGCGTGTTGATCAGTGCGATGCCGCTCGCTGCGCCCGCTCCCGTCAGGATCTTTGGCGGCAGGGTCCAAAACGTTGGGATCGCTGCAACCACGCCGGCGCCGAGGACGGCAAGCGCCCCCACCAGCGTCACGACATTCTTGTCGAAGGCTCCGCTGGCGAAGAAGCCGAATCCTGCGGCCAGGATCAAGGCGGCCACGAACTTCGGACGTTCGCCCGAGGCATCGGACATCCGCCCGACCACCAACATGCTGATGGCACCGCACACATAGGGAGCGGCCGTCAGGAAACCGATCGCCGCCGCGCTGCCAACGCCCGCGGCCTTGATCAGATCCGGCGCCCAGAAATTCAGCCCGTAGGATGAGACCTGGATCAGGAAGTAGATGAAGCCCAGCAGCAGCACGCCCGGCATCAGCAGCGAGCGCCACGCCGAGCGCTCGTCGACCTCGCTCTTCTGCCGGTCGAGCTGCACCGAGATGATACGACGTTCGTCGTCGCTCAGCCACTTCGCCTGCTCGATGCCGTCATCGAAGCGGAACAGGACGACCAGGCCGAGCGCAACGCACGGCAGACCGCCAGCCACGAACAGCCATTGCCAGCCGGCGAGACCATGCAGTCCGTTGAGATAGTTGAGAATGAGGCCGGAGATCGGCGCACCGATGATCCCTGAGAAGGCGGTCGCGAGGAAGAATACCGACGTCATGCGCCCACGGTGCGACTTCGGAAACCAAAGTGTCAGATAGTAGAGAATGCCGGGTGCAAATCCTGCTTCCATGGCGCCGATCACAAACCGCAGTGAGTAGAACTGCCATTCGCTGCGCACGAACACCATGGCCGCGGTGGCGATGCCCCAGGAGATCATGATGCGGGCGATCCAGCGCCGCGCGCCGAAGCGATACAGCAGCATGTTGCTCGGCACTTCCAGCAGGACGTAGCCGACGACGAACAGGCTTGCGCCCAACCCATAGGCCGTGTTGCTGAGCCCGAGATCGGCTTGGAGCGCGGCTTTGGCGAAGCTGATGTTGACGCGGTCGAAGAACGCGAAGAAGTAGCAGACTATGATCAGCGGCATCAGCCGCCAGGCAATCTTCCTGATGACCCGATGTTCGGAGATCCCGGTGTCCACATGCCCGATGGCCGCCGCTGTCATGGTCATGGTTTCCTCCTTATGTTATTTGAGATTCTGAGTTGTTGGATGTTCAGCCCGAGTGCCGCAATCGCTCCGGAAGCGGATGCAGGTCCGAGGCGGGGCCGGCCTTGGCGACCTGACCGGGCACGTCATGCCCGACCAGTCCGGTCAAACGGCATGACACGTCAATCAGGCCTCGCAGATCGAGGCCGGTCGCGAGGCCCATCTCCTGGCAGAGATTGACAAGATCTTCGGTACAGACATTGCCGGTAGCCCCGGGTGCAAACGGGCATCCGCCCAAGCCGCCGAGCGCCGCATCGAAGCGTCGCGCTCCAGCATCATGAGCGGCGAGCACATTGACTAGCCCCAGGCCGCGGGTGTTGTGGAAGTGAAGCGTCAGCTTGTCCGCGGGCACCAGCAGCAAGGTCCTGGCCACTAGTTGAGAGACCTGGTTCGGATTGGCCATGCCGGTCGTATCGGCGAGCGTGATGCCGTCGGCGCCGAGAGCGAGATAGCGGCTGACGATGTCCAGCACCTTGTTGATCGGCTGCGCCCCCTCGAACGGGCAACCGAACGCCGTCGCGACGGTGGCGTTGAGCAGAGCGCCAGCTTCGTGTGCGGGCCCTGAGATTTCGGCGAGCGACGCCAGCGAGCGCGCATGCGTCATGTTCATGTTCGCGCGGTTATGGGTCTCGCTCGCCGACATCACGAAGTTGAGCTCGTCGGCGCGTGCCGCCAGCGCCAGCTCGGCGCCGCGCCGGTTCGGGATCAATGCGGTGTAGACCGTACCCGGCCGCCGCGTGATGCCGGCGAAAACCTCGGCAGCGTCGCGCAGCGACGGAACGGCCGCTGGCGAGACGAAGGACGACACCTCGATGCGGGCGAAGCCGATCGCGGACAGGGAATCGATCAGCTTGATCTTGTCGGGCGTCCCGACCCATTTCGGCTCGATCTGCAATCCGTCGCGCGGCGCAACCTCCTGAATGACGATGGCGGGTAGTGCGGCGGTCATTGCACCGCTCCAGTGCGGCGCAGCCGCGCGATGTCAGCCTCCTCGAGACCGAGACCCGACAGAACCTCGTCCGTATGCTGACCGAGGGTGGGGCCTGACCATCTGACGGCGCCTGGCGTGTCGGAGAACTTTGGCGTAATCCCCGGCATCTTTACGGTGACATCACCCGGCAGCTCGGTCGGCAGGATCATCTCGCGAGCCGCATAATGGGGATCGCTGACGATGTCTGCGACCGAGTAGATCCGTCCTGCGGGAACGTCGGCGCCGTCCAAGACCGCCAGAATCTCCTCCATCATCCGCGTCGTCGTCCACGCGGTGATGGCGGCGTCCAGGATGGCGTTGCGGCGAACGCGCCCGTCATTGCTGGCGAGCGATGGATCGTCGGCGAGATCCGGCCGGCCGACGACCTGCATCAGGCGCCGGAAAATCGCATCGCTATTGCCGGCGATGACGACGTGCTGACCGTCCGAACTCGGATAGGTGTTGGAGGGGCTGATACCCGGGAGAGCGCCACCGGTGCGGGTCCTGACATGCCCCATGAGGTCATATTCGGGGACGAGACTCTCCATCAGATTGAACACGCTCTCGTAGAGCGAGACGTCGACCACCTGGCCACGCCCCTGGCCGGTCTTGACCCGCAGCAGCGACATCAGAGCGCCGATCACGCCGTGGAGCGAAGCAAGGCTGTCGCCGATGCTGATGCCGACACGAGCCGGCGGACGTTCCGGATCGCCCGTGGTGAAGCGGAGGCCCCCCATGGCCTCGCCGATCGCGCCGAAGCCGGACCTGTCGCGGTAAGGGCCGGTCTGGCCGTAACCGGAGATCCGCACCAGCGTCAGGTCGGGATTGAGCCTGGACAGCACATCCCAGCCGAGGCCAAGCTTCTCGAGGTTGCCCGGCTTGAAGTTCTCGATCACGACATCTGCCTGAGCCGCAAGGCGAAGCGCCACTTCGCGGCCTTCTGGCGACTTCAGATCGATCGCGATCGACTTCTTGTTGCGCGATTGCAGGTACCACCAAAGCGAGGTGCCCTGATGCAGCTTTCGCCAGCTGCGCAGCGGATCACCGGTGCCGGGCTGCTCGATCTTGACCACCTCGGCGCCGAACTCGGCGAGCAGCCGCGCGGCAAACGGCGCGGCAATCAAAGTTCCGAGTTCGACGACTCGAATTCCGGACAGCGGTCCATCCATGGCAGGCGCTCCTCGACGATCTGTTTCGTCGAGATGTCGCCGACCAGGAGGTGTTGAGTCCAATAGTCGTTGATGAAGGAGCGTTCGCGGATGACGAACGCCGCAAAATTAGTGGGCGCTGACCGATGGAGAGCGCAGATGCGCGAGCATCAGATGGCTCGTTGCCGACAAGCCCGCAGGATCTCTCGCAACCAGCACCAGTTCGCGGTCGGCCCAGTCGTCGCGCAACGGAACCGCCGCCAGACCCATGCCGTGGCTCAGCACCTCGAACGCACGATCCGGAATGAGACCGATGCCCATGCCTGCCTGCACCATGCGGCAAACCGCATCGAAGCCGGGGACATGAACACGCAGTCTGATCGATTTGCCGATCTGCTGCGCGGTGTATTGCGAGCGCAGATAGATCGAGCTGGTCGCGAACAGGCCGACATGATCGTAGTCCAGCGTATCGGCAAAGGTGACCTTGCCGGACCTCGTCAACGGGTGATCGGACCGCACCACGATGACGAGGCGATCCCTGCGGTATGAGAAGCGTTCCAGCCCGCGGGTCGACACATCCGCTGAGCAGATGCCGATCTCGGCTACGCCCTCCTCGACACCGCGAACCACCTCGGCGCTTGCCCGCTCCTGCAAATCGAGGCGCACCATCTCGTGCGACCGAAAGAATCCCGGCAGATCGTCGGGAAGGAATTCGACGATCGAGGACAGATTGGCCAGCATCCGCACGTGTCCGCGCACGCCTCGGGCGTGCTCGGCCATGTCGACCGCGATCTTCTCGACGTTGAGCAGGGTGACGCGCGCATGATGCAGCAGCGATTCTCCCGCAGGCGTCAGAGCCATCCCGGTCGGGTGCCGCTCGAACAGGGCAACCTCGAGCGCCTCCTCGAGATCATGCATGCGCTTGCTAACTGCGGATGCGGCAATCGCCTCCCGTTGCGAGGCGCGCGTCAGATTACCCTCTTCGCAGATGGCGATGAACAGCCGCAAGGTGGTGAGGTCGATGCGCCGAACGAGATCAATCCTGTGTGACGACGTTGATCGCGGCGGCATTGTTTTCTGTTGCATGGTCGGCTTTCCCAACCTGCAAGATAAGCCCTCCAATGTGGAGCGTTTTCTCAAACTTCACGGCGCCATCGAGCAAAATTAGGATAGAATCTCAAAATGCGTCCAAAAATCTATTTTTTATTTCAACCGAGTTGGTGCCGCTGTGCAGCGCGCATTTAATCCGCATCCACTCAGCTGCGCTGCATCACCCGAGCTGCCGTTGAGGTCATGCCTTAGAACCAGCGCCTGTTCGCGAGGGCGAACAGTTCCGCGCTCTCAATCTTCGCGCTCGCAATCTGCCGAGCTTGCCCGCCCTGTTTCCGGCCTCCGATCGTCCGCAATTAGCCCTAAAGACAAAATCGCGACGGTCTAATTTGGCATGCCCCGTCCGCTGACGCGTCATGAACAGAGATGGCAACCCGCAGCACTCGCGGTAATTAGCTCGATACGATCCTGTATAACGTACGACAAGGCAGCGATCGCATTCCACATGAAATCGGCAATAGTTCAGATTGACATCTCCGCATAAGCGTGTTGCCGGTCGTGAAAGTTGGACCGCGCCTTGCAACGGACAGGCGACTGCGCCAAATCGCGGGCAAGGTCGACACTCCGCTGACCGCGCGAAAGCATTTAGTTCGATTTATGTACTTTGGTTCCGCTCAAATTCCTTATGCCGCTCGTCAAACCAGAGACGAAAGACCGCGTCCTGCATTGACCCCGCCCTGATAGCGAACGCATTGCTTGCGGCCTGATATCGTTCCTGGCGCGTCGGATACTTCTCAAAGATGCCTTTCAATTTATTCTCAGCCTCACGATTGTTTTGCATCAGTCATTACATATCTATCATCGGACGGCTAGGTAGTCCCTATTACGTGGAGCAGCTGGGCTCCAAGTCAAACGCCTTCAGATGACGCGCCCGCGATGCGAACTCAGCGATCGGACGGAGGTTTGAAGTCATACGAGATGCGTCCGGCGGGCAGATAGAACAGGGCAATCACCGCGCCGCCCCTCACCTCCGGATAGTGCCGGCTGCCGGGATCCGGCGCTGTCCAGCCTGGCCCCTGCCAGCCCTGCAATCCCCTCAGCTGCGCCCCCTTGTCGAGAGGAACGACGAGGTTTAGCTCGCCATAAGGATGGCCGTGATATTGCCCGCGCAGCACGTCGTGATCGTCCTCGTCCTTGAAGCGGCGCGGATCGGCACTGTTCATGTAGACTGCGGTGATGCTGAACTGAAACGTCTCGGGGACCGGCTCGAGGATGCGGCTGCGTCGATAGTTCGGTCCGTCCACCTCCTGGTTCGCCGCCCAACCCTCCTCGACTCCAATTTTAATGAGACGAGCGAGATCCTGGTAGAGCGCGCTGTGCTCTCCATAAGTCTCGTTGAGCCATCGCTCCATCGCCGCGCTCGGCGTCATATCCTTCACCTCGCGCAGAAAAGGAATGCTGCGCTCGATCAGCTGTTCACGGCTTCCCATGACTTTCTCCTGTTTTAGTCCTCGAAACCCTTGAAGGAGGCGAATGCCTCCACATCCGCGCGTGGCATCAGCCGCCCGCTCGCCTGCTCCCTGGGGTGCCCGATCGAGATCCCGCAGACCACCATTTGCTCGGGAGGGATGGACAGCAGCGGACGCAAAATCCGGTGAAATTTGGCGAAGGTTTCTTGCGGACAGGATTGCAGCCCACGTCCTACCGCCGCCAGCATCACGTTCTGGATGAACATGCCGAGATCGAGCCAGCTTCCCATGGCCAGGCGCCGATCGATGGTGACGATCAATCCAACCGGGGCGCCGAAGAACGTGTAGTTCTTTGCGGTCTGCCGACTCCTCCCGGCAGCATCGAACTGACCGATCCCGAGCGAGGAATAAAACAATCGCCCGAACTCCTGGCGACGGCCGAGATAGGGCTCAGGCAATGCGGTGGCGTAGTATTGATATTCGGAGAAGTGCTCGTTCGGCTCGTTCTCATACGCATGCAGAAGCGCGGCCGACACTTCGGACCTAGCGGCGCCTGCCAGCACGTAAACGTGCCAGGGCTGGATGTTAGCGCCACTCGGCGCGAACCGCGCCACGCGCAGGATCTGCTCGACGGTCGTCCGCGAGACGGGTCGACCGGAGAACTCGCGACACGAGAGCCGACCGGCGATTACCTCGTCGATCGGATTACGCGCGACTCCGTACGCTGGGTCCATGTCGATCACGACTTCTTCACGAGCGAGCATCCGCCGTCCTCCATCGGTCTGAAAGCCTCGTCCCCCGGGATGGTGGCCAGGAGTTCGTAGTAGTCGAACTGGTACTTGGACTCCTCCGGTGACTTGACGCGAAACAGATACATGTCGCGAACCAGCCGACCGTCCTGCCGGATCCTGCCGTTGCGGGTCATGAAATCGTTCACGGGCAATCCACGCATCTGGGCCGCCACAATCGGTCCATCGAGCGTGCCTGCGGCTTCGACCGCCTTGAGATAATGCATCACCGCGCCATACGTGCCGGCGTGGATCATGGTAGGCACCTTCTTTGTCTTCTCGATGAACCGCTTAGACCACGCGCGCGTCTCGTCGTTGAGGTCCCAGTAGAAAGCCGAACTCAGCATTAGGCCTTGCGCGCTCTGCAGTCCGAGGCTGTGAATGTCGGCGATGAAGACGATCAAGCCGGCAAGCTTTTGCCTGCGCGTCACACCGAACTCGCCGGCTTGCTTGACGGCATTAATGAAGTCGCCGCCGGCATCGGCCAGCGCGATCACGTCGGCTTTGGAGGCCTGCGCCTGCAGCAGGAAGGACGAGAAATCGGGCGTATTGATCGGATGCTTCACTGCACCAACGACCTTGCCGCCGGTGGCGTCGATCACCTTCCGGCTGTCGGCTTCGAGCTGCGCACCGAGCGAATAGTCCGCAGAAAGGAAGAACCAGGACTTGGCGCCGAGACGCGAAATCGCCCTCGTCGTCCCCTGCGACAGTGCGTAGGTGTCGTAGGTCCAATGGATCCCGGTGGGCGAGCACTCGTCACCAGTCAACCGGGACGTAGCGGCCCCGGTGGCAAGAAACACCTTTTTCTTGTCTCGCGTGATGCCCTGCACGGCCAGCGCGACCGCGGAGTTCGGGACGTCCAGGATGGCCTCGACATTGTCGTTCTCCAGCCAACGCCGGGCAATCGCCGCGCCGATATCCGCCTTGTTCTGATGATCGCCGGCGACGATCTCGATCGGGCGCCCGAGGACCTTGCCGTTGAAATCGTCCACCGCCATTTGCGCCGCGACGACCGAGCCCCGGCCGCCATTGTCCGCGTAGAGCGACGACATGTCCGTCAGCACGCCGAGCCTGATCGGGCCGTTTTGTGCAATCGCCGAGGTCGCGAGCGCCACGAGCGCCGCGGCCAGTCCAAGAGATTTGTGTACGCGGCTTCGAGCCGATCTCACCCAGGCCATCATCGTTTTTCTCCTCCCAACCCGGTACCGACAATCTTGACCAGGACGGCGCGTTACGGAAGTGAAAGTCTTTCAGGATGATCCTGAACCGGCTTCAGATGGCCGGTGGCGCCACAGCAATACGCCCATGGCTTATCCAATCGGTTGCATCCGCCGAACGTCTGGCCTTAACTGCGTTCAGTCGCAAAACCCTGCCACGGCTGCGATCCGCTACAGAGAGGGCTCCCGGCGTGCCGGTTTCCTTCAAGACATTGGACCTGAACCTGCTTAAGGTTTTCGACGCCGTCATGGAGGAGCGGAGCGTTCTGCGCGCCAGCCAGAAGGTCGCGTTGAGTCAGTCCGCCGTCAGCCACTCGCTGGCGCGGTTGCGCGAGATGTTGGAGGACGAACTGTTCGTCCGCACCGCCGCCGGGATGCAGCCGACGGCGCGGGCGCTGACGATGGCGCCGCAGGTTCGCGAGGCGCTGCGATCGCTCGAGGCTGCGGTCGAGCTGCCGACCTTCGCTCCGGCGGTATCCACCAAGCCGTTCACGCTTGCCGCCAATGACTTCACGACGATGGCGCTTGCGCCGCCGCTGCTGAAGATATTGAGCCGGGAGGCTCCGTCGATCGACCTCACAATCAAGCCTGTAACGCGGATCGATCTCGCCCAGCAGATCGACCTAGGACGCATCGACGTCGCCATCGGCGTGTTCTCGTCTCCGCCGAATCGCTTCCGCACAGCTTTCTTGTTCGAGTATGACGATGTGCTGATCGTCGGCGGAAAGCGTAAGCTCGGCCGGCTCGACAACGCGAAGCTCGCCGCCCTTCCGCTAGTCGTCGTCTCCTTCGGAGGAGAGCAGGAAGGCGCGATCGGTGGTTTCATCTCAGAGCGCGGGCTGGCCAGGCGGTCGGAGATGTATGACCGCGCCGCGCTTGAACGGGCGTTGTCCGAGACCGACCGGCCCCCGCGAATCGCGGTTTCGCTGCCGCACTTCCTTGCCTTGCCCGCGCTCCTGGCCGAATCCGAGCTGGCGGCCATCGTTCCGCGGCCGTTGGCGCGTGCCTTCGAGCAAGCGCATGCGATCACGATTTATGAACTACCCTACAGCACGACCCCTGTGGAGGTGCGGATGCTGTGGCACGAGCGAATCGCGGACGAGCCATCGCACGAATGGCTTCACGAGGTACTCCGCCGCGCGACCGAGGAGCTGAGGCGCGCGCGTTAGTTGGCCTTAGCGCATCAGTTGCCGTCACCGGATGTCGCGTCGTCGCACGGCTATGCGCCTGCGCAAGGTACCTAGTTGGTTGCCGACCGTTACTGTGCGGGTAATCGTCGCTTTTTTAGCCACCTTGCGTTCCTGGCAATTCTTGCACGGATCAGTGCGCTGTTGGTGCAAATGGCGATCGGGCGCCTCTCGTCCCGCGCAGTGGAGAACCCGTCAGAGGACGGGATCGCCCTTGGGCCCGTGCCTTCGCGAGGTTTAACAAAATGGTTAAGCAGCTCGCTCCTACTAGCGAGGACGCGTCACCTTACGATGTTCCGGACCTCGTCTACATGGGCAAGGTCGGTACGGGATGGAGCCGGACGACCTCAGCGCAGATCCGCAAGGCGCTCGACACCGTAGTTAGTCCGAAGCAGAGGCTGACGAGGACCATCAGGAAGCCGAAGGCAACATGGGTCGAACCCAAGTTCTATGCCGACATCGAGTACCGCGACATCACCTCCGAAGGCCTCCTGCGGGCCAGCTCGTTCAAGGGGCTGAGCAGAGGAACACGCCGTTCATAGCCGCGTTTTCCCGAGAGTATGTGGAGTACCGGCCATGGATCCGGAACGGCGAGTTGCGAAGGCCTTGGAAGACGCTCAGGGCATTCTGGCCCGATATGTCGAGCCCGGCCACAGAGATTGCGAGCAAACCATAAATCAGCTGCTTGACGTGCTCGACGACGAGACCGTCGTGCAGGCGCTCAAGGAATCAAAGATGGAAAAACCGACTGCAGAGCAAATAGCCGAGCTCAAGAGGCTCAGTGCGATCGCACGGGTCCCGGACGAATCGGAGATCGTGACTTCGAAGGAAGAAGCCGAGATCCGGATCCGCGACCTGAAAGACAAGGCGCGGATTGAATGATGCCCGAACCGAAGAAAACGCCAAAGGACGTCGACCCCGCGCATCCCGCATGAATTCGATGGCCACGTTCGATCCCGATGTGTCGCGTTCACGCTGGACTCAACGACCAGATCATCAAATGGAGCCCTCAGTGAGCTGCGTTGTACCGAGAGCACGCGTCGGAATGGGGATGACGGCGTCGTAACCTGGGACGGCCTGTTGCTCGATGGATGGACTCCCATCGTCTCTCGCCATCCCTATGGCCTCTGAGTCGCGTACTGCAGCTGACGCGGAACCCGCGATTTCTTGCGGCGTTGCATCGCCATAAGCAACAGGAGGAGCCGATGGCCGCAACGAAGAAGAAAACAGCGCGTGGACGCAAACAGGACCGGGCCCGAGTGGCCACGGGACAGGACTACGAAGTCCGGTATGAAGCGAAGAAAACCGGCCGCTCGGCATCGGCCGTCAAGAAGGTCGGGAATTCCCGCAAGCGCGTCGAGAAGCGTCTCGGCCGCTAGGTCCCTCACACTAGCAATTTCGCTATCTATCGGAGTCTATCGACTGGATGGCGCGCCACCAACACTGACAGTGTGCTCGACTGACACAACTCTTCAAATACCGTCAGATGTCAGGAACACACTTCCGTCGCCAGAGCCCGCTCCCCGCCGTCCTCCGACCCAAGCGTCGGCGATTGCTGGCGACGTCGACATTGCACGCTTCGGCGTTCGTCTCCTCTCTGGGTCAGCGTTGAAAGACGAGTTTGCCTCCGACCAGCGTGATGTCCGCCTTGATGTCTTTGATCTGCTCTTCCGGAATGGCCATGTAGTCCGCGGAAAGGACCGCGAGGTCTGCAAGCTTGCCCGGCTGTATCGTACCCTTGCGTGCTTCGTCGAACGTGTAGCGCGAAGCTGCCGACGTGTAGAGACGGAGCGCCTGTTCGCGACTGATAGCTTCCGTGGCGCCGTACACGCTTCCATTGGGATCTTTCCGCGTCACCATGATGTACATGTTGAGGAACGGGTTGATCGGGTTGACGGGGAAGTCGGTTCCGGCGCCGAGGCTGTCCAGCCCCATTTTTTCGATCAAGGTCTTGGTCGGCACGGCGCGATCGGCGGTCGGCCGTCCCAGGAAGCGCTCGACGGTCGCGGCCTTATCCCACATGAAGACGTTCTGGAAATCGACCCTGACCCCCAGCTTGCGAGCGCGCTCCATCTGCTCGGGCCTGATCAGACTCGCGTGAATGAGAACGAAACGACGGTCCCGGATGGACCTTTCCTTGTCGGCAGCTTCGAAAGCATCGAGTACCTGGTCGATGCCGAGATCGCCGACGACGTGCACACCTACACGCCAACCGTAGCGATTGCAGATCGAGACGAGTTGCATGAGCCGTTCGGGCGTTTGCTGGGCCATGCCATGGTAGTCATCGTGCGAGTCCGGATAGACATCTCGCATTAGCGCCGTCTTCAGGGTCATGCCGCCATCGTAGAAGATCTTGATGCCGGCGAACTTGACCCAGTCGTCGCCAAAGCCTGACGAAGCTCCGTTGCCCGACATGATCGCCTCCCAAGCGGTCAGCTCGGCGGGCGGCTCGGGTCTGAACATCAATCCCGTCCGCAACGTCGCCTGTCCGGACGCGGCGATCTTCTGCAGTGTGCGGACGTCGCGCGCTTCCGTGGCGCCCTCGACTGCGCTCGTGATCCCGAAAGTGTTCAGTGCCCCCTCCGCGAGCGTGAACTGCCTGATTTCGTCGTCTTCGGTCCACGGCGGAACAGCCTGCTCGACCCGGTCGATCGCCGTCTCGGAGAGGACGCCGGTCAGTTCCCCGGCGGCGTCGCGCTCGAAGGAACCGCCGCTCGGGTTCGCGGTGGTCTTGTCGACGCCTGCCTTCTGCAGCGCCATCGTGTTCGCCATGGAGAAATGACCGACGGTCCGCAGATAGACCGGATTGTCGGGGGCGACGCGGTCGATCTCCTGCCTCGTTAGATACCGTTTCTCGGCGAGTTGCGACGGCGGGTGCCACGCGCCGCCCACAATCCAGTCGCCCGGCTTCTTCTTGGCCACGAACGTCTTGATCGCCTCGAGCGCTTCGGCGACCGTCTTGGCGCGGCTCATGTTGACGACATAATCAGCGAGACCGGCCGCCTTGAAGTGAGCGTGAGTATCGATCAGGCCGGGAATCACGGTCTTGCCGGACACGTCGAGCACTTGCGTGCGCGCTCCGGCGAGCGCCCGGATGGATGCGCTGCTACCGGTCGCAAGAATTTTTCCGTCTCGAACGGCGATCGCCTCGGTCACGCTGGATCGTTCGTCGAGGGTCAGAACTTTTCCGTTGACGAGGACGAGATCGGGCGAGTTGACATTGCCTTGCTGGGCAGCAGCGGGCGCTGCGCCCGCGAATAGAACTCCTGCACCGAGCATCGCGAGCGCCGCCGACCTGCAGATCATTCCAACCTCCCGATCGTTGTGTTCAATAGACGAACATCTTCCCTTTTCTCGATGATACCCCGCCTGTCAAAGCGGTCCACCGATTCAGGGTCGTGCACGCCGCGATCGTTGCACCCCATCAACGACGACGATCGAACCGGTCGAGAAGGGATTGCAGGCGAGAAAGTGGACCGCGTTCGCGATGTCCAATGACTCGCCCAAGGTTCGGCTGCCTTGGCACCGCGTCGAGAACGAGCACTTGGCACGAATGGCTTCACGAGGTGCTCCGCCGCGCCACCAGAGAGCTCAGGCACGGCCGCTAGTGGCCGGCCCCGCTTCGCCACACTATCGGCGGCCCTCATTGCGCGGCCATTGTACCGGACATCGGAACCCAGCGCTCGCCGTCGAAACGCTGCGGGCGCAGCGACGTGATCAGGCGATAATCATCCGGGCTGGTATTGACGGTGATGCCCGGGATCAGGCCCGGCAGCGCCACGTTCTTCAGCGCAGTGGCCTGCTTCATGATGTTCTGCCGGGACAGATCGTTACCGCAGGCCTCGATGACCTTGGTCATGAGAACAGCGACGTTCCATCCGGTGAAGTTGAGCTGATCCTCGATATCGCCCTCGGGATAATACTTCCTCATGAAAGCCAGCCACTCCAGATATGCGGGATCGTTGGCCCATTCGGGATCGCCGACCGACTTGGTCGGCGTCGCCGAGATCGCCCCCTTGGCGTTGTCGAGCCCGGCCGGCTTGAGGATCGTCGGCACGAAGTTGCTGCCGATCGGCAGGAACTGCTGCGCGCGCCAGCCGAGCTCGCCCGCTTTGCGGATCGCCTGCGAGGTAAATTTGCCGGTCGACGCATTGAGGAAGACGTTGGCGTTGGTGCTCGCCAGCGCCACGACCTGCGAATCGACCGTGGGCGACGTGACTTCGTAAGGCGACGCCGCGACAATCTCGGCCTTGGGATCGAGCCGGGCCAGTTCGGTTTTGAAGCTGCGACGATATTCGCGGCCGTAGTCGTCGTTCTGGTACAACACGGCCACGCGCGCACCGGGCGTGTGCTCGGCCACCAACCGCGCGTAGATCGCAGCCTCGGTGCTGAACAGCGTCATCCCCGAGATCGTATAGGGACTGGTCTTCGGATCGGCAAAGCGCTCGCTGGCCGCGAACACGAACAGCTGAGGGACCTTCTTGGCGTTGAGATATTTCTGGACCGCAGCGTTCTGTGCGGTTCCCATGCTGCCGAAGATCGCGACCGCCTCGTCATTTTCAATCAGCCGGCGCGTCTGCTCTACCGCCTTCGGCGGACTATAGCCATCGTCAAGCGAGATCAGCTTGACCTTGTGGCCATTGATGCCGCCGCGATCGTTGATCATCTGGAAATAGCGGGTCTGCACCTTGCCGACGGCGCTCAGGGCCGATGCCGGCCCGCTATACGGCATGGTCTGCCCGAGAACCAGTTCAGAGTCCGCCGCCCTGGCCGAACCGCAAGCAGCCAGTGCAGCCGCCAACATCAATGTCGCGCAAAGTCCGTGCATTGCGCTCCTCCCTCGATTTTTCTTACCTGGAATATTCTTCCTAGGAAGCTATTTGTCAACCCGCGCTACGCGGCCGCAATTGGCCGCTGCGCCGCGGCCATGCACGGGGCTGGAGCGAGACCAGGAACTTGCGAGGCGACACCTGAATTTGGCGGTGCTAGATTGCTGCGACGCATGATGCCGGCGCAATTGGCCCGCGGTGAAGGGGACTGGAAGGGAATGAAGAAGAGCAGCGTGTCACACCGCGGCGAACCCGCGATCAAGCAGTCGCCATCACCTGACAGCACCCTTTACGACGATATCGAGGCCGCGTGGCTGGAGCAACGGCCCGACCTCGACCTCGCCGCCGCCTGCACCTTGCTGCGGCTGGAGCGCGTCAACCAGCTCCACGAGAGGCGCCTGCAGGACATAGCGAAGGCGGTCGGGCTGCAGACCGGCGAGCTGTATGTGCTGCTGGCGCTGCGGCGCTCGGGCAAACCGTACGAGCTGCGTCCCACCGACCTGTTCCGGGCCCTGCTCGTCACATCGGGCGCGATGACCAAGCGCGTAGCGCGGCTGCAGGAAGGCGGCTTCGTGCTGCGCGTCTCCGCCAACGACGACGGCCGCTCCGAGCTGGTCCGCCTCACCGCCAAGGGTCTCGCGACCGCCGACCGCGGCATCGCCGAGGTGGCAAGGGTCGTCGCGCGCACGATCGAGGCAAGCGGGCTGACCAAGGCGGAGATCGCGATGCTCGACCGCTGCCTGCGCAAGCTGCTGGCGGTGCGGACGGTGAAAACGCCGAAGAAGTCCGGCCGGCTTACGGCGGTGGACTAGCTGCGGCACCTGCTACACGACGGCCCCGACACCCGCCTTCAGCAGCGATCTGAGATCGCATGAACTGTCCTCGGCCTGGCTCGGCGCCGGCGAAATGCCCGCTGCTATCAGGCGCCGCGCCACCATCTGATCCCCGGGATTGTTGATGCTGTCGACGCCGACCAGCCTGCCCTGCCGGTAATTGAACACGGAGAACCGGCCAGCTTCGATCGAGCCGCGGATCACAATGCGGTCCCTGCGCGCGCCATGACCGACGATCTGAAGCTTGAGATCGTGCTGATCCGACCAGAACCGCGGCACGCTGTTGTATGGTTCATGGCTTTCCACGATCGCAAGCCCGACGGTGCGTCCCTGGTCCTGCGCGTGCTGAACCGACTCCAGCCTGATCCAGTCCTCAGCAAACTGGTTGAAGTGCGTGGTGCAGTCGCCCGCGGCGTAGATGCTCTCGCGTGCGGTTCGCCCGTTCTGATCCACCACAATGCCATTGGCGCATCCGAGCCCGGCAGCGGCGGCGAGCTCGTGGTTCGGGATGCCGCCGATGCCGACGACGACCAGGTCCGTGCCGAGGCGGACGCCGCCGTCCAGTTCGACCGCCACCACTCGTCCCCCATCGCCGACCATTGCCGAAACAGATGTGCTGAGCTTCACCGCGACGCCGGCCCGGGTATGGATGTCGAGCAGGAAGCACGACACCACTGGAGACACCGCCCGCTCGAGCAGCCGGGAGGCAGGCTCGATCACGGTAACCCGTTTGCCGAGCTTGGCCGCCGACGAAGCCACCTCGAGCCCGATGAAGCCGCCGCCGACGATCACGATCTCGCTCGCCCGGCCGAGCCGCGCCTTGAGATCGGCGGCATCTCCTACCGATCGGAGATAGCAGACGCCGTCGAGTTCGGCCCCGCGGACCGCTATCCGCCGCGCGCGCGAACCGGTAGCGATGACCAGCCTGTCGAAGTCCAGTACGGCGCCGTCGGCCAGCGCGACTCTTGCTGCATGGCGGTCAATCGCGACAACACGGCGACCCAGCAGCAGTTCAATCCGCTTGCTCGCGAAAACAGCCTCATCGCGCAGAATGAGCCTCTCGGCACTGACCTGATCAAGCAAGAACTCCTTCGAAAGCGGCGGCCGTTGATAGGGCAACGACGTCTCGTCGGCGACCACCGTCACCGGTTCGGCATAGCCGGCGTCCCGCGCCGTGAGCGCGGCCTCAATGCCGGCATAGGATGCGCCGATGACGACAAGTCCGCTCACGGCTTAACGTCCACGCCGCCGTCATCAGCGGCTTGCAGGGCGGCGTCGCCGTCGAGTTCGACATAGACCTCACCGTCACGGATCTCGACCTTGAACGCCTTGATGTCCTTGTAGGCGCCGGACTGGCATTTTCCGTCACGGACATCGAACATCGCCCCATGTAGCGGGCATTCGATCACATGGCCTTCGAGAAAACCCGTCGACAGCAGCGCAAATGCGTGCGAACAGACGTCATCCGTTGCGAAGACCTCGTCGCCGACCTTGAAGAGTGCGATGCGCCGGTCGCTCACCCTGAAGCCCAACGGCTCTCCCTCAGACAGTTTCGCGACGGCGCACAGGCGGTGCCAGATCATGGGACGTCTCCTCGATCAGAGCTGGGGAATCGACGCGGACATGCAGTCCGCGCCCTTTACTTTCGATCCGGTCAACGGGGAATCTGCCGCCAATCCTCGGAGGCGGAGGCGAGCCGACCGCCCACCGCGCGGATGTCCTTGTAGGACATGGTCTCGCTTTGCCCACTCTTCGGCGGCTTTCCCGCCATGAAGCCGCGCACCTCGTCGAGCAGCTGGCGACGCACCCTGACGATCGCCTGGTCCGCCGAGCAAAGATATTCCTGCGAACGGTCGACTATCGGGCCCATGCTGACCATGACCACGAAATCCTCGATGACGATCTCATGGAAGCCGGTGCTGTTGCCGGCATCCATGATCTGGCGGTTCTGGCCCCAATTGTTTGATTGATCGCCCGGCAGGCCGCCGGCCATCGGCCACTGGTTGGCACGCTGCACCTTGCGCCAGGAATCTACCGGCTTCTCCGGATTGTAGAAGATGTACCACTGGATCAGGTTCTCATCGTCGATCGGCACCGCGATGATCGCAGTGCGATCCTGCTGAGGTCCGGAGAAGATCGGCGCGATCAAGCCGTAGTACGGCATAACGAACTCGGTGACGCGGGCGAGGCACGATCCGTCGGGCGCGGTGCGCAATGCCGCAGCACGGAAGCCATAGGGCTTCTTCTCGAACTCGTAGGCGACTTCGGTGTTGACCCGCGTTGCGCCGAAGTCGGTCGACGAGGTCGCGGTCCAGCTCTGGTGCAGCAGCGCGACGTGCGAGGAATCGATGGTGGCCTCGACGCCCTGCAGCCAGTTTGCCTTCAGCTCGATTCCGGCGGCGTAGACCTGGTCCGGCGGCAGATCCATCCATTCAAAGTCCGGCGCGGGCGGCGCGTCGCCTTCGCCGAGCCAGACCCAGATCAAGCCGGCGCCCTCGCGCGTCGGATAGGCTTTTGCTTTGACGGTCTTGGCAAACTCCTTCGGATTGTTCGGCTCGTTGGGAACGTCCAGCACCGCGCCATCGGCGCGGATCTTCCAGCCGTGAAACAGGCAGGTGAGCGAGCAGTCATCGATGCGCGCGAGCGCGAGCGAGGCGCCACGATGCGGACAGGCCTCGTCGAGAAATCCGACCGTGCCGTCCTTGCCCCGGAACGCCACGAAGTTGCGGCCAAACAGCTTGACCCGCACCGGCGCCTCGCCCTTGCGCACTCGCACCGAGAGCACTGCCGGCAGCCAGTAATGCTGGCGCAACATCCGTCCCATCGGCGCGTCGCCCGTGACGCGGCACAGCAATTCGTTCTCTTCCCTCGTGACCATCGCGAACCTCCCTGGTTGACGCCTCCGGCGTTCTTGATCTACTATCTTCCTAGGAAGATTGTTGTCAAGTTGTCTTCCAGGAAAGCCATATCGGGGAATCGCATGACCAAGGGACGGCTTGGGGACTGCGTCGCGCTGGTGACAGGAGGAAGCCGGGGGGTCGGCAAGGGTGTTGCCATCGGCCTCGCCGAAGCCGGCGCGACGGTAATCGTCACGGCGCGCACGCGGAATAGCGGCGGATCGGAATGGCCGGGCTCGCTCGACGAGACCATCGCCGCGATCGACACAGCCGGCGGCCGCGGCATCGGCGTCCTGTGCGATCACTCGGACGATGCAGCAGTGCGCGAGGTGTTCGACCTCGTCCGGCGCGACCACGGCCGGCTCGACGTTCTCGTCAACAACGTGTTTGCGGCGCCGAACGCGATGCCGGTCAACGTCCCGTTCTGGCAGGTGCCGGCCTCGCTATGGGACACCATGCATCGCGTCGGCCTGCGCTCGCATTTCGTCGCCAGCCAGTTCGCCGTGCCGCTGATGCTGCCGCAGCGGCGCGGCCTGATCGTCAATACGTCCTCGGGCGGCGGCGTCCGCTACACGTTCAACGTTCCATTCGGCGTGCAGAAATCGGGCGTCGACCGGATGGCGCGCGACATGGCGCATGAGCTGAAGCCGTTCGGCATTGCCGCGGTCTCGATCTGGCCCGGCTACATCAAGAGCGAGAAGCTTGCGGCGCAGCCCGACCGCGTGCCGCCAGCGCTCGCCAAACTGATTGCCGAGCGCGGCGAGACGCCGGTGTTCGCCGGGCGCGCGGTCGCCGCGCTCGCCGCCGATCCCGGCGTGATTGCCAAAAGCGGCCAGATTCTGCTCGCCTCGGAGTTGGCGGCCGAATACGGCTTCACCGATGTCGACGGCAAGGTCCCGCCGCCGCCGAGCCGCGATCCCGCGCCGCTGTCCGTGTTCACGCCAAACGTCAAGACCTGAGGGAGGAGAACCTCATGCGGATCGCAATCGCAGCCCTGGCGCCGTTCGCGGAGCGCGACTGGCGCCCGCTGTTACTGGCCCTTATCAGCGGCTTCGCCTGCGCGGTGGGGATCGCCAAGATCATTGCGCTGACGATGAGCGCAACAACAGCATTCCCGGCGCCCTCTGCGCCGAGATGTCTTCGTCGGGCACGTCGCTCAACAAGGTCGCGGTGATTTCCTCGCACGCGCTTCCGAATTTACCGGGCAAGCGCGTCACGGTGGTGCGCGTCAGCTACGGGCCAGGCGCCTTCACGCCGCCGCACCGCCACGGCGGCTCGGTGACCGCCTGCATCACCAAAGGTCAGGTCCGCTCACAGCTGAGCGGTGGCCCGCTGGAGACGTTCGAGGTAGGGCAATCGTTCTTCGAACCGCCCGGCGCGACGCATCTCGTCTCCGCCAACGCGAGCAACACCGAACCGGCCGAACTGATAGCTGCCTTTGTCGCTGATGAGGGAGCTGAATTGACCACCGTTCTCGAGCCATAGTTCAACGCACCGGCCGGCTTCTGCCGGCCAAGGGGGCCGAAGAACACGTTCTCCCAGTCGCCCTACGGATCGACGTCGAGACTGTGGACGGCAATACCGGACCCGAGCTCCGTGCGGTGACGAGAGTTGCACCGCCTTCCGACGGACAGCTGGGTCGGCATCGGGTCATCGGCTTTGACCGCCTGCGGATACTGGCGCCATGTCCTTTGCTGGCGGAGGAGCCATCGTGTCGAGCCACCTCGGAGTTCCGTTACCGATCAGACGGAGCCTTGAAATCGTATGAAATGCGTCCGGCCGGCAGATAGAACAGCGCGATCACCGCGCCGCCCCTGACCTCGGGATAGTGCCTGCTGCCCGGATCGGGCGCCGTCCAGCCCGGTCCCTGCCAGCCCTGCAATCCCTTCAACTCCGCGCCCTTGTCCAGGGGCACGACGAGGTTGAGCTCGCCATAGGGATGGCCATGGTACTGTCCACGCAACACGTCGTGATCGTCCTCGTCCTTGAAGCGGCGTGGATCGGCGCTGTTCATGTACACGGCGGTGATGCTGAACTGGAACGTTTCGGGAGTCGGCTCCAGGATGCGGCTGCGCCGGTAGTTCGGACCGTCCACCTCCTGGTTCGCCGCCCATCCCTCCTCGACCCCGATTTTGACCAGGCGCGCCAGATCCTGGTAGAGCGCGCTGTTTTCGCCATATGTCTCGTTGAGCCAACGTTCCATCTCGGCGCCAGGCGTCATGTCCTTGACTTCCCGGAGAAACGGAATGCTGCGCTGAATCAGTTCTTCCCGGCTTCCCATTGCGATCTCTCCTCTTCGACTACTACGTTTCGAACCCTACGAACGTAGCGAACTCATCAATGTCCGCCCGCGGCATCAATCTACCCGGCCGCTCAACCTTGGCCTTGCCGACGGCGATACCGCACACCACCATCTGCTCCGCCGGAATTGACAGCAGCGGGCGCAAAATTCGATGGTACTTTGCGAACGTTTCCTGCGGGCACGATTGAAGTCCGCGTCCCGCCGCCGCGAGCATCACGTTCTGCACGAACATTCCGAGGTCGAGCCAGCTTCCGACTTCCAGGCGACGGTCGATGGTCACGATCAATCCCACCGGCGCGCCGAAGAATGTGTAGTTCTTCGCGGTTTGTCTGCTCCTCGCCTCGAGATCGATTTGAGCAATTCCGAGCGATCCGTAGAACAACCGACCAAATTCTTGCCGGCGTTTGAGGTACGGGTCCGGTAAATCGCTGGCGTAGTATTTGTATTCCGAGACGTGCTCGTCACGCGAGTTTTCGTGCGCGTCCAACAGCGCGGTCGAGACTCTGTCCTTGGCCGCGCCAGCCAGCACGTAGACGCGCCAAGGCTGGATGTTCGCACCGCTGGGGGCGAACCGCGCAATACGGAGAATCTGCTCAATTGTGCGTCGCGGGACTGGAGTGCTGCAAAACTCGCGGCACGCAAACCGCCCGGCCAAGATCTGATCGATCGGGGTCTGCACAACGACATCTCCCTCACGCGTGCCGATGGCGGCTCGTTCAGGACCGGACATCATCGCATGGCTGGTATCCATCTCGGCCTCCTCGGCTCGGAGCAACGAGCGCTCAGTGCGGCCAGGCTGAGCCAAGGATGATCGAGCAGAAGTTCTGACGGACATAGTTCATGTCCTTCAGCGCCAGGACGTCGGCCTTCACATTTCCGAACGTCGTCAGCGGCTTCTTGATGATACCGCTGGCGAAGTGATCGATGATGTTCTCCTTGAAGTTTGTCTCGCGCGGATGATGGACGCAGACATGGTCGCGCTGTTCATGCGTGAAGTCGTGATAGGCGATGCCGAGCACGTCCATCTCCACACCGGCGGTCACCAGCGCGATGGTCGGGCGCATATGCTCGGGGATCCCCGGCGTGGTGTGGAGCGCGATGGCAGTCCAGACGTCCTCGATGTCACGCTCGGGCACGCCGTAGCTTTTCATGAATTTGCGGGCGGCATTGGCGCCGTCGACCTCGAAGCGCAGATCAGGGCTCGAATATTTCTCGGTGAGGCCCATGTCGTGGAACATGGCGCCGAGGTAAAGCAGCTCCGGATCGTATTTCAGCCCGCGGCGCTCGCCCGTGAGCGCGCCCCACAGGAAGACACGGCGACTATGGTTGTAGAGCAGGTCGTCTTCGGTCTCGCGCACAAGCTGCGTGGCGGCGCGCGCAATGGCGCTGTCAGGCACGCGGATGCCGGCGATGATCTCGGACATCGAGCAATCTCCTCGGTTGGATAACGGACTGGTTGCTTATCGGGATTAGGCAACAGAGCCCTGCTCCGGACAACAAGCGGGATGCTACGGATCAGGACAGCCGTACGTCGTTTCCTGACAAAAGGCCGCTCGGAGCCTTCAGAGCAGTAGGAACCCGCAGTCTCGTGCTCGGGTAGCTCGCGAACTATTCCGGTTCTGCTCGCCGGAAGCTGGCGCGATATTGGACAGGGGTCACGCCGAGACGAGTGCTGAAGACGATCCTCATCCGGTCCGCCGATCCGAAGCCGCAGTCGAAGGCGATAGCCTTCAGCGGTCGGTCGCTCGCTTCCAGCATCATGCGCGCGGCATCAACGCGGGCGCGCTCGATGAATTCGTGCGGCGTGGTTCCGGTCACCTGCCCGAAATGCCGGGCCAGATTCCGGGGGCTCATTCCGACGACAGCGGCAAGCGACTCCAACGTGTGGCGATCCCCAATATTGGCCATGACGTGGTCCTGGATGCGTGCGATCGGCGATTCAGGATCGGCAGGTGCTGTGAGATACGGACTGAACTGCGACTGTCCGCCCTGCCGCTGCGCAACCACGACCAACCGCTTGGCGACCTTGAGCGCCGTTTCGGCACCGTGCCGCTGCCCGACGAGCGCCAGGCCCAGATCTATCCCCGCCGTCACACCGGCCGCGGTGATCAGCCGTCCATCGCGCACATAAATCAGATCCGGTTCGACTTTTGCCTTCGGGAATCTCGCCGCCAGCGCCTGTGCATCCTGCCAATGGGTCGTGACTCGCCGATCATCGAGGAGGCCGGCATAGCCGAGGACAAAAGCCCCTGTGCAGATCGATCCATAGACGCTCGAGCGCCACGGCAGCTCCTTGACCCACTGAAGCAGGCACGGTTCGGGCTCCGCTTCCGGTGGCGTCGGAGTGCCGGCCACCAGAACGATGTCGAAGCCGCCCGCCGCCTCCTCGAAGGTCATGTCGGCGACCATGCGTATGCCGTTCGACGCGCGCAGCGGATCACGGTGAGCAGCAACCAATACAGTTTCGTAGCGATCCGCGCTGCCAAGAAACGTGTTCGCCTCGCTGAACACATCCATCGGCCCCGCCACGTCCAGGGCCTGGACCCCATCACAGACGACGATCGCGACAGCTTGTACCGGCACCTGCTACTGCCTCTCCACCCTGGAGCCTTATTATGCAGGTAGTCCGGACCCTGTAAAAGGCCTGGCGCGATCCGGGAGGCAACAGAACGAACATCCGCGCATCCGGGATCACCAGGGGCTATAGACTTCTAGCGGTTGGTTTCGCTGGCGTAGCCGCCAACCAAGCGGTCCTTGCAGCTCCCCAAAAGGACCGTCGGGGCCAGTGGCGAGCTCCTCGCGCCATTATTGTGATCCAGGCGCCTTGTCCGGCGTCGTCAAGGGCTCGTCCTTGGAATCCACAACGAAGACCGCCAGTAAGCTGGCGGGCTCCTTGTCACTCGCGTTCTCACTGACCCTGTGATGCGAACCGGGCATTTCGTAAAAGCTTTCGCCGGTGTGATAGATCTTCGCGGGTTCGTCGCCGACTTGACTACGGATTGCCCCGGATAGCACGTAGGCGTAGATAAAAGCTGACGCTGCGTGGTGATGAGCCAGTGATTTGGCTCCGGGAGGATAAGTCACCGTCACCGCAACCAGCCTCTTTCCTTCGACATTCGGCAGTGCGTGCGCGAAGGCGACTTTCACCTGCTCCCGGTCCTGCGCGATCGCCTCGGAGGCTCCCAGGACGATCGCTGCTGCTATCAGCGGGACGGCGGCCGTTCGCAGTGCTCCTCTCGCTGCTTTTGCCGACTTACGTCGAGGGTTTGATACAGCACCAATCCGATAGGCAAATCCACTGATCGACATCATCGCATCTCCTCTTCTAACGAGTTCACGCAACTGCCTGAAACCAGGACTCAGGGCCGAACCGATGGTCATGGTGAAGCTTCCGATGAGAAGCCATCGCCGCCGCCATTACCTTCGGCTGATGTGTTGCTGCCGCTGAGCAGCACCGACAACAGAGCTGCCACAGCGAATCCCGCAGCTACCCAGCCGAGCCGCTCCACCGCGCCATTGGCAATGACCACAGCGCCCGCCGCGGCACCCATCGCGCTGCCGAGGTAGATGGCCGAGGAATTCATCGAGAGACTGATCGGCGCCAGTGCCGGAGCCAACGCCACCAGCCGCGCTTGTTGCGCCGTTATCAGCCCCCAACTGGCAAATCCCCAAATCAGGATGGCCGGCAGCAGGACGAGCATTGCCCGCGCCGGCTCGAGAGCCGCGCTGAGCGAGAAGGCAAGATAGGCCAGCAGGGCAAGCCCACCACCAACGATCACGATACTTCGTGCGCCGCAACGGTCCGCCGCGCTGCCGCTGAGCTGGGTGCCGACTGCACTGGCCAGGCCAAAGCCCAGCAGGATCGGCGCCAGTGCCTGCGGACCAAGGCCGCCGACGCCGGCTATGAACACACTGAGATAAGTGTAGACGGTAAAAGTGCCGGCCACGGTCAGCACGCTGGTCACCAGCACGCCCAGGATATCGCGGCGCTTGGCCAGCGCCAGACGCTCACCAAGGCCAGCCGTGACACCGGGCCGTTGGCGCGGCAGCCGGATGAGAATCCCTAACAGCGAGAACACCGCCAGCCCCGCCACGCCGAAGAAGGTGGCGCGCCAGCCGAAGCCCTGCCCCACCAGTACGCCCAATGGCACGCCAGCGATGATCGCCAAGGTCAACCCGGTGGTGACCGTGGACAGGGCACGGCCACGCCGCTCCGGACCGCCCAGCGCGGCGGCATATCCGCTGGCTGCCGGCATGAAGCTTGCTGCGGACAGGGCCAACAGCAGCCGCGCGGCCAACAGCCCGGCATAGCTCGGCGCCAGCGCGGCGAGCAGGTTGCCCAGGGCGAAGCCGCCCATGGCGACGACCAGCAGCCGACGTCGCTCCAGCCCGGCCGTCAACACGGCCATGACCGGCGCGCCGATGGCATAAGCGAGGGAGAAGGCGGTGACCAGATGACCGGCGGCTGGCAGACCGACGTTCAGGTCTCGCGCCAGCGCCGGGAGCAGCCCGGCGATCATGAACCCCTCGGTGCCGATGGCAAAAGCGCCGAGGGTTAGCCAGATGAGAGAGGCCAGCGAGTCGGCGCTGGTAGCTTGCGCGCGACCGGGATTGAGTTCCTGGAGCACAGGATAGGTCCTAGTCATGATGGTGAGCCTTGTGCTGGGAATCCGGGAAGGGCGACGCAGCGATCAGGTCGCAGGCGTTGGGGCTCTTGAACCCCGGGATGAAACGTTCGCAGACGGCGGCGTTGACGGTGCCATACGTCGTCGCCGGCTTGTGCGCAAAACCGGCGAAATACTCCTGAATGAAGCCTTCTTTGAAGTTCGTGCGCGGGTACTTGGCGACAATTTCCTCGCGCAGCTCCGCGGGAAATTGGTCGAACCCCACCCCGATGACATCGAGAAGCACGCCGGAATTGAGGAGCGCGACCTCGGGACCCATGTGCTTCGGGATGCCGGGGGTGGTGTGCAGCGCGATTGCTTCCCAGACGGTCTGGACCTGATCTTCAGCGATGTTGTGGGTGCTAAGAAACTGCCGTGCGGCATTTGCGCCATCGACCTCGAAGCGCTCGTCTGGGCTCGAGAATTTCTTGATCAGGCCGAGATCGTGAAATGCCGCGGCGACATAAAGGAGCTCACGGTCGAAGCGCAGATTCCTCTGACGACCCTGTTCAGCAGCGAACAGGTAGACGCGGATCGAGTGATTAAACAGCAGATCGGTGGAATGTTCCCGCAGGATCTCTGTCGCCTCTTTCGCGAGTAAGGAATCGGGAATGACGAGAGCCTGGGCGAGATTTCGGGTTGTCATCGTTGTGTCCTTTCAACAGTTAGTGGCTTGGCTGCGCGTTGCGCGCGAGCGCAACGACGAAATGATCCTGATCACCTTGCTCCGACGTCGAGCACGATCTTTCCTTTCGGCTGAGGCCGCACGCGCTCCAGCATCAAATGCGCCTCGCGCGCATCGGCGAGGGGTAAGACCGCCCCCACCTTTGTCCGTAGTTTTCCACCATCGACCAGGCGAGCGATCTCCCTGAGATACTGGTCCGTGACGTTGACCAGAAAGAAGCTGGCATCGACACCATAGCGCGTAGCTAGATCCTGATCCGGACGGGACACTGCGGAGACCAGCTTGCCACCGCGACGAAGGACCTGAAACGAGCGGGTTTGGGTTTCGCCGCCGACCAGATCAATAACGGCGTCCGCATCGCGTACTACCTCTTCAAAGCGCTGAGTCCGATAATCAATGACGGTGTTTGCGCCGAGGTTGCGCGCGGCGGAAATGTCCCCCGTCGATACGGTTGCGATGGTTTGCACCCCTGCCTGACGAGCCAGTTGAACCGCATAGGATCCTACGTTACCGGCCGCGCCGTGAATGACCACCGTTTGACCTGCCTTGAGATGGGCATGATCAAACAACGCCTGCCATGCCGTCACGGCAACAACAGGAACGGACGCAGCTTCAACGTGGGTTAGCGAGGTTGGCTTGTTCGAGACCATGCCCGCGGAGGCTAGAGCGTACTCGGCGTAGGCCCCGACAAACTGCGGATTCGTAACACCATACACCTGATCTCCCACACGTAGTTCGGTGACTCCGGGCCCCATCGCGACGATTTCGCCGGACAGATCCGAGCCCAGTGTGAGGGGGAGCGGTTGCGGCAAAGCGCTCTTGCCGGACCTGATCCACCCATCCCATGGGCCAACTCCAGCGGCCGCAACCTTGACCAGGACCTCGCCGGGACCTGGCTCGGGTCGTGGCACGCGCTCGAACTTCATGGTCTCCGGTGACCCAAACTCGTGCACGCGCCAGGCCATCATTGTTGAATGAGTTCGCTCTTCACCAACTTGAACGATGCTACTGGGGGTCATCTCATGCTCCTTGCGCTCAGTTCGTCATGCTTGCCGTCGACCGTTCGGGGCGATTGATGGGACGGGCTCATCCGTATGTCGCAAGGAGTCGTGCCCGGGACAACGAGCAGGATCCTACGGATCAGGACAGCCGTACGTCGTTTTCTGACAACGACCCGTCAGAGCCTTAGGGCCGGCAGACACAGTGCCGCCGTTGATGCTGCGACGGATCATAGCGTCTCCTGCCGACTCGGTCTTCTCTCCACCTAGACGCCGAACAAAATCAGCAACGTGCAGGAAAGCTCGCAGGAACGTCAGGCACGCGGTCCGCGAACGAGCAGGATCGGCACGCCATTTGTCGGGCAGCAGGGTCAGGAGTCCGAGGAGGCTAGTTATCAGCAAAGGTAGCCCGACGTACCAGCGCTCGCGCTCGCGAGCACGGCCGGACAGCGACTTGACCACAAAATCATCGCCACGCGCCATCTCGTTGAAGGTCTGCTGGAAGGAGCCGATGCGGCGCACCTCCGTATCGGAAAGGCCGCCCCCCTGCCATCGGGACTGCTGTTCCAACGCGGTCAGCTGACTTTCCTGCGAGCGCCGGTAGCCCGCGTCTTTTAGCGCATCAGCGTAGACCACTCGATCCTGCACCGCCAGGAATGTCGCTGGACCGATGCCGGTAGCGGACTGTAGCAGATCAAACATCGGCTGATCAGCACGCGGCATGATCATGAGCCAAATAGCGGATAGCAACACAGTCATGAAAATCATTGCAGAAGCCGCGCGAAGGAAAATGCGAATGCAGATCCGTCGGCCGCCTGCGGGGGCGAATATCAGTCCACGCAGCACGGCCCCGATCACGAGCATCAGCGTGAAAGCGAGGGCCATTGCAGCGCCCGTCGGCAGTTCGAATTCGAATGACGCGGCCAGACCGACGGCGCTGGCCGCGACGCCTCCAAGCCAACCGATGCCAAGCGCGTAGGTGATGCGGCGCGTGAACAACGACCCAATGATTGCCGGGATAATCAAGAAGCAGAAGACTAGAAGCACTCCTGCAGTCGCTACCGAGCTCGTGACGACCACGCTGAAGGACGAATAGAAGACAAAATCCCAGAGCAGCGAGCGACGCGTCTTGCTATGTACTGCCTCACTAACTGCCAAGAGCGGGCGCCGGGCCAGCCAATGAATGGCCCCGATGAACGCATAGAGAACCGCAAACTTAGGCAGGTCGCTTGCAGAGACGGCGAGGATGCTACCGACGAGTATTTGTTTCACATGTTCCGCTCCCTGCGGCGAGCGGTCGACGACAACGATAGTCGTTGCGGTAGCCACAACGTAGATGATGCCGATATAAGCTTCCGGTTGAACCTCTTTTGGCATGACCCGGGAAGCCGTCAACAGTGCGGCGCCGATGGCGGCGAACAGAAAGGTGTAGGCGATTCCCGCGGCGCTCGTCGGAGCGTGCCCAGCCGCATATGCGACGGTAGCTCCAAGCGCTGACATCTGCGCCAGAGCAAGATCGGCGAACACGATGCCACGCCTCAAAACGTGCAGGCCGAAGTTGGTATGTATGGCTACGAATAGTGCGCTGGCTGCGAAAGGCGCCGCGAGTAGCATGATAATATCATGAGACATCGCCGCGGCCGGATCAGTGGCTGCCCGTCGCAAGCGTGCGTGCGAGAGCACCAACATTGAAGTCCATGAGACTCAGGTAGTCTCTTGCCTCCGGAACGCTGCCTACTGTTGGCGCGAGCACGACAAGAGGTGCGCCGGTGCGTGCCGACAACATTTCGGAGAAGTTCTTCGGCTCATATGCCTCTTGCAGGATGGCGCGCACGCCGTTTTGCCCCATTTCTGCAATTAACGAGGAGAGATGCGCGACGCTCGGCGCGACTCCTTCCTTCGTCTCAATGAAGCCGACAAGGTTCAAATGAAAGCGGCGCGCGAAATACGGCCAGCTGTTATGATAGGCGACCAGGGACGCGCCGCGGTAGGGCGCCAGCCGCTGCATCCAGGCCACAATGCGCTCGTGCAGTGTCGCGAGAAATCGATTCCGGTTGGCCACGATGGTGTCACGAGCGGCGGGCATGAGCCGAATGATCCTCTCCGCTATGGTCGCCGTCACGGTCTCCGCATTGGCCGGATCAAGCCAGTAGTGCGGATTGCCTAGACCGTGCGCATGACCATCCTCAGTGACGGGGGTTCGGCCTCTCGCTTCCAGCAGCGGGACCCCGATCGACGCATCCACCAAGCGCCCGCCCCCCGCTTGGAATTCCGGGCGATGCAGTTGAATTATCAACTTGTCAATCCAGAGATCATAGCCCAAGCCGACCCGAACAATGAGATCGGCATCGCTTAGCGTCGAGAGATCGCTCACCCGAGGTTCGAATGGCTCCGGATCGGTCCCCGGCGGCACAATGGTCTTGACCTCAATGACGTCACCACCGACTGCGGAAGCGAGGCTTGCAACATCGCTTGTCGTAGCCACCACGACTATCCGCGTGGAGGCAAAAGCTGCATGCATCGATGCGGTCATAACGCAGAGCGCCACAATTGCGATTAGTCGTGCTCGGCTCGCCATAACCATGAGCGGGCTCGCTAGTGCTTCGCCCACAGGCTTTTTGGCATCAGACAGTGCACTTCGCGGTCGGAACCTTCAGGAGAACCAAGCCGACAGTCCATGGCTATGCTCGCGAGCGAATAGGCGTCAAGTGGTGTTAGATGCTTCTCGGTTGCCAGCTTGTCGACCATGGCCATTGAAGACGTATCCATCGCCTTGTTCAAATCAGTATCTTTGGCATACGTGACAAGGTAGTCCGGGTTGTCGTCGCGGGGCAGCTGTGGCGCCGGTACGTTCGTCGCCTTGGGAATCATGCAGTATGTCCCTTTGAGAACATTGATAACTTCGGAAATGCGACAGTCCCAATTTGCTAACATGAGCTTTCGCGCAACCTCGGACGACACTTTGCTCTGTTCAGCGATAAGTTCGGTCGTTTGCTCCTGCAGCAAATTAAACGCGACGTTGAGATCCCGGTCGTATCCGATAGCGATCCAATGCGTGGGTGTCTCAATGCGAGGCCAAGTCAGCTTGATGTCTTTGAGCACCGAAATCGTGAGATCGAGCTCCTTGAACGCGGTCTCGATGGCTGTCAGATTGATCTCGCCGTTACCCTGCCCCGCGTGAGAATCCCCCGACCAAAGCAACGCTCCATCTACGAATACCGGGAGGTAGAGCGTCGTACCTGAGACCATCTCGTTGATATCGAGATTCCCACCAAAGGGGCCCGGAGGCACAGTGCTGTAGGGGCCAGGTGCCGCGCGAGCAACGGCGATGATGCCAGGAAATGGTCGCAACGGAACGAAGATGCCGGGCGCGAATTCCAGCTGCTGCTTGGCAATATCCAAATAAAAATATTTTACCTGACCTTGAGAGAACCGGCTGGGAAACGCGCCTCCAAAGCCAGGATAATTGAAATTCAAGGCGTATGACGTCGGCACTATTCGACCGATATGGACCTTCAGGGTATCGCCGGGTTTGGCGCCTTCGACATAAATCGGCCCGGTAATTGAGTGAGGGCCTCGACCCGGCGATTCCGCCTGTTCCGATTTCGCGCGCTGCGTCATTTGCTCGATCGAGAGGTCCAGCATGACTTGCTGATGCCCGTGGATCAACGTCTCCATTGCTACCGTATCGCCCGATCGGATGCGGAGCACTGGACGCTGGGCGTTGTCATACCATCCGAACTGAGTCGTATCAGCTGTCCCGGGAAGCCTTATCGCTGCACCGCCGGTTGAACGCGGCGCGGACGCTGTAGCATCGCCGGCCGGCGTGATCGACCCGGCGCTCTGCGCGGCAGCACCAGACGACGCGAGTCCTACAACGATCAGCATTGGTGCCGCGTGCGCCACCAGCCTGGCCGCAAGAGTGCCATAAGTCATCCCTTTCCCCCTATATAGCTGTGCTTATCTTTCTGAGTTCTCGGCCGTTGGCGATACGTCGCACCGCCAAGAATAACGAACGCGCTCCTTCCAAAAGCTGCTGGAACCTCTGGTCCTGCGGTCGAAAGCAATTCGAAAGACCTGATCCGCACTTGCTATTTGTCGAATGTTGTTAGCTCGGCGCCGTCATTCGCCACGAAAACAACCAACATGCTCGCTGGCTCGGTCTTGCTTGCGTTCTCGCTAATCACGTGGTGTTCGCCTGGAGGCTCGAACACGCTTTCGCCGGCGTGATAGATCTTCGCGTCTTCCCCTTCGACTTGCGACCGGATTTCACCGGAGAGTACGTAGGCGAAGACATCCGCGTCATGGTGATGCGCCTTGGAAGCGCCGCCGGGAGGGTAATTGACAACGACGGCGGTCAGAACCTTGTTTTTGATGTCTGGCAGCTTTTCGGTGCGCACCTGCGTGACCGAGCGCCCCCGAGCTGGCGTGTTCGCGTTTTGCGACAACGCGGCGGTTGCCGCGAGAACGATTACCGTCGTAAGACCGGCAAGGTGAATCTTCTTATGAAGAGAAAATGATAACATCGTCGGCTTTCTCTCAAACTGGGTGTAGGGCCGAGCGACCGCACGCCAGGCGCAGATCGTTGCGGCTTGACCGGTAGGTTCGCTTCTCAGCACGATGCGCAAAGCACGCTGAACGCATTTTGCGAGAACCTCATGGACGTCTGAGGTTTAGTACTGCCTGCAACGCAGGCCATGGCCAAGAATGACCAAAAGAACCAGACCAAGTGCTCACTGGCTCGCTTGGTACACGACGGCGCAGACTGACAATCGTTCAGTCCACGCAACAACATTTCCAAAATAGCAATGGGCGCCGCGACAGCAGGTCCAATCTATTTGCAACACCAGCGAACTATGATCGCGTCGGCGGTTGGGCCTGGCCAACTTATGTCGGATAAGGAGACGCAATCGGCGTTGCTATGCGATTGGAGGGGGACGCGTGGCCGTGAGGCGGCCTCCGCACGTTCGACGTGAAAAGGGCGCGTTTCAATCGTTGGGTCGCTTCTTGGGCTATGTCGGCGGGGACATTTGTGAACCCCAACAGCAAGCCCGGACCAGTCCTGGTGCGTAAACCCATTGGGGATAGCGCGTTTATCGCCAATCCCAGCGCTCGGGCCCGATTGGCTAAAGCAACGTCATCAGTATCTGCAGGCAGATGCAACACCAGGTGAGTGCTTCCCGTTTCCGCTACGTGAATCGAATCGCCTAGGACGTTTTTCAACGCTTCGACGAGGGTAAGCTTCCGCTCGCTATACAATCTTCGCATCCGCGCCAGATGGCGGCCCAGATGGCCCTGAGTGATGAAATCCGAGACGACCATCTGATCAAGTAGCGACTGCTGCGTAGGCCACAGTGCTGATGCACTCTCGAACTCGCCGATCAGCGAAATCGGCGCGACCAGGTAGCCCAACCGCAGTCCGGGAAATAGAAGGTTGCTAAACGAACCGACATGCAGCGCCCGCTCGGCTCGATCGTGATGCTTGAGCACGGGCAGCGAGCGATCCGATTGACTGAAGTCGCCGTCATAGTCGTCGTTGACAATCCAAGCCTTCGCTGCGGTGGCCCAAGAGACCAACTGTGACCATCGATCGGCCGACAGTGCGATTCCTAGCGGAAACTGGGCTGCCGGCGTGACAAGAGCGAGGCGAGCTGCCGGAGCAAGTGCGATCCCGGCCGAAACGTCAATCCCATCGCCGTCAACAGGAACCGGAACGAGATCGACGCCGGCTAGTTCTAATGCATGACGCGCCGGCGGAAATCCCGGGTCTTCGACCCACATCTTATCGCCGGCCGCAAGCAAAGTCCGCCCGATCAATGTCAAGGCGCCCAGGAATCCCGCGGTGATAAACACCTGGGTTTCGCTGCATGAGATGCCGCGAGAGATCGTCAAGCGATTCGCTATTGCCTGCCGCAAGGGCGGATAGCCGCTTGCACCCTGGTAGACCATCTTGGAAAACGAGAGAGATCGCGCATGACTCGCCGCCAGTCGTGACCACAGCTTGCGTGGAAATGCATCGAGTGCCGGCAGGCCCATCTGGAAAAGGCGCGGGGCTTGAGCAGCTTCCGAGGCTAACCCGGGCAGCAACGGGCGCGGCAACCGAGGCGACTGCCGTGGAGTTTGGCCGAGAGGACAGGATCCAACCCGCGTGCCTGCGGCGCCTCGGCGGATCACGAGCCCTTCGCTGGCCAGGATCCCGTAGGCAAGTTCGACGGTGGCGCGAGAAATGAAGAGCTGAGACGCCAAGCTACGTGAGGATGGGAGTTGCGTTCCCGGTGGCAGAGACCCCGACGCAATAGCTTGTTTAATCCGGTCACAGAGTTGTTTGTGAAGGGGCCTATTTTTTTGAGGATCTACCCGAAGGCTTGCGAACCTCGGCTCCAGCATGCGACTGCCCATGGACTGCTCGCTTTGAGTTGCTTTTGGGCCGTGTAAACACGGAAATAGCCCGATATATGCATCATAATGCAAGATTATCAGGTGACATGCAATATTATGCAATAGCCCCTCATGGCCGGCGCTAAGCGAAGTCCCGTCAAAGATTTCATGGACTTACAGACCAATCCCTCCCCAAGTCCCGATAGCCGGCATCGACCAGCGTTACCTACCGGTCGTAAGAGCGAGCTTTCCGATCCCATCTTCCGGTCCTATCCGGCCGCAAAAAATTCCAGGATCGGCTCATCGCGGAATTGCGCGAGCTGACAGGAGTCGCGATTCCTGGCGGACGCGTACATTGGTCAGTCGGATAGAGCATGGGCGACCCAAGGGAATTCACGATCAAACCCGACGATTCGTTCACCGGGTCCGTGTGCGACCACAGCCTGGGCTTCGTCAATTTTCGCAAGCGGGAGGTCACCGAGCCGGGGCGGCTCTTCTACGAACAGTCGATCCAGGTGCTCGCGCGTGTCGAAGAGATGCGCACGATGATGAAGCGCACGCTCAAGATCGAGAAGAGACGGCTCACTATTGGATTCGTGGGCTCGGTGCTCTACGGGCACCTGCCCGAACTGATCCGGGAGTTCCGCCGCGCGGCGCCGGAGGTCGAGCTCCATCTGGTCGAACTCGTCACTCTTGAACAGATCGCCGCCCTCAAGGAAGGCCGCATCGACATTGGCTTTGGACGCGTGCGCTTCGACGATGACGAGGTTCGTCGCATCATCTTGCGCGAAGAGCAGTTGGTGGCGGCCCTGCCGATGGATCACCCGTTGGATAAGCAGAGCGGTCCTGTGTCGCTCGAGCAACTCGCCGAAGAGCGCCTCATTCTCTATCCCCGCGCGCCCCGCCCGGGCTACGCCGATCAGGTCATCGCACTCTTCCACGATCGCGGACTCGAACCCCGGATCGCACATGAAGCGCGCGAGCTTCAGATTGCGGTCGGCCTCGTCGCTGCCGAGGAAGGCGCTTGCATCGTGCCGGTCCGGCCGAATCTCAGTCGGCGCGAGATGCCGTCTCTGACCGAACTCGGGTGACATCCTTCACCTCAACGGCAGGAGAAGCAGCTCCCCAGCTATTTCTCACGTAGTTGAGCACCGCTGCGATCTGGCGATCATCGAGTTGCCGGCCATACGGCGGCATACCCGGCGCTGTCGGCTCGGCTTGCGTGCTTGCACTGCGGGCGCCCCGGAGAAAGTTTCGGATCACCGTCGTCGGATCACTCGAGCGGACCATCGCCGACTCGCGAACTGACGGAAAGAGGTGGGCGACCCCTTTGCAGCGAGCGAAAGTGAACGCAGGTACCGGCAAGTGCAGGCGGAACTGGCGCATGCAAATCGCGTGGTGACGATGGGCCAGATCACAGGGTCAATCGCCCACGAGGTAAACCAGCCGATCACGGCTGCGGTCATCCGTGCGCAGGCAGCCTTGCGCTGGCTCGGACGCGAGCCGCCAGATCTTGGAGAGGTGCGGGAGTTGCTCACCCAGGTCGTCAGGAATGCCGCGCGAGCCGGCGAGGTCGTTGGACGGATCCGGGATATCATTAAGAAAGTGCCCCCCGGCAGGACTTGCTGGAGATCAACGGCCCGATCCGCGAAGTGATCGAACTCACCCGCAGCGAGGCGACCAAGAATGGCGTGTCCGTGAGCGCGCATCTGCCCGAAGGCCTGCCTCTCATTCGTGGCGATCGTGTTCAACTCAGCAAGTCGTGCTGAATCTCATCATAAACGCCATCGAAGCCATGAGTGGCGTCAGCGATGGTGCCCGAGAATTGCAGATCACCACGGCCAAAACAGAGTCGGATGACGTGCTTGTGGCCGTCCGAGATTCGGGTCCTGGATTTACGCCGGCAACACTCGAACGCATTTTTGAGGCCTTCTACACAACCAAAGCATCTGGCTGGGCTGTCGATCTGTCGTTCGATCGTCGAAGCACACGGCGGACGTTTTTGGGCGAGCACGAATGACCCCCGGGGCGCCTTGTTTCAGTTCGCTCTACCTCCAGGAGAGGGATACCGCTGAGCATGATGGTGGTCCGGGTGTGCATGTCCGACGTCAAGCAGACGCAATTGTTGCTACGATGGCAGAAGCCTGGTCACCCAGCTTGCGATTCTAACCGACGATTTTCCCTTTTGAATCCGACGCCGAGCGGCTCGAGCTTTCGCACCGTCTTCTTAACGCGAATTCCGTCCTTCGACCCACGTTCCGAGCTACGGTTCGCGCGATGACTAGGGGTGATATCGCGCCACTTCTTTAGGCATCATCTGAAGCGGAATTGAGCAACTCCCGGCATGCTGCATTGCTTTGAACCTGTTTGGCCGAATTCTCGCGTCAGGGACTGTTGTGACTCGCCAACGCCAAACCTAGCGTCCTGCCAACGTAGGGAGAGCGAGCTATGCCAACAACATCATCGCGGAAAATTCCAGTCACGGTTCTAACCGGCTTTCTGGGATCGGGGAAAACAACTCTGCTCAACCAACTGCTCGAAAGCGATCTATTGGCGGATTCCGCCGTCATCGTGAACGAGTTTGGATCGATCAGTATCGATGCTGAATTGGTCGTCGGCGTCCACGAAGAGATCCTGCAGATCAACAACGGTTGCATCTGCTGCACCGTCCGGAAGGACCTCGTTTCAACGATCACCAATTTGCTCTCCGGCGAGAAAACGATCCGTCGGATCCTCATCGAGACGACCGGGCTTGCCGATCCCGCAGCCGTCATTCAAAGCTTCATCGTCGACGAAACCCTGTCGGACGCCACTACGCTCGATGCGGTCGTCACCGTAATCGATGCTGTCCATATCGACCATTGGCTCGCCGACCAGAGCTCGGGCGAAAACGTTGCCGCGGAGCAAATCGCGTTCGCCGACGTCGTGGTGATCAGCAAGCGTGATCTGGTTGACGCTTCCGCTTTTGCCGCACGCGAAGCAACTGTTCGAGGCATCAATCCGATGGCGCGCATCGTTTCGGCCATCAACGGCCGCGTCGACATCGGCTCAATCATCGACGTCAAGGCCTTCGACTTGAAGAACTGCCTGGCCATCGAACCGTTGCTGCTCTCCGAATTCGAGCACGAGCACGATCTCTCCGTCGTCAGCGTTGAGGTTCGTGAGGATCGCCCGCTGGACGGCCCGCGCTTCTTCCGGTGGCTAAACGCCTTTGTTCAACAGAACGGCGAAACGCTACTGCGCTCGAAGGGCATTCTTTGGCTGAAAGGGGAAGCGCGGCGCTGGGTGTTTCACGGTGTCCATATGACGCTTGAGGGTAGACCGGGCCGGCCTTGGGCGGCGAACGAGCCTCGATTCAGCGCGATCGTCTTCATCGGAAGAGGGCTCGATGCTGTTCAAATTCGCAGCGGCATCGCCGATTTGGCTCGACCCGGCACAAGTCTGGTCGCTTAGCGACCCGCCAATCCAATTTCAACGGGAGAAAATGACGATGACGCCCCTGCTCGCCCTAACGATAAGCATCGCCGTGCTCGGTGGTGTGGACACCTACTTGACTGCAACCGTCCTGCCCATTCCGGTCTGGGTGACATTCATCGCCTGGGCTTCGTTCTTCGCTTGCGGCGGCACGTCGGCGGGCTTTGTCAAATCGGTCGCGTCGAACTGGATTGGGGTCATCATATCCAGCTTTTGCCTGCTCGCCATTGCGGCGGCTCCGGGGTCGGCCGCGTTTGCCGCAGTGAGCGTCGGTCTGGGCAGTGGCGCGATGATTCTCGCCTCCTCCCATCGGGCATTGGGATTTCCGCCCGCCATCGTCTTCGGCTTTGCCTCGACCGTCGGAACGGTCGCCGCTACGGGAAGTCCGATCACGGATGCGAGTATCACTAACCCGGCGTTGACTGCAGCATTTTCCATACTGGTCGGAGCCGCGTTCGGCTTCGTTTCCGAGAAGTTCGCCGACGTTCTGGCCACGCGCCGGGCTACGGCCTAATCAAGCGAGGGGAAACCGCTTATGAAATTGCAGCACTATCTCGGCGGCCTTGAAGGGCTCGATCCGATATCACTCGCAGACCATCCGAAATCCGTCGTACTTGTCCTCAAACACCCCATGAGGATCAACGAAAGGGGCATCGGTGAGCGTGGCCAGCATCGGCTGCAAGCGCTTAGGGAGCGTTGACTTTCGGCTCATTTCGAAGCCGATTGCCGATCGACAATTCTCTCGGTGCTGCCGACATGGAAGACCCCGAACAGGCGCGCTCGAGCCGAAACGAATGCTTTCCAGAGTTTCGCGAACCAAGAGATCGTGAGCAGCTTCGGTTTCACGATCACGAAAAGCCGCTCGACCACTAGGAGGCTAAATGCGTAGCACGCCACGATCATCGCCGTCCCGGTGATCCAATGGCCCTCTCCTGCCACCGCTGCCGCGACGAGCTTCAGGGGCTCTACGGTAGCTGTCGGGAGAGCCAGCAAGAAGAGCGACGGGTAGGGACCGAGTCCTTCGATCGACCTTCTTAAGTTCATGCATGCTCCTCCGGGAGAAGAACGACGGCAGCCTGCCGGTGGTTCCTGGTAACGGAACATACGTCGCATGATCTCGTTTTAGGCGCGGCGAGCATCGTCCTGTGGCGCTCATGCGTCACGCGCGAGTGAAACCTGCACCTCGCAGCCTTCCGAAAGAGGCCTTCTCGTCACGGCCCCTTTCATCTGGGACGCCAGCAGGCTGATCAAGCGCGTGCCGAGCCCGCTCTTGCCTTCGAGCGGACAACCGACACCGTTGTCCTGTACGGTCACGAGGATGCTGTCGTCTTTGGCGCGCACGTCCACCTCCACCGCGCCGCGGCGTCCCTCGGGGAAGGCGTACTTGAAGCAGTTCGTCACCAGTTCGTTCACGATCAGCCCGATCGACGCCGCCTGCGAGCTCCGCACCTCTATGTTCTCGCAGTGGACACCGATCGAGATCGTGCGTACGCCACGATGAAAATTGGCGAGGCTTCCGCATAGCGCTTCGATGTACGCTGCGAGGTCGATGCGGTTGCTGTCAGCAGTATCGCGCAAACGGTCGTGGACCTTGGCGACCACGTCCACCCGGCTCACCGCTGAGGCAATTGCTGCCTGGACCGCAGGGTCCGTCGCCGAGCGGGCTTGAAGCCTAAGGACGGAGACTATGGTGGCGAGGTCGTTCCGCGTTCTATGCGCGCGCTCCTGCAGCAGAACTTCCGAATATCGGTTGGCTTCGGCAAGCTTCTGCAGAGTGTGCCGCAGGAGCTCGGTGACGGCCGCAATGCAGATGCCGGTCAAGACGAATAGGACGAGCGGGATCGCCGCAGACGATGGGGGGGCCCGGGATGAAGTACGCGGCAGCAAGCGCGGCCCCTGCCGCGGTGGTCAGGATACCACTGCCGCGGTCGAAGAGGACAGAGGACAGGAAGATGGCCGGGATGAAGAGCAGAACGGGGTAGGAGCGCAGGTGATCGTCCAGCATCACCCGGGCGAAGAACGCGATGCCAACCAGGCCGAGCGTCAACGTGTAGCGCACCCAGATCGGAAAGTCCGACCTGGCCGTGAAGAGGCGGTGCAGAAAGGCTTCCATTCGGGAAGAACGTGCCTTCCAAGCTCGATGTTCCGAACCTGTCAGGCCGTTTCCGAACGTCTCTTCAAGCGGCTCGCGTCGCAGGCGATCTACCATGCGACAAAGCCCTAATCGGACCATAGCACGCGCGCCGGGAGCGCCTGTATCCTTTGGAGCTCAATCGCTCGCAAAGCAGGGCTTGCGATTGGGACTCGCTCGGGCACGGGCGGCTGCTACCCCCGTCACAAGATGCCGAACTCAAAGGGCGCAATCGGTTCAAACCAAGGATTTGGCGGCACTTGGATCAATTGGCATTTGACGCGAAAGCGCTTGGCCGCCCGACGATTGCGTGGACGGCGCAACCAGCCCTGATCGGTGGCGACCGCTCTCTCGCCCCTCGAGCGGGATATCGCGTGCCGCCGCCATCAGGCGGCCCGAGAGAGCGAGTGCCTCCTCTGGCGGAGATAGCGCGTAAATTCGAGCAAGGTCATCGCATTCAGCACCCTTTCCGGGGTACGCCGCCCTCCCCGGCCATCTCACGCCCCAGTTGCATGCGGTCGAGCTCGGCAATCGAGTGCGCGTCCGGATTTGATGATCATTATGTGGCCGAATTCGAGCGCCGCCTGGTGCCAGCGCCAATCCAGGTCGAGGCGCCACGGGTGGGCGTTGATCTCGACCAGGCGTCGCGCTTGGCGTAGGCCCGAAGCACCTTCTCGATGTCGATGTCATAGCCGGGCCGTCGCTGGAGCTGCCGCCCCGTCATGTGGCCGATGATCCGTGCGCTGTTGCCGCTATTTCTTCGGCGCTGCTGGACCAGTCTCGTTTGATCCTGTCGTCGTTGCTGGCGGCGCGCTTTGATTCGATGCGGTCGTGTTGTGCCGGCCTGAATAGTAAAACCCACCCACGATGATCACGATCACGCAGATGGCCAAAGCAGCCCAACCTCCCCAGTTGTTTCGCCGATTCAGGTTGCCGACAGGTCGATTGTCGTTCGGATAGGTCATGCCAGTTTCTCCTCAAAATCAGAAGGCGCCGAGAAAAGAAGCGTTCCTATTGGCGTCGCCTCGATCTCGCGAACAGCGCGGTCATCAATTGTGGTGTGTTTGGAACGATCAGACCGGCAGCTCGCTTCTCTGATTTGCGGCTCAGGAAGCCGCATGAGCGCGAACGCGTATCAATTTAGGAGAAGCTCCATGAAAACGCTCGCTATGGCAGCTGCGTTGTTCACCTGCTTCGCGGTCCCGGCCTTTGCCCAAACCACGGCGCCCGCCAACAGCTCGCAGATGGACGCAGCGTCCGCCAGCCACGATCAGAAGAGCCCCGCCGATGCTGCCCAGTCCAATGGCGGTGCCCAAAACAAGTCGGCGATCGAGAGCATCAGGAAGGATCTCCAAGCCGCAGGCTTTACCGATGTGAAGGTCGTGGCCCAGTCCTTCGTCGTGCAGGCAAAATCGAAGGACGGGAATCCCGTGGTGATGACGATTGGTCCGCATGGCATGTCGGTTTTCGAGGCCATGACGTCGGGCGGCTCCTCAGGCACCGTGGGATCGGGTGCGGGCAGCGCCGCGCCCGGCAATTCCAACGGTTCCGGAGCGCAAAAGTAAGGTCGCGTGAGGCCGCGGTGTACGTGCGGCCTCACCCGACCCCTGTTCCCAGAAGCGCGTCACGTCATTTGCGAGAGGCACTGAGCCATCGCCAGACGCGCTAAACGGTCGCAAAAGGGAGGGGGGTCCTGTAAGGAGGCGTCACGTGCCCATTCGTTTCCTGCGCGTGGTGATTGTTTGGTTGCTCGTATTGGCAACCCTCTGGGTGATGCAGCCCTACCTGTCTGCACTCTGGTTTTCTGCCTCTACTCCTCGGACTGTAACACCTCGCGCCGAGCTCGCCGCCAGCGAGCAGGCGACTGTCCGCCTCTTCAAGGAGGTCTCTCCGTCCGTCGTGCATGTGTTTGCACGTGGCAGGCCTAGCCCGTCCGTGTTTTCCGATGAACAGGACAGTGTTGTGCAATCTGGGTCAGGCATCATATGGGATTTCGCGGGGCATGTGATCACGAACAATCACGTCATCAGCGGCACCGCTCACATCGGGGTTCGGCTGACGTCAGGCGAATTCGTCGCGGCGCATGTCGTCGGCGCCGCTCCCAACTACGACCTCGCTATTCTTCAATTGGAGCGGCCAAGGTCGGCACTGCATCCGATTGCTGTCGGCCGTTCGGCAGATCTGCAGGTAGGCCAGAGCACATTCGCGATCGGCAACCCCTACGGTCTCGACCAGACTCTGACCTCTGGGATCGTGAGCGCACTTGGTCGAACCCTACCATCGGTGACTGCGCGCGAGGTGAAGGGGATGATCCAGACCGACGCGCCCATCAATCCGGGAAATTCCGGCGGTCCGCTGCTCGATAGTGCCGGCCGACTGATCGGTGTGAACAGTGCGATCATCTCCGGCTCGGGCGCATCGGCCGGAATCGGATTCGCTATTCCTGTCGACATCGTCAACCGCGTCGCAGCCGAGTTGATCCGTAGTGGTCACGTTCCCTTGTCGGGGGTCGGCATCGTGGCGGCCAAGCAGGGCGAGGCAACAAGTCTCGGAATTGACGGCGTCATCGTCCTCCGAACCTTGCCTGGCTCTCCGGCCGCTAAAGCCGGGATTGAAGGCGTGAGTGAGGACGGAGTGATCGGGGATGTCATTACCGAAGTGAACGGCAAGTCCGTCCACAGCATGGAAGAATTGACTTCGATCCTTGAAGATGAGGGCATCGGCAAGCAGATCGAATTGACCCTCGACCGCGCAGGACAAACCCGCAGCGTCAAGTTGTCCATCGCTGACGTCTCTCAGCTGGCCCAGCGATGAACGCTGTCCACACTCGAATCCATTCACCGGGCTGCTATTCCGCCGCCTCGCGCAATGGAGGCACCTCCGCATGCGGTTTGATCTGCCGTGGTTGCCCCATCAGAACCGGCTGAAACAGCACGGCGGCGGCCATGGTGCAGGCGAGCGCCAGCGCCATCATCTTTCCCATGCTCGACATGCCCGGGTAGTTGGAGGCCCACATGCTGCCGAAAGCCGCCGCATTAGTCATGGCGCTGAACACCACGGCCCGCGTCAATGTCGACTGGAGCAGTCCGGTTTTGCCGGCGCGCCAAGCCATGATGTAGTAGATCTTGAACGCCACCCCGACGCCGAGCAGCAGCGGAAGCGCGATGATATTGGCGAAATTGAGTTGCGGACCGAGCAGGACGGACAGCTCCAGCGTAAGCGCCCCCGCGACAAGCAGCGGGATCAGCGTGAGCAGGACGTCGGTGATGCGTCGCAAAGCGATCGCGAGGAGAATGGCGATCGCAACCAGAGCCATGATTCCAGCCTCCACGAAAGCGCGGGTTACTGTTCTGGCGGACTCGTAATAGCTGACCGCGGCCCCCGCAGCGGCAGGCTCGGCGGTAAGAACAGCTTCGGCGAATTTTCGCAGCACGTCGACGTTGTTGGCATCGCCTTTGGCGAGCGCCTGCACCCGCGCGCGACCGTCTTGCAACTGCCAGTCGCGGACCAGGTCGGCAGGGAGGCGTTCGCGCGTCACCGGTTGAGCCGAAAGAGTCTTGCGAAGGCGGTCCAGATCGTGGTTCAGGGAGGGAACCACCGCCGCATCGGCCTTGCGGCGAATGTCGGCCGAGGCACTTGCCAGCTGATCGAGTTGCGAAGCGACGGCGCGTGCGTCGTCCCCCACCGCGCCACTAGCGCCGGTTGCCACCTTCAAGAGCGTCTGTGCCGTGCTGCGAAGCGCGTTCACGGTATCCTCGTCGTTCGGTGCGGGCCTCTTGCCGCGTGGATTGAGCGCTGGCCCGATCGCGCGGTCGGCGGCATGGATGGCAGCGAGCTTCTGCTCCTGATCGGTTGGAATGAAGTTCGTCAGCGTCATCACGCGCGCGACCTCCGGAAGCGACGAAAGCCGTTTAGCGATCAGATCCGCCTGCTGTTGCGATCCCGCCAGCACCTCGGCATCGTTTCCGTTGGTCTCGGGCTCCGATTGCAGCTTCCGATAGGTGACCACCGATGGAGAATTGGATTTCTGAAGGTCGACGGGGTTGAAATCGAACGGGAGGTGAAACAGCAGTGGCGTGCCGGCTAAGACGACAAGAATGGTGCCAACGATCACCGCGATGCGGTGGCGCTGCAGAAATGCGTCGACCGGCGCAAGCCATTTGAAGCCCACCGCGGCGGATTCGCCTGGCGGATTGAGCGCGGTCAGCATCGCCGGTACTAACGTAATGCTACAGGCGAAAGCGATCAGCATACCGAAGCCGGCAATCAATCCGAGCTCGGACAGACCGCGATAGTCAGTCGGCAAGAAAGCAAAAAAGCCGATCGCGGTGGCGGCCGCCGCGAGCGCCAGCGGCGCGCCCGCCTTATGGGCGGCGCAGCGCAGCGCGTGACGGAGGTTATCCAGCTCGTGCCGTTCGGTCCGATAACGCACGCTGAACTGAATGCCGAAATCGACGCCGAGTCCGACGAACAGCACAAAGAACGCAATCGAGATCAGGTTGAAGGAGCCAACCATGAGAAGTCCCAGAGCGGCGGTTGCGGCGAGCCCGACAGCCAGGCTGAAGAACACCGCGGCAATGAGCCTGAAGGAACGGAGTGCAAGCCAAAGGATCACCAGCACGCCAATCAACGCCGTGAGGGTGTCGCGCACCGCGCTGGAGCGGATCACCGAGAACTGATCGTCATTCATCGGGACCTCGCCCGTGAGGCTGATCTCAGCTCCGAAACGCTGCTTCAGCTGAAGATCGGAGGCTGCCTTCCGGATTGCTTCGGTTGCCGCCCGGCCGGGTTGAAGTGCTTTGAAGTCGAGCTTCGGGGCAATTTCGATGAAGTGTCGCGATTGGTTTTCGGCCAGAGCGTGCCCTTGCAGAAGCTCCTGCCAGGAGAAGAATGCAGGTTTGTTGGCGAGGACGCCATCCAAGACTTTTCGCGTGAGCGAAAGTGGCCAGCCGAGCTGCTCGAGCTTCAGTCGACCTGCCGCAACGGCCTGCGCAGCCGAGCCCAGTACGTCGACTGCGCCGCGCAAGGTCGGATCGGCCGCAAGGGCCTCCAGGAAGCGGCGGGCACGAGACAGCCCCTCGGCTGTCCGTTGCACATCTGCGGTCGAGCCAAGCAGCAGGCTATTGCGCTCGAAGAACTCGCCGCTGTCGGGCTGGACGAGGTCGCGAAACAGCCCCGGATTTTCCTTCAGCCTTTGGGCAAGCTCGTCGGTCGCAACGTCAGCATTTTCCGGCGTCGTCGCCGTCACGACGACGGAGATTCCCTTTTGCGGAAACGCTTTCGAGAGCTCGACCTGGCGCTGATGCCAAGGAAGGTTCTGCGAGACGAGTGTCTGGATATCCGTGTTGATGGAAAACCGCGTTGCGGCGTAGAACGCGCAGGCAACTAGCAAGAGCGCTCCCACGAGGATGGTGACTCGCCAGCGGCGGACGCAAAGATCGACGATGTTGACGACCGCTTGAGTCATTTGCCTCGTTTATCGTGCAAGCGCTTGCCAGTTGGAATAGCCGAAACTCCCTCTACCCGATCCCCAGGAAGCAGATGCGTAACGCGCGAAGCGGTCGCCGGTTGCTGCCGGCATGTCGGGGAACTCAGGCCTCGAGGCGGCCGAGACATGCGCATCAGCGGTACGACCTAGCCTCCGGTCGCAAAGCCGGGGAAGAGCATCATGCCGCCGTCGATGAATAGTGTTGCGCCTGTGACGTAGTCGGCGGCATCCGACACCAGCCACGCGACAGCCTGGGCGATGTCGTCTGGCTCTCCTATGCGCTTATAAGGAACCAAGGTCATCAGGCTTTCGTAGGCTTCTTTGGTCTCCCAGGCCGGCCGGTTAATGGGCGTGCGAATGGCGCCCGGCGCAATCCCGTTGACACGAATGGCGAGCGGAGCCACCTCCTGGGCCACGCTTCGCATCATCTGCATGACGCCGCCTTTCGAGGCTGCATAGTTCGCGTGCCCCGCCCAGGGTATCTCCTGATGGACCGAGCTCATGCAGATGAGCTTGCCGGCCGCGACGGAGATGTGCTTCACGACACCTCGGCGTTTGAATTCGCGGATGGCTTCCCGGGCGCAGAGAAACTGGCCGGTCAGGTTGACGCCGATGACCTTATTCCACTGCTCAAGGGTCATGTCGTGGAAGGGGGCATCGCGCTGCAAGCCGGCGTTGTTCACCACGATGTGCAACGTGCCGAAGTGCTCGACAGCGCTGGCGAACATCGACTGGACGTCCTCCTCACTGCTGACGTCCGCCCTGACCGTCATCGCCTTCCGGCCCAACGCTTCGATCCGGTGGGCCACGTCTTCAGCCGCTTGCGGGTCCACGACGTAGTTGACGACGACGTCGGCGCCAGAGGCGGCGAGACCCAAGGCCACCGCACGGCCGATGCCTGAGTTTGCGCCGGTGACGAGGGCTGGCTGGCCCTCCAGCACGACCGGAAAGCGGGCTGCGGTTCGAGGACGCTCGCCGGGGAGGGCTGGCGCTGTCGGGTCGATCGTGGTCTCTGCCATGGTTGCCTCCTAAAGCGAGTTCTGCGCCTGCTGTCCTTTGCTGGGAACTGGCTTCTTGCTGCCGCGGTGCTCAGAGGGCTTCTCGCGGTGCGTAAGGTTATGGGCGGTATTCACCAGCGCGATATGCGAGAACGCTTGCGGGAAATTTCCGACGAGACGCTTTCGTGCGACGTCGTACTCTTCTGAGAGAAGTCCAACGTCGTTGCGCAGCGCCAGGAGCCGCTCGAACAAGGCCCTGGCATCCGCGTCGCGGCCAGTGAGGTGATACGCGTCCGCGAGCCAAAAGCTGCAGGCGAGGAACATGCCTTCACCGGGCGGGAGTCCGTCCTTCGTCGCGCCAGTGTCGTACCGCCGGACGAAGCCGTCTTGGAGCAGTTCCCGCTCTATCGCCTTGATGGTCGAGATCACGCGCGGATCATCGGGCGGCAAGAATCCGACTGCCGGAATGAGCAGGAGGCTGGCATCGAGCTGCGGCTCGCCATACACCTGCACGAAACTCTGCAGCCGTTCATCGTAACCGTGCCGACACACATCTTCGTGGATCGCGGCGCGTTGTGCTTCCCACTCTTGTACTGGCCCATGCATGCCGAATTCGGCCGCCGACTTGATGGCACGATCGAAGGCGACCCACGCCATGATCTTCGAGTAGGTAAAATGCTTTGCGCCGCCGCGGACCTCCCAAATGCCTTCGTCCGGTTCGGTCCAGATGTCTTTGAGATGATCGAGCAGGGCGCCTTGGATCGCCCATGCTCGATTGTTCTCATGAAGGCCGCCGCGGCGCGCCTGATAGAGAGCGTCCATCAACTCGCCGTAGACGTCGAGCTGAAGCTGGGTGTGCGCCGCATTTCCGATGCGCACCGGCTTCGAACCTTCATATCCTGAGAGCCACGGCACCTCCCACTCGATCAGTCGGCGTTCGCCCGTGACCGCGTACATGATCTGGAGTTGCTTGGGGCTTCCCGCCACCGCGCGGACGAGCCAATCTCGCCAGGCCCGCGCCTCATCGTAGTAGCCCGCTCCCATGAGGGCCAAGAGGGTCAGCGTGGCATCGCGCACCCAGCAGAACCGATAATCCCAGTTTCTTGGGCCCCCGATCTGCTCGGGAAGGGAGGTGGTCGCCGCGGCAACCATGCCGCCGCTCGGGGCAAACGTCAGCGCCTTAAGGGTTATCAGCGACCGCAGAACCGCCTCGGAGTAGGCGCCCGCCGCTTCGCAGCGACTGGACCAATCGCGCCAGAAGCGCTCCGTTGCCTCCAATAGGGCGCTTGGATCCTCGGCAGCCGCAGGCTCCTGGTACGAAATCTGATAGGAAAGAACGAAAGCGACGCGCTGGCCCTTCTTGACCGAAAACGCGCTGATGCTCTTCATTGACTCGCCGCGCATGGGCGCTTCGGTTCTGAGCAGCAGCATCGAGTCCCCCGCAACTAGGCTGAGCGCTCCGTCTTCAATGCGACTGACCCACGGAACGCTGATGCCGTAGTCGAAGCGCGCGACCAGCTCGCTGCGCATGTCGACCTTGCCCTCGAGGCCCTCGACGATCCGCACGACCTTTGAAACGTCTGTCTTTGGAGGCATGAAATCGATGAGGCGGACACGCCCCTGGTTGGTCGTGAAGACCGTCTCTAGGACCAGCGTCCCGGGCCGGTAGCAGCGCTCGCTTGGATGTTTATCGACCGGGCAAAGCTTCCAGTATCCGTTCTCTTCGTTGCCGAGGAGCCGTCCGAAGCAGCTATCGGAGTCGAAACGAGGGAGGCAGAGCCAATCGATCGACCCGTCGCGCCCAACCAGGGCTCCGGTCTCACAATCGCCGATCAACGCGTAGTCTTCGATCCGAGCCATTCAACGTACCCAGTCGGACCAATGGGCGTCTCGCCCTTGGGTTCCGGCTGAGGGATTTCGGCGGCATAGACTTTCGGCGAAGGGCAGGTCCGACGCTAAGAGCGGCGGGTAGGTGGCCGCCTTGTCTGGTCATCCGTCTTCGCGCTTCTCGTGGCGCGTCCTTCGGTGCCGCCGCCCCCGGTTACCGAACCTGCAACGGTATACAGCAGCGTGTGGTCATCCTGGCTTGAGACGAAGGACCCCACCCCGATGGTGCCTTCAGCGCCAGGCTTATCCTCCACGACGACGGGCTTGCCCCATTTCTTCGAAAGCGCGTCCGCGAATATCCGAGCCGCGGCGTCGTTGGCACTTCCAGGCGGAAACGTTGCAATCAGCTTCACCGGGCGGTCGGGCCACTCCGCCCGCGCGGCGCTTGAGCAGGCAAGTACCGTAGCGCAAACCGAGACAAGAAGACGAATCGCGCCCGTCGTGCGGCACGAAAATCCACGTCCGACAAACGCCACGCGAACGCGAGACCGTTGGTTGTCGCCGCAACATTTTCATCGCCTCCTGTTCTGCGAACGCGCATATCAGGCGCGCTCCCGCTTCGTGGGAGCCTGCGCCGTAGACTCAAGTTCGTTGCCTTTGCCGCCCGCAGCGACGCACTCGGCTTCGCTGCCGCATGGGCATGGGGCGCTGATGCCACCGAGCCGCGGCAGCGAGTCGGGCATTCCTCTTAACGAGCGTTCTCCAAGTCACTGGTCGCACAACCGCTTGTATTCAATGCGGATGGCGTGGAACGGCTTGTTGCCGGTGTTCTCGATCGCATGCTCAGCTTGAGCCGGGAGGCGCACCATCAGCGGCAACTCGACAGATTGTTGCCCTTGCACGACCGATTGGAACACCTTACCGTCCTTGTCATAATTGGTGTAGGTCGGACGCGAGTCCACCACCATCACGCTGGGCCATCGATGGTGATGCGAGGCTTCGCGTTCACCGGGAAGAACGGTCACCTCCAACACGCGCAGGTTTGCCGTTTCGTAAATCACCTTGTGATTCCGTGGCGCTGCGGTCACTGCCTCCCGGCTTTCTGCCCAAGCCGCAGCGTCTGCCAGGCCACTACACATTGAAGCGGTCTGAGCAAGGCTGGACGTTGTCACTATCGTGGCGGCCAACGCGGCTATTGCAGCAAACACCGGCGTCCTCATCATTGTCTCCCACAGGGCAGTTTCGAGGTGCAGCCTAGGCGGCGGGGTCGATGGCGTCGAGCAACTTGGTTGAAACTTAGTCGTGAGTTATTATCACGAATGGATGCCTTGGTTGGATGGGAATGCGTCGTGGATCGCAGTCGCGGCCTGAATGCTGGTCCGTGCTGCCGGTGCGGGCAGCTTCGCGTCCGCTGCGCGGACCAGGCACCTGACGCCGTCGGCGGTCAGCCGCGGCATTTCCGATCTGGAGCGTGAGCCGAAGTCCGGCCGCCGGCCGAGGATTCGCAGGGGCCAAGCGATAGATCATGTTCACGCCGATCGTCGTTTCCGCCCAGAGCATCACGTTTTCGTAGAAGGGGCTGCCCGCGCGTGCTTGTCTTCCGCTCGTAGCCGCTGCTGTGAACGAACAGCAGCACGGGCAGCAGCGAGGCGGATTCATTCGGCCCGAAGCACATCGAGGCGATTGCGCTCGTCGGCGCCGTACTTCTCGTCGTGTGTCACCCGCACGCCGGCATACGGCTCCTTTATTGCAGAGGTGCGATGAGCCTGGCGGTGTCCGGCGCGTTGATCACCGGCCCGATCCTCTCGATCGCCACCCTGATCTCCTGTGGCAGTTCGCCCGCTATAGACTGCGCGGACACGAGCGAAACAAGTCCGGTCAGTATGCGCGTTGCGTTTCGCCTCGCACGGCGACCGAGCACCCAGGTCAACTCATGCGCCCGGATCCACACTGGGATCACTATGGAATTCCCTGCGCGGCCGCCTTGTCGCGCTCGACCTGTTTCTTTCGGACGCTTGCCAGCTCGCGGCTGCAGACGTCGAACTGACTGGTCCCGGGGCGAATGCCGAACTGACTACAGACGTCGCGATCCTCGTCCGCGACGATGCGCTCGAGCTGCTCCCGAGCTGCCGCGCGCATCGCAGGTCCGGACATGAACAGCGCGTGCAGGCCGTAGGCGATCGCCACGGCCATCAGCATCGCTTGGGCGAGTGTCGGCTGCGGCAGGCCTCCAGGTGTCGGATGGCTTGCGGCCCTGAACCTGGCCTTGTTCTTGACATCGGTCATATCGAAAAGCTCGTGCTCGTGGGCTCTATCCGGGTCGCGCAAGGCTACGTTCTCCGCTCCTTTCCGATGCGGCAAGCGGGCATGACCGCCTTGCTTCGTCGAGAGCCATGCTTGACCCAGTCACGTGAAGAGCCAGCCGTCCCCGGGCGGAGGCGCGACCACCTCGCCAAACAGGTGCTCGATCACGGGAAAGCAGGGTTCGGTGGGCGCAAAGTGAGTGGGCGGCGGCAGGAGATAAGCGTGGTCGTTCGCGATCAGCTCGCTCAAGACTGGCACGTGCGAGGCGGCAATGGAGATTCCGGTCGAGAACGAAAAGCTATCGTTATGTGCAGACATGGCTTCGAGGCTCCAAATGGGAAAGCGAAAACCGCCGCAAGGTATCAAAGTGCTCTCTCTGGTTCTTGGACTCGAGGGAACGGCCGGGCGAGACCGCATGATGCACAAAAGTCTCATTCTAGATTGTGCGCCGTGGCGCAGCGAATCGTCGAGCGCGAGTACTGCCCTCTTGCCAAGCCTCGCTGTGTCGCGTGAGCCACATGCGATGGCATTTCAGCGCCTGACGGCGCTCCGTTTGGACCATTGAGCACACTTCGTGCTCGTCAGCTCTCGCGAGTCCAAGAAAGCCCGTCAACGCGCATGCTACGGCCGTCCCAGGCGAGGTCAGCGTTATCGGCCTTGCATCTTGCAAAGGGAATCCTTTCGGGGCGACGGGCATGGGCCAGACCCGAGCGCAAGCGACTTTGATCGTGATCGGGGCAGCGCTTCCCCTGTGTTCCGCTCTGGCCGCCGACTTGCCGGTCAAGGCTGGGCTGCCCGCGCCTGCCGTTATCGATTGGAGCGGCGTATATGTCGGCCTGCACGCGGGCTATGGCGGCGGCATGAATGATTGGTTGGGCTCTTTTCCACCCTTCAACTACGCCACCGGCGGCGCGCTCGCCGGCGCCCAAATCGGCATCAATAAGCAGATCGCAAGCTTCGTCTTCGGTCTCGAACTGGACGGCTCGTGGGCCAACATCAGCGGGTCGGAGACCAACAGTCCGTACACCGCTTCGGCATTCACGCTCGTCGGAACGGGACGTTCGAGGATCGAGGCCCTCGCGACCGCCGCTGGCCGGCTCGGACTCGCCGCCGACCACTGGCTGGTCTACGCCAAGGGCGGCTTTGCGGGAGCCTGGGAACGCCACGCCTTCACTGCCGCTGGGGATCTCGGCTTCGGCCCGGTTGGTGCCAGCACCAGCGCCGGCGAATACCGTTGGGGCACCATGGCAGGCTTCGGCGCCGAATTTGCGCCGACGGGTAACTGGTCGCTCAAAGCCGATTATGACTATCTGCGTTTCGGCACCGCTTCGCCGACCCTGAGCGGGACATCAACATCCCTGAATATTACGGTTCCCACGTCATTCCCTCAGCCCATCACGCAGGATGCGATCCACCTCGTCAAAGTCGGCGCGAACTACCGAATGTTCGCGCCCGCGATCGATCCAAAATACCCGGCGGTGAACGCAGCGTCCGGAACAAACTGGACCGGAGCCTATGTCGGCGTGGAGGGCGGATACGGCTTCGGACGCAATGATTGGCCCGACCAGACCACCCCGGACGTTACTGGCAGCGGCAGCTACGATCTCCGCGGCTGGCTCGGTGGTCTCGATGGCGGCGCGAACATCCAGTCCGGAATCGTTGTCCTCGGCGTCGAAGGCGAATTGATGTGGACGGGAATCAAGGGCAGCCAGACCTTTGCTTTCCCGATCCTACACGGCACCGCGACCACGAGTCTCAACAGCAGGATCGATTGGCTGGCGCTCGCCACGGGGCGCGCCGGGTTTGCCATTAGCGACCATCTTCTGGTCTACGGCAAAGGCGGGCTCGCCGTTGCCAGTGAAACTGGCCGGCAGCTCAATCGCGGGATTTGGCGCGCCGATCATCGATACCGTTGCGCTTTCCGGTAGAGCGGTTCACTCCGGCGTTGTCCTGGGTGGCGGAGCCGAATACGCGCTCAACAGCAACTGGTCGATCAAGGGGGAGTATGATTACGTGCGCATGATGGCGCAGAACTTCACGCTCGCCGGGCCATTCAGCGAGACGTTCCGTGGCAGCACGCTCAAGTCAACGATCGTCACGACCAACACGGTCACCCAGGAGCTCAACCTGTTCAAGCTGGGCGTGAACTATCTCTTCAATCCGACGGCGGGGCTCTAGCCGCCCGCCGATGGCGGCCGCAACAGGTTCCGAGGCCTTACTCTCTATCGTCCTGCCGTACCCCACGCCGCCTCACCTCGCGCGGCGTGTCGCCGAAACGCGCCCGGAACAGGCGGTTGAAATAGGAGACATCGGAGAAGCCGGCGACGAGAGCTATGTCGGACACGCGCTTGCTGCTACACTGCTCCGCCAGCAATTTGTGCGCGCGCTGCAGTCGCAGTTCGTTGACTCTTGCGGTGAATGACAGGCCGGAGCGCTCCAACAGCCGGTGGAGATAACGGGGAGAAATGCCGAGCTTGGTGGCGAGAGCTGGTGCGTTGAAATCGGGCTCACAGAAGCATGTATCGATATGTTCGAGCGGGAGCCATCCCCTCGGAGCCGCCGTCGCTCGCTTGCCCAAAAGCGCAGCGCTGGCGAGCGACGGCGGCGGAGAGGGGTGGCGTGCATCCCCTTGGTGGGCCTGAGCATCGTCAGGCCGCCTGGCGTAACGCCTCCTTCTTGTGTTCCTTGAGCAGGTCCATGTTGAGATAGCGATGATCCTCGAGCCAGGTCTCGTGACGCTCGACGGTCAAGGCGCGCACCAGCCGCAAACGCGGCCAGCCTTGACCGACCCTGCGCGCGGCGGCTGCGAGATCGGTGGCCGGGACGGAAGAATGGCCCCGCCGCGGCCGAACAAAAGAATGGACGCGATTTCCCCAATCGTCATCGGGGCGATCATTAAAAATCGCTTGTCCATCTCATCCGTAAAAATCGCTTGTCCATCTCATCCGTCGACTTCATGTGCTTGCGGTGCGCCAGCGGCAGGCGGAAGTAGGTGAGCGTCTCCTCGATGTTCTCTTCCACCCAGCCGGTGAGCTTGGGGTACTTGCCGCCCCATTTGCCGAGCCAGGCGGCCAGATCGCGCCGGACCTCCGAGAGGTCGCGCCGGTCGTACATCCATCTGAGCTCCAGCAGGCAATCGTCATCGACCTTCCGAGGCACATAGTCGAGCGCGTTCCTGAGGAAGTGCACATAGGGGTCGTTGAAGAAGTGACCAATAGATTTCGCGCGATGCAGCGATCGGCCCTATCATGGCCCTCGCGTCAAAGCTCGCGCCACGGTGCGATCTGAAGCCGCAAACGCATTATGAGGGACAATCCAAGACAGAATAAACGCAAGGAGAGCGGTTGCCAGCCGCTTGAGGTTGATGGCAGCGGCCGTCAGGTAGGCCTGGATCTTCATATTCGGTAGACCGCGCCGTATGGCGCGCGCCAGTCCATGCCAAGTTTTGGCTTCGCCGTGGAAGCCCTCTGAGCGCCAGCGATGGCGTTGATACAGACGTCGATCCTGCTTACTCCATCGCTCGCGACGGCGGCGGGCGCGCAGCAGTGCCGGATAATGGTCACCGACAACGACCGCTTTGTTAACCCGCCCTTTGGATAGGCAATCGCCCTTGAGCGGACACCGGGCGCAATCCTTCGCCTTCGAGTAAAAGAAACGGCCGTGCTTGATGGGCCGCGCCGGGCGCAAGATACGTCCTCGCGGGCACTTCAAGATGTCGTTCTTGGCATCGTACCGGAAGCGTCTGAGCGGTACGCGACTCTTGATTGGTTCGGCTTTAGCTGGGATGAGGGCATCAATGCCGCGCCGCTCGAGCGCGCCGTAGACTTTAGCGTAGGCATAGCCCGCGTCGGCGGTGACCACCTTGATGTCGATGCCCGTAGTCGCTTCAACCTCATCGACTTGCGGCTCGATCATCTCTCCTTCGTTCGTTTGTCCAGTCGTGACCGCGACATCCAGAATGATACCGACCTTGTCATCGACGGCCGTGTGCTGCTTGTAAGCGGGTTCCAGCCGCCGGTTTCGGGCATTGGTGGCCATTGTCGCATCGGGATCAGTCGTGCAGACCTTTTTGTACTTCCCGCTTTGCCGGCCCTTTCTCTCATCCTCGCTTTCATCTTCGCTTTGATTTTCGCTCAGCACATCCGCCACATGCTGCTCGGTGAGGCTGTCCCAACTCACGTTGGCGCGGATCAGCGACGCATCGATGTGAACCACTTCGGCTGTTGCGATCTTCGCCTTCAGGCAGGCCTGGACCGTGCGTTTAAAGATCCTACGGAATCGCTCCTCGCCCCAGCGCTGGCGGATGCGCGTCAGGCTGGAATGGTGCGGTAGCTGCTCGTGCAGGCCATAACCAGTAAACCACCGAATGGCGATGTTAACCTGAGCCTCCCGGATCAGCTTGCGATCGTGTACGATGCCGGTGAGCAGACCCGCGAGCATCAGGCGGACCGCGGCCTCCGGATCGATGCCTGGCCGACCGTCGCTCGCGCAATAGCAGTCGGAGACCTCCTCCCTTAGCCAAGATAGGTCGAGCACGCGATCGACCCGGGCTAGCACGTGCTCATCTGGGACGAGCTGTCTGAGCGAGCCAGTGATGAAGAGCTCCAACTGATCCCGCTCCTTGCGCCCCAGCATCTCGTTTGCTCCGCCGATCGCGAATCGCCGACGAGAACGGAATCAGCCAATTGCAGCTTTTTCAACGACCCCACATAACAGCGCTGCCAGAACACGCCGGTGAGAACTTCGGGAATGGCCTTCTTCAAGCCCGGATGATCATCGGAAACGACGAACTCGACGCCATGCAGGCCGCGGGCCTTCAGGCCTTCCAAAAACTCCTTCCAGCTCGATCGGCTCTCTCGGTTGGCAAGCTCAACCGCGAGCACCTGACGCCGGCCCTCCCAGTCGACCCCGATCGCGATCAGCACCGCCTGGCTCGCGATGATGCCATCGTCCCTGACGCGCTCGTAACGGGCGTCCAGGATCAGATAAGGGAACGGCTCCTTGAGCTTGCGCTCGCAGAACGCCTTCAGCGACGCATCCAGCCGCTTGTTGATCGCGCTGATCGCCGAGGCCGAGAAGGCATGGCCCACCAGCTCCTCGGTGACCTGCTTCACCTTCCGGGTCGAGACCCCTTGCACGTACATCTCGGCCAAGGCCGCCACCAGCGCCTTCTCCGAGCGCTGGTAGCGCTCGAACAGCTCGGTCGAGAACCGTCCCTGCCTGTCCTGCGGCACCTTCAGCTCGATCTTGCCGACCCGGGTGATCAGCGAGCGGGAATAGTAGCCGGAGCGATAGCCAAGCCGCCCCTCGCTGCGCTCCCCTTTCTCCGCACCCAGCGTCTCCGTCATCTCGGCTTCGAGAATGTCCTGCACCGCACCCTGGATCAGCGGCTTCAGGAACTCCTTGTCCGACCTCAACAACTCTTTGACTGCAGAGACATCCGTCCTAATCTTCGTCACGGTCATGGCGGGTCCAAGCTCCTCTACGAGCGGTGATCTTCGCAATCACCGGACTTACCATGACCGCTTCAGCCTCTCAGCTTTTGCAGAACCTCCCGCACACTACCATCCACCGGGTCGTGCCCCTTATGGTGGTGTAGCTCGGTAGAGCAAAGCCGCCCGGACGCCCGCCATCCTTAAGTGTCGCCCGCGCACAAGAAGGGTCGGATCGCGCCGCTCTGACTAAAGACTTGGCGGAAATCTCGCAATCCAAGATCTGCATTTCGCCCCTACTCGCCAATGAATAGACCATCTTGAACGCGGGCTCCGCGGAATCCCTTTTTTTATGGCCTCAGCCTGTCGGCGAAGCCCCCGCTAATGATATCCAGGCAACGAGGACGCCCCCGGATCCCAATCCTCATCGACATCCGGCCAGGTCTGAGGCTGCGGAATGGACGCCGAGTCGGGACGATCATCGATGCCGTGCTCGTTGAGCAAATTTTTGAGGCGGGCGATCTCGGCCTGGAGCTTTTGCTGCTCTTCGGCAGCGACCGCGATGAAATCTCGCTTGCTCACATGGCGCGACCGCTGATCGGCCTCGTTCTCCGACACGGTCGCCCAGTATTCGAGCTCGAGCTCGGCGCGCAAGCGACTAATATCCTTCTCGGCCTGACGAATGACTTTGTGGCGCTCCCGCTCGATCCGTCGCCGACGGGGACCGAGACGCTCATGTCCGAACAACGCGCTCACTTGAGAGTGGAACCTGTCCTGGTAATCGATCATCGCTTGGGTGTAGGCAGCCTGCTGCGCTGCCTTGCAAACTCCCCTGTCAACGGCATCATTGAGCGCGCAGCGCCCCGGATGAGCCCCTGCAAAATCCAAGCGATTGTCGACACTGAGGATCGGCAACGAGAAGAAATGCAGGTGCAGCATGTCCTCGTCGACATGCTCGACAATGGACTTCAGGCGATCACCGTGTTCCAGCTTTAGCCAATCTACCACCATTCCGCGCCAGAGGTGGTAGGCGTCGTAATCTGACACGAACTCACCCATGCAGGAGATGGGCATCGGGTACGATACGACACCCGCCAACAGGACAATCCCGTTGGAGCGCAACTTCCGCCCCGTCCGATCCTTGGCTTGCAGCGATAGCGCGACGGCCTGCTCGCCAACTTCTATGGGGTCGACACCATAGACGAGGTTCGGCTCAATGGGATGGGCGACGTGAGGAGAATTTGCCGGTACCCGCCTGGCTTCGGCGACGATCCCTTCGATCGTCGCATAGGCCGCTTGACCGCGACCGGGGGTGCGACCGTAACCGTTCAAGTGTAGAGACTGGATCAACATTTTTGGCTCCGTTGCGAACTCATTTTCCATGCCCGGCGGTAAGCCGCAATGTCCCCTCAACGACTATCGCGAAACGATAACCTAGTCGCATCTAGAATGTCCGAGACCGAGGTAGAGATCGGCCGCCAACCAGTGCCCCACGTATTGCCGGGATACGTGTCCCTCTGCCCAGCCCGTGGGCCGCAATGGAGCCGGCCTACGGCTCCGTGGTGGTGTCGGTCGTGCTCCTAAGGACAATGGCGATTGCCTCGAGCATGAGGTTTTGAACGGTCGTGTCGCGAGCGATCGCGGTCCTCTTGAGTTCGCGCCGGAGTTCGGGGCTCACGCGGACCAAAACGCCACGGCGGGCGGGCTGCGCCTCGAGCCCGGGCGTCAAGACGCCGAAATGGTCGTCGCCCGCTTTGCCGGTGTCGGCCATCATGGCGTCGCCCAAGCTCGCCTTATGCTTCTTCATTGGCTCCTCCATCCAGCCTCAGGTCGCGACAGATGGCTCGCCACAAAGCGCGGTACTCCGCAGCGGCATGCCCTTCGGGCTCGACCTCGGCGACGCCCGCCCCCCTCACGGTGGAATAGGGAACACTCAGCCGGTGCGTAATTTGATGCGGCCAAAGACGCGAGCCGATGTCGGCGAGCGCCTGCCGGGCATCGCGAACCATGGGCGAGGCACATGTGCCTCGATACGGCGGTGCCGCGTTAAAGATTACCGCATACCGCGCGCCCTCCGACTGCAAAAGCTGGATCGCGGTCCGCGTGACCCTGAGGTCGAACAGGGTGGGACGCATGGCGACCACGGTTAAATCGACGCGGTGGGCTACCGCCGGCACGTGGCGCAAAGCTGGCGGCATGTCGATCACCAGGAACTGCAGACCCGCACGCCTGGCCGCCTCTATCGTATCGTCGAGGGATCCGGGACCGCAACGGCAGACGGGTATGTCGTTGCTCTCGCGGACGCACCTCCAGACGAACGCCGATTGTTGGAGGTCGGCATCTATCACGCCGACCTTAAAATCGGCCATCCTGGCAAGAACGGCGATGTTGAGCGCAGTCGTGGACTTGCCCGACCCGCCTTTGCCAACGAAGGCGACCGTTGCGAGAAGTGATGCTCTCTTCACGCGCGCGCTCGCGGAGGCGCAAGTCGGAACAGACCCCGATCCCGCCTGTGGCCGTGCTGCGACCCGCAAGCCGGCAACCCGCTCGTGCACCTCAATAACTCTCCTCGCTTGCTTGGCCGACCATCTGGGCCGACACAGAACGGGTGCTGAAACCGTTCACTTCTAACGCTTTCACGTCGCAGCGCATTTTGCGAGCGCTCATTTGTGGACAGAAAGCTGAGGTAAGGTTCGAAAAGGGCTTAGGCTTACGAGCGCTTATGCCACAGGGCTTCGCGCGCCATCACAACGCAACAGGTCATGAAATTCCACTGGGGATGAAGCGTCGGCCCACGTCATCAAAGGCGCGCTTCGCATAGCTTGACACTCCAAATCGCGCAGAAATTATCCCGCCGCTTCAATAGATTAGCTAAATAGTCCGCGGGGTATGATGGCAGGTCGGGACAACAACTCGCTCCGCTCTTCATCTGCGACTGTACACCCGCGTTTGCCGATACCGCTTCCGTGACAATCCAATGCCGCGTCATTTGATCGACGCCGTCGTCCTGCTGCTGGATAAACCTATTAGCTTAGCAAATCGCCGGCCTGCTTGCTTATCAGCTTGCTAGCTTGCTGACGCCTCTCGCTCGCAAACCTAGGTAACTAGCTAGCTTATTAACTAGCAAGCTTGCTCACTTGGTCCTTAGCCGGATCAATCAGTTGCCGCCTGCCCTCCCCAAACCGACGACTTGCCCTACCGCCCGCGACTCCGGTGCGGTGACGCGATCTGATCCGGGCAAGGTAGGCTTCCAGATCGCTCACTCCTTCGCCGAGACTTCCGTTCAACGTGGTGTACTCGTCGCGTCGCCATTTGGCGCCTCGCACCCGCAATGTGATCAATTTCATAGTTGAGCAGGTGCGCCAGATACGGGCGACACTTGCCGCAGCGTCGACGAACCACGAGGTCGCCGATCGGGTAGATCGCGCTCCGTTGCTCAAAACGTCGACCTATAACCATAGACTTTGAGTCAAAATGCTAACCGTAATTGGACTGTTTCGAAACCATTCGCGCGATACTGCAATCACGTGAAGCAGTGATCGCATGAAGCAATGATCACGTGAGAGCGTGTTCACGTGAAGTAATGGAGATCAGGGTATGGCCAAACGCGCCAAAATCAGGCACCTGGCAGAGCTTGTTGAGGCATCTCAGGACAGACAACCGCGGGGGCAAAAGCGAGCGCTCGAAGGAACAGACGCCGGTATATCTCACGATTTGTCGCAATTACCGGCGCGCGCCCCCGGTGCTCAGCTCGCCAACAACGGTGAGTCCCTTGAGGCGCTCAATCGAAAGCGAAGGAGCACTTCTAAACCGGATACGACGATAAAGCGAATGGGTCTTTACCTCGATGAGGAGCTGTACTGGCGAATCAGTGACTACGCACATCGGCATCGCACTAAGATGCACCCCATTATTGTCCGTGAGCTGCGAAGGGTCATGGGGGAGCTTGAGGCGAAGGAGCGCGCGTCGGCCTCTCGTTGAGAGCCTCCGCCAATTTCGAGTTCCGCCGTAACCTGCAGCATGCCTTTCGACGACCGATTGCGTGCGCGCCGATGCAGCGAAGAGATTTGCATCCTCATCAGGGGTGGCGGCGCACCATTAGGACCAAAGCACAGCGACGAGACGGCTCCGATCTTGGCCTCGCCTCGTTCCGGCCCTGTTCGTCACACTCACGGCGGCCGGTGAATCCCGATCGGCCCCAGCACTCCTAAATCGCGGCGAAATCAGTCGGGGCGGAGCTGCGGGAAGGCGATCACAGTTGAGGTCGGAGCATCATCCTCTGTCTGGACGCCCTCTGCTCCTGCAGCATCGGAACGCTGTGCCTCAAGCAAGACGGCGATGTCGGCCCCGTTGAGGCTTCCCCGCTCCAATAGGTGGCGCGCGGTCGCGATCAACACGCTTCGATTAGCCTCCAGTAGTCCGCGGCAGGTGCGATCCGCCTCGGCGAGCTCGATGCCGACCGCCGCTCGGATATCGGCGAAGCGGAGGAACTCCTCGGCCCGACGCAGGTCGCCAAGATGCGTTAAGGGCGACGGCCCCGACAGCCCCAGTCCGCCCAACATCGCGCAGCTCAGCCTGGTGGCCTCCGCCAGATCTTGTTGGGCGCCGTGGGACGCCTCACCAAGCAGGACTTCCTCGGCGGCACGGCCGGCAAGCAAGACTTCAATGCGTGACCTATAGTCGCTCGCCGTGCCCTCGAAGAGCTGGCGGGTGGTACGCATCGACATCCCGAGCCGCCGGTCCGTGTGCGTCGTGTTGGCGACGACGCCGTCGGCGCCAAAGCGAAGCACGTCGACCAAGGCGTGTCCGGCTTCGTGGGCCGCCGTCCGCCAGCGTTGCTCGTCGGAGAGATTGTCGTCGCCGACGACGGCGTGACGGAGGTCGTCGAGAGTGAGCTCGCGGTTCTCCCGCCGCGCCATACGGCGTGCGTCCTTCACCGCGCGCTCCGCGTCGGCGCCGGTCATGCCGGCTGCCGACATCACGACGGTGGAGATGTCGGCGCCGACGAGATCGCCCTTCAACCGAACCCGGAAGATCTTCTCGAGCTCGTCCTGATCGGGCGGACTGATGCGCACCACGTTCTCGAAGCGGCCCGCGCGCAGCAACGCGGGATCGCAGGCCTCGACCTCGTTGGTGCAGCCGATCAGGAACACGCCCTCCCGCCGGCGCACACCATCAACCTCCTCAAGCAGCGCGTTGATGCAATTCCTGACGTAGTCTGAGTGCGAGTGCTTGACCGCGCGACGGTCGACGAAGCTATCGCATTCCTCGAGCAGCATCACGCAGGGCGCCTGCGCCCGGGCGGAGGCAAAGTCACGGCGCATGGCCGCCAGGAAATCGCCCAAATGCCCCTCTGCCTGCCAGGAATAATACGAGCAGACGATCAACGGCATCCCGGATTTCGAATCCTTGCCTGCCGCGCTACGCGCGAACGCCTCTGCAAACAGCGTCTTGCCGACGCCGGGGGGGCCGGCGAGCATCAGGGCGCTCGAGACCGCATCCCAGGGGATCTCGCCGCGTCGCCAGGCGGCGAGATCGGCGATCGCATCGTCAGCCCAGGCGCGCGCACCAGCCATGCCATGGATCTCGGAGAGCACCAGCCCCCGCGACGGCCGTTCGGCCCTCTTCGAGTCGGCGAGACGGCGCAGCTCGTCGACGCATTCTTCCGGCGTGCGGTCGAACCGAATCGCGGCTGCGAGGTCGCCTACACCGACATCGCGCATCGTCTCCGCCGGCACATCGACCGCCGTCCTGATGCCGGTGACGGCGCGGATGGTGCGCGACACCGTCGTAGGATCGAGCATCGGCAACTCGATCCGGTGCCCCGCCGCTTCGTTCAGCACTTTCGGAAGGCAGGCGCGGCCGTTGGACGAGAACGCCACGAAGGGCAGCGCGTAGGCGCACATGTCGGCAGCGACGCGCTCCAGCCGCTGTTTGGCAGAGCCTTTGAGCGGCTCCTTCAGCACGATATAGGCGCCGTCGAGACCGTCGCGACGGCCGGGAGCGGTCTTGACCAGGTCGATCATACGCAGCGCGTCGTCGAAAAACATCCCGCGCCAAACGCCTTTAAGCGCGTCGAGCATCGCGCCGTCGGCGACGTCGACGACAACGGGAGCGCCGCCGCAGATCAAGTCCCGCGCAGCGTCCGGCGCGGCGTCGAAAGCGCGGGCGAGCAGCAGCGCCGCGGCAATTCGCGCCGGGCTCGGGGGGCATCCCTCGCGGCTTGCATTCTCCTCGAAGCCAGTGTCGTCATCGACATCCGCCGAGCGCGTCAGACTGGCGAAGCCGCCCGAGCGTGCGATATGCGGTCGATCGGCGTCGGTGGCGAGGTCCTGCCTGAAGCGCAACGCATCGCGCCAAGCCTGCCCGTAAGCCCGCCGCTCGATGGGTCCAATGCCGGTGCCGGCGAAGGACACCGGACGGTGCGTATCGCCATCATGGGGTCCAATGACACTCGGCATGCTCGTGGTTTCGTTCATGTCTAGACCTCGATGAGAGGATCGGACCCGAGGCGTTCGTTCGGGTAGCCAAGCGCCGCGGCGAAGTCCTGCTCGTTGTCGCTGGCGACGACGATCAATGACGCGCCCAAGCCGGAAAAATCGGCATGCAGGTCGCTCGTCGGCTGCACCGTCACGACCCACCTCCCGTCAGCCGGGGCGGCGTCTTGGGAACACGGGCGCCGGTACGGCGGCTGCCAAGCCAGATCTTGTGCATCGACCAGGATGCCGAGAGGCGCATGCGCTCGCGCGGCTCGATCGGCATGCGGGCGAGCGTGTGCGACAGCACCATCGCCGCGGCGGGATCGAAGAAGGCGCAGGCCAGCAACACCGTCATGCTGAGATCGACGCGCAGGCTGATGCGCCCGGGGATCCGGCGGCCGACGACGAGGCCGATTGCCGCGGCGGCATCGCCGCGGATCGCCGCCCGCCATTCGGGCATAGTCGCGGAGATCCCGGCGACGAAGGTGGCCACCTCGGCGCGCGCATGCTCGTCGAAGGATTCGGCGGTCTTCGTCCGCCAGTAGAAGAGCACCGGGGGCATGCCCTCGCCGCACATGCCTGCGCGTTCGTTCATCGGGAAAGCTCCGTCGTTCGCGCGGAAGGCCGCGCGTGATGTCGAAATGCGGAGTTAGAAGAGATTAGGCGAGGGAGGGTCCTTGGCGGACCCTGCCCTGCCTCGCCGGGACACGCCCCGTCACGTCACGCCGTGCCGGACCACGCCTAGCCTCGCGGTGTCGAGCCAAGCCAAGAACTATTCGAGCTGCGACTCCTCGATCAGGAAGCGACCGAAGTCGGGACGGTGGTCGCCGATGCCAAAGGGACCCGCCATGCGGAAGTAGCTGACGACGTCCTCGCGGTTGATGATGGTGGTGATGAAGGACCCGCGCACGGTCGCGCTCCAGCCGTCGAAGCACGGGCGCGTGCGCGCCACCCGCGAGTCGTCGACGCGCACGATCTCGCGGTGGCGGAAGCGGGGGTCCTCCCAGAGCTCTTCGACCGTCTTCGGGCCGTCGTAGTCGAGCATCGCGGGACCCTCGGCGACGAAGGCCGCCTTGGTCGCCTTGCCCTTACGGACCGTCTTGGCGCCGTTGACGAGCGCACCCTTGATCGCGGAGGGCGGCAGACACGGCCGGCCTTCGTGAAGCCACAGCGATCCGTGCCACTCGAGCTCCGCAATCCGGTGATGGTCGGCGTCGGTCTTATGCTGCTTTCTCGTGAGCTTTTTGAGCGCCCTCGCGGTGGGGTCGAACGGGTCGGCGAGCCTGCTGGAGTGCATCAACATCGGGCCGACGCCGACCAGACGCAGCGTGATCATCTCCACCGCCATAATCAGATGTCCCCCTCGGTGGGATCGAAGAGCGGCGCCGTCTCGGCGATGCTGCGGACAATGTTGGCGTACGAAGCCGGCTTGGCCGCGTAGCGACGGGCGCGCAGCATGCTGGTCACCACCTCGTGGCATTCGTGGCACAGCACCGTGAGGTCGCCGTCGCGCTCGTCGCCGAGATTGTCGTAGGTGCGATGATGCGCCTCGAGCTGCTCGGTCGCCGCGCAGAGCACGCAGCGATGGCCGGCGGCCGCGATTGCGCGCTGGCGAATTTCCCGCCAAGCGGCGCTGCGCAGATGCTTCTCGTAATTCACCATCGGACATCGTCCCCGGTCAGTTTCCTGAGGGGCGGTGTAGCACAATCTTTCTGGTTTGGGGACAAATTGTCCCCGAAAACTCAAAAATTTTCGTTAACCTTAACGGTCGGTTAACAGGAAAGGTAAAAGTCTAACCATTCACTTAGTCGGTCTTAGCTCGCTCCATTCGGAGGCCTAGCCAAAGAACTGATAGATCCTGCATCACATAAACAGCGCCGCGATGGACGACCACCTGCTCACCCCTTCCCTGCTTCGAGCAGCGCGCGCGCTGCTCGGATGGAGTCAGGCCGAACTGGGGCAGAAGGCTGGCGTGTCGCGGAAGGCCATCGCAACGTTCGAGACGGCCGAGCCATCCAATCGAATCGATCCGCGCCGCAAGGCAGTGCTGTGGACGCTGAGGCAATATCTCGAAGTCGAATGCGACATCGAGTTCACCTTCGCGAGTGACAAGACGGGCGAAGGAGTACGTCGCGCGAAGCCGCGATAGCTCTTGAGTGGTTGGGCGACCTAGGGTCTAAACTCAGGCAGTTGGTTGATCCTGCCGAGCTGAGTCGCCGTTATGAAGAAGCCATCAAAGGCCCCCGCCAGCCAGCCTAAGCTACCGCCGCCGCGTCCCGCTCCTCCGCTACCGCCAAAGCTGCCCTTCAGCGGGAAATCCTTCTTTCTGAATGATCTAGGCAAAACGCTATTCCCATTGCGTACCAACAAAGTCTTGGGCGAAGCCGCGTTCGAGAAGTTCGTCGAGTACGCCAAATCGAACTCGGACCACTTTCTGCCACAAAAGCGCGTGTTTGCGATGAAGCAAGGCGGACACCTTCGGCGTACCTTCAAGCTCGATCCAGTCGCCGAAATGTTCCTCTATGACCTTTTGTATCGCAATCGCCGCTTTTTTCGCCGCCCAACTGACAAGAAGCGCGAGACATTCGGCTACAATTTCGAAGCGGGCGAACCGACCGAGGCCACCCTCTCTTATCGGGGATTCAAGGGAGCGACGAGCCAATACAGGAAGACCTATACCGGATCATTTCAAGCAGTCCGCCATACGCCAGCGATTTTGCTGTCGCCATTGCAAACGTCTTGGCAGATGCGAAGGGAAGAGCCTTGGCTCCAGAAGACCTCTGGCGGCTGGTTTACGAGCGGGGGCGCGATCTTCCTACGACGGTTGACCTCTCGACTGTCAGAGGGTGATCCGCAAATGTTCGATGAGCTTCGGTATCGTTGGGCGCTGAGGAGGTTTTTGAAAGAACATAATTTGGCGCGTCGATCCTACGATCAGGTGACTGATGAGCCCGAAGCAGACGGTACGAATTTTCCAAAATTCCACGCAGGCAAAGCCCTGAACTTGCAAGCTCGCATGCTAGATAAATTTCGATCGGATTATCTTCTAGATCAGGCCCATAGATTCCACGTCCCCGTTACAGATCGAGAAGAGGACTGGGATTCGTTCCCGCCGGATTACAGTTACGAGAATCGCTACCTCACGGCGGGGGCAGCTCAAAAGCTGCGGGCTGATATCCGGGCAGAGCAAAAGGCTGATTGGGATTACTGGGCGAACAGAGTTACCTTGGGACTAGCTCTGATCGGCAGCATCTTCGGCATCCTCGCTTTTTTCAAAAGATGATTTGGGAGGAGCACGGTGTTCGAAGGGATCAAGAGGCGATGGGCAGAGGCAAGGGCAACGGAGGCGAGAAAAGAAGTTGAGGACACGCTGCGGCGTTGGTACGCGATGAACGCCCTCGATCAGCACCTTGTTGTGTCGGCCTTCGAGGCAATGACGTCAGAAATGCCTGATGCCTTAAGCAACGCTCAAAAGGCGCAGATGGCCAAAGGAATTATGAAGGCGGCGCGAACTGCATTTTCTACGAGGGGCGACAACGTGGTGGCGCACACGAGTCGCGTGAGCGCTTTCGGCGGCGCCCTCGTATCTCTCTATTTGGAATGCCAAACATTGCCCGGCGAGCAAGCCACCCGCACTGTCGCACTCATTGAGAATTGGAAGCAGCAGGCGGAGTGTTGACGCCACGCCAACGGCGGGTGGCTTGATGCCCCTCCGTTTCCTTTCATGTCACCCCGCGATGGCCTCGCCAGCGCGCCAGCCGTTTCTGCCGGTTTCAGCAATCTCTGCGGGCTCGCACGACGACGCGGCCGATGATGCCGATACCGAGCACATCGCACCTTGGAGTCGGCGAAGACTAGCGACTCGGCGCGCCTCTCCGTCAGTGTGTTCGGCTATCTCTCCGGCTTGATCTCTCTGGTGACGCTCATCGTCTTGAGCGTCTCGGCTTGATTGGCAAGCCGGATACGCAGAGTGAAAGTGAGATCAACACCGTTGGCTGTGCTCTCAACCCACGGCAAACATACGCCGAGTGAGGAACAGCTGGGTCTGATCAGGAGCTTAGCGATGCGAACAGCTGGCAGCCGTACTCAGTGGTCGCGCGGCGAAATCGTCATTCCCCGATTTGGATGATCTCGCCTTGCGCCAGCGGCTGCCGAAATAGCAAAGCAGCCGCTCAAAGACTCGAGCCGCGGCGACTCGCGACGCACATGTGGTCTCGGCGACAAGTAGCAATGACGATGTTCGAGGTTGCAGCAATCGACGCCCTGGCTGCCCGAACTTCGTCGGTTTCGGAGCAAAGCGAACGTAGATCGAGGCCGCCGGGTTTATGGATACACGGCCTAGCACTACTTTGGCAGATTGTTGATTTTGGCGCGTTTTATAGGATTCCCGAATCAATTTTTCAATGATTCATGGGTGGTCGGCTCTTGGAGGGCTGACCATGCTGGGATGGGAAGACGAACTCGAACGCTGGCTGATGCCGTTCTTGGACCGACTGGGTCATAAGACCCGGCAGCGGATGTGTCCTCTGTATGTTGCGGGATTGATCGGTCCCGGCGATCGTAAGAGCGTTCAGCCGATGGCGGAACGCCTTGCCACCAGCACCTACGACCAGTTGCACCATTTCATTGCGGACGGTGTCTGGGACGCGACGCCGCTGGAGACAGAGTTGCTCAACCAGGCGGACCGACTTGTCGGCGGCAGGGATGCGGTGCTGGTTATTGATGACACCTCACTTCCCAAGAAGGGTGAGCGCTCGGTCGGTGTTGCGGCTCAATAACGCCTCGGCTCTCGGTAAAACGGCAAATTGCCAAACACTGGTGTCTTTGACGCTTGCGCGCGGCGAAGTACCCGTGATGGTCGCGTTACGTCTCTTTCTGCCTGACAGTTGGACAAGCGACGAATCTCGTTTGAAGCGCGCTCGCGTGCCAGTCGAACATCGAACGCCACGGTCCAAGCCGGAGATTGCTTTGGCCGAGATTGACCGCGCGATAGCAGCCAACGTGCGCTTTGGATATGTGCTGGCGGATGCAGGATACGGCCTCAGCGCACCGTTTCGACAAGGGCTAACAGAGCGCGGGCTGGTCTGGGCTGTCGGAATCCCGCGGCACCTGAAAGTGTATCCGGTCGATGTGAAGCTCATTTGGCCGATTACCAAAGCCCGCGGGAAACCACGAAAGCACCACGTGCCCGATATCTTATCAATTGCGGCCGAGCAAATGCTGGCCGGCGCCAAATGGAAAACCGTGAGTTGGCGTAGCGGGACGAAAGGTCGGCTTAAAGCCCAATTTGCTGCGGTCCGTGTCCGGACCGCCGACGGCCCTCCGCAGCGGATATGGGATAAAGGTCAGCAGCATCTCCCAGGCGACGAAGCCTGGCTCATTGGCGAGCAACGTGCGTCCGGGGAGAAGAAATACTATCTGGCCAATCTTCCGGCGGCGACGGATCTGCGCACGCTGGCCGCCACCATCAAGGCACGGTGGATTTGTGAGCAGGCGCATCAGCAGTTGAAGGAGGAACTTGGACTTGATCACTTCGAAGGGCGATCATGGCAAGGTCTTCATCGCCACGCCCTGATGACAATGATTGCCTACGCCTTCCTGCAACATCGTCGCCTCGCACACGCGGGGCGGAAAAAAAAGAATCTACGGGCCTCCGCCTCAGCCAACCATGCCAGCCGTACGTCACGCCATCGTCGATCTCATCCTTCGGCCGCAGTCTCAGCATTGCCCATATTGCCGAAGGCAAATCCGTGAAAAACAGCGGCGAAAACACAATCTGCCAAAGTAGTGCTAGCACTACTTTGGCAGATTGCTGATTTTGGCGCGCTTTATAGGATTCCCGAATCAATTTTTCAATGATTCATGGGTGGTCGGCTCTTGGAGGGCTGACCATGCCGGGATGGGAAGACGAACTTGAACGCTGGCTGATGCCGTTCTTGGACCGGCTGGGTCATAAGACTCGGCAGCGGATGTGTCCTCTGTATGTTGCGGGACTGATCGGTCCTGGCGATCGCAAGAGCGTTCAGCCGATGGCGGAGCGCCTTGCCACGGGCAACTACGACCAGCTGCACATTTTATAGCGGACGGTGTCTGGGACGCGACGCCGCTGGAGACGGAGCTGCTCAACCAGGCGGACCGACTTGTGGGCGGCAGGGATGCGGTGCTCGTTATTGATGACACCTCACTGCCGAAGAAAGGCGAACGCTCGGTTGGTGTTGCGCCTCAATACGCGTCAGCTCTCGGCAAAACGGCAAATTGCCAAACGCTGGTGTCTTTGACGCTTGCGCGCGGCGAAGTGCCAGTGATGGTCGCGTTACGTCTCTTTCTGCCTGACAGTTGGACAAGCGACGTGTCTCGTTTGAAGCGTGCTCGCGTGCCACTCGAACACCGAACGTCACGGTCCAAGCCGGAAATTGCTTTGGCCGAGATTGACCGCGCGATGGCAGCCAACGTGCGCTTTGGATGTGTGCTGGCCGATGCAGGATACGGACTTAGCGCACCATTTCGACAAGGGCTAACAGAGCGCGGGCTGGCTTGGGCTGTCGGCATCCCTCGGCACCTGAAGGTGTATCCGGTCGATGTGAAGCTCATTTGGCCGATCACCAAAGTCCGCGGGAAACCACGAAAGCACCACGTGCCCGATATCTTATCAATTGGGGCCGAGCAAATGCTGGCCAGCGCCAAATGGAAAACCGTGAGTTGGCGTAGCGGTGACCTGCCCCTGCGTATTTCCTCCAGATGGAGTTAGAGTCCGGCCCGAAGAAGGACGGACAGGTGAAGCGAGCAAGGTTCACGGAAGAGCAGATTATCGCGGTATTGAAGGAGCATGAGGCTGGAGCAAAGACGGCCGACCTGGCTCGCAAGCACGGGGTCTCGGAAGCAACGATCTACAATTGGAAGGCCAAATTCGGCGGCATGGACTTTCAGAGGCGAAGCGGCTGAGGGCGCTGGAGGACGAGAACGCGAAGCTGAAGAAGCTTCTAGCCGAGCAGATGCTCGACGCCGCCGCCCTTCGCGAGCTGCTTTCAAAAAAATGGTAGGGCCCGCCGCCAAGCGCGCTGCGGTCGCGCATCTGCGGGCCGTCATGAGCCTGTCGGAGCGGCGGGCCTGTTCGATTGTCGGAGCGGATCGGAAGATGATCCGCTATCGCTCCAGCCGTTCTCCGGACGCGACTCTCCGTGGCCGGCTGCGTGACCTTGCCAACGAGCGGCGGCGGTTCGGCTACCGCCGCTGTTCGTGCTGCTGCGGCGGGAGGGGGAGCCATCGGGGATCAACCGGATCTACCGGCTTTATCGCGAAGAAGGGCTCACCGTCCGCAAGCGGCGGGCTCGCCGCAAGGCCGTGGGGACCCGTGCCCCAATCCTAGTCGAGGCGATGCCCAACGCGCGCTGGTCGCTGGATTTCGTCCACGACCAATTCGCCAACGGTCGGCGCTTCCGCATCCTCAACATCGTCGACGACGTCACCAAGGAATGTCTGGGCGCCATTCCGGATACGTCGATCTCAGGACGACGCGTCGCCCGCGAACTGACGGCCGTCGTCGAACGACGCGGCAAGCCAGGAATGATCGTGTCCGACCACGGCACCGAGTTCACCTGCAATGCCATGCTCGCCTGGTGCAGGGACGCAGCCATCGACTGGCACTTCATTGCACCGGGAAAGCCGATGCAGAACGGCTTCTCGAGAGTTTCAACGGCCGGATGCGCGACGAGCTGCTCAACGAGACTCTGTTCTTCGATCTCGACGACGCCCGCGCCAAGATCGCCAATTGGGTTGCCGACTACAATCTTCAGCGGCCTCACTCGTCGCTGAAATACATGACCCCCGCGGCTTATGCCGCCCACCTCACCGCAACGGACGATCGGCTACGCAACCCCGACCAGCTCCGCCGATCGTCCGTTGCTACAACCGCGCCACTTGGCGTACAAAACCCCGAGGCTCTAACCGCGGCCGGATGAAAGTTCGGTGGCAGGTCAGCGGGACGAAAGGTCGGCTTAAAGCCCAATTTGCTGCTGTCCGTGTCCGGACCGCCGACGGCCCTCCGCAGCGGATATGGGATAAAGGTCAGCAGCATCTCCCAGGCGACGAAGCCTGGCTCATTGGCGAGCAACGTGCGTCCGGGGAGAAGAAATACTATCTGGCCAATCTTCCGGCGGCGGCGGATCTGCGCACGCTGGCCGCCACCATCAAGGCACGGTGGATTTGTGAGCAGGCGCATCAGCAGTTGAAGGAGGAACTTGGACTTGATCACTTCGAAGGGCGATCATGGCAAGGCCTTCATCGCCACGCCCTGATGACAATGATTGCCTACGCCTTCCTGCAACATATCGTCGCCTCGCACACGCGGGGCGGAAAAAAAAGAATCTACGGGCCTCCGCCTCAGCCAACCATGCCAGCCGTACGTCACGCCATCGTCGATCTCATCCTTCGGCCGCCGTCTCAGCATTGCCCATATTGCCGAAGGCAAATCCGTGAAAAACAGCGGCGAAAACACAATCTGCCAAAGTAGTGCTAGTGCGTCACCAGCGGGCATGCGCTGTCCGAGAGTTTACCAAAGGCCTGATCACCTGACATCGTGTGGACGAGCCGGTAATAATCCCACGGGTACTTAGATTCCTCAGGCTTTTTGACCTGCATGATGTACATGTCGTGCTCCATCAGGCCGTCGGGCCGGATCACGCCGTTGGCAGTGAACATATCATTGATCTTTGCTTTACGAAGCTGGGCCATGACTTTGTCAGAATCGGTCGATCCAACCGATTTAACGGCGTTGAGATAAGTCAACGTGGCCGAGTAATATGCGGCTTGTGTCATGGTTGGCTCACGGCCAGTGCGTTCGAGGAACCGCTTGGCGAAGGCGCGGGTCTTTTCATTCAGATCCCAGTACCAGCCGGTTGTAAGATATAATCCTTGTGCTGTGTTCAGTCCAAGCGCGTGAATGTCTGTGATGAAGGCCAGGAGAGCCGCGGGCTTCATTGTTCTGGCAATTCCGAACTCATTGGCAGCCTTGATAGAGTTAGTAAAATCGTCGCCCGCATTGGCCAGACCGAGGACCTGTGCTCCCGAACTCTGCGCCTGGAGCAAGTAGCTCGAGAAATCCGAGGTCGCCAAGGGCACCCGGACCGACCCGATCACTTTTCCTCCGCTTGCCTCAACCACCTTCGAGGCTGCGTCCTGGAGCTGCGTGCCAAAAGCATAATCGGCCGTGACAAAGAACCAAGATTTGCCGCCCTGCTTGACGACTGTGCTGGCCGTCCCGTTCGCCAGCGCGGTGGTGTCGTAGGCGTAATGTACCGTGTATGGTGTGCAGTCCTTTCCAGTAAGAGAAGCACCAGCCGCTCCGATTGAGAAGAAAGGTGTCTTCTTCTCCTTGGCAATGTTCGCCATAGCCAAATTTACGCCGGTGTTTGACCCGCCAAGCACCATCGTAACGTTCTCTCTATCAACGAACTCACGGAATTTCTGTGATCCGAGGTCGGGCTTGTTTTGATGATCGGAGACAAGCAGATCCACCTTCTTGCCCAGTACACTGCCTCCGAAGTCGTCGATCGCCAACCTAGCCGCGGTCTCTCCGCCCGGCCCAATGATGTCAGCATAAACGCCTGACATGTCGTCTATGTCACCGATGACGACTTTGTCGGTTGCAGCGCCAGCCATGCCCGGCGCCATAAACAGTATCAGGGTTGCACAGACAGTGACGGTATGACCGCGCATCATTTCGCGTCTCCTTTGTCGGGCGTGCCTCCTAACGCCGAACTTTAGGATCTCGATTTTGCGGCACCATTGGCATTTCGGCTAACATTACCGCTGACGGTACGAAAACGTACGTGCGCTTTAGCGAGCCGAGCTGCACAGTGGCGCGTCCCGAGCCTGGTCGGAACGTGGCTTCCATCCAACCGGATCCAGCGGCCGCCCCTGGCGCTTTCAATCCACAGGATGCATCAGCGTCTCTGCCGGCGTTTTGCTGCAGCTCATGAAGTTGATGGAACGACCTCGGAAGCGACGTGGGCCAGTCGTCAAGCAGCGAGAAGCGTTTAGCAATCTTTCTGAGCGGGCAAGAGCGAGGCTGCGGGCGGCTCTATGTACGCGAACGTACGAGCTTTTGCTTCTTGCCGCGCCGAACATTCGCCTAATGACCAATCCACTTTCGTTTCCAGCGAATTATTACTCAGATCAAGACATCGCCTTGTCGGCGCTGACTTTTGGCCAGGTGGTCGTCGGCTCACCCCGATGGGACGTCCTCTGACGGCTAATACGGCCGAAACAACGCAGCGATCTTGGCCATTGGAGCACCGTCCAGAACGACGATAGCACTGTTCGGCTGCTCTCTCAAATTCCCTATTCGAATTCGAGGAAGAGCCCAAATGAATAGGAACAACAGAATGCGTATTGGAAGGCGCCGCTTTCTAAAGCAGGCAGGTCTTACCCTCATTGCGGCTGGGTCGGCCCCGATGCTTTCTACTCCATTCGTGTCCCGCGCAATGGCGGACACGAAGACACTGTCGATCGTCCAATGGAGCCATTTCGTTCCAGAGTACGACAAATGGTTCGATCAGTTCGCAAAGGACTGGGGCACAAAAAACAACGTCGAAGTCGCCGTCGACCACATCCCGGTCGCCAACGTCGCTGCGCGGGCGGCCGCGGAAGCCTCGGCCCAATCAGGTCACGATCTGTTCGGCTGGAATGGCGCAGGCGGGGCGCATCTTTACCGCAGATTCCTCGTCGACGTGACGAGCCTCGTCGAGGCGACCGAGAAGAAATACGGCAAGGTCAGCACGATCGGCCGGCAGATCGGCTATAACCAAGACGACAAGACCTGGTCTGCATTTCCCGATTTCTACATCAGTTTCCCGGCCATGTATCGCAAGAGCATGTGGGACGAGATCGGGATGAAGCCGGACACGTGGGACAATGTTCGCGTCGGCGGCGCCAAGCTGAAAGCCAAAGGCCACCCGGTTGGCATTTCACTTGGACACAGCAACGACCCCAACACGACCTGGCGCGGGCTGCTGTGGAGCTTTGGCGGTGCCCTTCAGGACGCCGAAGGCAAGAACGTCGTGCTCAACAGCAAGGAAACGGTCGAAGCCGTTAAATACGTAACTGCGCTGTACAAGGAGGCGATGACGTCGGAAGTGCTGTCGTGGGACGACTCCAGCAATAATCGCTACCTTGTTTCGGGCATCGGCTCTCTGATCGTCAATCCGATCTCCGCTTATAGGACGTTCCAGAAGGCAAACACGAAGGGGGCCGACGACACGTTCGTGATTGCTCCGCCAAAGGGACCGGTCCGCCAGATCATGGGTGGGGCTTCCGAATTCTACGGCATCTGGAAGTTCGCCAAGAACAAGGAGGGCGCGATCGAGTTCCTCAAATATTACGCTGATCATTGGCCGGAGGCATTCAAGGCTAGCGAAGGTTACAATAACCCCTGCTTCGCAAACCTCGTGCCGAAGCCGATGCCGATCCTCTCGAACGATCCGACTTCGACACCATCAGACAAACTTACGGTGCTGCAGGATTCCGAGCAATGGTCGGCCTCCCCGGGATATCCCGGCCCATCCTGGCCTGCCGTCGACGAGGTCTACAACGACTTCGTCATCTGCGACATGATGGCTAAGGCGGCGAGCGGCCAGATGTCCGCGGAGGACTCGGTGAAATGGGCACACCAACAGTCTGACGCCATCTTCAAGAAATGGCACGAGAAGGCCTGAGACGGCGTCCGGACGGAGCCTCACTTTGCGCTCCGGGACCCGGCCGCTGTTGCAGTTCATTGGCAAACACGACTGACGCGCCCTGTCCCAGCGACGGATCGCGGGGCGCAATGCATGAACTTCGGGAGGATCGATGGCAGCCGTACTGACCAGGGATATCGTCAAGACCTTCGACGAAATCAACGCCGTCAACGGCATCTCGCTGAGGGTGCCGGACGGCGAGTTCATGGTGTTGCTCGGCCCCTCGGGCTGCGGCAAGACGACGCTCTTGCGCATCATCTGCGGCCTCGAGCAACAGACCAGCGGCGATCTTCTGATCGGCGGCAATATCGTCAACGACATCCCGCCCCGCGCCCGCGGCATTGCGATGATGTTCCAAAGCTACGGCCTCTATCCGCACTATACAGTCCGCAACAACATTGCCTTCCCGCTGCGCACGCAGCGCATGCCCTCCCAGGACATCCAGAAGAAGGTCGGGTGGGCCGCGCAGTTGCTCGGCATCGGCCATCTTCTCGACCGGCGGCCACGCCAGCTTTCCGGCGGCGAGCGTCAGCGAGTGGCGCTCGCGCGCGCGCTCGTTCGCGAACCGACCGCGCTTCTGCTCGACGAGCCACTGTCCAATCTCGACGCCAAACTGCGCACCTCGGCTCGCCAGGAGATCAAGAATTTTCAGCAGCGCGTCGGCCTCACCACCATTTACGTGACCCACGACCAGGTCGAAGCGATGGGTATGGGCGACCGCATCGCGGTCATCGACCATGGAAGGGTTCGGCAGGTTGGAACGCCAATCGAGATCTATCAGGATCCCGCCGATCTTTTTGTCGCAACCTTTGTCGGCGCACCGCCGATGAACATCGTCACCTGCAATGGCGGCGGCTATCTAGGCTTCCGGCCGGAGAATTTCCTGCCCAGGGACATGATCGGAGACGACGGGGTGACCGAGTTTTCCTTTCGGGTCGACCGCTCCGAATATCTCGGGTCCGAGCGCATCGTTTACGGCGTGATGGATGGTTTCGATTCGAAGCAGCCGATCACGGCGAAGTTGCCGCCGGCCCACGTCGCCGAAGGAAGCGTTCGCCCCGGCGAGTGGCATCGCTTTGCCGTGAAAAACAGCGAGCTGCGCCGCTTCGAGGCCAGCGGCAATCGTAGCACTCGTCACTGAGGGCCGGAAGTCACTGATGGCTGTCATCGCAGAACCTGTTGCCAAGCCGATCTCACGATTTCGCTTTGTCCTGGATCGACGCGATGTGCTCGAAACGGTCATGGTCGCGCCGGCGATCCTCTACGTCCTGCTATTGGTCGGGCTGCCGCTCCTCCTCGCGGTCTTTTACTCGCTCAGCGCCTACACGATTTACAACCCAACCTGGAAGTTTGTCGGCCTGGCCAATTTCGAGCAGATCCTGCAGAATCCAACTTTCCTCGACACGCTGCGCAACACCTTCGTCTTTACGTTCGGCTCGCAGCTGCTCGGCCTCGTGCTCGGAAAGTTCGGGGCCTTCCTGCTGTTGCAACCCTTCCCCGGCCGCAAGATCGTGCGAGCGCTGATCATCCTGCCTTTTGCGGTGCCGGTCGCGCTGGCTACCATTGCCTGGCAATGGATGTTCGATTCGCTTTACAGCGTGATCAACTGGACCATGATTGCGGCCGGTCTCGTGACGCGCGAGGAGGCGCCGAACTGGCTCGGCAATCCATACCTCGCGATGTTGTGCATTATCATCATCAACGCCTGGCGCTTCTTTCCCTTCGCCATCGTGATCTTTCTCGCCGGCATCACCGCGGTTCCGCAGGACGTGATCGACGCCGCCACAGTCGACGGTGCGGGTTTCTGGCGTCGCAACTACCAGATCATCCTGCCGATGATCCTGCCGATGGTGGCCATCGGCCTGATCTTCGGCATCGTATTCACCTTCACTGACCTTTCCATCGTCTTCCTGCTGACCATGGGCGGCCCCGGCGGCGCGACCTCGGTGCTGGGCTTTGAAGGTTTTCAGACCGGTATCGTTTCCGGCGACGTGGCGCACGGCGCGGCGATTTCGCTGTTCATGCTGCCGGTGCTGCTGGTCGTGGTGATCTTCACGCTGCGTTTTATCCGTCGCCGGGAGATCTGACATGCCCGAGCCTCTTGCCCGCTCGCTCCGCGTAACCGGGTTTTCTCTCGGCGTCGCGTTCTTCGTGATCCTGGCCGCGTTTCCGTTCTACTGGATGGCGATCACGGCGTTCAAACAGAACAGCGACCTTTACGACATCACCAACATTCCGTTCTGGTTTAATGAGCCACCGACGCTCGAACACATCCGGTACTTGTTCAAGGAGACCCTGTTCGCGCGCTGGCTGTCAAATTCGCTAATCATCGGCGTCTGCGTCACCGCAATCACGCTCGTGACCGCGGTTCCGGCCGGTTACAGCCTGGCCCGCATGACCAGCCGCAAGGGCGAAGCGCTCGGGATCGCGATCTTCCTGACCTACCTGGTGCCGCCGACGCTGTTGTTCCTGCCACTGTCCCGGATCGTCACGGAGCTCGGCCTGCAAAACTCGATGTGGTCGCTGGTGCTGGTCTACCCGACCTTCACTATCCCATTCTGCTCCTGGCTGCTGATGGGCTTCTTCAAGGCGCTGCCGATCGAGATCGAGGAAGCCGCCATTGTCGACGGCTGCAGCGTGTTTGGCGCTTTCATCAAGATGGCGGTCCCCCTGTCGCTCCCCGCGATCCTGACGGTGGTGATCTTCACGTTCACCCTGACCCTGCAGGAGTTCGTTTACGCCCTGACATTCATCTCGTCGTCCGACCAAAAGCCGATCACGCTGGGCGTATCGACCGACCTGATCCGCGGCGACGTGTTCTTCTGGGGTGAGATCATGGCCGGAGCCTTGATCGCGGCCGTTCCAGTGGCGATCGCCTATAATCTCTTCCTTGATCGCTTCATCGCTGGCATCACCGGAGGCGCCGTCAAATAGCTAAACCACGTGATTGCAGGGCGGCTTCCACCGATGCCTTGCGCTACCGGCCTTAGATCGCAGCCGCCGCCAACCCTCCTCCTTATGGACAAGGGGCAATGCATCCGGAACAGCGAGTTGAAAAGGCCCTGCAGGGCGCTTGAGCATCCTGGCCCGATGCGCCGGTGCCCGGCTGCACATTTGCGAGATCAAACTTTGACTTAAGGACCGACAACGAACCGGTCGCCGAGAATAGGCGCTATGGAGAGGCCGCTTAAGCGGTTGTAATACCCTCATCCGGATTCAACTGTCTTCGATATTCCCTCGCGATCGTGTCAAAACACGTGCAGGAGACTTGCCGCAGCGCGTGAAAGTTGAGGATGCACACAAGCCCGCGCGAACTGCGGATCAACCCATCTTTCTCGAGCGCCTCAAGGCACTCCGTCACGCTGGCCCGTCGAACCCCAAGAAGATGACCTAAGACTTCGTGGGTGAGCGGCAACTTGTCTTCCTCGAGAGCGCTGCTGGCCACAAGAAGCCATCGCGCCAACCGCTGCTTGACGGGGTGCACGGCATTGCAAACGCCCGATTGCGAGGTCTGCAGCAACACCACGTCAATATATCTGAGAAGAACCCTCCTTAGGGTGGGGAGCTGTGGCAAAATGGAAAGAAATTCACGTGCCGACATCCGTATGGCGGTTCCGGCAACTTGCACGACTCTGCGGTGGGGAGGGGTTTGATCAATCTCGGTCAAAACCAGAGGGGCGCCGATCATCCCCTCCGAGCCGATCAGCCAAGCCTCGATGAAACGATCCTGATCTACCCGTGCGGAAACCGAGACCAATCCGTGCTCTACAAAATAGACGTAATCCATCGGCAACCGCCAATGATGCAGGATCTGGCGGGGCAAGATCCGCACCGAGTCTGATCTGGTCAGCACTTCCGACAGCTCGTGATTTGGAATGAGCCGTAGAAGCCGATTGCGGACCGCGCCCCCCCGAATTGAACTTTGAGTATCGCCAATCATCTCCCCTGTTCCACGACCAGGTCGGGAATCCAAACAGAACGGGATGCAGCAAGTTCCAATGTCGGCCGAGATAGCACGCGTCGGCCGGTGCTCCCGGCGAGAGGTGAAGGAGCCATAGGGTGAAGCTTGGTCGATTAAGTTTGGTCGGTGTCCTGCTGGGCTTGTTATCCCGCCGCTCCCTGATGGGCCGTAGCCGCGATGTCGTGCCCCTCTCCCCGATCGGAGGCTTGTTCGTCGAAGCGGAGGGCCGTACGCACGAGCGCGAGATGGCTGAGCCCCTGGGGGAAGTTGCCGGCAAGCCGTCCCGCATGCACATCGTATTCCTCTGACAGCAAGCCGAGATCGTTCGCTGCATCGAGAAGGCGTTGAAAAGTCCTCTCGGCCTCGGCCCTCCTGCCCTGCATCAGTTGGCAATCGGCGAGCCAGCCACTGCAAGCGAGGAAGGCGGCTTCCCTAACCTCGTCCTTCGGCCCCCAGCGGTGCACATAGCCGTCCTGAACCAGCTCGCGCTCGATCGTCGCGATGGTCTCGCGGACGCGTTCATCCGTCACCGGCAGAAAGCCGACAAGGGGAAGATTCAGTAGGCTCGCGTCGACCTTCTCGCTGCCGTAGAACGCGACAAACGTGCCGAGTGAGGGGTCGAAGGCCCGATCGCAGATATCCCGATGCATTCTGTCCCTCAGCGCGCGCATCCGATCGAGCTGACCTGCGTCCAAAAGAGAATGGAGGTCTGGCCGCCTAACGAAGCGATCGACGGCGGCCCAGGCGGAGACCTTCGAATAGGTGTAGTGACGCGGTCTTCCCCTGAGCTCCCATAGCCCGTGGTCCGGAAGCTCCCAAACCCGCTCCACGTGTTCGACGACAGAAGTGATCAGCGCGACCTCCCGCTCGGACGGGCTGATCCCTGCCTTCGCAGCCGCGGAAACGGAATCCACCAGCTCTCCATAGACGTCGACCTGGAACTGAGAGGCGGCAGCGTTGCCAATACGGACCGGTTCAGCCCAGTTGCATCCCGGCAGCCACGATGCAACCCATTCTTCGAGGCGTCTTGAACCGTCGACGCGATACATGATCCGCATCTTGTCCGGCTCGCCGCCGACCGCTCTGAGAAGCCAATCCCGAAAGGATTTGGCTTCCTCATGATAGCCGGCGTCCAGAAGCGCACTCAAAGTGAAGGTCGCGTCGCGAAGCCAGCAATAGCGGTAGTCCCAATTCATATCGCCAGCCAGGGCCTCCGGAAGAGAAGTCGTCGGCGCGGCGATGATGCCCCCCGACCGGCGAAAGATCATAGCCTTCAAGGTCAGCAGAGATCGGCGGACTGCATCCGGCCATTTCGTCTGAACCCGGAATTGCTGGATCCAGGAGCGCCAGTATTGCTGAGTTGACGACAAGCTGCTTTTCGCCCCCAATGGGGGCGGCGGATCAGTCCTGGAGGGACCATATCTCAGGCAAAAATCGACCTGCTGTCCCTCGTTCACCTCCAGCTCGGTCACAACGCTGGAGTTCTCGCGTCGGAGCGGGGTCGGTGAATGCAGGACGACCAGGTCCGGTCCGACGAACGCGACCGCTCGCGCGTCTTCGACCTCGAGCGCGGGCCGCAACGATCCGTAGTCGAAGCGAAGATCCAGCTCGCTTCGGACTTGCACCTTCCCTCGAAGGCCCTGCACCACTCTTATGACGGCGCAAGCCCCATCGTGGACAGGCATGAAGTCCACCAGCCTGATGCATCCCGAAGACGTATCGAGTTCGGTCTCAAGGATGAGGGTATCGGCCTGATAGCGGCGACAGCTACAGCGATACGACGTGCATGGCGCCACCTTCCAGCGACCATTCGCGGAGGTACCCAACAGTGAAGCAAAACAAGCATCGGAATCGAATCGAGGCCAGCACAACCAATCTATCGAACCTTTGCGATCGACGAGCGCGGCGGTCTGGCCATCTCCGATCATCCCGTAGTCTTCGATCAATCTGGGCACGATCAGCGCGCCTCCAGCCCGTTGCTGCGCCGCTGTTGCAAACGAGCTGCGCTCGGGCCGCTGAGCTTCGTTCTCCAGACCAACAGCCCCCCAAGCAGTGTTCCTGCCAACAACGTGGCCGCGTACGGCACCCATCGATCGAGCGTGCCGAAGGACATTGTGGCAGAGGACGCGGATTCAGCGCTGAAGCTTCCGCGCGTGCGGTGAAGCGAATGCACTGGCTCGTAGAGATTGTCGGCGCGATCGGGACCGATAGGATCGTCGGTTTGCTGGCCATCGACACAAACCTTGGCCAGATATCGATCCAGCAACCCCGGCACGAGCATATTGCCGAGAATGACCTTCAGGGTGCTCAAGCCGATCCAATACTCGCGGGCCGGCTTGCAAGCCGCCCGGAAGACGGCCTCCGCGATGGTTTCCGGCTCGATCACCGGGGCGACAGGCCTTGGAGCTCGCGCTATGTGCGCTCTCGCCCAGTCGAACTGGGGGGTGTTGACGGCGGGGAGCTGCAGCATTGTGAGCGTGATCCGGCTTCGTTCGTGGATCAGTTCGGCACGAAGCGAATCCGTGAAGCCTCTGATTGCATGCTTTGCTCCACAGTAAGCGGACTGCAGCGGGATGCCGCGATACGACAGCGCCGATCCGATCTGGATGATCGATCCTCGATTGGCCGGCCGCATGTGGCGGAGCGCCGCCATCGTGCCGTGAACGAAGCCGAGGTAAGTGACCTCCGTCACTCGTCGGAATTCTTCCGGCGTCATCTTCCACGTCGGCGAAAAGACGGTCACCATTGCGTCGTTCACCCACACGTCGATATGTCCGAAAATCCCGGCCACGCGGTCGGCAGCGGCAAACACCGAACACGCATCGGCCACATCAAGGGCGAGTACGATTGCCGTCCCTCCGAGCTTTTCGACCTCGTCTCGCACCTCCTCGAGAGCCCCCGCGTCGCGGGCGATGAGCCCCATGGAGAAGCCTGCCTGCGCGAATCGATGGGCGACCGCACGGCCAACACCTGCGGACGCTCCGGTGATCACGACCACCTTGGTCGGCTTGACCGGCAAGTCATTCATGCCTGGGCTCCCTCTGTGCTGGTCGATGTCTGGGCGGCAGGAAATGCGATGGTCGTAAGCAGCGCCATCGCGGGCTGGCGGGAATCGAGCCTCGTATGTTGAACGACCACGGGCGCGCTCGCCTCGATGAGGGAAGCATAGCTCGTGTCGCGCGGCACTGGCGCCGGATCAGTCAGATCGTTGAAACGCATGTGGAGAGTGCGTTTGGCAGGTACCGTGACCAGATATGGACCGACCGGCTCGCGCGCCTCGAAGAACAAGGTGATCTTCACCTCGACGTCCCGGTCCCCCGGGTTCAGGAAGCACGCCGCTTCGTGGGAGACGAGATCATGCGCGTCGCTGACGCTGCTGCCGGGAATGTAGCCTTCCGGGATGGCCCAGACCGTGCAGCCAATCTTTCGCATCTTACTTCTCCAGCCTGATCAGGGCTAATCCGCTCTCTAGATCGTGCCTCTTTCGCAGATGTGTCGGACTTTCCTCCATGATGATCTCGAGCGTCGGGCGCACCACGCCCGACCCCAAATGTCCGGCAAGTGCAGTCCCGTCACGCCTGCCGACCACCAGATGAACGTGAACGGAAGGCTCGCCCGAGGGATCAAGGGCGACATCGCCGATTAGAGAAGCGACCTCAACCTGTTCGCCCACACGGTTGTCCAAGTACTCCTTCCTTTCCCAGTCGAAGTACTTCAGGACGACCTCGCTGAAGGCTCCGATTCCGGTGATCTGTGCCGCCGCTATCCGTTGCTCCATCGCGAAGGACGACAGGCAGCTCATCGCTTCTTCGCCGGTCTCGAGCACCAAGGCCAAGGTCCGCTGGGCTCCGTTCTTGCTCAGAACTTTGTGTCTCATTTTCATCCTCTTTGCATTGAAAGGATATTCGCACGCCGCATCGATCCTTGACGCGCGAGCGCACGGATGCGATCAGCCGTGCGGCAGGCGATCGCCTGGATCGTCAACGAGGGGTTGGCGCCCCCCACGGTTGGAAAGACCGAGCCATCGCAGATCCATAAGTTTGGAATATCCCAGCTGCGGCAGTCCACATCGACGACGCTGGTGTGGGCATCGCTGCCCATGCGCGCGGTGCCGTTGAGATGACAGGTGTCATCGTCTTGGATCCAGATATCGGTTGCGTCCACCGCCTCGAGCGCACGCCTCATGAATTTGAGGGAGTGATCGATCAGACGTTTGTCGTTGTCGCACCAGGAATAGGTAACCCGTGGAATCCGCAGTCCATATTGGTCGACCTCGTCAGCCAGGGTCACCCGGTTGGCTTCCTGCGGCAGCATCTCGCCGACGATCTTGAGACCGACGACGTGATTGTAGTCTTTCATGGCTTCGACGAGTCTGTCGCCCCACAGGCCGCGAGCGCTGAACAGCGTATTCGCCCAGAGCTGCGGCAACGGACCCTGGCTCATGTAGGAATAGCCGCCGAAGAAATCCTTGCCTTTGTCTTCGTAGTTCCAATGCTCGGTGATGGCGAGCGACGGCGGCCCCTTGTAGGAGCGCACCTCGTGCTCCAGCCGGCCCCACACCGCCTGATTGGACTGCGCCATCAGGTTCTTCCCGACCAAGCCCGAGCTGTTGGCGAGGCCGTCCGGAAAGCGAGGTGTCGCGGAGTTCAGGAGAAGTCGGGGCGTTTCGATGGCATAGCCCGCGACGACGACGTTACGCGCCCGCTGAAAGCGCCATGCGCCGTCCCGATGATAATGAACCCCCGATACCAGCCCCGACGGCTCAACCTCGATGCGACCGACCATCGCGAGATCGCGGATCTCCGCACCTGCGGCGATCGCGCGCGGAATCCAGGTAACCAGCGCGCTCTGCTTGGCGTTGGTCGAACAGCCGGTGACGCAGAAACCGCGATAGACGCAAGGATGGGCCAGACCTCGGGGCGCCGATAGGGTCGCAAGCGGCGTCTCGGTCCATTTGATCCCCAACGCCTCGCAACCTTTCGCCAGCGCTCGCGCCGCGCCATTCAAAGGATGGGCGCGATACGGGTATCGCGGACGCGGCGGGCCCCAGGGATAGATCACCGGACCCGATATCTTCAGAGCCTGCTCGACTTCGGTGTAATAGTCCCACATCTCGCGCCAATCGAGCGGCCAGTCGGCGCCATAACCGAGCATGGTGCGCGACTTGAACCATTCGGGACGGAAGCGCAGCGAGACCATTGCGAAGTGCACCGTCGAGCCGCCCACGGCCTTGCCGCTGTTGTTGCTGCCGAGTTGCAGCGGATTGGCGCCGTCGACGATACGGTCGTCGGTCCAATAGAGCTTGGTCTGCTCGGATTCATCGGAGGCGAAATCCTCCAGCGGCCTGAAATAGGGGCCCGCATCGAACGCAACGATCGAAAAGCCGTATTCGGCGAGCTTGCAGGCGAGCGTGCCGCCGCCCGCGCCCGTCCCGACGATGGCGAAATCGACCGGCTCGTTCTCGCGATATTGCCGCATCTGGACCCAGCCGCCCGGACGGAACACGTCCGGCGCCCGGCCGTCACACGCTCGCGGCACATGGAGGGGATCATCGGACACGGCGATTGCTCCGACGCGCTGCAGCATCATGGCCGTCCTTCGTCTCGGCCGCCTCCCAGGGATCGCGCTCGTCGAGATCGAGACGCACATAGCCGCGCGGACTTGCCGGACCGCCCCAGCCGATCTCGCTCCACGCTGTCGGGTGTGCGTAATAGGCGAGCACGATGTCCCGTCCCATGCGATGTTTGAAGAAGTCCTTGCAGCGCAACTCGCCCCATTCGGCCGCTTTCAATTCGCCATGCTCGGCGGCACGAAGCAGCTTGTCCTGCAAGCCCTCCGGCAACGCTGCAAAGCGCTGGCCGTACGCGGCCGAGGCCTCGGCATTCAGCGCCTTAAGCCCCAGCCGCCAGGCATCCGCATCTCGGGGCACGCCCGGCCTGCGAAAGCCGTCCATGATCAGATCGTCCAGCTTGCGATCGACCAGCGCGGCGATCGGCACCGGCGGACGGTCCCGCGGTTGCGGAACGATGCGGTTCGCGATCGCCACGACGGTCTCGTATTCCTCCCGCGTGAAGTAACGCGGCTCGGGCGCTATCGACAGCCGCCGTGCGATGACCTCGCGCGTTTTGTCGTTCCAGGATGGACCCGACCATTTGGCGAGAACGTCATATTCGGGATAGCGGTCGCGACTTTCATGCATCGGGATGCGCCCTCATGAGACCGAGTGCAGCAAGGCCGGCAAGTGCGAGGCCGGCAAAGCTGGGCGGCGCGGGGATCGGCGGTCCATTCAGGATGTTCTGGCTCCAGTTGCGCCAGCCACCCATGTTTCGCGATACGCCGTAGGCGTGGAAGCCGACACCGGCCAGACCCATGGCCGTCAGCAGACGCATCCACGAGCGGGCGACGCGATGCGTCCTGCCGGAACGGTGCCCGGCTGCCGAGAGCAGCAGCGCTGCGCCGATCGGTGGCAGCGTCACCGGCAGAAGCATGAAGGGATTATGATAGGCGCCGCGGAAATGCAGCAGGCCCGCCTCGCCGGTCGTGCCGAGCAGACCTGCGCCCGCGACCGCGGCGATCGCACGTCCCGCCGGGAGACCGAAGATGCGCGGACGCGTTCGCCCCGCTTCACGCACCCGTTCCGAACAGAAGCCGAGCAGGCCCGACAGCAGGATCGCCATCGGCGCTCCGAGCGGCGCTCCGTAGAATAGATTTTGCCAGCTGAAGCCACCCACGCGCTTGCCGACGTTGTAGAGATGGAATCCCGAACCGACCAGGCCCGTCGCCGCGGCCAGCAGGTAAGTGGCATCGCGCGCTTTGTGCGCGAACGGGCGCATGTCAGCGGTCCCATGCAGGCTCGTCGCCATCGTCAGCGCAGAAACAAGCAGCGGCGTGTACATGGCCTTGTTCTTGAACGAGCCGCGGTAATGCTCGACGCTGGAGTCGGCGAGCACCGAGGCTGCGAGCATTCCTGCAGCCCGGTTGAGCTTTCGCGCCGTTTCGACGGTTTGCGCTTGGCTGGAGCGATTGCGACGGGGCGCGAGACGGGTGTCGGATCTGGCAGCCGGCGCGGATGCGGCCGATAACATTGAGACAAGGGCCATGCTGAATCCCGCGATTCCGGCCATCACGATCAGGTCGCGTTCTCCCGGCAGCCTCATGCGGCCTCCGATACGGCGTAAGCAGCGGCATCGGCGCGCTTGAAGATCAGCCCGTTCCCCGGCACCGTCAGATCGGGGCTAATTCGGCCGTCACGGGGCTGCGGCGCGCCATCGAAAAGCATGTGCTCGATGCGGACGTGATCGTGAAACCATTCGAGATGACGGATGCGGGGCGCGGCACAGGCGACAGCCATATGCAGCGCCGGCGCACAGTGAGCAGAAAGGTCGACGTGAAAGGCATTGCACAACGCCGCGATTTCGAGAAAGCCGGTGAAACCGCCGCATCGCGTCGCATCCGCCTGCTGCACATCCACCGCGCCACTGGCAAGCATGGTGCGCACATAGTCGACGGTGTAGGCGTACTCGCCGGCGGCCACGTCCATTCCGCAAGGTGCATGTTGCCGCACCATCGCCAGTCCAGGCAGGTCGTCGGACGATACCGGCTCCTCGAACCATCTGACGTCCCGCTCGGCGAAGATGTTCGCCAACCGGATCGCCTGCCTAGGGGTGCAGGCGCCGTTGGCGTCCACGAACAACAGCGCATCGCCAATCGCGCGCTTAGCCACCGCAACGCGATGGGGATCCCGCCCAGGCTCAGACCCGATCTTCATCTTGACGAATGCGCAGCCGTCCTTCGCAACCCAACCTCCGAGCTGCTGCTCCAGCTCGGCGTCGGAATAAGTGGTGAAGCCGCCGCTACCATAGATCGGTATAGAGGTGCGGCGCGCACCGAGAAGCACGACGAGCGGCTGATCGAACAGACGCGCCTTGAGGTCATGCAGCGCGGTATCGACCGCGGAGATCGCGGTTGCCGCGAGGCCCTCGCGGCCAAGGTTGCGGACCGCCCTCTGCATGGCCCCAAAACAGGACGCGGGTGCCAGGGCATCCTGACCCGCGATCACAGCAGCGAGCTTGTCCCGAATCAACCCGACGATACAGGCGCTTGCATAGGTGTAACCGAGGCCGACCCGTCCTCCACCCTCGACCTCGACGAGCACGATGGTGGTGGAGTTCCAGGAGATGGTGCCGTCCGCTTCAGGACGATCGGTCGGCACCCTATAGGCCTCGGCGCGCACGCTACGGATTGGGACCTCGGACCGCATCAGTCTGTTCCGGGTAGAACACTCGTCAGCAATTCCTTCGCGCTGTTCTTGAGCACGCTTCCCAGCTCCGGCTCCGAGGGGATCATGCTGACGAAATTCTTGGCATCCTTCAGCGTGATGTGCGGCGGCAGCGGCGGCACGTTGGCATCGGTATAGGCCTCGAGGAGGACAGGGCGATCCGCTGCAAGCGCCTCGTCCCATGCCGCGCCGACCCGATCAGGATTGTCGACGAAGATGCCCTGCAGGCCGAGCAGCTCGGCGTAGCGATGATAGGAGAAATCCGGAATGCTTTGAGTCGACTCGGTCTTCCCGGCGCCGAGCATGATGCGCTCTTCCCAGGTCACCTGATTGAGATCGCGGTTGTTGAGCACCAGCACAACGAGTCGCGGGTTCGACCAGCGCTTCCAGTACTTGGAAATGGTGATCATGACGTTGAGACCATTCATCTGCATCGCGCCGTCGCCCATGCAGGCGATGACGGTGCGATCGGGATAGGCCATCTTGCCTGCAAGCGCGTAAGGCGTCCCGGCGCCGAGCGACGCAAGACCACCCGAGAGCGACGCCTTCATGCCGCGCCGCATCCGGAGATCGCGCGCGTACCAATTGGCTACCGAGCCGGAATCCGCGGTGATGATGGCGTTGTCTGGCAGACGAGGCGACAACTCCCAGAACACCCGCTGCGGATTGAGCGGTTCGGCGGAATTCATCGCTCGTTCCTTCAGCGTGTCCCACCAATCGGCCATGCCTTTCTTGATGTCGCGGCGCCAGGACGACTCCTTCTTCTGCGAGAGCAGCGGCAAGAGGGCGCGCAGCGTCGTCGCGCTGTCTCCAACCATATTGACTTCCATAGGATAGCGCAGGCTCAGTCGGCTGCCGTCGATGTCGATTTGCACGCCGCGCGCGTCCCCTGGCTTCGGCAGAAACTCACTGTAGGGAAACGCGGAGCCTACCATCAGGAACGTGTCGCAGTTCTTCATGAGATCCCAGCTTGGCCGCGTCCCCAACAGCCCGATCGAACCGGTGACGAACGGCAGGTCGTCCGGCACCGCCGCTTTGCCGAGCAGGGCCTTGGCGACTCCGGCCTGCAGGCGCTGGGCGACTTCGATTACCTCGTCCGTTGCCTCCAACGCGCCGGCGCCAACGAGTATGGCGACCTTGCTGCCTGCGTTGAGAACTTCGGCGGCGTCACGAAGCAAGGCCTCATCCGGCAGTTTGGCTGGACCGGCATACCCGACGCCGGTGTGGGTGGCGCCATGCGCCACGGGGGGGTCCTGATAGTCGAGCTCCTGGACGTCCTTTGGCAGGATCACGCAAGTGACGGCGCGCTTGGTGTGCGCGATACGCACCGCGCGGTCGACGAGATGACGGACCTGTTCGGGAACGCTCGCCATCGCGACATATTCGGTCACGCCCTGGAACAGGGTCTGGAGATCGACCTCCTGCTGATAGCTCGCACCGATCGCGGTGCGTGCCTGCTGACCGACGAGAGCCAGGACCGGGACATGGTCCATCTTGGCGTCGTACAGACCGTTGAGAAGATGGATGGCTCCCGGTCCGGAGGTGGCGTAGCAAAGACCGACCTCGCCGGTGAACTTGGCATGCGCAGAGGCCATGAAAGCGGCCATCTCCTCGTGGCGGACCTGGACGTACTCGATCACGTCTTTGGCGTTCTCAAGCGCCACGTCGAGGCCGCCCACTCCGTCGCCGGGATAACCGTAGACGCGCTTCAAACCCCATTCGGACAGGCGATGCCAAACGAATTCGCTGATGTTCATTGGATTGATCTCGATGACGGGGCGACGAAACTCGCACGAGAAGCCAACGTGCACTCTCCGCAAACGTTGCACCGTTACGACTTATTTAGCTCGCTCAGAGCCAGGAAAACCCGCTGCATTGTACGTTAGCGGACAGAACCAATCGTTCGTAGCGCTAGGACAACTTCGCGCGTCTGGAGAAATCGGACATGCGACGGTCTGACGCTCGTGCTGCGCAACGCGCAATCGGAACGCAACTCCATGACTGCCCGTTTCACCGGCACACCATAGGAGCCATGCATGAGCTTGCGAAGTTCGATTCTGATTCTCACCTCCGTCGCGGCTATCTCGGTCACGTCGGGCTCGGCCGTGCTTGCTGCGCCGATCGTTCCTTCCCCGATCCGCCAGGTCGGCGCATCCGTGCAAACCGTGCAGTACAGGCATTGGCATCACGGGTGGCACCGACCTTACTGGCACCGGGATTACGCACCGGGCGCCGCAGTCGTCGGCGGTCTAGCCGCTGGAGCTCTCATCGGAAGCGCGATCGCGAACAGTGAGGCAAGGGCAGACGCGGGTGCATACTGCGCGCAGCGCTACAAGTCCTATGACCCCGCATCCGGTACGTATCTCGGCTACGACGGCGTCCGTCATCCCTGTCCATAGGCTGTTCCGCCACTCCCATCCGCGCTTCCGGTGCGCGGCTACACCGAGCCGAGTGGAGGCGCGCGAATGGACAGGGTCGAATTCATGAAGCGGGTCGCGATCGCGGTGGCGATCGCGACCATTCCGTTTTTGTTGTGGTACTTTCGGTCGGTGGTCCTGGTCGCAGTGGGCGCGATGCTGCTGTCGGTGGTGCTGGATTTGATGAGCCAGCCGTTGCGCTGGTGCAGACTTCCCAGGGCAGCCTCCGTCGCTTTAACCCTGGTCCTTCTTTTCGCGTTGATGGGGGCGGCCGGCTACGTATTCGGTACTACACTGTCGAACGAGATGCAGGACGTGGTCGATCGCGCGGATCTCGCTGCCAGGACGATCGCGGGCGACCTGCAAGGATCACGATGGGGTGCCGCCGTCCTGAAGCGCATCGATGCGAGCCAGCTTTCGCTGGCGAGCTGGGCCGGAAACATCGTCAGTGTGAGCAGCAGTCTGTTCGCCTCGATAGTGGTCATGATCGGAATGGGCGGCTATATCGTGGCTCAGCCGGCGCTGTATCGGGCGGAATTCCGCAAGCTGTTGCCAAGGAGAAGTGCCGAGTGGGTGGAGATGACCGCCGGCCACATCGCGGCGTCGCTCAAGCTATGGTGCATCGGACAAGCCATCCAGATGCTGCTCGTCGGCGCGCTTACCACGCTTGCGGTCTGGCTGATCGGCTTGCCATCGCCGGTTGCCCTAGGCGTCATCGCCGGTCTTGCCGAATTCATCCCCTACGTCGGTCCTTTGATAGCGGCACTGCCCGCGCTTCTGGTGGCTACGTCGCAAGGGTGGTCACTCCTGGCTTGGACCGTCGTGGCCTACGTTGCAATCCAGCAGATCGAAGGAAATCTGCTGCTTCCGGTCATCCAGCGGCGGCTGGTCGCCATCCCTCCGGCGACCATGCTGTTCGGAATCCTGGTCGTCGGTGCCTTCTTCGGGTTGCAAGGGGTCGTGTTCGCGGCACCGATCACCGTGATGGTCTATGCCACTATGGAGAACCAAGCGCGTAGCAAAGCAAGAGGTCCTTGCACCTGCGAATGAAGGTATCTCGCCGCACATCTTCTTCCATGCGCGGCGCGCCGGAGAGAGCCTCGATGTCAAGTAGCGCGAATACGATCGAGACCGAGAAACCGTCGATGGTCTTCACGTCCTTACTCGTCCTGATCCCGATCTCGATGGGTCTTAGATACATGCAAGCGCCCGTCCTGACGACATTCGTTGCCAGTGCCGGCTCCATTGCGGTGCTCGCGGAGTGGATCCGCCGTGGAACGGAGCAGCTGGCGAGACACGCGGGTCCGACCATCCGCGGGCTCGTCATGGTGAGCTTCGGTAGCGTGGCCGAACTCGTACTGGCCCTGTTCGTCCTTGCGAATGGCCAGGCTTCCGTCGTCCAGGCGCAGATCACGGGCTCGATTATCGGAACAAGCCTTCTGGGCCTAGGGATCGCCATTCTGGCGGGTGGGCTGTCGCGACGGCGCCAGACGTTCAGCTCCAGCAAGGCCGGCCTTCAGTCGACGCTTTTGATCTTGGCAGTGATCGCGCTGCTTCTACCTGCAATATTCGACTACACTGCCCGGCAAGATCATCTGCATAACGTCCGTCTGACCGACGAAGAGCTGAGCCTTGGCGCATCAATCGTGCTGCTTGTACTCTACGGCGGAAACCTCGCCTATACTCTGATCACCCACCGCGATGCCTTCGCTGACGAGGAGGCTAACGGCGATCGCTCGTGGAGCCTGGGCCTCTCGATCGGCGTCGTCGTGGGCTGCACCGCGGTCATTGCCCTCGAAGCGGAGATCGTCTCGGAGGTGCTGACGCAGACGGCCGAGACCCTGAGAATTTCGACTGTGTTTCTGGGAGTCGTTGTGCTGGCGCTCGTCGGTACATCCGCCGACCTGTTCGCGGCAAGCTGGTTCGCACGCAGCGATCGGATGACGCTGGCATTGAGCATCTGCATCGGATCGGCGATCCAGCTGGTCCTGGTCGTGACCCCGGTTCTGGTCCTGATCTCAGCCTTTATGGATAGTCCGATGAGCCTGGTGTTCGGCAACCCACTCTATCTGTTCGCCATTGCGAGCACGGCATTTATCGTCAGCGCGGTCGCGCGCGACGGCGAGACGACCTGGTTCGAGGGCCTGCTTCTCGTGGGAGTGTACGTTCTGTTCGCGCTCGGCTTCTTCTTCATCGGCCCGGGCTGACGGCCGCACCGCGCCGCGCGTCACGTCCCTTCGGCTTCCGGACAGGGTTGTGGATTCATCGGGTATGGACCGCTTCCGAGCTCCGCTTCTTGTGCTCACTCCGGAGAATCTGTCGGCTGATCTTGCGGTCCCGCTTGAAAGCGCCTTGCGTCGCCTGATAGGCGGCAATCCCGGGCGTCTCCTTCGACTTGTCCGTCGTCCCGTGAGCTGCCGGAGCGAGCACGAAGGCCGCCGCGCATGTCTGCAGTACAAGGCGTTCGAAACGGATCATCTCGTCTCTCCTCTTTCCTGAGCGGAGTCGGCTGCCGTCGAGTGCCGCACGTCGCCAACTTTCGACGCCGAGACCGGAGGCGCCGAATTTCCCCATGCATTCCTGATGTAGGTGGCGAGGTCGGCAATCTGCTGGTCCGAGAGCTTCCATTTGAACGCGGGCATGGAGACCTGCGTAGGCCTTGCATCGGTCGTTGCCGCATGAGCTCCGTTCAGGATCAACCGCACGATGATGGTTGGATCCCGGTCCTGGACGGCGCTGTCACCCTGGAGGCGGGGAAACATAGCAGGCACGCCCTGACCTTCAGCCTGATGGCAGCCCGAGCAATTGTCCACGTAGAGCGCTTTCCCGACGGTCAGGACCTTGGAATCGGGCTGCGTCTGATCGTCTTTGTGTTCTCCGGCACCTGAAGGCACGTCCTTGAGGTAGGTCGCTATCGCTTTCAGATCGTCGTCTTTCAGCTTCGAAGTCGAGAAGGTGATGACCTCCGACATCGGGCCGTATGCGACCGTGCGGGAATTGCGCCCCGTCTTGAGAAACGCCACGATATCGTCCACTGACCAGTTTCCCAAACCGGACCGCACGTCGGCCGTCAGATTTGGGGCGTACCAATCCTGGAGCTTCCCGCCGCGCAGCGCGGACTGCTTCTCGGAAGCCCCCAGCACGTTGGTGGGCGTGTGGCAGGCTCCGCAATGTCCGAGGCCTTCGACCAAATAGGCCCCCCGATTCCATTCGGGTGATTTCTGATCGTCGGGCTTGAAGGTGCCTTCATGGAAGAACAGCTCGTTCCACCCCTTCATGACGACGCGTTCGTTCAGGGGCCACGCGAGTTGGTTCGGCGGAGGGGAGTTGGCGACGGGATCTAGCGAGCTCAGAAAGGCCTCGAGAGCGTCGGCATCTTCGCGGGTGACTTTGGTATACCAGGGGTAGGGAAACGCAGGATAGAGATAGCTGCCATCGGCCGATATGCCCTGGTGCAGGGCGCGGTAGAACTGATCGTCGGACCAGGCGCCGATCCCGGTCGTTCGGTCGGGCGTGATATTGGCAGAGTAGATTGTTCCGAAGGGCGTCGGAATCGCGCGGCCGCCGGCGAACGGCTTGCCTCCAGGCGCGGTATGGCAGGCCTCGCAGTCGCCGGCAGCCGCGAGATAGCGGCCTCGCTCGACCTGAGCAAAGGACAGTTGCTCGCCCCGGGCGGGGAAAACGCAGAATGTTGCGGCACAGGCGCAGGCCAACGACAACCTGACGAGAGCAAACAACATTGCGCCTCTCCTACGCTTGAACCAGCGGCCCGGGACTTTTCAGATATTGCGTTCTGATGGCGTGAGCGGACCAGAGCGCCAGCGCGGCGACGGTACCTGTCGGGTTGTAGCCCGGGTTCTGCGGGAACGCCGAGGATCCCATCACGAACAGGTTCGAGACGTCCCAGTGCTGCAGATAGCGGTTGATGACGCTTTCTCCCGGATTGGAGCCCATGATCGCGCCGCCGGTGTTATGGGTCGTCTGGTACGGCGTGATGTCATAGTGCCCCTTTCGGGGATTGCTCCTGATCTCACGTGGCTTCATCGCGCGGGCGATCTCTTCGGCCTTTCCCGTCAGGAAATCCGACATCTTGTGCTCGTTGTCGGTGTAGTCGAACGTCATGCGCATCAGCGGGCGACCGAGAAAGTCGCGGTAGGTCGGATCCAAATCAAGGTGGTTTCCCCGGTGGCTCATGACCGCCCCATGCGTAGAGATCGACATCGAGCGCAGATAGTTTTGCACAACCGCTTTCTTCCACTTAGAGCCCCATTTGGGCGTTCCATCCGGAACGAGATGGGTCTCGATCGGACGACCGTTGGTATTCCAGCAGGCTATGTAACCGCCTCCGACGAAGCCCAGATTGGTGTGGTCGAAATTATCTCCGTTGAACTCGTCGACCACGGTCCCTAGCGCGCCGGCGCCGATGAACGGGTTCAGGATCTTGTCGTCGTAGAACACGTCGACGCTCGAGACGATTTGATAGGCATAGTTCTTGCCAAGCGTCCCGGCTCCTGTGTTGGGGTCGTACGGAGTGCCGATTCCTGACAGGAGCAGAAGGTGGACATTGTGCAAAACGAACGCGCTGAGAACGATCAGGTCGGCCGGCTGCTCGTACTCTTCGCCTTGAGTGTCGACGTAGGTGACGCTGACCGCCCTCTTCCCGTCGCTGTCCAGGTTGATCTTGATGACCTCACACTCGGTCTTCAACGTGAAGTTCTTCTTGCGAAGCAGGACCGGGAGGATGGTCGTCTGCGGACTTGCCTTGGAATAGTTACCGCAACCGAATTTCTCGCAGAAGCCGCAATAGGTGCACGGTCCGAGCTGCACGCCGAGCGGGTTGGTGTAAGCGCGAGACATGTTCGCTGATGGCGCGGGGAACGGCTTCAACCCGATATCCCGTGCCGCTTCTGCGAAGAGTGTCGGACCATAGGTCATCGCCATGGGCGGGTTCGGATAGTCTCTGTCTCGGGGACCTTCGAACGGATTTCCTCCGGGTTGGATCTGTCCCCTGATATTGCCGGCCTTGCCCGATATCCCGCAGAGGTATTCCCACTTGTCGTAATAAGGTTCCAGATCGTCATATGTGATGCCCCAATCCTGGATGGCCATGTCTTGGGGTATCGCCGCTGCGCCATAGCGGTCGCTGTTGTGGCTGCGCGCGACGAAGTCGCTCGGCAGGAAACGCCAGTTCTGTCCATTCCAATGGATTCCCGCTCCGCCGACGCCTGTCCCGGGGAGGAAGGAGCCGAGTTGACGCATCGGCAGAGCGGTTTCGTTTGCGGAGTTTCGGAAGGTCAGCGTCTCGCGTGCGGGCTCCTGGAAGAGCTCATGGCGGTAGTAGTAGCGGAGCTCGTCCTGGATGAACGTGGTGGCGAAATCCGTGGTGGTGTCGCGCCATCCTCCCCGCTCGAGCGCCAGGACATTCAGCCCGGCATCGGTCAGCTCCTGACCCATCAAGGCGCCGGTCCAGCCGAAGCCCACGAGAAGCGCATCGACCGCCGGCAACTTGGTGGCCATATCGATCTCCTATGCCTTCGAGCTCCAGTCGGGCCGACCATAGATCGCGACGGGCGGCAACGGGTAGCGCTTGCCGTGCTGACCGACGAAGTCCCGATAGTCGTACCTCGCACCGGGAAAACCGATCATCTTCCAAGCCGCCATATCCTTGTTGCCGCCGTACATGGGATCGGCGAAGTAGCCTTCCTGGGTGTTGAGGAGGAATTGCTTGAAGAATGCCTTGGCATCCACGTTCTGAAGCTTGGCTTTACCTTCTTCGAGCTCTCCGAGGACCGTGTCCTGCTGCTCGGTGCTGAGTTCAACAAAGGGCTTCCCGCCGAATTTGCCGCGACAATAGACGTCAATCGCCTTGATCGCGGCGCGGTACATCTGCGCCGGCGTCATCCGGGACTGGTAGCCTTGACTATCCGTGCCCTTCGACCATGGTCCCGCCATATACCAGCGCTCAGCTCTGCCGTAGGCTCCAGCGAGCTGGCGATCGATGAACAGTGTGACGCCGAGTTCTCGCGCGCCGGGCCCCATATCATCCTGTGGTATCAGACGCGACACGGCGGCATCGAGCCAAGCCGCTTCGTCCGCTGACAAAAACCGGTAATCGCTCCCGGCGACCGGAGATGGTTTGTTCGCCTCGCCCGGAGCCCAAGGGACTTGCTGCGCGATTGTATCTGCCGCTGCAGGGGCGGTGGGAAGGGCCAAGGATGTACCAGCAGCAAGCCCCGCGGTAAGCAGGTCGCGTCGACTGACTTCCCGCTTCGTCCCTCTCGATGTCGACATGATCGGAACCCCTGTGTGGCCGCATCAACACTCTGGAAAGGCCGACGTTCGCTCGGCTGCCGCGGGTTCTGGGGAAATTCGGTACGCTTCCGGACCGATCCGGCAGCTTATGCTGTCAGTTGCGGCGCACGTCGGCCTCAAGCAGGCCTACGAACTCAAAAACGTTCTGTGCTTGCGCCGCCTTGAGGAGGCAGCGATCCCGTTCTTTGCCAGGGGGCAGCTCTTGCGCTTCCTGCTTGGCTCTTTCGGCGAGTTGCTTCAGCCGCTCGGGAAGCGGCAGCAAGGCTTCGGTGCGGCGGCGACGCCGCCGTTTTGTCCCCTTCCGGCGACCTCGCCATGCCAACCGCTTCATGCCGCTTCCCGATTTGACCAGGCCATCAAAGCACGACGCCTTACTTGGAATTGCCCTGGTGAGGTGAGGTAGAGCCGGTGGTGTTCTGGGATGAGCTACCCGATTGACCACCTTTGCTGTCGACGTTCATGGCTTCGAAGACCGACATCCCGTGGGGACCGATGGTCATCACCACTGGATTTCCATCCTTGCTCTTGGCCTGAACCACGAAGGACTCGGCAACGACATTGACGTCCGTGAAGCCTGCCTTCTGGAGATCTTGCTTTATCTGCTGCGCGGCTGCGAGATTTTGGTTCGAAGTGCCGGGCTGCTGCTGAGAGGAGGTGCTGGGCTGTTGTGATGCGGCTTGAGACCCTTTCGAAGCGTTCTGTGCGAGCGCGGGGCTTGCGAGAGCAAGTACGGCCACGGCCGAGGCAGTCATGAGTGTGCGTGTCATTTGGGCGCCTTTCTAGTGGGAGAACAGATGCCTGAAATAGTGATCGACCTGGCGTTACGTTCCGGCAGCAGGGCTCGGTCGCACGTGATGGTCGGTACGTCAGCGAACAGTGGCGCCCTCGCCGGCGGGCATAACAGAATTGTACGGTAGCGCGCCAAGATTCTGATGCTCGGACCGGGGGCGGTAGGCACGGAGCAGTTTCGAAATCGTTGAGCGTCACCTCGGCTGCGGGGCGCCGCGGCCATCACCCTGGGGTCACCTCATGCCGCTTAAAAGAGCCGTCGTCCAACATCGTCGGCGCAAATGCCATTTCGGCACCATTTGCGCGCAAGGGTCACGGATGCATGCTTCGCCGGTTCGACCTCCCACACCAGCACCTTTCGGCGGCCGAAGATGGACGGACGGGCGTAAGCGACGTTGAGATGTTCCCAGCCGGGCCAGGTGCATGCAGATTTTCCGCCCAGGCGCTGACACGATCGCGAAAGTTCTCCTGGCCTCGTGCGGTGCAGTCCCAATCCTTCTAGTCGGACTCGCCTACAGCATAATGAGTTCGCCCTACGCCACTGGAGAAGATGTGACGCGAAACCAGCCCGTTCCCTTCAGCCATGAACATCATGTTGGCGGTCTAGGTCTCGACTGCAGATATTGCCATACCTCGGTGGAGAAGGCGCGGTTTGCGGGCCTGCCCCCGACCGAGACCTGCATGACCTGTCATTCGCAGCTTTGGACGAACGCCGAGATGCTGGCGCCCGTAAGGGCGAGCCTCGCGCGCAACACCCCGATTGCCTGGCAACGGGTCAACAGACTGCCGGATTACGTCTACTTCGATCACTCGATCCATGTGGCCAAGGGCGTCGGGTGCACCACGTGCCATGGTCCAATCGACCAGATGAGACTGACGCGCCAGGCGGCACCGTTGACGATGCAGTGGTGCATCGATTGTCACCGCTCACCGCAGAAGGCACTGAGGCCGCGAGACGCGGTGTTCGATCCAAAATGGTCACCGCCGCAAAACCAGGAGGCGCTCGGTCGGAAGCTGATGGCAGAGTATCACGTTCGCGTCGATCACCTCACGGACTGCTCGATATGCCACAGGTAGACGAGCTGCCCATAAAAACCGCCTCCTTTTGCAGCCCGAGGATCGACCGTCGGCGCGCCTTGAGCCTCTTGGCTGCCGGGATCGCGGGAGGTCTGAGCGCTTGCAGCCGGCCGGATGAAGAGATCGTGCCCTATGTGACGATGCCGGATCGCCTGGTACCCGGAGAGCCGATGAAGTTCGCGACCACGCTGGCGCTGTCAGGCTACGGCCGCGGCGCGCTGGTCACCTCGGTGGACGGACGGCCGATCAAGATCGAGGGCAACCCGAAGCATCCAGCTAGTCTCGGTGCAACGGACATCTTCATGGAGGCAGCCGTACTCTCTCTTTACGATCCAGATCGGTCGCGGGCTGTACTACACGAGGGGGCCATCTCTGCGGCAGAGGCATTTCGCAGAGCTCTGCTCGAACAGAACCAATTGATGAAGCAGCGCCAGGGCAAGGGACTTCGAATCCTCACAGGTAAGGTCACTTCCCCTACCCTGCTGCGGCAGATCGACGATCTGTTCGCTAGATTTCCCGAGGCTTCTTGGCACGCCTATGATCCGATCGACGGTGCCGGGGCGAGCGCCGGAACCCTCTTCGCTTACGGGCGAGAGCTGGACCTCGTGCCGCATTTGGAGCGCGCGAACATCGTGGTCGCTCTCGATTCGGATCCGATCGGCCATGGTCCCGATCAACTGAGAAACGCCAGGGCTTTCGCGAACGGCCGCAAGCAGCCGGCAGGCGGCTTCTCGCGTTGGTACTGTGTGGAGTCTGCTCCGACGTTGACCGGGGCGAAGGCCGATCATCGGCTTGCCCTTCAGCCTGCCATCATCGAGGAAGTTGCGATCGCGATCGCCGGCGCGCTCGGCTCCCGGGCGCGAGCGCCCGCGATGCCGGAAAACGTGCAGCGCCTCGTGCGGCAAATCAGCTCGGACCTCAGCTCAGCGTCCGGCGGATCCATTGTTATCGCCGGCCGATCCCTTTCAGCCGAAACTCACGCGCTCGTCCATTGGATCAACGCCCGTCTCAAGGCGCCTCTCGATCTCATCGAGCGGATCGATCGCACGCCCTCGGGGCGTCAAGGGAGGACGCTCGCCGAACTTGTTCGCGATCTGGACGACGGCCAGGTCGACCAGCTCGTCATCCTCGGCGTTAACCCGGCTTATGATGCTCCCGCCGACCTTGATTTCGCTCGTGCGGCTCGCAACGCGCCGTTTCGCCTGCACATGGGCTGCTATGCCGACGAGACGGCCGCGATCTCGAACTGGCACCTTCCGCAAACTCATCCGCTCGAAGCCTGGTCGGACCTGCGCAGCCCAGACGGAACTGCCAGTCTCGTCCAGCCGCTGATCCGGCCGCTCTATCATACTAGAACGGATCACGAGCTCCTCGCGCTCCTCGCGGACGGGATCGACGCGAGCCCGCGCGATCTAGTACGTCAGACCTGGCAGCCAAACGCCGGAGCCGATTTCGAGGGCTGGTGGACGCGCGCGCTGCACGACGGAGTGATTTCCGGCAGCGCCAGCCCGCCTGTGACGCCGCATGAGCCCAAAATACCCGAGCTGCCGAGAGCGAGCGCGCCGCCGGGCTTCTCATTGGTGCTGCAGCCCGATCCGGCCGTCTGGGACGGCTCATTCGCGAACAATGCCTGGTTGCAGGAATGTCCGAGACCGCTCACGAAGCAGGTCTGGGGCAACGCTCTGACGATCAATCCTCGCGACGCCGAGCCTTTTGGCGTGTCAGGAGGCGACGTCGTCTCGATCCGGTCCGAGCACGGCACAGTGGAGGCGCCGGTGCTCATCGATCCGGCCGCCGCTGCCGGGGTCGGTAGCCTCACGCTCGGGTATGGCCGGACGCGAGCGGGTGCGATCGGCGACGGAATTGGCGCCGATGCGAACCGGCTGCGCGCCGTCAAAACCCCGTGGCTGTTGGCGGCTGCCTCCATCAGCAAGACGGCTCGAAAACAGGACCCGCTCACCACCCAGAATATCGTGCGCGCCGCGGACTACGTCGCCGAACTCTATCCAATGCGCAAGCTTGCGGAAGCCGCGCGCCCCGTCGGATCTCCGGATCCGGAGAACACTTCCAGCCTGCTGCCTGCGGCTCCGCCCCGAAGCGGCGATGAATATGCATGGGCCATGGTCATCGACACGTCACTGTGCATCGGCTGCAACGCATGCGTCGTTGCCTGCCAGGCCGAGAACAACGTGCCCGTCGTCGGCCCGGAAGAAGTTGCCCGGGGCCGGGACATGCATTGGTTGCGGGTCGATGTCTATGATCACGGAACGGCGCACAGTCCAGCACTCGGTTTCCAGCCTGTCCCGTGCATGCATTGCGAGCACGCCCCCTGCGAACCGGTCTGCCCCGTGGCAGCCTCCGTGCATGATAGCGAAGGCCTGAACGCGCAGGTGTACAACAGATGCATCGGCACGCGCTTCTGCCAGGCCAATTGCCCGTACAAGGTCCGTCGTTTCAATTTCCGCGGTTACGCCGACGGGCAGGAATACGCCAACCTTGGTCTGGAATCCTACCGCGCTCAGAAGAATCCGGAGGTGACGGTCCGCGCCCGCGGCGTAATGGAAAAATGCACCTACTGCGTCCAGCGGATCAGCGGAGCCAGGCGAGCGGCCGAACGTGAGGATCGCCGCATCGGCACCGACGAAGTGCGGACTGCCTGTCAGAGCGCTTGTCCGACGAACGCGATCGAATTCGGCGACCTCAATCAGAGCGGCTCGAAGGTGAATCGAAGTAGGTCTGATCCACGACATTATGCGCTGCTTGCTCATCTCGACACGCGCCCACGCACAACCTACCTCGCCGATGTCCGGAATCCCTCTTCGCGTTCCGACGGAGACGCTGAATGACCGCCGTCCTGGAGCCCGATGAGGCCGCGACCGCGCCTTGGATCTCCGCCTATCGCGCAAGCGACGTGGAGATCACCCAGGCAGTGACTACTCCCCTCTTCAGGAATCCGGGGAAGGTCTGGTGGCTCGCCCTCCTTCTCAGTGCGCCCTTTATGGCTTGGTTCGTGGCGGCCCTCGGCTGGGTCTTTTACCGCGGTATCGGCGTTTGGGGCGTCAACTCGACCATCGTGTGGGGTGTCGCCATCGCTGATTACGTATGGTGGATCGGCATCGGTAACGCCGGGACGCTGATCTCCGCCATGCTGCTGCTCACGCGGCAAAGGTGGCGCGCTTCCATCAATCGCTTCGCGGAGGCGATGACGTTGTTCGCCGTGGCCATCGCTGGGTTGATGCCGATCGTGCATCTAGGCCGTCCCATTTACGCCTACTGGCTCGCTCCTTACCCGAACACCATGTCGCTCTGGCCGCAGTGGCGGAGCGCGCTGGTGTGGGATTTCTGGGCGATCATCAGCTATCTGCTGTTCTCGTTGCTGTTCTGGTACGTCAGCCTCATTCCCGATCTCGCAACGATGCGGGACAGAACGAAATCGCGGACCGGGCAGTTGTTGTACGGCGCGTTCGCGCTCGGCTGGTGCGGCTCGGTGCGGCAGTGGCGCGCCATGAAGATTCTCCATACGACAATGGCCGCTCTCGGCGTGCCCCTTGTCTGCTCGGTGCATTCGATCGTCGGCCTGGACTTTGCGGCCAGCCTCATGCCGGGTTGGCAGGAAAGTATCTTTCCGCCCTACTTCGTGGTCGGCGCCATGTACTCCGGATTCGCAATGGTCGTCGTGCTGGCTCTAGCGATCCGCTGGGGCTTTGACCTTCAGGCGATCATCACACGCGAGCATCTGGACGTGATCGCGCGTGTCCTGCTGATGTCCTCGATCGTGATGGGCTATTCCTACGCCAGCGAATGGTTCATGGGGTGGTACGGTGGGGCGCGCAGCGATCGGAGCCTTGTGGCGTTCGAGTTTGCCGGCACATACGCTCCGCTGTTCTGGGCATTGCTCGGCTGCAATGTCGTCCTGCCCCAGGCGCTCTGGTTGCCGCGCGTACGTGGGTCTCTTGTCGCTTTGTTCGCGATCTCTGTCGCGATCAACGTCGGAATGTGGCTCGAGCGCATCCTGATCGTCTGGAATACGCTTTCGCATGGCTATATGCCGAGCTTGTGGCGAGCCTTTCACTTCACGATCTGGGACTTGGCCTTTGTCATTGCGCCGCTCGGCTTCTTCGCCTTCCTGTTCCTGATGTTCGTGCGGCTCATCCCTGCGGTCTCCATGTTCGACATGCGCGAGCTCGCGCACCGGGAGGATATGGCATGACGTGGCCTCTCCTCGCGGAATTCCAGGATCCGGCCACCCTGATTGCCGCTGCCCGGAGGCTGAAAGGCAGTCCGCGCTTCACCGTGCTCGATGCCTTTACCCCGTTCCCGGTGGACGAACTCCATGAGCTCATCGACGTCGGCCCTCCAAGAATCCGGGTCGCTATGTTCCTGGCGGGTTTCTCTACCGCGGCGTTCGCCTTCGGCCTGCAATGGTACAGCGCGGTGATCGACTATCCGATCAATAGCGGCGGCCGACCTCTGAACTCGTGGCCGGTTTTCCTCCTTGTTCCCTTCGAGGTCGGCATATTCGCCGCGGCGCTCGCCGGATTTATCGCCCTGCTCTGGACGACCGGTCTGCCACAATTGCACCAGCCGCTGTTCGACGTGCCGAGCTTCGAGCGTTCGACACAGGACCACTATTTCCTGCTCGCAAAAGGAGAGAACGAGGAGAGGACGCACGCCCTTCGGCAGCTTCTTCGAACTGCCGGCGCGCTGAGAGTTACCGAGGTACGAGCGCCATGATCGAGCGGCTCGCGATCCCGATCTGCGCCGCATTGCTGCTGTCCGCGTGCGATGACGTCTCGATGACCCAGCAGAACCGCTACCGAACCTTCACGCGTGCCGCGCTGTTCGACAACGGCACTGAAGCACAACTCTTGCCGGATGGGGTGGTCGCCCAAGGCGACCTGATGCGGCAAAGCAGGTCTGTGCAAAGACCGCAGGTCAATGCCGAGCTGCTCAAGCGCGGGCGCGAGCGTTACGACATCTACTGCTCTCCCTGTCATGGTTTGTCAGGGAGCGGTGACGGAGTGGTCGTCCAGCGAGGCTTCCCGGCGCCACCTTCGTATCACGGCAGCCGCCTACGGGCCGCATCCGCCCAACACTTCTTTGATGTGATCACCAACGGTCACGGTGTGATGTTCTCGTATGCCGCTCGCGTTGACCCGAGTGATCGATGGGGCATTGTCGCCTACATCCGGGCGCTCCAGGAGTCTCAGAGAGCAAATGTAGCAGACACTCCCGAACTGCGGACGAGATTGCCATGACGGCGCATGCGAGCGCCTTTCGTTTGCAGAATTTGCGACGGTGGCCGGCGGTGTGCGGAATTCTGCTGCTGGGCGGCGCGGTGATCGCGGCAGCAGCTTGGCAAGGTCCAGCTCTCTCCCGCGCCTGGCTCGTTGCGTTCGGCGTCTGGAGCTGCGTGCCGGTGGGGAGCATGATGCTGCTGCTCATACATTCCCTGACCGGAGGCCGATGGGGCGAGGAGAGCGCAACCATCTTGAGAGCTTCGGCGGCGCTCACATCGGTTGTCGCCATCGCGTTTCTTCCCATACTCGTGAACTTCGGTCAGCTTTACCCATGGGCACATGCCGCCTCATCGCTCGCGCAGGACGTCGCCCAGAGATATCTGAATGGGCAAGGCTATGCCTTCCGCGCCGCCCTCGCGCTGTGCGGATGGTGGATCCTGGGGACGACATTCGCGCTGGGCAAGATGCGTCCCCTGCTGGCCGGCCTGGGGCTTGCCTTCTATGGCGCGATGATCAGTCTCGTGGCCGTCGACTGGTACCTTTCTTTGGAGCCGCGCTATGTCGCCAGCGCATTTCCGGCGACGATTGCCATCCAGCAGCTTGCGGCGGCTCTTGCTTTCGTCGCGGTCTTTGCGGCGCCATCGCTAGACGAATCCGTCGCATCCGACATCGGGGCGCTTCTCCTCGCGGCACTGCTCGGTGTCGTCTACCTGGAATTCATGACTTATCTGGTCGCATGGTATGGGGACCTGCCCGACAAAGCGGCCTGGTATTTGAAGCGGAGCTCATTCGTCTGGACAGCGATCATCGTCCTCGCATTCGTGCTAGGTGCGGTTTTGCCGTTCTGCATCCTTTTGCTGCGCAAAGGACGGCGGAGCCGCCACGGTCTCCAGTCGGCCGGAGCGCTCGTGCTGTTCGGCTCGACCCTCCACTTCGACTGGCTTCTCGTACCCGCATTTGAAGATCAGGTGAACGTTGTGGTGGTGGGCACCGGTGCTCTCGCCATCTTGAGCGTCGGTTCGATGCTCGTCGGGAGCGCCCTGATCCCGGAGGCGAGTCATGTCCGATCGTGAGATGGCGGACCGCGCGCTGCCGCAATCGCCGGACGTTGCCACACGGCGCATTCTCGTCGCCGTCGGAGGCTACCTCGGCTTCGTCGCGCTCGGCATGATCGCCATGTTTTTCTACATCAAGGCGGACGCGCCGACAGCTTTCATGCCTCCAGTCGAACATCGATTTCCGCAACCCTCACTGCAGACATCCCCGCAACAGGATCTGGCCGAGATATTGCTGAAAAAGAGACAGTCTCTGTCGCAGTACGGGTGGATCGACAAAAGCAAGGGCCTCGCGAGAATTCCTATCGACAGGGCGATAGACATCGTGATCGCTCGAGGCGAGCGGGGCTACGACCCTCTCGAAGCTCCTCCCGCACCGGCGGCCCAAACTACTCCGGGAGCGCAACAATGAAGCTTCTTGCGCTCGTTTTTCTTCTGACCACCTGGTCGTCGGCCGCTCTAGCCGGACTGACCGAACAGCAACTCGGCGAGTTGGCACTTGCCCCGGCTCCTCGAGCCCAGGTGCCGATGGAGCTCGGATTCAAGGACATTGAAGGTAACAGTAGGTCGATTGGCGAGGCTGTAGGCGGGAGGCCCGCCTTGTTGCTGCCGGTCGACTTCGCCTGCTCGCAGATCTGCGGGCCTGCGCTAACTATTGTTACGGGCGCACTCCAAGAGACCGGATTGACCGCCGGTCGGGACTATAGCCTGGTGGTGTTCGGGATCGATCCGCGGGATGACGCGATCGCGGCGCGGCGATTCATCGCCGGCCAGGTCAGCGGACCTGGAGTATCCGTTCTGATCGGTAACGAAGCTGCCATCGGCCAACTCACGAGATCCATCGGTTATCACTTTCAGACTGATGGGCAGAACGATGCGATCGCCCATCCCGCAGCGTTCGTCACCCTCACGCGTGACGGTCACGTCTCGCGCGCCTTCTCCAGCCTGGGCTTGCAACCCTTCGATCTCAGGCTGGGTTTGTTGGAAGCTGGACGTGGCACGATTGGGGGCCTTGCGGGGCGCATCGCCCTGCTCTGCTACGGATTCGACGCGGTGCACGGTGTCTATAGCGCGCAGGTAGGGTTCGCGCTGAAGCTCGGTTGCGCCGTCACTCTCGTGTTTTTGGTCGCGGCGATAGCCATGATGTGCCGCCGGTCGGGCAGCGGGGTGGCCCCATGAACGCGATATTCGCGCTACCGGAGGCCAGTACGCAGGCGGTTCGAGTGGATGGCATTCTCGCCGCTCTCGTGATCGTCTCGGCACTCACGCTTGCGCTCGTCTTTGGCCTGCTCGTCTCCTTCGCAATCCGGTACCGGCGCGGCTCGAAGGCCAAACGGGGCCGATTGCCGGAGATCGTCAATCGCGAATTCGAAGTGGGTTGGACGGCCGCGACATTCTTCCTCTTCGCATTCCTGTTCTGGTGGGCCGCCTCGGCCGACGTCGGCGCGTTGACGGCGCCGGCAAACGCGCTGGAAGTGCATGTGCTCGCGAAGCAATGGATGTGGAAGACGCAACACGCGAACGGCGCCCGTGAAATCGACGAACTGCACGTTCCGGTCGGACGGCCCGTTCGGCTCGTCATGACCTCCCAGGACGTCATTCACTCGTTCTTCGTCCCCGCTTTCCGGATCAAGCAGGACGTCCTGCCGGGACGCAACACCGAGACCTGGTTCCAAGCGACCAAGCTCGGGGTCTTCCACCTGCTCTGCGCCGAGTATTGCGGCACCAACCATTCGGCCATGCGCGGCCGGATCACAGTGATGCGCGAGGAAGACTATGCCCGCTGGCTGAGCGCACAGCCGGAAGGCGACGACCTCGCGCATGTCGGCGCGAAACTGTTCGTCTCCCAGGGTTGCTCCGGTTGCCACGCCTCATCTTCAGCCGTGCATGCTCCCAAGCTGGAGGGTCTCTACGGCCGGACCGTGCAGCTGTCGGACGGGCGGCAGGTTAGGGCCGACGACGCCTATATCCGAGATTCAATGCTGCAACCTAAGCGCGACATCGTCGCCGGGTTCGACCCGATCATGCCCAGCTTCGCCGGACTGCTGGATGACGGCGACATACAAAGCCTGACCGCATTCATCCGCTCTCTTGGACAGGAGCACGGCCATGACTGATGCGGCTCTCGCAGGCGAACTGCCGTTTCCGCCCCGCCCCGACTATCTCCGCGCCGGGAGCACCCTTCTGTCCTGGTTGGCCAGCACGGATCACAAGCGCATCGCCATTCTGTATGCGCTGACCATCACGGTGTTCTTCTTCATGGGAGGCGCCGCGATCACGGCTGTCCGCGTTGAGCTGTTCGTTCCGAACGGCTGGTTCCTGACTTCAGATACCTACAATCGGCTGTTCTCGTTCCACGGCATCATCATGGTCTGGTTCTTCCTGGTGCCTTCGATCCCGAATACTTTCGGAAATTTCCTGTTACCTCTGATGATCGGAGCGCCCGATGTGGCGTTTCCGCGGCTCAACCTGTTCAGCTGGTACCTGACCCTGGTCGGCGGGATCTTCGCCGTTTACACGCTCGTCGCCGGAGGCGTGGATACGGGCTGGACGTTCTACACGCCATTCTCAACCATGTTCTCCAACACGCATGTTCTGACCGCCGCCGCGGCCGTCTTTGTCGTCGGTTTCGCGAGCATCGCGACTGGCGTGAACTTCATCGCAACCACGCATATGTTGCGCGCGCCTGGGATGACCTGGTTCAGGCTGCCGATGTTCGTGTGGTCGATCTACGCCACCTCCATTGTGATGGTGCTCTCGACGCCGGTGCTGGCGATCTCCCTGATGCTCGTCATAGCCGAGCGTTGGCTGGGGCTGCCCATCTTCGATCCCGTGCGCGGGGGGATCCTATCCTGTTCCAGCACCTGTTCTGGTTCTACTCCCATCCCGCAGTATACATCATGGTGCTGCCGGCCATGGGCGTGGTTTCGGAGATCATTCCTTGTTTCGCCCGGCGTCGGCTGTTCGGCTACGACTTCATGGTCTATGCTATCATCGCGATCGCCGGCATCGGCTTTTTCGTCTGGGGACACCATATGTTCGTGTCCGGACAGTCGCCCTACGCTAGTTTAATCTTCTCGTTTCTGTCGTTTGTCATCGCGGTGCCGTCCGCGATCAAGGTGTTCAACTGGACGGCCTCGCTCTACCGCGGACAGATCAGCTTCAACTCGCCTATGATCTACGCCCTTGGCTTCGTCGGATTGTTCACTACCGGTGGGCTCTCCGGTCTGTTTCTGGCGTCCATACCGGTCGACGTGCACGTGACCGACACCTACTTCGTGGTGGCTCATTTCCACTACATCATGGTCGGCGGTTCGGTGTCCGCGTTCTTCGGCGCGCTACACTTCTGGTGGCCGAAGATCACCGGGAAAATGTACCCGGAGTCATGGGCGCAGTTTGCGGCCATCACGATGTATTTCGGTTTCAACATGACCTTTCTGCCGCAGTTCGTGGCCGGCTACCTGGGCATGCCGCGGCGCTACCACACCTATCCGGCCGAGTTCCAGGTTTACAACGTGATGTCGTCGGCCGGTGCGGCCGTGCTCGCAGCTGCGTATCTCCTTCCCCTCGTGTATCTCATGTGGTCGCTTTTTCACGGCGCGCGTGCCTCCAACAATCCTTGGGGCGCGACCGGGTTGGAGTGGACGACGACCTCGCCGCCACCTCCGCACAATTTCGATCTCCAGCCGCTGGTCGACCGAGCTCCTTATCAATACCACGCTGAGGGCGAGTCGGCGGGGAGCGACGCGCCGGAAGTACAGAACGCGAGGTCGCTCCGATGAGTGACGCAACCGCACTGCTTCGAGAACCATGGCAACGCTTGGAGCGCCAGCGGCAGGCCGGGAAGTTCGGAATCTGGATCTTTCTCGCGAGCGAGACCCTGTTCTTCGGCGCGCTTTTGCTCACCTATGCGGTCTGCCGCATCGAGCATCCCGACGCCTTCGCCGCCGCGGGGCGGGAGACCAACATCTGGTTCGGCACGATCAACACCGCGATCCTCCTCACGAGCAGCCTTACCATGGCCGTAGCCTCGCAAGCTGCGGCTCAGAAGGGACGCGTTAGGCAGCTGGTTCTCGCCTGCCTCGGTGCCACGGCTGCGCTGGGCGTGGCTTTCATGATCGTGAAGGGCTTCGAGTACAAGGAAGACATCGAGAAGCATCTCGTGCCCGGAACAGGCTTCGCGCTGTCGCAGCCGTCGGCACAGTTGTTCTACGGCTTGTATTGGCTCGTTACCGGCGTCCACGCCATCCATCTCACGATCGGGATCGCGCTGGTCGTCAGGCTAGTTCTGCTTGGAGCCGCCAGGCGAATTCGACTGCGGGGCAGTCCCGAACTGGAGGTGACGGCTCTCTATTGGCATCTCGTCGACGTGGTCTGGATCTTCCTGTACCCCCTCATCTATCTGCCCGGGAGGGCCTCATGAGCGCGGACCGCGGTCGTCAGGAGGGGTGGCTATTGAGATTGTGGCTCAGGAACGCTTTGGTCTGGGCTGCCCTGCTCGGTTTGCTCGTTCTCAGCATGTTTCTTGCGTACATCCCGATGGGACCGGTTACAGTTACTTCAGGCGTGGCCATCGCCGTCATTAAATCCTCTCTGGTGCTCGTCTTCTTCATGGAGCTGATCCGATCACGTGCGTTGATCAGGCTTGCCGCCCTCGCCGGACTGGTCTTCGTGGGGGTGATGTTCGCGCTTACTCTAGCGGACGTGCTGACCAGAAGCGGGAAGATTTAGGCAAAGGTCGTATGTTCGGTCCTGCACCGTACAAACCGTGCGAACGACCCGTCACCAGCCGCGTTGTGCACGCTAAGGGCTGCTCTCCGACGAAGGGATCGAGCATGAACCTGCGATGGGTGAATGATGCACAATCGCCCGATGCGACGCTCCGGGAGCTCGCCACATTGGGCCAGCTTCGAGGTGCCCTGACCATCGGGGACATTCGGGAGGCGCTTCCGATCGATCGGATGACCCACGATGAAGTTGCGCGGGCGGTCGCTTACCTCGAGGAAAGAGGCATCGAAGTCTTGGTCGACCCGAGCTTGATGGTCGGGCCTGCATCAACGCGGGAGGAGTTGCTCCATCGAACCACTTCCGGCGGTGCTCCGACGACAGCCTTGCCGAGGCCAGAGCTGTCCCACCAGGCCGGAAGCAGAGGGCCCGCGGGCGCGACGCGATTTCCTAGCGAAGACGTCGGCGGCTCGGCGACGGCGACGCTTAGCGTTCTTCTTGCGGGGCTCGTGGTCTGCGCATTGGCTGCGATCCTGTTCTGGACGATTTGGTGAACGTGCCGCGGACGGGCTCGCCGAAGCATTTGGACGATGACGGAGCAGGCAAGTGATGCCGGTGTGGGTAAGTGCTGGCCTCTGGGGTCTGCTTGGAGCTTCCTCGTTGGTGGTCGGGCCGCCGTAGCCTATCTCCCAACGTTGCCCAGGTGGTTGACCGCCAGCATCATGTCGTTCGGCTGCGGCGTTTTGATCTCGGCGGTGGCCTATGGAGGACGGTTACCAAGAAGGGGGAATATTGCCGATAGCCGCCGGCGCTCTCGTCGGCTCGGTCGCCTATGCCTTCACGGATCACGTCGTTTCGAAACGTGGCGCGCATCACCGCAAGCAGTCCGGCAACCGACAGCGCCAGGCGGGCAAGGGCGGAGGAATGGCCATTGCGATCGGATCGCTCTTGGATGGCATACCCGAAAGCGTTGTGCTCGGTCTCTCGTTATTGAGTGGAAAAGGGGTAAGCGTCGCGATGCTCGGCGCGATCTTCCTTTCCAACTTTCCCGAGGGCCTATCTAGTGCGGTCGGCATGCGCAACGCCGGACGGAGTGCGTCCTATGTGTTCGCGCTGTGGATCACGATCGCCGTTCTGTCGGGGCTGAGCTCTCTTTGCGGCGCAGCATTCCTGCAAGGCGCCTCGCCGCAGCTGACTGCGACGGTAAACGCGGTGGCGGCCGGCGCGCTTCTTACGATGGTGGTGAATACGATGATCCCAGAAGCAACCGAGGTGGAGCAAAAGATCACGGGCGTGCTTGTGGTGATCGGGCTTTTGGTTGCTTTTTCGCTTTCCAATCTGGGCCAGTGAAACCGCACATCGACAATCTTTTCGTTGGCGAGGTGGAGAAAGGGCTGATCCGAAAGTTTTCTGGCCTTAAGCGAAGCGGCCGCGACCGAACAGGGTTGGGCGCCGCCGCAGCATCAGGGACTGCTCGGCATCGAAGGCTTTGTCCGTCCCGGCCCCACCAGCGTCGTTGTGGCGCGATTCCTTCTGGTCCGGCATCATTCCGCTGTCGATCGATTAGACCAGATGACCGGCCGCACCTTGCCGCTCAGACGAGAGCCCTAGGCTGAGTCCTTTAGTGAATCGAGACGCTTGCGGAGAAATGCCAGTACCATGATCTCGTCGGAGGTGAGCTTGGCATACTGCCGCTTGAACTTCTGCGCGATTTTGGCTTCGATCATCCTCACCAGGTCGCCGGACATGTAGGCGTTCAAGACTTCAGGGTGCACGTAGCACTTGCGGCAGATTGCGGGCGTGTTGCCGAGCTGCTTGGAGACGCGCTCGATCGCGGCGACGACGTTGCGCTTCGCCTCGGCCTGGCTGTCGTACTTCATGAACTCGGTCAGCGCCAACGCCGCCAGAACCGTCCCGGCCCAAGTCCGGAAATCCTTTGCGCTGAAGTCCTGGCCTGTGATGTCCTTGATGTAGGCATTGACATCGCCTGAATCCACAGTGCGCGGCTGCCCGTCGTCGTCCAGGTACTTGAAGAGCTCATGTCCTGGTATCTCCGCGCAGCGCTTCACGATGGCGGCAATCCGCTTGTCCTCGACGCGGAGTTTCCACTGTTTGCCCGACTTGCCGGTGAAGTCGAACCGAAGGACGCCGCGGCCCACCGCAACGTGCTTTCGTCTCATCGTGGTGAGCCCGTAGGACTTGTTTTTCTCGGCATACTCGGCATTGCCGACCCGGATCAAAGTCTTCTCCAGAAGACTGACGATCGTGGCCAGCACCTTCTCGCGAGGTAGCCCTTCCAGCCTCATGTCGGCCGCGACACGGTCGCGCAGCGCGGGCAGCGCGGCTGCGAACTGGACGATGTGTTCGTACTTGTTCTGGTCGCGCAGCTCACGCCATTTTGCGTGGTAGCGGTACTGCTTGCGCCCCCGAGCATCGAGCCCAGTCGCCTGGATGTGGCCATTCGCCAAAGGGCAGATCCAGACGGATTCATAGGCCGGCGGGATACCGATGGACTTGATGCGCCGGATGACGGCGGCATCGGTAATGCGCTTGCCGTCCTTGTCGTAGTAACTGAAGGTAGTCCCCGTCCGCTTGCGGGTGTAACCGGGCGTGGAGTCGCTGACGTAACGAAGGCCTTCTTCCGCAATGGTCGCCGCGACCTCGGCGGTGCGGTCCAGGATCTGGTCTTCGTTGCTGGTCTGTCGGAGCATGGGCCGGTCCCCTCGGAAGCACTCCGGGATCGAGGCTCCGCTCTTTCACAAGGGATGACGACGCCGGTTGGTTCCGTTTTAGGTCGGTGGAGCGACGTGTAACTCGGTGTCAGCGACGGAAGGCCGGTTCCTTCGGTAAAGCACCCGGTCGGTGAGAGATGGCATGGCTCGACTTCAGACAATCGCCACAAACTTCACCGACATGCGGTCTCAGTCAGTGTGTGCGAGGCCGCTATGTCCCAATATTCGCTCGATGCATTGCGTCAGCGCTATGTCATCGAGAGAAGACCGCTGGAGGCCAACGTCGAGCAGATCTTACGGGCCGACACCCGCGCGGGAGCTCGCGCCATCCTTGCCGCAATCGATAAACGCCGCTTTGAAAATCGCTCCGAAGGGCAGCGCCTCCGCAAGATGCTCCGCTTCGAGACCGCTCTCTGGGAAAGCGGTCATTATGCCGTGGCAGGCGTGGACGAGGCCGGAATGAGCCCTCTCGCCGGGCCGGTCTCCGCCGGTGCCGTGATCCTGAAACCAGGCACACGGATAGTCGGCATCGACGACTCGAAAAAACTCGACGCTGCGGCTCGCGATGAACTCGCCAAGGAGATCAAGGAAAAAGCAGAGAGTTGGTCTGTGGCGTTTGTCGAAGTCGAGGAGATCGACGCGATCAATATCTATTGGGCGGGGATCCAAGCTATGCAGCGTGCGGTCTGGGGACTGGGGTTGACGCCGCAGCACTTGCTGATCGATGCGAAGCGGTTGAAGGAAATCGACATCCCTCAGCAGGCCATCATCAAAGGCGACGCCAAGTCCGCCAGCATCGCCGCCGCCTCTATCCTGGCGAAGGTCGAGCGGGACAGAGTCATGCGGACGCTCGACCTGCGTTACCCCGGCTATGGCTTCGCCGATCACAAGGGCTACCCGGTGCCGGCTCATTACGACGCACTCGCCAGGCTCGGCGCATGCGCCGCTCACCGGCGATCGTTCGGACCTGTACGTAAGGCTCTCGGGCTACCGTCACTGCCGCCGTGGCCTTCGGCATCCGAGCGCACCGCCGGCTGAACTCTCAGTCGTACGCTTCGTCTGGGCGGCATTAATTTCGCGACCGGCTCCTTTCGCGAACGACGTCCTTCGGGTTCTTGTCGGAGCGCAGGCCGAGATAGACAGGCTGGCGCAGTTCGCCCTTGCTGGTCCACTCCGCGAACTTCACTTCTGCGACCAACGAAGGACGCACCCAGGTCGTGACCCGCTCGTCCTTTACCTTTGCAGTGAAGGGCGACTTGGCTGTCTGGAGCTTCATGAGTTTGCCGTGAAGCTCTTCGAGAACCTGGTGGCTGAAGCCGGTGCCGACATGGCCGATGTACCGCCATGCATCCCCTTCGCGTACTGCCAGCACGAGCGCGCCGAAGAAAGGCCGGGCTCGCCTCGGGGCGGTGAAGCCGGCGATCACGACCTCCTGCCGCTGCGCGGTCTTTACCTTCAGCCAATCGGCGGTCCGGCGTCCGGACGCGTACGGGCTGTCGGCGCGCTTGGCCATGATGCCTTCGAGATGTCTCTGCTCGGCTTCTGCGAAGAACTTTGTTCCCTTACCTTGCGGTGGTTGCTGAACGCGATCAGCTTGTGGCGCGGCAAGATGGTCTTGAGCCGCTTCTTGCGCTCGAGGAGCGGCAGCGCGCGCAGGTCCTCACCATTTGCGAACATCAGGTCGAACGCGCAGTACAAAAGCTTAGCCTCGTGGCGCAGGGCATTTTGAAGCAACTGGAAATGGGATACGCCGTCCTTCCCGATCGCGACGAGCTCGCCGTCGATCACGGCATCCGCCGTCACGCCCTCAAGGGCTTTCGCGACCTCGACATAGGAGTGGCTGATGATTTTCCCGTTGCGGTTGTAGAGCGCGACCCCGCCACGCCGGATTTCCGCGACCATGCGGAAACCATCGTATTTGTCCTCGAAGACCCCGTTGGGATCGTCGAACGGTGAATCGGTCAGCGTGGCCAGCATGGGCTGCAGGCGGTGAGGCAGGGTCGATTTTCGGGGCATGACCGGATCTTTCTAAAGAGCTGGCAAGGCCCGAAACGAGGAGAGCGGAAGGCGAACCCGCGCGGCATCGCCAGCCGCGACCGTCCCGCCGGTCCGTACCACGCCCAACACACCGGATTTGTATGGAGGGCCCCTTTCCGCCGACGAGAGCACCTGCCGCTTAAGGCCGGCTCGGAAGCGGTCGATGAGGACGCAGGGCGTCCGGAGGCCGGTTAGCTCAACGACCGCGGCCGGCCCGAGCTCGATTAGCGTCCCGAGCGGCATCCGTTCTAGGTCCAAGCCGGCGGTGGTGATGTTCTCACCGAGCTCTCCCGCTGCAACTGAGAAGCCGGCACCCGAGAGCGTCGCAAAGAGCTCGGATGGGATCAGGTGAACCTGCCGCAGATTGGGAAGGTGCGGCTGACGACGGGCGAGAGAGCGGTGCCTGACCAACGCGCCGGCGTGGGCGTCCCCTTCGACGCCATAGCCTTCCACCAGAGCTATGCGGTCCTGGATCGGTTTGCTGAAATGGTGCCCACGGTCGGCGGCGACCGCCACGACTGTCCCCTCGAGCGCCATATCGTGCCCGAGCGGCATCAGGCGGCGCGGGCGAGCGAGCGCCGCTTCTGGCGCAGATAGCGCGTGATCTCCGCAAGCGGCATCGCGTTCAGGACCCGTTCGGCAGGGACACCGCCCTTGCGGGCCATCACGACGCCCCAGTGCATGTGGTCGAGCTCGGAGATCGAGTGCGCGTCCGGATTGATGCTCAGCATGCAGCCGAGTTCGAGGGCGGCCTGGTGCCAGCGCCAATCCAGGTCGAGACGCCATGGGTGCGCGTTGATCTCCACGACGACGTCATGCTTGGCGCAGGCCCGCAGCACCTTCTCCACGTCGATTTCGTAGCCCGGCCGTCGCTGCAGCTGTCGCCCGGTCATATGGCCGATGATGGTTGTGTGGGGATTGGAAACGGCCCGAAGCAGTCGCTGCGTCTGGGCCTTCCGATCCAGCTTGAAGCGGCCGTGGATGCTGGCGACGACGAAGTCAAAACGTTCAAGCACCTCGTCTTCGTAGTCGAGCGAGCCGTCCGCCAGAATGTCGGACTCGATGCCTTTCAGGATCCGGAAATCCTTGCCGAACCGCTTGTTCAGGCGGTCGGCTTCCCGGTGCTGCTGCGCGATGCCCTCGACGGAGAGGCCGCCGGCATAGTGGGCGGACTTGGAATGGTCGGCCACGCCGAAATACTCAAAGCCCCGCTGGCGCGTGGCCTTAGCCATGGTCTCGAGCGTCTCGGTGCCGTCGGAGGCATCGGTGTGGCAGTGAAGGATGCCGTGCAGGTCCTTGTCGGTGACGAGCTTCAGCAGCTTGCCCTTCAGAGCCAGCTCGACCTCGCCGCGGCCCTCCCGGAGCTCGGGATCGATGAAGGGCAGTCCGAGAGCCTGGTAGATGTCGGCCTCCTCGCCGGCGACCAGCGTGCGGCCCTTGTGCAGACCGTTAGCGTCCAAGCGAAGGTCCCTCTCTGCTGCCAACGCTTGTAGCTGCTTGATGTGGGCGGGGGAGCCGGTGGCGAAGAGAAGGGTGGCGCCGAAATGCTTGCGGTCGGACACTCGGACTTGCAGCCCTTCGGCCGATGGCATCGCGGTCCTGTCTGACTTGGCAGCCTCCGCAACGATCGCGAGGTCGCCGACGAGCTCGCAGCCCCGACGGAAATCGCCGGCGATCGTCACCCGCTTGAGCTCGGGCCGGGCCTTCCGGATGGATTCCTTCGCGTGTGCCAGCAGGGCTGCGGCACGATGCAGATGCAGGCGGCTTTCTCCGCTTTTGGCGATCGCCAAGTTCTGCAGGATCTTGGTCTGGAGCGCGGCACCGAGTCCTTTGGCCTTTTTGATGCGATCGTCCTTGGCGGCGGCCTCCAAATCCGCGAGCGAGCCGATGCCGAGATCCTTGTACAGGCGCAGCACCTTCTCCGGACGAAGGCCGGGCACGGCGAGCATCTCGAGCACGCCCGCGGGAATCTCCTTCCGCAGCTTTTCGAGGCTGGGATGACTGCCCGTCTTGTGAACCTTGGTGATGATGTCGGCAATAGCATCGCCGACGCCTGGGATCTCAGTAAGTCGATCTTCGGCGACGAGCACGTCAAGAGGAACGGCTAGGGCCGCCAAGCTGTCGGCGGCCCGAGAGTAGGCTTTTGCACGGTAGGGGTTGCCGCCACCCAAGGCGGTGCGCTGCGCATATTCCCGCAGGAGACTTGCTACGGCGCGAGCGTCGAGGGAGGCCACTCAATGAACCTCCTGCTCTGCGCGATGAGGACTCGTTGTGGCAAAGCGAGTTCGAGGGGCCGGCTCATTCGGGCGACCATCCAGAGATCTTTCTAGTTTCTGCGCTGCCCGGAAGTCTTCCAGGTGCTGCGTGTTCGGGCCATACGCCGCCTCCTTCTTGAGGAGGTTATAGATTCGTGCCGCCACCAGTTGCAGGCGCTTCAATTTACCTCGCGGCATCGATCGGGCCTTGCAAAGAGCTCGGATGGCGTAGGCTCGGAAATAGTCGAATGCGTCTGACATGATGTCGCTAAACGCTTGTTCCCGCCGATAGTTCAGCCGCACGGGGCCACCTCAAAGGTCTTCGCGCAGTCCCTTGAACAACGGGTGCCGGACCTTGCCTTCGGCAGACTTCGCCCGGTACTCGATCTCGGCGAGGAGCTTTGGCTCGACCCAGATTCCCTTGTGCGCGATCCGCTTGGCATAGGGCTGCGTCTTCCGGATCAAGGGCTTCAGTCGCTTCTGCAGGTCGGCGGCGGAGACCTTGTCGAAGCCGTGGTCAACCTTGCCCGCGTAGACCAGATCGCCGCCCTTGCGCCGGCCCAGGTAGATGCCGTCCCACTTGCCCTCGTCGAGGGCGAAGCCGGCGATCGCCAGCGTCTCCCGCTGCGTGCACGTCTTCTTGACCCAGGCGTTGCCGCGCCCGCTCGCATAGGCGCTGTCGCGCACCTTCGAGACCACACCTTCGAGGCCGAGCTTGCAGGCGTGCGCGAACATCGCCTTCCCGTCGATTTCAAAGCTTTCGCTGAATTGCACGTCGCTGCCGGCGATGATCTTCCTGAGCTCGGCCTTACGGCGAAGCAGCGGCTCCTTCCGGATGTCGCGGCCGTTCAGGTAGAGAAGATCGAAAGCCACCAGGACGATGCTCTTCGAGGAGCCCTTGAGCTCGTTCTGCAACACGGAGAAGTCGGTGCTGCCGTCCGCCGCCGGCACGACGATCTCGCCGTCGATGATGGCCGATCCGGCCTTGATGTGCCAGGCGTCGTCCGCCGCTTTGCGGAAGCGCTTCGTCCAGTCGTGCCCGCGCCGGGTGAAGATCGTGATCGCCTGATTCGCCAGGTGGACCTGGACGCGGTAGCCGTCGAATTTGATCTCGTGAATCCACCGCGCTCCGGACGGCACCTTCTCGATCGAGGATGCCAAGGCCGGTTCGACGAAGCCGGGGAACGGCGCCTTGACGCCGATCGCCGGTTTTCCTCGCGGCAACGCCACTCACGAGCTCCACACAATACCAACGGTGATTCAAACTGGCACAGAAGCATTCGTTCCGGAACCCGTGAATCCAATGGCGCGTTGGACCTTCATCGATCTACAACGGGAGCATCAGATGGCGACGGCGAAGAAGAAGACGGCGCGCGGGCGCAATCAGGACCGGGCTCGGGTGGCCGGCGGGCAGGATTACGAGGTGCGGTACGAAGCCAAGAAGACGGGTCGCTCCGCTTCGGCGGTGAAGAAGGCCGTAAAGAAGGTCGGAAGCTCCAGGAAGCGCGTCGAGAAGCGTCTGGGTCGCTGAGGTCTATTCAGGCGGGCATTCGGGACAAGTATCGCCAATCGAGTCCAGAACGTCGCGCACCTCCACTAGCACTTCGTCCGGGGAGCCCAGGCGGCGGATCCCGGCGGGCGAGATCGAGCGCGCGCTCGCGGGCGTGCGGGTCTGCGCGGTCCTGCATCCAGCCGTGCTCCGCGCACTCGCAGATCGCGCCGGCCTCCTGCAGCACGGAGATGGCCCAGCGGCGCAGCGTCCGGATCGGCGGTCTCCGCTCCTTGAACATCAGCATCGAATTCTCTCCTGGTGCCCTCGACGAATCCTTGAGGGCGTCGGTGCGTTCCGCGCTGCTACCACAGCCCTGGGATTCGATATCGTGGGGACGCCGCTTTTCCACGTGTTCCCCGCTGTACGGCTTCGGAACAAGCCGCCTGCGCCTTGATTGAATCGAGAAGTGTCAGTTGCGTGGAGTGGGTTTGATGAGCGCCGAGAAGCAGGTACTGGAAGCCGTGGAGCGGGCTCAGGCGATCCTCGGGCGCTACGTGGAACCGGGGGAGCGGGACTGCGAGCGGACCATCAACGATCTTCTGGACGTGCTCGATCGCGACCAGGTGGTCGCCGCGGTCGAGGAGCTCGCGAGAGGCGGAGAGGCTGTCGACGAACTGCGGCGCCTGCTCAAGAGCAGCGCGCCTTCGTGGAGCTCTCCGCCCCGGAATTCGGTCGAACCGGACTTACCGCCGATGCCTCGCGACAAGCGACCGCAGGATCCCGCGATGGACGGAAGCGACATGCGCTTCGAGGGCTATCGTGTCGAGACCCGCGAACACGCCGGCGAATACCCCGACACCATGCCGCAAGTGATCGAGGTGACAGATGTCGAAGGGCGCAAGGCGGCGTACGTGCCGCTTAGCCGCGATGGCAAGGTGGTGGATAGCTCGGCGGTGGTGGAGAAGCTGAAGGACTGCATGACAGCGGCTGAAGCTCAGGCGGCGAGCGCCTTGTCTTCCTTCTCGCCGGTGGCGACGATCTTCAGCGCCGCGTCCGGAAGCGGCCGCTGCAGCGCCTTGGCTTCGTCCCAAGGGGCGCGCATCCAGACGTCGTATTCCTCGGTGGTGGTGAGGATCACCGGCATGGCCTTGGGATGCACACGCTTCACCTCGGCATTGGGCTCGCAGGTCAGGAAGCCGAACGCGTCGCAGGTCACCTCGCCCTCTTTAGCCTTCCGAACGCAGGTCCAGTTGGTCCAGAGCCCTGCGAACGCGAGCAGGGGGCGGCTCTCGTCCGGCGCGAACCAGACCGGCACTTTCTTGCCGTCGATCGTGTCGTACTCGGAAAATGACGTGAATGGCACCAGGCAACGATGCTCCAGCCCGAGCCATCGCTTCCAGTGAGCGCTGCTGACATTCCTGATGTTCGTCGTGCCACCGTCCGGCTCCATCCGGAGCAATTCATTGAAATCGACGGACTTGCCCTTGGCCTGCAATTTCTCAGCCCGCTTCTTCGTCGCGTCCATCAGGGCACGCTGCGAGCTCGGCATGCCCCAGCGTGCCATGACGATCTCGCGTCCCTCGGAACCATTGCGCACGATCGGTGCGGGGTAGTCGGGAAAAATGCCTGGCATCGATGGCAGGTTGCCGACGTGGTTGTTGAGGGCACCGAAAAGACGACGGATCGCGTCGACGTTTTTTGTCATCGAGTAGAGATTGCACACGATCAACTCTCCGGAGCAGCCAGACGGGGGCGCGATATCAATTGCAGCAGCGTCGCAGACGGCCGACGCCCGGCCTTAGCACATTTGCTGCAGCGGAGCCGGCTGGCCAAGTCGTGGACAAATGTGGTCGGCGGATGACGCAGTGCCGCCAAGTCGACGTCCCGTCGGGTCTTACATCGCGGGCATTCGATCTCGAGCGAGGCGAAGCCCCCGTTAATGGCTTGGTCTACCGTCGGTGATGGGTCGATGGGGCCGCCATCGGCCCACATGCGCTCATTCCAGGATTCGCAGAGCAACTTGTCGGCTTGACGGATGAGAGCTTCGCCTTTGGCCCGGGCTTCAGCTGCCTGTCCTGCGAGGATCGTGGTCATCGCACGTGCCCGGCCGAGCTCTTTGGTGAGCGCCTTGCGGTCGCCGTCGCTGACGGGAGTCGGGTGATGTTTCGGTGCCATGGCAGCATCCAGTTCCGGACGCACCGGTGATGACTACTCGAACGCAGGCCAACAGCCGTCTTCCTCATGGCGCCCCGTCCGCTGGGTGCAGGTATTGTCCAACAGCCGCTGTCCGACGTTTTTCCAGAGCGCGTCAGGACCGTAGAGACGGGCGGCATCTGCCTTCTGGATCTCGACGACCCTGGCGCAGCGGCGGCAGCCCACCCTCAGAATATGTTGAGGAATTTGGCTCAAGCGCAGCGTCCCTCCTGAGGGGCTCGCCGGCTTGGCATCGCCGCGGGGGTCAGCCAGAAGGGCCTCCCAGTATTCCGGCGGCAGATCATCGCCCGGAGCCAATCCTCGCTCCCGGGACACGTTTTTGCGGACGAGAGCTGCCATCTTTTCCATTTGCTTGGGGGTCGGCATGCGCCAGCTCGCGGGTCGATCGGTCATGTCCAATTAGAACATAACAAGAACAAAGGAGTCGAGTCCCGGACCGAAAAATTGGGCCTTATGGCGAAGCAGCCGTTGTCGGAACCATGGTCCGCCGTTCGTCTTGAATCCAGGCCGTCTCGAACCGGAGTTCTGCGTACATGGCGCCCCGTGCCAACTGGAAAGGCTTCCTGCGTTTGTCGCTCGTGACGTGCCCGGTGGCGCTCTATCCGGCCACCTCTGAGTCAGAGAAGATCAGCTTCAACCAGCTCAACCGCCAGACCGGCCACCGCATTAAGTACCTGAAGGTCGACGCCGACACCGGCGACGAGGTGCCGAACGAGGACATCGTCAAGGGATACGAATTGGACAAGGGCCAGTACATCGAGGTCACCAAAGATGAGCTCGAGGAGATCGCTCTTGAGTCCACGCGCACCATCGAAATCGACGAGTTCGTCGACAAGCCCGACATCGACCCGCGCTACCTGATCCGCCCGTACTACCTGCGTCCGGACGGAAAGGTGGGTCACGACGCCTTCGCCGTGATTCGCGAGACCATCCGCGAGATGGACAAGGTCGCAATCGGCCGGGTGGTGCTGACCAACCGCGAGCACATCATCGCGCTCGAGCCGCTCGACAAGGGTCTTGTCGGCACGCTGCTGCGCTATCCCTATGAGGTGCGCAGCGAGCAGGAATATTTCGACGAGATCCAGGACGTGAAGGTCACCAAAGACATGCTCGATCTGGCCAGGCACATCGTCAATCAGAAGGCGGGGCGGTTCGAGCCCGAAAAGTTCGAGGACCACTACGAGACCGCGCTGATCGACCTCATCAATCAGAAGCGCGCGGGCAAGCCAATCACGCCGAAAGAGCGCCCCGCATCGACCAACGTCGTTGACCTGATGGAAGCGCTCCGTCGATCCGTCGGCAAAGAGGCCGCGCCGACTAAAGCGGCGGCAAAATCAGGCAAGAAGCCGCGCAAGGCGTCGAGCGGCCAAAAGGAGATGCTGATGCCGATCGAGGGCAAGAAGCCCAAGGAGGCGGCGGCGAAGAAGCCCGCGGCCAAGCCGCAGCGGAAGTCAGCCTGAGGTCGGAATAGGAGGACCGCATGGAGATGAAAGAAGGTTCAGCGATGACAGCATCTGGCTTGGTCGATGATTAGGACGCCATTGGCGCACCGCGGCCGACCGGCCAGACCGAGTCAGCCGAGACCCTAGGTCGCTGCGTCGGCTCTCAAATGATGCGGCGCCGCGCTGGGCCGAACGGCTGCGCAAGGTGACGGTGCAGGCCCCGTTGTCTTCGCTCTTCGTCGCGTTCCTACTCGGCACCTGGGTTGCGCGCTGGCGCTAGGACCAAACCGAGGGGTGCCGACGTCCATGGCGAGGAAGCTCTCACTGGAATTCTACAATCACGCGATTGCGGCGCCGTCGCTGAAGGTGACGCTCGAGGCTTGCGACGTCCAATCGGGATGGATGATTAGCGACCGGGCGCCAGACGCAAGCAAAGGGCTCGTTGCTCGTGTGATCGGAAGTATGGGCCAGGGTATGGGCCGCCAAACAGCTACTTTCGTGAGGTGATGAAATTTAAGGACTTTTCGGGCTGTATGGCGGAGAGAGTGTCCGCAGAACTATGCCTCGCCGACGTTCGCCTCTCGCCGCCACTGCTTCAAGTTAGGCCGCGAAATAAGGCTCCTCCTCTCACCATTGATCGCAAGTGACCGTACCTGTTCGTCCCAAGCCGTGCTAGGTTTGGGGACCGGTTTGGGGACCACGGGAGGCGGCGATGGCAGGCAATCTGACAGCGCGGAAGGTCGAAACGGCGAAGGCGGGCAAATACAGCGATGGGGGAAACCTCTATCTGATCGTCGGGCCTACGGGCGCTCGCAAATGGATTCTGCGCTTCACTTGGCGTGGTCGAGCGAAGGAGATGGGGCTTGGCAGCGCCGTGAATGTCCCGCTTGTGGATGCCCGCGAGAAGGCTGCTGATGCGAGAAGGCTGATCGCCAGGGGACTTAACCCGATCGATGAGCGAAAGCGCTCGGATGGCGTCCCCACGTTCGGGGAAATGGCGGATAGCGTCCGCGGGTCGCTGTCGGCGGGCTTCCGCAATGAGAAGCACAAGGCGCAATGGAAGTCGACGCTCGAAACCTACGCCGCATCCTTGGCGCCAAGCCGGTGGACACCATCAGCACCGACGACGTGCTGGCGGCGTTGAAGCCGATCTGGACCACCAAGGCCGAAACCGCCTCACGAGTGCGGGGTCGCATCGAGAAGGTACTGGATGCGGCCAAAGCAAAGGGCTTCCGCGAAGGTGAGAACCCGGCTCGCTGGCGGGGCCATCTGGACCACCTGTTGCCCAAGCCTTCTAAGCTGGCGCGCGGCCATCACCCGGCAATGGCCTATGAGCAGTTGCCTGCCTTCATCGCCGATCTGAGGCTCCGAGAGGCCACCGCAGCGCTCGCATTGGAATTTTGCATCCTCACTGCTGCCCGTTCGGGCGAGGTCTTGGGAATGCTGTGGTCGGAAATCGACTTCGACAAGAAGACCTGGACGGTGCCGGCGAAACGAATGAAGGCTGGCAGGCAGCATCGCGTCCCCCTTTCCTCGCGCGCCGTGGCAATCCTCCGCCAGCTTGAAAAACTAAAGACCAGCGACTTCGTCTTTGCTGGGCAGAAGCGCAACAGGCCTCTGTCCAACATGGCTATGGACATGATGTTGCGCCGGACGAAGGTCGGGGACGTCACCGTTCACGGTTTCCGTTCGAGCTTTCGGGATTGGGCCGGCAACGTTTCGAGCTTCCCCCGCGAAATCGTGGAAACGGCGCTGGCGCACGTCATCGGCGACAAAGCAGAGCAGGCTTACAGGCGCAGCGACGCTTTGGACAAGCGCCGGAAGCTTATGGTGCGTAATCCGATGCAAGCCGGCCACTGATTCCGAGGCAATCCGGCCACCGATTCCGACGGAAGTCGGCCACCCATTCCGATCGAAGCCGGCCACCCTGTTGAGACCAGCCTGACGCTCTCGAAGACGGCGACCGAATCGCGGACCAGCCCTCCTTTGCGGTCAAGCAAGGGGAGGTCTGATGCCCGCCGAGAGAGCGCCGATGCGGAAGGTTCGAGAAGTCTTGAGACTGCGGCACGCCCTTGGCGTGAGCGAACGGCAGATCGCGGTCACCGTCGGCATCAGCCGATCGACGGTTGGCGAGTATCTGCGGCGGGCTGCGGTGATCGGCATCACCTGGCCGGTGCCGGAAGGGATGGACGACGGCGAGCTCGAGCGCCGGCTGTTCACACCGCCGACGTTCGAGGAGAAACCTGCGCGGCCGTTGCCCGACTGGACGGCGGTGCACCGGGAGCTGAAGCGGCGCGGTGTGACGCTGCTCCTGCTGTGGGAGGAATATCGCGCCGAGCACGCCGACGGCTATGGCTACAGCCGGTTCTGCGATCTCTACCGGAAATGGAGCGAGACGATCTCGCCGACCATGCGGCAGGTGCACGGGCCCGGAGAGAAGCTGTTCGTCGACTTCGCGGGCGATACCGTGCCGGTGTTCGATGCCGCGACCGGCGCGCAGCGGCTGGCCCATGTCTTCGTCGCGGTGCTGGGAGCATCCAACTACACCTTTGCCGAGGCGCGCTGGTCGGAAGGGCTGGCCGACTGGATCGGGTTACATGTCAATGCCCTGCGCATGATCGGCGGCGTGCCGAAGGCGATCGTCTGCGACAATCTGAAGGCCGGCGTCACCGCCACCTGCCGCTATGAACCGGGCATCAATCGCACCTACCAGGAACTGGCCGAGCATTACCGCACTGCGATCCTGCCCGCGCGTCCGAGGAAGCCGCGCGACAAGGCGAAGGTGGAAGTGGCGGTGCAAATCGTCCAGCGGTTCGTGCTGGCGCGGCTGCGCAACCGGCGCTTCTTCTCGCTTGACGAGCTCAACGCGGCCATCCGCGAGGCGGTTGCCGACCTCAACGCCAGGATCATGCGCAAGCTCGGTGTGAGCCGCAACGAGTTGTTCGCACAGATCGACAAGACGGCGCTCAAAGCCTTGCCGCCGCTGCCGTATCAGTACGCCGAATGGAAGAAGTGCCGCGTCGCGCCGGACTATCACGTCGAGATCGCCGGTCACTACTACTCGGTGCCTTCGCGTCTGATCCGCGAAGAGCTTGAGGCGCGCATTACCGACCGGACGATCGAGATCCTGCACAAGGGAGTCCGGGTCGCCAGCCACGCCCGCTCTGACGTGCCCCATCGCCACACCACGATCCCGGAGCACATGCCGAGCGCGCACCGGCGCTATGCCGAATGGACGCCAGCACGGATCAAACGAGAAGCCGCCAAGATCGGCCCCGCCACGATCGCTCTCCTCGAGGCGATCATGAAAGCCAAGCCACATCCCGAGCAGGGCTTCCGGGCTTGTCTCGGCATTCTGCGGCTCGCGCGCAGTTACGGCGCGGCCCGCATCGAGGCCGCCTGCCGGCGCGGTAACGACATCGGCGCGACCTCCTACGGCTCGATCAGTCGATCCTGCAGCACGGGCTCGATCGCGCTTACGCAAACGAGAGGCCGCCGGACGACCCACCGATCCGCCACGGCAATATCCGCGGCACCGATTACTACCACTGAAGAAAGGAGAGACGATGTTGACACATCCAACCCACAACCGCCTCGTCGCACTCGGGCTTAACGGCATGGCGAAGGCCCTCGACGAACAGCAGCGACAGCCCGACATCGCCACGCTGGCCTTCGAGGAGCGCCTCGCACTGCTGGTCGACCGTGAGGCGACCGAACGCGAGAACAAGCGGCTCATCGCTCGGTTGCGGTTCGCCAGCCTCCGGCAGAACGCCGTCGTCGAGGACATCGACATGAAGGCGCCGCGCGGGCTCGACAAGCCGCTGTTCCAAAAGCTCGTCGCCGGCGAATGGATCGACCGGCATCAGAACCTGCTCATCATCGGCCCAACCGGCGTCGGCAAGAGCTGGATCGCTTGCGCCTTGGGCCACAAGGCCTGCCGGGATAACCGCTCCGTGCTCTATCAACGGCTGCCGCGGCTGTTCGAGGCGCTCACCCTCGCGCGGGGCGACGGCCGCCATGCTCGCCTCCTCAGGACCTTGGCGCGCGTCGAGCTTCTGGTCCTCGACGACTGGGGACTTGCCCCGATGACTGCCGAGCAGCAACGCGACCTCTTGGAGATGATGGAGGATCGCCATGGCCGCGGCTCGACCGTGGTGACAAGCCAGCTCCCGGTCGAGCATTGGCACGAGCTCATCGGCAACCCAACCATTGCCGACGCTATCCTCGATCGCCTCGTGCACAACGCCCACAGGCTCACCCTCAAGGGCGAGAGCCTACGCAAAGCCGCCGCCAAGCGTCAGACGCTTGACGACGAGCCCGCCAACTGACCTGATGACGACGTCGTCGCGAGAGCCCGCCTCGGTAGGCGGCCGGGATCATCGGAATCCCTGGCCGGCTTCAATCGGTACAGGCGGCCGGCTTCGCTCGGAATCCGCGGCCGACTTCGTCGGAATGCGCACTTATGGAGGCCTGGGCGGCGTATTGTGAGCCAAAAACAGCAGCCAATGCTGTGCCGATACGCAGGCGGAAATCTCATTGAGGCGCTACGTAGGGTACGCACCGATGGACCCGATAACACGACGATGTCCGCTTCGCCCCAAACAGCGGCGCAAAAGCGGACATTGCTGGACTTCCGAGTTGGGCCAATAAGAGACTCATGCACCGCAGCATACGGCGCCTTTATTCGATTACCTCGTCGGCGCGGGCAAGCAGTCCGAGGGGCACCGTGATTCCCAGTGCTTTGGCGGTCTTGAGATTGATGACCAGATCGAACTTGGTCGGCTGTTCGACTGGCAGGTCGGCTGGCTTTGCTCCGCGCAAAATCTTATCAACATAGTCAGCTGCGCGCCGCCATAGATCAGAGAAGCGCGGCGCATAGGACATGAGGCCGCCAACCCGGACGTTCGCATCATTCCCGTACATCGTCGGAAGCCGCGCGGCCTGGGCCAAGGCTCCGATTTGAGGGCCGTTGCTGGTCGTGAGCGGCTCCGGCTGCACATAGAGTGCACTCACGTCGTCCTTGAGACTCGCAAGCACTTGTTGGATATCCTCGGCTCGCCGGATTTCGAGCTTGTCGATCTCTAGGCCGAGCTTTCTGGCAGCGGCTTGAACCTCAGAAACCTCTGCCGGTGTCGAGGGATTATTAACATTGACCATGAACGCAAAGCGCCGAAGGCCAGGTAGAAGCTCGAGCAAAAGTTCGAGCCGCTTACCTGCAAGTTCGGGTGATTGGATCGACAGGCCGGTAGCGTTGCCACCCGGCCGTGCCAGGCTCGCGACGAGGCCATTGGCAACCGGATCGCCCGCCGTGGCGAAGATGATTGGAATGTCTGAGGTTGATCGCTTAGCCGCAAGCACCGCTGAACCCCCGGATGTAACGATGACAGCAACCTTCATCCGAACGAACTCTGCCGCTATTTCGACATAGCGCTCGCTTCGTCCTTCCGCCCAACGAGCTTCGATTGCGACGGTACTTCCCGCGATCCAGCCAAGTTCATGCAGCCGCTCCACGAACGCTTCTGTCCATGAGGCTTGCGTCGATGAACTATTGGCACCGAGCAGCCCGATGATAGGCAGTTCCTGCGCGCGCACAGCAACAGGCCACGTGACCGACGCGCCGCCGATCAATCCGATGAACTCGCGTCGCTTCATGACTATCCCTACTGGGCCGGAGCCGACACCCCAGCGGAAGTCGGCTGGCTCATTCGATCATCTCGTCGGCGCGCAGTAGTACGGCCGGCGATATCTCGACACCGAGCATCTTCGCGGTCTTCAGGTTGACGACCGTCTTGAGCTTTGTCGGTTGCTCGATCGGGATATCGGCCGGATTAGCGCCTTTCAATATCTTGTCGACGAAAACAGCGCTGCGGCGAAACATTGCGGTGAAGTCCACCCCGTAACCCACCGGGACGGCCCCCCGAGACGCGAGAATTGGCGCGGCAATCGATGGCACACGGCATTTGTCAACGACCGCGGCGACTAAGGAAGAGTTGGTTACAAACACATTGGCTTCCGTAATCAGGAGGCCGTCCATGGAAGTGGAGCCGACGGCCGACAGCGCGCTTTCCAGGGTGCCGGGAACGTCGACCTCGATCGGTCGCAGTTCAACCTTCAACGCCTGCGCTGCAGCCGCAACGGCGCTCATTGCACTATGGTTGAGGGGGTTCCCTCGTTGCAGGAGCACCCCTGCCCGGGTCATCGAGGGGGCCAGACTCGCGAGAATCTCTAAACGTTTGGCAGCTATTTCTGTAACGAATTGAGTTTGTCCCGTTATGTTGCCACCCGGATGAGCCATGCTGGCTGCAAGTCCCAAGGTCACCAGATCTGGACCCACGATCATTACGGTCGGAATCCTTGTGGTCGCCCGGTGAGCAGCAAGAATCCCCGGAGTTGTAGCCGTCACGAGAACGTCGACATCGAGGGCGACCAGTTCAGTCGCCAGCGCGGGCAGCCGGTCGTTATCGCCGTCGGCATCCCGATATTCGACATGAACGTTCTCGCCCTCAACCCAGCCGAGATCGCGAAGCCCCGCGAGGAAAGCTTCTACCTCCAAATTTCGCAGCGGTGGGAGGAAGAGGCCGATCCGAGCGATTCGCTTACCTTGCTGAGCGCGTGCCACCAAAGGCCACGCCAATGCCCCACCAACCAGAATAATGAGTTCCCGTCGTTTCATTGCCAATCTCAATCGCATATCCTCGGGTGGAGAATAGGCAATTTTCGACATAGGTCCAAGGCAGCCATGGCCGTTCCGGGTGACGTGCCGTCCTCCCGGATCGGCTAGCGCCACTGGTGTACCCCCGACAACTGCCCGTTTGCTGCATCATCGCATTTCGGCAGCACCGGGTCAAAACGCGAAGAGCTCAAGTTGAGCAAATCTAGTCCGCCCTGCCGCGATGAGCGGACTTCCGTCGAACGCGGTTTAACTTCGCAGATGGGCCAACAAGAGGCGCTTGAGCTGGGCAAAGCGTCTCTACTCAATTACCTCGTCGGCGCGGGCGAGTAGCGTTGGCGGCAGCGTAAGGCCCATCCTCTTTGCAGTCTTGAGATTAAATACAAGTTGATAGCGCGTCACGAGCTGGACTGGCAGGTCTCCGGCCTTTTCGCCTCGCAGGATACGGTCGACGTAGGTAGCGGACCTGAAGAACAGGTCCGACACATCGTAGCTATACGAGCACAATCCGCCTGAATCTACGTAGGCTCGATAAGGATAGATCGCCGATACGCCAAGACGCGCAGCGGTATCGACAATCGCTTCGCGATGGATCGATGTGAATGGATCAGGAAGCAAGACCAAGCCTCCGCCCGGACGCTCGCCAAACTTGCCAAGGATCAGATTGATTTCCCCTCTATCGCGCACCTCAACCTGCGTTAGAGGGATCCCAAGAGCGTCGGCCGCCGCCTTCCCGTGCACGACATACTGATCATATGGCGTGGTTGTAGGATTGTAGAGGATCCCGATCCTATCGACGTTCGGCGATAGCTCCTTAAGCAATTCGACCCATTTTCCCGCGACCGAAAACTCGAACGCGGCGAACCCGGTTACATTGCCTCCGGGTCGCGTTAGATTTTTCACGAACCCTTGTCCCACCGGATCAGAGACCTGAACAAAAACGATTGGAATGTCTTGCGTTAAGCGCAAAAGAGGAGGGACCGAAGGCGAGCTATGGGCCAGAATGAGATCGGGTCGAGAGTTGACCAAGACGTTCGCGATCTCCGCGATCCGCTGCTTGCTGCCATCTGCCCAATGATACTCGATTTCGAGGTTCTCCCCGTCTGTCCATCCGCGTACGCGTAGCCCTCTATTCAATGCAGCAATCCGATCCTGTGCCTCCGAGCCAATCGTAATCAGAGCGCCGAGACGTGGCCTTCTTTTGCGCTGCTGTGCCTTGGCAAGCGTGGGCAAAATAACTGACGTTGAAAGTCCCAGAACAAACCGCCGCCGCTTCATTGCTCATCCGCGCCTAATGCGTCGATCCAAGCATACGGATTTCTCGGCTCAGCTCCAAGGCGCGCGATGTCCTCTCCGGGCCTAAATCAGAAGTAGAGTTGATCGAATGCCTGCGGTCAGCTAAGCTTTATATGATTTATCTTTGATTGCCATGACAACAAGACGGATTGCAGACCTGCCAAATTTTGCGGATATGTGGGAGGCCCGGATGGACCGCCGAACTTTGCTCATTTCTTCACTCGGGGTTTTGGTTGCTTCCCGTGCGACTGCAGAGCAGCTTTCGCTACGCTCTCGACTGATCGGAATGTGGTCACTCACCGAGGCGGTAACGGTGAAGGGAAACGAGACTGTTCCTTGGTTTGGCAGGCATCCTCCCATCAAGGGGATGATCAATTACAACGAAAACGGCTGGATGAGCGTGCAGATAGCAGGTGCGCCAGCGGGTGAGATTTCTCACGCCGACTTCTATAAGCTTTCGGCCGCAGATCGTGCGGTTTGGTTTGATGAATACTATGCCTATTATGGCACGTTTGAAGTAGACGAAGCAGCACGTGTCGTCACACATCGCGTTGTCAATTCGCTCCTCCCCTACGAAACGGGGACCATTCTCAAGCGAGATGTCTCTATAAATGAAGACACGTTGTCACTGGTGACTCCGCCTAGAGACGATGGCAGCGGCAAAACAACTTTCAACCGATTGGTTTGGAAAAAGGCGATCTGAGACAAAAGATTCAATTCAGCTCGGAAAGACGAAGTCCGCTCTGGGTCTTGGTCGGGCATGCACTGGGCCTTGATTGAACAGTTATTACAGGCGTTGGTCCAGTAGCGCCGCAGCATCTTGTCGGCTTCTGGGTTTGTGTAGCGATACGGCAATCGCTCCCCGGCTGGACAAAGATAGATGTCTTCCTCAGGCAAATAGCCGAATCCTGCTTGCCGAAGCGTCCTCCGACTTGGCGCCCGAAGTCATTGGCTCGGGCAGAGTTACCGTGACGCCTGGTGGCAGGCCAGGATGTCCGGGCTGCTGAAGTAGCCGCGATCGGCGACGGCCTTGAGCGCCTCAGTCTTCAGAACAGCCTCGCCTGCATAGCCATATTGGCAAGTTGTGCCCGATCTGAGCCGCTGTTCGTCACCTCATCGTCCTTGCGAAGTCGCAATCGTCTTGTGGTCGCGAGCAAGCCGACCCAGCAGCCCTCGACATGGCGCCCGGCCTCGCGTTCCAGCCGCCGGCTCGACTGCACTCGGTTCAGATAGCCTGAAATGTAAAGCTTAAGGAGAACCGAGGGATGGTACGATGGCCGACCGGTCGCCGCCGGCTCCGCACCGGCAAAGCCCATCTCAGCCAAACTGAGCGCATCGACAAATACGTCGATCACGCAAACTTGGTTACTCGCCAATGAAGTCATCGAGGCATTAAGGCAACAGCGTCCGCTGCCCACGATCCGCCTCTTCAACGAAGCGCCAAATCAATTCCTCCAAAAAGAAGAACAGGGAATCATAACAGCCGCTCGCCGTTTCACACAGCGAGGGTCAATTGCTGCCGTGAGTGGGGACTATTCGATCACCTCATCGGCGCGGGCAAGAAATTGTGGAGGAAACTCGATCTCGAGCGTCTTCGCGGTTTTGAGATTTAGAAGGAGCTTGAATTTTTCTGGCTGCTGGACGGGTAAGTCGCCTGGTTTGGCGCCACGCAGTATCCGGTCCACGTACTCGGCGCCGTTCCGATAGACCTCATTGAAGTCGGGCCCATAGGACATGAGGCCGCCGCTATTTGCGTACCCGGCCGATTGAGAAACCAATGGCAGCTTCAAGCCCAACGCAATCTGGACCACCGCTTCTACGCGGCTCTGCATTACCGGATCATCAATAACTACGACGGCGGCCGCGTGCGTGCTGACCGCTTTGCGTAGAGCACCGTCAATTTCCGAAGCGCTATCAATACCGATGTCCTGAATTTCGATGCCCAACTGAACGCCTGCTGTGAAAATCTCGTCACGGACCAATACAGCACCCTTGCTCGGCTTGTTCCAAAGGACCGACAAAAGCTTGGTGCTGGGGAGTGCCTCCTTGATCAACGCCAGCCGCTTGCCGGCGATGTCAGGAGCGAAAACGCTCATTCCGGTTACGTTGGCATCGGGACGCGCCAAATTGGTGACAATGCGAGATTGCACCGGATCCGCTACCTGCAAAAACACGATAGGGATATTTGAAGTCGCTTGTTTGGCCGCAAGCGTGGGTTCGGTCGGCGCTGTCACGATCAATTCGACAGGAGTTTCCACAAGTTCACGAGCAAGGCGCGGCAAGGGCTCAGTACTTCCTTCGGAGAATCGCCACTCGATGCTCAGATTGCGACCCACTTCCCAGCCTTTTTGCTGCAGTCTCTCGAGAAACGCTCGAAACGGCGGAGTTGGATGGGTATGGGCTGATCCTTGTGAGAGCACACCAATCAGGCGCTGTTGCGCGCTCTGCTGCGCACGCGTCGTGATCGGCCAAATGGCCGCACCGCCCAAAATCCCCAGCAGATGGCGTCGTCTCATGTCCTTCATCCTAAGGCCTCATCGTACTGGAGAAGCCCTACTAAACGGTAGGGGCCTCGAAGGCGCTGGATATCCGCCTCCCGCGTGGCGTTCCTCGGATAAACGACCGTCCTGCCCCAAATGGCATCTTCTGTGTCTTGCGCTTCGTGCTTTGACGACATTACTCGAACACTTCGTTGGCCAGCGCCAGCACGCTTGGTGGAATGGTGAGATTCAAGACCTTGGCTGTCGCTAAATTCAAAACCAGCTCAATTTTGGTCGGCTGCTCGACTGGAATATCTGCCGGCTTGGTGCCCTTGAGTATCTTGTCGACATAGTCGCCAGCCCGGCGGAACAAGTCGGCCTCGTCTGCGCCGTAGGAAATGAACCCGTCTGCCTTGCAGAATGCCCTCGCACCCCACATCGTAGCTATTCCAGACTCCCGCGCCAGGCCGTTGATGCGGACCAGATTGGCAACGACGAAAGAGTCCTGGCAAACGTAGAGCGCCTTGGTCTTGTCCCTCATCGCTTCAATCGCTGGAGCAAGATCACCTGCGGATCTGATATCTAGGATATCAACTTCGAGTCCAAGCTGGCGCGCAGCCGCTTCAGCCGTAGCAGTCTCATGCGCTGCACTGAGGTATCCCCCATTTGCCAGCACTGCCAGCCGCGCAAGAGAAGGGATGATCTCACGAAGGAGCCCAACACGCTTGGAAACCATCTCATTTGACTGTAGCGACAATCCCGTAACATTTCCTCCAGGTCGTGACAGACTCGCAACAAAGCCGCTTGCCAAGGGATCCACGGCAACTGCAAATACGATCGGGATCTTCGAGGTCGTCTGCTTGAGCGCCGGAATAGCGCTTCCCGCGGTCAAGATAACGTCAACATTTGCCTGGGCGAACTCGGCCGCGATCTCCGCGTACCGATCACTTCTTCCCTCGGCCCACCTTATGACGATGGTCACCGTGCGGCCGTCGATCCAGCCCAACTCGCCGAGGCGCTGACGGAACGCGGACATCGAAGCCGCCCAGGATTTCTCGGCGCCAGCGCCCAAAACCCCAATGACGGGCAACTTGGCCTGCTCTGCATGCGCATCGAGGGCACGCGACAGTGCCGCGCCGACAAAGGCGATGAAATCGCGTCGCTTCATGGCAAGCCTCATTCCACTAACTCGTCTGCGGTCGCGAGCAACGTCGGCGGCACTTCCAGGCCGATTGTCTTGGCGGTCCTGAGGTTGATGACCAGTTCGAACTTGACCGGCTGCACGACCGGAAGCTCGGCGGGCTTGGCTCCTTTGAGGATCTTGCCGACATACAGGCCACCATTGCGATAGCCATCGGCAAAATCAGGACCATAGCTGATCAGGCCACCGCCGAGAATATATTCACGCTGCGGATAGATCGTGGGAATTGAATGTTGTGCAGCGAGCGCAACTAGCCGTCCGCTATGACTGTTGAAGAAGGGATCTGATGCGACCAGAATCGCGCCCGCGCCTTGCTGTTTGGCGCTGGCAAACGCGGCGGCAAGTTCATCTTCGTCGCTTGCGGAAAGCAGAATGGCTTTCAGTCCGAGACTGCTGCCAGTCTCCTGGATTTCTTCAATCTGGCCTTTAACGCCGGGATATTTCGGGTTGGTCAGTCCGGCAATCACCGACGCCTTGGGCACCAGTTCGTGCAGAAGCCCGAGCTTCTTCGCGTCGAGCGCTGAGGCGATCAGGCTAACGCCGGTCACGTTGGCGCCCGGACGGTTGAGGCTGGCAACGAGACCGGTCTGCACCGGATCAGCCGCACTAACAAAGACAATTGGAATCGTCGATGTGGCCGCCCTAGCCGCACGCGCCGGATCGGTTCCCCCCATCGCCATGATCACCGCCACCTGACGGTTGACCAGATCCGCCGCCAACGCCGATAATCGATCATAATGCCCTTCCGCCCAGCGATATTCGATCGCCACGTTCTGTCCCTCGACAAATCCTGCTTCGCCTAAGCCTGCGCGAAGCGCATCGAGAAATTGTTCGAGGTAGCTGCGCGACGCTCCGTGGAGAAACCCGACCACCGGCATTGCTGGCTGCTGCGCGCCGGTTGCAGACGACCATGCCAACATCCCACCACTGACAACACCGACGAAGTCGCGTCGCCTCATTTCGTTCCCCTATGCCTATCTTCTGATAGACTAACATCCCGCCGCATCATTCGATCACCTCGTCGGCACGAGCGAGAAGCGTCGGTAGCAGCGTAACGCCGAGTGCCCTGGCGGTCTTTATGTTGACGACGAGTTGGAACTTGGTTGGAAATTCAACCGGCAGGTCGGAGGGCTTGCCGCCCTTTACGATTTTGTGGACGAAGATCGCGGCCTTGCGATAGACCGACATGATATCGGCCGAATAGGACAAGAGGCCGCCGGCGCGCGTAAATTCATCGCTCGGTGCGAACAGCGGCAGGTGGCTCTTGAGCGCCGCCTCGGCGGCCGGCTGGCGCGGCAAGCTTGGCTGAACGATCAACGCTCCAGCGCCGCTCGTCACCATTTGTCCAAAAGCTGTTGCGAATTCGTCGCTGCCTCGCACCAGAACAGGCTTGATCTCGAACTGAAGTGCCCGCGCGGCCAACGCGATGCTTTCCAGGAATGGCTGGTGAAATGGATCGATGGCATTGCCGAGCACGGCAACCTTGCGCACCGTCGGCAATATCTCGCGGATAAAATCCAGATTCTTGCCGGCTACCTCGCCTGTCGCGGATGCCACGCCGGTGATGTTGCCGCCCGGGCGCGAAAAACTGGCGACAAAACCGGTCGCGATCGGATCGGCCGCGGGGCTCATGACGATCGGGATTTTGGTAGTGGCCTGCTTTGCTGCCGCAACGGATGGGGTTTGATAGCCAACAATCACATCCACGTTCAGGTCCACCAATTCGCGGGCAAGCGAAGGGAGACGCTCGGGGAAGCCACCCGCAGATTGAGACTCCAACGTCAGGTTCTGGCCTTCGAGATAGCCCAGCTTCTGCAGCTCTTCACGGAATGTACCCAGAAAGAATGCTGGATCGGGATTACCGAGCATCAGCACGCCGACGCGCGGTGACTTCGCTTGTTGCGCTCGTGCTGTCGGAGGCCAAGCAGCCGTAGCGCCCAAAAGCGCGATGAATTTCCGCCGCTTCATTCGATCACCTCGTCGGCGCGCGCGAGGAGCGTCGGCGGCAGTTCAATACCAAGCGCCTTGGCGGTCTTGAGATTGACGACCAAATCGAACTTTGTCGGCTGTTCGACCGGCAGGTCGCCGGGCTTCGCCCCCCGCAAGATCTTATTGACATAATCGGCCGCACGCCGCCACAGATCCGAGAAGCGCGGCGCATACGACATGAGGCCGCCAACCCGAATGTTCGCCTCATTGCCGAACATCGTCGGCAGTCGGGCGGCACGCGACAACGCCGCGATCTGGCTGCCGTTGCTGGTCGTCAATGGCTCCGCCAAGACATACAGCGCGCCAACATCGTCCTTGAGCGACGCAAATGCCAGGGCAATATCCTCAGGGCGCCGAATCTCCAACCTGTCAACTTCAAGACCAAGCGCGCTGGCCGCAGCTTTGACTCCGCCATCCTCCGGCAATGCGACGGGACTATCGACATTGATCATGAACGCCAACCTGCGGAGACCAGGGATAACCTCCCGCAACAGTTCGAGCCGCTTGCCAGCGAGTTCCGGCGACTGAATCGAAAGGCCCGTGGCGTTGCCGCCGGGCCGCGCCAGGCTCGCGACGAGACCGTTGACGACCGGATCTCCCGCCGTGGCAAAGACGATCGGTATATCCGTGGTCGACCGCTTGGCCGCCATCACCGCCGAGCCTCCCGACGTCACGATGATACTGACCTTCATTCGGACGAACTCTGCGGCAATCTCGGCATAGCGCTCGCTTTGGCCTTCCGCCCAACGCGCATGGATTGCGACGGTGCTTCCCTCAATCCATCCTACTTCGCGCAGCCGCTGCACGAACGCTTCGGTCCATTTGCCCTGCGACGATGAACTGTTGGCGCCGAGCAGGCCGATGATCGGCACCTGCTGCGCATGCGCGGCCAGAGGCCGGACAAGAGGCCAAGTGACCGACGCACCGCCAATCAAACCAATGAACTCGCGCCTCTTCATTCGATCACCTGGTCAGCACGGGCGAGCAGCGAGATCGGAACGTCGATACCCAGCGCTTTGGCGGTTCTGAGGTTCACGATCAACTCGACTTTGGTGCCCTGAATCACCGGCAGCTCGCCGGGCTTCTCGCCTTTCAATACGTCCCACATAACCGCCTGCGAGATAGTGTGTTTCGATGATGGTCCCGCTATAGCTCATTAACCCGCCGAGTGCGGTAAATTGCGGGTTCACGAAGATCGACGGCAGGGCGGCTTTCAGCGCCTGGTCCGCGATATCCTTGATACGGCTGTTGGCAAAAGGATCGGCCGCAATGACCAAGGCGCTAACGCGCATCTCCTTTGCTTTCACGAATGCCGCTTCGAGTTCGCGATCATTACTCGCCCGCAGAATGACAAGTTGAAGTCCGAGTTGAAGAGCGGTTGCCTGCAAGTCCTTAACCTGCCTTCCAACCACCTCGCCCGCAGCCGGATTCACCAGCACGGCAATCAGTTCGGCCGACGGCAGCAACTCATGAAGGATCGCGAGCCGCTTGGGACCGGTCTCAAACGTCAGGGCCGCAACGCCGGTAATATTGCCGCCGGGGTGCCTCAGGTTTGTCACGATACCGGCTTCGACCGGATCAGCACCTGTCTCAAAGACGATGGGGATCGTTGTGGTCGCCGCCTTGGCGGCAAGTGCGGCTGGCGCACTGCCCGGCGTGACAAGTACCGCGACGTTGCGCCCAACGAGTTCGTTCGCAAGTTGCGGCAATCGATCGATATTGCCCTCTGCCCACCGATATTCGACTGCAATATTGCGTCCGTCGTCGAAGCCGGCTTCGCTCAGTCCTTGATTGAAGGCCTTCAGCCGTGCCGCCCAAGCCATTGGTGATGCGCTGCCGAGATAGCCCACCACCAGCACCGGCTGTTGCGCCCGCGCCTTCGGCGGCCATGCAGCCGCCGTCGCCCCAAAAAGCGCGATGAACGCCCGCCGCCTCATTCGATCACCTCGTCGGCGCGCAGCAACACCGCCGGCGGGATCTCGAAGCCGAGCGACTTCGCGGTCTTCAGGTTGATGACGGTCTTGAGCGCCGTCGGTTGCTCGATCGGGATGTCGGCCGGATTTTCGCCCTTCAATATCTTGTTGACGAAAACAGCGCTGCGGCGAAACATGGCGGTGAAGTCCACACCGTAGCCCACCGGCACGGCGCCGCGGGTGGCTAGAACGGGTGCGCCAATCGACGGCACGCGGCATTTGTCGACAATCGCAGCAATCAGGGAAGCGTTGGTGACAAACGCATTGGCCTCCGTGATCGCGAGGCCGTCTATAGGAGTGGAGCTCACGGCTGACAACGCGCTTTCGATGTCGCCGGGGATGGCAACCTCGATCGGTCGCAGCTCTATCTTCATCGCCTGCGCTGCGGTTGTCATCGCGCTCATTGTACTTTCGTTCAGGGGGTTCCCTCGTTGCAAAAGCACCCCTGCGCGGGTCATCGAGGGCGCAAGGCTCGCAAGAATCTCCAAACGCTTGGCAGCCAGTTCTGTCACGAAGAAGGTTTGTCCCGTTATGTTGCCCCCGGGATGAGCCATGCTAGCTGCAAGGCCCAAGGTCACCAGATCGGGGCCCGTGATCATCACAGTGGGAATCTTTGCCGTCGCACGGTGAGCGGCAAGAATCCCCTGAAAGGTAGCTGTCACGAGAACGTCGACATCGAGGGCGACCAGTTCAGCCGCCAGCGCCGGCAGACGGTCGTTATCACCGCCGGCATCTCGATATTCGACATGAATGTTATCGCCCTCAACCCAACCGAGATCACGAAGTCCGGCGAGAAAGGCTTCTACCTCCAAATTTCGCGGCGGGACGAGGAAAAGGCCGATGCGGGCGATTCGCTTCGCTGGCTGCGCGCGTGCCGCCAAAGGCCACGCCAATGCCCCACCGGCCAGAGAAAGGAATTCGCGTCGCTTCATTGCCACTCTCCATTTCCGTCTTGCATCCACGTCAGCTTCGATTGTCGTGTCGGCCGCTAGTTTTTTCGGGCGCTTGTAAGGTTGCCCGCCCGCGGCAGCACAATCGTGAACTCGGTGAATTGTCCAGGCTGCGTATCCACCTCGATCCGTCCGCCGTGTTGTTTCACGATGATGTCGTGGCTCATCGATAGACCAAGTCCGGTGCCCTCCCCAGCCGGCTTGGTCGTGAAGAACGGATTGAACATTTTTTCCTTCACCTCCGGCGGAATGCCGGTGCCATTGTCGCGGATGCGTATCTCGATGTGGTTGCCTAGATTTCTGGTGCCAGCACTGAGCACAGGCTCGAAATTCGCATCGCCAATATCGGCCCGACGCTTGCTCGCGGCATAAAACCCGTTCGAGATCAGGTTGAGTAAAGCGCGGGTGATTTCCTGCGGGAACAGCTCGATCACGCCGGCGTCCGGATCGAGGTCGCGCTGCAACGTGATATTGAAATCCGGTTTCTCGGCGCGTGCGCCGTGATAGGCGAGATTGAGGCTCTCGTCCAACAGCGCGTTTATATCCACCATCCGCTGCTCGCCCGAACCTTCCCGGGAATGCTGCAGCATGTTCTTGAGGATTGAATCGGCGCGCTTGCCGTGCTGAACGACCTTTTCCAGGTTGCTCTTCAGCAGTTCGCGGATCTCATCCAGCTCCTTCCACCTGCCGGCCTCGTCGAGCGTCGGGTTCTCGAACACGTCGTTCATCTCTTCGATGAGCTCGGCCGACAACGCCGAGAAGTTATTGATGAAATTGAGCGGATTCTTGATCTCGTGCGCGATACCGGCGGTGAGCTGACCGAGCGAGGCCAGCTTCTCGGTCTGCACCAGGCGGTCCTGCGCGGTGCGAAGCTCGTCGAGCGAAGCGGCGAGCTCCTTAGTGCGCTGCTGCACCTCGTCGAACAGGCGGGCATTCTCGATCGCGATCACAGCCTGGTCGGCAAACGTTTCGATCAGTTTGATCTGTCGTGGCGTGAACGGTCCGGCGACAGGGCGGGCGAGATCGAGAACGCCGAGCACTTCGCCATCGCGAAGCAGCGGGACGCCGATGATCGACCGCCAGCCGCCAAGCTTGATCGACTGGGGAAGCCCGTATTCGGTATCCGCGCCGATGTCGGGGATGTGGACCGTACGGCGCTCGACCGCGGTACGTCCGGCGACCGTTGTGCGATCGAGACGATGCGGATGGGTCGACAGGTATTCGACAAATTCCGGCGTGCCGCCGTAACTCGCGCCGACATGGAGGAGATCCCCCTGCGACTGGAACAGAATGCAGATCGAGGCATCGCAGAGACCGGCGGCGGATTCGAGCAACGTCCGCAGCACTGTCTTCAGATCGAAGACCGACCGGCTAATCACCTGCAGAACCTCCGACGTCGCGGTCTGCTGTTGCAGCGACTCTTCGAGGTCGCGGGTCCGCTCCTGCACCTGTTTGAACAAGTTCACATTGGAAATGGCAATCACCGCTTGGTCGGCGAAGGTTTGCAGCAAGGTGACCTGCTTGTCGCTGAACGGATTCACTTCTGTACGGCGCAACAGGATTGTTCCGATGCTCTCGCCCTCGCGCAACAACGGCACACCCAACATGGTTCGAACGCCGATACGGCGAGCCGCCCGTTGTCCTTCCGGAAACTGGTTACCCTCCTCAGAAAGCATATCGTGGATATGCACTGGCGCCCGGTCTAGGAAGGTCCGCCCGGCGACGGTCGCACGATCGATCGGCCACTTCTCGACCGTGAACTCGAGCGGACCGTGCTGGGCGTTGAAGCGAAGATCGTTGCCGTCCCGCAAATAGACAATTGCATCCTTGGCTTCGCAAAGCTCGCAGGCGCTCTCGACAATGGCTTGGAGAACGGGCGCCACATCGGTCGGCGACGATGCGATGACCCTCAGGATGTTGCTGCTGCCGGTCTGATAGGTCAGCGCTTCCGTCAACTCGCGCGTTCGCGCCTGCACCTCGTCGAACAGGCGGACATTTTCGATCGCGATCAGGGCCTGATCGCAAAAGGACTCGGCCAGAGCGACCTCACGTTCGCCGAGGAAATTGCTGCGCTTGCCCGCCAGCACTAGCAGGCCGATGCACTCGCCCGCCCGCAATAGCGGCACGTAGAGCGACGATACGATACCGAAGGTCTCGTGGATCCAAAGCTCGAACTTGGGCAGGTCGATCAACGACCAGTCCGGCAGGTGCAGCGTTTTCTTGCCGATGATGGCGCGTGACGGGAAATTGCCATCGGGATCGATTTGCTCGGGAGGCCTGGTGACGGTAGTCAGTCCTTCCGGCGTGGCCCTCGCCACCTGCACGTAGCTGGCGCCGTCGCAGCGCAGGAAGAACCCGAGGTCACATCGCGTCAGCCGTACCGCGGTCTGGACGATGCTGTCGAACACCGGCTGGGCGTCGGTCGGCGATTGACTGATAACGCGCAGGATTTCCGACGTCGCGGTCTGGCGTTCCAGCGCCTGTTGGGTGTCGTTGAACAGTTGTGCATTCTGGATCGCGATCATTGCCTGGTCGGCGAAGCTTTGCAGCAGCGCCAGTTCATCAACGGTGAACGGCAGGAGCCTGTCACGGAAAACGATCAGGGCGCCGACGGCCTTGTCGTTGCGTCGCAATGGCGTGCCGCAAACGGTACGCGCGCCACCGGCCCGCGCATGGGGCAGACCGGGAAAGTCGGACATCGAGGGATCCAGGTGGTCGAGGTCCGGAATGTGGATCTGCCTGGACTCGGCCACCACCGTGCCGGGCAGTTTTCGGCCGCCGACCTTGATATTGGACCGCGGATAGGCCGAGCCGACGCGCTTGGCGATGGTTCCAACGCGGTACTCTTGCGTGAACTCGCGCCCTTCGGCGAGTTGAAGCGAGACGCTGGATGCCTTGAACAGACGCGCGGTCGTCTCGGTGATCAACTGCAACGGGCCCGCCGCATCCCCCGATGCGTTGGCGATCGCGCGCAGGATTTCGGCGCCGGCCTCCTCTCGCATCCGCGCAGCTTTCAACTGGCGTTTCAGCAGTGCGGTCTCGGGATGGAGGGATGGCTTGGCCTTGCGGGCATCGGTCTTGGTGAGAGGCTTTCCAGCCTTCTTCCGTGTCCCGGCATCGCTGGTCTGTTTCTTGCCGGACTTGGCACGAGCAGACTTGGCACCGGACTTTGCTCGAGACCTGGCATCGCGCGCCCTCATTCGATCACCTCGTCGGCCACCGTCAGCAGGCGGTCGGCCGCCGCTAAGCCGAGCGATTTCGCTGTCTTGAGGTTGAGCACAAGCACGAACTTGCTGGCTTGTTCAATGGGCAGGTCCGCCGGTTTTTCGCCACCGAGAATCTTGGCGGCGTAGATGCCGGCGCGGCGGAAGTCGTCGATCAGATCGGCCGAATAGGACATCAGAAGGCCCGCCCGGCCCCAGTCCGGATAGGTGCCAACCGTCGGCTTTCCCGGCGCCATGACCAAGGGCAAGACCCGGGGCATGTTGTTGTAGAGAAGCGGCTCGCCGGAGACGTAAAGAGCGCCAACGCCATCGCGGATGCTCGCCGAAACCGCGCCCTCTATCTCGTCGAGCCGCCCAAGCGGATGACGCACGACAACAAAGCCGAACTGACCGGCGACGCTTTGCAATGCGTTGAGCTCGGCTGTGGCAAGCAGTGAGGATGTACCGATGAAGCCGATCGCCTTCAGGTCAGGCACCAGCTCCTTGAACAAGTTCATGCGCTTTTGGGTCAGCGCCTCCTCGCCCCCAACCGCATTCATCACGTTGCCGGTCGCATGGCCGCCCGGATGGATATAGCTTTCCGCAAACCCTGCCTTGATGGGATCGGCGGCATAGGACGTGAAGACCAACGGCAACTCGGGCAGGACTTTGTGCGCGACCGGTGCCGCCGCGGCCGAAGCAATGATGACGCGGGGCTTGAGAGCAGCGAGTTCAAGGGCCAGCGCGGGCAATCGATCGAAAAAACCGTCGGCATAACGCAAAGCGAACGTAAAGTTCACGCCCTCGGTAAGGCCCGCCTCCCGCATGCCTTGGCGAATCGCCGCCAGTCGATTCTCGGCATTTTTTGCCGGCCCCGGCACCAGCACGGCAACAACGGGCAGATCTTTCTCGGCGCGCGCAGCAACAGGTACAGCTGCCGCGCCAGCTAAAATACCGAGAAGTTCGCGCCGCCGCAGGTCCCGGAGCTTCATTCGATCACCTGATCGGTCTGCACCAGGACGGTCGGAGGGATCGTCAACCCGAGCGCCCGCGCGGTCTTGAGATTGACGACCATTTCGAACTTGGTCGGCAACTGGATCGGCATCTCCGACGGCTTTTGACCCTTGATGATCTGGTCGGCATAGCCTGCGGCACGGCGCGAGAGGTCGACGATGTCGGCGCCATAACTAAATAAAGCGCCGGCTTGCGCAAACTCAGCCTGCTCGCCGACCACGGCTACCTGCATTTCAACTCCAATGCGGCAGATGTCCTTGATCGCCGCGGCGGTCATGTAGTCGCGAATAACGATCATGGCCGTACCACCGGCCTCGGCAAGCTTCCCGATCTGCTCCGTCACCTGCGATGGCGTCGGCGCCGTGAGGCCGGCACGAATCGGCTCGATGCCGAGCTTGCCGGTATCCGCCATGGTCTGCGCGCCCCACGCGCTGAAGGTCGGGTCGGTTGCGTTGTGCATCACGCCGAGCTTAATCAGGCCCGGCAAAATTTCCTTCAGCACCGCGATACGCTTGGCCGACATCTCCTCGCCGAACGCCGAGAAGCCGGTCACGGTGCCACCGGGCCGGGCGAGGCTCTGGAACAGTTCGGGGTCGCTCTGCACGGCCGGCAGCGCGATCGCGACGACCGGGATTTTCGTCTTGCGCGCCGCGGCCCGCGCGGCGGCGGGGCCAGGTGCGAACAGCACGTCCACTTGCATCGCGACAAACTCGTCGATGATCGCGTGCCCGCGTTCGACATCTCCGTCGGCGTTGCGGATTTCGACGGTGATATTGCGCCCTTCGACATATCCGATTTCGGCCAGAGTCTTGCGGAACGGCTGCACAATCGTGACGTCGGCGGCGGCGCTGGCAAATCCGATAAAGCCGATGGTCGGCATGCGATGAGACCCATCCTGCTGCGCCAGTGCTGCAAGCGGCCAGCTCGCCGCGCCTCCCACCGCCAAACCAATAAACTCACGCCTTCGCACGGTCGCCCCCAAGGCTGGAATGTGGCAGTGTAACTGTTCAAACCCAACATCTGAAAGGTGCCCTTGACCGATCCGACAAAATCTTCTTGGGGTTGTGCTCCCCCTCCAAGAACCTCCGGGCCCGCAGCAATCTGCGCAAAGTTTTCCGTAAATCACCCCGCTGTCGCAGCCCGCTGGGTGATAACTTGACGCATTCAATCTCGCGAATTTACGCAGGCTTGGAGCTTCGCTTGCTCTTACTGGTTGCACCGCACCACGGCATCCCGGCGGCTAAGATCGGCGCCGGAAGGGGCAGAAACTGATATCGAGAGCACCGCAGTCGGCAACGCCCATGTCTCAGTTGGTCATCCACAGGGAGACAGCGCCAAGTCTTCTTGATAACTTGGCCGGGATGAGCATTTCCCTGCATTCGGACACGTCCCAAGGACGACCGCTGGCGGCGTCGTCTGCGGCGGATGCACCGGCCGTGCAGGCCGCCCCGGCGCCGAAGGTCCGGGCCCGTTTGTTTGCCAAATATGTCGCGCTGTTCGTGGCCGTGGTGAGCGTGGCGCTGCTTTCCAACGGGATTTTCGAGGTTTTCTTCTATTATCGCGAGCATAAGGCGTCCCTGATCCGGATTCAGCGCGAACAGGCCGAAGCCGCCGCCGCCAAGATCAGCCAGTTCATCAAAGAAATCGAGAGCCAGCTCGGCTGGACCACCCAATTGCCGTGGTCGGCCGGCTCGTTGCAGGACCGCCGTTTCGATGCGCTCCGGCTGCTGCGGCAGGTGCCGGCCATCACCGAGCTGTCCCAGATCGATTCGACCGGCAAGGAGCGGCTGCGGGTATCGCGGCTGGCTATGGACGTGGTCGATTCGGGTCTCGACCTTTCCAAGGACTCGAAATTCAGCGAGGCGGTCGCCAACAAGGTCTATTACGGTCCGGTCTATTTCCGCCGCGAGTCCGAGCCCTACATGACGCTGTCGCTAGCCGGGACCCGCAAGGACGCCGGCGTCAGCATCGCCGAGGTCAATCTGAAGCTGATCTGGGACGTGGTCTCGCAGATCAAGGTCGGCGAGCGTGGCCATGCCTATGTGGTCGGTTCGGGCGGCCGGCTGATCGCTCATCCCGACATCAGCCTCGTGCTGCGCAACACCGACATGTCCAAGCTAGTGCAGGTGCAGGCCGCGCGCGCCGGCAACGCCAACGACGCCAACGCGCTGCAAGGCTCTCTCAACATTCAGGGCCAGAAAGTGCTGACGGCTTCCGCACCGATCTCCCCGCTCGGCTGGACCATGTTCGTCGAACTGCCGGAAACGGAGGCTTATGCGTCGCTGTATCAGGCGTTGCAGCGCCTTTCGATCGTGCTGCTGGCGGCCTCGATCTTCGCCGTCCTCGCGGGAATCTTCCTCGCCCGGCGCATGGTCGGCCCGATCCGGGCGCTGAGCGCCGGCGCCGCGCGGCTCGGCGGCGGCGATTTCACCCAGCGCATCTCGATCAAGACGGGCGACGAGCTCGAAGGGCTTGCCAACCAGTTCAACGACATGGGTGCACGGCTGCAGGAGTCATATGCCGACCTCGAGAACAAGGTCGAGCAGCGTACAGCCGAACTGAGTGAATCGCTACAGCAGCAGACGGCGACCGCGGACGTACTCAAGGTGATCAGCCGCTCGACATTCGACTTGCAGACCGTGCTGGACACGCTCGTGGAGTCGGCGGGTCGTCTGTGCGAAGCGGACGAGGGGATCATTCTCCAGCCCAGGGATGGCGCCTATCGGCTGGCCGCCAGTTTCGGGCTCTCTCCCAAAAAACAGCAATTTCTCAGGGATTTTATCTTCAAGCCGGGAGGGACGACAGCGGTTGGACGCGCCTTGTCCGAAGGCAGGTCGATCATCCTCGTCGATGGTCAGTCGCCTCTGCCGGGAGATCCGAATCCGGCGCAGAGCAGGATCGCAATTCCCTTGTTGCGCGAGGGTGTGCCGATGGGCGTATTCGTGTTGACTCGCAGGGAAAGGCGAGCTTTTAGCGACAAGCAGATTGAGCTGGTCACCACCTTCGCCGACCAAGCAGTCATCGCCATCGAGAACCTCCGCCTCTTTGATGAAGTTCAGGCACGGACCAAGGAACTTGCGACTTCATTGGAAGAGCTGCGCACCGCACAGGATCGCCTAGTACAGACCGAAAAACTGGCCTCGCTCGGCCAGCTCACTGCCGGCATCGCCCACGAAATCAAGAACCCGCTCAACTTCGTCAACAATTTCTCGTCGTTGTCGGCCGAATTGATCGACGAACTCAACGACGTGCTGAGACCGGCGGCGCTGGACGCCAAGACCCGCGAAGAGATAGACGAGCTCACCCACATGCTGAAGGGCAACCTCGAAAAGGTCGTACAGCACGGCAAGCGGGCGGATTCGATCGTCAAGAACATGCTGCTGCATTCGCGCGAGGGCGCGGGCGAGCACCGGCCAGCCGACATCAACGCCATCGTCGAGGAAAGCCTCAACCTCGCCTATCACGGCGCGCGGGCTGAAAAGCCCGGCTTCAACATCACTCTGAAGCGCGACTTCGATCCGGCCGCGGGACAGGTCAGCTTGTATCCGCAAGAGATCACCCGCGTCTTCCTCAACCTGATCTCGAACGGGTTCTATGCCGCGGCCAAGCGCAAGGAGGCCGGCGACGAGGACTTTGAACCGATCCTGAGCGCGGCCACCAGGAGCCTGGGCAACAAGGTGGAAATCCGGATCCGCGATAACGGCACCGGGATTCCGCCCGAGGTGAAGGAGAAGATGTTCAATCCCTTCTTCACTACCAAGCCGGCGGGCGAAGGGACGGGTCTTGGATTGTCGATGAGCCACGACATCATCGTGAAGCAACACGCCGGTACGATTGACGTCGTGACCGAGCCCGGCGCTTTTACCGAATTCATCATTACGCTGCCCAGAACCGGGGCGGCACAGTCGATTACCGGAGGCAGGAATTGAGCGTTTACATACTCGTGGTGGATGACGAGCCCGATGTCGAAGCCTTGTTTCGTCAGCAGTTTCGCCGCGACCTGAAATCAGGCCGCTTCATGATGGAATTCGCCCCATCGGCGCCGGCGGCGCTTCAGCGTGCGGCGGATATCAAGGATCCTTCGCTGATCCTGATCCTCTCCGACATCAACATGCCAGGGATGACCGGGCTCGAAATGCTGCCGAAGGTGCGCGCCGAGCGCCCCGACGTTCCCGTGATCATGATTACGGCCTATGGCGATGCCGAAACGCGTCGTAAGGCGATCGAGAACGGGGCCGTCGGCCTTTTGACCAAACCGATCGATTTCGCGCTGCTACGTCTCGAGATCGATAACCGCCTCGGTCAGGCCGCATGACCGCGACCATCCTTGTCGTCGATGATGAGCCCGATCTCGAGGCGCTCGTGCTGCAGAAATTCCGGCGGAAAATCCGCGACGGCACGGTAGCGTTCGTATTCGCCCATGACGGTATCGAGGCGCTCGCTTCGATCGAGCAGCACCCCCATGTCGACATGGTCGTATCAGACATCAACATGCCCCGGATGGACGGGCTGTCGCTGCTCGCCAAGCTGCAGGAAGCCGAGGACAAGAAGTCGACCGTCATCGTCTCGGCCTATGGCGACATGAGCAACATCCGCACCGCCATGAACCGTGGCGCGTTCGATTTCCTGACCAAGCCGATCGATTTCGGCGATCTCGAAATGACGATCGACAAGACCATCCGCCACGTCGAGGCAATGCGGGAGGCCCGACGCCGCCAGCTTGAGGCCGAGCGCGCGCACGCCTCGCTGTCGCGGTATTTTTCGCCGCAGATTGCCAGCCGCCTCGCCGCGGTCGGCGACAGCGACGGCATGCAGGTACATTGGCGCGAGATCGCGACGATCTTCACCGACATCAGTAGCTTTACGTCCCTGGTGGAAACGGTAGCGCCCGATGTGCTCGGCGCACTGCTCAACGAATACGTGGGCGGCATGACCGACGTCGTATTTGCCCATGAGGGTACGGTCGCCAAGATCATCGGCGATGCGATTCAGGTGCTGTTCAACGCGCCTGGCGACCAGCCGGACTATGCCAGACGCGCCATTGCCTGCTCCCATGACCTCGACATCTGGGCCCAGGCGTTCCGCGACCGGTGGAAGGACAAAGGCGTCAGTTTCGGTGCGACGCGGATCGGCGTTCATGCCGGGCCGGCGCTGGTCGGCAATTTCGGCGGCAGCCGTTTCTTCGACTACACCGCATACGGCGACACCATCAACACGGCTGCGCGGCTCGAGGCCGCCAACAAGCATCTCGGCACCCGCATCTGCGTCAGCGCCGCGGCAGCCGACCGCGCCGGCAATTTTCAGGGGCGACCCGTCGGCGATATCCTGCTTCGCGGCCGCAGCGAACCGCTTCGCGCGTTCGAACCACTGCAAGACGTTCCGTTCAAGGCGACGGCCAACGCGCAATATGGGGAAGCGTTCGCCAAGCTCGAGGCTGGCGACGTCGGAGCAATGCCAGCTTTCGCGGCGCTGGTCGGCGCCCACGCCGACGACGCGCTGGCTGGATTTCACCTGAAGCGGTTGCTCAATGGTGCCAAAGGCGCCCGAATTCAATTAGACTAGGCCGCCGGCAGTCTAGCCACATGCCTGATTAGTTTTCATCCTCTGAAATCTCTTAGGAATGTTGGCCAAGTTGCCGGTTTGCGCCTCGGAGACTTTCTGGCCTTTTCGTAATCCAAATCCAGCGCCGGGAGACGCGTATTTTCCACAGAGACGGTCGTAGCACGCGATAGAAGGCACAGGCGTCAGTCTGCTTCCGCATCAAAGCTGCCATGATCGCTATTCAAAACTTGATCACGCGCGCAAGAAACGCGGCTTGCACTTGCAAGCCCGCGCAGTTTTCATCGTCACATCGGCGGACTGAAGCGACTGAATTAATAAGGTCGTATGGCTACCGTTGAGAGCGTCCCCGATATCCGTTGCGGGTCAAAAACGTTCCTCGCGGCGCCGGCGCGCGACTTCCGGTCTGCCCCGAATATCGTTATCAACGAACCAGCCCGATTGGTCCGTTTAGGGCCAATGTCTGTGGTGAGCAGCTGCAACAAGCTGATAGCTATTCGATCACCTCGTCCGCAAGCGCAAGCAAAGTTGGGGCTATGGCGAGCCCTAATGCTTTGGCGGCTTTAAGATTGACGATCAGATTGAATCGTGTCGGTTGCTCGACAGGAATTTCCGCTGGTTTCTCACCCTTCAAAATCTTGTCGGCAAGCTCCGCTGCGCGTCGATAAAGCTGTCGGGCATCGGGGCCGTACGAAAGAAAGCCGCCCATGTCGACAAAGTCGCGAACACTATAGATGGCTGGCATCCTAAGCGCAGCCGCAGCGTCAACGATCAGCTCACGTAAACCAATCAACACTGGAGTTTCCAGAACTACGAGGCCCCCGGCGCCCGCGTTGGCTGCTGCCGCGAGGCTGCTTTCAACGTCAGCTGCGCTTCTAATGTCACAAAGTGCAAGCTGCTGGCCTTTCGCCTTGGCAGCCTCCCGTAGCCGCGGCAGGGCGGCGATCGTGAATGGTGCAGCTGGCTCCTCAAGCACCGCTACGGTGCTGATGTTCGGAACGAACTGGCTCAGCAATTCTAATCTTTTGCCGCCGAGCTCGGCGGCTTGCCCTGCCAGTCCTGTAAGGTTAGCGCCAGGGCGGCTTAAACTTTGGACCACATTAGATCCAATTGGATCCCCGACATTGCTGAACACGACGGGAATAGTTGAAGTGGCAGCTTGGGCTGCTTTGGCAGTCGCCGTTCCAAAACCGGTAATTATCACATCCGGATCGGCCTTGATCAGCTCGGATGCCTGAGTGCCGAGCGTTTCGAGTATTCCGTTGGCGGAGCGAATGTCGAAAATGAGGTTTTTGCCTTCGGCGTATCCAAGTTGTTTAAGTCGTTCCTTTACGAAGATTGCATCGTCTGCACCCGCCAAAGCCAAGTAACCGACGCGGAACGTTCGCGACGCCTGCTGCGCCGTCGCTGCGAGCGGCCACGCCGCCGCAGCGCCCCCCAAAACACCTAGAAACTCGCGCCGCCGCATGTCCGACCCCAAGCTCAATGGGTGATATCTTAGCGAACCAATCAAGCATCCCGAAAGCGTCAATTTGGCTCGCGCTCGCGCGGGCGTCCATGTCCGAGTTGGGTCGATGCTGTCGAAAAACGCCGTGGCATAGTTGGTTTTGCTCTCGGGGGCGTTTTCGGCGTGTTCCTGGCTGGACGTCAGAGCCGGATCGGCAGGCCCCGCGACCAGCTGGCGAGCCTCTTAGGTGATCGCCGCACAGGCACCCTTTGTTGGCGGGCCGACCAAACACATCGCCATTGTCTTGAGGTTCTGCACAATGGCAGCGAGATGAAACTCGTCACGGGCGCCGGTGAGACCGCGAAGGCGCATACGCTCAAAGCCATGCTGGACCTTCAGGTGTGCAAAACGCATCTCCACCTTTTTGCGCGCGTTGCTCGATCGTTCGAACTCCGGCGTGCCCTTCAGTGACCGGGCATGGTTGCGCGCATCCTCATTAATGTCGCGAGCGATCTTCTTGAACGGTGCGCGCGTGCATCGTTGCTTGAGCGTGCAAGCACGGCACTCTTGAGGTTGTGACAGGTAGTTCCTGGCGCGGCCATCATGGACCGTTCCCGAGGTTCGCAAGAGCTTGCCATTCGGACAGACATAGACGTCTCGCTCAGCGTCGTAGGTGAATTCGCCACGGGAGAACATGCCGTCAGACGACGGATATCTTTCCCACACGGGAATGTGCGGCGTGATGCTTTTGCCCAGTAACCATGCAAGCAGTTTGCCGGTGCCGTAGGCGGTATCAGCCGTGAGCCAATCAGGCTTTAGATCAAGCCGTTGTTCGGTGCGATCGATCATCGTCCTGGTAGACGCGACTTCATCATAGGTGCGTGCCGGCGTCGCCTCGACATCGACAATGATCGCGTGCTCAACATCGATCAGATAGTTGAGCCCGTATCCGAACTGCACCCGCTTGTTGGCTTTCGCCGTCCATGCCGACGACGGATCAGAAGGCGAGATCACCTTCGGTGGCTTGCGATCGGACGATGCGGTCGGCGTCCCATCAGAACCGCCAGCGCCCCTGTCCCCGCCTTCCTGGACCTGCGCTTCGGCCTCAAGTCCGGCAAGATATTCGGCCACGGCACGCTTCTGACGTTGCGCATCGGTCCAGTCCAGCTCGCCCGGCGCTTTGCCGTGATAGCGGCTGGCATTGGCCTCCATCACGCTCGCATCCACCGCGAACCCTTCGCCCTTGACAAGGCCCGCGGCCATGCATGCCACAACCACGCGCTCGAAAATGTGGCGCAGGATCTCGCTCTCGCGGAAGCGCCCCAGCCTGTTTACCGAGAACGTCGAATGGTGCGGAACCCTGTCGTCGAGATCGAGCTTGCAGAACCAGCGATACGCAAGGTGCAGCGCCACTTCCTGACAGAGCCGGCGCTCATGACGAATGCCATAACAGTAACCGACCAGGAGCATCCGGATCATCAGCTCGGGATCAACCGAGGGCCGGCCGATGTCGCTGTAAAAGGGCTTTAGCTGGTGGTGCAAATCGGCCAGAACCGCCGTCGCAAACAGGTTCATCCGTCGCAACAGGTGGTCAGTCGGGATCATCTCGTCGAGGCTAAACTCATAAAAGAGCTGCCCCTGATCTCGGTCCTGCCGCCCCATCATCGCCGACTCTCCTGCCGCCTCCTGAGCAGGAATCATTGTTCGCTCGGCTCCTCAAGCCCTTTTTCGACAGTATCGGTCAACACCGGAAGTCTGGCAAACTATTCAATCACTTCGTCGGCTAGGGCGAGCATGGTCGGCGGAATCTGCAGGCCCATGCTGCCGGCTGTTTTAAGATTTAAAAAAAAGGGATACCGGGTAGGCTGCTCGAAGGGCAAATCGGCCGGCTTTGCACCTTCGAAGACTCGGGCAACCAGGGCAGCTGTACGTTCGAATGATTCTGTCAGATCTGGCCCGTATGACATCAGGCCGCCATCACGAACAATGAAGTCGTATTCATAAATAGCCGGCAATTTCATGGCGATCGCGAACTCAAAGACACGCTTGCGGTTCAGATTGGTCAACGCGTCGGCGACCATTAATATCGCATCCGGCATATCGCTGTTCATGAGCTCGAACGCATCCTTGAAATCATCCCGTTCGCGGACACCCACAGGCTGCACTGAAATTCCAAGCGACAGCGCAACTTTGGCAGAGGCCCCGTAGCGCAGCGTCATGCCAAGATCGTCCTTGTTCCAGAGCATCGCTACTTTTCGGAGATTTGGCGACAGTTCCTTTAACAAGGATAGGCGCTTGGTCGTGAGTGCCGAGGCCACGTCGGAGATACCGGTAATATTGCCGCCAGGATGAGCCAGACTATCGATCAATCTCGTTTCGACCGGATCACCGAGACCCAGCGCGCCGATTATCGGGACGCCTAACGACTTCGCAGCCAGTGCCGAGGGGAAACCAACAACAACGATTGCATCGACGCCACTGGCTTTCAATTCTCGTAGTAATTCGGGAATTCTAGTGTTGTCGCCCATCGAACTACGCGCGAGGTAGGTCAGGTTTTGTCCTACGACATAACCGCGTTGGGCCAGTCCTCTCAGCAGGATCTTTCCAAGACCACTGGTATCGGTCATCGGCGCTACTGGATGAAGTGTAGCGAAACAGTAATTCCTACCAGACGTCTGCGCGCGAGCGGATCGCGAATATATCAGTGCTGCGGAGCCGAGCGTTGCCAAAAACTTGCGACGTTCCATGTAAGAACACTTCGAGTCATCTTAGCTGGCGCAAGATGGCGCGCGTTGCTTTGGAGCGGCAGGGTATCCCATGTATGTTATAGAGCAAAATCCGGTTGTCGACTGCGCCCGCGCCGCCATCGGCCGCGCTGCCGTGCCACCAAGAGCTCCCAGAACGTCGCGCAGCCGCAAACCGCCCCAAGCTCTTTGCGGGGACAGCTACCGAATTACCGACGACTTGATCCGCTCTAGAGCCCACATCCGTTGTGGGTCATCGGCAGCCCTAGCGGCCCGGAAATGCGACTTCCAGTCTTCCTCGAACAACGGACATAGTCAGACTGAGCTGGCATATTCAGACTGGCAGTAGCGAAAATCCCCCGACGTCATTCGATCGTCTCGTCCGCCGTCGCCGCGATCGACGGCGGCACCTCGATCCCAAGCTGCCCGGCGGTCTTTAGGTTGATAACGAGTTCGTAGCGGTCTGGCCCCTCGATCGGTATATCACCTGGTCTGGTACCCTTGAGGATTGTATCGGCCATTGTCATGGCGCGAGGGAAATAGGGCCCTAGCACGGGGCCGTAGGTGAGAAGGCCACCTGCTTTTGCGTTAGGCTTCCAGATTGAGATGCTGGGCAATCTGAATTCAAGAGCGGCAGCGGCAAAAAGGCCGGGGTTTGCCGTCAACGTCGGAGAAATCAAAAGCAATACGCCGCTCGTGCTTTCCAGCTTTGCGAAGGCGTCGCGAAATTCCTCCGGCTTGCTCAACGTCAGCGTCTGGGTCTCGAGGCCGGCAGCACCGGCCGCGATTCTGGCTGCTTCCAATTGGTCCGGCCGTGTGCTCGGATCCCAAACAATGGCAAGCTTCCTCAAGCCGGGCACCACTTCCCCCATCAGGGTGACTAACTTGCCCGTCAAGCTGGTCTGATCGAGGAACAGTCCGGTCAAATTGCGCCCGGGCTTTGCCCAACTGTCGATGAAGCCTGCCTTGATCGGATCCGTCTCAAGATCAATTGCCACGACCGGTAAGTCGGGAGCCGCGGAGAGTGCGGCTGTTGTTGCCGGCAGACCGACCACGATGAGCACCCCGACGCCGAGATCAACGAGTTCTCGAGCGAGGTCCGGCAGCCGTGAAAGGTCCCCTTGCGCAGATCGTAACAGGATCGTCTCACCCTCTATATAGCCTAGCTCACGGCCGCGCTTCAGCAACCCCGTCAAAATCACAAGACGCGGGTCGATCGTAAAGGGATGCAGGTAACCGATCTTTCGCGGTTGGCCCGTGGCTTGAGATCTGGCTAATCGTGCTGCCCAAGCAGCAACCGAGATGCCTGCCAAGCCAATGAATTTGCGCCGTCTCATACTCTGACGCCCCTGCCCAGATGAAAACATATTATCCGGTTGAATCGGTAAAGCGGAAGCTATCTGGCAGACTTTCCCGTAGTCCGCTGTGGGTCAAAGGCTGCCCTCGGTAGCCAGCATGCCCTTGGTCGGGTCATCTCTCGGAAGCGGACATCGCCGCCCGCTGGGCTGTTGTCAGCCACGGGCCTTGGCTGTGTGAACCCGCCACACCAATGTGGTAGCTCTGCGCAAGAGCTAAGCCTTATGCATACATGAGTGGGACGATTTCGCCTGCGAAATCGTCCGGTGTCTTAGCGTTTCAAGCTCTTCACCACTTGAGCGAGAACGCTTCTGCCTCACCATTCGTGCAGTCGCGCGATGACAGCTCGCTTCGAAGAAACGGGTGCTACTCTAGCTGACCCCGCTGCCGCGCCGGGATGCCTTGGACAATCGATGCGGGCTCTTGGAGGCGCGATCGGGGCAATGTTGTGCAAATCCACAAGCGCTATGAGGCTAATCGTCGCCGTTCGGCTATGTTCGTGCCGGTTCACTGTCGATTTCAGGAACGGGCGATGCCAAAAAAGCCGGAGACTCCCTCCTCCCGTTTGGCCCATTGGAAAAAAGTCAGCCAAACACCATTTCCTTTTCGACGCGATTACAGCAATCAGGCCGACTGGTTGGCTGCAGCGCAGGATGCACTTGATTTAGAGTCTCCCTTCATCAGCAGCTGGGATAGATCGCCGCGAGGCGCGTTCAAAGCTTTCAATCTGGATCCTCGCGACCCCTTCAGTTGGCGAATATTGCTTGGCTATTACACACAATCTCATATCGGTCGTGGTCGACCAGCAAAGTGGGATGGCGAGAGCCTTTGCAACCTACTGCGCCATATCAGTAAAGCTCGCCAGAATAAGCCATCTGCAAAGCAAAGTGAAATCTACCAATCTCTTATCAAGCGAAAAGCCCCGTACCATGGAAAGACTGAGAGCTATCTAAAGCACGGTCACCGCTTAGCTCTCGATTTGGACCGAAATGACATTCTGCGCGCGCGTCGAGACCTCGTAGCACAGGGGTATCTGGAAGCTGTGCGTGTGGGTTACGTAGAAAGAGGATCGGAGCTAACCGCCTCTGACGAGCGGCGGATCAAGAATTCAACTTTGGTATTGGATGAGGCCCTGGAATTGATAGGGGCGCCTAACAGCCGTTGGGCAAAAAAGAACAGGTAATTACGGCCGAATAGTTTAATCGCCGCCTTTTTTCGCCGAGGGTGGTCGCTAGGTTGGTCGTCATGAACCTGCATGGACGCAGGTGCGGTCGCTGGGACCGTCCCGGCTGTGATGGCGAGACAACAATGCAGACCCCATTGGTCCTAAAAATAAGTGAGGCGTGCGCCGCTTCGCGTATCGGAAGAACCAAACTTTACGATGCGATCAAACGCGGCGAACTGCGCGCGCGCAAGAACGGCAAGTCCACCTTAATTCTGCAGGCCGACTTGGTTGAATGGCTCAATGGGCTGCCGCCCGCTTTACCGAAATCAACACAAGCGAAATGAAAGCGCCTCGGCAGCAGTCTTGACCACCGCGCCGAGGCATTTGTTCACCCACATTTCCATGAAGTTGAACAAGATGAAATTACACCATCCGAAACCACGATACCAGCATCCTGATCTATTCGATTGGGCATCCGACCAAGAACGTCGCGGTGCCGATCCTCGCGTTCGTTGGATTGCGCGTCGCTGCCGTGTGTCACTCGCCACAGCCGCAACTCTGCTGGTTAATGCAGGGTTCTCGCGCAGGGAGGACCGCTAGTGAGCGAAGTCCTTTCGATTAAAGCAGTCATCAATGGCGTGGATATCGTGACGATTCGCGGTCGGGCTGCATGGGCACTCTTGAAGCTGATTGAAAGCGGCGAAGGCGGCTGCTCCTACGTTGACTGTCCCGCCCCGCATTGGGGTGGATACATCCACAAACTGCGCAAGCTTGGCATCCGAATCGACACCACCCGGGAGGCTCACGGACGCCCCTTTGCGGGTCGTCACGCTCGATATTTTCTGCGGGGCAGGATTTTGCTCGTCGATATGATCGGCACCAACGGCGAACCGGTAGACGCCCCTTACGCATCCCGCGCCAGCGTACCTCAGTTTTGATGCGCCCGGTCGTTGGTGCCGATGGAGCGCCGGTATCAGCCAAACCGGGAGGCTTTCATGCAGCCAAAGAGCAGTGGCTAATGATCCTTGCCTCCTATCCCATCCTTTCGGCCGCTGATTACGCCGTGGCAATTGTTAAATGCAGTCGCGGCATAGAACATGGAAGCCGTTCATGTCGCCGGAAGCGCGGCACTCTACAGCGCCTGCGAGAGCGCAGGCCTCCGCCGCGTGATCCTGTTCTCGGCCATCGGCAGCAATGTCGATGCCCCTAGCGATTTTTCGCGTACCAAGCGGGAGGGCGAAGCCGCCTTGATGGCGCGCGACCTCGATTGGGTCATCCTGCGACCCTCCGTCGTGATCGGCCGCGCCGCCTATGGCGGCAGCGCGCTGCTGCGAGGGCTGGCGGCCCTGCCGGTTCTGCCGGTCATGCCCGACACGGCGGCTATTCAACCGGTGCATCTCGACGACGTCGTTGAGACCGTGCTGTTCTTCCTGCAGCCGGGCGCGCCTTCCCGCATCGCCATCGATCTGGCCGGCCCACGGCAAATCGCGTTCAGCGACGCGGTCGCGCTGTTTCGGGGCTGGCTGCGCTGGAGGCCGGCCTACCGCCTGCAGCTGCCATCCTGGGTGGCTTCGGTTGCTTACCGCGCGGGAGACGTCGCGCAGATGCTGGGATGGCGGACGCCCATCAACACGACGGCACAGGCGGAAATGCGCCGCGGAGCGACCGGCGATCCCGAGCCCTGGCGCCAGTTGACCGGCACTGCACCGCGCGATCTCGAAGCCGCACTCGCCGGCGAGCCTGCCTCGGTGCAGGAACGCTGGTTTGCACGGCTGTATGCGCTCAAGCCGCTGATCTTCGACGTCTTCGGCCTGTTCTGGATCGCCACAGGCATCATCTCGCTGAGTGCGGGCTGGAACATCGGGATGTCGTTGCTGCTTGAAGGCGGGTTGCAAGGGAACGTCGCGGCGCTCGTCGTCACCGCCGGCGCGCTCGCCGACATCGTCATTGGCCTTGCCATTCTCTGGCGGCCGTTGTGCCGCTACGGACTCTGGGCAGCACTGATCATCTCGCTCACCTATGCCGTGATCGGCACCGTCCTGGTGCCGCGACTGTGGGCCGACCCGCTCGGACCAATGCTGAAGATATGGCCGGTGATCATGCTCAACCTGGTCGCGATGGCGATCCGGGAGGATCGCTGATGCTCTACTTCCTCGTGAAGATGGCGCACATCATTGGCGCTGCGGTGCTGCTCGGCACCGGGGCCGGCATCGCCTTCTTCATGCTGGTGGCACATCTGCGCGGCGACCCGCGCGAAATCGCCGGCGTTGCGCGGACGGTCGTGCTGGCCGACTTCCTGTTCACGGCGAGTGCCGTGATCCTACAGCCGATCACCGGCACATGGCTCGCCTGGTCGAGCGGGTATTCCCTCGGCGACGGCTGGGTGGCGGCGTCCATCGCACTCTACGTGGTGACAGGCGCCTTCTGGCTCCCGGTGGTGTGGATGCAAATGCGAATGCGCAACCTTGCCGTTCGCGCCATCGAGACCGACTCCAAGCTGCCTGCCGAGTATTACCGTCTCTTCTGGTGGTGGTTCACCTTCGGATTTCCGGCGTTCGCAGCCGTGCTGGCTATCTTCTGGCTGATGATCGCCCGCCCGGCTATCCCGTACTGGGACTAACATGAAGTCGTTTGGCGGATCGTCCCGGCTCTAAGAGACGCCGCCCTGCCCTGACGCCCACTTCGCGTCGCAAGGACCACTGCGTCTACGGGTTCCCGCCTGTGTCTTTGTCAATAGGAACTCAGAAATTGACAGCACGTTTCAAACAGAGGACATCTGAGATGACCAACTATTTGAAGCTGCCTACCTGGGCCGACAAAGAGAATATTTTGACAGTGGTTGAAACTCCTCGCGGGAGTTGCTGCAAATTGGAATTCGATCGCGAGCTGCGGGTGTTTACGCTTTCGAAGGCGTTGATGGCTGGCCTAACTTATCCTTACGATTGGGGATTTATCCCGTCGACTCTGGCAGATGATGGTGATCCCTTGGACGTGTTGGTGATGCACGATGGCGCCACGTACCGAGGTACCGTCCTTCGGTGCAGGCCCATTGGCGTTCTCAAGGTCCTTCAGGTGACCGAACGCAAAAGAAAAAGAAACGACCGAGTTGTTGCGGTGCCTCAGCACTCCTTCTTTGCTGCTGATTTGCCTGACGTTCGTAACCTACCGGCGACAGCGACCGAAGCAATTGGAAAAGTTCTTCGATGCTACGAACGCTCTCAAAAGCAAAAAGCTCGAATTTCTTGGCTGGTGCGGCCCGGGCCGAGCCATCAAGCTCATAAATCGGTGTCGCCTATAGCGCAGGGTTTCTCTTAGGACCTCAATTTCTCACTTGCCGACGTCACCAGATCAAGCAGCAGTGGTGGGGTTGGGCCAATGCTGACTTTGGCCCACATCGACAGCCGAGAGCCTTACCGCGGAGGCTCCGCCGGTGATGGTCGGCGCATTTGCAGAGAATAGTGTTCAGAAACTACTCAATTTGATACTTACGGCGTACTCCCTGGGAGAAGGCTGATCTCTGCCTGAGACTGGATGGCGCCTAGAGGAGCCGATCAAGGGTTCGGAGTTCCGAAGTTATCAGCGGGCATGAATGCGATGATCACGCCTTCGTTGCCCCGGAGCAGGATGGACGCATCCGGCACCGGCTCGGCCGGCCGATCCAAATGCGTCGACATCAACAGGCTGCCGCGTCCTTGCCAGTGGAATTTCCGCGGGTCAGCCGCGATGTTGAGCGCGACCAGAATCTCGTGATGGCCAGCCTTCCGCTTGTAGGCCAGAACGTCGTTCTGCGACCGCAGCGGTTCGTATTCGCCGCGTTGCAGGCCGGCATGCTCGCGCCGCAGTGTCATCAGCGCACGAAACAGCGCCAGGATCGAACGCTCGTCGCGCTGCTGCCCGGCGACGTTGGCCGCTCCATCGGGCGGCTCCAGCGGCAGCCATGGACGGCCCGTGGTGAAGCCGCCGTCGGGACTGTCGTCCCAGCGCATCGGTGCGCGTTCGGGATCGCGGCACAAACCGTACCCGGACACGAGCTTCTCGAAGGGATCGTGAACGCAGTCGGGCGGGATCGGCACGCGCTTGCGGCCGATCTCGTCGCCCATGAAGAAGAACGGCGTTCCCCGCAGCGTCATCAGCAGCATCGCGAGCACGCGCATCTGCGCCTCGCCGATCTTGCTCGCGATCCGCTGCTTGTCATGGCCGCCGATGACCCACACCGGCCACCCATCGTCGGGGATGGCATTGAAATAGGCGTCGATCGTGGCCTGCAGCGAGAGGGCGTCCCATTTGGAATCGAGCAGGGCGAAGTTGAGCGGCAGATGCAGACGCGGCCGGTCATTGCCGTAGAAATGGCCGATGCGATCGGTCTTGCCCTGGACCTCGCCGCACAGCATCCGCCCGGGATAAGTATCGATCACCTCCCGGATGAACTCGATGCAATCCATGGTCTCGGGCCGGTCGTCGGTAAACACAGTCGTGTGCCGCTGCGGCGGCGGCTTGCCCTCGGCGTTGGGATTCGGCGGGTTGTCGCGCAACAGCTGGTCCTTGATCAGGACCGCGCTGGCGTCGACGCGAAAGCCGTCGACGCCGCGGTCGAGCCAGAACCGCATGGAATCGGCGATCGCGGCGCGCACTTGCGGGTTGCGCCAGTTCAGGTCGGGCTGCTCCACCAGGAAGGAGTGATAGTAATATTGCCGCCGCGCCTCGCACCATTCCCAGCCGCTGCCGCCGAACCGGCTCAGCCAGTTGTTGGGCGGCCCGCCGTTCTCGGCCGCGTCGGCCCAGATGTACCAGTCGGCCTTGGCGCTGTTGCGCGAACTCGCGCTCTCGACGAACCAAGCATGATCGTTCGCGGTGTGATTGGGGACGAGGTCGAGAATGAGGCGGATGTCCGCGGCGTGCAGTGCCTCGAGCAGGCGATCGAACTCCTCGAGGCTGCCGAAGGCGGGATCGATCGAGCAATAGTCGGAGATGTCATAGCCGAGGTCGCGGAAGGGGCTCTTGTAGATCGGCGTCAGCCACACTGCGTCGACGCCGAGCCACTTCAGATAATCAATGCGCGACATCAAACCGGCAAGGTCGCCCTTGCCGTCGCCGTTCGAGTCCTGAAAGGAGATCAGCGCGATCTCGTAGATGACGGCGGATTTCCACCATGAATGTTCGCGATAGCGGTCGACCGTCATTGCCTCTGTTGACCTCTACTCTAAAGTTTTCGTCGGCCGTCTGAGCCGTTCCAAAGGATTTCTCGGTTTCAAAGCGTATGAAGCGATTGCTAATGCTGCCGTAGCTCTTCGTCTGTTATCGGTAGGGGTTCTCCATCCGAAAGGATATGGAGGCAGGTACCCGTTCGAGACAACTGCCGAAATTGGACGGGGTGCTGAAAGTCATCTCCGTGCAGTGGGATGGACAATGCAGCGGGTGAGATCTGCTGCTGAGGCGGGGCGGAGATGACGAGATCTCGATCGGCGCAAGGTAAACGGGCGATCTCACCGCTGCCGTGCTGCTATGCGGCCTGCCGCTGATGCGCCAGAAACTCCATCGTCACCTTTTCGACGTTTGAGTCGATCCACGCAGCCATACGCTGCTCTTCCTTCAAAGATGCCTCCAGTTCCGCCTTGGCCTCGGTGACTCCGGCGGCGCCGCACAGCGCAATGAGCGACTTGTAAGCCGCGATCTCGAAGTTCTCGAATGCATTGTTGGCGAAGGTGTTCTTGAGGATCTCGTCATTGGCGGCCGAGTGCGCCATCGCTTGCATGTTGGCCATGACGGACTGCGCGGTGTCCTTGAGGCTGGAGGTGCTCTCGCCACAGGATTGGAGGCACCGCTCGAGCCGTTTCAGCTGCTCGTTGGTCTCCTGAAGGTGAGCTGCAACCTTCGCCTTGACCTCCGGATACTCGTCCAGCCGCTCCGACTGCCGTTCCATCAGCTCCCTCGCCTGCACCTCCATCGCATGTGCATTGCGTAGTCCAACCACGAATGTGTCGCGTGCGGCGTTCGCCATGGGCAATCCTCCTTTTGACTGGCTTCCTTGCCGCAACCGCGGCCCGCAGCGATCGTTCCAAAGCCGCATTCGCTCCCTGATCTGCCCGTTAGCCTCCGCGTTCTGAAGCAGGACCCGGCGGTTAACCTGCGATAGCCGAACATCAAACACATTGGCGGATGCAGGAACCCCCCTGCGGAACGCCTGTTTTCCGCAGCGTGACTTGCGTTTGGCGCCGACTGCCTGCCGAGGGCCCAATGAGTGACACTCCTCCGCAGACCGATATTCGCCACGATCTGAGGCGACCTGGCGACGGGTCGCCAGCGAACGCGTCCGATCCGTACTTCATGCAAATTCGTGACGATCTCGCCGACAAGGGTTTTTTCACGGCCACAGCAGAGGAACTGATTACTTGGGCCCGCACGGGTTCGCTGATGTGGATGACGTTCGGACTCGCCTGCTGCGCCGTTGAGATGATGCAGATGTCGATGCCGCGATATGACGCGGAACGATTTGGCTTCGCGCCACGCGCCTCGCCGCGACAATCGGACGTGATCATCGTCGCCGGCACATTGACCAACAAGATGGCCCCGGCGTTCCGCAAGATCTATGACCAGATGCCGGAGCCTCGCTACGTGATCTCGATGGGGTCCTGCGCCAATGGCGGCGGCTACTACCATTACTCCTATTCCGTCGTACGCGGCTGTGACCGCGTCGTTCCCGTCGACATCTACGTCCCCGGCTGCCCGCCGACGGCCGAAGCACTGCTCTATGGCGTCCTGCTGCTTCAGAAGAAAATCCGGCGGATGGGTACCATCGAGCGATAAAACGATCCACAGCAGGTTGGCAAGAAATGACGCAAATTCCCTTACCGTCCGAGGCAAGCGCCGAGCACCCAAAATTCGATCTGGACCGCGACGACAATACGCGTCAGATCGTCGCCGACATCGCCTACAAACAGCTTGCCATCGTCAATGTGATTTTCGTCGGCTGTGAAAATGCCGGGGACGGCAAATGGGTGCTGGTGGATGCGGGTATCCGGGGCTCGGCCCAGGCGATCCGCTCCGCGGCAAGCGCACGTTTTGGTGGCAGCGGCAGGCCCGCCTGCATCGTCATGACGCATGGTCACTTCGACCACGTCGGCGCGCTCGAGACGCTTGCGAGCGAATGGGACGTGCCGGTCTACGCGCATGGAGCCGAACATCCCTATCTCGATGGCAGTCGCTCGTATCCGCGGGCAAATCCGGGTGTCGGTGGCGGGTTGCTCGCGCTGATCTCGCCGCTGTTTCCGACCAGGCCAGTCAACGTCGCATCGCACCTGTATGATCTTCCCGGCGATCAAAGCGTGCCATTCATGCAAGGCTGGCGATGGATCCACACGCCCGGCCATACGCCGGGACACGTCTCGCTCTGGCGAGATCGCGATCGTGTGCTAATCGCGGGCGACGCGTTCATCACCACGCGCCAGGAGTCCGTTTACTCGGCGGTGACGCAAGCGCCGGAGATGCACGGGCCTCCTATGTATTTCACGCCGGATTGGACCAGCGCGAAGGCCTCGGTGTGTAAACTGGCCGCGCTCGCGCCGGACATCGTCATCACGGGACATGGCGCTGCGATGCAGGGGCCTGAGATGCGGGGCGCGCTGGAGACGCTTGCCGCGCGTTTTGACGATGTCGCCGTTCCCCACAACATTGCCGCTGATGATGCAACCGCGAGGAAGGGTGAAGGCCACAGGTAATTGGTCCGAGCCGAACCTCGGGAGAGCGACATGCGTAAGACAAGTCTGGTAGTCCTCATGGCGAAAACGGCCCCACCATAGAATGGCAACCTCCCGCGGCACTAAAGACGTCAACGCGCGCCTCGGGCCGTTTCCTTCCAGACGTGCGCGCGAGCGGCCCCGGCGAGACCCTCCCTTGCGCCGGGGCCGCATTCGTTTCTGCAAAATGCTTCTCCGCAAATTAGAATGCATCTACGCCAGCGACAATCTTGTGGTCGACATGTACGGCAACGTCGCACTCGAATCCACCGGACGCACGGTATCCGTACGTCTCTACAACTCGACGAGAGACCGGGCATGCAGGACATGCTCAGCTACCTTATCGCACGCGACACCATGCATCAGCAGCAATGGCTCGCCGTGATTGAGGAGCTGCGAGCCGAGGCGTCGCTGCCGATCCCGAACAGCTTCGATCGCAGCAAGGAAGCGACCGAGTTCAGCTAACATGTTTATGGCGGCCTCTCGCTGCAGACGGGTCGCTACTGCGAAGGACCTTCCCTCGACGGCAAGGGGACGTTCACGCTCCGCGGCGGGTTCGAGCCGCTGGGCCAGGAGCCGGTGCTTGGACCCGCACGGCCAGACAGCGGCGCTCAGGTGGAGCAGATGAACGAGCCGCCCGTGACGAATGCGCTGAGCTGAAGTCCAATAGCGGGCCGCTGATCTGCTTCAACTTAAACACTAGCAAAAGGCCTCCGGGCTCGGACCGGAGGCCTTCTGGCTCACTGGCGTACATCCGCCCGAGTGAACTTCAGTGCGGCTGCCGGAGCTGCCGCTCTATGTCCAAAGCCTGCTCTGCGTTGCGGACCTTCTTGAGAAGTTCGTTCTTCTCAGCGCCGATCGGCTTGTCGTCGGCTCGCTTCCTCATGTGCTCCGCGAATTGAGCCAAGCGATCTTCCAGAGAGGTTGTGTGCTTGATCCGCCTGCGCTTCAATCCCATCGCGTTTTCCTTTTCTTGATCAGATGAAAATATGCAATTGGGCAGGAGGCGCCCACAACAAAGGTTAATCTCGCACGATTGATGAATCGGCAGACGACTCGCGAGGACTGTCGGTCATCTTGGGCGTGTTCAGTTGCTTACTCAGCCTGCTCCGACGAGCTGGCCCCGTCTTTGGAGTCCTTGAGCGTACCTCGGCTTTGCCCGAACATCCGCTTCATAACAAAAGTTAACGTCGTGACAGAGCAATAGACTTGAGCAGAGCAACCATTCTGCCCAATTGCTGTTTTATCAAGCACAGACACACGAATAGAAGCAGCCGAAGCAATTGCACGAGCCCCGCTCCAGAATTGATCCGTACGATCCCGTTGCCTGCAGCCGCTGGGCACTTCGATTAGGGACAAACGTCAAAGAGCTCAAGGCGGCGATTCATCAATTCGGCAGCGCGGCGGATGCCGTGGCGTACGGCCTGCAGCAGTGGCGGCGCAGCGCCTCGCGCGGGCAGTGGCAAGGCCGCAGCGGCGCACCGCAGGTAGGCATTCTCTCCGATTCCATGGTCGCGCGCGGCGAGCAGCTCGCCTCGGTCTCGATGGTCTGCGTCAACGCGATCGGCCTCGTCGCCGGCGCCGTGCCGCGCATCCTGCCCGCAGCGCCCGAGGCTGATATCGATGCCTACCTGGACGGGCTCGACGGCCTCTTTGTCGGCGGCGGACAGACCAACGTCCATCCGTCCCGCTATGGACAAACGGTCGACGAGAAGCGCGATGGCCCGTTCGATGAATTCCGCGACGAGGTCGCGCTGCGCCTGATCCCGCCGGCGCTGGCGCGCGGCATCCCCGCTCTTTTCGTCTGCCGCGGCTTCCAGGAGCTGAACGTCGCTTTCGGTGGCACGCTGGCGAAGGAGCCGGATGATTTGCCGGAGGACCGGCGCCATGGCACGCCCAAGGCAGACAACGAGGACGCCCGCTACCGTCTGCGGCAGAAGGTGACCTTGCGCAAGGGCGGCGTGCTGCAACAGATCTGCGGCGCGGACTCCATCACCGTGAATTCGCTGCACAGCTTCCTGATCGCCGATCTCGCGCCGGGGCTGATCGCCGAAGCCGTGGCCGAGGACGGCTCGATCGAGGCCGCCAGCGTCGAGGGCGCGAGCGCGTTTGCGCTCGGCACGCTTTTTCATCCGGACTATTGGGCAAGCTCCGACCACGCATCGGCGCGGATTTTGTCGGCCTTTGGCGACGCGGTTCGCCACCACGCCAAGGCGCAACGGGCGGCATAGGCATGCATCGCTACCGCTTCGGGATCGAAGAAGAATATTTTCTGGTCAACCGCCAGTCCGCGGCGCCGCGATCCGAGCTGCCCAAGCCCTACATGGCGGCGGCGCAGAAGCGGCTCGGCGAACGCCTGACCACCGAGATCCTGCAATCGCAGATCGAGGTGGCAACCCCGCCGCTGACGTCTTCAGCCGATGCGCTGGCCGAGCTCGCGCGCTACCGTTCGGTTCTCACCGAGGTCGGCAGGGACCACGGCGTCGGCATCATCGCGGCCGGCACACACCCGCTGGCGCAGCCGCAGCAGCAGCGCATGACGCGCAAGCGCCGCTACAGCAAGGTCATCAGCGACCTCGGCATGGTCGGCCTCCGCAATCCGATCAGCGGACTGCACGTCCATGTCGAGGTGCCCGAGCCCGATTTGCGCGTCGAGATCATGCACCGCCTGGTGCCGTTCCTGCCGCTGCTGCTGGCGCTCTCGACCTCGTCGCCGTTCTGGTGCGGCTACCCGACGGGATTGCTCGGCTACCGCAATGCCGCCAACGACGCCCTGCCCCGAACGGGCTTTCCCGAAATGTTTCGGAACCTTTCCGAATACGAGACCTATGTGAAGACGTTGGTCGATGCCGGAATTGTCCCCAACGCCACCTATGTCTGGTGGGCGCTGCGGCCCTCGCTACAGCATCCGACGCTCGAGCTGCGCATCACCGATTGCTGCACGGCGATTGCGGATTCGGTGGCGATCGCGGCGCTGTTCCGCGCGCTGGTCCGCCACGCCATCCACCATCCTGAGCTGAACGCCACCTATTCGGCCGTGCACCGCGCCCTGGTCGAGGAGAACCGCTGGCGCGCCCAGCGCTACGGAACCGACGGCACCTATATCGATCTGGTGTCGTTCGAGCCGGTCTCATTCAGAAGCTGGCTCGATTCGGTGATCGCCATGGTGGCACCCCACGTCGATCATCTCGGCATCGAGGACGACATCCAGCATCTGATGTCGATCCCCAAGCGCGGCACGTCGGCACACCTTCAGCTCGAATATTTCCGCGGCTTGCGCAAGTTCGGCCGCTCGCCGCGGGAAGCGATCGGCGACGTGACGAAATGGCTAAGGACTTCGACAGAGACCGGCGACTTCACTGCTCGGAACAACGAGCCGAAGAAGGTTCGGGAGCCTTTCGCAACACGAGAATCCTTTGGATCGGAATTGGCTCAAAGTGATGTCGTATCCAAGTGAAGGCCAAAGCGATATCTATTCGACAAGGCACTGGCTCAAGACGTTCGTTCTAATGCAACACGATCTCTTAACGATCTACCTCGCCAAACACGATGTCCAAGGAGCCCAGAATGGCCGAGACGTCCGCCAGCAAATGTCCTTTGCAGAGGAAATCCATCGCTTGCAGATGGGCGAAACCGGGCGACCTGATCTTGCACTTGTAGGCCGTGTTGGTCCCATCTGCGACGAGAAACACGCCGAATTCACCCTTCGGCGCCTCGACCGCGACGTAGATCTCGCCGGCAGGAACATGGAAGCCCTCGGTGTAGAGCTTGAAGTGATGGATCAGCGCTTCCATCGAGCGCTTCATCTCACCACGCCGAGGCGGCGCGACCTTGTTGTCCTGTACGAGCACCGGGCCTCCGCCGTCAGGCGCCTTCAGCTTGTCGATGCACTGCCTCATGATCCGGACGGACTGTCTCATCTCTTCCATGCGAATGAGATAACGGTCGTAGCAGTCGCCGTTCTTGCCGATGGGAATGTCGAAGTCCATTTCCGCATAGCAATCATAGCGCTGCGCCTTGCGCAAATCCCAGGCGGCCCCCGAGCCGCGCACCATCACGCCCGAAAATCCCCAGGCCCAGGCCTGCTCGAGCGTCACCCTGCCGATGTCCACGTTACGCGCCTTGAAGATCCGGTTGAGAGAGAGCAAACGGTCGAGATCGTCAACGACTTTCAGAAACGGTTCGCACCAGGCTTCGATGTCATCGATCAGCTTGGGTGGCAGATCCTGGTGCACGCCGCCGGGCCGGAAGTAATTGGCATGCATCCGGCTGCCCGAGGCACGCTCATAGAACACCATGAGCTTCTCGCGCTCTTCGAAGCCCCACAGGGGCGGGGTCAAGGCGCCGACATCCATGGCCTGAGTGGTGACGTTTAGAAGGTGCGAGAGGATGCGGCTGATCTCGTGATAGAGCACCCTGATGAGTTGGCCGCGCCGTGGCACCTCGATTCCCATGAGACGTTCGATGGCGAGGCAGAAGGCATGTTCCTGCGTCAGCGGGGCGACGTAGTCGAGCCGGTCAAAATAGGGAATGGCCTGGAGATAGGTCTTGGCCTCGATCAGCTTCTCGGTGCCGCGGTGCAGAAGGCCGATATGCGGATCGACGCGCTCGACGACCTCGCCGTCCAGCTCAAGCACCAGCCGCAGCACGCCGTGCGCGGCGGGATGTTGAGGACCGAAATTGATGGTGAAGTTTCTGAGGCTCGGAGATTGTTCTGGCATCCTGCTTCCGATCGAAGATGGCGCAGCCCTCAGCTTAGCCGCGATGCGCGGCAGCCGGCTTCACACAGGTTAACGGCTCGCCGCAAAGGCGAAAATGCGTGCCGCCTCAGCCCTTGGAACACCCGCATTGAGAGCCGATTTCAATGTCGAAATTGGAGATTTAAGAGGAGATATCGATTGCTCACAGCTACCGCCGCTCTCGTGGTCAATCTCCGCTGCCGCTATGCACACCAACACAGGGATTACCGGTGCACCCGGACCTCCAGACTGGCAACCGGCGCCCATCTTGGCTGACCGTGCAGTTGGACCGGGCGGCACGAGCGCAGCCGACCGCCCTCTCACCGCTATCGCGTTCTCCGGCGGTGTTGGCCTCGGCCTATCATGGCGGTGTTCGAAGCACTCACCTCTCTTCTGCTGCCGATCGACTGGGTGACCGGTTCGTCGAGGAGCCATCACCGCCGCGCTGATCGCGGGGGAGCCCGCGTGACGATCGTGTGGAATCTGCGCAGCTATTGGCATGCGCCAAGCAATCCCGCCGACGTGCCGCACGCGGGCGGCCATGCGTTCGCCTTTCGACGTGCAATATGCCGCAAGCCTCACACCAGACCCGAACGACATCTACAGCGTGCGGCGAACCTAAAGCGCCATGCGATTAGAATGAGTCGTCATCGCGCTTTAGGTATTGTTTCAGCATGATCTTTTCGGAAAACCGCTACACACTTTTCCGGATCATGCTCTGGCAACGTCTCTTGGTGTCAGGACCCGAGCTGCGCGTTGTCCTGCCGCCGAGCCGCTCGCGAATGTCGCGCAGCAGCCGCCTGAGACCGTCATCGGCAGCCATGACGTCAGGCGGGGCGATGGTCGTGATGCCCCAGTTCGCGAGTACGGCCTCCTGCACCGGGTTGCGCTGCGCGACGAACACGAAGGATCTCGGCCGGTCCTGGCTGTGCCCGGACTCGTCCCAGATCTGCCAGATCCGGTGCAGCAGCAGCCGGATGTTCGGATCGGACATGCTGTATCCGACGAACAGGAGCGTGCTTCCCAGCGCATCGGCGCGAAACCGGATGTCGAGCGGGGAATTGAAGGCGAGCCGGTTGAGAAAGTCGGTCTCGGTCAGAACCAGCGAGGCATCGTCGTCGAAGTCGCCGTGGAATTTGATGATGTGGGTGACACCGGCACGCGCACTCGCGATCTCCTTCGCGTTGCTGATCTTCGCAAAAGGCTTTTTCAGCACGTCGAACGCGGTTTCCAGGTTGCGGTCGTAATTGGTGGTGTAGATGACCGGAAAATCCAGCTCGACGATCATCCGGTGCAGCTCTGAAGCGGCGATCTTCTCGGGGTCGACACGCCAATTTCGGTCGAGCCAGCTGCGCAGCGGGCCGATTCCGCCGCGCTTGATCCGATAATATTCCGCGAGCATCTGATAGCCGCCGTGCATTCCGTCGATGACGTTGCGTTCGAGGCCGAGATCGTCCAGGAGATGATCGATCAGGGACTGCCAGGACGGCAAGCCGACCGCCATCGAGACGCCGGCGCCCACGAAAAGGACCGCGCGGCGTCGCTCGATCGCCGCTGCGAGGACTTCATGAGGCGGCCGCTCCTCGGATATGAGCCCTGTCGTTTGTTGGTCCATCAGGCTTGAATGACCGGGCGCGCGAGGCGTTCCTAAAGCTGGGCCGCCCGCTCACCTGCCCAGCGGGGAGGATGCGTCTCGCACCGCCTGCGCCGCGAAGCGGGCGATCAGGCGCCGGAGCTGCGCCTTGTGCACCAGGCGCGCCGCCGTCTTGGGCGAGACCCAGATGGCTTCGCGCTCTCCCTTCTCGGGCCACCAGCGCTCGCGCCCGTGCACCTTCATGGGGAAGACGGCAACGTTCATGGTCCGCTTGCGATCGCCTTTTCGCTTGCCGTGCTTGAAGCTGCCCAAGGCGCGCGTTGCCACGACACCGACCAAGCCCGCCTCCTCATAGGCCTCGAGCGCTGCCGTCAAATGCGGCTCCCTGTTGCGCATCGGCGATCCCTTGGGGACGCTCCACCTGCGCTTGCGCCTGGTCGTGATCAGCATCACCCGCAGCTCGGACTTGTCCAGACGAAACGGCAGAGCGGCAAATTGCTTCTTTCCCATCAAACGCCTCCAACGCGCGTTTGATAAGCGAGCGCCGCAGCCATGGTTCCTGTTTGCGACTTGGCGCCTTACCCACGATCAGAACTTCCGCTGGACCATCTTGAGCCGCAGGGCCGAAATGGCTTCTCCGGGATTGAGGCCTTTTGGACATGCCTTCGCGCAATTCAGAATGGTGTGGCAGCGATAGATCCTGAAGGGATCCTCCAGCATGTCGAGGCGTTCGCCCGTGGCTTCGTCCCGGCTGTCATTGATCCAGCGAGCCGCCTGGATCAGAGCTGCCGGCCCGAGGAAACGCTCGGAATTCCACCAATAGCTCGGGCACGACGTCGAGCAGCACGCGCAGAGGATACACTCGTACAATCCGTCGAGCTTGGCCCGGTCCTCGTGACTTTGCCGCCATTCCGTCTGCGGCGTGGGCGACGTGGTCTGCAGCCACGGCTCGATCAGCGCGAGCTGCGCGTAGAAGTTCGTCAGATCCGGCACCAAATCCTTCACCACCGGCTGATGCGGCAAGGGAAGCACGCGCAGCGGCTCGCCTTCCGGAACGTCCTCGTTCATCGACTTGGTGCAGGCCAGCGTGTTCTGGCCGGCGATGTTCATCGAGCAGGAGCCGCAAACGCCTTCCCGGCAGGACCGCCTGAAGGTCAGGGTTGAGTCGACGTTGTTCTTGATCCAGATCAGCCCGTCCAGCACCATTGGCCCGCAATTGTTCTGGTCCACGAAATAGGTGTCCAGCCTGGGATTGCGGCCATCCTCAGGATTCCAGCGATATACCTGAAATTCGCGCAAGCTCTCGCCGGTCGGCTTTGGCCAGACGGTCCCCTGCTCGATGCGGGAGTTTATTGGAAGCCTGAACTCGACCATGATTACCTCTGCTGTCGGACCGGCGAAAAGCAGCGCAGCTGCAAAAGATCATCGACCGAGACGCCGAAAAGGACTGGTCGAAACGCCGGTGCCGTCGCGAGCACGAGCAGCAGCAGAAAGATCGCGTAGACCAGAGGCGGCGGCGTCTTTCTAACGAACCTGTAGACTGCCTTTCGCATGCACTCCCTCCTGCGCGCCCGCCCGTGCCATGGCAACGCCCATGACGATCATCGCTGCTCCCCACAGCAGGAAGCCGATATCCCAGAAGATGCGCTGGCTGTCGGGCACGGTCTCGTTCACCTGATGCAATCTCAGGATCTGGTGATCGACCACGCCTTCGACGAGATTGAAGATGCCCCATCCGATCAGGATGGTCCCGAGACACTGCGAGCGAGACCATCGCAGCTCGCTTCGGCGCGCCCACTGCCACAACACATAAAACCCGGCGAGCACGAGGACGTAGGCGACGCTGTGAAAGATGCCGTCCCAGGTCGTGTTGAGGGTGATGTTGTCGATGGAATTGAGGGGATACCAGCCGCTTAACATATGATGCCATTGCAGCAGCTGATGAAAGACGATGCCATCGAAGAACGCGCCGAGGCCAAGCCCGAGAAGGACGCCTGCGGATGTGGGAAAGTTGGCGGGTCTGCTTTGTAGCATCTGAACTCGTGTGTGGCGCGATATGAAAACGAGACAAGGCGTTTTGCAGTCCGCCGTTCCTATGGCGAGCCACTTGCGTCCCGCAGACGATTGGATGCGTTTAATTGAGGGGTGTTCCGCGCTCAGGGCCAACGCCGCGCCTTCAACTTGATCGATCGATAGGAACGTTCAACGCAGCGAAGCGTCGGTCGCTCACAGTTGGAGATGCACATGCTGAGAAGATCATTCTTGCTTGCCCTCGGAGGGCTTGGGCTTTCGACCTTAGCCGTTCAGGCCCGGACAAATTCGCAGAGGGATTTCAAGACGGCCGACCTCATGGGCGGCGCATTCGCGATGCGGACCAGTCAGCTCGCGCTCACCCGCACCGGCAATCCTGACGTGGTAAATTTCGCGAACGCCGAGATCGCCGAACAGGTGCAGGTGGCAAGTGCGCTCGGTGCCGCTCCAGGCTCGGTACCCCTGCGGCCAGACCATGCGACGATGCTGCAACGGCTTCAGGTCACGCCCTCGGGCCCCTTCGACAGGATGTATGTGCAAGGACAGATTCGGGGCCATCGCGAATTGCTGGCGCTAAACAATTCCTACCTGCGGACGGGCGGTAACCCGCAGGAGCAGCAGGTCGCGCAGATGTCTCTTCCGGTCATCCAGCGACATCTCGCCATCCTGAGCAATCTCAGGGAAATGGCGTAACGGGCACGTACAACCGAGGCGCAACTTCGCCGACGCGCCAGTGGTCTGATGGCCGACCGGTCGCCGCCGGTTCCATCGTTCAAAGTTCAGCCAAATCGAGCGCATCGACAAACACGTCGATCACGCGAACAGGGTTGCTCTCGTTAATAGAATCGTCGAGGCATTCGGGCAATAACGGTCGACTGTCCACGATCCGCCTCCGTAACGGAGCGCTTCATCCAAGCCCCCCGCAAATCGTGCGGGAATCATATCGCGCGAATCACATCGGGCGCAGCGTTTTCACACAGCCAGGGAAAAGCGTTAGTCCGACCCCATCAAACCGGCGTCCGGCTTGCCCCTCATTGTCGAGGTCAAGGCACTGGACCAGATTTGTCCGGATGGGTCACTAGGAGACATCCCAAAGTAAGACAGCTTGCGGTCAGCAAATCAAACCAGCCGCAGCGCCAAGCTCCAGGTTTAGCGGATCGCGTTCGCCACGCAGTTTCAAATAAAACAGGTTGCGAGCGACCTGGAGCCGATTTCGATGCGTGCGCATTGGGATTGGAAGCGAATCCACGACGAGATCGTAAATCGCTCCTAGCAGCGACAGGTCCTCAGGTGAAAATACCTTTGATCCGAGCATCTCGTTTCCATGCGTTTGAAGTGATGCCCTTCTTTCAATCACACCGCCGGAATGTGCGCCTTATCCTTTGCAAAGATTCGTCAGCATTTCGCACATCTCACTCCAGCCCGCACAGGAGCGAGAGCACTCTTGGGAAGGCATGCGCCATCTGACATCGCCCAACATCGGCACGCCCGCGCATCCACGTATGTTGGGTACATGACCGACAGCAGCTCGGTTTGCCGATAACTAATCGCGCATGAACCACTTTCTTTACTGGTGCCGAAAATTCGCACGGCTGATCAAGCCTGAAGACCAATTGCAGCTTGAACCGGCGGAAGAGCGATCATCTTGGATTGAGCGGGAGAAAGCATGGATCAATTCGGACCTAGAGCCGCCGAAAGAGTCCTAAATGAAACGCCACGGCTTCGCCGTTTGCAAATGCATTGCATCATGGCCGCAGAGCGAAACGGGGATCCGTTGCCGAAGTCATCATGGCTCGCCGCGGCAACGGCTTACGACGTCCTGCGATCGTCGCTCGAGCACCTCAAGTCGGCTCCAGCAAGCGTGCGTATTGGTCCGTGATGAGGCGGTAGCAGGGGCATGCCGCAGCTTCGAGACCGGGCCGGTCGATGACTTCGATATGGTCCCGACTATACCGGATGAGGCCGGCCTGCTGGAGCATGCGCGCAGCGATCGTTACAGTTGGACGGTGCACTCCCAGCATCTGGCTCAGGAACTCTTGCGTCGGCATGAAGCTCTCGCCATTGACCTGTCGTGAGTGTGCAGGAGCCACCGGGCGCAAGGCTCCTGCACTTCGTGCAGGCGATTGCATGAGGTCCCCTGCGCGATCTGGTTGAGCAACGCCATGACGTAGCGCATCAGCCGGCCATGGAACGTCGGTGTCTGTCTCAGGACTTCGAGCATGTCTTTCGCAGCAGCGCGGAAACCCGCACCTTCGACCTGGACGAAAACGCGGCTTGGCATAGTCAACGCGCCAAGCAGAAGGGGAACGCCAACCATTCCCTCATTCCCAACCGTGGCAAACTCGACGATGTCCCCGTCTTCCGGCTCATTCACCATCGAGAGCACCCCTCCGGTGGGGAAATACATGTGGGTGATAGGCTCGTCGGGCTCCGCCAGTACCTGCGTGTAACGCAACTCGACGGCTTGCAGATGAGGCTGAACGAGCTTCAGTTCCCGGGCGGGCAGCTTCGCGAGGAGCCTGTTATCCATTGCGAACTCCTCGGGCTCGGGACTAAAGGTAGGTCATCTGTGACATATGGTCTCTGTCCCAATCAGCGCAGTCGGTGGTGGTTCCTGTCTCGGAGCGGTCGCCATCGTGGCCTCCGCAGGGGGCATTCCGGCACTCATTGACATCGTTCGGAGGCTGGAACCGGATTTTCCATTTCCGATATTCGTCGCGCAGCACCTGCCGCGCATCCCGCTTTCCCTCGACCAAACTCTGTCTTGGCACGGCAGACTTCCCGTGAGAGGTGCGCTACCGCCCTTACCCACACCAACCAAACCTACGAGCTTGCACATAGGGCATTTCGTGAGGCTTGGGCGAGCGGAGCTTTACGCTCGCACATGGGTATGTTGAAAGACTCGCGCTACAGGTCGAGCGAAAGCGACTTCTGTCGCAGAAAATCGAAAGCGAGCGCAATTATTCGGTGCCGCCGTCCCGGGTTGAGGGCCATGTCCGTGGTCAGAAGCTGCCCAACCTGTGCCGTTTTGCTGCTTCGCGTCACGATTGGCGGGCTTTTCATTGCTCGGGACGCTCCTTCGGCAGGCAAGCGAGACCTCGTCCCCGACATCCACGTCTTCGATATCCTCAGGCAATTCAGCGCCTCCTTCGTCGGCAAAGGTCCTGGAATACACCAGATCGAAATGATAGCGCGGCACGTCCATTCCTCAAGTTTCTGCTTGGGAACGCGCGGTTGAGAAGCTTCGTTCCGTTGCGCGGAGGTCGCTCGGCCCGCCATGCAGGAACATCCCGTTGGCGGAAACATTGCAGGCATAAGTGTTCATCTCGGAGCCAGACATGCACGAAGACCTGCGTGCGATTGCCCAGCCCGGAGCGATCGTGGCCGTCCTCATCGTCCTGCTGCTGATGGCTGCCGGGGATGTCGCGATCCTGATCGCCACCAAGGGCTGGCCGTTCTAGTCGCCGTCCATGGTCGACGTCGGACATATCATCTTCCAGGGTTGGGCGCCGCTGCTCCGCACCGCGATCGGCACCACCATCACCTATATCGCGCTGGTCGTCCTGCTCCGCCTCGCAGGTCCTCGAACCCTCGCAAAGTGGTACGCCTTCGACCTGATCGTCACCGTCGCCCTCGGCTCGACCTTCGCCAACAGCGTCCTGTCGGGCGACATCAGCGTGGCACAGTCCCTGGTGGGCTTCGTGATCCTGATCGGGCTACAATTCATCATCGCCTTTGCCGTGGCGCACTGGAGCCCGCTCCGCATCATCGTCAATCCGCAGCCGACGCTGTTGGTTCATCAGGGCAAACTCGTTCGCGACGCGATGCGCAGCCAGAGGGTCGCCGAGGCGGATGTCCGCGCCGCCGTGCGCCAGCACGGTATCGATCGCCTGGAGGATGTCGGCGCCGTGGTCCTCGAGGCCGACGGTACCTTCAGCGTCATCAGGCAGCTTGGATCCGAGGCTTCGGCGCTCGCCGACATCCCGGAGCTTGGCGGATCGAACGCGGCCAACCGCTCCGATTAGCGGATAGGAACCTTTGTAGAATTGGCCGGTTCCGCCTTTGAAGGGGAGCACGGCGAAGCGTCATGCCAGTCTGGGTTCGAAGAGTTCTGGTGCTGTGCACGAGCTGGCTGTTGACCGCGTGCGCCGGCCGTCAATCGGTGCTCGATCCGCAGGGCCTCCAGTCCGAGCAGATCCGCTGGACGCTGTTCGTCTTCCTCGCTGTCGCCGCCATCGTCTGGATCGCCGTCGTCCTCGTGCTCGGCATCGGAATGTTGCGCTCAAAACGCGCGGCCGACCGGCCGCTCGACCTGCATGACGGGTTCGAAGACCGCAGCGGGCGCGTCATCCTCATCCTGGGCATCGCGACCACGATCATCGTGCTCGGGCTCTCCCTCGTCAGCTATGCCGGACAGCGCACCGTCTTCGCCAAGGACGAGCACGCCCTCACGCTGAAGATCATCGGACATCAATGGTGGTGGGAGGTGCGTTATGAGGCGGACAGCCCCGACCAGAGCTTCGTGACGGCGAACGAGATCCGCATTCCGACCGGCCAGCCGGTGAAGCTCGAGCTGGAATCCGCCGATGTGATCCACAGCTTCTGGGTGCCGAGCCTGACCGGCAAGATGGACCTCATCACCGGACAGAAGAACGAGCTGCAATTCACGGCGAAGAATGCCGGGATCTATCGCGGGCAATGCGCCGAGTTCTGCGGGCTCCAGCACGCCCACATGGCCTTCGCGGTAATCGCGCTGGCGCCGGACGAATTCGGCCGCTGGCGCGACCATGAAAACCAGAGCGCAGCGAGCCCGACCGATCCGCTCGGCAAGCAAGGCGAGGCGCTGTTCCGCTCGCGCGGCTGCGCCCTGTGCCACAACATCAGCGGCACACTCGCCGGCGGACAGCTCGGCCCGGATCTGACCCATATCGGCAGCCGCACCATGATCGCGGCCGGAACGTTGCCGAACACACCGGCAACGCTAGGCGCCTGGATCTCCGATCCCCAGCACATCAAGCCCGGCAATCTGATGCCGAAGATGCCGCTGCAATCGGACGAGATGATCGCGATCCTTCATTACCTGGAGCAGCTCAAGTGAGCCTGGCCGCGGAACAGCGCGAATTGCGCGACGACGTCCTCAATGGCTTTCAGCTGTCCAGGCAGCTTGAGAGCGTCTGGCGCACACCCTCCGGTTTCCTCGGCGCGCTGATGTCGGTCGACCACAAGATCATCGGCCGCCGTTACATCATCACCGCATTCGCCTTCCTGCTGCTCGGCGGCGTTCTTGCGGTGCTGATGCGCATTCAGCTTGCGCAGCCCGAGAGCACGTTCCTCTCGGCAGACAAGTACAACCAGATCTTCACGATGCACGGCTCGACCATGATGTTCCTGTTCGCCGTGCCGGTGATGGAGGCGTTCGCGGTCTACCTCGTGCCGCTCATGGTCGGCACGCGCAACATCGCCTTCCCGCGCCTGAACGCCTTCAGCTATTGGATGTTTCTGTTCGGCGGCTGCTTCCTCTGGATCTCATTCGCCGTCAATGTGGGGCCTGACGTCGGCTGGTTCGCCTATGTGCCGCTGTCCTCGCTGCAATACACGCCGACCAAACGCCCCGATGTCTGGGCGCAGATGATCACCTTCACCGAGGTCGCCGCCCTCGCCGTATCGGTGGAGGTCGTCGTGACCGTGTTCAAGTTGCGCGCGCCGGGCATGACGCTCGATCGCATTCCGCTGTTCGTCTGGGCGATGCTGGTCACGAGCTTCCTCGTCATGTTCGCGATGCCCTCGATCATGGTGGCCTCGACCTCGCTGATCCTGGACCGGCTCGTCAACACGCGCTTCTACGACCCGTCGTCGGGCGGACATCCCCTGCTCTGGCAGCACCTGTTCTGGTTCTTCGGCCATCCCGAGGTCTACATCATCTTCATTCCCGGCACCGGCATGGTCTCGGCGATCCTCGGCACGTTCGCGCGGCGGCCGGTGATCGGCTATCCCATCGTCATCCTCTCGCTGATCGCGACGGGGCTGCTGTCGTTCGGCCTCTGGGTCCACCACATGTTCGTCACCGGCCTGCCGCAGCTCGGCGCCGGCCTGTTCACGGCCTCCAGCATGCTGATCGCGGTGCCGAGCGGACTGCAGATCTTCTGCTGGATCGCGACGCTGTGGGACGGGCGGCCGGTGTACCGCACGCCGCTGTTGTTCGTGATCGGCTTCATCGTGATCTTCGTGATCGGCGGCCTCTCCGGCGTCATGGTGGCCTCGGTGCCGATCGACACCCAGGTGCACGACACCTATTTCGTCGTCGCGCACTTCCACTACGTGCTGATCGGCGGCGCGGTTTTCCCGCTGATCGGCGCCGTCTATTACTGGTTTCCCAAGATCACGGGGCGCATGCTGAGCGAAAAGCTGGGGCGCTGGAATTTCTGGCTCGCCTTCATCGGCTTCAACGTCGCGTTCTTCCCGATGCATATCCTCGGGCTGATCGGCATGCCGCGGCGGGTCTACACCTACACTGCCGACATGGACTGGGCGCATCTGAATCTGCTGTCCAGCGCCGGCGCGCTGGTGTTCGCGCTCAGCTTCGCGCTGCTCCTGGTCAATGCGATCTATAGCCTGCGCAAGGGCGCACTCGCCGGGGACAATCCCTGGGACGCCTCGACGCTGGAATGGGCGACCACTTCTCCGCCGCCGCCGCAGAACTTCGACCGTATTCCCGTCGTCAAGCACCGCGATCCGCTGTGGGCCGACAACGAGAGCCTGCCCGTCGTCGGCGGCCTCAGCGCTGACAAGCGCGAGGTGCTGCTGACCTCGCTGGCCGAGGCCGAGCCGCAAATCCGCGAGGCTTCGCCCGAGCCTAGCCTCTGGCCGCTGCTCACCGCGATCGCGACCACAATCTTCTTCATCGGCTCGATCTTTACGCCCTGGGCGGTGCTCTGGGGCACGCCGCCGATGGCAGTGACCCTGATCGGCTGGTTCTGGCCCTCCGGCGCCAAGGAGGACGAAGAGTGAGACAGACCATCGTCCGCGACGTCTCGGACCTGCCGACCTACGGCTATGGTCCGCGCAGCGGCCCCTGGTGGGGCGCCATGGGATTCATGGCGCTGGAAGGCATGGGCTTTGCCATCGCCATCGGCGCCTATCTCTATCTCTATGCCGTCAACCCGACCTGGCCGATCAGCGCGGCGCCGCCCGATCTCTGGCCCGGCACGGTCGAGACCGTGCTCTATCTGCTCAGCGTCATCCCGAATGAATATACCAGCCGCGTGGCGCACCGGCAGGACCTCCGGAAGACCCGCCTCATGCTGATCGTAATGGCGTTGATCGGCATCGCTCTGTTGATCTTGCGCGGCTTCGAGTTCGCTCATCTCAACACGCGCTGGGACAATTCCGCCTACGGCTCGATCGTATGGCTGATCCTCGGGCTCCACACCACCCACCTTGCCACCGATGTCGGCGACACCGTCGTGCTGGCGGTGTTGATGTTCACGCGCCATGCCAAGCCGCGGCGTTTCAGCGACGTCACCGACAACGTGTTCTATTGGAATTTCGTCGTGCTGGCCTGGCTGCCGCTCTATGTCCTGCTCGATTGGGTGCCACGGCTATGACCGAAGCTGCCGAACGTTCACGACTCCTGTATTGGGCCGGTGTCGCGCTCGGTCCAATCGCGTGGGGCCTCAATTTGCAAGGCGTGTACGTGCTCGCGCATTTCTCCTGCGAAGGGACCAGGATGAGCGGGGCGATCCTGAGCGGCGTCCTGGCAATCGTCGCCCTCGTCGGCACCTTCATCTCGGCGCGCGCGGTGCGGCGCAGCGCCGGGGCGGAATGGAGCGACGCCCGAGGCGGCGGGCCCCGCTCCTTCATGGCCTGGATAGGCGTCCGCATGGGCGTGCTGTTCGCGCTCGTGATCGCCAACCAGCTTGCCGCCTCGCTGTTAATCAGCCCATGCCTGCGCTGAGCTTCGCAGCGCTTCTCCTTGTGCTGCTGACGCAGCCTGCCTTCGCGCACGGGCTTTCCGATGTCGATGCCCGATCGCTCTGGAGCTACGATCCCTGGCTGCTGACCCCGCTCTATCTCGTCGGTATCGGCTTCTATATCGGCACACAGCGGCTGTGGCGGCACGCCGGCGGTGGCCGCGGCGTCAGCTTCGGCCAGGTCGCGGCGTTCTGGACCGGCTGGCTGATCACGGCGCTGGCGGTGACATCGCCGCTGCACTGGCTCGGCGAGCGGCTGTTCACCGCGCATATGACCGAGCACGAGCTGCTGATGGTGGTCGCCGCGCCACTGATGGCCTATGCGCGGATCAACGGTCCGATGCTGTGGAGCCTGCCGGCGTCGCTGCGCCCGGCGGCCGGACGCTTGCTCAATCTGCCGCCGGTGGCGGGCGCCTGGGGCTTCATCAGCCATCCCGTGAGCGCGACCGCGCTGCATGGCGCAGCGCTCTGGGCCTGGCACGCGCCGCCGCTCTATGCATGGGCGCTGGCGAACCCTGCGGTGCACCGGCTCCAGCACATCAGCTTCTTCGCGACCGCCCTTTTGTTCTGGTGGGTGCTGCTGCATGGCCGCGGACAGGGCCGCAGCAGCCGCGTGCGCGACGGCATCGCCATTGCGTGCCTGTTCATCACGATCCTGCATTCCGGCGTGCTCGGCGCGCTGCTGACGATATCGCCGCGGCTTTGGATTCCCGGCCAGGGCGCGCTCGCCGGCGAACTCGGCCTCACTCCGCTCGAAGACCAGCAGCTCGCGGGCGTCTTGATGTGGGTGCCTATGGGCATCCTCTATACCGGCGCGGCGCTGGTCTTCGCGCATCGCTGGCTGACCGTGAACGAAAGCGAGGCGCCGCTCGCGCCGGTCAGGCATCCGGGATGAGCGCCTTCGCATAGGAACTGCAACTTCCGTTCGAACGTTCGCCTGCAGGCGCGAGACCGAAGGGAGATCACATGGGCGAGCGAATTGTCATCGTGACAGCTGCGATCCTGGCTGCACTGTCAATGCCTCAGGCGCTGAACGCGCAGGACCGGCCGCGTCCCGCGATGTCATGTCCGGTCGACCATGATCAGCTTGCCGATATCCTGAAGAAGAGCGTCAAGCCGGGCGGCGGCCCGAGCAATGGCGGGCTCGACAACAATGAATGGGCCGCGGTCGTGAACCGACAAGGCGTCGTCTGCGCCGTCGCCTACAGCGGCAGCAAGGCAGACGATCAATGGCCGGGCAGCCGGGCGATCGCGGCGGAGAAGGCCAACACCGCGAACGCGTTCAGCCTGAAGGACAAGGCGATGGCGTCAGCCAATCTCTACGCGGGCGCGCAGCCCGGCGGATTCCTGTTCGGCGCGGCGCTCAGCAATCCGCCCTCGCCCGAAACGCTCTACGCCGGCAGCCCCGACGATTTCGGCACGTCTCATGATCCGATGGTCGGCAAGCCCGTCGGCGGCGTGATCGTGTTCGGCGGCGGACTGGCGCTCTACGATGGCAACGGCATTGCGGGTGCGCTCGGCGTCAGCGGCGACAGCTCCTGCGCCGATCACAATGTTGCCTGGCGCGTGCGCCACCAGCTCGGGCTCGATCGCGTGCCCGCCGGCGTCAGCCCCAACATGAAGGACACGATCATCTACGACATCGGTCCCGACGGCAAAAGCCCGTCCGGTTTCGGCCATCCCAAGTGCAACGGCAAGGAGGACCAGATCGCGGTCGATCTCGGCGCCGGCGTGTCCGGGAACGTCGTGAGATAGCTCGGCAATCGGTTTTGGAACCAAGCCGAAGCGCAAGGTTTGTACGTGCACGTTCCGGCCTGCAACGCGGCACGGCCTCGTCATCGCCATGGAGATCTTGATCTATGTTAGTGCGTGGTTTCACGCTGGTAGCGAGCGTGCTTTGTGCGGTCGTTGCGCCGCTCGCAACCGCTTCGGCACAGATCGATCTCGCCAGCCGCATGAAGGACCCCGGCCAATGGCCGATGGCAGCGCGCGATTACGCCAACACGCGCTATAGCGAGCTCGACCAGATCAACGCCGGCAATGCCTCGCGCCTGCAGCTGGCATGGACGTTCTCGATCGGCGCCGATCGCGGCCAGGAGGCGGCGCCGCTGGTGGTAGACGGCACCATGTATGTGGTCGGTCCCTATGCCGGCCCCTACCCCAACCGCGTGTTCGCGCTCGATGCGACCAGCGGCGAACTGAAATGGTCCTACGCGCCAAAGCCGGAGCCGGCGGCCGCCGGCGTCGCCTGCTGCGACGTCGTCAACCGCGGCCTCGGCTTCGACAACGGCAAGGTCTTCCTCAACACGCTCGACAATCACACCGTCGCGCTCGATGCCAAGACCGGCAAGGAGCTCTGGCACACAAAACTCGGCGAGATCAACAAGGGCGAGACCATCACCATGGCGCCAGTCGTGGTGAAGGGCAAGATTCTGGTCGGCAACAGCGGCGGCGAGATGGGCGTGCGCGGCTGGGTCACCGCGCTGGACGAGAACACCGGCGCGATCGCCTGGCGCGCATATTCGACCGGGCCCGACAAGGACGTCTTGATCGGTGACGACTTCAAGCCGTTCTACGACAGTCTGAAAGGCAAGGATCTCGGCGTGAAGACCTGGCCGGCCGACCGCTGGCAGGTCGGCGGCGCCACCATGTGGGGCTGGATCTCCTACGATCCCGACCTCAACCTGATCTATTACGGCACCGCCAATCCCAGTCCGTGGAATGCGAACCAGCGCAGCGGCGATAATCTCTGGAGCACCACGATCTTCGCGCGCGACCCCGACACCGGTCGCGCCAAATGGGCCTACCAAGTCAATCCGCACGACCTGTTCGACCATGACGAGATCAACGAGAACTTGCTGGTCGATCTCGAGCTCAATGGTCAGACGCGCAAGGTGCTGATCCATCCCGGCCGCAACGGCTACATGTACGTGATGGACCGCGCCACCGGCGAGGTGATCTCGGCGGACGCCTATGAGTTCGTGAACAGCTACAAGGGCGTCGATCTCAAGACCGGCAAGATCATCCCGAACGAGGAGAAGACGCCGCTGGTCGGCAAGACCGTGGAGAATATCTGCCCGAGCGCGCCCGGCGCCAAGGACTGGCAACCGAGCGCGTGGTCACCGCGCACCAAGCTGCTCTACGTGCCGCATCAGCATCTCTGCATGGACTTCAAGGCCTCGCAGGTCGGCTATGTCGCCGGCACGCCTTACGTTGGCGCCGATGTCGACATGTATGCCGGCCCCGGCGGCCATCGCGGCGAGTTCATGGCCTGGGATCCGGTCGCGCGCAAGAAGGTGTGGGAGATCCACGAGAAGCTGCCGGTCTGGAGCGGTGCGCTGGTCACCGCCGGGGACGTCGCGTTCTACGGCACCATGGATCGCCTGTTCAAGGCGGTCGACGCCAAGGACGGACGTGTGCTCTGGCAATTCCGCGCCGGCTCCGGCTTCATCGGCCAGCCGGTCTCCTATGGCGGCGCCGATGGACAGCAATACATCGCGATCCTCTCGGGCGTCGGCGGCTGGCCCGGCGTCGTCGCCAATGCCGAGGTCGATCAACGCGTACGCAATGCCGCGCTCGGCTTTACCGGCGCGACGCAGGATCTGCCGTTCTATACGGCCGGCGGAAGCGAGCTGCTGGTGTTCAAGCTCGGCGGAGCCAATGGTGAGGACACCAGCCATGCGCCTTCGAAATAGCGCAATCGCGGTTGCCCTCGTGATCGGGCTCGCGTCCACCGCAGCGGCCGCATCGGACGGCGCGCTGCGCGTCTGCGCCGATCCGAACAACCTGCCGTTCTCGAACAGCGCCGAAGCCGGATTCGAGAACAGGCTCGCCGCCATGGTCGCCGAGCATTTCGGCGAGACCATCGCCTACACCTGGTGGGCGCAGCGCCGCGGCTTCATCCGGAGCACGCTGAAAGCAGGCCAATGCGATGTGGTGATGGGCGTGCCCAAAGGCTATGATCTCGTCGAGACCACAAAGCCCTATTACCGCTCGACCTACGTTTTCGTCAGCCGGCAGGACCGCAAGCTCGATTTGTCGTCGCTGCGCGATCCGCGCCTGCATCATCTTGCGATCGGCGTGCATCTGATCGGCGATGACGGCAACAATCCGCCGCCGGCCCAGGCGCTTGGCGAGGAGGGCATCGTCGACAACGTCCGTGGCTATTCGATCTACGGTGATTATCGCCAGGCCAATCCACCGGCCCGCCTGATCGAGGCGGTCGCGAGCGGCGAGATCGACGTTGCCGCCGCGTGGGGACCGCTGGCCGGCTATTTCGCCCAGCGCTCGGCGGTGCCGCTGACGGTCACGTCGATCACGGACACCGAGGCCTTCGCGCCCCAGCAATTCCAATTCGCCATCGCGATGGGCGTGCGCAAGGGTGACCACGCCTTGCGCGACCGGCTGAACGCGTTCATCGACGGGCATCGATCCGAAATAGGGTCACTGCTGCGCAGCTATGGCGTGCCGCTGGTCGAGCAGCCCGTCACCGCATCGGGAGGACATGAGTGATGTCAGCTCCAATATTGCGCGCGAGCGCCCTATCATTGCTACTGGCGATAGCGCCGCAAAGTGCCGTGCTTGCCCAGCAGAGCCTGCCGCAATCGCAGGAGGCACAGATGCCGACGCTGTCGCCGCGGCCGAATTTCGGCGGCAGCGTCGGCAACGGCCGGCCCGGCGTGTTCATGCAGGTTCCAGTCAGTCCTCTGCACCCGGGCGCGCAGCCCGACCCGCCGCAGATCAAGAATCCCGTGCAGGGCGATCCCAACGCGGAGCAGCGGGGGATGACGTATTACGTCAATTTCAACTGCGTCGGCTGTCACGCGCCGAATGGTGGCGGCGGCATGGGACCGGCGCTGAGCAACAGCACCTTCATCTACGGCTCGCAGCCCGAGAACATCTTCCTCTCGATCTACCAGGGACGGCCGAACGGCATGCCGGCCTGGGGCGGCGTGCTGCCCGACAGCGTGATCTGGGACCTCGTCACCTATATCGGCAAGATCAGCAACGAGCCGAGCCACCAATGGGGCCGCACCTTCTCGGCGAACCCGCTGTCGCCGGAGGTCGAGCAGGTCCCGACCGAGCAAGTGTCGACCACCGATCCGTGGTCGGCGACCAAAAAATTCAATTTTGGCCAGAAGCCTTGAGCGGAGCGGCGAATGGACGCCCATCCTGCCGCACGGTTGCTGATCGCCTCGTTGTTGGGGTTGGCTGTGATTGGCTGCAGCGACGCAAACGCTGCGGGCCCCGACAATTTCAACGGCGACGCCACGCGGGGCGCCGACCTCGTCAAAAACTACCATTGCGGCGGCTGTCACGACATTCCCGGCATCGCCGGCGCCGAAGGCAATGTCGGACCGCCCCTGCATCGGATCGGCACGCGCACCTACATCGCCGGCTACATCCAAAATTCGCCCGACAATATGGCGGCGTGGATCGAAGATCCACAGAAGGCGTTACCGGGTAACGCCATGCCCACAATAGGCATCCCGCAGAAGGACGCGCGCGACATCGCGGCGTTTCTCTATACGCTGAAGTAATCCCATGAGACCGATATCTAGCCTGGGGACCTTGTTCCGCGCCGCGCCGCTGCTGGTCATCACCATCCTGATTGTTGCCATCATGGGATTGGGCCTCACCGCCGGAGGCATCTGGCTCGCTGTGCTCGGCGGGTCCTTCTATTACCTGATTTCCGGCCTCGCGCTGCTGCTCACCAGCTGGCTCCTGGCACGACGCCGCGCCGAGGCACTGTGGATCTACGCTGCGCTGCTGCTCGGCACGATGATTTGGGCGGTCTGGGAAGTCGGGCTCGATTTCTGGTCGCTGGCGCCGCGCGGCGACGTGCTCGTTCCGCTGGGCGTCTGGCTGTTGCTGCCGTTCATCGCATCGCGCCTCGTGCCGGGCTTGCGGGCCGCACGATGGGCGCTGGGGCTCGTGCTTGCCATCGCCGCCGGCGTGCTCGCCGTCTCGCTGTCGCGCGATCGCCACGACCTCGCCGGCACGCTGCCGGAGAGCGGGACGACGCGCGCCGCCGCGGCTGCCGCATCGATGGTGCCTGGGGCCGGAGAGGACTGGACCGCGTATGGCGGCAGCGGCTTCGGCACGCGCTATTCCTCGCTCAACCAGATCACCCCGGACAATGTGAAGGATCTCAAGCTCGCGTGGGAATTCCGCACGGGCGACCACAAGGGCCCTGACGATCCCGACGAGATCACCAACCAGGCGACGCCGCTCAAGGTCGGCGACCTGCTCTACACCTGTTCGCAGCACCAGATCGTGTTCGCGCTGGAGGCCCCAACGGGTAAACTGCGCTGGAAATTCGACCCGCAGGTCCAGCACAACAAGAACTTCCAGCACATGACCTGCCGCGGCGTAGCCTATCACGTCACCAAGCCTGGTGGCGTGACCGCCGACGGCGCGCGCGCTCCCGCTGAGTGTCCGGCACGCGTCTTCATCCCGACCAATGACGGACGCATGTTTGCGCTGGATGCGCAGAGCGGCACCCCCTGCGAAGGCTTTGGCGATCACGGCCAGATCGACCTCAAGCAAGGCACCGAGATCCAAACGCCCGGTTTCTACGAGGGCACCTCGCCGCCGGTCGTGACCGAGAAGATCCTGATCGTTGGCGGCGCGGTGATCGACAATTACTCCGATCGCGTGCCCTCGGGCGTGATCCGCGGCTTCGACATCTACTCCGGCAAATTGATCTGGGCGTTCGATGCCGGCAATCCCGATCCGAACGAGATGCCCTCGGCCTCGCATCATTTCACTGCGGGCTCGCCCAATTCCTGGAGCATCTCCGCGGTCGACGAGAATCTCGGGCTCGTCTATGTCCCGCTCGGATCGAGCTCTCCCGATATCTGGGGCGGTGGCCGCTCGTCCGAGAAGGAGCGCTACGATTCCGCGCTGGTCGCGCTCGACATCAACACCGGGAAGCTGCGCTGGTCCTTCCAGAACGTGCATCACGACCTCTGGGACATGGACATGCCCTCGCAGCCCAGCCTTGTCGACCTGCGCACGAATGACGGCGTAACGCCGGCGATCTACATCCCCGCCAAAACCGGCGACATCTTCGTGCTCGACCGCCGCGACGGGCATCAGCTGGTGCCCGCGCCGGAGAAGCCGGTGCCGCAAGGGCCTGCGCCCGGCGACCGCCTCTCCGCGACCCAGCCCTTCTCGCAACTGAGCTTCCGGCCGCCGGGCATGCTGACGGGTGCGCAGATGTGGGGCAGCACGATGTTCGACCAGCTCGCCTGCCGCATCAAGTTCAAGCGCCTGCGCTATGAGGGGCCGTTCACGCCGCCTTCGGAACAGGGCACGCTGGTGTTTCCCGGCGATTTCGGCATGTTTGAGTGGGGCGGCATCGCCGTCGATCCTAAGCGCCAGATCGCGATTGCGAATCCGCAATCGATTCCGTTCGTCTCGCGCCTGGTGCCGCGCGGCAAGGACAATCCGGCAGCGCCGAACGCGGCGCATCCGCCCGGCACCGAGCTCGGCGTGCAGCCGATGTACGGCGCCCCCTACGGCGTCGATCTCGGCATTTTCCTGTCGCCGCTCGGCATTCCCTGCCTGGCCCCACCCTGGGGCAACATCGCAGCGATTGATCTCAAGTCTCACAAGATTGTCTGGCAGCATCGCATCGGCACGATCAGGACGAGGCCCCGATCCCGCTGCCGTTCAAGCTGGGCGTGCCCATGCTGGGCGGACCGATCGTCACGGCAGGCGGCGTCGCCTTCATTACGGGAACGATGGATTATTACATCAGGGCTTTCGACGTGCGCGACGGCAAAGAGCTCTGGCAGAACCGGCTTCCGGCTGGCGGTCAATCGACACCAATGACCTATGAGGTCGGAGGCAAGCAATATGTGGTCACGGTCGACGGCGGCCACGGCTCGTTCGGCACCAAGCTCGGCGACTACGTCCGCGCCTACGCCCTGCCGGAGCGGCGGTCGTAGCGTAGCCGGCGCGCAGGCGGTCGTGATGCGCCGGCGGTGGAGACGACGAGCGCCACACAAGTCGCGATGCCGAGCAGCCCCTGCTGGTCAGGCCGGCCGACGGAGCATCTACTCGTCCTGCCGACCGAACCAGTTGAGGACGCGCGGTGGGGCGAAGCAGCTTTCAAAAAGCCGAACAGCACCTTGCGCCGGCTCGGGGTCTCTCGCCTGGTCCTTTGAGCCTGCCTGCATGGTCCGCCAACAACATCAGCACCAGGGCACGCGACAGCTCAAACGAAGCGGCGCATAAGTCCTCAAGGAATGCAAGCGCGCCTTCGAACGGGTCGCGGTGGATTTCGAAGGATTTTTTCGCTCCCAAAGATAGGTGGCGGAGAGAGTGTCCGCCAATTTGATCAATTTTTACGACAAAAAATAGGGGATTGTAGAAGCGTATCGGTTTTACATACACTCCTACATACACCGTACCGGCCGTACTATTCTTGAGTTAGCCGATCATTGAAGCGCGGCAGCCCAGCGGAGTTTGCGACCATCCGCGACCTAGGGACCGCGACCATCGTGCATGCGAGCCCGAGCCACCGAGCGGGGCCGGAACCAAGGCCAATGCCGAGGATGCGAAACGCTAATCCTTCCGTCTGGGCTTGTGTAGTTCTCGCAGCGGGACAGTGGGAATCACGCAATCCCCTTCCGGCGTCGGGACTTCATCGTTAGCATAGTCCTGAGGGCTGCTAAGGATCGGCACCGGATCACCGACCCAACCGCATTTATCGCAGGTCGGCCGCTCCCATTCCAGTTCGGGAGCACTAGAGTGATAACCGCGTTGCGGCGAGAGCCGATAAGAGCCGCAAGCAGGGCAGCTTTCAGGTGCGGCCCGGATGTGTCGAATGACCTGAGACGCCGCTAAGCCAAGCGCGTGCTCAACCGTCGTAGTCGCGGCTTCTGCATCGTACCATGTGGAGGCTTTGGCGTGTGTAAGCCAGTTGGCAAAACGCCACGCTTCATCAAGCAGCGTCTTGAGCAGATGGCGACGGTGCTCATGCGTGTGACCGGCAAGACTCGTGAGACATACATGATCCACCCAAGCCTTGAAGTCGGCCTGCTTCGGCTTGTTCGCCAGGTCCACTGCCCACGGCATCACGGTCTGCGCTGCGCTGGTGAAGGCGAGTAGCGCCTCACGGCAGCGGACGCCGACCGTTTGGAAGTCGCTGACCTCCTGCGCGCTCGCCAACGCGTCCGAGGCATCGGACATATGGCGAAAGCAAGCGGCAAGCGGCTCCACCGGAAGTTCTGACAGCCTTGCTCTCTGGCCACGCGGCACACGAAGGCACAGACCGACGTGAAAGGTGACTGCCAAATCCATGTTTGGGAATTGGACCTGGGAGTACAGGTTGGTCGGATTAGTTATCACCCACCAACGGTCAACGTTGGTGTGAACGTCCCACACGACATGCTGCTGGTTCAGGATGGTTTCGGCATAGACTTTCTGCGAGAACTCGACGGTTAGGTCGGGTGCTTGCCAGTTCATGTAGTCCACAATCGCCTGTGTCTCTTCGGGTGTGGATGGCAGCATGGCACCCGCTAAATGTTCGGATTGATCTTGGCTTGGTGACTGGGCTTGATGATCCCCAGGTCTTAGGCGTAGGGGTTGGGGCTGGTCATCCAGTAGTTCTATGACATCAATACATCTTGCGCGTGCTCCCGGCTTCGGTTTCAATGGCTGCCCTGCGGGGCCACGTGAAACTCGTTTCCCTTGGGCATTTCGGGGCTTGGGCCTGCTCGGTAGGCTGCTAGAGCGCAGTCGCTTGGCGGCGGCCTGAAGCGATGATCGAGCGGCATAGGGCGGGCAGGCTTCTCGCAGATGAAAAGGTTAGCAGAGTTATGGCTTTTGCGGAATTGCAAGAACTGGTGGACACCCCGAACGAAACGCTTGGGGTCGAATATAAGTCTTGGCTGGACCTGAATAGTCATGAGGCGCGAGCGGACATAGCACGGCATATTGCTGCTATCGCAAACCACGGCGGTGGCTGTATCGTGTTTGGGTTTGACGACACGACCCTTCAATACGTCCCCAGTCCATATGCCGATAAGATCGACCGAGATGTCATCTCGTCAATCGTGAAAAAATACTTGGAGCCTACATTTCAATGTGATGTTTCATTCGTCCGGTCCAGCGCTGGGAATGAACACCCTATTGTAATCGTTCCTGCTCATGGAGCTTCACCTATCTGCGCCAAAGTAAACGGGCCAATGGATGGCAAAAAAATTCAAGGGATAGTTCAAGGTCAGTACTACCTGCGTAAGACGGGTCCAGAAAGCGCGTCCATCCTGACAGCAGCCGAATGGGCTCCGGTTATACGACGATGTGCCATGCACGAAAGGGCATCTATTCTTGGTGCATTGGACGCCGCACTACGTGGCGCGCAACCCGCTCCATCTAACACCCAAGATGCAATAAGAAGGTGGCACGACGCTGCCCACGTTGCGTTTCTCAAAGAGATTTCTAATCGTGACGGCTGCGAGGAAGTCGCTCAATCGCATTGGCAATTGAGCTATTCAATTGATCGCTCCGACGAGCAGCAACTGTCGCGCCAAAATCTGTTGCAGACATTGCGTGAAATCAATTCCGAGGTCCGTGATCTCGTCAAAACGGGATGGAGCATGTTTTATATTTTCGACGTGCCAGAGATTAGGCCTTCGTGGCACACGGATGCAGCGAGCGGATTGGAGGAGAACGATTTCCTCGAATGCACGTTACTGAGAGATACGCGAGATCGTGATTTTAGACCGTTGTTTCCAGACCTTTGGCGGGAAACGCAACCCTCATCCGCAACTATTGGGAAGATGGTGCTGATTGGAATAAGTCCTTGGGATGGCAAAGCGGAACGTGGCTCAGTCCGAATTTGCTTACCAGGGCTCTAGCCGAATTCGTGCGCCACGCACGTGGAATGGCCGAGCGGTTTGACAGTCCAACCACTGTAACCTTTCGCGTCGAGTGGCATGGTCTAAAGGATCGAACTGTTCGAGACCCCTTTGGGCTTTGGATGAATAATTGGACTTCACACAGCAGTCACCGGGTTGCGACTGGATCATGGCCAGTGACAAGCCTGACCGATGCATGGCCAGAGATTGTTGCAGAACTAGCCGCGCCGGTTATGCGGTCATTTACGACAGAGTTTGTTTTGTCAGCCGATTGGATCCGCGGACAGGCACCAAAGTGGCTCCGAGCATGAGACATACCTGCGTGGCTTCCACTTGAAGGCCGCCCTATCCATACAAGCGCAGCCATCTGGTTGCGCTGCGGCCGACGAAGATTTCGGCGAGCGATCCGCCATCAACGTGGTGGCCGGGGGAGCGATAACGAATGCGAGTAATGTTACGGGCGGCTAAAATCGCACTGGAAAGTCTCGAGACAGCCAAGGCAGCTATCGAAGGGCTGGGCGGCACCATCGTCTACCAACGCCAGGATTCTCTAACGGGAGGCGGCGTGATCGCCCACCTCGTTGTTGAAGGTGAGCGCGCGGCGATCGTCGGGATGTTAGAACTCACTGAAGTTGGTCCCGTCGCCACAATGGCGATTGGAAATATGGCCTATCGAGTTGCTGCTCCTGGCGATGAGGTCGGCATTCTCTTGGTTTTCGCGGAGGTCGCACCTGAGGTCCCAACAAGAGTTTATCCCGAAACCTTGGGAAGGATAGAAGGCTCAGTCGCGACGGGTCTGTCTTGGGTAGCGGTAGATGCTGACGACCAGATCGTGGGCTACGCGCTCGCTTATGGCCACGACAGCACGATCTATCTAGACTATCTGGGCGTTTCCAAAACGGCGCGGAATCAGCACATCTCTAGAGTTCTTGTCTCGAAGCTAAAAGAAAGCGGCATGCCGATTGAGACGAACGTCCGGCCAGACAACAAAAGTTCGAAGGCTGAGCGTTTTGCATGTTTCGGCTTTGTCGAAATACCCAATCACTTCGATGGCAAGAAGCTGCGCTGGGAACCTGAGGGGAGATGACGTAATCCGCACGAAACCCCAAAAAGCGGCTGCACAAATTCAATTGTCTGGTCGTGCTGCGACAGACGAAGATTTCGGCGGCTTTGCCGAGTACGCGCCGGAGCCGAACCCGGAGACGAAGAAGAAGGACGTGGTCTGGTTTGCCCTCAACGATGAGAGGCCGCTGATAGCGTTCGCTGGCATCTGGACAACGTTCAACGGGGATCGCGGCACAAAGTCCAAGCCGGTGCCGGGACCGCATCAGGTCTATGGCTTTCTGACGACCACACCGAATGCCGTGGTCGAGCCGATCCACCCCGAAGGCAATGCCCGTGATCCTGCTGACCGACGAAGAGCGGGACGTGTGGATGCGTGCGCCGTGGGACGAGGCCAAGGCGTTGCAACGACCGTTGGCAGACGATGCCCTACAGATAGTTGCGCGCGGGGCGGACAAAGAGGACCGGATCGCCGCCTGATCGGTCGCTGGTCCGGCTCCCGGAGCCCCATCTCAAGTTTGCGTCCAGTAATCCGACGGAAGGGGTTGACCAACAGTTCTCTGTTGCAGTTGATGCAACCAACAGGACATGCGCCGATCAATTTCACAGCGATTGGTGTGGGCGGGGTATGAATGAGAACCGAAGCATCTGTGGAGGATCGAGTAATTTCTCTCGGTCCAGGTTTGGCGGCAATTCCAGAAAGGCTAATGCTGGCGCACGCGCGTGGGGAAGTACTGTTTGTTTGCGGCGCTGGCATCTCGCGGCCCGCAAACCTGCCGGACTTTCGAGAACTAGTGATCGACGTCTATAAAGTCCTCGATGCAGCGGTTCATGCTGTTCTAAAGGATTTGCCTTCATCGGCGTGCAATCAATGGGCGGCTGACTGCAAGGAGTTGAGCGAGCGGCAGGCTGCGGAAGTAAAGCGGTTTATCGCAGGTGACTACGACCTCGTTCTCGGAATGCTTGAACGACGTTTGGACAATCAGACCCGAGGCGATAGCCACGTTCGACGAGAAGTCGCCAAGCGCCTGCGCCAAGGGGATAGTCGTCCGGCATCTATTCATCGTACGCTAATGCGTCTCGCAGATCGAGGTGGAATGACCACGATCGTCACCACCAATTTCGATCTGCTCCTTGAAATGGCTGTCAAGAAACTACGTCCTAGCACCTACTCGCTCGGGTCGATCCCTCGGCCAAGTAGACAAAGTGAATTTTCGGGTGTCCTGCACATTCATGGAGCGCTCGACCGCAGCCCGGAACGCTTTTCCGAACTTGTCTTATCGGATCGAGACTTTGGCGAATACTATCTTAGGCGGCGCGTGGTACCCGATTTCATTTATGATGCGGCTCGCTTGTTTCACTTGGTGCTAGTCGGTTACAGCGCGAATGATCCGCCAATGCGATATCTCTTGAACGCAGTAGCGGCCGACGGCTCGCGTTTCGATGATCTAAAGGAGCGGTTCACATTCTTCGGCACCAACGCGCCCGATCCGGTGGCGTTGGAAGATTGGAACGCCCGTGGGATCACTCCTATTCACTACGATGCGAATGGAGGACATAGTGCGCTGCGAATGACGCTAGAGAGATGGGCGGATCTCTCGGCAATCAATGGCAATAGAAAAACGATTGATGCGGCGATCCGGCGGATCGTAAAGAGAGGGAGAGCCGTAGCCTCGGATGAGGATCGCGATTTATTTGACCATTTGATCAGAAGGAGCAACGCCAGCGAACGCGTCCGGCTTGCTGGGCTGGCTTCTGCTGCAAGCGCCGATCTCGGTTGGCTAGACGCGATAATGAAGATTGGCACCGAAAGAGAACGGGTCCACCGCACATGATCCCCTCATGGGCATATCTCGACGAGAACGATCGATCGGTGTTCCGAGCGGCTCTCGCATTCCTAGACAATCGTCTCGCAGAGCCAAGCACTATCGACTGGGCTGTGCGGTTGGGGCGCGATAGGCGGATCGAGCGTGCTGCGATCGAGAACCTGTTGAGTAGTCAACGTGCCGACGTGGCTAATGAACCGTGGGCGACGACCTGGCGTTTGATTGAAGAGAGTTGGTCGGAGAGACCTGTTGAGAGCGGTGCTTCAACCGCAATCTACGAAATCCAGAGACGACTGCGCTCCGGCGATCGCTCCGGCGCAATCGTTTCGGCGATTGTCGATTTAGTTGCTCCACGCCTGAAAGTTGAGGCCCTAACTTCCTCCTTCAGGCAGTTCGCCAAGGTGCCCCGACGACCAAAGACTTTCCGGCAATTGGTTTCAGCAGGATTGACGAGCGGCGAGGTTGTGGACTTGGACGTTCTCGAGCTAGAAAAACTCGACGATGTTCCATTTCTAACAGCGTTGGCCAATGCTTTAGACCGGGCAGTTGATCATGGTCTTGATATCGGACGTCGCATCGGTTGGGACGGACAACATCGCCTCTGGCAATTGGGCGATTTGAGCCGTGTCAATTACGTTGTTCGCAGCCGAAGAACGGTCGATGGACAGGACGACCCCGATGCTTACCATCATGGCATCGCACCTGCAGTCAAGCTCCTATACGAGGTCGTCACTAGGATTGGTGAACTGATCCGCGAGCAGGAGTTGTCTTTTGTTCGACGGTGGAAGTTGACGAACACGCCGGTTCACATTCGACTTTGGGCCGCCGCCGCACGCAATCCTAAGGTGGCATCTGCTGCGGAATTTAGTGCGTTCATGCTTGCGCTTGATGATAGCAGATTTTGGGATTTGCATGGGTACCCTGAAATCGCCGAGCTTAGAGCAGCGCGATTTGGCGAACTCGGTGCGGAGGCGCAAGCAACACTAACTGCTCGTCTCCGGAAAGGTCCACCCCGGAGTTTTTGGCCAAAGAAGGCAGAACCGGAAAAGGTCAAGATTGGCCGGCTGTATTGGGCGCTTCGAGAATTGAAGCGCATTGATCTGGCCAATGGCAACCTGCCACAAAATGTTAAGGCATGGCTTGATGCTGAGATCGGAAAATTCCCTGACTTGATAGGTATGAGTGCCGACGAGGGCCTTCCGGAGGGAGTGACGGTCAAAGATGTCGTTTCTAGCCCAGATGATCGATATGACGCTCTGGAAGGCCTAGCGCGGCTGCGAGCGCTCGAAACTGCTCTTGCAAGTGCTGGCGAGAGATGGAGCGACGATCCCGCAGGACGTGCGGATGATTGGCTTAGGCAGCCCACGAAGGTCGCGCTGATACTAAATGACCTGGAGCAGGCGGAACGTGGCGGAGACGAATTCCCAAGAGTATGGAACCGTTTCGGATGGGCACACTCGCCCACGCGGCCGGAACCGGTAGATGCTTCCGCACAGGACTTTCAAAATGAAGCCGATCGCGTATTGGCGCTGCTTGCGCAGCTATCCGAGAGGACCCTATCGATCGCCATTGAGGGCATTAGCAGTTGGTTAGACCATTGGCGAAAGCATGTGGTGGTCTCCGCAGATGGGCTTGCTGTATGGCTGAAGGTTTGGCCGTTGGCTGTAACGGCCACAAACAACCAGGCCGAGAGTGAAGACGGTGCCAATCTTAGCGTGGCAGCTACGATTGTGGACAATGATCGAGAGCCAACGGACATTGATACGCTCAACACGCCAGTCGGCAAACTCGTCGGTGTTTTCCTCGCTGCTTGTCCTTCACTCAACCAAGTTCCGAGTCCGTTCGAGGCTGGAGCAGCCGCACGCCAGATGAGGGATGTCCTTATCACCGCTGATGGCCTTAGCGGATTGATCACCCGGCACCGTCTTATCGAAGGGCTACCCTACTTCCTGCGTGCAGATCGCGCTTGGACGGAGGAGAACCTCGTCACGCCTCTCCAAAAGGGAGATGGAGCCTCGCTCACCCTTTGGCGCGCTGTTGCGCGGGCAACTCGTTTCACCGATGTGCTCAAGTTCATCGGCAACGCGATGGCAGAAAAAGCAACAGATCGAAGGTTAGGAAGAGAAGTGCGCGGACGTTTGGTGTTTAGCCTCATTGTTGAAGCACTCCACGCGCTTCGCGAGAACCGCGAACCTGCTGTTCCAAATGCGCGCGTTCAGCAGATGGTGCGAACTTTGGACGACGAAGTCCGGGCAACCGCTGCAAACGCCGTTCAGCAGTTTGTCAAAGACCTTTCCTCACAGGCCCCACGGGGTGGTGAGCCGCCTTCTGCTGCTGCTCTGTTCCGAACCGCCGCAATGCCATTTTTTCGCGGTGTGTGGCCGCAGGAGCGTTCGCTCGCGACGCCCGGCGTGAGCAAGGCTCTCGCCGATCTTCCAGCTACGTCACGTGAGGCGTTCGCCGACGCAGTTGAAGTGATTGAACGATTTTTGGTGCCCTTCGAATGTTGGTCGATGCTCGACTACGGCCTTTATGGTGATGAGGGGGAAAGTAAGAAGCTTTCAATGATCGATGATGAGGTCAAGGCAAACGCTTTGCTGCGGTTGCTGGACCATACTATTGGAACGTCGGAGGGCGCAGTCATTCCCTACGACTTGACGGATGCTCTGGATCAAATTCGAACGGTCGCACCGCATCTCGTGGACAGTGTCGGTTATCGTCGTCTGTCAACGGCGGCGCGGCGCGTTTGATGCGGCAAACAAAAGTTCGATACCTCCGAGGTCGACGCCGACATGTCACAAAAACAGATCAAGGAGGCCCTTGCTCTTATCTTTTCGAGGCACGTCGGCGATATCGCTGTGTCATTGTGACCAGAATAAGTATTTGTAATGTTCACGCGCTGGAACACTTAACCGTGCGGTCTGAAGCTCACCGTTCACGGCCATGGCGGGATGTCGCTCGGCTTGATCGTCAAGGACGCTCCAGCATCGACAGCATCGATGGCATCCTTCCAAAATTGAATGAAAGGCGCCGCGTGTTCGGTGAGGAAATGGCCGAGGATAGCGTGTTCGTGTTCGTCTTGTTCAGTCCTGAACTCGGGCGGCAGCACGTCACCGCCCAACTTGCCGAGCAACACTCCGCACCGGCTGAATGCCCGGTCGAGCGCGATCAGCTTGCACCGCATGAGCTTCCACTTGCCGGGTGATCCAGCGCGCGTGCCCGTCGTGTACTGAGTCACCGCCTGCGTAAACTCGCGATGGGCCGCCATAAGGTGAACCCAATTGCGCGTGTATTCCGCGCTGAACGTGCGTTGCTCGACAGGAGTGTTGAGCGGTATTTTCATCTGTTTGAGAGCGCGAGCGTGCTCCAGCTTGGTCACCATCGTCGTCCTCCCGCGTTGCGAACAATCTTCTTATCCTGACCTCTTCAGATGCAATGCGCGCCCCGCAAACATTGCGGGGCGCGCATTCGGTTGACGCTCGCTTTACACTGGCCTTGCAGACGCTGGCCGTTATGGACGAGCGTGACGCCCGTCAAGTGATGGCACTGGTCTATATCGGCGCTGGATGGTGCGAAAACCCACTCGATCAACCTGAGCGAATGATAGGCTCAAAGCACCGCACTCGTCGATCAATCGAAGAGCGAGCTACCCTGCGAACGCCGCGTGTAAGTAGGGCTTTACCGATGCAACCGATTGATCTCGGCGACTAAAATTTTTTGAAAGAGGATCGACTGCTACGCTCACTAAACATCAACTCAGATCGATTACGTTGCCAACCAACGTCAGATTGATGTTTCCTGTTGCTAGGCAACCGTTGGCTGATGTTGGTTAGCCGGCAACGAACTGACAGCTCAAGTTTGTTGGTAGGCAAGCATTGATGATTTCGACTTGCGCGGAGCCGGCCTCAACAGCGCGCTGCCACCGCTTCCGGCGTGCGCGCTCCATCGTTAACGCCTTGTGTGTCTCCACGCCCAAGATAATCTGATCGATCTCTGCGACCATCCAGGGTACGCTTAAATGCGCGACACGGTGGACAGCGTCATGGCGACATCGTAGTACACGGCATCGATATATCGCGTGAAGGGCCGGAGAACATCACGTGGCAAAAAAGACGAAGAGCAAGCGCAAAGAGTACACCAAAGACGACGTGAAGCTGCTCAAGGCGCATTCCAAGGCCCGCACCCCCGTTGCCAAACTCTCGAAGCTGATGAAGCGCTCCGAGGGCTCGTTGAGGCAGAAGGCTCTCAGCCTTGGAATTGGTTTGGGCCATCAGCGCTAGGCGGGAGCCGCGCGCCCATAGACTGTCAAAAGAAATGCCCCGGCGTGCTCACTCCGCCGGGGCCTTTCAAGATCATCAGGCCGGTTACATCCCCCGTGCCTTACGATCGTTGACGTCGTCGATTACCGTAGAGCCATGATCGGCGAGTTAGTGCAAGATCGCGGACGGCCGCTCCATCATCGCCCAAGCTTTGCTCCAACTCGCCGGCGTATCTCGCCTGGCGCGCGCGGTGTTCCCGCATGCGCTGGGCGGCGGCCAATCGGTGAAAGCCCCTTCGCCGCGGTTTCCATGGTGGACCTCCTGGGCTAAACGTCGTCAAAATGCGCAACCCCCCTTTAGGAATTTAATCCCATTGCGTACGACCGGCCGGTGCGGTCGCGGGGGCCGCCGCGGCGCAACATTTTTGCTCCCCCCCCCCCGCGTGCGGCTTGCGCTCCGCCATTGCGGCGTCGGTTGGCTTGGCGTGCGGCGTGTGCGCTCCGCCCTTGTCGCGTCGGTTTCCTTTCCGTTTGGGTCATTGGGTATTAGGGATCGGCCAGACATCAGACCTGTTCTGATGACTGCGGGGAGCGAGTTTGGCCCGATCACCCGACTTCTTACGCAGAACCGCCACGCAGTTCCCGTCCCCCAAGACCGGGCTGATTGACCTGATTAACAAGAGGCGAGCACCGAACGCACCCGGATCGAGGGACGCCTGGGCGAGATCGAGCGCGAGATCAAGCGCATCGTGGATTTCATCGTGAAAGGGATGGCTACCGACGCGCTCATCCCGCGAATGAATGAACTGGAGGCCGATCGCAAGGCGCTCGCCGCGCAACTTGAGGAGACCAACGAAGCCGACAACGTCATCACGCTTCATCCTAAGGCTCTCGACCGCTACAAACGCGCAGTCCGGGAGTTGGCCGAAGAGTTCAAGCGTGGCAGCGCAACCGAGTTTGCAACGATCCGTGAACTGGTGACCGCGATCATCGTGCATGCCAGTCCGAGCCGGCCGGGGGGCGCAGGGTCCAAGGCCAGCGTTGAGGATGATCGTCGCGTTCGCATCGACGTCAAGGGCCGACTGGCCGCTCTGTGCGACAATCCGGCCCTGTTTCCGAACATGGCTATGTCGGGGGTGAGCGGCCCGAGACATAGGTGACAGAACGTACCGGGCACATGGGTTACACTTTCCGCTTTTGTTCTGCGGGAGGTGTGGATGCCGTGGAAAGCGAGTTCGGTAATGGAGGAGCGCCTTCGCTTTGTCGCCCGCCTGTTGGACGGGGAAGCCATGACGGATGTCTGCCGGGAGTTCGGCATCTCCCGTAAGACCGGCTACAAGATTTTCGATCGCTACAAGGAACATGGCCTGGAGGCGCTGAGCGACCGCTCCAGGCGGCCGGTTCGCTACGCCAATCAACTGCCGGCCCAGATCGAGACGCTGATTGTCCAGCTCAAGGCCGAGAAGCCGCATTGGGGGGCCCGCAAGATCCGCGAACTCCTGGTGCGACGGCTCGACGGCGATGTCCGGGTGCCGGCCAAAAGCACCATTCATGCGGTGCTCGATCGCCACGGCCTGGTCAGGCGGGGCGGCGGGCCGCGCCATCGCGCGCGCGGCACGTCGCTATCGCAAGGGACTGCCCCGAACGATGTCTGGTGCGCCGACTTCAAAGGCGAGTTCAAGCTTGGCAACAGCCATTACTGCTTCCCGCTGACCGTCAGCGATCATGCCGCGCGCTTCCTGCTGCTGTGCGAGGCGCTCGACTCCACGCGCGAGGAGCCTGCCATGACCGCCTTCGAGCGCCTGTTCCGCGAGCGCGGCCTGCCGCTTGCCATTCGGTCCGACAATGGCGTGCCGTTTGCCAGTCCCAATGCCTTGTTCAATCTTTCCAAGCTCTCGGTATGGTGGCTCCGCCTCGGTATCGCCATCGAGCGCATCAAGCCAGGTCATCCGCAACAAAATGGCCGGCACGAGCGCATGCACCTCACCCTCAAGAAGGAGGCCACCAGGCCGCCTGGCTTCAACAGCCTGCAACAGCAGGAGCGCTTCGATGCCTTCGTGCACGAGTTCAATACCGAGCGCCCCCACGAGGCGCTCGGCATGAAGTGCCCTGCCGAGGTCTACACGGCCTCAGCGCGGGCCTATGCCGGCCTGCCGGAGTTGAGCTATCCCTTCCACGACCGCGACGTCGTCGTCACTGCCTGCGGCCGCCTCTGCCTGCATCGCAAGAGGATCAACATCTCAACCGTCCTGGCTGGCCAGAAGCTCGGCATCAAGGAGGTCGACGAGGGCATCTGGCTCGTCAGCTTCATGCATTACGATCTCGGCTATTTCGATCTCGAACAGAAGACCTTGCAACCTCTCGACAACCCGTTCGGTCCGAGGCCCATCACCGATGTCCCCGCCACGACCACGGCGCCCTGACGGAGACGCGCTCTTGTGCATTCTTGGCATGGAAGGCCACTTGCTTGGCTCCGCTGTCGCGGTCAACCCCCGAAGCCCGAAGGGGCGCGGCACGCGCGGGGTTGACGGCGATAGCGCGAGCCGAGCAAAAATAGCCGTGCCATGAATGCGTCACGCTGAAATGCAGCAGATTGCAGGCCATCTCAATTTGAAGCGAACTTGGAGCAGATGACTTTGAAACCCCGCGACAACCCGATCGGCACGAGGTTGTCACCCATCTCTTAGGTACGTTTCGTTACCCATGTCTCCGGGCCGGACACGCTGGATCTGGTAGCGGGGGAGGGACTCGAACCCCCGACCCCAGGATTATGATCCCCGTGCTCTAACCAGCGGCTTTTTAGCACGCGATGGCTGGGAGAACGGCGCGACCTGCATGCTTTCGACCCACGGTATCAAGTTCACGGCCTGCGGTTCGAGATGGTCGGTGACCACGTCGAGTTTCATGATGAACTCGAACAGGGTGTCGAGCTCATGGGGCTCGCAGTAGCGCTCGCTGGTCTCGCTGTCGCCGCCATGCCCGAGAAGGTCCGCGCGGTCCTCCTTTGACAGCAGCTTCTTCTTCAGCTGGGCGCCGAAGAGATGGCGCACGGCATGCGCGCCCAGCCCCTCTTCGGTGATTTTAGCTGCCGTGAGGATCGGCTTGAACAGCTTGTAGAAGCGATTGCCGAGTGGCGACCGGGTGCTGGGAGAGTATAGATCGGGGAAGAGGAGCTTGTATCCGAGCGCCTTGATCTTGCTGACATAATCGAGGAAGCCCAACCGGATCAGCTCCGGATGGAGGGGGATGTTTCGCTTCGATTGGGCGTTCTTGATGCGCCGCTGCTCATTGGCCCCGATGTGGATGTACGGTATGCACCCCTCGCGATCGAAGATGATGTCGTCCACCATCGCACCGCAAAGCTCCTCGCGCCGCGCACCGGAGTAGTAGATGAGGATCGGAACGAAGTAGAGCGCGCAATGGAAGATCAGAGCCCCACCCTGCTCGCCCCACTTCCCGAGATCGTCCCAGCCGGCGCAGTTGATGAACGGCGGCGTCTGAAAGATCGCCTTCGCGCTGTCGATGGGGAGCTTGCGCCTCTCGTCGCGGGCGCGCTTGTTCTTGCTGCGGCTCTTTGCGCGCAGTTTGGTCAGATCGATGCTTTCCAGGCTCTTCACACCGCGCGCGATGGCGTGGTCGAAGATCTGGCCGAGGAAGGTCGCATGGCGATTGAGCGTGCCGCCACCGATCCCACGCTTGGCCTGCACGACGGATCGCCCCTTCTCGCGAAGCTGCTCGATCGTCAGTTGCTCGTCCCGCGTCGACTTGCCGTAGTGCTTGTAGATGTCGAAACGCAAGAAATCGACGAACTTGCCGACGTGTTGCTGACGCAGCAGGCCGAGATCGAGAATGCGCTGATCCTGGACCATGAACTTGACGAACAGGTTTGCGATGCTCTTCGCCTGCTGCTGGGTTTTTTCGTCCCAGTGCTCGTCCGCGTCATTCTGCTGGACGACGCGGTCAGCAAATTGGGCGAAGTCGGCCATCGGAATGAACTGCGGGATCGTGGGAGCGTCGACCTTCGGTGGATCGGCGGGGCGATCCACCGAACGATTCACAATCGATGAAGCCGGCGTCGGTGGATCGCTCTCGGCGAGCATCATGCGATCCACCAGCCCGTCGTCCTCGATCCTCGCTCCACCGTAGCGCCGGTCGGACTGGGCCAGCGCCAGCTTCATCCCGCGAAGATAGGTCCCCTGGGCCACGGCGAGATTCATGGCGGTCGGCTTTGCCGCGACGCCCTCGATCATGCCCCGCAGGATGTAGTGCTTCGTCGGGACGAGTTCGTTGACGCGGAGCATGGCCAGGTGGTCCTGGACCGCCTCGATGTCGAGCTCGGAGAGCCCGTCGGCGGCCATGCGCTCGCGATCCTCGTCGCGTACGACGGCCGTGACGCCCTGGGCGTCCAACAGCGCATAAGCCCAATAAGCCCTTTTGTCGTAGGCTTTCGCCTGGGCGACGTCGAAGCCGGGCCCGCTCTTGGCTGCAAGGGCCACCCGGTCGAGCTTGGCCAGATGCCGGTCGACGACGGCATGGAGCATTGTCTCGATTTGAGATCGCGTCAGATGCGGGTCGGCGCCGTCGGCAAACATCGCGATGTCGTCCAAGGTCAGGTTGAGTTGGGTGGCCAGGCGACGGGCGGCAAGGCGGCTCGTCGTCCGAAGGCTCATGGAAAGATGCGGGCGGCCGAAGCGAATGGCAAGCGCACGAGGGGTCCGGCGCCGCCAGTAGTAGACCGCTTCGCGGCGAAAGATGTGGAAAGCCATGGTTCGAGCGACACCCTGTGCAGCAGGAATGTGTCGCAGAGCTGTGCCTCAGCTCCCCAGCCAGGCCGAATTCATCAGGATTTTCAGGCGCGGAGGGCTCTCTGGCTGGGGCGGGAGGGATCGAACCTCCGAATGGCGGAATCAAAATCCGCTGCCTTACCGCTTGGCTACGCCCCAACAGACGGCGAACGGGGTAGAACCGGCTACCGCAGATTCCCGTCGGTCGCAGCCGGTCTATAGGGAGCGGCGCGTCATTTCAACCGTCTGGAGGGGCAAAATACCCCTGGCCCAGTCCGCTGGCGGCCCACACACTATTCCGAGCCCAACGGCCGCCCCGTTCCCGACGTCCACCCAGTTGAGACCGCCCCCGTTTCATGGGAATACGGCGCCAACAATTGTCCTCGGGAGTGAGCCATGACCTACCGCGCGCCGATTTCTGACATGCTGCTGTCGCTCAACCATGGCGCGGGCCTCAAGGCCGCCGTGGAGGCCGGCCATTATGGCGATTTCGACGCCGACCTCGCGGCCGCCGTGCTTGAGGAAGCCGGCAAGTTCGCATCCGACGTCCTGGCGCCGCTCAACAAGGTCGGCGACGAGCACGGCATCAAGCTCGAGGGCGGCAAGGTGACGACCGCGCCGGGCTGGCCTGACGCCTACAAGCGCTGGACCGAGGGCGGCTGGAACGCGGTGTCCGGCCCCGAAGATTTCGGCGGCCAGGGCCTGCCGCTCGCGATCAACGCCGCCTGCACCGAGATCTGGAGCGCGGCCAATGTCGCCTTCGGCCTCTGCCCGCTGCTGACGGCATCGGCGATCGAGGCGCTGGACGCGCATGGCAGCGACGAGCTGAAGAAGATCTATCTCGAAAAGCTCGTCTCCGGCGAATGGACCGGCACGATGCAGCTGACCGAGCCGCAGGCCGGCTCCGACGTCGGCGCGCTGCGCACCCGCGCCGAAAAGCAGCCCGACGGCACCTATCGCATCAAGGGGACGAAGATCTTCATCACCTATGGCGAGCACGACATGACCGACAACATCGTGCATTTCGTGCTGGCGCGTCTGCCCGATGCGCCCGCCGGCACCAAGGGCATCTCGCTGTTCCTCGTGCCCAAGTTCATGGTCAATAAGGACGGCTCGCTCGGGCAGCGCAACGACATCTACGCGAGCGGTGTCGAGCACAAGCTGGGCATGCATGCTTCGCCGACCTGCACCATGACCATGGGCGATCATGGCGGCGCCATCGGCTTCCTGATCGGCGAAGAGAACCAGGGCATGCGCTGCATGTTCACGATGATGAACCAGGCCCGCCTCGGCGTCGGCCTGGAAGGCGTCGGCGTTGCCGACCGCGCTTACCAGCAGGCGTTGTCGTATGCGCAGGAGCGCAAGCAGGGCCGCGCGGTCGGCAAGACGGGCGACGGCTCGGATGCGATCTTCGTGCATCCCGACGTCAAACGCATGCTGATGCGGATGCGGGCGCAGACTGCGGCCGCGCGCACCATCTGCTATGCGACCGCAGTCGCCATCGACGTCTCGACGCGCGCCAAGGACGCGAAGGTGCGCGCCGATGCGGCGGCACGCGCGGCGCTGCTGACGCCGATGGCCAAGGCCTATTCCACCGATATCGGCAACGAGGTCGCCTATCTCGGCGTGCAGGTGCATGGCGGCATGGGCTTCATCGAGGAGACCGGCGCGGCCCAGCACTACCGCGATGCCCGGATCACCGCGATCTACGAGGGCACCAACGGCATCCAGGCGATCGATCTCGTCACGCGCAAGCTCGCGGCCAATGGCGGCGCGGCGGTGTGGGCGCTGCTCGACGAACTCTCCGCGACCGTCAAGCAGGTCGAGGCCTCCAACGATCCCGGTTTCGGCACCACGGGTGCGAAGCTGCGCGAGGCGCTGGAGGCAGTCACGCGCACCAGCAAATGGCTGCTGGAGCGCGTTGCCTCCGCACCAAACGAGGCGCTTGCGGGTGCGACGCCCTACTTGCAACAGTTCGGCGCGACGCTCGGCGGCTGCCTGCTCGCCTCCGAGGCGCTCGCCGCCAAGGCCGAAGCCAATACGGACGCTGCACGCTACGTCGCGCTCGCGCGCTTCTTTGCCGAGAACATCGCGGTGCAGGCGGGAGCGCTCGAGCGCACCGTGACGGAGAGCGCGGAGTCGGTCGCGGCGGCGGACGCGGTGCTGCTGGGGTAAGTGGGCGCGTCGCTCTTGATCCGTCATCCTGAGGTGCGAGGCTCGGGATGCGAACGCATCGCGAGCCTCGAAGGATGAACGGCCGGGATGCAGCTGGGCCGTCGCCCTTCGAGGGCCGCAAGAAGCGGCCACCTCAGGGCGACGTGGATAAATTTGGCGTTTCCTCCGCCCTTCTCCCCGGCCGCCACAGCACGACTCCGGCCGCCACGAGATCGAGCACGACGCACATCGCAAACGCCGTCGTGTAATTGCCCGTGAGGCTGCGCACGAGACCGACGATGCCAGGGCCGAAGGCGCTGACGATGCCGCTGATCGAGGTGCCCAGTCCCATTGCGGCGGCGAAGGCGGCAGCGCCGATCTCGCGCTGGATGATCAAGGGCGGGAACGTGATCATGTTGCCGATTGAAAAGCCGTAAACGGCACAGCAGGCCAGCAGAACGGTCGGACTCGTGCTTTGGAGAAGCACGAACAGTGCCGCCGCCTGGCTCGTCATCGACGCCGCACAGGCGAGCCGCGGATCGAGCCGGTCGACGAACAGGCCAAGCGACAGGCGGCCGACGATCGCCATCGCCGCCATGATGGTCACGGCGAGGCCGGCACTGGCGCGCCCGATCAACGGCTCCAGAAACGTCACCTGGTGGATGATGAATCCCATCTGCGCCAGCAGCGCGATCGCGATCGGCAGCACCATGGTCCAGAACGCCGCATTGGCGAGCAACGCTTTGCGGGGATGGCTTGGTGCGGCCGCACCGCCGGCGCGCGGGCGCCCGCCCGATGCCAGCGACATCCCGGTGGGCCAGCCGATGCAGGTCACGACCACCGGCAGCACCAGCACCATCATCGCGAGCGTGGCCGCCAGCATCGCGGAACGGAAGCCGATGCTGCCGGTCAGCGACAGCAGCAGCGGCGCGAGGATGATGCCGCCGCAGGTCGCGCCGTTGAAGGCGAGGCTGAGCGCTAGCCCGCGCCGGCGCTCGAACCAGGAATTCAGCAGGATCGCAATCACAACGGTGCCCATACCGGTCCAACCGACCGACATCAGCGCATAAGCGAGATAGAGCTGCCATGGCGTCTGCATCAGCGCCAGCAGCACCGTCGAGGCGCCGAGCGCCACCAGGCCGCACAGGATCAGCGAGCGCAACCCGATTCGCTCGAGCAGACCATCGGTGAAGACGACCAGCACGGAGGTCAGGAGAAACGAGAAGGTGCTGGCCGCGGAAACCAGCGTGCCCGGCCAGCCATGGGCACGCTGCAGCTCGGCGAGATAGACCCCCTGGCCGTAGAGCCCGAAACCGAACATGAAGAAGGCCATCAGGAAGCAGGCCAGCACGACGCGCCAGCCGCGGTAGTGCAGCGAGGATTCGTCAATATGGGTTGCCGCAATCGTCAAATCGGGCAGTCCATCGAATGGAACGGGCGCCGGATCGTGCCCCACAACCACCGGTTTTTCAAATGAAACATTGTAGCCAATTGTTGCGAGACGCGACGGCGGCAGGTGCCATGCATCAAACTCATGGGAATTCGCCGCCGAAAGATTGAGCGAGCGCATTGGCACGCCTGTGAGATGATGTAGGCTGTTGCTTCGCGACACTCGCGAGCGGCAAGCGCCGCGGCGCGCAGGGGGGCTCTCATGCCGAATGGCAACATCATCGTCACCGAAGAGCGCGGAACGCGCGTGATCACCCTGCGCCGTCCGGGCAAGAAGAACGCGATCACCCAGGACATGTACCGGGAGATGAGCCGCGCGATCGACACCGCCCAGAACAATCCGGACATCCGCTGCATGATCATCACCGGCGGCTCCGGCGTCTTCACCGCCGGGGACGACATCGACGATTTTCTCCACGCCGACGCATCGCGCCCCGAGATGCTGTCGAACGGCGCCAAATTCCTCTATTCCCTCGCCCTCAATGCCAAGCCGATCATCGCAGCCGTCGACGGCGCCTCGATCGGGATGGGCACCGTGATGTTGTTCCACTGCGACTATGTGCTGGCCTCGAACGCTGCGACCTTCTCCGCACCTTATATCCATCTCGGGCTCGTGCCGGTCGGTGCCGCCAGCCTCCTGATGCCGAGCACGATGGGCTACCAGCGCGCCTTCGCGCTGCTGGTGATGGGCCGGAGCTTCACCGCCGCGGAGGCGCAGGCCGCAGGCTTCGTCAACACCGTGGTCTCGCCGGGACACACCGAGGTCGAGGCGCGCAAGGTGGCGCGCGAGATCTGCCGGCTGCCGGCCGAGGCCGTCGCAACCTCGCGCAAGCTGCTGCGCGCCCCGCCAGAGGAGTTGACCCGCCGCATCGACCAGGAAGGTCATCTGTTCGGCGAGCGACTGAAGTCGGATGAGGCGATTGCCGCGTTCAACGCGTTCGCGAACAGGAAGAAGCGGTAGGCCCCTCCTCCCTCTCTCCTTGTGGGCCAGCGGCGAGACGGGTGAGGGGTATGTCTCCAGCGAACGATGCCGCATCGAGGGCTCGGAGGAGGCCCCTCATCCGTCGCGGACTTCGTCCGCGCCACCTTTTCCCACAAGGGGAGAAGGAAGAAAGTGCGGCACGTTCACGACAATGCTTCGTGAAATCTTCGCGCGGACCGACTAGTGTCGGTTCCATGCGATACCGATCCATTCTCGCCGCACTCGCGCTGACCTACGTCCTTCCCGCCTCTGCCCAGACCGCGGCCCCCGTCGAGCTGCGCATTCTCGCGATCAACGATTTCCACGGCAATCTGCGGCCGCCGCCGGGCGGCATCCGCATCAATGACCCTGAGGACAAGACCAAGAAAGTGATGGTGGCGGCCGGCGGCGCCGAGTACATGGCGACACTGGTGAAGCAGCTGCGCGAGGGGCGCAAGAACACCATCTTCGTCGCGGCCGGCGATCTGATCGGCGCGAGCCCGTTCCTGTCGGCGATGTTCCACGACGAGCCCTCGATCGAGTCGCTCTCGATGATGGGCCTTGCGATCAGCTCGGTCGGCAATCACGAATTCGACGAGGGCAAGGCCGAACTCTTGCGGATGCAGAACGGCGGCTGCCATCCGATCGACGGCTGCCAGGGACCGCATCCCTTCACGGGCGCCAGATTCCGTTACCTCGCGGCGTCCACCGTCGAGACCGCGACCGGCAAGAGCGTGCTGCCGCCCTACGAGATCAGGGAGTTCGACGGCATCCCCGTCGCCTTCATCGGGCTGACGTTGAAGGAAACCGCCGGCATCGTCTCGCCAGCGGGCATTGCCGGGCTCGAATTCCGCGACGAGGCCGAGACGGTGAACGCGCTCGTGCCGCAGCTGAAGGCGCGCGGCGTCGAAGCGATCGTGGTGCTGATCCATCAGGGCGGCGAACCCGCCGGCGACTACAATGAATGCCCTGCCATCACGGGTCCGATCGTCGATATCGTCAAGAAGTTCGACCGCGCCGTCGACGTCGTCGTCAGCGGCCACACCCACCGCGCCTATGTCTGCGATATCGATGGACGGCTCGTCACCAGCGGCGACAAATTCGGCACGCTGGTCACCGCTATCGACCTCAAGCTCGATCCCACAACGCGCGACATCGTCAGCGCCAGGGCCGAGAATGTCATCGTCGCCAACGCTTCGCTGGCCAAGGATCCCGAGCAGACCGCATTGATCGAGGCCTACGACAAGCTCTCTGCGCCGATCGCCAACCGGCCGGCCGGTTCGGTGACGCAGACGCTGTCGCGCGTGCCGAACGAGTCCGGCGAAAGCGCGCTTGGCGATATCATTGCCGACGCCCAATTGCTGGCAACCCGCGATGCGAAGGATAGCAGCGCTGTCATCGCGCTCACCAATCCCGGCGGCATCCGCACCGACATCGTTCCGAAGGAGAATGGCGCGATCACGTTCGGCGATGTCTTTGCCAGCCAGCCGTTCCGCAACCGCCTCGTTACCATGACGCTGACGGGCAGCCAGCTCAAGGACATGCTCGAGCAGCAATGGCTGGACCCGAAGCGGCCGCGGATTCTCCAGGTGTCGAACGGGTTCAGCTATACCTGGGATGCATCAAAGCCATTCGGCGAGCGCGTCAGCCTCGAGAACATGACGCTCAACGGCAGGCCGATCGAAGCTGGAAGCGGTTACCGCGTCACGCTCAACGACTACCTCGCCGTCGGCGGAGACGGGTTTACCGTCGCCAAGCAGGGCACGGCGCCGCAATATGGCGGCTACGACGCGGACGCGCTGTTCGCGTTTTTCCGGGCGCACGGGCCGATCGGCCCGCTACCGCCCACCCGCATCCTGCGCGTGAATTGATCCGGATCAAACGGGCGGCCCTTTGCCATTCCCGGCCAAGCGCTTAGATTGGGTTTTGCATTGCGTTTTGGCGCCCGATGCGCCAACCACGTCAAAAGCCCGCATCCCATGAGGCCGACCTGATGAGCACGCTTCTCCTTTCCCACAAGGCCTGCCTCGACCATGTCACGCCGCCGGGACACCCCGAGAGGCCGGATCGTCTGCGCGCGGTGGAAGAAGCTTTGTCGCACGAGCGCTTCCAGTTCCTGGCGCGCGAGGAAGCGCCGGAGGGCGATCTCGATCTCGTCACGCTCTGCCACAACGAGCATTACGTCACCGAGCTGCGCCACATCGCCCCGACGAGCGGGCAGGTCTATATCGACGGCGACACCTCGATGTCGCCGGGCACCTGGGAGGCGGTGATGCGCGGCGTCGGCGGCGCGGTGGCGGCGACCGAAGCGGTGATGGCGGGCCAGCATCGCAACGCATTCGTCGCGGTGCGCCCGCCCGGCCATCATGCCGAGATCGGCAAGCCGATGGGCTTCTGCTTCTTCGACAACGTCGCCATCGCCGCGCGCCATGCCCAGCGCAAATACGGCATCAAGCGGGCGGCCATCGTCGATTTCGACGTGCATCACGGCAACGGCACGCAGGACATCTTCTGGTCGGACCCGACCGTGATGTACTGCTCGACGCACCAGATGCCGCTGTTTCCAGGGACCGGCGCGAAGAGCGAGCGCGGCGACCACGACACCATCGTCAATGCGCCGCTCGCCTCCGAGGACGGCGGCCCGGAATTCCGCTCCGCGTTCGAGAATCTGATCCTGCCGCACCTCGAAAAATTCAGCCCCGAGCTCCTGATCATCTCCGCGGGCTTCGACGCACACTATCGCGATCCGCTGGCTTCGCTGAACCTGCGCGCGGAGGATTATGCCTGGGTGACGCGCAAGCTGATGGATCTCGCCGACAAGACCGCCGGAGGCCGCATTGTTTCGGTGCTCGAGGGCGGCTATGACCTGCAAGGACTGAAAGAATCTGTTACGGCGCATGTCAGCGCCCTGATGGGCGCTTGACGCACCCGCCACATTACGCCCGCAAAACTCTGCTTTCTCCAAGGTGAAAGCGAATCGGGCAATCGGAAACGGATATGGCCGAAAATACTCAAATCGACGTCTCCAGGCTCACCTTCGAGCGCGCGATCGAGGAACTCGAAACGATCGTGAAGCGGCTCGAAGAGGGCAAGGTGCCGCTTGAGGAATCCGTGACGATCTACGAACGCGGCGAGGCCCTGAAGCGGCGCTGCGAGGAATTGCTGCGCCAAGCCGAGGCGCGCGTCGACAAGATCACCACCGATGCCAGCGGCCAGGCCACGGGCACTGCTCCGCTCGACGTCCAGTAATCGTCCGGAGTGAAGCCTAGACTTTCCCGCTCAGTCGCCCGACGACGCAGGGCCCCCGCGAGACGCCTTCACGGGCGCGTGGACGCCGCTTCGTTTTCAGGATTGCACGGCGCCGTTCTCGAAAAGCATCGCGGTTTCCGTGCCGGCGGATCGATGCCGTCCCCTTCCAGAATCGGCCGTTGAGGGCGAAAAAGCTCTCATTCAGGCCAAAAAAGCCTGCCAGGGAACGAGCAGGGCCGGAGCCACTTATCCCGGGCTACGGTTAACCAATGTGGCCCGCCAGTTACACCTGCATACCCACAATCGGTCCGGCGGGTTGGCTTTGGCCCAAGCTTTGGTGTAAAGCTGCGCGGAGTGTGGCTTTTTGCAAGCCTTGCGTGGGCACCGATCACCGACGACAAGCGCTTCAAATTGCTAATGAAATTGGCTTGGGACGGACGAAGCCGATCTGAGTGACAGGGATCACAGAGACTGAACCGGAGCGCACCTAAGCTTACCTAAGCTTGAAGACGGGGCATTCCCCGTGCAGGTGGCTCCGACGGTTTGAGGACTCGCGCTGCGCCGATATTGTGCAAACCCATCGCGCACCGGAATGACCTTCCGGCGCTGACAAATTGGAAATCGCCGTGAACGCATACAGTAAGACGCCGCTTCTCGACACCATCCGGACGCCGGAAGACCTGCGCAAGCTCAAGGTCGAGCAGATTCGCCAGGTGGCCGACGAGCTGCGGCAGGAGACCATCGATGCAGTCTCGGTGACCGGCGGTCACTTCGGCGCAGGCCTCGGCGTGGTCGAGCTCACAACCGCGATCCACTACGTCTTTGACACGCCGCGCGATCGGCTGATCTGGGACGTGGGCCACCAGGCCTATCCGCACAAGATCCTCACCGGCCGGCGCGACCGCATTCGCACGCTGCGCACCGGCGGCGGCCTGTCCGGCTTCACCAAGCGCAGCGAGAGCGACTACGATCCGTTCGGCGCGGCGCATTCCTCGACCTCGATCTCCGCCGGCCTCGGCATGGCCGTGGCGCGCGACCTCTCCGGCGGCAAGAACAACGTCATCGCCGTGATCGGTGACGGCGCGATGTCGGCCGGCATGGCCTATGAGGCCATGAACAATGCCGGTGCGATGAACTCGCGCCTGATCGTCATCCTCAACGACAACGACATGTCGATCGCGCCGCCGGTCGGCGCCATGAGTGCCTATCTGTCGCGGCTCTACTCGGGCAAGACCTATCGCACGCTGCGCGATGCCGCCAAGCAGATCAACAAGCGCCTGCCCAAGATCCTCGCCAACCGCGCCAATCGCGTCGAAGAATATTCCCGCGGCTTCATGATGGACGGCGGCACGCTGTTCGAGGAGCTCGGCTTCTACTATGTCGGCCCGATCGATGGCCACAATCTCGACCATCTGCTGCCCGTGCTGAAGAACGTCCGCGACATGGAGACCGGCCCGATCCTGGTCCATGTCGTGACGCAGAAGGGCAAGGGCTACGGCCCGGCGGAAGCGTCCGCGGACAAGTACCATGCCGTCGTCAAGTTCGACGTTGCGACCGGCACCCAGGCCAAGGCCAAGCCGAACGCGCCGGCCTATCAGAACGTATTCGGCCAGAGCCTCGTCAAGGAAGCGCAGAAGGACGACAAGATCGTCGCCATCACCGCGGCGATGCCGTCGGGCACCGGCGTCGACATCTTCAACAAGGCCTTCCCCGACCGCACCTTCGACGTCGGCATCGCCGAGCAGCACGCGGTGACGTTCGCCGCCGGTCTTGCGACCGAAGGCTACAAGCCGTTCTGCGCCATCTACTCGACCTTCCTGCAGCGCGGCTACGATCAGATCGTGCATGACGTCGCGATCCAGAGTCTGCCTGTCCGCTTCGCGATCGACCGCGCGGGCCTCGTCGGTGCCGACGGCGCGACCCATGCCGGCTCGTTCGACAACGCCTATCTCGGCTGCCTGCCGAACATGGTGATCATGGCGGCGGCGGATGAGGCCGAGCTCGTGCACATGGTGGCGACCCAGGTCGCGATCAACGACCGTCCGAGCTCGCTGCGCTATCCGCGCGGCGAAGGTCGCGGCGTCGAGATGCCCGAGGTCGGCATTCCGCTCGAGATCGGCAAGGGCCGCATGATCCGCCAGGGCAGCAAGATCGCCCTGCTCTCCTTCGGCACCCGCCTCGCCGAATGCGAGAAGGCCGCTGATGAGCTTGCCGCCCACGGCCTGTCGACCACGATCGCCGATGCGCGCTTCATGAAGCCGCTCGACACCGAGCTGGTGCTCAAGCTCGCGCGCGACCACGAGATCCTGATCACGATCGAAGAAGGCTCGATCGGCGGCTTCGGCTCGCATGTCGCGCAGTTCCTGACGGACCAGGGCGTGCTCGATACGGGCATGGTCAAGTTCCGCTCGATGGTGCTGCCCGACGTGTTCCAGGACCACGACACGCCGGCGGCGATGTACGCCCGCGCCGGCCTCGACGCCAAGGGCATCGTCGCCAAGGTGTTCGAGGCGCTCGGCAAGGATGTGAAGACCGAGACGGTCAAGCTGGCCTGATGGTTTCACCTCTTCCGCTTCTCTTGCGGGAGAGGTGACGCTCAGCTTCGGGTGAGGGCTTTCTCCTGTAGAAAGTTCTTCCTCGCGGAGACACCCTCTCCCTGAGCCTTCCCCGCAAGCGAGGGAGGGAGCAGAGCATGCGCCGTGGCGCAGATCTCGATGCCAGCACTTCTCGCTTCATGAAAATGTCGGCCGTGTCAGCCAACCGCTGGTGGTGCCGGTCATGATGCCTCCATCGATGTCCAGCACGATCTGTCGAGTTCGAGGCTTGAGTCCGGATGGCGGCCGCGCGATTGATCGCTACATTAAAGCGCGATGAGATTTGGATGAATCGTCATCGCGCTTTAGCTTGTTGTTTACGCATGATCTTTCCGGAAAACCGCTTCGCACTTTTCCGGATCATGCTTTAGCGTTTCACCGCCCCGGAGATCCGATGCCCCGTCCCCGCAAGCGCGCTGATCAATTGCTGGTCGAGCGCGGCCTGTTCGAGAGCCGGGCGCGTGCACGCGCGGCGATCGAAGCCGGGCTCGTCACGGCTGACGACAAGCAGGTTTCGAAACCGTCGGAGACGATCGCTGAGGACGCGGTGATCCAGGCCGAGCCCGCGCACCCCTACGTCTCCCGCGGCGGCGTCAAGCTCGCCGGAGCGCTGGAGCGCTACCCGATTGATATCGAGGACCACGTCTGCCTCGACGTCGGCGCCTCCACCGGAGGCTTCACCGAGGTGCTGCTGGCGAACGGCGCCAGCCTGGTGTTCGCAATCGATGTCGGCAGCAGCCAGCTGCATCCCTCGCTGCGCGATCATCCCAAGATCGTCTCGATGGAGGAGACCGACATCCGCAGTTACGAGGGCAAGCGCCTGCCGGCGCGGCCCGACGTGGTCGTCATCGATGTCAGCTTCATCTCGCTGAAGGCGGTGCTGCCGGTGGCACTGTCGCTGGCGGCCGCGCCGATGAGCCTGTTGGCGCTGATCAAGCCGCAATTCGAGGCGGACCGGAAGCACAACAAGAAGGGCATCATCCGCAACGCCGCCGTGCACCAGGAGATCTGCGACGACATCGCGGCCTTTGCCGCTTCGCTCGGCTGCACAGACATCGAGGTGTTCCCCTCCTCGATCACCGGCGGTGACGGCAATATCGAATTCTTTCTGGGCGCGCGCCGTGGTTGAACGGCTGACCATCGATCATGTCGGCCATCGCGGCGACGGCGTCAGCCTCGACGCCGGCGAAGCAATCTACGTGCCCTACACGCTCGGCGGTGAGACCGTCGAAGTCGATCACGTCGTGGGCCACCATCCCGACCGACGCAAGCTGCTCGCGGTGGAGGTCGCAAGTCCCGAACGCATCGCGCCATTCTGTCCGCATTTCGGCGTCTGTGGCGGCTGCGCCATCCAGCATTGGGCGGCCGAGCCGTATCGCGCCTGGAAACGCGATATCGTGGTGGACACGCTGGCGCAGGCCGGCGTCGATTGCGAGGTGGCGCCGCTGGTCGATGCCCACGGCGCCGGACGCCGCCGCATCACGCTGCACGGCCGGTTCGGCACGCATGACATCCTCAAGGTCGGCTTCTCCGCAGCGAGCTCGCATGACGTCATTCCGATTCATCGCTGTCCCATCCTCGATCCCACACTCGAGGGGGCGCTCGATGCCGCCTGGGCACTGGCCGAGCCGCTGACCTCCAAGATGCCGGTGACGAAGCCGCTCGACATCCAGGTCACTGCGACCGCCAACGGCCTCGACGTCGACGTGCGCGGCTCCGGCCCGCTGCCCACGCCGCTGGTCGCGGCGCTGTCGCGCGTCGCCGAGCAGCATCGCCTGGCACGACTGACGCGGCACGGCGAGCTGGTGCTGCAGCGCCTGCCACCGACGGTGAAGATGGGCCGCGCGGAGGTGACGCTGCCGCCAGGTTCATTCCTGCAGGCGACGGTGGCGGGCGAGGAGACGCTTGCGGCGCTCGTCACTGAGCGCATCGGCAAAGCCAAGGAGGTCGCCGATCTCTTCTGCGGCGTCGGCCCCTTCGCTCTGCGGCTCGCCGAGAAGGCCCGCGTCACCGCCTATGACAGCGACGCCGGTGCCATCGCGGCCCTCACGAAAGCCGCGCGCACACCGGGCCTGAAGCCGATCAGGTGCGAGCCGCGCGATCTGTTCCGCCGCCCCCTTGTGCCGCAGGAGCTGCGCGACTTCGACGCCGTGGTGTTCGACCCGCCGCGCCAGGGCGCGCAGGCGCAGGCGCTCAAGCTCGCCGCGAGCAAGGTGCCCGTCGTGGTCGCGGTGTCCTGCAACGCCGCAACCTTTGCCCGCGACGCGCGGCTGCTGATGGACGGAGGCTATCGGCTGGAAGCGGTGGTGCCGGTCGATCAGTTCCGCCACACGCCGCACGTGGAGCTGGTGGCACGGTTCAGCCGATGACGCCGGACTCTACTGTTCGAGCATGATCTTTCCGGAAAACCGCTGCACACTTATCCGGATCATGCTCTACGCCGACGGCTCGAATTGCGGCTGCCATCGCAACAGGTAGGACTGCAGCGAGCGCACCGCAATCGCCAGCAGGATCCCGACGAACATCATGACGAAGATGGCGACCATCATCTCGCTCGCATTGGCGCGGGCCTCGGCCTCGATGATGAGCTTGCCGAGCCCGCGTTCGGCGCCGATGAATTCTCCGACGATGACGCCGATCAGCGCAAACGACACCGCCGGCAGCAGCGACGCAAACACCCAGGCGAGCGCGGAGGGAATCACGACCGTGCGCAGCACCGTGAATTCGCTGGCGCCGAGCAGACGGGCGGCGGCGATCTGATCGCGGTCGACCGCACGCGTTCCCTCGAAGGTGTTGAAGAACACCACGAAGAACACGACGAGCCATGCCGTCGCGATCTTGGAGAGATCGCCGAGGCCGAAGATCAGGATGACGAGGGGCACCAGCGCGATGCGCGGTATCGAGTTGAGCGCCACGATGTAGGGTCCGAACACGCGGGCAAGGAAGTCCGAACGGCCGAGGACCAGGCCGGCCGCGATGCCGCTCGCCGAGCCGAACAGAAAGCCCCACCAGGTGTTCTTCAGGGTGACGAGCGTCGCAAGCCACAGATTGTTGTCGCTGCCCGTGATGCAGGCGGAAAAGCCGGCCGCGTCGGAGAAGCAGCCAAGCCGCAGAAAACTTTGCCAGATCAGCGATGGCTTGGCGACGAAATAGGGATCGAGGATCTTCGGCACGTAGGCCTTCGGCAGCAGCGCCCTGCTCCATTCGAAGCCCCACTGCCAGATGACGAGAATGGCTGCGAGAATGGCCAGTTGCCAGAGCAGGATGACGGTGCGGCTGTTGGACATGATCAGTCGGCCCTGGTGCGGCGGAATTCTTCGCCGAGGGAATGCCAGATGTGGGAATAGAGGCGGCCGAACTCGGCGGTCTCGCGCACGGCCACGGGATCGCGCGGGCGCTGGATGGCGACGTCGAAATCTTCCTTGAGACGCCCGGGCCGCGCCGACAGCAGGATGATGCGGCTCGCCAGCGTCAACGCTTCGCCGAGATCGTGCGTCACGAACAGCACGGTCTGCCGCTCGCGCTCCCAGATCTCCAGCAGCGTCTTGTGCATCTCGAGCTTGGTGTGGGTATCGAGCGCACCGAACGGCTCGTCCATGAGCAGGATCTCGGGCTCCAGGATCAGCGTGCGCATCAAGGCGACGCGCTGGCGCATGCCGCCGGACAGCATGCGCGGAAAGCTCTGCGCAAAGCCCGAGAGGCCGGCTTTCTCGACGGCCGAAGCAACGCGGCCCGCTCGCTCGGTCTTCGGCAGTCCCGCGATCTCCAGCCCATAACCGATGTTCTGCTCCACGGTTCGCCACGGGAACAGCGTATCGCGCTGGAAGACATAACCCACCCTGGGGTTGACCTTGCCGGTCTCCACCGTGTCCTCGTCGATCAGGATGCGCCCGCCCGAGCGCGGCAGCAGCCCCGCGACCATGTTGAGGATGGTGCTCTTGCCGCAGCCGGATGGACCGAGCAGCGCGACGAATTCGCCCTGCTTGACCTCGAAGGACACGTCATCCACCGCGACGAACTCGCGTCCGGACGCGTTGAAGCGCTTGGCAAGCCCCTGCACGGCAATGCGCGTGCGCGCCGCCGCTGCTGGAACGTCGCCGCGCGCGAGCGCGAGGCCCTGGCCTGGCGGGGCGATCATTTGTATTTCGCCCTGGCCGTCTGAAGGAAGCTCATGTCGACGACATCCTCGTACCTGGTCTCGGGAATGTCGGTCCCCTTGCGGTACCAGGGCTTGGCGCCGCGTTCGAACGAAGCCTTGTCGATGACGCCATCATAGGCCCAGGTCGACTTGTCGAATCCGAGCTCGGCGCTGACCGCGTCCGGATCTATCCCTGAGAAATATTTCGGCGTGACCAGCGCCTGCACCTCCGCGAGCGGCGTTGCCTTCACAAAGGCCATGGCGCGATAGATCGCGTTGACATAGGCCTGCACCATCGCCTTGTCCTGCTCGACCGTGTCCTGGAGCGTGTAGATCACCAGCACGGGCAGCGTCCCGCCGAAATCCTTTTCAAACACGCCCGGCTTGGACGTGTCGTAGATCGTTTTGCCAAAGCCCTTTTTCTCGACCTCGACGATCCAGCTCGGCGGCGCCATGATGGCGTCGAACTGCTTGGTCTGCAGCGAAGGGAACATCGTGTTGGGCCCGCCGCCTGCGACCCAGTTCACCTTGCTGCTCAGCCCGCGCGCCTCGAACACATAAGTGCCGAACACCCAGGTGCCGGATCCGATGGCGGTCGCGGCGACGATCGGCTTGGCGCCATCCGCGCGCTTATAGTCCGCGAGCTTCTCGACCGAATTGATGCCGCTGTCATAGAGGTCCTGCCGGACCATGATGTTGGCGTAGGAGCATACCATCTCGGTCGCGAGCAGGATCTTGCACGGCTTCCCGCGCGCACCGAGCTGAAGTGGATGGCTGGCGTCACCGTGGGCGAACAGCGCCTGCCCTGCCGCCAACGTCTGGCGGCCGAATGTGCCGGCATTGCCGGTAACGAGCTTGGAATCGAGCCCTTCGTCCTTGAAGTACCCCTTCAGCTCCGCGATCATGCCGATGGCATAGACCGGCGACACCGGCCCGAAGGCGAGCGAGACCTGCTTGGCCTCGGCGCGCAGCTGCCCCGGCAGCAGCGATGCGCCGGCCCATGCTGAGCCCGCGATCAGCGCCTGGCGCCTTGTCATGCTCATGTGCTCCTCCTCCCTTGGTTCTGCTCGATCGCGCCGATCGGTCAGGGCGGCGCGACCTTGACCGTCCCTGCTTGTCGCAGTGCTTCGATCTCATTCGGCGACATGCCGATCTCGCTCAGGATCTCACCGCTATGTTCGCCAATCCCGGGAGGATCGTAGCGGTTGGCAAGGCGCCTTCCATCCATGGAAATCGGCAATAGCGGCGTCTTGGCCTCGCGACCGTCGGGAAGCCGAATGTCGGTCAGGCCACCCGAACGGTTGAGATGCGGATCCTCGAAGAGATCGCCGGGCTTGTTCACCGGTGCATAAGGCAGATCGAGCTGCTCGAGGCGCGTGGCGAGATCGGCCTTGTCCCATTGCTCGAAAATCTTCGCGATCTCGGGGATCAGCCAGCTGCGATGATCGACGCGGTCGTTGCTCGTCGCAAAGCGCGGATCAGAGAGCCAGGCTTCGCGATCGAAGGCGCGGCAGAACGCTTCCCATTGCTCTTCACCGACGATGGTGACGAACAGTTTAGAGCCGTCCCGGGTGTCGAAGAGATCGTAGACCGGCCACGGGCTATCCTTGATCGAATACGGGATCGAGGGCTGACCGCTGACCACCTCGCACATCATGGCCTGCGCCATCAGGAACACGTTGTTCTCGTACAGCGCACTCTGGATGTAGCGGCCGCGGCCGGTGCGCTGCCGCTCGGCCAGCGCGGCCTGGATCGCGATCACGCCGAACATTCCGCCCATGACATCGTTGACCGAGGCGCCGGCGCGCATGGGACGGTCGGGCAAGCCGGTCATATAGGCGAGGCCGCCCATCATCTGCACGACTTCGTCGAGCGCCAGGCGGTTCTCGTACGGGCCGGGCAGATAGCCCTTGAGCGAGCAATAGATCAGGCGTGGTGCAAAGGCCGCGACACTCTCGTAGTCGAGGCCGATCCGCTTCAACAGGCCCGGCCGGAAGTTCTCGATCAGGACGTCGCTGTTCTCGATCAGCCTGCGCGCCACGTCCTGACCTTCCGCAGTCGACGTATCCAGCGCGATGCTGCGCTTGTTGCGGCTGTAGGTCGCAAAGAAGCCGGCGGCGGGCCCTTTGAAGGTGCGGGTGCGGTCCCCCTTGGGCGGCTCGACCTTGATCACGTCGGCGCCGAGATCGGCGAGGATCAGGCCGCAGCTCGGCCCCATCACCATCTGGCTGAACTCGATCACCCGAATGCCCGCCAGCGGACGAAGCTCCGATGCGGTCTCACGCGCAGCCATGGTCATGCCGCGCTCCGCAGGACCTTGGGAACACCGGCCTCGTGCAGATGCCCGGTCAAATGTTTTGCCGGGATATGGCGGGCGAGCATCTCGCGCGTCTGCATCAGGCGATCGAGGTCGATGCCGGTCGAAAGTCCCATGCGCTCCAGCATGAACACCAGATCCTCGGTGACGATGTTGCCGCGCGCGCCGGGAGCAAAGGGACAGCCACCGAGGCCGGACACTGCGGCATCGAAGCGGCGAATGCCCGCTTCGAGGCCGGCGACGGCATTGGCAAGGCCGGCCCCGAGCGTATCGTGCAGATGCAGCCGCAGCGTCATTTGTGACCCGACCTCGCGCTGCACGCCAGCAACGATCTGCCGGATCGATTTGGGCGTCGCATAGCCTACGGTGTCGGCAAGCCCGATCTCATCGGCTTGGGCTTCGGCAAAACCGCGTGCCACACGGCATACGGCCGATTCGCTCACCTCACCTTCCAGCGAGCAACCGAAGGAGGTGGAGATCGCACCCATCAAGAACGGCCGCTGATCCGCTGGCCGGGCGTCGATCGCGGCGCGGACCGCGCGAAATCCCTCGATCTGCTCTTCTATCGTGCGGCGTACGTTGGCGCGATTGTGCGTTTCGCTCGCCGAGATGACGAAATAGACGGCGTTGACGCCGGCCGCGATGGCGCGCTCGGCGCCCTTCTGGTTCGGCACCAGCGCGCCGATGGTCGCCGATTTGTGCGTGAGCGCATGCGCCATCACCACGTCGACGTCGGCGAATTGCGGCACGACCTTCGCCGGGACAAAGGAGCCGGCATCGATCTCGCGTACGCCCGCAGCGGCGATCGTGTCGATCAGCGCGCATTTGGCTTCGGTCGGAACGAAGGTGTCCAGGTTCTGGAGACCATCGCGGGGAGCGACCTCGCAAATGTGGACATCGGGCGTGCTCGCCATCTGGGCTCTCCCCTGATAGATTGTATATTATTGCATAAAAGAACAATCCGTGGGACAGTCTGTCAAGCCCTAAAGCTTGCGTGCACTGCAATGATCGCATCCGACGGTTCCCGACAGCGCAACGAGAAGAACGGTTCCGAGCGCGCCGAACATCTCGCCGGCCTGATCATGGCGCTCGCCCGCCGCGAGGGCATGAAAGCCGGCGACCGCCTGATCGAACAACGGCTTGCGGACGCGCTGGACCTTTCACGCGCGCCGATCCGGCTCGGCCTGAAGGCCCTGGAAGCGGCGGGGCTGGCGCGCGGCGAACCGCATCGCGGCTTCGTGCTGGCCAAGAATCCCACCAGCGGCGCCGCCCAGCCGGCGCTCGCGGCCGTCAGGCGCAACGAGCAGGTATATGCGACCATTGCAGGCGATGTGCTCGCGAGCCGACTCCCGGCCAACGTCACGGAGGCTGAGCTGATGCGCCGCTACGGTCTGAGCCGGGCCGAGCTGCAGCGGCTGCTCGACCGCATCGCCGCCGAGGGCTGGATCGCACGCCTGCCCGGCTACGGCTGGCGCTTCGCGGAGACGGTCTCGAGTCCCGAAGCTCAAGCGCAGGCCAAGGCCTTTCGCGCGGTGATCGAGCCGGCGGCGATCTTGCAGCCCGGCTTTGCGCTGCCGCAGGAGGTGATCATTCGCTTGCGCGAACGCCAACAGCGCGTCTTCGACGGCGAACTCGAGAAGATGACGATCGGCGAGATCTTTCACTCCGGCTGCGAATTCCATGAAGAGATCGTCCGTGGCGCCGGCAATCCATTCTTCCTCGAAGCGCTCAAGCGCGTGAACTCGATCAGGCGCCTGTTCGCCTATCGCAGCTTCGCCGATCGCGACGGCATGCGGCGCCATGTGCGCGAGCATCTGCGCCTGCTCGACGTTCTGGAAACCCGACGCTACGCCGAGGCGGCGGACCTGATGGCCAGGCACTTGCAACGCCCGCTGGTGGCGGGCGTGTCGTGATGCTCAAACCGAAATTACCCGGCACGCTGTCATGAGCCGAACGTCGCGGCGATCCTGATAACCGAACGCGCCGCGATCGCTGGGGTCGCCAACTATGTGCTCGAAGGCAACTCGGCGCAAATGCGCGACAAAGCATTCATGCGCGAGCTCGTCAGCTGGATCCGCTTCAACGAGGCGGAGGCGCTCGCGCGCGCTCTAGGTCTTTTTCGGAGCACGACCTTTTTGGAAAACTGCTTCACACTTTCCGGATCATGCTCTAGCGCCGCAAGCCGCCCAGCGCCGGAGACTCGCCGGGCAGCATCGAGGAGTTGATGTCGCTGTCCATGCGGCCCGATTGCTGCTGGGTATAGCCGACCCCGAACGACAGGCTGAGGTTGGAGGTCGGCTTGAATTCGACACCCGCAAACCCGCCATAGCCGGGCGAAGCGCTGGAGGTGAGCGGCGCCAGTGAGCTGCCGATGCCGTTGCCGAACTTCAGTGTCTCGAAACCGGCGAAGAACGTGACGGGCATGCCGCCGGCCGTCTTGATGTTGTAGCCGAACTGCGTGCTGTCATAGGACAGCGCGCTGAAATTGCCGGCCGAACCGGCCTGATTGAAGCCGCTCGAGCCAAAATTGCCGCGCTCGCTGCCGACGAAGAAACCGTTCGCATAGCTGGTACGCCAAGCCGCATCGCCGGCGTTGAAGCTCGGAAAATTGCCATAGTGGAAATCGGAGCTCTGGCCGGCGCCTCCACCGAGGCCGAAGGGCCCGCCGGGTATCCAATATCTCAGCGGCGCGACTTGCGCATGAACCAGCTCTCCGCCGAGACAGAGCACCGCGAGAGCTGCAAGGAGAGATGAACGTGCAAGGTTGAACATTCAGATGACCGTCGAGAATTTCGCAAATTATACTCCTCGACCATCATCAAAGCCAGCAGAGTGACCGTGCCGGCGTCGCGGCCGCAGGTCTTCCGGGGAACCGCATCTGATGCCGCCTGATCCCTTGCTCACCCGCCTGACATTCGCTCTTGCCGACGTACCGGGCGTTCAGGCTGTCGTGCTCGGCGGCTCGCGCGCGCGGGGCAGTGCACACGCTGCGTCGGACTACGATATCGGCCTCTATTTCAAGACGGCGATTCCGCTCGATACCGAACGGGTGCTGGCCGCCGCGAAGGACATTGCTGACGATCCCGCCACTACGACCGTGACGCCGGTCGGAGAATGGGGTCAGTGGATCGTCGGCGGCGCCTGGCTTTCGGTGGAGGGCCGCAAGGTCGACCTGCTCTACCGTGACGCCGACGCGGTCGAGGCCGTCATGGAATCCTGCTGCGCCGCGGTGGTCACCATGGACTACCAGCCCGGCCATCCGCACGGCTTCTGCTCGGCGATCTGGATGGGCGAGATCGCGTATTGTCAGCCTCTGCACGATCCGAACGGCGTGATCGCTCGGCTCAAATCAATCGCGCTGCCCTATCCGCCGGCGCTGCGTGCGGCGTTGATCCGGCGCTTCCAGTGGGAAATCTCGTTCGGTGTCGAGAATGCGGAGCTTGCGGCGGCGCGCGGCGAGCAGACTCATGTCGCGGGATGCCTCTACAGGTCGCTCGCCTGCATCGCACAGGTCCTGTTCGCACTAAACCAACGCTATCTCATCAACGAAAAGGGCGCGCTTCAGGAGGCCGCCCGCCTGCCGTTGACGATCCCGCATCTGGCACAGCAGACCAACGAGGTCTGGCGGCTGATCGGCACCGGCGCCTTGGCGCCGGCCTGCGAGATCTTGCGCAGGATCGACCGGCAGTTGAAGCTGCTGACAGCTTGAAAGCATGGAGAACCCGGTGACATCCGATAGTCCCGTCACTTACGAGCGCGCAGGCAACATCGCCCGCATCATCCCGGCGATCCACTATGCGCATCTGCCGCGCATCGTCGGACGTCACCGCGCCTTCGAGCTGCTGTTCACCGGCCGCGTCTTCAGCGCCATGGAAGCGCGCGAGCTCGGTGTGGTGAACCGCGTCGTCGGCGATGCGGAGCTCGAGCCCGAGGTGGTGAAGCTCGCCGCACAGTTCGCAGAAAAATCGGCCGCCGTGCTGCGGATGGGCCGGGCCGCCTTCATGCGCCAGATCGATCTCGATTACCGGCGCAGCATTGCAAGCGCGGTGGATGATTTCTGCAATGTCGCGACGTCGGACGAGGCGCAGGAGGGCCTGAAGGCGTTCGTGGAGAAGCGGCCGCCGAAATGGTGAGGACGGCAGCCTCAGGCGGTCTTGTCGACGGAGGACGACGAATCCGCCGGCGGATATTTCGTCACCGGGACCATGAATGATTTCGAGCCGACCTGATAGATGACCTTGCCGTTCTGTCCGTCGTCGGTTGCGATCTGCGTCTGCCCGAACATGATGACGTTCTTGTAGACGATGCCGGTGCCCTGGCGGGTGACACCGTCGGTGGTGACGCTGACCTGCGCTTCCTTGCCGTTGACCGAGAGCACCTTGAAGCTGGCGCTCTTGCCGTTGTCGGGGGAATAGCCGCCCCAGCTTCCCATGAGGCGGCTGTCAGAAGCCGGCGGGTCCTGCTTCTCGAGATTGGCGGCCTGCTTGCCAGCGCCCCCGAACGAGAACAGCAGCACCATGTTCTTGCCGTCCTTGGTGCCGACCGTGACCCCGCCAAAGGTGATGAGCGTCCCCTTGACCTCGCCAAAGCCGCGTTCGGTGTGGCCGTTATGGGTGTACTCGACCTGCGCCCGGGCCCCGCGGATGTTCACGACCTTGAAGCCGACGGGCTGGTTGTTGCCCACCCAATTGCCCTTCCAGTCACCGATCAGCGCGCTCTGGTGATACAGCCGCTCGTTGGCGGGAGAAATCTGGCTGGTGCTCGAGGTGACGATGGCCATTGGATTGCTCGGTGGACGGGTGCGATGACCCCGCTCTCATTCGCGCGTCCGACAGCAAAGTCAAAACAGCGATCGGAAACGAACTGAATCGACCGGATTAGGGCCATGTACCGGTTAACGAGCGGTTAAATTCAACCGCCGGGCGAGATGAGGCGAAACGTCCCAACGGGTTGCGCTAACGTCCCCAGCGATCCGACCAGATCTTCTCGCCAATCAGGCAGTTGACGCGCGGCTCCTTGTCGGCAACGCGCATCACGGGACGCTCCGGCGTGCGGCCGGCGACTTCCATCAGCAGCTTGGTGCGGATCGCTTCCTTGAACTTGTCGCGGTCCTTGATCGGGATGACGAAGGAGCCGGGACCTCCGATGACGCAGTCTTCGTAATAGAAATCGAGATTGTCGATATCCATCGTCGAATAGGACGGTTCCTTGACCATGATCGGCAGGCCGTTGATGATAATGCCCTTCTCGAGCGCGGCATCGCGCGCCACGGTGACCGGACCGCCATTGTTGTTGGGACCGTCGCCGGAAATGTCGATGACACGGCGCAAGCCCCGATAGGGATCTTCGTCGAAGAGCGGCATCGCGAAGGCGATTGCGCCGGAGATCGAGGTGCGCGACGCGCGCCGGATCGGCGTCTTCATGATCTCGGCGGCGACCGCATCCGCCGTCTCAGGTCCGTCGATCAGCCGCCAGGGAATGATGACTTTCTGGTCGCTGGAGGCGGCCCACTCGAAATAGGTCACCGCGATGCGGCCGTTCGGGCCGAGCTTCAGCGCCTGCAGGAACTCCTTCGACTGGATTGCCTGCGCATAGCCCTCGCGCTGGATCGCGAGCTCGTCCATGTCCATGGAGTAGGACACATCGACCGCGAGGATCAGCTCGATATCGACCGTCTGCGCGTCCTTGTCAGCCGCAAGCCGCTGCGGTTGATTCTTGGACGATTCGAATTTGGGTCCTGGTGCCGCGATGCCCGCGACTTCCCCCCCGGCTATGATGCCGGCCACCAGCACAGCCCCGATCGAGAACAGCAAACGCATCGCAGTCTCCCGTCGTATGACGCGATGGTGACATGCAATCGGCTTGCCGCAAAGGCCGAAGATCGCTTCCGCTTCACATTCGAGTTAAGGAATTGGCGCGCGTCACGCAAAGCTGCCGCCATGTTGCCGCGCTTGCGTCACCGGAACACGCGCGATCTCGCGGGCTGTCATTCCTGGACTCGCAAAGCGAGAACCCGCAATGACGGTGCCAGTGGAGACACGCACCCCGCCCACTTGTCCGGCACGATTTCCATGCTAGGGTTGGCTGCACAGATGGGGATGGAGTCCCCCGACAACCGCCCGGCGGTCGATGACCTCGTGGGCTGATGACTCCTGCTTGAGGAGAGGTAATCTTTGGGCCTCTGCCTTTGGCGGGAGCATGGACATACCCGCCGATGGCGGGTTTTTTGTTGCCTGGTGGCGAGGGCCAGGAGAGGGAGAAGGCAAAGCGTGACGATGACGACATCGAAGGCTGCACGCGCCACGCTGCCCAGGGGGATTTGGGTGCTCGGCTTCGTCTCGATGCTGATGGACATCTCCTCCGAGATGATCCACGCGCTGCTGCCGGTCTATCTCGTCACCGTGCTTGGTGCTTCCACGCTCACCGTCGGCTTCATCGAGGGCATCGCGGAGGCGACCGCCTCGATCACGAAAATCTTCTCCGGTGCATTGTCGGACTGGCTCGGACGCCGCAAGCTGCTCGCCGCGCTCGGCTATGGGCTTGCCGCTTTCACCAAGCCGCTGTTCCCACTCGCGCCCAGCGTCGGATGGCTGGTCGCTGCGCGCTTCATCGATCGTGTCGGCAAGGGCATTCGCGGCGCGCCGCGCGATGCGCTGATCGCCGATATCGCCCCCGTCGGCCTGCGCGGTGCGAGCTTTGGCCTGCGGCAATCGCTCGACACCATCGGCGCGTTCGTCGGGCCGCTCGTGGCGATCGGCCTGATGTGGAGGACGGCTGACAATTTTGCCCTCGTGTTCTGGGTGGCGGTGCTGCCGGCATTCCTGTCCTTTGGCTTGATCGCGTTCGCGGTGGACGAGCCGGAGCCGGATCCGAGCCGGAAACCTGCAGAAAACCCGCTCAATCTCGCCGCGATGCAGCAGCTCGGAGGGATCTATTGGCGTGTCGTGGCGGTCGGAATCGTCTTCACGCTCGCACGCTTCAGCGAGGCCTTCTTGATCCTGCGCGCACAGAACATCGGGCTCAATGCGATGTGGGTCCCGGCGGTCCTGGTGCTGATGAACATCGTCTATGCCCTGTCGGCCTATCCGGCCGGCGTGCTGTCGGACCGGATCAACCGGACCGGCCTGCTCGCGTTCGGCCTCGTTTTCCTCGCCGGCGCCGACCTTGCGCTGGCGCTGCTGCCGAATTTGGCCGGCCTTGCGCTCGGCATCGTGCTGTGGGGCCTGCATATGGGATTGACGCAAGGGCTGCTCTCCGCCCTCGTCGCGGATGCGGCACCGCCGGATCTGCGCGGCACCGCGTTCGGCTATTTCAACCTGTTCACCGGGCTCGCCTTGCTGGCCGCGAGCGTGATCGCAGGCGCCTTGTGGGACGCCTATGGTCCGGTAGGAACGTTCCTTGCGGGGCTCGGCTTCGCGCTGGTCTCGCTGGTGGGGCTGCTCGCCGTCGGCAAGGATCTGGCAGTAGGGGAGAAGTGATGACGGGGGGCTGTTCATCTTGCTGAGCGGAGCAATTGCGATCGTGATCGGCAGCGCGCTGGGCGGCTGCGCGCGCTATTTCGTCTCCGGTGCGATCGCGCGGCGGCTGGGCGAAACGTTTCCGTGGGGCACCATGACCATCAACGTCACGGGCGCCTTCCTGATCGGTGTTTTTGGCGCACTGGCGGCGCATCCGGGCTCGGTCTTCGCATCACCCACACCATGGCTGTTCGCGGTAACAGGGTTTCTCGGCTGCTACACCACGGTGTCCTCATTCAGCTTGCAAACGCTGACGCTCGCGCGTGGCGGCGAGCCGCTCTCGGCGCTCGGCAATGTCGCCGCCTCGGTCGGGCTGTGCCTCGCCGCCGTCAGCTGCGGCTTCCTCCTTGCGGATCGTCTGGGAGGCTAGAGGCTGATGAGCTCCCCTTCCCCTTTTGCCGAACGCTGGCGCAGCTTCGTGCTCTATGCCTGGGTTGCTGCCGGCAGCATCGTCGGCGGGGTGACGCGCTATCTTGTGGGGCTCGCGCTCGATAACGGCCGCGGCTTTCCCTTCGCGACGCTCTTCATCAACGCGACGGGATCCCTGATCATCGGCTTCTACGCCACGCTGACCGGCCCCGACGGACGCGTGCTGGCGCGGCCTGAGCACCGGCAGTTCGTCATGACGGGCTTTTGCGGCGGCTACACCACGTTTTCGACCTTCAGCCTGGAAACTTTCCGCCTGTTTCACGCCGGCATGAAATGGACGGCGCTCTCTTACATCGCGGCGTCCGTCATCTGCTGGCTGGTATCGGTCTGGGCAGGCCATATGATGGCAAGACGCTATAGCCGCTTGGCAAGGAGCTGACCATGCAAATCCCCGATCAGGCTGTTTTATTGCGCATCTTCATCGGCGAGAGCGATCATTTCGACGGCAAGCCGCTGCATGAAGCGATCGTGATGACCGCGCGCGAACGGCACCTCGCCGGCGCCACCGTGCTGCGTGGTCCCATGGGCTTCGGCAAGTCCAGCCGGCTGCACACCTCGAAGATCCTGCGGCTGTCGGAAGACCTGCCGCTGTTGATCGAGATCGTCGACAGCGAGGATAACATCAACGCATTCCTGCCCATCCTGGACGGCATGATGTCGAGCGGGCTGATCACCTTGGAGAAGGTGCAGGTCCTGCAATATGGTACGAAAGCCGCAGGCTGATCGCCCGGCAGGGAACCCAAGCCGCCGTGTCCAGGAGGCGGAATGAACGACGCCGTCACCAAGCCGAAAACCAGGACGAAGACCAAGGTCGAGCGGCCGCGGCTGCACAAGGTCATCCTGATCAACGACGACTACACCCCGCGCGAATTCGTCACCATGGTGTTGAAGGCCGAATTCCGCATGACCGAGGATCAGGCCTACAAGGTGATGATTACCGCCCACAAGCTTGGCGCCTGCGTCGTCGCCGTGTTCACCAAGGACGTCGCCGAGACCAAGGCCACGCGCGCCACCGACGCCGGCCGCGCCAAGGGCTATCCGCTGCTGTTCACGACGGAGCCGGAAGAGTAGCGCTTCGTCTTGCGACAATGAACGACATTCAGCTCATTGCACGTCACGCCATCACCACCGGCGTTTCCTCGGCGAGCCCATAAACGCGCTGCGCCTTGGAAAATCCCGCGATCGGAAATTCGCCGAGCTCGCGCCAGTCGTGGCGGCAGACATTGGCAAAACCTTCCGAGGCGACGACGGTCCGCCCCAGGCGACCCGTGATCTTCTCCAGCCGTGCCGCGAGATTGACGGCGGGGCCGATGCAGGTGAAATCGAGACGGTTGCCGCCGCCGATATTGCCATAGAGAATGTTGCCGACATGCAGTGCGACGCCGAAGCGGAAGCGCTCGACGACCTCGCCGACGGGAAAGGCGAGCGCCTCGACGCTGGCGCGGGACTCGCGCGCTGCCTCCAGCACCTGCGCGCAGACATGCGCGGCATCGCCGACATATTCGTCGATCGGAAACACCGCGAGCAGGCCGTCGCCCATGAATTTCAGCACCTCACCGCCATGGCCGCGGATCGCGGTGACCTGGCAATCGAAATATTGGTTGAGGATCTCGACCACGGTCTCGGCCGGCAGCCGGTCCGACAGTGCGGTGAAGCCGCGCAGATCCGAAAGCCAGATCACCGCCTGCATGGTGTCAGTGTGACCGCGGCGGATCTGGCCGCCGAGAATGCGCGCGCCGGCGCGGTTGCCGACATAGGTGTCGAGCAGCATCTCGGCGGTACGGCGCAGGCTGATGATCTCGCTGACGCGCGCGAGCGGCGCTATGATGCTTCGGATCGCCGCGATGTCATCGTCGCTGAATCCGCCGGGATCCTGCGTGACCCAGCTCGTCGCGTGGATGGAGCCATCGAGAAAAGGCACCGGCACGGCAACATAGTCAGTCGCGCCTTCGGCGCGCATTTCCTCGATGAACGGGAATCGCTTGCTGTCGGGATCGTTCACCCGTCCCCTGACCTCCAGCCCCTGCTGAAACACGATGCGGAGCGGACTGCGGGCGAATTCGGGGGCATCCAGAATGTCGAAATCGACACTGCCGATTTCGACCTCCTCACCCTGCCGCCAGATGAAGTTGCGGCCGAAGATCTCCGGATGCAGCGTGCGGATGAAGATGCCGAACCGCCACAGCGGCAGGCCGGCGGCGACCATACGTTCGCAGAAATCTGCGATCATCGCGGCCGGCTCCACCGACGACCAGGCGCCGTCGATCAGCCACTTGGAGATGCGCTGGAGCTCGGAACTTTCCATGAGCCCATTTGCCGACGGACGACGGGCCGCGTCAAGCCGATCTCGCCGCGCGGCTGTCCGTGCCGATGCGAGTGATGACAAGCCATGCGAACAGCAGCACGCTCAATCCAACGACAATGGATGCGGCGCCGAGTACGGGCTCGGCGGCCTTGATGCCCCAGAGCTTGAGCAGCAGCGCGCCGAGCATCACGGGAACACCGACATTGTGCATCCAGAATTGCGCGCCGGCGGCGCGTCCCGTCGCGACCGACGGATAGGCCTTGGCTGTCAGCCCGAATAACGCCATCGAGACCCACCCGAGCAGGTTGATATGGGCGTGGAGCGGGAACAGCGAATGGTCGCCGGACGCGCCCATCACGACGCCGAGGATGACCCCGGCGGCGAAATAGATGGCCGCCAGCCGGAGCCAGGCGCGGGCACACGGATTGTCGGTCATGAGGTCCTCCTCGATGATCGATCTCCTGCTCATGCGGCCTGCGGTGCGTTGAGCTGGTTGAGGATCGCCGCGAAGTCTAGCCAGACGTTTTCGCGCTTGATCTGCCCGTCGGGCGCCATGTCGAACACGTGCAGCAGGCGAAAGCTCAGCTTGCGTCCGTGGCCAGGAATCCCGAACGGCGCGCCGGGCGCCGTTCCTTCCCACAGGCTCTCGTCGACCACGAAATCCGGCCCGTAGTAACGTCGCAGCGTGGTGACCTTTTCGCCGGAAAGGTCCGCGAACAAAGCGTCGTAGAAGCCGCGCGCCGCGGTCTTTCCGTGGACCGGGCCGGTGGGATATCCGACGACGTCATGCTCGACGTCATCGACCATCGTGCTCAACACGCCATCAACGTCGTCTTCGGCCTCAAAATGAAAGTGGCGGTCGATCATGCGATCAAAGGTTTTCTTCAATTCGTCGTTCATCGGTTTCCCTTTGCTGGGACAATTCGCTATAGTGAGACAAAGTCCCTTAATAAGACACGTGTCTCACATATGCCCGACAGGAAGTCAAGCCGGAGCGCGCATCGGACTCAGATCGAGACCGATAGCCGCGCAAACCAGAAGCGCCGCACGCGCCAGGCCCTGATCGACGCCGCGATGGCGTTTCGCGACGAAGGACGCAACCCGACATTTGCCGAAGTGGCAGAGCGCGCGCTGGTCTCGCGCGCCACCGCCTATCGTTATTTCTCTTCGCTCGAAGCCCTGATCAGCGAGACGGCAACAGAACGCGGGCTTGTGGCCCTGGAGCGCATCTGGCGGCCCGGCGATGATCCGATTGACGGCATCTCGCGTGCATCACGCGAGATGATGAAGCTGATGTTGAGCGACGAAGTCGGTCTGCATGTGATGGAGCGCTCGTTCATGGCCGTGTGGCTCGACAACGATCCGGGCGCACGGCCGCCACGGCCCGGCCGGCGGATGAAATTCATCCTGCCAATCGTCGAGTCGCTGAAGGGGGAACTGTCATCCGCCGCACGCCGACGCCTCGCCCACGCGCTATCGATGGTGATGGGCAGCGAGGCCGCGCTGGCGATACGCGACATCGGCGGCGCCAGCGTCGAAGAGGCACTCGCTGCCGCCGCCTGGGCGGCACAGGCGCTTGTCAATCAGGCCCGGATCGATGCTGCGGAAGCGCGACGCAAATAGGAGCGCGTATTTCCAAGGAGCGCTCTAAATCAGCGCCCGACCTGCCCGCGGTCGCGCAGGAAATGATCCGCCAGCACGCAGGCCATCATGGCTTCACCGACGGGGACGGCACGGATGCCGACGCAGGGGTCATGGCGGCCCTTGGTGAAGATTTCGGTATCGGTGCCCTGCCGATCGACGGTGAGACGCGGCTGCAGGATCGACGAGGTCGGCTTCACCGCGAAACGCACCACCACCGGCTGTCCGGTGGAGATACCGCCAAGGACTCCGCCGGCATGGTTGGACAGAAAGCGCGTGCCGTCATTGCCGGTGCGCATCTCGTCGGCGTTCTCCTCGCCGGTGAGCTCGGCGGCTCCGAAGCCGGCGCCGATCTCGACGCCCTTGACGGCGTTGATGGTCATCATCGCAGCCGCGAGATCGGAATCGAGCTTGGCGTAGATCGGCGCGCCAAGACCTGCCGGCACGCCTTCGGCGACGACCTCGATCACGGCACCGATCGAGGAGCCGCTCTTGCGGATGCCGTCGAGATACGTCTCGAAGAACGCGGCCTTGTCCTTGTCGGGACAGAAGAACGGATTCTTGGCGATCTCGTCCCAGTCCCACTTGTCGCGGTCGATCTTGTGCGGGCCGATCTGCACCAGCGCGCCCCGCACCTTCACGTCGGGCAGCACTTTTCGCGCGATCGCGCCGGCGGCAACGCGCATCGCGGTCTCGCGCGCGGAGGAGCGCCCGCCGCCGCGATAGTCGCGCAGGCCGTATTTGGCCTCATAGGTGAAGTCGGCATGACCGGGACGAAACTTGTCCTTGATCTCGGAATAGTCCTTCGAGCGCTGGTCGGTGTTCTCGATCAGGAGCCCGATCGGGGTCCCCGTCGTCACCTGCACGCCGGTCTCCGGATGCGCCATGACGCCGGACAGGATTTTCACCTGGTCCGGCTCCTGGCGCTGGGTGGTGAAGCGCGACTGTCCGGGCCGGCGGCGGTCGAGGTCCTTCTGGATGTCGGCCTCGGTGAGCGGAATCATGGGCGGGCAGCCGTCGACCACGCAGCCGATCGCCACCCCGTGGCTCTCGCCGAAGGTGGTGACGCGGAACATATGGCCGAAGGTGTTGAAGGACATTCGAACTGCCGCCTCGCGTTGACGTTTTACATAAACGTTGCTTGTCAACGTTCGTAGCCCTGAGGGGCATGGCGTTCAACCCCGTTCCCGTCATTCCGGGGCGCCCGAAGGGCGAAGCCGGAATGACGAAAAACTCAGGCTTAACTAAACTTCTCCAGCCTCCGGTCGCGGAACACGTAGACGGCGCCCTGCTCGATATAGAGCTCGGCGGCGCTGGCGGGGGTCTCGATGCCCAAGGCCACCATCAGGGCGCGGCAGGTACCGCCATGGGCGACCGCGACGGTATCGACCAGAAGCGAGTCGTACCAGTCGAGCATGCGGAGCTGCACGGCAGCATAGGTCTCGCCGCCGCTTGGCGCCACCGTCCACTTGTCAGCAAGGCGCCTTGCATAGACATCGGGATCTGAGGCCTCGCTTTCCGCCAGCGTCAGCCCCTCCCAGACACCATAACCGATCTCGCGCAGGCGGTCGTCGAGGGAATAATCGGCGGCCGGTAGCGCGAGCTTTCCGCGCAAAAGCTCCATGGTCTGACGCGCACGTCCGAGCGGGCTCGACACATAGGGCAGGGCCGCTCTGTCCTTGCCCTCGCGCTTGAACAGATCGGCCAGAACGCCGGCAGCATGCACCGCCTGACCGCGGCCGCGTGCGTTCAGCGGGACGTCCCTGGTGCCCTGGAGCCGGCCGAGCGCGTTCCATTCGGTCTCGCCGTGGCGAAGGAAGTAGATCGTGGGCACCGGCATGTCGGCTGAACGTTAATCCTTGCCACCCAGCGCGATATCAGGTGCGTCCGGGCGCTTCATGCCCAGCACATGATAGCCGGAATCGACATGATGCACCTCGCCGGTGACGCCGCGCGAGAGGTCGGAGAGGAAATACAGCGCGCTGCCGCCGACGTCCTCGGTCGAGACGTTGCGCCGCATCGGCGCGTTATATTCGTTCCACTTCAGGATGTAGCGGAAATCGCCGATGCCGGAGGCGGCGAGCGTCTTGATGGGGCCTGCCGAGATCGCGTTGACGCGGATGTTCTTCTCGCCGAGATCGGCGGCGAGATAACGCACGCTGGCTTCCAGCGCCGCCTTGGCCACGCCCATCACGTTGTAATGCGGCATCCATTTCTCGGCGCCGTAATAGGAGAGCGTGATCAGCGAGCCGCCATCCGTCATCAGCTTCTCGGCGCGCTGCGCCACGGCGGTGAACGAATAGCAGGAGATCAGCATCGACTTCGAAAAGTTCTCCTGAGTGGTGTCGACGTAGCGGCCGTCGAGCTGCTCGCCATAGGCGATCGCATGCACCAGGAAATCGATCTTGCCCCACTTCTCCTTCAGCACCGCGAAGGCGGCATCGATGGTCGCGGCATCCGTGACGTCGCAATGGCCGAGCACGAGACCACCGATCTCGGCGGCAAGCGGCTCGACGCGCTTCTTCAGCGCATCGCCCTGATAGGTGAAGGCGAGCTCGGCACCGGCGGCGTGGCATGCCTTGGCGATGCCCCAGGCGATCGAGCGGTTGTTGGCAACGCCGAGGATCACCCCGCGCTTGCCTTGCATCAGACCTGAATTCTGCGCCATTTTTGAACGTCCCGTCGAGCTCTCGTTGAGGTCTGGAGGTACACCAGCCCTCCCCTGCGGTACAGCCCTAATCCGCGGCGTTAACGCTGTTTCGAGTGCCGGAATAGCCGTTCCGCTCGGGTGTTATGATGGTTGAGGCGCTCGCGCCGAACGCCAGGAACGTCAAGACCTCAATGAATGCGTTTCGCCAGAGTGTGGAAGCCATGATCCCGGCGTTGCGCCGCTATGCCCGTGCGCTGACGCGCGATGCGGATGCGGCCGACGATCTGGTGCAGGACACGTTGGTACGGGCGCTGCGTTCCGAGCGGCTGTTTCTCGGGGGCGACGTCAGGAGCTGGCTCTATACGATCCTGACCAACCTCAACAAGAACCGGCGGCGCTCGTTGGCAAGGCGCCCGCAATTCATCCCGCTGACGGAGAACAATCCGGATGCCAGCGGGACCGAGGCCGAAGGACGCGACATCGAGAAGGCACTGGCGACGCTCGTCGAGGAACAGCGTTCGGTGCTGCTGCTGGTGATGCTGGAAGGCATGAGCTATCGCGAGGTCGCCGACATCCAGGGCGTGCCGATCGGCACCGTGATGTCGCGCCTGGCGCGCGCCAGGGCCCACGTCAAAGCCTCGCTGGAGGGCGAGAGCCCGGCGCTCAGGCGGGTGAAATGAGGACAGGGTGATGCATCACGTTTCGCGCGCCCGCAGACTGCAGAGGACGCGAGCGAAGTTGAGCCACGAACGATTTTTTGGGCCGCAGAGCCAGAGACGACCGATATGAACGACCGCAAGATCCCAGTGACCGAGGACGAACTGCACGCCTATGTCGATGGCGAGCTGCCGGCCGAGCGCCGCGCCGACGTCGAGGCCTTTCTTGCCGCCCATCCCGACGAGGCCGAGCGCGTGCAGTCCTGGCGTGCCATGGCTGAGATGCTGCACGCCCGCTACGATTCCGTCGCCCAGGAACCGGTGCCGGCGCGGCTGGAATTGGAGCGGCTGGAGCGCCGCCCGCGGCAATGGCTCTATGGCGCCGCCGCGGCCGTGCTGGTTGCTTTCGTCGCCGGCGGCACGGCCGGGTGGGTCGCGCATGGTGCTGCCAATGCGCCCTCAACCTTCCAGAGCTTTACGGCGGACGCGCTCGACGCCCATCGGCTCTATGTCGTCGAGGTCCGCCACCCCGTCGAGGTCGGCGGCAACGAGCGCGACCACTTGCAGGCCTGGCTGACCCGGCGTTGCGGCTGGACCGTGTTCGCTCCGAATTTGGAGGCGAGCGGGCTGAAGCTGGTTGGCGGCCGGCTCTTGCCGGGACCGAACGGCCCGGCGTCGTTCCTGATGTATGAGGGTGCCTCGGGCGAGCGGTACACGATCTACTCCGCCAAGACCGAGAATGGTGCAACGCAAATGCGCTACGCCAAAACGGACAAGGACGGCGCGCTGTTCTGGGCCGACCGCGGCGTCGGCTACGTCGTCAGCGGCAGCAGTGACCGCGACCGGCTGACCAGGGTGGCGCAGGCCGTCTACGACCAGGCGGAGAAAAACGGCACCTGAGCAACCGCATGAGCATGGTGCCCAGATTCCGTCATCGAAAATTTGGAATCAGGACATCGACGCGTCTCATTATCGCACCGGGTGTTCACGCGATTATGAGTGGCGTTCGATCCGCCGATCGACGCAGGCGGCCTCGATTGGGGTTTTTGGTACCGCGCTGGTCCCCCTCTCGAGGCCGCACCTTTGTCGGCTGCCCCGCCGGACAGCCGACACGTCTCAAATGTCAGCGTCGAAGCGCAATGCGCGCTTCAGCCGTATGTTGAGCATCATCCTTTAAGAGAATGCTCCGATCGTCGATGTGGCCTCGGAATGGCGCTTCTTGTTGTTTGCGCATGACCTCTTCGGAAGACCGCTGCGCACTTTCGCGCTAGCGCGGCCCTCCGGGTCCGGATCATGCTTAGCCGAGCCCACTCCGCGGATTGTAGGGATGTTGGTCCCGCCACCTCTCCATCAATGCCTCGAGCTCGGCGTCGTTCCCGTCTGGTAGCATAATCCTGATGGTCACCAAGAGATCCCCGGTTCCACCGGCTTTCGGCAGGCCCTTGCCCTTGAGGCGAAAGGTCCGGCCGCTGGAGGTGTTCTTGGGGACCGAGAGCTCGACGGCATTGCCGAGGGTGGGCACGCGGACCTTGCCGCCGAGCACCGCCTCGTAAAGCGTGACCGGCAGGTCGATCTTGAGGTCGGCACCCTCGACCTTGAAGAACGGGTGCGGCACGATGTTGATCGTGATCAGGAGATCGCCGGGCGTATGGCCTGGCGCGCTCTCGCCCTGCCCCCGGAGCCGAATCTGCTGGCCTTCGGCGACGCCAGCGGGAATCTTGACGTTGAGCTCCTTGCCCGTCGGCAACCGGATGCGCTTCTCGCCACCCTTGGCCGACTCCTCCAGCGAAACGGACATGGCCACGTTGACATCGAGATCGAGCCCGATGCCGCCGGTGTCGAACTCGAACTGTGCGCCGCCGCCGGCCCCCGGCCGCGCGCCCCGCATCCCGCCGCCGAACATGCTGTTGAGAATATCCTCGAACGCGCCGCCGCCCGGGCCGCCCGCACCGCCGCTCCGGAACGTATAGCTCTCGAACCCGCCGGGGCCCGCGCGGCCGCGTGGGCCGCCGCCACCCGGAAAGCCCTGGAAGCGCGGCTTGCCCTCGGCGTCGATCTCACCGCGATCGAACTGCTTGCGCTTGTCCTCGTCGCCGAGGATCTCGTTGGCCGAGTTGATCTCGGCAAAGCGCTCGGCGGCCTTCGGGTCACCCTTGTTGCTGTCGGGATGGTGCTTCTTGGCCAGCTTGCGATAGGCGCTCTTGATGGCGGCAGCGTTGGCGCTCCGCGGCACCCCCAAGACCTCGTAGGGGTCGCGCATTCGTCACGTCTCCTTCAAGAAATCGAATTGTTAAGGGCTCCCCACCCCACCTGCCGTTCATGTGGGAAGAGAGTGGCATTTTTGCAACTAGGAGCTTGCGCTGAACCTAGTTCCGCCACGGCTTTAGCGTACGAATCTCCCAACGGCCACGGCTGCTTTGGCAACCGGCGCCCTGGAGCCAGCTTTCAGTGCGGCCATTGACGTAGCTTGCCAGGAAATCGCGGCATTTGCGGCCGTCCTCGGCGGCATAGGACTGCGCGATCGGTGTCACCGAGCCGCGGGCCCCGGTCTCCGGATTCTCCCAGTGCTGGCTGGAATCCTTGTCGCCCTTGCTCAGGACGTCGGAGGCTGCGTTGCGGGTGAAGGCGAGATCGGTCTCGGTCGGCGGGGCATCCTTCGCCGGCCGCGCGATCGAGCCGGTGAGATCGCCGTCATCGGCTTTGGCATAGGCGCTGCTGTCGTTGCGGGAAAAGCTGCAGCCGCCGGTGCCAACCCCGATCAGAATCATCGTCATGACGAAGCCGGACGGCCGGATCGCCGATAGGCCAACGCGTCCCCATGCCCTATATAGGGCGGTAGCGGACAACAACGCGTTTTGGGCCGCGGGACGCAACTCGGACTCCAGACATGACCGACACGACCTCGATGAAACACCAGACACCCTTAACATCCGGTGATTTCACCGCTGCCGATGAGCCATTTGCGCTGTTCGAGGCTTGGCTGAACGAGGCGATCAAGAGCGAGCCGAACGATCCGAACGCCATGGCGCTCGCAACCGTCGACCCTGACGGACTGCCTGATGTGCGCATGGTGCTGATGAAGGGCTTCGATGCCGATGGTTTCGTCTTCTACAGCCACATCGCCAGCCAGAAGGGCCGCGAGCTCGCCGCAAATCCTAAGGCAGCATTACTTTTTCACTGGAAGTCGCTGCGCCGTCAGGTCCGCATCCGCGGCAACGTGACGCCGGTGACCGACGCGGAGGCCGACGCCTATTTCGCGACGCGCCCCAAGCAGGCGCAGATCGGCGCCTGGGCGAGCAAGCAGTCGCAAGAGCTGGAGAGCCGCTTCGCCTTCGAACAAGCCATCGCCAAGGTTGCGGCCAAATACGTCATCGGCGAAGTGCCGCGGCCGCCGGGCTGGAGCGGCTGGCGCATCACGCCCTTGCGTATCGAGTTCTGGCACGACCGCCCGTTTCGGCTCCACGACCGCATCGAATTTCGCCGTGACGCCGCCGGTCAGAAATGGTCCAAGACGCGGATGTATCCTTGAGCCTCATCTTGAATCTTGTCTCGAGCTTTGGGCCAACCTGAAAGATGTCCATGCCGCATTCGTCCAATGCACCGCGTCGTACGCTGCTTCTGACCGGAGCCAGCCGCGGCATCGGCCACGCCACGGTGATCCGCTTTTCCTCGGCGGGCTGGCGCGTCATCACCTGCTCGCGGCATCCTTTCCCGGAGGACTGTCCGTGGGACGCCGGCCCTGAGGACCACATCCAGGTCGACCTCGGCGACCCCGGGGACACCTTGCGCGCAATCAGCGAAATCCGCCGCCGGCTCGAAGGTGGCACGCTGCATGCGCTGGTCAATAACGCCGCGATCTCGCCCAAGGGCCCCGGTGGCTCCCGACTCGGCTCGGTCGACACCGATCTCGACACCTGGACGCATGTCTTCCACGTCAACTTCTTCGCGCCGATCATGATGGCGCGCGGGCTGATCGAGGAATTGAAGGCGGCAAAGGGCTCGGTGGTGAACGTCACCTCGATCGCGGGCTCGCGCGTGCACCCCTTCGCCGGCGCCGCCTATGCCACCTCGAAGGCGGCACTCGCCGCGCTGACGCGCGAGATGGCCTCCGACTTCGGCCGCGTCGGCGTGCGTGTCAACGCGATCGCGCCGGGCGAGATCGACACCTCGATCCTGTCGCCGGGCACCGAGAAGATCGTCGAGCAGCAGATCCCGATGCACCGCCTCGGCACGCCCGACGAGGTCGCAAAAATCATCTACGTGCTGTGCACGGATACTTCGTCCTACGTCAACGGCGCCGAGATCCACATCAACGGCGGCCAGCACGTGTGACGGTGAGCGTCGTTCCGGGGCAGTGCGAAGCATCGAACCCGGAATGACGGATGAATTGATCAACTGATTTCGCCGTAGCTTGAATTGGGAAGCAAGGCGATCCAGACAACGCCGCCGCAAGATCTGGATCGCCTGCCCTTATCTTCCGTTCCTCAATCGATTCGAATCCGACGTGACCGATCGCGCAGCCTGGGGGCTGCGGCATTGAATGCAGTCGAGCAGTCGTCGTCGTTCTCACCATCGAGCAGCGGAGCACCACAGTGCCGGCACATGCGTGCCGACATCGACGGCGCCTTGCCGCTCGCCAGGACCTGACGATAGTTCGCCAGATCGATGACGTTGCGGGGCGACGTTATGTGTTTTTCAACCATGGCTGTTCCTCGCGGCTACGCACTGCTTATCGCAGACAAGTTTCGCGCAAACGTTCAGCCCACCGCTCAAATTTTACCGGAGGAATTGCGGCACGACGCACACATCACCGCGTCGCCGCAATCCCGATCTATTCTGCGACACGATTCACCGTGTCTCAGCGAGCGGCGTAAGGTCTCGGTAGGTATCTTTGCTCGAGCCCGGCAACCTACAGCCACTTCTTCCACTTGAAGATCCAGTACGGAACGATGGCGGCGAGCAGCATCATCACCAGCGCCATCGGATAGCCGTGCACCCATTCGAGTTCCGGCATCACCTTGAAATTCATGCCGTAGATCGAGGCGATCAGCGTCGGCGGCATCAGGACAACTGCCATGACCGAAAACAGCTTGATGATGTTGTTCTGCTCGAGATTGACGACGCCGAGCATGGCATCGAGCACGAAGGTGATCTTGTTGGACAGATAGGAGGCGTGGTCGGTCAGCGAGGCGACGTCGCGCTGCATGGTCTTGAGCTGCTCGCGCATGTCCTTCGACCATTTCACGCCCTCGACGACCGCGGACAGGAACGTCACGACGCGGCCGATCGACACCAGACTCTCGCGAACCTTCGAGGTCAAGTCGCCCTTGCGGCCGATCGAGATCAAGATCTGGGAATATCGCTTTGCCTGCCCATGGCGCTCGCTCTCGGGCTCGAAGATGTCGTGCGAGACCTGATCGATCTCGGTGCCGCAACGCTCCAGAATGTCGGCGCAGCGGTCGATCACGGCGTCCAGCAGTTCCATCAGCACCATCTCGCCGGTGATGGAAGGCGTGCAGGAGCGAGCCAGCTTGGCCTCGACCAGGGCGAACGGCTTCGGCAGGTCGTAGCGCACCGTCACCAGGCGGTGGTCGCCGAGGATGAAGGTCACCGCCGTGGTCCGGGGCATGTCGGTATCGGAGTGGCACATCAGGGTCGCTGTCATGTAGCGCGCGCCGTTCTCCATATAGAGGCGGCTGGAGATCTCGATCTCCTGCATGTCTTCCCGGGTCGGGATGGCGATGCCCGCGAGCCGCTCCACCGCCTTGTCCTCGGCCGCGCTCGGATTGACGAGGTCGATCCAGACGGCGTTCTCCGGCACCGCCGCAAGATCCTCGATGACAGCCTTCTTGAGGGCGGACTCGGAGGGAACAAACACCGCAAACATCAAAAGCTCCAGAGAACCTGCGACAGAATGACAGCCCTTAGCGCGATTCTGACAGGTTCACGATGACAACAACATTAACGGAGCGTTTGCATTTGTGGCGACCCCGGGGCTCAACTGTGGCACGGAATCGACAGCCTGGCGCGTCTGGCCAAAAAACCCTCACAACACCCCCAAATTTGCGGCAGAAAAGCCACAGCTGGGGTCTTGCAGCGCGGGAAAAAGGCTTCAGCGCTGGAATTGTGGCAGATTTCGACGATAATGAGATTAACGGAGTCGAGGAACTTGGGCGCTAAGCTCAGGCCTTCCGCACGGTATTGTTTTGATTGGAACCAAACCATGTCGTCGCTGAAAGTTAAGTTGGGGATTTTGGCCGCTGGCCTGATGCTGTCGGGCTGCATGCAGGCCACGCACTATGAAGCGACCGACACCAAGGCCTTCAAGCCAAAGGACAAGGAACTCCTGGCCAAGGTCCGGTACGAAAATACCCCCGTCGCAGAGCCGTTCCGCCGCGCCATCGTCGAATACCACCGCAAGGAAGCCCCGGGCTCGATCGTGGTCGATTCCGACAATCACTACCTCTATTACGTGCTGGAGGGCGGCAAAGCGATCCGTTACGGCATCACGGTCGGCGAAGAGGCCATGGCTTGGTCAGGCATCGCCAAGGTTGGCAGCATGACCGAATGGCCGGCCTGGCATCCGACGCCCGGTGAGATTGCACGCTTGGGCGTGCCGACCTATGTCGCCCCGGGTCCGGACAATCCGATGGGGTCCCGCGCGATGTATCTCTATTCGGGCGGCAAGGACACGCTGTTCCGCATCCACGGCACCAACCAGCCGGAATACATCGGCGCCTCGATCTCGTCAGGCTGCATCCGCCTGACCAATGAGGACGCAATCGACCTCTATAACCGGGTCAAGGTCGGCACCATCGTCGTGGTGCTCGAGCCCAAGCATGGCGACTCGCCGTACAACTCGCGGCTGGCGCTCGGCACCAGCCAAACCGGCCAAGCGGGCAGCTACTGATCGCCTCCGAGCCCTAAAGCATGATCCGGAAAAGTGCGAAGCGGTTTTCCGGAAAGATCATGCGTAAACAACAAGCTAAAGCGCGATGACGATTCATCCAAATCTCATCGCGCTTTAGACATCCAGAAGCGCCGGTTTCACCGGCGCTTTTTTGTTGCCGGCTTGTTTGCTGCCGGCTTGTTTGTTGCCGATTTGGACGATTGAGCCTTCTGCTTGGGCGCTGGCTTGTCCTCGGGCGGAGAGGATCTCTCCGCCGCCTCATCATCAGCACCTTCCTTTGCCTCGGGCTTCGCCGCCACCTCGCGCGGCGGCGCCTCCTCAGGGCGCTCCGCCGGCAAGAGCGGAGCAACCTGTGGCAGCGGGTCCCACACGTTCCACTGACAGATCCGGTAGTCGTTGCGGCGCTGCGCCAGGTCGAGATGGATGTGGTCCTCGTGGTACCAGTCCGAGCCCGGGCCGAGTACGGTGGAGAAGCGCGCGCACACCGAGTGCAGCACGCGCTCACGCACCTCGCGCGATATGGCGCGGTCGGTGAGGCCGATCGACTGCCCATTGGCGAGCTTGATGGCGCGGATGTCGATGGCATTGGCCTTGCCGTGCTCGGACAGCATCGCGCCAGCGACGCGGTTGCGGCCGCGGCATTCGAAGGAATCGAAATTGTCGAGGTCGCTGATGGGCGAGCCGAGGCTCGCGGCCAGCGGCACCATGTCCTTGCGCACCCAGTCGGCGATTGCGGATGCCATGGTGCAGCGCAGGATCGCCGCCGGCTTGACCGTCACCTTGCGCTTGTCCGGCAGCACGATGGCTTCCAGCCGCACCAGATCCTCGCCGCCGCAGCCGCCGGGGCCGCGGATATCCGGAATTGAGGGCGCGATCGCAATCTCCTCGGTCAGCGCGAGGCGGCAGGCTGAGGCTTGTTTCTTGGGTGGCGAGGCTGCCTCGGCAGGCTTATCCGCGCTCGGCGGGTGGGACGGCTTTCCCTCCGCTTCCGGTGGGGCCTCGTCCGGTGCCCCTTCCAGTGCCCCTTCCAGCGCCTTGGGAGCCTCCGCGGGGCGCGGTTTTGGCAGCGGAATCCTGGCGGCATGAACGGCCGCGCGCGGCCGTGGTGTGCCAAGGCCGAAGACATCGAGTGGCACAGGATATTTCCGCGCCTCTGCCCTCTCGGCAGGCACGAGCAACAGCCCGAGCGCAGCGGTAACCATTGCCGCGCCAGCGGACATATAGCCGCGACAAGACCATTTGCGGCGAAAGTCCGGCAGGCTAAAAGTCATGACAATTCTTTGGCCCAACGCTGAGAGCGACAAAGCGCCCAGCGACTTCTCGGAGGAACGTCGGAATGCTTGGTTTGATGCAAGATTGGCCCCTGCTCTGCCACCGGATCATCGAACACGCCGCCAGGATTCATGGCAAGCAGGAGGTGGTCACACGCTCGGTCGAGGGACCGATCCATCGCACCAACTACGCCGAGATCCACAAGCGCGCGCTCAAGGTTTCCCAGATGCTGGAGCGCGACGGCATCAAGCTCGGCGACCGCGTCGCAACGATCGCCTGGAACACCTGGCGCCATCTCGAGGCGTGGTACGGCATCATGGGGATCGGCGCCATCTGCCATACCGTCAATCCCCGGCTTTTCCCCGAGCAGATCGCCTGGATCATCAACCATGCACAGGACCGCATCGTGATGACCGACATCACTTTCGTTCCGATCCTGGAGAAGATCGCCGACAAGCTGGCAAGCGTGGAGCGCTACATCGTGCTCACCGATAAGGCGCATATGCCCGAGACCACGCTGAAGAATGCGGTCGCCTACGAGGACTGGATTGCGCAGGCCGACGGCAAATTCAAATGGAAGGACTTTGACGAGAACACGGCGGCCGCGATGTGCTACACGTCTGGCACCACGGGCGACCCGAAGGGCGTGCTGTACTCGCATCGCTCCAACGTGCTGCACGCGCTGATGGCCAACAATGTCGACGCGCTCGGCACCAGCGCCGCCGAGACGATGCTGCCGGTGGTTCCGCTGTTCCACGCCAACAGCTGGGGCATTGCCTTCTCCGCGCCCTCGCAGGGCACCAAGCTGGTGATGCCCGGCGCCAAGCTCGACGGCGCCTCGGTCTATGAGCTGCTCTCGACCGAGAAGGTGACGCACACCGCCGGCGTGCCCACGGTTTGGCTGATGCTGCTGCAGCACATGGCCGCCAACAATCTCAAGCTGCCGGATCTGAAGATGGTGATCTGCGGCGGCTCAGCGATGCCGCGCTCGATGATCAAGGCCTTCCTCGACATGGGCTCGAACGTGCGTCACGCCTGGGGCATGACCGAAATGAGCCCGATCGGCAGCGTCGCGGCGCTGAAGCCGCCGTTCCAGAATGCAACGGGCGATGCCAAACTCGACGTGCTCCAGATGCAGGGCTACGCGCCCTTCGGCGTGCAGATGAAGATCACCGACGACGCCGGCAAGGAACTGCCCTGGGACGGCAAGACCTTCGGCCGCCTCAAGGTCTCCGGGCCCGCCGTCGCCAAGGCCTATTACCACGTCGACACCAACATCCTCGACGAGGAAGGTTTCTTCGACACCGGCGATGTCTCGACCATCGACGAGGACGGCTACATGCGGATCACCGACCGCTCCAAGGACGTGATCAAGTCCGGCGGCGAGTGGATATCCTCGATCGACCTCGAAAACCTCGCGGTCGGTCATCCGGCCGTCGCGGAAGCCGCCGTGATCGGCGTGTTCCACCCCAAATGGGATGAGAGGCCGCTGCTGATCGTACAACTCAAGCAGGGCCAGCAGGCCAGCCGCGAGGACATCCTCAAATACATGGATGGCAAGATCGCCAAATGGTGGATGCCCGACGATGTCGTCTTCGTCGACGGCATCCCGCATACCGCGACGGGCAAGATCCTGAAGACGGCACTGCGCGACCAATTCAAGGATTATCGCTTCCCGAACGCGGCGGCGTAGCGCACGAGGGCACGCACTGTCATTCCGGATGGTCCGAAGGACCAGACCCGGAACTCGAGATTCCCAGGTGCGCAAGGGCGCACCGGGGTTCGATACCGTTGGCATCGCCCCGGAATGACGGTCCAGAGTCCGGCCTCCCTTGAATTTGCCTCCGGGCCGTGGTCTCAACGGCGCATCGTCGCGCCAGATCGCCGGCGCCGCCCTCAACATCCGGCAGAGCTCACCCGATGGTCCGCAGGTTTTCCGCCCCCTACCAGTCGGAGCCCGTGTCCAGCCTCGCGAGCTGGGCGCGCAATCTGGCCGTGTTCGCGGTCGCGGCGGTGGTGGTGTCGATCATCATCGTGCGCTTCGATTTCCTGGAGCCGAAGCCGGCGCTTGTGACTTTCTTCGGCGGGCTCGCGATCGCCGGCCTCTCGATCTTGTTCGGGCTCGCCGGCTTTGCTGCGATCTGGCAGAACGGCTCGCGTGGCATGGCGCGCATCCTGCTCGCCTTCCTGATCGACGGGGCGATCCTCGCCTACCCCGCCTATCTGGCCTTTCAATATCGCAAGCTGCCGCCGATCTACGACATCACCACCGACCCGATCGATCCGCCGCGCTTCGACGCGCTGGCGCGCCTGCGCACCGGCGAGGGCACCAACACCGCGGTTTACGCCGGCCTCTATTCGGCGGAGCAGCAGCGCCACTTCTATCCCGACATCGAGCCCGTCGAGCTGGAGATTTCGGCCGACCGTGCCTATGCAATCGCGCTCCAGCTCGTGCACAAGCGCAAATGGATCGTGATCGATGAGCGCGCACCGCAGCCACCGCGCCGCATCGGCCGCATTGAAGCGGTCGCGCGCACGCCGATCATGGGTTTTCGCGAGGACGTTTCGATAAGGGTCGTGCCGGACGGCGATGATTCCCGCGTCGATATCCGTTCTGCTTCGCGCAACTTCGACAGTGATCTCGGCAGCAACGCCGCGCGCGTCAAAAAATTCATCGACGATCTCAACACCGCCGCCGATGCCGACGCGCTCAAGCCGGTGAAGAAGACGCCCGTCGCGCCGCCCAAGGCGCCAGCGAAGACGGTGAAGAAATAGTCGTCATTCCGGGGCGCGCGATAGCGCGAGCCCGGAACCCATCGGGCTGCAGATTTGGTGGATGAATGGATTCCGGGCTCGATGCCTCGCATCGCCCCGGAATGACGACGGATTAGCTCGCCATCCTGTAGGTCCCGCCAATCACGGGGTCGCCATCGGTTGCCACCACGCCGCGGGCGACGAGGTCTTCCAGATGCGCCAGCACGGAATAGCCGGCGGCCGTCGTCAGCCTCGGATCGATACCGATATAGATCGCGCGGACCATCGTCGGGATGTCGGTCTCGCCCTTGGCAAGGCGGTGCAGGATCGAGGCCTCACGCGCCTTGCGGTGACGGATCAGGAACCGCGCAAAGCGCGGCCCCTCGGGGATCTCGGGGCCGTGGCCTGAGAAATAGAGATCCTCCTCACGTGCCGCGAGCCGGTCCAGCGAGTCCATGTAGTCGGTCATCGAGCCGTCGGGCGGCGCCACGATCGAGGTCGACCAGCCCATCACGTGATCGCCGACGAAGTTGAACTTTCGCTCGGGCCAGGCGAATGCCAGATGATTGGCCGTGTGGCCGGGCGTCGCCACGGCCTCGAGCCGCCAACCGCCGCCTTCCACGACGTCGCCGTGTGCGAGGTTGACATCCGGCGCAAAATCGCGGTCGGCGCCGGACTCCGGATTGTGCTTCTCGCTCTCGAAACGCGGGCGGGAGGCGCGATGCGGGCCTTCGGCGTAAACCGGCGCACCCGTCGCCTGCTTGATCCGCGCGGTGTTCGGCGAATGGTCACGATGGGTGTGGGTGACGAAGATGTGCGTCACCGTCTCGCCGTGCACGGCATCGAGCAGCGCTGCCGCATGCGCCTCGTCATCCGGGCCGGGATCGATGATGGCGACATTGCCGCGGCCCACGATGTAGCTGACGGTGCCGGTGAAGGTGAACGGGCTCGGATTGTTGCAGAGCACGCGCCGCACGCCGGGGCGGACCTCCTCGACGATTCCCGGCTTCAGCGGAAAGTTGCGGTTGAACGGGATGTCGTCATTGTCGGACATGGCTGCTCGTACCTTACTGACTTCGTCATGCCCGGCCTCGTGCCGGCATCCACGTTCTTCTCGCGGCCTGAGACGTGGATGGCCGGGACAACTAGCGCGAAGACGCGCTTTGCGCTTTTGCCCGGCCGTGACGGAGAAGAGTTTCCTCGCCTCGCCCCTCAGACGCTCAGAAAAACGCCTGAATGCCCGTGATCGCGCGGCCGAGGATCAGGGCGTGGACGTCGTGGGTGCCCTCGTAGGTGTTGACCGTCTCCAGATTATGGACGTGGCGCATTACGTGATACTCGATCGAGATGCCGTTGCCGCCGTGCATGTCGCGGGCGGTGCGGGCGATATCGAGGGCCTTGCCGCAATTGTTGCGCTTGACGATCGAGATCATCTCGGGCGCGAACTTGCCCTCGTCCATCAGGCGGCCGACGCGCAACGAGGCTTGCAAGCCCAACGCGATCTCGGTTTCCATGTCCGCGAGCTTCTTCTGCACCAGCTGGGTCGCGGCGAGAGGTTTGCCGAACTGCTTGCGGTCGAGCGTGTACTGGCGGGCGCGATGCATGCAGTCCTCGGCGGCCCCGAGCGCACCCCAGGAGATGCCGTAACGGGCGCGGTTGAGGCAGCCGAACGGACCCTTGAGGCCGGAGACGTTAGGCAGCAGGGCGTCTTCCGGAACCACGACGCCATCCATCACGACCTCACCGGTAATGGAGGCGCGAAGCGAGAGCTTGCCGCCGATCTTCGGCGCGGAGAGGCCCTTCATGCCCTTCTCCAGCACGAAGCCGCGGATCTGGTTGTCGTGCGCGGCCGACTTGGCCCAGACCACGAACACGTCGGCGATCGGCGCGTTCGAGATCCACATCTTGCTGCCGGTGAGGCGATAGCCGTCCGAGACCTTCTCGGCACGGGTCTTCATGCCGGCCGGGTCGGAGCCGGCGTCGGGCTCCGTCAGGCCGAAGCAGCCGACCCACTCGCCGCTGGCGAGCTTCGGCAGGTACTTCTTGCGCTGGTTCTCGTCGCCATAGGCGTAAATCGGGTACATCACCAGCGAGGACTGCACCGAATTCATCGAGCGATAGCCGGAATCGACCCGCTCGATCTCGCGCGCGACGAGGCCATAAGCGACGTAGCTCGCATTGGCACAGCCATACTCTTCCGGCAGCGTGATGCCGATCAAGCCGAGCTCGCCCATCTCGTTGAAGATCTCGCGGTCCGTCTTCTCTTCGAGATAGGCCTTGGAGACGCGCGGCAGCAGCTTGTCCTGGGCGTAGGCGCGCGCAGTGTCGCGCACCATGCGCTCGTCTTCGGTGAGCTGCTCGTCGAGCAGGAACGGATCGTCCCATTGGAAAGAAGCCGCAGCCGGCTTGTCCTTGGCCTGAGGGCGCACGCTCATGAAACGTCCTTTCGCGTCTGGTTCCGTCGATAATTGCCCGACAAATTAAAGCGCCGCGGCAACAAGTTCAATTGCATCCTGGTTTCGATCGTTCCGGGGCGGCGCAGCGGCGCGCACCTCGTCGCGGTGGTCAGCTTTCGAGCTGCTCGTTGGCAACGATCTCGATGCCGAAGCCCGACAGACCCTTGTAGTCATGCACCGAGGAGGTGAGATGCCGGATCGAGGTGACGCCGAGATCGCGCAGGATCTGCGCGCCGACGCCGACCTCGCGCCACTGCCGGTTGCGGTCGGCCTCGGTCGACGACTCGTCCGGCAGCGGGGCCACGGGGACGCCGGCCGCGCCGTCGCGCAAGTAAACCAGCACGCCACGGCCTGCTTTCTTGAAATGCTCGAGCACGACCGCCATGCGCTTGTGGCCGGTGAAGGTGTCCTTGACGATGTTCGGCTTGTGGAAGCGCGTCAGCACGTTCTTGCCGTCGCCGACACCGTTATAGACGAAGGCAACGTGGGCGATGGAATCGAACGGCGAGCGGTAGGCATAGCCCTGCAAGGGACCGATCGGGCTCTCGGTCACGAAGGTCGAAACCCGCTCGATCAGTTTCTCGCGCGCCTGGCGGTAGGCGATCATGTCCGCGATGGTGACGTGCTTGAGCTTGTGCTCGGCGGCGAAGCGGGCAACCTGCTCACCCTTCATCACGCTTCCGTCGTCGTTCATCAACTCGCTGATGACGCCGACCGGCGGCAGGCCGGAGAGCTTGCAGAGATCGACGGCGGCCTCGGTGTGACCGGAGCGCAAGAGCACGCCGCCGTCCTTGGCGATCAGGGGGAAGATGTGGCCCGGCCGGGCGAAATCGTGGGCGCCGACATTGGGATTGGCGAGCGCGCGGCAGCACGAAGCTCGCTCCTCGGCGGAGATGCCGGTGCCGCCATCGGGCTTGTAGTCGATCGAGACCGTGAACGCGGTGGTGTGCGCGGAATCGTTGTGGGCGACCATCGGATCGAGCCGCAGGCGGCGCGCGTCCTCGGTGGTCACGGGCGCGCAGACGATGCCGGAGGTGTGGCGGATGATGAACGCCATCTTCTCGGCGGTGCAGAGCGAGGCGGCAACGATCAGATCGCCCTCGCCCTCACGGTCCTCGTCGTCGGTGACGACCACGAGCTCACCCCGGGCAAAGGCCTGCAAGACTTCCTGAACGCTATCGGGCATTTCCCAATCTCTATCGGTTATGGCCGGGAGGCTTAGCCGGACTTGGGTCGGGGCGCTAGTCTCCCCAGCGCAACCACATATGCCAGACGGCAGGCCTGCCGATGGGTTTCAGGCTTGCACCGGGCATACCAGCGATATAGGCGCAGATTGCCCGCAAGGAAGCCGGCCGGACGCCGTCAGGGCAGCACCTCGCGGCGCTCGCCGAGCCGCTGGTCGAGTTCGGCGCGCTTGTCCTCGAGCAAACCAGCCTGGGCGGCTTCGATCACGGTAAACAGCTCATGTGCATCGCTGAGCCGGGTCACCGTGACGTAGCTGGCACCGGCCTCGTAGAGAGCACCGACGTCGGCCAACAGGTCGGCCGTGGCCACGATCAGGGCGGTCGGATTGAGCGCGCGGACGTGGCGGACCAGCTTCTCGTTGGTAGCGCCCTTCAGCAGCGAATCCGGCACGCTGAGGATGATCATCTCGGACTTGCCAATGCCGGCGTGAATCAGCGTATCGACATTGCTGATGTCGCCATAGATCACGTGCAAACCGCGCGAGAGCAGGGTCTGGTACACATTGGGGTTGAAATCGACGACGGTGATCTGCTCGAGCAGCACCGGCGTCTGCCGCTCGATCTCCGCTAGAAGCGCGCTCGCCGCACGGAAAAAGCCGAGGATGACGATGCGGCGAGCCTCGCCGTGGCCGCCCCCGTGTCCCTCCTCGGCATGGCCGTCGCCATGATCGAGATCGCGCAGGCCGACCCGCTTCAAGGGCCCGATCGCCCAACGGGTGATCTCGTCGCTGCGGGTCATCACGAAGGTCGAGAGCACCGCCAGCACCACGAAGGCGAAGGAGGCGGCATTCGCCGTCTCGGCTGCGATGTGATGGTCGGTGACGCCGGTCTGGATCACCACCAGCGAGAATTCCGAGATCTGCGCGAGGTTGAGCGCGGGCAACAGGCTGGCGCGCAGGCCCTGCTTCATCAGGTAGAGCGGCGTGAACGTCGTGACGAGGCGGCTCGCCACCGTGAACGCCGCGATCATCAAGGCAAGGCCGATCACAGAGAGGCCGGGCACGGGAATGGTCATGCCGAGCGCGACGAAGAACAGCGTGATGAAGAAGTCGCGCAGTGTGGTGACCTTGGCGGTGACGTCGAGCGCGTAAGGGAAGGTCGAGAGCGAGACGCCGGCGATCAGCGCGCCCATCTCGCGCGACAGCGAGAGCCGCTCGGCGGTCTCGGCGACGAGGAAGCACCACGCGAGCGCACCGAGCAGGATCAGCTCGGGCCGCCGGGCAATCTGATGGAACAGGCGCGGCAGCACATAGCGGCTGACCAGCAGCGCGGCCGCGACCAGCACCGCGACGCGGCCGATCGAGAGCAGGATGACGCTGACCTGCAGATTGGCCAGGCTCGGCTGCACCGCCAGGAACAGGATGGCGAAGATGTCCTGGAGCACCAGGATGCCGAGGGTGATCCGACCCGGCAGCGTATCGAGCTCGCGCTTTTCGTAGAGCACCTTGACGATGATGACGGTGCTCGATAGGGCGCAGGCGACGCAGAGATAGACCGCATCGAAATGCCCGCCGCCGAGCGACAGGCCGATGCCGACGAAGAACAGAACCCCGAGCAAACAGCCGCCGAGGAGCTGCCCGCCCGCCGCGAACAGGATCACCTTGCCCGCCCGCACGATCTTCTTCAGGTCGATCTCGAGCCCAATCATGAACAGCATGAAGATCAGGCCAAGCTCGGAGATGACGCTGATCGATTCCTGCGACTTGACCCAGCCGGCGCCGAATGGACCTATGCAAAAGCCGGCGATAAGGTAGGCCAGGATCAAGGGTTGTCGGGAGAAATGGGCGAGCAGACCCAGCATCCAGGCAAACAGGATACAGAGAGTGATGTCGCGAATGAGCTCGTGCATGCCAAATTGGTCCGTTTTGCCGCACCCTAGAGACGGGTTGCGGCGCGACAAGCGAGCAATTCGTCACATGCGGAATGGGATCGTCGCAGCCATGCTGCTAGTTCCCCTCGCCTTTGCCGTGCCCGCCGCCGCGCAATCCAAGGTCAATATCGAACAAAACTTTGCCGATTCGCTCATCCCGCTGCCGAAGGAGGACCTCGCCGTCTCCGGCGGATTCTACGTGCCCGCCTATTCCAGCGTCGCGATGAGCCAGGGCAAGCTGCGCGTCGACTTCTCGGTGACATTGAGCGTGCACAACGCCTCCGAGACCCAGCCGCTGGTCATCAAACGCATCGCCTATTTCGACACCGCAGGCAAGCAGGTCGAGAGCTATCTGAAGACGCCGGTGGCGTTGAGGCCGCTCGCCACCGTCTCGATCTTCATTCCGACCGACGACGTGCGCGGCGGGACCGGAGCCAATTTTCTCGTCGACTGGGCCGCCACGGGCGAGATCGCCGAGCCGGTGGTCGAAGCGCTGATGGTTGGCGGTATCGCCAACGCGCATTACGCTTTCATCAGCCAAGGCCGTCCGACCAGGACGGCCACAAAGAAGTGAGGCCGCCCGACCAGGACGGCCGGCAAGAAGTAAGGCGGCCGGTGCAAAGCCCGACGCTCAACAACAACAAAACGAGGAATGCTCCCATGACGTCCAGCTTCGATTTCGCGCCCCTGTTTCCCGCAGGGCTGCCGGCCCCTTCTGCGCGCTGGACGGGCCTTGCCAAATACAACTTCGTCGGCGGCAACAACGATTCCGAACAGGTGCCGCTCGACGAGCTGATCGAGGCGACCAACACGGCGCTGCGGCGCGAGGGCCGCTCGCTCGCCACTTACGGGCTGGCGCATGGTCCGCAGGGCTACCTTCCCTTGCGCGAATTCCTGGTGACGAAGCTCGAGCGCGATGCCGGCATCAGCTGTACCGTCGACGATCTCCTGATCGTATCCGGCTCGCTCCAGGCACTCGATCTCGTCAACGCGACGCTGCTGGCGCGCGGCGATACCGTGATTTTCGAGCAAGAGAGCTATCAGGGCTCACTGACCCGCCTGGCGCGGCTCGGTGTCAAAGTGGTCGGCATTCCCCTCGACAAGGACGGCATGCGCATGGACGTGCTGGCGACGACGCTGGCCGACCTGAAGAGCCGCGGCATCCGCCCAAAATACATCTACACCATTCCGACGGTGCAGAACCCGACCGGCAGCATCATGCCCGAGAGCCGGCGTGCCGAACTGGTGCGGCTCGCGACCGAATACAGCGTGCCCATCTTCGAGGACGATTGTTATGCCGACCTCGTCTGGTCGGGGCAGCGGCCGCCCGCCATCTACGCGATGAGCCCGAACGGCGGCGTGATCCATATCGGCTCGTTCTCCAAGTCGATCGCGCCGGCGCTGCGCGTCGGCTTCGTCGTGGCGCCCTGGGAGGTGATGTCGCGGATGCTGGCGCTGAAGACGGATGCGGGCTCCGGTGCACTGGAGCAGATGGTGCTCGCGACTTATTGCAAACCGCATTTCGCAAGCCATGTCCCGGCCCTGACCAAGGCGCTGCGCACCAAGCTCGACACGCTGATGGAAGCGCTCGACGAACAGTTCGGGACGGCTGCCGAATTCGATGAGCCGAAGGGCGGCATCTTCCTCTGGGTGAAGCTACCCGATCAGGTCGATACGCTGAGACTTTATCAGGCCGCGCTCGCCGCCGGCGTCTCGATCAATCCGGGGCCGGAATGGTCGACCAGCAAGGAACATTCCAGCTCGCGGCTGCGGCTGTGCTTTGCCAGCCCCACGCATCAGCAGATCCGCGATGGCGTCGCGGTGCTGGCCGAAGTCTGCCGCAAGGAATTCGGCGTGCCCGCCCGGAGCGCCAATGTGGAGACGCGAGCCTGATATCAGGCCGCCTGGGGCTGGCTGCCGTGGATCGCGGAGGCCAGCCGCAGCAACAAGACGATGGAGACGTTGCCCTTACCGGCCTCGATCTGGGCGATGTAGCGCTCGGAAATCCCGGAGCGGCGGGCAAGCTCCCGGCGCGACAGGTCGCAGCGCATGCGCGAGGACCGTAAACGATCGCCCAGCTCGGTCAGAAACGCGGCCTCGGAATAAGGCGGTACGGCGCAACTCCCCGGCAGCATTTGGCCCGCAAAATCCATCACTTGATTCAGCATTGGTCTGTCCACGTTCGCCTTCGGGAAATGCAATCTTACCCTCGAAACGCCCAGCTTCATTGACGCGGATCAAATTCGCGAGCGATCGGCGGCTGACGTTGGAACGGCCGCGAGCGTGATGCTACACTTTGGAATTCTTCGAGGCGGGGTCTTTCAGGACATGATGCGTTGTTTTGGCTGCTGGATCGCGGCTGCGGTGCTGTGGGTCGCGTTCACCTCCATGGCCGGCGCCGAGACGCTGGCTGCGACCGTGGAGCAATGGGGCCTGTTCGGCTCGTGGGCGGTCGACTGCGCGGCCCAGCCCGACCGCGACAGGGGCGCGTTCCTGACTTACGAAATCCGGAAAGACGGCCGGGTGATGTACCGCCGCGATTTCGGCGAGGCCAGGGACGAAAACGAAGTGGTGTCCGCCACAGTGAACGCCGAGGGCCTGCTCAATGTGATGGTGTACTTCCCATCGTTGCACCAGACGCGTGAATTCGGACTCCTGTTGCAGAAGGACGGCAGCCTGCGCGCGATCTACAATCGCAGCGAGCGCGGCGAGTATACGATCAGGGACGGCAAGTACGTCACCACCGGCGCGCCAACGCCGGCGCAGCAGCGCTGCGATTAGCTGTCATTCCCTTTCCCACAAGGGGAAAGGGAGAACGCCGGCCTAATCCCATGCCGGCGCGAAGCCGGGATTGACGCAGCGCTTGTCCTTCGTCAGCCCAGCGATCTTCTTGCGATCGGCATCGTCGAGCGTGATATTCAACGCATCGAGATTGGCCTGCTGGCTCTCGCGGCGCGAGGCCTTCGGGATCGCGGCAACGCCGTCCTGGTCGAGCAGCCATTTCAACGCGACCTGCGCGGCGGTCGCGTCGTGCCTGGCGCCGATTTCGGCCAGCACCGGATCGGTCGCGAAACGTCCTTGCGCCAGCGGACAATAGGCAACCAGCGGGATCGACTTGGCCCGGAGATAGGCCAGCAGCTTCGATTGATCGAGCATGGCGTGATATTCGACCTGATTGCAGGCGATCGGTGCCTTGATCTCCTCGACCGCGACCTTGAGCAGCGCAGTGGTGAAATTGGCAACGCCGATGGCCCGCGTGCGTCCCTCCTCCTTCAGCTTCATCAGGGTCTCGAACACCGCGCCCCAGTTCGCAGCCCCCGACGGCCAATGCACGAGATAGAGATCGACATGGTCGAGCCGGAGCTTTTGCAGGCTGGCGTCGAAAGCGCGGCGGATCGCGTCCGGGGCGAGGTTCTCATGCCAGACTTTTGTGGTGACGTGCAGCTCGCCGCGCGGCACGCGGGACGATGCGATGGCAGAGCCGATCGGCTCCTCATTGGCATACATCTCGGCCGTATCGATGTGGCGATAGCCGAGCGCAAGCGCGCTCTCGACCGCGGCGCGGCAGGCATCGCCCTGCATGCGGAAGGTGCCGAGGCCGAGCTTGGGCATGCTGATGCCCTGTGTTTTCAGATGATCCATGAAACAGGCTCCTGATATTTCAGCCCACCGGATGCGCGCGGCGACGCCGCGTGAGCAGACTTTTCGGTGATGGAAGAGAAGTGGCGGGAAGCCTCACTCTAGCGCGGGAGGAGCGCGGCGGCCAATCAAGATCGGGTTAGCAGCCTACGAATGCTGCGCCACTACGGACCGAGGCACCTGCGGCTGCGGCACGATGTCGACCGACCAGAGGTCGCGGTTGTCGACGTCCTTCAGGGTCACCCTCATCACACCGGTCGCACCATCGATGCCGATACGGCCGAAGAACTGCAGGCCGAAGCACGGGGCCAGATTGTCGCCCTGCGCGGGGCTACAGCCACGCTGGTACATCGCGACTGGGCCAAAGGTGTCGTCGAGTTCGCCAGGCCCCCAGGTGCCGGCATGCAGCGGGCCGGAGACGAACTCCCAAAATGGGTCGAAATCCTGAAATTGGGCCTTGTTCGGATCGTAGTAGTGCGCGGCGGTGTAGTGCATGTCGGCAGTGAGCCAGACGATGTTGCGGATGCCGGCGCGCTTGATGGAGGAGAGCAGATCGGCGATCTCGTGCTCGCGCCGGTCGGGCGGCCCATCGCCGAGCGCAATGGCATCCAGGCTGATCAGGCCGATCGGCAGATCGGCCGCGATCACTTTCCAGGTCGCGCGCGAGGCAGCGAGCTCGCGCTTCAGCCAGGCGAGCTGCTCGGCGCCGAGGATCCAGCCGCGGTGATCATCGCTCTTGTTCCAGCTCTCATCGCGGTAGCTGCGCATGTCGATCATGAAGACATCCAGCAGCGGGCCGTAGGCGATCTTGCGATAGACGCGTCCTTTTCGCGCGCCGATGTCGCGGATCGGCATGAATTCGAAAAAGGCGCGGCGCGCACGCGCGACCAGGCGGGGCGTGCCGTCATTCTCATAGCCGGCCTCGTCATAACTGCCGATCGGTGACCAGTCATTGGTCACCTCGTGATCGTCCCATTGCGCGAACATCGGCACCTCCGCGTGAAAGGCGCGGAAGTGCTCGTCGAGATGGTTGTATCTGTAGTTGCCGCGGAACTGCGCCAGCGTGTGCGCGACCTCGGATTTCTCCTCGGTGACGATGTTGCGCCATGTCTCGCCGTTCGGCAGCTTTTGTTCGGCGGGAATCGCGCAATCTGCGTAGATGTGATCGCCGGAGTGAATGAAGAAATCCGGACGGTTATCGAGCATGGTCCGATAGCTGCGATAGCCCCCGCGGGAGACGTCGATGCCCCAGCCCTGCCCCGCCGTGTCGCCGGACCACAGGAACGAGATCGACTGGCCAGCTGCCGGCGCGGTACGGAAATGACCGACGCGGCTTTCGCCGGCAAGACCGGTGGCAATGTCGTCGAAGCGGACACGGTAGAAGATGTCCTGCCCGAGAGGCAGATCGTTCAGCAGTAGTTTTGAGGTGAGATCGGCGTCGGGCAGTGCATCGCCCGACGCTGACGCGATGATCGTTTTGAAACTTTCGACGGTCGAGCATTCCACCTGCATCCGAGCAGGCCGGTCGGCGCGCGCCCAAATCACGGCGGAGACGTCGGAGATGTCGCCGGACTGGATGCCGCCTGCGATCTGCGGGCGATCAGCGGCGCGGCTCAGGTGGGGCTTCGCAAGGGAGGCGATGGTGAGGCTGGAGACGGAGCGGACCAGGAACTGCCGCCGGGTCCATGCGCGCGAGCCGCGGAGCGTTGCCATTCAGGAGACCTTCGTCGAATCGCGACGGAAGGTGCCTGCGCTCCTTGACTCCCAGCTTACGGTTTCTTGACGCCGCGCCTACGGTTTTACGACACTGTCGTGACGCCTGTGAGCTAGCGCTTCCAGTTGCAGATGCCACCGGAGCGACAGGGCCAGGTCTGAATGCGCGTGTCCATCGCCTGTGCATCGAGCGGATTGCTACGGCGATGCGACAGCTTGGTGCGTGCTGCGCCACGCGGCTGGTTGCTCTTCGCGTGCGCGACCTCCGGCGCGGCCACACGGACCCGTTCAGCGGCGACCTTCTTCGGCACGTCGATGGGCTCGGCGCGCGCCTGCGCCTCGTTGCCGCCGCGCGCTTCGAGCGCGACGGGTGCGAAGTGCGTCTCCGGCCCAAGACGCTTCGGCGACAGCACGGACTTGGAGAGATCGAGGCCGAGATATTCGTCGGGCTTGTAGTCGTCAGCGCGCGCGATACCGCTCCCTGCGACCCCGAGGGCAAAGGCAATTGCGAAGGGAACGCTTTTCAGGACCACGGACGCCTCCTGAAATTGATTCATTAAAGGGGTAATTTACCCCTTATTTAGGAGGCGTCGCGCGCAATTCCAGCGGCCAAATGCGGCCGTGGTTAAGAAGTTTGACATGTCAGGCGACCTTTCGCGTCGCTTCCGTTCCGTCCAGGAACCCCATCAGGCGGCTGCGGATGATGGTTTCCGCCTCGCCCATGATGCGATCAACGAGCTCCTTGCAGGATGGGATGTCGTGGATCAGGCCCGCGACCATGCCGCAGCTCCAGGCACCGGCATCCATCTGGCCGTCCAGCATGATCCTGGGATACACGCCCGCGACCTGCTCGTGGATATCGCCGATCGTGAGCTTGTCGCCCTTCTCGCGCTCGATCTCGAGCAGGCGGTCGACATTGGCGTTCTTGAGAACGCGCTCGGTATTGCGCAGCGCCCGCATGATCAGGCGGGTGTCGAGCTCGGTGGCAGCGACCAGCGCGTTCTTGACGTTCTGATGCACCGGCGCCTCCTTGGTGGCGATGAAGCGCGTGCCCATGTTCATGCCCGCCGCACCCAGCGACAGCGCCGCGACCAGGCTGCGTCCATCGGCCATGCCGCCGGAGGCGACGAAGGGGATCTTCAACTCCTCGGCCGCGCGCGGCAGCAGGATCATGTTGGGAATGTCGTCCTCGCCCGGATGTCCGCCACATTCAAAACCGTCGACGCTGACGGCGTCGCAGCCGATGCGCTCCGCCTTCAACGAGTGGCGCACCGACGTGCATTTGTGAATGACCTTGATGCCGGCGGCCTTCAGCGCCGGCATGTAGGCTTCCGGGCTGCGGCCTGCTGTCTCCACCGCCTTGATGCCACCTTCGACGATGGCGGCAATGTATTCGGGATAGGGCGGCGCCGAGAAGGTCGGCAGGAAGGTGAGGTTCACACCAAACGGCTTGTCGGTCATGTCGCGGCAGCGCGCGATCTCCTTCGCGAGCAATTCCGGCGTCTTCTGCGTGAGACCGGTGATGATGCCGAGCCCGCCGGCATTGGAGACGGCAGCAGCCAGCTCGGCAAAGCCGACGAAATGCATGCCGCCCTGAATGATGGGGTGCTCGATGCCGAATAGTTCGGTGATCGCGGTCTTCACTTAGCTACCTCCCGGAAATTTGCTTGATGTTGAGATCAGTCTAGCCGGACTTTTGCGCCGCGGTCACCATTTCTCTCCGAACGGGCGGATCTCCATCTCGAAGGTCCAGGCACTCTTCGGCTGCTGATAAAGCTGCCAATAGGCATTGGCGACCGACGACGGCGGCATCAGCAGATCGGGATTATCAAGCGCATTCGGCCCGAGCGCTTCGAGCCGGCGCTGACGCACCCATTCCGTATCGACCCCGGAATCGATGATGAGATGAGCGACGTGGATATTCTTCGGCCCGAGCTCGCGCGCCATCGCCTGTGCCACCGCGCGCAGGCCGAACTTGGCGCTGGCAAAGGCGGCAAAGCCGCTGCCGCCGCGTAAGGAGGCCGTGGCACCAGTAAAGAAGATATTGCCGCCGCCGCGCGGCAGCATCAGCCGCGCCGCCTCTCGTCCTGCAAGGAAACCGGAATAGCAGGCCATCTCCCACACTTTCCGGAACACGCGCTCGGTGGTGTCGAGGATCGGGAAATTGACGTTGGCACCGACATTGAAAATGCAGACCTCCAGCGGCGCGTGCTTGTCGGCGTCATTGAGGAAGGCGATGACTTCGTCCTCCTTCCGTGCATCGAGCGAGCGCGCGTGGATCTCGCCACCTGCGGCCTCGATGTCTTTCACTAGCGGCGCGAGCTTGTCGCCGTTGCGGCGGCCGGCGAAGATCGAGAACCCTTCGGCGGCAAACTTCTTGGCGATCTCGGAGCCGATGAAATCGCCGGCCCCGATGACGGCCGCAGTGGCGTTTCGCTTGGACAAGATCGCCTCCTCCGGTGAGCCGCACTATGGGCGTGCGGTGTGCAATGTGCCGGAGGCTATAGTTCTAAAATAGAAGTGGCAACCGAATGCCAAGTTTACGTGAAAGTATCCCTGACGGCTCAAGTTGGTTCCTTTTTTCAGACTGACTACTTGCGAGAACCGCATCATGAAATGGGACACGCTGGACGAAGAGCCCGGCTCGCTCTCCCGCACCGTCGCCGTGGTCGGCGACCGCTGGACAAGAGCTGCGGCAAGCTGTTCGATCCCGTGATGGTGTGCTCGGAATGCGCGAGGTGCTGCATGCCAAGCAGGTGCACGTGCATGCGGGGCCAGGGCGGAGGGAAGCAGGTCTTGGAACGACCTAGTGCCCTCGCACTGGCGCCCTCAGATCGATCGGGCGCAACACCGCCGCCGTGGGAATCATCAGTACAGCGACGATCGCGAGCGTCCAGAACACGTCGATATAGGCGAGCAGATCGACCTGCTGCTGCAAGGTGCGCCCGACCCAGGCGATCGCCTGTGACGCCGCATCGCTCGCATTGGAGCCCTGGGCCTGGAAGTAGCGCGTCATTGCGTCGATGGTCTGCTGATAGCCGAGATCCGAGGGCGCGGCGTGCTCGATCAGGCGGCTCTGATGGAATTGCTGGCGCTGAGCCAGGAGCGTCTGCGCCAGCGCAACCCCCATCGAGCCGCCGATATTGCGCGCGACATTGATTAGGGCGGAGGCCTGGTTGGTCTTCTCGGGTGGCAAGCCGTCATAGGATGCCGTCGTCACCGGAAGGAACAGGAACGGAAGAGCGACCGCGAGATAGATTCGCGCCAACGCGGCATAGCCGTAGGTGATCTCCCCGGTAAGCCCGGTCAGATGCCACATGGAAAGTGCGGCAGTCGCAGCGCCGAACATGATCAGATATTTGGGCTGCACTATCGTGACTAGTCGTCCCGCCACCGGCATCAACATCATCGTCACGACGCCGCTCGGCGACAGCACCAATCCTGCAAGCATGGCGGTATAGCCTAGCTCCGTCTGCAAAAGCTGCGGCAATAGCTGCGTCGTTGAGATCAGCACCGCAAATGTGCCGAGCATGACCAGGAAACAGGACCCGAACTGGCGCCTGCCGATCAGGCGGATGTCGACGATCGGGTCATCCCGCATCAACTCCCATGGGATCAATGCGACCAGGCAGAAGGCGGCAAGAAGTGCAAAGAACAGGATCATGTTCGATCCAAACCAATCATTGCGCTGACCTTCGTCAAGCACGAATTCGAGCGCGCCGAGCCCGATCGCGACCAGCAGGAAGCCGATGTAGTCGACGCGCAGGCCTCTGCTCAGCAGCTCCGCCCTCTCCTCTTCCGCGCCCGACGGCTCCTTGACCAGCGTGCCGACGAGGAACAGCGAGATCAGACCCATCGGCACGTTGATCAGGAACACCCAATGCCAGGAATAGGTGTCGGTGATCCAGCCGCCGAGCGTCGGGCCGATCACTGGGGCGACCACGACGGCGACGCCATAGATCGCAAACGCCTGGCCGCGTTTTTGCGGCGGAAACGAGTCGGCAAGGATCGCCTGCTCGCTGGTGGCCATGCCGCCGCCGGCGAGGCCTTGAAGGATGCGAAACAGCACCAGCGACTGCAAACTCCAGGCAAGTCCGCACAACAGCGAGGCCACCGAGAAGGTCGCGACGCAGATCATGTAGAAGCGCTTGCGCCCCATCACGGTCGACAGCCAACCCGAGATTGAGAGCACGACGGCATTGGCAACGAGATAGCTGGTGATGACATAGGTGCTCTCGTCGATCCCGACCGCGAGGCCGCCGGCGATGTGGCGCAATGCGACGTTGGCGATGGTGGTGTCAAGCACCTCCATGAAGGTCGCGATCGAGACCACGAAGGCGATCAGATAGGGATTGTGCCCACCGGCCGCCGAGCGCTCCGGCGACCAGCCGGCGGTCCCGACTTGCGTAACATCCGTCATCGCACCCTGGTCCAGGGCACGACCGACATGCCGGGACCAACGGGCAGATCGGCCGGCCAGTTGTCGACCACGATCTTCACAGGCACGCGCTGCACCACCTTGACGTAATTGCCGGTGGCGTTCTCCGCCGGCAGCAGGCTGAACGCGGTGCCCGAGCCCGGTTGCACGGAATCGACGTGGCCGGTCAGCTTGCGGCCGGGATAGGCGTCGATGCGGATCTCGACCGGCTGGCCCGGACGCATGTCGTTGAGCTGCGTCTCCTTGTAGTTGGCGACGACCCAGACCTCGTCGGGCACGAACATCATCAGGCTCTGGCCGGCCGTGACGAATGTGCCCTTGGCGCCCGATAGCTTCACCACGCGGCCGGACTGGGCCGCGACGACGCTGGTGTATTGCAGATTCAGCTTCGCCTGATCGAGCTGCGCCTGCGACTGTTCGAGCTGCGCCTTGGCGCCTTCGAGCTGGGCCTGCAGCGTCTTGATTCCGACCTGCGCAGTCGTTACCGCGGTCTTGGCGCGCTCGGTGTTGGCCTGCTGCGCCTGAAGGTCTGAGCGGGTCTGCTGCTGGCGCTGCACGGTGCCGGCCCCCTTCTCGACGAGATCTTCTGCGCGGTTGAACTCCTCTTGCGCGAACTGGAGCTGGGCCTGCGCCTGCTCGAGCTGCGCCTGGGCCTGCTTGATCTGCTCCTCCTGGGAGACGATCTGCGCCTCGACGTTGGCGATGTTTGCCTTGGAGACTTCAACCTGCGCAATGGCCTGATCGACCGCGATCCGGTAGTCGCGATCGTCGATCTTCGCCAGCAGATCGCCGCCATTGACATGCTGGTTGTCGGTGACCGGCACGTCGATCACGTAGCCGCCGACCTTCGAGGCCACGGAAAAGCTGCGCGCCGCGACGAAGGCGTCGTCGGTGGACTCGTAGTGGCGGACCTCGAGCCAATAGAGCAGACCGCCGACCAGGGCCGCGACCAGCACGACGGTGCCGACGGTCGCCAGCAGCCAGTGCTCACGAAGCCGCTCGCGCAGCGACGGTGTCTTCGCCGGCTTCTGGCCGTCGGCGTCGCGGGACTGATCGGGGGAGGCTTTTGGCGCTTCGTTCGCCCTCTGCGGCTGCTCCGCGAACGGATCACGCTGCCGTGTCTGAGCATCCACGATGAACACCTTTCTTTCGGACTAAACCGGCGGGAGAGCAGAGAAGAGCAGCTCGCGCACCGCGAGCTCAACCGCAGCGCCGAGGCATGGTTCCGGCTTTGAAGAAGCTCATCACCATTCGTGATTGCACCGCTCAAAACACAAGCGCGGCACTCTCCGCGCCGCGCTTGCCTGAAGTGTCAATGTGGCGCACTCGGCTCAGTGCGTCTTGGTCTTGTGCCACTTCTCGAGATCGGGCTTCACATCGTCGGAGCCCTGCTCCTTCTCGGGATTGCCCTTCCAGGGCTTGTCCGTCTGCCGGTGCGAGCCCCAGTCGTTCTGCTGCCGGGGATCGTCATTGGGCCGTTCCTTGCTCATCGATCTCCCTTTCCTCAAATCTCAAACGAAGGGAACGCCATAGTAGGAGTTGATGCCGCGTACCGCGGCGTCGTCACTCCAGTTCCAATCGCTTCGCGCGCCGTATTTCGGCGCCCCCTCCAACTCCTTGGTGGTGATGCCGGTGACATAACCGCCAAGCTCGGTGTCGTACTTCAACGACTGCCAAGGCAATGGGTAATGGTCGTTGCCGAGTCCCAGGAATCCACCAAAGCCGAGCACGGCGTATGACACCTGGCCACTGATCTTGTCGATCATCACGCGTTCGATTGAACCGATGCGGTTGCGATCGGCGCCATAGACCGATGTTCCCTCGACCTTGTCACTGCCGATCAAACGGCCCGTCTCACTGCGCTCCAGTTCGTTTTGGTTCAGCATCGAAAATTCTCCACTCAGCCACGTGCAAAACCAACCGGAGAGGCACGCGATCGTTCCGGTGCATGTTCCCTAAGCGGGTCAGGAACATCGCACGAAACGAGCGGTTCTCTGAGTTTCATGCACCCGCGAACCAAGGGCCACACGCAATGTCCCAGACCGTCTCCGACTTCATCGTCCAGCGTCTGCATCAATGGGGCGTACGCCACATCTTTGGCTATCCCGGGGACGGCATCAACGGCGTGTTCGGTGCAATGAACCGGGCCGAAGGCAGGATCGGGTTCGTGCAGGCGCGGCATGAGGAGATGGCGGCATTCATGGCAACCGCTTACGCAAAGTTCTCGGGCGAGCTCGGCGTCTGCATTGCGACCTCCGGCCCCGGCGCCTCCCATCTCGTCACCGGGCTCTACGATGCGCTGCTCGATCACCAGCCGGTGCTGGCGATTGTCGGCCAGCAGTCGCGCAACGCCCTCGGCGGGCACTATCAGCAGGAACTCGATCTTCTCTCGATGTTCAAGGACGTCGCCGGTGCGTACGTCATGCAGGCATCCTCGCCCGCGCAAGTGCGACACCTGATCGATCGTGCGGTACGCATTGCGCTGGCGCGGCGGACCCCGACCGTGATCATCCTGCCCAACGACCTGCAGGAAGAGGCTTACAAGAATCCACCCCGCGCACACGGCACGCTGCATTCCGGCATCGGCTATAGCGCACCCAGCATCACGCCGCATGAGGCGGATCTCGACCGCGCCGCGCAGGTGCTCAACTCCGGCAAAAAGGTCGCGATGCTCGTCGGCGCGGGCGCGCTTCACGCGACCGACGAAGTCATCGCGGTCGCCGACCGGCTGTCGGCCGGCTGCGCCAAGGCACTGCTCGGCAAGGCCGCGCTGCCCGACGACCTGCCATGGGTCACCGGCTCGATCGGCCTGCTCGGCACCGAGCCCAGCTACAACATGATGATGGAATGCGATACGCTGCTGATGGTGGGCTCGGCCTTTCCTTACGCCGAATTCCTGCCCAAGGAAGGAGCGGCGCGCGGCGTGCAGATCGACATCGATGCCAGCATGATGTCGATCCGCTTTCCCATGGAGGTCGGCCTCGTCGGAGACGCCGCCGAGACGCTGCGCGCATTGTTGCCGCGACTCCAGCCCAAAGCCGACGACGGCTGGCGCAGAGCTATCGAAGAGGACGTTGCGAGATGGTGGAAGACCTTGGGTGACCGCGCGCATCAGCACGCGGCGCCGGTCAATCCACAGCTCGTCGCCTGGGAATTGTCGCCCCGCCTGCCCGACCACGCCATCATCACCAGCGATTCCGGCTCCTGCGCCAACTGGTTCGCACGGGACCTCAAGATGCGGCGCGGCATGGCGGCCTCGCTCTCCGGCGGCCTCGCCTCGATGGGCGCTGCGGTGCCTTACGCGCTCGCGGCCAAATACGCCCGTCCGGATCGTCCTGTGATTGCACTCGTCGGCGACGGCGCCATGCAGATGAACAACATGGCCGAGCTGATCACCGCTGCGAAGTACTGGCGCGATTGGAAGGACCCGCGCTTCATCGTCTGCGTCTTCAACAACGAGGATCTCAATCAGGTCACTTGGGAGCAGCGCATCATCAACGGTGATCCCAAGTTCGAGGCTTCGCAGCGCATTCCTGACGTCTCCTATTCGCGCTTCGCCGATCTGATCGGCCTGCGCGGCATCTTCGTCGATAGCCCACAGCTGCTCGGCTCAGCCTGGGAGCAAGCGCTGTCGAGCGAGATCCCCGTCGTGCTGGAAGTGAAAACCGATCCCGAGGTGCCGCCGCTGCCGCCGCATATCACGCTCCAGCAGGCAAGGAATTTTTCACTCGCCCTGATGAAGGGCGATCCGAACGAAAGCGGGATGATCAAGGGAGCAGCGCGGCAGGTGCTCGAATCGATCCTGCCGGGAAAGCAATGAGGCGAACCATGAGTGACTTCCGCGATATCCAGCACGGCGTCAACGACCCCGTCGACGGCGTCGACGTGAAGTGGCATTTCAACGACAACCGGACGCCGCATGAGCGGGCGCAGCGTCATGCCGACGTACGGGCCGACGCAACCGCCACGCCGGCCGAGCCGTTTCTGCCCGAGCGGCTTCGACGCAAGCCGACGGATCCCATCAATCCGCGGACCGGCCGGAATCCCACGGACTAGTCCGTTAGGAACCTCCGCCTTCGCGACGTGTTGATCGGCGCAACATGACGCGGCAAGTGGCCGCACGACCAATTGGAGGGATCGGATCATGAAACGAACCGCCGTTGCCGTTGCTTGCGTGCTTCTGGCAGGCCCCGCATTGGCCCAATCGCTGGGCGAGAAGACCGGCGTCAACTCGGCGCTCGGGGTCGCGCCGACCACAACCGACTTCGTCAAGGAGGTCGCCATCAGCGACATGTTCGAGATCGAGTCGAGCAAGCTCGCCGAGCAGAAGGGTAATGCGCAGGAGAAATCCTTCGCGCAGCAGATGGTGACCGATCACACCAAGACCAGCGGCGAGCTGAAGGGACTGGTCGGCAACGGCAAGGTCCAGGCGACGCTGCCGACGGCACTCGACAGCTCGCACCAAAGCAAGCTCGACAAGCTCAAAGGCGCGACCGGCAAGGATTTCAGCTCGGACTACAACTCCTACCAGGTCAGCGCCCATGAAGACGCCGTGTCGCTGTTCGAACGCTACGCCAAGGGCGGCGACAATGCTGCGCTGAAGGATTGGGCCGGCAAGACCCTGCCGGCACTCAAGCACCATCTCGACATGGCCAAGGAGCTCGGCAAGGCGCCGAGCGTCGGTCAATCCAAATAGGGTCCTCAGTCGCTATCCAACGAGGACGCCGGCCTGGCCGGCGTCCTTCGCGTCGTGCGAGACCAGCTACAAGGGCTCCAGCTGCCGGCCGCAAGGCGCTGATCACCGGCGGGGATTTCGGGCATGGGCCGCGCCGCCGCGATCGCCTATGCGCGCGAAGGCGCCCATGTCGGCATCAACTATCTGCTGGCTGAAGGGCCGGATGCGCAGGAGGTGATCGCGTTGATCAGAAGGACAGGACGCACCGGTGGTGCCGATGCCCGCGGTCGGAACTCAGGAACCTTCTTTATCTACGGGCTTTACAAAATCGTCATGGAGGACATCTCGCCGGCGGACCGATGGCGCTCGTAACAGTCAAACCCACCCGTATCGATACGGCGGTCGCGAACGAGATCGCACAGAACACCAATTCAGACCTCGAGCACGCCGCCCAAGCAATGACCTGGGGCGCCGACGAGCACGTGCTGGTCGCGCTCGCTGCGGCGGGATGGCTCTACACCCGCCTCCGGCATCCGCAGCAGCGTCCCATTGCCGATCACGTCCTGATGGTTTCGCTGGTGACGGCCGTATTACCGCATGTCTTGAAAACCTTGTTCGACCAGACGAGGCCGGACCGGCTGACGGTGAGCGGCCACTGGCGCGGTGTTCCTTATTCGGGGCGTCCCCGCGACGCATTTCCCTCAGGTCACGCTGTGCATATGGGTGCCCTTGCCTCAGCCGCCGGCCTGTTGCCTCCGGCCTCCCGCCGCTTGGCACGTTCGCTGGCCGTAGCGCTGTCGTTGACACGCGTGGCGCTGCTCGCGCACTGGACCAGCGACGTGGTGGCAGGATTCACGCTCGGCATCGTCGTGGAGCGACTGTTCAGGCCGTTCACGCTGGCGAAGTCACGGCAGCAGCCGTCCGAAGCCTCGCGGGGACGGCCATGACGGAATATCTCGTGCGCTTCGTTGCCGGCGGTCTGATCGTATCCGTCTTCGCAATCTTCGGTGACATGCTGCGGCCAAAAAGCTTTGCCGGGCTGCTCGGCGCGGCGCCCTCGGTCGCGCTGGCCACCCTCGGCATCGCCGTGGTCCAGCACGGCCAGCAATATGCCGCCGCCGAGAGTTGGACGATGATCTATGGCGCCATCGCGCTCGCCTGCTACAGCCTCGTGGTCTGCCACCTGTTGATGAGGTTCCGTCTCGGCGCGCTCCCCGCCACGATCCTCGCTTTCGTCGTATGGCTCGTGGTCGCCTTCGGTCTGCTCGCCGGCTTGGGAGGTGCCGCCTGATGCTGGTTAAGCTGTCGTCATCGGCGCTGAAAGAGACGCGATGGTACGAATACGCCATTCGCTTCGTGCTCGGCGGCTGCGCGACGGTGCTCGCCGGAGCCATCGGCTCGCAATTCGGTGTTTCTGTCGGCGGGCTCTTTCTTGCACTTCCGGCAATCTTCTGTGCCAGCGCGACGCTGATCGAAAGCCACGAGCGTCACGCCAAGGAGAAGGCCGGCCTGAGCGGACGGCGCCGCGGACAGAAGGCCGCGGCGCTCGATGCCGCAGGTGCGGCGCTCGGCAGCATCGGCCTCGCGGCGTTCGCCGCCATCTTCCATGCCACCGTCGGCGCAAGCATCGCATTCGCTTTCATTGCGGCGTTGGGGGTTTGGGCAAGCGTTTCCGTGTCGGCTTGGTGGGTCAGGCGTAAGCTTCGTGTCACGCGCAGGTCGCACCGACCAGCCCGCTCACCATCGGCAAAGCGCTCTCGCTTCGTGAAGCCTTAGCTCGCTTTCGGCTCCTTCGAACTCTGCGATTGCGGCGGCTGGAGCCCCGGGCTGTTGGCCCAGCGCTCGACCTGATCGATGACCTTCTGATGGCTTGGCCGCACCGGCTCGGATGCTTCGGGCTCTTCGGAAAGCTTGCGAGGTAGCCTGACTTCATCCGTCATGGCCTCTCTCCCTTTTGGGAAGAATGCGGTATGGCAAAATAGGTTTCAAACACAACTCATTGATTTGCAACACATTTATACTCAGTTGGAGACATTTCTGGCTCTAGAGGAACCCCCTCCAAGTTGGTTCGTTGAGTAAACTACTCAACCTACTCAATTTGCGTGATCGCCATGAACGACCTTCGCGCCGAGCGCCTTCAGGTCATGCTATCGCCGGAAGAGTTGGCCGCCATCGACGATTTCCGGTTCAAACACCGCATGCCAACGCGGGCGGCAGCGGTCCGCGAACTCCTCAAGTTCGGACTGGCCGCTGCGGGCGTCGATGCCGCCGCCGGTGTGAAGTCAAGCAGCTTCGGCGTGTTCGGCCGCGGGCCTGACGGACATACTCAGGGGGATCCAGAGAGCGGCAGCTGATTCGGTCCATAAGCAAACGGCCCCGGCACGGGAGTGCCAGGACCGTCCTTGGAGATTGCTTCCGGCGCACCGGGGGCATGACAACCGGAAGCAATCCGTCGACTCTTCCCGCGGGAATTCGTTCCGGTGGGAACTAGCCTGTCGCGTCGCTGGAGCCGTCCGGCATCACGCCGGATCCTGGCGTCTTGCTATCGTCGCTCAGCTTGGGATCGCGCGTCGCTTCACGCGAGGGCGAACCTTTCGGATCCGTCTTGTGCACGGACTGTGCACGCCGCTTGTCACGCGGCTGCTCCTCCGCACGCTTGTCCTTGACGATGCCATGGTCGGAATGGGCCATGATGGGCTCTCGCTTCTCCTGGTGTCTCAGAGCGCTTACGCACTGCGGCGTCGAATGTTCCGATACAGAATTAGCTGCGCGTCGCGTGAACGGTAGTGGATGCGTTCTCGAGATGCACCTGCCGTAGCGTCGTCACCGTCGCGAAGGCGACCGAGACGCCAAAGGCGAGAATGAGGGAAAGAAGAGCCAGACGTGGAGCCATCATCAAAACCTCCTTCTGAAACTGGAAATCGACGCGATCGACAGTTCCCGGATCATCCCAAATCAGTTGCTTGCCTTCCGTGAGCGATCTCACATGCAGATTTCACACGTCTTGCTTCGGAGCAGCAGTGTGGAGCGGAAGGGGCGGAATCTCGCCGTCGAGCCAATCCTGCTCGTTCGCGAGCGCCGTCCAGGCCTCGGCCATGCGCGAATAGCGCTTATGGGCGGGCTTCCCCTCGGCTCGCTCGGCAAGCTGAAGACAGTTATCGGCGTTATCCCTGAAGATGTCAGACTGTTTCATGTGAACGACGTGGCGACGGAACTCTCGCATCGCAACCCGGTTACCGGATCGTAATACTCAGGGAACTCGGCGCGCCGCTCGTCATTAACATCGATGCGAGTCGTTACCGCGATCATCCTTGCATTCATCAGCACCGCGGCACTTGGCGACAGTACCGGCGAGCGAAAGCCTGGCGAACGGCAGCCGACCGCCGTCGAGGTTATCAGCGGCGTCTACAATTTCAGCCGATTTCAACAGGGGCTGCTTGAGAACACCGACCTCAAGGGCAATGCGGAGGTCAAGAATCTCGCCGCCCTGCGCGCCGAGGAAGCGGCCAAGCGCGACAAGAGTCTGAAGGAGATCCAGGAGGCAATCGGCGCGGAGCTGCACATCGGCAGGGCGACATCCTCGACCGCGAGCCTCGTCGAGCCCGAAATGTCGGATGGTCCAACCTACGTCAGAAGCTTCTATGCCGCGCAGATTCCCGAGTACGAATCGATCATCAGCCTGCTTGAACGCTATCTGAAGGCGCCCGACAATGCGGCGCTCGCAGCGTTCGCGCGCGAACAGCTCCCGATGCTGCGTTCGCAGGTCAGGGACGCGGAGCGCACCATGGCGGACAAATAGCCGCCTCTACTTGTCGTTCGGATGATGTTGCTGGCTCTGCTGTCGCACGGTGCGGTCGCTCTCGGGCATCTTGTCCAAACCCGCATCGCCATTGTCGTCCTTGCCGCCCGAAGATGACGTGCCGCTGCCGCTCGGATTCGACCGGCCGGCCGTCCCGGTGGTTGGCGTTTCCGCCCGCGGGTTGGCGGAGCTTGCGGCGGGGTCGCCGGTCGCGGCGCCGCGCCCGCTGGGCGCACCGCCCTGCGCCAAAGCCGATCCCGCGGCAAACACGATGACAGCGATGGCGGCAAATCCTGCTTTCATTTCTGTTCTCCCTGTCGTTGTGAGCTAACCGTGGGGCGCGGCGCTCCGTTCCGAACAGGGAATGCCGAATGGTCCAGCAGAGCGACGGGCGCCCGACGCATTTTCCTTCTAAGTGGCGTGGAACCAATTCGGATGATCATCGTTATCTCGGCCGGGCTGAGCAAAGCGGGTTCCATTTCCTAGCGCCGCACCTTGGTGCTTGATTTCGAATTTGGCTGACGCTCTATTTTCATTTCGACCAAACGCGTCTTGCCGCGGATTCGGCCGACGCCTGCGGGGGAATCAGTATGAGCGACCTCGATCCCGGAACTGCATCACGCTCCGGTCGTCGCGTCCCAAAGCCAAGAACCAACGGTACGTCGGAGCCGGATTCCCGGGCGGAGCTGTTGCTCGCCTTGCAGGCGATGCGCAGCGGTGACTTTTCGGTGCGGATGAGCGGCGACTATCTCGGCATCGACGGCAAGATTGCCGACACTCTCAACGAAATCATCGCCGCCAACCAGCGCATGGCGCAGCAGCTCGAGCTGGTCGGCCAGGTGGTGGGGCGCGAAGGCAAGACCCGCCAGCGCGTGAAGTTCGGCCTCGCCTCAGGCTCGTGGGCCGACATGGAAGGTTCGGTCAACACGCTGATCGACGACCTCTTGTGGCCAACGCGCGAGGTGACTCGCGCGGTCGCCGCCGTCGCACAAGGTGACCTACTCCAGACCGTCAAGCTCGACGTCGATGGCCGTCCGCTCGGCGGCGAGTTTTTGCAGTCGGCGACCATCGTCAACACCATGATCAAGCAGCTCGGCGTGTTCACCTCCGAGGTGACGCGCGTCGCGCGCGAGGTCGGCACCGAGGGCAAGCTCGGCGGTCAGGCCCAGGTGCCCGAGGTGACCGGCGTCTGGAAGGACCTGACCGAAAGCGTCAACTCGATGGCGAACAACCTGACCAACCAGGTTCGCAACATCGCCGAGGTGACGATTGCGGTCGCGAACGGCGACCTTTCCAAGAAGATCACGGTCGACGTCCGCGGCGAGATCCTTCAGCTCAAGGAAGCCATCAACACGATGGTGGACCAGCTCCGCTCGTTCGCCTCCGAAGTGACGCGCGTGGCGCGTGAGGTCGGCACCGACGGCAAGCTCGGCGGCCAGGCGATCGTGCCCGGCGTCGCCGGCACGTGGAAGGACCTCACCGACTCCGTCAACGCGATGTGCGGCAATCTGACCGCGCAGGTGCGCAACATCGCCAACGTCACCACCGCCGTGGCGCGCGGCGACCTGTCACGCAAGATCACGGTGGATGTGCGCGGCGAGATCCTGGAGCTGAAGGACACCATCAACACGATGGTGGACCAGCTCAACTCGTTCGCCTCGGAAGTGACGCGCGTGGCGCGCGAGGTCGGCACTGAAGGCAAGCTCGGCGGCCAGGCCCAGGTGCCGGGCGTCGCCGGCACCTGGAAGGACCTCACCGACAACGTCAATTTCATGGCCTCGAACCTGACCGCGCAGGTCCGCAACATCGCCGACGTCGCCACCGCCATCGCAAGCGGCGACCTCTCGAAGAAGATCACGGTGAACGTGTCGGGCGAGATCCTTCAGCTGAAGGAGACGCTCAACACCATGGTCGACCAGCTCAACGCCTTCGCCGGCGAAGTCACGCGCGTCGCCCGCGAGGTCGGTACCGAGGGCCGGCTCGGCGGCCAGGCCAACGTGCTCGGCGTTGCCGGCACCTGGAAGGACCTGACCGAGAGCGTCAACTCGATGGCCTCGAACCTGACCGCGCAGGTCCGCAACATCGCGGAGGTGACGACGGCGGTCGCCGGCGGCGACCTGTCGAAGAAGATCACCGTGGACGTGCGCGGCGAAATTCTGGAGCTGAAAGACACCATCAACACCATGGTGGACCAGCTCAACGCCTTCGCCGGCGAAGTCACGCGCGTCGCCCGCGAGGTCGGCACCGAAGGCAAGCTCGGCGGCCAGGCCGTCGTGCGCGGCGTCGGCGGCACCTGGAAGGACCTCACCGACAGCGTCAACTCGATGGCCTCCAACCTGACCGGTCAGGTCCGCAACATTGCCGAGGTCGCGACGGCGGTGGCGAAGGGCGACTTGTCCAAGAAGATCACGGTGAACGTGTCGGGCGAGATCCTTCAGCTGAAGGAAACGCTCAACACCATGGTCGACCAGCTCAACGCCTTCGCCGGCGAAGTCACGCGCGTCGCCCGCGAGGTCGGCACCGACGGCAAGCTCGGCGGCCAGGCCGACGTGCCCGGCGTCGCCGGCACATGGAAGGATTTGACCGACTCCGTGAACTCGATGGCGGGCAATCTGACCGCCCAGGTGCGCAACATCGCCGAAGTCGCGACCGCGATCGCCGGTGGTGACCTGTCCCGCAAGATCACTGTGGACGTGCGCGGCGAGATCCTTCAGCTCAAGGACACGCTGAACACGATGGTCGACCAGCTCAACCGCTTCGCGGGCGAGGTCACGCGTGTCGCGCGCGAGGTCGGCACCGAAGGCCGTCTCGGCGGTCAGGCCAACGTGCCCGGCGTCGCCGGCACATGGAAGGACCTCACCGACAGCGTGAACTCGATGGCGGGCAACCTCACCGCCCAGGTCCGCAACATCGCCGAAGTGACGACCGCCGTGGCGCGCGGCGACTTGTCCCGCAAGATCACCGTCGACGTGAAGGGGGAAATCCTCGAACTGAAGAACACCATCAACACAATGGTGGACCAGCTCAACGGCTTCGCCGGCGAAGTCACGCGTGTCGCCCGCGAGGTCGGCACCGAAGGCAAGCTCGGCGGTCAGGCCGAGGTGCCCGGCGTTGCCGGCACCTGGAAGGACCTCACCGACAACGTCAACTTCATGGCCTCCAACCTGACGGCCCAGGTCCGCAACATCGCCGAGGTCGCGACCGCCATCGCCGGCGGCGACCTCTCGAAGAAGATCACGGTGGACGTGCGCGGCGAGATCCTTCTCTTGAAGGACACGCTGAACACGATGGTCGAGCAGCTCCGCTCCTTCGCCGCCGAAGTGACGCGCGTCGCGCGCGAGGTCGGCACCGAGGGACGGCTCGGCGGTCAGGCCGTCGTGCCCGGCGTCGGCGGCACATGGAAGGACCTCACCGACAACGTCAACCTCCTGGCTGCGAACCTCACCACGCAGGTCCGCAACATCGCCGAAGTGACCACGGCGGTCGCGCGCGGCGACCTCTCCCGCAAGATCACCGTCGACGTGAAGGGCGAGATCCTCGAGCTGAAGAACACCATCAACACCATGGTGGACCAGCTCAACGCCTTCGCCGGCGAAGTGACGCGCGTGGCCCGCGAGGTCGGCACCGAGGGCAAGCTGGGCGGCCAGGCGCAGGTGCCCGGCGTCGCCGGCACATGGAAGGATCTCACCGACACCGTCAACTTCATGGCGGCGAACCTGACCGAGCAGGTGCGCGGCATCGTCAAGGTGGTGACCGCCGTCGCCAACGGCGACCTCAAGCAGAACCTCACTGTGAAATCGAAGGGCGAGGTCGCGGCGCTCGCCGACACCATCAACAACATGACCGAGACGCTCGCGACCTTCGCCGATCAGGTGACGTCGGTGGCGCGCGAGGTCGGCGTCGAAGGCCGGCTCGGCGGCCAGGCCAACGTGCCCGGCGCAGCCGGCACCTGGAAGGATCTCACCGGCAACGTGAACCTCCTGGCGGCCAACCTCACCTCACAGGTGCGCGCCATCGCGGAAGTGGCCACCGCCGTGACCAAGGGCGACCTGACGCGCTCGATCCAGGTCGATGCCCGCGGCGAGGTCGCGGAGCTCAAGGACAACATCAACACGATGATCACCAACCTGCGGCTCACGACCGAGCTGAACACCGAGCAGGATTGGCTGAAGACGAACCTGGCGAAATTCACCAACATGCTCCAGGGCCAGCGCGACCTCACCACCGTCGGCCGTCTGCTGCTTACCGAATTGTCGCCGCTGGTGAACGCGCATACCGGCGTGATCTACCAGGTCGAGAACGAGAACAACCCGCAGCTCCTGCTGCTCGCCTCTTACGCCAGCGACGGCGTCTTTCCCTATCAACGCGTGCTGCAGTTCGGCGAGGGCCTGATCGGCCAGTGCGCGCTCGACAGGCGCCCGCGGGTCGTTGCGGACATTCCGGCGGACGTGGTGCCGATCAATTCCGCATTGTTCCGTGTCGCCCCGAAGAACCTCGTCGTGCTGCCGGTTCTGTTCGAAGGTCAGGTCAAGGCCGTGATCGAGCTCGCCTCGCTCACCTCCTTCACGACCTCGCAAATGACGTTCCTGGAGCAGCTCACCGACTCCATCGGCATCGTGCTCAATTCGATCGAAGCGACGATGCAGACGGAAGGTCTGCTGAAGCAGTCGCAGCAGCTCGCCGGCGAGTTGCAGACCCAGCAGCGCGAATTGCAGCAGACCAACGACCAGCTCGAGCAGAAGGCGCAGCAGCTCGCCGAGCGCAATGTCGAGGTCGAACGCAAGAACCAGGAGATCGAGCAGGCCCGCCGCGCGCTCGAGGAGAAGGCGACCGAGCTCGCGCTGACCTCGAAATACAAGTCCGAATTCCTCGCCAATATGAGCCACGAGCTGCGCACACCGCTGAATTCGATCCTGATCCTCGGACAGCAGCTGAGCGACAACCCCGACGGCAACCTCTCTGCCAAACAGGTCGAATTCGCCCGCACCATCCATGGCGCCGGCACCGACCTGCTCAACCTCATCAGCGACATTCTCGATCTCTCCAAGATCGAGTCCGGCACGGTGACGGTCGACGCCGAGGAGATCCTGACCGCGAACCTGCTCGAGACCGTCGGCCGGCCGTTCCGGCACGAGGCAGACAACCGCAATCTGTCGTTCAAGATCGATGTCGATCCGAACCTGCCACGTAGCATCGTCACCGATTCCAAGCGCCTGCAGCAGGTCCTGAAGAACCTGCTCTCCAACGCCTTCAAGTTCACCGCCGAAGGCGAAGTGCGCCTGAAGGTCGCCGGCGCGGTCGGCGGCTGGGGGATCGACCACCCGGTGCTGAACTCCGCGCCGGCCGTGATCGCCTTCGAAGTGTCCGATACCGGCATCGGCATTCCCCTGGAGAAGCAGAAGCTGATCTTCGAGGCATTCCAGCAGGCGGACGCCGGCACCAGCCGAAAATATGGCGGCACCGGACTCGGGCTCGCGATCAGCCGCGAGCTCGCGAGCCTGCTCGGAGGCGAGATCCACCTGCGCAGCGCGCCGGGCAAGGGCTCGTCTTTCACGCTGTATCTGCCGTTGAAATATTCCGGCCCGACGCTCGCGCCGCGAGCCGCGCCGGCGTCACAGCAATACAGCCAGCCGCCGGCACTACAGCCGGCCGTGCCTGACCAGCAGCGTGTCATCGAGCAGCTTCCCGACGACCGGCTTAACCTCGAGCCTGGCGACACCATCCTCCTGATCGTCGAGGACGACCCACACTATGCCCGCGTGCTGGTCGATCTTGCCCGTGACAAGGGCTTCAAGGTCTTGGTCGCTGCCCGGGGCGCCGAAGCCCTGGATCTGGCCAAGCAGTACCAGCCGACGGCCGTCTCGCTCGACGTGTTCCTGCCCGACATGCTCGGCTGGACCGTGCTGAGCCAGCTCAAGCACAATCCGCTCACCCGCCACATCCCCGTGCAGATCATTACGCTCGACGAGGACCGCCAGCATGCGCTGGCACGCGGCGCGTTCTCATTCGTCAACAAGCCGACGACCACCGAGGGCGTATCGGCCGCACTGACGCAGATCAAGGAATATGCGCGGCCGCGGCGCAAGCGGCTGCTGATAGTCGAGGACAACGAGGCCGAGCAGCTCTCGATCCGCGAGCTCCTGCACCACGACGACATCGAGATCCTGGCCGCGGATACCGGGGCCGGCGCGCTCTCGACGCTGCGCGAGCAGCCCTGCGATTGCGTGGTGCTCGACCTGCGGCTGCCCGACATGAGCGGATTCGAGGTGCTTGATCAGATCCGCAATGACGAGACGCTGTCGAACATTCCGGTCGTGGTGTTCACCGGACGCGAGCTGTCGGCGGAAGAGGATGCCGAGCTCCACACCATGGCACGTAGCATCGTGGTCAAGGGGGTGGAGTCGCCGGAACGCCTGCTCGACGAGACCGCGCTGTTCCTGCACCGCGTGATCACGGAACTGCCGATCGAGAAGCAGCGTATGCTGGAGAAGCTGAACAGTTCCGACGAGGACCTGATCGGCAAGACCGCACTGCTCGTCGACGACGACGCCCGCAACATCTTCGCCCTGTCGAGCGTGCTGGAACGACGCGGCATGAAGGTCCTGACGGCGACGACCGGCAGCGAGGCGGTGACACTGGTCGAATCCAATCCGGAGATCGCGATCGTGCTGATGGACATCATGATGCCGCAGATGGATGGCTATCAGACCATCGGCGTGATCCGCGAGAACCCGGCCTTCGCCCGTGTTCCGATCATCGCATTGACCGCCAAGGCGATGAAGGGCGACCGTGAGAAGTGCCTCGAAGCCGGCGCGTCCGACTACCTCGCCAAGCCCGTCAACACCGACCAATTGCTGCTTGCGATCCGCATGTGGCTGCACCGCTGAGTTGGATCCGCGAATGGACCACGAAAAGGTCAACATCCTCCTCGTCGACGATCAGCCCGCCAAGCTGCTCGCCTATGAGGTGATTCTGAAGGATCTCGGCGAGAACCTCGTGATCGCCTCCTCGGGGCGCGAGGCGCTGGAGGTTCTGCTCAAGACCGAGATCGCGGTGATCCTGGTCGACGTCTGCATGCCCGAGCTCGATGGCTTCGAGCTCGCCGCGATGATCCGCGAGCATCCGCGCTTCCAGAAGACCGCGATGATCTTCATCTCGGCCATCCAGGTCAGCGACATCGACCGGTTGCGCGGCTACGAGATGGGAGCGGTCGATTACGTGCCGGTACCGGTCGTGCCGGAAGTGCTGCGCGCCAAGATCAAGGTGTTTGCCGAGCTCTACCGCAAGACGCGCGAGCTCGAACGGCTGAATCATGAGCTGGAGGACCGCGTCCGCGCACGCACCGCGGAACTGGAGAGCTCCACCGCGAAGCTGCGCGAGAGTGAGCAGCGGCGCAGCATGGCGATCGCTGCCGGCAAGATGGGGTCCTGGGATTGGGACTGGATCAGCGGCGACTGGATGTGGGACGAGGGGCAATACCGCATCTTCGGCGTCAGCCCGGAGAGCTTCGAGGTCAATCCGGCCAACGTTCAGGCGCTGTTGCACCCCGATGACGTCGATCAATTGCGCAAAGCGATCGCCGAATTCAACAAGGGCACGCGCGCCTATGAAACAGAGTTCCGCATCGTGCGGCCCGACGGCGAGGTGCGCTGGTGCGTCGGCACGGCGGCCGCGACGGTCGACGAGAGCGGGCGCGTGGTGCGCGTCAGCGGCGTCACCGTCGACATCACAGAACGCAAGCGCGCCGAAGAGCGGCAGAACCTGCTCGCGCGGGAAGTCGATCACCGCGCCAAGAATGCGCTGGCGCTGGCGCAGTCGATCGTGCGCCTCACGCGGGCCGACGAGGTCAAGGCCTATGTCAACGCGGTGGAGGGGCGCATCAATGCACTGGCGCGCGTGCATACCATCCTGTCGCTGTCGAGTTGGCAGGGCGCTGAGCTCTCCAAGTTGATCGACGAGGAGCTTGCGCCCTATTCGCTCGGCGACCAGATCAGACTGGCAGGTCCCGAAGTTCAGTTGATGCCGGCAACGGCCCAGACACTGGCGCTCGCACTGCATGAGCTCTTCACCAACTCGGCAAAGTATGGCGCGCTCTCGACCCGATCGGGACGGCTCGCGATCGATTGGCAGGTCGAGGACGAACTGCTCACGCTGTGTTGGGAGGAGTCGGGCGGTCCGCTGGTCATGACACCGAAATCGCGCGGCTTCGGCACGCGGAGCCTGCTTGCGAGCATCGAGTCCCAGCTTGGCGGACAGGCGCAGTTCGATTGGCGAGCCGAAGGCCTGTTGTGCCGCCTGGAGGTGCCGTTGACACGCAAGACGGCGACCAGCGCACCCGGCAAATTCGATACCGCTGGCTCCGCCGAATTGCAGCGCGCATCCGGCTAACCGGACGCTGCGCTCGTCACGCGCCGGGCCATCCGCGGTTCGCGCGCGACCCGTCCTTCCAGCCAGGCCTCCGTTCGGGCGAGATCGCGCAACGCCCTGGCGTAGCGGCGTGCCGCATTTCGCTCTGCTCCGCGCGGCAGCCTGCGGGCTTTACGCAAGATGTCCACGGCCGCGCTACGATAGGCCAGCGAGCGGTAAAGAAAGACTACCTTACCCATATCGATATTCCCGTTTTGATGACACCCATCCTCGCAAGCCCGGCATGAACGTCGGATGAAGCGAGTGACGACAAATTCGTTCGATCGGCTGGAACCCGGGAATTGCGCGTGCGTTGGCATGCCAGTTCGGGATTCAGTCCCATGCGCACCAAGAAGTCGTCTGAGCTGATCTCTGCCAGCGGCCTTATCAAGCTGATGACGCATGCAATGATGGGCGCAGCCCTCGGCCTCATCTTCAGCCTCGCGCTCGTCCTGTCCAATCCGGCCGTGGCCAACCTGCTCAATAACGGCGGAAGCCAAGCCGTTGCGGTCTTCGCCCTCACCTTGGTGACGACGTTCGCGATCGGCGCAACGCTCACTGGCGTCGTGTTCATCCTCGCAGAGGACAAGCAATCTTGAAGCGTGCGTGGCGCGGGGAAATGCTTTGTTGGGAACTCCTGCGGCGAATAGCGGTTGGCTGCCTGCGTCAATTCAACTCAGGGAGTTTCCCGCATGAAGACGACCAAGCTCGCTCTCGCCGTAATGTTGGCAACCGGCCTAGCCGCCGCGCCGTTCGCCGCCCAGGCGAAGTCGCATAAGGCCAAGCACGGATCCTCGATGTCATCGTCGCAGACCACCGGCGCCAATACCAAGTCTACCCGGGGCGCTGATCCTTCCGGCCAAGGCGGCTCTGGTCCCGGCTCCGATCAGGGCGGCACCATGACGAACAAAGGCGGCATGACCAACACCAAATAGCCGCTCCCCGTAATCCATGGAGGGCTCCGCCACTGCGGGGCCCTCGCTCGACGCTCCGAGCTGTCAGGATTCGGCATCCACGCGCTTCCGGCACCCGGGACGCACGCTCAACGCCATCGCGGTTCGACGGGCAGTTGCGAGATCCGGTATGGGTCCTGCTCTTCCTCCGCCATACGCTTCCAAAGATCTCAGCGGCGTCCGATTGCGTGGACGGGATTGCCGACTGGCTTCACGGGACGAAGGCGCACCCGGTCGCGGACATCAGGCAGAACGTCGCTGCCACCAGCCGCCCTCCATTCGTCGATCAGGAGGTTGATTTTCCGGCGCAGATCCATCTGCGCCAGGGCCCTTTCTGTGCAGTCGTGATCGCGCTCGACGAGGTCGCGCACCGACGCCTCGACGTCGGCCATCTCAAGCCTCAAGGCTCTGATTTTACGTCGAATTTCATTAATTCTGTTGTCCATGCCCTGTTAGAACAAAATAAGAACATATAGTCAAGTCACGATTTCTGGACGGAGGCGAGAGGACATGCAGGTTCAAGGTCAATACGATGCCAGGGCTTTCCTGAGCGAGCAGATGACGCGAGCGCAGGGCCTCAGGCTGAAACGGCTGAGTGAAGAGGCCTATCAACCCGCCCAATACGCACGGGATCTGTCCTTCAGCGAGGCCGCACGGCGCATCCAGGCCCTCGAAGCGGAGATAGAGCTGGCGAATTCCTTCTAGGCAGCGGTTCGCGTTTGGAACATTGCATAGGCGCTCCCGGAACCATGGCCGTGCCGAATGGTTTTTCTTCGGCCAAGGGAGAACATGCATGGCACGTAAGGCAAAGAAACGCCGTTACTCACGCAGCGCCGGCGGCGATGTCGAAAGCGAGATGCGGCGCTACAAGAAGGGCACCGCGAAGAGCGGCCGTGGGGGACGCGGCGGCCGCGTGAAGAGCCGCAAGCAAGCGATCGCAATCGGACTGTCGAAGGCACGCAAGAAGGGCAAGAAGGTCCCGAAGAAGGCGTCGAAGCGCAAGAGCGCCAAGAAGACCTCCAGGACGTCGTCGAAGAAGTCGTCGAAGCGCAAATCCAGCAAGCGCTGACGCTGATCAGTCTCAGATCATGCTCCCCGGCATGAAGCAGCGGATCGAAATCCCGAACGCAGTCTTCACCGGCCACACCATGGTGCGGCCTGCACGGTTCGGCTCGGTGATGACGGCTTCGTCCGGCACCTCGATCCACTGTCCATCGAGACGCACCCGGTAACGCCCGTTGTGCGACTCCCAGTCTGGATCGGCAACGGCGACCCCATCCGCATCCGAGCAGCACGGACCCAGATGGCTACGCAGGCTGTCGAACCAGGGCTTGAGGGGCGAGTCGGCGTAGCGGCCGTCGTCGCGCCCGAGCGCGTTTCCGTGCCAGAGCACCAATGGCGCCAGGAGCAGCGCACTCCTCAGCGAGAGCTTCAATCGATCCATGTCGGCACCGATCAAATGTGAACCACCGGCCAGTTCCATAAGGCGCCGGGAAGGTTCGAAGTTCCAGGCTTGCAACTGGGCTCCGCGGCTACGTCGCAGCAGAGCACAGAGGAACTGTGACCAGTGAACACGGCTTTTTCGGACGCACCGGGTCATCGTCCCTGCCGTTAACGAGAATGTTATCGGGCCTTGGCGAGCTTGATTGCGTATGCGAAAGGCGGCCCGAGGGCCGCCTTTCTGGACTTGCGCCGGTCGAGCTTCGCCTTACGCGAGCGGCACCGCGACGAAGCGGGTGGCATCCGCGCTTCTGACCTGCAACAGAACGCTGCGCTTGCCCGACGCTTTGGCCTGCGCCAGCTCCGAACGCATCTCGCCGACATTGCTGACCGCCTTGCCGCCGACATTGAGGATGACGTCACCGGTCTGGATGCCGCGCTGCGCCGCCGGCCCTTGCGGGTCAACCTCGGTGACGACGAGGCCCTTCTGGCCGGCGCCCTGCACCTCGCCGGCTGGAGCCAGACCAAGCCCGAGGCGCGGCGTACCGGCGCTCGGCTGCATCTTGCCGTCATCGGCCTTGTTCGCGGCCTGCTGTTCGTTCGGCAGCTCGCCGAGCGTCAGGGTCACCGTTTTGCTGTCGCCTTTGCGGAAGATATCGAGCTTCACGGACGTGCCCGGTGCCAAGGTGGCGATGGTGCGGGCGAGATCGCGGGAGTCCTTGATCGTGGTGCCATTGACGGCGGTGATGACGTCGCCCGCTTCGATGCCGGCCTTGGCCGCCGGGCTGCCGTCCTGCGGATTGTCGACGATGGCGCCGCGCGCCTGCTTCAGGCCGAGGCTGTCGGCGATCTCGGCCGTCACCGGCTGCACCTGAACGCCGAGCCAGCCGCGCGTCACCGCGCCCTTCTCCTTCAACTGCGCGACGACGAGCTTGGCGGTCGAAGCCGGAATGTCAAAGCCGATACCGACCGAGCCGCCCGAGGGCGAGAAGATCGCAGTGTTCACGCCGATGACGTTGCCGTTCATGTCGAAAGCCGGCCCGCCGGAATTGCCCTTGTTGATGGGCGCATCGATCTGGATGAAGTCGTCATAGGGACCGTTGCCGATATCCCGGCCGCTGGCCGAGACGATGCCGGCGGTCACAGTGCCGCCAAGACCGAAGGGATTGCCGACCGCGACCACCCAGTCGCCGATGCGCGGCTTCTCGTCGGAGAACTTGACGAACGGAAAGTCCTTCTTGCCGTCGACCTTGATCAGGGCAAGGTCGGTCTTCGGATCGGTGCCGACCACTTTTGCGGTGTAGATGGTGCCGTCATCGGTCGTCACCTGGACGGACTCGGCATGGTCGACGACGTGGTTGTTGGTCACGGCATAGCCGTCAGCGGAGATGAAGAAGCCGGAGCCTTCGCCGGTGATGACCTGGTGGCGGTGCGGCACGCCGTTCGTGCCACCCGGGAAGCGGAAGCCGAACTCCCGCGAGAACTGGTCGAACGGAGAAGTCTCGTCCTTGTCCATCCGGTTCTGCTGCAACATCGCGCTCTTGTCGTTGTCCCGGTCGATCTTGACCCGCACCGAGATCACCGCGGGTTTGACCTTGCTGACCAGATCGCCGAAGCCCGGCGGTGTTGCGACGGCTTCCGCAGCCTGAGCCGGTGCAATGAAGGAGTTCATCCCGAACGGCGAAGTGCCTGGGGCAACTGACAGGGCGGCCACGCCCAGCGCGGCCACGGTGCCGAGCAGCACGAGCCGGCGCGGCCGCAAGATCTTGCGAGACGTGGTAGTGTTGGAATTGATGCGATCGTTCATGTCGAAATGTCCATGTTGAGCTGGTGTCGCCTTGCCGTCAACATGGTCGTTGCTACCTTACGGCGTCCCGTCCACCCGATTAAATCTCGGCAAAGAATGGGGGAGCAGGCGCAGCAAGCAAACGGTCGCTGGCCGTTTGATGCAGCTCAACACGGGTCCTTCGCGCAGTGAAAAACTGCAACCACCGGATGATGTCCACTGGAGGCGCGCCATGTACAAAGACATTCTCGTCCACATTCCCACCGAACGTCCCATGCGTTCGGCGATCGACGGCTCGATCTCGCTCGCGGCGAAACTCAACGCGCATCTCGACGCGGTCGCGGTCGGCTATGTCGCAACCAGTGCAGCTTACGTGATGGAAGGCGGCGCCGCGGTGGCGGCCGTGTTCGAACTGGAACGCGAGCGCGCCGTGGAGCGGGCCGAGGCCGCGCTCGCGGTGTTCAAGAGCGAGGCGGCGAACGCCGGCATCTCCTACGCCAGCCACGCACTCGGCGCGATCCCGGCGGATGCAGCCGGCTCGCTCGGCGAGATGGCGCGACTGCACGACCTCAGCGTCGTGCTTCAGCCTGATCCGACGCAAGGCTCGTTCGACAACGACATGCCACGCGAGATCCTGTTCCAGGCGGGCGGCCCGGTCCTGTTCCTGCCCTACACCTTCCGTGGAGCCTTCAAGGCAAACCGGATCGGCATCTGCTGGGATGGCAGCCGCCTCGCTGCCCGCGCGGTGCGCGACGCAGCACCGTTCCTGGCGCGCGCCGCAGAAATCGTGATCATCACCATCAACGAGACCGACGCCGCCTCCAACGAAGCGTCAGCGAACAGTCTGACAAAACATCTCCGCCGGCGCGGACTGTCGACCCGCACGGTCGCCCTCTCGGCAACGCGCGCCGACATTCAACCGACCATCCTGTCACTGGCGGCGGACGAGAGTCTCGATCTCCTGGTGATGGGCGGGTACGGCCACTCGCGGTTGCAGGAGCGCGTTCTCGGCGGCGTCACCCGCGCTATGCTGGATGCCATGACGGTCCCGACGCTGATGTCGCATTGAGCCGTGCCAGATGGCGCCATCACGCTGCGACGGGAGTTTCCCATGTCGTGGGCGCGGCGGCGTCCTTGTCGCGTTGCACATTGCAGGCGTCGAAATGCGCCTTCAGCTCGATTTCGGCGAGATGTTCGAAATGTTCGGCTCGGCCGAGCAGTTCCCAATTCTGGAGCGGCCGATAGGCCGCCTGCTGGCGACAGAGGGACGCCAGCGCCCGGTAGCGACGTACGTTCTCCATGAGACCCTCCCTCGCTTGCTAGGGTTATTGCCCTGATTTGCGTCAGGTCGATGGCGGTTGTGCAAAAGATTTGCTGCGCCCCCGCACTTGAACTTGGTCGTCAGGCCCAAGTTCCAAATAGCGCTGGCGGACGCCTGGAACCTCGAGCTTGATCTTGTCGAACGGGAACGACTGCAGAACGCGATGCCGATGCTGAGGCCTACGTTGGAGAGATAGTCGTCGACCTCCAGCTCCCTGCCGATCGTCTCGACCAGGCGTTCAGCCAGCACCAGAACGTCCTCACGGCGCGCGTCCTCGGGCATCAAGACCACGAACTCGTCGCCGCCGATGCGGGCGACGAAGGCGCCTTCGGCTTCCGTGGCAAGTCGGTCAGCCGCCGCTCGCATCAGCAGGTCGCCGACGGGGTGACCGAACACGTCGTTGACCTCCTTGAAGCGGTCGAGATCGAGGCTCAGCACGGCAAAACTGGTCGCCGCCTCCCCCGCCCGCTTCAACCGCTCGGCGAGCGCCGCATTGGAGGCGCTGCGGTTCGGCAGGTCAGTCAGCACGTCATGATGCGCGAGATGGCTGATGCGCTGCCGGGTGGTGACGCGCTCCGTGACGTCCTCGATCACGCCAACCAAGTATTGCGGATTCCCGTCGCCATCCGCGATCAGCATTTTGCGTGAATTGACGACGCGGTCGCGGCCTTCGCCGACTTCGAGCAGATGCTCCTCGAGGAACATCGGCATGCCGCTCGCGATAACCCGGCGGTCCTGCTCGGTGACCATGCGGGCCACGTCCGCCGGAAAGATTTCCTCAGAGCAGAGCGGCGCTGAGGCCGCGTGTCATCCGTAATCTACCGGATACGCGCAGACTCCCTGGCACGTGCCGGCTGCGCGGAAATGTCGTGCAATCCTGCAACCCGCGCCGTCTTGGCCGCGAGGCGGATGGCCGCAATATTGGCGGCGTATTCAGTGCCATCCCTGCCACGAAACACCGCGGATCCCGCCACCAGCGTGTCGGCGCCCGCTCCGGCAACGGCAGCGGCATTGTCGCGCGTGATGCCGCCATCGACCTCGAGCCGGATCGGCCGGTCGCCGATCATTGTTCGAATTCGTCTGATCTTCTCGATCTGGGACTCGAGGAAGGACTGACCGCCGAAGCCAGGATTGACCGTCATGACCAGCACGAGATCGATACGGTCGAGTACGTATTGGATCGCGCTTTCCGGCGTCGCGGGGCACAGGCCGACGCCCGCTTTCTTGCCGAGTGCGCGGATCGCCTGGAGCGAGCGGTCGAGATGCGGCCCCGCTTCGGCATGGACCGTGATGACGTCAGCGCCTGCCTTCGCGAACGCCTCGAGGTAGGGATCAACCGGCGCGATCATGAGATGCACGTCGAAAACCTTCTTCGTCAGCGGCCGTATCGCTTTGATCACATCGGCGCCGAAACTGATGTTCGGGACGAAATGTCCGTCCATCACATCACAATGGATCCAATCGGCGCCGGCGGCATCGATGGCCGCGATCTCCTCACCGAGACGCGCGAAGTCGGCGGCCAGGATCGAGGGGGCAACAAGGATCTCGCTGCTCATGCCCTCACGCTCCTTTCCGCAACCGGACCACCGCTGAAGACGCGGCTTGCGAGGACATCCGCCGGGTCGATGGTTTCGAGGTCGGCGACATCGAGCATGCGGTCGAGATCGGACACCAGGCGATCGGCCTGCCGCAGGCGGATGCGATCGACCGCGTTGCGGACCGAGCGCGCGTTGGAGAAGAACGGTTGGGTCCGGCGCAGCGCGATGTATTTCTCGAACGCCTCGCGTGCCGCTGCCGAGAAGCGATAACCCCGCTCCTTCAGCATCAGCTCGGCGATGACGAGCAGCTCGGCTTCCGAATAATCCGGAAATTCGATGTGGTGGGCGATCCGCGAGCGGAAGCCGGGATTCGAGGCGAAGAAGCTCGTCATCCGCTCGCCATAGCCGGCGAGGATCACGACGAGGTCCTCGCGCTGGTTCTCCATCACCTGGAGCAGGATCTCGATCGATTCCTGGCCATAGTCGCGCTCGTTGTCGGGACGATGCAGGTAATAGGCCTCATCAATGAACAGCACGCCGCCCATCGCCTTTTTCAAGATCTCCTTGGTCTTCGGCGCGGTGTGACCGATATACTGACCGACGAGGTCGTCGCGCGTCACCGAAATCACCTGCCCGCGGCGCACGAAGCCGAGGCCGTGCAGGATCTTGGCCATGCGCAGCGCGACGGTCGTCTTGCCTGTGCCGGGATTGCCCGTGAACGACATGTGCAGCGTCGGCGGTGCGGCGGCAAGGCCCGCGCGCTGCCGGATGCGCTCGATCAGCAGCAACGAGGCGATCTGGCGCACGCGGTTCTTCACCGGCTTGAGCCCGATCAGCTCCTGATCGAGCTGTTGCAGCGTATCGGTGATCCCAGCCGCTTCAGCCTCCTTGCGGAGATCGAATTGGGTCTCGCTGTGTTCGGTCGTGGTTGCGTGGGGCACATCGAGCATCGGCACCTCGAATAAAAGGGCTTCGCCGCAGGGGAGCGACGAAGCAGTGGTCCGCCAAGGATGCGGAGCAGGGAGAGCTCCGCGCGGAAGCGAAAGACTCAAGCTGACGCGTGCGCGGCCGGCCGGCGCACCGTGGTGTAGCGAATTGCGCGGCCCCCCACCTCCTGCCGCACGAGCTCGAACTCCGCCTCTTGCTTCGGCCGGTTGACGAGGAAGGAGATCCGCACCGATTCCCAGCCGTGGCTGGAATCGAAGCCGCTGATGCGGATGTAGCGGTCGCCGTAGACCCTGCGGCACTCGGCGAGCTCCATCATCACGCCGGCGGCATCCTGGAGATCGAACATCGGCAGGCCCCACATCTCCCAATAGGTATTGCGGGGATGCGGATCATCGGTGAACTCGATATTCACCGCCCAGCCATTGGCGAGACAGTATTGCACCTGCTTGGAGATCTGGTCATCGGTCAGATCGGGCAGATACGAGAAGCAGCCCTGGGTGATCTTCATCTCCATTCTCCTCAGACGGTTTCCAGCGCGGTCGGCACGAAGTCCGGCGTGTCGGTGGATTGATAGTTGAAAGTCACGTCCTTCCAGACCTCGAGCGCGGCCTTCAGCGGCGTGCAGGTCTGGGCCGCCTTGGCGAGGATCTCCGGCCCTTGGTGGACATAGTCGCGGCCCTCATTGCGGGCGAGGATCATCGCTTCCAGCGCCACGCGATTGGCGGTCGCACCAGCCGCAATGCCCATGGGATGGCCGATGGTGCCGCCGCCGAACTGCAGCACGACGTCCTCCCCGAGCAGGTCGAGCAGCTGGTGCATCTGGCCGGCATGGATACCGCCGGAAGCGACCGGCATCATCTTGTTGAGGCTCGCCCAGTGCTGGTCGAAGAACAGGCCGTGCTCGAGCTTGGTCGGGTTGAAGTCCTCGCGGCAGACATCGTAGTAGCCGCGCGTGGTGTTGGGATCGCCTTCGAGCTTTCCGACCACTGTGCCGGCATGGATGTGGTCGACACCGGCGAGGCGCATCCATTTGGCGATGACGCGAAACGACACGCCATGGCTCTTCTGCCGCGTATAGGTCGAATGGCCGGCGCGGTGCAGATGCAGGATCATGTCGTTGCGCCGGGCCCATTTGGCCATGGACTGGATCGCGGTGTAGCCGATCACGAGGTCGATCATGACGATGACCGAGCCGAGCTCCTTGGCGAACTCCGCGCGCTCGTACATGTCCTCCATGGTGCCCGCGGTGATGTTCAGATAGGTGCCCTTCACCTCGCCCGAGGCAGCCTGCGCGCGGTTGACCGCCTCCATGCAGTAGAGGAAACGGTCGCGCCAATGCATGAAGGGCTGCGAGTTGATGTTCTCGTCGTCCTTTGTGAAATCGAGCCCGCCCTTCAGCGCCTCGTAGACCACGCGGCCGTAGTTGCGGCCGGACAGACCAAGCTTCGGCTTCACCGTCGCGCCCAGCAGTGGCCGGCCGAACTTGTCGAGCCGCTCGCGCTCGACCACGATGCCGGTCGCCGGTCCCTGGAACGTCTTCACATAGGCGACCGGAAAGCGCATGTCTTCGAGGCGCAGCGCCTTGAGCGGCTTGAAGCCGAACACGTTGCCGATGATCGAAGCCGAAAGATTGGCGATGGAACCCGGCTCGAACAGGTCGAGATCGTAGGCGATGTAGGCGAAATACGAGCCGGGCGAGCCCGGGAGGGGATCGACGCGGTAGCACTTGGCGCGATATTTCTCGGCCGCTGTCAGGCGATCGGTCCACACCACCGTCCAGGTCGCGGTTGAGGATTCGCCGGCAACGGCAGCCGACGCCTCGATGGGGTCGACGCCCTCCTGCGGCGTGACGCGGAACAGCGCGATCACGTCCGTGTCCTTCGGCGTGTAATCGGGCTCCCAATAGCCCATGCGCTTGTATTCCATCACGCCGGAGCGATAGCGCTCTTTGCCGCGGACCGTGCCTGCATGTGCGTTCATGGCTCTCTCCTGCTCTTCTCTCTCTGAATGACTAGGCTGCGACCGGTTCGCGGGCGTCGATGCGCGGATCAAGCTCGCCGGCGCGATAGCGCCGCGCCATCTCGCTCATCGGGACCACTTTGATCTTGCTCGCATGGCCCGCCGTGCCGAACTGCTCGAACCGCTCGCGGCACAGCTCTCGCATCGCGTCCATCGCGGGCTTGAGGAACTTGCGCGGGTCGAACTCGGAGCGCGCCTGGGCCGCCACTTTCCGGAACACGGCGGTCATCGCCAGCCGGCAATCGGTGTCGATATTGACCTTGCGCACGCCGCTCTTGATGCCGCGGACGATCTCCTCGACCGGCACACCCCAGGTCTGCGGCATCTCGCCGCCAAACTCGTTGAACATGTCCTGCAGCGGCTGCGGCACCGACGAAGAGCCATGCATGACGAGATGTGTATTCGGCAGCCGGCGATGGATCTCCTCGACCACTCGCATTGCCAGGATGTCACCATCGGGCTTGCGGCTGAACTTGTAGGCGCCATGCGAGGTGCCCATCGCGATCGCCAAGGCGTCGACCTTCGTCGCACCGACGAAGTCGACGGCCTGGTCCGGATCGGTCAACAGCTGGTCGTGGCTGACCTTGCCCTCGACACCATGACCGTCCTCCTGCTCGCCACCGCCGTGTTCCAGCGAGCCGAGCACGCCGAGTTCGCCTTCGACCGAAGCGCCGACCCAATGGGCGAGATCGACGACGCGGCGGGTGATCGCGACATTGTAGTCATAGTCGGCCGCCGTCTTTGCATCGGCCTTGAGCGAGCCGTCCATCATCACCGAGGTGAAGCCATGGGCGATGGCGGAGGCGCAGGTCGCCTCGTCATTGCCGTGGTCCTGATGCATGCAGAGCGGGATATCGGGATAGGTCCGCTCCAGCGCGTCGATCATATGCGAGAGCATGAGATCGCCAGCATAGCTGCGCGCGCCGCGCGAAGCCTGGATGATCACGGGCGCGTCGACCTCGGCCGCCGCCTGCATGATCGCAATGCCCTGCTCCATGTTGTTGATGTTGAACGCCGGCACGGCATAGCCGTGACTCGCGGCGTGATCGAGCAATTGGCGAAGGGTGATACGGGCCAAAGGGTCGTCCTCCTTATTGGCTCTTGCGGGCGATCGCCCGGCGGGCGGCTTTCGCAATGCTCTGCGGCGTGATTCCAAATTCGCGATACAGCACGGGCGCGGGCGCTGAGGCGCCGAAGCCGCGCATGCCGACGAATTCGCCGTCCATCCCGATCCAGCGCGACCAGTCGCTCTGCACGGCCGCCTCGATGCCGACGCGCGGCGCAGTGCCGAGCACGGAGGCGCGGTAATCTTCCGGCTGCTGCTCGAACAGTGCGAAGCAAGGTGCAGAGACCACAGCGGCGCGAATGTGCTCGGTCGCGAGCAGACGCGCGGCTTCCATTGCAATCGACACTTCGGAGCCGGTTGCGATGAGCGTCACATCGCGGCCGCCGTCCGGGGAGACAACGAGGTAAGCACCGCGCGCGACGCGGTTTTTGCCGCGCGCATCGCTGCGGAAGGTCGGCAGGGCCTGCCGCGACAGGCACAACACGGATGGACGGTGCTCCGCCATAAGCGCGCAATCCCAGGCCTCCAGCGTCTCCACGGCATCAGCCGGCCGGAACACGAGCAGGTTCGGAATGACGCGCAGCGCCGCGAGATGCTCGACCGGCTGATGCGTCGGCCCGTCCTCCCCGAGACCGATGGAGTCGTGCGTCATCACATGGATCACGCGCAGCCGCATCAAGGCCGCAAGGCGGATCGCGGGCCGGCTGTAATCGGAGAACGCGAGGAACGTGCCGCCGTAGGGGATGAAGCCGCCATGCAGCGCGAGGCCGTTCATCGCGGCGGCCATGCCGTGCTCGCGGATGCCGTAATGGATGTAGTCGCCGGCGAACGCACCGCTCTTGACCGGAGCCTGCGCCTTGGCATGCGTCAGGTTCGAATGCGTCAGGTCCGCGGAGCCGCCGACCAGGCCGGGAATCGTCCCGGCGATGGCATCGAGCACCTGTTGCGAGGCCTGCCGCGTCGCGAGCTTTGGCCGCTCGCTGGCGAAGCGTTCGCGCAATTTCGCCGCGGCGAGCGCGTAGGCGGCGGGCAGAGTCACGGCCTTGCCCTCGACGAACAGATCGCGCTGCTCTGGCGTCGCACCTTCGTAGCGATCGAGCCAGGCGAGGCGATCGACCTGCCCACGCTGCCCGATCATCCGCCACGCCTTGAGCACCGGGATCGGCACCACGAAGGGCTGATAGTCCCAACCAAGCGTCCGCCGCGCCGCTGCCGTCTGCTCGGTGCCGAGCGGCGCGCCATGCGCCTTCTCGGTGCCCTGTCTACCAGGCGCGCCATAGCCGATGATGGTGCGGCAGGCGATCAGCGAGGGTTTTGCGGTTTCGCGCTCTTCAGCAATCGCCTGCGCAACGGCTTCGGGATCGTGCCCATCGACCCGGCGCGCCGACCAGCCAGAGGCGGCGAAGCGCGCGAGCTGGTCGTCCGACGTTGCGAGCGAGGTCGGGCCGTCAATGGAGATGCCATTATCATCGAACAGCACGATCAGCCGGCCGAGCCCGAGATGGCCGGCAAGCGAGATCGCCTCCTGGCTGATGCCTTCCATCAGGCAGCCATCGCCCGCGATGACATAGGTGTAGTGATCGACAAGCCCGTCACCATGCCGCGCATTGGCCATGCGCTCGGCGAGCGCCATGCCGACCGCGGTCGCGATCCCCTGCCCCAATGGGCCCGTCGTGGTCTCGACGCCCGGCGTATGACCATATTCGGGGTGCCCGGGCGTCTTCGAGCCCCATTGCCTGAAGGCCTTGATGTCGTCGAGGCTGACATCGCCGCCGGTCAGGTGCAGCAGCGCATAGAGCAGCATCGAGCCGTGGCCCGCCGACAGCACGAAGCGGTCGCGGTCCGGCCAGTTGGGATGCGCCGAGTCGAATTTCAGGAAGCGCGAGAACAGCACGGTTGCGACATCGGCCATGCCCATGGGCAGGCCGGGATGGCCCGACTGCGATGTCTCGATGGCATCGACCGCGAGGAAGCGGACAGCGTTGGCGAGATCGTTGTGCGTGACGGCCGTGAGGTCGGCTTCAGCATGGACGGAGATGTTCATCGGATCCTCTCCCTGTTCACTTCAAGCTGCGCTTGCGCTCGATCAGCTGCATGATCAGCGGCGTCAGGATCAGTTGCATCGCGAGATCGAGCTTGGCGCCGGGGCAGACGATCGAATTGGCGCGAGACATCCAGCTCTGCGGCAGCATCGAGAGCAGATAAGGGAAGTCGATGCCGCGCGGATTCTTGAAGCGGATCACGACCATCGATTCGTCCGGCGTCGGGATCCAGCGCGCGATGAACGGATTGGAGGTATCCACCGTCGGCACGCGCTGGAAATTGATGTCGGTCTCGGTGAATTGCGGGCAGATGTAGTGGATGTAGTCGGGCATCCGCCGCAGGATCGTGTCAGTGACGGCCTCGGTCGAATAGCCGCGCGCGCTGCGGTCGCGGTGCAGCTTCTGGATCCATTCGAGATTGATGACGGGCACGACGCCGATCTTGAGGTCGGCATAGCGCGCGACATTCACCTTATCCGTGACCACGGCGCCGTGCAGTCCCTCGTAGAACAGCAGGTCGGAGTTCTCCGGCAGCTGCTTCCAGTCGGTGAAGGTGCCGGGCGCGGCGCCATGCAGCGCCGATTCCTCGGCGTCGTGAACGTAATGCCGCGTCACCGCCGTGCCGGTCTCGCCGTAGTCGCGGAAGGCGCGCTCCAGCTCCTCGAACAGGTTGGTCTCGGGGCTGAAATGGCTGAAGTGCTTGTTGCCGCGCTCGGCCTCCTTCGCCATCTGCGCGCGCATCTCGGCGCGGTCGTAGCGATGGAAGGCGTCGCCCTCGATGTAGACGGCGTTGACCTTCTCGCGGAAAAATATCTGCTCGAACGTCTTCTTGACCGAGGTGGTGCCGGCGCCGGACGAGCCGGTGATGGAGATGATCGGATGCTTCCTTGACATGCTCGTCCTCCTACAGCCGGAAGAATCCACGCCGCGCGAACAGCGGCGCTGAAACGCTGGCGACCAGCAGCGGATCGCAATGCAGCTCCTCGACGCGCCGCACCTCGTTGCTGGAGCCCATGATCAGCGGCACGCGCTGGTGCAGGCTCTGCGCGGACAGATCGAGGATGCGCTCGCGCCCGGTCGAGGCCGAGCCGCCGGCGTGCTCGATGATCATCGCCATCGGATGCGCCTCATAGGTGAGGCGCAGGCGGCCGTCGCCGTAGCCGGGGCGCGCGTCCGAGGGATAAAGGAAAACGCCGCCGCGGGTGAGGATGCGATAGGCTTCCGCGACCAGCGAGCCGATCCAGCGCATGTTGAAATCGTGGTTGGCGGGCCCCTCGACGCCGGCGAGGCATTCATCGATGAAGGCGCGCACCGGCGGGTCCCAATGCCGGCGGTTCGACGCATTGATCGCGAACTCCTCGCAGGTCTCGGAAATCTGCGCACCGCTGCGCGCGAGGCGGAAGCAGCCGGCCTTGCGGTCGAGCGTGAAGATGTCGACGCCGACGCCGAGCGTCAGCACCAGCGAGGTCTGCGGGCCGTAGGTGACGAAGCCCGCGGCGAGCTGTGCCGAGCCGCGCTGATGGAAGGCCAGCGAGAGATCATCAGGCGCCGGCAGGATCGAGAAGATCGTGCCGACGGTCATGTTGATGTCGATGTTGGAGGAGCCGTCGAGCGGATCGATCGCGATGCAGATGCGGCCCTCGCGGTCGACGATCTGGGCCTCGCGCATTTCTTCGGACGCCAGCGCCGCGATCGGCAGCCGACCGAGGCAGCGGCGCAGGATCGCGTCGGCCTGGACGTCGAGATCCCGTTGGACATCGCCGTCGCTGTTGCGGCCCCTGGTCAGACCGGAGCCGGCGGCGAGATCGCCGGAGGCGATGAGGTCGGCAATCTCGATCGCGGCCGCTGCGATGGCATCGACGGCGCCCGCCACCGCGAGCGCGTGAGGTGCGGTCTCGGAATACCGTTGAAGATGGTCGTCCAGCCTGAGTCGCCCGGTCATCTGCGTCCATCCCTGTGCCGGCGCCGCATCCAGTTTCCCTCCCCTCTGGAGGTTGGCGCGGTCGGTCCCGGCATCAGGAGATTGACAGGGGCAGCCTAATAAGGAAAATTTCTAATCATAATGAGCCTCAAAGAATTTTCTTATAATGGCCCCGGCCATGCGGCGACCCAGCTTCGGCATCTGACGATCCGGCAGCTGCGCTCGCTTGCGGCGCTGTCGGCCAAGGGCAGCGTCACGGCGGCCTCCAGCCATCTCGGGCTGACGCAGCCGGCCGTGACCCAGCAGCTCCGGCAGCTTCAGGATCTTGCCGGCCTGCCGCTGGTGCAGCGGACCGGCGACGGCATGCTGCTGACGGAGGCGGGCAAGGAGGTGCTGGCGCTGGCCGAGCGGGTCGAGGCCGCCATCACGGATTGCCAGGGCGCACTGGACCTGCTGGCGGGCCGGACCGGCGGCACGGTGCAGCTTGGCGCGGTGTCGACCGCGAAATATTTCGTGCCGCACGCGATCGCGGCGTTCTCCAAGCGCTATCCCAAGATCGAGATCAAGCTGACCATCGGCAATCGCGAGGAGATCCGCGAGGCCATGCACGGCTACGACCTCGATTTCGCGGTGATGGGTCGGCCACCGGCCGACGTCAGCGTCGACGTCCGTCAGCTCGGACGCAATCCGCACATCATCGTCGCGCGCAAGGGCCACTGGCTGGAGAAGGATTCCGGCCTCAACCTCACCGACCTCGTGCACGAGACCTTCCTCACGCGCGAGCCCGGCTCGGGCACGCGGACACTGATGGAGGGCATGTTCCAGAAGTCGGATCTCGAGCCGATCATCGGCATGGAGATGAGCAGCAACGAGACCATCAAGCAGGCCGTCATCGCCGGCCTCGGCATCGCCTTCATCTCGGCCCACACCGTGGCGCATGAGCTTGCCGAGGGCCGGCTCGTCGTGCTCGACGTTGCAGGGCTGCCGATCGTACGGCAATGGTACGTGATCCGCCGCAGCGATAAGGTTTTGCTGCCGCCGGCACAGGCGATGTTCGATTTCCTGGGCTCGGAAGGATCGAATTATCTGCCCGATGTGCCCGAACTCGGCGGGCAGTAGCCGGCCGGCGCTCAGCTCATCAGCTTCATGGCGACGGTTGCCGCCAGTATCACGATGATCTGGAGCAGACGCTCCGTCGTGAAGATGCGGTTGAAGGTGCTCATCGCGTGCCCCGGCCGACGTGAAGAATGTCTCGATCGGCCCGTTGCTAGCACAGAAGAGTGCGGGGGCAACTCCGTAATTGCCCCGTGGGCGGTCGCGCCATCGGCGAGCCGGTTCACGTCCACGCCGACGGCTGGCGATCAGGCCGCGAGCGGAGCGGTGCAGTCGGTGCGCGTGGCGAAATAGGCCTCCAGCTCCGACAGCGCCCGCGCTTCCCAATCCCTCGCCTGCTCCAGCAGCGACCAGCTCTGGCCCGGGCGGAATGCAGCGGTCTGGCGATAGAGCGATGCAATGCCGCGGTAGCGGCGCACGTTCTCCAAGATGGCGTGACCGTTCATGTCCGAAAACTCCCTCGTCATTCCCGCGGGAGAAACTGCGGCCAAATCTTTTTCGAAAAGTTAGCGGCGCGCGGCAAGTTCGCGGATGGTTGCCGGACTGTTGCGCGAGCGCAACGTGCGCGGCGCGATCTATTGCGAATTCGTTGCGGCGCTCTCGCCCGAAGGTTTCAGCCCGCCGCTTCTGATGATCGTCATCGTCTCGCGGCAGAGATCGGCAAGGCCGATCAGGAGCACGGCCAGGAGGCAGAACAGGTTGATGGAATCGGCATTTGCGCTGGTCAGCGAGTTGAACTGGAAGACGGGCGGTATGAACGCCCACCACACCAGCGGAACAGTGAGCAGCGCGGCAAATACCGCCGCCGGCGCGCCGGCAACGAATGCAAGCACGAACAGGCTGGGCAGGAACACCACGAAATAGAGCTTTGCCCCGAGCGCGACGCAGATGCCCTGAAGCGCGGCCGACATTGCGACGACGATCAGCCCGAGCAAAAACGCCTGCCACGACCACGGCCGTACCCGCGGTACGCCAAACAGCCCCGTACGTCTCATGAGCCTCCCCCTGCCACCCGTTAACCAGGTGCGTTTGCGACCAAAGTACTACAGCGGCGCCGGGACTGCGAGACGGAAAGTGCGTCCTCGCCGGGTTGGTAAACGGGCCACATCGCACAATTCCGCCCATGCCGGCGGCTATTCGGTCGCCGCATAGAGCAGGCCCGCGATGGGCAGAGCGCCGCCAATGGCCGATGCGAGCGCCCAGCCGCCTTGCGCGAAGGCGAAGGCTCCGATCGCGGAGCCGGCCGCACCGGCGGCGAAGAACGTCGCCATGTAGAGACCGTTGAGGCGGCTGCGGTGCTCGTGGCCGAGCACGAATATGGCGCGGAAGCCGAGCACGACATTGCCCTGGACACCGATATCGATGGCAATCGCGGCCACCACGAGACAGGCGAGATTCAGCATCGAGCCGGGCGTGCCAATATAGGTCACGAGGAATCCGGCGGCCGCAAGCAGCATCGCGACCAGCGTCGCGATGCGGCTATGGCCGCGATCGGCGAGGCGTCCTGCGATCGGCGCCGCGAACACGCCGGCAACCCCGGCCAGTGCGAACAGCGCGATGCCACGCTGGGAGAAGCCGAACTCGGCGGCGAGTTGGAGCGGCGCCACCGTCCAGAACAGGGTGAAGGCGCCGAACAGGCTCGCCTGGTAGAGTGCACGGCGCCGCAGCAGCGGCGTGGCCCGCACCAGATGCGGCATCGACAGCAACAATTCGCCGTAGTGCATGCGCGTGACAGGCTTGCGCCTCGGCAGCGTCATCCAGAGCACGGCCGTGAGCACGATCACCAGCGCGGCGGAGCAGAAGAACACTGCATGCCACGACAGCACGGCCGTGACGAAGCTCGATACCGGACGTGCCAGCATGATGCCGAGCATCAGACCGGTCGAGACGTTGCCGACGACGCGGCCGCGGATGGCTTCAGGCGCCAGATGTGCCGCATAGGGGATGATGATCTGCACCGCGACCGAGCCGAGCCCGATGAACAGCGCGGCGATCAGGAACGGCAGCGCGTGGGTCGCGAAGGCGGCGGCGAGCAGCGCCGCGGCGCCAAGCGTGATCACCGAGCAGATCAGCGCGCGATTCTCGACGAGATCGCCGAGCGGCACGATCAGCAGCAGCCCGGTGCCGTAGCCGATCTGCGTCATGGTGACGATCAGTCCCGCCGCTGCATGCGACAGGCCGAGCGCGGCGCTGATCGGGGCGATCAACGGCTGGGCATAGTAGATGTTGGCGGCGACCATGCCACAGGCCGCGGCAAGCACGAAGGTCAGGCGCTGCGACACCGCATCCGGCCCGGGCGCGGTCTCGATCGTGGCATTCATCGTCATTCACGTGGACTCCAGGTAAGGATAGGGAATGATCATTCCCTTTTTCGACAAAAAACTCAGGCGAGCAGTTTCATCGCGACGCCGACGAGGCGCTCCCCGTCGAGCGGCAGGCGGGCCTTGCCAAGGACGCGCAGACCTTGCGTGATGCAGATCATCAGCCGCGCGGTGTCATCGGCATCGACATGGCGGGGAATCGAGCCATCGGCCTGCCCCTCGCGGATGAGGCCGGCAATGAAGCTTTCGTTGCTCTTGAGCTGCGCATTGACGCGGGCGCCAACGACTGGATCGAGCGCGGACAGCTCGACCGCGCCGCCGACGACGAGGCAACCGCGCCGCCCCTCGCTGCCCTGGGAATGCTCGACATAGGACAGCAACACGTGACGGATTCGCTCGCGGCCGTTTGCGCCGCGCGAGGCCGCGTTGCGGGTCTGCTCCTGGCGCAGCACCGTATAGCGCTCGAAGGCGGCGAGAAACACCGCATGCTTGTCGCGAAACGCCTTGTAGATGCTTCCCGTAGCGAGCCGCATCGCCGCGGTGAGGTCGCCGATCGAGGTGGCATGGTAGCCGCGCTCGCGAAACACCCGCACGGCCCTGTCGAGGGCGGTGTCCATGTCGAATTCCCGGGGGCGGCCGGGCGGACGGGCAGACGGAGATCGGCGGGCGGTCTTTTGCATTGCGGCATAATAGGGAATGATTGTTCCCGAATAAAGACACGTGGTTGTGAACGGGTGGTTGATGACGGCGTCGCACTTTCGCGTCCCGGAACCAGTTGCAAGCCGCGAAGCGTTGGGGGCAGAGCCGGGACCGCGAGCAACACGGCACGGTGCGGCGACGGGGCACGAGAGAGGCGTGTGGTACACGCTCTCTCCTCCTCGTCATTGCGAGGAGCCCTTGCGACGAAGCAATCCAGAATCCCGCCTCGGAAAGATTCTGGATTGCTTCGCTGCGCTCGCAATGACGGAGTGTGAGTTGACAGCTTGGTGCTCCAAGTGACGCTGTCATTCCCCCTTGTGCGCAATCGCGCACTGGGGCGGGCAAATCCAGTACGCCGCAGCCTCTCGATTGAACCACTGCCGTCTCGGCGTACTGGATCGCCCGCCTTCGCGGGCGATGACGGCGAATGCGTGGCTGCAGACATGCCTTCGCGTCCTCGCGGCGCAACTCGCCCGAGCTTTGCTTCGTCGCTTCACCCTCTGAAAGCCAAGAGCAACTGTGGCGAAGTAGCCCGGCGATCGGCCGGCCTCAAGGCTGGCGCTGGCGCGCCCCCGCCTGCGGCGGCTGACGGCCTTGACCCCGTCCGCTCACCGGTCTGTTGGCTTTGCATGCGCTCGGCCGAGGTCCGAGCGCGAGATAGGCGCGCTCGTCAGGCCACCCTGTATTTCTTCGGATCCCACGTCTCGCCGCGCGCGATCATGGTGTTGAGGATGATGATCAGCTTGCGCATGCAGGCGACGATCGCGACCTTTGGCGGCTTGCCCTTGGCAATCAGCCGTTCGTAGAAGGCCTTGAACACCGGATTGTTCAGCGTTGCGGCACCGACACAGGGCATGTAGAGGGCATTTCGCACCCAGCGGCGGCCACCCTTGATGCAGCGTTCACCTCGACGTTTGCCGCTATCATCGTCATAAGGAGCAACGCCCATCAACGCGGCGGCAACTTCGTCGCTCACCTGCCCCAGCTCCGGTAGTCCTCCAAGCAGCGCCATTGCGGTCCCCTCAGCAAAGCCTGGTACGCTCTGGATGATCTCGGCGCGTTTGGCAAAGTCCGGCGTTGTCTTGATCGTCGCCGCGATCGCGGTCTCGAGCGCGGCGATTTCGTCAGCCAGCTTCTTAAGAAGACGCGCGCGAGCCTTCTGAACAAGGGCCGGCGCCTCATGCTCCTTCTGCATTTCCAGGCGAGCCCTGACGTCAAGCAGGCCTTGGCGTCCCTTCACCAGTGCCTTCATCTCCTCGTGAGCGGGATTGTCGACTTGGCTGGGAGCCTCGCCGAATGTCTCGGCGAACCAGGAGATCATCTCCGCGTCGATCTTGTCATTTTTCGCAAGGCGTCCCGCCGATTCCGCAAAGTGGCGAACCCGTTTGGGATCGACGATCCGTACTTCCAGCCCTGCTTGGCGCAACGCCTTGGCCCATACCCGCTCGTAGCCGCCGCTTGCCTCCATTACTGCCTTGCCGACCTGATGCTTGCGAAGCCATGCAATCAAGCTCCGTCGCCCCGCCGCGGTTGTTGGGCAAGTCTTCCGCTCCGTTACGGTCCGAATGCACGCATCAATCTTGTCTTTAGCGACATCGATGCCGACGACAACCAGATCGTCTTGTGTCATCATCCACTCCCTTCCTTGCCTGGTACGGGCTCGCAGCCCTTGCAACTGTTCGGGTTCAGGAAGACACCGGAGCTGTCCCTTGCTCTTTAGCAGGCTCTGTCGCCTTTGGGCGCAACGGGCTCAGTTCCGGCAACGGGCGGTTCTGATCCAACCGCCCGTTGCCACATTCTGGCAGATTTCGGGGACACAAGGGCGCAGGGAAGACCGCATAGGCGTTAAGTTTGTTCTTGAGTGTTGGAATCACACGTGATTCCAAGGCGGGATGGCAGACGAATCGCTTCTGAACGAGGACTGGACGAGAGTGGTTACGCAGCTCGGCGGGGCTGCGCAGCTTGAAATAAGTGCGCGCCAGACGAAGGCTTTCGTGCGGCGGCGCCAAATTCCAGATGCGGTGGCGTTACTTCGGCTGATGCTGGCCTATTGTCTGGGTGAAAGAGGGTTGAGATCGACAGCCGCGTGGGCCGCTTCTGTTGGCCTTGCCGACCTCAGCAGCGTGGCGTTGTTCTATCGCCTGCGTCAATGTGGCGATTGGTTTGCAGTGCTGGTGGAGGGCTTGCTCGCTGCGGCAGCCCCGAAAGCGAGCCGAGGCCGCCTGATCCGCATTATCGATGCGACGACAGTGCCTCAGGCAGGACCGGCTGCGCGCAGGAACAGTGAGCTTTGGCGCGTTCATAGTGCATTCGATCTGCCATATGAGCGCTTTGGTCACTTCGAGCTGACAGATCAGCAAGAAGGCGAAACGTTTGACCGGATACCGGTGGTCAAGAACGAGATCCGCATTGCTGACCGCGCTTATCTACAACCTGACCGCATCGCCGCTGTGCGCGACGCCGGGGCAGACGTTTTGATCCGAGCGGGCTGGAAGAACGCACGTTGGCTTGATGCCAAAGGCCTTGCGTTCGATCTGATGGCCCAATTGCGTGCGGCGAAGGCGCACGGACTGATCGATCGGAGGATTTGGATCAAACGCAAGGACGGTGCGCCTCTGGCTATGCGTCTGGTCGCAGTCAAGAAGCCCGCCGGTGCAGTCGCGGCTTCGCGCCGTAAAGCCCGGCGCGACGCACAAGACGAAAACCGCGTCATCTCCAAAGAAACTCTGGAAGCCGCGGATTGGGTCATTCTGGTCACGTCGCTCGCGCGGGACGAGTTCTCCACCAAGGATGTACTCGCGCTCTATCGACTGCGATGGCGCATCGAACTTGGCTTCAAGCGACTGAAGAGTCTGATTGGTCTCAAGACGCCACCTGGAACCGATCCGCGCTCCGCCAAGCCCTACTTGCTGGCACACCTCTTGATCATCCTGCTGCTCGAGCCGCTTGCCCGCGACTTCGAGGACTCTCCCCGCTGGACGCAGGCCGCCTGACGGCACCTGGCGCTTGGCGTGTTTTGCAACAACTCGTTGCATCCTTGCTACAAGCGATCATTCCACAACCAACCATCCGTTGCTTTCGCCGCAGAAAGCGAGCGCTTGGGCGGCACCTGCGCGAGCCTCCTCGAAAACGTCCGTATCAATCGATGCTCGCGCTACCTTAACGCCTATGGGGAAGACCGGGTGCTGACCTCGCACCCGCGGTCTGCTGCGCGAAAGGATCGCGCAAAGGAGACCGCACAGCAGCATACAGGTGGTGCCAATCACTCGGCCTTCCCTGCGCGATGGTCGGACGGCTTATGCCGCGCTCTCCTGGGAGCCGAATTCCTTCTGGCCTCCCTCGCGCTCGCGGAATTCACCGGCAGCCGCGCCGGTTGACGCGACTGCCGCATTCGCAAGCGCTTGACCGTAGCAACGACGGCCAGGACCACACGGTTTTGCCGTGCGCACGGTTCGCCATTTCGCCGCAGGGTCCGATGGCGTTGTGCACGTTGCCATCGAAGTATGACGAGACGAACCTGACAGCGCCGTTCGTCCGCACGATGCCTTAGGGCTCACGGAGAGCAATCCGCCCTGCCCCTGGCTGTTCGCGCCCGACGCTGCTGCGTCCACCGCAAGCCCGGCTCGCGACTATGACGACCTCATGATCGCCCCTCGAGAATGAGCCGGGATGCGCGACACATACGACAAATCCGAATTTCGGTAAGTGGAATATTTTCGCGCCGGTGGGTTGACAGAGAAGCGAAACAAGCCCGGACCTGTAGCCCGGATCGAGCGCAGCGCAATCCGGGAAGTGCAAGATGCCGCGAGCGGCCCCGGATTTCGCTTTCCGCTCCATTCCGGGCTACGGGAGCATCAACCCCTTCGACAGCACCAGCGTCCCATCCGCCATCGTCGTCACGCCTTTCCGCTCGACGATCATCCCGTAAGCCCGCGGCTGGCGGTGGACGTCGAAATTGAAGGTGGTGCGCTTGTAGGAATTGCAGAGATCGAGGTCGCAGCGCGCCAGCGCGATCTCGTCGCCCTTGGTGGTGCAGGCCGCGATGATCTCGCCCGAGGGCGCGATGATGCAGCTGCCGCCGATCTGATCGACGCCCTCCTCGCGGCCGGCCTTGGCGACCCCGACGACGAAAGTGCCGTTCTGATAGGCGCCGGCCTGCATCACCAGACGATTGTGAAACAGCGAGAGATCGTCATGCTCGGGTGCGGGCGGATTGTGCACCGGCGTGTTGTAGCCGATCAGCACCATCTCGACGCCCTGCAGGCCCATCACCCGATAGGTCTCGCTCCAGCGGCGGTCGTTGCAGATCGCCATGCCCATGATGCCACCGAAGGCATCGACCACGCCGAAGCCGCTGCCCGGCTCGAAGTAGCGCTTTTCCAGATGCTGGAATTCGCGCCACGGCTCGTGCTCGGCATGACCGGGCAGATGGACCTTGCGATACTTCAGGACGATCGCGCCGCTCTTGTCGACGAGAATGGACGTGTTGTGGCGCCTGACGATTCCGGCCTCGACCGCGAGCTCGGCATAGCCAAGGCAAAAGCCGATCCCGAGTTCGCGCGCGAGATCGAACAGCGGCTGCGTCTCGGGGCCCGGCATCTCGCGCTCGAAAAAGCTGTCGATCTCGGCCTGGTCCTCGAAGAACCAGCGCGGAAAGAACGTGGTCAGCGCCAGCTCGGGATAGACGATCAGGTCGCAGCCGCAAGCGCGCGCCTCGCGCATCAACGCCATCAGCCGCGCCACGACCGCGGTCCTGGTCTCGCTCCTCGCAATCGGGCCGAGCTGGCCGGCTGCGATGGTCACAAATCTCGCCACGACTCATTCCCTTACGTTTCTGATTGCGTCGGACCTGGAGCTACCCAGCCACTGCGCGCAGCCGCCTCGGTCTTCCGCCGATGGCGCAATCAAATCCCATGCCTGGCGGGACCATCGTGCGACGGCTCGCCGACAATACCGGAACTTCGTTGCCGATCTGCAACGGTTCCACACAGTCTGAAGCCGGACAAAACAAACTCCCATTCCGGCCACGAACCGCTCTCACAAGGCCGTGAGACTACCAGGGGAATGACGATGCGTGCACAACGTGTTTGGAAAGTGAATGGGGCCGCCAGCATCGGGCAGCTTCAATCGAGACTGGACGATCTGAACAAGCGGCTGGGTCAGCTCGAAAACCAGCATCCTGACAGCTGGAAGCTCGAAGAGCTGAGGGCGAGCGTGCTGAGCCTGTCGCGCGAGATCGACGACATCCGCTGCGCCGAGGCGACAGCAGCCTTGAGCGAGCTGCTGCGGAAGTAGCCGGCGCCCGCTGATTCGGATCGCGCGCAAGGAACCAAGCTCCACGGCGGCCATTTTCATGCAGAGCATGGAGCAAGATCATGAGCAGGCACCTGACGCGAGCCCATCTCGCGCGTGGCGTGGCCGGCGCGGTATCCACGCTGGTCCTATGCGCGGCGGCGGTCTTCACCATCGCGCGCCACTTTGCGTTATGAAGAATTTGGCGCTGTGAGGGATTTCGCATGACATCCGACCCCGAGGAGTCGGTGCGGCTGCAAGGCTACGGCGAGATGACGCTGCGCACGGCCGTCGAGACCTTGATGCGGCTCGCGCCGCGCAAACGAACGGATGCCGCCGTCTTCCGCGTCCGTGACGGCGTGCGCCTCGCGCAAAGCGAGATCGCCGAGCTTGCCTCAAGCTGGGGCATCGAGCCGGCGCCCCACGTGCGATCGCCAAGACTGGTGCCGGAGCAGCACTGGCAAGACATCGTCCGCGGCATGGTGCGCGAAGCCCCGCTGCCCTCGCTGCTGGTGGCGTTTCTGGTGGGGGCGCTGGTGGCGCGAAGGTAGGCGCGCCAGAGCCGCTTGCAACAGCACTACTTCTGTTCGCTTGCCCGCATCTGGTCGGCGAACGGACGCAGGGCCTCCGACATCTCGTCGAGGCGCTTCTGCCACTCTGCACCAGGCAGGAAGGCGATCACCGGCTCATCCCCCGGAGAACCCGTCAGGTACTCTGGATTGCGCAGGCCTTCGGCGATCCCGGCTTCCAGCTTCTTGACGAGGTTGTCCGGAACGCCCTTGGGGACCGCGAAGCCACGCTCGGCCGTCGTCACCACTGGAAAGCCCACCTCCTCTGCCGTCGGAACGTCGGGCAGCGATGGAAAGCGCTTTTTCGACAGGATCGCGATGACGCGAAGCGGCCCCTTGTTGGCGCCATGCAGTTCGGGAATCTCGCTGAGAGTGACCATCCCGACATCCAGATGCCCGCCCAAGAGGTCAGTCCGCTGCGCCGCCGTTCCTCGGTAGGAGATCTCGTTGGGCTCGACCTTCGCGACGGAAGCGAGCATGCGAATGGCCAGATGACCGTTGGTGCCGGCGCCGTTGTGACCAAAGGTCACCGAGCCGGGCTTGCTGCGCAATGCCACAACGACATCCGGCAGATTCTTGAATCGGCTGTCCGCAGGCACCACGACGACGTTCGGATCCTCGACGACCCGTGCGACCAGCCGGATTTCATCCGTGGTGTATTGGGTTTTGCGGGTCATCGGCAGGAAGTTGTAGCCCGGCACGTTGACGACGCCGATGGAATAAGCGTCGGGCGCGGCGCGCGCAATCGCGGCAAACGCGATCTCCCCACCGGCGCCGGGCTTGTTCAGGACGACAAACTTCGCCTTGCCGCCCAGCGCGCGCTCGACAAAGGGAAGAAGCTTGCGGGCCATGACGTCGGTGCCGCCGCCGGGCGCGAAGCCGACGACGACTTCGATCGGCTTCTCGTCTGGCCACGCGGCCCATGCCGGCCCGCAAGCAGCAAAACCAAACGCTGCAACGAGCGCGACGATAGTCTTGTTCATGATTTCCAACCCTGTTCTCCTTCTCGGCGAATCACGCTCTCGAACGCGCGACCGACTATGCGCTCATCTAGCCGCCGGCCCGACGGAATGGCAACTGGTTGCCGAACGAAGCGATTTGATCGCGCGCAGGGGCTTCGGCGGTCAAGTCTGCACGCAGATGCTCCGTCGTCGAATTCCCGATAGCTTGCGCGACACATTTGCGTGCGAGAGATGTTCCATGGCGAAGGCAAACATTGGCGATCTGGAAGGTGGCACAGCGCTGTGTGCCTGGTGCGAGGGCGTACCTTCATTCCACGATGCGACGTTGCGGGAGCTGGAGCTTGGCCAGGGCGCACCAAGCCGGCTGGTCGCCCACGCCTTCCCAGATGACCTCGAAGGTCGATGCACGCGGCTATTTCGTGCTGAGCAAGCATGTGGACGTCACCTTCACGATCTTCGAGCCGATCGAGGTCCAGCTGTTCGACTTCACGGAAGCGGGAATCATCTTCTCGCTCGGCATCGAAATCGATCCCGACGGCACAACACCGAGCTTCGAATCCAGCTATGGGGTGCACGGCCGGATCAAGGCCAGGCGGGTCGCGGTCTCGTTCGAGCCCCGGGCGGCCGGGTCATCCTGAAGCTGGCAAGCCATGCCACCGCAACAAGCCGCCCTGCGAGGGCCAAATCGGCCGTGGACCCGCCCCGAAAATCGTTGCAAAAAAGGCGCTCCCGAGGCGCCGGCTACCGGTCCGCCAAGCCTTCAGGAGAACGTCGACTTTTGGAAGAATGGTCGGAGTGGCAGGATTCGAACCTGCGACCCCTGCGTCCCGAACGCAGTGCTCTACCGGGCTGAGCCACACTCCGACAAGAAGGCGGCTTATAGCGTCGGGTTTGACGCACTGCAAGCGGCCGAGATGAGGAATTTTATCCCTGTGAAAACGGGTGTTGAAACGCTGATTTTGCCGGCCGGCGAGGCCGGCGCGGAAGCCGCCGCCCGGACCCTGGCGGCCGGCGGGCTGGTCGCGTTTCCGACCGAGACGGTCTACGGGCTCGGGGCGGATGCGGCCAACGCTGCGGCGATCGCCCATCTCTACGCCGCCAAGGGCCGGCCGGCGTTCAATCCGCTGATCGCGCATGTCGCTGATATCGCGGCCGCGCGGCGGATCGGACGCTTCGACGCGCGCGCGTTGAAGCTTGCGGAGGCGTTCTGGCCGGGGCCGCTGACGCTGGTGGTGCCGAAGACCGAGGGCTGCCCGGTAGCGGATCTCGCCACCGCCGGCCTCGACACGGTCGCGATCCGCATTCCCGCCCATCCGGTGGCGCAGGCGATCCTGCGCGCCTTTGGCGGGGCGGTGGTGGCGCCGTCCGCCAACATCTCCGGCCACGTCTCGCCGACGCTGGCCGGCCATGTCGAGAGCGACCTTGCGGGGCGGATCGACCTGATCGTCGATGGCGGGCCGGTCGAGGTCGGCGTCGAATCGACCATCGTCGGCTGCTTCGAGATGCCGATGCTGCTCCGTCCCGGCGGACTGTCGCGCGAGCGGATCGAGGCGGTGCTGGGCGCCCCGCTCGCGCGACCCGCTATGGAAGCCGAAAGCGACGACAGCCAGCCGCTTGCGCCGGGCATGCTGGCCTCGCATTACGCGCCGCGCGCCAATGTGCGGCTCAATGCGCATGATGTCGCGCCGGGCGAGGCGCTGCTGGCGTTCGGGCCGTCGCGCCTGCCCGGCATTGATGCTGCCGCCGCCGTCATGAATCTGTCGCCCACCGGTGATCTCGATGAAGCCGCGGCCAATCTGTTCGGTTATCTTCGCAGCCTCGATGCGAGAGCGCCGCGGGCGATCGCGGTGATGGCGATCCCCGAAGAAGGACTTGGCGAAGCGATCAACGACCGGCTGCGCCGGGCGGCAGTTGCCCGATAAGAAGCTTGAGAAGAGATACGAGAATGAACGTCAATAAGTCCGCGACCCCGCCGCTTGCGCCCGAGCTGATCGACCAATTCCGCAAGATCGTCGGCGAGCGCCATGCGATCACCGATGCGACCGATATCGAGCCCTACGTCACCGAGGAGCGCAACCTGTTCCACGGCCGCTCGCCGCTGGTGCTGCGCCCGGGCTCGACCGCGGAAGTCTCCGCGATCTGCAAGCTCGCCTCGGCGCACAACATCGCCCTGGTGCCGCAGGGCGGCAACACCGGGCTGGTCGGCGGGCAGACGCCGCACAATGGCGAGGTGGTGGTGTCGCTGCGCCGGCTCGACAAGATCCGCGAGGTCGACACCGCCTCCAACACCATGACCTGCGAGGCCGGCGTGGTGCTGCAGGTCGCGCAAACGAAGGCGGCGGAGGTGGACCGGCTGTTTCCGCTGTCGCTGGGCGCGGAAGGCAGCTGCACCATCGGCGGCAATCTCTCGACCAATGCCGGCGGCACCGCCGCGCTCGCCTATGGCGTCGCGCGCGAGATGGCGCTGGGGCTCGAGGTCGTGCTCGCCGACGGGCGTGTGCTGAACGCGCTGTCGAAGCTGAAGAAGGACAACACCGGCTACAACCTGCACAACCTCTTCATCGGCGCAGAAGGCACGCTCGGCATCATCACCGCGGCAACGCTGAAACTGTTTCCCAAGCCGCGGGCGATCGAGACGGCCTTCGTCGGGCTGAAGTCGCCGGCAGCGGCGCTCAAGCTGCTCACGATCGCGCAAGGCGAAGCCGCCAATGCGCTGACGAGCTTCGAGCTGCTGTCGGAGATGGCGGTCGACTTCTCGATCCGTCACGGCATCGACGTGCGCGACCCGCTCGCACAGAAGCATCCCTGGTACGTGCTGATGGAATTGTCCTCACCCAGCGAGGATGCCCGCACGCCGCTGGAGACGATCCTCGCCCGCGCCATGGAGGAGGAGATCGTCGACGACGCCGTGATCGCGGCGAGCCTCGCCCAGCGCGGCGCGTTCTGGAAGCTGCGCGACGAGATGTCGGCGGCGCAGAAACCGGAAGGCGGCTCGATCAAGCACGACATCTCCGTGCCCGTCGCTGCGGTGCCTGCCTTCATCGCCGAGGCCGATGCCGCGGTGATGAAGCTGATCCCGGGCGCACGGCCGGTGCCGTTCGGCCATCTCGGCGACGGCAATCTGCACTACAATGTCAGCCAGCCGATCGGCGCCGACACCGCGGATTTTCTGGCGCGCTGGCACGAGATGAACGCGGTCGTGTTCGAGATCGTGCTGCGCATGGGCGGCTCGATCTCGGCCGAGCACGGCATCGGCGTGCTCAAGCGCGACGAGCTTCCCGAGGTGAAGGACAAGACCGCGATCGAGCTGATGCGGTCGATCAAGACGATGCTCGATCCGCTGGGAATCATGAATCCGGGGAAGGTGCTGTGACCGCGCCTGCGATTGACGACATCAGAGATGCCGACGTCGAGGGCGTCGTCGCGCTGTGGCAGCGCTGCGGCCTGACGCGGCCCTGGAACGACCCGCATGCCGACATCGCGCTGGCGCGGCGGCGCGACAATTCCACCGTGCTGGTCGGCCGCGACAACGGCGCGATCGTCGCCACCGTCATGGTCGGTCATGACGGACATCGCGGCTGGGTCTATTACGTCGCGGTCGATCCCGGTTGTCAGAAGCGCGGCTTCGGTCGCGCCATCATGGCGGCGGCGGAGGACTGGCTGCGGAGCGCCGGCATTCCGAAGCTGCAGCTCCTCGTCCGGCGCGAGAATGCAGAGGCCAATGCGTTCTATGGCTCGCTGGGATTCGAGCTGTCGACGTCCGTGATGTTCCAGAAGTGGCTCGACGGCCGCGCGACCACGCCAAGCAACTGAGATCGAGCCATGACCATTTCCGACCGCGTCCGCATCAGGGACGTCCGCGTGCTCTCCGACAATTGGACGCCCCTGAAGGAGACGACGTTCGACTACCGCCGCGCCAATGGCGAGTGGCAGACGCAGCACCGCGAGACCTATGAGCGCGACAACGCCGCAGCCGTGCTGCCCTACAACCTTGCCCGGCGCACGGTGATCCTGGTGCGCCAGTTCCGCCTGCCGGCGTTCATCCGCGGCTACGACGATCTCTTGATCGAAGCGGCCGCCGGCGTGCTGGACAATGCCTCGCCCGAGGAGCGCATCCGCGCCGAGGCCGAGGAGGAAACCGGCTATCGCCTGCATCACGTCCACAAGGTGTTCGAGGCGTTCATGAGCCCGGGCGCCAACACCGAGAAGCTGCATTTCTTCGTCGCCGAATACGAGCCTGAGATGCGGGTGAGCGGCGGCGGCGGCCTCGAGCACGAAGGCGAGGACATCGAGGTGCTGGAGCTTCCCATTGATGAGGCACTGGCGATGATCGCCGACGGCCGCATCATCGACGCCAAGGCGATCATGCTGCTGCAATACGTGGCGCTGCATGTGTTCAGGTAAGGGACCTATTCGCACGCAAGGTGCAGACCCTTCTGCCCTCGTGGGAGAGGGTCAGCAATACCGATGCCGACCAACTTCATCTGCAATTCTGTCCTGCGTCAGCTCGCCCCCCGTTGAGCAACGCCAAAACTACCTCTAGTCTGGCGCCAACCAAGAACCAGGAGACGCGCCATGTCCGCTCCGCGCGACGACGAATTCGGCTTTGCGCCCGACTACGACTCCCCCGTTCCCTACATGCAGCGCACCCGCGACTATTACGCAGCGATCGGCTACACCACGCCATATCGCTGGGCGCATTACACGGAGGCGCCGTTCCAGCCGCTGAAGAAGCCGCTGGCCAAGTCACGTGTCACCATCATCACGACGGCCGCGCCTTACGATCCGGCCAAGGGCGACCAGGGGCCGGGCGCGGCGTATAATGGCAGCGCGAAGTTCTATCAGGTCTATGACGGCGACACGTCCAGGCAGCACGACCTGCGCATCTCCCACATCGGCTACGACCGCAAGCACACGTCGGCGACCGACAGCGGGACCTGGTTTCCGCTGCCGCAGCTTTTGAAAGCATCCGCAGCAGGCCGCATCGGCGAAGTCGCGCCGCGCTTCTTCGGCGCGCCGACCAACCGCAGCCATCGCGTCACGCTCGACACCGATGCGCCGGAGATTCTGTCGCGCTGCCTGGCCGACAAGGTCGATGTCGCGGTGCTGGTGCCGAACTGCCCGGTCTGCCACCAGACCACGGCACTGGTGGCGCGGCATCTGGAGCGCAACGGCATTGCGACCGTGATCATGGGCTGCGCCAAGGACATCATCGAGCACGCGGCGGTACCGCGCTTCCTGTTCAGCGACTTCCCGCTCGGCAATTCCGCCGGCAAGCCGCACGACGTCGCCTCGCAGGCGCAGACGCTCGAGCTCGCGCTGAGACTGCTGGAGAGCGCGAGCGGCCCGCAGACCACGATGCGATCGCCGCTGCGCTGGAGCGAGGACGCCTCCTGGAAGCTCGACTACAACAATGTCGCGCAGCTCTCGCCCGAGGAGCTGGCGCGCCGCCGCGCCGAATTCGACAAGCAGAAGGAGATCGCGCGCGGAAACCGCGCCGCCTGACGTCGTCCAGCAACAATAGTCGAGGGAGAGCGAGGTGACGCGACCGTTCGAGGGCGTGAAGATCCTGGACTTCACGCAAGTGCTGGCCGGCCCCTATGCGAGCTATCAGCTCGCGCTCTTGGGTGCAGACGTCATCAAGGTCGAGCGGCGCGAGGGCGAGGACATGCGCCGCACGCCGCTCTCTCGCGAATGGGCCGAGCGCGGGCTGGCACCGGCGTTCCAGGCCATCAACGGCAACAAGCGCAGCCTGACGCTCGATTTGCAGAAGCCGGAGGCGATCGCGGTCGTGAAGAAGCTCGCGAGCCAGATCGACGTCGTCATGGAAAATTTTCGCCCGGGCGTGATGGACAAGCTCGGCATCGGCTACGAGGCACTGTCGGCGATCAATCCAAAGCTGATCTATTGCGCGGTCTCCGGCTTCGGCCAGACCGGTCCGGACCGCCTGCGGCCCGGCTACGACGGCAAGATGCAGGCGCTGTCGGGCATCATGGCCATCACCGGCCATCCCGAGACCGGGCCGACCCGCGCGGGCTTTGCGGTCTGCGACGTGCTTTCGGGCGCCACGGCGGCGTTCGGCGTGTCGAGCGCGCTCTACCAGCGCGACCGCACCGGCAAGGGGCAGCTCATCGACGTCTCGATGCTGGAGGCGACGCTGGCATTTCTCTCGGGCCAGATCGCGGACTGGTCGGTTGCCGGCCATCGTCAGCAGCTTTCGGGCAATCAGGCGGTGAGCCGCAAGACCACCGCGAACCTGTTCAAGGCCGGCGACGGCCACATCCTGCTCGCGGTCAACAACGAGAAGCAGTACCGCGGGCTGATGTCCGCGCTCGGCCGCGAGGACACGCTGAGCGACCCGCGCTTTGCCGACTGGTTTTCGCGTAACGAGAACGAGGGCGCGCTGCGCGCCATCATTGAGGAGGCGCTCGCGAAGAAGCCTGCACGCGAATGGGAGACGATTCTGGAAGACGCCGGCGCGCCCTGCGCCAGCATCTGGAAGGTCGAGGAGGTCATCGACCATCCGCAAATCAAGGCGCGCGGCGCGATCCAGGAGCTCGACACGCAATACGGCCGCCTGCGCTTTGCCGGCAGCGGGTTCAAACTCGCTCATGGCGGCGGCAGGCTGGACCGGATGGCGCCGGAGCTGGGCGCGGATACGGATGCGGTGCTGGGCGAGCTCGGATTTGACGCGGCGGAAATTGCGGCGCTGCGGGCGCGCGAGATCGTCTGAGGACTAGATTGCCTTCGCCGCGACCTTCGCGGCGGCGAGGATCTCGCGCCTGACGGCGTCATCCTTCACCGCGCGCGCCATGTCGGCCGCGCCTGTCAGGATTGCAAGCAGCGCTATCGCCCGCTGCCGCGCATGCGTGCCGCGAAAACCCTGCGCGACGAGGTCCGCCAGACGCTCCAGCTCTCCCTGATAGACGGCGCGCGTTGCGGCGTCCGAGCGCGCAACGTCAGAGGAAAAGCTGGGGAGTGCGCAGGCCTCATCGAGGCCGACCTCCATCCGCTCACCCAGATAGAAATCGACGAACGGATCGCGCCAGCCGCTGCCGTGCTGCGCCTGAAATTGCGCGATACCGCCGCGCAGGAAGGCGAGCCCGTCCGCTACCGCAAGCCGGAACGCATCCGCCTTGGATTCGAAATGGGCGTAGAACGCCCCCGACGTGAGGCCCGCACCCTTGGCGAGCGCGTCCACGCCGGCGCCGCCGAATCCACCGGTGCGGAAGCCGCGCCCGACCGCATCCGCCAGCCGCGCGCGCGCGTCACCGTCGCTCTTCTTCGGTCGTGCCATCGGTCACCTCTCGATAGCGATCGTTATATTACGCTTGACGGGATAACGATCGTTATGTTTTATATAACGACCGTTATGTTACGGTTCAAAGGGAGACCTCTCTATGCCCATCCAGATCATCGTTCCCGAAGGCGCGCTGACGCCGGCCGCAGAAGCCGAGGCGTTCGGCAAGCTGACCGAGCTGCTGCTGCGTTTGCACGGCCTCACCGGCAACCGCTTCATGACGCCGAACGTCATCGGCGAGGTGACCGTGGTGCCGAAGCGGCGCACCTATTCCGGCGGCAAGCCCGCCGACATCGCCGTGTTCGAGCTCAAGGTGCCGTCATTCGTGCTGCCGACGCAGGAGCTGAAGGACGCCTGGATCTCCGAGGGCACGACCATCCTCGAGAAGGCCGCCGAGGGACGCATCAAGCGCGAGCACATTTTTGCAAATGTCAGCTACGCCGTCGATGGCGGCTGGGGCATTGGAGGCGAGGCCTATAGCAACGCAGCGCTCGGATCGGCCGTCGCAGCGGCTTGAGTCAAATAATTGCACGGACGGTGGGCGCGGCATGTTGCGCGCCATTGCCCACCGGCATCGCTGTTCAGAACAACGACCCCTGCCCGTCGTCTGATGACGCAGCAGCAACTTTCCTCGCCACCTTCTTGGGCTTGGCAGCCTCTGCCTCCGCCTCCATCTGCTCCGCGCTGATCGGCAAGAGCAGCTGCTCGTCGTCGTTGGCGACGCGGTTGACGCGGCTGGAGACCGGGTGCCAGGCGAATTCGCCGATACGCGGGCCGCTCATCAGCGGCAGGATCGCATCGACCTCGTCGCCGCTGACGTCGAGCCAGCGCTCGAAATCGCGCGGGCTGATGGTGACGGGCACGCGGTCATGAAGCGCGGCGAGATCCTCGCCCGCCGCCGCCGTGACGATCGCGACGGTATCGAGCTCCTCGCCGTTCGGCCCGAGCCAGGTTTCGAACACAGCGGCAAAGCCGAGCGGCGCGCCGTCAGCACGGTGGATGAAGAAGGCCTGCTTGCGGCCGCCCTCCGACTTCCACTCGTAATAGCCGTCGGCCGGAATCAGGCCGCGCCGGCGACGAATCGCGTTCTTGAAGGCGGGCTTCTCCAGCACCGTCTCGGAGCGGGCGTTGATCAGGAGCGTAAAGCCGCGGGGATCCTTGACCCAGCCCGGCAGCAGGCCCCAACGCATCAGGCGGAAATGGCGCGCCCCGTTCTCGGCCAATACGACCGGAATCGGCTCTGTCGGGGCGACATTGTATCGGGGCGGGAAGTTCGGCTGCTCGACATAGCCGAACAGTTGCCGCAAAGCCGCGGGGGCCGAAGTTATGACGAAGCGTCCACACATCGCAGGGTATCTATATAGGGTCCGTTCAGGTCCTTTTAACCCCAAAAGCTAACACTGCGGCAGATGAGCTCAACGGCCTCCAAACCCGCGCGCACGCATGTACAGACGGGCCCTGAGGCCGAGGCCTGGGCCGAACGGCTGCGCGTGGCCAACATCAACCCGCGGACCGGGCTTGCCACCGACTATCTCAACCATTTCAATGAAGCCGTGATGCTGCTCGAAATGGTCCCTGATATGCCCGAATGCGCCGAAGACTTCCTGACCTGGACGCCGCTGTCCTATGCCGAGCATTTCACGGCCTCGAATTTCAAGGCGCGGGACCTCGCCATCGAGGCCTATGAGAAGGCCGATCCCAACGTCCGGGCCCAGTTCGACCACATTACGGATACCATGACCTCGATCCTGACCGCGGTGGGTTCGGCCATGCGCGAGGTCGAGAAGGACACGACCCGCGTCCGCCTCGCCGAGCAGGCCGCACTCTGGGTCAAGCCTCTGATTGCGGCCTGCGGCGGCATCATCAATGGCGGGGCGGAAGCCGACGTCGACACCATCATGGCGAATTCGGCCGGATAGGTGACGAGATTGGCCGCGGTCGTCCAGCCCACCCATCCCCAGCTTGCGGTCAGCGCGGCCATCTTCCGCGACGGCAAGGTGCTGCTGGTCCGCCGCGCCCGCTCGCCGGCCAAGGGATTCTATTCGCTTCCGGGCGGCCGGGTCGAGTTCGGCGAATCGTTGCATCAGGCCCTGAGCCGCGAGGTCGACGAGGAAACCGGGCTCGAGATCGAGATCATCGGCCTCGCCGGCTGGCGCGAAGTGCTGCCGGCCGCAGCCGGCGCCGGGCATTACCTGATCATGTCTTTTGCCGCCCGCTGGAGGGCGAAGGAACCGGCCTTGAACGACGAGCTCGACGATTACCGCTGGATCGTGCCGGATGCTCTTGGCAGTCTCTGCGACCTCAAGCTGACCGGGGGGCTGGAGGAGGTTATCCAGTCCGCTCACCGGCTGCTTGGCGCCTGACCGGCCCGCCTTGCGCCGGCCATCCCAAGGGGGCATACAGCCGCCGATGTCGACGCGACCTCTGGCCATTTTTGCCCTGATTGTTGCCTGCGCCGCCGGGCCTGCCCGGGCCCAGGACGTGGCGGCGCCGTTTGACGCCGATTTGCAGCGGCTGGCCGAGATCCTGGGCGGGCTGCACTATCTGCGCGGCATCTGCGGGACCAATGAGGGCAACAAATGGCGCAACGAGATGCAGGCGCTGATCGATGCCGAAACTCCCTCCGGGGAGCGCCGCACCCGCATGATCGCCGGCTTCAACCGCGGCTATAACGGTTTTCAGCAGACCTACCGCAGCTGCACGCCGGCCGCGACGGTCGCGATCCGCCGCTACATCGAGGAAGGCTCGAAGATCTCGCGGGATCTCACGGCGCGCTACGCGAACTGAGCTCTCTCTACTCGTCATTCCGGGTTCGCGCGGCGCACGCCGCGGAATCACGCAGTGCGGGAACCCTGTCATCGATTTTGTTCATAGCCGTTAACCGTTCTTAAAGATGTGGCCTAGCCGTCGTTAACGACCGTGCTACACCTCTCGCACAGCGCATCGCCGTGGATCGCGCCCCAGCCCTGATCGAGTTTCATGAGCCAGCCGATTTCCTACGCCCCCGCCCGCGCGCCGCTGCCCGATCACGAGCAGAAAAAGGCTGCCCTGAACTATCTCAACGAGGCCTGGGCCGAGGCTCGCCATGACGGCATCGACGGTGATTGCCTGGCGCAGGCGAGCCTGTTCGCGGCATTGGCCGAGCTCGTCGGCACCTATGGCGAGGACGCGGTGGCGAAGTTCGTCGAGGGCTTTCCCGGCCGCATTCGCAACGGCGAATTCTCGGTCGGCATCTCCAGGCAGTAAGTCTGTCGAAAATCCCCGCCACGTGGGCGGGGCCAGTTGGCGGATGAATGACTTTGCGAAAGTCGTCGCGAAGTCTGCAGCGATTTATCGCATGAAAGCCGTTCCCCGCGGACAAGCATTAGTCTTGCAATGAGCGGGAAATGTTCTTGATACGATCAGGAATTTCCCCTTCCATCACGGTGCGATCCTTGAGCGTCGCCTTCATGTTGAAATGAAATTCGGCCGTTGTGGATACAGCGCGTTCAGCGATGCATTCTTTCTGGCTGAACCGACTTGCATACGCTACCATAAGTTTTTCATCGAATTTTTTCCCGACGAGCTGAGTCCATGATCAAGCGTCTATTCTTGTCTTATGCCTCGGACGACAAGGACCTGGCTCGCGATCTTGAGCGCAGCCTGAAGGCCCACAAATTGCCGGTGTGGCGGGATGAACACAGCATCAGCCCAGGCGCGAAATGGTTTGACGACATTGAAGACGGTATTCGCGATTCCCGTGGTGTCGTCGTTCTCGTCACCGAGGCCAGCAGACGTTCGGAATGGGTCACCTACGAATATTCGCTTGCAAGGGGCGCCGGCATCCCGGTGATTGCAATCCTCGTGGAAGGCGCGGCAATTCCGACTCCGTTGCGATCATTTCACGCCGTGAAGCACGAAAATCCCGACAAGGTCGCGGAGAAGATCAAGAAGGCACTTAGAGACCAATCACGCGCCATCGGACGAGACCGCGCATCATCCGCCCCCGTCCTTATGGCGAAAGAGAATGGCGACCCCATCCGCGCGACCAAGGGCAAAACACCTGAACTCTGTATGGAGATGTGGTTGGAGCAGGTCCCCAAAGAAACGAAAAGCGTCGCATTCGAGATTCCGGATGACGGGATCGGGGACAACAAATGGATCGCAAAGCGCGCATCGACCCGGCCTACGGCACGGGAAAGAGCATTTCTGTGCGATGACATTCAGCTCTATGGCGACGTCGAAGTATGGGCCAGCGGAATTGGCAAGGGACCGGGAAAATGGTCCGGCTCCTGGCGCCTCTACGAAGCCTTGATGCACTACTATCGCAGCCGATCGTACAGTCCCGGCGTTCGCGCAGCGCTCAAGCAAATCCGGCTGAACTAAAGCGCGATGAGATTTGGTCATCGCGCTCTAGCTTGTTGTTTACGCATGATCTTTCCGGAAAACCGCTTCGCACTTTTCCGGATCATGCTTTAGCGCATCACCCGGACAAGCATTGGTCTCGCGATCACCGGGAGATGTTCCCGCTGCAATCGCGAACGCGCTCCTTTCCTCCTCAAGGCTCGACCTTGAGCATCGCTTTCATGTTGGGATGATAGCGGCAGTAATATTCGACCGTTCCAGCCTTCTTCAGAACCGACGCCGCCGATTTGTTCGGCGGCAGCGTCACGTCGAAATCGCCGTTCCTCGCGGTCGCGGTATGAGCGAAGACGTCCTTGTTGACCCATTGAATGGTATCGCCCACCTTCGCCGATATTTCGGCCGGCGAGATCACGAGATTCTCCATCGTGATCTCTATGGTCGCGGCGTCTGCCGGGACGACCATCGTCAGGAAGACGACTGCAAGCGCGGTTGAAGCGAGACGTCCCGGCATCATCCCATCTCCTATTTCAGCTCGGCCGCGACATGTTCGGCGTGCTGCTCATGTCCCTGGAAGATCTTCAGGCCGGTCTGCAGCAGGTTCTTCAGCTCGGCATTGCTGGCGGACGGAATGAGCTGGGTTTCGAGGGCGCCGTTGACCGTCTTGTGGTAGGCGACTTCGTTCGCGACATAGGCCTTGTCAAAGGCCGCGCCGCTCAGCTTGTCGAGCTCGGCTAGCTTCTCGCTGGCCTGCTTCGACAGCGCCTTGCTGGTGTCGTTGTCTTCAGGCGTGACGTTCAGCTTCTTGACCAGCGCGAGCGCCTGCTTGTTCACGGCCTCGTGGTCGCGCACCATGTCCTCGGCAAACGCCTTCACATCCTTGTTCTTGGCTTTCTTCATCGCCTGCTTCGCCGCGTTGATGTCGATCACGCCGGCGGTGTAGGCGATATGCGCGATCTGCGGATCGGTGAGCTTATCGGCCGCACGAGCGCCCTGTGGCAGCACGGGACTCGACAGCAGAACGGCGGCGGCGATTGCCGCGCTCGATCGGATGAACATGGCTTGATCCTCCTGTGGTGCCGGACGTTTGGCCGGCACGTTGCTTCACAGGAGTTGGATGGACATTTCGCGCAAACGTTCCCGAAAACTTCAGGCTCCGAACCCGAGCCGCTTCAGCACAGCCTCGGTCAAGTGCTCACATCGTCGCCCGGCGAAGGGGAACGCATCCATAACCACCGGGCCGATCTCCTTCTCGACGTTCTCGCGCAGCATGGTGCGAGCGCGGTGCAGCCGCGTCTTCACAGTTTCGGGCTTCACACCGAGCAGATCGGCGGTCTCATCGACCGTCATCCCCTCCATGACCCGGGCGACGAAGACCATGCGGAAGACATCCGGCAATTCGTCGATGGCGCGTTCGACCACACGCTGGATTTCACGCTGGGCCATGGTCCTTTCCGGATCGCCTGGAGGAGAAACAGGGAATTTGATGATCTGCGCCTCGAGCGCCCGTTCCGGCACCGCGCCGAGCTCGACATGCGGTCTGGCGCTGCGTGCCCGGCCAAGTGCCTCGTTGATGGCAATGCGCGACAGCCAGGTCGACAGTCCGGACTCGCCGCGAAAGCCGTCGAGATGCGTGAATGCGCGGACATAGGTTTCCTGCACCACATCCTCGGCCTCGCTGTCGCTGCGCAGGATGCCTCGCGCGAGGCGGTAGAGCCTGCGGTTATTGGCCTGCATGATCTCGCGCAAGGCGGTCTCGTCCCGGCGCCGCGCCCGGTCGACCAGCGCGGCTTCCGAAGTCCTGGCGCCGGCCGACAGGCCGGCTGCGGTCCCTGGCATGGCGGTTTCCTCGTCTCCATTGGTTCCGGCCATTGGATGCAGGCCCAGGGGAAAGGTTCCCGATTTTGTTTACTCGTGGCTCTTACCCGGAGGCCAAGAGCCACCCCCTCAATCCGTCTCGATCGGCAGCGCCGGGTCCCTTGCCCATTCGCCCATCGAGGCATCGTACAGCGTCAGCTTGTCGTAGCCGAGTTGCGTCAGCAAGAAGAGGTCGATCGTGGCCGAGATGCCGCCTCCGCAATAGAGAATCACGGTCTTGTCGCGCGTGATGCCCCGGGCCGCGAACTTCGCTTGCGCATCTGCAAGGCTCGTCAGCGTCTTGTCGGCATTCACGAGCATGGCTGCAGGAACGTTGACGCTGCCGGGAACGCGGCCCGGCCGGCCGTAGCGGCTCGGCTCGAGGCCGCGATGAAACTGGGGCCCGAGCGCGTTGACGATGACTGTCGAGGGATCGCCGATCCGCCCCTTCACGACATTCCTGTCGACGAAAAAGCCCACGCGCGGCGCGGCCTTGAAGGTCGTGGCTGGATAGCCCCTCGGTGCGCCCGTCTCAATCGGCCGCCCCTCCTCCTTCCATTTATCGAAGCCTCCGTCGAGCACACGGGCATCGACGCCGAGCGAGCGCAGCATCCACCAGAACCGCGTTGCCCACATCATGGTCCCGATGCTGTAGAGCACGATGATCTTGCCCGCATCGAGGCCATGGCGGCCGAAGGCAGCCTCCAGCTGGGCCACATCGGGCATCATGAAGAAGTGTCGCGACGAGGTGTCGGAGAACTCACCTTGCAGGTCGAGGAAATCGGCGCCGGGGATGTGACCAGCCGCGAAAGTCTTGTCGCCGGGCACCGCACGATAGGGCACGTCGCTGCCCGGCGGAACTGGTTCGTTGTACGTCGTGCAGTCGTAGAGGCGGAGATCGGGATCGTCGAGCATCGCGGCGAGTTGCTCGGTGGTGATGAGGGCGGCTGGCTGGGACATTGTCGCCTCGCATTACAAAGCCGTAGCCCGGGTGAGCGTAGCGAAACTCGGGGACGTCTCAAGCAGAATCACGCCAAGGCGACGTCCCGCATATCGCTGCGCTCGTGCGGGCTACGGGTCTCTCCCCTCGTCATTGCGAGCGCAGCGAAGCATCCAGAATCTTTCCGCGGCGGGTTTCTGGATTGCTTCGTCGCAAGGGCTCCTCGCAATGACGGGATAGTGCGTCGTCCCCCGCCAGAAGCTTACTGCTTCAGCGTCTCCAAAAACCGCACCGGCTCGCCCTGCGAGGGCGTCACCAGCTCGCCCTGCCACATCACGCGGCGGCCGCGGATGAAGGTGCCGACGGGCCAGCCGGTGACGCGGACGCCGTCATAGGGAGTCCAGCCGGCTTTGGACGCGACCCATTCGTTGGTGATGGTCTCGCTGCGCTTCAGGTCGACGATGGTGAAGTCGGCATCGTAGCCGGCAGCGATGCGGCCCTTGCAGGCCATGTTGTAGAGGCGTGCTGGACCGGCGCTGGTGAGATCGACGAATCTTGCCAGCGACAGGCGTCCGGCGTTGACGTGATCGAGCATGATTGGCACCAGCGTCTGCACGCCGGTCATGCCCGAAGGCGAGGCCGGATAGGTCTTCTGCTTCTCTTCCAGCGTATGCGGGGCATGGTCGGAGCCGAGCACATCGATGATGCCCTGCTCGATGCCGCGCCAGATGCCGGCGCGATGATCGGCCCCACGTACCGGCGGGTTCATCTGCGCGAGCGTACCGAGCCGCTCGTAGCATTCGGGCGCGACCAGCGTGAGATGGTGCGGCGTCGCCTCGCAGGAGGCGACGTCCTTGTGGTCGCGCAGGAACTCGATCTCTTCCTTGGTCGAGATGTGCAGCACGTGGATGCGCTTGCCCGTCTCGTGCGCGAGCTTGACCAGGCGCTGCGTCGCCATCAACGCCGCGGTCTCGTCGCGCCAGACCGGATGCGAACGGGCATCGCCCTCGATGCGCTGCGATTTGCGCTCGTTGAGGCGGTACTCGTCCTCGGCGTGGAAGGCGGCACGGCGGCGGATCACCTGGAAGATGCGGCGCAGGCTCTCGTCGTCCTCGACCAGCAGCGCGCCGGTGGACGAGCCGATGAAGACCTTGACGCCGGCGCAGCCCGGTGCGCGCTCGAGCACCGGCAGGTCCTGCACGTTCTCGCGGGTGCCGCCGATGAAGAAGGCGAAATCGCAATGCATGCGGTGATGGGCCCGCTTCACCTTGCCGGTGAATTCGGCCTCCGTCACCGTCAGCGGCGCGGTGTTCGGCATTTCGAACACCGCGGTGACGCCGCCCAGCACGGCGCTGCGCGAGCCGGTCTCGAGGTCTTCCTTGTGCGTCAGCCCGGGCTCGCGGAAATGCACCTGCGTGTCCATTACACCGGGCAGGATGTGCAGGCCCTTGCAGTCGATCACCTCGGCGGCTGAGCCTTGCGACAGCGGGCCCAGCTCGGCGATGCGACCGCCCGCGATTCCGATGTCGCGAACACCCTCGCCGTCCTGGTTGACCACGGTGCCGCCCTTGAGAATCGCATCGAAACGCTGGCTCATGGCTGAAGGCCTCTCTCATCCCCAAGCGCAGGGCTCGAGGTCTTGTCGTTTATGCGTTGCGGGCTTACGTTCCGGAGCAACATGTCGCAAGAGATTTTCGCATGAAATCGGCGTTTCTTCCCGACCGGGGCGTGGTCAAGGTCGCGGGCGAGGATGCGCGCAACTTCCTCAACGGCCTGGTCACGACCGACGTCGACAGGCTGAAGCCCGGCCTTGGGCGATTCGGCGCGCTGCTGACGCCGCAGGGCAAGATCATCGTTGACTTCCTGATCACGGAGGCGCCCGCCGGTCACGGCGGCGGGTTCCTGATCGACTGCCCGAAAGCGCTGGCGGACACCCTCGCCACCAAGCTCAAATTCTACAAATTGCGCGCCAAGGTCACGGTGGACAACCTTTCCGACGATCTCGGTGTGCTCGCGGCCTGGGACGGCCGCCCCGCGATCCAGCCCGATCTTGCCTTCGTCGATCCACGGAACGACGGGCTCGGCACCCGCATTCTGATCCCGGAACATCTCAAGCAGAAGCTGTCCGACCTCATCGGCGCCGCGCTGGTCGATGGGGCCGAATACGAGGCGCACCGTATCGCGCTCGGCGTGCCGCGCGGCGGGCTCGATTTCATGTATGGCGATGCGTTCCCGCACGAGACCAACATGGATCGACTCGCCGGCGTCGATTTCGACAAGGGCTGCTATGTCGGCCAGGAGGTCGTCTCGCGGATGCAGCATCGCGGCACCGCGCGCACCCGCAGCGTCAAGGTGCTGCTCGACGGTCCTTCACCCGAAATCGGCGCGACCATTCTCGCCGGCGACAAGCCTGTCGGCACGATCGGCTCGACGGCCGGCGGCAAGGGCATTGCCTTGGTGCGGATCGACCGCGTTGCCGATGCGCTCGACGCGGGTCAGCCGCTCACCGCTGGGGGGCTGAGTTTGACGCTCGCTGAACCGGACACCGTTCGAATTCCAGCCAAGCAGCCCATCGCATGAGCCGCGCTCCCCGTCTGCATCCGGATGGTCTGACCCGCTGCCCCTGGCCGGGCGAAGATCCGCTTTATGTCGCCTATCACGACACCGAATGGGGCGTGCCGGAATATGACGATCGCGCGCTGTACGAGAAGCTGATCCTCGACGGCTTCCAGGCCGGCCTGTCCTGGATCACGATCCTGCGCAAGCGCGACAATTTCCGCAAAGCCTTCGACGATTTCCAGCCGGAGAAGATCGCGCGTTACAACGCCAAGAAGATTCACGCACTGATGAACGATGCCGGCATCGTGCGCAACAAGGCCAAGATCGAAGGCGCGATCCTGAGCGCGAAGTCGTATCTCGACATCATGGAGAAAGGCCCGGGCTTCTCGAAACTGCTGTGGGACTTCATGGACGGACAGCCCAAGGTGAACCATTTCAAGACCAGTGCAAGCGTGCCGGCCTCGACGCCGCTGTCGGTGCAGATCTCCAAGGAGCTGTCCTCGCGCGGCTTCAAATTCGTCGGCCCGACCATCGTCTACGCCTTCATGCAGGCGACCGGCATGGTCAACGACCACCTGGTCGACTGCCACTGTCACGCGACCTGCGGCAAGACGCAGCGCAAGCCCCGCCTCAAGGCCAGATGACGGCGAAGAAAGCGGCGCGCGACGAGGAGGCCCGCGCCTGGCAGCGCATGCTGTCGGGCCGGCGGCTCGATCTGCTCGATCCCTCTCCGCTCGACATCGAGATCGCCGACATCGCCCATGGGTTGGCGCGGGTGGCGCGCTGGAACGGGCAGACCCTTGGCGCGCACATCTTTTCGGTCGCGCAGCATACGTTGCTGGTGGAGACCGTGCTGCGGCACGAGATGCCACGTGTCGATCAGCGCGTGCGGCTCGCAGCCCTGCTGCACGATGCGCCCGAATATGTGATCGGCGACATGATCTCGCCCTTCAAGGCCGTACTCGACGGTCATTACAAGGCGGTCGAGAAGCGGCTTCTCGGCGCCATCCATATCCGGTTCGGGCTACCGCCCGTGCTGCCGGAGGAGATCACGCAATCGATCAAGGCTGCCGATCGCGGCGCCGCCTACCTCGAAGCAACCGAGCTCGCGGGTTTCAGCGAGAGCGAGGCGCGGCGCCTGTTCGGCAAGGATCCCGGCCTACCCGACAGCGTCCGGCGCGACTATCTCACGCCCTGGACCGCGGCGCGGGCCGAGAAGCAGTTTCTGGAGCGCTTTGGCGCGGTGCTCGCGTAGCATCATCCCTTCCTGGAGGGGGCAAAGCGGAAGCGTGCCCACCAAACTAGATGCGCGCGACTGGACATGGTGGGCACGGCGCGATGCGCCTTTGCCCACTCTACAAGCGCTCGCTATAATCGCCGGCAAAAAGGTCCGCCATGATCCATGTCTGTTCCCTCGCCGCGCTTCCCGAGACTGTCCGCACCACAGGCGCCAGCCATGTGCTGACCGTGATGGCCAATGTCGAGCAGGTCGCGCGCCCGGTGTCGGTGCTCCCCGCCAACCACCTCAAAGTGTCGATGGACGACATCACCGAGGAGATGGACGGCTTCATCGCGCCATCGGAGACGCATATCGAGCAAGTGCTGAACTTCGTGCGCGGCTGGGACCGCAGCGCGCCGCTGGTGGTGCATTGCTATGCCGGCATCAGCCGCTCCACCGCGAGCGCGTTTGCGGCCGTGTGCGCGCTCAATCCCAATCGCGACGAGATCGAGATCGCCAGGAAGATCCGCGCGGCCTCGCCGATCGCCTCACCCAACCGGCGCATCGTCAGCCTCGCCGATCGTGCACTCGGGCGCAACGGCCGCATGCTGCGCGCGCTCGACGAGATGGGCCCCGCTGCGATGATGGTGGAGGGACGCCCCTTCGTGATCGAGCTCGAATGAGGCGGGAGTCGAATAGCAGCCGCAACGGAACTGCGCGCGTTCTGATGCGCAGATGCATCCACATCGTCATGGCCGGGCTTGTCCCGGCCATCCACGAGCTTTCCCGCGGCCCGAAGAACGTCGATGCCCGGGACAAGCCAGGGCATGACGTGGCAACACCTGCAAGCCTAACCGCATGAGCGACACGCAGCTGACGCCGATCGAGATTGGCCTCACCGCCGCGATCGTCGCGATCGAGGATCACGAGCCGCTGATCCTCACCGCGCGCGGTGCTGACGGGCTTGCCGGCCTGCCGTTCGGTCCGTTCGACGCAGTGAGCCATCGCACCTTCGAGATGGGCCTGCGCGCCTGGGTCGAGCAACAGGCGGGCCTGCGGCTCGGCTATGTCGAGCAGCTCTACACCTTCGGCGACCGCGGCCGTCATGCCGAAGCCGGGGACACCGGCGCGCACATGGTGTCGATCGGCTATCTCGCGCTGACGCGCCCCGTGGACGGCGAACTCGCAGCAAACGCGGCGAGCTTCGCGCCATGGTACCGCTTCTTCCCCTGGGAAGACTGGCGCGAGCAGCCGCCAGAGATCATCGCCCGCGACATCATCCCGGCGCTGACCAAGTGGGCCGAGGAGGAGACGCCGGAGACGACACGCGCGCTGCCGAGGAAGGACCGCGTGAGGTTCTATTTCGGTCTCGACGGCGCGCCTTGGGACGAGGAGCGCGTGCTCGACCGCTACGAGCTCTTGTACGAGGCCGGGTTGATCGAGGAGGCGCGGCGGGACGGCCGTCCTGCGGCATTAGCGCGCAAGTCGCTTCCTCCGCTCGGGACCTCGATGCGGTTCGACCACCGCCGGATTCTCGCCACGGCGATCGCTCGGCTGCGTGCAAAACTGAAGTATCGTCCTGTCGTCTTTGAACTTTTGCCAGCTGAATTCACACTTACCGAATTGCAACACACGGTGGAGGCGATCTCCGGCCGGCATCTGCACAAGCAGAATTTCCGCCGCCTGGTCGAAATGGAAGCCTTGGTCGAACCGACCGGGGTGATGTCGACACAGACGGGCGGACGGCCGGCGGCGCTCTACCGCTTCCGCCGCGAGGTGCTCCAGGAGCGGCCCGCACCAGGCTTGCGCGTACGCTCCCGGCGCTAGATCCTGATATTTGTGGTACCGGCCCCTGCCCGCCGGTTACCTGGAGGCTTCATGTTCGACGGCCCGTTCGACGTCTTGGCGCTGATCATTGCGATCATCGCCTTCCTGATCGCGATCAAGGCGTCCAGCCAGGCGACCGAGCTGCGCCGCCGGCTGAACTTGCTCGAAGAGAAGTTTCACGCGCTGCGGCCTGTGCAACCGCCGCCGCTGATGCCTGCGCAGGTGCAGGCTGAAGCGCCCGCGACGACCACAGCCGCTGAGCCGCCGCCGCTTGCGCCGGAAGCCGAAACGGCACCGCCTGCGCCCATCACCGAAGATGTATCACCGCCTCCGCTTGAACCGGGCACGGGCGCCGACGCGCCGCCTCGCGTAACGGAAGCGGCGCCAGGGTTCGAGGAACGCCTCGGCACCCGCTGGGTGGTGTGGATCGGCGGACTTGCGCTCGCGCTCGGCGGCTTCTTCATGGTGCGCTATTCGATCGAGGCCGGGCTCCTCGGCCCCGGCGTGCGCGTGCTCCTCGGCGGCCTGTTCGCGGCTGCATTGCTGGGCGCCGGCGAATGGACGCGGCGCAAGGAGAGCATCTCCACCGTCCAGGCGCTGCCGATCGCCAATATCCCCGCGATCCTCACCGCAGCCGGCACGGCAGTGGCGTTCGCGACCATCTACGCGGCCTACGCGCTCTACGGCTTGCTCGTGCCGGCGACGGCCTTCGTGTTGCTCGGCATCGTTGCGATGGCCACGCTGGCCGCAGCGCTGCTGCATGGGCCCGCGCTGGCCGGCCTTGGCGTGGTCGGCGCCTTCGTGACGCCGATCCTCGTCTCCAGCGGCAAGCCGGATTATTGGGCGCTCTATATTTATCTTGCGATTGTGACCGCCGCGAGTTTTGGTCTCGCCCGCATCCGGCTCTGGCGCTGGCTTGCGGTCACGACCATTGCCTTCGCTGTGCTCTGGATCTTCCCGGGTCTCGATACGGAAGAGTTACAGGTCGCGCCACACGCCTTCCATGTGATCGCGGGCTTCGTACTCGCCGCACTGCTCGTGGTGTGTGGCTTCATGTTCGGACCCAGCTTCGAGGACGGCGAGATCGAGCCGGTCTCGTCGGGCGCGTTCGGCGCTTATCTGTTCGCTGCGATGCTGGTCGTGCTATCGAGCGCACATGCGGATCTCGCGCTGATCGCCTTCACGCTTCTCGTCGCGGGCACGCTGTTCGTCGCCTGGCGTGCGCCAGCGGCCACGGGCGCCCTCGGCGCCGCCGCGGCGACCGTCTTCATCGTGTTCGCCGAATGGGCGGTGCGCGCCAATCCCGACATGCTGGTGCTGCCGGGCGGCGCCATGCCCGGCATCGGACCGACCGCGATCGACAGCGCGGTGACGCTGCATCTGGTGGCGGCCGCGATCTTCGCCGCCGGCTTCGGCATCGCCGGCTTCCTGGCGCAAGGCCGCTCGAACTCGGCGATCATTCCGGTCGTGTGGTCCGCATCTGCAGTCGCGACGCCGATTGCGATCCTGGTGGCGCTCTACGCGCGTATCGCTCATCTCGACCGCTCGATCCCGTTTGCAATTCTCGCGGTACTGCTCGCCGCTGCCTTCGGCGCGGCGACCGAAGCGCTCACGCGCCGCGAGACCCGCCCGGGTATCGCGATCTCCACGGCCCTGTTCGCGACCGGCACGCTCGGCGCAATGGCGCTGGCGCTGACCTTCGCGCTGGAGAAGGGCTGGCTGACGATCGCACTGGCGCTGATGTCGCTCGGCACCGCCTGGATCTCGTTGCAGCGGCCGATTCCGTTCCTGCGCTGGCTCGCCGCCATCTTCGCCGGCCTCGTCACCGCGCGCATCGCCTACGATCCCCGCATCGTCGGCGATGCCGTCGGCACCACGCCAATCTTCAATTGGCTGCTGTGGGGCTACGGCCTGCCGGCGGCATCGTTCTGGGCCGCGAGCATCTTCCTGCGCCGCCGCGCCGACGATGCGCCGCTGCGCATGGTCGAGACCGCCGCCATCCTGTTCACTGCACTGCTTGCTTTCATGGAGATCCGGCACTTTGCGACCGGTGGCCGCATGATGGTGGCGCCCTCGCTGCTCGAGTTCGCGCTGCAAGCCTGCGTCACGCTGGCGATGGCGATCGGGCTGGAGCGCCTGCGGCTGCGCAGCCGCAGCATCGTGCACAATGTCGGCGCGGTCGTGCTGACGGCGATCGCCGGACTCGTCAGCGTGTTCGGCCTCTTGATCCTTGAAAATCCGCTGCTGTGGCGCACCGACGTCGGCGGCGCGGTGTTCAATCTGCTGCTGCTCGGCTACGCGCTGCCGGCGGTGCTGCTGCTGCTGCTGTCCTATGCCGTGGTAGAACAGCGTGGCAAGGTCTACGCCAATACGATTGCTGGTTGCGCGCTCGTGTTCGCGCTCGCTTATGTCACGCTGGAGATCCGCCGCTTCTATCACGGCCCGATCCTGTCTACCGGACCGACCACGGGTGCCGAGCAATACACCTATTCGATCGGCTGGCTCGCTTTCGGCGTGGTGCTGCTCGGCGTCGGCATCCTCGTCAATTCGGAACGGGCGCGGCTGGCATCGGCCGCGGTCATTGCGCTGACGATCCTGAAGGCCTTCGTCATCGATATGTCGACGCTGACCGGCGTCTATCGTGCGCTTTCGTTCATGTGCCTCGGCGTCGTGCTGGTCGCGATCGGCTGGCTCTACCAGCGCATCCTGTTCCGGCGACAGGTCGCACCGCCGGCTCCGCAGACGGGATCGTAAACGTCAGGCGAGATGCTCACCTCTTCACGCGGTCTGCTCGGCCAGTGCCTTGACTTCGGAGGCGACGACGGCAAAGCCGCGGCCGGCTTCGCCTGCGCCCGCCGCCTCGATCGTCGCGTTCAGCGCGAGGAGGTTGGTCTGGCCCGCGATGGTGTTGATGAGCTCGACGACGTGCACCTGTGCCGACGCAGCTCCGGTCTCGCCGGCGCCGCGCTGGATTTCGCTGATGTTCGCCGAGACTTCGGAGGTGCCTTGCGCGGCGTGCTGGATGTTGCGAGAGATCTCCTGAGTCGCCGCCCCCTGCTCCTCCACGGCCGCGGTGCGCGAAGGGAAATGATCTCGTCATCGTTGTAAATTGCAGCTTCAAGTCGGATCTAGGATGCCTTGCATCCGACCGCCTCACCGACGAGGCTGATTCGAAAGACCGGCTTCTTGTTCTCGTCGAGCAGCTCCATGCACCACGCGGCGTTCGGCTTCAGGCTGCGCGCGATGCCGCCGAGCAGATTGGCGCACACCTCGGTCATCTCGGTCCAGGCGGCTGCGCGATCCTCGAACTCGTACGGCAGGTCGGCGGCGCCGGAATAGCGGCCGGTGCTGATGCGGAAGAAATAGAGCGACATCGTTGAACCCTTGCGTGGGACCGCCCCCCGGCCGCACGCAAACTGAAGCGCGAAGAGCTACCAACGCATGAAGGCCGCCGTCCGTATGACTACGGCACGGCGGCTTCGTCGATGGACGTCTTCGACGACAAAGTGCGCGGATTGTTCCGCGCAGGCCAGCTCACTGGGTCGACCGACGCAGCTCCAGCGGGCCCTCGTTCTTCGCTGGCTCGGACTTGGCTTCGGACCTCACCGGCTCGAGCCGGCTGCTCTCGACACGCGGCGTCTCGACGCGTGCGGCGACTTCGGTGTTCGAGGCGGCGACCGAGCCGGTGTGCTCTGCGGAGCGCAGCGAGCGTGGCCGCGCCGCAGCCCGCGCCATCAGCATCTGATTGCCGCCCTGGTGATGGAAGTCGCAATAGGCGAAGCCCATGCCCGACACCGAGCCGCGGAAGCTGCGCTCGTCGGTCTTTTCCAGGTTGAAGCAGGGCTCGAACGGTATGCCCTTGATCGAGGCGCAGACGTTCTGGCCGCGGATTTGGAGGGTATTGCCGGGGAGTCGGAGATGCTTCACCGGGCCTGAGCCCGAGAACTGCACTGCACCGGCGGCGCCGAGATCGTCGAGGATGCGGCCTGCACCGCGGGTGCCGTCGAAACAGGTGAAGGCAAACACCTTGCCGGCCACGAAGCGGCGCGCCTCGTCGGCGTTCATGCTTCCGGCAATGGCCGGCGCGAACGTCGCTGCCGCCGTGACAGCCCCCAACACAATACGCGCAAGCATGCTCAACTCCGAACCAACCCCCGCAGCGGGCGATGCCTTATCTCTTTACCCGCTGCTTACCATACTAACCAAGGCAACATTGAAGCAGCTTGGTTGGTAAAGTCTGAACGCCGTTAGACAATTTTTACCACGACGCGGCCGCGGACCTGGCCGGCGAGGATTTTGGCGCCCCATCCGGGGACCTCGTCGAGCGAAATTTCCTGAGTGATTTCAGAGAGTTTCGTCCGATCCAGATCGGAGGCCAAACGCTGCCAGGCGGCTTTCCTGGGCGGAAGCGGGCACATCACGGAATCGATGCCGAGAAGGCACACTCCGCGCAAAATGAAAGGCGCGACAGAGGACGGCAGGTCCATGCCCGCCGCCAGGCCACAGGCGGCGATCGCGCCACCGTATTTCGTCATCGACAGGAGATTCGCCAGCGTGGTCGAGCCGACGCTGTCGACACCGCCGGCCCAGCGCTCCTTGGCGAGGGGTTTTGCCGGTGCCGACAATTCGTTGCGGTCGATGACCTCGGCAGCACCGAGGTGCTTGAGGTAGTCGGCTTCGGCCGCGCGGCCGGTCGAGGCGATGACGTGGTAGCCCAGCTTGGACAACACGGCGGTGGCGACCGAGCCGACGCCGCCGGCCGCGCCCGTTACCACCACGGGGCCGCTCTTTGGCGAGAGACCGTGCTTCTCCAGCGCCAGCACCGAGAGCATCGCGGTGAAGCCGGCGGTGCCGATCGCCATGGCGTCGCGCGCCGACAGGCCCTGCGGCAAGGCGACCAGCCAGTCGCCCTTCACCCGCGCCTTCTCGGCATAAGCGCCGAGATGGGTCTCGCCCATGCCCCAGCCGGTGCAGACGACCTTGTCGCCCGCCTTCCACTGCGGATGCGAGGACGCTTCGACCGTGCCGGCAAAGTCGATGCCGGCGATCATGGGGAAGCGGCGCACCACCGGCGCCTTGCCGGTCAGTGCAAGGCCATCCTTGTAGTTCAACGTCGACCATTCGACGCGGACCGTGACGTCGCCCTCCATCAGTTCGGCTTCGTCGAACTGCGCGAGCTGCGCGGTGGTGCCCTTGTCCGCCTTGTCGATCCGGATCGCCTTGAATGTGGCCACGATTACGCTCCCTGACTTTGTTTGTCGGGATTGTTTAACCGATCAGGCCGGCTGCGCAACTGGCGCTCCAATTCCGAAGTTCGCAAACCTCGTCGGCGCCACGCGAGCGAACTTCGGAATTAAGAGGAGCGCCAGCAAACACATTATATCCTAGTGCCGGTTATCGATTTGAAGTTCCTGAACGATTTCGCGGCTTGCTCTGCAGGAACTTCAAATCGCCGGCACTAGCCGTGCGACGGGTTTCTCCACGATCGGAAGGTTGATCAGCGCCGAGAGCACGCCGAACAGGATCGAGAGCCACCAGATCGGCGTGTAGGAACCGAAGCGCTCGAACACGATGCCCCCGAGCCAGACGCCGAGGAAGCCGCCGACCTGATGGCTGACGAAGGCAAAGCCGTAGAGCGTCGCAAGCCAGCGCGTACCGAACATCAGCGCCACCAGCGCGGAGGTCGGCGGCACCGTCGACAGCCAGGTCAAGCCGGAAATCGCGCCGAATGCGATTGCCGAGAACGGTGTGATCGGGAACGAGATGAAGGCGAGCGTCGCAAGCGCGCGCGTGAAGTAGATGGCCGAGAGGATGTAGCGCTTGGGCAGATAGTTTTGCAGATAGCCGACGCTGAGCGAGCCGATGATGTTGAACAGGCCGATCGCGGCGATCACCCAGCCGCCGGTTTGCGTCGAGACACCGCGGTCGACCAGAAAGGCCGGCAGATGCACGGTGATGAAGGCGAGCTGGAAGCCGCAGGTGAAGAAGCCGAGCACCAGGAGCACGTAGGAGCGGTGGCCGAAGGCTTCGGCCAGCGCCCTGGTGAAGGTCTGCTCATCCGCCGGCGTCGCGTTTGCCGTATTCGCGACCGGAGGCGTCGAGAGCGCCAGCGACAGCGGAATGATCAGCAGCATCAGGAAGCCGAATACGGAGAGCGCCTGCTGCCAGCCGAAATTATCGATCAACGCAACGCCGATCGGCGCGAACAGGAACTGCCCGAACGATCCCGCCGCCGTGCCGGCACCGAGGGCAAGGCCGCGCTTCTCGGCCGGCAAGAGCTTGCTGAACGCCGACAGCACGAGATTGAACGAGCAGCCGGCGAGGCCAAAGCCGACCATCACGCCGGCGCCGATGTCGAGCGACAGCGGCGTCGAGGAGTAGCGCATCAAGAGCAGGCCGCCGGCATAGAGCAAAGCGCCGACGCACATCACCCGGAACAGGCCGAAGCGATCCGCGACCGCACCGGCGAACGGCTGGCCCAGCCCCCACAACAGATTCTGCACGGCGATGGCGAGGCCAAACACGTCGCGGCCCCAGCTGAATTCGTGGCTCATCGGCTGCACGAAGAAGCCGAGCGCCGAGCGTGGTCCGAAGCCGAGCATGCCGATCGCGCAACCGCAAAGGATGATGACGGCCGGGCTACGCCAGTTGGAGGAACGTGAGGCCGGAGCGAGCTCGCCGATCTGTGTCGACATGGTTGTCCTCGTCTGTCATTCGCGGATCCGCAACTCAGCAGCCGCGGGAGAGCCCGTTTAATGCATCTGCATGAAAATCCCAAGTCAAAAACGGTTGCATTCCACGAGGAGCTGACGCGGGAGCATTGCGTTTCAATGCGCCCTCGCCTGGCGCATCAGCCGCGAATTGACGGGAATGTGTGCGGCAGGACCTAGCGGCACGCGGCGGCGCGTGCTATCTTGGATTTACTCATATTGAGCATATTAGGTCCCAACGACGTTTGACCGGCCTCTCGGCCGGATTTCTCGGACCCCATATATTCTCAATATGAGCATAACAACCATGCTTGGGAGGCTTCAATGCCGATCACTGGAATTTACGGTCCCGACGACTTTGCCAACCGGCCGCAGGGCCAGCCCGACACCTCCCGCCGCGCGGCGCCCGTGCCCGCGGGATCGACATTGCCGATGCCCTCGCTGGAATGGACACCGGCGGTCGAACGCGCCACCGCGCCGCTCTACGACCGCGTGAAGCACGTGATCCCGCCGATCGAATGGCCGCTGATGGCACCGACGATTCACGCGATCAACGAGCTGAAGCGCGCGCGGGGCGCGGTCATCCTCGCCCACAACTACCAAGCCCCGGAGATCTTCCACTGCGTCGCCGATATCGGCGGCGACTCGCTCCAGCTCGCGGTCGAAGCCACCAAGGTGAAGGCCGACGTCATCGTCCAGTGCGGCGTGCACTTCATGGCGGAGACCTCGAAGCTGCTCAATCCGGACAAGACCGTCTTGATCCCGGATTCGCGCGCGGGCTGCTCACTTGCCGCGAGCATCACCGGTGCGGACGTGCGGCTGCTCCGCGAGAAATTTCCCGGCGTGCCCGTCGTTGCCTATGTCAACACCTCGGCAGAGGTGAAGGCGGAAGTCGATATCTGCTGCACGTCCTCGAACGCGGTGCAGGTGGTCGAGAGTCTGAACGCGCCGAGCGTGATTTTCCTGCCCGACCGATACCTCGCCACTTACGTGGCTTCGAAGACCGACGTGAAGATCATCGCCTGGAAAGGCGCCTGCGAAGTGCATGAGCGCTTCACGGGCGAGGAGCTGCGGAGCTTTCGCGAGGCCGATCCGTCCGTCCAAATCATCGCGCATCCGGAGTGCCCGCCGGACGTGCTGGCGGAAGCCGACTTCACCGGTTCGACCGCGCACATGATCAACTGGGTGCGCGCGAAGCGGCCGCGCCGGCTCGTCATGATCACCGAATGCTCGATGGCCGACAATGTGCGGGCCGAGCTGCCTGACGTCGAGATGCTCCGCCCCTGCAATCTCTGCCCACACATGAAGCGCATCACGCTCGCGAACATTCTGCAGAGCCTGTTGACGCTTCGCGAGGAGGTGACGATCGATCCCGCGCTTGCACAACGCGCGCGGCACTCGGTCGAGCGCATGATCAATCTCAGGAATTGAGACGCAGCCACAAACGCAGCTGTGGTCCCGGACAAGCGCGCAGATCCGGGCCCCATAACCACAGGAAGATGTTTGGCGAAGAACAACGAGCTTCGCCCAGCAACTTCTGGCGCGAGGTATCGGCCCCTGCTTTCGCAGGGACCACAGCGGAGTGACTGGAGAAAACCATGGCAACAAGCAACATCCACAACCTCATCCGCAGCAGCGACGACGTCGTCATCGTCGGCGGTGGCCTTGCCGGACTGTTCTGCGCGCTGAAGCTCGCGCCGCGGCCGGTGACCTTGATCTCGGCGGCACCGCTCGGACAGGGCGCATCCTCCGCATGGGCACAAGGCGGCATCGCGGCAGCAGTGGCCGAAGGCGATACGCCGGAGGCGCACGCCGCCGATACAATCGCGGTCGGCGGCGGACTTGTCGATGAAGCCGTCGCACTCGGGATCGCGCGCGAGGCTGCATCGCGCATCCATGATCTTCTCGCCTATGGTGTGCCGTTCGATCGCGATCTCGACGGCAGGCTTGCCGTCGGACGCGAAGCTGCGCATTCGGCCCGTCGCATCGTGCATGTGCGCGGCGATGGGGCGGGCGCCGCGATCATCGCGGTTCTGAGCGAGGCGGTGCGTCGCACGCCCTCGATCCGCCTGATGGAAGGTTTTGTCGCCGAGGCACTGTTGACCGAGGACGGCGCGGTCACCGGCCTCCAATTGCGCGAGGCCGGCAAGCCCGCTGCAGCCCCGGTCGTGCTCGCCTCACGTACGGTCGTGCTGGCGACCGGCGGTCTCGGCCATCTCTACGCCGTCACCACCAACCCGCCGGAAGCGGGCGGTTCGGGCCTTGCGATCGCAGCGCGCGCCGGCGCCGTGATCGCCGACCCTGAATTCGTGCAGTTCCACCCCACCGCCATCATGGTCGGCCGCGACCCGGCACCGCTCGCCACCGAAGCGCTGCGCGGCGAAGGCGCGACGCTGATCGACGGCAATGGCGAGCGATTCATGAGAGCGCGCCACCCCCTCGCCGAGCTCGCACCGCGCGATATCGTGGCCCGTGGCGTGTTCGCCGAGATCGCGGCCGGACGCGGCGCCTTCCTCGATGCGCGGCAGGCGCTGGGCGCGCGCTTCGCGACGAAGTTTCCGACCGTGCATGCGAGCTGCATCGCAGCCGGCATCGATCCCGCGACGCACCCGATTCCGATTGCGCCCGCCGCGCACTACCACATGGGCGGCATCGCCGTGGACGCGCGCGGCCGCAGCTCGATCGACGGGCTCTGGGCCGCCGGCGAAGTGTCCTCGACCGGGGCGCATGGCGCCAACCGGCTCGCCTCGAATTCGCTGCTCGAAGCCGTCGTCTATGCCGCCCGCATTGCCGACGACATCGCGGGCCGCACGGTGCCCTCGCCCGCCCGCCTACCAGAGGCATGGGTGACGCCGCGCTCTGGCACGCTGGATGCTGCAGCGGTGAAGCGGCTGCGCACGATGATGAGCGCGCATGTCGGCGTGATCCGCGACCGTGACGGGCTTGCGCAAGCGGTGCGCCACTTCGCCACGCTCGAGCACGAAGCCGGCAACGTCGCTGTCCGCAACATGGCGACATCCGCCCTGCTCGTCGCCGCTGCGGCCTGGACGCGGCACGAGAGCCGCGGTGCACATTTCCGTTCGGATCATCCGGCCGATAACTCTGCGCTGGCGCAGAGAACGATGACCACGCTCGCCGCGGCGCGCGAGGTCGCGGAGAGCCTGAACGAGCATTCGCTGCCACGCATTGCGCAATCCGTGATCGCCTGAGGAGACTCCATGATCACCCCGAGCTCACTACTCAATTCCGATGCCTTTCTCTCTCCGCTCGCGACCGATGCGGCCGTCCAGCGCGCGCTCGACGAGGACCTCGGCCGCGCCGGCGACATCACCTCGCTTGCGACGATTCCGGAAACGACCAGGGCACAAGCGATCCTCGTCGCGCGCCAGTCCGGCGTGATCGCCGGGCTGCCGCTGGCGCTCGCAACCTTGCAGAAGCTGTCGCCTGACATCGAGGTGCGCGCAGATGTCCGCGATGCCGCGCGGGTCGCTCGCGGCCAGCATGTGCTGACGATCTCGGGTCCCGCGCGCGCCATTCTCACGGCGGAGCGGACCGCGCTGAACTTCGTCGGCCGCTTGTCTGGCATAGCCACGCTCACGGCGGACTATGTCGCACGCACCGAAGGCACCAGGATGCGCATCTGCTGCACGCGAAAAACCACGCCGGGATTGCGCGCGCTGGAGAAATACGCGGTGCGCTGCGGCGGCGGCTTCAACCATCGCTTCGGGCTCGACGATGCCATCCTGATCAAGGACAACCACATCGCGGTCGCCGGCGGTATCCGTCCCGTGCTGGAGCGCGCCCGCGCTCACGCCGGCCACCTCGTCAAGATCGAGATCGAGGTGGATACGCTGGCGCAGCTGCGCGAGGTGCTGGACACTGGAATGGCTGACGCCGTGCTGCTGGACAACATGGATCTTGCGATGTTGCGCGAGGCGGTCAGGATCAACGAGGGCCGTCTCAAGCTGGAAGCGTCCGGCGGCGTCACGCTGGAGTCGATCGCGACCATCGCGGCGACTGGGGTCGATTACGCATCGGCGGGTGCGCTGACGCATTCGGCGCCGAACTTCGACTGCGCGTTGGACATCGAGGCGTGATGTGTTTGCCACGCCCCGCAAGCGGAGCATGGGAGCGCAGCTGCGCATGCGGCAGCAGGCCGTAGGCTACCGCCGCTCGCCCATTTCGGCCGAGCTCTTGGCTTCCTGCGCGAGTTCGGCCGAGAGTGCGGCGGTCTGGGCCGGGGTGCCCCAGCTTGGTTCCTCGCTGCCGTCGCCCCAGTTGCGCGGCCGATAGAAGGTGTGCACGCCGGTCTTGTACATCTTCTTCATCTCGGCGACCCAGGACGGGCGCACCCAATAGGCGTGGTAATGCGTCGACTTGCCGACCTCGGGCAGCCAGATCTGGCCATCCAGCATCGCCTTCGAGATCTTCTTGGCGCGCTCCCACATTTCGGGCTCGCGGATCACGTCCGGATTGTTGTCGCAGGCGAAGGTGAACTGGCAGGCGAAATGGCGGTACTTGTTCTGGTAGACCACGCCGCACACGGTCTCGGGATATTTGCCGGAGAACACGCGGTTCATCACCACCTGCGCCACCGCGATCTGGCCGCGCACGGCCTCGCCGCGAGATTCGAAGTAGACGGCTTCGGCGAGGCACTTCTCCGCCTTCGCGCGCGACTTGTCGTCGAGCGCGAGCCGCTCCGCCGGCGATCTGCTGCGCTGGTTGTCGACGTTGACCTCGCCCTTCGGAGCAACGCTCTCGCCGCTCTCGATGTCCTTGGCGATCTCCGCCGTCGGCGGTGTCAACGAGGCCGTCACCTTCATGTCGGGGTCGGGAGTCACGATCAGCGGCTCAGCCCCGGGCTGCCAGCTCTCAATGGTCTCGAGATTGCCGCCAAGCGAGGAGCTGCCGAAGAACAGGCTCGAGGTCTTGACGCTGAAGGGATCGCGCGCGGGCGCGACCGGCGTCGTGGCCCGCTTCAGCGCTTCCAGCGGCTGCACTGCGAACGCGGGCGCCGCATCGCTGGCCTGCGGCGGGTTGGAATATTGCGGCAGCGGCGGTGCGCGCAGCGCTTCCTGGAGCTCGGGGTCGAGCGCGGCCGCCGATTCCGGCGACATCGCCCGAGGTGATGCCGCGGTCTTGGCGCCGAACACCGAGCTGTTCGACGTCGCGGGATCTTCCTTGGCGGGCGCCGCAGCTGGCGCGACCGTCTCGGGAGATTGCGTCGGCGTGACGATTGCGAGGCGATCACCTTTCAGGGAGCGATCGACCTTGGGAAAGTCGGACGACTGGTAGCGCGCCGGCGCTTGAAGTGCAGGATTGCGGCTGATCGCGCCGGTGACGTCGCGGCCGTCGAGGCTCGCGAGCCGAACCATCGCGCTCTGCGGAGCGGAGGTGCCAATGGGGCGCGAAAAGCTGTAGGTGGCGAGCTGGATCGAGGACGCCGCGGAGAACACCTGCTTCTGCCAACGCTCGGCGACGCCGGGTTGGCGCGCCAGCAGAGAGGCAATGTCCTGATAGCCGGTCTCTCTCGGCATCAATGCGAAGATGCAGAGACCGATACCGAAGGACGCGAACCGCGCGCCCTTCGGATGGTTACGCAACACTGACATCGATACGCTCACGCTACGCTTACGCTCGTCCGATCGAACTCAGTACATCCGTGCAATTCGATCTTTATCGTCAGTAATCAATTTAGGTTGCCGGGGCGTTAATCCGCGTTGCGCGAGCGGCACACGCAAGCGAAGACAGGTGTTTTCACGGGGCGATGTGGCGCATTGGTAAATGCGGCCCCACGTGAAGCGGTAAACATCTGGTCAACGCGAATGGTGAAGGAACCCTTGCGCGCACGTATCATCACGGGACGGGGGATGGGTTCCCGGCGTTGGCGTTCGCGCAAAGCGCTTCCTCATCACCGGTATCATTCCCCGCGACCCGGCTACGCCGAGGCTTCGCCGAGGTGAAGGCCCAAAGGCGCCGTCCCACGAACTCGTCATTGCGAGCGCAGCGAAGCAAATCCAAAGTCTTTTCGTCGAGGGATTCTGGATTGCTTCGTCGCGAGGGCTCCTCGCAATGACGGTGTGGAGAGAGCGTTGCGTAGAATGAGAGAGGCGGGGTTTTGGCCCCGCCTCTCTCGCATTCAAATTGTGCGTTGCTCACGCCTGGCTCGCGATCTCCTTCCCGAGCGCGGCTTGCGCCGCGGCGAGGCGGGCGATCGGCACGCGGTAGGGCGAGCAGGAGACGTAGTCGAGACCGATATGGTGACAGAAGGCGACGGAGGCGGGATCGCCGCCGTGCTCGCCGCAGATGCCGACCTTGAGCGAGGCGCGGGTCTTGCGGCCGCGGGCGACACCGATCTTGACGAGCTCGCCGACGCCTTCCTGATCCAAAGATATGAAGGGATCGACCGAGAGGATGCCCTTCGCGACGTACGGACCGAGGAAGCTCGCCGCGTCGTCGCGGCTGATGCCGTAGGTCGTCTGCGTCAGGTCGTTGGTGCCGAACGAGAAGAACTCGGCGCTTTCCGCGATCTCCGCCGCGAGCAGACAGGCGCGCGGCAGCTCGATCATGGTGCCGACCTGATAGGCCAGCTTGGTGTTGGTTTCGCGCATCACGGCCTGCGCGGTGGCATCGATCCGCGCCTTGACGAGATCGAGCTCGGCCTTGGTCGCGATCAGCGGTACCATCACCTCGAGGCCGACGGCCTTGCCGGTACGCTTCTGCGCCTCGACCGCCGCCTCGAAGATCGCGCGCGCCTGCATCTCGGCGATCTCCGGATAGGCGATCGCGATACGGCAGCCGCGGAAGCCGAGCATCGGATTGAACTCCGAGAGCTCGCGGGCGCGGTCGGCGAGACGCCGCGGGTCGGTGTTCATGGCGCGCGCCACTTCCTCGACCTCGGCATGGGTGTGCGGCAGGAACTCGTGCAGCGGCGGGTCGAGCAGGCGGATCGTGACGGGCAGGCCCTTCATGATCTCGAACAGCTCGACGAAGTCGGCGCGCTGCATCGGCAGCAGCTTTGCGAGCGCTGCGCGGCGCGACTGCTCGTCCTCGGAGAGGATCATTTCGCGCACCGTGCGGATGCGCGTCTCTTCGAAGAACATGTGCTCGGTGCGGCAGAGGCCGATGCCTTCGGCGCCGAACTTGATCGCGGTGCGCGCGTCATCAGGCGTGTCGCCATTGACGCGGACGCCGATCTTGCGGACCTGGTCGGCCCAATTCATCAGCGTGCCGAATTCGCCGGACAGCTCCGGCTCGATCATCGGCATCCGGCCGGCGAGCACCTGGCCGAGCGAGCCGTCGATGGTGATGACATCTCCGGTCTTGAAGGTGCGCGAGCCGATGCTCATGGTGCCGCGGCCGTAATCGACACGGATGGTGCCGCAGCCGGAGACACAAGGCTTGCCCATGCCGCGCGCGACCACCGCCGCGTGCGAGGTCATGCCGCCGCGGGTGGTCAAAATGCCTTCGGCGGCATGCATGCCGTGGATGTCTTCGGGGCTGGTCTCGATGCGGACCAGAATGACCTTGCGCCCGTCGCCTTGAAGCTTGGCGGCCTCGTCCGAGGAGAACACGATCTCGCCGGAGGCAGCACCCGGGGACGCCGGCAAGCCGGTCGCGATCACGTCGCGCTTGGCGTTGGGATCGATGGTCGGATGCAGGAGCTGGTCGAGCGAAGCGGGATCGATCCGCGTCACCGCTTCCTTCTTCGAGATCAGGCCCTCATTGGCGAGCTCGACCGCGATGCGCAGCGCCGCCTTGGCGGTACGCTTGCCGCCGCGGGTCTGGAGCATCCAGAGCTTGCCCTGCTCGACCGTGAACTCCATGTCCTGCATGTCGCGGTAGTGCTTCTCGAGCAGCGTGTAGATCCGCGTCAACTCCTTGAAAGCCTCCGGCATCGCCGATTCCATCGACGCCTTGTCGGAGCCCGACTCCTTGCGCGCCTCCTCGGTGATGTCCTGCGGCGTGCGGATGCCCGCCACCACGTCCTCGCCTTGCGCGTTGATCAGGAACTCGCCGTAGAGCTTGCTCTCGCCGGTCGAGGGATTGCGGGTGAAGGCAACGCCGGTCGCCGACGTCTCGCCCATGTTGCCGAACACCATGGCCTGTACGTTGACCGCGGTGCCCCAGGATTCCGGAATGTCGTGCAGCTTGCGGTAGGTCACCGCGCGAGCGTTCATCCAGGATGAGAACACGGCGCCAATCGCGCCCCAGAGTTGGTCGTGCGGATCCTGCGGGAATTCCCTGCCGGTCTCGCGCGCGACCGCGTCCTTGTACTTACCGACCAATTCGACCCAGTCCTCGGCGGACAGATCGGTGTCGAGCGTGTAGCCCTGGCTATCCTTGAAGGTATCGAGGATTTCCTCGAAGTGATGATGCTCGAAGCCGAGCACCACGTCGGAATACATGGTGATGAAGCGGCGATAGCTGTCATAGGCGAAGCGGCGGTCGCCAGACAATTCCGCCAGCGCTTCCACGGTCTGGTCGTTGAGGCCGAGATTGAGCACGGTGTCCATCATGCCCGGCATCGAGGCGCGCGCGCCGGAACGCACCGAGACGAGCAGCGGGTTCTTGGTGTCGCCGAACACCTTGCCGGTCAACTTGCCGACATAGTCCAGCGCCTTCTCAACCTGCGGCTTCAGCTCCTTCGGATAGGTCTTATCGTGCTCGTAAAAATAGGTGCAGACCGAGGTCGGGATGGTGAAGCCGGGAGGCACCGGCAGGCCGAGATTGGCCATCTCGGCGAGGTTGGCGCCCTTGCCGCCGAGCAGGTCGCGCATCTCCGAGCGGCCCTCGGCCTTGCCGTCGCCGAACGTGTAGACCCATTTGCCGGCCTTCGCCGCGGCCGGCGCCGCCTTGGCGGGCGCTGCCTTCTTCGGTGCAGGCTTCGCAGCGACCTTCGGCGCAGCCGCCTTCCTCACGGCCTTTGCCGCCGGCTTAGCAGCGGGCTTGGCAACAGATTTGGCGACCGGCTTCGGCGCGCTCTTGGCCAGCGCCTTGCGGGCCGGCGGCGCGGCTTTCGCGACGGAGGAGGACTTTGATTTCGCTGGCATTTTCGCTGGGATTTTCTTGGGCTTCGAGGCGGCTTTGGCCATAGCTTGCACACAACCTGCGAGAGGAATGGGAAATCGCGGGCCTTACACCATTTTGGGCGCGCCCGCGCAAGTCGGACAGTTCCGAAAAGTGAACGCCTAGAAGCGCAGCCACTTCAGGAGCCCGAGCCCGATCGCGCCGTTGACGATGAGGAAGATCGCGACAATGAGATTGAGCAGCCGCGGCATGATCAGGATGAGCACGCCCGCAATCAACGACAGGATCGGCGAAATGTGGGCGACGGTGATGTGCATGAACAATCTTTCTGTGGAGGTGAGGCGAATCGCGCGCGGATCATAGCCGGCCAGGTTCCGGGAGTAGAGATGCGCAAGACGCGCCGCGAGTTCCCGGCACTCACGAAAACTGCCCGAAATTGCCGCGAATGCGGCAGGTCTTTCCCGGAACATTGGCTTAAGGCCCGCATTGGCAAGCAGTCGCGCCACTGGCGCGTCCCGCAGAATCACGTCGAAGGAGTTATCCATGCGGAACAGGATTCTTGCTCTTGCAGCGCTCGCGGCCGCGATCGGCTCGCCCCTTGCGGCGCAGGCGCAAAGCGATGTCACCATTGGACGCGCACCCGCCGTGGTCGACAGCGCCCCGACGATTGCCGTCGAACAGCGGCCGGCCTTCCGCGAATACGTCATCGAACAACGCGTGCCAGCCTTCCGCACTCCGGATCGCGTGGTGGTCGGCGCCATCCTCCCCGAGAGCGGCATCACCTATTATGACGTGCCGCAACGCTTCGGCGCCACGACCTATCGCTATACCGTCGTGAATGGCGAAACCGTGCTGGTCGAGCCGCGCTCGCGCCGCATCGTCGAGGTGCTGGACTAAAACGCTGCCGCTCCATTCGATGTCCGGCGCGTCACATCAGGCTGGCGCGAGCAGTGTTTAATCGGACATCAGGCCCCGCCCGGTCCTCCCCCCGCCGGGCGGGGCTTTTTTTGTGCTTCGGAGCACCGTCGTTCCGGGGCGGTCCGCAGGACCGAACCCGGAACCTCGAGATTCTCAGGTGCGCAATTGCGCACCATGGTTCGCGCTTCGCGCACGGTGGTGCTTATTGCGCGGCCTCGCCTCGCCTCAATCCTGGATCTTCGAGAAGTCCGCCACCGCCCGCGTGGCGCTGCGGATCTCGTTCAGCAGCTTCAGACGGTTCTCGCGCACCTTCGGATCTTCGTCGTTGACGCGGACCTTGTCGAAGAACGCATCCACCGGCGGGCGCAGCTTTGCCATCGCGCTCATGGCGGCAGCAAAGTCTTCCCTGGCGACGGCGGCGCCGGCTCCCGCCTTCACCTCGCCAATCGCCTTGGCAAGCGCCTTTTCCTCAGCGAGGCTGTAAAGCGCAGCATCCGGCGCACCGTCGAAGGTCCGCTTGTCCTTCTTTTCCTCGATCGAAAGGATGTTGCTGGCCCGCTTGGTGCCGGCGAGCAGGTTCTTTCCGTCGTCAGTGTCGAGGAATTTTCCGAGCGCCTCGACGCGGCGCACGATCATCAAGAGATCGTCCTGGCCGCCGAGGGCGAACACGGCGTCGACGAGATCGTGCCGCGCGCCCTGCTCGCGAAGCTGGACTTTCAGACGGTCGGCGAAGAAGGCGAGCAGGTCGCTCGGAAGCTTCTGCGCATCGGCGGACTTCACCGAGAGGCCGGCGAACGCGGACTCCGCCACCTTCATCAACGACAGACGAAGCGCGTTCTCGGCAATCAGCCTGATCACGCCCAGCGCCGCTCTCCGCAGCGCATAGGGGTCCTTGCTGCCCGTCGGCTTTTCGTCGATCGCCCAGAAGCCGACCAGCGTATCGAGCTTGTCAGCAAGCGCGACCGCAACGCTGACCGGATCAGTCGGGACGCGATCGGCAGGGCCTTGCGGCTTGTAATGCTCTTCGCACGCAGCGGCGACGGAGGCGTCCTCGCGCTGCGCCAAGGCGTAGTACTTGCCCATCAGGCCCTGGACCTCGGGGAATTCGCCGACGACCTCGGTCAGCAGATCGGCCTTGGCCAGATGCGCAGCACGCGTCGCCTTGGCGACATCGGCGCCAACCAAAGGCGCGATCTCGGCGGCGAGACGCTCGATGCGCTTGATGCGCGCGGCCTGGGTGCCGAGCTTCTCATGGAACACGATCTGCTCGAACTTCGGCAGACGATCCTCAAGCTTGGTCTTGAGGTCCGTCTCGTAGAAGAACTTCGCGTCCGACAGGCGCGCGCGGATGACGCGCTCATTGCCGGCGACGATGGTCTTGCCGCCGTCAGTCGCCTCGATATTGGCGACCAGGATGAACTTGCTCGCGAGCTTGCCCGTCTTGGGATCGCTGACGACAAAGCACTTCTGGTTATTGCGGATGGTGGCGCGGATCACCTCCCCGGGCGTTGTCAGGAATTCCGGCTCGAACGAGCCCATCAGCACGACCGGCCATTCGACCAGGCCCGCGACCTCATCGAGCAGGGTCTGGTCCTCCACGAGCTCGAAACCTTGCGCAAAGGCAAGCTGCTTGGCGTCGGTGAGGATGGCGTCCTTGCGGCGCTCGGGGTCGAGCACGACCTTGGCATCGAGTAGCTTTGCCTCATAGTCCTCGAAGCGGCGCACCTGAATTGGCGCCGGCGCGAGGAAGCGGTGGCCGTAGGTGGTTTGGCCGGTCTCGATGCCGTCCACCGCAAACTTCACGACATCCGGCTCTTCGGTCTCGAGCCCGAAGGTCGCGGTGATCGCGTGCAGCGGACGCACCCAGTTCAGCGAGCCGGGTTTTCCGGAACGCGCGCCCCAGCGCATCGATTTCGGCCAGGGGAAGGTGCGGATGATGACGGGCAGGAATTCGGCGAGCACGTCGATTGCGTCGCGGCCGGGCTTTTCGATCAAGCCGATGTAGAAATCACCCTTGGGGTCGCGCTGGATCTTGGCCTCGTCCAGCGACTTCAATCCTGTCGCTTTGAGAAAGCCCAGCACGGCCGCGTCGGGCGCGCCGACTTTGGGGCCGCGGCGCTCGGTCTTCAGATCAGGCTGGCGCGCAGGAATGCCGTGCACGGTGAGCGCAAGACGGCGCGGCGTCGCGAAGGCTTTCGCGCCCTCGTAGACCAGGCCTTCGGCAACCAGCTTGTCGGTGACCATGCGGCGCAGATCGTCGGCCGCCTTGGCCTGCATGCGCGCGGGAATTTCTTCCGAGAAGAGTTCAAGCAAAAGATCGGGCATCAGGCCGCTCCGCCCGCTTCAGTGTGGATCCAGGCCTCGCCGCAAGCCTTGGCCAGCTCACGCACGCGCAGAATGTAGCTCTGCCGCTCGGTCACGGAGATCACGCCGCGGGCATCGAGCAGATTGAAGACATGGCTCGCCTTGATGCACTGGTCATAGGCCGGCAGCGCCATCAGATGCTGCTTGCTGTTGCCGCCTTCGCGCCAGCCGGCGTCGAGGTAATTCTTGCAGGCAGCCTCCGCCATCTTGAACTGCTCGAACAGCATCGCGGTGTCGGCGTATTCAAAGTTGTGCCGCGAATATTCCTGCTCCGCTTGCAGAAAGACGTCTCCATAAGTGACCTTGGAGTCGCCATCACGGCCGTTGAAGTTGAGGTCGTAGACGCGGTCGACGCCCTGCACGTACATCGCGAGGCGCTCGAGGCCATAGGTGAGCTCGCCCGCAACCGGCGCGCATTCGAAGCCCGCGACCTGCTGGAAATAGGTGAACTGGCTGACCTCCATACCGTCGCACCAGCACTCCCACCCCAGGCCCCAGGCGCCCAGCGTCGGGCTCTCCCAATCGTCCTCGACAAAGCGGATGTCGTGCACGGCGGAATCGATGCCGATCGCCGCGAGCGACTTCAGGTACAGCTCCTGAAGGTTCGGCGGCGACGGCTTCATGATCACCTGGAACTGGTAGTAGTGCTGCATCCGGTTGGGGTTCTCGCCGTAGCGGCCGTCCTTGGGCCGGCGCGAGGGCTGCACATAGGCCGCGTTCCATGGCTTTGGCCCGAGCGCGCGCAGGGTGGTCGCCGGATGGAAGGTGCCCGCGCCCATTTCCATGTCGTAAGGCTGCAAGATCACGCAGCCCTGCTCGGCCCAGAACCGCTGGAGCGCGAGGATGAAGCCCTGGAACGAGCGTTCCGGGCGCATATGGGCGGGCAATGAGGCGTCCATCGTCAGATCAGGCTCTCGCGGGGGGTTTTGAATCGCGCGGGACCGTATCGACGGCGGGGATGGGAATCAAGGCAAAGGGGGCGGAAATGGCTGTCATTCCGGGACGATGCGACGGGACGCCCGGAGCATCGGACCCGGAATCTCGAGATTCTCAGGTGCACAATCGCGCACCGGGGTTCGGTCCCGCCGACCGCCCCCGGAATGACGGTGTGCGAAAAAGAACGCCGGCTACCCCGGCCGGTAAGCTCCGGTCACGGGGTCACGCTTCAGCGTCTGGATATCCCCCATACGGGCGGCTTCAGCGACGCGCGACAGGCGCATCTCCTCCAGTTCCTGGTTGATCCGGACAGCGGTCTTGTAGGCCCAGCGGACCACGGCAAGCCCGCCCAGGACGCCCGCGAAAGCGACGAACGGCGGCATCGGTCGATCCTTATTCAATGCTCAGCCCCCACGCACATTGTCGCGCAGATGGACCTGCGCCGCAATTGGCTCACCTCGGGCCAAATGGCGCGGGAGGGCCCGAGCCTAGAACCCGAATTTCGCCCAAATCGCCCGCGTCTCCACCGCAGAGATCAGTTCGTCCGGCAGGCCGGCCATTGATTCCAGGGCCGAAAGCTGCCCCGCGCCGGGCGCTTTTCGCCCCAAGAGGCCGGAGAGCAGCCCAGTCGGCTGCACGATCACGGGCGTGAGAACCTTCTCGCCATAGCGGGCACGAAGAGTTGAGCGGAGATCGCCGATGCCGTCGGCGAGCCCCAGCGCGATGGCGCTCTCGCCGGCCCAGTATTCGCCCGTGAACAGCGCGTCGTCCGCTCCCTTCAGCCGCGCGCCGCGACTCTCCTTGACCAGCGAGATGAAGATCTGGTGGATCTCGCGCTGGATCGCCTTCAATCTGACGACGTCATCGGGGTTTTCCGGGAGGAACGGGTCGAGCATCGCCTTGTGTTCGCCTGCGGTGTAGAGGCGCCGCTCGATGCCGAGCCGCTTGATTGCCTCCTGAAAACCGAAACTGCCGCCGACAACACCGATCGAGCCGAGGATCGAAGAGGGATCGCAGATGATCTCGTCGCCGGCGCAGGCGATCATGTAGCCGCCGGAGGCCGCGACGTCTTCGACGAACACGAGCACCGGCAGCTTCTTCTCCGCCGCCAGCTGCTTGATCCGCAAGTAGATCTGGCGCGACTGCACCGGCGAGCCGCCGGGCGAATTGATCACCAACGCCACGGCCTTGGCGTGCCGATAGGAAAACGCGCGCTCGAGCACCCGCGCGACGCCAGCAAGCGTCAAGCCGGGACGCAGTGGCGTCACCGCACCAATCACGCCGGACAGCCGCACCACCGGCACCACCGCCGCACCGGGGCGGAAGCGCGCCGGGAGATATTGCATGAGCTTGTCGGCCAGGCCGGAACTCTCTCGATCGTTCGAATGTTCGGCCATGCCGTTACCTCTGATTAACCATTTCTTATCACGCGAGTGTCATTGGAAGTGCCTGGAACGTGTTTTGCAGATCTTCCGTTGGGAAGCTGCAATAGGCAGCGGAGGAAACGCCATGAAGATTTATCTGCTGATGCTGCTGATCGGTGCGCTTTTCACGGCGATTCGCTTCACCTCTCCGCAAGAGCAGCAGTCGGAATCGCTTCCGCAGTAAGCCTCACGGCTCCGCCAGCGTCACCTCCGCCTTTCCTTCCAGAATATCCCTTACCTCTTTTTTAGGCACGTTTGACTCTTCGTTGAGCATGAGGCCCGGCAGCAACCGTGTCGGAGCCCGGCCGCCTTTGACTGCGCGGACCAGAACACGGATCGCGGGCTTTCCCGCTTCGCCATGGACCGGCAGGATCGCGAGGCTGCCGAAGCCGCGTGACAGCGCTGCCATGACGTCCGCGATTCCGTCCGCGCGCCAGATCAGAGTCAGCGCACCGCTCGATCGGAGGATACGCCGCGCTGCATGCACCCACGCATGCAGGGTCTCCCCCGTCGCCACATGGGCGGCGTGACGTGCCTGATCCGGCGAGCCGCGATGGCGTGCGGGATCGTTGAAGGGCGGGTTCATCAGCACTGCGTCGACACTGTCAGGCGGAAGTCCGTTTGCTGCAAACGCCTGCGCATCCGCGGTGACGTCGAGCACGATGGTCTCGGCGGCGATCGCGTTCGCCGCGGCATTGGCCCGCGCGAGCTCCGCCAGTTCCGGATCGATCTCGACCAGGCTGAGCCTGATCCCCTCTACGCGCCGAGCGAGCGCGAGCCCCGCCGTGCCGACGCCGGCGCCGAAATCGACCACGCGGTCTCCGGCCTGGGCGCCGGTCGCCGCCGCAAGCAGGATGGCGTCATGCCCGGCGCGATGGCCGGATCGCTTCTGCCGCAAGCGCAACTGCCCGCCGAGAAAGGCGTCCTCGGTAATATCTGTGGCCTCAATCATCGCTGCGCAATTCGTGGCTGAGGCCGGCTTCGGTGAGGAGCTCCCTAGCCTCCTGGGCGTCGTCCTCATGAACCAGGATCCGCCGCGGCAAAATACCGAGCGAGCCCTCGATGATGCTCATGTTCTGGTCAAGCACCAGATGATGGATGTTGGCGCCGTCGAGCAGCGCGCCAATCGCCGATACCAGCACCATATCGTTGGTCCGAACCAGTTCGCGCAAAACGCAGGTCTCCTGCCTGAAGGTCGCTAAAGCGGCAAATGTCAATGGTTCCGCGGGCCTTGCCGCATCCGCCGCCAGTTTCTATTGTATTTCCATCAGAATAGCCCTTTCGGGGCAAATATTGGAGACCGGCGTGGCCGTCATCGTACCTTTCGAAACTCCCGGCGCGTCGATCGAAGAGCTGGTTGCCCTTGTCGCCCCCGATATGGAGCGCGTCAACGCCACGATCCTGTCGCGGACCGGTTCGGATGTGACCATGATCCCGGAAGTGGCCAACCACCTGATCTCCTCCGGGGGCAAACGCCTGCGCCCGATGCTGACGCTCGCCATGGCCAATCTCGCCGGCTACACCGGCGACGGCCATATCAAGCTGGCTGCCTCCGTCGAGTTCATGCATACCGCCACCCTGCTCCACGACGACGTCGTCGACGAGAGCGAGATGCGCCGCGGCAAGCTGTCGGCGCGCATGCTCTGGGGCAACGAGGCGAGCGTGCTGGTCGGTGACTTCCTGCTGGGACAGGCCTTTCGCATGATGGTCGAGGTCGGCTCGCTGCGCGCGCTCGACATCCTCTCTGCGGCCGCCGCCACCATCGCCGAGGGCGAGGTGATGCAGCTGGCCGCAGCCAAGAACACCGCGACCACCGAGGACGAATATCTCGCCGTGATCCGCGGCAAGACCGCCGAATTGTTCGCAGCCGCCTGCGAGGTCGGCCCTGTCATCGCCAACCGCCCCAAGGCGGAGCAGACCGCGTGCCGCTCGGTCGGCATGAATCTCGGCATCGCCTTCCAGCTCGTCGATGACGTGCTCGACTATGGCGGCAAGAGCGCCAAGCTCGGCAAGAACACCGGCGACGATTTCCGCGAGGGCAAGATCACCCTGCCCGTCGTGCTCGCCTTCCGCCGCGGCAACGACACCGAGCGCGCGTTCTGGATCCGGGCGCTTGAGCGCGGCGAGATCGGCGATGGCGACCTCGATCACGCCATCGGCCTGATGAACAAGCACCGCGCGCTCGAGGATACGCTGAGCCGCGCCCAGCACTACGGCGACATGGCCGTCGATGCACTCGCGCTGTTCCCGCCCTCACCGATGAAGAGCGCGCTGGAGCAGGTCGTGGCGTTCTGTTTGGCGCGGTCGCATTAGGCGACGGCGCTTACTCTTTATCGATCGACGCGCGATTGTTAGCCTATCCCTCGAGGCTCGCCGAAGAGGCGAGCACCTCAGGGTGACGGTGATGGATATGTGTGCGCTGTCTCCACAGCGTCATTGCTGTGCATGTTCACTAATTCGCTGATTGGATCGCTCCAGCGGAGGAACGATCCGATGCGAGACAACAGCTATGACCGAACGGTTGAACGCAACTATCTGCAGAAGTGGCGTTTTCTGATTTCGGAGTATGAGGCGGTGAAGGCTGGCCGATCGCCGCTGTTCAAGCGGGTCGGCGACTTCTACCGGCACCACGGGACCTGCTCGCAGACGTTCCGCAAGTATTACAATCGCTATCTGCAGAGCGGCGAGGACGCGGATCTGCTGCCGCGGCGGCGCGGCCCGAAGTGGCGGGAACGGCGCGAGCCGGAAGGGATCGAGGCGGAGATCGTCGCCCATCGCAAGCGGGGGATGAACCGTTATGAGATTCATGCCGTCTTGCGCGAAACGCGCGACACGGTACCTTCGCCGATCACGATCTACCGGGTGCTGAAGCGCCACCGCCTGAACCGCCGCACGCCGGCGATGCGCGAGGAGAAACGCCGTATTATCAAGGACAAGCTCGGGGAGCTGGGCCACGTCGATCTGCATCAATTGCCGCGCGATATGTTCCTCGCGCCACCCCCGGTCACGGCCTACATCATCAGCCTGATCGACAGCTGCTCGCGTCTGGCCTGGGCCGAGGTCCTGACATCCAAGAAGGCGCTGCCGGTCATGTTCAAGACCCTGAAGATGATCAACACCCTCAACGTCACCTATGGGCTCGTCTTCCAGGAAATCCTGTCCGACAACGGCGCCGAGTTCGCCGCCCGCACCAAGCCGGCCGAGCATCCATTCGAGGCCATGCTGCTCGAGCTCGGCATCAAACACCGCTACACCAGGCCCTATCGGCCGCAGACCAACGGCAAGGTCGAACGCTTCTGGCGTACCCTCGATGACGACGTCATCGAGGGTACGACCTTCGACAACCTGGACCACTTCGCCAATGAACTGTTCGAGTACCTCGTCTACTACAACAACCACAGACCCCATCAGGCCTTGGCAGGACAAACTCCCAAGGCTTTCGCCGCTTCCAAGACCACCGCGATCCAATCAGCGAATTATTGAACATCGACAATTGCGAGGAGCTGTTGCGACGAACACTGCCGCCGCGAAAGACATTCTGGATTGCTCACATGGGGATTTGGTGTGTCAAGGCGGTTTGTTCAGCTCTTTGTTCGATTGCAGGCCAGCTCTTCGTCCCGACCGTGGAGCACGTAGGATGGCGCGCGCAGATCGAGTCAAGGTCGGCCCGTAGGGCCGTCGCGAAGCGACTTGGCCTTGACTCGAGCGAGCACGCCATCAGGCTTTGGCAGTCGGGGCAGCGGGCGGATAACTCCTTTTCGTCAGGCGATCCAAGGGTCGAGCCGGTTTTTGCAATCTGGTTTGCTTGCCAGATCAAACTCACATTCGGTCGCCGCGCGGCGGCGGCTGCACCAACATTCCGCTTGCGGCGGGCAGGCTCGAGAGGACGAGACCATTCTTCGTTACGGCGTTTGAAGCCATGCAATCCATCGGTTCGTCCACCCGGATCGGCCGAGGCTGATCAATCTCGGCGGATTGGCTTTGAGGCTGAGGAGCGTGGTGTCAGGCGGCGGCCTTTATCTCGGCTCCCTCGATCACCACGCCCGCGGTCACGTACTTCCAGAGGGCCACGAGCAGCTTGCGCGCGAGCGCCACGATCGCGCGCTTGCGGCCGCGTTGGCTGTGCACCTTGAACCACTGGGTCAAAGCCGATTGAGGCTGGTGGCGTACCCAGAGCCAGGCGAGCTGGATCATCGTGGTTCTCAGGCGCGGATTGCCAGCCTTCGACACGCCTTGCTCGCGCTCGATGCCGCCACTGCGCCATGGCGTGGCTGCAAGGCCGGCATAGGATGCAATCTGGCGGCGGTTGGCGAACTGCCGGTAAAAGGCCTCCGACCAGAGAACGGCCGTGAAGTTCGGGCCCAGGCTCTTCAGTTCGAGCAGCATTGCCACCGGGTTCGATACGGTCTTCTCCCCCGCCGCCTTGCTCGCGGCCAGCAACGCATCCTGCTCGCGCTCCACCGCCGTGATCTGGTCGAGCAGCAGTTCGAGCCGGTCGAGTTCGCGGCTGATCTGCGCCTTCAGATGCGCCAGCAAGGCGCGCCCGTCGCCCGTCCGCAAGGCCTCCAGCCGCTTCCGCCGGTCTCGCCGCAGCGGCGCGTAGTCGAAGATCCCTTGCGCGAACAGAAGACCCTTGATCCGGTTCACATGCTCGATCCGCTCCGCGATCAAGGTCTCTCGCTCGCGGCACAGCCTACGGCGGTCCTCCTCTGCCGGAGAGGGCGCAACGACCATGGCGCAGACCCGTACCTCGCCGCGCTTGTAGGCCAGCAGCGTCCGCAACAGCGTCTCGCCATCCAGCCGGTCCGTCTTGGCCCGCCGGCGCCGGCGCGGCGTCGCAATCGAGGCCGGATCGACTACGTGGCTCTCGATGCCTTCCTGCTGCAGGGCGCGGTGAAGCCAGAACCCGTCCAGCCCCGCCTCCTGGATCGTGATGATCGGATAGCTCTCACCCGTTCGCGCCTGCGCCTTGCGCTTCAGCTCCGCAAACAGCTTCAACAGTTCCGAAAGCTCGCCGGCCTTCATGCTGCGTTTGGACATCTTCTCGCCCTTGCAGGGCGACAGCGAAGTGACCAGCCATGTCGAACGGCTCAGTTCCAATGACACAAAAATTGCGCCAAACTGCGTGCGGATAGCGGCCAGTCCGTCGGAAGGATGATCGAGCAACATCGTCGTCTCCAGGTTGAATGGATTCAGCAACCCTCAGTCTGGCCTCAGACCTGGTCGCTATCCACTCCCCATGGAATCTTCGCTACGTTCGCAATGACGGAGTGTGGCGCGTCCGGCACCGCTCGCTCTCGTGTCCCCGACCCGCTGCAGCGTGAAACGCTGCTGCGCAGAGCCGGGCCCCATGCGACATCCAGCGATCAGCAGTATGGGCCCCGGCTTTGCAGCAACTGCGCTTTGTCTCACCAGCAGAACCCAGCCTCATTCGCTCCGCATCCTAGCACACCCAGTCACTTGCATTTTGCAAGTAACCCCCATACTTTCCCGCCATGCAGCCAAAATCCCCCTCGATCCTGGAATGCCCCGTCGGCCGCGCCGTGGAAACGGTCGGCGAATGGTGGAGCATCCTGATCCTGCGCGATGCATTTCAGGGGGCGACGAGGTTCGATGAGTTCTCGCAAAACCTCGGCATTGCACCGAACATCCTATCGCGGCGGCTCGCCCATCTCACCGAGAGCGGCATGTTCACGCGCCGCCGCTATCAAGATCGGCCGCCACGCTACGAATATGTGCTGACGGACAAGGCGCGGGATTTCTTTCCCGTGATCGCTACGCTGCTCGCCTGGGGCAACAAGCATCTCGCGCCCAAAGGCGAATCCATCCTGCTGGCGAACCGGAACAGCGCACGCCCGTTCGATCCGGTCGTGGTCGACGCGGCCAACATGCAGCCTATCACGCTCGCCAATACCATCGCCATTCCCGGGCCACGCGCCAGCCGCGGCATGCGCAAGCACCTCGCTTCACTCAAGGCAATGAACCCGGCCGTCGCGCCGGCCGGAGACTGACATGCGTCGTATCGTCGTGACGGGAATGGGCGCAGTGTCGCCGCTCGGCTGCGGTGTCGAATTGTCGTGGCGGCGGTTGCTCGCCGGGCAAAGCGGGCTGCGGCCGCTGCCCGAATGGGCGCAGGCGCTGCCGGCGCGCATTGCCGGGCTCGTGCCCGACAAGGCCGATGATGCCGAAGGCGGCTTCGATCCGGCGCAGGCCGCGGCGCCCAAAGACCAACGCAAGATGGACCGCTTCATTCTGTTCGCACTGCTCGCCACGGCAGAAGCGGTCGCGCAAGCCCGATGGACGCCGCAGGACGCAGCCGCGCTGGAGCGCACCGCGACGATCATCGCTTCCGGCGTCGGCGGCTTTCCCGCAATGGCGGAGGCCGTGCGCACCACCGAGCAGCGCGGCGCGCGGCGGCTGTCGCCGTTCACGATTCCCTCCTTCCTCGCCAATCTCGCCGCCGGCCACGTCTCGATCAAATACGGCTACAAGGGCGCGCTGGGCACGCCGGTCACGGCCTGCGCGGCCGGCGTGCAGGCGATCGGCGATGCCGCACGCATGATCCGCCTCGGCGAGGCCGATGTCGCGATCTGCGGCGGCGCCGAGGCCTGCATCGATATCGTCAGCCTCGGCGGCTTTGCGGCGGCGCGAGCCCTGTCGAGCGGCTTCAACGACGAACCCGCACGCGCCTCGCGGCCGTTCGATCGCGACCGCGACGGCTTTGTCATGGGCGAAGGTGCAGGCATCCTGGTGATCGAGGCGCTGGAGCATGCGCTCGCGCGCGGTGCGAAGCCGATCGCGGAGATCGTCGGCTACGGCACGACGGCGGACGCCTATCACATGACATCGGGTCCACCGGATGGCGACGGCGCCCGCCGCGCCATGGAGATCGCGCTACGGCAGGCGAAGCTCGCGCCCCCGGATGTGCAGCACCTGAACGCGCACGCGACGTCGACTCCGGCCGGCGACGAGAGCGAGCTCGGCGCCATCGCCACGCTGTTCGGCCGCAATCGGGGCATTGCGGTGAGCGCGACCAAATCGGCCACCGGCCATCTGCTCGGCGCGGCCGGTGGGCTGGAAGCAATCTTCGCCGTGCTCGCTCTGCGCGATCAGATCGCGCCGCCGACGCTCAATCTCGAAAACCCGGATCCTGGCGCTGACGGCATCGACATTGTCGCCGGTGCCGCACGGCCGATGCCGATGCAGCATGCGATCTCCAACGGGTTCGGCTTCGGCGGAGTCAATGCGAGCGTGATCTTCCGCCGGATGGGCTAAGCGAGAGGCCTTGCAATCGCCGCTCGCTCAGCTACGAAAACAGGATGACCGAAACCAATTTCTGGCTGTTCCTGGCCGCAGCATTCCTAATTGCGGCGATTCCCGGCCCCGGCATTTTTTACGTCGCGGCGCGAACACTTTCGGACGGCCGCGCGAGCGGCTTTGCCTCGACCGCGGGCACGGCGCTGGGCGGCATGGTCCATGTCGTGGCCGGCAGTCTTGGCATCTCCGCGATCATCCTGGCCAGCGCGGAACTGTTTGCCGCCGTGAAATTCGTCGGCGCGCTCTATCTGGTCTGGCTCGGCATCAGGACGTTTCGCGGCGCCGTGCGTGCGCAGTCGCTCGAGAGCGAAGCCGTCGGCGACAAGCGCGCGTTCCGCGACGGCGTGCTGGTCGAGGCGCTGAATCCGAAGACTGCGGCGTTCTTTCTCGCCTTCATTCCGCAGTTTCTCGATCCCGCGGGATCGAACCCGACGCTGCAATTCATCCTGCTCGGTGCGATCTCGGTGGCACTGAACACACTCGCCGACGTCGTGGTGGTGCTGATGGCCTCGGCAACGCGCGCGCAGCTGATCGGACGGCCGCAGCTGATGCGGCGCCTCACGCAAGGCTCCGGCGTCTTCATCGCGGGCCTCGGCCTCTCGCTTGCCTTGGCGCGGCGGCCGGCAAATGGCTAGCACCCCGCAAAGCCGCTTCTATGAATCGCACGGCCTGCGGCTGCATTACGCCGACTGGGGCAACGAGGGCGCGCCCGCTCTGATCCTGGTCCATGGGGGCCGCGATCATTGCCGCAGCTGGGATCACATCGCCCGATCGTTGCAGCCGCATTTTCACGTGCTCGCACCCGACCTGCGCGGTCACGGCGATTCCGATTGGACGAGGGGCGGCAGCTACGCGCTGACCGAATATGTCTACGATCTTACCCAGCTCGTCCGCACCATTGCAGCGCCTCAAGTCGGTCTCATCGGCCATTCGATGGGCGGCATGGTGAGCCTGATCTTTTCAGGTTCATTCCCCGAGCAGGTCACGAAGCTGGTCGTCCTCGACGGCGTGACCATGTTGCCGGATGCACCAAAGCCGCCGGTGCATGAGCGCATCGGCAAATGGGTGGCCCAACTCGACAAGCTGCACGACCGGACGCCGCGTCGATATTCGACTCTAGCGGACGCGGCCGCGCAGATGGTGCTTCACAACAGGCGGCTGTCGCGCGACCTCGCGCTGCATCTCGCCACGCATGGCGCGCGACGGAACGAGGACGGCACCTATAGCTGGAAGTTCGATCCCTACCAACGTGCCAGCGCGCCGCACCGGCTCTGGCCCGACGATCACGTCGCCTTGTGGTCACGCATCGCCTGCCCGACGCTGCTGCTCAATGCCGGCAAAAGTTTTCTGGCCGGCGCAAAGGCCGCAGGCCTGGAGCGCTATTTCCAGAACGCGCGCATCAAGACCATCGCCGGGGCGGGACACTGGCTGCAGCATGACAAGCCGCAGGAGGTGTTGGACGAGATCCGGCGGTTTCTGGAATTGGCCGAGGATGGCTTAGGCTAGCTCGACTATATCCACGTCATTGCGAGCGTAGCGAAGCAATCCAGACTGTCACCGCTGAGAGATTTGGATTGCTTCGCTACGCTCGCTATGACGAACAGAGCTAGCTCAACGTCCCCGCATGCACCCACCAGCCGGGGTGATCGCGGCGGATCTTTTCGGCGGCGGCGTGCGTCTCGACCGGTGCGCCGTAGATCGCAAAGCACGTCGCGCCGGAGCCGGACATCCGGGCGAGCTTGACGCCGGCGGACGTACGCAAGGCGTCCAGCACCTCGCCGATGACAGGCTCGATGCGCATCGCCGGCGCTTCGAGGTCATTGGCGACCGTTTCGAGAACCTCGACCCAATCGGCGATCGAGGCCCCCTCCTCCGGCCACGCCGGCGCTTCGAGGACCGAGGTAGCGCCAACCAGAAGCTCGCCGTTGCGCAGGCCCAGCGCCTGGAACACGTCCTTGGTGGCAACCGGCACGCGCGGATTGACCAAGACGCAGGGCATGCTCGGCAGCGCGAGCGGCAACAGCTGCTCGCCGACGCCGGTCATGTCGCAGGCGCGCGAGAGGAGGCACACCGGCACGTCGGCGCCGGTCGCGAGCGCGACTTTCTGAACGCGGGGATCATCGAGCGATAGATCATTGAGACGCGCGAGGAGCCGCAGCGCCGCTGCGGCATCCGCTGAGCCGCCGCCGATGCCGGCGGCAACCGGAAGCACCTTGTCGAGCGAGAAGGCGCCGAGCTTCAGGCCAGGGACAGCCTCGGCCAGAAGCTTGGCGGCCTTGAGCACGAGATTGTCAGCAGTGTCGCCGCAAGCCGCAGCCAGCGGCCCGGTGGTGGTGAGCTTCAGCTCGCCGTCGGGCTCCAGCGTGAGCCTGTCGGCACAGTCGGCGAACGCAACCACGCTTTCGAGATCATGATAGCCGTCGGCACGACGGCCGATGACGCGAAGGCTCAAATTGACCTTCGCCCGCCCTTCTTCAATCAACGCCGGCATCGGCGACAGCCCCCAACTTGCCCCAGATCTCAGCCGCCCTTGCCGTCGTCCTTCTTCTTCTCGGCCTGCGCCGCGGAAGAGTTGGAATTATCCTCGGTGAGGCCATTGGCGATCTTGGCCTCGATCTTCGGCAGCTCTTCCGGCTCGGGCTTGAGATCGCGCGCATGCGACCACTGGAACTTGGCTTCCAGCGTGCGGCCGACGCGCCAATAGGCATCGCCGAGGTGGTCGTTGATGGTGGGATCCTCGGGCTTGAGATCGATCGCGCGCTCGAGGTTCTTCACCGCCTCCTCATAATTGCCGATGCGGTAATAGGCCCAGCCGAGCGAATCGACGATATAGCCGTCGTCGGGACGCTGCTCGACGGCGCGCTTGATCATCTTCATGCCCTCGTCGAGATTGATGCCCTGGTCGATCCAGGAATAGCCAAGATAGTTGAGCACGTGCGGCTGGTCGGGCTGCAGCTCGAGCGCCTTCTTCATGTCGGCTTCGGCCTTGGCCCACTGCTTGGAGCGCTCCTCGCAGATGCCGCGATAGTAGTACCAGACGCTGTTGGCCTTGTCGTTGCCGGCCGGCAGCACGTCGATGCCTTGCGAGTAGGTCGCGCCGCAGTCGCCGAACTTCTTGCGGCCGCGCTCGATGTTGCCGAGCGCCATGATGGCTTCGAGGTCCTTGGGATCCTCCGTGGTGACGCCCTTGAGGATCTTGATCGCCTCGTCGGTGCGGTCGGCGGAGTCGAGATCGATGGCGAGCTGAATCTGGGCGTTGCGCTTGAGCGGCGAGGACGCGGGCACGCGCTCATAGACCTTGATCGCCATCTGCGGCCGCTTCACCGATTCGTAGAGATCGGCGAGCGAGAGCAGTGCCAGCGGATGGCTCGGCTGCAGGTAGAGCGAGAGCTGGAGATAGACCAGCGCCAGATCCTCGCCGCCGCGGCGGGTCAGCGTCGCGCCGATGCCATAGAGCGCTTCGGCGGCGCCGGCCTGCGCGGAATCCACGAGCGGCGGCATCTTCTTGCCGGCCTTGGTCTCGCGCAGACCTTCCTGGATCAGCGGATGACGCGCGAGCTTCTTGTCGAAGGCCAGGTAGACATTGGTCGCGGCGGTGGAATCCTTGTTGCGCGACAGCCAGCGCGCATAGGCCTCGGTCACGCGCAGCATGGAATCATCGAGCTTGTAGGCGCGCTCGAAGCGGGTGCCGGCGTCCTTCTCCTTGCCGGAGAGCTCCAGGATCATGCCCGCATGAAGGTCCTTGAACAGCGGATACCATTCCGGACCTGCCAGCTTGTCGATGGCGGCGACACCACCCTTGGCATCGCCCGCACCATAGGCGGCCCAGCCCGACAGCAGCGTGGCGACGAGATCGGTGATCGGACCGCGGATCGACTGGTTGATATTGGTCTGCGCAGCAGGGTACTTCTTCAGCTTGAGATCATGCACGCCGACGACGAGACGCGCGACACGGTTGGTCTTGTCGATGGTGAGGATGCGCTCGGCCAGCTTGACCGCCTCGTCGATGTCGCCGTCCGCGACCGAGGAGATGAAGGCACGGTCGAGCAGCTCGTTGTTCTTCGGATCGGTGCGGAGCGCCGAACGGTAGAATGCGGCGGCGGACGCCGCGTCACGCTCGACGCTGGCGTGGCGCGCGGCGAGATAGCTGCCGGCACCGGTCAGCGACTTCAGATCGTTTCGGGTCGGAAACTGCGCCGCCGTGCTCTCCGGATGATCCGGCGTCTGCGCCAGCACCGCGCCGGGGACCGTCGTGATCGCGGTGAGGACGATGGCGGCAGCAGTCCAGCGGTTGAAACGATTTGAAAACATCAGGGCTCGCCTTGAGTTGGTATTGCCTGGGTTTGCAGCAGAAGGCCGTATCGCATGCGAACGCGGCCGGTGGCATCGGGACCCGGAACCGTCAGGCCGACAATGCCGCTTTTGGCGCTTCGCCGCAAGGATTCGGACCGGACGATCGCCTCCGCACGCCCCAAACCGGCCACCCGCGCCCCAAGACGCCGCTACTATGGCCTTATCGTGGCCGCGGCGGGTGGCCGCGGCCGGGTTCTCACGCGAACGTGCGTCAGATCACCAGTGAGCCCGCCCTTACATCGCCTCGTAGTTCGGGCCGCCGCCGCCCTCCGGGGGAACCCAGGTGATGTTGCCGTTGGGATCCTTCACGTCGCAGGTTTTGCAGTGGACGCAGTTCTGGGCATTGATCTGGAAGCGCGGGCCCGCCCCCTCCTCGATCCATTCATAGACGCCGGCCGGGCAGTAGCGATTCGAGGGGCCGGCGAAGACGTCATGCTCGGAGGCCTTCTGGAGGTTCATGTCCGCCACCTTCAGATGGATCGGCTGGTCCTCCTCGTGATTGGTGTTGGACAAAAACACCGAGGACAACTTGTCGAAGGTGATCTTGCCATCGGGCTTCGGGTAATTCCTGGGCGCGTGGCTCTTGGCAGGATCGAGCGTGGCGCGGTCGGGCTTGAGGTGCGACTGGGTGCCGAACAGCGAGCCGCCGAACAGCGTGTTGCACCACATGTCGAAGCCGCCCAGCGCGACGCCGAGCACGGTGCCGAACTTCGACCACAGCGGCTTGACGTTGCGGACCAGGAACAAATCCTTGCCGACCGACGACGTGCGCCAGGCATTCTCGTATTCGACGAGTTCGTCATTGGCGCGATCGGCGGCAATCGCGGCTGCGACGTGCTCGGCGGCGAGCATGCCGGTGCCCATCGCGTTGTGCACGCCCTTGATGCGCGGCACGTTGACGAACCCGGCCGCGCAACCGATCAGCGCGCCCCCGGGGAAGCTCAGCTTCGGCACCGACTGATAGCCGCCCTCGGTGATGGCGCGCGCGCCATAAGCGAGCCGCTTGGCGCCTTCGAAGGTGCCGCGGATCGAGGGATGGGTCTTGAAGCGCTGGAATTCGTCGAACGGGGACAGATAGGGATCGTCGTAATTGAGGTGCACGACGAAGCCGACAGCGACGAGATTGTCGTCGTAATGGTACAGGAACGAGCCGCCGCCGGTCTTCATGTCGAGCGGCCAGCCGAACGAATGCTGGATCAAGCCCTTCTGGTGCTTGGCGGGATCGATCTGCCAAACCTCCTTGAGGCCGATGCCGAATTTTGGCGGCTCAGCCTTGGCGTCGAGTGCGAATTTGTTGATGAGCTGCTTGGTCAGGCTGCCTCGGGCGCCTTCGGCAAACAGCGTGTACTTGCCGAGCAATTCCATACCGCGGGTAAAGGAATCCTTCGGCTTGCCGTCGCGGCCGATTCCCATGTCGCCGGTGGCGATGCCCCTGACCTTGCCCCCCTCGTCGTAGAGCACCTCGGCCGCGGCAAAGCCCGGATAGATCTCGACGCCGAGCGCCTCGGCCTTGCGCGCCAGCCAGCGGCAGACATTGCCGAGCGAGCCGATATAGCAGTGATGATTGTCCATCAGCGGCGGCATCATGAAATTCGGCAGCTTGATCGCGCCGCCGCCCGTCATCCAGTAGAAGCGGTCGTCCTTGACCTGCGTCTTCAGCGGGCAGTCGGCATCCTCCCGCCAGTCCGGAATGAGCTTGTCGAGTCCGGCCGGGTCGATCACCGCGCCCGAGAGAATATGTGCGCCGACCTCGGAGCCCTTCTCCACCACGACCACATTGAGATCGGCATTGAGTTGCTTCAGCCGGATCGCGGCCGACAGACCCGAGGGGCCGGCGCCGACAATGACGACGTCGAATTCCATGGATTCGCGCGGGGGAAGTTCTTCGGTGCTCATCTGATCTCAGCCCTTGAGACGGTCCTCGGTCGTTTGCGCCCTCTTGTTTCCGATTTTTCCGGGTAGGACAACCTCGGAATCGCGTTCCGCCGGGATGCAAGGCCATCCAAGGTGATATAAAAGTCAGACTTTCCCATGATCCCCGAACCCGCACCCACCGTCCGAGAGCTGCTCGCCTTCTATCTGGAGGCCGGTGTCGACTGCGCGCTTGCGGAGGAACCGATAGACCGCCTGGCGGAAATCGACGCTCCGCCACCTTCCGCGCGCACGGCACCGCTCGAGGCGCCGCGGCCGGTCGCCGCGCCCGCGGTCATACGTGGTGAAGCCGCGCCTGCACCGGATGTCGCCATCGCCTCGGCGCGTGAGGCCGCGCGCACCGCCCCGACGCTGGAGGCATTGCGCGAGTTGATGCAAACTTTCGAGGGCTGCGCGCTGAAGCACACCGCGACACGGCTGGTGTTCGCCGACGGCAATCCCAAGGCGCGCATTATGTTCGTCGGCGAGGCGCCAGGGCGCGACGAGGACATCGAGGGACTGCCCTTCGTCGGGCGCAGCGGCAAGCTGCTCGATCTGATGATGGGGGCCATAGGGCTCAACCGCACCACAGCCTACATCGCCAACGTCATTCCCTGGCGGCCGCCCGGCAACCGCACGCCGACGCCGCAGGAGACGCAGATCTGCCTGCCCTTCATCCAGCGCCAGATCGAGCTGGTGAACCCGGATGTGCTGGTGACGCTCGGCAATCCCTCGACCCAGACGCTGCTGGGAACGCGCGAAGGCATCATGCGCACCCGCGGGCGCTGGTTCGATTATGACACCGGCGCACGCACCATCCGCGCGCTGCCGACCTTCCATCCGGCCTATCTGTTGCGCTCGCCGTCATACAAGCGGCTGGCCTGGCAGGATTTGCGCGCAGTCGCGAAGGTGCTGTCGGGATAGCGAGGGGCAGAACGCTCTCTCCCCGTCATTGCGAGCGCAGCGAAGCAAATCCAGAATCTTTCCGGAGAGAGACTCTGGATTGCTTCGTCGCAAGGGCTCCGCGCAATGACGGCGGAGAGAGCACCTCACGTCCCCTTCGGCCGCACGATGGCCCAGCCGATGCGCAGCAGCGGCTGGCGGCCCGTCACCAGCCATTCGAAGGCGCGCGGGACTTCAGGCACGATGCCGGGGAAGCGCTTGAGGATGTCCGGCGGCGGGGTTCCGGCGGTATCGGAGGCGCGCCAGACCACGACGCCGCCAGTTTCGCTGAACTTGGACCGATTCATCCACGGCGTGCGTGCCGGATCGGCGTCGATGAAGAGATGCGGCCGGCCGGAATGCAGTGCGATCAGGCTGGCGAGCTGGGGCTCGCCGGCGACGGCACGCAAGCGATGGTTGGTGCGGCGGGCAAAGCTCTCGTCGAAGAAGTCTGAGATCGCACGCGCCGGCATCGAGGTCGCAATCTCGTTGGCACCGGTCCAGGGCAGGAACAGCACGGCGAGCACCACACCGGCGGCGGGTGCGACGACGGCGGCAGCCCAGACCATGCGCAGCATCCGCGCGCGGCGCATCGCGATGAGATCGCCGGCCGCGACGACCGCGGCGAGCCCCGACATGACCAGCACGACACCGGCGCCGCCGACGACGGAGTCGAGCCCCATCAAGCCGGAGATCAGCACCGCGCCGAGTGGCAGAGCCAGCGCGAAGAAGTAGACGAAGCTGCGCGCGAGCGGCTCGACCGGCGGGCGATAGATGATCGGCGGCTCCTCGCCCTTGTCGGCGAACAGCCCGGTATTGAGAAAGGTCAGCGCCGGAATCGTCGCCGCCCCGAGCACCAATCCTCCGAGCAGCCAGGCCGCATGCAGCGCGCGGGCGCTGAGCTCGGTGACTTGCGGCAAGGCCGGCAGCGTCAACGTCTCGGCGCGCATCAGCCAGACCGCATAGGGCAGCGCCAGCACGGCGACGACGATCAGTGCAAACAGCGGATCGAGCCCGCGCAGCGTCCTGCGCCCGGCTGCGGTCGAGATCGCGAAGATGATGATCAGCAGGAGGAGAAAGATCGCCGCAGGCGTCGTCAGCAGCAAGAGTCCCGCTTCGATCGACCAGGCGAACCAGGCATTGCCGCGGCGCTGGCCGATGATCTGCCAGGAGTGCAGCAGCAATAGCGCCCAGAGCGGCCGCGCCAGGACCAGCGGCCCGAAGTCGAGCGCGGACGAGGAGAACGCCAGCGCGGTCATGGTCAGGAGCACGGCGAGCACCGCGTGCTGGGAGCCGACCACGGCGCGAGACAGATGAAAGAGCGCGATGAAGGTCGCGATCTCGCACACCTCGGCAAGCACATAGACGCCGAACATATGACCGCCGGCCGCGCGATAGGCGATGTCGGCGAGCCAGACCGGCAGCGGCGGGCCGAGGTCGGTGCCGACCTGGTACTCGCGGCCGAAGGCCAGCAGCGTCGCAAGAGTGCCGGGCGGGCTGCGGTAGAACACCAGCGCCACGAACAGCCACATCGCCGCCTGAAGCAGCACGGCGATCCATACGATCAGCCGCGGCCGGGCGCGAATGAGCTCGATGACCAGGGAGGTAAACCGCATGCAACGTCCGAATGATGCAGCCAGTCCAGCCGGCCCTATTCGCTCACATTCGATTTGATAATGGGCGCTGCGCGTCGTGGCAACTTTGGTGTGCTCGTCATGCCCGGGCTTATCCCGCCTGCGCGGTCGAAGCCGGCGCGGCGAAGGCCCGAAGATCCACACGCGGATGGCCGGATCAAGCCGGGCCATGACGGATGAGGGTGCGGCGGGGCCGTCGTCCTAGAGAGTTGCCGATCCGTCGATCTCAATTTGCGCGTCCATCTGTACCTCGACCTCGGTCACCGAGAACAAGTCCCGCTCCGGCGCGACGGTCCAAGGCATGTGCTTGGCGCGGGCGGCGGCGACGGGGGCGAAGAAGCTGCGGTGATGGATGGACGGGCCGAGACGGTCGAGCGCCTCGAGATGTTCGGGGACGGCATAGCCCTTGTGCTGCTCGAAGCCGTAGCCGGGGCAGTCCTGCGCCAGCGCGCACATCAGCCGGTCGCGGGTAACCTTGGCGACAATGGATGCCGCGGCGATCGACAGCACGATGCCGTCGCCGCCGATCACCGCCTCGCAATCGCATTCCGTGTCGAGCCGGTCGCGGCCGTCGACGAAGACGTGCCTGGGCGTCTCGGGCAGTGCCACCACGGCGCGCTTCAGCGCCCATAGCGAGGCGCGCAGGATGTTGTCGCGGTCGATGCGCGCGGGCGAGGCGACGACAACCGAGACCTGCGCGGTGGCGCAGATCTTGTCGAACAGTTTTTCGCGCTCCTCGGCGGTCAGGCGCTTGGAATCATCGATGCCGCGCGGAATGCGGTCGGGATCGAGAATCACCGCCGCCGCCACCACGGGGCCGGCGAGCGGGCCGCGGCCGGCCTCGTCGCAACCGGCGACCGGCCAGACGCCGCGCTTGATCAACGCGCGCTCGCGACGAAAGCTGGGGGGAGCAATGGCAATGATACCTTTCTTGCCGGCAGCAACCTGCGGAGCGCCAGCCGCAGGCGTCTTGACCGCCTTGTCAGGCGCGGCCTTCTTCGCGGCCTGCTTCTTGGGCGCGTCTTTGGCTGGATTCTTGGCGGACTTGTCCCGAATCATGGCCGGGATCGTGCGCAAGGGGCTTCGCCAGCGCAACCTGGAACCCAGGATAATTCCCGTTATTCAGGCTGGCCGCCCCTATTCCGCCAGATGCACCCGTCGGTCCTCGCCCACCTCGATGCCAGGCGCGACCACGACCTCCCAGACATGGCCGTCGGGATCAGCAAAATAGCCGCAATAGCCACCGTAATCGGTCTCGTGCGCCGCCTTCAGCAAGGCGGCTCCCTTCCCGATGGCGAAGGCCAGCACCTGATCGACCTCCCCGCGCGTCGCGCAATTCCAGGCGAGCGTGGTGCCACGAAAGGTCGTGGGCCTCGGCCGGTCAGGCACCGATGCGTCGGCCGCGAGCCGATCCCAATGATAAAGCGCGAGCACCGGACCTCCGGTGTCGTAGAAGGCGACCGCCTCGCCGGTCGCCTTCAGGCGGCGCGAGAAGCCGAGTGCGTCGTAAAACGCGATACTCGCGCGGATGTCGCTGACACCCAACGTAATGACGGTCAGTCGTGGCACCGGCACGGCGAGTTCCTTAACCACGCTATGCCTCTTCCGTTTGTCCGGTCAGAACAGGCTGAGCTGGTCGCCGTTCCGCTTCGGCCGCGCAAAGTGGTCCGTCGTCAGCTTGGAGCGCCGCTTGTTGAGGCCGAGTCTGTCGCAGGCGATCTCGAAGCGGCGGCCGATGGTCCAGGCCATCGGGCCGGTGCCCTTCATCCGCTCGCCCCATTTCGCATCGTAGTCGCGTCCGCCGCGCATGTCGCGGATCAGGGTGAAGACGTGGCGGTAGCGGTCCGGATAGTTCGCCATCAGCCATTCGCGGAAGAGATCGCGGACCTCCAGCGGCAACCGCAGCAGCACGTACGAGGCCTCCTTGACGCCGGCGTGGGCGGCGGCATCGAGGATTCGTTCGATCTCGGAATCGTTCAGCGCCGGAATCACGGGCGCAACCATCACCGTGGTGGGAATGCCGGCATCAGAGAGCTGCTTCAGCGCCTCCAGCCGCCTCGGTGGTGTCGAGGCCCGCGGCTCCATGGTGCGCGCCAGCTTCGGGTCGAGCGAGGTGACGGATATCGCGACCTTGGCGAGGTTGCGCTTGGCCATCCGCGCGAGAATGTCGATGTCGCGCACGACCAGCGCCGACTTGGTGACGATGCCGACCGGATGGCTAGCGCGTTCCAGCACCTCGAGGATGCCGCGCATGATCTTTCGCTCGCGTTCGATCGGCTGATAGGGATCGGTGTTGGTGCCGATCGCGATCATCCGCGGCTCGTAGCCGGGTGCGGCGAGCTCCTTCTCCAGCAGCGAAGGTGCCTCAGGCTTCGCGAACAGTTTTGACTCGAAGTCCAGCCCCGGCGAGAGGCCGAGATAGGCATGTGTCGGCCTCGCGAAGCAATAGACACAGCCATGCTCGCAGCCGCGATACGGATTGATCGAGCGGTCGAAGCCGATGTCGGGGGAGTCGTTCCGGGTGATGACCTTGCGCGAGGTGTCGACACCGACCGTGGTCCTGAACGGCGGCAGCTCTTCCAGGCTCTGCCAGCCGTCATCGAAAGCGACGCGCGCCTCGGCCTCGTAGCGGCCGGTGGCATTGGATTGTGCTCCCCGCCCTCGCCGGCGCGCGCGGTCGATGGCGACGCCAAGCTCGGGGAAATCTGAAGGCGCACCCGCCGGCTCGGAGGGCGCCGTGACCGGCGGGTGCTTGAGGGCACGAGAGGATGCTCGACTCATGAGCCCAACATAGCACGCAAACGGAACAAATCAAGAACAAGAACAAAAAACGCGAAAACAACCCCATGCAAAGTAGCCACCCAAATTTCGGGCGCGCGCCTTTGACATCACGCAACACGCCGGTCGCGACGATTTCGTTTGATCCCGCACAGGGATCGATCGCGCCGGAACAAAGTTGGTGACGATCTCTGGGTGAAAGCCGACAGGAACATGACAATTCAACAAAAAACGGCCGCCGCGAGCAGCGACCTCGGTCTGCTCGATCGCTATTGGCGCGCCGCCAACTACCTCTCCGTCGGGCAGATCTACCTGCTCGATAATCCGCTGCTGCGCGAGCCGTTACGACCCGAGCACATCAAGCCGCGTTTGCTCGGCCATTGGGGCACGACGCCCGGCCTGAACTTCATCTACGCCCATCTCAACCGCGTCATCCGCGCGCTGGACCTCAACGTGATCTATGTCTGCGGTCCCGGCCATGGTGGACCGGGCATGGTCGCCAACACCTACCTCGAAGGCACCTACAGCGAGATCTATCCCGACATCGCGCGGGATACCGACGGATTGCGCAAGCTGTTCAGGCAGTTCTCCTTCCCCGGCGGCATTCCGAGCCATGCGGCGCCGGAGACGCCGGGCTCGATCCACGAAGGCGGCGAACTCGGCTACGCGCTGGTGCACGCCTATGGCGCGGCATTCGACAACCCCGATTTGATCGTCGCCTGCGTCGTCGGCGACGGCGAGGCGGAAACCGGCCCGTTAGCTGCGTCCTGGCATTCGAACAAGTTCCTGAACCCGGCCCATGACGGCGCGGTGCTGCCGATCCTGCATCTCAACGGCTACAAGATCGCAAATCCGACCGTGCTCGGGCGGATGCAAGATGCGGAGATCCGCGATCTCTTCCATGGGTTCGGCCATGAGCCGCTGTTCGTTGCGGGCGATGATCCCAAATTGATGCACCACGCCATGGCGGATGCGCTCGATGTCGCGCTCGCCAGTATCCGCTCGATCCAGCAGCACGCCCGTGACGGGCGCACGAGCGTCGGGCGGCCGCGCTGGCCGATGATCGTGCTGCGCAGCCCGAAGGGCTGGACTGGCCCGAAGGAAGTCGACGGCAAGAAGGTCGAGGGTTTTTGGCGCGCGCATCAAGTGCCCGTCGCGAGCTGCCGCGAGAACCCGGCGCACCTCAAGCTGCTCGAACACTGGATGCGCAGCTATGAGCCCGAAAAGCTGTTCGACGCGAACGGCGCGCTCATTCCCGAGCTCCAGGCGCTCGCGCCCGAAGGCGTCAGGCGCATGGGCGCCAATCCACATGCCAATGGCGGCCTCCTGAAGAAAGAGCTGAAGCTGCCCGACTTTCGCAGCTTCGCAATCGAGGTGCCGCAGCCCGGCGGCACCGTGGCGGAAGCGACGCGCGAGCTCGGCAAATTCCTGCGCGACGTCATTCGCCTCAATGCGCAACAACGCAATTTCCGCATCGCGGGCCCGGACGAGACGGCGTCGAACCGGTTAGACGCCGTGTTCGAAGCGACCGAACGCGTCTGGATGGAACCGATCGAGCCTTACGACGTGCATCTCGCGCAGGATGGGCGCGTGATGGAAGTCTTGAGCGAGCATCTCTGCCAGGGCTGGCTGGAAGGCTATCTGCTGACCGGACGGCACGGCTTCTTCTCCTGCTACGAAGCCTTCATCCACATCGTGGATTCCATGTTCAACCAGCATGCCAAATGGCTGAAGGTTACGCGCGACCTGCCGTGGCGGCGCCCGATCGCCTCGCTCAACTATCTTCTGACCTCGCATGTCTGGCGGCAGGACCATAACGGCTTCAGCCATCAGGACCCCGGTTTCGTCGACCTTGTCGCCAACAAGAAGTCCGACATCGTCCGCATCTACTTCCCGCCGGATGCCAACACGCTGCTGTGGATCGCCGACCATTGCCTGCGCACCTACAACCGCATCAACGTGATCGTCGCCGGCAAGCAGCCGGCGCCGCAATGGCTGTCGATGCAGGACGCGGCGACACACTGCGATGCCGGCATCGGCATCTGGACCTGGGCCGGAACGGAGGACGAAAAGGAGGAGCCCGACGTGGTGATGGCCTGCGCCGGCGACGTGCCGACATTGGAGACGCTCGCCGCCGTCGATCTCTTGCGCAAGGCACTGCCGGATCTGAAGATCCGCGTCGTCAACGTCGTCGACCTCATGACGCTGCAACCCAAGGAGCAGCATCCGCACGGCCTGTCCGACCGCGACTTCGACAGCCTGTTCACGCGCGACAAGCCGGTGATCTTCGCCTATCACGGCTACCCTCATCTCATTCACCGGCTGACCTATAACCGCACCAATCATGCCGGCATGCATGTGCGCGGCTTTGCCGAGGAAGGCACCACGACGACGCCCTTCGATATGGTCGTTCTCAACGAGCTCGATCGCTACCACCTCGCCATCGAGGCGATCGAGCGCGTGCCCGGGCTCGCGACCAGGGCCGCACAAGTGAAGCAGCGATTCCGCGACAGACTGATCGAGCACTCCCGCTACATCCGCGAGCATGGCGAGGATATGCCTGAGATCCGCGACTGGGTCTGGCCGAATAGCGCCGGCGGCAACACGCCGGCCGAAGCCGGCGACTAGCCATGTCGAACACGGTCCTCGCCCTCAATTCGGGATCGTCGAGCATCAAGTTCGGCCTGTTCGAGATTGCGGCGGCCGATCCCATCCTGCTGTGCAAGGGCCAGCTCGACGAACACGAGGCAAAACCCCGGCTCATCGTGAGGAGCGCCGCGGGGGAGGACCTGGTCGAGACGCGGAGAGACGCATCGGATGCCGAGGACGGTCATCTGTTCGCCGACGTGCTCGCCTTCGTCGAGGACCGGTTCGGCGAACGCAGCCTCCGTGCCGTCGGCCATCGCATCGTTCACGGCGGGCCGGATTATTCAGGCCCTGTCGTCCTGACGGACGATCTCACCGCGAAGCTGCAGGCGTTGACACCGCTGGCCCCGCTGCACCAGCCGCGCTGCCTTGCGCCAGTCCGCACGCTCGCGGCGCTCCGGCCCGGGCTGACGCAGATCGCGTGTTTCGATACCGCCTTCCACCACGGCCTCGCGCCGCCGGCGAGCCGCTTCGCCATTCCCAGGCGCTTCGAGGCGCGTGGCGTCAGGCGTTACGGCTTCCACGGCCTGTCTTTCGAATATGTCGCAGGACGCCTGGCCGAGATCGCGCCGGAGCTCACGGCGAGGCGCATCGTCATCGCGCATCTCGGCAACGGCGCCAGCCTCTGCGCATTGCGCAATGGCCGCAGCGTCGACACCACGATGGGGCTGACGCCGCTCGACGGCCTCGTGATGGGCACGCGCTGCGGCACGATCGATCCCGGCGTGCTGCTCTATCTGCAGCAACACGAGAACATGTCGGTCGAGGAGGTCCAACACCTGCTCTATCACGAGTCAGGCCTCTTCGGCGTCTCCGGCACCTCCGCGGACATGCGCACGCTGCTGGCGAGCGGCGAGGCTGCGGCGCGAGAGGCGGTCGATCTCTTCGTCTTCCGTGCGGCGCAGGGGATTGCGATGATGTCGACCACGCTCGAAGGGCTGGACGGTCTGATCTTCACCGGCGGCATCGGCGAGCATGCCAAGGAGATCCGCGGCGCGATCGGCGAGTGTCTCGCCTGGATGGGCGTGCGCATCGATGCTGCTGCGAATGATGCCGCACGCGAGTGCATCAGCCGGGGCGATGGCAGCGTCGAGGTGTTCGTCGTTCCAACGAATGAGGAACTGACGATCGCACGGCACTGCGCAAGGGTGCTGCGAGCGATGGCGACTCCAGGTGGGCGAAGCGTTCTGTCCGCGTTCGCATAAGCAATGAGTTCGCGGAGCCAGACCCCTCACCCCGAACGAATTTGTGTCTCCTGGTATCGCTGCCCTCTCCCACAAGGGGCGAGGGCACAGTCACGCGCATCTCGCTCGCGGATAAATTCATCGAGCACTAATGAGTCCCCGACCATATCTGAAAACACCCGATCGCGACCTCGATCACGATTAGGACCACGACCGCGATCTCCAGGCGGAGCGAGCGCTGGGTGTCGATGATGTCGGTCAGTGCGTTGGCGGTCTCCGACACCGCGGTGAGCTTGCGCTCGAGCGTGTCGAGGCGCTCCTTCAACTCGTACTCGTCCTCGAGACGGGAATAGAGCCGATCGAGCTCTGGCTTCTCCCAGAGGACGTCGGGCTTCTCGGCGACCGCGACGCGGCCCGCGACGCGCTGCTGCACCAGCAGTGCATTACCGATCAATTGCAGAATGCCCTTGCGCCGGCGCGGTGTGCGGCCGCCTTCGGCGAGCTCCCGTGCGAACGGCTCGATCACGTCGAAGACCGCGGCGACGCGGCGCTCGTCGCGCGCCAGCGACGTGCTCTTGGCGAGCGCATCCGCGACCAGCAGCAGCCGGTCGTCGGAGAATTTGGCGAGGCAGATCGGCCCGCCCGGCTGGATCGTCTCGGCGGCCTCATCGTTGCAGAGCTGCACCTGTGCGATCTCCTCCTCGTACGGGCTGAGCTCTCCGGTCACACGCGACTTCAGATTATCGACGAGGACCTTCTCCTCGGACGGAAGCAGCCCGATCAGCACCACGACGCCGTAGCGGAAGATTGCGGCAAGGCCGGCATGGACGCGGAAGGCGGCCGGCGTCGAGGACACCAGCGTGCCGATCTCCAGGCTGGAAGCATTGATGCGCTCGCCGAGCATCAGCGCGCGGATCCGCAAGGTCGGCGCAGTCCCCTGCTTCGGCGACGTTGGCACCATGCTGACGGCGGGTTGATCGGCGTTCATGTGAGGCCTCTCCCGGGACCGAGATCGCACATCTTCATTCGCCCTTTCTTGCAAGCTGAAGTCTCCTCTGAGAGGGACCGACTGCCCGCGCGCAGCGAATCTCGCCATGAAGCTTCGGTTTAATACCGCCGGAATCAGCTTGTGCCGAAACATTCGGCAATATTTCCACCCCGCACATGACACATTTGGCTGCGATGACTGGCTGCGGGTTTACCATCGCATGCCGAAGCGCCGCCGGAAAGTTGCACTCGGCAACGCTACGGGTTTATGACAACATCATTAGAACGCTACGCTTCTCCCGAAGTGCCGACCCTGAAGCCTCAATCATGCTGAGCGTCATCATTCCGACCGACGGTGTCGAGCAGACGGCGGTCGCAACCCTGGCCGCGCTGGTCCCCGGCGCCGCCGCCGGTGTCATCCGTGAGGTTCTGCTGGTCGACGGCACTCGCAACGGTGTCATCGAGCGCGTTGCCGACGTGGCGGGCTGCCGTTTCATCGGGTTCGAGGGATCTTCGCAAGGCGCCGCGCTCGCCGCCGGCGCACGGCAGGCCCGATCGCCATGGCTCATGTTCCTGCCTGCAGGCGCCGTGCTGGAAACCGGCTGGATCGAGGAGACCACCCAGTTCATCCAGGCCGTCGCCACCAGCGGCCGGGATCGGGCGGCGGTGTTCCGCTATGCGCGTTCGCCCTACGCAAATACCGCATTGCGCGACATTCTCTGGGCCGTGGCGCGCAAGCTCGTCGGTCCACTCGGCGATCAAGGGCTGTTGATCGCGCGTGAGCATTACGACCGGATCGGCGGCTACCCGCCCCACGCCCGCCATTCCGAAGCGCGGCTGCTCCGGCGGCTCGGCCGGTCGTCCCGGACCATGCTGCGCAGTCGGATCGTCATGGTCGGCTGAGATACTTGCCAACGTCAAATAATTAATTGACAATGGCAAATATCGAGGTGATCCCATGCTGTCCAAATCGACCGAACAGGTCTCCGACGACCACATCGCAGCGGTCCGCGCCTTCAACCGCTTCTATACCCGCAAGCTCGGCGTGCTCGACCAGCACCTTGGCAAGACCCCGTTTTCGCTCAGCGAGGCGCGCGTTCTTTATGAACTGGCGCATCGCGACGACCTTGCGGCAAAAGAAATCGGAAACGAGCTTGGTCTCGACCCCGGCTATCTCAGCCGCATCGTCCAGAGCTTTGACGAAAAAGGGCTGATCACGCGAACACCCCTGGCCGCGGATCGTAGGCAATACCAGCTCAGCCTCACCGCCAAGGGCCGCCAGGCTTTCGCCAAGCTGAACCTGAGCTCGCAAAACGAGGTCGCTGCGATGCTGGCTCAGCTTTCGGCCGACGATGCAACGCGGCTCACGCAGGCCATGGCAACCATCGAGGCGGTGCTGGGGCAGCGTCGAAGCCGGCCCGCGGCTTTCGTGCTGCGCAGCCATCGCGTCGGCGACATGGGCTGGGTCATCTCACGGCAAGGCGCCGCCTATGCCGCGGACTACAACTGGGACATCAGCTACGAGGCGCTGGTCGCCGAGATCTGCGCACAGTTCATCAAGAACTACGACGCCGCGCGCGAGCACTGCTGGATCGCGGAAATGGAAGGCGAGCCGATCGGCTCGATCTTTCTGGTCAAGGCCACGGACGAGATTGCGAAGCTGCGCCTGTTGCAGGTGGAGAAGAAAGCACGCGGACTCGGTGTCGGCCGCGCACTGGTCGAGCAATGCATCCAGGGCGCCCGCGAGAGGGGCTACAGCAAGATGACTCTGTGGACGCAGAGCATCCTGGTCGCCGCGCGCGGGATCTACAAGAGTGCGGGATTCAACCTGGTCGCGACCGAGCCGCATCACAGCTTCGGGCAAGATTTGATTGGGGAAACGTGGGAACGGGATCTCTGACGATCTCGCAGCGAGCGAGATGCGCGTTGCTGTGCCCTCTTCCCCTTGCGGGAGAGGGCATGTCAACTAGCAAACACAAGCTCGCTCGGGTGAGGGATATCTCACCGATGCGGATGGATACCCCTCATCCGGCGCTTCGCGCCACCTTCTCCCACAAGCGCAGAAGGAAGCGGTCCGCACCTAAAGCGCGATGAGATTTGGATGAATCGTCATCGCGCTCTAGGTTATTGTTTGCGCGTGATCTTTCCGGAAAACCGCTTCGCACTTTTCCGGATCATGCTTTAGCTCAGCATTTAGCTCAGCATTCAAGCAACAATCATCACACCGTCGCGCCTTGCGCCTTCGGGCGGCGCAAATGCTCGTCCAGCCGCGGCATGATCTCGACGAAATTGCAGGGGCGCGTGCGGTAGTCGAGCTGGGCTGCGAGGATGCCGTCCCAGCCGTCGCGGCAGGCGCCGGGCGAACCCGGCAGGCAGAAGATGTAGGTCGCGCCCGCAACGCCGGCGGTGGCACGGCTCTGGATCGTCGACGTCCCGATCTTGGCGTGGCTCAGCATGTGGAACGCGATCGAGAAACCGTCCATGCGCTTCTCGAACAGCGGCTCGATCGCCTCCGGCGTCACGTCGCGTCCCGTAAAGCCGGTGCCGCCGGTGGTGATGACGACGTCAATGCCGCTATCGGCAATCCAGCGGCGGATGACGGCACGGATCGCCTCGACGTCGTCGGTGACGATCTCGCGCGCGGCGAGATGATGGCCCGCAGCCAGGAGACGGTCGACCAGGGTCTGGCCGGACTTGTCATCCGCAAGCGCGCGCGTGTCGGACACGGTGAGCACCGCGATATTCAGCGGGATGAACTGCTTTGTTTCGTCGATGGAGGTCATGTTGCGTCTTTCGTGTCCCGGACAAGGTGCGGCGCATCAGCGCCGCGCCGCAGAGCCGGGGCCCAGTTCGGAGACTTGGGAGACCGGCATTGTGGGCCCCCGGCTCTGCAGCGCACCGCTGAAGAAGCGCTGCGCTGCGTCCGGGGCAAGGTGTCGAGAATTACAACGCTCCCGCACCGAATGTGTTGCAAGCCTGGACCGTGCCCTGCTGGTAGCCGGTCATGAACCACTGCTTGCGCTGCGCCGCCGAGCCGTGGGTGAAGGAGTCAGGCACGACGCGGCCCGTGGCCCGGCGCTGCAGCGTGTCGTCGCCGATCGCGCTCGCCGTGGTCAGCGCGGCGTCGATGTCGCCGGGCTCGAGGAAGTTCGGACGCTTCTTCGCCTCGCGATTGACCCACACGCCGGAGAGACAATCCGCCTGCAACTCGACCTTCACCTGAAGCGCATTCGCCTCGGCCTTCGAGCCGGCCTGCTGCTGCAGCCGCGTCACGCGCGGAATGATGCCGAGCAGGTTCTGGATGTGATGGCCGGCCTCATGGGCGATGATGTAGGCGGTGGTGAAATTGCACGCCGACTTGCCGGAGCAGCCGCGGAAGCGCGTCTCGACCTCGCGGAAGAACGAAGTGTCGAGGAAGATGGTGCGATCAGGTGGACAGTAGAACGGCCCCATCGCCGACTGCGCCATGCCGCAGCGGCCACCATTGGTGGCGTTGCGGAACAGCACGATCTTCGGACCGGTATAGGACTGACCGCTGGCCTGGAAGATCTCGCTCCAGCGGTCGTCGATCTCGCCGAGGATGCCGGAGATCATGCTGCCCATCTCGTCGGTCGGCGCGCCGCGCTTGCCCGAGGACGCCTGACGGTCGGTCTGGTAGGTCGGCGCATGGCCGCCGCCGCTGAGGATCTCGGCGCCGCCGATCAGGATGCGCGGGTCGATGCCGAAGGCATAGCCGATCAGGCCGAGCACGATGATGGTGCCGATGCCGAGCCCGCCGCCGCCCATCGGCAGACCGAACCCGCCTCCTCCACCGCCGCCAAAGCCACCACCCTCATCGCGACGATCCTCGATGTCGTCGCTGCGGCGGAAGTCATCGTAGCGCATGGCGGCCTTTCCTCTGGGGTCCCTGATTCAGTTTCGACGGCGCACAATGGTGCGAAAGCTCAACGCGCCACACACGTAAAATTTCCGTTGCGTTTATCAATATCGTGGCCGGCAAAAATTGCCTAGTGCGACAGCATGTCGGTGCCAGCAATTTTTTCCGAGGGTCGAGCAATTTTTTCCGAGGGAAATTTGCAGCCATCTTGCAGCCATGATTGCGGCCGCGAGCCGAGCAAACGCGAAATACACTGTAAAACAAGGCGCATGCGCGCGACAACACGCGCACAAGCGGCGATGCACGGCCTGCTCACAAAAGTAGCGGGTTAAGTCGATTTTTACTTTGCCGCTTCAATGTAGCGGTCAGTCGGTTGTTTGGTCCCGCGTCGCCGACAGCGTCGCCTGAATCAGAGTTCTTGAGTCATGGTAGAGTCGCGTCGCGGGGCGTCTGCAAGGGCGCCCCGCACAAATTTCGAGTCTCCGTCGCATCGCATCATCGTCGGCGATTGCGTCGCCGAGATGTCGAAGCTTCAGGCAGGCAGCGTCGACCTGGTGTTCGCCGACCCGCCCTACAATCTCCAGCTCAAGGGCGATCTCAAGCGCCCCGACGAATCCCATGTCGATGCCGTCAATCACGACTGGGACAAGTTCGATTCGTTTGCTGCGTATGACAATTTCACCCGCGCCTGGCTGCTTGCCGCCCGCCGCGCGATGAAGCCATCCGCGACGATCTGGGTGATCGGCTCCTATCACAACATCTTCCGCGTCGGCGCGATCATGCAGGATCTCGGCTTCTGGCTCCTGAATGACATCGTCTGGCGCAAGACCAATCCGATGCCGAACTTCCGCGGCCGCCGTTTCACCAACGCGCACGAAACGATGATCTGGGCCGCGCGTGACGAGAAGGCCAAGGGCTACACGTTCAACTACGAGGCGCTGAAGGCCGCCAACGAGGACGTGCAGGCGCGGTCTGACTGGCTGATCCCGCTCTGCACCGGCGAGGAGCGTCTCAAGGGCGCCGACGGCAAGAAGGTGCATCCGACGCAGAAGCCCGAAGGGCTGCTCGCGCGCGTGCTGCTGTCGTCATCGAAGCCAGGCGATCTCGTGATCGATCCCTTCAACGGCACCGGCACCACCGGCGCTGTCGCCAAGCGCCTCGGCCGCTCGTATATCGGCTTCGAGCGCGACAAGACCTATGCGAAAGCCGCGGAAGCACGCATCGCCGCGGTGGAGCCGCTGCCTGAGGCAAGCCTTGCCCCGTTCATGACAGCGCGCGAGGCACCGCGCGTCGCGTTCTCCGAGCTGATCGAGCGCGGCATGATCATGCCCGGCACGAAACTGTTCGACGCCAAGAAGAAGCTGGGCGCGCTGGTGCGCGCCGACGGTGCCATCATGCTCGGCGACAAGGTCGGCTCGATCCACCGCATCGGCGCGGTCGCGCAAGGCGCGCAGGCCTGCAACGGCTGGACCTTCTGGCACGTCGAAACCAAGAAGGGTCTCAAGCTGATCGACGAGCTGCGTGCCGAGATCCGCGCCGGCATGGCGGCGGAGTAGCCCTCCCTCCGTCATTCCGGGGCGCGCAAAACGCGAACCCGGAATCCATCCTGCTACAGCACATCCGGCCCAATGGATCCCGGCTCGCGCCAAGAGGCGCGGCCCGGAATGACGGCGGCGGATGGTTGAAAGCCGCCCCTGCCAGGACTAGATTCGCCCGATCAGCCCCGTCCTGACCGGTTGGGCTCCATGCGACGACAGTCCGAGACATTGCTGCTGGTGCCGCTGCTGCCGATCTTCCTGGTCGGCATGTTTCCGATGTTCCTGATCGCGCTTCTCGGTTTCTTCGGTCTGGCGCTGTTCGGCGTGCTCGTGATCTGCGTCGGGCTCGCCAGCAGCAACGAGGCGCACGACAATTTCAACCATGACGTCATCGTTCACGGCTACGCGCGCGGATCGGAGCGCGCGGCGCGGGCCTCCGACATGCATCTCGCCGCGCGGCTCGGCCTGCGGCTGGAGGCCGTGGGCACGGCCATGGTCATTACGGCGGCAATCGGCCTCTGTTACGCCGCCTGATCTGCGCCACGCGCAGACACCGCCCGGCAAACTCGCCGGTTGCTCTCCCGCAACGGGCTCAGGCAAGACAAGGCCCGCCCAACGACGCCTCGTGCGCACGCGGCAACAGACACCGAGGAGATGTGTGATGCTCAAATTCTATTTCAACGGATCGCCGAACCCGACCAAGGTCGCGCTCTATCTGGAAGAGTCCGGCCTGCCGTTTCAGCCGGTCGCGGTCGACACCCGCAAGGGCGAGCAGTTCACGCCGGAGTTCCTCAAGATCAACCCGAACGGCAAGGTGCCGGCGATCGACGATGGCGGCACCATCGTGTTCGACTCGAACGCCATCCTGCTTTATCTCGCCGAGAAGACCGGCAAGTTCCTGCCCACGAACCGCGCCGAATTGCTGTCCTGGCTGATGTTCATCGCCACCGGCGTCGGGCCCTATTCGGGCCAGGCCGTGCACTTCAAGCATTTTGCGCCGAAGGACCAGAACCACGATTACGCCCATAACCGCTACCAGTACGAGACCGATCGCCATTACAAGATTCTCGACGGTCACCTCAAAGACCGCCGCTACATGGTGGGCGACAGCTATTCGATCGTCGACATGGCGCTGTGGGGCTGGGCGCGGATGGTGCCGTTCAAGCTCGGCGACGACGCCTTTGCGCGATACCCGAATGTGAAGCGGCTCGTCGACGAGATTTCGGCACGCCCGGCGGCGGCACGCGCCATCGCCCTGAAGGACAAGTTCACCTTCAAGGCCGAGATGGACGACGAAGCGCGCAGCAACATGTTCAAGCACATGACGACCAAGGTGGCTTGAGCGCGCCGCTCTTCGAGGCCACGCGCATGCGCGTGGCCTCTTGCGTTTGAGACTTCAGGCGGAGTGGACCGAACTCAGGAACTTGGCCACTTCCAGCTTGAGGCGGTTGCTGTCGGCCGAGAGCGAGCGCGCCGCCGACAGCACCTGCGAGGAGGCCGAGCCGGTCTCGGAGGCGCCGCGCTGCACGTCGCTGATGTTGGACGACACGAGCTGCGTGCCTTGGGCCGCCTGCTGGACGTTGCGGGAGATCTCCTGCGTCGCCGCGCCCTGCTGCTCCACGGCGGCGGCGACCGTGGACGAAATCTCCGACAGCCGCTCGATGGTGCCGCTGATCTCCCTGATCGAGCCGACCGACTCCTCCGTCGCGGCCTGGATGCTGGAGACCTGCTGGGCGATCTCGCCGGTGGCCTTCGCAGTCTGCTCAGCGAGCGCCTTGACCTCGGAAGCGACCACCGCAAAGCCGCGGCCGGCTTCGCCCGCACGCGCCGCCTCGATCGTGGCGTTCAGCGCCAAGAGGTTGGTCTGGCCGGCGATGGTGCTGATGAGCTCGACCACGTCACCGATCCGGGCGGCGGCCTTGGAGAGCGCGCCGACGCGCTCGTTGGTCCTGCTCGCCTGACCGACGGCCTCGGTGGCGATGCGGGCGGATTCCTGCACCTGACGGGCAATCTCGGATACCGAGGAGGAGAGCTCCTCGGTCGCCGAGGCGACCGCCTGCACATTGGCCGAAGCCTCCTGCGACGCGCTGGCGACCTCCGTCGAGAGGTCCTGGGCCCGCGCGGCGGTCGTGGTCAAGGTGCCTGCGGAAGCTTCGAGCTCGCTCGACGCCGACGATACCGTGTTCACGATCTCACCGACCGCCTGCTCGAACTGATCGGCAAGCCGGACCATTTCTTTCTTGCGACTCTCGGCCTGCCGCGCCTCGAGCTCGGCCTGCTCGGCCCGCATGCGCTCGGTCTCGATCATGTTGTCCTTGAACACCTGGATCGCCTTGGCCATGTCGCCGACCTCGTCAGCCCTGCCGCGGCCGGGAATCTCGACCTCGAGATTGCCGCCGGCAAGCCGCCCCATCGCGTGCGTCATCGAGGTCAGGGGACCAACGATGCTGCGCCCGATCAGGAAGGCGACGATGCCACCGAACAAGATGGCGAGCCCGCCGGCGATCTCCTGAACGGTCGTCGTGCTGGCGATCACGGCTTCGGCATTGTTGCGCGAGTCCCGGTAGTCCTTCTTCAGGGTCGTTTCCGCGGCCTTGAGCTTGCCGATACTGTCGACGATGAGGGGCGCGAGGTTCTTGTGGTAGATCTCGTCGGCTTGAAGCATCGCGGCGGACGTCGTCTCGAATGCCGATTTGTAGATTCCGAGCGAGGTCTTCACCGGCGTGAGCGTGGCGCGCAACTCCGCCGCCTGCGGGCTCTTTTCGATGGCCGCGAGCCGTTGCGCTGCCCTGTCCACACTCGCCCTGAAATTCGCAGGCCCCTGGACATCACGCACGGCTAGGAAACGCCAGGTTGCGACCCGAACAAGAAGGATTCTGGATTCGAGGTCGGCGACCAGGGCCGCCGTGTCTTCATCGACGGCAGCCCGCGCCGCGTCGACCAGCTTGCCCATCTTGACGGCCAGCTCCTCTCCACTGGGGAGCAGCGTCGCCTTGCCGGTTCTCACCTCGTTGACGGCGTCCCCGAGATTGTCACGCAGGCGTCGCATCTTGGCGATGTCGTCGATCAGGCCGTTGTAGAGCGCTCGCCGCTCCTCGGAGAGCGTCCCCTGCGCGCCCACCCGCAGCAGCTCGGTCGCCGCGGTTTCCCGCTCTTGCGCCTCCTTCATTGCAGGCTCGTTGGCGTCGTAGACGTAGCGCAGGTTGGCCCGTTGGATCGCCTGCAAATGGGCTGATATTTCCAGCACCCGTGCCGTGCTGTCGGAGAGGGCGGATTGTCTTGCGACCTGATCCTGCACGTACCGCAAATTCCAGACGGCAACCACTGCCATCACGAGACCGACCGCCACCAGGGCCATGAAGCCTGCGTACAGGCGTCCCCTGATCCGCAAACGAAATTTCGGCATTCCCACTGTCCACCCAGATGCATTTGAATTCGAGGGGTCGGACAGCTCCGGCGATCGTCACGGCCACTCCGGCAGCCGCACGCCGCGCCCTGGCGACCCACGCTGCACCGCGACACAATGGGGGACACTTCTTAATTGAACCTTCAAATTCTTCGCGGGCATGCGCATCAGCGCACGATAATTTGCTGATTTTATCGGCAATCGAGCAAGGCTTTCGCGCAGACCAGCAGCCGCATGCAGCGTGGTGCATGCATTTGCCAGGATGAGTACCGATCGGGCGCCCATAAATAGAGGCTGCATCTTGGATCTCTCTATTTCCGCCGGACAGGCTTTTTCAGCTCGTACGCAATCTCCGACAGCGTCATCCCGAAATCCAGAAGCTCACGCTCGCTCATGGCGGCGAGCTGGCAGTGCATCCGCGCGCGCTCTCGCCGCAGCCGGATGATCTCCGCCAGCTTGCGCCAGACCGATACGACCCTCGCAGGCCGTAACGAATGGCGCCGGCCGGCAGACCAGATCGGGCTCAAGCCGTCAGCCCGCGGCTCTCGCGGCCGTTTGTGGAAACGGGCCGAGCGCCTTCTCGGTCAGAACAGAGTCGCAGTACTCGCGGATCTCCTTGATCTTGCCGTCCTCGAGGCGAAACACCAGACAATAGTCGTTGTCGTAACGCACGCCTTCGGGTGTGACGTTGTCACCCTTGGCTTCGACGACGACGACGTCGCCATCGGCAATGAAGCGATGGGCGATTGTACGCGTGCGGTCGCGCAGGCGCGTGCGCACATAGCCGTGCAGATCGTTGAGGATCGCCTCCTTGCCCGAAAAGGTGCGGGACCAGGAATATTGCCCGGTCACGATCCATTTGGCGTCGTCGGCAAGGCTGGCGCTGAACAGCGCGCGATCGCGCGCGGCTGGATCGGGATCGGCGGCAGCGGCAAAGATATCCTGCATCAGTTTCTTGTTGGCGGTCGCGTTCATGGCGGCATCTCCGTGGTGTGACATCGCGAAGATCATCGCTGGTCGATCAGAATTCTTCAAATCGATAGTAGATATGATATATATTCACACCATGAATTTGAATGCGCTTGACCTCAATCTGTTGACCGCCCTCGACGCATTGCTGCGCGAGGCCAATGTCAGCCGCGCGGCGTTACGGCTCGGGCTGTCGCAGCCGGCGGCGAGCCATGCGCTCCAGCGCCTGCGCGACATCTTCGGCGATCCGCTCCTGGTACGCACCGGCGCGCGGATGGAGCTGACGCCGCGGGCGCAAGCCCTGCGCGCGCCGCTGGCGCAGGCGCTCGACCAGGTGCGCGGGCTGTTCGTCCCTGACGAATTCGATGCCGCTCGCAGCGAGCGGCAGTTCCGTCTGATGATGCCGGACCTCGCGGTCGAGCTGTTGATGCCCCCGCTGATGGAGAAGGTGACGCGGGCTGCACCGAATGTCCGCATCGACGTCGTGCCCTGGCGGGGATCGGCGATCTTCCACGCCGAATTCGCCCGCACCATCGACCTCGTGATCTCGATCGGCAATGCCTTCAAGGGCTTTCACCGCCAGCTGCTCTACACTGACAGCGACGCGCTGGCGGTGCGGCGCGGCCATCCCATTGGAGCGAAGCTGAAACGGCGCGAGGCGTTCCTGGCCGCGCGCCATGTCGGCGTGATCATCCGCGGCAGCGCTGAGGACCTGATCGACACCTGGCTGCGCAGCAAAGGCATCGAGCGACACATCTCGCTGGTGGTGGCGGGCTATCTCGAAGCCTTGCACGTCGCCGCGCGCACCGACCTCGTCGCTTTCGTGCCGCGCCGGCTGATCGCGGCGCTGTCGAAGCAGCTCGGCCTCGTCACGGTGACGCCGCCGCTCGACCCCGGGATCGACGAGCAGTTCATGTTCCACCCGACGCGGGCCCAGATGGACCCGGGCTCGATCTGGCTGCGGCGGCTGATGCTGGAGACCGGACGGGAGCTAGCGAAGAAGGAGCGGCGCGTTGGGTAGCTCTCGTAAGGAGTGGGCAAAGCGAAGCCTGCCCACCATCTGTTGTCGCCGGACGAAGATGGTGGGCACGGCGCTTTGCGTCTTTGCCCGAGAGCCGCGCTGCCTTCACGCCTTCTGCGCGTCCATCACCTTGCGGATCGCCGGGCGATCCGACATGCGCTTGAAGTGATCAGCGATCCTCGGCGTCGCATTGATGTCGACGCTGTCGCCTTCGAGCCAGGTCGAAAGCGTGTAGAGATAGGGATCGCAGACCGTGTACTGCTCGCCCATCACCCAGGGCCCCCGAAACATCTTCTGCTCGATGAGCTTGAAGCAGGCCGCCATGGTCTTCGGCACCATAGCCTTCATGTCGGCGAACGAGCTCTCCTCCGTCGCCCAGCGCGCGCCGCGCATCTTGTGGGCGTGGTTGATGTGCACGGTCGAACAGAGATAGGAGTTGAACGACTGCACCTGGGCGAACTCGAAGGGATCGTCGAGCGGCGCGAGCTTCGCCTTGGGGAACACTTGCGCGATGTAAGCCAGCATCGCCGGCGTTTCGGTCAGGACGCCGCGATCGGTGACGAGCGCGGGCACGCGGCCCTTCGGGTTGATGGCGAGATAGTCCGGGCTGTTCTGCTGGTTGTCCTTGAAGCTCAGCCGTTCGGCCGTGTAGTCGGCGCCGGCCTCTTCCAAGGTGATGTAGGTGGCGAGCGCGCAGGTGCCGGTGGCGTAGTAGAGCTTGAGCATGTCGGACCTCATGAGAAAGCTGGAAAATAACGGCTGTCGACCCCAAGGTCCATAGCACAACATCCTCTTCGCAGTTGCCCACCTCCGCCCGGCTGTGCCAAGACGCCTGCAACTGGAGAGTTTTCTCATGACGGTACTCGTCGCCGGTGGCGGCATCGGCGGGCTGACCCTTGCGCTCAGCCTGCATCAAATCGGCGTTCCCGTGAAAGTGTTCGAGAGCGTCGCGGAGCTGAAGCCGCTCGGCGTCGGCATCAACGTACTGCCGCATGCGGTGCGCGAGCTGATCGAACTCGGCCTGATGGATAAGCTCGACGCCAGCGGCGTGCGCACCCGCGAGCTCGCCTATTTCTCCAAGCACGGCAAGCCGATCTGGAGCGAGCCGCGCGGACTGGACGCCGGTTACAAATGGCCGCAATTCTCGATCCACCGCGGCACGCTGCAGCAGCTCCTGCTCGACACCGCGGTCGAGCGGCTCGGCCGCGAGAACATCCTCACCAGCCATCATCTGACCGGCTGGACCGAGACGGCGGACGGCGTGCGCGCCGACTTCATCGACAAGGCGACCGGCAAGGCCGCCGGCACTTTCGAGGGCGCGATCCTGATCGCCGCCGACGGCATCCATTCCGCCGCGCGAGAAAAGCTGTATCCCAATGAAGGCCCGCCGATCTGGAACGGCCGCATCCTCTGGCGCGGCGTCACGCCGGCAAAGGCCTTCCTGACCGGCCGCACAATGATCATGGCCGGCCACGAGATCCTGAAATTCGTCTGCTATCCGATCTCGAAAGAGCCCGACGCAAACGGCAACCACCTCATCAACTGGGTCGCGGAGCGCCACATGCCACCGACCTATCAGTGGCGCCGCGAAGACTATAACCGCACGGCACGGCGCGAAGAATTCCTGCCCTGGTTCGAGAGCTGGCAGTTCGACTGGCTCGACGTGCCCGGCCTGATCAGGAACTGCCCGCACGCCTATGAATATCCGCTGGTCGACCGCGATCCAGTCTCGCAATGGACCTTCGGCCGCGTCACGCTGATGGGCGATGCCGCGCATCCGATGTACCCGATCGGTTCGAACGGCGCCTCGCAGGCGATCCTCGATGCCCGCGTCATCACGCGCGAGATTCTGGCGCATGGCCCGACGCAAGCAGCGCTGCTCGCCTATGAAGCCGAGCGCCGGCCCGCAACCGCCGACCTCGTCCTGCTCAACCGCAAGAACGGCCCCGAGCAGGTGATGCAGCTGGTCGAGGAGCGCGCGCCTGACGGCTACGAAGTGGTCACCGACGTGTTGTCCCAGCAGGAGCTGGAGGACGTTGCCGCCAACTACAAGCGCGTTGCGGGCTTCCAGGTGGAAGCGCTGAATGCGAAGCCGCCGATCGTGAGCAAGGATGCGCGCGCGGGAGCATGATGCTCTCGCTCAAAGCGAGATGCGCATGAATGTGCCCTCGGCCCTTGTGGGAGACGGCATCGCCGCCAGTAGACGCGGACTCCCTTGGGTGAGGGGTTGTTTCCGCATTCCTCTCTTAGTTTGAATTCGCGGACAGATGCCCCGCATCCGGCGCTTCGCGCCACCTTCTCCCACATCCGCCTTCGCCAAGGCTTCGGCGGACATGAGAGAAGAAGGGAAGTGGAGCACGCGGCTGGAGTCGCGCCTCACTTCACCACCCTCGCCGCTTCCAGCAACCGCTCGCTCGCGCTTGCCGTCGCGAGCACCGTGCCGTCTTCCGCCATCAGCTTGCCCTCGACGAACGCGATCGTCCTGCCGAGCTGCGTCACCCTGGCCTCGCCGACGATCGGGCCAGGCTTGGCGGGCGCCAAAAAATTCACGGTCATGCTGATGGTGGTGGTGTAGAGCCGCCCCTCGCTCATCACCAGCACGGCGGGACCCATGGTGTCATCGAGCATCGCCGAAAGCATGCCGCCCTGGATGAAACCTGCGGGGTTGCAGAATTCAGGTTTGGCCTCGAAGCCCAGTCTGATCCAGCCCTCCTCCGGACGGGCATCGAGCAGGCGCCATCCGAGCAACTCGGCGCAGGGCGGCCTTGGAAAATCGTCGAGCGCGGTCTTGACCATGCGAGGCTCCATCGCGCCGTGATAGCGCAGCGCTGCTGCCAGCGTGCTGTCAGGAGCACGGGCCGATCAAACATCCAGTGCGTGCGCAATCACCTTGCGCATGACGTTGGGCAGCGCTTCGTCCGCGAGGCTCGCGATCGGTACCCAGCGCATGCCAGCGGGCGCGCGGGTGCGGGCTTCCACCTGCGCCGTGTAGACCACCAGCTCCAGAGGAAAATGCGTGAAGACATGGGTGACCACGCCCACCTTGCGCTGCCAGCGCGACAACCCCTTCAGCTCCGGCGCCTGCTGTTTCGCCGCCGCGTCCTCTTGGCCGGCCAGCCAGTCCGAGCCCGGCACTTCCGTCATGCCGCCCAGCAGGCCCTTCTCGGGCCGCGAGCGGACGAGCAGTTCGTCGCCACGCGTGATCACAAAGGCGGCGCCGCGCCTGAGCGTCCCGCTCTTCTTCGGCGCCTTGCGCGGGAACGTCTCCTGGGAGCCTTGCGCGCGCGCCGTGCAGTCCTCGTTCAGCGGGCACAGCGAGCAGGCCGGCTTCTTCGGCGTGCAGATCGAGGCGCCCAAATCCATCAACGCCTGTGCGCTGTCACCGGCGCGGGAATCCGCCAGCAACGTCGCCGCCAGTTGCTGGATCAAAGGTTTTGCCTGCGGCAGCTCGTCCTCGACGGCGAACAGGCGCGATACCACGCGCTCGATATTGCCGTCGACCGGCATGGTGCGCCGATCGAAGGCGATCGCCGCGATCGCCGCCGCCGTGTAGGGCCCGATCCCCGGCAGCGCTCGTAGCCCTTCCTCAGTGTCGGGAAAGACGCCGCCGTGCTCGCGCGCCACCGCCACCGCGCAGGCGTGGAGATTGCGTGCGCGCGAATAGTAGCCGAGCCCGGCCCACATCCGCAGCACGTCGTCGAGGGAGGCCCGCCCTAGCGCCGTAACGTCGGGCCAGCGTGCGACGAATTTTTCGAAATAGGGCCCGACCGCCTTCACCGTGGTCTGCTGCAGCATGATCTCGGAGAGCCAGACGCGGTAAGGGTCCGACGCCTCCCCGGGCGCGGCGCGCCAGGGCAGTCGGCGGCGATGGCGATCGTACCATTGCAGGAGCAGCATCGGACGCGATGAGGTCTCCGGTCGAATTGGTTTCGATTTGAGGTTCAGGGCGGATCTGCGGCTCATGCGCTCACTGTAACGGCCCCATGCCAATCTCTCCACGTCGTGCCCGCGCTGGTCGCGGGCATCCACGTCTTTCTTCGTGGTGGCCCGCCCGAGGTGCTATAAAGCCCGCCATGTCCAAATCCGGCCCCATCTTCAAGCCCGGTCCCATCAGCGCAAAACCGCTCGGGATCCTGCTCAATGACGTCTTTGCCGAGGCCTATGCCAAGCAGGGCTTCGCCGCACGCGAACTGGTGACGCGGTGGGCGCAGATTGCGGGGCCCGAGATCGCGGCCCATGCCGAGCCACTCAAGATGCAATGGCCACGCCCGGTCGAGGGTCAGCCGCAGGAGCCGGCAACCCTGGTGCTGCGGGTCGAGGGGCCGATGGCGCTGGAGATCCAGCACTCGGCCGACGTGATCCTGGAACGGGTCAACCGCTTCTTCGGCTGGAGCGCGGTCGGCAAGCTGGCCTTCCGCCAGGCCCCCCTGTCGCGGCCGAGGGGCCGGAAGCGGCCCGGCCCGCCAGACCCCAAGGCGGTCGCCAAGGTGGCGGAGAGCCTCACCGACATCGAAGATGAGCAATTGAAGACGGCGCTGGCGCGGCTCGGGGCCGCCATCAAGCGAAATTGAGCCTCATTCCGCGCCCAAACTGAACCCGTGCCTGCGGCCTGCCATTGCCTCAGGCGACGTTTCAAGCTAGCGACAGGCCGCCCGAAGGGGAACCTCGGGCGAACCTTGCCAATCCCGGGAGCCGACCTTGATCATCACCCGCCGCGCCTTCACCACGATGCTGTCGCTGACCGGGCTTGCCGCGCTCGCCGGGATCTCGCCGCTGCGGTTCATTTCCGACGCGATGGCGCAGTCCGCCGCCGATGTGGCCAAGCCGGTGTCGCTGCCCGACATGGCGCTCGGCCCGAAGGACGCCGCCGTCACCATCACCGAATACGCCTCGATGACCTGCCCGCACTGCGCCGCCTTCAACGAGCAGGTGTTCCCGAAGATCAAGAAGGAATACATCGACACCGGCAAGGTGCGTTACATCTTCCGCGAGTTCCCGCTCGACATCAAAGCCGCCGCCGGCTCCATGCTGTCGCGCTGCATCGCCAAGGACGACGCGCCGAAATACTTCGCGGTCACCGACATGCTGTTCCGCCAGCAGAACGACTGGGTGGTGAAGAACACCACCGAGACCCTGACGCGGATCGGCAAGCAGGCCGGCCTCACCCAGCCGCAGGTCGAGTCCTGCCTGAAGGACCAGGCGCTGCTCGACAAGATCGCCGCCGACCAGAAATATGCCAGCGACGTGTTGAAGGTGGATTCGACACCGACCTTCTTCATCAACGGCGAGAAGATCAAGGGCGAAGCCTCGTTCGAGGAGTTCGCCAAGAAGATCAATCCGCTCCTGAAGAGCTGATTCGCTCGTCAAGATCCTGATTCGCATCTCGAAAGCCGTATCTTTCCCGGCATAAATCCCTTGGGAAAAGCGGCTTTCGCCGGTTGCCCTCGCGGCGCACCGCGGCCATTGTCCAGCCGCATGAGGCGCCTCGCGCGACTCGCCCGGATAGCGACATTGCCTTCCATGGTATTGTCCCGGCAGGGGGATTCGTGCCTGCCAACAGAGATGCGTGCTTATGAAAATCACCCGCCTGCGCCTTCACGGTTTCAAGTCCTTCGTTGAGCCTACGGACTTCGTCATCGAGCCCGGTCTGACCGGCGTGGTCGGTCCCAACGGCTGCGGCAAGTCGAATCTCGTCGAAGCGCTGCGCTGGGCGATGGGTGAGACCTCGTACAAGTCGCTGCGCGCCGCCGACATGGACGCGGTGATCTTCGCCGGCTCCGGCAACCGTCCGGCGCGCAACCATGCCGAAGTGACGATGACGATCGACAATGCCGATCGCACCGCGCCTGCGGCGATGAACGACAGCCAGATTCTCGAGATCTCCCGTCGCATCGAGCGCGAGGCTGGCTCGGTCTATCGCATCAACGGCCGCGACGTGCGCGCGCGCGACGTGCAGATCCTGTTCGCGGACGCAGCCACCGGCGCGCGTTCGCCGGCCCTCGTCCACCAGGGCAAGATCGGCGAGATCATCCAGGCCAAGCCCGAGCAGCGCCGCCGCGTGCTGGAAGATGCTGCCGGCGTCGCCGGCCTGCACGCCCGCCGTCACGAGGCCGAGCTGCGGCTGAAGGCGGCCGAGACCAACCTCACCCGCGTCGAGGACGTGATCGGCCAGCTCTCCGGGCAGATGGAAGGCCTGAAGAAGCAGGCCCGCCAGGCCGTGCGCTACCGCGAGGTCGCGGCCAAGGTTCGCAAGGCCGAGGCCACCCTGTTCCATCTGCGCTGGATCGGCGCCCATGCCGACGTCAACGAATCCGGCCAGACCCATGATCTCGCCGTCCGCGAGATGGCCGAGCGCACCCAGCACCAGGCCGAAGCCGCCCGCATTCAGGCGATCCGCGCCGCCGAGATGCCGGCGCTGCGCGATGCCGAAGCGCGCGCCGCCGCCGGACTGCAACGCCTCACCAATGCCCGCGAACAGCTCGACCGCGAGGAAGAGCGCGCCAAGGAGCGCGTCGCCGAGCTCGAGCGCCGCCTCGCCCAGTTCGAAGGCGACATCTCGCGCGCCCAGCAGCAGACCATGGATGCCGACGTCGCGCTGCAGCGGCTCGACACCGAAGACGCCGAGCTGAAGGAAGAGATCAAGTCGCGCGTCGAGAAGCGCTCCGGCGTCGACGAGCGCGTCGCCGAAGCCGAGGCGGTGCTGACCGAAACCGAGCAGCGCTTCGCCGAGCTGACCACCGCGCTCGCCGACCTCACCGCCAAGCGCAACCAGTTGGAAGCCAACGTCCGCACCCACCGCGACAAGCTCGCCCGGCTCGACCAGGAGATCGCGAACGTCGCCGCGGAAGAGCAGAAGCTCACTGAGGCGACCGGCGGCTTCGGCGATCTCGATGAGCTGACCGCACTGGTCGAGACCGCGGAGCAGACGCTGGCAGCTTCCGAAGCCGCGGCGCAGGCGAGCGAAGCCGCGCACGTTGCCGCGCGTCAGACGCTGGAATCCTCGCGCGCGCCGCTGGTCGAAGCCGACAAGCGCGTGCAGCGGCTCGAGACCGAAGCGCGCACCATCTCCAAGATCGTCAACGGCGAGACCAAGAACCTGTGGCCGCCGATCATCGACGGCATCACTGTCGACAAGGGATTTGAAAAGGCGATCGGCGCCGCGCTCGGCGACGATCTCGACGCGCCGATCGATCCGTCAGCGCCGATGCGCTGGACCAATGTCGGACACACCGAGGGCGATCCGGAGCTGCCCGAGGGCGCCGTGCCGCTTTCCAATCACGTGCAGGCGCCGGCCGAGCTGGCGCGCCGCCTGGCCCAGATCGGCGTGGTGCCGCGCGAGCGCGGCGCCGAGCTGGTCTCGCAGCTCAAGACTGGCCAGCGGCTGGTCTCACCCGAAGGCGACGTCTGGCGCTGGGACGGCTTTGTCGCCGCGGCGCACGCCCCGACCGGCGCCGCACGGCGTCTTGCCGAGCGCGCCCGCCTCGTTGATATCGAGAACGAGCTGGAGCAGGCCCGCATCGACGCGCAGATCAAGCGCCAGGCGCTGGAAAACGCCGAGTCCGAGCTGCAGATGGCCGCGAGCACCGAAGGTGCCAGCCGCGAAGCTTGGCGCGCCGCGCAGCGCGAGCTCAACGTCGCGCGCGAGCGCCACGCCAATGCCGAGCGCGAGATCAGCCGCCACGCCGCCCGCAAGGCGACGCTGTCGGAAGCGCACAGCCGTCTCGCCGCCGATCGCGCCGAGGCCGAGGCCGCCTACGAATATGCCGCGGCCGGCATCAGCGAGCTGCCGTCGAGCGAGGACACCGAGACCCAGCTCGCCGCCGTCCGCAGCGACATCGAGGGCCACCGCCGCATGGCCGCCCAGGTCCGCGCCGAGGCGCAGGCGCTGGCACGCGAGGCCGAGCTCGCCGACAGGCGCGTGCAGGCGATCCTCGCCGAACGCACCGAGTGGCAGAACCGCAAGGAGAGCGCGGCCTCCCACATCGACACCATCCAGGCCCGTATCGCCGAACTCACGATCGAGCGCAGCGAACTCGAAAACGCACCGCAAGTGTTCGCCGAGAAGCGCAGCGCGCTGATCACCGAGATCGAATACGCCGAGAACGACCGCCGCATGGCCGCCGACGCGCTCGCCGCCGCGGAAAGCGCGATGGCGGAGACCGATCGCGTCGCCAAGCTGACGCTCGAAGCGCTCTCCAGCGCTCGCGAGGCCACGGCGCGCGCCGAGGAGCGCATGGAAGGCGCGCGGCGCCGGCTCGAGGACATCGAGCGCGAGATCCGCGACATGCTCGAAGTCGAGCCGCAGGCCGTCGCCGGCCTTGCCGAGATCGAGCCGGGCGCGGAGCTGCCGCCGCTGCACGACATCGAGGAAGACCTCGAAAAGATGCGCCGCGACCGCGAGCGCCTCGGCGCGGTCAATTTGCGCGCCGAGGAAGAGCTGCGCGAGGTCGAGACCCAGCACACCGGCCTCGTCACCGAGCGCGACGACCTGGTCGAAGCCATCAAGCGGCTGCGCCAGGGTATCCAGAGCCTGAACAAGGAAGCGCGGGAGCGGCTCCTGACCTCGTTCGACGTCGTCAACAACCACTTCAAGCGCCTGTTCGTCGAGCTGTTCGGCGGCGGCGAGGCCGCGCTGCATTTGATCGAGAGCGACGACCCGCTGGAAGCCGGTCTCGAAATCATCGCCAAGCCGCCGGGCAAGAAACCGCAGACGCTGTCGCTGCTCTCGGGCGGCGAGCAGGCGCTGACCGCGATGGCGCTGATCTTCGCGGTGTTCCTCACCAATCCCTCGCCGATCTGCGTGCTGGACGAAGTCGACGCACCGCTCGACGACCACAACGTCGAACGGTACTGCAACCTCTTGCATGAGATGACCGGCTCGACCGACACGCGCTTCATCATCATCACGCACAACCCGATCACGATGGCGCGGATGAACCGGCTGTTCGGCGTCACCATGGCCGAGCGCGGCGTCTCGCAGCTCGTCTCGGTGAGCCTGCAAGAGGCCGTGGAGATCCTCGACCAGAACGTGGCGTGATATCTCCGGCGTCATTCCGGGGCTCGCGGGGCGAGAGTCCGGAATCTCGCGCTACAATCTCGAACTTCCGGGTTCGCGCTGCGCGCGCCCCGGAATGACGGTGGGCAAACATGATCTCGCCCATTCTCCCCGCTGAACTCAAGGCCGCCCTCGACGGCAAGCTCCAGGGCTTCTCGCGGACCGACGCCGCACAGCGATCGCAAAAGATCTCGACCGCCTATCGCGCCGGCGGCGGCTCCGGCACCATCAAATCGGAGGCCGATGCGCTCGCCTATGCGCTGGCGCGGATGCCGGCGACCTACGCGGCCGTGGCCGCCAGCCTGAATGCGCTGACCGAGATCGCGCCTGGCCTTGCGCCTGAAACGCTGCTCGACGTCGGCGCAGGTCCGGGCACCGCGAGCTGGGCCGCCGCGGAAGCCTTTCCGTCGCTGCGCGATTTCACGCTGCTCGACGCCAACGCCACGCTGAGCCGGCTCGCGCTGGAACTGGCGCGCAACAGCACGCGCCTCGCGGAGTGTCGCCATCTTCCCGGCGATGCCGGCGGCAACCTCGCCGAGGTCTCGCAAGCCGACCTCGTCGTCGCCAGCTACGTCATTGGCGAGCTCAACGAAGGCGACCAGCGCAAGCTTGCGGAAGCGATGTGGGCGAAAGCGCGCCATGCGTTGGTCGTGATCGAGCCCGGCACGCCCGCGGGCTATGCCCGCATCCTCGCGCTCCGGCAACAACTGATCTCGGCCGGAGCCCACGTCGCCGCCCCCTGCCCTCACGACAGACCCTGCCCGCTCATCCCGCCCGACTGGTGCCATTTCTCCCAACGCCTGCCGCGCTCCCAGGCGCATCGCCAGATCAAGGGCGCCGAGGTGCCGTTCGAGGACGAGCGCTTCATCTACGTCGCCCTGACACGCGCGCCGCCGGCGACGCGCGCCGCGCGCGTGCTGGCGCCGCCGGATGTCGGCAAGGCCGAGATCACGGCCAAGCTCTGCACCGAGGCTGGGGTCGCGCTGACGAAAGTCCCGCGGCGCGACAAGACGGCCTATGCCGACGCCCGGCGCTGGCGCTGGGGCGATGCGATCATGTCCGAAAGTTAATTCCGCCGGCCGTGCTTCCCTTGAACTCGGACGGTTCCTCGTCCGACCAAGCCTTACCTTCCCTCCATGCCGGGGCTCTCGCCCTGCGCCAATTTGGTCTACCCTAGCGCCTGCTTCTTCCCGCTTCAGGAGTTCTTCATGTCGACCGGCTGGATCGTTCTCGGCGTCATCGTCGTCCTCGTGCTGTTCGCCTTCAGCGCCTACAACCGCCTGGTGGCGCTGAGCCAGCGCGTCGGCCAGGCCTTTGCCGATATCGACGTGCAGCTCAAGCAGCGCCACGACCTGGTCCCGAACCTGGTCGAGACCGTGAAGGGCTATGCCTCGCACGAGCGCGGCACGCTCGACGATGTCATCAAGGCGCGCAATTCGGCGATGGCGGCGCAGGGACCGGCTCAGGTGTCCGCGGCGGAGAACCAGCTCTCCGGCGCACTCGGCCGGCTGATCGCGCTGTCGGAAGCCTATCCCGACCTCAAGGCCAATGCCAATTTCCAGCAGCTCGCATCCGAGCTCTCCGATCTCGAGAACAAGATCGCGGCCAGCCGTCGCTTCTTCAACAACGCGGTCCAGGAATACAACACCGGCATCCAGCAGATGCCCGCCGCCCTGTTCGCCGGCATGTTCGGCTTCACCAGGAAGGACTTCTTCGATCTCGGCACGAGCCGCACCGAGGTCGAGGCGGCGCCGCAGGTGAAGTTCTGATTGCAACATGACCCCTCACCTTCGTCGTTCCGGGGCGCGTCGAAGACGCGAACCCGGAACCTCGAGCGAGACACTAAGCTCTGGATTCCGGGTTCACGCCGTTGGCGTGTCCCGGAATGACGGAAGCCAACGGAAGCAGCCATGGCCGCGTATGGTCTCTACACGCACATCGCCTCGAACAAGTTTCGTTCGATGCTGCTGCTCGCCGGCCTGTTCGTGCTGGTCTATGTGCTGGTCTATGCCGGCGCGCTGGTCGCCGAGGTCGTCATCAACGGCAACGAGACTGTCGCCTATTATTTGAAACGCGCCTTCCACGACCTGATCGTCGCGGCGCCCGTTGCGACGATCGTGACGGCCGCCTGGGTCGTGATCGCCTATTTCTTCCACCAGTCGATGATCGACGCCGTGACCGGCGGCCACGACGTGACCCGGCAGGAACAGCCGCGGCTCTACAATCTGCTCGAAAACCTCTGCATCTCGCGCGGCATCACCATGCCGAAGCTGAAGATCATGGAGAGCCCGGCGCTGAACGCGTTCGCGACGGGCCTCAATCCGCGGCAATATTCGATCACCGTCACCACCGGTCTCCTCGATGCGCTGAACGACAAGGAGATCGAGGCGGTGCTGGGCCACGAGCTGACCCACATCAAGAACGGCGACGTGCAGCTCATGGTGGTCGCCGTCATCATCGCCGGTGCGGTCGGCTTCTTCGGCGAATTGTTCTTCCGCCTGTTCACGAGCTTCGACTGGAGCCCGAGCTCCGGCGGCTCATGGTCCTCGGGCTCCTCCTCGTCGTCGCGGTCGTCCTCGTCGTCGAGCGACAGCAAGAGCTCCGGCGGCGGCGCGATCATCGTCATCATCATCGCGGTCGTGCTGATCGTTCTGGCCTGGCTGCTGTCGCAGGTGGTGAAGCTCGCGCTATCGCGGTCGCGCGAATATCTCGCCGATGCCGGCTCGGTCGAGCTGACGAAAGACCCTGATGCCATGATCTCGGCGCTGCGCAAGATCGAGGGCCGCGGCGAACTGCCCGGCGCGACCTCGGCCGTGATGGAGCTCTGCGTCGACAATCCGCGCGAAGGCTTTGCCGATTTGTTCGCCACCCACCCTTCCGTGCAGTCCCGGGTCGATGCGCTGGTCAAGTTCGCCGGCGGCCGTGACCCTGGTCCCCTGCCAGGCCCCACTGAAGAGACTGATCAACCCGAGATGGAACAGCCCGGAGCGCAAGATACCCCACCGCCGCTGTCGCACGGGCCATGGGGCGATGCAGCCGCTCCGGCCAATCCGCCGCCCGTTCCCACACCAAGCCCCTCAGGCGTCCTTCCAGCCAATCCGATGGGACCATGGGGCCGCCACTGAGCCACGCGATCGGGCGCCGTTCGTGGCAGGTTTGACACCGATAGGGAAAAACCTCGGGAATTGCCGCAACAGGGGCGCAAGGAATTGAATTCTCCCTTGTTTCTGCCATGTTCGCGCCCAACAGCAGACCTGGGACGTCTTTTGGGACATCGATTTGGGGCCTGGCCGATTGCGACCTCGCGATCGGGGGCGCGTTAGGGGACAGCAATGGCAAAGCCGGCAGTGGTTGTGGTGGGCGCGGACAAGGGCGGGGTCGGCAAGACCACGGTGTCGCGTACCTTGCTCGATTATTTCTCAGCCAACAACGTGCCGACGCGCGCGTTCGACACGGAGTCTCCGCGCGGAACCCTGAAGCGCTTCCACCCCGACATCACCGAGATCGTCGACATGACGACCACGGCCGACCAGATGAAGATCTTCGACACGCTCAATACCGTGAGCCCGTCGGTGACCGTGATCGACGTCCGCGCCGGCCTGCTCTCGCCGGCGCTGGCCTCGCTGCGCGACATCGGGTTCCTCGACGCCGCCAAGGCCGGCCAGATCACCTTTGCCGTGTTCCACATCCTGGGACCCTCGATCGCCTCGCTGGAGGAGATCGCCGAGACCGCCGGCTTCATGGGCGGCGCAAAATATTTCCTGGTGAAGAACTTCATCAATGACACCCAGTTCTTCCAGTGGGACCAGGCGACTTACAATTCGTATTTCCACCGCATCAAGGACGCGACCGAGCTGACCATCCCCAAGCTCAACGAAATGGCCTATGAACAGGTCGAGGTGTCTTCCGTCCCGTTCCTGAAATTCGTCGCCAACAAGGGCATCAACGACGATGCCGCCAACTATTCGTTCGTGCTGCGCGGCTATGTCCGGCACTGGCTGGCGAACGTCTGGAGCGAGTTCGACCGCATCCGCCTGACCGACATCGTCGGTTCGAAGCCGGTGACCCGCAACAGCGAAAAATAGTTGCGGCCATTGGGCGGATACGGCTGGATTGGGCGACGAGTTGGCTCAAATAATAGTCCATAATGCCCGCAACGCCCGTCTACATCATCTGCTCGCCCCGCCCGCAGGTCGGTAAGACCCTGCTGGCGCGGCTGCTCGCCGAATTCCTGCTGCTCAAGAACGGCAATGTCGCGGCCTTCGACGTCAACCTGAAGGAGCCGTCGCTGCTGGACTACCTGCCTGGCATCACCGAGACCGCCGACGTGACCGACACCTACGGCAAGATGCAGCTGATGGACCGCGTCATCGTCGATGACGGCCTCGCCAAGGTGATCGATCTCGGCTTCCATGCCTTCGACGAATTCTTCAAGATGACCGAGGAGATCGGCCTTCTGAAGGAAGCCGCACGCCGCCACGTCGCGCCGCAGATCCTGTTCGTCGCGGACACAGACCGCGTCTCGGCCCGCGCCCACGAGATGCTGCGCGGGCAGATCCCGCGGATGAATCTGATCACGGTCGACAACGAATATGTCGTGCGCGGCGAATTGCCGGCCGCGATGGAAGGCGGCCGGCTGTTCCGCTTACCGGCGCTGCCCGGCTTCCTCAAAACCTATATCGACCGGCTGACCTTCTCCTTCACCGGCTATCTGCGCCAGGAGAAGGACTCTTCCACCGAGCTGCACCAATGGACCCGGCGGAATTACATCGCCTTCCGGGAGCTCGAGCTCAGCCTGATCCTGCAACGATCGTAGGCTTCTTGGGCCGCCGACTTGGTGCCCATCTTTCCCGACCACGGTCGACCACGGGGAGAGGTGAACCGAGGCCGCAGCCAATGGCGTTATAAGACGGACTGTATTTCTTGTCCGCTCAATGCCCCTCGAACGTCATCAGCGTGCGCACCGGCACGTCCATGGCGCGCAGCTTGGTGGCGCCGCCGAGCTCGGGCAGGTCGATGATGAAGCAGGCGGCGACGACGTTGGCGCCGATCTGGCGCAGCAGCTTCACCGCGCCTTCGGCGGTGCCGCCCGTGGCGATGAGGTCGTCGACCAGGATCACGCGCTCGCCGGGCTGGATGGCGTCGACATGCATCTCCATCTCGTCGATGCCGTATTCGAGAGAATAGGCGATGCGCACGGTGGTGTGCGGCAGCTTGCCTTTCTTGCGGATCGGCACGAAGCCGGCCGAGAGCTGGTGCGCCACCGCCCCGCCGATGATGAAGCCGCGGGCTTCCATGCCGGCGACCTTGTCGATCTTGTTGCCGGCCCAGGGATTGACGAGCTCGTCCACGGCGCGGCGGAACGCGCGGGCATCCGCAAGCAGGGTCGTGATATCGCGGAACATGATCCCGGGCTTCGGATAGTCCGGGATGGTGCGGACGCTCGCCTTGATGTCGTGGTCAAAGGTCATGGTTATCTCGCTCTGGCTTCTCCACCGTCATTGCGAGCGAAGCGAAGCAATCCAGTTCTTCTCCGCGGCAGCAGTCTGGATTGCTTCGTCGCCAGCGCAAAATTGCTTCGCAATTTTGTCGCGGGCTCCTCGCAATGACGACACTCATTCAATTCGTCCCAGCATCCAGCCGGAACGCATTCTCGACAATACGCAAGCCCACCTCGTTGCCCAGCGACATCAGCGATTCCGGATGGAATTGCACGCCGGCGACCGGCAGGGTCTTGTGCTCGAGCGCCATGGCGACGCCGTCTTCGGTGCTGGCGGTGACGGACAACACCTCCGGCATGCTATCGCGCTCGACGAAGAGCGAGTGATAACGGCCGATGACGATCTCGTTCGGCAGGTTGCGCATCAGGCGCCCGCCGCGCACCTGGACCCGCGAGGGCCGGCCGTGGGCGGGATGGCTGAGTTGGCCGAGCTCGCCGCCGAAATATTCACCGATGGCCTGCACGCCGAGGCAGACGCCGAACACCGGCAGCTTCTGCTCCAGCGCCGCATCGATGGTCTTCTTGATCCCGAAGTCCTCAGGACGTCCGGGACCGGGCGAGAGCACCAGCAAATCCCACCTCTTCTGCTTGAGCATGTCGAGCGCATGCACATAGCGGACCACGGTGACGCTGGCGCCGACCTGGCGGAAATAGTCGGCGAGCATATGGACAAAGCTGTCGTCGTGATCGATCAGCAGCACCTGCTTGCCCGAACCGGTGGCATCGGGCGCGAAGGTCGACAGCGGCTTCGGCGGATCGCCGCGCAGCGCCTGGAACAGTGCAGCCGCCTTGACCTGGCACTCGCGGTCTTCCGCGGCGGGATCGGAGTCGAACAGGCAGGTGGCGCCGACGCGCACCTCTGCGAGGCCATCCTTCATGCGGATGGTGCGGATGGTGAGGCCGGTGTTGATGCTGCCGTCGAAATTCACCGCGCCGATTGCACCGGCATACCAACGCCGCGGCGAGCGTTCGTGATCCTCGACAAACTGCATTGCCCAGAGCTTCGGCGCGCCGGTCACGGTCACCGCCCAGGCATGGGTGAGGAAGGCGTCGAGCGCGTCGAAGCCGGGACGCAACATGCCTTCGACGTGATCGACGGTGTGAAAGAGCTTTGAGTAGGTCTCGATCTGGCGGCGCGCCAGCACCTTGATGGTGCCGGGCACGCAAACGCGTGCCTTGTCGTTGCGGTCGACGTCGGTGCACATGTTGAGCTCGAACTCGTCCTTCTCCGAGTTCAGGAGCTGGCGGATCTGCTCGGCATCGCCGATCGCATCGGTGCCGCGTGCGATCGTGCCCGAGATCGGGCAGGTCTCTACGCGGCGGCCGTCCGAGCGCACGAACATCTCGGGCGAAGCCGAGACGAGAAACTCGCCCTCGCCGAGATTCATCAGCGCGCCATAGGGCGACGGATTGATGACGCAGAGGCGCTGGAACACTTCGGCCGGCGAGCGGTCGCAGGGCTCGGCGAACAGCTGGCCCGGCACCGCCTCGAACAGATCGCCCCGCGCGAAGGCTGCGCGCGCGGTCTCGACGGTGGCCTGATATTCGCCGGGGGCGTGATCGGCAAAGCCCTGGCGCGGTGTCTTCAGATATGGGCTGTCGGCGGTCTCGCGCGGCAGGCCTTCCGTCGATTTGCCCTTCCAGGCGAAGTCGTAGGAGAGCACCACGCCACGGCCGGTGGCGCGGTCATAGGCAAGCAGGCGGTCGGGCACGTACAGCACGATGTCGCGCTGGTCGGCCTCGCGCGGGCGCTTCTGCACGAGGTCCTCGATCTGGAACACGAGGTCGTAGGCGAAGGCACCGAACAGGCCGAGCAGACCGTCATCATTGGCGGAGAAGGCAGCGACGAGGTCGCGCACCAGCGACATCACGCTGGCGCGGCGGGTGCGCTGGTCCTCCTCGACCGGGGCATCGCCGCGGATGATGTGACCGGCAAGGCGCGTCGCCGACTTCTCAGAGATCACCACGCAGGGCTCGCGCAGGACGTCGGCGAGGAAGGCGATCAGCACCTGCCCGCGTGCGTTCAGCGCTTCCAGCTTGAAATTGACCCCAGCGGTCTCGAGCCTGAGGGGTGGATCGGAGAAGCCGAGGTCAAAACTTTCGTAGCGGCCAGGCACGGTCGTGCCCGAGGACAGCACCACGCCGCGGCGGCGGTCGAGCAGGCTGACGAGATCGTCGAGCCTGTTGGCGCCGCCGGTGAATTGCTCGGCCACGCGCGTGATCGCAAGACCCGCGCGGGTCGCGTACTCACTTCTGGCCGGAAGGGCAAAGACGGTCCTGTTCATGTGATCCTCTTGGGGTCCTCTTACGAGACTTGCCGAGGGAACGCCACACAGGACAAACGATCAGGCCGCCGCGCTGTGCTGGCGACCTTCGACGATTTTGGGAAAAGAAATCGCACCGGCCACCTCGTCAGGAGGTGCGCCACCAAAGACGGGCTGGGCGGACGGCGGTGCTCATGGGGCGGATACTCACCATGGCGCGGGGGCGGCGTCAAGGGTGAGGCACGATGGAGCGCAGCGTAATCCGGGGCTCGCGCCCAATTGGAAAGTCCCCGGATTGCGCTGCGCTCCGTCCGCGCTACGAGCGATTACCCCAGATGCTTCCGGAAAAACTCCGTCGCCCGGCCCCAGGCGAGCTCGGCGGCTTCACGGTCGTGCACGGCCTGGCGCTGCTCGTTGACGAAGGCGTGCTCGGCATCATAGCGGAACAGCTCCAGTGACTTGCCGGCAGCCTTCATGGCCTTCTCGAAGCCGCTGACCAACTCCGGCGTGCACCAATCGTCCTTATTGGCGAAATGGGCCTGGAGCGGAATCTTGACGTCCGCAGGCTTGGCCGCCTGCTCCGGCGGAATGCCGTAGAACACGACGCCGGCCGCGAGCTCCGGGATCTTGGTCGCACCGATGATGGTCACGGCGCCGCCGAGGCAGAACCCGGTCAGCCCGACCTTGGCGCCATTGCGTGACAGATATTGCGTGGCACCGCGCACGGTTTGCGTGGTCGCGTCCATGAAGTCGAGCGAGTTCATCTCCTTGTTGGCGCTCTCCGTGTCGTGATAGGGCACCACCTTGCCCTTGTAGAGATCGGGCGCCAGCGCATCGAAACCCGCGAGCGCAAAGCGGTCGCACAGGCCCTTGATCTGGTCCGACAGGCCCCACCATTCCTGGATCACGACCACGCCCGGCGCATTGCCGCGCGCGGCATTGGCGAGATAGCCCGAGGCGTCCTTGCCGTCCGGGCGCTTGAAGGTGATGGTGGTTCCCATGGTGTCCTCCGGTGAGATTTGGGGGAGCGGTTGAGGTTATTGTGGCGGCTAGGCGGGCGCGACGCAATCCACACTCCCGTCATTCCGGAGCGGTGCGCAGCACCGAACCCGGAATCTCGAGATTCTCAGGTGCACAATCGCGCACCATAGTTCGCGCTTTCGCGCGCCCCGGAATGACGGCGAGTTGCGTCAACAAAAAAGCCCCCTGCGGGGGCTTTTTCATTCATCGAGTCTCGCGCCGCTCAGTGCGAGGCGGCCCAGACCTTCTTCTTGGTGAAGTACATCAGGCCCGCGAAGATGATCAGGAACACGAACACCTGGAAACCGAGGCGCTTGCGCGCTTCCATGTGCGGTTCGGCGGTCCACATCAGGAACGTGGTGACGTCCTTGGCGTACTGCGCGACCGTGGTCGGTGAGCCATCGTCATAGGTCACCTGGCCATCGCTGAGCGGCTTCGGCATCTTGATGGCATGGCCCGGGAAGTACTTGTTGTAGTACGAGCCCTCCGGGATGGTGACGCCCTCCGGCACCTTCTCCTCGAAGCCCTGAAGCACCGCCGCGACGTAGTCCGGGCCCTGCTCCTGGTACTGGGTGAAGAAGTCGAAGACGAACCAGGGGAAGCCGCGCTTATAGGAGCGCGCCTTGGTGATCAGGGACAGGTCGGGCGGCGCCGCACCGCCGTTCGCGGCACGCGCAGCCTGCTCGTTCGGGAACGGCGAGGGGAAATAGTCCGCCGGCCGGCCCGGACGCTCGAACATGTCGCCCGCATCGTTCGGACCGTCCTTGATCTTGTAGTCCGATGCGAAGGCCGTCGCCTGCGCCACCGAATAGCCGGGCCCGCCGGGCTCGGCGAGGTTGCGGAAGGCGACATAGGACAGGCCGTGGCAGCTGGCGCAGACCTCCTTATAGACCTTCAGGCCGCGCTGCAGCGCGCCGCGATCAAACTTACCGAAAGGGCCCGAGAACGACCATTTGTTGGCCGGCGGGTTGTCGCCGCCTTCGGACGCCTTCGCGCTGTCGATCGAGCCCGCGAACAATGATCCTGCGAGCGCGAGCACGATCGCGGTCGAGACCATCGGTGTCGATCGGCTGCCGGTCTTGGCGAGCACCGCATCAGAGATCGAGTTCGGCACCGGCCGCGGCTTCTCGATGCGCGCGAGCAGCGGCAGCACGATCAGGAAGTAGGCGAAGTAGCAGACCGTCAGGACCCGGCCGGCGACGACGTAGATGCCTTCCGGCGGCTGGGCGCCGAGATAGCCGAGCAGGATGCAGACCACGACGAAGATCCAGAAGAACTGCTTGGCGAGCGGACGGTACTTCGACGATCTGGTCCTGGCGCTGTCGAGCCAAGGCAGGAAGCACAGGATGATGATCGCCCCGAACATCGCGACGACGCCCGCGAGCTTGTTCGGGATCGAGCGCAGGATCGCGTAGAACGGCAGGTAATACCATTCCGGCACGATGTGCGGCGGCGTCACGCCCGGGTTCGCCGGAATGTAGTTGTCGGCGTCGCCGAGATAGTTCGGCATGTAGAAGATGAACCAGGCGTACAGCAGCATGAAGCAGGCGACGCCGAACATGTCCTTGATGGTCGCGTGCGGCGTGAACGGCACCGTGTCCTTTTCCGTCTTCGGCTCGACGCCGTCAGGATTGTTCTGGCCGGCGACGTGCAGCGCCCAGACGTGCAGCACGACCACGCCCGCGATCACGAACGGCAGGAGATAGTGCAGCGAGAAGAAGCGGTTCAGCGTCGGGTTGCCGACCGAATAGCCGCCCCACAGCAGCGTCACGATGCTCTCGCCGACATAGGGAATGGCGGAGAACAGGTTGGTGATGACGGTGGCGCCCCAGAAGCTCATCTGACCCCACGGCAGCACGTAGCCCATGAAGCCGGTCGCCATCATCAGGAGGTAGATGATGACGCCGAGGATCCACAACACTTCCCGCGGCTCCTTGTACGACCCGTAGTAAAGGCCGCGGAACATGTGGACGTAGACGGCGACGAAGAACATCGAGGCGCCAACCGCGTGCATGTTGCGCAGCAGCCAGCCGTAGTTCACGTCACGAACGATCAGCTCGACCGACTTGAAGGCGAGATCGGCTTGCGGCGTGTAGTGCATCGCCAGGACCACGCCGGTCAGGATCTGCATCGCCAGCATGAAGGAGAGGATGGCGCCGAAGGTCCACCAATAGTTCAGGTTGCGCGGGGTGGGATAGGCGACGAAGGAGGAGTGGATGAGACCAAAGATCGGCAGACGCCGCTCGATCCATTGCAGGGCCGGATTGCTCGGCTGGTAGTCGGATGGTCCGCTCATGATGCGATCCTGAGGAAATAAAACGACGAGACGGCGCGAAGCTTCGGACGATAGTCCGAGGCTCAGCCGATCTGGATTTTGGTATCGGAAACGAACTGGTACGGCGGGACCGGCAGGTTCGCGGGCGCAGGCCCCTGGCGGATGCGGCCGGACGAATCGTACTGCGAACCATGGCAGGGGCAGAAGAACCCGTCGTAATTGCCCTCGTGAGCGATCGGGATGCAGCCGAGATGGGTGCAGATGCCGATCACGACCAGCCACTGCTCGTGGCCGGACTTGACCCGGGCCTCGTCGGACTGCGGATCGGGCAGGCTCGCCACGTTGACGGCGCGCGCCTCGTCGATCTGCTTCTTGGTGCGGTGGCTGATGTAGATCGGCTTGCCGCGCCAGAACACCTTGATGTCCTGGCCTTCCGCAATCGGGCTGAGATCGACCTCGATCGGCGCGCCGGCGGCGATGGTCGAGGCATCAGGATTCATTTGGGAGATGAAGGGCCAGAGCGCAGCCGCGCCCCCTACTGCTGCAGCTGCCCCCGTTGCAACGAATAAGAAATCACGGCGTGTCGGATGGTCCGCCGAAGACGCTGTCGTCACGATTCCAACCCTTTCTTCTTATGCGACCGGTGGAACCGCTCCGGGGGGCGCCCATGAGGTCCCCGGAAAGGCTGCCGGCGCCCGCGGCCCCCCGCGGCGGCAGAACTTTGCTTGCTCACGCCCAAACGGGGAAAACAGCAGTCCAGAATCGTTCTATTGGCACCCTTGCCGGGCGAGCGCAAGCCCGCTATCGGCGCGGGAGCGTGCAATGCACGAATTCCCGGGGGTGCGATGTTTCATTGAGACATTTTGCGCCCGCAACCAGCCCGCCGCCGCCCATGCAGATAGCGCTTTTCCAGCCTGACATTCCCCAGAACACCGGCACGATTCTCAGGCTCTGCGCCTGCTTGGGGTTCGCCGCCCATATCATCGAGCCCGCCGGCTTCCCCTTCTCCGACCGCTTGTTCCGCCGGGCGGGAATGGATTACCTCGACCACGTCAGCGTGACCCGTCACGACTCCTGGTCGAAATTCGAGGACTGGCGCGCAGGCCAGGGCTCCCGGCTGCTGCTGTTCACGACCAAGGCCGCCACCGACTACCGCGATTTTCGTTACCAGAACTCGGACATCCTGCTATTCGGGCGCGAGAGCGCCGGCGTCACCGACGCGGTGGTCGAGGCCGCCGATGCGCGCCTGGTGATCCCGATCAAGGCGGGGCTGCGCTCGCTCAATGTGGCGATGGCAGCCGCCATGGCCGCAGGCGAGGCGCTGCGGCAGATCCGGAACGCCGAAGAAGGACTGAGGAGAGAGATTTGAGTTACGCGGTCAAGGAAATCTTCCTGACCCTGCAAGGCGAAGGCGCCCATGCCGGGCGCGCGTCCGTGTTCTGCCGTTTTGCCGGCTGCAACCTCTGGAGCGGCCGCGAGGCCGACCGCGGGGAAGCGACCTGCAAGTTCTGCGATACGGATTTCGTCGGAACCGATGGTACCCTCGGCGGCCGCTACGGCTCGGCTGCGGAACTCGCCGACACCATCGCCGCGCAATGGACGGCATCCGCCGCCAACCGCTACGTGGTTCTGACCGGCGGCGAGCCGCTGCTCCAGGTCGACGCCGCGCTGGTCGACGCGCTGCACGCGAGAGGTTTCGAGATCGGCGTCGAGACCAACGGCACGATCGCGGCTCCTGAGGGGCTCGACTGGATCTGCGTCAGCCCCAAGGGCGGCAGCGAGCTGGTCCTGCGGCGCGGCCACGAGCTGAAGCTGGTCTATCCCCAGGCGCTGGCGATGCCCGAAGCATTTGAGGACCTCGCCTTCGAACGCTTCTCGCTGCAGCCGATGGACGGGCCCGAGGTCGTCGAGAACACCGCGCGCGCGATCGACTATTGCTTGCGCCATCCGCAATGGCGGCTGAGCGTGCAGACGCACAAATCGCTCGGCATCAGATAGGACGCGACCGGCAAATGAATATGGACGCCTCGACAATCGAAGACCGCAAGGCCCGCGCCCGCGCCTGGTTCGAGCGCTTGCGCGACGACATCTGCGCGAGCTTCGAGCGGCTCGAGGATGACGCACCGCAAAGCCTCTATCCGGGCGAAGCCGGCCGCTTCAAGCGCACGCCCTGGCAGCGCACCGACCACTCTGGCGCGCCTGGCGGCGGCGGGGTGATGTCGATGATGCATGGCCGCCTGTTCGAGAAGGTCGGCGTGCACTGCTCGACGGTGCAAGGCGAATTCGCGCCCGAGTTTCGCGCCCAGATTCCGGGCGCCGCGGAGCATCCGAAATTCTGGGCCTCCGGCATCTCGCTGATCGCGCACATGCGCAATCCGAACGTGCCCGCGGTGCACATGAACACGCGCTTCGTCGTCACCACGAAAGCCTGGTTCGGCGGCGGCGCCGACCTCACGCCGGTGCTGGAGCGAAGGCGGACGCAGGACGATGCCGACAGCATCGCGTTCCACGCCGCGATGAAACAGGCCTGCAACCAGCACAGCGGCGTTGCCGAATACGACAAGTACAAGAAATGGTGCGACGAGTATTTCTACCTGCCGCACCGGAAAGAGGCGCGCGGCATCGGCGGCATCTTCTACGACTGGCACGACAGCGGCGACTGGGATGCCGACCTCGCCTTCACCCAGGACGTCGGCCGCGCCTTCCTGAAGATCTATCCCGAGATCGTGCGGCGCAATTTCGCGAGCGCCTGGACCGCGGCAGACCGCGAGGAGCAACTGATCCGGCGCGGCCGCTATGTCGAGTTCAACCTGCTCTACGACCGCGGCACCATCTTCGGACTCAAGACCGGCGGCAATGTGGACTCGATCCTGTCGTCGCTGCCGCCGGAGGTGAAGTGGCCGTGACCGCGATGAAGCCCGCCGCAAAGCCGCTCCCGCGCGCCATGCTGATCGACATGGACGACACCATCCTGTCGGCCTATGGCCGGCCCGAGATCGCCTGGAACACGATCACGGCCGAGTTCGCCGAGGAACTGGCGCCGCTGCCGCCGCCGATGGTCGCAACGGCCGTGCTCGCGTTCGCGCGAAACTTCTGGGCCAATGCGGAGCCGGCGTGGCGAATGAAGCTCGCCGAGGCCCGTCACCTCACGGTCAAGGGCGGTTTTGCCGCGCTCGCGGCCGCCGGCCATCGCGCCCTGCCCGATGATCTCGCCATTCGCCTCGCGGACCGCTTCACCGCCTATCGCGAGGAGGAGATGTTCGTCTTCCCCGGCGCGCATGAGGCGATCGACCAGTTCAAGGCGCTCGGCATCAAGCTCGCACTGGTCACCAACGGCGCCGCGGACATGCAGCGCGCCAAGGTCGAGCGCTTCGAGCTGGCGCACCGCTTCCATCACATCCAGATCGAAGGCGAGCACGGCTTCGGCAAGCCCGAGGAGCGCGCCTATCTGCACGCGATGGAGGCGCTCGGCGTCACCGCTGAGGATACCTGGATGATCGGCGACAATCTGGAATGGGAGGTCGTGACGCCGCAGCGCCTCGGCATCTATTCGATCTGGATGGACGTGCATGGCGACGGCCTGCCCGAGGGATCGACGGTCAAGCCCGACCGCATCATCCGCTCGCTGACTGAGCTCGTGCCGGACCAGCTGTAACGGGGCACGACAACAAAAACTGCGAAAACAACCCCATGCACAGTAGGGCGCTGCTGCAAAATCAAAGGCTTACGGATTTTACGAATCGCCTTTGACCCGTCGGGCAAAACAGGGGCATAATGCCATCGTCGCAATGCATGCGATGGGCAGCGCTTCCGCGCGAGCTGCGCCCGTTCGCCAAAGCGGATGAGTTTTGGTTGAATCGATGCGCGCTCGGGACTCGGGGTCACCTCTCCCGCAGGGTCCCGCAGGGAGAGGTGCCGCGCGGCACCGGCGCGCTTTGCCGGCATGCGCCTCGCGTGATCGGCGTGTCATGACCGCCTGCTAGCCTCCCCCGCGTCGATCAACCCGAAAGGACAATCCATGGATCTGAAAGCCGGCGATGTCGTGATGCTGAAATCCGGCGGCCAGCCGCTGACCGTCGCGGAGGTGAAGGAAAACGAGGCGCTCTGCCTCTGGATGGGCATGGAAGGCGACCTGTTCCGCGAGACGCTGCCGCTCGCCGTGCTGATGCAGGTCGAGGAAGATGAGGAAGAGGACGACGAAGACGAGAATGAGGACGAGGAGTAGGCGCATCCACGTCGGGCCGGAGCTTTCCGCTCCGGTGCTCCCGATGTCCGCTTTTGCCAATAGCGGACATCGCTGGATGTCGTGCAGCGGCCAGGAGGGGGAACGGCTTCTCAATTAACTTCAATTCCTGCCGAGCGGATGACGCGGGCGTACTTCTCAGTCTCTTGGGCGATGAACTCGGAGAATTGTGTGGATGAACCGAGGATGCTCGTTCCCCCGAGTTCTGCAATCCTGGTCTTCATGGCGGCGTTCTCGAGCGCGGCGTTAACCTCCCGGTTGAGCCTTTCGACAATGTCTGTCGGCGTCATTCTGGGAGCACCTATGCCGAACCATGAACCGGCCTCGTAGCCAGGGACAGTCTCGGCGGCACTCGGCACGTCGGGCAGACTCGCAGACCTGTTCGAAGTTGTCACCGCAATCGGAATGAGCTCGCCTCGCCTGATGTGCGCAATCGACGAGGGCATGGGGTCGAACATTGCGTCAATGCTTCCTGCCAACAGTGCGGCGACCGCGGGCGTTGAACCGAGATATGGCACCAGCGCAACATCGATGCCGGTCATCGTCCTGAACAGTTCGATGCCGATGTGCTGAGGCGTACCGTGACCCGCGAATCCGATCTTGAGCTTTCCCGGGTTGGCCTTGGCGTGGGCGATAAATTCCGTGACCGTCCGGACTGGAACTGAGGGATGCACCTCGATCACCAGCGGGACCCGATACAAGAACGCAACGGGCGCGATATCACGGGCGAAATCGAAATCGAGCCCTTTGAAAAGGGTCGAGTTGATAGTGTTCACCGGTCCACAAACGAGAAGCGTGTGACCGTCAGGGTCTGACTTGACCACCGATCTCGTCGCCACATTCCCGCTCTGCCCCGGCTGGTTTTCGATGACGAACTCCTGACCGAGTCTCTCGGAAAGCCATGGGGCGATCAAGCGACCGGCGATGTCGACCGGCCCTCCGGCGGGAAATCCGACAACAAGCCGTACGCTTCGCGCCGGGTAGCCTTCGGCCAAGGCGATCCGAGGCAGAACTGATGTCCCTATCGTCGCCAACGCGGCGTTCACAAAATCGCGCCTGCGCAGTTGCATGTCGCCCTCCTTGCTGCCGGCCGTACAACTAACGTTTGGACCATCATTCCGCTATGATATGCTTAGGCCGATCTTGATACTTTCAGGGTATGCTGTGGACCTACGTCGCCTCAGATATTTCGTTGCGGTTGCCGAGGAAGGACATATCACCCGCGCAGCGGAGCGCCTTGATATCCAGCAGCCGCCTCTCAGCCGACAGATCAGCCTGATGGAACGAGATCTGGGCGTTCAACTCTTCCGTCGCACGCCTCGCGGCGTCGAAATGACCGTCGCGGGTCAAGTCCTGTTAAGCGAAGCCAAGGCGGTCCTTGCACAGTTCGATCGCGCGATTGATGCGACCCGGCGTGCGGCACGCGGCGAACAGGGCACTCTGTGTATCGGAATTGCGCCAACAGCGCCCTTTAACCCGTTCGTTCCAGACTCGATTCGATGCTTCAGGGAAGCCAATCCGCGGGTCTGCCTCGTGTTGCATGAGGGGCTGAGCAATGACATCGTTGCGCAATTCAACAACGACCAGATGGACGTTGCCTTCGTGCGCGCGCCCCAGATCCATGCAGACGGAGTCATCGTCGCCCCTCTTCAAGAGGAGCCTTTGGTCGTCGCCTTACCAAGCCATCACCGCGCGGCAAGAACCAAATCCAAGGCAGTTTCCCTGAAGAGCCTTGCAAACGAACAGTTCATCATGATCGGGCCGGCCGGAACCGGTTTGCACGACGAGACTATCGCAGCTTGCCATAGAGCTGCATTTGCACCTCGTCTTGGCCAGCCGGCCCCCAGAATCACATCGGCACTCGGCCTGGTAGCGGCCGGACTGGGCATCGCGCTGGTGCCTTCAACGATGCAGAGCGCGCGCATGAAAGGGGTCGCTTATCTTCCTCTTGCAGATGCCTCGGCAAAGGCCTTTCTTGGTTTGGCCTGGCGGCGAGACGATCCGTCGCCGGTCCTCAAGAAATTCTTGAGCCTGGTTCGGGCGATGGCAAAGAAAAGGCCCAGGATCTGACGTCCCGGAACTCCCGAGGTCGCGGAGTGATCATTTCAGATCATCTGGATCGTTGCTCTCCAGTTTCTTCCGAAGAGCCGTGACCACACGATGAACGGCTTGCAGATCCTTGATCGCGAGCCCTTCCGAAAGGCCGTTGATCCAAGGCGCCTGCAAAGCCATGGCGGCATCGAAAGCGCGCCGTCCCTTCTCGGTCAAGACGACAAGTTGAGCACGCCGATGGTGCGGGTTGGCCTCGAACGCCACAAGCCCTTCCGCGTGCAGGTCGTTGACGATCCGCTGCACGTTCTGGCGATTGGCACCGAGATCGCGGGCCAGCCATGCGACCGGCTGGGATCGCTCGGCATGAACAATTGCGCCGAGAATTTGCCAGCGCGCGCTCGTCAGCCCAAGCCGCGCCACCAAGCGGTCGCCTGCGGTCAAGAGCAGACTGTTGAGCCGGAACAGGTCGAGCATGAGGCCGGTCAAAGCATCGCCGGCCGGCGTTCGTTGGGATTTCAGCATCTGTCACCATAAAGTTATATTGACATCATTATGTCAATTTAGTATTTGACGTATCGTACCATATTGACATCATGCAACCAAATATCGGAGGTTTCATGCCATTCCTGCGTCCTCTCGACCCCACCTTTCCGATCGATCGCCAACTCGGCATCGACGCCGGTCCCGTTGTGCTGGTGAATGTCTTCACGCTCGACAATGCCGACGAGCAGAGCTTCCTCCAGGTCTGGCAGGACGATGCTGCCTTCATGAAGCGGCAGCCCGGCTTCATCTCCACCCAGCTTCACCGCGCGATCGGCGATCGCCCGACCTACCTGAACTATGCCGTCTGGGAATCGAGCGCCCATTTCCGCGCCGCGTTCACGCACCCTGAGTTCAGATCGAAGATCTCGGCGTATCCCTCTTCCGCCGTCGCTTCCCCTCACCTGTTCCAAAAGGTCGCGGTGCCCGACATCTGCGTCGCGTGATCGCCCGGCACGAGCTGGAGTTGGACAATGGCCAAGATTCTTCATCCGATAGCCGGCGCGACGGCACTGGTGACGATTGCAACGTTCTGAATCTCCGCGGTTCTCACTGAAGTGCTTGCGTCACACGCGAGCGTAATGCCGTTGGGCTTCCCGCTATTGGTCCCGGCGCTGGCGGTGACGCGAGGCTCGGGGTCCTTCCTCGCCAATGAATGGCGCGCCGCGCGATCTTCGCCTTTGGTCACAAGCCGAAATGAAACACTGGGAATACAATTGCCGATTTTCTGGGCGGGACGCCAAAGTCGTTGCTGATATCGCCTGAACTAGAGAACGGAATTGTCCGCTGAGCAGCCTAAAGTTGCGGGAGCGCGAAGGCGGGCAAGCGATGAACGGTATCCGAACGGGATTTTTGGACTCCATCGGCAATACGCCATTGATCAGGCTGCGAATGGCGTCGGAGACCACAGGCTGCGAGATCTACGGCAAGGCCGAGTTTCTCAATCCTGGTGGATCGATAAAGGATCGCGCGGCCCTCGCCATAGTCAACGATGCTGAGCGAAGTGGCAAGCTCAGGCCGGGCGGCGTCATCGTCGAAGGCACGGCGGGAAATGTCGGCATCGGCATTACGCTCGTCGGGAATGCACGCGGCTATCGGAGCGTGATCGTGATGCCCGATACGCAGAGTCAGGAAAAGAAGGATATGCTGCGGTTGTGCGGCGCGGACCTGCGACTGGTCCCCGCCGTTCCCTATTCAAATCCGGGTCATTACGCCCGCTATTCCGGTCAGCTCGCCGAAAAACTCGGTGCATTCTGGGCTAACCAGTTCGACAACGTTGCCAATCGTGAGGGCCATTACCGCACGACCGGGCCGGAGATTTGGGAACAAACGGGCGGAAAGATTGATGGCTTTACCTGTGCTGTCGGCAGCGGCGGGACTTTGGGCGGGGTTGCGCGAGCCCTCAAGGAGCGCAATCCGGCGATCAGGATCGCGCTCAGCGATCCCATGGGGGCCGCGCTCTACAACTGGTTCACCAAGGGAGAGCTCACGACCGAAGGAGACTCGATCACTGAGGGGATCGGGCAAGTGCGTGTGACCAGGAACCTGGAAGGCACGCCGATTGATGCAGCGTATCAGATCACGGACGAGGAGGCGTTGCCCATTCTATTCGATATGATCGAGCACGAAGGGCTTGTGCTCGGTGGATCCAGCGCCATCAACATTGTTGGAGCGATGCGACTCGCGCGCGACCTCGGTCCGGGCAAAACCATCGTGACCATCCTTGCGGATGGCGGACAACGCTATCAATCCAAGCTGTTCAACCCGGAATTTCTGCGCAAGAAGAACCTGCCCACCCCGCATTGGATGCGATAGCAACCGGCATCGAGAGCCTCAGCAGCACATGTTGGACCTGATGGGGTCAGACTCAAGGCGGCAATATGGGTCGTGACGGCTCAAGTTCGTTCCGACCTGTAGACTCGGCATCGAGCCAATCGCGGCGAGCCGGCCCCGGCTCCGCAAATGTCCCATCCCGTCTCCATTGATGGCTTGCGGGCATTCGCCGCAATCTTCGCCTTCGGGCCAACAACGGAAGTCATGCCGGCCCGAGCTTGCCGTTCTCGTCTATGACACCACAGGCTAGGAACGTCGCACTTCGAAGTAGGTTTTTTCCCCACGATCGAACCCGGCGCTCTCGTAGAACCGTAACGTCGTCTCTCGCTTCGAACCGGTCGCCAAATGGACTTTGTAGCAATCGGCGCGCGCGGCAACATCAAGCGCGTATGCAAGAACCCGCCGGCCAAGCCCCAGGTTGCGGTACTGAGCGTGAGTCACCACGTTTTCAATGACCCCGTATGATCGAGCGCCCCGAGAAAGGTTCGGCACAACCGCGAGAGTGCACGAGGATACAAGCAGTTCTGCTGTTTGCGCCACGATCACGGTCATGAAGTCGGAAGTAAGCAAGGTCTTCCAAACGCGCTCAGCCTTCATCGTTTCCAGCGGAGGCTCATGCGGATGAAGGTGTTGGTAGAGGTTCAACACTCCGGCCAGATCGAGTTGAGTGGCAGAGCGGACAATGGCTTCGTGCATTTCGTAGATCTCACAAAAATGGGGACAGTGTCTCACCGGTCACGGTCAGATAGGATAATCACTAGAGGCCGGGAGCTTTCTAACTGACTGGCCCCGCTGTTGTTGAATGCGATCAAAGATCTGCGGATTGAATCCCGTGCACTGGGCTCGGGAGTGTCGGGTCATCGTAAGCTTAGGTTGTATTGCCCTCAATGCCGGAAAATCGATCTCAATCAGACACCATAACCTGCGCGCTGGCACATTGGCGCGGCAGATAACAGGCAACGCCCGAAACATGCGTTTCAACTCAGATGGCAGCTCCGGCCAGCAAGAAAGCGCCGCCGAGCGCGACCATCGCAACTCCAGGCCAGTTCGATTTGATGCCGAAGCCGCTGCCTGGCCTTTCAGGCTCCAGCGTGTCACGCCCGGAGCGAAGCCACCTTCCGCCGCTGAATCGGCCTCGCCAGATGGGTTGAAACGCCATTTGGAGAACGCCGCCGAAAACGAGGAGCACGCCAAGCCATATGAGAGTCATGCTCACCTCCTCTACCCGCGAACGCCGACGGACTGCTGCGCCGAGAAGCTTGGTGCAGCTAGCGCCTGCCCGCTGCTCTCGGAATCAGATCGACTTGACGATCGCCGGACGCGCCAGCGCGCCGCACGCAAGCCGGGGATCGCACCCACCGAAGCTCAGGTTACGTCCAAACGTCCCGCCTAGTCCTCGTCCGGCTCGCGCACGACCGGCGGTTCGTCGGTCTGGTCCTCATCGTCCTGCTCTTCCTCTTCATCGTCTTCATCGTCATCAGGATCTCGAGGCGGCATCGTGTTGGGCATGATCGCGAAGACATGCCGGTCGATCCTGGCGGGAACCAGCTCGGGGAGTTGGATCATGGTGCTGCTCCTCGGATGTGACCCTGGGACACTCTACTCCTTTTCGGCGGGGCAGACACGAAATTGGCGGCCGGCGCGGACAAGGTCCGGCCTCTGTCGAACGAGTGTCCGAGTTCGTCGCATTCGATCGTACCCTGAAACGAGGCGAACGGACCATCCGGAGCGCTTGCGTTGCCACAAGCGGCCCGGTTTCAGCCCAGCCTCATGCATAGCGCCCCAATTATTCACGACAGCATAGCAAAGCCCGCGCGGCCGGTGCAGCGCGGGCTGTTTCGATTTTGCCGATTTTGCTCTTTTACGATTTGCTCGATGTGTCAAATCTTGTGATGAAGCCACCAAATTTGGCAGCCTCGGCACACGTCCTGACGCAAGACGTCAGTTCTTGAACCCGAGACTGGAGCAATACCATCAGATGTCATTGCCTCTCGACTTCGGTTGGAAGCGAACGGTGTCCGACAAGTCTGCCGTCTCAGCGCATTCTAAGGGACAAGCACTGCTCAGTCGCGTTTGGACTTCCGCGCTTTCGGTAGAGCGTGGCGCCACGCTGTCTCAAGTGCCGACTTCAGCTCGCCCGGTGTCAGCTTCGCCAGTGTTGCCGTGGTCCAGCCTTGCTTGCCCCAAGCGTTCGGTACCGGAGCGAACGCCTCCGGCGCCACGACGCATTTGAGCTCCTGCTCGTCTGGCGTGAACTTGAAGTTGGCCGTCTTGCCGTCAGCGGCGAGGGTCACGTAGATCCGGGCCACCTTGAAAGCGGCGCGATCAAAGTGGGGGGCCTCCGTGGTCTCGGACAGCGACAGGGCTATGCGGCGAAGGTCTGCGCCCGTGGCCATCGGCACCTCGTGAAAGAACAGCTCCCCGATATTCTAGCCGAGTCGCGGCTTTTAACACGGGGTCAAAAGCCGTCCTGCGCGCATGAGCCGAAGATGTCCGCTACCGTGGCTAGAGCCGACCACTCTTCACTTGCAAACGTCAATCTAAGCGATCAGCTGCCTCGCCGCCGCCGAGATCATCACCAGCCCTCCCGTGATCACCGCGACGTCCAGGATAGCGGTGTGGATATGCACCGGCATCCGCTGCACGAAAGCCTTGGCGAGGAACGCGCCGGGGATCGCAATTCCGCCGATCAGCAGCGCGAAGGCGAGCACCTGCGCCGTCACGGCGCCGGCGAGGCCAAACACCGAGATCTTGATCAGGCCGGTGCCGAGCGAGATCATCGCGTCGGTCGCGATCACGGCGGCACCTTCGAGGCCGGCCGCCATCAGGAGCGAGAGCAGGATCACGCCTGAACCCGAGGTGCCGCCGACCAGCACACCATAACCGACCGAGCCGGCGGCGAGGCCGCCGTCGCCGATCTTGACCTGGCGGCGGCGGAGCACGCGGCGCAGCGGCACGCTCAGGATCAGCATGGTGCCGATCACGAGCGCCGCACCGGCATTGGTGAGGCGCGTGTAGCCATAGGCGCCGAGCGCGGTGGTCAGCGTCGCACAGGCCAGCACGATCAGCACGCGACGGCGGTCGGCATAGCGGACATAGGCAACAGCGCGGCTCGCATTGGTCAGCATCGCGGAGATCGCGATGATCGGCACCACGGGCTCGGCGCCGACCAGCGGCACCAGCACCAGCGGCATCAGGGCGCCGGTGCCGTAGCCGGCGAGACCACCGATGATCGAAGCAAACAACGCCACCGTTGCGACCAGCAGGAGCTGGAAAATCGAGATGTCGGCGAAGCCCGAGACGATGGTCACGTTCTCTCATCGCGGCTGATGCGAGCCGCAGCTTGATCTGCGATGGCAGCGAGTGCGGCTTGCTCTAGTGGAAAATCCGCCGCAAGCCAAGCGTCCTCGGCGAGTGTCAACACATGCCCGAGCGCGGGTCCTTCGGTCAGACCGCGCGCGATGAAGTCGGCGGCCTTCAGCGGAAATTTCGGCGCAGTCCAGCGCTGCGGCAGCTCGGCCAGCGCGCGCCAGCGCGGCGAACGCACCTCGCCGGCGGCGCGCGCCCAGCCGAGCAGGACGCGATCGTGGTAGCGCTCCGCACCGAGCCGATAGAGCAAACGCCGTGCATCGGCCTCGTCCTTGGCGGCCAAGCGCCACCAGCGGTGGCCCATCGAATCCAGCGCCTTGGTTTCCGCGTTGGTGAGCCGCAAGCGCGCGGCGACGCGCTTGGCATCTTCGGTGACGGCGACCGTCAGGGCGGCCAGCCGCCGCGTGCTGCTTGCCGGCAGGCCGAGCTCGCGCTCGATCGCGATCATCGTCGCCAGGGGGCCGGTGTAGACCACGCCGCCAGTCAACGCCTGCAGCAATCCGCCCTCGGCCATGGCCAGCACGGCCGCGGCTGCACCGCCGGCCACCAGCAGCTTCAGCATCTCCATGCGCACCCGCTCGGCCGACAGGTTGGCCAGGCCCGCGCGTCGGCGGATGCAGGCGAGATAGCCGTCGCGGTCGGGCTCGCCGGCGCCGAAGGCGGCGTGGATGCGGAAGAAACGCAGGATGCGCAAATAATCCTCGGCGATGCGCTGATCGGGATCGCCGATGAAGCGCACGCGACGGGCTTTGGCATCCGCGATGCCGCCGACATAGTCGTAGACGAGACCGCTCGCATCGACCGATAGGCCATTCATGGTGAAGTCGCGCCGCTCGGCATCCTTCACCCAGTCGCGGCCGAAGGCGACCTTGGCCTTGCGGCCGAAGGTCTCGGTGTCCTCGCGCAGCGTCGTGACTTCATAGGGGTGCCCGTCGATGACGAGCGTGACGGTGCCGTGGTCGATGCCGGTCGGCACGCCCTTGATGCCGGCGGCCTTGGCGCGCCGCATCACCTCCTCAGGCAGCGCCGTGGTCGCGATGTCGATGTCACCAGGCTGAAGGCCCAGCAGTGCATTGCGCACGGCGCCGCCGACCACCCGCGCCTCCTCGCCATCGGTGCCGAGCAGCGCCAGGACACGCGCGGTCCCGCCTGCGGTCAGCCAGGGCGCATGGGCAAGTAAAGGCTCCGCGCTCATCAATCGGTCCCTATTTTTCCACGCCCGGCACGAGCTTGCCGTGCTCGATATGGGCGGGGATGTAGGTCGAATCCGGCGGCGCGCCGGAGAAATGCGCAAGGCCGATCAGGCCGGCGATGACCAGCACGAGCGCGACCAGGACGAGGCGCGCGACGATCGCGACCGGCCAGGAGGATCGCGCGAACAGGCCGGAGCGCGTGGCGGCCAGGAACAACGCATAGACGGCAAAGGGGACGAGGAAGATTCCGATCTCGGTCAGAACCGTCCGGATCATGATGAATAGATCCGCTCATACAGCACACGCAGCATTCCCGCCGTCGCCCCCCAGATGTAGCGCTCCGCGAACGGCATCGCGTAGTAGGACCGCGCCATGCCGCGGAATTCCTTGCTGTGCACCTGGTGGTTCACAGGGTTCATCAGGAAGGATAGCGGCACCTCGAACGCATCATCAACCTCGGAATGGTTGATGGTGAGCGAAAAGCCGGGCCTGACCCTCGCCACCGTCGGCAGGATGCGGAAGCCGAAGGCGGTGCCGTAGAGATCGAGATAGCCGAGCGGCTCGACGAAGTCTCTGGACAGCCCGACCTCCTCCTCGGCCTCGCGCAGCGCCGCATCGAGCGGCGAGGCATCGGTCGCGTCGATCTTGCCGCCGGGAAACGCGATCTGGCCGGCATGGTCGTTGAGATGCGCCGATCGCTGCGTCAAGAGGATGGTGGGCTCGGGATGGTCGACCACCGCGATCAGCACCGCTGCGGGGCGCACCGGCTGCTCGCGCGCGATGATCTCGAGCATCTTGTCGGTGCCGGGATCGCCCGAGGTGGGGATGATGTTGGGATCGTAGAGGCCGGGCGGCACGTCGAAGCTGAGCCGCGCCCTGGAGCGCGCGAAGAAATCCGCCGCGCCCAAGATGGCGGGATCACCCTCAGCCTCGCTCTCAACCTCACTCTTGGGGATAGGCTTGTTCAAAGCGCGGCCCTCACCTGCTCCGCATCGGCCATGGCGAAGAATTCGCCGGCCGACTCGACACCGAACATCGGCTGGCCATCGACCATCCGCTCCTCGCCCATGTCAACCAGATCGTAATAGAGCGCGCGCGTGACCTTGGCCCAGAGATCGGCGCGGACGTGCAAGTAGGGCGTCAGCCCGCCATCCTGCGCCTGCTCGAAGCGCAGCCGGTGCGCGGCATCGCAGGTGACCCAGTCATCGACATTGGTGCGGAAGCGCAGCACGCGATGATGGCCCTCGCCGTCCTTCTGCATCTCGACCGCCATGAACGGCGCATCATCGACGCGGATGCCGACCTTCTCGACCGGCGTGACCAGGAAATGCTTGTCGCCCTCGCGCTTGAGGATGGTCGAGAACAACCGGACCAAGGCAGGACGGCCGATTGGCGTCCCCAGATAGAACCAAGTACCATCGGACGCGATTCGGATGTCGAGATCGCCGCAAAACGGCGGATTCCACAGATGCACCGGCGGCAGGCCCTTTTTGGCGCCTTCCGCATTGGCAGCGCTTTTTGCGGCGGCAGTCAGCCCCTCAAGACCGCGATCGGCGCTCTGCCCTTGGTTCGCCATGGTTTGCCTTGACCTTGTGATTGGCACGATTGGTGCAGATCTACGTTGAACTCGGGTGTGCGGTTCCATCCGGAATAGCCCGGTGTGGAGGTCGCCACTTCGTGATGCCGTACATACCCCGAAGCCGATAAGGTGGGGATAGGTTAATTCAACGAATACATGGCCTTCCTGCAAGTCTAGCATAGGGCCCATGACCTGACGTGACGTGCTGACCTGACGTGACGTGCTGACCTGACGATGCAAGCAAGCCGCGTGGCAGGCTGAAGGAGCGAACGAATGGCGGAGAGTGTCGAGAAACTCGAGGACGGGATCGTCCGTTCGGCCGAGCAGGTGTCGAGCCAGATTCGCGCGGCCAAGGACGCGATCGCCTCCGTCATCTTCGGTCAGGATCGCGTGATCGAGAACACGCTGGTCACCATCCTCTCCGGCGGCCATGCGCTCTTGATCGGCGTGCCGGGTCTCGCCAAGACCAAGCTGGTCGAGACGCTCGGCGTCACACTCGGTCTCGATGCCAAGCGCATCCAGTTCACGCCCGACCTGATGCCGTCGGACATCCTCGGCGCCGAGGTGCTGGACGAGAGCACCACGGGCAAGCGCGCTTTCCGCTTCATTGCCGGTCCCGTGTTCGCGCAGCTGCTGATGGCCGACGAGATCAACCGCGCGAGCCCGCGCACGCAATCGGCGCTCTTGCAGGCGATGCAGGAGCAGCACATCACCGTCGCCGGTGCGCGCCACGATCTGCCGAAGCCGTTCCACGTGCTCGCGACGCAAAATCCGCTGGAGCAGGAAGGCACCTATCCGCTGCCGGAAGCGCAACTCGACCGCTTCCTGATGGAGATCGACGTCGACTATCCCGATCGCGATGCCGAACGCCGCATCCTGTTCGAGACCACCGGCGCCGAGGAGACGCTGGCCAGGGGCGCGATGACGCCCGATGCGCTGATCACCGCGCAGCGGCTGATCCGTCGCCTCCCGGTCGGCGATTCCGTCGTGGAGGCGATCCTGTCGCTGGTGCGCTCGGCCCGCCCGGGTCCGGACGCCGGCGAAGCCGGCAAGTTCATCGCCTGGGGACCCGGCCCGCGCGCCAGCCAATCCCTGATGCTGGCGGTACGCGCGCGTGCGCTGATCGACGGACGCCTCGCGCCGTCGGTCGACGACGTGCTCGACCTCGCCGAACCCGTGCTGAAGCACCGCATGGCGTTGACGTTCCAGGCGCGCGCCGAAGGCCGCACGATTCCGGACGTGATCCGGCAATTGAAGACACGGATCGGTTGATGGCAGCAGAGAACGGGCACGCAGCGAAGGAGACACTGGCGATCCGACGTGCCGATGGCGAAAGCCGCACGCTCGCCGCTTCGCTGCCGCGCCTGGTGCTCGAGGCCCGCCGCGTCGCCGCCAACGTCATCCACGGCCTGCATGGACGGCGCCGCGCCGGGTCCGGCGAAAATTTCTGGCAGTACCGCCGCTTCGTCTCGGGCGAGCCGGCGCAGAACGTCGACTGGCGCCGCTCGGCGCGCGACGATCATCTCTATGTCCGCGAGCTCGAATGGGAAGCCTCGCACACGGTCTGGATCTGGCCGGACCGCTCGCCCTCGATGGCCTTCGCCTCGAAGAGCGCGCGCGAATCCAAGCTCGAGCGGACGCTGATCGTCGCCTTCGCGCTGGCCGAGCTGCTCGTCGCCGGCGGCGAGCGCGTCGGCATTCCCGGGTTGATGGCGCCGACCGCGAGCCGCACCGTCATCGACAAGATGGCGCAGGCGATGCTGCATGACGATGCCGACCGGCTGAGCCTGCCGCCGTCCTTCGTTCCGGCCGCGCTGGCCGAGATCATCGTGCTGTCGGATTTCTGGTCGCCGATCTCCGAGATCAGGACGATGCTCGCAGGGCTCTCCGGCTCCGGCGCGCATGGCACGATTGTGCAGGTCGTCGATCCCGCCGAGGAATCGTTCCCCTATTCCGGCCGCGTCGAGTTCGTCGAGCCCGAAGGCTTCGGCGTGATCACCGCCGGCCGCGCCGAGAGCTGGGTTCAGGACTACACCGCGCGGCTCGCGCTGCATCGCGACCAGATCCGTGCCGAGACCAACAAGCTCGACTGGCTGTTCACGACGCACGCGACCGACCGCTCGGCCGCCGAACTGCTGTTGTTCCTGCATGCGGGCATGCAGGTGAGCAAGTCGGGCGCCCGCACCACGACGATCAAGGCGGGGCCGGCCGCATGATGGGATTGCCGCTCGCCTTCACTCAACCGCTGCTCCTGATCGGCCTCGTCAGCCTGCCCGTGCTGTGGTGGCTGCTCCGCGTGATGCCGCCGCGGCCGCGCCGCATCGAGTTTCCGCCGACGCGGCTGTTGTTCGACATCGCACCAAGGGAAGAAACGCCATCGCGGACGCCGTGGTGGCTGACCGCGCTTCGCCTCTTGGCCGCCGCGCTGGTGATCTTCGCCGCCGCCGGCCCGATCTGGAATCCGCAAACCGGCCTCGCCGGCAGCAAGGCGCCGCTGATGATCATGCTCGACGACGGCTGGAGCGCCGCCTCGCACTGGGACGTCAGGATCAGGACCGCCGACGAGCTGATCGCCAATGCCGACAACGACCGCCGCGCCATTGCGCTGGTGCCGCTGTCCGAGCCGAACCGCGACATCACCCTGATGCCGGCGGGGGCGGCGCGCGTCGCGCTGCGGCAACTCGCGCCGAAGCCCTATTCGATCGATCGCATCGAGACGCTGGCTGCGGTCGAGCGTTTCCTCAAGGTCACCGGCGACTGCGAGATCGCCTGGCTGTCCGACGGCGTCGACACCGGCCGTGGCGAGGACTTCGTGGCTGGCCTCGGCAAGACCATCGGCGATCGCAGCCTGACCGTGTTCGAAGGCGGCACCTCCTCGCCGCTGGCCCTGGTCGCCGCCGAGAACGCCGCGGCGAAGATGACGGTGAAGGTGCTGCGCACCGACAGCGGCATCGCCGTCGGCACCGTGCGCGCACTGGACCAGAAGGCCTCGCCGATCGGCGAAGCCCGCTATTCGTTCGGTCCGCAGGACATGGAGACCGAAGCTTCGTTCGATCTGCCGGTCGAGCTGCGCAACGACATCACGCGGCTCGAGATCTCGGGCGAGCGCTCCGCCGGCGCGGTGCAGCTGCTCGACAAACGCTGGCGCCGCCGCGCCGTCGGCATCGTCTCGGGCTCGACCAGCGAGACCGCGCAGCCGCTGCTGGCGCCGACCTTCTATCTCACTCGCGCGCTGGCGCCGTTCGCCGACGTCAGGCTCGCCGACAAGGGCTCGCCGCAGCAGGGCATCACGCAATTTTTGGACCAGAAGCTGCCGATGATCATCCTCGCCGATGTCGGCACGATCGCGCCTGAGCTGCGCGAGCGCCTCAATGCCTGGATCGACCAGGGCGGCGTGCTGGTGCGGTTTGCAGGGCCAAGGCTGGCGCAGGCCGAGGACGATCTGGTGCCGGTCAAGCTGCGCAAGGGCGGCCGCACGCTCGGCGGCAGCCTGACCTGGGAGAAGCCGCAGCATCTCGCCGCCTTCGCGGGCGATGGCCCGTTTGCCGGCGTCGCGGTGCCCAAGGACGTCACGGTGAGCCGGCAGGTGCTGGCCGAGCCCGACGCCGTGCTCGCCACCAAGAGCTGGGCCTCGCTGGAAGACGGCACGCCGCTCGTCACCGGCGAGCATCGCGGCAAGGGCATCGTCGGCCTGTTCCACGTCAGCGCGGACATGCGCTGGTCGGATCTGCCGATGTCGGGCATCTTCGTCGAAATGCTGAGGCGTGTGGTCGACATGTCCGGCTACACCACCAAGCCCGGCGCCGGCGTTGCCAGCGAAGCGACCACCGAGACGGTGGCGCCGCTGCACATCCTCGACGGTTTCGGCGCCTTCGGCCCGCCGCCTGCGACTGCAAAGCCGCTGGCCGCGGATTATCGCGACCGCGCCACCTCAGATCATCCGCCCGGCTTCTATGGTCCGGCAGAAGGACCGCTCGCCGTGAACACGCTTGCTAGCGCCGACCGCATCGCGGCCCTGAACACCGCGGGCCTCCGCGCCCGGCACGCCACCTACACCAATGCCGAGCCGCGCGACTTGCGCGGCTGGCTGCTGTCGACCTCGCTTGCACTGTTCCTGATCGATGCCATCATCGTCGCGGTGATCGGCGGCGGGATTGCCGCGCTGCTGCGCCGCCGCGCCGCACCCGCCATGATCGTGCTCGCCTTGCTCGCGGGGTTTGCATCGCTCGCGCCGACGCCGTCGCGCGCCGACGGCGTATCCGACGAGTTCGCGATGAAAGCGGTGTCGCAGACCCGCCTCGCCTATGTCGTGACGGGCAATGCCGACGTCGATTCCATCGTCAAGGCGGGGATGAACGGGCTGACGCTGTTCCTGGCCCAGCGCACGGCGCTCGAGGCCGGCGACCCCGTCGGCGTCGATCCCGCGCGCGACGAGCTCGCCTTCTTCCCGCTGATCTACTGGCCGATCGTGCCGGGCGCACCGAAGCCGCCGCATGAAGCCATCAACAAGATCGACGCCTACATGAAGCAGGGCGGCACCGTGCTGTTCGACACCCGCGACGCGATCGAGGCGCCGCCCGGCGCGAACGGCGCGTCGCAGACCCCGGGCATGCAGACCCTGCGCGAGATCCTGTCGTCGCTCGACGTGCCCGAGCTCGAGCCGGTGCCGCGCGAGCACGTGCTGACCAAGACCTTCTATCTGCTGCGCGACTTCCCCGGCCGCTTCACCGCCGGCCAGACCTGGGTCGAAACGTTGCCGCGCGAAGACAACGAGGACAGCGCGCAGCGGCCGGCGCGCGGCGGCGACGGCGTCTCGCCGATCATCATCACCTCGAACGATCTTGCCGGCGCCTGGGCCGTGCGGCCCGACGGACAGGCCATGCTGCCGGTGACCGGGGGCGACAGCCGTCAGCGCGAATTCGCCTACCGCGCCGGCGCCAACATCGTGATGTACACGCTGACCGGCAACTACAAGGCCGACCAGGTGCACGCACCGGCCCTGATCGAACGGCTGGGGCAATAGGATCGACATGAATTACGGCATCGCATTCACGCCGCTCGTTCCCGCGATCGTCCTGTGGCTCGCGCTGGCCGCGATCGTCGTGATCGCGCTTCTGCTGCTGGTGGCGCGGGCGCGCGGCGCTGCGGTGCGCGTGGCCGCGCTGGCGCTGTTCCTGCTGGCGCTCGCCAATCCCTCTTTCACACGCGAGGACCGCGATCCCCTCACCTCGGTCGCCGCAATCGTCGTCGACAAGAGCCCGAGCCAGAACTTCGGCAACCGCAATCGCGAGGCCGCAGCTGCGCAGGAAGCGCTGGTCGATGCCTTGAAGAAGATCAAAGGCCTTGAAGTGCGCGTCGTCGATGCCGGACAGGCCGACGGCGAGACCGACGGCACAAAGCTGTTCGGCGCGCTCGCCTCGGCTTTGTCGGACGTGCCGGTCGACCGCGTCGCCGGCGCGTTCCTGATCACCGACGGCCGCGTCCACGACATTCCCGCGAACGTTGCCGCGCTCGGTTTCCAGGCGCCGGTGCACGCGCTGATCACCGGACAGAAGGACGAGCGCGACCGCCGCATTGCGATCACCGCCGCACCGCGCTTCGGCATCGTCGGCCAGACCCAGACCATCAGCTACCGCCTCGATGACCAGGGCGTCACGGGCGAGCGCGCCAGGGTCACGGTCCGCCGGGACGGCGAGGTCATCAACGAGCGCACGCTCTCGAGCGGCCAGGCCGCCAGCGTCGACGTCGACATCAAGCATGCCGGCCCGAACATCGTCGAGATCGAGGCCTCGCCGCTCGAACGCGAATTGACGCCGGTGAACAACCGCGCCGTGGTCGCGATCGACGGCGTGCGCGACAAGCTGCGCGTGCTCTTGGTCTCGGGCGAGCCGCATTCCGGCGAGCGCACCTGGCGCAACCTGCTCAAATCCGACGCCAGCGTCGATCTCGTGCACTTCACCATTCTGCGTCCGCCGGAGAAGCAGGACGGCACGCCGATCAACGAATTGTCGCTGATCGCGTTTCCGACCCGCGAATTGTTCCAGCAGAAGATCAACGAATTCCAGCTGATCATCTTCGACCGCTACGCCCGCCAAGGCGTGCTGCCGATCGCCTATTTCGACAACATCGCGCGTTACGTGCGCGCGGGCGGCGCGGTGCTGGTCTCGGCGGGCCCCGATTATGCCTCCAACACCAGCATCTGGCGCACGCCACTGGATTCGGTGCTGCCCGCCGAGCCGGTCGGCGTGACCGAGAAGCCGTTCTATGCGCATCTCTCCGACATCGGCAAACGCCATCCCGTCACGCGCGGCCTCGAGGGCTCCGCCAGCGAGCCGCCGCGCTGGAGCCGCTTCTTCCGCACCGTCGATACCCGCAATGCCGTCAACCCGCCGGTCATGACCGGCGTCGATGGCAAGCCGCTGCTGTTCCTGTCGCGTTTCGGCGAGGGGCGCGTGGCGCTTCTGCTCTCCGACCACATCTGGCTGTGGGCCCGCGGCTATGAAGGCGGCGGCCCGCATCTCGATCTGCTCAGGCGGATGTCGCACTGGCTGATGAAGCAGCCGGACCTCGATGAAGAAGCGCTGCGCCTCCAGGCGCAGGGCAAAGATCTCGTCGTGGTGCGCCAGACCATGGCGGACAGCGTCCAGCCGGTGAGCGTGACCTCGCCGTCGGGCGTGTCGCACGATTTGACACTGAGCCCCGGCGATCCCGGCGAGTGGCGCGCCAGCCTGCCGGCGAACGAGCTCGGCCTGTGGCAGGCCACCGACGGCACGCTGAAGGCGCTGATCAATGTCGGCCCGACCAATCCGAAGGAGTTTTCGGAAGTCACCTCCACCGTCGATACCTTGAAGCCGCTGACACAGGCAACGGGCGGCAACGCCGTGCGCGTCGCCAGTGGCTCCAGCGTCGAGCTGCCGCGCATCCTGCCCGTGCGTTCGGCCAGCGTCTTTGCCGGCGACGGCTGGATGGGCGTGCGGATACGCGACGCCAGCGTCGTCAAGGGCGTCGGCGTGCTGCCGATCTTCGCCGGCCTGATCGGCCTTCTGCTGCTGCTCGGCGCCTTCGCCGCGACGTGGGTCCGCGAGGGGCGGTGAACAAGGCGGATGAGACTCGCCTCGCGAGGACAATCGCATATGACCTTTGGCAACGCCTCACCGCACGCCTCGTCCTTCGAGACGACCGCTTCCAGCGGTCTCCTCACGAGGCCAAGCAACACTGCGCCCTGTTGAAGCTGTCGCCATCCACTCCGCCTCATCCTGCGGAACCCGTCTAAAGCGGTCGTCTCGAAGGATGGCTGCAGGCGTTAGTTGCCCGAATGACACAGCGCGAGGCTGGCCCACGTCAGTGAGCCCGCCCACCGTTGACATCCCTTAGCCGATCGCGCGATGTTATATTGTAACGTCGCGACGTCAGGGTTTGGCGCCTCGCGATGTGGGGTGGCGTTTGCAGATGAAGTGGGCCCGGTCGCATATCAGGCACGGTGCCCGGCTCGCGTTGTTCGCGATGCTGGTGCAATTCGCGCTGACCTTCGGCCATAGCCACTGGTTCGCACAGGCTGCCCCCCTCACCTCGCTCCAGCAGACGGACGGCGCCAAGTCGGTCGCCTCGGTCGAGCGTGCGGCGGTCCAGAAGCAATCGCCCTCTGCCCCCGACCGTGAGCAGCCGGTCGACGACAATTGTGCCATCTGCGCCGTCGTCGCGATGGCGGGCACGGTCCTGTTCGCGACGCCGCCGCTTCTGCAGCTGCCGCAGGCGATCGAGCTGCTCTACCGCACCACGGACGCCGAATTCATCCATCTGAAATCGGCCGGCACGGCGTTCCAGCCGCGCGCCCCTCCTGCATCCTGACTCCCAGCATCACGTGATCACGCCCGAGTTCGCCGTTTCAGGCGATCGTCCGGGAAAAGTTGAAGTCGAATTCCGTCGCGCTGCGACGGCAGGCCGCCTCCGATCAGCAGAGCATCATCCGGACGGCGCCTGACTGGAATCAGGACCATGTCATTTCAATTGCGACGCGCGCAGCGCCTTGGCGGAGCCAGCCTGCTCCTGCTCGGCGCCGCCGCCACACCTGCGCTTGCCCAAGACTCGGCGCAGGACAAATCCTCGACCGAGATCCCGGCCGTCACCGTGACGGCGCCGAGCCCGATCGTGCGTAGGGTCGTGCCGACCCGCAGCCCGGTCCGTGTCGCGCGCACCGGGCGGTCGCGCAGCCAGCAGCGCACCGCGGAAGCAACGCCGGCACCGACGGCCGCGCCCGCGACGGCCGCGCCTCAGCAAGGCGTGCTGCCAATCGTGACCAACCAGTTCGCCACCGTCACCGTGGTGCCGAACGAGGAGATCCGCCGCGAGGGCGGCGGCCAGCTCGGCGATCTCCTGTTCTCAAAGCCCGGCATCACCGGCTCGAGCTTTGCGCCCGGCGCCTCCAGCCGGCCGATCATCCGGGGTCTCGACGTCAACCGCGTCGGCATCGTCGAGAACGGCACCAATTCCGGCGGCGCCTCCGATCTCGGCGAGGATCATTTCGTCCCGATTGATCCGCTCGCCACCAACCAGGTCGAAGTGGTACGCGGGCCGGCGGCGCTGCGCTACGGCTCGACCTCGATCGGCGGCGTCGTGAGCGCCACCAACAACCGCATTCCGGATGCGCTGCCCTCCTGCGCGCCGTCTTTCCAGACCTATGGCCTGCCGACCAAGGCGCCCCTCGCGAGCGCCGCGACCTCGCCTTGCGTCACCGCCGAGACGCGCACTGCGTTCAGCTCGGTCGATCGTGGCGTCGAAAGCGGCGTGCTGCTCGATACCGGCGGCGGCAATTTTGCGTTCCACGCCGATGCCTATGGGCGAACGACGTCCGACTATTACATTCCGAGCTATCCATACTTGTTCGACCAGACGCGGCCAGTCGGCAATCGCCAGCCGAACTCGGCGACGCGCTCGGATGGCGCCTCGATCGGCGGGTCCTACATTTTCACGGGCGGCTTCATCGGCGCGTCGATCACGCAGAACGATTCGCTCTATCATATCCCCGGCATCGATGGCGCCGATCACCGAACCCGGATCGATGCGCATCAGACCAAGATCAACGTCAAGGGCGAATATCGCCCGGATGGCGCCGCGATCGACACGATCCGCTTCTGGGCCGGCGCCACCAACTACCGTCACAACGAGCTGGGTCTCGCCGATCCCACTGATCCGACGACCGATGGCGTCCGGCAGACCTTCACCAATCGGGAAGAGGAGATCCGCGTCGAGACGCAGCTGATGCCGTTCAATGCACGCTTTGCCGAGGTGACGACTGCGTTCGGCTTTCAGGCAGGCCATCAGGAGCTGACAGCGCCGAGTCCGGACGATCCAGGCTCGCTGTTCAACGGATTGTGGGACCCGAACCGCAACTACCGCATTGCCGGCTACGCCTTCAACGAGTTCAAGTTCAGTGAACAGACGAGAGCGCAGATCGCCGGCCGCATTGAGCATGTCGAGCTGCACGGGTCGACGCCGGATTTCCCGGCGGATTTCCTGCCCGACGGCAGCCCTCAAACCAGCATCGTCCGCAATCCGTCCTTCACGCCCAAGAGCGGCAGCATCGGCCTGTTGCAGGATCTGCCCGGCGGCATGGTCGGGAGCATCACCGCGCAATATGTCGAGCGCGCACCGAAACCGGCCGAGTTGTTCTCGCGCGGCGGCCACGATGCGACCGCGACCTTCGACATCGGCAATCCGAACCTCACGATAGAGACCGCCAAGTCCGTCGAACTCGGCGTGCGCAAGGCGACGGGACCGCTCCGCTTCGAAGCGACCGTCTACTACACGCATTTCGACAATTTCATCTATCGCCGCCTCACCGGGGTGATGTGCGATGGCGACTTCGCCTCATGCGGCAGTCCGGGCGCCGAGTTGAACCAGGCGGTCTATTCGCAACGCAATGCCAATTTCCGCGGCGGCGAATTCCAATCGCAGCTCGATATCGGTGCGTTCCAGGGCGGCATCTGGGGCATCGAGAACCAGCTCGACGTGGTCCGCGCCACCTTCAGCGACGGCACCAACGTGCCGCGGATTCCGCCGGTGCGCATGGGTGGCGGGGTGTTCTGGCGCGACGACAACTGGCTGATGCGGATCAACCTGTTGCACGCCTTTGCGCAGAACAACGTCGCCGTGATCGCGGAGACGCCGACGGCTGGCTACAATTTGCTGAAGGCGGAGGTAAGCTACAAGACCAAGCTCAACCCCAACGCCTTCGGCGCGCGCGAGATGCAGGTCGGCCTCGTCGGCAACAATCTCCTCAACGAGAACATCCGCAACTCGGTGTCCTACACCAAGGACCAGGTGCTGATGCCCGGCATCGGCGTCAGGGCGTTCGCGAACTTCAAGTTCTGAGCATTGCTTATGCCGGGGCCTAAATAGCTCCGGCATACACCGTCATTGCGAGGAGCTCTTGCGACGAAGCAAGCCGGACCGCCTCTGCGGAACGATTCTGGATTGCTTCGCTACGCTCGCAATGACGGAGGATGAGGCGCCGCCGTGCTTCCAATCCACGGCCTGATCGATCCTCCGGGTGAGTTGGTGGTCGTAGGCGCAACTCACCCCTGACCACCCGTCACCGATAGGATCTACGGACTTAGCAGCTACCCTCGCGCCTTGCTCCAATCGGGGCCGACCGGGCCTGACACGCCCTCGAAGGCGCCGTCGACGAGCTCGAACACCAGGATGCGGGCGGCGTCGACGGGGCCGGGCATGGTGACGCGGCCCTTGGGGACCGGCTTGAAGCCGACGCGGCTGTAATAGGGCTCGTCGCCGACCAAGAGCACGAGGCGATGACCTTTTTCCCTGGCGTCCTTCAGCGCGCGCTCCATCAACAGACGGCCAATGCCGCGGTCGCGGAACGGCGGCTCGACGGTGAGCGGCCCGAGCAACAGCGCGGGCGTGTCGCCGATCAGGATCGGCAATTGCCTGACCGAACCGACCAGCAGCGTGCCGATGCGGGCGGTGAAGGACAGTTCGAGCAGATGATCGACGTGCTCGCGAATCCGATAGGCGCTCAGCACGAAGCGGCCGGGACCGAAGGTACGTTCGTGCAGCCGCTCGATCGCCTGGGCGTCGCCGGCGGCTTCGGGAAGGATGGTCACTGAGAGATCGTTCATGTCAATTCGCGGAGTAGCACTTGCGCATGCGAAGGTCCATGGGCGGTGTCAGTGCCTGGCTTCACAGCTCCCAGCGGGGCGAGCTGCAGGCTTGCTCAACCTGCATCCCGTTTCAATGCCGGCTGGGACAGGTAGGCCAGCATCTTCATCTCGCGCCGCCCTCGCGTGACCGTGTCGAGCACGAGCCCCGACGACGCCGACAGCAGGGCCATGATCATCAGGCCCATCGACAGCACGGCGGTCGGCAGTCGCGGCACGAGGCCGGTTTCGATGAAAGTGATCACGATCGGGATCGCGAGAATGATCGAAGCCAGCGCCAACAGGATCCCGATCACCGTGAAGAAGCGCAACGGCCGCTCCGAACGGTAGAGCTTCAGCATGGTGCCGAGGATGCGAAATCCGTCACGCCAGGTGTTGAGCTTCGAGAACGAGCCTTCAGGGCGTGCATAGTAGGGCGTCTCGACCTCGGCGACCGGCAGCGACAGTTCCAGCGCATAGACCGCGAGCTCGGTCTCGATCTCGAAACCGTCGGAAAGGACGGGAAAGGATTTGACGAAGCGGCGCGAGAACACCCGATAGCCGGACAGGATGTCCTTGAAAGCGTAACCGAAGGTCGACGACAGGAAGCCGGTGAGCATGCGGTTGCCGGTGCGGTGGCCGAGCCGGTAAGCGGCCTGGACCTGATCGACGCGAAGGCCGACCACCATGTCGAGATGATCGTCGAGCAGCCTGTCGATCATGCGCGGCGCGCTCGGCGCATCGTAGGTGGCATCGCCGTCGACCAGTACATAGACGTCGGCCTCGATGTCCGCGAACATGCGGCGCACGACGTGGCCCTTGCCCTGCCGGCGCTCGCTGCGCACGATCGCGCCGGCTTCGCGCGCAACCGCGGCGGTCCGGTCGCGCGAATTGTTGTCGTAGACGTAGATCTCCGCCGAGGGCAGCGCCTTGCGGAAATCGGCAACGACGGTCGCGACCGCCGCCTCCTCGTTGTAGCAGGGCACCAGCACGGCGATGCGAAGTTGCGTTGAGGTCATCGCGACGGCACTCCGAGGCTTGTCGGCTCGCGCCCGAGCGGCGCAGCCTGCCGTGCCTGTTCCTGCTGCATCAGCCAGGCGAACGCGGTGCTCCACAGGGAAAGCATCGCGATCGGCACGATGTAATAGGGCGTGAAGATCGGATGGCTCAAGAAGGAGCCGAGGTTGACGATGAAATTCATCCAGTATCCGAAGGGCCTTTGGGGCGCGTTACTCGAGCCGCGGATTCAGTCCACCTCTCCCCGCCGGGGAGAGGTGCCTTGAATTCCTGGCTCGCATCGAGTGAACCAAATCTCGGTCTATGCGCGATGAGATTTGGATGAATCGTCATCGCGCTTTAGCTTGTTGTCTACGCATGATCTTTCCGGAAAACCGCTTCGCACTTTTCCGGATCATGCTTTAGCACAGGCCGCCCTCAGCGCCACGTCGCAATCAGGGGCTTGCCATCCAGCACTTCCGCGATCCGCAGCCGCGTGCCGGGCGTGGTGCCCTCGGGCAGCGCGGTGATGGCGAAGAAGCCGCATTCGACGATCTCGCGGTTGGGCTCGGGCGGGCGATCCTGCCTGAACTGCCTCACCACGTAGACTGCGACGTGGTCGCGGCGGGAGACGTGGCTGTTGAGGAAGATGCCGTGCAGGACCGCCTCGCCGGTGAGATCGATATCGCCCTCCTCCTTGAGCTCACGCCGCAGCGCCTCTTCCATGGCCTCGCCGAAATCGACGCCGCCGCCCGGCAGATACCAGCCGCTGACGTAGCTGTGCCTGACCAGGAACACGCGGTTGTCGGCATCCAGCACCACGGCGCGGACACCGAGCGTCATGCCGCGGACGAGCAGGAAATAGACGTGGAAGATCCGCCGCAGCAACGGCTCGAACTTCCGTCGGACCCGGTTCAGACGTTCTCCCATCAGGCTTCCTTGCCGCCCCATTTCAGGCCCTGCTTGCGCGTTCCTCGCGACCTTGCCATTACAGCGGAGCAATAGCGAGGCAATCGCGCGTCATGGCCCCCTTCACGCTCGCCCATCTGTCCGACCCGCATCTGGCGCCTTTGCCGAAGCCGCGGCTGATCGAGCTCGCCGGCAAGCGCGCGCTCGGCTATGTCAACTGGACGCGCAACCGCCACAAGTACCAGCGCCGCGAGGTTCTCGACGCGCTCGTCGCCGACATGAAGGCGCAGGCGCCCGACCACATCGCGGTGACGGGCGATCTCGTCAACCTCGCGCTGGAGGCGGAATTCGCGCCGGCGCTGGCCTGGCTCGAGAGTGTCGGCCCGCCCGAACGCGTGACCGCGATTCCCGGCAATCACGACGCCTATGTCAGCGCGACGCGTCATCGCTTCGGCGAGACGTTCCTGCACTACATCGCCGCGGATACACCCGGCGCCGCGGCCTTCCCCGCGGTGCGCCGGCGCGGGCCGCTCGCGCTGATCAGCCTGTCCACGGCGGTGCCGACCCTGCCGCTGATGGCGACAGGCACGCTCGGCCGCGATCAGCTCGCCTCGCTCGCGGACGTCCTCGAAGGGCTCGCGACGGAGGACGTCTTCCGCGTGCTGCTGGTGCATCATCCGCTGAAGTCCAGCGCACGCCAGAAGCGGATGACGGACGCGCCGGAATTGCTGGCGCTGTTGAAGCGTCATGGCGTCGAGCTGGTCCTGCACGGGCACGACCACGTTCATTCGACGATATGGGTCGAAGGCCCCAACGGCAATATTCCAGCGCTCGGCGTGCCCTCGGCCTCCGCGCTCGCGCACGGACGCTATCCGGCGGCGGCGTATAATCTGTTCAGAATCGAGAAGGACAATGCCGGTTGGCGCTGCGAGCAGACGGTGCGGAGCCTCGGGGCTGGATTCCAGATCGGACAGATCAAGCACACACGGTTGATTTGATTTGCTGGCATTGCGAGCGCAGCGAAGCAATCCAGGAATCTCTCCGCGGAGGCAGTCTGGCTTGCTTCGTCGCAAGGGCTCCTCGCAGTGACGACGGTGAGCGCCTCACCAGTTTCGCAAGACCGCAAGCACGGCAACTCCGAACAAGGCGGCAGCGCCGAGCACGAAGCCGAACACGAATGGCCAGAAGCGTGAGCGGCGCGGCGGCTCGGCGGCCGCTGCTTGCGGTTCGGGCAGGACCGCCATCGCATGCTCGCGCTCGATCATGCGGCGCGCGACGTAGTCGGTAACGGCATCGACGATCACAGCGGTGTCGTGTGATTCGGCGAGCACGATGCGGCCGAAGCGGGTGTCCTGGACGAAGCGGTACATCCGCTTGTCGCGCCCCATCACGATATGGGCGACGACGTCGATCCACAGTCGCGGCGTATCGCCCTGGCTGATGCCGCGGTCGAACAGGTCGATCTTGTCCGGCACCTGCGCGAACAAGGGATCGAGCGCATCGTTGAGGATCTCGAGCCGCGCCACCTCGGCGTCCCTGAGATCGACGACGACGCCGGTCCGGTCGGCGGCCTCGATCCGCGCGCGCAGCAGCGCATCGCGCAGCCGCACCGGGCGTGGCTGGCCGGGATGGGTCCCGCTGGTCTCGGGCTCTGACATTGTCGGCCTCGTCCTCGACTGTCCGTCATTAACCTATCAGCAACCACACCCTCCGCAAAGGCCCACAATTCCAGATACTTACGGCGCCCACAACGTTTACCTGTGCCAAAAACAGACGATCCCACCCAGGCTAGGCCTGGATGGGACCATCCGTCCTTGGACGTCTCCTTAAGGTAAGCTCGGCAGCCGCCTGATCAGGCGGCCGGGGCGCGCTGCGGCTCTTCCACGATCGAGAAGCGGACGCCCGCCTTGTGGCGGCTCTCTTCCGAGACCTCGCGCCAGCAGTCCTCGGCTTCCTTGCGGGTCTTGAAGGGACCTTTGACCTGGGCCGAGCCTTCGACGAGCTTGTGGAAGTTCATCGAACCGAACTCGCCGCCGATCACCCAGAAATTGCTGCCTTTGGTCATTGTCAGTCTCCTGTCGAGAGTAGCGTGATTCGTTAGCCGAACTGGTTCATGGTGTTGTGGACGCCGCCCGCCTTCAGGGCAGCTTCGCCGGCGAAGTACTCCTTGTGGTCGTCGCCGATATCGGAGCCGGCCATGTTCTGGTGCTTCACGCAGGCGATGCCCTGACGGATCTCGGCGCGCTGGACGTTCTTGACGTAGCCCAGCATGCCCTGCTCGCCGAAATACTCGCGGGCGAGATTGTCGGTGGACAGCGCCGCCGTGTGATAGGTCGGCAGCGTGATCAGGTGGTGGAAGATGCCGGCACGCTTGGCCGAATCCGCCTGGAAGGTGCGGATGCGCTCGTCGGCTTCCTGCGCCAGCGGAGTTTCGTCGTACTCCGCCTTCATCAACTCGGCACGGTTGTACTTGCTGACGTCCTTGCCCGCTTCCTTCCAGGCGTCGTAGACCTGCCAACGGAAGTTGAGGGTCCAGTTGAACGACGGCGAGTTGTTGTAGGCGAGCTTGGCGTTCGGCACGACCTTGCGGATGCGATCGACCATGCTGGCGATCTGCTCGATATGCGGCTTCTCGGTCTCGATCCAGAGCAGGTCGGCGCCGTTCTGGAGCGAGGTGATGCAATCGAGCACGCAGCGGTCCGCACCGGTGCCGGGACGGAACTGGTAGAGGTTGGAGGGCAGCCGCTTCGGACGCATCATCTTGCCGTTACGGTTGATGATGACGTCGCCATTACGGGCGTTCTCCGGCGTCACCTCCTCGCAATCGAGGAAGCTGTTGTACTGGTCGCCGATGTCGCCGGGCTTGTGGCTGACGGCGATCTGCTGCGTCAGGCCGGCGCCGAGCGAGTCGGTGCGGGTCACGACGATGCCGTCTTCGACGCCGAGCTCGAGGAAGGCGTGGCGGCAGGCGCGGATCTTCGCCAGGAAGACCTCATGCGGCACGGTGACCTTGCCGTCCTGGTGGCCGCACTGCTTCTCGTCCGAGACCTGGTTCTCGATCTGCAGCGCGCAGGCGCCCGCCTCGATCATCTTCTTGGCGAGCAGATAGGTCGCCTCGGCGTTGCCGAAGCCGGCATCGATGTCGGCGATGACGGGGACGACATGGGTCTGGAAGTTGTCGATCTTCTCGATCAGCTCCTTCTCACGGATCTTGTCGCCTTCCTTGCGCGCCTTGTCGAGGCTGCGGAAGATGTCGTTGAGCTCGCGCGCATCGGCCTGACGCAGGAAGGTGTAGAGCTCTTCGATCAGGGCCGGCACCGAGGTCTTCTCGTGCATCGACTGATCGGGCAGCGGACCGAACTCGGAGCGCAGCGCCGCGATCATCCAGCCCGAGAGATAGAGGTAGGTGCGATCGGTCTTGCCGAAATGCTTCTTGACCGAGATCAGCTTCTGCTGGGCGATGAAGCCGTGCCAGCACCCCAGTGACTGCGTGTACTTGGTAGGGTCGTTGTCATAGGCGGCCATGTCGGCCCGCATCAGCGCCGCGGTGTAGCGGGCGACGTCGAGGCCGGTCTTGAAGCGGTTCTGCAGGCGCATGCGGGCGACGGCCTCGGCCGTCACGCCGTTCCAGGTCGGCTTGGTCTCGAGAAGCGCCTGGGCCGCCTCGATCTCGCTCTGATACGAGGCCGGGCGCTGGAGCGCGTTGATGCCGCGGAGCTGGTAGTTCATGTGCCTGATCCTTTCACTGGCGATGGCTTGCCATCGACATTCTTGACAGTGCATTGCGAAATGCGTGTCAGGAGCTAAACGTGAAAACAGAAATTTCGTATAGAGGCCTTGTTTTTTATTGGTGATGTCATGTAACATCAGAACATGTAACAGATGTTATTTTGTAAAGTTTGTAACAATTGGTCAGTAGAGCTGGCCCTCGAAGCGTCGGAGATCTGAGAAATGCCCGCCGATTCCGGCAAGAAACTCTTTGTCGGCCCGCGGTTCCGGCGGATCCGGCAGCAATTGGGGCTGTCGCAAACCCAGATTGCCGAGGGGCTCGGGATATCGCCGAGCTATGTCAACCTGATCGAGCGCAACCAACGACCGGTTACGGCGCAGATCCTGCTGCGGCTGGCCGAGACCTATGATCTCGATTTGCGCGACCTCGCCACCGCGGACGAGGACCGCTTCTTTGCCGAGCTCAACGAGGTCTTCTCCGATCCCTTGTTCCGTCAGATCGACGTGCCCAAGCAGGAGCTGCGCGACCTCGCCGAGCTCTGCCCCGGCGTCACCCACGCGCTGCAGCGGCTCTACGCCGCCTATACCGAGGCCCGCCAGGGCGAGACGCTGGCCGCCGCGCAGATGGCCGACCGCGACGTCGGCACGCGCTACGAGGCCAATCCGGTCGAGCGCGTACGCGAGCTGATCGAGGCCAACCGCAACTATTTTCCGGAGCTGGAGCAGGCCGCGGAAAATCTGCGCGACGAGCTGAACGTGCCGGCCGAAGGGCTGTACGCGGCGCTGGTCGCGCGCTTGCGCGAAAAGCATTCGATCCAGACCCGCATCATGCCGGTCGATGTGATGCGCGAGACGCTCCGGCGCTTTGATCGCCATCGCCGCCAGCTCCTGATCTCCGAGCTGGTCGACCCGCCCGGCCGCGCGTTCCAGCTCGCCTTCCAGCTCGGGCTCGGCGAATGTGCGCAGCATCTGGAGACCATCATCGGCCGCGCAGGACCGCTCGACGACGCGCCGCGGCGGCTGTTCCGCATCACACTCGGCAACTACTTCGCGGCCGCCGTGATGATGCCCTACCCGGCCTTCCTCGCCGCCGCCGAAGCACTCAACTACGACATCCACGTGCTGGCGCAGCGCTTCAATGCCGGCTTCGAGCAGGTCTGCCACCGCCTCACCACCCTGCAGCGGCCGAATGCGCGCGGCATTCCGTTCTTCCTGCTCCGCGTCGACAATGCCGGCAACGTCTCAAAGCGCTTCTCCTCCGGCACCTTCCCGTTCTCGAAATTCGGCGGCACCTGCCCGCTGTGGAACGTGCACTCGACCTTCGACACGCCGGACCGCCTGCTCAAGCAGGTGATCGAACTGCCCGACGGTACGCGCTATTTCTCGATCGCGCAGATGGTGCGCCGCCCCGTCGCGCCGCATCCGCTGCCGCAGCCGCGCTTTGCCATCGGCCTCGGCTGCGAGATCCGCCACGCCGCGCGCCTGACCTACGCCGCCGGCATGGATCTGGAGAAGACAGAGGGCACACCGATCGGCGTCAACTGCCGCCTCTGCGAGCGCGAAAACTGCGCCCAGCGCGCCGAGCCGCCGATCACGCGCACGCTGATCCTGGACGAGACGACGCGGCGGGTGTCGAGCTTCGCCTTCTCGAATGCACGGGAGTTGTGACGGTATTCAGCTCTCGTGCCCCGGACGCGCAGCAGCGCTCTTGTGCTGCTGCGCTGCGTCCGGGGCACGAGACTGCCGCACTTCACGCCAGCGTATGCACGATCACCGGCCCGGCCGCCGCGCTCGCATGTCCTGCGAGCAGCGGGCCGAGATCCTTCTCGATCCAGGCGATGGCGCGCCTGTTCGCTTCCTCCGCCTGCTCGAACTTGTCGAAGATCGAGATCGCGGTCACCGTGTCGTCGCCGGCATAGACGACATAATAGGCGCGGAAGCCGTCGACGTCGCTGATGATCGGAACGGCACCGTCCTTGATGCGGCGCGCCAGCTCTTCCGCGCTCCCGCTTTTCGCCTTGGCCTGACGGATGGCGGCATACATGGCATCCTCCTTCCGGCTATCTGAAGCTTGGTGCTGTGAGCTTACACCTGACAGCAAACCCCGTCATCCTGAGGCGCTCACTATGGCGGCGCCGAGCGCCCCATAATGAGCCTCGAAGGATGGAGGGCCCGGATGCAGCATCCCGGCCTTGCATCCTTCGAGGCTCGGCTGACGATGCATCCGCATCGCCAGCCTCACACCTCGGGATGACGGGGAAGCAGTTTGCTGGCCTCGCCAATGGCCACTTCGAGCCGGCTCTCCTTGGTTAACCCGGCCCTAATCCGCCTTCGCGATCTGCAACCAAGGATTAAGCACGCCTCAACATCGGTGCCTTAGTCTCGCCGCACTCACTTTTCGCAAACAACGGCAGCCTATTGTGCTGGGCGAAGTGACATCAGGGGGTTCATCATGCGCATTGCGTTGCTGCTGACCGCAACCATCGTCGGCGCGCTCTTTGCCAATCCATCCAGGGCCGGGGCGCTCGATGCGACCGCTGAGGCAGCGCAGGCGCTGCCGCCGGGCTTCCAGAGCTACCGCGGCTACATGTTCGACATCTCCGAGAACCGCGACCGCAAGGATGTTGCCAAGCTCACCGAGAACCTGAAGAGCCAGATCGACGTCGTCGAAGGCGTCGGCCTGTCCCCGCGCGTGCTGCGCTTCTTCCACACCGTTCCGATCGTCGCGAGCGAGCTCGCCTGCCTCGACGAAGGCGCCGCCACCGCCTGCTACGGCCGGGTCACGCCGGACATCCAACGCACCGCGCCCCGGACCCTTACGGTCTGGGACCACGACAAGCAGCGCTGGACCAATCCGAACGCCGTCGATCTCGCGGTCGATTCGGGGCTCGGCGTGATCATGCTGCGGCCGGACATGATGCGCTACGAAAAGGAGGCCGTGCTGCTGCACGAGCTCCTGCACGCCTATCACGCGCGGCTGCTGCCGGACGGCTACGCCAACAAGGGCGTGATCGGCTACTATGCCCTCGCCAAGTCCAAGGACCAGCTGCCCAAGGAATCCTATGCGATGAAGAACCCCATGGAGTTCTTCGCCGTGACCGCCAGCATCTTTCTCTCCGGAAAGAGCGAATTCCACGATCCGAAGTCGCGCGAGGCGCTCAAGGAGAAGATGCCGGACTATTACAAATACCTGGTCGGTGTGTTCGGCTTCGATCCCGAGCCGGCGGCCTCGAACGGCCCGGTCGCCTCGCTGAAGTGAGGCAGACCTGGCGTTCTCAAGCCAGACCACCCAAAAGCCGCGCGGAATGCGCGGCTTTTTTGTTTTGTCAGCCGGAAGCTGCGGATGACGCGCCGGCGGGAATTGCCAAGGCGGGGCCCGATCTGCATAGTCCCGCCGCATCGATATCGTTTTTCGAAGGGGATAAGAGAACATGGCGGAAGCCGACCTGGATGTCGTGATCCGGCAACTGGCCAGACAGCTGCATACGGGCCTGATGACCCGCGCCAAGGAGCGGCGGGATCGCTTCAACGGCCTTGCGGCCAAGGCCAAGGGCAAGGAGACCGGCGAGCGCTTCAAGATGCTGGCCAAGGCCACCATGGAGCAGGCCACCGCCGCCGCCAAGCGCCTGCAGATGTCCGCAGACAACGTCGCCGACAGCTACGCCCGATCGATGCGCCTGGCCGCCAGCACGCCGGTTGCGGTGAAGGAGAAGACGGTGAAGGAGAAGCCGGCGAAGGAGAAGCCGGCAAAGGCAATGGCGAAGAAGGCCAAGAAGGCGAAGTAGTGGATGCTTTCTTTCTTCTCCCCCTGCGGGAGAAGGTGGCATAGGCGGCCTTCAGCCGCCGTTCTTAGGAACGCCGAAACGAAGCTTCGGCTATGGCGCCGGATGAGGGTTCTTTCCGCTCGCCAGACTGTTCGTGAGGATAGAAACTCTCACCCGGCTTCGCTTGCAGCGGCGAATGCCGCTTTAGGTATCTCTCACCGCCTTGGCACGGCGAGCGGCTCGGCGCTGGCGAGCTCGGCGAGCCTGGCGCGTGCGGCCTCGCGGGCGCGGACGTCTTTGCCGGCCGGCAGCGTCAGGGCGGCTTCAAAATCGGCGCGCGCGTCGTCGATCTGACCTCGGGCGAGGAATGCCAGACCCCGATCAAGGCGGGCTTGTGCGTCCGAGGGATCGAGGCGAACCGCCGTGTTGTAGCTCAGGATGGCGCGATCGAGATCGCCCGTGGCGGCAAGCGCGAGACCGCGTTGGTGATAGGGTGCGGCGAGCTTGGGATCATGCGCGATCGCCTCGTCGTAATCCGCAATGGCAAGCTCGAGATCGCCGTTCTGCCGGCGCGCCAGCGCCCGGTCGCGATAGAGCGAGGCGCGGTTGGGATTGAGATGGATGGCCTCGTCGAAATCGGCGATGGCGCGCTTGAAATCGCCGTGGCGCAGCGCGATCCGCCCGCGCCCCTCATAGGCGAAGGCGATCAGCGAGCCCCGCAGCGGCGAGAAGCCGATCACGGCCGAGCAGATGTCGGGATCGTCTTCGTCGCCGCAATTGACGACCATGTGCGTGGACAGGCCGACGAGCACGCAAAGGACGATCAGGAATGGTACGGCAGCTCTGGTCATCTTCGACGGCGGCCGGCAGAGGGCCGGCCGCGCATCCCCTTTCGAAGGAATGGTCACGCCGAACTTTTAACACCGGCGGGGACGACCCCATGTGCGCCAGGTCACAAAGCCGGACGCAAATCCCTACCGGTTCCGTTAGCCCCAAGGCCCGCGTGAGGGGCCAGGCGAGGACGAGTGGCCCCAGGGACCGCGCGGCGGGTAGTTCTCGTTGGCACCGACCGACGGTGCCGCGCGCGTGCCGAGCTCGGCCGCGAGTTGGTGGAGGGCGGCAACGCGGTTCTGCGTCGAGGGATGGGTGGCGAACAGATTGTCCACGCCGTGGCCCGACAGCGGATTGATGATGAACATGTGCGCGGTCGCGGGATTTCGCTCGGCCTCGAAATTCGCGACCTGGTGGGCGGCACCCTCGATCTTCACCAGCGCGGAGGCCAGCCACATCGGCTGTCCGACGATGCGCGCACCGAGATTGTCCGCGGCATATTCGCGGGTGCGGCTGATCGCCATCTGGACCAGCATGGCACCGAGCGGGGCGAGGATCATCAACAGGATCGAGCCGACGATACCCGGACCGCTGTTGTTGTCACGGTGGCCGCCGAAGAACATGCCGAACTGCGCGAGCATGGAGATGGCGCCGGCGATCGTCGCGGTGATGGTCATCAAGAGCGTGTCGTGATGCTTGATGTGCGCGAGCTCGTGCGCGATCACGCCGGCGAGCTCATCGCGGCTGAGCTGGCGCACAAGACCGGTGGTGACGGCGACCGCGGCGTTTTCAGGATTGCGGCCGGTCGCGAATGCATTGGGCTGCATCTCGTCCATCAGGAACACGCGCGGCATCGGCAAGCCTGCACGGCCCGCGAGCTCGGCGACGAGGCCGACCAGCTCCGGCGCGGTCGAACGGTCGACCTCATGAGCCCCATACATCGAGAGCACCATGCGGTCGGAGTTCCAATAGGTGAAGAGATTGGTCGCGGCGGCAATGACGAGCGCGATCATGGCGCCGGAGGCGCCACCGATCAGATAGCCGACGCCCATGAACAGGGCGGTCAGGCCTGCAAGCAGCATTGCGGTACGAAGATAGTTCATGGCCGTCCCTCCTGGCCGGCCGCGGCCGCTGGAACGCCTGCAGGCCGGCACATATCAGGTGGGGATGACCCCGGCCCGGGTGCAAGGTTTCCGGGTGCGTCGCGGAGCCGCGGCACTTGACCCGGGCAGGAACGGCCGGGCACGATCGCGGCCATGCAATTCGAAATTCTCGGCGAGATTACCGACGTCGAAACTTTCGCCAGTGGCTCGGGTATCGCGAAATTGCCCGGCTGCGGCGAATCTAGGGGAGGGACGCTGGCGAAAGCGCAAGGGTATTGCCCAAGTCCGATTATGCGATGGCTCTACCCATCTCGCTGAGATACATTGGTGAGATACATTGGTATGAAGCTGGCGGTATCGGCCGCAAGGAATTCAAGATCAAGAACATGTTCCGAGGATCATGACGAAGTCGCGAAGCAAGCAACTGGTAATCTGCGTGGCGAGGATTACCTTTATCCGAAAACCCTCTTTCGCGACACAGCCCTTCCCCTCGCGGTGAAACGCGCCGTATTGGCCGCCTAGCGGCTTCCCCTGACAGCACCAGAGATATTGATGCCGCTGAACTGCTTTGGTTCTCGCCTTGCGATCGCAACGATCGCGGTCTCGCTTGCCCTCGCCCTACCCGCCTCCGCCCAGTTCGCGCCGCCGTCCCCCAGGCCCGTCGCGCCAAAAGCAACGGTCCCCTCGCCGCGCGCGGCCTCGTGCCATAACGGCGCGAGCTTCGATCGCTTCCTGGCCGACGTGAAGCAACAGGCGGCGGCCGCCGGCGTGTCGCAGCGCGCAATCGCGGAGGCTTCGCCCTATCTCGTCTACGACCAGGGCATCGTCAATCGCGACCGCGGCCAGCGCGTGTTCGGCCAGCTCTTCACTGAATTTGCCGGACGCATGGCCGCGCCCTATCGCATGCAGAACGGACAGCAGCACATCAAGCAATACGCTGCCGCGTTCGCGCGCGCCGAGAAGGAGTATGGCGTACCGCCGGCCGTGATCGCCGCCTTCTGGGGCCTCGAGAGCGACTTCGGCGCCAACATGGGCAACCTGCCGACGCTGAAATCACTGGTGTCGCTCGCCTATGATTGCCGCCGCTCCGAGATGTTCGTGAACGAGACCATCGCCGCGCTGAAGATCATCGACCGCGGCGATCTGCATCCCGACGAGATGATCGGCTCCTGGGCCGGCGAGCTCGGGCAGACCCAATTCCTGCCCGTGCATTACGTCAACTACGCCGTCGAATATGACGGCGACGGGCGGCGCGACCTGTTGCACTCTGGGGCTGATGTAATCGGCTCGACCGCGAACTACATCGCAAACGGATTGAAGTGGCGGCGCGGCGAGCCATGGCTGGAAGAGATCAAGGTGCCGCCAAACCTGCCGTGGGAGAAGACCGATCTCACGGTGCGGGAGCCGCGCTCGACATGGGCGCAGTTGGGCGTGACCTATCCCGACGGACGACCGCTGCCGAGCGACAACCTGCCGGCCTCCGTGCTGCTGCCGATGGGACGGACCGGTCCTGCCTTCATGGCATACGCGAATTTCGCGGCCTACACGGAGTGGAATAATTCGCTGATCTATTCGACCACGGCTGGCTATCTCGCCTCGCGCATCGCGGGCGCGCCGCCGATGCGCAAACCTGCCGCGCCGGTCGCGCAGCTGCCGTTCAATGAACTCAAGCAATTGCAGCAGCTCCTCGTCCAAGCCGGCTTCAATGTCGGCAAGATCGACGGCGTGCTCGGCCAGCAGAGCCGCGCGGCCGTGAAGGCAATGCAGATCAAGTACGGCCTGCCGGCGGATTCCTGGCCGACGGCAGAGCTGCTCGCCCGCATGCGCGGCAGCACGGCGCAGGCGCAACCGGCGGGCGTGGTGCGCTAAAGCATGATCGGGAAAAGTGCGAAGCGGTTTTCCGGAAAGATCATGCGTAAACAACAAGCTAAAGCGCGATGACGATTCATCCAAATCTCATCGCGCTTTAAGCCCTCCTCTCATGCCCCGCGACCCGGCTACGCCAAGGCTTCGCCGGGGTGAAGGTCCAGGGGCGCCGAAGCTTTAGCGAAGGCGGCCGGCGGGGCATCCAGTACGCCGCGGCCTCTCGGTCAATCACTGCCGTCTCGGCTTACTGGATCGCCCGTCTTCGCGGGCGATGACACCTGGAGAGAATTTTCGCATTGCACAAGCCGCTTCTCGCGATTGTATTTTTCCATGACATTCCCATGTGAGTAACTCAGGTTTTCTCCTGAGATTTTCCTTCATCGAAGCGAGCATCACATGTCCTTCCACGACGCCGTCGTTCCCGCCTATTTGCAAATGCTGAACAGCCTGACCGGCCTGCTCACCAAGGCCGAGGCGCATTGCGCAGCGAAAAAGATCGACCCGGGCGTGTTGCTCGGCTCCCGCCTCTTCCCGGACATGCTGCCGCTGTCGAAGCAGATCCAGCTCGTCAGCGATTTCGCCACCAAGGGCTGCGCGCGGCTGACCCACAGCGAGGTGCCGTCGACGCCCGACACGGAGACCAGTTTCGCGGAATTGAAGCAGCGGCTGGCGAAGACGATCGACTATGTGAAGTCGTTCAAGCCCGAGCAGTTCGAAGGCGCCGATGTCAGGGACGTCACCTTCCCGGCCGGCCCCGACAAATCCATCACCATGAAGGGCCAGCAATTCCTGAGCTCGTTCTCGCTGCCGAACTTCTATTTCCACGCCGCGATCGCCCACGGTATTTTGCGCCACAACGGCGTCGAGATCGGCAAACGCGATTTCCTGGGTGCAAACTGATTGCGATTGCACGGCCACGACAGCCGTATTCCACTGTCGTGGCCAAAATGGCGTATGAATTGTGCTACGCGGGCGTTGACGCGTAGCTCGCCTGCACTTTCCGTATGGCTCATCCCTTGCGCCTGATGTCGCGATGCACAAGTGTTCAAGACCTCTCACCGCCTGGAAACATTTCCCATGAGCCGTTCGACCAAATTGCTTGAGACCTACAAGCTCGGCCCGATCACGCTGGCCAACCGCCTGGTCATGGCGCCGCTGACGCGCAACCGCGCCGTTCCCGGCACGTTCGTGCCCGGCGCACTCGCCGCCGACTATTACGCCCAGCGCGCCTCCGCAGGCCTCCTGATCACTGAAGCGAGCCAGATTTCGCAACAGGGCCAAGGCTATCAAGACACGCCCGGCATCTACTCGAAGGATCAGGTCGCCGGCTGGCGCAAGGTCACCGACCGCGTCCACGAGCGCGGTGGCAAGATCTTCATCCAGCTCTGGCATGTCGGCCGCATCTCGCATGTCGATCTCCAGGCGAATGGCGCAGCTCCGGTGGCGCCAAGCGCGATCCGCGCCAAGGGCAAGACCTTCGTCAACGGCGGCTTCGCCGACGTCTCCGAGCCGCGCGCACTCGAGCTTTCCGAAATTCCCGGCATTATCGACGACTTCAAGCGTGCGACGACGAACGCGCTGGAAGCCGGCTTCGACGGCGTCGAGATCCACGGCGCCAACGGCTATCTGCTCGACCAGTTCGCACGGGACGGCGCCAACAAGCGCACCGATGCCTATGGCGGCTCGATCGAGAACCGCGCGCGGCTGATGCTGGAAGTCGCCGGGGCTGTTGCCACTGAGGTCGGCAGCGACCGCACCGGCATCCGCATCTCGCCGGTGACGCCGGCGAACGATCTCTCCGACAGCAACCCGCAACCGCTTTTCGACCACATCGTCGACGGCCTCAGCGCGCTCAAGCTCGCCTATCTCCACGTCGTCGAGGGCGCCACCGGCGGCCCGCGCGACATCGCGCCGTTCGACTATGCCTCCTTGCGCAAGCGGTTCTCCGGCGCCTACGTCGCCAACAACGGCTACGATTTCGACCTCGCCACCAAGATGCTGGAGGCGAACGCGGCCGATCTCATCGCCTTCGGCAAGCCGTTCATCTCCAACCCCGACCTGGTCGAGCGGCTGAAGCAGGGCGCAGGCCTGAACGACTGGGACAAGACCACGTTCTACGGCGGCGGCGCCAAGGGGTATACGGACTACCCGACGCTGGCGGCCGAGCCGGCGGAGTAGCCGCCCGTCGTCACTCCATCCTCCGTCATTGCGAGGAGGTAGTGACAAAATTGCGAAGCAATTTTGCACTGATGCGACGAAGCAATCCAGACTGCATCCGCGGAACGACTCTGGATTGCTTCGCTGCGCTCGCAATGACTGTGCGGCAACAGGATCCGCTCACCGCTCGAGAAGGCCGGGGCCGCTGCCGGCCTGTGCCTGCCGGCAGGCTCACGCCAATGCGCGCGTCTCGCTCTCCGCAGCCACCATGCGTTCCACGATGCGACGCATGCGCTGCGGGGCGGCATCGATGGCGAGACGGATTGTCTTGGCATTGGGGCGGGCCTGCGCGACCTTCTCGATTCGCTCCAGAATCTCCTTGTCCTCGTTAAAGGCGATACGGAAATCGGCGTGCAGGCGCTGATCGACGTCGCCGTCGTCAAGCGCAAAATTGCGCACATGGAGCCAGTGATCGATGCAGATGTGGTCGTCGACCGGCGTGATGAAGTGGCATGCGAAGATGCGCAGTCCCCTGTCCCGGTCAATGGGATCTGCGATCTTGCCGGCATCCGCGCTGCCGAAATCGATTACCGCGATACAGGGCGCGATATAGTCATAGTAATGCCAGCGATCGACGTTGCCGGCGAAATTGCCGTACTTGGCGAACAGCGGGATCGGCGGCGCGTTCCTGATCCACCGCCACACCAGCACGCCATCCTCGGAAAAGGTGTGCTCCACCGGAATGTCTTCGCTGGCCGAATTGCCGAGCGTCGACAGGTGGACGAAGCTGACATGCGCGGGATCGCAGAGATTGTCGGCAAGGTTGAGATAGTTGGTTTCGATTCGAAGAGCGTCTCCTTCCGCCGCATGCCAGTCGTTCTGACCATATTGCGGCAGATCATAGATCCGCGAGGGGTCGGCGAGTGCGGGATCGCCGGGCCAGATCCAGACCAGCCCCATCTTCTCCCTGAGCGGATAGGACGACACACGTGCATTCGGCGGGATCATCGGCTGCCCCGGAATCCGGACACAGCGTCCGTCGGCCCCGAACGTCATGCCGTGATAGCCGCACTCGATCGCATCGCCCTTGAGCTTGCCCATCGACAGCGGCGCCAACCGGTGTGGACATGCGTCGTCGAGCGCAACGACGCCACCCCCTTCGCTGCGATAGACGACAAGGTCCATGCCGAGGATGCGGTGGCGCGACAGCGAGCGCGTGACGTTGCGAGACCACGTCAGCGGGTACCAGGTATTGCGGGGAGCGAACAGGTTCATGCGGCACCTCTAGTTCTTGAGCTTGGCCATGACCTCGGCGTCGGCGGGCTGGTAATCGGCACCGTCGACATAGCGCCAGTCGGTCATTATGCCCTGGCCGTCTCGCACTGCGAGCTTGCCGACGTAGACGCCCATGGTGGATTGATGATCGATCGCACGGAACGCGATCGGCCCCACCGGCGTGTCGACCTTCAGGTGTTCCATCGCCTTGATCAGATCGTCGGACTTGGTCGAGCCGGCGGTCTCGATCGCCTTCGCGAGGACCAGCGTGTTGGTGTAGCCGATGAGCGCGCCGATGTTGGGCGGCTCCTTGAATCGGGCGATATAGGCCTTCAAGAACGAGTCATGCTGAGCTGTCTTGATCTCGCTCCAGGGATATCCGGTCACGATCCAGCCGGGCGGCGCCTCATCTTTCAGCGGTGCCAGATATTCCGGCTCGCCGGAGAGAATGCTTACCACGGCGCGGTTCGCGAAGGCATTTCGCGTCGATCCCTCGCGCACGAGCTTGACAAGATCCGATCCGAACGTCGCATTGAAGATGGCATCCGGGTTCTCCCCCGCCATTGCCTGCACGACTGCACCGGCATCGATCTTGCCGAGCGGCGGCCACTGCTCGGAGACGAATTCGACGTCGGGCTTCAATCGCTTCAGTTCGCGCTTGAAGCTCGCCACCGCCGCCTGACCGAACTCGTAGTTCGGTGCAATCGTCGCCCAGCGCCGCACGGGGAACTTGGCCGCCTCCTTTGCCAGGATGGAGGCCTGGGTATACGTGCTCGGCCGCAGCCTGAACGTATAGCGATTGCCCTTCTCCCAGATGAGAGCATCGGTCAGGGGCTGCGAGGCGAGGAAGAATGTCCGCTTCTGCTTGGCGAAATCGGCGACGGCAAGGCCAACATGGGAGAGGATCGTGCCCGTCAGGAGCTCGACCTGCTCACCGTCGACGAGCTGACCGGCTGCGGTGATGGCCACGTCCGGCTTGCCGGCGTCGTCGCGGGCAATGATCTCGAGCTTGCGGCCGAGCACGCCCCCTTTCCCGTTGATCTCGTCGCGCGCGAGCTCCCAGCCCTGGCGATAACCGCGGGTCCCCAGCGGGAGGGCCGAATAGCTTGAGATCTCGCCGATCTTGATCGGCGGTGGCTCTGCGGCCCGGCCTGGGGCGCAGGCCACCGCCAGGATAAGTCCGACGAACTTCGCAGCAGCCGAAATGCGCATATCAGCCTCCCGCCATTGGGACTCGCGTATGTATGTAGTACTTACTACATAGCGAATACCACGAGCTGATGGTTGTCAATGGCGAAGAATCGGCGGGGCTTGCCAAAAAAATGGCAGGCCCCATCCTGCTGGCTGTGATTCCCTGGGATACGCAATGGCCAACGATACAGAGCTGCCAGCCCGCACACTGGCCGGCCCGCGCCTCAAGCGGGCGGCCAAGCGGAAAAGGGCCTCAACGGTTCGACGGACGCGAGCGCCCGATCAGACCCGTGAAGCCATTCTGCGTGCGGCCGTCGCCGAGTTTGCCCGCGAAGGCTACGGCGGCGCGCGGGTCGATCGCATCAGCAAGGCCGCCAAGAGCAACGACCGGATGCTCTATTATTACTTCAAGAGCAAGGAGAAGCTCTTTCATCAGGTCATCGAGCATTGCTATGCCGATCTGGTCGCGTCGGAAGAGGCGCTCGACCTCGATTTTTCCAGCCCGCGCCAGTCGCTGGCGGCGCTGGTTGCCTTCAACTGGAACTATTATTGGGCCCATCCGGAGCTATTGAGCATTCTCGCCACGGAAAATCTCTTCAAGGGCCGTCACGTCAAGAACAATATCCGTCGCAGCTTTGCCAATACGCAGCTCGGCATGCTTGAGCGCGTGCTCCAGAGCGGGGTCGAACGGGGCGAGTTCAGGGCGGGCTGCGACCGCTTCCATCTTTATCTGTCGATCCTCTCGCTCACCTACTTCTACCGCGCCAACCTCTACACGTTGTCGAGTTACACGCAGATCGATCTTGCGGACCAGGCGATGCGGAACGCCTGGCTGGCACACGTGCAGAAGATGATCGAAGATTCTGTGAAGCGGAAGGAGTAAGGTCGGCGAAGTGAATGCGGCATGAAAGAAAAAGGCCGGGATCGCTCCCGGCCTTTCATTTTGATGACGCTGCGCGCCGCTTACTTCGCTTCCGCGCGCTTCGGCGGGGTCGCCGGCCACGACTTGATCAGCGTGTCGTAGTCGACCGTCTCGCCCTTCGGCTTCTCGTTGGCGAGCTTGCGCTGGGGCGCGATGGTGCCGTCCTTCTCGGCCTTGGCGAACCAGTACTCCGGCTTCTCCTTCTTGTGCAGCTTCGGACCGCAGGCGCCCTGCACGCCGGACTTCTCCAGACGTTCCATCACGGAGTCCTGGGCAGCCGCAAGGGCATCCATCGCGGCTTGCGGCGTCTTCGCACCGGACGACGCATCGCCGATGTTCTGCCACCACAGCTGCGCGAGCTTCGGATAGTCGGGCACGTTGTTGCCGGTCGGGGTCCACTGCACGCGGGCGGGCGAGCGGTAGAACTCGATCAGGCCGCCGAGCTTCGGCGCACGCTCGGTGAACGACTTGTCCCAGATGTCGGATTCACGGATGAAGGTGAGACCGACATGGCTCTTCTTCAAGCTCACCGACTTGGAGACGATGAACTGGAGATAGAGCCAGGCTGCCTTGCGGCGGTCCGGCGGGGTCGACTTCAGCAGCGTCGCGGAGCCGGCGTCCTGGTAGCCGAGCTTCATGCCTTCCTTCCAGTACGCACCGTGGGGCGAGGGCGCCATACGCCACTTCGGCGTACCGTCCGCGTTCATCACGGCGATGCCCGGCTTCACCATGTCGGCGGTGAAGGCGGTGTACCAGAACATCTGCTGGGCGATGTTGCCCTGCGCCGGAACGGGGCCGGCTTCAGAGAAGGTCATGCCCTGCGCCTGCGGCGGCGCATACTTCTTCAGCCACTCGAGATATTTGGTGATCGAATAGACCGCGGCCGGACCGTTGGTGTCGCCACCGCGTTCCACCGATGAGCCGACCGGGCGGCAGCCTTCCATGCGGATGCCCCATTCGTCGACCGGCAGGCCGTTCGGAATGCCCTTGTCACCGTTGCCGGCCATCGACAGCCAGGCGTCGGTGAAACGCCATCCGAGCGAGGGGTCCTTCTTGCCATAGTCCATATGGCCGTAGACCTTGACGCCGTTGATCTCCTTGATGTCGTTGGTGAAGAACTCGGCGATGTCCTCATAGGCGGACCAGTTCACGGGCACGCCGAGCTCGTAGCCATACTTGGCCTTGAACTTGGCCTTGTAGTCCGGATTGGTGAACCAGTCGTAGCGGAACCAATAGAGGTTGGCGAACTGCTGGTCGGGCAGCTGGTAGAGCTTGCCGTCTGGAGCCGTCGTGAAAGACTTGCCGATGAAGTCGTTGACGTCGAGCATGGGATCGGTGACGTCCTTGCCCTCGCCGGTCATGTAATCCGACAGCACCACGGTCTGGCCGTAGCGGAAATGCGTGCCGATCAGGTCGCTGTCGTTGATCCAGCCGTCATAGACGTTCTTGCCCGACTGCATCTGCGTCTGCAGCTTCTCGACGACGTCACCTTCCTGGATGAGGTCGTGCTTGAGCTTGATGCCGGTGATCTCGGAGAACGCCTTGGCCAGCGTCTGCGACTCGTATTCGTGGGTCGTGATGGTCTCGGAGACGACGTTGATCTCCATGCCCTTGAACGGCTCGGCGGCCTTGGCGAACCACTCCAGCTCCTTCTTCTGATCTTCCTTCGACAGCGTCGAGGGCTGGAATTCCGCGATCCACTTCTGGATCACGGCGTCGTCGGCGGCGCGAACCGGCGCCGAGACGGCGAACGACACTGCTACGATCGCAGCGGCGCTGGACATGGTCAGAAAACTATTCTTGGTCAATGGACCTTTCCTTCTCCTAAACTGTCGCATGTTGTTCCTCCGTTGCAGCGACAAACTTTTATACAGGCCCGGGTTGCCCCCCGGATCTGGCCGTCCCTTCGCGAGCTTCAGACCGTGCGAAAAACAAGCACTGCCGTGGCCAGCGAAATTCCACTTGCGAGCCACAGGCTCGAAATTTCAAACTCCTCCTCGCCGATCGGCAGCGTGGCGATCGGATCGGTCCCGACGAGGCCGATCCACACGAGATGGATGACGGCGGCCGCGATCAGCGAGATGAACAGACGGTCGCCGCGCGTGGTCGGAATACTGAGAACGCCGATGCGCTCGGCCTCCGGATAGACCGCAGCGAGCCACGTCATCACCGCGAGCGTGCAGGCCAGCCCGGCGAAGAAGATCGCGGTCGGCAGCGTCCAGGCCATCCATGCAATAGACTCCATGATCGCCCCCCTTATACGCGGCCGAGCGCGAAGCCGCGCGCGATGTAGTTGCGGACGAACCAGATCACCAGCGCGCCCGGGATGATGGTGAGCACGCCGGCAGCCGCGAGCAGGCCCCAGTCCATGCCGGCGGCCGAGACCGTGCGCGTCATGATCGCGGCGATCGGCTTGGCCTGCACCGAGGTCAGCGTGCGCGCCAGCAGAAGCTCGACCCAGGAGAACATGAAGCAGAAGAAGGCGGCGACGCCGATGCCGCTCGCAATCAGCGGCACCAGGATCTTGATGAAGAAGCGCGGAAAGGAATAGCCGTCGAGGAAGGCGGTCTCGTCGATCTCGCGCGGCACGCCGGAGACGAAGCCTTCGAGGATCCAGACCGCCAGCGGCACGTTGAAGATGCAGTGCGCGAGCGCGACGGCCCAGGGCGTGTCGAACAGCCCGATTGCCGAATAGAGGTTGAAGAACGGCAGCGCATAGACCGCGGCCGGCGCCATGCGGTTCGACAGCAGCCAGAAGAACAGGTGCTTGTCGCCGAGGAAGCGGTAGCGCGAGAACGCATAGGCCGCAGGCAGCGCCACAGCGATCGAGATGATGGTGTTGAGGACGACGTATTCGAGCGAATTGATGTAGCCGGAATACCAGCTCTCGTCGGTGAAGATGCGCTTGTAGTGCTGCAGCGTCGGGGTGTGCGGCCATAGCGTCATCGTCGAGACGATCTCGCTGTTGGTCTTGAAGCTCATGTTGACGAGCCAATAGATCGGCAGCAGCAGGAAGATCAGGAACAGCCCCATGACGAGGCGGCGGCCGGGAATCGAATGCATCAGGCCACTCCTTCCTTTGGCTTGAGCGCGGGCACGGGTTTGAGCGCGGCCGAAGGCTTCGGCTCCATCGCCTCCTCGCTCGAAGCCTGGACTTTGCGTTCGACGCCGGCATTGGTCATGACGGTGTAGAAGATCCAGCAGACGATCAGGATGATCAGGTTGTAGACCAGCGACAGCGCCGCGGCCTTGCCGAGGTCGAACTGGCCGAGCGCGATCTTGACGAGCTCGATCGACACGAACGTCGTGGAGTTGCCGGGCCCGCCGCCGGTGACGACGAAGGGCTCGGTGTAGATCATGAAGCTGTCCATGAAGCGCAGCAGCACGGCGATCAGCAGCACGCGATTCATCTTGGGCAGCTGGATCGCCTTGAACACCGCCCAGCGCGAGGCGCCGTCGATCTGCGCGGCCTGGTAATAGGCTTCGGGAATCGACTTCAGGCCAGCGTAGCAGAGCAGCGCGACGAGGCTGGTCCAGTGCCAGACGTCCATCACGATGACGGTGACCCAGGCATCGATGTCGTTGGAGACGTAGTTATAGTCGAAGCCGGCAGCGTTGAGCACATAGCCGAGCAGGCCGATGTCCGGACGGCCAAAGATCTGCCAGATCGTTCCGACCACGTTCCACGGAATCAAGAGCGGAAGCGCGAGAATCACGAGGCAGGCCGCGACCGTCCAGCCCTCGCGCGGCATCGACAGCGCGACGACGATGCCGAGCGGCACCTCGATGGCGAGGATCACCAGCGAGAAAAACAGGTTACGCCCGAGCGAGGCGAGGAAGCGGCCGCCGAGATCGGTCGAGGGATCGAGCAGTTCCTTGAACCAGCCGACGCCGTTCCAGAAGAACTGGTTATTGCCGAACGTATCCTGCATCGAATAGTTCACCACCGTCATCAGCGGCAGCACCGCCGAGAAGGCGACGACCAGGAATACCGGCAGCACCAGAAACCAGGCTTTTTGGTTGACGGTCTTGTCCATCAGGCGGCTCCCTCCACCAGAAGGCTGTCGGCATAGACGTGCACATGCGACGGGTCGAATTTCAGCCCGGCGGTGCCGTCCGGACTGGTGAAGCCGCCAGGGGCGCGCGCCGCGAGCTTTGCGTCGCCAAGGCGCGCACGCGCGAAACGGATGCGGCCGAGATCGTCGATGCGCTCGATCTTCGCGGTGAGCAGGCCCGGCGCGGGCGTGACCACCTCGACGAATTCGGGACGGACGCCGATCTCGATCTTCGCTCCCGCAGGCAGGTTGTCGTAGCTGCGGTTGAGCGCGATGACGTGGCCGTCGAGCCTGGCCTCGCGTCCCCGCACCTCCGCTGGCAGGATGTTCATGCCGGGCGAGCCGATGAAATAGCCGACGAAGGTATGCGCCGGCTTGTCGAACAGCTCGGCCGGCGTGCCGCTCTGCACCACGCGGCCGTCATGCATGACGACGACGGTGTCGGCGAAAGTCAGCGCCTCGGTCTGGTCGTGGGTCACGTAAATCATCGTGAGGTCGAGCTCGCGATGCAGCGCCTTCAGCTTGGAGCGAAGCTGCCACTTCAGCTCGGGATCGATCACCGTCAGCGGCTCGTCGAACAGCACAGCGGCGACGTCGGAGCGGACGAGGCCGCGGCCGAGCGAGATCTTCTGCTTGGCATCCGCCGTGAGCCGAGTTGCTTTGCGATTGAGATAGGGTTCGAGATCGAGCAGGCGGCCGATCTCGGCGACGCGCCGGTCGATCTCGGCCTTCGGCACGCCGCGGTTCTTCAGCGGGAACGCCAGATTCTGCCCGACCGTCATGGTGTCGTAAATCACCGGAAACTGGAACACTTGGGCGATGTTCCGCTTCTGGGTTGACAGCGGTGTGATGTCCACACCATCGAACATGATTTTTCCGCGCGACGGCGTGATGATGCCGGAAATGACGTTGAGCAGCGTGGTCTTGCCGCAGCCGCTCGGGCCGAGCAGCGCATAGGCGCCGCCCTGCCGCCAAGTCATGGTGACGGGCTTGAGCGCAAAGCTCTCCGGCGCGGCACCGTTGCCGCCGTAGGAGTGGGCGAGATCGACGAGGTCAATGCGGGCCATGACGCACCTCCTCAGGAGCTCGGTGCTGCGACGAGGCGATCAGCCGCGTCGAACACAAAAACATCATTGGGATCGAGCACGGCATGGATGGTCTGGCCGGGCTCGAATTCGTGCACGCCGTGCAGCACCGCCACCCAGTTCGAACCATCGCGGGTCAGATGCACGAAACTCTCCGAACCGGTGATCTCGGTCACCGTGACAGTGGCGTGGAAGGCGTGGCGATCGGCCTGGCCACTGGCGAGCCCGAGCTGATGGGCACGGAAGCCGATGCGGTAGAAGCCGTCGGGCAGACCGGCATAAAGCCCGGACGCGGGCGCTGCACTCCCGCCGGCGTATTGGACCATGCCATTCCCCTTCTCGAGGCCGACGAGATTGAGCGGCGGATCCGAAAACACCTGCGCGACGCGCAAGGTCTGCGGCCGGCGGTAAACGTTAGAGGTCTCGCCCATCTGCAGCGCCTGCCCCTCCCACATGCACACCGTGTTGCCGCCGAGCAGCAGCGCCTCGCTCGGCTCGGTGGTGGCATAGACGAAGATCGCGCCGGAGGCCTCGAAGATGCGCGGCAGCTCGGCGCGCAGCTCCTCACGCAGCTTGTAGTCGAGATTGGCGAGCGGCTCGTCGAGCAGCACGAGATCGGCGCCCTTGACCAGCGCGCGGGCGATCGCGGTGCGCTGCTGCTGGCCGCCGGAGAGCTGGAGCGGCGTGCGCTTCAGGAATGGCTCGAGCCGCAGCAGCTTTGCCGCCTCCGCCACGCGCGCCTCGATCTCATCGCGCGGCTTGCCCTGCACGCGCAAGGGCGAAGCGATGTTCTCGTAGACCGTCAGCGAGGGGTAGTTGATGAACTGCTGATAGACCATCGCGACCGAACGCTGGCGCACGTCGGCGCCGGTGACGTCCTTGCCATTGACCAGCACCTTGCCTGATGTCGGCTTGTCGAGGCCTGCGAGCAATCGCATGATCGAGGTCTTGCCCGACAGCGTCGGCCCGAGCAGGACGTTGAGCGTGCCGCTCTCCAGCGTCAGCGAGACGTCCCGAATGTGCGGCACGCCGTCTAAGGTCCGGGTCACGTGATCGAGTGTCACGGTCATGAGCGTCCTCCCGCTTCCAGCAGAGGACTTTGCGGCACGGCGTGGGTCCTGATCCAGCCGTCAAGCGCCGCGATCTCGTCGGCGGTTAGTCGCAGGCCGAGCTTGGAACGACGCCAGACGATGTCCTCGGCGGTGACGGCCCATTCATTGGCCATGAGATAGCGGACCTCGCGCTCGGTCAGGGTCGCACCGAAGGCCTCGCCGAGATCGGCGGCGGATTTCGCATCGCCGAGCAGCTTGATGGCACGGGTGCCATAGGCGCGCGCGAGGCGCCGGGCATGCTCATGGCTGAGGAACGGATAGCCGCGCTGCAATTCCGCAATCAGGCCATCGACGGCGGAGACGTCCATATCTCCGCCGGGTAGCGGCCATTTGCCGGTCCACCCTTCGCGCGCCTTGGCACTGCGAAGATAGGGCGCGAGCCGCTCCAGCGCCTCCTCGGCGAGCCGGCGATAGGTCGTGATCTTGCCGCCATAGATCGACAGCAGCGGCGTCCCGCCGGGCGTGTCGAGCTCGAACACGTAGTCGCGGGTTGCGGCCTTGGCCTCGCTGGCGCCGTCGTCGTAGAGGGGACGCACGCCGGAATAGGTCCAAACCACATCCTCGGGCGTCACGGGCTTGGCCAGATATTCGCTTGCCGCCTTGCAGAGATATTCGATCTCCTCAGCCGTCGCCTTCACCTTGGCGGGATCGCCGTCATAGTCGCGATCGGTGGTGCCGATCAGCGTGAAATCGTCCTGGTACGGGATCACGAAGATGATGCGGCCGTCGGCGTTCTGGAACATGTAGGCGCGGTCGTGGTCGTAGAGCTTTTTCACGACGATGTGCGAGCCCTGCACCAGGCGGACTTTTGCCTTGGCATTGACGCCGGCACCGCGGCCGAGCACGTCCTCGACCCAGGGACCGCCGGCATTGACCAGCGCACGCGCCCGGACCTGCGAGCGCTCGCCGGTCAGCATGTTGACCATGTTGACGGTCCAGAGGCCGTCGGCCTGGCGGATCTCGGTGGCGCGGGTGCGAGTGCGGATCTCCGCACCCTTGTCGGCAGCATCGCGCGCGTTGAGCACGACGAGGCGGGCGTCATCGACGAAGCAGTCCGAATATTCGAAGGCGCGGCTGTAGCGGTTCGGGATCAGCGGCTTGCCGACCTCATCGCGCTTGAGATCGACCGAGCGCGTGGCGGGCAGCAGATGGCGGCCGCCGATGTGATCATAAAGGAAGAGGCCGAGGCGCAGCAGCCAGGCGGGGCGGAGCCCTGCATGATGCGGCAGAACGAAACGCAGGGGGCGGATGATGTGGGGCGCGATGCCCCAGAGGATCTCGCGCTCGATCAGCGCCTCGCGCACCAGCCGAAACTCGTAATATTCGAGGTAGCGCAGGCCGCCATGCACCAGCTTGGTCGACCAGGACGAGGTTCCGCTCGCCAGATCGTTCATTTCGCACAGGAAAACCGTGTTGCCGCGGCCCACCGCGTCGCGCGCGATGCCGCAACCGTTAACACCGCCTCCGATGATGGCGAGATCGAAAATACGCTCCAACAGACGCATCCCCCGGCGACCGCCCGTTCCTCGAGCGGTTACTTTCGTTTTTGATTAGATCACACCGGAAAACGAAAGCAAGACGAAAGAGAGGCGGAAGGAAGTGAAAGAGGAACTTTTTCAACGGCAATGAGACAGCGAAATCAGCAGCCGGGCGGGCAGATTTAGGGGCAAACAGCTTGATTGAACGGCAGGCTGATGCGGGCCCGTCAACCGACCTGCTCGCGGACTTGAATGTAGCAACATCTCTACGTAGATTCCGCAGGCGGAGCATAGCCACGGCTTGGAGGCTCAAACGATGGTGACCACCCTGACCAGCCGACAATTCAATCAAGATACCAGCGGCGCCAAGAAAGCCGCATCGCAGGGTCCCGTCTTTATTACCGACCGCGGTCGCCCGGCCCATGTCCTATTGAGGATCGAGGATTATTTGCGCCTGAGCGGCGGGCATATGAGCCTTGCCGAAGCTCTGGCACAGGCGAACGCGGACTTCGATTTCGAACCGCCTCGCGTGACCGGCGGCATTTCCAGGCCCGCTGATCTCGACTGATGTTTCTGCTCGACACCAATGTCATTTCCGAACTGAGGCGGCCGGACAAGGCCAATCGCAATGTCCTCGCTTGGGCCAATGCTGTGCCTGCGGCGAATTTTTTCATGTCCGCCATCTCGATTCTTGAGATTGAACTTGGTGCGCGCCTGATCGAGCGCAAAGACGCGGCGCAAGGTGCTGTCCTGCGTGCCTGGATCAACGATCACATTCTGGCCCGCTTCGAAGGAAGGATTCTGGCGATCGACACCGCCGTGGCGCAGCGTTGCGCCCAGCTGCATGTTCCCAACCCGTGGGCCGAACGCGACGCCCTTATCGCTGCGACCGCGCTTGTTCACGGCTTGACGGTCGTTACGCGCAATGTGGGGGATTTCGACCCTACGGGCGTGACGCTGCTGAATCCGTGGAGCGGCACCTAAATTTAGCGCAGCCGCACGACCGGCGCGACTTCCGGTGCCGCATCCTGAGCATCGGCCGCATCGTCGATATCCGCCCCCTTCGGCAGCGCCTCCACCACCTCGATGCCCTTGCTGTGGCAGATCGTGGCGAGGCGCTCGGGCAGCTCCTGGTCGGTCACGAAGGTCTGGATCTGGGTGATGTGGGCGATGCGCACCGGCGCGCTGCGGCGCAGCTTGGTGGAATCGGCGACCAGCATGACGCTGCGGGCATTGGCGATGATGGCCTGCGCCACCTGAACCTCGCGATAGTCGAAGTCGAGCAGCGCGCCCTCCTCGTCGATCGCGGACGCCCCGATGATGGCATAGTCGACCTTGAACTGGCCGATCAGCTGCGTCGCGGTCGAGCCGACCACCGCACCGTCGGCGCGCCGCACCGTGCCGCCGGCCACCACCACCTCGATGCGGGGATGGCGGTAGAGCAGCATCGCGACATTGAGATTGTTGGTGATGACGAGGAGGTCCTCGTGCGAGGTCAGCGCGCTCGCGACCTCCTCCGTCGTGGTGCCGATGTTGATGAACAGCGAGCAACCGTTCGGGATCAGCGAGGCGGCTGCAGCGCCAATCGCCTTCTTCTCGTCGGCGGCGACGAAACGGCGCGCCTCATAGGCGAGATTCTCCACGCCGGAGGCGATAATGGCGCCGCCATGAATGCGGGTCAGCGATCTCCGTTCGCAGAGATCGTTGAGATCCTTGCGGATGGTCTGCGCGGAGACTTCGAACCGGCGCGCCAGCTCGTCGACCATGACGCGGCCGGAGGCGCGCGCGATGTTGAGGATTTCGGCTTGGCGATGGGTCAGTCCGGTCACGGCAACGGCCTCAAATCAGGATGATGCATGGTGCGGCGGTTCGCGCTTCCGGTCAATGCCGGAACCCACCGGCTAGCCGACCAGGAATCTCACCACGCCATTGCCGTGGCAACACGCGCGAGCAGGTCAGGATCGTCATAGGCGCTCGCGGACGCAATAGCGCCGGCTGCAACGAGATCGGCATGGCCGAGCGTGGTGCGCATCCCGATGGTCGGGATTCCGGCCGCGGCGGCCGATTGCACGCCGGAGCGGGAGTCCTCGAACGCGATGGAGCCCGCCGCGCTGGCGCCGACGAAGCGCAGCCCTTCCTGATAGGGCAGCGGATGCGGCTTTCCGTGCGGCAGCTCGTCGCCGATCACGATCGCCTTGAACCGCTCGGTGATGCCAAGCCCCGACAGCAGCAGCTCCGCGTTGAGACGCGGCGCGTTGGTCACCGCGACCATGGGGATGCCGGCGGCGTCCGCCCGGTCGAGCAGCGCCATCAGGCCCGGCAGCGGCGCGATCTGGCCCGCCACGAGGCCGCGAAAAATCGCCTCCTTCTCGTCGAGGATGGCGATCCGTCGTTCCGGCGTTTCGTCCGGCAGAAATCGCTCCCCGATCGACACGTTGGAAAAGCCCTGGAGCTCGCGCTTGAAGCGCTCGTCATCTACGACATGGCCGCGCGGGCCGAACACGCGATTGAAGGCCTCGCGATGAAGGGCATCGGTGTCGGCCAGTGTGCCGTCGATATCGAACAGCAATGCCCGCCCCATTGCTCGCTCTTTCGCCTCGATCATTTCCGCACTTTTCCGAATACCCAACGTATCAATACAGAAGGGGTATCAATATTGCCTCTGTCGCGCAATCATGCGCGTGCATGACGATGCCGCGACACTCGACAAAGCCGCGCGCGGCTGCAACACTCTGGCCAAGATCAAAAAGGAGGAAACGATGACGATCAACCGACGCGATCTGGCTCTCTCGACTCTCGCCGTCTCGGCGCTCGCGTTCGCCATGCCGGCGCTCGCCGCTTCAGCGGAAGAGGAAGCCGTGGCGAAGCAGGTCGAGGCCTTCCGCCTTGCCCAGATCGCGGCCGATCCGAAAGCGCTGGGCGCGCTGTGCGCGGAGGAGCTGAGCTACAGCCATTCCAGCGGCAAGGTCGAGGACAAGGCGACGTTCATCGCCAATGCCACGGACGGCAAATCGAAATTCCTGTCGATCGAATATAAGGATCCCACCATCAAGGTCGTCGGCCCTGCAGCGATCGTGCGTTTCCACTGGCTGGGCGAGCAGGAGATGGCCGCCGATGGGAAGAAAGTATCGACCAACCTTCACATCCTGATGAACTGGCAGAAGCAGGGCGACGAGTGGAAGCTCTTGTCGCGCGCAGCGACGAAGCTGTGACCGCGCTTCTGACCCTCTCCCCCTGTGGGGCCCCTTGTGGGAGAGGGCGGCTCGCCGCATAGCGGCGAGTCGGGTGAGGGGTATACTTCCGCGGGGCAACCTGCCTTTGAGGCCGCCGATAGAACCCCTCATCCGGCGCTTCGCGCCACCTTCTCCCACAAGGGGAGAAGGGCAGCGGCGTGCGCGGCAAAAAATTCCGACCACGCTTCGCGCATCAAAATCACCAGCGGAAGGCGCTTACGCCGCCTCCTTTACATCGCCATTCACCAGCCTGCGTGCGGCGCGTTCTGCTTCGCGCGCGTTGCGGAAGAGCTGGCCTTCGAGACGGTTGAAGCGGTCGGATGACGCGAAAAAGCGATAGCCTCCAGAAGAACGAACGACGATACCCGCGGTCTGCGAATCGACTTCGATGATGTAGCTGTCCGGCATGGTCCGTGGATTCCTCAGTGCGGGCAAATAACGGTGCTCCTGCCCAAAGGTTCCCAGGCATTTGAGGCCGTTTCCACCCCGAATCGACACCCAATTGAGTACGCCGGTACCTCATCCGTTTTATGACTGGTTCTTGGCGAAGCCGCGACGGGCATGACGCACGGGCGCCGCGTTTGGCAGCGCTTGCCGCGTCGTCGTGAGATGAGGCAGAGCGTCGCGCGCGACTACGTCGCGCTCGGCGGATCGTTTCGCTGGATCGGCTGTGGGCGGCCGTGATCGTCGATCGAGACGTAGGTGAAATTGCCGTCGGTTGACGAGGAACGGATGCAGCTCCTTGCGCCGCAATGCCCAGGCCTCGAGATGCACGGTCAGCGAGGTGCGCCCGACGCGCACGAGATTGGCATAGACCGAGACGAGATCGCCGACATAGACCGCTTTGCGAAAATTCATCGCCTCGATCGCGACCGTCACGGTGCGCGACCGCGCGACCTTCGAGGCGAACACGCCGCCGCCGACATCCATTTGGCTCAGCAGCCAGCCGCCGAAGATGTCACCGTTGGCATTGGTGTCGGCGGGCATCGCCAGCGTGCGGATGCAGAGATCACCGCTCGGCCCGGTCGTGGCTTGTTCGTTCATGCCTCTCTCGCTCGAGATTGCTCAATTGAAATTGTCCCAGCCCGGATCGGGCGCGAAGCGCTCGCCGAATCGCTCCGCCAGCGCACGCAGGGTGGATACAATGTTTTCCGCGCCGCGCGTGCGGGCATAGTTCAGCGGACCGCCACGGAACGGTGCATAGCCGGTCCCGAAGATCATGGCGCCGTCGACCGCATCGGGATCATCGACGATGCCTTCGCGCAAGCACGCGATGCAGACATTGGACATCGGCAGCACCAGGCGATCGATCATCTGGTCGGTGACGCGCGGGCCGGTCTCCGGCAGCGGCGCCTTCACGGCCTTGCCGTCCCTCCAGGTGTAAAAACCCTTGCCGGCTTTGCGACCGAGCTCGCCCTTGGCGACCTTCTCGCGCAGCCAGGCCGGCGTCGGCGGCAGGAGATCGCCGAACTTGGTGCGCAGCATGTCGCCGACGTCGAGGCAGATGTCGAGCCCGACCTGATCGGCGAGTTCGATCGGCCCCATCGGCATGCCGAACTGCTCGGCCGCGGCGTCGATCAGGCGCTGGTCGATCTTCTCGTCCAGCATCACCATCGCTTCCAGCATGTACGGCGTCAGCGCGCGGTTGACGAGGAAGCCGGGTGAGGTCCTCACCGCGAGCGGCAGTCGGTCGATCGCGCCGACGAAGGCGAGCGCCTCCTTCAGCGCCTCAGGGGGGTTGCCGTCATGGCTGACGACCTCGACCAGCTGCAGCCGCGATACCGGATTGAAGAAGTGAAGGCCGACCAGCCGCTCCGGCCGCGCCAGCGTGGTGCGCAGATCCTGAAGCGGAATGCTCGAGGTATTGGTGGCGAGGATCGCACCGGGCTTCATCCGTGGTTCGAGGCCGGCATAGACCTTCTGCTTCAGCTCCAGCTTCTCCGGCACTGCCTCGATGATGAGATCGGCGTTACGGACACCCTCACCGTCCATGTCGGGGATAAGGCGGTCGAGCGCGTCGCGCACCTCCGTGGGCTTGCGGATGATCTTGCCGTAGAGCTCGGCCGCGCGCTTGACCGCGCCCGCGATCGGCTCCGGCTTCATGTCGGCGAGCGAGACGCGCAGCCCCTGCCCCGCACACCAGGCCGCGATGTCCCCGCCCATGGCGCCGGCGCCGATGACGTGGACGTGCTTCACCGTGCTGCCGGAGCCTGCGGCCTTCTTCATTTGCTCGCGCAGGAAGAACACGCGGATCAAATTCTGCGCGGTCGGCGTCACCATCAGCTTGGCGAAGGACGCCTGCTCGGCCTTCAGCATCGCGGCCTTGCTGCCGCCATGGGTCTCCCAGAGATCGATCAGCGCGTAAGGCGCGGGATAATGTTCGCGGGATGCGGCCTTTGCCGCCTCCGCACGCATGCGCTTGGCCAGCAGGCCACGTATCGCTCCGAGATTGGCCGCACGCGCGAGCAGACCGGGCTTGGACCGCTTGAGCCGGCCGAACAGCGCATCCCTCACGGCGCCCTGGACGTGCCGCTCCTGCGTCACGGCATCGACGAGGCCGAGTGATTTGGCCCGGCGCGCGTCGATGGTGCGGCCGGTCAGCATGAGCGCCATCGACTGGGTCGGATTGACCAGCGCGGTGAACCGCGCGGTACCGCCGAGGCCGGGATGCAGGCCGAGCATCACCTCCGGGAAGCCGAAGCGCGCGCCGTCGATGGCGATGCGCGCCTGACAGGCCAGCGCCACCTCGAGCCCGCCGCCGAGGCAGAAGCCGTGGATGACCGCGACCGTCGGCAGCCTCAAGGCTTCCAGATGGTCGACCACCGCATGCGCGGCGCGGATGCGCGTCTCCACCATTCCAGGGTCGGACGCACCGCGGAATTCGTTGACATCGGCGCCCGCAATGAAGCCGGAGGGCTTTGCCGAGCGGATGACGAGGCCGGCGGGACGCTCGGTCTCGATCGCTGCAAGCACGGCGTCGAACTCCTCCATCACGTCGGAGGACAGCGAGTTGGCGCTCGTCTCGGCGCGATCGAACAGCAGCCAGGCGACGCCGTCGGCATCGCGCGTCAACTTGAAATGCTTGTAGCGACTGTCTGCCGCCGGCTTGGGCCCGAGCTCCAGCAGCCGGTCGCCAAGCGCAGTCATGATCTTGGAATCCATGGTCACACCGCCTCGATCAGCATGGCGCCGCCGAGCCCGCCGCCGATGCATTCGGTGGCAACGCCGCGCCGCGTGCCGAGCCGCTTCATCGCGTTGACGAGATGCAGCACGATGCGGTTGCCGGAGGTGCCGACGGGATGGCCGAGCGAGATGGCGCCGCCGTCGACATTGAGCCTATCGCGGTCGATCTCACCGGCCGCGCCGTCGAGCCCGAGAATCTCTCGGCAAAACTTGTCGTCGTTCCACGCGGCGAGACAGCCGAGCACCTGGGTGGCGAAAGCCTCGTTCAGCTCCCAGGTCTCGACGTCCTTGATGGTGAGGTCGTTGCGCGTGAGCAGCGGCGTTACGGACATCACCGGACCGAGCCCCATGACGCTGGGGTCGAGCGCAGCCCAATGGCTGTCGACGATGACGGCCTTCGGCGTCAGCTTGTGCTTGGCCACCGCCGCGTCGGAAGCCAGAATGATCCAGGACGCGCCGTCGGTGATCTGCGAGGAATTGCCGGCGGTGACCTGCCCCCAGGGGCGTTCGAACACCGGCCTCAGCTTTGCCAGAGACTCGGGCGTCGAGTCCGGCCGCACGCCGTCATCGTGGTCGAAGAACTTGCCGTCGCGTGAGAAGGCGGTCTCGACCTCGCCCTTGAGAAAACCCGCGCCTTGCGCATGCGCGAGGCGGCGATGGCTCTCGGCGGCATAGGCATCGGACTGCGCGCGCGTGATGCCGAAGAGATGGCCGACGACCTCGGCGGTCTGGCCCATGTTCAGGTCGGTGACGGGATCGGTCAGGCCGCGCTCGAGACCGATGATCGGCTTGAGATAGCGCGGCCGCAGCTTGAACGCCGAGGCGATCTTCGCGGCAACGCCCTTGGCGGTGGCAAGGCCGGCAAACCAGCGCACGCCCGCGTTTGGCCAAACCAGCGGCGCGTGGCTGAGCGCCTCGGTGCCGCCGGCGAGGATCATGTCGGCATGGCCTTCGCGGATGTAGCGGTAGGCGGTGTCGATCGACTGCATGCCGGAGCCGCAATTGATCTGCACGGTGAAGGCGACCATGTCCTCGCCCATGCCGAGCCGGAGCGCGGCAACGCGGGCGGGATTCATCTCGTCCGCGATCACGTTGACGCAGCCGAGGATGACTTGATCGAAGCTGTCAGGGGCGAACGGCTGGCGCGCCAGGAGCGGCCGGCCGCACTGCACGGCGAGATCGACCGGCGTAAACGGACCTGGCCCCGAACGCGCCTTCAAGAACGGGGTCCGACTGCCGTCGACGATGAATACCGGTCGCGCCATCAGCTCGCCGCCCTCTGTTCACCGAGTTCCTGGAAGAACTGATGCACGTTGACGGTTTTCTTGTAAATCGGCGACAGTACATCCGGCGCAAAATCGTCGACCTCGATCGCCTTTGCGACGGCTTCGCGGGCAGCGGCGAGTTGCTCGCCCTCGGCTTGCGTGATCACGCCTTTTGTGACCGCCTCCTTCCAGTCGCGGACGCGCGCGGCACGCAGGCGCTTGGCGATGGCGTCCGTGCTCGCGACCAGCTTGAACGCGCGTTCCAGCCGGGCAAAGCCGCCGTCGTCATCGACATGGGCCAGATCCGGCGTGAGGCGCTCGCGTGCCGCCGATGGCTCCAGCGCCAGGCTCGCGCATCGGTGCACGACGCGGTCGGAAGGGCCGAGCACACGGGCGCCGAAAGGCTGGACCACCACCTTGAGGAAGCCGGCGACGAACCGGTTGGGCAGATTGGCGAGGATCTCGGCAAGCCGGTTCTCGATGGTTTTGAAGCCGGTCGCCATGCACCATTCCAACGCGGCAAAATCTTCCTTCTGGCGGCCTTCATCTTGCCAGCGCTTCAGCGCGGCCGAGAGCAGATAAAGTTCGGACAGGATGTCGCCGAAGCGGGCCGACAGCATCTCCTTGCGTTTGAGCGCGCCGCCGAGCGTCAGCAGCGTCAGGTCGGCGCAGAGCGCAAAGGCCGCCGAATAGCGCGAGAGCTGGCGGTAGAATGGCGTAGCCTCGCCCGCATCGGGCGCCGGCGCGAATGCGCCAAAGGTCCAGCTGCGGCCCAAGGCGCGAAACAGAGTCCGGAAACTGTGGCCGGCGTGCTTCCAGAACGCCTTGTCGAACGCGGTGAGCCCGCGCTCGCGATCGGCATCCGCCAGCGCATTCATTTCGTCGAGCAGATAGGGATGGGCGCGGATGGCGCCCTGCCCGAACACGATGAGATTGCGGGTCAGGATGTTGGCGCCTTCCACCGTGATGCCGACCGGCACGGCGCGATGGAGATTGCCGAGATAGTTTTGCGGACCGTCGATCACGGCCTTGCCGCCATGGATGTCCATGGCGTCGTCAATCGCAACCCGCATCCGCTCGGTCGCGTGCAGCTTCATGATGCCGGAGATGACGGCGGGATGAACGCCGGCATTCAGCGCCGCGCAGGTCAGCCGGCGCGCCGCATCGAGTTGGTAGGCAGTCGCGACAATGCGCGCGAGCGGCTCCTCGACGCCTTCGAACTTGGAGATCGAGATGCCGAACTGCTCGCGGATGCGGGCATAGGCGCCGGTGGTGCGCGCGGCATAGGCGGCACCCGCAGCAGAGAGCGACGGCAGCGAGATGCCGCGGCCGGCGGCGAGCGCGGTCATCAGCATCTTCCAGCCTTGTCCGAGCCGCTCCTTGCCGCCGATGACATAGTCGAGCGGGATGAACACGTCGCGGCCCCGATTCGGGCCGTTCTGAAATACCTGCATCGAGGGCAGATGGCGCTGCCCGATCTCGACGCCGGGCAGGTTGGTCGGGATCAGCGCCACGGTGATGCCGTGCTCTTCCTGATCGCCGACGAGGCGATCGGGATCATAAGCCTTGAAGGCGAGGCCGAGCAGCGTCGCGACCGGACCGAGCGTGATGTAGCGTTTGTGCCAGTTCAACCTGAGGCCGACGACCTCGCGCCCCTCGAAGTCGCCCTTGCAGATGATGCCGGTGTCGACCATGGAGGCGGCGTCGGAGCCGGCTTCCGGGCTGGTGAGGCCGAAGCAGGGAATGTCGCGGCCGTCGGCGAGGCGCGGCAGCCAGCGCTGCTGCTGCTCCCTGGTGCCGAACCGCATCAGGAGCTCGCCGGGACCGAGCGAGTTCGGCACCATCACGGTAACGGCCGCGGCGATCGAGCGGGTCGAGATCTTGCGCACCACTTCCGAATGCGCGTAGGGCGAGAAGCCGAGCCCGCCGAACTCCTTCGGAATGATCATGCCGAAGAACTTTTCGCGCTTGACGAAGTGCCAGACGTCCTGCGGCAGATCGCGCAATTCCCAGAAGATCTTCCACTCGTCGAGCATGGCGCAGAGCTCGTCCACGGGACCATCGAGGAAGGCCCGTTCCTCGTCCGTTAGCGTCGGCTGCCGGACCTTCAGCAGCTTCGACCAATCAGGGTTGCCGGTGAAAAGATCGGCATCCCACCAGACGTCGCCCGCCTCCAGTGCCTCGCGCTCGGTATCGGACATCGCGGGCAACACGCCGCGCGCCCAGGAGAAGATCGGCTTTGTCAGGGTGTCGCGGCGGAAGCTCATGGCGGACCTCATGCATCGGCGCGGGTGTCGGGCATTTTAGCGGAAATTGGCTGGCCGCGGTGGAGCGTTCGCCTGCAAAATTGACGCGGCCTGGCGGCCCCGAACCATAACGGCGAGGGTGCGGCGGCAGTTCCGGGAGAGAAAATGGGGTCGATCTCTCGCCGTCATTCCGGAGCGCGCGAAGCGTGAACTCTGGTGCGCAATTGCGCACCTGAGAATCCATCGTGCGGCAGCGTGGGTCGATGAATGGATTCCGGGTTCGCGCCTGACGGCGCGCCCCGGAATGACGCGTGGAGAGAAAAGCCGGCCTAATCCGGCCGCACCATCTCGAACATGTTTTCCGGCTTGATCTCGAAATAGTCGCCGCGGCGGCCGGCGCGAACGATGGGGCGGGCGGCGGCGGTCTGGTAGACGCCGTCCTTGATCAAGGCCTTGTCGATGTGGACGGCGACGACCTCGCCGAGGGTCAGCCACGCGTCGGCCTCCCTGCCGTCGGCACCCTTGAGGCGGACGATATCGGACACCTTGCACTCGAAGGCGACGGGGCTCTCAGCCACGCGCGGCACGTTGACGAGCTTGCTGGGTACAGCGGTGAGGCCCGCGACCTCGAACTCGTCGACCTCGGGGGCGACATGGGCCGCAGTCGCATTCATGTGCTTCGCCAGGTCCATCGTGGCCAGATTCCAGACGAACTCGCCGGTCTGCTGCATGTTCTCGACCGTGTCCTTCCAGTTGGTAGAGGAGAAGCCGATGATCGGCGGCACGTAGCAGAACGCGTTGAAGAAGCTGTAGGGCGCGAGATTGACGTGGCCCCTGGCGTCGCGCGAAGAGATCCAGCCGATCGGCCGCGGCGCGATGATGGCATTGAAGGGGTCGTGCTTGAGGCCGTGGCCCTTGGAGGGCTCGTAGAAGTGGAGGTCTTTGTCGGTCACGCTGGCTTTCCCCTGCTCGTCATTGCGAGCGCAGCGAAGCAAGCCGGAATCCGTCCGCGGAGACAGCCTCGATTGCTTCGCTACGCTCGCAATGACGGAGTTTGATGATCCGTCCCGGACCGCCACGCGGCCGTCAGCCGGAGCGGTCGGCCTGCTTATAGGAAGAAACGGCCCCGCCCGTCAGTGGCGCGGGGACAGACCCGCGATGACGAAATCGATCATCTGGTCGATGTTCGGGCCCGGCTTGGTGGCGCACTGGGCGATCATCTGCGGGTGGAAGAAGCGCATCATCGCGGTGCAGGAACAGAGCGCAGCCAGTTGCAGGTCGGGAGCCTCGAACTCGCCGGAGGCCACGCCTTGCGCGATCATCTGCCCAATCAATCCGGCGATACATTCCATGTGGGAGACGCAGACGTCCCAGTCCTCCTGCATGGCGATCTCGACCATCTCATGCAGCTTGTTGTCGCCGACATAGCGCTCGGTGTTCATGCGGTGGATGGTGGTGAGCAACTCGCGGAAGCGGTCCTTGACCGGACCGGGCCTCGCCACGATCCGCTGGGCCTCGAGCTCGACCTCCCCCATCAGCGACCGGGCCACCGCCTGGTGGATCGCCTTCTTCGATTCGAAGAAGCGATAGACGTTGGCGGGGCTCATCCGGAGTTCCTTGGCGATGTCGCCGACCGTGGTCTTCTGGTAACCGATCTGGCGGAACAGCCGCTCAGCCACCTCGAGAATACGATCCCGGGTGTCGCCTTCGATATGTTCCGCAACCAGTGTCATCTCTCAGGACTCGTTCCTCAGTACTTCATCTCACTTATTCAGCCGCCTCAGCAAGTGGAATTGCGCGCCGGTCATCGCTCCCATGCTGCGGCGCGGCAGGCTGTTCGGCGGTGCCGGCCTCGTCCAGGCTCTTCCTGAACCACAGGGCGTAAAGACCCGGCAGGTACAGGAGCGTCAGGAAGGTCGCGACGAACAAGCCGCCCATGATGGTGATCGCCATCGGGCCCCAGAAGGCCGAGCGCGACAGCGGGATCATGGCGAGGATGGCGGCCAGCGCCGTCAACACCACCGGACGGGCGCGGCGGACGGTCGCTTCCACGATCGCCTCGCGCCGGGTCAGGCCGTGGGAGACGTCGGTCTCGATCTGGTCGACCAGGATCACGGTGTTGCGCATGATCATGCCGGCGAGCGCGATCAGGCCGAGCAGGGCCACGAAGCCGAACGGGGCATTGGCAACGTTGAGGCCGAGCGAGGCACCGACGATGCCGAGCGGCGCGGTCAGGAACACCAGGATCAAGCGCGAGAAGCTCTGCAGCTGGATCATCAGCAGCGTCAGCATCACCATGACCATCACCGGGAAGAGGATGAAGATCGAGGCGTTGCCCTTGGCAGACTCTTCGAACGCCCCGCCCGGCTCGATCCGGTAGGCCGGCTCGAGATGATCCTTGATCGCCTTCAGCTTCGGCGTGATCTGGTTGGTGACATCGGGCGCCTGCACACCGTCGACGACGTCGGAGCGCACCGTGATCGCCATGTCGCGATTGCGCCGCCACATGATCGGCTCCTCATGGGAATACTCGATTCTGGCGATCTGCTGCAGCGGCACAGCGACGCCATTGCGCGAGGTGATGGTGAGATCACCGACACCGCCGAGATCGAGGCGTTCGGAGGGAATCGCACGGGCGACCACGCCGACCTTCTCGATGCCGTCGCGCACGGTGGTGACCTGCGCGCCCGAGATCAGCATCGCGAGTGCCTGCGAGACGTCCTGCGGGGTCAGTCCCATGGCGCGGGCACGATCCTGGTCGACGACGAGCTTGAGATAGGGAGACTGCTCGTTCCAGTCGAGCTGGACGTCCTTGACGCTCTTGTTCTGCCGCATGACATCGCGGACCTGATAGGCGATCTCGCGCACCTTGTTGGCGTCGGGGCCGATCACGCGGAACTGGACGGGGAAGCCGACCGGCGGACCGAAGTTGAAGCGGTCGACGCGCACGCGCGCCTCGGAGAGGAAACCGTCAGCTGCCGCATTCTCGATCTTGGCCTTGACGCGCTCGCGCGCTTCGACGCCCTTGGCGACGATGACGATCTCGGCAAAGGCCTCGTTCGGCAGCTGCGGGTTGAGGCCGAGCCAAAAGCGCGGCGAGCCCTGGCCGACATAGGCGGTGTAGGTTTCGATGTCCTGGTCATCCTTGAGCAGCGTCTCGGCCTCCTTCACCGCCTTCTCGGTGACGTTGAAGGCGGTACCCTCGGGCAGGCGCAGCTGCAGGAACAGCTCGGGCCGCTCCGACAGCGGGAAGAACTGCTGCTGGACATGGCCGAAGCCGACGATCGAAGCAATGAAGACGCCGACGGTCGCGGCCACCACGGTGATGCGATGGTTGACGCACCATTGCACGATGGCGCGCAGGCCCCGGTACATCCGGGTCTCGTAGACCGCGTGCGGATCATGGTGGTGGTGGGCCTTCATGTCGGGCAGCAGCTTGACGCCGATATAGGGCGTGAAGATCACCGCCACGAACCAGGAGGCGACCAGCGCGATCGCCACGATCCAGAAGATGCTGCCGGCATATTCGCCGACCGCGGAATTGGCAAAGCCGATGGGAAGGAAGCCAGCGGCCGTGACCAGCGTCCCCGTGAGCATCGGAAACGCAGTTGATTCCCAGGCAAAGGACGCCGCGCGCATGCGATCCCAGCCCTGCTCCATCTTCACCACCATCATCTCGACCGCGATGATGGCGTCGTCGACGAGCAGGCCGAGCGCGATGATCAGCGCGCCGAGCGTGATGCGATGCAGGTCGAGCGACATCGTGTTCATGACGATGAAGACAATGCCGAGCACCAAGGGCACCGACAGCGCGACCACGATGCCGGTGCGCCAGCCGAGCGCCAGGAACGAGACGAACAGCACGATGACGAGCGCCTCCATGAAGGAGTGAACGAACTCGCCGACGGCGTGCTCGACCACCTTGGGCTGGTCGGCGATCAGCTTGACGTCGATGCCTTGCGGCACCGCCTTCATGAACTCGGCGGTCGCCTTCTCGACCTCCTTGCCGAGATCGAGGATGTTGGCGCCCTTGGCGGTGACGATGCCGATGCCGATCGCGGGCTTGCCTTCCTGGCGCACGACGAAGCTCGGCGGATCGACGAAGCCATGGGTGACGGTGGCGATATCGCCGAGACGGAACACGCGGCCGTTGCTCTCGACCGGGGTCTCGGCGACGGCCTTGGCGCCGTCGAGCGCGCCGGTGACGCGCAGCGGCACGCGCTGCGACGAAGTCTCGACCGTACCGGCCGGCGTCACGTTGTTCTGCTTGGCAAGGGAATCGAACAGTGCCTGCGGCGTGATGCCGAGCGTGGCGAGCTTGGCGTGGCTGAACTCGACGAAGATGCGCTCGTCCTGGTTGCCGTAGACGTCGACCTTGGTCACGCCAGGCACCTTCAACAGGCGCTGACGGAATCCTTCCGAGACCTTCTTGAGCTGGGCATAGTCGGCGCCGTCGCCGGTCATCATGTACAGGATGGAATCGACGTCGGAGAACTCGTCGTTGACGACGGGTCCGAGAATGCCGGAGGGCAGCTGGCCCTGCACGTCGACCAGCTTCTTGCGCAGCAGGTAGAAGAGGTAGGGCACGTCCTTCGGCGGCGTGTTGTCGCGGAAGGTGACCTGGAGCGCGGTGAAGGCGGGCTTGGAGTAGGTTTGCACCTTCTCGAAATAGGGCAGCTCCTGGATCTTCTTCTCGATGGGATCGGCGACCTGCGTCTGCATCTCCTGCGCGGTTGCGCCGGGCCAGATCACGGACACGTTGACCACCTTCACCGTGAAGAACGGATCCTCGGCACGGCCGAGCTTCTCATAGGAAAAGAAGCCGGCAACGCCGAGCACGACCATCAGGAAGAGAACCAGCGTCGGATGGCTGACGGCCCAGGCCGAAAGGTTGAAGCGCTTCATCGCACTCTCCGAAAGACGATCCAGTTGCAAACAACCACAGCCGCTCTGTTCGAACCGTCGTCGCGAGGCAGCGAAGCAAATCCAGGGGGCTGGGCAGGTTCTGGATCGCTTCGCCGCTTCAGCCTTTGCTTAGGGACAAAGGCCGAAACTCACCTCACACGACGGAACTCAATTTCCTTGTCATTCCGGGATGGTCCGAAGGACCAGACCCGGAATCTCGAGATTCTCAGGGGCGCAATTGCGCACGGTAGTTCGCGCTACGCGCGCCCCGGAATGACGGGAACTAGAAACTCAGGGACGACACGATCCGCACCCGCTGGCTCGGATCGAGCTTCTGCACGCCGAGGGCGACGATCTTGGCGCCCTCTTCGACACCGCCGGTGATGAGCACGTCGTTGCTCTCGTAGGACTTCACTGCGACCGGCCTCAAGGTGACGGAGCCATTGTCGTCGACAACGAAGAAGGACGGCTTGCCGCCTTCGTTGAACAGCGCCGACAGGGGCAGCCGGGCGACGCGCTCGGTTGCGGCGTCAGACAGCGTCAGCGTCGCGGTCATGCCGAGCGCGACCTTGTCGTCCGCCTCGGGCAGCGAGAACTTTGCCAGATAGGTGCGCGTGGCCGGGTCGGCGGCCGGCGCGATCTCGCGCAGCTTGGCCGCATATTTCTTATCCGGCTCGGACCAAAGAGTGACGCTGGCGACGCCCGACTTGGCGCGTCCAACCAGCGTCTCAGGGATCGCGACGACCGCTTCCTTCTCGGCAAAGCGGGCGACACGGATCGAAGCCTGGCCCGCGGCGACCACCTGGCCGGGCTCGATCAGCGTTGCGGTGACGACGCCGCGGGCGTCGGCAACAAGCGTCGCGTAGGAAAGGGAATTCTTGGTCAGCTCGACCGAGCGAACGGCGCGATCGAGGCGCGCGCGGGCCTCGTCGGCGGCCGCACGGCTCGAATCCAGCTGCGCATCCGTGGTCCAGCCCTTCGCCTTCAGATCCTTGGCGCGCTGCTCGGCGGCAGCGGCCTGGGCCAGCACGCCGGTTGCGGCGGTCTGCTCCGCCACCGCCTGCTCGGCCTGGAGCTTCAGGTCGACCTCGTCGAGGGTGGCCAGCGGCTGGCCGACCTCGACCGTCTGGCCGACTTCGACCAGGCGCTTTGCCACCTTGCCGGCGACGCGGAAGCCGAGATCGCTTTCGATCCGCGGCTTGATGGTCCCGACGAAGCTGCGCTCCGGAGTTTCGGCATCATAATGCGCGGTCGCGACCAGGACCGGCCGTGGGGGCTCGGCCTTCTCGGCGACGGTATCATTGCATCCGGCGAGGCTCGCGGCCATCAGGGCCAGCGACACACCTGCCAACAGCCTGGAATAGCTCGACAAAACGGACCGGACGAACATCGAAGGACACTCCTAGCATCTCGAATGAGAGGAATGTCGACTAATCACTGATAAAAGTCAATAATCGTCAGTCATCAGGAAAGCGTGATCGTCAAGGCTGGTGAGCGTTTCAGAGGACCGTTGCCAGGCGGGTGCCCGGATGGCGCCTAGACCACCCGTCACCCATAGGATCTACGCAGCGGTGGGTTTCGCCCTCACCGCTTCTGTTCGCTGAACTCGTGCTTGCTGTCGTGGCCGCCGGCGAAGACGAGGATCCCGGCGATCAACGGCAGCACCGCGAGCACCAGGAGGCCGGTCGAGGTCTGGCCGGTGGCCTCCTTGACCCAGCCGATCAGATAGGGACCGCCGAAGCCGGCGAGATTGCCGATCGAGTTGATCAGGGCGATGGCGCCGGCCGCCGCCGTGCCGGAGAGCCAGGCGGTCGGCAGGGTCCAGAACACGCCGAAGCAGCAGAACACGCCGACCGCGGCCACCGTCAGCACCACCATCGTGAGGATGGGATCGGTGAGATAGGAGGAGACGCCGAGCGCGACGGCGGTGAGCAGCAGCGGGGCACCGACATGCATGACGCGCTCGCGGCTCGCATCCGAATGCCGCGCCCACAGGATCATGGCGATGGTGCCGAACAGATAGGGGATCGCGGTGACGAAGCCGGTCTGCGCGTTGGTGAGGCCGAACGCCTTGACGATCTGCGGCAGCCAGAACTGCATGCCATAGAGCGCACCGACAAAGCCGAAATAGATCAGGCTGAGCGCGATCACCTTCGGCGAGGACAAGGCTTCGCCCAGCGAGGGATGCTTCACGGCCTGCTTGATGGCGATCTCGGCATCGAGCTTCGCCTTGAGCCAGGCCTTCTGCTCGCAAGAGAGCCAGTCCGCCTTCTCCGGCTTGTCGGTGAGATAGAACCAGGTGACGATGCCGAGCAGCACCGAGGGGATGCCCTCGATGATGAACAGCCACTGCCAGCCCTTCAGCCCCATCATGCCGTCGAGCCCGAGCAAGAGGCCCGAGATCGGCGCGCCGATCACGGTCGAGACCGGCACCGCGATGGCGAAGGCCGCGAGGAAGCGGGCGCGATATTCGGCCGGGTACCAATAAGTGAGATAGAGGATGATGCCGGGGAAGAAGCCGGCCTCGGCGACGCCGAGCAGGAAGCGCAGCACGTAGAAGCTGGTGACGCCGCTCACCACCGCCATCAGCGCCGAGATGATGCCCCAGGTCACCATGATGCGGGCGATCCAGCGGCTCGCGCCGAATCTTTCCAGCGCGAGGTTGCTCGGCACCTCGAAGATGAAATAGCCGATGAAGAAGATGCCGGCGCCCCAGGAGAAGATCAGCGGCGTGAATTTCAGCTCGGCGTTCATGGTCAGCGCGGCGAAGCCGAGATTGACGCGGTCGAGATAGGAGAAGAAGTAGGCCAGCACCAGGAACGGAATCAGGCGCCAGGAGATGGCGCGGATGGTCGAGGTTTCGATGTCGCTCTTGCTGGCGCCCTTGCTGGCGCTCTTGGCGCCGCCGGCGGAACCGGCATAGGTGGTCTGGCTCATGGCTTCCCCCCGGGGTTGTTGCTTTTGTGGGCCGAGTGGCCGGTTTTGAGCATCGCGGGCAAAGAGTCAATGGAGCGAGCAATGCACGGGGCGCAGCCGGATCAAGCCATTGCGCCGACGCAGAAGGCGTCTCACTCCGCCAATTGAAACCGCTCGAAGCGATCGAGCTCGTCCTCGATCTTGCGCTCGAGCTCCTTTCGTCCCGCCGTCTTCTTGCCCTGCCCGACCCAGGTCCATTTCTGCATCAACAGCTTCTTCGCCTGCCGATCGGTCTTGAGATCGAGCGCGGCTACGATCTCGTCGCCGACCAGCACGGGCAGCGCGAAGTAGCCGAATTTGCGCTTGGCCTTCGGCACATAGGCTTCGAACAGGTGGTTGTAGCCGAAGATCAGATTGGTGCGCTTGCGCTGGATGATCAGGGGATCGAACGGCGAAAGAATGTGGACGAGATCGGGCGATACCTCATGCGGCTCCAACGCTGCGGGCGAGGCCCAGTGCTCCTGCTTGCCGGCGCCCTCGATCGTAACAGGCAGGAGCTCGCCGCGGCGGACGCGCGAGGCGATCAGGCGCGCGACCGGCTTCTTGCGCGGCGCGTCGAGATGGCAGACCGAATCGAGGCTGACCACGCCCTGCGAGCGCAGCGCGCGGTCGAGCAGATAGGCCGTGATCTCCCCAGCCGACGCCGCCTTCGGCAGCTTGTCCCAGCCGAAATGGCGCGTCATCAGCTCGTACGTCTTGAGCATGCCCTGGCGCTCACTGATGGTCACGGCGCCGGTATAGAAGGCGAGCTGCAACGCCCGCTTCGACGGCTTGCGGCTCTGCCACAGATGCTCCTTCTCGACCAGCACGTCGTCATCGATGTCGCGGATCGTCAGCGGACCGGCGCGCAGCAGCCGCATCACCTTGCGCGTGTCGGCGGGTTTCACCGAAGCAAACCATTTGTGCCCCTCGCGCCGATGCTCGCGCATCGCCGGCAGGAAGAAGCGGAAATCGCTCGCCGGGACGTAGGACAACGCATGCGTCCAGTATTCGAACACGCTCTTGTCGGTGCTCTGGGCTTGGCCCAAATCGGCGCGACGATAGGACGGAATGCGGCTGAACAGGATGTGGTGATGACACCGCTCGATGACGTTGATGGTGTCGATCTGCACATAGCCGAGATGGGCGACCGCGTCCGCCACGGCCTGCGCTCCGTCGCCGAACGGGATGCGCTCGTCCAACCGCTGGGCATGCAGCCAGATCCGCCGGGCCTGTGTCGTGGTGAGTGGAAGCGGTTTGGGCGTACGGGACATTGCAGCAGGCAATGTAGCGGGATTCGCGCCAACAAGAAGGAGGAAAGAAGACCGCGGGAGCGGCCAAAGAAAAACCGCGCTGCCATCTGCTGACAGCGCGGCGGATGACGCGCCGAAGCCTACTTCGCCATCATTGCTTTCTGCGATTTCATGTAGTGCATGCAGGCACTCTTTATCTTGCCATTGCTCATGTCGGTGCTGGCCATGGCCATTTCCTTGTTGGACGCCATCTTGGCCGAGGTATCTGGCGTACCGCCTATCGCGGCGGCGGACTTCATCATGTTGTCCTTGGTGCAGGCCATCATCGCCGCGGATGCGGGTGACAGCGAAAGTGTGGACGCTACACAATTATCTTGCTGCGCTGCGAAGACAGGATCAGCGGCCGTCCTTCGGCGCCTTCGACCGGTCACCGAGGCTTCCGGTCGCGACATCCGGCTCGCACACGGCCTTGCCGCGTGCCTCCGCCTGGCAGCGATAAACGCTGCCGGTGAGGCGGTCGACCAGCCACATGTTCTCGTCGGTCGGCCCTTCGAGCCCGATATAGCGGGAGGTCAGCCCCGAGATCAGCGTCGACAGCAGGATTGCCACTGCGATCATCGCTGCGCCGATATAAATGGGCGTTGAGCTCAGGGACAGTGTCCGATCCGGAGGGCCGCTGCGATAGAACTGATAGTCACGCTGATGGTCAATTGGCCTCGGCACTGGACGGAACTCGGCTCCTGTCGCGGAGGGGACAAATTGTCGAATGATTGACGCGTGCTAGGCGGGCTTCTGGACGAATTCTTGTTCGCGGGCGGGCCGCGACGCGACGCCTTTGCGACGATCGGTGAAAGCGCATTTCCGGGAACCCGCTCGGGAGCAGTTCGAAGCAAACCGCGAACAAGCCAGCCCGACCAAGAGTGAGCTCGGCTCGCACTTTCGAATGTGACCAAGATCACGTCAGTGCCGTTGAACCTGCCCTAGGCTCGCGGCATCAAATCGCCATCGGGCGTAACAGCGAGGATACGACAATGACCCTTTTTGATAAGTTCTTTGGACTGAAGGCGATAACCCTCTCCGCAGCCCTGTCGATGACGGCGAGCCTTGCGCTGGCCGGCGACAACAACATCTCCGCCAGCCAGATCGTCGATGCGCTGAAGCCGAAGCCGGTGACCCGCGGCCTCTCCGTCGGTCCGCAGGCCGACACGACCGCGCAGGCCAAGGAAGCCGCCTTCCTCAACACCGTGCGCAACCGATCGACCAGGTCGCTCTCGACGGGCGAACGCGAGCAGATCGCCGAGCTCGCTGCGACCAAGCCGAAGATCGATCTGGAGATCCAGTTCGACTACAACTCGGCCGATATCGCCAAGACGTCGGTGGCCTCGGTGCAGGCGCTCGGCAAGGCTCTGTCCGATCCGGCGCTCAAGGGCTCGACCTTCGTGGTCGCCGGCCACACCGACGCGATCGGCAGCGAAGAGTACAATCAAGGGCTCTCCGAACGGCGCGCCGACACTATCAAGAAGTACCTGGTGCAGAACTACGGTCTCAACGGCAATGATCTGGTCACCGTCGGCTACGGCAAGACCAAGCTGAAGGATGCCGCCAACGGCGCCGACCCGATCAACCGCCGCGTCCAGGTCGTGAACATGGACACCAAGACGGCGGCGAAGTAACTCGCGACCGTCGGGCAAAACACGCCGCTTGCCGCAGCCCGGCAGGCGGCGATGTCATATCCAGCTTTGGAACAGCATCAGCCGGTTGAAGCCCTTCATCGAGGTGCCGATGAAGGCCGCGGAAATCGGCAGCATGATTGCAAAGGCGGCCGCGGCGACGCCGACATAAGCCCACAGCAGCCAGCGCGGCAGCCCCTCCCGGCGCAGCACGTAGACCAGCGCCAGCGACGCTGCGGTTGCAGCCGGCAGGTAGTAATAGATGAAACCCAGGGTGCGCGGCAGCAACGCCCAGGCGAGCCAGGGACCGAAATAAAATGCCGCGATCAGGAACGCGTCCCAGCGCCGCGCCACGATGAAATCGCGCAGCACCACGACGAGCGCGAGCAGCGCCGGCCACGCTACCAGCGGATTGCCGAGGAAGACGATTGCGGCGACGTGGTCCTCCGTCGTCTTGTCGAACAGGAACCACACCGGCCGCGCGAGCAACGGCCAGGACGGCCATGCGCTCACATAGGTGTGGCCGGCGATGGCCGTCGTGGTGTTGTCGGCAAAGATCCGCCGCTGCGCCTCGATCAAATCCGGCAGCGACAATCCATAGAGCGGAACGAAGGCGGCAAGATAGGCCACCGTCGGCAAGACCGCGAAGCAGAGCGCGATATGATGCAGCTTCAGGCTTGGCCAAAGCTCCGGCCGATACCAATCGCCCGGCTTCGGGTCGGCGAACAGCGTGCGCCAGCCCTGCATCAAGCGGATCACCGCAACGATGACGATACACACGCCAAGCGGAAACAGGCCGCTCCACTTGCAGGCCGCCGCACAGCCGAACAGGCACCCCGCGAGCGCAAACATCGCCTGGGGCCGCTCTCTGCGAAACCCATGCATGAAGGCCGCGGTCGCGAGCAGGCCAAAGCCGAGCGCAAAAATGTCCAGCATTGCGATGCGCGCCTGCACGTACAGCATCTGGTTGAGGCCGGCGATCAGGGCCGCGGCGATCGCGGGCCCCTGCGCGGAAAACAGCGCAAGACCGCACAGATAGATCGCGACGATCGCGAGCGCGCCGAACAATGTCGCGGGATAACGCCAGCCAAGCGCGTTGTCGCCGAAAGTTGCGATCGATGCCGCGATCAGCTCCTTGGCCAGCGGCGGATGCATCGGATTGAGCATCGGCTGCGACATCACGGGCGCCAGCATCTGGCGCGCCGCCGGCACGTAATGCACCTCGTCGAAGACGAATTTTTCCGGCGTGGTGAGACCGATCAGCAGCGCCAGATGCGCAACCAGGAAAATCGCGACAGCAATCACTGCGCTCCGCGACACCCCTGGAACCGCGGGCGATTCGAGCATTTTTTGTGGGGCCGTCTTGCGTGGCAAATCTGCTTCACCGCTGAGAAAAAGAGAGTGGTTCTCGTCATTGAACGCATTCTGCCGCAGCTGTCACTAAGCATGACGCACGTCCCGCGCCGCTTGTGATAATTCCGCCACATCAGAAGCGCGCGCGATCCGGTACGATCAGGGGCACATCGATCGGTTGCGAAATGAATTTGCGTTTTTGGCTTTTCCCGATATTGCTCACGGCCGCAATCTGCGCGGCGTCCGGCGCCCAGGCGCAGACGCGCGTCGGCGAGGCCGTCGTGATCCAGAACGAGGTGGTGCGCGTCGCCGCGACCACGACGCCGATCAATGTCGGCGACAGCATGCTGCGCGACGAGACCGTGCGGACCGGCGCCGACAGCGCGGCGCGTTTCGTGATGGCCGACAGCACCAATCTGTCGCTCGGGCCGAGCGCCACGCTGAGGCTCGACCGCACCGTCTTCAACGACGAGCACAGCTATCGCGACGTCGCGATCCGCATGACCACCGGCGCCTTCCGCTTCGTCACCGGGCACTCCGAAAAGGCCGCTTACAAGATCACGACGCCGCTCGCGACCATCGGCGTGCGCGGCACCACACTCGACATTCTCTCGCAACGCGGGCGCTCCGTGGTCGTGCTTCAGGACGGCGCAGCCAGCGTCTGCACGAAAAGCTCTCAGTGCGTGCAACTCACCCAGCCCGGCGACACCGCGATCATCACATCGACCGGCGGCAAGGTGAGCATCACCAAGACCAACACGCCGCCCTGGACCTTCGCCGCCAACTGCGCCGCGAGCGCCGGGTTGTGCGCGATCAACCAGTACGCCGGCGCCCCGCCGACCATCACGCCCGCCGTCCAGGACGACGGCATGCTGTGCGGGCGTTGACGATGGCGAAGCTCCCGTTGAAGCGCCTCATCCTCGCCGGCTTGCTTTCCGCCGTGGCGGCGCTTGCGCTTGTCGCGTTCGATGTTCTTCCGGCGGCAGCCCAGGCGATCTGCGAGATCGAATGCAGCGAGCCGTCGCCTACGCCGACCTATTCACCGTCCCCGACGCCCTCCCCTTCGCCTAGTCCCTATCCCTCGCCGTCGCCGTCGCCCTATCCGTCTCCTAGCCCGACGCCGACCGGTGCGGATTCCAGCGGCAACTCGATCGGCGGCCTCGCCAATCAGCGCTTCAACCAGATGATCACCAACCGGGTGCTCGGCACGGTGCTGCTCGGTGTCAACGAGCAGATCAATTGCAGCGATTGCATCAGCGCGTTCGGCTCGGCCGGCTCGTTCTCGGCCGGCATCCACGGCCGCAAGGAGCTGACCAACAATCTGTCGCTGCTCGCCGGCATCGCCTACACGCAATACAACGAAGGCGGCTACAAGATCACGAGCGCGCCGATCGGCGCCTTCGCGCTACGCTATGACTTCACCGACTGGGGCTCGTCGCGCCCGTTCTTCGATGTCGGCACCATTCTGACGCCATGGGAGAAGGCACGCTACACGCGCAGCTACGACACCAGCCTCGGCCCGGTCAGCGTGACGAGCTCGACCAACGCATCGAACTACGCCGTCTACGGCCGTGCCGGCTGGATCAGCCGCTTCTCGCCGCGCGACGAGGTCGCGGCCTCGATCGAAGTCTGGCAGCTCTGGCAACGTGTGTCGGGCTACACCGACAGCGCAGTGGCGTTCAATCCATTCGACGCCAGCATCGCGACCGGCACCGACCGCACCAGCCTCATCAAGATCGGCGGCCAGTGGACGCATCTGTTCGGCAGCAACATCGAGACCAACATCAATGGCGGCTGGGTGCAGTCGTTCGCCAGCCATAGCGGCATCGTCGCCACGGTGACCGGCAACGGTGTGGTGGTGCCGACCATGGGCAACCAGGGCTGGTTCGAATATGGCGGCCGCCTCGGCTTCCGCGTGCAGAAGGGCTGGATCGTGGACCTGTTCGCCAACGGCACACTGGGCCCGCAGCCGGTGGGCAATACGATCCACGGCGGCGTGGGGCTGAGGATCAACTATTAGCGGCGGCCCGCGGCCACAAACTCTGCTGTCATTCCCCGCGCAAAGCGGGGAATGTGTCGGCTATGTCCCCGAACACCCGTCGGTCATGTCCCCGGGCTGAACATCAAGCCGGGCGATGACACCGATCTCATGACGAGAGCATTCCGACCTTCACGCTGCCGACTTGCCCTCGAACGCGCGGCGCAAGGCTTCCACGTCCAGCTTCACCATCTTCATCATGGCCTGCATCGCACGCGCGGCCGCGGCCTTATCGGGGCTCGACAGGAACTCGAAGATCACCTTCGGCACCACCTGCCAGGCCACGCCCCAGCGATCCCTCAGCCAGCCGCACTGCTCCTCCCTGCCGCCATGGGCGAGGAACGCGTTCCAGACGCTGTCGACCTGGGCCTGGTCGTCGCAATGGATCATCAGCGAGATCGCGTGGGTGTATTCCATCTTCATGCCGCCGTTGAGCGCGACCAGCGGCTGTCCGGCCACGGTGAACTCGACCACGAGCACGGAGCCTTCCTTGCCGGAGGGCCCGTCCGAAACGTTGCGCTGGACGTGCGTGATCTCTGAGTTCGGGACCAGCGAGACGTAGAATTTTGCGGCGTCCTCGGCATCGCCGTTGAACCACATACAGGGCACGAGCTTGGACATCGTGAATGCTCCTCTTCAGGTCTTGATGGGCTTGAATCAGGCGTTCGCCACGTCGGGCTGCAGGGGGGCGGCCGCGAGGTCCATCCAGTTCACGCCCCACATATGACCATCGGGATCCTCGAAGCTGCGGCCGTACATGAAGCTGTATTCGTCTTTCGGGCTGGGATCGGGCATCCCGCCCGCAGCCTCGGCCTTTGCGACGATATCGTCGACATCGCTGCGGCTGTCCGCGGACAGGCAGAGCAGCACCTGGTTCGAAGTCCTGGCGTCCGCGATCGGCTTCGGCGTGAACTGGCGGAATTTGTCGTGGGTCAGCAGCATGACGAAAATGGTCTCGGAAAAGACCATGCAGCTCGCGGTCTCGTCGCTGAATTGCGGGTTCTTGACCGCGCCGACCGCCTCGTAGAAGGCGGTCGCGCGCTTGAGGTCGGTCACCGGCAGGCTGACGAAGATCATCTTGGGCATTGGAAGCTCCTTGGGCGGGGTTCTGCCCAAGGACGGACGACCAGGCCGCCATCCGACACCGCTTCCGACGATTTTTTGAATCCCGGTCTGCGGGTTCTATCGCGCCGCGCCCGCGCCCCTGAAGAGTCTTACTTCTTCTCGTTGGGATCCCGGTGCACCGGGTCGATCCACAGCACGGTCTCGGGCTTCTCGACTGGCTCGATGTCGAGGTTGATCGCCACCGCCTCGCCGTCGCTGCGCACCAGAACGCATTCCAGCACCTCGTCCGCGCTGGCATTGATCTCCTGGTGCGGCACATAGGGCGGGACGAAAATGAAGTCGCCGGGACCGGCTTCCGCCGTGAATTGCAGGCTCTCGCCCCAGCGCATCCGCGCCTTCCCCTTCACCACATAGATGACGCTTTCGAGATGGCCGTGATGATGCGCGCCGGTCTTGGCATCCGGCTTGATGCTGACCGTGCCCGCCCACAATTTCTGCGCCCCGACGCGGGCGAAATTGATGGCGGCTGCGCGGTCCATGCCTGGCGTCGACGGCACATTGGTATCGAGCTGGTTGCCGGGAATGACGCGCACGCCGTCATGTTTCCAGCGATCGTCGTGATCGTGGTCACGGTGGGAATGCGAGTGGTCATGGCCGGTCATTGGACTTGCTTTCTGTTGGTTCCGTGCGCGGCAAAACTAACCCAAAGGCGCAGCCGCAAGCCATACCAAAATCGGAACGCTGCCAGCTGCCGAGCGTTGTCGCACCGAGCAAGATGGAAGGAGCGTTTCATGGGTAGCACGAGCGACAAGATCAAGGGCAACGCCAACGAGGCGATCGGCAAGGCCAAGCAGGGCGTCGGCGAGGCCACCGGATCCGACCGCATGAAGGGCGAAGGCGCGGTGCAGGAGGTCAAGGGCAAGGGTCAGCAGGCCATGGGCGATGCCAAGGACGCCGCCAAGGATGCGATGGATCGCGCCGCCGCGGCGGCACGTCGCGCGGCAGAGTAACGCGCGTAAGATCGAAAATGAACAAGACCGGCCGGCAGGCCGGTCTTGTTGTTTGAGCCGTCATTCCGGGGCGCGAAGCGAACCCGGAATCTCGAGATTCCGGGGTCGGTGCTTCACACCGCCCCGGAATGACGGCTAGGCCGTCACTTCACCGCGAGCAATTCCACGTCGAACATCAGCGTCGCGTTCGGCGGGATCACGCCGCCGGCACCGCGCGCGCCATAGCCGAGCTGCGGCGGGATGATCAGCGTGCGCTTGCCGCCGACCTTCATCGAGGCCACGCCTTCGTCCCAGCCGGCGATGACGCGGCCCTTGCCGATCGGGAATTCGAACGGCTCCTTGCGATCGAGCGAGGAGTCGAATTTCTTGCCCTTCTGGCCGTTCTCATAGAGCCAGCCGGTATAGTGCATCACGCAGATCTGACCGGGCTGCGGCGAAGCACCGGTGCCGACGGTGGAGTCGATGATCTGCAAGCCTGAAGCTGTGGTCATGGTCTTTCCTGCGGTCTGGGCCGAGGCCGTGGTGGAAGCGAAATGCGACACGCCCGCGATCACGGTGATCGCGAGTGCGGACATCAGGGCGAGGAGCACGCGCCGGAAACGCTGCATAAGGCACCTTCCGTTTGAGGCGGGAGGTGTCTAACCCAACGCCGTCGCCGTTTCCACCCCTTAGATCTCGATATTTTCCAGCCGCACCGGCAGCTTGCGGATACGCTGACCGGTGGCGTGATAGAGCGCGTTGCAGACCGCAGCATTGGTGCCGACATTGGCAAGCTCGCCAAGGCCCTTTGCGCCCACCAGGTTGATATGGTCGTCCTGCTCGGAAAGCATGATCACCTCGACGCCGGGCACATCGGCATTCACGGGCACGAGGTAGTCGGCAAGATTGTCGTTGACGTAGCGCGCATTGCGCTCGTCGATCTCGGTGGCCTCCAGCAGCGCCGAGGACATGCCCCAGATCAGACCGCCCATGAGCTGGCTGCGCGCGGTGCGCGGATTCATGATTCTGCCCGCCGCGAACGCGCCGACCAGGCGGGGACAGCGGATTTCGTGTGTGAAGCGGTTGACGCGGACCTCGACGAACTCCGCCCCGAAGGCGTAGGCGATCTGGTCTTTCATGGCGTGACCGCCGATCAACCGCACGTGACCCGTGTGCATGGCCTGGAAGGAATCCAGCGGCGCGCCCTCCGGCTTCCACTCGCCATACTCTTCGACCACGCCGACGCCGAGCGCATCGAAGGCCTTGTCGAGATCGAGGGAGCGATCGCCTCTCGCCGCCTGAGTCGACGGCGCCGGGCTGATGCCGACGGTCTCCTTGGCCTTGTCGGCGAGGCTGTCGCTCGGCATCACCGCCTTGAACAGGCGCTGGCGGATCTGGTCGCACACCATCATCACCGCAGAACAGGTGCTGGCGGTCGAGTTCGAACCGCCCGCCACCGGCGCCGGCGGCAGGTCGCTGTCACCGATGAAGACTGCCACCTTCTCGAGCGGTACGCCGAGCCGCTCAGCCGCGGTCTGGGCGATGACGGTATAAGCACCGGTGCCGATCTCGTGTCCGGCGATCTCGACGCGGGTGCGGCCGTCGCGCTGCAGGCGCACGCGCGCGGCGGACGGCGCCATCTGCGTCGGATAGCAGGTCGCGGCGCAGCCGTAGCCGATCAACCAGTCGCCGTCCGACATCGATTTCGGCTGAGGCGAGCGTTGCGCCCAGCCGAACGCTTTTGCGGCTTCGTCGAAACAGGCCATGAGCGAGCGCGACGTGTAGGGCTTGCCGTTGATCGGCTCGTTCGTGGTGTCGTTGATGCGGCGAAGCTCGATCGGGTCCATGTCGAGCTTGACCGCAAGCTCGTCCAGCGCGCTCTCCAGCGCGAACAAATACGGCACCTCAGGGGGCGATCGCATGAAGCCGGGCGTATTGCGATCGGCGCGCACGATCGAGACCAGGCTGTCCACATTCGGGCAAGCATAGAGCCGCGTCGTCGTCTTGGTGCCGCCGACGCAATAGGCGTCGGGGCGCGAGGAGACTTCGGCCCCCTCATGCCTCAAAGCGACCAGCCTTCCGTCCCGGTTCGCACCGAGCTTGATCTCATGCCGCGTCTCGGCGCGATAGGTCGCAATGGTAAAGCCCTGGTCGCGTGTCGGGACCAGCTTGATCGGGCGGTTCAGGCGCTTGGCAATGCCGGCGATGATGGCAGTCCGGGGCGTCATCGAGCCGCGCGAACCAAAACCGCCGCCGACATATGGATTGACCACACGCACCTTGTCGGCGTCGATGCCGAGCTGCTCGGCCACGCCGTTCTTCAGGCCATAGACGTACTGACTGCCCTCGTAGATGACGAGATTGTCGCCCATCCACACGCAGCTGGTCGTGAACAGCTCCATCGGATTGTGATGCTGCGTCGGCGTATCGTAGGAAGCGGTGAGCTTGACCTCGGCCGTCTCGAACGCCTTGGCGAAGTCGCCGACCGCGGGGTCTTCCTTGAACTGCGCGTTCTGTCCCTTGGCGGCTGCCATGGTCGTCCCCGGCGAGTCGAAGCTCGCGCTCGGCGCCGCCGCGGTGTAGCTGACCTTGACGCGATTGGCCGCCTCGCGCGCCGCCTCATAGCTCTCCGCGATGACCACGGCGATGATCTGGCCGTCATGCGCGATTTCGGCCGACTTCAGCGGCTGGATCGTGGTGCCGGCATAGCCGCCGTTGCTGAAGAGTTTCGATTCCTTCAGCTTCGGAGCGTTCTCGTGCGTGACGATGTCGATCACGCCGCGGACGCGCCCGGCATCGTCGAGGTCGAAGCGGTCGATACGACCCTTGGCGATGGCGCTGGTGACCAGGAATGCGTAGGCCGGATTGTCCAGCGGCATGTCCGAGGCATAGGTCGCCCGCCCCGTGACCTTTGCGGCCGCATCATAGCGCGGCACGGATTGGCCCATATTCGCCTTGGGCTCGGGAGCTGCAGCGGTCATGGTCAGATCTCCATCGTTACGGCCTGCTGAAGCGCACGAGCCACCACACGCTTGCCGAGCGCGATCTTGAAGCTGTTGTGCCGACGGCCGCGGGCGTCCGCAAAGGCGGCCTCGGCGATGCGCTGTCCCAGCGCTTCATCGAACTTCTGCCCCTTCAATAGCGCCTCCGCCTCGCGCGCCCGCCACGGCACGGTGGCGACGCCGCCGAGCGCGACGCGCGCGTCCCTGATCGTGCCGTCCTGCACATCGAGCGCGATCGCGGCCGATGAGAGTGCGAATTCGTAAGATTGTCGGTCGCGCGCCTTGAGATACACCGAGCGCGGCCAGCGTCCGGAAATGGAGAACGCCGAGATCAGCTCGCCAGGCTGAAGCGTGGTCTCAATCTCAGGCGTGTCGCCGGGGGCCTTGTGCAACTGGGCAAAGGGCATCGTGCGCGTACCGGCCTTGCCCGTGATCTCGACCGTAGCATCCAGCGCGATCAGCGCCTGGGCAAAATCACCAGGATAGGTCGCGATGCACTGATCGGAGGTACCGAGCACCGCATGCATGCGATTGACGCCGTCCATTGCGGCGCAGCCAGACCCGGGATTGCGCTTGTTGCAGTTTTCATAGGAAACATCGCGGAAGTAATTGCAACGCGTCCGCTGCATCACATTGCCGCCGAGCGTCGCCATGTTGCGCAGCTGGGCGCTGGCGGCGAGCTTCAGCGAATCCGCGATCACCGGATAGCTGCGCTGAATCTCGGCGTGGGCGGCCACGTCGGACATCTTTGCGAGCGCGCCGAGCCGCAAGCCATCACTGCCTGGCTCGATCGCCGACCAGGCGCGCGCCAGCGGATTGATATCGACGATCGTGGCGGGCCGCATCACATCGAGCTTCATCAAATCGATCAGTGTGGTGCCGCCGGCAAGCGGTTGCGCCATCGCTTTCGTCAATGGATTGTTGGCGGCCGCTGCGGCGCCGAGCGCCTGCACGGCCATATTCGAGTCTGATGCTCTCTGATACAAGAACGGTCGCATGCGCCTAGCCTTTCATGATCTCGGGCGCGGCCTGCTTCACGGCGGCGACGATATTGGGGTAGGCGGCGCAGCGGCAGATATTGCCGCTCATATATTCGCGGATGTCGGCCTCGTTTCCCGCATGCCCCTCCTTCACGCAGGCCACGGCGGACATGATCTGGCCAGGCGTGCAGTAGCCGCACTGGAATGCGTCGTTGTCGATGAAGGCCTGCTGCATCGGATGCAGACGGTCGTCGGTGGCGAGGCCCTCGATCGTCGTGATCTCCTGCCCTTCGGCGGCGACCGCCAGCGTCAGGCACGATACCACCCGGCGATCATCGATCAGCACCGTGCACGCGCCGCACTGGCCGTGGTCGCAACCCTTCTTGCTGCCGGTGAGCTTGAGATGTTCACGCAGCGCATCGAGCACCGTGGTGCGTGCGTCGAGGCTCAGGTGCTTGTCCTCGCCGTTCACCCGCAGCGTGACCTCAACGGGAAGCGACGGATCCTGCGCAACGGGCGCATTTGCATCCTGCGCGGCCGCGCGCGCCGTCATCGGAACCAGCACACTTCCGGCGGCCCCGGCCATGAAGGCGCGCCGATCGAATCCAGATGGTCGGGAACTTGATTTGTCGGACATGGGCCGGCCTCCGCCGCTATCGAGAAAAGCAGCGCACGCCTGCACCGCTCATCGCCGCATAACTTGGAGCAATGAGTGCAGTTCCGAACGAGAAGAGGCGGCGCTGCAAATGCCGCGCCGCCCCTCGTCAACTTTTCCTGATCGCGCGTCCTGATCTCGCGCGCGGAACCCCGCGCGGGCTCAATAGCCGAGCGCGCAGCCGTCCTTGCGCGGATCGGAGCCGCCGGTGAGCGTGCCCTTGTCCCAGTCGATCCAGATCGCCTGGGCGCCGCCGAGCGGGCCGACAACGCTGGTGGTCTTGTGGCCGAGCTTCTTCAAACCTTCGACAATCGCAGCCGGCACGCTTTCCTCGAGCTGGTACTGGCCCTCGTAGTGCAGGCCGCGCGGCATGTCGATCGCCTCCTGCACGTCGCAGCCGTAATCGAGCATGTTGGTCAGCAGATGAGTCTGGCCGGTCGGCTGGTACTGGCCGCCCATCACTGCGAAGGACATGGTGGAACGGCCACCCTTGGTGAGCAGGCCCGGCATGATCGTGTGCAGCGGGCGCTTGCCACCTTCGATGCAGTTGGGATGACCGGGCTGGATGCGGAAACCGCCGGCGCGGTTCTGGAACAAGACGCCGGTCTTGTTCGAGACGATCGCCGAGCCGAAGGAATGCGCGACCGAGTTGATGAACGAGCAGACGTTGCGGTCCTTGTCCACCACCGTGATGTAGATGGTCGAGGGGTTCATCGGCGGCGCGACGTTCGGCAGGTCGAGCATGCCGTCCATGCGGATCTTGCTGATGTACTCGTTGGCAAAGCCCTTCTCGAGCATCTCGGCGACATTGATCTTCATGTGCTCGGGAGAAGCGACGTGCATCTCGCGGTTCATGTAGGCGATGCGCGCGGCTTCCGCCTCGAGATGGAAGCGCTCGACGCTGACGGCCGCGTACTTGCTCAGGTCGAAGCGCGACAGGATGTTGAGCATCAAGAGCGCGGTGACGCCCGGGCCGTTCGGCGGGCACTGCCAGACGTCGTAGCCCTTGTACATGGTGCCGATCGGCGTGGTCACTTCGGTCGTGTGCGCGGCGAAATCGTCGAGCGTGTGCAGGCCGCCGATGCCGCGCAGCGTCTCGACCATATCCTCCGCGATCTCACCCTTGTAGAAGGCGTCGCGGCCGTTCTTGGCGATCGCGCGCAGCGTCTTGCCGAGTTCGACCTGGCGGATGATGTCGCCGGCCACCGGCGGCTTGCCGCCGGGCAGCAGGTAGCGCACGGTGTTGGTGCCGTTCTTCAGCTTCTCGAACTGGTTCTTCCAGTCGAAGGCGATGCGGGGCGCGACGACATAGCCCTCCTCGGCCGCCTTGATCGCGGGCTGGAGCAGGCGGTCGAAACCGAACTTGCCGTGGTCGCGCAGCACGGTCGCGAAGGCGTCGATCACACCGGGGATCGAGACCGCATGCGCCGAGGTCAGCGGCACGGAGTTGATCTTGCGCTCGAGATACCAGTCGGCATTCGCCGCCTTGGGCGCGCGGCCGGAGCCGTTATAGGCGACGATCTTGCCCTCGCCGCGCGGCTGGATCAGCGCAAAGCAGTCGCCGCCGATGCCAGTCGATTGCGGCTCGATCACGCCGAGCAGGGCCGAGCCCGCGACAGCCGCGTCCACCGCCGTGCCGCCCTCACGGAGCACCTCGATCGCGGCGAGCGACGCCTGCGGATGCGAGGTCGCCACCATCGCGTTGGTGGCATGGACCGTGGACCTGCCGGGGAAATGAAAGTTTCTCATCGAATGTCTTGCTCTCTTGGCCGTCGGCGCGGGTGCGCGCCATCTCGAAAACCGCGTCTACATGACACATTCCCGCCCGGCGGGGCAATGCTGGCATACCAGGCAAATGGCTGCCATCCGCTGGGCGTATGGATTTTCGAGGCAAACCGCCGTGCGGGTTTTCCGGAGGGCCGCCGCCTGCTAAACGAGCCGCCATGTCTGATCGGAATTCGACAACCAGGGTCGCGGCCTTCTATCAATTCGTCGCCCTCCCCGATTACCGCGAGCTGCGCGAGCCGCTGCGCGCGTTCTGCGCTGGCCTTCATCTGAAGGGCAGCGTGTTGCTGGCGCAGGAGGGCATCAACGGCACGGTCGCCGGTGCGCCGGAGGCGATCGACGCCTTCGCCAGCGAGCTCGCACACGGCAACATGTTCGGCGGCCGGCTCGACAATCTCGAATTGAAATTCTCGACTGCGGAAGCGATGCCGTTCGGGCGCCTCAAGGTGCGGCTCAAGAAGGAGATCGTCACGCTCGGCGACGAGACTGCCGACCCGGCCCGCCAAGTGGGCACCTATGTCGATGCCGCCGAGTGGAACGCGCTGATTGCGACGCCCGACACGCTGCTGCTCGACACCCGCAACGCCTTCGAGGTGGCCATGGGGACATTCGAGGGCGCGGTCGACCCCGGCATCAAGAGCTTTGGCCAGTTCAAGGATTTTGCCGCAGCCAGCCTCGATCCGGCGCGGCACCGCAGGATCGCGATGTTCTGCACCGGCGGCATCCGCTGCGAGAAGGCGAGCGCGCATCTGCTCGCCCGCGGTTTTGCCGAGGTCTATCACCTCAAGGGCGGCATCCTCAAATATCTCGAGGAGGTGCCGGAGACGGAGAGCCGCTGGCGCGGCGAGTGCTTCGTGTTCGACGAGCGCTTGGCGCTCGGCCACGGCTTGCGCGAACGGGGCCTGCGCGAACAGGAATTGGGGCACGGCCGTGACGAATGAGATCAAGACGCTGAGCGAGCGCATCGACGTGCTGGAGACGCGCCTCGCATACCAGGACGACACGATCGAGACGTTGAACCAGACCATCACCGCACAGTGGAAGCAGATCGACGCGTTGACGCGGCAGATCGCTCAGCTCAATGAGCGGCTCCAGGAGGCCGAGGCAAACGCGCCGGGACCTGCCAACGAGCGTCCACCGCATTATTGAGATCTCGTGCCATGGGCACGCAGCGTCGCGTCCGGGACTCAGGGCGGCTTATTGACCAGACGCCTTGAGCATCACGCTGGCCACCTCACCCGACATCACCAGGCGGTCGCGGCCTGCGTCCTTGGCGGCGTAGAGCGCCCGGTCGGCAGCTTCGACCAGCGAGGCCACCCCCGCCGTGCGCTCCAGCACCGGCCGGCAGGTCGCGCCGCCGATCGAGGCGGTGACGCATCCGGCCGCCAGATTGGTGCGATGAACGAGGCCGGCCTCGTGAATCGCGCTGCGGATCCGCTCGCCGACCCCTGCGCAGCTGGCGGCGTCGATGTTCGGCAGCAGCACGGCGAATTCCTCGCCGCCATAGCGCGCCGCCAGATCGCCGGCGCGCTGCGTTTCGGCCGCGATGATTTTTGCGATCCGGCGCAGGCAGGCATCGCCGGCGGGATGGCCGTATTCATCGTTGTAGGCCTTGAAGTGGTCCACATCGATCATCAGCAAAGCAAGGCTGGAGCGGTCGCGATAGGCGCGGGCCCATTCCTCCTTCAGCCGCTCGTCGAAGCGGCGGCGATTGGCGAGGCCGGTGAGGCTGTCCTCGATCGCAAGGGTCTCGAGCCTGGTTTCCAGCTTCTTATGCTCGGTGACGTCGCGGGAGATCGCGACCACGCCGTCGATGCGGCCATTGTCCTTGCGTGTGACCTGCATGGTCGATTCCAGCCAGATTTCGCCGTTCTGCCGGTGCGAGTTGCGATAGGTGAGACGCGCCTCCTCCTTCTCGCCACGCTTCATGGCGTCGACGATCGCCTGGACCTCCGGCAGATCCTCCGGATTGATGCCTGCAAGAGCCGGCGTGCCGATCAACTGATCGGGACGCCAGCCGACGATGCGGACCGAGGAGGGCGAGACGTAGCGCAGCCGCTCGTCGAGCCCGATGCGCGTCACCATGTCGCTGGAGCCTTCGGCGAGCAGGCGGAAATGCGCCTCCTTCTCGGCCAGCGCGACGGCCATGCGCTGGCCCCGCTGCAACTGCCGCACCAGCACGCCGCCGATGACCGCGATCAGCATGACCAGCGCGAGCACGTAGAGCATGCGGGAGATTGCCGCGGCGCGCCAGGGCGCGAGCAACTCGTCCTTGTCAACGGTGGCGAGCAGCAGGAGCGGGAAGCGGCTGCTGCGATTGAAGAAGCTGACGCGCTCGGCACCGTCCAGCGACGACTTGAAATGATAGGCACCCTTGGGCCGTTGCAGATCCGGCTCGCGGAACAACGGCTTGTCGGAGACGCTGCGTCAGACGAATGTCTCGTTGCTGGGATTGCGCGCGATGATCAGGCCGTCGCCGTGCATCAGCGCCACAGCGCTGTTGCGGCCGATCTCGAACTGCTCGTAGAAATGCGAGAGATAACCGGAGCTGGTGGTCGCGAGCACCACGCCGCCGAAGCTGCCGTCCTGCTTGTTGAAGCGGCGCGACAGGGTGATGACCCACTCGCCGTCCAGGAGGCTCTTCACGGGACGGCCGACATAGGCCTCGCGCTTCGGCGAGAGCTGGTGATATCGGAAGAACGCATCGTCGCTGAAGGTCGAGCCGATCGTACCGGGCGAGGTCAGCGAGTTGCCCTGATCGTCGATGATGGCGAGGCTGTGGATGCGCGCGATCGCCTTCTTGCGCGCTTCGAGGAGGTTGCCGAGCTTGGCGATCGTGGCCGGTCCAGTGCCATCCATCTCCAACCGGCTGACCACGCCGACGACGCCGGAGTCCAGGAGATCGAGGCTGTCCTCGGCATGCTGTGTCAGCGAACGGGCGACGTTCGCCATCTCCGCCTCGGCGGCCTTGAGGACCGCGTCGCGTGCCGCCCATTCGCGCCAACCGCTGACGCCGAGGATGGTCGTGCAGGTCAGCACGACGAAAGCCGCCGCGCGCAGCGGCAGACGGCTCCATCCGGCTCGTTGGGTAACAGCGCTCATGCGGCAGGGTTCTCCGATCGACGGGAGACTCTGCCGCTGGTGTTATTGAAGTCTGAAATCAGTACCGGAATACGCGGCGACTCCCCCGTTTCCAGTAGTCTTACGGACGCAATGATCCAGGCATCGCTAACAAGACATTAGCACGCCTATCGGAGTCCGGCGCGCGATGCTGCTAGCTGAAGATGGCCTTAACCTTGTCCCAGAATGAGGAATGCTCGGCATCCGCATCGGCCTTCGAAGGCGTCGGCTGTGCGGCGCTTACGGGATCTGAAGCCGGGAACGTATCCTTCAGCCCGGCGTCGAGCTTGGCATTGCGATCGGCAGCGAGGGCCTCGCGCAGATCTTCGGCGTGCTTGTCGTGCGGGGCGGGATTGAATGTCTGAGCCATGAGATCCTCCTCCATTCGCCGGTCAACGCGGCGCATTTGCCTCGGTTCCCCTGTTCCGCTCGGGCCTTTGGCGGTGTATCAGGAACCTCAAATCTGCATCAGGACAGTTCGTGCCCCAGTCTGCAAAAAAGCCTTTCATCGACGTGCTCTCCGGCCAGCGCCAGACCGTCCCGCCGACATGGATGATGCGTCAGGCCGGGCGCTACTTGCCGGAATATCGCGAGGTGCGCGCCAAGGCCGGCGGCTTCCTCGATCTCTGCTTCAATCCAGAGCTTGCCGCCGAGGTCACGCTGCAACCGGTCCGCAGATTCGGCTTCGACGCGGCGATCATCTTCTCCGACATTTTGGTGATCCCCTATGCGCTCGGACGCTCGGTGCGGTTCGAGGTCGGCGAGGGCCCGCGGCTCGAGCCGCTCGACGATCCGGCAAAGGTCGCGACGCTGGCGCGGCGCGCTGATCTCGGCAAGCTTCAACCGGTGTTCGACGCACTGAAGATCGTGCGCGACGCGCTAGATCCCAGGACCGCGCTGATCGGCTTCTGCGGGGCGCCGTGGACGGTGGCGACCTACATGGTCGCCGGCCACGGCACGCCGGACCAGGCGCCGGCCCGGATGATGGCGTACCGGCATCCCGAGGCATTCTCCAAAATCATCGACGTGCTGGTCGACAGCTCGATCGAATATCTGCTGGCGCAGCTCGCCGCCGGTGCCGACGCGTTACAGATCTTCGACACCTGGGCCGGCGTGTTGCCGCCAACCGAGTTCGCGCGCTGGTCGAGCGAACCGACGCGGCGCATCGTGGCGGGCGTGCGTGCGAAGGTGCCGGATGCGAAGATCATCGGCTTTCCGCGCGGGGCCGGCGCGCTGCTGCCCGCTTACGTCGAGGCAACCGGCGTCAACGGCGTCAGCATCGACTGGACCGCGGAGCCGGCCTTCATCCGCGAGCGCGTGCAGAGCAAGGTCGCGGTGCAGGGCAATCTCGATCCGCTGGTGCTGATCGCAGGCGGCGCCGCGCTCGACCGCGCGGTCGACGACGTGCTGGCCAATTTTGCGCAAGGGCGGCTGATCTTCAATCTCGGCCATGGCATCCAGCCGGAGACGCCGATCGCTCATGTCGAGCAGATGATCAAGCGGGTGCGGGGATGATCTTTCCGCCTCTCGGGAGGCGCAAACAAAAAAGTGCGAAAACAACCCCATGCACAGTAGAGAGACCACGCCCGATCAATGACTTAGCGCGCGCTGAAATCAGATGAGACGTCATCGCACCAGATCGCGCCGAGGTTTGACTCGTCGGGCAAAACAGGAGCAGTATGGCATCATCGCGCCGCTGCCCCGCTTCGAGAAAGGCCAGCGTGCCAACCGGCTCTTGGTGCAGCGGGTTAGACGACGGCTCCTCATCACACCAGTCATTGCGAGCCAGCGGGTCCACGCGAAGCGCGGCCCGATGACGGGCTCAGCGAAGCAAATCCAGAATCTTTCCGCGGGTAGCAGTCTGGATTACTTCGCTGCGCTCGCAATGACGACGGCGGTCGCGGAAAGCGCGTCAGCGCGGGCGGCTGCGCTCGATGATCTCCGCCGCACCCTTCACCAGCAGATCGAGCCCTACCGCACGGCCGAGCTCGCGCGGGCGATTGGCCGGGCCCGTGCACGAAGCTTCGATGATGGTGTTGCCGGAGAGGTCGAGCACCGAGGCGGTGAGCGACATCTGATCGCCTGATATGGTCGAGAAGCCCGCCACCGGCGAATTGCAATGACCGTTGAGCACCCACAGCACCTCGCGCTCGGCATCGGCTGAGGCGTGGGCCAAGGGATCGTCGATCGATGACAGAATTTGTCGCGTCTGCCAGTCCCGCGCCGCGCATTCGACCGCGACGATGCCCTGCCCCGCCGCCGGCAGCATCTCCGCCGCGGTGAATTCGTGCGCAATGCGGCTCGACAGACCGACGCGATCGAGGCCCGAACGCGCCATGATCAGCGCATCTGCCGGCCCCACCGCACCGCCATCCGGCAGGCGCTGCTTCTCGCCGTTGTCGAGTTTTCGCACGCGGGTGTCGGCGGCGCCACGGAAATGGATCACTTCCACCTCCGGGAACAACCGCCGTGCATAAGCCGCCCGGCGCACGGCGTTGGTGCCGATCTTAAAACCCTTGCCGCGCGACTGACGCAGCGCCTCCAGCGTTACGCCATCGCGCAGCACCAGCGCGTCGCTCGGCGGATCGCGCGACAGCGTGGCGCCGATGACGAGGCCGGGCGTGTCCTCGTTGCCCGGCATGTCCTTCAGCGAATGCATCGCCGCCTGCAATTCGCCCGAGAGCACGGCGGCGCGGATCTGCGCCACGAAAGCGCCGCCCTTGCCGCCATGTGGCAGCAGCTTGCTGGTCTGGTCCAGATCGCCCGTGGTGTCGAACTTGACGATCTCGACGTCGAGACCCGGCACGGCGGCGGTCAGGCGGCGCGCGATCTCGTCCGTCTGTGCCAGCGCCATGGCGCTCTTACGGGTGCCGATCTTCAGTCGCGTAGCCAAGCCGCTGTCCTTTCTAGCCGCAAATCAACGCGCCTCCTCTAATAACATGTCGGAGGCCTTTTCAGCGATCATGATGATCGGCGCGTTGGTGTTCCCCGACACGAGGTCCGGCATGATCGAGCCGTCGACGACACGAAGGCCGTCGAGCCCCCTCACCTTCAGCCGCTGATCGACCACGGCAAGCGCGTCATTGCCCATACGACAGGTCGAGGTCGGATGGTAGATGGTGCTGCCGCGCTCACGGCAGAAATCGAGCAGCTCGGCATCCGTGGATACCTTTGGCCCGGGATCGTACTCGCTGACCACGAACGGCTTCAGCGCCGGCGCGTTCAGGATCTTGCGCAGGATTTTCAGACCCTCCACGTTGGTGGTTCGATCGGTCTCGGTCGACATGTAGTTGATGCGGATCTCCGGCGGCACGGTCGGGTCCGCGCTCTTGATGCGCAGGGAGCCGCGGCTTTCGGGACGTAGCTGGCACACCGAGGCGGTGAAGCCGGAGAAATCATGCAGCTTCTCGCCCATCTTGTCGGTCGAGAACGGCAGGAAGTGCACCTGGATGTCTGGCGAAGCCAGCCGCGGACTGGTCTTGAAGAAGGCTCCGGCCGTGCCCGCCGCGATCGTCAGCCAGCCCTTGCGGAACAGCGCATAGCGCGCGCCGGCCATGGTGCGACGAAGCGGATGGTTGATGGTGTCGTTGAGCGTGATCTTCTGCGAGCAGCGCATCACGATGCGGACTTGCATGTGGTCCTGAAGGTCGTGACCGACGCCCGGTGCGTCCAGCACCACCTCGATGCCGTGCTTGCGCAGGAGATCGCCAGGGCCGACGCCGGAGAGCTGGAGCAGTTGCGGCGAGTTGTAGGCCCCGCTCGACAGCACGACCTCCTTGCGCGCCCGTGCGCGGCGCAAGGCAGCGCCTTGGCGGTACTCGACACCGACGGCGCGGCGTCCCTCGAACAGGATGCGCTGGGCGAGCGCGCCCGTCTCGATCTTGAGGTTGCCGCGGGCCTTGGCAGGGCCGAGATAGGCCACCGCCGTGGAGGCGCGGCGACCGTTGCGCGTCGTGGTCTGGAACAGGCCGACGCCTTCCTGCGTCGCGCCGTTGAAATCAGGGTTGTAGGGCAGACCGGTCTCGACGGCAGCATCGATGAAAGCCTTCGACAGCGGATCGGTCACGATCATGTTGGAGACCGGCAGCGGTCCGCCCGTGCCGTGATAGTGATCGGCGCCGCGCGATTGGTCCTCGGCCTTCTTGAAATAGGGCAGCACGTCGTCATACCCCCATCCCGTGTTGCCGAGCTGGCGCCAGCGGTCATAGTCCTCGTGCTGACCACGGACATAGAGCAGGCCGTTGATCGAGCTCGAGCCGCCCAGTGTCTTGCCGCGAGGCTGGAACACCTGGCGGCCCTTCAACTCGGGCTCCGGCTCGGTCTGGTACATCCAGTTGACGCTCTTCTCCTTGAACAGCTTGCCGTAGCCGAGCGGGACGTGGATCCAGATGTTGGAGTCCTTCGGGCCGGCCTCGAGCAGCAGCACGCTGTGCTTGCCGTTCGCAGAGAGCCTATTGGCCAGCACGCAGCCGGCAGAGCCGGCGCCGACGATGACGTAATCGAATTCGGGATCGTTGAGTGCGAGAGAGGAATTTGCGTTCATGCGCTACTGTTCTTTTTGTCGGTATGGCGTTTCCAGTTCGTCACTTCACCTCTCCCAGCGGAGAGAGGTCGGATTGCGCACGGCAATGCGCAGCATCGTCCGTAGCAATCCGGGTGAGGAGCCGCAATGGCAAGTGAGACCGTACCCCTTCACCCGGATCGCATCTACGACGCTATCCGACCTCTCCCTACGGGAGAGGTGACCGAGTGCGGCGTCAACACCATCCACATCACTCGCTCCGCATTAACACAATCATGCGCGCACGCGCAGTGCCTCGACCAGCGACTTGAACGCACGGGCATATTCCGCGCCTGCCCTTGCGATATCGGCACGGCCGGCGCAGGCGACCGCGGCCTCCGTCACGGCGCCGAGCAGCAGCCGCGCTAAGGGCTCGACCGGCTGCCGCGCGATCAGGCCGGCCTCCATCGCTGCGGAAAGCGCACGCGGCATCTTGCCGCCGAAGTGCTGCGCGTCGATCTCGCGCCAGCGTTCCCAGCCGAGCACGGCGGGACCGTCGCGCAGGATGATCTGGCCGGTCGGGCCCTTGGCGGTCGCGGCAAAGTAATGCTGGGTGCCGGCGACCATCGCGGCGAGCACGTCCTTCTCTGCCCGCGCCGTGCGGTCGATCTCGGCAACGAGGTCGCGCGAGACCTGATCGAACACGGCTTCGAACACCGCCTCCTTGGTCTTGAAGTGATGATAGACCGCGCCCTTGGCGACGGAGGCGCCTTCGGCGATCTCGTCCATGGTAGTGGCGGCAAAGCCTTGCGTGCCGAACAAGCGGCGCGCCGCCGTCAGGATCGCTTCCGTCGTCGCCGCCCGCCGCTCCGCCTGTTTCGCCATGGCTCTCGTCTTGCGTCCACCTCTCCCCGACGGGGAGAAATGTTCCGAGTTCTTGGCTCGCATCGATTCAAACTCACTCCCCCCTCTAGTCGAATTCAGCGCGGACGGCCAGTTGACTTTTCGACCATCGGTCGGTATTTACCGACTATCAGTCGGTTTTAATCGTGAGGTCGTCATGCCGAGCCGTGACATCGTCGAAGCCTTTGCGAAACTGCTGGAGGGACTTCGTCGGCGCGATCGAGCAATTCTATGCGCCCGATGCTGCCACCTACGAGAACAACGCCGAGCCGACGATGGGGCGCGACAAGCTGGCGGCAAAGGAGCGCGGCGTGCTGGCCGCTTTCAAGGAGGTTAAGGCCGTCCGCGTCGGCCCGAGCCTGATCGAGGGCGACCACGTCGCCACGCGCTGGGTTTTCAGCTTCACCAATGCCGAAGGCGTCGTCCGAACGCTGGACGAGATCGCGTGGCAGGCCTGGCGGGGCGATGAGCTGATCGAGGAACGGTTCTATTACGACCCGAAGCAGCTGGGGCGGTGAAGCCCCGAGCACTGCTGTCATCGCCCGGCTTGATGTTCAGCCCGGGGACATGACAGCGGAACTGGTCGCTAACATGCTCCTTCCGTTACATCCGTAACGCAAGGCGTCGCATTTGTATCGATTTGTTATCGATATCTTGCTTTGAACACGCAGGAGTGGTCGCAGCCAAGCTGGCTAGCGTGGAAAATTCATAGTTCGTCAAAGGTTTGTAGCGAATTCTCCGGATCGAGCTGGACGAACGGCCCTGCTGCTAGGCTCTGGGATGCGGACTCAAACGACCAACTATGTCGCACGGTTGTTCGCCGGCGATCTGTCGGCCTTTGGCGGTCCCGCAACCGACGAGGCGATGGCCGGCCATATCCGCGCCGAACAGATGTCGCTGGTGCTCGGCTATTCGGTCGGCATCATGCTCGCCAATGCCTGCAACGCCATCGTACTCGCCATCGCGCTGTGGCAGTCGCCGGACCGGATGTTCGCCCTGATCTGGGCGGTCGCGGTCGCCGCCGCCGCGATCGGATTTTGCCTGCAATCCTACGCCGCGCGCCGCATTACCAAGCCGCAATTCGTCTCGCGCCGCGCCATGCACCGGCTGGTGCGCAATGCCTTCATCCTTGGCTCCGCCTGGGGCATCGTCCCCGTCGCGTTCTTCGCCGGCGCCTCGACCGGCGGACAGCTCGTCATCACCTGCCTGTGCTCGGGCATGCTGGCCGGAGGCGCACTGGCCTTCGCCACGATCCCGATCGCGGCCATCGCGTTCACGGCGCCCATCTTCCTCGGCATCGCGATCTGCCTCAGCAGGAACGGCGACCTGGCCTTCCTGCTGATCGCCTTCCTCGTCGTGGTCTATGGCAGCGTGCTGCTGCGCAACGTGTTCGTCAATTCGTTCTCGTTCGCGCGGCGCGTGATACGGCAGATCGAGGCGGAGCGCACGGTGCGCCAGGACTCGCTGACGCAGCTGCCCAATCGCTTCGCTTTCAACGAGACGCTCGATGCCGCGCTGAAGCGACTGGCCCTTTCCGGCGAGGAGTTCGCGGTGCTGCTGCTCGATCTCGATCGCTTCAAGGAGGTCAACGACAAGTTCGGCCATCCCGCCGGCGATGACTTCCTGGTGCAGGTCGCAGGCCGCCTGCAGCGCTGCACCCGCACGGCCGAGCACATAGCGCGCATCGGCGGCGATGAGTTCGCACTGGTGATGGCCAATCTGGCGCGGCCCGAGGATGCGCTCGAAATCGCCGAGCGCTTCGTCGCGGCGTTCGACGAACCGTTCCAGATCGAAGACCGCCAGATCATCGGCGCGACCAGCGTCGGCATCGTGCTGGCCCCTCGCGACGGCAACACGGCGCTCGACGTCATGAAGAACGCCGATGCGGCGCTCTACCGTGCCAAGAAGGCGGGGCCGGGCACGGTCTGCTTCTTCGAACAAGCGGACGACAGGCTATCTCGCGACCGCAAGGCGCTGCAGTCGGACCTCGAAGGCGCGATCGCGCGAAACGAGCTGTTCCTGGTGTTCCAGCCTTTCCTCGATATCCGCGACAACCGGATCACCGGCTTCGAGGCGCTGTTGCGCTGGCGGCATCCTTCGCGCGGGCTGGTGCCGCCGAGTGAATTCATATCAATCGCGGAAGAGACCGGGCTGATCCACGCGATCGGCGAATGGGTGATCCGCCGCGCCTGCGCCACCGTGGCGCAATGGCCGGAAGAGATCAGGGTCGCCGTGAACTTCTCCGCGGCGCAGTTCCACAATACAGGCATTCTTCAGATCATCGTGCAGGCGCTCGCCGACGCCAAGATTGCCCCACATCGGCTCGAGATCGAGATCACGGAATCGATGCTGCTGTCGAAATACGGCTCGGCCGCGACGGTCCTGAACGCATTGCTGGAGCTCGGAGTCACCGTGGCGCTCGACGACTTCGGCACCGGCTTCTCGTCGCTGACATACCTGCGCAAGCTGCCGTTCAGCCGCATCAAGATCGACCAGTCCTTCATCCGCGACATGCTGGTGCAGCCGGACTGCGCCGCGATCGTGAAGTCGGTGATTTCGCTGGCACGCGACCTCGACATCGGCGTGGTGGCGGAGGGAGTCGAGACCGCCGACCAGCTCGAATATCTGCGCCAGATCAGTTGCGACGAGGTGCAGGGGTATCTCATCAGCCGGCCTGTTTCGGCCGATGGCGTGCTGGCGCTGCTCGATACGAAGAAGCTTCGGGCGATTTACGCGGCGTAGGTGCCAGCGCTTCCAAACGCGTCATGGCCTGGCTCGTACCGCCCATCCACGCGTCGGCTCCGAGCATGAAGAACGTGGATGCCCGGGACAAGCCCGGGCATGGCGACCTCTCCTAGAGCATGATCCGGAAAAGTGTGCAGCGGTTTTCCGAAAAGATCATGCTCAAACAATAACCTGAAGCGCGACGGCGATTCATCCTGATCCCATCGCGCTTTAGTGTCAGATCGCATCCGCCCGCAGCAGGGTGTCCACCGTGATGGTGCCGCGCGCGCGGGAGACGCAGGCGCAGATCTTCCGGTTGCTCTGTTTCTGATGATCGCTGAAGAAGACGTCGCGATGATCGATCTCGCCGTCGACCGCGACCACGTCGATGGCGCAGAGGCCGCATTCGCCGCGCTTGCAGTCGTACATCACCTCGTGGCCGCTGGCGTTGAGCACGTCCAGCATCGAGCGCTCGCGCGGGATCTCGAGTTCGACGTTCGAGTCCTTCAATCGCACGCGAAAAGTTTCGGTCGGCAGCGTGCCGCTGGAGCCGAAGGTCTCGTAGCGGAGATCGGGCAGCGGGTGGCCGGCCCCGATCCAGGCATGGCGCGCGGCGTCCAGCATCCGCATCGGGCCGCAGAACAGGGCCAGCGTACTTTGCGGCAACGAGGCGAACAGCGCGTCGAGATCGAGCCGCCGGCCCTCGTCGCTGGCGTGAACAACCAGACGGTCCCCGAGCATCGCGGCGAGATCGTCGAGATAGGCGGCCTCACGGCGCGAGCGCACGGCGTAATGCAGCGCGACGTTTGCCTCGCGCCGCGCCAGTGCCTGCGCCGCGCCGAGGATCGGGGTGATGCCGATGCCGCCGGCGATCAGGCAGTAGTTTTCGCGAGCCCAGTCAACCGCAAGGAGCGAAGCGGGCCGGGTGATGTCGAGGCGCGCGCCGGGTGCGAGCTGCCACATGTAGCGCGAGCCGCCGCGGGAATCCTCAGCGCGGCGCACCGCTATTCTGAAGCCATGCGAAGAGGCTTCGCCGACCAGCGAATAGGATCGCGTCTCCGGCAGGCCGTCGATGGTGACGCTGACATTGATGTGGCTGCCGACCGGATAGGACGTGACGTCGAACTGATCCGGCCTGATCAGAAATTCGCGGATGCCGGGCGCGAGATCGCGCGTCGAGACGAGTGTCGCCGGAATCCGGGTTTCGACGAAGCGCATTGTGACTGCCCTCAATCGGTTGCGGTCTTGATCAGCGCGAGCGCCGGCAAGAGGTCGAGATGGGTGCGGTTGCGCAGCGCGAGCCGCAGGTTTCGCACCGCGAGCCGGGCATGCTCGCGCATGATGGCCTCGGCGCGCGCGCCCTCGCGGTTCTCGATGGCGTCGATCACGACGCGATGGTGCTCCTGGGCGATGATCAGGATCTGCTGCGCCTCGGGCAGCGCCGACTGCGCCATCACGAAGCCGCTTGGCGATGCGAACGGCAGCGCTGAGGCGCGGTCGATCTGCCGGATCAGGGGCTGGCTGCGGGACAGTTCCGTGAGCAGCGCGTGGAAACGCGCATTCAGCGTGACATAGGACGAGAAGGCATCGACCGAGATCGGCACCTGGCGGAGCAATTCGTCGATTGCGGAAAGGCACTCCTTCAACGATTCGAGCTCGCGCGCGGAGACGCCGCGCTCGGCGGCAAAGCGCGCAGCCAAACCTTCCAGCGTGCCGCGCAGTTCGATGGAATCGGAGATGTCGCGCTCGGAGAACGCCTTCACCATGAAGCCGCCCGAGGGGATCGCCTCCAGCAGGCCCTCCTCCTCCAGCCGCACCAGCGCCATGCGCACCGGCGTGCGCGAGGCGCCGGTGGTCTCCACCGCCTGCAGCTCGGAGATGCGCTCGCCGGGGCGTAAAGACCCCGACAGAATCTGATCGCGCAGCGCGAGCTGCGCCTTCACGGTCTGCGAGACGGAGCGGTCGACCTCACGCTCGGCCATGATCTACTCCGCGGCCTGGAGGTGCGTTGGCGCGTTTTCCTTCGCCACCATCCGGTCGATCAGCTTGCGCGACCACATCGCGCCGGCGTCGATGTTGAGGTTATAGAAGATGCGGTCGGGGTTCTCGTCCATCGCGCGCTGCTGCGCTTCGAGGATCAGCTCGTCCTCGCGGAAGATGCCGGAGACGCCCTCGCGGATCTCGGTGGTGATGCGCTGCTCGCTGATGCGATAATTGCGAACGAAGGCCCAGAAGTAATGGCAGGTCTTCTCCGTCTCCGGCGTGATGGTGTTGAGCACGAAGCCGTTGGCGCCCTGCGAGCGGTCGCCTTCCGGCGCGCCGGTGCCCGTCGGCGCCACGCCGACGTCGATGGCGATGGTGCACGGCGCCTCGAAACGGATGATCTGCCAGCGATCGACGAGGCCAGGCTTGCCGAGCTGCTTGCCCCAGAACGGCGGCGGCTCGATGCCGCGCATCCAGCGCGTCACCGTCACGGTCTTCTCGCCATGGGTGACGTCGAACGGCGCTTCCGCCACCGCGTCATTTCCAATCGACGAGCCGTGCACGAAGGTCTCGTGGGTGAGATCCATGAGATTGTCGAGCACAAGGCGGTAGTCGCAATTGACATGGATGGTCTTGCCATCGCCGGCCCAGGCGGGATCGTCGTTCCAGTGCATGTCGGGCACGAGCGCGGGATCGGCGAGTGCAGGATCGCCCATCCAGAGCCAGATGTAGCGATGGCGCTCGACGACGGGATAGGCGCGCACGCAGGCCGAGGGGTTGATGGTCTCCTGCGAGGGCATGAAGGTGCAGCGGCCCTGCGCATTGTATTTCAGGCCATGATAGCCGCAGACGACGGTGTCGCCCTCCAGCCGCCCCTTGGACAGCGGCACCAAGCGATGCCAGCAGGCGTCCTCCAGCGCGGCCACCGAGCCGTCAGCTTTCCGATACATCACGACATGCTTGCCGCAGATCGTCCGCGGCAGCAGCGCCGGCTTCACCTCAGCGTCCCAGGCGGCGGCGTACCAGGCGTTCATGGGAAAGGGTTTTGTCATCGGTCTCACTCCCACGGCTTATGTATGCTTTATGTATACAATAGCAGGAGAAAGGAAACGTTCAAGGCTCAAAAATGCCGTATTATATTACCTTCACATTCCATTATGTATACATACCATCCGCTGTCATTCCCCGCGAAGGCGGGGAATCCAGTACTCCGCGGCAGACATTGGTTCACACAACTTCAGGCGCGGCGTACTGGATCGCCCCCTTCGCGGGCGATGACACCGGAAAAATGTGGCGGCCCTCTCGGAGGGCGAGAGAAAGGCGTGCCGGCTGCAGAACACCTTACGCCGCGAACACCTTCGCCAGGCCGGCCTGCGCTTCCTCCTGAATCCGCGTCAGGTGCTCGGCGCTGCGGAAGCTTTCGGCGTAGATCTTGTAGACATCCTCCGTCCCCGACGGCCTTGCGGCGAACCAGCCGAAATCGGTTTCGACCTTGATGCCGCCGAAGGGCTGGCCGTTGCCGGGCGCCTTGCTCAGCGTTGAGCGCACCGGATCGCCGGCGAGCTCCTCGAGGCCGAGCTGCTCGGGCGTGACGGACTTCAGGATGTTCTTTTGCGGCCCGGTCGCGGCAACGTCGATGCGCGCGTAATGGGGCATGCCGAACTCGGCGGTGAGATCGCCAAAGAGCTGGCTGGGATCGCAACCGGTCTTGGCCATGATCTCGGCAGCCAACAGGCCGAGGATGATGCCGTCCTTGTCGGTGGTCCACACCGTGCCGTCGCGGCGCAGGAACGAGGCCCCTGCACTCTCCTCGCCGCCGAAGCCGAAGCTGCCGGTGAGGAGGCCGTCGACGAACCATTTGAACCCGACCGGCGTCTCGACCAGCCTACGACCGAGCTTCTTGGCGACGCGGTCAATGATCGAGCTCGACACCACGGTCTTGCCGATCGCAGCACTCTTGCCCCAGTTCGGGCGATGCGCGAAGAGGTAGGAGATCGCGGTCGCCAGATAATGGTTCGGATTCATCAGGCCGCCGGTGCGGGTGACGATGCCGTGGCGGTCGGCGTCGGTGTCGTTGGCAAAGGCGACGTCGAAGCGGTCGCGCATGCCGATCAGGCTCGCCATCGCGTAAGGCGAGGAGCAGTCCATGCGGATCTTGCCGTCCCAGTCGACCGTCATGAAGCGGAAGGTCGGATCGATCGCCTGGTTCACGACGGTTGCGTTGAGGCCATGGCGCTCGATAATCGGATGCCAGTACTGCACGGCGGCACCGCCGAGCGGATCGATGCCGATATTAACGCCGGCGGATTTGACGAGATCGAGATCGACGACATTGCCGAGATCGGCGACGTAGGGGGTGACGAAGTCGTAGGCGTGGACGTTCGCCGCCTTGCGCGCCTTGGCATAGTCGATGCGCTTCACGTCCTCGAGATCGCCGGCGAGATAGGCGTTGGCGCGCTTCTCGACGACGCCGGTCACATCCGTATCGGCCGGGCCGCCATGCGGCGGATTGTATTTGTAGCCGCCGTCTTCGGGCGGATTGTGGGAGGGCGTGATGACGACGCCGTCGGCGAGGCCGCTGGTGCGGCCCTTGTTGTAGGTGAGGATGGCGTGTGAGATGACAGGCGTCGGCGTGTAGCCGCCGTCCTTGTCGATCATGATGTCGACGCCGTTGGCGGCGAACACTTCGATGGCGCTGACCAGCGCCGGCTCAGCCAGCGCGTGGGTATCGATGCCGATGAAGAGCGGACCTGTCAGGCCCTTTTCTCTTCGGTAATCACAAATGGCTTGCGTGGTCGCGAGGATGTGGCCTTCGTTGAACGTGTTCTTGAACGAGGTGCCGCGATGGCCGGACGTGCCGAACGCCACGCGCTGCGCCGGATCGGACGCATCCGGCTTGCCGGCGAAATAGGCCGTCACCAGCCGCGGAATATTTGTGAGCGCGTCCGGCGAAGCCTGCTTGCCCGCCGCGGGATGAACATCAGCCACTGAAATATCCTCGTTCTGTCGTGAGTGCGGGACACCATAGCATCGGCCGTGCCCCCGCCAAGGGCACAACACGCGCGAGGGGGAAGGCGTTCCTTGGGTTGTGGTTCGCATGACATGCGGGACAACCGCTCCGGATCTCAGCCACGGCATCCTGAGCCCGCCAGATCCGCTGCCGCCACCGCACCAGCTCAATGAGGCCGCGCGGGCCGAGTTCGCGCGCTATCTCGCAAGCATGCTGCCGCACAAGGCTTTTGCCGTGTCGCCGAACGGCGGCTACGGCTGGCGCGCGGGTCGCGCCTCAGCCACGCCGCGCGCGACTCGCTGGCGGCCTGCATGAAATGGTCGCCCGTCTGCACGCTCTATGCGGTCGATGACCAGCTGGCGGAGCCTTCGCAAGCAAGGTCCACTGATCAGAGCGCCCGCGCGCGCCAGTGACCTCGCGCCAGAGGCCGGTTTGTTAACTCCGGAGCGCTATGACAAACCCATGCTGTGGGATCGGGCACGCTTCATACTCGGCGCGATGTGGAGACACCTCGCGGTCGTCCTGCTCTTGTCGGCCCCGATCGGTGCACATGCCGGCGACGGCGATATCGACGGGCCGCACACGACCTCGACGATCGCGAAAGCCAACACGGAGCTCGGCGCCGGCGAAACGGCGTCATCGCGGGCCATGATCCGGAAGATCATCGAGAGAGAAACCAAAAGCACCAATTTACCGGCCGATATCGCCGAAGCGGTCGTCTTCGTCGAAAGCGGCTATAACCCGGCGATCATCGGCAGCGCGGGCGAAATCGGCCTGATGCAGGTGCGCCCCGAGACGGCGGCGATGCTGGGCTTCCGCGGGAGCAATGCGGAATTGGCGGAGCCTGATATCAACATCCATTACGGGGTGCTTTATCTCAGCCGGGCTTGGCAGCTGGAGGGCGGCGACCTCTGCCGCGCCCTGATGAAATACCGGGCAGGTCATGGCGAAGAGGAGATGACCGCGCGGTCGCAGGTCTATTGCAACCGGGCCCGCAACCGTCTCGTTGCCATGAACGCCTCGTCGGCAGGGACCGAAGCTGCGGCTGCTCCGGATCCGCCGCCCCCGGTCGCTGCTCCGGCTCCGGCAAAACCGGCGAGCCGCCCGAAGATCGCGGTGCAGCCCAAAGCGGTCTATGCCCGCTACCGTCAAGGCACCGCGACCGCCAGCCGCGCCTATTGGGCCGCACACGAGGCCCGCATCAGCCAGATCAAGGCACGCATCGAAGCACGATGGAAGCGCGTCGCATCGCGCTGACGATGATGTCCTACAACCGCTCACTGAGCGCGAACTCTGCGCGCGCGAGCAGATCGCTCAAGTTGATCGGCTTGGTGACGTAGTGGTCGCCGGCGACCTCAAGCCCGAGGCTGCGATCCATGCCACCGGCAGCCCGCCGCGGCTTGCTCGGCCGCACGCTTCGCATCTACTGTGCTCCAAAGCCTGCACTTGGAGGTGGCGTCATGGAGGTCATACTGCTCGGCACCGGCGGTCCGCGCCCGGACCCGCGCCGCATGGCGACCACCACGCTGATCAGGCTCGGCGACGAGAATATCCTGTTCGACGCAGGCCGCGGCGTCGTGGTGCAGCTCAGCAAGGCCGGCGTGCCGCTCGGCGCCATCAACACGGTCTTTCTCACGCATCACCATTTCGACCACATCGGCGACCTCTACGACGTGATGCTGAATTCATGGATGGACGGGCGCAAGGACGAGCTGCGCGTCTATGGACCGCCGGATACCGAGCGGCTCGTCAGCACGCTGATCACGCAGGTCTACGACAAGGACATCGCGTGGCGGGACAAGGGCGAACCCAGCTTCGGCGGCTGGAAGCCTGTCGTCGCAACGGACATCGTGCCGGGTCCTGTTCTCGACACCGGGCGCTGGAAGATCAGCGCCGAGCTGGTCTCGCATGGCGATGGCCTCGACATGCCGCCGGCCTTCCTCGCGCGCTGGATGTGTCTCGGCTACCGCTTCGAAGCGCAGGGCAAGATCATCGCAATTTCCGGCGACACCGTGCCCTGCCCCGGGCTCGAGCGGCTGGCTGAGGGAGCCGACCTGCTGGTCCAGTGCTGCTTTCTCGCCACGCCGGAGATCAACAACGAGCATTTGCGCCGGCTTGCGAAATACACGATCGCCTGTGGCGACACGGTCGGCAAGATCGCGGCCAAGGCCGGCGTCAAGAAGCTCGCGCTGACCCATCACCGGCCGCGCAGCGATGATGCCATGTTGAACGCGCTGCTCGAGGATGTCAGGCAGGACTATGCGGGGCCGGTCGTGCTCGGCGAGGATCTCACGCGTATCGAGGTCTGAGCATCATCGAAGCACGCGCGCCGCAATCATGCGTGCGGAATCTGTTCGGCGTCAGGACGATCCGACCTCGATCCGGTAGGACAACTCTTCTTCAGCGCCCGGCGCGATGTGCATCAGGCCCGGCTTGTCGGTGAACTCGCCGTCGAAGCCGGCGGGACTGGCATAGCCGCGCCAGGGCTCGATGCAGAGGAACGGCGCACCTGACGGTTTCGACCAGACGCCGAGTTCGCGAAAGCCGCGCCAGGACATTTTCAGCCAGGGCCCCATCGATGCCCCCTGCCCCGCGGCATAGCGGACCGAAGTGCTCTCGATCCGGTCGAAGATGATGGCGTCGTCGGTGAATAGGGATTCGGACAAGGGCAGCGCGGCACCTTTGACCGGGCTCGGCTGCACTGCCGGGCGCAGCAGTCCACCATCGAGACGGCGGACGGGAGACGACTCTGCGCGCGCGAAGGTCAGCGCATAGTCCTGCTTTGCCGCGTCGGACTGCAGCGGCCAGTTGAAGGCGGGATGGCCGCCGATCGAAGCCGGCAATGTCTCCTTGCCGGTGTTGGCGATCGTGAGCGTCAGATCGAGACCGGAATCATCGATCGCATAGGCGGCCGTGAGCCGGAACGGGAACGGATAGAGCGCGCGCGTCGCCTCATTGTCATGGAGCACGAGGGTGCAGCGGCTCTCGCCGCGCTCTGCCCACACAAAGCGGCTGTCGCGGGCAAAGCCGTGCTGGGTCATCCGATACGATTTGCCCTGGTGCAGCAATTCGTCATTCGCAAGACGCCCGACGATGGGAAACAGCAGCGGCGCGTGACGCGGCCATTCCGGCCCCGCCTGCCAAAGGAATTCGATGCCGCCGTCCTTCAGCGAGCACAGCTCGGCGCCGTGCGCCTTGATGGTGGCGGTGAGGGAGCCGCTGCGAAGGGAGTGGGTGTCGTCGGTCATTGCCGACCTCTACACCGCGGACTCAGACGCAGCAAGGCGGCGCCGGCCATGCAGGCGGCGCCTCGGAGCCATGCCGAGCTGCGTCATATTTCTGTACCTAACGATTGCTCACTTGCGGTTCCTCCACCGCGAGCTCCCCGCGACCCCGGCCGGGACTCCATGAACCATCGTGGTAGCCAATTGAAATTCTTCATCAACGGCCGCTTTCTGTCGCAAAAGCTCACGGGCGTTCAGCGCTATGCCGCTGAAGTGGTCAAGGCCATCGACGTGCTGCTGGCGTCTGAGCAGACTCCAGCCTCGCTGCGCAATGCGGACTGGCAGTTGCTGACGCCTGCGGATGCAAGCGAGAGCCTTGATCTCGAGCGGATCAAGATCCGCGCAGTCGGCCGGTTGCATGGACATGCGTGGGATCAAATCGATCTCGCGCGCGCCGCCGCCGGAGGCCGCCTGATCAGTCTGGCCAATTCCGGTCCCGTCTTCCATCGCGACCACCTCGTCGTGATCCACGACGCCCAAGTCTTTCGCCGGCCCGACTTCTTCAACTGGCGCTATCTGGCAGTTCACCGAACCATGGGCCGGCTGCTCGCCCGGCGCGCAAGCATCGCAACCGTATCGGCTTTTTCGCGCGGAGAGCTCGCCGAGGTGTTGAATCTATCGGCAACAGAGATCCCGGTCTTCCCCAACAGCGCAGAGCACTTCGCCAAGACGAAACCAGATCCCGGCATCATTGCCCGGCTCGGCCTTCAGCCGCAGAAATTCTTCCTTTATGTGGGCTCGAGGACCAAGAACAAGAATCTTTCCGTCGCGATCCGCGCCATCCAGCTGCTCGATCGGCCCGACGTTCCCCTGGTCATCGTCGGCGGCGATAACAGTAAAGTCTTTCAGGACAATTCGGGCGTAGGGGCTGCAGGCCTGCTGCTTGCTGGCCGTCTGACCGACAGCGAGATTGCGGCTCTCTATGCGCATGCATCGGCATTCGTGTTTCCCTCGCTCTATGAGGGATTCGGCGTGCCGCCGCTCGAAGCCATGATCTTCGGTTGCCCGGTCATCGCTTCGACGGCTGATGCCGTCGTGGAGACGTGCGGTGACGCGGCCGCGTATTTTCGCGCCACCGATGCCGAAGCATTGAAGCAGCTCATGCTCGAAAGATTGGCAGCGGGCGTGATCTCGGACCAGGAACGCATGCGGCAACAGGATCGCGTGACATTCTATTCGTGGAAAAAATCGGCGAAGGCTCTGCTCGATCACCTCGCAGCGCCGGCGAACGTCGCCAGCGCTGCTTGAAATTCGACGCAGCTCGCCTCTCGCGCGCAACGGTTTTTGCACAAACGATTTGCAACTCGCGGCTTCTTGCATAGTTCCATGAAAATTTCTCGTTCTTGCGGGTGATCGCACGCACGAAGAGCTTGGCGCAACATGACCACATCGCTGCCCCAATATCGCTACGTATTCGAGGAACTGTGTTTCGCAGTAGCGAACTCAGAACAGGGATACACGATGTCCGGCTCTCCAACGCGGCCCTACGCAAGGCAGACGATGAAAGTGCTGCACGTCGCCGAGACGATCCGCGGCGGGATTGCCAGCTATCTGAACGAGTTGCATCCGCAGCAACAGGCGAGCTTCGGCGCCGACAACGTGCACTATGTCGTGCCCTCGGATCATCGTCGCGATCTCGGCGCGATCGATGACAGCCAGATTACGACGTTCGAGCGGACCGGCCGCAGCGTCTCCGGGCTGTTCCAGATGTTGCGCGCAAGCATGCAAGCCCTCGACGCCTTCCGGCCGGACGTGGTGCATTTGCATTCCTCCTTTGCAGGCCTCGTGCTCCGGCCCGTGCTGGCGGCCCGCTCGAACGGCCCGCGTGTGGTCTATTGCCCACACGGCTGGGCATTTTCGCGCGAGACCGGTCGTCTCAGCCATCTCATCACGAAGGCAGCAGAAAATCTTCTCGCGCGCACGTCGGACCGGATCATCTGCATCTCCGGTGACGAGTATAATGAGGCGGTCCGCGCGGGAATTCCCGCCGAGCGCCTCACCATCGTCCACAATGGCATCTCGAAGAGCCGCACGCCGCAGCCCGTCGCGGCGGACTGGACAACATCCAAGAAAGTCAAGGTGCTGTTCATTGGACGCCTGGACCGGCAGAAGGGCTTTGATCTCCTGATCGAAGCGGCGCGCTCGCTCGAGGATGTGCTCGACATCCGCATGGTCGGTGCCTCCGTCGTCAACAAGTATGAAGGCCCGACGGTCCCATCCAACGTGAGCCTGCTGGGCTGGCTGGACCGCCCGACCATCGAGACCCAGCTCGAGGCCGCCGACCTCGTCGTGATTCCATCACGATGGGAAGCCTTCGGTCTCGTTGCCCTGGAAGCGATGCGCGCAGCCAAGCCCATCCTGGCGTTCCATAGCGGCGCATTGCCCGAGATCGTCGTCGATGGCGTCACGGGCGTGCTCTGCGAACCCGTCGCCGTTCAGCCGCTCGTCGACGGGTTCCGGCGAGCGCTCGATCTCGATCTCAAGGTGCTGGGACAGCGCGGCTACGACCGCTTCAAGCAGCTGTATGACGTTCAGAAGACGCATGGAGAATTGCAGCAGGTCTATGTCGAGCTCCTTCAGGACGACCAGACACCGGTCGAAGCGAAAGCGGGACTGCAGTCGGATCTCTCAAAGAATTTCTGATGAGCAAAATGCACGGTTGCCCCTGCAGATGCAGGAGATCGCGATGGCAATGCCCTGGGCCGGGCTTGATGTCACCGCCAGTGCGTCGCGCGTGATCTAGACCATGACACGCCCACGCACCTTGGTCCGCGACAGTGTCCTCCGCCTCGCGGGCCTCATCTCGTCCATTGTTCTGTCGGTCCCTGCCTGCGCTCAGCAGGCTCAACCGCTCGACACGCGATTCCTGCTCGGCGTCGGCACCCATCAGGGGCTGGGCGGGCCGGTGAGCGAGCGCGGATACGTGCCCGCAGAGAACATCGCCCAGATCAAGCAACTCGGCTTCAACGCCTTCCGCGACGATTTTCCCTGGTCCGATTTCGAGGTCGGCGGACGCCGGATGGGCTTCACGCCCAGGCTCGGCAGGCTCGAAGCGCAAGTCAAATCCGGGGTCGCGCGTCCCCTCCTGATCCTCGCCTTCGGCCATCATCTCGTTCCGAATTCCTCGCCGCCAACGACCGATGAGGCGCGGCAGCGGTTCGCGGACTATGCTGCCGCGGCGGCGCAATCGGTCGTGGCGCAGCATCCCCTGTTCGAGCTCTGGAACGAGTGGAACCTGGCGGCGAAGAAGGATGCCGCCTTCTCGCCGGAGAACTATCTGGCGCTTGCCGAGGCCACACGACCAGCGGTCAAGCGGGTGGCGCCGAACGCGCCTTTCCTGGTTGGCGCGCTCGGCGACGATCCGGGCTGGACATGGACGGAGAAGATGCTGCGGACCGGCATTCTGCAATATGCCGACGGCGCGTCGATCCATCTCTACAATTTCTGCATGGGCCCGAGCAAACGCAGCTCGGCCGAAATCATCGAGCGGCTCACGGCGTTTCACCGGCTCGTCGGCCAGGCGAGCGGAAATGCCGACTTCCCGATCTATGTCACCGAGACGGGCTGGACCACGCCCACCAACAAATGCGGCGTCAGCGAACAGGCCCAGGCCGACAATACGGCGCAGCTCATCCTGTGGGCGTCGACCGCGACGCGCTGGCTCAAGGGGATCTGGATTTACGAGCTCAAGGACAGCGGCAAGAATCCATCGGAGCTGGAGCATAACTTTGGCCTTTATCGCTTCGACAATTCGCCAAAGCCCGTCGCCTGTGCAGCCCAGGGCGCCTGGGCCTTCATTCGCTCCAGCCTGAGTGCCGAGCGACGCGAGCTCGCCAGCGGCGTCGTTTCGATCAATGCATCCACGACGTCCGGCGGCAGAGTCGCGGTCTGGTCCGAGGCTCCGGATCGACGTTACGAAATCCGGCTCAAAGGCGATCAGCAGGGCGCTACCTATGCACTGCCGTGCGATGCGGCCGCAACACCTGCATCCGGGGCCTGGATTCCGGTTTCGAGCACACCGGTTCTGATTGCAGCCAAGAACGGTGCCGCTCCCGCCCTGGAGATAAGGCCGGCGCGGTAGGCGCGATTTTTGAAGACATGAGGTTACGTGATGAAAGTTCTTTTGACGTCCACGCTTTATCCGACGCCTCAGGCACCAAAGATCGTTGGCGGTGCAGAGATCTTCGCGCGACGTTTCGCCGAAGGCCTGGTGCAGCGCGGAGACGAGGTGGAGGTGATACGGACCGCATCGTCCCGTGGGCAGGAGCGCGAAAGCTGCAACGGCATCAACGTCTATTCCGCGCCGGTGCGGAACATCTATCTGCCCTTCATGGAGCAGAAGAACGCCGCTTTACGCGGCGTCTGGCACGCGATCGACGACTGGCAGATGCAGGCGCCCCTGATCGCGGAGCGAGTCCGGGCCTTCAAGCCGGACGTGCTGCACTCCAACAATTTGTCGGGTCTCACCACCGCGATCTGGCGCGTTGCCGCCCAGCTCGGCGTGCCGGTGCTGCATACGCTTCACGACTACTATCTGACCTGTCCACGCTGCTCCCGCTTCGACAAGGGACGGTCTTGCGAGCACACCTGCACGAGCTGCGGAATTCTGAGCTTTCATCGCAAGCGGGCCACACATTGGCTGAGCGCCGTGGTCGGCGTGAGCGAGCGTGTGCTGTCGATTCATACCGATATGGGCATGTTCTCGGAGACGCCGATCCGCACCGTGATCCGCAACGCCTCGACCGAGCCGCCGCGCGCGCCCTACCCTCGTTCGATCTGCACCACGGAAGTGACGTTCGGGTTCATTGGCCGCCTCACCGAGGAAAAGGGCATCGACAACCTGATGCGGGCCCTTGCTATGCTGCCCCGTGATCGCATCCGGATGCTGATCGCCGGCCGGGTCAGCGACGAGGAGCAACGACGCCTCAGGGCGCTCGCTCCGGACGCGCGCATCGAGTTCATGGGCTTTGTCTCGCCGGACGATTTCTACAGGCAGGTCGACGTGGTGATAGCCCCGTCGATCTGGCACGACCCCGGTCCACTCGTCGTTGCAGATGCCAAGGCGGCCGGCAGGCCGCTGCTCGGAACGCGCTTTGGCGGCATGCCCGAGGTCATCAAGCACGGCGTGACGGGCTGGCTGACCGACGCAGATCCCAAATCCCTGGCCAGGAGCATGCTCGCAGTCGCGTCGGATCCGCACAAGATCGACGAGATCAGCCGACGCCTGATCGCCGATACCAACAAATGGATATTTGCCGACGTGCTGTCTTCATACAAGAACCTGTATGAGCAATTGCGCGAGCAACGGATGTCGCGCATGCGCGCAGCAATGACTGAAGCGCCACAGGGATCGACCGTCGGCAAGGAGCGCCTCATTCCGAGATGACACGCCTCTTCGCGATGGCGGGCTACGTCTACCAGAGTGCCGCGGCGATCATCCTGATCTTCGCGCTCAGCCATCTGCTGCCCGCCGCCGCCTACACCAGTTTCTCCTTCACCCTGGCCTCTAGCCAGTTGCTCTGCGTCCTCATGTTCGAGTGGCTCCAGCTTGCCGGACTGCGCTTTCTGGCGGCAGCGAGGGAGAAGGAGGCGGCGCGGCTGAGATGGTCGCTCTTTGCCGCAGGCCTGTCGAGTGCGGGCGCGCTCGTCGTGATCGGGAGTTGTGCATCCTTGGCCAGCGCGCTCCCGACAGGGATCATCGCGCTGGGCCTCGGCATATCCGTGCTTCAAGGCCTGACGGATCTCTATTTCCTGTCGGTCCGCCTCTCCGATCGGCTGGGCATCGCGTCCTTTCTTCTTGCGTTCCGGGCCACCGCTCTTCTGGCCGGGGCCGCCGCGGGAGCAGCGGTTTCAGGAACGACCGAAGCGGCGCTGCTCGGCGTTAGCGCCGGCCACGCACTGGGCCTTGTCGCGGCGCTGGCGGCCTATCGCACCCCGCTGGAACGCGTTTCGCTGCAGACGATGCTCGCCGACTGGGGGGATTTCTCCCGTTACGGCATGCTCGCCGCAGCCGCATCCGTCATCCATCTGTCGGTGCCGGTGCTGCTCCGAATCATCGTCATTGGCCGGCTGGGTGCGACGGGGGCTGGCGCCGGCTTCTCGATTGCGCTCGACCTGCTGCAGCGCCCGTTCTGGGTTCTCAATGCGGCGATCCACACCGTGAGCTATCCCGAAGTCGTCAACGATTTCGAGCACGGGACCGGCGCAAAATCAGTGCAATCGGCGCGCCGCATGTTCGAGTTCATGATCTGCACGACACTCGTGCTGCTCGGCGGGCTGGTCGGCTTCATTCCTGATGCTGCGCGGATCCTGGTGCCGCACGAGAGCCTGGGTGGATTCCTGGAGACGGCGCCGGCGATCGCCGCCTTCTATTTCCTGCATACCCATTTGCAGGCGACGATCGCGGTTGTCCCCCATCTCGAGAAGCTGGCGACCAGGCTGGTGCTGGTCGCGGCCGGCCAGCTCGCCATCGTCGTGGCCCTCTCCCTGGTCGCGGCGTCGGCCGGCCTGTCGCCGCGGGGGGCGGTGAACTGCGCTTCGCTCGCCACCCTCGCGACGATTCTGGTCGCGCTGGGTCCTACGCTGCGGTTTGAGGCATTTCCGCGCGGGTCATTGGTCGCGCAGGCGCTGGTGGCCGCAATCCTGATCGGCTCGCTCGGTTCGATGCCGACGGAGCCTGCGGCATGGCTCGGCGGCAAGATCGTGATCGCCGCGCTCGCGACTGCGATCATCGCATGGCGCGGCGACTTTCTCATGCTCACCCGCCGCAGCTGATTCGCCGTACCCGTGGTTGCGGCACGGAACCAGCCTCGCGTCCCGATTCCCGCTGTGCGTGCGTGCACCATCATGAACGGCACCACAACCGCTGCGTGCACCCCCTATAATTTAACCGCCCGTAGAAACGGCATTTGCAAACGTCCTGTGCAGAAACTATGGACTGCAGGTGAAGATGCCCGTCGGATTGCGGACACGGCAGAGCGCCCTTAGCCGGCATCGAGCACTGCAAGAGTGCCGCGTGTTCCATTGCAAGCTCGTCGTGTTCGTACGGCTTGCGCATACACATTCAGCAGTGCAAAACGCGAAAATCTTGAAAGTGCCTTCCTCGCGCCATCCTGCACCGGCATCGCATCAATATTCTGCTACGACACGAGCAAATCAGTTCCTGCACAAGGAACTTCCTTCGCTCGCGATTTGTAGCTTTCATTTTTATCTGAAATTCACACTCGATAGAGAAGCTTGAACGCAAATCCCTGCGAGCAATTTCGCTCGCGATGAAACTAGAGTGTGCAATGTCCGATCAAACCGTCCTGTCCGCCAGCGGCTTCGTCAACTCCATCGGCGTCAACACGCACGCCGGCTTCGGGTGGACCGACTACAACAATCTCGCACTGATGGTCGACAACCTGAAGTACCTCGGCGTCAGCCATCTCCGCGACGCGATGGGAACCAGCCCGGCTTCACAACCTATGGTTGATGGCTTGGCCGCTGCCGGTTACAAGTTCGACTTCCTGGTATCGTCCGCCCTGCCTCAGACAGGCGCAACCGGGCTGCAGAACTACATCGTCTCGCTCGAGAAGTTCGCGGCGAGCCATCCGGGAAGCATCAGCGCCATCGAAGGTCTCAACGAGGCCAATCACCAGCCCTTCAGCTACAATGGCAGCTCGAGCCTCAGTGCCGCGGCTCAGTTCCAGAGCGCGCTCTATCAGGCCGTCAATTCCAACGCCGCGCTCGCCAACACCCCCGTCTACAATCTGTCGCTGGCCTACAACGATCCGCAAGGCTACAGCCAGCTCGGCAACATGTCGGGCTCCGTCGACTACGCCAACGCGCACGCCTATGTCAGCACCAGCCTGACTCCGAGCAGCTCCATTGCGGCAACGCTGAGCGCCGTCTCGACCGCGGCGCCGGGGAAGCCTGTCGTCATCACGGAAACCGGTTACACCACGCAAGCCAACACGCAGTATCTCGGCGTCGACGAGACGGTGCAGGCAAAGTCGATCCTGAACACGCTGGTCGATGCCTACAAGGCCGGCGTGAGCGCGACCTATCTCTACGAGATGTTCGACCGCGATTCCTCCGCCGCCAATGCCGATCCGGAAGCGAACTTCGGGCTGTTCAACTCCGACGGCACGCCGAAGCTCGCCGCGACGGCGATTCATAACCTGACGACCATTCTGGCCGACGACGGCAAGGGCGGACTGCAGCCGACTGATCCATTGAACTACACCCTCAGCAACATGCCGGCCTCGGGCAACAGCATGGTGCTCGGCAAGAGCAACGGCGCCTACGAGCTCGTCGTCTGGGCCGAGCCGAAGCTCTGGAACGATGCGACCGATACCGAGATATCCAATCCGACCCAGACGGTCACGGTGAACCTCGGGGCCGTCCATCACACGGTCAAGGTGTACGACACGCTGACGGGAACTACGGCGATCGCCAGCTATACAGACGTCAGCACGATCACCGTTCCGGTCAGCGATCATCCGCTGGTCATCGAGATCGACGCGCCTGCGACCACCCCGACTCCCCCGGACACCCGGACCAGCGTCAGCGGCACGGCCGCCGAGATCGCGCCGCAACTGTCCGACCTCAGCAAGTCGACGGCGCTGCAGAGCATCACGCTGACCGACTCGCACGTCCTTCCGGTCGCCTCGAAGGCGACGATGGACTACATCATCGCCCATTACGGCAGCGCGCTGTCCAAGATCCAGGGTGGATATTCCTTCTCGGTAACGAATACGGCCGCGACCTGGAGCAACACTCTCACTTACGATTCCACCGGAACGCTTACCGCGAATTCCAATACCGGTCTGGATGACAGCGGCCGCCCCTTCACGACCACCATAGACTATTCCGACGGCTCGCAGGATTCCTTCGGCTATACCAATGGGATCAAGACGGCGCTGATCCATCTTGCAACCGATGGCACGAGAACCACCGATACCTATACAATCGGGGGCGTTCTCGTCAGCGAAGTGGTGCAGAAGGCCAGCGGGGCCTACTCCACGACGCTCTACACCGATGGGGTGAAGACGAGGGCCTACATCCTGAATGCCGATGGCACCCAGGACAACTACGCCTATAACATCACCGGCCAGAGCTACACGACCGAGGTTCAGCACTTGGATGCGGCGGGGCATGTCACGAGTGTGACCCGGACCCATGCGGACGGTACGCTGGAATCGACGCAGCTGTTTAACAGCGACGGCAGCAGCGCGATCACGCTTTACAGCGCCGCCGGCGTCAAGCAGGTCGAGACCGATTATCACGCCGATCACAGCATCGATGTCTGGACCTCCAACATCGTCGGGCAGAGCTATACCTCCGAACACGCCGTCTACGACCGCACCGGCTTTCTCACCTCGTTGCAGCGCAGCCACGCCGACGGCAGCCTGGCGTTCAGCCTGGTGCAGAGCACCGACGGAACCAGGACAACCGACTGGTACGACGCCACCGGACATCTCACGAGTGAAGTGGTCCAGAAGGCCGACGGCTATTATTCGACCGCACTCTTCAGCAACGGGGCCGAAACTGCGGCCTATGTCCGCAACGCGGACGGCAGCCAGGACAATTACAGCTACGGCATAACGGGTCAGAGTTTCACGACGCTGATCCAGCACGTCGATCCTACGGGCAAGGTGACCGCCGTCACCCGGAAGCATGCCGACGGAACGCTCGACTATACCCAGGTGATCAACAACGATGGCAGCAGCGTCGTCGTCAACTACGACAGCACGGGAACGAAGATTAGCGAGACGGATGCACACGCCGACGGCAGCAAAGACCTTTGGCTCTACAACATCACTGGGCAGAACTACACGATCGAGCACGATCATTATGATGCAACGGGCTTTCTGACCTTGCTCGAGCGCAGCCACGCCGACGGCACCCTGGCTTTCACGCTGAAGCAGACCAGTGGCGGCGCCAAGACATCCGACTGGTATGATGGGACGGGCACCCTCACCAGCGAGGTCGTGCAAAACGCCGACGGCTCGAGTTCGACGACCGTCTACGCCAATGGCGTAAAGACGGCCGCCTACATCACCAATGCCGACCAGAGCCACGATAACTACAGCTACAACATCGCGGGCCAGAGTTATACGACCGAGCATCAATACCTCGACGCAGCAGGCCACATCACCGACGTCACCCGAACGCATTCTGACGGCACGCTTGATTACGTCCAGCACATCAATGCCGATGGCAGCAGCTCTGTCAGCAACTACGATGCCAGGGGCAACAAGACGGACGAGACCGATCATCATGCCGACGGGTCGAAGGATGTCTTCCTGTATGATGTCGTCGGTCAGAACTATACCACCGAGCACGACACCTACGATTCGACGGGCTTTCTCACCAACATCGTCCGGACCCACGCCGACAACAGCCTGGCCTTCACGCTGGTGCAGACGTCCGGCGGTACGAAGACCTCCGATTGGTATGACGCGAGCGGAACGCTGACGAGCGAGGTGACGACAAAATCCGACGGTTATAGCTCGACGACGATCTATGCCGGCGGCGTGAAAAGCGCCGCCTACATCACTAACCCCGACGGAACCTCGGACAATTGGAGCTACAACATCACCGGTCAAAGCTACACCACCCAGCACCAGCATCTGGATGCTGCCGGGCATGTTGTAGCAATCACCCGGACTCACGCGGACGGCACCCTGGATTACACCCAGGTGCTCAACAATGACGGCAGCACGCTGACCGACATCTATGACAGCAGCGGGACCAAGACCCAGGAGATCGCTCAACATGCCGACGCCAGCAAGGACATCTTTCTCTTCAACTTCAACGGGCAGGCCGGCACGACGCAGCACGAGAAGTACAACTCGGCTGGTGCTCTGCAGTCCTTCGACGACGTGAAGCCGGATGGCACCCACAACGTGACGGCGGTCGCCGCCGGAATCAGCATCCAGGGCGGAAATGGTGACGATCTGTTTTCGTCGGCGCCAAATTCAACCACTATCCTCTACGATCATGGCCATGATCAGATCCTGAACTTCAAGGCAGGCGACACGGCAAATCACGATACGATTGCGATTTCCAAGCTATTGGTGTCCGATTACGGCCACCTCCAAATGTCGCAATGGGGGACGGACGTGGCGATCCAGTTGTCGGCAAACGACTCGATCCTGATCAAGAACAATTACGTCACCAATCTTACCAGCCATGACTTTGCCTTCGTTTGAACCGGCGGACGGCTAATCTTCGGCTTCTCTTTGACGAAGAAGGGTTGGATCGCCGCTTGCGATCCGACCCTTCGATCAACCTTTAGGCCCTTGCCTCGCGTTTGAGCAGGCACAGCCTGTTCGACTCTCTGATCGGCGCAATGCTCCGTTGCGTCGCGATGCAGCATGGTCCGAACTTGCGTCACAATTTGCATTTACCGTTGCGCTCGGTCTTGAACAGCGCGATGTGGCGACATGGATGGCAATGAACCGCGACGCTTTGTCGTCCTCGACTTCTACAGGTTCGTTGCCGCGCTTGGAGTCTTTGTCTTTCACCTGAAAAACATTGACCCCGGCATTTCTCCGGCCTGGAATGGATCATTCGGCCTGTTCGTCGACATGTTCTTTATCCTCTCAGGCTTCGTCATTTCGTATTCTTATCCGGCCAACTCCGGCGAGGGCCATTCCTATCTCCGCTTCATGCTTCGCCGGATCGCCCGGATCTATCCGCTGCATCTTCTGACACTGCTGGCTTTCGGGGGCGTCGCGTTCATCGGCATTCACGATTCCGCCTCACATACGAGCGTATCGGACTTCATCTACAACCTGTTCCTGGTTCAGGCCTGGGGCGTCACCGATCACCTCAGCTTCAACACGCCCGCATGGTCGATCAGCGCGGAACTGTTCTGCTATCTTTTGTTCCCGCTCCTGATGTATCTCGCAAGGAGCGTATCGCCAGTGCTTCTCGCGCTGATCGTCGCCGCATCGTACGGCATCCTTGCCCATGGCCATCTCCCGATTTGGCATGAACGATCGCAGATGTATGGCGCGAACTTCGACTATGGAATGCTGAGGGCGCTGCCTAGCTTCCTGAACGGCATTCTTCTCGCCATTCTGTTCCGCCTATCAGGGAGCTACCGCAAGAGAGTCGTCATTTTCCTCGGCGTTGCAGTTTTCGCGATGGCGGTCCTGATCCTCAACATGTTCGCCAAGCCCGATCTTGCGATCATCCTGTTCTCGCTGGCGATCCTGCTGACGGCGGTCGGTGAGAGCGCGCTTGATCGGGTTCCCGGTGCTGCATGGTTGGGCCGTCTCGGCAACACATCCTACTCGGTCTACATGCTGCATGAGCTTCTGATCATTCTCGTTTTCCTTCCAATCTGGCGGCACTTCTCATTGGGCCCAAATGATTTTCCGCTGTTCGTGCTCGCATGCTGCCTCCTGCTCATGATCACAGCCGATGTCACATATGCTTATGTTGAAAGGCCGGCACGCGACTGGATCAATCGGTATGGTCGACCGCGTTCGCGGCAGGTCTTGACCACATCCTCGCTCGATACCGCCGTTGTGGAGTCCGCGAATGCCCGCTGACGGCATTCATGCTTTGACCTCACTCGCCGCGAGCGATTTGCAGAGGCAATCGAATTGATCGAGCTAAATCCACGCTACTCGGAGGAGACCCACGCGAGACGAGTTCGCGCGGGCGCGATGGCCGCCATTGCCACCCAAATCGTGCGCGTGGGAACGCAGGCCGGTTCGGTGATCATCCTCTCGCGGCTGCTTACTCCCGCTGATTTCGGCATTTTCGCCATGGCATCCCCGGTGCTCGCTTTCGCAGTCTTGTTCCAGGACCTCGGGCTTGGACATGCCACCGTTCAGAAGGACTCGCTCAGCCAACGCGACCTGAGTTCGCTGTTTTGGGTCAATTTATCCATCGGAGCGGCACTGGCGCTGACGCTTGTTGTGCTCTCCCCCCTGGTCGGAAAGTTCTATGGCGAGCCCAAGCTGGCGGCGCTCACTGCAAGCATGAGTCTCACCCTCCTGCTCAGCGGTGCAGACGTTCAACATCTGTCGCTCCTCACCAGACAAATGAGGTTCTGGACGCTCGCCGCGATCGAGTCCATGGCGGCTTTGTCCGGACTTGCGGCATCGATCGCCATGGCCCTGATCTACCACAGCTACTGGGCGATCCTCGCCGGCAGCCTGACGTCCGGGGTGGTACTCGCAAGCGGCGCCTGGCTGAGCTCGGGATGGTTGCCGTCGCGGCCAGGGTCCATCGGGCAATCGCGGGGGATGCTGAGCTTTGGCCTCGGCGTAACCGGCTACAACCTCGCTGAGTTCTTCTCCCGCAACATCGACAGCGTCCTGATCGGGCAGGTGTGGGGCGCGGCATCCCTTGGTGTCTATAATCGGGCCTACAGGCTGCTGCTCTTTCCGCTTCAGCAAATCACCAATCCGATGGTCCGGATCATGCTTCCGACCCTATCCAGCCTGCTCAACGAAACCGAGCGCTACCGTCAGTCGTATCGCCGTGCCGTGTTGCCAGCCTATACGGTGGTCTTGCCGGGGGTCGCCTTCATGATTGCGACCGCCGGCCCTCTGGTTGAGACCTTGCTCGGAGATCGCTGGAAGGAAGTGACTCCGGTCTTTGTAGGGTTGAGCGTCGCCGCACTCCTGCAAGCGACCAATAGCCCGGCGAACTGGCTCTTCCTCAGCCAGGGACGATCGCGTGAATACATGAAGTGGGGACTCTTCGTCGCAATCACCTCCGTGATCGCATTCGTCTGCGGCTTGCACTACGGGCCGGCGGGCGTGGCGGCGGCATATTCGGTCAGCGAATGCCTGCGAACACCCATTCTGTGGTGGTTCGTCGGACGCAGAGGTCCCGTCGGCCATCGCGATATCGTGCAATCAATCGCGCCACACCTTGCGGGCGCGATCGCATCGATCATCAGCGTTCACCTGCTGCGCGACGCGATGATGGCTCGGCTCTCTGGCGACCTACCAACTCTGCTGGCCTGCTTTGGCCTATCCTACGCGGTATCGCTGCTTGTCATCGCGATGTTCCCCTCCGCGCGACGTGAGATGTATCGGTACGTCTCGCACGGATGGACCAAGACGAGGGTCAGCATGCGCTTTGCCGATAATTGAACACTGACCTCCCAATCTTGCGGCATCATCAGGCGTTGAGGATCATCTGATCTAGGAAGGTCAGGGAACCAGGAGATCACCGTGCACGGCACTGTTGCCCATCAGAGTCCACGTTTGCGTGTGGCGATCTACGCACCACATTTTGCGGAATATTCCTACCGTCTCGCGTCGGGATTGGCCCGCCATTGCGACGTCCGGCTGGTGCTCAACCGCAAAGACGCCAATCAGCAATGGGAATTGGCCGATATCGCCGTGACGGCTCCGTTTGAGACGAGAATTCGTGACTTGAGCCTGCGCCGCGGCGGGGCGATCGGCATCCCGGCCTCGTTCCTGGACATAATTTCGTTTCGTCCCGACGTGATTCATTGTCACGAAGTTCCGGAGATCTACACGTCCAAGCTGATCCAGTTTCTCCGTCCGCTTGGCATTCCGCTGGTGCTGACGGTTCACGATGCGATTCCGCATTCGGAAGGCGGCTCCGGCACCTCGCCACGTGAAGATGCCTGGCGCGGGCGCATGCGCGCAGCCGCATCGGTCGTCACCACGCATGGCGAGAGCTGTATTGTCGATTTTCGCCGCGCCTCGCCCGACTTCAAAGGCGAAACGGTCTCCAGCATGCACGGCGTGCTCATGGTGCCGCCGGCCGGAGGTGCGGTCACCGCGCCTGAAGCTGCACGCATCCTGTTTTTTGGGCGGATGTGGGCTTACAAGGGTCTCGACGTCTTCATCGATGCGATCGACATGTTGGCCAAGCGCGGTGTCGCCCATGAAGCGATCGTCGCCGGCCGCGGCCCCGAGATGACACGGCTCGGCGCGCGAATGGAGGCGATGCCGACGGTCAAGACCATCAACGCCTATATCTCGCCCGCAGATACCGGACGACTGTTTCAGTCCGCCACAGTTGTTGCCCTGCCCTATAAGGACGCAACGCAGAGCGGCGTGCTTGCTTCCGCCTATGGCAATTCCCGGCCCGTCGTCGCCAGTGCGACCGGCGGCATTCCCGACGTCGTGACGGATGGCGTCAACGGACTGCTGGTTCCGCCCGGCGACGCCACGGCATTGGCCGACGCCCTCGAACGCGTGCTGACCTCCAAGCCTCTAACCGCGACATTGACCGAAGGCGCGCGGCAGACCGCAGCCGGACTCTTGAACTGGGATCGCATCGCCGAGCAGCTACTCGGGTCCTATCACCGGCTCGCTGTCCGCACCGTGAGCTGACCGCGACAGGCGGCCTCTCAAACCGATTGCTCGACCTGCGGTCGAAAGAACATGCTGCGGATCGCACCGTCCAGCAATCGCCTCAGCCTGACCTCGATCAATTCATAGCTGATCGCGCTCGCAACGAGTGACATCACGAGCCCGAGCCCGATGAAGGCGGCCCACAGCAGCCAGCGATCCACGCCGACGGCGACCAGCTTCAGGCCGATCATCTGCAAGGGGAAGAGCACGAAGGGGTGCACGAGATAGAGGCTGTAGCTGATCTTGCCGACATACTGCAGGGCCGGTGTGCTCAGAGCTTTGCCGATGCCGGAGTCCGGAGCAAGCACCATGCCGAACAGCAGAAATCCGGGAATTAGACCGACGAAGGGATGAAACAGCACCAGGCTCGCATACAGCGCCGCTCCGCAGGCAAGGCCGGCGAGCAAGCCGGCACGCCCCGGAATCGAGATGCGGAATCCGGTGGCGCTGAACAGCATGCCGATGCAGAAGAAGGCGGTGATCGGCCAGCGCATCAGGCAGGCGATGCCAAGCAAGAGCAAAGGTGCCGCCAGCAATCTGCCCCCGGTGCGCCAGGTCGAGAACGTCAGCGCAAACCAGATGTAGAACGCCCACTCATAGGTCAACGTCCAGGCATTCTGCTGGGCAATGGGCAGGCCGAGCGCGTCCTGCACGAAGAACAGATTGGCCGCAAAGATTGCGAGATAGCTGCTCAGATCGATGCCGCGGAAGAACTTGTAGGCCACGATCGGACCGATCGCGAACAACGCAAGATGCAGCACGACGAACACCGGCATGATGCGCAGGACGCGATCGAAGAAGAACCGCGACAGCGACCCGTGCCGCACCAGGCTCGCCGGGATCAGGAATCCGCTGATCATGAAGAACAGCTCGACGCCGTGCCCGCCGACATTGATCGCCGATTGCAGCCAGGACCAGAGCGGTGGCAGGAAGCCGGGGTCCGGGATGTCGTACATGCCGCCCTTCGGCATGTCGTAGAAATGATCCATCAGCACGCTCAGCGCGGCGATGCCCCGCAGGCCCTGGACCGACGGAACGAACGATCCGTCATAGGCGGCGCCCGGCTGGTGCGGTGTCTTGATCACTCCGCGGCACCCTGGGTGCTGAGGGCGGGCTCGAGCACGACCGGCTTCCGTCGCGCCGAGCGGAACCTGTGCCCGAAGGAAATGCAGGGTTTCTCGACGAAGGCGTAAGTCATCCAGCTGACCAGGATCGACAACGCCAGGATCACGGCCAGGAAGAGCGACCATCCCAGCGGCCCGTTGCCGAACCAAACGAGGCGATGGACGGCGACGATCACGAATGGCGACATCAGGTAGACCGAATAGCTGATCACGCCAACGAACGCCATCGGGCGCCACGCCATTCGCTCGCCGAACACGGCAAAGGCGATGAAGACCAGCGCCGCGCAGACATAGGCCGATCCGATCGAATAGCTGTAGAAGAAATTCTCGTGATACACGCCTCCGAACCGCCGATCGGACAGGGTGGCGGCGAAGATCGCATACAGAAGCGTGCAGACGGCCACGTGGGTCCAGCGCAGTTTGCTGCCGACGACGGTGTCGCGGATGATCTTGCCCAGGAACATGGCCGACAGGTTCAACCCGACCTCCATCACCGAGGAGACGGTCCTGTTCTCGATCATGAGCGCGGCGGTGGTTCCGACCAGCGCGGCCGCAACGACGATCGTCACCGCCGTGAAGCGCTGGTTCAGCAACCCCATCGCAAAGAGAATCGTGCACCCGACGTAGAACAGCAGCTCGATCGCCAGCGTCCAGTAGAACACCCAGAGGTTCGGGACGTTCACGAAGGTCTGCAACATCGTCACGTTGGCGGCGACCTGCCCCAGCGGATAGACTTTCGACTCCAAGAGCTGCATCGTCACGAGCCCGACCAGGAGCGACGTCCAGTAGGCCGGATAGAGACGGAAGAAGCGGCTGATCGTAAAATCCCGCACGGGCGTGGTGCTGTCCGGAAAGCTGAACGGAATGACGAAGCCGCTGACGAAGAAGAACAACACGACGCCGAACCGGCCAAAGTTCATGTAGTAGCCAAACACGTCGTGGATGGGCCAGTAATAGGCGCCCGTCGGGTGTTTCTCGACGATCAACTCGAACACGTGCTGGACCAGGACCGACAGCACGGCAATGCCGCGCAGCGTGTCGATGAATGCGAGCCGTCTATGCATCGTTCGTTCTCACCTGCTTCCGCTCGCCGCCGGCAGATCCGGGCTGAAGCCATCCAGTGGCCGCATCGGAGGCCGCATGACGATTGGCACGGCGTCGGCCCCACGTGCAGAGGTCGCGCGCCGCGAGAACACTTCGCTGAAACTCAATGCGATGATCAGCAGGCCGGAGGCCGGGCCGTAATTCAAGACCGTGATCGTGAACAGGTTGACGACGAAGAGCAGCGTCAGCTTGTACACGTCGGTCGCACCGAACGTCGCCCGGAACACCATCACCATGAACGCGACGAAGGGGAGACCGAACATCAGGTACGTCCCGATGTAGAAATTGTCGACGGGCACCCAAAACGACGCGAGCGGCGAGAACAGCTGCTGCGGATAGTTGAAGCAGCCCGCACCGCAACCCGTCACCAACCCGATCGGCATCAGCTGAGTCATGTAGACGAAGGGCAATTGCCAGCTGTTGTTGATGCGATCAAGAATGCTGTACAGCGTCGAGTGCGGGACCGCCGGCGTGCCTGACGCGAGCAGGATCATGAAGAGCGGAATCAGGATCGCAGCAAACGACCACAACGCGATGCCCCGAACAGCCAAAAAGCGAGACCGCTCCGGCAACATTCGTACAAGAAGCAGGAGCAACAAATAGAACGACAGGACAATGAATGTCGTCTTGCTGGTGGTCAGCCAAACCACATAAATAGCGATCGATCCGGCCCCAATACACCAGGACGTGCTCTTGCGGATTGACGTGATTGCGAACGATACCAGGATGAAGAAGGCGGCCATGGTGTTGTCGGCCGCAAAGCCCATCAGGCGCTGGTCGTCGCCGCCATAGGCCCACCACAACCGGCCGGCCTCCCGTACCGCGCCGAAGGATTCGTATTTGTAGCCCACCCAAGGCATCGCGTAGAATTTCGTCAGGAAAACGCCGATCACGGACAAATAGAAGGTCACGGCGATGACCGACAGAAGCTTTCGGTATGAGCCCAGACTCGAATCGCAGAAGCAGAATCCGACGAACACCGGCAGCATCATCTTGAAGGACGAGATCGCTGCGTTCATCGTCCCCAGCATGAAATAGCCGAGCACGAGCGACAGCATGATCTGCACGAAGACCAGCAGGGCCAGGGTGCTGCGATTGCGCAGGATGCAATGGACGAAGAACTGGACGAGGCACAGAAGCGCAACTGCGTCCGGCAGATACCACAGCGGATCCATGTGATAGATGCTGGTGTAGTAGCGGATCACGCCGCCGAAGGCGTCGCGGACCAGATAGACGCCGAGCGCGATCGCCTCGATGTTGAGGCTGATCAGCGTGATTCGGGGACGGTTCAGCGTGAGGATGGTCATGTCCGGCTCAGTTCGTCGGCCGCGCCGATGGCGCCGGGGAAGCCGAGAAATCGGACCGGCTGCCAAGAGCGTTCCGCATCAGCCTGCCGCCAGGGATTTCGACGTAGAGATAGGTGAAGTGCGACACCGCCAGCACGGCGGCAAGTGAGACGACGAGATTCAGCGTTGCGGGCAGACCGGCCCAGACCGAATCGAGCGCGGCGATCCGCCCGGCCCGAGCGCGCGCACGAAATACTCGGCCAGCAGCACCACGAGCGCGTGCACCATGTAAATCGAGTAGGAGCGGCGCCCGAGCCAGACCAGTGGCCCTGCCACCAGCAACCGCGGCACCAGCATCGCATCCGGAAACGCGAGTAAGCTGCCGAGGAAGATCGCGAACGTCACCGGCGCGAGGAAGGTCGCCGCGGGATTGGTCTCCGCCACCGACACAAGGACGATGCTGGCGATCATGGCGACGAACTGCACCATGCCCTGGACCGCAGGGCCCGGCATGGCCGGCAGCCGATCGACGATCCGCACCGTCAGCACGCCCAGAAAGAAGCTCACGAAGCAGCGCAGGATGCCGAAGTCGGTCTGAAGCCCGAGGCTGCTCTTGTCGAGCCCGAAAATGATGAAGACGAGGCTCCCGACCGCAAGCAGCCCGCAGAGACCGTAGAACCACAACAGCGAACGCATGCGCTGGGCAAACAGGACGACAAGGCCGAATACCAGATAGGTGTAGAACTCGACGCTGATGCTCCAACTCGGCGCATTCCAGCTGAGATAGTCGATGAACCCCATGGAGTGCAGCAGCAGGACGTTGAGCACGAAGGAATAGGCGTTGTTCACCTCGAAGGCCGCCGGCGCAGCCACCACGACACCCGCCATGACCAGACTGATGCGCACGAGGCGGAACAACAGATTGGCCATCAGCATGACGATGTGCAGCGGATAGACCCTTGCCAGGCGCCGCACCATGAACTCGCGCAGCGAGAAGCGCCCGAAGTCGCTCTCGACGTAGCTGAGCGACATGACGATCCCGCTGAGAACGAAGAACAAATCGACCAGCAGCCAGGCGCTTCTGAAGAACGAGCAGTTGATCCACGCATTGTGCGGGAACGCCGCGAGGAAAGTCGGCATCAGCAGAAGGTGGTGAATCACCACCGAAGTCGCGGCGATCCCCCGAATGCTGTCGAGCGGCAGGACATGCGCCTTCTCACGATGAACCAACTCCGTCACATCAACATTCCATAGCTATTGCACCGCAGCAGTGTGGATCAGGTCTCGCGCGTGTTCAATCTCTGCGATCCACGGACTCGCACGCGATGCATGACGACCGACGATACTTTCAATGCTCGTAGATCATTCGGACATGTGAGCGCCAACTTCACGCCACTTTTTGTTTGAGGCGCCGCGTGCTTCGGGCGCAAATTCCATCAGCTGTGATGATTGCGAGTATTTGCGTGGAAAGTGTGCGCGAAATTCGGCGCTGTTGCGGTAGAGGCCATTCCCAACACATTGGTCTGTCTGCGTATGGATGTCGCAGCAAAAATTCTTTTGTCCGAGGGAACAATACAAGCGCGCCGTGACTTGTGTCGGTTTTGCGACCCGCGGGTCTGCGAGTGCCTGATATGTTTTCAAGCTGCAACATCCATGAGCGCGACATGCCAATCTCGCAGGCATTGCAAATCGTGCTTTTGCAACCGGCGCAAAGTTGAGCAACGTTGTTCGTCGTCGACGATCGTGCATCAGTTTGCGCCGCACAAAAAGATGACACAGTTACCTGCCAAGTTTCGCGTGTTCTCCTATTGCAACAGAAGCAAGGAACACGGATGGGCCGCGGACTAACACGTCGTCATGCACAGCCGCGATGGCTATCGACTGTTTTGATAGGTTCTGCGCTGATCGTTTCGAGCAGCGATGCTTGCCGCGCCCAGTGCGTCGAATTTTCTGACCGCGCCTCGCAGCTCGAACTAGACACCTTCGTCAAGTCGCCGTCTTCGCTTCTGGAGCGACTGCGCAATGACAAGGAGAAGCTGAGATATCGGCTCTCGGCTCTCATCGCGACCAATCCATCGGTGTTGCCCTCCGTGCAGACGCTCATCTCCGCATCGGCTTCAAGCGATCGGTCGGCCATCGGCGCCGCGCTGCGGATCGCCGAAGAGCGGTGCACGTCGACGAAGCCCGACGCAGCCCGCAAGATCAGGGATTTCGCGCAGCGGATCGGCGATCTCAACGTGCAATCAGGCTATTCCGCAGCGGGAGAGGACAACTCGGGCCCCCAGCAGGCCCAATCGCAGAGCAAGGGTCTTGCGCGGCCGCCGCGAGGCGGAGCGCTGCTCGACGGCGAATGGAAGACCAAGTTGGCCGACCCCTTCAAGCCCGTTCCCCTTCCGAATTGATCAGTGATCGTCAAAGGCAGCGAATTAGCAAATGTACCAGCCTAGAGAACATTTCCAGTCGGGACACCGGTTCGGCATCGAATTCGGCGGGGCCGTGCTCAGCTTCGAGCGCGTGGCCGACGTGCTACGCCGCCAATGGCCAATCATTGCGGCATGCGCCGGCGCTTCGTTGGCGCTGGTGATGGTCTACCTGATCACGGCGCAACCCATGTATACGGCGAATGCCCGCATCATGATGGACACGCGTCAGGCACAGGTGCTGGACAAGGACAGCAACACCAACAGCGCCCTGATCGACACCGGCTATGTCGACAGTCAGGTCGAAATCATCAACTCGGACGACCTGATTCTGTCCGTCGTTCGTCGTCTGAAGCTCACGGAGGATCCGGAGTTCAAAGGTTCCAATCCGGGCCTTCTCTCCCTCATCATCGGCAAGGTGAGTTCGCTGTTTGGGTCCGGTGAACCGCCGACCCAGGAACGAATCGAACATGCCGTGGTCGAGCAGGTTCAGAAGAACCTGCGAACGGAGCGCGTCCTGACGACATATGTTCTCTCGTTGAACTATCGCGCACGGACCCCCGACAAGGCCGCCAAGATCGCCAACGCCATCGCCAATGCCTATCTTGTCGGCGCGCTGGAAGCCAAATATCAGTCCACCAAGCGGGCAACCGAATGGCTTCAGCAGCGCAGCCTCGAGCTGAGCGAGCAGGCAACGGCCAGCGACCGCGCCGTGCAGACCTTCAAGGCCGAGCACAACATCGTCGGAACCAGCCGCGGCCTGATGTCCGAGCAGCAATTGTCGGACCTGAATACGCAGCTGGTTCAAGCGCGGGCTGCGACGGCCGAGGCCAAGGCCCGGCTCGACCGGATCGAGGCGATCTCCGACCAGGATCTCGCGCAGCCGACGGTGACGGACGCTCTCAACAATTCGGTCATCACCCGCCTGCGCGCCCAATATCTCGACCTCCAGGCCCAATATGCCGACTGGTCCAGGCGTTATGGCAAGACTCACCTTGCGGCGGTCAATCTGGCCAACAAGATGGACGAGCTGCGCAAGAACATCGCCGACGAGCTGCATCGGATCGGGGATGCTTATCGCAGCGATTATGAGATCGCAAAGAGCCGCGAGGCGTCGCTCGAGAAGAACGTCAAGGACCTCGTTGCCCAGGCCGGTCACACCGGCCAGGCCGAGGTCAAGCTGCGCGATCTCGAAAGCGCCGCCGACACCTATCGCAATCTCTACAACAACTTCCTCGAAAAGCTGCAAAGCGCGACGCAAAACCAGAGCTTCCCGCTCAGCGAGGCGCGTCTCATCAGCACCGCCACGAATCCGGACCAAAAGAGCTCACCGCGCACGGTCCTGGCGCTCGTTGGCGGCCTGGTGGGCGGCCTCTGTCTCGGCTTCGGTGTCGCATTTGCGCGTGAACTGCTGAGCGACGTGCTCAGGACTCCCGGCGAGGTCGAGGATGAGCTCGGCGTGAAGTGCCTCGGCGTCCTGCCCGATATCGGTCCAGCCGCGAAGACCGGCGCATCCGATATATCTCGCTATGTCGTCGATCATCCGTTCTCGCGGTTTGCCGAGACGTTGCGCAACATCAAGGTGTCGATCGACGTTGCGCGCCTGACCCGCGAGATCAAGGTGATCGGCATCGTCTCTTCCCTTCCCAAGGAAGGAAAAACGACCGTCGCGGCGAATTTCGCGCAATTGATCGCTCTCACGGGGCATCGCACGGTGCTGATCGACGGCGACCTGCACACGCGCTCGCTGACGCGAGAGCTCGCGCCCAACGCCAAGAGCGGACTTGTGGAGGCGCTCAACGACCCCGCGAGCCTCGGCTACCACGTGCAGCGGAGCAAGGAGACGGGACTGGATTTCCTTCCCTCCGTCGTGGCTTCCCGCATGGTGAATTCGGCCGACGTGATTGGATCGAAGGCGATGGCCGAGCTGCTCAAGGTGCTGAGAGAGCACTATGAGTATATCGTGATCGATCTTGCCCCGGTGATGCCGGTGGCGGACTCCAAGGCGGTCAGCCTCCTGATCGATGCCATGGTCTACGTCATCGAATGGGGGCAGACGACACGAAGCGCTCTTCAAGAGTCGGTTTCGGGGTCGGAGGTGCTCCAGAAGAAACTGCTCGGTGCCGTGCTCAACCGCGCCAATCCGAAGATGCTCAAGCGCATCGAGGCCTACAAGGGTAAGCACCACAACAGCTACTACGTCGAGCACGCCTAGGCGGAGGCGCGGCGACGCGCCCAGCCGAACTGGAACGACCTCGGGCCCGCTGCCATTCGGCAGCGGGCCTTATTCTTGTTTCGTGGAATTGTCGCTTGAAGGCGAGCGAGCGCGCCTTGCACGCGAGACAGCCCGAGCCCGTCGGACGGTCGGAGATCGTGCCCAGCTGCTTGGACGTCCGTATTCATCCGGAATCCACAACTTGCAGTTATTGCTCTAGCCAAAAGCAAGGATTGACCAAGACGGTGCGCCATGGGCAACCATCTGTCGCTAAGACGGGACAATCCGGGCTTGATGCCTCAAAATGACGAAACTTTAGGCATCTTTCCTTCTCGGTTCCCCGGGGCTAATCTCGGCCCATACTCACTCACAGCTCTTTTCCGGTGGGCTCGGATGCTGATCGTCCTTACGATTTTGACTATTTGGGTTTTGCTCAACATTCTCTTCGTATTGGTCGTGATCCCCCCGCGCAAGCCGCTTCGGCAGCCCATGGCAACGAGGCTCTCACCGGCGCCCATCGAGCCAAGCCGGCGCGAGATCGAGCAGGACGAACCTTTCTCAATCCGCCACGTCATCGTCTCCCTTGCAATGGGGGCCTTCTTCGTGCTCGTGCCGCCGCTGCTTGCCCTGCGCGATGCGATCATGCGGCTCCTCGGCAAGCCGCCGCGCAATGGAACCTGAGGCGCCTCGGGTCAGCGCTCTCAGGCGGTTGAGACATCAAGCGACTAGTAGGCTTCCTGGAACATCACTGCGGACGCGGTGCGGGCCATGATCTTCAGGTCGAGCCAGATGCTCCAGTTGCTGACGTACCAGACATCGTACTCGACCCGCTTCTCCATCAGATCGATCGTCGGCGTTTCCCCCCTGAATCCGTTCACCTGGGCCCAGCCCGTCAAGCCCGGCTTCATGTGATGGCGGTAGACATACTTGCTGATGAGCTCGTCGTAGTAGTTGTCGTGGGCGAGCGCGTGCGGACGCGGTCCGACCAGTGACATGTCCCCACGCAGCACGTTCCAGAGCTGCGGCAGCTCGTCGATGCTCGTCATGCGGAGGAAACGCCCAATTTTTGTGACACGGGCATCCTTCTTCGTCGCCTGTGTCACCGTCTCACCATTCTCGCAAACGGTCATGGTTCGAAACTTCCAGATCTCAAACGGCCGGCCGTTGAAGCCGCGGCGCGACTGCCGGAATATGACGTTTCCAGGTGAATCCAGCTTGATCAGCATGGCAACTGTCAGCAGCAGCGGCGTCAGCAGCACGAGCGCGAACAGAGCGACGCCGACGTCGAGACAGCGCTTTTGCAGCCGTTCGAGAATTGTGAGCGGCGGTCGCTGGATCTCGACCGCGACGGTTCCGCTGACCGGCAAAAAGGGACGGGTCACGAGGTCAGCAACCGGGTCGTCCGGCAGCAGGCGAATGGGCTGCGGGACGGCGCGCAAGTATGGCCCCAGCTTGCGCAGCATCGGCAATTCGTTCCAGTCGATCGCAAGCAGATATTCATCGACGTCAGCCGAGCGCGACTGACGGATGACGTCGCGAATCTGTCGCTCCCACTGGCCATCATCCCGGTCGTCTCCGAGCACGAAATGGCGCATGACGTCGAAGCCATTCCTGCGCAGATCCTTGAATCGGCTCGAGGTGAAGTCGAGCGGCTTCAGGCTGAGCAGGATCACCTTGCGATCGACCAACCGGCTTCGCGCAAAGCTCGTGCCGAACACGGCCTGCCAGACGAAGCGCAGGCTGATCAGGCCAAGCCCGCCGATCACGGCGAAGACGATGACGGTGCCGCGCGATAGATTGTCGGTCGATTTCAGCAGGAAGGCCGCGACGGCCAGGATCGTGAGCGACGTCAGCCAAATGAACGCCGCCATTCGAAGCTGCCATACGAGATTGAGCAGGCGGTGCGTGGAATAGACGTCGCGGAAATAGGCGATCCCGACGAACACCACGCCCACGAACAACCCGGCTCCCACCGATGCGCCGTCGGCAGGCGAAGCGATAGCCACACCATACAGCGAAGCTCCCGCCGCATAGCTCAACAGGATCAACAGAAAGTCAGTAGCGATGACGACGATCTGAAAAGGCCTCTGAAGAGCGCTGCCGCGCGCAGATGAAAGCGCATGGGCGTTTTCAGAACCATAAGTTGCAACAGCCATTCGAACCTCTGCCTATCGAGAGAGTGCCTGACGCTCATCGTGATGCTGAAGACTCGTCAATTCCCCGCGCGAAAGTGTTGAGTGATCGCAGCGACATTGTGGCGCTGCACGCAAAACTTTTGCGGCGCACGGACGATGCGTCGTGTTGAAGTACGCAGCGAAATTCGAAGCGCTGAAAATGTCGTCACAGTGCTGACATACGAGTGAACGGAGTGCCCTATTTTGACTCAAGTTCCGCATCCGATGCGCCTCTCCGCTCAACTTTGAGGCGCTGCATTGCTCCCGCCGAAGCACACAGAGTCGGCTGCGAGAATTTCTTCGGATTTCTATCTGTGGCTGAATATGAAGATTCCACGAGTCATGCAGCTTTGCCGCACACTTCGGGACAGTGATGCAATTCCTGCGGACCGATCTTGTTCCTGCAGTCCGCCACAAACAAGGTCGGCAAAAAATGCCGCCCTTCTTTTGGCATGATCAGGTCGGAGAACGAAGTCGCGGCCCCACCGAATTCACGTTGTTCGTGTTGGATGGAAGCTCTCCGGTGCCGGCGACTTGGGGATAACTTTTCGACCACCCGATCGATGAGCGCCATGAAATCCCTCGCGCGACCACACTCCTCCATTCCCAAGCCGCAATTGCCGGACGGAGTTCGCATCTACGCGATCTCGGATATTCACGGCTGCGCGCATTTGCTCGAGCCCATGCTGCGGGTGGTCGATGCCGACGTCGCCCGCAGCCGGCCGCATTATGCCGTCGAAGTCTTCATGGGCGATTACATCGACCGCGGCCCGGATACGCGCTCCACCCTCGACATCCTGGTCGAGCGGAGCCGCCGGGGAAATGCGGTTTTCCTCAAGGGCAATCACGAGGCCTTTCTGGTGAGGGTTTTCGAAGATCCTTCACTGTTCGAGGACTGGATTGCCTTCGGCGGGACCCAGACATTGATGTCATACGGGCTTGCGCCGCCGGATCTCAAGCGCGACGAGCCGGCATCGATCCTGCGCGATTTGATTCGCGCCATGCCGACCGAGCACCTGGAATTCCTGGACAATCTGCGGCTGAGCTTCAGTTGCGGAGACTTCTTCTTTGTCCACGCTGGCGTGCGCCCAGGCGTTCCATTGGCCGCGCAGACCGAGCGCGATCTGCTCTGGATAGGCGAGGAATTCCTGCGGAGCGAGGAGCATTTCGGCAAGTATATCGTCCATGGTCACACGCCGGTCCGCAGCGCGGAGTTCATGGCCAATCGCGTCAACATCGACACCGGCGCCTATGCGACCGGCAACCTCACCCTGATGAGCATCCAGGGAAGCCGCATGATCGCGGTGTGATATGAGGCCTCCCTACCTGCCACTAACGGGCGAGATGGCTTCGCGGCAACGATGCAGTGGCCTTGGTGTTATCGTGCCCTAGTTGAGCAAAGGCGGCTTCTCCAGACGCGCACGCGTCTGGGCCATCCAGTCGCTCCAGGCTCGCTCGTGCTTGACGTAGAGTTCCGCCCAACGTTTGTCATGCTTGGCCTCACGGACACGAGCCGCCTCTCCAAGCAAGTCTGCGCCAGGGCGGGTGTCCGGCTTGTCCAGCGCTTCGAACTCGATCGTTTCCGAGATCGTCAAACCAACGAGCACGCGCTGTCCGGCGCCGTCCACGATATAGCGTCGCGGCGCATCCTTCTTGGGCCCACTCATTTCATCATGTCCCAACGTTCCAGTATGAGGCTGGATGCTGCAACGAATTGGACGATGCCTAGAAGGCTCGTCGGGCGTGGCCGAACGTCGAGGTGGGAGCGGGCTCGGACGTACGGCGTGAGGCGCCGCAGGATGAGTTCACGGTTCTTCGTTGGACGCGCCAGGCGCGCAGCGCGTATCCCAGAATGAGGCCAGCACCAAAGATGGAAGCGGAGACAAACGCAGAAGTCATGGGAGTCGTCCTGGATCGTACGCCTCCTATCAAGAGCGAGCAGTGTGTCGACATCATGGTTCTCGAAGACTCCTCGACGCCGAAAGATTGTTCAACCTGCGATCTCTTCTAGGCAGCCAGGTCTGGCGGCACTGCTGCATCTCGCCTCGCCCGGCGGCAATCATCGGACGCTCCATATGAGTGCCGCTCCATATAAGAGAGACGCAAGAGAGACGTTTCTCGCAGCCTGACATGTCCAGACCCGTCGCGGCCGAGCAGGCGTGCGTCGCGAGACCGCGCGCCTCCGCAACGGGAGATTGGGGTCGATCCGTCGGCCGATGCTCTTGCAACCGTAAGGGACCCGTCGCATTATTTCGCATCTCATTCTGAGAGGGATTAATCCAATGAACTTCCGTGCCCTTATTCCATCCATTGCCTTGTCTGCTCTCGGCCTCACCTTGTCGGCATCCGTGGCGTCCGCCGCCGAGCTCTCCGTTGCTCCGGGCCATCATCGTGCAGCCGCCGTCCAAGGCGGACTCGTGCTGTGGGATGATGTCTATCCGCCCGCGATCTATGGCCCCCAGCTGCGCCCGGTCGAGGAAGTCGCAGCCATGAAGGCAGCGGCGCGGCCGGTGTCCCAGCGCTGGTGGGGATATTGGTACGTGCGGTAACGTGCCGGAGCGACGGGCTAACCGCAACCCAGACGCCCTCAACCATCAACCGCCGCGCCGAGCAAACGGTAGCGGCGGTTTTCATTTGGGCCGCTGAGAAGATTGCCAAGGCGAGCGCGGCGACTCGGGCCTGCGTTGCCAGCCTGTCGAGCCTGACCTGAAACGACCGGCGTATCAGATCATACCTCGCGGCCAACCCCGCCTGTGTCGAGCGCGGTGCGCCAAATTGCACCACCTTATGATGGTCGCATCGATGCGGTCAGCTGGGGCTGGACAAGCGTCAGAAACACGCCCAACGCGGCAGGCGGCTTACACGCGCCTCGACCGGATGCAGACGCGTGTACTTACCGAGACAATCGCTAGGGCTGGTTGTTCGGCGGCCTTTCAATGAAGCGCCGGCTGCCGTTGAGAAGCTCGAGGTTGTTGGCGATGACCGGATTACCTGGATCGAGCGAATAAGCCTTTTCGAACTTCCGTCGCGCCGCACTCAGATTGCCGCGCAGCATGTACGAATACCCCTGATCATTCAGGATTTGAACGGTTTCGCCTCCCAGCCGGATCGCACGGGCATAGGCCTGATCCGCGAGGTCAAACCGGCGGAGGCGGTCATAGCTTGCGGCGAGCCCGATCCAGGCCGTCACGTCCTTCGGTGATTTCTCGACGGCGTCCTTGAAATAACGCTGGGACAGCCCGTAACTGCCGCGGTTGAAATGCTCAAGCCCCAGCCGCACGGGTTCGTCCGACGGGTAGTACTTGACGTCGGTCGGCTCCTGCACGGGGTCGCCGCCCGGCGGATCCACGGGGGCCACGATTGCGGCTTCCCTCGTCGTGTAGTCACAGGCCGCAAGGCCCAGCGCCAACCAGCAACAGGTCAGCATTAAAATGATGCGCCGCATCAATCTTCATCCCCCGCGGCCCAGCGAACCCGCTGCGCCGTTCGCAAACAAAAATTCACTTCCGGCCCCGTTACCTGGCCCCGGCCGCGCCGACCGGTACCGAGACGCCGGCTGACGTACCTGCGCCCAATCCCTCGATGTTGACGTTCTGCGTCGGTAACGTCCGCACGCCCATTTGTTTCGTCGGATCACCATTATCGGGGAGCTGATCCACCGGCTGTTGCGTTTTGCCGTAGCGTGTGACCGCGGCACCTACGCGCCGGGCGTCGTGGGCGATCCTGCGATCACCGACGTATCGCGGCCATGGATGGATCGTATGGGTGACGGCGTTGACCTCTTTGGCATTGCCGGCACTCATCGTGATGGTGTCGGAACGCTGGAAGTAGCGGTCCACCTCGTCATGACCGGCCACCCCGTAACATCCCCCGAGCAGGAGCGGTGCGAACAGAGCCAGATACCTCATGGTCATCTCCCGCTTGCTCTCAGTTGAGTGTTTTCACGACCGGCTGCTCGACGGCAGCGGCCGGAGCTACAACGGGCGCCCTGACTTCAGGAGCGATGATGTGCCCGTACGGTCCCTTCACGTCGCCACCCGAATTGACATAATCATCGTACCGCTTGCGGACTTCCATCTGGCCGTTGAGGAAGAAATCGACGTCGTTGGCCGGAAGGCGCGAATCGAGCGGTGAGGCCAGTTGCTGGCCGGGTGCCGCCGGCGCGACCAGCCGCGGCGTCACGATGATGACGAGATCGGTTTCCTCCTGCTGGTACGACTTGCTGCCGAACAAGGCTCCAAGCACGGGCACCGAGCCAATCCATGGCAATTGCGAAACGTCCTGGCGATTACGGGTCTGTAGCAGGCCGGCAATTGCAAAACTCTGGCCGTCGCGCAGTTCGACCGTCGTGCGCGCATCGCGGCGGGTCAATGCTGGAACGGTCGTCCCCTGAATGGTGATCGCATTGCTGAAATCAAGTTCGCTGACCGAAGGCTCGACTCGAAGGTTGATCACCCCCCGCGAAAGAACGGTAGGCACGAAGGCCAACTCAACACCGAACTTCTTGTAGTCGATGGTGATGGTGGGAAAACCGTTCGACGTCTGGGTCGGTATCGGTACCGGAAACTCGCCGCCGGCCAGGAAGCGGGCGGCATCGCCGGAAAGCGTGGTCAAGTTCGGCTCCGCTAACCGGCGAGCCAATCCCTTGGTTTCCAGCGCCGAGATCAACAAGTCCACCGAGCCGCCGTTGCTCGTTCGGACGATACTGGTCAACAAGCTTCCGAACGGTGCCGGAGCTACACCGCCCGCAGTGCCAATAAGCGTATTCAATGTTCCAAGTACCGGAAGGCTGCCCGTTGGGGGAGCACCGACATCGCCATTGACGCCTCCGATAGGTTGCCGGCCGGTCGCGCCAGTCAGTACTCCGCCACGCCCGGTATTTGCGACATTGGTTCCATTGGCGTTCGCTGCGTAAAGGTTCACACCGAGGTCGCGGCCAGCCTGCCTAAAGACCTCGAGAAAGCGCACCTCCAGCATCACCTGCTGCGGGGCCGCGACGCTCATGGCGTTGACGACAGTGCCTCCCTTCGCAACCGTGCTGGTGGCGATCGCCATGGCCCGCTCGGCCGTAACCGCGTCGGCCGCCGTTCCGCTGAGCACCACCTGCCCCTCGGACGCCGAGACGCGGATCCCGTGTCCGCCAGTGCTGCTGCGGATGTTCTGCTGCAGATTGCCGGTATCGATCACGACCTCGACGTCGAGGATCCCGATCTGCTTCATCGAGGAGTCGAGCAGGATGACGTTGGTGGTGCCGGTCTGCTTGCCTTGGACGTAGATCAGATGATCGCTCAGTGACTTCACGTCGACGATGTCGGACGAGCCCGCCACGATGGTCGCAAAGGGTGTGTCGACCTTGAAGGTGCGCGACTTGTTGACGACGACCTTGACCCGCTGGACGTCGTTCATTTCGCTGACGATCACGCCGCCGGAGGAGCCCCGCCGGTCTGCAGCTTCCGTACGGTCAGTAGACGAGGCGAGCGTCGCGCCTAGAGCGATCACGCCAAAGGTGAGAAGCTTCCCTACCTTAATACCCGAAACGCGACCGCCACTCATCCGAGTCCCCCCGATGCGATCCACGGCTATCGCCGCGAATCCACATACTCGATGTCCCCAAAAGTTCGCCTCCGCGCACCATCGGAGAGCTTACAATCTGTCCAACTACAAATCGTTACTTCGTATTTCCGAGATCATCATCACAGACGCCGCCTCCTGCAAGAAGAGACGCTTACCGCATTGCGGCGACGACATAGAAAAGTTTGCAATGTTGCCAGGGAGCACCACCTTTGGCCCGCTCGGACCTTCCCGCAGCGGAACTTCCGACGAGTTCCCAGTGTTGCTCTGCTGCCCCGCAGGCCCCCTATCGATTTTCGGAAGATCTGTTCGAACAATCGCGACTTTCGCCCGCTTGACGAAATCCACACGTCATTCCGGGATGGTGGGATGCTACCACTAGAAGGGAATCATGGTGGACGCGCTCGGCGCATTGAGTTTTGTGCCCCAAATCGGCATCAGCATTTTAAAGGCTGTTTGAGAAGCTGTGATGGTCAAATTGTTGCTGCTGGACCCCGCGGTCATCGTCGGCGTGAGACCGCCGAGATACAGGAAAGGCGCAACATTTTTCCTCTGTGCGACAGGCAGGTAGGTATTGATGTCGGTACAGCCGGAGGGTGACGTGTTGTTGTTAGTTACGTCAGGTGCGTAGCACCTGATCATCGTTGCCCGGGCGCCGGCGCTCGCGAGCGTCCGCAAGGATTGTAGGGTAATCGCATAGCGCCCGAGATCGAAGATGGCAAATATCAAGGTGAAAAGCGCTACGAAGACGAGGACAAATTCGAAAGCCGCGGCACCGCGATTGTCGAGCTTTCTCATCACTGCACCAAACCGACAACTTGGGTGTAAGCGACGGGACCACACCCTTCCGTGCTCAGGAAGCCGCCTCCGCTCATGGTGAGTGTTTTGGCGATCACCTCTGAACACGTCGTGTTTGAACTTTGAGTCCCTCCGTTCCAGGTAACGTCGACGAACGGGAAATACACCGCCCCGCCTAATGCGACCGCACCACCGCCGTTGATCGTGACGGCATTGCTGGACTTCGTCGGCGCCTGATCGTCAATCAGGACGCCGTTCAGATCAGGCGAGAAAGTATTGGTAACAGGAGCAGAGAGAGCAACCGTTCCGCCGCTGATGGAAAGGCTCGAATCTCCCAGCAACACCAGGGTCACGCCCAGACCTGTGCCAGCAGGCGGCCACTTTGTGCAGGCGGTGCAGTTGACCGTTCCGCCATTGATTTTTATTGTCGCATTATAAAAGACGTACGTGCCTGGAGCGAAATTTAACCAGTCTCCGGTCGTCACCGTCAGGTTTCCATACGCCCCAGTAGCAGGAGGAGCATTCGGGGACGTCGTATAACAAGTCTTAGTGCCGGCGGGCGGCGCTGGCGAGGTGGGACATGTTACCTTTGTCTTCGGATCGGAACTGCCAGTCCTGCTGTTGAACGATTCGCTGTTCAACTTGCTAAGCGGATTGGTTGCGTTCGGCATAAAATAGTTGTGCGTCACAGCGATGTTGCCGCATGTACTGACTGGGGTGCAGCCAGTTTGACCGTAAACCGCCCATCCCGAACCCGTGAAAGTTGGCGTGCTGGCAAACTGAACGGTGGTGTCCGACATCATCCCGCAGCCAGTTCCGTTGTTGCTGAGGTTGCCACCAAGCTTAAGTGCGCCCGAGCCAGGCCCAAGTGCCAACGCACACAGTTTTGTCGGGTTCTGGACCAGAGCAATGGCTTGGGCAGGGATGTTGACGGTTTTAAAACCCAGTACTGCCGCCAAGTAGGCCGGCTGTTGCTGGCTGATTATTGCGCGAACGGCGTTACCGGTACCCTTAGGTGGAGTTGTGAACGTGCCCGCATTGTAGTCGCCGCTATAATCGCCGATATCGATCTGCACGGCCCGCGAGATTTTGCTTGGAAGGCTCGCCACACACCGGCTGTCGGGATAGGGCGTGGTGTCTTTTGGATTTGAGTTGCAAAACGCATTCTGTGCCGCGAATTCCTTGCCGCGATAATCCACCGACTGTGGATCGCAGTTCGTCGCACCAGCAATCGTGCATGCAAGCCGCAAGGCACCCGAATAGGCTGCCGCATCGGCGGCGTTCTGCGCGTTCTTCCTGGTGGCGTACCACGATCCGGCCTCGACCCCGAGTGAGACCACTCCGATGAGCGGCACGAGGGCGATTGCTGTTGCAAAGGCGGCTGAGCCTCGCCGGGTATGGAGCAGACCACGCATAGAAGCACCTATTGGAAGCGTTCTGAGTAAAGCAGCGTGTACGTACAACTGGTGGGACACAGCACCGACCTCCAAAAAGGCAAGCGCGCCCCAATCGGGGCCAAAGTGACGGTCGTCGTGAATGTAAAATACTTCGGAGTAGCAATATTGCTTGACGAGCAGGCAACGCGTGCGTCGCCGCATATAACCTGGATGTTGCTGATCGGATAACCGGCAACTGTTGTCTGTAGCCCCGGCCTCCAGGTCACTGTGCCGTCGGGGCCGAGCGGATTGTAGTACTGCACATACTGCCCGAAGGAGCGCAACGCCGCCCAGGCGGAGGCAAACTGGAAGGCGGCGGCGGTCACGTCGGCGAGCGGCACAAGTAGGAACGACGCCAAGAAAATGTAGATGATCATTGTCTCAAGCGCGACAGCGCCGCGTTGATCCGCGATGAAAGACCTCTTGTGGCTCATGAGCCTACCTCGACCGATACTTGCCGTTCCGGTCGTCGACCGGATCAATAACACTCACCAAACATGGGGGATCAGTCTCCAGCGCGATGCTTCGTAACCGGAGTACTCAGGGCAGTTGCGCCGAAGCAGATCCTCTTCATAATAAATTCGGCAAATCTGAACGCCGATATGCAGCATGAGCAAGGCCGCAGTTAGTGGTGTCGGGTTTCTCAGCACGACGCCCAACACCGCGATTTCTTCCGCGAGGTAGAGTGGGTGCTTGATCCACCGATACGGACCTGTTTGCACCACGTTGCGCGCCTGCGGCACCAAACTGAATGACCTACCAAGATGCCGAATGGTGACCAGCATCATGATCATGCCGATCAGCACGCAAGCAGTGGACGCCAGGTTTGGCAGCGCTTGGTCGGTCTTGCCGAAGAAGGCGATTGTCCACGGCATGTAGGTGCCGACGAACGCCGCTATTCTCGGGAGGAGGCCATCCGCTTGCGCCTTTGCCGGCGACCGCGTGATGGTCAACAGCGCCAGCAGCACGTAGAAGACGGCGAGGCAAAAACTCGACAGGAGCGACGGCCAGGGATCCCCAGCCGACGATCCGAGCTTGATGGCCACGCCAAGTGCCAGCAACATGAACCACATGCCGCCGAACAATTGCATGGCCCGGTCGTAAGCGGAGGTTTTCGACAGGACGATTGTGCTCATGGCTACTTACCGAAGCTGGCAAATGAACGTACGAGGTGCAGGATGGGGCTGCCTCCCAGAATGACGAACATGGCTGGAAGCAGGAACAACACCATCGGAATGGTCAGCTTGGCGCCCAACTTGTGCGCTCTTTCCTCGAGCTTGGTGATACGCTCTCGGCGGAGATCGACGGCGATGCTCCGCAGCGCCTGACCGATCGGCGTCCCGTATTGCAGGCTTTGGGCGACCATGATTCCGAACCGGCGCAGCCCATCCGACGTAGCTCCCAGCTTCTCGAACGCCTCGCTGCGGCTAGGCAGTACCCGGAGATCATCAAGAAGATTCCTCAAGACCCCAGCTATGGAGGGATTGGTCTCGTCCATTTCCTGCGCAACGCGTGCCAGCCCGCTCTCCAGGCCCATTCCCGCTTCGCTGCACACGACCAGCAAATCGATCATATCCGGGGTGCCCAGACGAATGGCAGCATCAAACCGCCGCTTCAGTGCGGCCAGGATCAACCGCGGTCCCACGATTCCGACCGCCATGCCGATCAGCGTGAAGACCAGCACGTCCAGCAACGGCTTTCCCAGGAGCTGAGCGCCCCCTCCGGCGATGATCGGGCACAAGAACATGCTGACGGCCTTGACGCCGATCCAGGTCGGCAGGGCTCGACGATGATTGAAACCGGCTGATTGAAGAATCGCGCGTAGCTGATCCAGATTTTCCTCCGCGTAGAAGCGGCGGTACCGCATGCCGAGCGACGAGAACCAACCCGTCATGTCTTGGAACGGCGCCGATCGTCCGGCAACGCCCATCACGGCGTTCGACACCCGCACGTCCAAAGCGCGAATGTGCATTTCGCGGATGATCAACACACAGCTCGCAGCACCGGCTGCGAATGCGAGGGCCACCAGACCAAGGCCAAGAGTCATAGTGCCGTTTCCCGTCTGACCATCCAACTTATCACCAAGGCCCCGACAAGCACCGAGACCACCGCGTAAGCCAGCAGCTTGTTTCCAACCGGATCAGTGAACAACAGATCGACCGTTTGCGGATTGGCTGCGTATAGCGCCCCGCCCCCGAGCAAGGGCGAGATTGTCAGCGCCCGCGAGGAAAAGATCACCTCTCCCGCCAGGGCCTTGGCCCGCGCGGCCAGTGCAACGCGTTGCCTCACGGTGTCTCCCAGGTTCTGTAAGGTCTCCGCAAGGCTACCACCCGACTTCAACTGAACCGCAAGGGTCACCGCGAACATCGCATATTCCGCCACTTGGGTTCGCCGATAGACACTTTGGACGGCGTCCTCGGGAGATCTTCCGAGATTCACCTCGCTGCATACGATGGCAAACTGCCCAGCCGTTGGCTGTGGCATGTCGCGCGCGAGGGCGCGAAAAGCTTCGTGCACAGGCAGACCCGATCGAACGGTGCTCGTCACCAGCTGGATCGCATCCGGCAGCTGTCGAAAAAGTTGCCTGGCAAAGCGGCGCTGCTGCCATCCAAAGAGGCCGCGAACCACGACTATGGCGGCAATGGCCGCCGCGAGGGACAGGTAGAGAATGGAGAATCCCAGCAGGCGATTGGTGTAGAGGATCGCTGCTGCTGCGATGGCACCGGCCAGCAACACATAGGCTGGATGCCAGATGTAAGGTATCTCGCGATTGTAATTGGCCAACCGATGGAGCAACAGCGACGGAGACCCGGCCTCCAACCGGCGAATGGATGGTAGGTTGGCCGGATGGGAAGCTGGCAGAGCAACCGCCAGCCGGCGATTGATGCGTCGCTCCCGAGCGTCGAGCCACAGCGCAATGGCTGCTGCGCACATCGCGAGCGCCAGAAAAGACGCGATTACCGACTCCGGCATCATATTTGCCTCATTGCCTCGGCCCATGCTCCATCCAGTCCATAATAGACAAGACGGCTCTTGAATTTCGGAGTGGCAAGGTTGCACCTGTAGGTGCCCGATAGGCGACCCTGCTCATCCTCCTCCTTGTATTCGAAGGCTGCGATGTCATTGGTGGTGATCACCTCCCCTTCGAGGCCGATGACCTCGCTGATCTGAACGATACGGCGCTGTCCGTCCCGCATGCGTTCGACCTGCACAATGAGATCCAGCGCAGCAACAATCTGAGCTCGAATGGCGCGCGACGGCAGGTTGACCTGTCCCATCTGCACCATGTTTTCGATGCGGGTCAGGGCATCCCGGGTACTATTCGCGTGGACCGTGGAGATCGAACCATCATGGCCGGTGTTCATCGCCTGCAGCATGTCGAAAGCTTCTGCGCTGCGGACCTCGCCAACGACGATCCGGTCGGGACGCATGCGCAGGGCGTTCACCAGCAGATCCCGTTGCGTCACCTGCCCCGTGCCCTCCAGACTGGGAGGCCGGGTCTCCAGGCTGATCACGTGCGGCTGCTGAAGCTGCAACTCCGCCGCATCCTCGATCGTTACGATGCGTTCGCTGTGATCGATGAATTGACTCATCGCGTTCAGGAGCGTCGTCTTGCCGGAGCCGGTACCGCCGGAGACCAGAACATTGAGCCGAGACCGGGCGGCGATCTCCAGCAGTTTTCCGATGGCCGCGGTCATTGAGCCATTTTCGATCAATCCGGCGATATCCAAACGGTGGCTTGGAAATTTCCGGATCGAGATGCACGGACTATGGATCGCCAGCGGCGGGAGAATGATGTTGACGCGGCTGCCATCCAGCAGGCGGCAGTCCACCATCGGGCTGGATTCGTCGACGCGCCTGCCAACCTGCGCGGCAATCTTCTGAGCGACGGAGGCGATATGGTCATTGTCGCGGAATCGCACCGCAATTCGTTCCAGCCTGCCGCTGCGCTCCACGTAGACGTTGCTGGGACCGTTCACCATGATATCGCTGATCGATTGATCGAGCAGCAGCGGACGGAGCGGCCCGTACCCCGTCATGTCGTCGGCAATCTCGTCCGCGAGCTGAAGCTGCTCGCGCCCCGATAGCTCGAGCCGCTCCTGGTTGGCGATTTGATGGATGATTTCCTCGATCTGCCGCCGAAGAACTTCGCGCGAAACGGTTGCCGCCACCGCGGGCTCGATCTGCTCGATGACCCGTTCACGCAACGAATCCGGTATTATCGGGTGGTGGATCGGGAGTTCGTCGCGCCTGGACGCGGATGCGGGCAGGCTTGACACAGGTGGAGGCGCGCTTGGCGCAGATACAGCAACGTTGGGCATCGACGGAGGCAAGCCTGCCGGAGGACCAGGCAGCTCAGTCCCCAATGCAGCTACAAGAACGGACGCCTCTTCGTCACGTCTTCCAAATATTTTCATCGCAGATGTGCTGTGAGCACCCTCCTCCACCAGCTCTTCCGCTCGGCGCCGACACCGCTGATCTCCCGTACAATCGGTGCCAGGTGACGTCGCAATTTCCTGACGTGCTTCAGAGCGGGAATTCCGAGATTGAGCGCCTCGGTCATCCCCTTGCCGAGATCGGGAACGACGATGTCCGGCTCTGCGCCCATCGCCTTGACAACTGCCTCCCTCGGGAGTCCACCGGGACGACCGGCGCGGTTGAGCAAGGTAAAGACCCGATCTTTGCCGGCGATGTTGACGACGGCGGTGCGCAGTGCGTGGGCATTGCGAAGTCCGGTCACCTCGGCTTCGAGCAGCACCATCACGTGACGGGAAAGCTTGATTACCGGATAGATTGACGGGGGAAACGGGACGGGCACATCGACGACGATGTAGTTGAATCGTTGACGGAGCAGACCCAGCACGTGTCGTACGCCGGCTTCCGTGATTTCGAGCTGCGCATCGAGATCCTCGTCGGCCGAGACCAGACAGACCCGCTCGTTGACTTCGATTGCCGCCCGCTCGAGGAACAGCGTGTCCGCCCTCATCGGGTTCTCCAGGGCGATGCGCAGCCCCGGCCCGGGACGGACACCCAGCATCACGGCGGCTTCGCCGCCCTGCAGGTGAAGGTCCAGCAGCGCCACTTTGGCCTTGGTGGTTTCGGCGAGTTGCAGTGCCAGATTGATCGCGATGCTCGTGGCGCCGGCCCCGCCCTGCGCCCCACAGATCGAAACCACGTGACCGCCACGATCGATCTGATTGGCGGCAACGTCGCCCAGCAGCTTGGGGCGCAACTGGTCCAGCACCAAATCGCGCGTGAGCGGCCGCGGCAGATACTCGGCCAGGCCGAGCTCCAGAAGCTCACGGTAGAAGGTGATCTCCCTGTTCTCGCCAATCACAGCTACGCGGACATCGGGCGGACAGACGCCGGCCAGCCTTTCCAGTTCAGTGAAGGGATCATCGATGCCGCTGATGTCTGTTACCAGCGCGAACAGGTCTGTGTCGGATTCCAGCATCCGTATCGCATTGCGGATCGTGCCGCGCCTGATCGAGAGGTTGGCGCCTTCGAGGCCCTTGCGCAAGGCCGCGGCGCTGATCTCGTCGTTTACGAAACAAACGATGCGGTTACGCGTGACGATCGATGTCGATTCTTCGGGCGGAACGGCTAGGGCAATGTTCATCAACGTTTCTCCGAAAACCTGTTGTCATAACTTTCGGCCGTTGCGGTCTGGTGCACGACTTCCGGGGTCCCCTCGCAGCTGACGAGAGCGTCCTCGTCCTGCTTCCTGACCGTGTATTGCTTGGCTTGGCCGCCCGAATGAATGACGACTGCCGTTCTCTGACGTGCGATTGCGTACTGGCGAGCCAGTTCCGGGGACACATCACAGCTGGACATCGCGCCAGTGTCGGCCTTGTCCCATTGATCGACTGCTGCACGCACGGCCAGAGACAGTGTTCCGAGCTGCTTTGCCACGGTGACTTTCTTGACCTGCTCCTGTGCAAGCTCCAAGGACACGGTTTGCGTTTGCTTGCCTGCCATTCCGCCAATCGGTCGTGCACCCTGCACGATCTCCTGGTCGATCGCGATGACCCGAACGTTGCGCAGAACGGTCTCGCTCAGGGCTCGACGTGCGGTGTCGGCCTTCTCGAACACCTGGGTCAACACGACGTCCACGTGATCACCCGGCCTGATCAGGCCGGAGACACCCGCCTCCTCGTCAACCTTGATGCTGATGGCACGGCTGTCCGGTGCCAGGACGCTGGCCAGGAAGCCTCGATCCCGCGGACGCAGGATGTCCTGCAACGTCACGGGACTACCTGCTTCAACGAACCTGCGGATCAGAGAACCGGGAAGTCCGGCCTTGGACTCCGGTGTTTCAAGAATCGCGCCCTGGGGAATGCGCTCCGGTGGCACCGACCGCACGGTGAAATCTTCTTCGCGGGCCAAAGTCCCCTTCGGCAAGGAACGCGCCGCGACGAAGTATCCGCCGGTAGGCGCCGGTGCCGGAGCCGCCTCCGTGACTTGCGCCGGGGCCGGAGCGGGCGCCTTCGGCAAATTCATGTTATAGGCGACGAGCGCGAACGCCGTGGTTGCGAGCAGAAGCACCATGATGATCGACAGACGCAACGCAGATGACATCTCACAATCCTTTGCTCAAAATCGTCCAGATGCCCCCGCACGCTATTGCAACTCCGTAGGGCAGCGGGGCGTGTCGCAAATGGCGCCAACGTTCGATCGCGTAAACCCGGCGTGGGAGTGACGATCTGGTGGGTGCCAGTTTGGGATGAGGGAGGTGGCGCATCATCAGATGCACCATGGCAAGAACGCCGCCGGCCAGCGCAGTTATGGTCACGAGCTGAATCTGGCCGGTCAGGGGAAATCCGATCGCCAACGCAGTCAGCAATTTGACATCACCGCCGCCAATCCCTCCGCGCGCGTATAGGACGAACAATACCAGAAAGAGGATCGCGGCCGATATCAGCGACTCGGCAACTTGCATTGGATTGGCCAATTGACTGGCGATCCCGAGGGCCGCCAGGGCCAGACACATTTCGTTTCGGATCAGCCGCGTCGCGACGTCGATCGTTGCGACGTAGAGCAACAATACGATTTCAAGAAACGAGGCTGTGGGAGCAATCCAACTCATGAAAATGCACGCCTCAGAAAAGTGGAACGCGCACGAGATAGGGGGAGTTCGAGCAAAGGGGGGCGCACTGGGTTGCCCCCCTTCCGGGTTCAAATGGCCGTATCAACCAGCGATCGCATTAGCGAAAGTGGCGGTGATCTGGCCGATCCCGTTCTGCAGCGCCAAGCCGATCTGACCGCCAGCTCCACCGCCGAACACGGCGCCGACTGCGCCAACGATGCAAACCGCGACGATAATGTACTCGAACGAAACCACGCCCTCCTGGTCGGCGCGCAGACGCTTCATGGCTTCGGTGGTCTTGATGTAATAGTGCAGCATAGGGAAAGCCTTTCTTTGAAGATGGATTGCAGGACACCCTTGGCAAAATTCAGCGGCTGCGAACGACAAGCGCCGCCACTCGAAAACTCTTCATTAAATATTATATTTAGTCAATAATTAATATGTTGCTGATTTTAAATTTTCGAGTCCCTCACCAGGCGAATCTGACAAGTGATCCATAAATTCGTTTTGTTACAGTTGCTTACGCGGATTAACCATTAATCATTGAGATTCACCGGAATAATACGGACAGCAGCCGCAGATCACGCGAGCCCTCTCCGTTTCGATCACATTAAATGACGCGCCTTTATTTTATTCACATCCAAATTCAAGAACGCCCGCCCCAAAATGTAAGAGGCCGCCGGCGATCAATTCTGGCCTTGTTCCCGGCGCGATCGCGGCTGCGGCGCTCAATTCGGCTGCCGCTTTTGGACCAAAGCCTGGTCGATTAGGAAATCGTCCAGCCTGCGCCCCCCTCGCAGTTGCGGCCGCAGCCAGCGGGGCAGCCTGCCGCGGCCCGACCATGTCTGCGCCGGGTTCTTCGGATTGCGATATTTGGGACGCACCGGCGGATAGGGACGGCGCTTGCGATCAAACCGTGTGGCCTCGTCGGCCCGTCCAATCTTCTGGAGCCGTTCCTCCAGCCGTGCGTGCCGCACCAAAATTCTTTGAACGAGGCTGGCGGCCACCTGTTGGTGAAGTATGCACAGCTCGTCGAGAGAGAGCGAATTGAAATGCGCGGTATTCATGGCTTGATCCGAATTCCTGAGAGAAGGCGCAGGCAGACAAATCGGGAATGACGGCGCAGACAAGCCATCAGTTAGATCCAAGCCGCATAATCCACATTTAAATGCGGGAGACTGCAGAGAGCAGGGCCGACGGCGGTAACATCATGGCGGAGCATTTAATTTACCGCGAGGGGTAACGCGCGTTGAGGCCGCGATCGGGATCATGACATCCAGAAACTTGCGGCCCGCCAGCTGCGCTTTGGCCCTTTAATTGGGCGCGTAGCCCCGTGCTGCAACCCGGGAGTGCTGGGCGGGCTTATTAATTCGGCCGGCCTGCAACACAATTAATTCATTGCGCTGCCAGATTTAAGTCGTATCGGAGCCCATATCGCTGCGAAGGCTCGTGCCGGGTGGGCGTATCACCGGGAGTTTCCGATGTCCGGTCATTTGCGATGTTATTTCGCCAGTTTGGTTCTTCTTGGAGGTCTTGCTGCGACACCTGCGCTCTCCAATCCATTCACAGACTTGTTCGATCCTGCTCGCGAGCCCGCGGCAACCTCTTCGGCGCAGCCGGAATGCTTGGCAAAGCCCGGCAACCCGCCCGGCGCCGGCCAGCGTTGGGTCTATCGGCGGGACGGCCGCCGCAAATGCTGGTTCTTGGCCGAGGGCGTCGCGACGCTGCGAAAACCGGTTCATAGTCGCATCGCCAACCGCACCGTCAGGCCCGACGAGAAGGTGGCCGCGCGGCAACGGCGGAGCCCGGTGAGCGATGCGCGCGCCGAGGTACTAAGCTCCGCGACGGCCGGCGAGGCTCAGCCGACTCCGCCGGCACGCGAAGTGAGGGTGGCTGATGCTACTTCTGTCGTCGATGCGGGCACGCCGATCCTGATGCCGGCGGCACCCATCTCGGATCCTTCCAGCGACCAACTCACGCCCAAGCGTTCCACGCCGCCCCAAGTTGACGTGGAGAAGCTTTCCGCTGCCGCGCGAGCCGACTTATCTCCAGCTATGCCGATGGGCGCGCGCGATGAAGAGGCGCCCGACGAGGCGCGCAGCCGGACGGTAACTTGGCTCGGTGTGCTGCTGATGACGCTCGGGGGCTTCTCGCTCTTGAGCGCGAGTCGCACGCTTCGACAGGCGGTGAGATTGCGCCACTGAAGCGTGCCACACTGCTGACCCTGACGCTCACCGCGAAGTCGATGAGTTCACGCGGGCTATAGCTGAATTGCCACACGTACAAAGGTTCCGCGCACCGCCACAGAGTTTCTCCCTGACTTGGACGGACATTCGATTACGATGACGGTCCCCTTTCTTGGGATCGGACTACCATCATGCGGTACAAAGTGTTCGTGGTGGACAGCAGCCGCCGAGTGATCTGCGCCGCAAAGCTCGACTGCATCGACGAGCAGGCAGCACGGCATCGAGCCGTGCAAATGTCTGGCGAGCACGACGTGGAGCTTTGGGAGGGTGACCGGCTCGTTGCGGTTTTTCAAAGTGCCGCGTCGAACGGAAATCGGTGCGGCCGTTCTGTCCTGAATAAAAGGCCGGTCTCGCCGCCGAGTTAGTACACGGCGCTTGTTCTGTTGCCCGCTTTGACACACCGTCTTCTGCCGATTGTTCTCGCTTCTACACGCCGGAGCTTGGTTCGAAGCTTCTCCACTTCTCTAAGCTCCACCACAAGCCCTTGGCGCCGTTCACTCAGAACGGCACAGCTGTAAACCTGACGCGGACTGGACATGACCGCCTCGAACTATGACTTGAACTAAGAAGGCGATGAAAGGGCAAGCAACTAAAAATCGCTCACTCCAAGCTCACTGAGTCAAGGCCGCAGCCGCCAGATGCTCCCAGTACTCTGCCTCGGCGAGCAGTTTCCAGCTTCTCTCGGGTTGGCGCGCGGCGGTCTGTCGGCAAAGTAGCGCCATGGCGCGAAAGCGGCGGGCAGCTTCCATTCCAACCTCCCATTTTCCCCAAGCATATTTTTTTATTATATGCCGAGGTCAACACCATTATCAATCAAGCTCGAGTTTATCATTTAAGCGCGATGTCGTCGGCTTGCACGACCTCGCAAGATCCTGTGCCGGCGTTGGTCCGAGCAGCGACCGCGACGTCGGATAACGCCCGTATGAATCCGGTGTTTCCTGCCCGAAGCGACGCAAGCGTCTCTTTGCTGCTGGTTCTCACGCATTAATCATTAAATGCAGCGGATGAATAAATAAATGGACCGTCGCATTATTTTAATCTAGGTTTAATTAAATCCCGAGCCAAACGATCGTGATCGCTCCTTATCACGGACGGCACTCGGGAGCTGAAGAATGCTGCAGATCAATGAAGAATGCTGCAGATCAATATTGTCAACGTGGGCGGACGAGGACCGCACACGAATGGGCAGGGGGAATACAGCTCTAAATCTTTTCGCGTAACTTGGCAGCAGGTGGGCCAGATCGGCGCTAACGAGCGGACATGTCATTCGTCCGAGCGAACGCTCGCGGTTTGCGTGAATTGATGTGGCGGCGACACTCTCTGCTCTGCATTGGCAGACGAGGGCCCGCGAATGAGATTGAGACGCGTGCGTTTTGTGTGGGAGTCCGAGACCATCTTCGGCCGGGCTCAAATTGAAGCCGATCTTCAGGCGATTTCACGTTCTTTTCTGTCAGCGTGTGATCCTTCGATCGCGCGCAGGGTGCCGTTCGCGAACGATCCCGTCGCGCACGGTCCGGCGCCCAAGGACAATCTCTCGTTCCTGTCAGGCCGCGATCTCCTATTGCGAGCTCGGAGCGACGCCAGCTCCAGACAAGCTTGAGTTCGTCGCATGCATTCTTTGCAGATTTTCTCAGCCCTCAGCATGACGACAGTCTTGCTCGGCAGCAGAGCATTTTTCTTCAACGGTGTAGGCAAGGCATCGGCCGACTATCACCGCGCAATTGTGCAATTCCAGGTCCGTGAACGCGGACGGCGTATCATCCGGAGGATTTAGCTATGGCGACGCAGACCACGGGCGGCGGCAGCACGGTTTCGTTTGGAAATACTCCGCAGGCCAACGCCGACGTTTTCTCGTTTACGGAAGACGCCAGCAACATTCTCATCTTGAACGTGCTGGCAAACGATCTTGGCGGCGCGGCCAAGACGCTGTTCTCGCTGGACGACGGAACGAGCGCCTCCGCGTCCACCAAGAGCTACGCCCCTGCGGATTTGCTGGTCAAGGATGTGGCGTACAGCAGCGACGCGGCCGGCATGGCCGGAACCGGTGACCGCAGCGCGCTCGGTGCGCGCATCTGGATCGAGTCGGACGGCACCGTTCATTACGACAAGGGCGATATCAACCCTCAGCTTCAAGCGCTGGCGGCCGGGCAAACGCTGACCGATACATTCACCTACGCAATTCAGATGGGCAACGGCACGCTGAGCTGGGCGACGGTGACGCTCCAGTTCAATGGCGTGAACGACGCGGTCTATATGACCTCGAGCCCGCAGAGCGGCTCGGTGGTGGAAGACGCGCCGTCGAAACCGGACCCGTCGGATTCCCTGAATACCGCAGGCAGCATCGGCTTCACCGATGTGGATCTGAGTGATACCCACACAGCGACGTTTGTAGCGTCGCCCGCGAATACGACCTCGCTTGGCACGTTTTCGCTCGATCCGGTCAACGAGGCGGCCAATGCCGCGAACGGCTCGGTGCAGTGGCACTACAATTTGAACAACGCGGCTGCCCAATACCTCGCTGCGGGCCAGACCGTCACCGAGAGCTTCGTGGTGACGATCAATGACGGCCACGGCTCGACAGCTACCCAGACGGTCACAGTCACGATCACCGGCACCAACGATGCGGCCACGGTCTCGTCGGACTCGAAGTCCGTCACCGAAGGCAATACTGCCGCCGCGCTGAACACTTCCGGCCAGCTGACCATCACCGATCCGGATACCGGTCAGGCCCATGTCGTGGCGCAGACCAACGTCCACGGCACCTATGGCGACTTCACGATCGATGCCAACGGGGCCTGGAGCTATACCGGCAACGGCGCCCACAATGAGCTCACCGCCGGGCAGCAGGTGCAGGACCAGTTCACGGTGGTGAGCCAGGACGGCACCGCCACCGGCACCGTGACGGTGACGATCACGGGCACGAACGATGCCGCGACCGTCTCGTCCGACTCGAAGTCCGTCACCGAGGGCAACACCGCCGCCGCGCTCAATGCAAGCGGCCAGCTCACGATTGTGGATCCTGACACCGGCGAAGCCCACGTTGTCGCGCAGAGCAATGTTCACGGTAGCTACGGCGACTTCTCGATCGATGCCAACGGCGCCTGGAGCTATATCGGCAACGGCGCCCACAATGAGCTCACCGCCGGCCAGCAGGTCCAGGACCAGTTCACGGTGGTGAGCCAGGACGGCACCGCCACCGGCACCGTCACGCTGACCATCACCGGCACCAACGACAACGCGACGGTCAGCTCGGATTCGAAGTCCGTCACCGAGGCCAATAGCGCCGCCGCGCTCAACACCAGCGGCCAGCTGACCATCACCGATCCGGATACCGGTCAGGCCCACGTCGTGGCGCAGAGCAACGCGCATGGCACCTACGGCGACTTCTCGATCGATGCCAACGGGGCCTGGAGCTACACCGGCAACGGCGCCCACAACGAGCTCACCGCCGGGCAGCAGGTCCAGGACCAGTTCACGGTCGTGAGCCAGGACGGCACCGCCACCGGCACCGTGACGGTGACCATCACCGGCACCAATGATGCGGCGACGGTCAGCTCCGACTCCAAGTCCGTCACCGAAGGCAATACTGCCGCCGCACTCAACACCAGTGGCCAGCTCACCATCACCGACCCCGACACCGGCGAAGCCCACGTCGTGGCGCAGACCAACGTTCATGGCACCTACGGTGACTTCACGATCGACGCCAATGGCGCCTGGAGCTATATCGGTAATGGCGCCCACAATGAGCTCACCGCCGGGCAGCAGGTGCAGGATCAGTTCACGGTGGTGAGCCAGGACGGCACCGCCACCGGCACTGTGACGGTGACCATCACCGGCACGAACGATGCCGCCACGGTCTCGTCGGACTCGAAGTCCGTCACCGAAGGCAATACTGCCGCCGCGCTGAACACTTCCGGCCAGCTGACCATCACCGATCCGGATACCGGTCAGGCCCACGTCGTGGCGCAGAGCAACGTCCACGGCAGCTACGGCGACTTCACGATCGATGCCAACGGGGCCTGGAGCTACGCCGGCAATGGCGCCCACAATGAGCTCACCGCCGGACAGCAGGTCCAGGACCAGTTCACCGTGAGCAGCCAGGACGGCACCGCCACCGGCACCGTCACGGTGACCATCACCGGCACCAATGATGCGGCGACGGTCAGCTCGGATTCCAAGTCCGTCACTGAGGGCAACACCGCCGCCGCGCTCAACACCTCGGGCCAGCTCAGCATCATCGACCCGGACACGGGCGAAGCCCACGTCGTGGCGCAGAGCAATGTCCACGGCACCTACGGCGACTTCACGATCGATGCCAACGGCGCCTGGACCTACGCCGGCAACGGCGCCCACAATGAGCTCTCCGCCGGCCAGCAGGTGCAGGACCAGTTCACGGTCGTGAGCCAGGATGGCACGGCGAGCGGCACTGTGATGGTGACCATCACCGGGACCAACGACGCGGCAACGGTCAGCTCGGATTCGAAGTCCGTCACCGAGGCCGACACGGCCGCGGCACTCAATACCTCGGGCCAACTGACGATTGTGGATCCCGACACCGGCGAAGCCCACGTCGTGGCGCAGAGCAACGTTCATGGCAGCTACGGCGACTTCTCGATCGATGCCAATGGGGCCTGGAGCTATATCGGCAACGGCGCCCACAACGAGCTCACCGCCGGGCAGCAGGTGCAGGACCAGTTCACGGTCGTGAGCCAGGATGGCACCGCCACCGGCACTGTGACGGTGACCATCACCGGCACCAACGATGCGGCGACGGTCTCTTCCGACACGAAGTCCGTCACCGAAGGCGACACGGCCGCGGCGCTCAACACCTCAGGGCAATTGACCATCACCGACCCCGACACCGGCGAAGCCCATGTCGTGGCGCAGAGCAATGTCCACGGCAGCTACGGCGACTTCTCGATCGACGCCAATGGCGCCTGGAGCTACAGCGGTAACGGTGCCCACAACGAGCTCACCGCCGGCCAGCAGGTGCAGGACCAGTTCACGGTGACCAGCCAGGACGGCACTGCCACCGGCACCGTCACGGTGACGATCACCGGCACCAACGATGCCGCGACCGTCTCGTCCGACTCGAAGTCCGTCACCGAGGGCAACACCGCCGCCGCGCTCAACACCTCCGGCCAGCTCAGCATCACCGACCCGGATAGCGGCGAAGCCCACGTCGTGGCGCAGAGCAACGTCCACGGCACCTACGGCGACTTCTCGATCGATGCCAATGGGGCCTGGAGCTACACCGGCAATGGTGCCCACAATGAACTCACCGCCGGCCAGCAGGTGCAGGACCAATTCACCGTGACCAGCCAGGACGGCACCGCCACCGGCACCGTCACGGTGACCATCACCGGGACCAACGATGCCGCCACGGTCTCGTCGGACTCCAAGTCCGTCGCTGAGGGCAACACCGCCGCTGCGCTCAACACCAGCGGCCAGCTCAGCATCACCGATCCTGACACCGGCGAAGCCCATGTCGTGGCGCAGAGCAACGTTCATGGCACCTACGGCGACTTCTCCATCGATGCCAACGGCGCCTGGAGCTACACCGGCAATGGCGCCCACAATGAGCTCACCGCCGGACAGCAGGTCCAGGACCAGTTCACCGTGATGAGCCAGGACGGCACCGCCACCGGGACCGTAACGGTGACGATCACCGGCACAAACGATGCGGCCACGGTCTCATCGGACTCCAAGTCCGTCACCGAAGGCAATACTGCCGCCGCGCTGAACACTTCCGGCCAGCTGACCATCACCGATCCGGATACCGGTCAGGCCCATGTCCTGGCGCAGACCAACGTCCACGGCACTTATGGCGACTTCACGATCGATGCCAACGGGGCCTGGAGCTATATCGGCAATGGCGCCCACAATGAGCTCACCGCCGGGCAGCAGGTGCAGGATCAGTTCACGGTGGTGAGCCAGGACGGCACCGCCACCGGCATTGTGACGGTGACCATCACCGGGACCAACGACGCGGCGACCGTCAGCTCGGACTCCAAGTCCGTCACCGAAGGTGATAGCGCCGCCGCGCTCAATGCAAGCGGCCAGCTCACGATTGTGGATCCTGACACCGGCGAAGCCCACGTTGTCGCGCAGAGCAACGTCCACGGCACCTACGGCGACTTCTCCATCGATGCCGACGGCGCCTGGAGCTACACCGGCAACGGCGCCCACAATGAGCTCACCGCCGGCCAGCAGGTGCAGGACCAGTTCACGGTCGTGAGCCAGGATGGCACGGCGAGCGGCACGGTCACGGTGACCATCACCGGCACCAACGACAACGCGACGGTCTCGTCGGACTCCAAGTCCGTCACCGAAGGCGACACGGCCGCGGCGCTGAACACCTCCGGCCAGCTCAGCATCACCGACCCGGACACGGGCGAAGCCCACGTCGTGGCGCAGGCCAACGTTCATGGCACCTACGGTGACTTCAGCATCGATGCCGACGGCGCCTGGAGCTACACCGGCAACGGCGCCCACAATGAGCTCACCGCCGGACAGCAGGTCCAGGACCAGTTCACCGTGACCAGCCAGGATGGCACGGCCACTGGCACTATCACGGTGACCATCACCGGGACCAATGATGCCGCGACCGTCAGCTCGGACTCCAAGTCCGTCACCGAAGGCGACACCGCAGCCGCGCTCAACACTTCCGGCCAACTCACCATCACCGACCCCGACACTGGCGAAGCCCACGTCGTGGCGCAGGCCAACGTTCATGGCACCTACGGTGACTTCACGATCGATGCCAACGGGGCCTGGAGCTATATCGGCAACGGCGCCCACAATGAGCTCACCGCCGGCCAGCAGGTGCAGGACCAGTTCACGGTGGTGAGCCAGGACGGCACCGCGAGCGGCACCGTCACGGTGACCATCACCGGCACGAACGACGCCGCGACGGTTAGCTCTGACTCGAAGTCCGTCACCGAGGGCAACACCGCCGCCGCGCTCAACACCTCCGGCCAGCTCAGCATCACCGACTCCGACACCGGCGAAGCCCACGTCGTGGCGCAGAGCAACGTTCATGGCAGCTACGGCGACTTCAGCATCGATGCCAACGGGGCCTGGAGCTACACCGGCAACGGCGCCCACAACGAGCTCACCGCCGGGCAGCAGGTGCAGGACCAGTTCACCGTGATGAGCCAGGACGGCACCGCCACCGGGACCGTAACGGTGACGATCACCGGCACCAACGATGCGGCCACGGTCTCATCGGACTCCAAGTCCGTCACCGAAGGCAATACTGCCGCCGCGCTGAACACTTCCGGCCAGCTGACCATCACCGATCCGGATACCGGTCAGGCCCATGTCGTGGCCCAGACCAACTCGCACGGCACCTACGGCGACTTCAGCATCGATGCCAATGGCGCCTGGAGCTACACCGGCAACGGCGCCCACAATGAGCTCACCGCCGGGCAGCAGGTGCAGGATCAGTTCACGGTGGTGAGCCAGGACGGCACCGCCACCGGCACCGTCACGGTGACCATCACCGGCACCAATGATGCGGCGACGGTCAGCTCGGACTCCAAGTCCGTCACCGAGGGCAACACCGCCGCCGCGCTCAACACCTCGGGCCAGCTCAGCATCATCGACCCGGACACGGGCGAAGCCCACGTCGTGGCGCAGAGCAATGTCCACGGCACCTACGGCGACTTCACGATCGATGCCAACGGCGCCTGGACCTACGCCGGCAACGGCGCCCACAATGAGCTCTCCGCCGGCCAGCAGGTGCAGGACCAGTTCACGGTGGTGAGCCAGGACGGCACCGCCACCGGCACCGTCACGGTGACCATCACCGGGACCAACGACGCGGCAACGGTCAGCTCGGATTCGAAGTCCGTCACCGAGGCCGACACGGCCGCGGCACTCAATACCTCGGGCCAACTGACGATTGTGGATCCCGACACCGGCGAAGCCCACGTCGTGGCGCAGAGCAACGTTCATGGCAGCTACGGCGACTTCTCGATCGATGCCAATGGGGCCTGGAGCTATATCGGCAACGGCGCCCACAATGAGCTCACCGCCGGGCAGCAGGTCCAGGATCAGTTCACGGTGACCAGCCAGGACGGCACTGCCACCGGCACCGTCACGGTGACGATCACCGGCACCAACGATGCCGCGACCGTCTCGTCCGACTCGAAGTCCGTCGCTGAGGGCAACACCGCCGCCGCGCTCAACACCTCAGGGCAATTGACCATCACCGACCCCGACACCGGCGAAGCCCACGTCGTGGCGCAGAGCAATGTCCACGGCAGCTACGGCGACTTCACGATCGATGCCAACGGGGCCTGGAGCTACACCGGCAACAGCGCCCACAATGAGCTCACCGCCGGGCAGCAGGTCCAGGACCAGTTCACGGTGGTGAGCCAGGACGGCACCGCCACCGGCACTGTGACGGTGACCATCACCGGCACCAACGATGCCGCGACGGTCAGCTCGGACTCCAAGTCCGTCACTGAGGGCAACACCGCCGCCGCGCTGAACACCTCCGGCCAGCTCACCATCACCGATCCGGATACCGGTCAGGCCCATGTCCTGGCGCAGATCAACGTCCACGGCACTTACGGCGACTTCTCGATCGATGCCAACGGCGCCTGGACCTACGCCGGCAACGGCGCCCACAACGAGCTCACCGCCGGCCAGCAGGTCCAGGACCAGTTCACGGTGGTGAGCCAGGACGGCACCGCCACCGGCACCGTCACGGTGACCATCACCGGCACCAATGATGCGGCGACGGTCAGCTCGGATTCCAAGTCCGTCACTGAGGGCAACACCGCCGCCGCGCTCAACACCAGTGGCCAGCTCAGCATCACCGACCCGGATAGCGGCGAAGCCCACGTCGTGGCGCAGAGCAACGTCCACGGCACCTACGGCGACTTCTCGATCGATGCCAATGGGGCCTGGAGCTACACCGGCAATGGTGCCCACAATGAACTCACCGCCGGCCAGCAGGTGCAGGACCAATTCACCGTGACCAGCCAGGACGGCACCGCCACCGGCACCGTCACGGTGACCATCACCGGGACCAACGATGCCGCCACGGTCTCGTCGGACTCCAAGTCCGTCGCTGAGGGCAACACCGCCGCTGCGCTCAACACCAGCGGCCAGCTCAGCATCACCGATCCTGACACCGGCGAAGCCCATGTCGTGGCGCAGAGCAACGTTCATGGCACCTACGGCGACTTCTCCATCGATGCCAACGGCGCCTGGAGCTACGTCGGCAACGGCGCGCACAACGAGCTCACCGCCGGGCAGCAGGTGCAGGACCAGTTCACCGTGATGAGCCAGGACGGCACCGCCACCGGGACCGTAACGGTGACGATCACCGGCACAAACGATGCGGCCACGGTCTCATCGGACTCCAAGTCCGTCACCGAAGGCAATACTGCCGCCGCGCTGAACACTTCCGGCCAGCTGACCATCACCGATCCGGATACCGGTCAGGCCCATGTCCTGGCGCAGACCAACGTCCACGGCACTTACGGCGACTTCAGCATCGATGCCAATGGCACCTGGAGCTACACCGGCAACGGCGCCCACAATGAGCTCTCCGCCGGGCAGCAGGTGCAGGACCAGTTCACGGTGGTGAGCCAGGACGGCACCGCCACCGGGACCGTGACGGTGACCATCACTGGGACCAATGATGCGCCGATCGCCGTCAATGACACCAGTGCCAGTCCGGGTGCCACGGCAGCGACCGAGAAAGGCGGCACGGCGAACGGATCGGGGGGCATTAACGGCAGTGGCAATGTGCTGACCAATGACACCGATGTCGACAGCGGCAGCCTGACGGTCAGTGCGATCCGCACCGGCGGCATCGAGGGGGCCGGCACGGCCGGCACTTTGGGCGTCGGCCTGGTGGGCGCGCATGGCACGCTGGCACTCAACGCTAACGGCAGCTACACGTACGTGGTCAACGAGAACGACGCAACCGTGCAGGCGCTCAACGTCGGCCAGTCGACGACCGACACCTTCAACTACACCGTAACTGACGGCAGCCTAACCGACACAGCGGTGCTAACCGTTACCATCAGCGGCGCCAATGATGCGCCGGTCAACACCGTTCCGGGGCAGCAGGCCGTTGGAAACGGTAGCGGTGGTGGCTCAACAGCCACTTTCACGCTGAGAGTCAACGATGTCGACAACGGCATCGAGACTGTTTCACTCTCACTGGGCAGCTCTTCGCAAACGTCGACCGGCGTCTTGACGCTCTCCACCACATCAGGCCTTACATTCAGTTCCGGTGCCAACGGCACCAAAACGATGACGTTCTCCGGTTCGATCTCCGACATCAACGCGGCCTTGGCTGGCGTGACGTTTAGTGGCGGGTCAAACAACACCACGCGGACTTTGACCATGACAACGACCGACGGAGGAGGCCTCGCCGACACTGACACCGTCACGATCGTGAAAGGGAGCGGCGCCACTGTCCTTGCGCCTGCCGGTATTGCTGGCGAGGCCATCTACCTGGCTCTGAGCGATCCCTCAGATGATCCCAACGACGTCATCACCGTCACGATCAGCGGGGTGCCCTTGGGCTGGAGCCTTAGTAACGCTACGAACAACGGCGATGGCACCTGGACTGCTCACACAAATGATGTGCAGTCGATGACAATCACTTCGCCGCTGGATTTCGCAGGCGCCGTGGTGCTGAACGTCACGCAGACCTGGACGAACACCGATGGCACTACGGGAACGGCAACCGTGGCCGACAATGTCGAAGCCTATGCGAAGGGATCACCCATCTTTGCTGTGTCGAGCGACGATCATCTGACGGCTTCGAGCGGGAACGACCTGCTGGTGTTCGCGCAGCCGATCGGTCATGACGTGGTTTATAACTTCGACGCGATGCATGACCAAATCGATCTGATCGATTACGCCACCTTCACCTCGTTCGCCGACGTTCAGGCGCATACTGTGAGCGACGCCAGCGGCAACGCCGTGATCGAGTTGGGAGAAGGCCAATCGATCACTTTTCCGACATCGCTCACATCGAGCAATTTCGTATTCGATCAAACCCCCGTTACGGAAAATTCCGGCAGCCTGGTGATAGGCGACGGCGCGTTGCTTCCGTTGAGCGGCACCATCGACAACACGGGTACAATTGAGTTGAACTCGACCGGAAACAGGACAAGCCTGGAGCTGATCGAACACGGCATCACGCTCCAGGGGCATGGGCAGGTCGCGCTGTCCGACAGCGATCAGAACCTGATCACCGGAACGACCTCCGACGTCACGCTGACGAATGTGGACAACACGATCGCCGGCGCGGGCCATCTCGGGGACGGGATGATGGGGCTGGTCAACAAAGGCACGATTGTCGCCACTGGCGTCAATGTGCTCGATATCGATACCGGGACAAACGCGATCGTCAATTCCGGAACCCTTGAGGCGACTGGAAGCGGCGGGATGGTCATCGACAGCAACCTCGATAATTCTGGGCGGCTGTGGGCGCATGGAGCCAACATCACCGTCAATGGCAGCGTCACTGGCGGCGGCACCGCCTTGATGGACGGTGTAGCCACGTTCGAATTCGGAGCCGCCTCATCGACCAAGATAACGCTTGATGCCGGAGCCACCGGGACAATCGTGCTCCACGACTCCTTCGACTTTAGCGGGCTCGTGTCCGGATTTGACGGGAATGACCACCTCGATCTCCTCGATGTGGCGTTCGGGGTCGGCACGACCGCGAGTTATGTCGCAAATCAGGCCGGCACTGGAGGAACCCTGTCGGTGACTGACGGAGTCCATACCACCGACATCACCCTGTTGGGCCAGTACGATGCCGCGGGCTTCCACACGGAGGCAGACAAGAACACGGGAACGCTTATCAGCTATCACGACTATCTGGTCTGACGTTGCGAGGCGATGGATTGGGCGAATGTTCGGCCCGGCGCGCCTGCCGAACATTCGCCTGGTATCTCGGCCCCGCGACCATGATGATCCCCGCCTTCCAAAAAACCGCATTCGAGTACATCGTCGGGCCGCTCGCAATGTCATTCAATCGGTCGTTCCGACAGAAATGACCCCACCGGGCAAGGTGATGGACGAGACATCATCAGCTGCCGCGCCGACCCGAGTGGGGAATCGGAGATGCAGAACACCTCCGCGGAGCGGCACCAGGATCAGTTCCCTGCTACGAGAAAATTGCAGAGGAGAACCCGCACAGGGGGTCAGAAGCCGATGGATGACTTCGGCAACGGTTGCCCCGCTCGATGTGCCGCCAAACGCTGCTGTTCCGTGGAAACCATTCGATTTCATGAGAAAGGGAAGTATTGCGGCTGCGAAACATTCGGGGAGCCCAGCTCCCCCTCATACATTCGTTTGATCCTCTGGCGCATCACACCGTAACACTCACAAGCGACGTTCTCGAGCCGCGTTCGGTGGACCTCCAAGACGCCGCGCCGCTCCGATATGATGCATCCGATTGCCCGAAGTTTACGCATCGTTAGAGACACGGTCGTTCGCCGCACGCCAAGAAGTTGTGCGAGCGCCTCCTGGGTCAATCTAATCTCGCCGTTGGCGACGCGGTCATGTATCTCGAGCAGCCAGCGGGCCATACGGCATTCCACCGGGTGCACCGCGTTACAGGCCGCCACATTCTGAAGCTGCAACAATTGAGTGCGGAGATGGAGGCGCAGAACACGCTTGATGGCGCCGCTCTGCTCATAGGCTTGCTGCAACCGTGGGACAGGAATCTGGAGCGCAGCTCCGGCCACATAGGCCGTTGCCGTGACTGGCGAGTGCGAGGGACTTAGAATGGCGAGAGCGCCGACCGCTCCTTCCGAGCCCATGAGAGTGGAAGCGACAATGTGTCCGTCCGACATCTCGACCAGGAACGCCAAGACGCCGCTAACGGGAAAATAGACCTGTTTGAGCTCATCTCCGGTTCGCACCAGCACAGCGTCAGATTCGAACGCTATCTTCTGAACGTGAGGCTCAAGCAGGTTGAGATCCGCAGGCGGCAAAGCCGCCAAAAGCCGATTCCCGGGGCCGGTCTGGAGCGCCATTGCGGATCTTCCTTCGAGCACGCCGAAGCTCCCAAAGCGTCAAACCACCGTTCGGGGCGCCTGTTCCAAATTTTCCCGATATGCCCACGCGCGATATGGTCCGGCCACGGCTTCTCGCCGTTGCGCCGCTCGGCACCGGGCGCCTTTTTGATTTCGTACTCGCCGAACACGCCAAGCCCCCGACTCGGGTACGGAGGGTCAGCATCACGGGCGCTCTGGTGCTGATTGGTTCTGGTCGGCACTCAGAACATTGCCGAACTGCTCCCAGGAGCTTCCAGTCCAGCGTTGCAGCTGAAGCTGCGTGTACGCCATACTGTTGCTCGGGCCGGTGTTGATCGCGATACCGGGCATCAGCGTCGGAAGCACGAGCCCCTTGATGCTGCGCGCCTGCTTCAGGATGTTCTCGCGCGACAGGTCGTTGCCGCATTGCTTGAGCACCTGCTCCAGGATCTGGCCCTGCTGGGTTCCGAACAGGTAATTGTTGTCGCCAATGTCGGAGCCGGGAAGATATTTCTCGAAGTGCTGGCGATACCATTTCATGCCCGGGTCGTCGGCCCACCTCTTGTCGTTCGGATCCTTTGTGACGGTCGCGGCGATAACCCCGACCGCCTTGTCCGGTCCGGCCGGCAGGATGGTTGCGGAGACTGAGCTCGAGACATAGTTGATGATGGTGAGCGGCGACCAGCCGATCTCGCTCGCCTTCTTGATCGCCTGGGCGGTGAATTTCGGCGTGCCCGCGATCACGAAGGCCTGGGCTCCCGAGGCCTTGAGTGACACCACATGGGACTCAATGGTGGGTTCGGTAACTTCGTATGGCGAGGCGACCACCTTCCGATCGAAATCGGCTCTTAACGCCTCCTTGAACGCCGCGACGAAATCGCGGCCGAGGTCATCATTCTGGTAGAGGATCGCGATCTTCGCGTCGGGCGCCGTCCGGGTGATGTACTTCGCGTAGATCTTGCCTTCGGTGTTGTAGCTCGGCAGTCCCGTGGTCGTCATCGGAAAGTCGGTGAAATTGGCAAACTTGGTCGCGCCGCTGACGACGAAGAGGTGTGGCACCTTCTTGCCGTTCACATATTTGACGGTCGCGCTGAGACCCGGTGTCCCGAGCGGGCTGAACAGCAATGCCACCTCGTCACCTTCGATCAGCTTCCTGGTCTGTTCGACGGCCTTCGGCGGGCTATAGGCATCATCATAGGTCACGAGGTTGATCTTGCGGCCATTGACGCCGCCATGGTCGTTGATCGAGCGAACGTACGCAATGAGGCCCTTGCCGGTGTTGCTGAGCGGAGAAGCGGGGCCGCTGAACGGGAATGTCGCCCCGATCTTGATCTCCGATTCCGTGACACCGGGCGTATCGGCATGAACCGGCATCCCCGCAAATGCCGCGAGCGCGGCCACGGCAAGTACGAATCTCCTCATCAACATCTACATTTCCTCCTAAGCTTGTTATGATTTGATCGGCGACGCCTATTCCCTTACGAACACCAGGCTTCGCCGAACGGCCTGATCTCCACATTGAACGACCAGGCACTGCGATCCTGGTGAACAACGTGCCATATCTCATCCGCGATCGCTCGCGGCTTGATGAAGAAGTCGTCCGGCCGGTCCGGCCAACGCTTTCTCGTCCATTCGAGATCGATCACGGCATCGATGACGACATAGGCGACGTGGACGCCCTGCGGTCCGAGATCACGCGCGATTGCCTCGGCAAGGATGCGTTGCGCCGCCTTGGTCGGAGCGAAACCGGCAAAGCCCGGCTTGCCTCGCCACGCCGACGTATTTCCGGTCGCGACGACGGCGCCGCTGCCCGCCTGTATCATCGCCGGGGTAAACCGCCGCGCCAGATACAGCAGCCCCATCGTGTTGATCTGGAAGTTGCGGTTGAGGATCTCCGGATCGATTTCGCTGAACCTGCCGAACGCCCCGCCGACGGCGTTATGGATGACGGCGGCGGGACTGCCCAGATCTCGTTCGACGGCGGATGCCACGGCCTCGACTTGCGCGGCATCGGACACGTCGCACGGATAGGCCTTTGCGCCCGGCAATTGCTGCGCCAGCGCGGCGAGGCGTTCCTCGTTCCTGGCGAGAAGAGCGAGGCGATATCCTCCCTCGGCAAATCGTCTCGCCAGCGCCGATCCCGTGCCTGGCCCAACGCCGGATATCAGACAGACAGGTGCGCTCATGCGATCAGACCTCCATGTCCGGCCGGCAAGTCATGCCGGCTCGCGACCTTGCCGTGCCCAGAAGCGCAGTTCAGGCGACTGCGCGCGCCTTCTCCGTCTCAACCTTGCCGTCCAGGAAGCCGGTCAGCCGCTGACGAATGATCGTCTCCGCTTCGCTCATGATGCGATCGATCAGCTCCTTGACGGTCGGAATGTCGTCGATGAGGCCGACCACCATCCCGCAGCTCCAGGCGCCGGCGTCCATGTCGCCGTCAACCATCACCTTGGCATAGACGCCCGCGACCTGGTCGTGGATGTCGTCGATCGTCAGGCTGGCGCCCTTGCTGCGCTCGATCTCGACGAGCTGGGCGACCCCTTTGTTCTTGAGGACGCGCTCGGTATTGCGCAGCGCGCGCATGACCAGCACGGTGTCGAGCTCGCTCGCCTTGACGATCGCCTGCTTCACATTTTCGTGGACCGGCGCTTCCTTGGTGGCGACGAAGCGGGTGCCCATGTTCATGCCCGAGGCCCCCATCGACAGCGCAGCGACCAGGCTGCGCGCATCGGCCATGCCGCCCGAGGCCACGAACGGGATTTTCAGCGCATCGGCCGCCCGCGGCAAGAGGATCATGTTCGGGATGTCATCCTCGCCGGGGTGCCCGCCGCACTCGAAACCATCGACGCTGACGGCGTTGCAGCCGATCTTCTCGGCCTTGAGCGAGTGCCGGACCGATGTGCATTTGTGGATCACCTTGATGCCCGCCGCTTTCAGCGCGGGCATGTACTGTTCCGGACTGCGGCCAGCCGTCTCCACCGCCTTGACGCCTCCCTCCCTGATGGCTGCGATGTATTCGGGATAAGGCGGCGTCGAGAAGGTCGGCAGGAAGGTGAGGTTCACGCCGAACGGCTTGTCGGTCATGTCGCGACACCGCGCGATCTCCTTCGCCAGCAATTCCGGCGTCCGCTGCGTCAGGCCGGTGATGATGCCAAGGCCGCCGGCATTCGATACCGCAGCGGCCAGCTCGGCAAAGCCGACATAGTGCATGCCTCCCTGGATGATCGGATGCTGGATGCCGAACAGTTCAGTGATCGCTGTCTTCACGAATGATCTCCCCGCCTTTGCCGCTCAGTGGACGATTTCGAACAGACCGGCGGCTCCCATGCCGCCGCCGATGCACATGGTCACGACGCCGTATTTCGCCTTGCGCCGACGACCCTCTATCAGAAGGTGCCCGGTGAGGCGCGAGCCGGTCATGCCGTAGGGGTGACCGATCGCGATCGAGCCGCCATTGACATTGAGCTTGTCCGGATCGATGCCGAGCTTGTCGCGGCAATAGATCACCTGCACCGCATATGCTTCGTTGAGCTCCCAGAGATCGATGTCGTCGATCTTCAGGTTGTGGCGCTTGAGGAGCCGCGGGATCGCGGCAACCGGGCCAACGCCCATCTCGTCCGGCTCGACGCCGGCAGCGACGAAGCCGCGGAATATGCCGATCGGCTTGAGACCCTTCCTAGCCGCGATCTTATCGCTCATGATCACGCAGGCCGAAGCGCCATCCGAAAGCTGGCTGGCATTGCCGGCGCTGATGGTCTTGCCCTCGAACACCGGCTTGATCCTGGCGAGGCCCTCGGCGGTGGTTTCCGGACGCGGGCCTTCGTCCTTGGTGAGCGTCACCTGCTCGTAGGTGACCTCCTTGGTGTCCTTGTTGACGAGCGCCATCCTCGTCGTGAACGGTACGATCTCGTCGTTGAAACGGCCGGCCTGCAACGCAGCGCCGACGCGGCGCTGACATTCGAGGCTGTATTCGTCCTGCTGGTCGCGGCCGATCTTGTAGCGCTCGGCGACGACCTCCGCGGTGTCCAGCATTGACATGTACATTTCAGGCTTCATCGCCATCAGCTCGTCATCGACGGCGTGGAACTTGTTCATGTGCTCGTTCTGCACGAGGCTGATCGACTCAATCCCGCCGCCGATCGCGACCTCGACCCCGTCAAGCATGACCGACCGTGCGGCCACCGCGATAGCCTGCAGGCCCGACGCGCATTGCCGGTCGATGGTGGTGCCGGCAACGGTGACCGGCAGACCGGCGCGGATCGCGCCCTTGCGCGCCACGTTCATCACCATGGTGCCCTGCTGCATCGCGCAGCCCATCACGACGTCCTCCACCTCATCGGGCGCAATGCCGGCGCGCTTCACCGCTTCGGCGATCACGTGCCCGGCCATGGTCGGACCGTCCGTGTTGTTGAGGGCGCCGCGATAGGCCTTGCCGACAGCCGTCCTTGCGGTGGAAACGATGACTGCTTCAATCGTCATGCTGACCCCTTCTGTTTACGCGGCCGCGTCCAGCTGCGCGTAGCGCAGCACGTGGAACGCCGGATCGCCGAACTGGATGTTGATGGAGGAGATACGCTTGAAATAGTGCCCGACATTGAACTCGTCGGTCATTCCCATGCCGCCATGAAGCTGCACCGCCTGATCAGCGACGAACTTAGCGGCATAGCCGATCTTCGACTTGGCGCCGGAGGCGAGCCGCGACAGGCCGTCACCGGCGCTGAGGTTCAGGCTGAGATGTTGCATCAGGGAGAGCGCCTCCTGATGAGCAATGAACATGTCGACCATGCGATGCTGGAGGACCTGGAAGGAGCCGATGGTCGTGCCGAACTGCTTGCGGGTCTTCGAATAGTCCAACGTCGCGGAATTCAGCTCGCCGATGGCGCCGACCGCCTCGGCGCAGAGCGCGGCGATGGCGCGGTCGCGACCGGCTTCCAGCAAGGCGACGCCCTTGCCTTCCCGCCCGAGCAATTGCCCGCGGACCTCGCGCAGGCTGATCTCGGCGGCCCGGCGGCCGTCGATCGTCTTGAAGCTCTGGAGATCGAGTCCAGCGGCACGCCGGTCGACCACGAACAGGCTGACGCCGGCGCGGTCACGGTCGTCACCGGACGTCCGCGCCGAGACGATCAGATAGTCGGCCCAGGGCGCAGCGATCACCATCGTCTTCGTGCCGCTCAGAACGTAGTCGTTGCCCTCGCGCCGCGCCGTCGTCGTGACATCGGCAAAGTCGAAGCGGGAAACCTTTTCCGTCCAGGCCAGCGCCCAGATCTTGTTGCCGTCGACGATGCCGGGGATGAAGGCCTGCTGCTGCTCGGGCGTGCCGGCATGTTCGATCAGGCTGCCGGCCAGCACTACCGTCTCGAGGAAAGGCTCGACGACGAGGTGACGGCCGAACTCATGCATGATGATCATGGTCGACAGCGGACCGCCGCCGAGACCGCCGGCGTTCTCGGAGAACGGCGCGGCGAGCAGGCCGAGTTCGGCGAAGGCCTCCCATTGCGTCCGGCTGAAGCCCTCCTCGCTCGCCACGATCTTGCGCCGCGCCTCGAAATCGTACTGGTCGCGCAGCAGGCGCTGCACGCTGGATCGCAGCAATTCCTGCTCTTCCGTGAACTGAATATCCATCCGCTCCTCCCGATCCGCCGTGGCTAGAGCCCGAGCACGGCTTTGGCGATGATGTTGCGCTGGATCTCGTTGGATCCGCCGTAGATGCTGAGCTTGCGCGAGTTCAGGTATTTCTCCGACGCGGTATGAGCGTGCTCAGGGCCCGGCATGAAACGGTTGGCGCTGACCGGATGCTCGCGGATGGCAAGACCGTAATTGCCGATCGCGCGATGGATGAGCTCGGTGATATCCTGGAATATCTCAGTGCCGCGGATCTTGAACAGCGAGGCCGCCGGACCGGGATCGATGCCGCGCGCCATCTGTGCCACCACGCGAAGCTCGGTTGCCTCCAATGCCAGCACGTCGAGCTCGATACGGGCGATGTCGCGCAGGAACTCGAGATGCGCGGGATCGTCGGCCGGTATTTCCGCTTTCACAATCTGCTTTAGCTTCTGGATGTACCGGGTCGACCGGCCGATACCCGCCATGCTGGTGCGCTCGTTGCCGAGCAGGAATTTGGCGTAGGTCCAGCCCTTGTTCTCCTCGCCGACCAGATTCTCGACCGGCACGCGGACATTTTCGAGGAAGACGTCGTTGACCTCGTGGCTGCCGTCGATCGTGATGATCGGCCGCACGGTGACGCCGGGCGATTTCATGTCGATCAGCAGGAAGGAGATGCCGGATTGCGGCTTCGCGTTCGGATCGGTCCGCACCAGGCAGAAGATCCAGTCGGCGTGCTGCGCCAGCGTGGTCCAGGTCTTGTGACCGTTGACGATATAATGATCGCCCTCGCGCACTGCCTTGGTTCTGACGGTCGCAAGGTCCGAGCCGGAGCCCGGCTCCGAATAGCCCTGGCACCACCAATCCTCGCCGGACAGGATCCGCGGCAGGAATTTTTTCTTCTGCGCCTCGTTGCCGAAAGTGTAGATGACGGGGCCGACCATGGTGACGCTGAACGCCAGGGGCGGCAGCGTCCCCGCCCGGGAGGTCTCCTGTTCGAAGATGAAGCGCTGCGTGATCGACCAGCCGGGGCCGCCATACTCCTTCGGCCACAGCGGCGCGATCCAGCCCTTCTCGTAGAGAATGCGATGCCAGAGCAGCGACTGCTCCTTGGTCAGATCGGTCTCGGGGTTCGGAACGCGCATTTCCTCGGGGTAATGATCCCTGATGAATGCGCGAACCTCGTCGCGAAACGCCGCATCTTCCGGCGACAATGCCAGCTCCATCGGACCGGCTCCTTACCACTTCTCGCCGAACGGACGGATCTCCAGCTCAAATGTCCAGGCGGTTTTTGGCTGCTGGTAGAGCTGCCAGTAGGCGCCGGCGACCGCCGCTGGGGGCATCAAGAGGTCCGGATTGTCAAGCGCGTTGGGGCCAAGCGCCTCGATGCGGCGCTGGCGCACCCATTCCGTATCGACGCCGGAGTCGATGATGAGATGCGCGACATGGATGTTCTTCGGACCGAGCTCGCGGGCCATCGCCTGCGCGACAGCCCGCAGGCCAAACTTCGCGCTGGCGAAGGCGGCATAACCGCTGCCACCGCGCAAGGACGCGGTCGCCCCGGTGAAGAAGATCTTGCCGCCGCCGCGAGCCGTCATCAGCCGCGCTGCCTCACGTCCCGCCAGGAAACCGGAATAGCATGCCATTTCCCAGACCTTGCGGAACACCCGCTCGGTGGTATCGAGAATCGGGAAATTGACGTTGGCACCGATATTGAAGATGCAGACCTCGAGCGGCGCGTGCTTATCGGCGTCGCTCAGGAAGGAGATGATCTCCTCCTCCTTGCGGGCGTCGAGTGAACGGGCGTGGATCTCGCCGCCGGCGGCTTCGATGTCCTTGACCAGCGGCGCCAGCTTGTCGCCGTTGCGGCGGCCGGCATAGATCGAAAATCCCTCGACCGCGAATTTCTTGGCGATCTCGGCACCGATATAGTCCCCTGCACCGATCACGGCTGCGGTGGCGTTTCTCTTTTGCATGGCCTTTTCCTTCGTTCCGAGAGAACTTCTTGTCAGGCAAAGCGTCAGCCTGGACTGCGCAGCGACTCAGCCAACTTGTGCTTCAGGATCTTGCCCGTCGACGTCGCCGGCAGCGCGTCGATCAGGATGATTTCCGACGGTCGCTTGTATGAGGTGAGTTGCGGAGCTATGTGGGCCATGAGATCCTGCGCCGTCGCCTTTGAACCGCGGATGAGCTGCACGAAGGCGACAACCTCTTCATTGCCCTCGACCGGCCGTCCGACCACGGCGCATTGCACCACCGCGTCGTGCGTGCTCAGCACAGCCTCGATCTCGGCCGGGTAGACGTTGAATCCTGACCGAATGATCATCTCCTTGGTACGCCCAACGATGTAGAGAACATCGCCTTCAAAGCGAGCCAGATCGCCGGTATTGAACCAGCCATCCGGATCGATCGCCTTCGCAGTCAGATCGGGTGCGCGATAATAGCCGCGCATCACGTTCGGCCCACGGACGTGGAGTTCACCGACCGCATCTCCCGCTACTGGTTTGCCGTCGCGGCCCACGAGCTTGGTCTCCACGCCCGGCAGGACTGTCCCCACCGCATGATCCGCCCTCGGGGACTCGATCCGGACGCCCGAGATGCCCGGCGAGCATTCCGTGATCCCGTAGCCATTGAGCAGCGGCAAGCCCAGCTCCTGCTCGACGCGCGACTTGAGTTCGAGGTCCAGCGGCGCGCCCGCAACCGCGATCAAGCGCAGGCAGCCACGATCGAGCTTCGGCAGGCCGGCATTGCGGCGGTACTCCAACAGGCGCTGATAGGTCGCAGGCACACCGTTGAGGATCGTGATGCCCTCCTCCGCCATCGCCTTCGCCAAGGCTGCCGGATCGTATTTTGCGACCAGGCGCACCCTCGCGCCGACCATCAAGGTCATGGTGAGCAGGGAGATCCCGACGATGTGCGAGATCGGGAGCACGCAATACTGCACGTCGGCCGCGGTCATCTTGCGCCAGCCGGCCGTGCCCCGCGCACTGAACAGGAGATTGCGATGGGTCAGCATCACGCCCTTGGGCGTGCCCGTCGTGCCAGACGTGTAGATGAGAACCGCGACTTGCTTGGCGCCATCGGCTTCGACCGGCTCCGCCGCCGTGTCCGCGTTCAGCGCAGTCACGCCGATATCGCGCAGCGGCCCAAGCTCCTGCAGCGGCGCATCGCACCTAACGGCATGGGTGGCTGCTTCCTGCGATACCCCGGCAGTGAAAAACACCCGCCTTGCGCCGCTGTGATCCCGGATCTGGTCGACCTCTCGCGGCGACAGCCGCGGATTGACCACGATCGCCCAGGCATCGAGCAAGCTCGCGGCGAGCAGCAGACAAGCGAGCGGGATCGAATTCTCGCTGACGATCATCACGCGGTCGCCGGCGCGGATGCCAAGCGTACGCAGCGTGTCAGCTGTGGCCTGAACCGCTCCATTGAGTTCGCGATAGGTCAGCGTCGCGGTGTCATCGACCAGCGCCATGCGATCCGGCGTTGCTGCGACATGCGGCGCCATCACGTGATGGATCCGGTTCGGCAGACCGTCCACACTCCCTATTGTCTCTTGGGTCAATGAGACCACGGCACCCTCCCTGAGAAACGGCTTCTTGCCTTTTGGTTTTGCCTCGACGTTATGATCACGCGGTCTTGCGCCGCGCGCTGGCGAGTTGGGCGAGGATTTCCTCTTCGACGTCGCGCAGACTATCCTTGCCGAAATAGATTTCGTCGCCGACAAAGAAGGTCGGAGAGCCGAAGCTGCCGCGCTCTACGGCGCGCGTGGTGTTCTCGATCAGCTTCTTCTTGACGTCATCCTGCTGGGCGCGCGCGATGATGCGGTCAATGTCGAGACCAGACGACAGGAACGCCTCGCGGAACACCTGCGGGTCGTCCATCTTCTTGGGCTCGACCCACATGTGGTGATAGGCCGCGCGGAAATAGGACTCGAACAGGCCTTCGAATTCGGCCGCGACGACACCGCGCATCAAGCTCAACGTGTTCACCGGAAAGAACGGGTTCGGCGTGAACTTCGTGATGTTGTGGCGACGCAGAAAGCGCGTGGTCTCTAGCGCATTGTATTCCGGCTTGTTCTTGATCCCGCGCAGCGAGTCCGCCGGCGACATGTTGCCCGTCGCCTTGTAGACGCCGCCAAGGAGCACCGGGACATAGTTGAACTTGACGCCGGTACGCTTCTCGATTTCCGGCAACGCGAGCTCGGCGAGATAAGCGTTGGGACTTCCGAAATCGAAGTGAAACTCGACCTTCACCGCAGCAACCATGGCAACGCTCTTCCCTTCGACGCATCAGCGGTTCGACCGCCGCCTCGTTTGAACCTCGTCCGAACCATAAGTTCTATTATAGAACTGTCAATATGATATTCGTCATCCAATACCTGCCAGACAGGCATCCTATTGAAATCATATAAGTTCTGTTTTAGAATTTATTTTGCTGCAGCCGGAAAACGCGGAGGAAGTTGATGAAATGGGATGCACTCGAAGAGGAGCCGTGCTCCCTGGCCCGCACCGTCGCGGTGATCGGTGATCGTTGGAGTCTGCTCGTCCTTCGCGAGTGTTTTCTTCGCGTCCGCCGGTTTGACGACTTCCAGGCGTCGCTGGGGATTACTCGCCATCTGCTCGCCGACAGGCTGAAGAAGCTGGTGCGTTTCGGCGTGCTGCGGAAAATCCCCTATCGGGAAGCACCAAAGCGTTACGAGTACATCCTGACCCAGAAGGGCCTGGATCTGTACCCGATCATCATGTCGATCGTGCACTGGGGCAACGTGCATATGGTCGACTCGCGCGGCCGACCGATGCTGCACGAACACAAGAGCTGCAAGAGGATGTTCGATCCCGTGATGGTCTGCTCGGAATGCGGTGAACCGCTGGCGGCCAAGGACGTCCATGTGCATCCGGGCCCTGGTGCCCGGCAATCTTCGCCGGTTCATGCAAAAGCACAGGAACGAGCCAAGAGTGGTCGAGAGCCGGCTTGAGGCGGCCCCGAGCGATCCGTGCGTGGTTCATCCGCTTGTGGCTCGGCTGACCTTAGTTCATTGCCTTGCTATGGCCGCTTCCGGTAGGAGAGACGACGGGGTCATGCGAACCCCGAGGGGAGCAACTATTGATCCTCCAGCGGGCGATTTTGCGTCTTGGAGCCCTGCCGCCTGGCGTCTCCCCCAAATGGGCTAGGCCGAGAAAAATCAGTGGCCAGCTACAACCTTAACCGCCGCAACGCCGGGCAGCCGGTGGCGTCGACTTTTGTTTGTCTCGCTCTTAAGCGCCCTTTTGATAAGAGCGGCCGAACCAAGTGTGGCCGACGGCGATAACAGGGAAAACTCGCCCCCCAGTTAGAAGGCCTCCGCTCCGTTCCACCCAAGCCAACGCGACATTAAAAACGCCCGCTCAATAGTGCAAAAGGCGGCCGGCGATCAATTCCCTGCTTACAGGGAATTTTGCAGGGAAAACCCGGCGGGCGAGCCTGCGCTCGGCGTCGAAACGCGCCAGGAAGTGCCGTGAAAACACGGCATTTTGGCACTGAACCGTCAAAACTGGATCAGGGAAAAATTTCAAAGGCGATCAGGGAAAGCGGCCGCCCCGAACAGGGACTCTCGGGTGCCGTGGCACGCGCGCCTGATGGCAACGCGCTGCGGCAATTCAGGCCTGAGCGGATGAGCGACACCATGCGGGACTATGCGACCGTAAACGGCGTGTCGGCGCGTGGCGGCTCGCTCGATGGACCGGCACCGGAACCGGGACCGCTGATCGCCGGCGGCATCCTCTACGTCAGTGGGCTACACCAATTATGGTACGGCGCCCGACAACGTGTTGCTCGCCTTCTGCGTGGATGGACAACAGGCGGGGGAGTTTTCGCGCAGCCCGGTTGGAATTCACGAGAAAACTCCGCTATGCGCCGTAAGCAGCCCTCCTCGCTCGCGGAGCCACGCTCGAAGACGTGCATGCGCGATATAGCAGTCGGCTTAGCTCTGTCCGCGTCAGCCGCGCTTCTTCTGAGAGGACGGCTTAAACTCCACGACCTCGTGCTGGTCGCAGGGATTCGACGGCTCATTTTGTTTCACGATTAGCTCAAGCTCAAGAGCTTCGATAGCGAATTCATCCGCCATGCGCTTGAACAGCTCGCGCTTTTCAACGTCCGTCGCCTGCTGACTCATCAGCGCAAAGTCTCTGGCGTTAGCGCGGACCTTCTCCAATCGTCGCCGGAGGTCCTTCATGGTGTTCCGGCTCAGCTTCTAAGCTCATCGGCCAAACAAACACCTTGCTTGTTCGGATGACGCCGGAGTCAACTGCCGAAACGGGATATTGGTTCTTTGCGAACTGCGAATTCGCCGGTTATTCACCCTGCGATATCTCGCCACGGTCACCTGCTGGAACAAATCCAGGACTCCAGCTGCGTTTTCGGGATTGCGGGCTGAGGACGACCGCTGGCATTTGGCGACCGGCTCGCAGGCCGAACCATCCCTGTCCGGCTCTCGCCGGATGCTGCATAGGAATCCCGTACCTGAAGGCGCATCAATGTTCGAAAGCGCACAGACCTGAGTTTTGCGCCGGACTAGGCTGCGACCGATCCCAGACCCTCGCGAAGCGCTCGGGGCCCGAACGGCCTCGGCATCTTGGTAGGGGCTGTCAAATCCGTGCTTTGCCCGGGCTGCGCTGAAGTGGTCCGCGCGAGCGTAGTGCTGTCGGCTGCGTCACGGCTATGAGACAGGAGGTAAGCTCGGCAGATCTTAGATCAAACGATGGTCGTTCCTCGTGCGTACTGTCCTTCTCATTGTGGGAATATGGCTACTGGTCAACGTTCTGTTCGTCGTGGTTGTCCTGCCCTCGCGCAGGCCGGTTGCTCCTGCGCGAGCGTCACGGGGAACTCCGTCCCCGGCGCCGATCAACAACAAGGCCCGTCGATCGGACGACCACGAGCCACCCCTGCGGCGCGTTAGGGCGCCGAGTGCAATCAGATTTCTTTTCGTGCTCCTCCTTCCGGTCATTCAAGCGTGTCGGAGGGCACCACGACTAAGATGGCATGGCCGCGGTGAACCTCGAGAAGCGCGGCAGTCCGGGTGACACGTCGGGCTAACCAATCCTTGCGCCAAGGCGAAGCGGGCGGGCGCGTCGCGCGTAAGATCAGTGACGAATTTACCCTTACAGCCCAAAGCCTCGACCAATCTCCCGCATCAACCTGAACGCGGCTTCAGTATGCGCAACCGAGAGCTCTCGGCCGAGAGCGAAGTGGCGCCGTTCAGCAAGCCTTAGACGAAGGCTTGAGTTCACGTCCCCGCGAGTGCTCAGCATCAAAGTCCAAAATGCTCGCTTCAGGTTTCGCGGAACGCGCGCGAGAAGCTGTCGAAGACCGGCTTCATGATGTACTCGAAAAACGTGCGCTCTCCGGTCTTGATGTAAACGTCCGCGGGCATCCCTGGTGTCGGGATGAATTCAGGCATTTGCCTGAGAATATCGTCCTGGTCCAGGCGCACCCGAATGACATAGAATTCCCGACGCGTGTCACCGTCGGGACGGGCTTCGGTCTTCACTTGCTCCGCCAAGGCGTCCGCTGACACATAGATGACGCTCGCCCCGACCATGGGCGTGATGCGCTGGTTGAGCGCCGACAACCGCACCAGCGCTTCCTGACCTACGCTCACATGCGAAATGTCCTTCGGGTTCACATGCGCCTCGATGATGCGCTCATTGCCGATCGGTAGGAGTTCAAGGATGACCGCGCCAGGAGAAACGACGCCGCCCGGCGTATGGAAATTGTTCTTCACCACGATGCCCCGAACTGGCGAACGAACATCGATCCGGTCGACCACGTCCTGCGCTGCGCGAATCTGTTCCTCAACATCGTCCAGATCCGCCTCGGTCTCGCGTAATTCTTTGATCGCATCCCGGAGCGCCGTCGCATGGAGCTGCGCTATTCTCTCGTTCGCTTGAGCGATCCGTTCCTTCGAATCGGCGATGCGCCCGAGATACTCGCCGAGCTCGCCCCCGAGACCCGCCTCGGAACGCCGCAGCGCCAGCACATCCGACTTGCGGACCAACTGCTGGCCAAGAAGCGAATTCTTGTCCTTCAGCTCTTCGGCGAACAAACCAATACGCTCTTTGGTGGACTGAACTTGCGCCTGATATCCGCGGATGCTTTCCTCCAGCCCAGCGATCTGCTTCACGAGTACGCTTTCCTCGGTCAGCAGACTGGCCCGGCGCGCCTGAAGCTCGGCACGTTGCCGCTCAAGAATCGCTTTGATTTCTGGATCACGTGCACTCTCGCTGAATGCGGCCGGAGGTTTGATAGTATCCGAAGAGCTCATTTCAGCTTCTAGACGCGCCTTCATGGCGAGCAGGCGATACTTCTTCAAAACCAGCCGTCTCAGTTTGGCGTTGGCAGCGGTATCGTCCATGCGGACGAGGACCTGGTTGGCCTCGACGACATCCCCGTCCTTGACCGCAATCTCGCGGATGATGCCGCCCTCGAAGTGCTGGACAAGCTTGTTCTGCCCGGTAGCCACAAACGTGCCCGAAGCGACGACCGCACTGTTGAGTGGGGCAACTGCGGCCCAAACGCCGAAACACCCGAGCCAAACAACCAGGATGGCAAGGCCGGTGAAGATGGGCCATTTGGCGCTCAGCGGAACACCGCGGTACCACTCACCGATGTCGTCCTTTACTCTCATGCTATCCTCCCGCGCTGATCACCCGCCCGAGGATTCGATGCGCTGCGGCTGCTCCGGCGCATCTCCGCCGGGCCTGCCGGGCGACCGAACCAAGCGATGCAACACCTCGCTCGGAGAGCCGAACGCTTCCGCGCGTCCGGCCCGCAGTATCAGCACTTTGTCAACACTGTTCAGGAGCGCCGGGCGCAGGGTTACGACCACTGCGGTGACCCCCCGCCGCTTGGCGCGCTGCAGGGTCTCGGTCAGAGCCTGCTCGCCCGCTGCGTCGAGATTCGAGTTGGGCTCGTCGAGCACGACGAGGGACGGATTGCCGAAGAATGCCCGGGCAAGCGCGATGCGCTGCTTCTGTCCTCCCGAGAGCGGCCCGCCACTGCGGTCGAGCACGGTCTCGTATCCTTGCCTCAACTGGCAGACCATGTCGTGAATGCCCGACAACATCGCCGCCTCATAGATGCTCTCGTCGGGCAAATCGTCCCGCATGCGGCAGATGTTCTGCTTGATGGTACCGGGAAATAGCTCGACCTCCTGGGGCAAGTAGCCGGTATATTCCCCGAACTGGCGGCGATCCCAGTTGCGCAGCTCTGTTCCGTCCAGCCTGACCTTTCCCGCTGTCGGCACCAGACATCCCACGAGAATGCGCGCGAGAGTCGACTTGCCCGATCCGGACGGTCCGACAATGGCCAACGACTCTCCGGGCGCGAGCTCGAGCGACACACCATTGAGTACCGGCTCCTTCGAGCCGGGCGGCAGATACAAGACCCGATCAACGCTCAGGCGCCCTTGCGGTCTTGGCAAGCGCAGCTTGGGCGTCTCGCGCTGGAATGACTCGACCGCCTGTTTGACGCGGGCATAGGCCGATCGCGCCTGCACGCAGCTACGCCATCCCTCGATCAAGCCTTCGAGCGGCTGCAGGGCGCGGCCGGCAATGATCGAAGCCGCGATCATCATGCCGCCGGTGATCTCGGCGTGGAGGGCCAGATAGGCGCCGGTACCGAGAATCGTGATCTGGGCCACGAGCCGGACGAACTTCGACGCACCGCTGATCCAGAAATTCCGGTCAAGGGCCTGGCTCTGGACCGTCAGCGCCGGCGCCTGCCGGCGCCCCCAGTGGAGAATGCTTTCGCTCAGCATTCCCATCGCATTGATCACCTGCGAATTTCGCGCCAGCGACTCGGCCGCCGCATCGGCCTCAGCGGCATGCAGCCCTGCCTCGCTCAGACGTTCCGAGGTCGCTTTCTGGTTGATCAGCGCAATCAGTGCGAGGACCAGGCCCGAGACCACTGCGATCCAGCCCAGATGTCGGTGAACGAGGAATATGACTGCGAAGTAGAGTGGTGAGAGTGGCGCGTCCATCAGCAGAAGCATGATAGGGCTCGAGATGAAACCCCGCACCTGGTGAAGGCTGCGGATCGCCTGGATCGTTCCGCCCTCGCCGGCCCTGGCGTTGTTGATGCTGCTCGCCAACACGGCGCCGCCGAGCACCGCCTCCATCTTGGTCGCAAGACGCCCCAGCACCTGCCGACGCAGAATGTCCACGATCGAGAGGATACCGATGAACGCCAGCGCGAGAACAGAGAGCATCAGCAGTGTCTCGAGACTACGGCTCGTCAGCACGCGATCGGATATTTGAAAGAGGTAAATCGGCAACGTGAGCATCAGCAGATTCACAACGACCGAAAACGCCGCGACTGCTATCAGGTTGGTGCGCGCAACCGAACGCCAGGCGGCCAGCGCGTTGACAGGTCCGACATAGTCGCGGGCCTCGCCGTTGGGTGTGACGCGAAGTTGAGCTCTGGAGTGGGTGCGCTGCGGATCGTCCAGTGTCTCGACAGCAGCCATGTTTGCCTCCCACTAGAGGACGGCATCGTGAGTTCCAAGGTGATCGATCTGAGTAGCATCCACGATATCGGGAGGCGGCGGCGCGGGATTTTGGACATCGGCAGCCACCGGCGCCGAAATATCTTGGGCCGGTACGGCGTCCGCCTGAGACGTAGCCGTCTGCGGGGGCGCGATGTCGCCGCTGAGCGAGACGCCATAGTCTGTATACTGGGTTCCGTTGAACAGCGTATCTGCCGGAGGCGGTGGCGCATCGTTCAACGCGATCACATCGCCCGCGACGGTGGTCGTCACCGCAGCATTCGATGTGTCCGTCACGACGTTCTGCGGGGCAGCGGTCACGGATCCCGAACTCTCGATCGGAGCGTCAGCTGTGCTGGCGAGCGCAAGAAGGGTGTCGGCCGATCCAGACGTTTGAGCGCTGCCGGTGTCCGGCACGGCCGGGTCTACGGGCTCGGTCGTGCTGAGCGAGTCTCCGGCGCTGGTGAGCACCGGCCCGCTCGCGTCAGCGACCGGCGCCGTACTCACTGCAGCATCGCCGGCCACACTGCCCGTGTCGGCCGGTTGCGCCACGTCGCTCGACGCATCGGTCAGCGGAGCAGCCGTTGTGGTGAGCACGGGCTCGCTCGTGTCAGCGACCGGCGCCGCACTCGCATGAGCATCGCCCGCCACACTGCCCGTGTCGGCCGGTTGCGCCACGTCGCTAGTCGGGTTGGTCAGGGCGGCAGCCGTTGTGGTGAGCACGGGCTCGCTCGTGTCAGCGACCGGCGCCGTACTCACTGCAGCATCGCCCGCCACACTGCCCGTGTCGGCCGGATGCGCCACGTCGCTAGTCGGGTTGGTCAGGGCCGCAGCCGTTGTGGTGAGCACGGGCTCGCTCGTGTCGGCGACCGGCGCCGCACTCGCAAGAGCATCGCCCGCCACACTGCCCGTATCGACCGGATGCGACACGTCGCTGGTCGGATCGGTCAGGGCCGCAGCCGTTGTGGGGAGCACCGGCTCGCTCGTGTCAGCGACCGGCGTCGCACTCGCAGGAGCATCGCCCGCCACACTGCCCGTGTCGACCGGATGCGCCACGTCGCTGGTCGGATCGGTCAGAGCCGCAGCCGTTGTGGCGAGCACGGGCTCGCTCGTGTCAGCGACCGGCGCCGCACTCGCAAGAGCATCGCCAGTCACACTGCCCGTGTCGACCGGTTGCGCCACGTCGCTCGACGCATCGGTCAGCGGAGCAGCCGTTGTGGCGAGCACCGGCTCGCCTGTGTCAGCGACCGGCGCCGCACTCGCAGGAGCATCGCCCGCCACACTGCCCGTGTCGACCGGATGCGACACGTCGCTGGTCGGATCGGTCAGAGCGGCAGCCGTTGTGGCGAGCACCGGCTCGCCCGCGTCAGCGACTGGCGCCGTACTCACCACAGCATCCCCAGCTACACTGCCCGTATCGGGGGGCTGCGCCACGTCGCTCGGCGCATCGGTCAGCGCAGCAGCCGTTGTGGCGAGCACCGGCTCGCCCGCGTCAGCGACGGCCGCAAGAGAATCGCCCGCCACACTGCCTGTGTCGACTGGATGCGAGACGTCGCTGGTCGGATTGGTCAGAACGCCAGCTGTTGTTGTGGTGAGCACCGGCTCGCTCGTGTCAGCGACGGGCGCCGCACTCGCAGTCACACTGCCCGTGTCGGCCGGTTGCGATACGTCGCTCGTCGCATGGGTCAGAGCCGCAGCCGTTGTGATGAGCACGGGCTCGCCCGTGTCAGCGACCGGCGCCGCACTCGCAAGAGCATCGCCAGCCATAATCGCACTGTCGGCCGGATGCGAGAGCTCGCTCGCCGGATCGGTCGGAGCGGCAGCTGTTGTGGCGAGCACCGGCGCGCTCGTGTCAGCGACCGGCGCCGCACTCGCCAAAGCATCGCCAGCCACACCGGTGGGCTGTGATACATCACCAGGTGCACCGTTGGCCGTATCCACTGCCAACCCCACGATCTCAAAGGCTGGTGCTGAACTCGCCAGGGTGTGAGCTCCCGTGCTGTCCGATGCAACCGTTTGCGGCAACGTGGTCGACTGACTGTCTGGAACAGTCGTCGGGCCAACCACCTCGTTGCTCAGCGTGCTCACGGTGTCGGCGACGGTCGTGAGCGTCGGCGGCACCGCATCGACCGACGCGATTGCGCCGACGACGTCGTTGGGCAGCGTACTGACGGTGTCGGTCACCGTCGCGAGTGCGGGCGGCACCGCCGCTTCGACCGCCGCAATCGTCCCAACCATGTCGTTGGGCAGCGTGCCCGCAGTGTCGGCCAAGGTCGTGAGCGTCGGCGGCACCGCCTCAACCGGCGCGATTGCGCCGGCCACATCGCTAGGCAGCGTGCTGACGGTGTCGGCCAGGCTCGTAAGCGTCGGCGGCACCGCCTCAACCGGCGCGATTGCGCCGGCCGCGTCGTTGGGCAGCGTGCTGACGGTGTCGGTCACCGTCGTGAGCGCCGGCAGCACGGCCGGTTCGACCGCCGCAATCGTTTCACCCACGTCGTTGGGCAGCAGCGTGCCCGCGGTGTCGGCCAAGGTCGTGAGCGTCGACGGCGCTGCCTCGGCCGGAGCGATTGCGCCGGCCACGTCGCTGGCCAGCATGCTGACGGTGTCGGTCGTCGTCGCGAGTGCGGGCGGCACCGCCGCCTCGGCCGCCGCAATCGTACCAACCACGTCGTTCGGCAGCGTGCCCACGGTGTCGGTCGCCGTGGCGAGTGCCGGCGGCACCGCCGCTTCGACTGGCGCAATCGTAGCAACCATGCCGTCGGGCAGAGTGCCCACGGTGTCCGCCAACGTCGTGAGCGTCGGCTGCACCGCCTCAACCGGCACGATTGCGCCGGCCGCGTCGTTGGGCAGCGTGCTGACGGTGTCGGTCATCGTCGCGAGTGCTGGCGGCACCGCCGCTTCGACCGGCGGGATTGCGCCGGCCACGTCGTTGGCCAGCGTGCCGACGGTGTCGGTCACCGTCGTGAGCGCCGGCGGCACTGCCGTTTCGACCGCCGCAATCGTTCCAACCACCGTTCCAACCACGTCGTTGGGCAGCGTGCCCGCGGTGTCGGCCAAGGTCGTGAGCGTCGGCGGCACCGCATCGATCGGCGCGATTGCGCCGGCGACGTCGTTGGGCGGCGTGCTGACGGTGTCGATCACCGTCGTGAGCGCCGGCAGCACCGCCGGTTCGACCGCCGCAATCGTTTCACCCACGTCGTTGGGCAGCAGCGTGCCCGCGGTGTCGGCCAAGGTCGTGAGCGTCGACGGCGCTGCCTCGGCCGGAGCGATTGCGCCGGCCACGTCGTTGGCCAGCGTGCCGACGGTGTCGGTCACCGTCGTGAGCGCCGGCGGCACTGCCGTTTCGACCGCCGCAATCGTTCCAACCACCGTTCCAACCACGTCGTTGGGCAGCGTGCCCGCGGTGTCGGCCAAGGTCGTGAGCGTCGGCGGCACCGCATCGATCGGCGCGATTGCGCCGGCGACGTCGTTGGGCGGCGTGCTGACGGTGTCGATCACCGTCGTGAGCGCCGGCAGCACCGCCGGTTCGACCGCCGCAATCGTTTCACCCACGTCGTTGGGCAGCAGCGTGCCCGCGGTCTCGGCCACGGTCGTGAGCGTCGACAGCGCTGCCTCGGCCGGAGCGATTGCGCCGGCCACGTCGTTGGCCAGCGTGCTGAGGGTGTCGGTTGCCGTGGCGAGTGCCGGCGGCACCGCCGCTTCGACTGGCGCAATCGTAGCAACCATGCCGTCGGGCAGCGTGCCCACGGTGTCCGCCAACGTCGTGAGCGTCGGCTGCACCGCCTCAGGCGGCGCGATCGCGCCGGCCACGTCGTTGGGCAGCGTGCTGACGGTGTCGGTCATCGTCGCGAGTGCCGGCGGCACCGCCGCTTCGACCACCGCAATCGTTCCAGCCACGTCGTCGGGCAGCGTGCCCGCGGTGTGGGCCAGGCTCGTGAGCGTCGGCTGCGCCATCGCGCAGACCTCGCCATCCGGTAGCGTGCTGACGGTGTCGCTCGTCGTCGTGAGCGCCGGCGGCACCATCGCCTCGACCGGCGCAATCCCTAGCACCACGTCATTGCTCAGATCACCGACCATTCCAAGCAGGGGAAAGGAGCTGACGATCGACGGGCTAGACGAGCCGCAAAGCAAATCAGATCGAATGGATTCGAGCGTTGACCCACCAGACACTTCAGTGCTTCCGACGTCCGACTCTGCTGACGGCGAGTTCACGCAACTGACGTTACTAACGTCGGCCGAGGTGTGAGCATGGTGCTTGCAGGACTCGGCATCTTCGCTACCTCCGCCCTCACCCCCATAGTTCGCAGCGGCGATCGCGTCGCCACGAGCGGTGCTCGGTCTCGGCGTGTGTTCATGCGGCTCCGCCGGGAGGCCGGTCGGATCGAGCTGAGCCACATGCGTCTCCGACGAAGCGGCCAGCCCCTTAGGCCTCTCATCCTCCGGGCCCGGTTTCGCAGGATCGGTCGCAGGCAGCTGGTCGTCCGTCGCTTGCGGCCCCGCTCCTGCCTGAGCGGTTGTCGCGTCTTCTTGCTCGGCCAGCGCGGATTTGAACGGAGCCGCAAGGAACTCTTCGCAGGCGATCAGCGGGGCAATGAAGAACGACCAGGTCAAGAAACTGAAAGATCCGGATCGCTTGTCAGCGCGCTGCACTCCGGCTTCGAAAATCTTCCGCTCTTGCTCGAACAGTTCGCGCTTTTCCACCTGCTGCATGACCGCCGCCTTTCTCGTTCAAAAACCACTCTCGCCCGGCAGTATTCACCGCCAGCGTCTCTTCGGCATGTCAGGCGTTCGTGTCGTGCGGCGTATCCGTCGCCGTGTCGAAATGCCCTACGTCGAAGTGATCCGTTGGGCCCATCAAATCGATGGCGTATTCGAGTGCATCGTCGCAAGACATCGAAGCGAGCGCGCCCTGTATGTCACCCGAATGATCGGGACCGTGCGAGCTGAAATCACCCGCGAATTCACCATGGGAGAAGTCGAACTTGGCTAGCGCTTCACCCGGACTGCGATCGGTGTCGCCCCTGCTGCCATCGTCAGCCCCCTTGTCCCAATAATCCTTGGGCTGGTATTCGCCGTCCTTGACGTCCTTCCAGCTACCATCGTGCGCTGGGTAGTCGCCCTTGGCGTCTTTCGGGTAGGCGCCCATGCCGCTAAGCTTGGAATAATTGTCCTTTCCGTCGCTGTTCGAAGACTCGTCGTTACCCCTACGATCGTCATTCCACTTTGACTGCTTGCCCTCGCCGCAGTCGTCGGGCTTGGTCGACGTGCATTCCTCGGGTGGGACGCCGGTTCCTGCAAGCTTTCCGAGCCCGAGAATGCTCGTAACGCTGCTCAGGATAGACATGGCTTCGCTCCTCGCTTCAGCTTTGCGACGGCACGAGGGTCACGCGCGCGTGCCCTGCCGGGATCACCACGCGGTCCACCCCTACTGTCGCCGAAGCACACCCGTGGATGCATCGGCGAAGAACTCATTCGAGCTGCCGGCGCATGGCCACGAGCTCTCTCCGGATCCACGCCTTGACGGTTCCGACGGGAACCCGCAGACATTCGGAAATCTCCTCGTGCGTGCGCCCGTCGACGATCGCCAGAAGCAGGCTCGCGCGACGCTGTGGCTCAAGCTGGTCGAGCATGGTTCGCAGCGTCATGCTGTCTGGGATACAGGACGCAGGGTTCGGAGTGGTCTGTTCGCGCGCGCAGATGGCATTCAATGCATCATCCTCGAGCGCGAGTTCGCGCCCGGCGTTCTGCCGCATCTTGAGCGCTGTGTTGCGGACGATCGCGTAAATCCAGCCCCGGGCGGATCCTCGCGCAGGATCGAAGTCTTTCGCACATCGGAGAATCTGCGCGAATGCGTCGTGGATGACGTCCTCGGAACGCGATCTGTCGTGCACGATCCGGTGCGCCATCGCGCGCAGTTGTTCCTTCTCCCGGGCGTAGATCTTGCCGACGGCCGACTGCGATCCGGAGGCGCACTCCAGCAGAGCGGTTTCGTAATCAAGCGCCGTCTCGCAATTTGAATAACCCTCGTGCCGCGCTGGGGCGGAGCGAGGCGTTCCCTTCGTCACATCGGCGCATGGATGGGGCATGGTCGAAGTAACCCCTCACAAAGCAGATTCGCGACTGCTTTCACCTGCAGGACTGCCCGTGGCATTTAATGCCCTGCATTTAAAATTAATTTAAATGATCCGTTTTAAAAAAATACGAAATCGACCGTCGGCGAACTCAAGTCAACAGCATCAACTTCGTTCCCGACGTTTTCAAACTTTTTCCCGACCGCCAAATGGCCAACGGTCGTCACCGGCGCAGGCGGGTAATGCGTCGTGCGCGTCAGCCAGGCAAGTCGCCGTGCGAAGCGACGTTATCCCTTTCGTCGACTTCGAAAATGGAGGCTTCAAAAACGGTCGCTAAGTCGCATTCATAACTTTAGCGCACACATCTCCGACCACGTCTAAGACCTTTGCGCAGCGATCATGCAGCCAAAAGGCTAAGGCGGTTCTTGGACCGAACTCCGCTATAGCGTCCCAGCGCGCGTTCGTTCGAAACGCGTCGCATCTCCGTCACGCCGTCAAGAAGATCCGAACGTCCAATTCGTTATGACGAAACCGCACCGTCACCCGCTTTGACTCACCTCGCATAAGACGTTGCACAATCAGGATGCGGCAAAGCGTCAAACGCGTGCCGCTCACAAAATTTGCGCGGCCGTGCATCCAAATTGGCGTCTTGCACCTAGTGATGACGTGGCAACAGTTACATCAATGTTCCGCCACTTACATCGAAAGGAGGCCAACATGCTAGAGATGACCAATCTTGCTCACCCTATCGAACTGTCAGATGAGGAGCTCGATCTCGTGGCCGCCGGCACCGGCGGCTGTGGGTGCCATGATGGATCACTGATCCGAACTGGCGACATCAATGTCCTCAGCGGAAACCAAGTTCAGGTGGGCCTGCTGTCCAAGCAGTCCCAGTCCCAAATCTTTGTTGGGTAAAGCCAAGATGCGTCGGCGAACCGCTTCTCCATAAGGGGAAGCGGTTCTCCGGTATCGACCCGCAGTCTTGCTGCGGCGGAACGCTACTCCGCGCAGCGCTGATGAGTAAGAGCACAGCAAGGCGCGCCCATGGCGACTCGGCCAGCTCTATTTCGCAAGGAAGCCGTCGATTTTTTGCATCAGCGCCACAGCTGGGGTGAGGTCGTATTGCTGCAGCCGCTATCGAGCACGCTCCTTAGCTGGAGCCTGGTGGGGCTCGTCATACTCATTCTGTGCTTTCTCTCCATCGCGCAATACGCGCGCAAGGAGACCGTCTCCGGGTATCTCACGCCGACCTCCGGCACAGCCAAGATTTTCGTGCCACAACAGGGCTTCGTTAAAGCGATACAAGTGAAGGAAGGGCAAGAGGTTGCGGAGGGTGACCCGCTCCTGACCGTAGTCACTTCCCAAATCACCGCCAGTGGCGATGACGTCAATGCCACCGTCCTTGCAGTGCTGACGCAGCAACGCAATGTGGTCGAGCGACAGATCGATGCGGAAGATCGACGAACCGCCTCGGAACAGGATCGCCTCGCTTCCACGATCAAGGGGATTGAAGGAGAGATTGCCCAGCTCGAGGACCAGCGGAACATCCAAAACGAGCGGCTGAAGCTTTCCGAGAGCTTCGTATCAACGGGCGCTAAGCTAACCGCGAGCGGCGCATTGCCAACGATTGAGCTCAAGCGCCGCGAGCAGGCCGCCCTTGAGCAAAAGCAGAGCGTGGTCTCGCTGGATCAGCAGATCACCGCACGGCGCACCCAATTGACAGACGCTCGGCATACACTCGAGCAACTCCCCACCGTCGCCGCAGAGCGGATCCGAGGACTGCGTAATGAACTCTCCTCGATCGAACAGCGCGCGGCCGAGGTGAACGGGCGGCAGGCTTACGTTATCAGGGCGCCAACGAGTGGCCGCGTGTCCACGCTGCAGGCGACTGTTGGCCAGATCGCCGATCCAAGGCATATGCAGCTCGAAATCATTCCCCTTGATGCGCACTTGCAGGCGGAGCTGTTCTTTCCGACACGCGCGTTTGGCTTTGTGCGCCCCGGCCAGCAGGTTAGAATACTTTATGAGGCATTTCCTTATCAGAAATTCGGCACCTACCGCGGCAGCGTGACAAAGGTCTCCCACACGATTCTGACCGGCAACGAAACGACCGGGCCGATCACCCTCAAGGAACCAGCTTACCGTGTGACGGCGGCTCTCGAGCGGCCCGACATCGACGCCTATGGCCGCAAGATGCCGCTTCAGCCGGACATGCTGCTGCGGGCCGACGTGATCCTTGAGCAACGGTCCCTGATGAGGTGGCTGCTCGATCCGGTGTTGAGCGCGAGGATGTAGCGCATGCAGGGACTTTTGAATTTCAGCGGACGCAGATCCCTCCCAGTCATCCGGCAGACGGAGGCGACGGAGTGCGGGCTCGCATGCCTCGCCATGGTAGCATCTTATCATGGTCATCGAACTGACCTGAACAGCCTGCGGCGCCGGCATCCGGTGTCCCTAAAGGGCGTCACTCTTCGCGACCTCATGCAGATTGCAGCTCACCTCGGGCTGGCATGTCGGCCGCTGCGAATCGAGATCGGCCACCTCTGCCAATTACGTGTGCCGGCCATTCTGCATTGGGACATGGCTCATTTCGTTGTTCTGAAAGCATACAGGAGGAAAGGGATCGTGGTGCACGATCCGGCAGCCGGCGAAAAATGGCTCCCCCTCACTGAAGCGTCTAGACACCTCACCGGGGTCGCGCTCGAACTCTCGCCCACTGAAAAGTTCTGTCGCACGGATGAAAGAGTGCGGCTGCCGTTCTCGGTGTTCTGGAGCGGAATGAACGGAAGCAATTATGCTTTCGCCCAAATATTAGTTCTGTCGGTGGTCATCGAAATTCTTCTACTCGCCGCCCCTTTCTATATGCAACTCACCGTTGACGAGGTCATCGCCAGAGGAGATGTCGATCTGCTGATCGTACTCGGGCTAGGATTCGCGCTCCTTCTCCTGATACGGGTCGCCTCGACCGCGACCCGCTCGTTCATCATTCTTGTTCTGCAGAACACGTTGAGCTTTCAAATCGGCGCGCGGCTGTTTCATCATTTGGTGCGCTTGCCACTCTCATTCTTCGAAAAGCGGCACATCGGCGACATCCTGTCTCGCTTCAACTCGATCGAACCCATCCGCAACGTGCTCGCGGAGGGATTGATCACGGGGCTGATCGACGGTCTCATGTCGGTGTTGATGCTGGCGTTGATGTTCACCTACAGCGTCCAGCTCGGACTTGTCGTCCTGCTGGCGTTCGCGTTGTATGCCGCCCTGCGGCTCGCTCTCTTCGGCATGTTCCGACAACGGAGCGAAGCCGCCATTCACAGCAAGGCAGACGAGAACTCCACCTTCATCGAAACCGTGCGAGCGGTGCAAAGCCTAAAGTTGCTCAACCGAGAGAACGAGCGGGAGGGCCAGTGGTTGAACCGCTATGCTGCGTATATTAATGCCAACGTGCGGCTAGGGCGGGCGAGGATCAGCTTCAAAGCCATGAACGACACGATATTTGGCTTGGAGAACGTGATCACGATCTACCTTGCCGCTCGTCTCGCACTGGACAACCTCATCACGGTTGGCATGATATTCGCGTTCGTCAGCTACAAGCTGCAGTTCGCTGAGCGGACAGCGCTGTTGATCGAGAAGCTGGTGGATGTCCGCATTCTCGGACTGCACCTGGAGCGTCTTGCCGACATTGCGCTCACCCCGCTCGAGCGGGGGCACGACCTGGACCTGTCCTATATCCGACAGATTCGCGGCGCGATCGAACTGCGTAACGTGTGCTTCCGGTATGCAGAAGGAGAGCCTCTGATTCTCAACAACGTCAATCTGTGCGTTGCTCCCGGACAATTCGTGACGATCATGGGACCCTCGGGCTGCGGCAAGTCAACTCTTGTCAAGATTATGCTTGGGCTGCTCGAGCCGACAAGCGGAGAGGTTCTGATCGACGGCCTTCCGCTGAGCCAGATCGGAGCGCGCGTCTATCGCGAGCAAATTGGCGCGGTGATGCAGGAGGATCAATTGCTGTCGGGGTCGATTGCCGACAATATCTGCTTCTTTGATACGACATTCGATCTGCAGGGGATGATCGAGTGCGCGCGGATTGCCGGGATCCACGACGACATCATGGCAATGCCGATGAGCTACAACAGCCTCATCGGCGACATGGGAAGCTCGTTATCCAGCGGGCAGAAGCAGCGAGTACTACTTGCGCGTGCGCTCTATAGGCGACCGAAGATCCTGTTTCTGGACGAGGGCACGGCACATCTCGACACCGAGAAGGAGAAGGAAATCAATGCGAATCTTCGGCATCTAAACATGACGCGGGTGAGCGTGGCGCACCGACCCGAGATCACCCAGGGAGCGGATATGTTCATCCGTCTTGGCGCGGCGGCGAAGCCATTTCGGGTCGGAATGACAAGCGACAGACCAGCAGCGGCGCCTGAGCGAGATGTCGGGGCCACCGAGTTTGCCGCCGAAGGCGCGAAATCGACCGAGACCGCGCACGCTCGCGATGCCTGCCCCGGGGGTGCCACGGGCAATGGCGCGAAGCGCGATCCTGGCTCGAGGGACGCCAACGACGACTGCCAACCACCCAAGGATTACGGCCGGCCGTCGAAAGACGACTGCAACCTCAAGCCGTCCGGCGACTGCGGCAAAGCCGATAACCCGGGTGAAGCGCTGGCCAAGATCGACTTCTCGCGATGCTGATTTCGGGTTCGCGCCGTCTGGATCTCGGGTGGCGTCGCTTCGATGTCGTCCGACGACGGGCTCGGATGTGGCATCGGCCGGCCAAACGCGAGACTGATTGATCCGCCTGAGGGTCAAATTCCGGGAGGGCAATCGAGAGAAGGGCCGTGGCCACAGAAGATGAGGCTCGCGCGCACCAAGTCGGAGCCCGCCAGGCGCGGGCTCGCCATTGAAGATCACCAGCACAGTCCTTTTATTGAGTTGGGCTGCGAAAGGCGCTCCGTCGCAGCTTCAGCATGCGGCTGCGCATGGCCAAATTTGCGCGACGGTGCGTCCAGATTGTCGGCTTCCGACTAGAAACAACATGGCAACCGCTACAGCAGGTTCGTTCGCAGGGTGGCCGAAAGCAGGCAGGATGCCCACCACGTACATCGACCAAGAAGCGAGCGATGCCTGGGCTTCTCCGATTGGAGGGTGAACGATGGACGTGCATGACGAGACAACCGATGATCTAATCGGCGAAGGGACCATCATCATAGACGGGCGCAACGAGAGAGTCTCTTACTGGCTCACCGTTTCTCCTGAGGGTGATCCCGTACTTGCTGAGGGCTCAATCTCGGGATCGGAACGACTCATAAGAAGCCTTACTAACGCAAGAAATGTCAAGCTTGCTCTGGGTGACGGGCCGGTTGTCACCCTCGAATGCGAAGGCGGCTCAGGCGAAGAGCAGTGGGTCAAGGCTCTGACGGGCTGAGAATCACAAGACTGGTATTTGGCTCTCCATAACAGGGCGTTCCGGCGAGTCCTATATTAGACCGGCCTAAGACCGAGGCGGAAGCAGCCCGTTGAGACACGCGTTCCAGTGCAATGATTGACCGAAAGCAGCTCCAGGATATGTCCATTGACGAGTTGTGGGAGCTGCACCAGGACGTCGATTCAGTGCTGGCCGCGAGGATAGCCGCTAAGAAGGAACTCCTCGAAAGTAGGCTCGAGCAACTTCGCGACCAAGGGCAGCAACCAGGAAAGGGTTCAGGCGATTCCTCTGAAAGCTAACGTAGAGGCGCCTTCAAGGCGGTTAGCGTGCCGACCTCAGCCGCCCTTGTCTAGTGCGTTCGTACCCACGCTTGGCACTCCGCGCAAACGTGTGAAGTTGTTTTTTTTGCTTTCGTCATCGACCATTTCCCTTTGTCGAAATCGGGCAGCCGGCGCTACAGGGATTTGCCGACAGCCAAATCGCGCAGGGCCTAACCTACCTTGTGAATACCAATGCCGCCGGCGATCGCCGGTGGCTCTATTCAACTGGTGTTCCGGTCGAAGGCCGCGTTCGGTGCGTCAGGTCTGTCGCTTCTCTATTTGCCAAAGTGTTCGAGCCTCGTTGCAAGCCTCGCCTGTCTCACCTCAGCCAAGCCGCGAGCAACGCACTCAACGGTATTTGCTATATGTGGTGGGATGCGTTTCCGAGCTTGGCTCTTGCCGAATGGATCGTGCTGCGCCTAAACGGCTCAGAGATCGGGCCGAAGAGTGCGCGGGACTGGCCGAGATCATGAAGGCCGAGATGGCCCGCGACAGCTACTGAAAGCTCGCTGAGGCTCACGAAGCTTGTGGCGAACAACGACGAATCAAAGTGGCACCGTTTTTTATTTCGCGCTAGCCTTGTGCCATACGCGAGTCGGGGGGATTCATGGAACGGAAGCCTTTCGAGAGCATGGCTCTTGAAGAGCTCTGGCAACTTCACACCCTCGTCAATGATGTTCTGGCCGGGAGGCTTTTGGCGAAGAAGGAAGAGCTAGAGCGCCGACTGGAGCTCCTCAAGCGCGAAGACAAAGCTCCCCATTAAGGCCTCGCAATCCGCTCGCCGGTTCGCCTGGCAGGACTAGCTGCTTGAGGGAACCTTGATTGCTGGCGCGAACCGCTCGGAGAATGTTGCGGCCTTTGCATCCCGTGCTGCGGAAAGGGCAGCCGAAATAAACGTCGAGCATCCGATGGTTGCGAGCACTAGGAGAGCCGCACCGAAAATCAGGCTACGCATTTGAGCCTCCCGCAACGGGCGTTACCAGCACAGTATCGGATTGCGTTGTTTCAGCTTCGCTTCGTTGGCGGCCTCAAATGGCTTCATACACGCGGCCGTGAATGCGCTCCATAACCTCTCAGGCGATTTGAGCGCTCACCCTCATCGTCCCGCGCGGCGACCCTGGCGCGCTCCTGCTGCTCCACAGTCGCGAGAAGGTCGAGCTGGCGGAAAGCAGGTCCTGGTCGTGCATAAACTTTACGCCGTTCTGCTTTCTGCCGGCGCTTGGACACCTTACGCACGGATCGAGAATACGCGGTTGACAGGATGCTGCAGTGTTCCCTCCGGGAACAAATCGACCTGGCTGGGACGCGGTAGTCGTCGTTTAAATTTGTTAAGGACTAGGTTCGCCGAAAAGGGAAGACTTCGAGCGGGTGCCCAACGGCGGCGCCAAAGAAGAATAGTTGGGGGCGTCCATGAGCACCCGCGGTCGAGCGGTGATACCTGCTGCTGCAATTCGCGAACGTCTTCAGAGCATCGTTTCTGCACTGGTTGAATTAGAGGAAATCCGAGCCCGAGTTCTCGCGGCTGAACAGAGCGAAAAACCAACAAGGCCCAAGCCGAAGAAGCGCCCCCGCCGAGGCAAGCCCACTAGCAGGAAGCGCTAGCCGCGTCGCCCATGGCTTGCGACCGCGGCGGGCGGCCAGGAGCGATCCTGCCTGCTCTCAGTTCGACTGTTGGTCTTGCGTGCCATCGTTCCCACGACCTGTTGCCAGCTCGTCCCCACGGGCAGAAATATTCGTAAGCGTCGTTCTCAGGCCACGGCTTTGAGGGCTTGAGCGCGATGAGCCCAGGGCAGTAGCTGGTCGATGTCGCGGTTTGGATGGCCGTTTACGATGCTGGTGAGCGCGTCGGTCAGGTAAGTAAGCGGATCGACGTCATTCAGCTTACAGGTTTCGACCAGGGATGCGATGATGGCCCAGTGCTCGGCACCGCCGTCGGAACCTGCGAACAGCGCGTTCTTCCGGTTGAGCGTGATTGGACGGATCGAACGTTCGACGGCGTTGTTGTCGAGCTCGATACGGCCATCATCGATGAAGCGCGTCAGACCCTCCCAGCGTGAGAGCGCATAGCGGATGGCGTCGGCGAGCTTGCCCTTCTGGCTGATCAGGGCGAGTTTTGCGTGTAGCCACTTCTGGAAGGTATCAGCAAGCGGCCGGCTTTTCTGCTGCCGCACGAGGCGACGCTCCTCGGCGCTGCGGCCGCGGATGTCCTTCTCAATCGCGTAGAACTCGGCGATGCGCTTGAGCGCCTCGCTCGCGATAGGTGCCGGGCCAGGTGTTGCGAGCTCATAGAAGTTGCGGCGCATGTGCGCCCAACAGAACGCAAGCTCAACAGTGCCCCGCTCAGCGAGTTTGGCGTAGCCGGCATAGCCGTCGACCTGCAGGATCCCCTTGAAGCCTGCAAGATGAACGATCGGTCGATCGGCTTTGCGATCGGGGGCATAGACATAGGCGACGCCCGGCGGATCGACGCCGCCCCATGGTCGGTCGTCTGCCGCATAGGCCCAGAGCTGACCGGTCTTGGTGCGCCCGCGGCCGGGATCAAGCACCGGCATTGTCGTCTCGTCGGCGAACAGCTTTGGCCGTTGCCTGAGCTTGCCGAGGAGGCGCTCATGCAACGGACGCAGATGGAAGGCTGCTTGTCCCACCCAGTCCGCCAACGTTGAACGATCGAGCTCAATGCCCTGACGGGCATAAATCTGCGCCTGCCGGTAGAGCGGCAGGTGATCGGCATATTTGGAGACCAACACCTGGGCGACGGTAGCCTCGGTCGGCAATCCGCCCTCGATCAGCCTAGCCGGGGCTGGCGCCTGCATGACCCCATCCTCGCAGGCCCGGCAGGCGTATTTGGGCCGCCGGGTCACGAGGATCCGGAACTGCGCCGGGACCAGGTCCAGCCGTTCGCTTCGATCCTCGCCGATCCGGTGTAGCTCGCCTTGGCAGCAGGGACAGGTCTTATCCTCGATATCGACGATGACCTCGATCCGCGGCAGGTGCGCCGGCAACGCGCCACGGTTGCCGCGGCGCTTGGGAGCTCGCGCATCGCGGCCTTCAGCTGCAGTGACGTCCTGTGCCGTCTTGCCGTCCGCGGCGACTTGCTCGACGTCTTCCAGGCCCAGCAGCATCTGATCTTCGGGTAGCGTCTCCGCCCGCCGGCCAAACCGGTGTCGCTGCATTTCCTTGATGATCTGACGCAGCCGTTCGCTCTCGCACCGCTCGGCAAGCAGCATCGCTTTCAGCGTCTCGAGATCGTCAGGCAGGGCGTCGCTCACACCCAAATCAGAGCATATTCGCCGCCATCTTGCGACGCGTTCGGCGCTCCTGATTCACTTCGCCGCAGTACTGCCAACAGCTATCCGGGCTGCGCTGGCGCCGGCGTCTCCCGCGCCTCATGCACAAGCCGCCAGTCAAGTCCTTCCAGCAGCGCCGATAATTGTGCCGCTGACAGGCGCATCACACCATCCTCGATCTTCGGCCAACGGAAGATCCCATCCTCAAGCCTCTTGGCGAACAGGCACAGGCCCGTTCCATCCCAGAACACCAGCTTGATCCGGTCCGCCCGCTTGGCCCGGAACACATAGACAGCTCCCGAGAATGGATCTGCACCCATGCTCTCGCGCACCAGGGTCGCAAGACCCTCCATGCCCTTGCGGAAGTCTACCGGTTTGGTCGCCACCATCACCCGGACCGCGCCTGACGGACCGATCACCGGCTCGCCTTCAGCGCCTGGACGATCGACGCGATCATCGCCGTGTCCGCCCCACGACCGGCTCGGATCGTAATGCCATCGATTTCAATCTCGATGATCCCGCTATCTGGCTTGCGTACCGCTTTGCGCTCCCGGTGAGCAGTCGGCGCCGGCACCACGGCGTCCACGACCGCGGGCACAAACTGTACTTCGTCCGCTTCGGAAAGACCGCCTGCGGCTTCTCGCAACTGACGCCGCCACCCAAACAGCTGCTGCGGCGACAATCCATGCCGTCGAGCCACGGCACACACCGAGTCGCCACTCGCCAGGATCTCCGCGACGATCCCCGCCTTGTCCTCGTCGCTCCACTTCCGCCGACGACCGGCTCCGGTGAAAACCTCAAGCCGCCGCACCGGCTCCGTGATAGCAGTATGCACTGTGTCCATTCTAAGCCTAACGGTCGAAACCGGACCGCAGACTCGCAGATCGCCCCGTCATCCGGTAGGTGGCCACTGAACAGCGCTTACAAATATTCCATGGACTCGGATTCACAAATTTGAATCCCAAGCGGACGATTTCTTGGGATGAAGCTGTGTTTGCCGACCAGACAGCGGCAGACCTCTCGGTCCCAGCTCCGTTTTTCGATCCGGAAAAACCTCCAGGCTGGGGCCGATGTGGTCTACTCCGGAAGCGAGCCTTTTCCTCCCAGCAGCCGCGCATAGTGCAGCTCGAGCCAACGTCCGGCCCGTACACGCCGGCCGATGATGGGCCTGCTCATTGATCTATCGCAATGGTCTCCTCGGAGGGATGGTCCTCCCAGGAAGCTTGCGATGGGCACGGATTACATGGCGGAAGCTGCCCGGCATCGGCACGTAGCCGAGGAGTACCGAACCCTAGCGTTTGGTACGTCAGATGAGGGGCTGCGTGGGATGTACCTTAGACTTGCAGACAATTACGATCTGCTCGTTGCAACGAAGATAGGATTGCCAGCAATCGCAAGCTCGTAAACTAGAGGTCGCTCCATTGCGACTTTATGCCGACTTGGCATTGGCCCATCTCGGATTTCTGGGCCCTTATGCTCGAGTTGTACCGACCTCGGCAGATGCCCACACTTCGACTGCTGTTGGAGGTTGAGCGGACATCAGCCGGCAAGCCGATCATGAGTACGTAGGCCCAGTTTTGGGCTATGCGGCGCCTCTGTCTGAGTCGCGATGATGCACTCAACGCCGGGGGGGCGCAACCATGGCCCGCGGATCATAGGCGCATCCACACCGAGCCGATTGGGTGTAGGCCGACAGGCGCGGGTCGATCCCGGATGCGCCTCGCAGAAGCGATCGATGATGTGGCTGACCTTCTCCCTGTAGTCGCGGTGCCAGTGTCCAAGGCCGTGTAGAGCACTTTCCTGACAGGCGATCGATTTAAGCTGAAGGATGCGGTCCATGGTTTGCAGGGCGCAATCGTGGAGCGTTGGCAGGTCGGGATCATCGGCAATGCTAGCACTCAGCTCTACATCCTGGTGTAGCAAACGACGCACAAGAGCACTTCCATCGGGCTGATCTACGACCTTAATCGGTATAAGCGCGTGGTCGCTCGGTTTCTGCAGTCTCGTTTGAGGGCAAGCAACGTCGCGCCCGTTCGATCTGTGCGTCAGTAGCGCCATGATTGCGTGCGTACATCTCGGCCACTTGTGCCGAATATTTCGCGACGTAGTATCTGACCTCGCTGCACGAGATGCGCCCCGTGGGCCTGTGGTGACGCGAAGCGAAGGCTTCGGACCCCAGCGGAATCAGCAACAAAGCAACAATAGCCCCGGCCCGTATGATCATTCTCGCCGCCCCCATCTATTTGTCTGGTTCGTTAGGAGAGAGCAGGCCTGAATCGCGCGCGCGACGCAAATTAACAATCGCGCACCGATCCAAAGAGCTGTGCGACTGTTGCTCCGACGCTTCGGTGCTGGGCGGGTAGCGGATAATGAGGTCGCAGTCGAGCGATCTGGCGTGAGCTTCCTAGAAAGCGGAAGTGGCAAGTTCGATCATCGCACTGCACGGCTCTACGAGCTCGCAAGAGCTATCTCCGACGAACCACTCTCCTTCGACGACTGGCTTTAGAGATACGGCCAGTCCTGGCAATCGTTCTCGCCTGCGCGGCTCGGAGGCGACGCCGGAGGGTCTGCAGTTCTCGAAAAAGTGCGACCAGTCGCTCGACCCGCTCGCCCAGAATAGTCGAATAGTTGTAAACTCGACCTCGATTACTCATTGCTGCCCAAACCATGATTGTTGAAAGCAATAGGGTGGTCGACAACGGGAAAAATATGCAATCCAGGGTAGGAACATACAACCCATAAATGATGACGGTATTAAAATCGGCCATGCCAACGTCCCGTTGTGACAGCGCATTCCTTTCACTTGCCTTTCGGGTCGTTTTCGTTCCGCAAGTTCGCCTGTTCGGCAACGCTACCGGCTTGGTCCCGCAGCATCACGCGCGCCCCGTCTCTCAGGCTAATTTTCGCTCGCTGGTTAACTGGTGCGGATCGAGCGCCGCATCATGAAAACACCGAAGCCAAAGCAACGGGCCGAGCAGGAGATCGGACGATTGGTCAGGCTCGCCCGGCAGGGATTTGGCACATCGAAGATAGCCGCCGAACTCGGCCGCCATGCTGGATCGGTGAGGCGCATGGCATGAACGTTGGGACTGCTGTTGAAGAAGTAGTCCCGCGAGCGGTGTTGAGCGCAGCCCGGCGGACCTACAGCCCAAAGCCTCGGCCAATCTCCTGCGCAATCTTGAGCGCGGCGTCGGTATGGCGGCCATAGAAGAACGCTCGATCAAGCTGCGAAAAGATACCCATTCCAAACAGCGCTGTGGCAACGCCTCTAAACATAGTTATGGACCGGGTTGAACGAACAGCAAAAGTTCAAAAACGGCCCCAGCCGCGGGTCGGGAGAAACAGCCGGGGCCGGCATTCCCATTCCAATGTGCCGCAATCGGCGGTAATCGGCACGTTCCTAGCAAGCCACGTGAAAGCTAATGAACTGTTTCGAAGGACCGAATTAGGAGCGAGGCGCCTGATCTCACAAACGCGCACTTCGCAACGCAACATAGCGGCAACGGCCCGTGTTGTACGTTGGGGAGCGCCCCCCGGAGTGGCATACTTCTCCTCGTGGGTGTGGATAAAACCCGGCGGCTCGCGTAGCATCGGCAAGGGTTCAACGTCTCACCGGGATCAGACAAATGAGCCGTTTCCTGCTGTGCAGCGTAGCCGCTGTCTGCCTCGCCGGAGGTTTGGTTTGCCATTCGTCCAAAGCGAATGCTGTCTTTTGGCGCGGCATCACCGCGCCAACTGACATCGATATTCATGGGTGGCCGATCATCAAAGAGCCCCCGCCGAGCCCATGCCAGTGGATACGGGTGAGCGGTGGCTACTGGGTCCGACAGTGCGTTTACTAGGCCAGCATTAGCCCATCGCTCAATTCAAACTTAAGGCCAAGGCGCACGTCGTGCGGTGGTGTTACTCCTCCTCAGTGCGGCGTAGGAGGGTGTCGAAAGATGACGGTAGATTTGCTATCGCATGCTCCAGCTCAGTAGCGATGGCCCGATAGCGCACGATCAGTCGCGCATATACGTCGCGCTTAGCCTGATTTTTTGCAACAATCTGAAGTCGCTCGCATTCAGCAATTTGCGCGCGCAGCAGGTCTAGTTGGGCTTGCATTTCCTTCATGCGCCGAGTTGATATTTCTGCGACATTGGCGTCAATGCAGAAAGTACCCACAAGCGAAGGTCCGCCAGTTGGATGCTAGTCTATCGCACCTAGGAGCCGGACGAACTCTAAGAACCCTAAAGGCCCGTTCGCCGGTGCAGCCTGACATTCGATGCGAAGATGAATAACGACCCGCTGGAACGTCTTGGTGCCATCGCGGGTCAGGGCATGCTTAGCTCCTTGGTGTTGCGCTGGCGTGGCGCTCACGTGCGAGTGAAGATCACGCGATCGGACTCCAAGCGAAAATCGCAGCGGTGCTCTTCGTAAGCCGCGAATTCGGAAAGAGCGAGTATGCCCGCGCTGTCCCATTCATCGAAGGCAACATCGCTGGTTGAGTAGAGTTTGGCCGCCTCGCTCTTGCTAATCCATCCGCTCGCGCCGACGGGTAAGCTTTGAAGAGCCACAGATAATGCACCTTCGGAGCTGGCATCGAGATGCAACGGCCAGGAGGGGGCGATTACCTTGCTTTGCCGAAACCGAGACTTAAACCAATCCATCAAATTAGCTCCCGAGCAATCGGGCCTGAAGTGCTTCGGCGGCGCGTTGATCCGCGTCAGCGTTTGAAAGAAAGTGCCCGTAGACGTCAAATACCCTTGATCGAGCTATGCCCCATTAGGCGCTGGATCTGCTTCGGGTTGTGGCCGTTTTCGATCCAGAGGGAAGCACAGGCATGGCGCAACGCATGCCGTATTATCCTGCCACAATCGTCTGCGGTGCACCAGCGTCGTCCAGCACCGACTTAGCAGCCTGGCTCGGGCTTGACTAACCGGCCCATTGCGGGAAAACGCGCCCGCTGGTGCGGCTTACGCGACCTTCCTGTTTACGGAAGCGCTGCAATCGACCGTAAACCGCCAAACGAGTGCGGCCTAACTGCCGGCCGATCTCGGTTGCAGTCATACCGCTTGCGATGAGCAGATGCGCCTCTTCCTCGGGCGACCACGGACGTATTTCCAGTCTATTGTTTGACATCGCCGATCTCTCCCAGCGACGGCACAGATCATCCATGCTCACGCAGGGCTACCAGAGTTCCTCGAACACAACGCCTACGATTGCCACTAGACCAGACCAAGCGGCAGCTTCGATCGCTGCGATCCTTTTCAAGCATACATGGTGACGCTGAACGCCAGCGGCGGCCGCGTCCCGGCCCGAGAGTTTCCTGCTCAAAGATAAAGCGCTGTGTGATCGACCAGCCGGGGCCGCATACTGCTTCGGCACAACGGCGCGATCCGGAAAACGCGGAGGAAGTTGATGAATGGGATGCACTCGAAGAGGAGCCGTGCTCGCTCGCCCGCACCGTCGCGGTGATCGGTGATCGTTGGAGTCTGCTCGTCCTTCGCGAGTGCTTTCTCCGCATCCGACGGTTTGACGACTTCCAGGCGTCGCTATGTATTACCCGCCATCTCCTCGCCGACAGGCTGAAGAGCTGGTGCGTTTCGGCGTGCTGCGGAAAATCCCATATCAGGACGCGCCAAAGGGTTACGAATACATTCTGACGCAGAAGGGCCTGGATCTGTACCCGATCATCATGTCGATCGTGCACTGGGGGCAACGTGCACATGGTCTATTCGCGCGGACGGCTGTTGCTGCACGAGCACAGGAGCTGCAAGAGGATGTTCGATCCCGTGATGGTCTGCTCTGAATGCGGTGAGCCGCTGGCGGCCAAGGCTGTGCATGTCCATCCGGGACCTGGTGCCCGGCACGTTTCACCGGTTCATGCAAAAGCACAGCAACGAGCGAAGAGTGGTCAAGAGCGGGCATAGGCGGATGACGCCATGGTCGCTCAGTCCAGTCGATTGGGCCGCGCCCCGCAAGGAAAGTTGACAGGGTTGAGGGCTCGTAGCGTCAACAATCGTACTTCCGGTTGGACAGCCTGTGGCAAGCGAGTGCTTGTCTTGGCGACCTCCAAATCGCCTCCAATGGGACGTTCGAGGTGCTTAGTTCGCATACCGGATTTGGAAAGCGCGGCGCGTCTGTTAGGAGGTGATGCGGGGGCGGCCTTTGTTCGACCGAGCGTCATGTTGCTACTCCTTGTTATCGAAGTAGCCACTCATATGCACGACGCTAGCTGCGTTTGAGAGTTGATTGGGAACTATTCTTTAGCTTTTTGGGAGCTCGCAAATGCCCTCTCCTCGTACGCTCGTGATCGACGCTCGCAATGAAACCCTCTTCGAATGCGGGGCCGCATTGCTAGCACTCCTCGCTTTTCCATCAGCGACGGATGCGAAGCGCGCGGAAATCGCAGCATCCCTTTGCGCGTCTCACCTACGAGCAGGCTTTGAGGAGGGTGGTGATCCAAACGAGCCGGTGAAAGCGAAGTATGCCTTCCGCGACAATAAGGTAATCAAGAGAGATCTAAAGCCTCTGCACCGACTTATTCGCGACCGCATGGCCGCTGCCAGAGTCGCTATTGCGTTCCTCAAACGCGCTGAAGGCCACCGCTTTAAACTTCCGGCTGGCGTGAAGCGGCTTTCGGTCAACCAACTATCTGAACTCGTAATGGAGAACGCGAACCAGTCCAGCCCAGAAAACTTCAAGACAAGGGTATGGCGGCCGAGCCTTCCGGTGATTCATCTTGCGGCCGCGGTTGCTGTGGCGATCAACGATCGGGAGCGCATGGGCGAAAAGAAGACTGGCTACGGCAATCTGATCGCCGACGTAGAATTCCTGTTCAACGTCCTAACATACACAAGAGAATTCGAATTCATGATCAAAAACAATAAATTACCTATCGCTCCCCAGAAGCTTGTGTCGATCCAATTAGGCCAATGACTGGGTTCATTTTCTTCCTCAATTTGTGAACTCGATGCCTGGCCGCCGAATAGGCGATCCTCTCGCCCTGCAATTTCAATTTTTGAGGACCAGGCAACGTGAAGATCCGTCTGAACATCGATCCGAAGCACATCCGCATGGCGCCTGGGAGATCCCTGCGATCGGTGTCAGCCATTTGTCCCCGAACAGCTCTGTCACCCAGGTAACCCGTGGAAGGAACTCATATGGCCAACTTATCTCAAAGGAGCGCCAAAGCTGCGGCTCGGCGCAACGCGATGGCCAATGCCGGCTTGGTCGAGCTTCAGATTCAATATCGAGCCGTCGAAGATCTTGTGCTGGATCCCCGCAATCCGCGACAACATTCCCAAAGTCAGGTCAATCAGATCGCGGACAGCATCTGCGAGTTCGGGTTTGTCATGCCGATCGTGGTCGACGACACCAGGCAGGTGGTGATCGGGCACGGCCGGGTTCTCGCCGCGCGAAAGCTCGGGATGCCGCGTGTGCCGGTCGTCGAGATCAGGCATCTATCGCAGGCGCAGCTCAAGGCCCTTCGGATCGCAGACAACAGGCTGGCTCAGCATGCCCACTGGGACGAGCGGCTGCTCGGCGAGAATTTTCTGGAATTGAAAGAGCTCGATCTTGACTTCGATCTTGCGATCACGGGCTTCAGCTTGCCCGAGATCGATCTGGCTATGCAGAAGCACGACGAAGGAGTGACCGTCGAGCCCAACGATGAAGCCGATGCGGTGACCGGGGTACCGGTTTGCCGGACCGGCGACACCTGGCAACTGGGAGAACACCGCGTCCATTGTGGCGACGCGACCTCCGAGGCTGCCTTTGACTACTTGATGACTGAAGAGCGCGCGCATGTCGTGTTCATCGATCCGCCGTACAATGTTCCGATCGACGGTCACGTCTCCGGGAAGGGAAAGATCCGCCATCGCGAGTTCGCCCAGGGCTCCGGCGAGCTCAGCCGAAAGGAATTTACTCGCTTTCTGACGCGTAGTTGCGCGCTGCTTGCAAAATACAGCGAAAGTGGCGCGATCCACTTTGCGTGCATGGACTGGCGTCACGCCGACGAACTGCTCGCAGCCGGTCGCGAAGTCTATTCCGAGCTGAAGAACATCGCGGTCTGGGTGAAGAGCAGCGCCGGCATGGGATCGCTCTATCGCTCCCAGCACGAGCTGGTGTTTGTCTTCAAGTCCGGCACCGGGCGGCACACCAACAATATCGAGCTCGGCAGGTATGGACGCAATCGCACCAACGTGTGGCACTACGACGGCGCGAGCACACAGGCGCGCAAGGGCAATAATCTGCTCGAGTTGCATCCGACCGCAAAGCCAGTGCAACTCGTGATGGATGCGCTGCTTGATTGCTCGAACCGAGGTGAGATCGTGCTCGACTCGTTTTTGGGTAGCGGCACGACGCTGCTTGCCGCCGAGCGAACGGGCCGCAGATGTCGCGGGATCGAAGTCGATCCACTCTATGTCGATACCGCGATCCGACGCTGGCAGAATCTGACCGGCCGGGACGCGGTCCGCCTTTCGGATGGCAAGCCTTTCCGCGAAATCGAAGCCGAGAGGGAGCAGGGCGATGAGCGGTGACCCGAAAAAGCCCTATGAGGTTGGATATGGAAAGCCGCCCGTCGCGACGCGCTTTCAGAAGGGCCAGTCCGGGAATCCAAGCGGTAAACCCAAAAAAGTCCCCCGGCTGCTCGACCCCGGAAAGGTCCTGGAGGCGATCGATAACGAAGAGATCAGTGTGACTGACAACGGCAAACGCAAGCGGATGACAAAGGTCGAAATCCAGTTTCGCCAGTTGTTCGTGAAAGCGATCAGAGGAGACATGAAAGCAGCCCGACTTATCGTCAAGATGGCCACTGAATACTTCGTGCCTGAGGCTCGAGGCGTCCCCGAGTACGAGTTCATCGGCACGACCGAGGCGGCACAGCGCTTCGGACGCGACTGGCAAGATCGCATAGACGAACTGAATGCGGAGCTGGGATATCCAAGATGAGCACTGGATACCGAAATCCGCCGAAAGCCAACCGGTTCAAGAAGGGCCAGTCTGGCAATCCGAAAGGACGACCAAGGCAAGCAAAGCGTCGGATGTCGACCGCCTATCTGTTCCGCAAGGTTGCAAATGAGCAGGTCGCAATCGAACTCGACGGTGGTGAAGTGATGATGACGCGCTGGGAAGCGCTTCTGCGCCAGATTCACACTCTGGCTCTGAACAAGGATGCGGGCGCTGCACGATTGCTTCATCAGATACGAAAACATTTTCCGGGAAGTGCCGCGCCCGGAGATAAGTTCATCACGGTCCTCAGCGACAACGACATGAAGCTTTGAGCAAGGGCAGTCATCGCCATTTAGGGAAGGGCGTGTGCACCGAATGGGCACGAAGACCGCGAGCGCCAGATCGCCGGGTCGACCGTGATCCACTACGCTCAAGCCATGCGAGGTGAAGTCATGCTCAGCACCATGCGTACTCGTAGAGGCGCAGCAGCAAGCCTGCTATCCGCGCGCGCTCGCAGGCGGCCGACGCCTATTTGACGCTTTGCGACGTTCTACGCGAGCTTATGAAAAAGATGGCCTGACTCGATTCTTGGGCTGCGCATCCGAAACGCCTGATCCGGGCGGCGGCCGGCACCCACAAAGCCAGAAGATTGCTCAGGTTTCGCTCGACTTCCTGTGGGAACAGAGCGTGTGTGGTGGCATCGCCAAACGAGAGTCCATGGACGTAGCCATCGCCAAGACCGCCGCGCCCGAGATCGAACTGCGCGAGCCACGGCTGCTTCTTGAAGCCGCAAAACCAACCAATTGCCTCGCGAGAGCCTAGGACGCCCTATGGAGCACTCCTAAGGCCTGCCCCGCCAGCGCCTCGGGCCTCCGCGGGCTCGCCCTCGTGCAGCATCCCGCTGCCGGAGAGGCAAGTCCTAATCTCCAAGCTCACCGAAACCCAGCTGTCGATTCTGAAAGCCGCCACGACGATCAAGTCGACAGCATCAGCCAGGCACTGGCCTATGAGGACAACGGCTACGATTACACGCTGAACTGGCTGTGATCGCACCCATTGCCGCCCGGCGAGTCTCACGACCTCACTGACGGCCGGCCCGGACGTGAATAGCAGCAGGTCAAAGGGGGCGCTCAGCGCTCTCTTTGGCGAATGGCAAATGAAGAAGAACGGGTCGAACTGCTCGGTGGCATCCGTCCGGCGGATGTGGACGTCGTGGAATTTGTCGCCAGTGCTGGGCTGATCCGTTGAAGTTGTTCCGGGACTTTCTGTCGGCTCGTGGTTCGGCGCCGAAGCGCTAAGCCCATCATCGTCGATGCGCAGTCGAGCAACATTGCCGGCAGCTATCGAGGCGGTGCGGCCAATTTCCAGAACGAAGCCAACTGACCTTGCCTCACTCGCGCGCTCCGCTGAGCAAGCGGAGCGTCCGCCGCTGTTGCACCAAAGCAGCCCGGTCGTAGCGCTCCAGCCCTTGAAGCCTTTTCAGATCTCTCGCCAGCGGGCCGGTCAAAACTGCGCCTAACTTCGCCTGCCGCAGGCTGCGGATCCGCAGCAGCGCCAGCTTGGAGCGCGCCAGCGCCATCGCCGCATCGGGCGTGACCGGATGCCCGAGCCCGGCAGCAATCGCGACGGCAAGATTCGCCGCCTCGGCAGGATCACTGATATCGCTCCGCGCCAACCCGTGACGCAGCGCGTTGCGGCTGGACCTCGTCTTGCCACCCGCCGATGTCGGCCCGGTGCTGCGCTTGGCGTTGCTGCGATTGGCTTCGATTTGTCGAATTGATGTCATCTCCGAATCTCCTCGGCGGGACGGGTTGCGGCCCCCGAAAGCTCGCCCCAACCCCCTGAAACTTCAAGACTTTTCGCGCCGAACGAAGCGCAAAATTGCTGCAGAAAGCACTGGCATTCCCGCGCGAAAGGAGCGTTAATCACCAGGACCGGCCTTGGGCCCTTGGCCCCGGTCTTTCCCCTCGCAGCGGCGGGGGTTTTGGCGGTGCGGCGGCAAGCCGCGTGAACCAAGGAGAGACCGGTGACCACGATTGCAATCGACGGCGCCGAGGCGCCCCACTCCGTTATCACGTTGAACCGCCACGACCGCCGCGCCTTCATTGGCGGCTCGGACGCGCGCATCATCATGGGCGATGATCAGGACGCGCTCATGCGCCTGTGGCAGGAAAAACGCGGCGAGATCGCGCCGCAAGATTTGTCGCGCAACCTGCTCGTTCAGCTCGGCCTTGCCACCGAAGCGCTCAACCGCAGCTGGTACCAGGCCGCCACCGGGCAAGCGATCACGGACATCCAGAAGCGGGTGCGGCACCCCGTCCATGGCTGGATGGCGGCCACGCTGGACGGCATCGTCGCGCCGACCGGCGCGGTGTTCGAGGCCAAGTTCATGCTGCCCTGGGACTTTACCGAGGAGGCCGCGGCCGAGAAGCACATGGCGCAGCTGCAGCACAATATGTGGGTGGTCGCGGCGCGCTCGGCGGTGCTCTCGATCATCACCGGCGGCGGCAAATGGGTCGAAATCACCGTGCATGCCGACCCGCTCTACCAGCACCTGCTGCTGACCGCGGAGAAGAAGTTTTGGCGCTGCGTGCAGAGCGGCGAGCCACCGCTGCTGTTTGGCATCGAGACCCCACGGCCGCGGCTCGCCGCCGTCAAGGTCGTCGACATGAGCGCGTCCAATCTGTGGGCCGAATGTGCGGCGATCTACCTGCGCACCCGCGGCGCCCATGCCGAGCACGAACTGGCCAAGGCCGAGCTCAAGAAGCTGCTGCCGGAGGATGCCAAGGAGGCGTTTGGCCACGGCGTTCGCGCCAAGCGCTCTAAGGCCGGCGCCGTCAGCTTTGATCCGGTTGAGATGGAGGCCATCCATGCACCAGGCCAGTGAACATATCGGCGCGATCGCGGCGGCGCTGGCCCGCGCGCAAGCCGAGCTGACCAACCCGGAAAAGACACTGACCGCTCAGATCCGCTCGCCGTTCCTGCGCGATGACGACCGCACCTTTCGCTACGCCTCGCTGGCGAGCGGCCTCGACATCGTGCGCAAGACCTTGAGCCAGCAGGAGATCGCCACCATCCAGACCACCCGGGTCGAGGAGCACACCGGTCACATCCACCTCACCACACTGCTCGCCCATTCCTCCGGCGAGTGGATCTCCTCGGACTGGCCGGTCTGCGCCGCCCGGGACATCGAGGCGCCGCATCGCATGGGCGCGGCCCTCACCTACGCCCGACGCTACGCCCTGTTCGCGCTGGTCGGGATTGCCGGCGAGGATGATCTGGACGCCCCTGACGCGTTGGCCGCCCCGCCAGCCGCCGGGCCGCAAGCAACCACGAGCGCGAGAGCCAAACCCGCCAAGGGTGTTCTCAACCGTGCCCCGGTGCTGCGGCCGGGCGAGTCCGCCGCACTCCGGGAGCAGTTGTTGCTCCAGCTCGAAGCGCTGCCGGCCAGCGCCGATCTGCTCGGCTGGGCCATGACGAGCCTGCCGCTCAAGAACAGCCTGCAGGAGCCGGATGCCCGGCGCGTCGAGGCCGCTTATCAGACCAAGCTTGAGGACGCTGGCCGTGCTCAGGCCGAGCAGTCGGCCGACTTAGGTGGCGCCACACCCCCGCCAGCAGCGCCTGCTGGTGACGCCGACGCTGCGCTGCAGCCCGCGCTTCCCGAGGCTGGGCTCGCTCATCCCAAGGAGCCGCCCCGCAAGCGCAGCAAGGCGCACCTGCTGTTTGTCCGGGAGCAGCCCTGCCTGGTGTGCCGGCAAACCCCGTGCGATGCCCATCATCTGACATTCGCCCAGCCGCGGGCGCTCGGGCGCAAGGTCAGCGATGAGTTCACAGTCCCCCTGTGCCGTGCCCATCACGAGGAGTTGCATCGGCACGGCAACGAGCGGGCGTGGTGGGCGAACCTGCAGATCGCGCCACTGCCGCTCGCACAGGAGCTGTGGGCGGCGAGCCCGGTGCATGGTCGGGTCGACAGCGCGGCCGGCGCCGCAGCCGTCCTCGCCAATCTGGGCGCGGAGGCCGCATCCCGATGAACGGCCCCTTCCAAACCGCACCCGGGCTGACCGCCACTGCGCTACCGGCCGAGTTTGCGGCCCTGGCGCCGCCGCCCCTGCTGCTGCCCGGTGAACAGCTCGACCATTACCACGCGCTGCGCCAGGCCATTTTTGCGGACCTTGCGCCCCGATCCGCGATCGAGTGGCTGCTCGCCATCGATGTGGCCGAGCTGTCCTGGGAGATCCAGCGCTACCGCATGTTGCGGCACAAACTGCTCGACACCTATCGCCAAAAGGCGATCGAAGCGACGCTGCGGCGCATCGACATGATCGGGATCGATCCCGACTTCGAACAGCAGGCCGAATACTACACGCAGCAAAATGCCCTGAGCTGGCGCATTGACCCGATCGCCGCGACCGAGATCGAGGCGCGGCTTGCTGCCTATGGCTTGGATCAAGACGCCATCACCACCGAAGTCTACGTCCAGGCGCGCGAGGTCCTGGTCCTGTTCGAAGGCTTGCTCAACGCCGCACAAACCAAGCGCACGTTGCTGCTGCGCGAGATCAGGCACCAGCGCTTCGTCAGCGCACCGATGCGCCGGCCGCGCTGAAAGACCTGATCAACCGCGCACTTTCGATGCCAACTTGCGCTCACGGATATGCTCGCTTGATCGGAGTCCCGACGCGGGATGCAAAGCACATCGGAGTAGAGCATCGCACCCGCAAGCTTCGGAGCCGCCTTGGGTGCAAACTCCGCCGCAGCAGGCGCTCAAGTGCGGCCAAACGGAGTAGACCTCGTTCACTCGGACGAACGCAAATACTGGCTCGCGCCTCGAAACGGTCCTGCCGATCCATCGTGCGGCCCCTGCCTACCTTTTGATCATCCGATACGGTTGATAAGCGCTGCGACACAGGGCCAGATGTTCGCGCCGTTCGCCTCATTGCACCGAACACGAACTCTGGATCATAACAGACATGGTCAAATTCTTTCTCGCCGCGGGATGGTTGACTCTCGCCCTCCTCGCTTTTGTGACGCTCGCTCCCATTCACGATCGTCCCATGATTGCGCCGCCTAACGTCGAGCGCTTTGCCGCATTCTTCATCCTCGGTCTCGTGCTCGTGCTGGCCTACTCGAATCGCATTATCCTCATAACTCTGATCGTCGTCGGTAGCGCAGTTATCCTCGAAGCCTTGCAGCTGCTCACTCTCGATAGACATGGTGACCTCATGGATGTGCTGGTCAAAGTGGCTGGTGGTGTCTGCGGGATCTCGGTCGCCACTCTCGCGCGCGTCGGGATCGCTCAGGCAAAGATCGTATCTCGCGGATGACCGGCCCGGCTCTAGCGTCGGCGGTAAGGCCTACCAAGCTATGCGAAGGAGCTCTCCGATCGGGAGCGGAATGCACTTGTCAACTTGACGGCAAGCCAGAGTTATACAACCATCGTTTCCAGAATTTGTCTGAACAATTGCATCAACGTCACTTTACCTTCGATGAGATCCGGAGCCTTCGGAGTGAATTTGTATGACGCCACGCGCGAGGGTCGCCAGATTTCTTGAAGGCTGTGATAAAGGGCGCAAGTTGGCAGAATCTGAAGACTTGCCGGAGCGGCTGGCTATTGAAGCGGAGAACGACGCTCTTCTGCTTGCATCGATCGAGCTTCAATTACTTTCCAAGGTTCACTCAAGCCGAAGCTGCCCATACGATTAGGAAGCTGATGCGGCGCGAGTAGCAAGGCTAGCCCATCATGGACTGGCTGATCGCAGCTATGTTGTCGCTCGGCTTGGGCGTCGGGTACGTTGTGCGGGACCAACAGCTACTGCGATGGCACCGCAAATTGCAACGATCGCGCACGGCCGGCGGCTGCTCGAAATGACGTCGGGGCCCTCGGTGCGCCAAGCAATTTTCTGGACAGAGAAGCCAATTTTTACACGTTAAGTCTGTCCCCTTTCTCTGAGGCCGTGATTGCGTCTTTCGCGACCACGTCCGCGCAACAGCGCCGCGTTCTTGGATCGGCAAACGGCTGCGGCAGCGACGCTTCAAGGCTAGGCATCAATTGCCCCATAATTGATATAGCGTTCCCACATTGCGCCTGCAATATAGAGCGATGGTGTAGTCGTTTGTGTCAGGCACCACGCGATGATCAGATTTGCTGCAAGCACACTTGCCATAATCTATTGGATTTGCGGCCAACCGGCCTATTGCGGTTTTGAACAGCAAGTCGCCGCTCCCCTTTCGTTCGCGCTGTTCTGCGTCCGATATCCCGAAGATTGCCAGCAACATGGCGATCTGCGCAACATAGATTTCCGTTCTCGCAGTCAGCGATGGCGAGAGCTCAACCAGATCAATTCCATGGTCAATTTCAGCATCATGCCGAAGGCGTTGGCGGCAAGCCGCAATGACTATGACTGGCAGATCTTTCCCAGCGAGGGAAACTGCGCGGACTACGCTGTCACAAAGCGCCATCTGCTACTGCGAGCAGGTTGGCCGAGTTCGTCTCTTCTTCTTGCGGAGGTTGGCATTCGGACAACCGGAGAGCACCACCTGGTTCTGCTTGTACGAGAAGGCAGAGCTATCTTGGTTCTCGACAATCTGAGTACGGTCATTCTCAACGTCAACGAAGCTTCCGACCAATACGCTTTTCTGCGCATACAATCGAATCACGACCCGCAACTCTGGACGCGCAGGCTTACCGTATCGTAAGTCCATGGAATCGCGTGACTTGGAGTGGAGCGGAGCGGGCGTTCTGCCTTCTGCTTGGCGGAGAGTCGACGTGACCTGGCCATGCGTGCCTTGGTCCGAAGTCATGGCGGGCTGGCTTCTGAGGCGTATGAGCGGACCGCAACTGACTGGCTCGGCCCAAGCCCACTGCTCTGCGTCTATTGTGATTCAAAAGGATTGACGCAGGACCGTGAGGTCAGCGTCCGCGCCGGGCAATCGCCTAAAATTGGTGCAGGGATGCACTTCCGTCACCATGCACTTCCAGGTTTGACGGGCGTATAGTCGAGAGAGATCGCGGTGATCCGGTCCTTTAAATCTTGGTCTCGAAGGGCGTGCGGTATGTCGGGCCCTCACATGCCGACACTGACGGCCCGATCCGTGTGAACTGTCTACTGACGCAAGTTTGATACTCCGAGCCGTCGAACGATCAACGCATCGCGAGCGAGTCTCTCACACTTTTCGCTACAGCAACTTCGAAGCATTTCTCGCGCAAAATAATTCGTTCGTCCCGTTCAGGGCTTTACTCGCGGAGATTTTCGATGATCGATCTTAGCGGTTACAAGCTGACGTTCGACGATGAATTCAATTCCAGGAGCATTTCACTTACTGGCGCCGGCACGAAGTGGGCGGACACCAGGGCCGAATGGCTGGGCGATGCGGCGTCCGACGTCGGCTTCGGCACCAGCTCGTTCGTCGACCCCAGCTCGGGATACGATCCTTTCTCCGTTTCCCAGGGAGTGCTTGCGATTACCGCCGTTCCGGATCGTACTCCATTCGGAGTTCCCGGGAGCTGGGAGTCCGGACTGATAACAACCCAGAGGACTTTCTCACAACAGTACGGTTACTTCGAGATACGGGCGGAGTTCTCGTCATTACCAGGCGCTTGGGATGCATTTTGGCTGTTGCCCGTGAAAACTCTTCCCGACCCGAATGGGCTCGGACGGTGGCAAGAACTCGACGTGGTTGAGCACTATGGCGTCTGGAGTAAAGGGGCATACAGCACCATTCACACAACGGACCGAGTGTTGAATGAAAATTGGCAGACGCAGCTCCAGGTCTACAGCGAATTGCCAAATCCTGCTGGCTATCATACCTATGGCGTGAATTGGCAGAATGAGCAGATCAGTTTCTATATCGATGGCCAGCTGGTTGGGACTCGCGCAACGCCAAGCGACATGCATCAGCCAATGTACCTTCTGGCGAATCTGGCTACGCAAGAGCCCGCAAGCCTCGCGGGGATACCTATCACCAGTAAGATCGATTACATCCGCGTTTATTCGGCCGACCCATCGGCGACAGCTGTTTCTCTAGAGCCGGTCTCATCTCCCGCGGGTAATGATCCCGGGACCTACGGCGCTGTAACTGCGTCGAGCACACCCCAAGCAACACCGACATCAACATCGATCGGCGCCGGTTCCGATCAACTCGTCTTCAAGATCAGCGAAGATGCCTACCTTGGAGACGCGCTCTACACCATCTCGGTCGATGGCAACCAGATCGGCGGCACATTGACGGCCCATGCATCGCATGCGGGCGGTCAATCCGACACGATCGCGGTGCACGGGAATTGGGGACACGGCGATCACACCGTCCTGGTTCACTTTCTTAACGACCGCTGGGACGGCACGCCGGCTACCGACCGCAACCTTTACGTGGACGCCGTTGGCTTCAACGGAACGAACCTTCCGCAAGGCGCCATCGGAAACGTACTCGGACAGACCTTCAGCTTCCACGATGGTGCATCGGCCGAAACGACCACGCCGGTGATAACGCCCCCACCGCCGACAAATCCAACCGGTACGCCTTCACAAACACAAGACGGCTCATCACCATCGATCGGTGCCGGTCCAGATCAACTCATCTTCAAGATCAGCGAAGATGGCTATCTCGGAGACGCGCTCTACACCATCTCGGTCGATGGCAACCAGGTCGGCGGGACATTGACGGCCCATGCATCGCATGCGGGCGGTCAATCCGATACGATCGCGGTGCATGGCAATTGGGCACCGGGCGATCACACCGTCCTGGTTCACTTCCTTAACGACCGCTGGGATGGCACCCCGGATACCGACCGTAATCTTTACGTGGACTCCGTCAGCTTCAACGGCGCGAACCTTCCGCAAGGCGCCATCGGAAACGTACTCGGACAGACCTTCAGCTTCCACGATGGTGCATCGGCCGAAACGACCACGCCGGTGATAACGCCCCCACCGCAGACAAATTCGACCAGTACGCCTTCACAAACACAAAACGGCTCATCAACGTCGATCGGCGCCGGTCCGGATCAACTCGTGTTCAAGATCAGCGAAGATGCCTATCTTGGAGACGCGCTCTACACCATCTCGGTCGATGGCAACCAAGTCGGTGGGACATTGACGGCCCATGCATCGCATGCGGCAAGTCAATCCGAGACCATTGCGGTGCACGGGGATTGGGGACCCGGCGATCACACTGTCCTGGTCCACTTTCTCAACGACCGCTGGGACGGCACCCCCGACACCGACCGCAATCTTTACGTGGACTCCGTCAGCTTCAACGGAACGAACCTTCCGCAGGGCGCGATCGGAAATGTGCTCGGCCAACTCTTCAGCTTCCATGATCTAGTTGGGTAGATGGGTTGAACCGATAGCTCGGCCCGTGGGGGGCGACGGGTCCGAGGAGCTGAATAATGCATCGAGAACGGCCGCCACCGGGCCCATGACAGCGCCTTGTCTAGCGCCGCGAAACAACGCGGAGACGTCCCGATCGTCTCCGGTTTCGAGACCTGTAGGCCATCAATGCTCTGGCTGGTTCGCGAGGCAGCATGGCCGCAAGCACAAAGAAAGCAACCAGTGCCATTTTTTGAACGATTGGGAAAGGCTCGGAGCCAACACTCGCTATCAGTTTCGGCAACATCGAAGCGCGTGAGCTGCTTCCCGATACGATTTGGAGGCAGAAGCTTCGCTCGCGATAGTAAAAGGCGCCTTGCGGCTCAACCAATCTTCGGCCCGGAGCCACTCGAGCGAGAATCGCGCGCAAGTGCTCGGTACGCGCCACAAACCTCTTGATATCGCGCTGTAGCAACGAAGCGCTTGGAAGCTGACCGAGCTGCGAATCGTTTAGGCCGTGGACGCGGTAGTTTCCCAGCTCTTCGGAAAGACTGACGACGTCACCAAAGAACGGAGCAACAAACAAAATCACTCCATCAACGGCCTTGTCATAGTCCACCTCGCGCAGCAGTTCGCAGACATCCCGACGAAATACGTTTCCAGACGTCGGTGGCGTCTTGTAGACGCCGCGTCTGAGCACCTCATTGACCAATCGGTCGCGCTCCCGAAACGATTCGAGCGACGAAAACGATCCGATAGGCCTGCTTTCGGCATTGATGAGCGTCAGACCAAATTGCAGTTTTGCAACGCGCTCGTCCAATTCGACCAGGATTCTGGCCAGTGAACCTGGCTTGAGCTCATCATCGGCGTCGAGGAACAAGATGAATCTTGCTTGGGTCTTCTCTAGCCCAAACAGGCAGGCCCCTAGCTGCCCGCGGTTTTCGATCTTGAATGCAGTCACCGCGCAGCGGGTGATCGTCTCCCACGAGCCGTCAGTTGAGCCATCGTCCACCACCAGGAGTTCGCAGGCATCGCAGTTCTGGTCTAAGACGCTTCTGATCGCTCGCTCAATGTAAGCCTCGTAATTGAAGCAGGTGATGATGACGGCGAGCCTAGCAGCATCGATGGCCTCTATTCTCGAGCACGCCGTCGCTTCAGCTGGGTCACTGACATCGCTTGCTTCAGGCGTGAGCATGAATGGGACCGGACGCCTCTTGGTAAATCGCGAGCGTTTGCCGAGCGACTCGCTCGATTGTAAGAAACTCTAGATTGAACTGACTTTTCTTTTTCCATTCCAGCACGGCTTGTTGGTCCTGGAGCAAACAGCGCAATACTTCGGCAAGTCTTTGCGGGTTGCCCACGGGAACGAGAAGGCCTGCTTTCCCCTGTTCAAGCAGTTCAGGAATTCCGTCGACATCGGTCGCGACGATGGCGCAGCCGGCTTCCCGCGCTTCCGACAGCACCAGCGGAGCGGGATCAGCATGCGACGGCAACACGAATATGTCGGCTCCTGACAGGAACGGAAAAGGATTATCCTGAGCACCCAAGAAGGTCACCGCCGACGCGCATGCCATCGAGCTGACCTGAACGGCATATTGCTCGCGGTGCGGACCGTCGCCGACAATATATAAGCGTCCTGCTCCGAGCGCAGCGTAAACCATATCGAACGCGGAAAAGAGGTCCGATAGCCCTTTTCGCGGATGCAGTCCGCCAACGAACACGATCGCCGGTGATTGAAGCGAGGCTGGCGAGCGATCCTTTTGCTCGAACCGCGCTGCACCGATTGTTCCATTCAGAACCACGCGGATCCTCGACTGTGGGATGCCTCGCCTTCGCATCGACTTACCGACGGCTGCACTAACCGCGATCACTCTCGCTCCGAGGCCCATGAGGACTGCGCTTCGCTCGAATTCATTGTGAACGGTCGTGATGAGCGGGATTCCGAGCAACTTGCAAATTGGCCAGGCAAGGACGGCGCTGGTCATCATATGGGCATGAACCACCTCTGCCCGCCAATCGCGCATCAGCCGATAGAGCGACAGCGTGGCCTGCAGCAGCTCCTTAGGTCGACGCTCCAAACCGATGCGGATGGTTTCGACATTGTTTTCCGCGAGCAGGGCATCAAAATCGCCGCCGCCGCTCACCATTGCGACTTGATGGCCGAGTTTCACCTGTGCACAGGCGAGGTCCACGGCGGCATGCACATGACCATTCAGCCGGCGTGTATGATTGAGCAATTGTACAATACGCATGCACACCTGCGGCAAATAGCCAGGGAAGATGAAAGACACCCCAGTCCTTGGTCCAGCGCGTTCGCCAGGCTGACCAACCTCAAGCTGAAACACAACCAGCGGTGCTTACGCTGCAAATACCCTGCCAAGGTGACATCGGTCGGAACACCAATCCCTGTGCCGAAAAAAGCCGTTGACGGGGAATGCGCCAACTTGATCTGGTTGCTCCGCTTGCTATTCTGACTCGTCGGCGGCTTTCACAGGGCTTGGTCTGACAAGCAGGCCTAAGTTATTGTTCGGATGCACCAAATTGGCTTGGCGCCCGTGAGTGCTGCACCGCCACAAGATCTTGCCACACTGCCAGTTTACGTTCTCGCACAGGTGATTCCGTAACTTGACGGGTTCGTCAGTGGGGCGGCGAGGCAAGGTGTCGAACTCCGGTCCCAAGCGGCATGAGGGGCACGAAACCGGTCGCAAGGACGTTGGTTCAGTTCAGCTCTTCCGAAGGGACTTCGCGCATCGCAGGGCACTGGAATGGAATACGCGGCGATTGGACTGGCAATTTTCGGAGCGGTGTTGGGGCTGCGCTTCCGATTTCGGGCATTGCTCCCCTTTGCCTTGCTGGTCCTGCTTGTCACGATCTTCCTGGCACTCAATCAGCGCCTCGGCGGGCTTGAGACCGTGCTTGCCGTCCTCGCCACCCAAGCCATCTTGCAAGGCGGTTACTTTGTTGGGGTCACTATCCGCGCGCTGTTTCGCGCCTATCCGCGCAAGCTGATTGCGCCAGACGAGCTGGCTGCAGCGGATAAGCGAAGGTCCAATTCAGGATCGATCGCTTCCAACTGAGGCCGATCACAGGGCTCAGCCTATGGCCGCAACCCAGCAGACTTGCGGGATCGGTCCTCATTTTGCGACGACCAGCAGCGAGTAGCCGCCTAGCAAACGCACCGCGAGATCCGCATTGAACGCAAACATCAGGCGGCGGGGCAGCCGCATGAGACGACTTGTGAAGGCCTGATTGGGCAATTCCAACCGACTGGCGGTGTAACAATGATCGACAATCGTGTAGCCGCAATCCTCGAGCGTGGCCAACGCCGACTGTTTGAAGAAGTAGTGAATATGTCCGACATTGCGTCTGAGGTCGGCAATCGGCCAAGCCCGCAAAATGGATTGCGCGGAGAGATCCAACGGGATGTGAAAGATCTTGAATGTTCCAAACCGACGCAACTGCTTTATGAATGAAATATAGTCCTCAACGTGCTCGATCACGTCGATTGCGAGAATAACGTCGAATTCTAAATCGTGTTCGCCCAGAAGATTGCTCAAGTGAAATTTTGTACGTTGAGTACTTTTTGCCGCTGCGCGCCTGAACGCATCGGGCGAGATTTCGTACCCCGATAAGCGCGCGTCCGGAAACGTCCTTTCCAGGTTCAGCAAGATCTCGCCCGTCCCGCAGCCAATCTCGCATATGCGCTCGGTTGGGATGTTGTTTCGCCGGATCATCTGCGCGACGTGACTGGCCTTCCACGGCGCATCCTCCTCGTGCCATGTCGGATTGTTCTTTCCGTAAGCGTCACCCTCGTATAATTCCTTCATTGCGCAAACCTTCTCGAAAGATGGCGACCCGTCGCCTATGATTTCCCGCCCTATACCGCTAAGACAAAGCCTCCAAGTTCAAGCTTGATTCCGCCGCGGTGGCGACAGTGTGATGAGCGGATCTTCGCAGACTATCTGCAAGCTCCGCGTACAGCTTCTCCGCATTGTAGGTTTCGTGGACGGTTTCGCTTGCTGCTCGGCCAAGTGATTGACGATTGCGCCAGGCATCCAGAATGGCGGCGGATAGATCTCTTACGTCACCGACGGGAAACAGCACGCCATTAACTCCGTGCGTAACCAATTGCTCAAACGCCCGTATGCGGCTCAGAACCACCGCCGCACCGCAAGCCATTGCCTCCAGTACAGCAAGTGCCACCGCCTCGTTCGCCGAGGGCATCACGTATACGCCGCACCGGCACAGCAACGCGCGCACCTTGGATCGATCGACAAATCCATGAAATCGCACCCGGTGCGACAAGCCGAGTTTGGCCACGAGCCCCTGCATCAGGTCCTTGTCGGGCCCCGTGCCGACGATGTCCAGCGTCCACTCCTCTGGAAGTTTGGCGAGTGCGCGAATTAGGTCGGTCGTGCGTTTCTGCCTGTTGGTCAAACGCGTGATCGTCAGGATCGTCTTGGAACGGCTCGCGGCCGCATCCGGAAAGAACTCCGATACGTCGCAGCCGTTCGGCTGGAGACGGGATCGACCGCCATATCGACTGACGATGCGACACTCCTGCTCGGTTTGACCATAGAGCAACGCCGCCTTGCGAAAGCTATCGCGTTTGAACAGCTTCACGACACGATCCGATAGGCCACCATGATCTGCACCGACGATTGGCAGATCAATTCGACCTGCGAGGTGATCGAACCTGCCGCTCCAATATTCCTGCACGTACAGCAGATCAATTTTGTCCGCAGCCAGCGCCTTCCGAAGCGGCTGCATAAAGGCAATCGTGTTCAACCGTTCCTCAGCATATAAGGACCAGCGCGAACGGCGCGACAGGCGCTTGACCCACACCTGTTCGATCAGCTGGTACCAACTCTCGAGTGGCAAAAATCGAACGTCGATCCCCACATCTGTGGCGAACTTTCCCGACTCCCGCAGTGAGGGGATGTAGAGCAACGGCCTAATCCCGTTTCGGCTCAAACCGCGCGCATAGTACCACGCCCAGTCGTTTCGATAGCGCTCGAGATAACTGGCGCGCGTCTGACCCTGTACCCACCCAAAAAATCCTTCGAAGGAACTGCAGCTGAGCAACATTGCGACATTGATGCACTTTGCTTCAGCCGCGGGCTCTAACGATGACATGCGTGTGGCATTCTTGCTCGTGCTGAAAACTCTTTCATTCAAAGCTCATCCCGTGTCTGGTCAGCCATTCGCTTTCTCGACCAACGCCAAGTTCTGGACGGGGCTTGCGCCAAAGCACCTGTCAAGATTCGTGCCACGACGAGAGATCATGCGCTCCGAATGCACATACCAGCCGTCCCACTGCGAGAACTCCTCAAAGACGCGCTTGTATCCGCGCGTCGTCAGAAGCGTCTGAATCGCCGCTTCCGTTTTCCGGTTCTGCTCCACGCTGAGTAAATCGATGCTGTACCGGGAGAAATCGAAGCTCTTTAGGATGTCGTACTCGCTCCCCTCGGTGTCGATCGACATGTAGTCAATCCTGCGAGGAGCATTGCAGTCCGCCAGCAGTTGGTTAAGCGAAACCGTCTCGACCTCGATCTCTCGTCCGGCAGAACGCACAGCTGCAAAGTGATCACCCGAGGCGAATTCGGCCACCCCGCTGAGCTCCGGATCCACTTCGTTCGTTACCAAGAAGCGCACCTTCTTGCCTGAGCTCGAGCTGATGCACCGACGATCCTTGCGCGAAGCCCGGTTCTGCGCGAGCGCGTCGTGCCAGAATGGATTCGGCTCAGCTAAAATTCCTTGCCAGCCGTATTCCTTTTCCAACAACCAGGTGTTGCTATTCGTAACGCCGTTGGTTGCGCCAAACTCGACAAAGAACCCGCCCTGCTTCTCTCCGAGCTCGTAACTGACCCACAGGTCTTGAAATATTTGCGATCGCGATCGGTCGCGATTTAGAAAGCAGTAGGCCAAGAAGCGGATCTCGTCCATTCGACCAAAACATTCCACTTCAGGGCGCCGCAACCGGATGCCATTGAATATCATCCTGCGCAACGACGCGCTTTGTGCAGCCCTGGAGGCAACAGAAGCAAGCGCGGAAATCCCATGCTTAGTAAGCGATCGCATCATTATTCTCTAGATACCCCTCGCTGGAATTGTCAGCTGAGATCGTGAGAATTCGGCTGGCAATTCGCCAATCCATATAATTCTTAAATATGAACGCCTCTCAGAGTTGGCACGCAAAATGCTACAAGCAATTTATTGATCTGAGCAACATCTAATTGCGGAGCTCGCCTAGCATAAATCAATTTGCGACCGTTATGCGTATTGCGTCATTTCGGTGCGTTTGGAGTTCGGTAATTTATGAAGTCACATAGGCTAGCCGAGCGCGTCAGAGCCGCCGATGGAATCGATCTGATATCCGTCGACGTCTTTGATACGCTTCTGCTGCGAACCGTACGCTCCGCTCGCTCACGGATTGTGCAAGGTGAGCATTTGTTCAGCAGCTTTCTTCGGGAGCGCGGCTGGCAAATCGAACCTGCTCTGCTGTCGAGAACCAGACAGGAAGCGGAGCGAGTTGCCTTCCGATCGCTCGCCGTGCGCGGATCCGGTGAGGTTCGACTGGCCGACGTGATTGATCGGCAACTTCGCTTGCTGGGTCTTCCGGCTTCCTTGAGCGCTGCGCGATTGGCAATTGAGCTCGAGGTCGAGAAGACCTCTCTCACTGCAAACCGGAACTTGGCCGGGCTTCTCCGCGCACGCCGAGCGGCGGGCTACCGCATTGTCGCCGTCAGCGACACCATGCTGTCGTCTGCAGATCTCGATGAACTGATCTGGCATTTTCATGGGCGCGATGTTGTTGACCAGATCTACAGCAGCGCCGATCAGGGATGCACCAAGCGTGACGGTGCGCTGTTTGCCCGGGTCGCCGAAACAGAAGGGGTGCCCTTAGGCCGAATTCTGCACGTCGGCGATGATCCGCACGCCGACGTTCGTCAAGCCTCGGCATTTGGACTAACTGTCATTCATACACCCCGGCCCGTCTGGTTCAGCTATTTGCGCAAGGCGAATGGCGGTTTGGTTGCCGCTCGGGCTGCATTGTCGCGACCAAAGCGCGGCAAGTGCTCGGCAGCGGAGAGACCCGAAAATGCGTACGCGTTTGGACGTCTTGTCCTTGGGCCCATCGTCACTCAGTTTTGTTTGCTGATTTGGCTATACGCCGCCGAAGTGGACGCATGCGACAAGGCGACCTTGCTGTTTTGCGCCCGGGGCGGTGTTGGAATAAGGGAAGTTTTCGAACGAGTCGCCGCTCGACTTTCGCTGCCGCTCGGCATGCCGCGGCAGAACTTCATGGTCTCGCGCCTCGTGGCGGCGCGGGCTGCGGTGCTGGTTCGCAGCGCTTCTGCGCTCGAAGAGATTGCCCGTGAGTTTCGAGGCCGCTCGTTTCTTGATGTGGCTTGTGCCCTTGGTGGAGGACGCTACGAGCTGCCAGAGGAGTGGAAGCAGCCATTTCGTGCAGACGTATTCTACGCCATGTTGTTCGATGATCGCGCGAAGGCAGTTTTGTCTGACGTCTGCGGGCAGAACGCGCTATTCGAGCGGCACTTTGCCAAGCTCCGGGGCGATGCGCGCCGAATTCTGTTGTGCGATACCGGTCTCTATGGAAGCACACAGCGGCTATTGGCCAGTGCCTTTCCGGCGCTACAAATTGAAACCATTCAGTTTGCCCGATCAAACTATAAGGGACACAGCGAAGAACATTTCAAGCAGGTGTTCGGCCTCGTGGTTGAGCGCAATCGCTATAGTCCGCTCGACGTCCGCTCCTCTGTCCTGCGGTACTGGCATTTGATTGAGAGCTTGTTCGAGCCCAGGGTCCCCTCGGTCACTTCTTTTGTCGAAGAGGGAGAGGATGTCGCGGCCAATTGCGGCGATATCCGGCTTGGGATCAGCGACGCCAGCCGCGGAAACGAACTGCTGTCCGGCGCGCTCAGTTACGTGGATAGCCTTCCGATCGATGGCGGGGCGGCGGCACTGCGCGATGCCGATCCCGCCTGGGTTCGGCTCAAGCGGGCCATTACGCGGCCTACCGCCGGCGAATTGCGATGTCTCGAAGTGCCGGGCCGATCCGTCGATTTTGGCAGGTCCGATGTGCTGCAGGCCTTGCGCGCCGAGCAACCCCAGCCGGTGTTGAACAGGCTGGCATCGCTGCGCTTTGAACTCTGGCGTGAGGGCGCAATAGCTCGGCACTTTCCCATTCTTAAGCACGCTCTGTTGCCAATGCTCGATTCCATACATTCTGTCAGGGGCATGATGGCTCGCCAGCATTGAAACAGCCGATGCCGAATCCAGCAGCACTTCATGTGTCGTTTCCGGTCCGCCGCGCTGGCTCCGCGACTCCGGTTAGGACGCGAGGCGGCGCACTCGAGCCAACCCGCACCGGTGCGCCATGTCGGTAGAACCGATCGGGATTTTGACCATCCTCCTCGGGTTGCTTTGCCTGCCGCTCGGTTATCGCGCCACCTTCGGCGTGCTGATGGGCACTGCCCTGTTTGGCGCGGCCGCCGCCATTCTCGTCGGCGGTGCAAACATCCAACCGGCACACCTGTTCTTAAGCTTCGCCGTGGCGGCAGTGCTCGCTCGGCGGCACGAGGCTGCCGCTGCGATGCGAGCCATGAGCTTCGGCCAGCCTGGATTTTGGCTGTTATGCTTGGTGATCTTTGGCGTTGGCTCTGCTGTCCTGATGCCACGTTTACTGGCTGGCGCAACGCAGATCGTTCCTCTTGGCGCGTCGGAATACGCCGACACCGGCTCGACCGTCCCGCTTGGGCCAGTGTCCAGCAATTTTACTCAGTCTGTCTACATGGCAGCGGATCTCGCCTGCTTCGGGATCACGGCCGCGATCGCAACGACTCATGTCGGCTTTCGCGCCGTTGTCGCCGCGGTACTCGGCTATTGCGCCGGAAACGTCCTGCTCGCCATGCTGGACGTCGGAACGTATGCGACGGGCACCCAAAGTCTTCTCGATTTCATGCGGAACGCCCAGTACACAATGCACTCCGATGATCAGGTCAACGGTGTAAAGCGGATCGTCGGTTCATTTCCCGAAGCTTCCGCCTTCGCGCGCGCCACTCTCGGCGCGTTCGCGTTCACCGGCACCCTGTTTCTGAGCGGCAGGATCCCGATGCTCACCGGCCCGATGGCGCTGGCATCGCTGGCGCTCGTCATTCTGTCAACCTCCTCGACTGGATTTGCTGGGGCTCCACTGGTCGGCTTGATCCTTTACGCCGGACTTCTGCGGCGATCGGGCTTTCAGCCGAACCGTCCGCTCAGTTCCGCCGCTGTGCTATGCACGCCGATCCTCTTGATCATCCTGATCTTGGGCGTGCTCCTCGATGAGCGAGCTAGCGAAACGGTGCATGCCTATGTCGATACGTTGATACTCAACAAATCCTCTACGACCTCGGCTGTCGAGCGCAGCTCTTGGAATGCGGCTGCCCTACAGAACTTCTTTGACTCCTTTGGTTTTGGCGTTGGGCTCGGAACCATCCGCACATCGAGTTTTCCGATCGCACTCCTTGCCAACGTTGGTATTCCGGGAACTGCCTTCTATCTGCTTTTCGCCGCAACAGCCCTGTTCGCACCATTGAATGGTCCGCGTGCTTTTGAGACCGACGCTCGCCTAGCCGCGCGCAATGCATGTTTGGCTCTCATCATCGGTGACACATTGGCGGCTCCGACCGTGGAGCAAGGTCTGCTGTTTTATGCCCTCGCCGCGCTGGCTTGCGCCTCACCGCGGGATCACCTCGAAGGAGTGCTGCTCACGCCGTCCGAACCATCGGGAGCCAAAGCATGAATGCATCCAGCAGTTTTGCCGTCAATGGCCGCTATCTGACTCAGCCCACAAGTGGCGTGCAGCGCTACGCCCAGGGCGTCACGGCAGCAATGAATCAAGCACTCATCGGGTCCGGCGCAATCGTTCCGATCATTGCCCCCAAGGCCGCTCCCGATCCTCGGCTTCAGGCCATGCCACTCACTACGGCGGGGCCTCTCGACGGACACCTCTGGGAGCAATTGGTTCTTCCCGGGCGGTGGCCCGGACGGTTGCTCAATCTCGGCAACACGGCGCCGGCCGTCAAACCGGATCAGGTCGTGTGCATTCACGACGGCAACGTGTTCGATGCACCGGAGAGCTATCGACCAGCATTTCGAGCGACCTATCGCGTCCTGCAACCGCTGTTGGCCAAGCGCGCTGCAAGGATCACCACCGTTTCAGCCTATTCGGCCCAACAACTTGCCCGGCACCTGCCGCTCCGCTCGGCGGACATTGCCGTTCTTCCGAATGGACATGAGCACGCCTTGGCCTGGGACCCCAGCCTCGCGCGCAAGGATTGCCAGCTTGCGGCCGAGGGCCGGTTCGTGCTGGCGCTCGGATCGCGCGCTCCGCACAAGAACCTGCAGCTGGTTGGCACCATCGCGCCGGAGCTCGCAGCAATGAACATCGGCGTGATCGTCGCCGGTGGCGGCGCGGACATATTTTCGCCTGAACGTCTAACGAACGCACGCGGCCTGACCCTGCTCGGTCGCGTCACCGATGACGATCTCGCCTATCTCATGGATCGCGCCTTGTGCTTGATCTTTCCATCGTGGACAGAAGGTTTCGGGCTTCCGATCGTCGAAGCGATGGCTCGTGGTTGTCCTGTCGTTGCCTCGGATCGCGCCAGCATGAGCGAAGTGTGCGGCGATGCCGCTTTGCTCGCTCCCCCGACGATCCACGGCGATGGGTTCAGTGCATTCGGCAACTCTCGATATCCGGCGATCAGCGCGATGAACTGATCGGACGTGGCCGTGAGCGTATCAAGATGTTTTCTTGGGCGCGCACCGCGGCTGGCTATGTCGAGTTGATGCAAGAGCCTGCATCGGCTCTGAGAAGGCGTGAAACCACCGTTGGACCCATGCCCAGAGTGGCGGTGGCAATCGCGACACGAGGAAGACCTCAAACTGTGACGGCTACCCTGACTCACTTGTTGCAGACCCAGACCCTCAAGCCGGACGCCGTCATCGTTTCTTGCGTCAACCGTGAGGATGCCGGCGATGCCGCCAAGCTGCCCGGCGTTCGGCTTGTCACCGGCCCCGGCGGCTTGCCGGCTCAGCGGAATACCGCGTTGGCCGCGCTCAGGAATGAGACCGACGTGATCGTGTTCTTCGACGATGATTTTCTGGCGGATCCCGATTGGTTGGCCGCTGCCGCGCAAACGTTTCGAGACGAACCAGAGGTCGTCGGCTTCACTGGGTATCTCTATGCTGATGGCATCCTTGGACCGGGATTGAGTTTTGATGAAGCGCTGCGCATCTTGACGGAAGGCACGCTATCGTCCGAAGCACCGCGCATCGAACCATTCAGCCCGTACGGCTGCAACATGGCTTTCCGCATGTCTGCGATCGGCAACATAACCTTTGATGAGCGGCTCGTGCTCTATGGATGGCAGGAAGACCGGGATTTTGGCGCGGCGCTTGCAAAGCGAGGCGGCCGGCTGATCAAATCTCCCCGCGCCCGCGGCGTGCATATGGGACAGAAGGCGGGCCGTGTTGCCGGAGACCGACTGGGCTATTCCCAAGTCGTCAATCCAATCTACCTGCTGCGCAAAGGCACGATGACGACTCGGCAGGCAACAATGCAGATCTTTCGGAATGTCGCCATCAACCTGGCGCGCGCCGCCAGACCTGAACCTTTCATCGATCGGCGGGGCCGCCTTCGCGGAAACGTGCTCGGTTTCGCCGACGTTCTGAGAGGCCGTCTTGAACCCGAGCGCGCAGCGACCCTCACACCGAGCGACAAGAGCTCGCGCCCGCGACCAGTAACTCCAAGCACAGGCACTCGCGATGACGCCACTGCCTCATGAAGCCGCGCGAGCCGGCACTCTTTCCGCATCGACGACCAGGCAGCGCCTCGTCGCAACGTGCAGGCATTGAGTCGTGCTTGCCCGCAAAACCCTCTTGGGCGCCGCTTGGACTGTGTCGTCCAGGCTAACAGCCCGGGCTATCGATTTCGTCACGCTTCTGGTCCTCGCACGCATCCTGACGCCCGCTGATTTCGGCCTCACCGCCCTCGCCGCTACCGTAACGATCATCGCGGACATGGTGCTTGAGGTCCCAACGCTGCAGGCTCTGACGCGCTTGCCAAGCGTAACGAAGTCGCACTTGGACACTGCCTTCACCTTGAGCGCGCTGAGAGGCATCGCCTTGACATTGGTGCTTTTGCTGGTGGCGTGGCCCTTTGCTCAGATTTACCAGGATTCCCGCCTGGCCAGCTTGATCATCGTAAGCGCCATCGGACCCTTGGCTCGCAGCCTGTATAGCCCTGGAATGGTCGAACACACCCGCAGCCTGGCTTTCAGGCCAGTCTTTGTTGCCGAGATCTTTGGCAAACTTGCCGCGGCGATCATTGCAGCGACAGCAGTCAGACTTGGCGCTGGGTACTGGGCCATTGTCGCCAGCGGCATCGCAGCGTCCTTGGCCGCCACATCGATGTCGTACCTCTTGGCCCCTTACAGACCAAACCTCTCGCTGTCGAAGTTTCGGGAGTTCTCGGCTTTTCTCGGTTGGCTGAGCGGCGCTCAGATCATCATCGCCTTGAGCTGGCAGTTTGATCGAATCCTACTCGGCTATTCCTCGAGCAAGGCCACATTGGGTCAATACACCATCGCCAGCGATCTATCCGTGATGCCAACCCAGAGCCTGATCGGCCCGGCGATGCAGCCTCTCATGGCCGCACTGTCGCAGATCAACCAGAACCAGGACCGGCTCCGTCATGCCTATTCGAAGGCGTCCCGGCTCACGATGTCACTTGCCGCGCCGGCTTGCATCGGAATGTCGTTGACCGCGGACTTGATCGCCGAGGTCCTGCTGGGGCCGCAGTGGGGCGAGGCTGGACTCTACTTGCGGTGGCTCGCATTGTCGACCGTCCTCAGCGCTTTCTATCAGCCCCTGCATTCGTTGGCGCTGGCCACCAATCGAACCCATCTGGTGTTTCGCCTCACCCTGGTCGAGCTGTGCGCCAAGATCGTTCTGATGTGTTTTGGCTTCTACTTCTATTCGCTTGCAGGCGTGGTCGCGGCACGAGCCGCAGTTTCGTTCATCATGTTCGTCCTCTCTTTGATGGGCGCCCGGCAACTGGTCGGAACAAGCGTCGCGTCTGAGGCGGCCAATCTGTGGCCGATCGCCGCCGCATGTGCGGTGATGACCCTGCTGGTGATGGGCCTGCGATACAAGCTGCCCGAAATCCATCTGGCTGCCTTTTTTGAACTGGGAGTGATCTCTCTGTTCGGCGCCAGTGTCTATGTCGGCGCGCTATATGGCTTTGGTGTTCGGGTCAGCAGCCGCGCAGGGGCAGTGTGACGGTCGAAGTGCACGATGCAGGATCAAGGAGAGCGGAATGACCGAGAAGGGGCATGCAACAAAACACCTGACCTGGGCGGCCACGACGGTCGCGCTAACTGTCGGGATTTCATTCGGTTCTGCGTTCGCGGCCGAGCAGCCTGCATCCTGTGAACTTCATCCGGTCCTGCTTGAAGACTTCAACGAGCTCAGTGTCTCAGCGACCCGCCTGGGCGCGGCCCGCTGGACCGCACACACCCCATGGTCGGGGGATTTCGGCGACGCGGCGTTTGCCAATCCGGGACCAAGGGGGCCATTCAAGGTGGAAGACGGAGTTCTCACTATCACCGCTTCAAAGGATCGGAACGGCAAGTGGACGTCGGGTCTTCTGGCGGCAGCCGATGCTTCCGGCGCCGGGACCGGAACCCGGTACGGCTATTTCGAGGCGCGCATGAAGATGCCGCCCGGTCCGGGAACGTGGCCCGCATTCTGGCTTGCTGCTCTGAAGCCCGCCACGGTGACGGAAGGAAACGTCGAACTCGATGTCATCGAGTATTATGGGCAGTTTACATCCGCTTATCAGGCCGCCACGCACATCTGGTACAAGCAACCGCAGAAGACCCGGGGCGAGGCGCAGAAGGTCACGGTGCCGAACGATGCGCTCGTGCAAGACTTCCACACCTTCGGCGTCGATATCTCGCCGCAAGCCGTCGTGTTCTTCTTCGACAGAACCCCGGTCTGGAGCCAACCAACTCCGCCTGAACTCGACGGCCCGCTCTACCCTCTTGTGAACCTTGCCCTCGGCGGTGGTTGGCCGATCGATCAGACACCCAGTCCTTCCACGCTGTTGATCGACTATGTCCACGTATACGGGCGCGGCCCCGGTCCGGCCGAAGGTTGCCCGCCTGCCCCTGAGGTCCTGCCACGCTGAAGCGTAGATGTCGGCTCAATCCCACTGCGCAATCACAGCACATCATTTCGATCCATTTGCGAAAGATTGACTGCATGAAAGTCGCGATCATTCACTATTGGCTTGTGGGAATGCGCGGGGGCGAGAAAGTCCTCGAAGCTCTTTGCGAGATGTATCCCGAGGCAGACATCTACACGCATGTCTATGTTCCAGAAATGGTCTCCGAAACTATTCGAAAACACCGCGTTGTTTCGACCTTTATCAATCGGCTACCGCGCGCTCCACGCATGTACAAGACTTATCTCCCGCTCATGCCGCTCGCGCTGGAGCAGCTTGATTTACGCGACTATGATCTGATCCTCAGCAGCGAATCCGGACCGGCAAAAGGCATCATTGCTCCTCCTCACGCCCTCCACGTCTGCTATTGCCACACGCCCATGCGCTACATCTGGAATATGTTTCACGATTACCGAGCAGGCGCAGGCTCGCTCGCGCGGTTGGCCATGCCCTCGCTCGCGCACTATCTGAGGCTGTGGGATGTCGCTTCTGCCGCGCGGGTCGATAGCTTCGTTGCCAATTCCGCGACCGTCGCCGACCGCATCCGTCGCTACTACGGTCTCGCAGCCAACGTAATTCATCCTCCAGTGGATACTGCAGCATTCGCGCCGTGCCCGTCCTCCGAGCTCGGCGACTACTATCTGATGGCCGGCGAACTCGTATCCTACAAGCGACCCGACCTTGCGGTGCGCGCGTTTAACGAATTGACACTGAAGCTGGTGGTCATCGGCGGTGGCGAGATGCTGTCCGAGATTCGCCGCCTCGCCGGTCCGACCGTCTCCGTGCTCGGACCGCAGCCGTTTGAGGCACTCAAGCACCATTACGCGCGCTGTCGCGCGCTCATCTTCCCGGGAGAAGAAGACTTCGGCATGGTGCCGGTTGAGGCTATGGCGAGCGGACGTCCGGTGCTCGCTTTCGGGCGGGGGGGCGCTACCGAGACGGTCGCAAACGACGTGACCGGTCTCTTCTTCGACGAGCAGACAGTTGATGCCATCAGCAATAGCATTGCCAGATTCGAGCGGATGACCTTTGAGCCCGAGGCTATTGTCGCTCATGCCCAGCAGTTTGGCCGCGAGCCATTCATCCGCAAAATGCGATCGCACATCGATCTCCTTTTAGCCCAACGCGCCAGATCGAGGCAGCAACGCATGGAAACGATCAGCATGGGCTCAACCCTCAATTGACCGGTTCTTGAGCACAGCCTGCACGGCATTTGTGCTCTGTAACATCAATTTAATGGGCAATACTCCTTTTTGTTTAAATGCCAATTCTTGTTTACGCGAGCAGATGCGAGCTGCTCCTTTTGGACTGGGTGCGTTCTTAAAACGAATTGAGTTGAGGGCGTGGAATGAACATCGCCGGCGAATTTCGGCCCTATGCAACGGCGACAGAAGCCGCCCCTGATCAGGCAAGATCTCTGCTTCTGTTACGCGACTTCTTACGTCGCGAATGGCGTCTTATCGCCTTCATGACGGCCGCCTCGTTGGCGCTTGGCTCGTTCTACGTCGGGACGGCGCCTCGCAAGTTCACGGCGCAGGCTGACATGTTCATTGATACCAAGGGAATTACCTCCCCACGAAGTGAGAATTCCCAGGAACATCAAGGCGTAGACGACGCCGTTGTGGAGAGTGAGATCGAGACCACCAGGTCAGAAAAGGTCGGAAAAGCGGTCATCAACAAATTGCATCTCACGGATGATCCAGAGTTCGTCGCCTCGAGCGATGCAATCACAAGCCGCTTGGCCCGATCGTTGCGGCTAACGACTTCGTCCGAAGAAAGGCCTTCGTCTGCAGAACTGGAGCGACGCGCGCTTGGGGTCCTGAAGGACAATCTGCGCGTCACCCGTTTGGGCCGCAGCTACGTCGAGCAGATCGCCTATACCTCGCTTGACCCGGACAAGGCTGCACGGATCGCCAATGCCTTCGCCGATGCCTACATCGAATACCGGCTGCAGGCAAAGTACGAGGCTACAAGACGCGCCAGCGCTTGGCTGGAACAGCGGATCAGCGAACTCCGTCAGCAGGCCAGCAATGCCTACAAAGCCGTGCAGGACTTCAAGGCCGAAAACGGCATCATCATTGGCGTCGAAGGCAAACTGGCGAGCGAGGTTGAGCTCGATCAGCTCGGCGTCGCACTGGCCAAAGCACGCGCCGACACCAGCCAAGCTCGCGCCAAGCTCGAGCGTATACAACGCATCCTCGAACAACGACCTGAGAAGGAAAACTTCACGATCCCGGATCCGGTTGTCACCGATGCGCTTAACAGTCCGGTCATTACCAAGCTCCGTCAGAAATACCTGGAGAACCAAAACAAGCAGGCCGAATGGAGCGCGCGCTATGGTGCCGAGCATGAGGCCGCCAGGAATCTCCGATCGGAAATGGCCGCGCTGCAACGGTCGATGTGGGATGAAATCTCCCGTATCGCGGAGAGCTATAAGAGCGAACTCCAGATTGCGAAGTCGCAGGAGGAGGCGATCGATACGCGAATGATCGAGATCTTCCAGCAATCCGGGGCGACGCGGCAAGCTCAGGTTCACCTGCGTGAGCTGGAAACGGGCGCAAACACCTACCGCGGCATCTACGAGGCCTTCCTGTCTCGATTCACCCAGTCGGTGCAGCAGCAGTCGTTTCCGTCGACCGAGGCCCGCGTGGTGACGGAAGCCTCGGCACCTGCAAAGCCAAGCTCTCCCAAGCTCGCAATCACCTTGGCTTTCGCAGCGATGTGCGGGCTCGGCCTGGGCACTCTCGCAGCAATAGCCCGAGAGCAATTCATGTACCGGAGGGTCCACACACGTGACCAGCTCGAGAAGCTGTTGAGCACGCCGTGCCTGGCTGCGTTCCCAGCTGTTTCAAAGTTGAGGACGCGATTGCGCGGCGGTCACGCGAGTGCCTTCCACCAGATCAACCAAGCCGCTCCTTTTTCGGCTACGGCCGAGGCATTGCGTTACATCAAGGTCGCCATCGACCTGCATCCGGCGAAGCCGAAGGTGATCGGCATTACGTCGGCTCTTCCCGGTGAAGGGAAGACAACCACCACGGCGGCGCTTGCCGCATTTCTTGCGAGAACCGGGGCCCGCACGCTCCTGATTGACTCGGATCTACGTAAACCGGCCTTGTCCAAAATGCTTGGCTACGAGCGCCGGTTGGGGCTGCAGCGGATGGTGGTCGATCGGTTGCGCCTCAAGGACGTGATCATCAACGACCTCAATTTCAACTTCGATGTCGTCCCCTCGCCATCTGGGGCACCGCCCTCAAACAGCTCGGATGTGCTTTGTGCGCCATCGATCAGGCTGGGACTGGAGCGAGCTCGCGAGGACTACGACTACATCATTTGCGATTTGCCGCCGATCTTGCCCATCGCTGACGTCAGAGCGGTCGCAAGCCTGTTTGACGCGTTTGTGATGGTGGTTGAATGGGGCACGTCCACCAACGAGGTCCTCAAGGCAATCCAGTCATCGCCGCTTGTTTCGGAACGATTGCTTGGCGCCGTCCTCAACAAAACCGACGAAGCGTTTATGCGTCGCTTTGAGGGTTATTCCGATCGGCGCTACTCCTATTATCAAAACTGAAGGAAGGTAGCGGCGCTGCTGCCGCCGAATTCAAATCGCAAAGCCATCACGAGCTCAATGATACTACGCTGAAAAAATCCGCTGGCCCTGCCGAAACTTTAAACTTGTATTAATTTTGCACCGCGTCAGAATTTAATGTGCTCGTATTCGGGCGATGAGACCGAAAGAAAAGAGGGGACGAGTTCGAAGGCTTTTTAGGTGTTGTTTTATGGAGTTCCCGCAATGGCCAATGTGGTCGATACACGCGGCGAGTTGCCTTTTATTTCTGCAAAGACACGTTCTCCCGCCCACGTGGCACCGCGTCCCGTGGGTACACTCGTGAAGAGATCGATTGACCTTGTATTGGCAGCTTTTGGCATTCTGCTGTTTTCTCCTTTGCTGTTGCTCTGTTGCTCGGCCATGATTGTGTTCTCGCCAGGACCGGTGCTGTTTCGTCACAAGCGGGTTGGCTTTAATGGTCAGACCTTCGAATGTCTCAAGTTCCGCACCATGGCGCCTGACGCAGCGGAGCGGCTGCAGCGGTTGTTGGAGTCGGATCCTGCGGCCGCTGCCGAGTGGAAGGCCGCTCGCAAGCTACGAACAGACCCTCGCGTCACGCTGTTGGGCGCAGTGCTGCGTCGATCAAGCCTCGACGAATTGCCCCAATTGTTCAATGTCATTCGAGGTGACATGAGCATCGTCGGTCCTCGGCCGGTCACCGAAGACGAACTGGCGCGGTACGCTTCCAAGGTCGACGCCTACCTCGCCTGCCGTCCTGGCATCACGGGCCTCTGGCAAGTGAGCGGTCGCAGCACAACCACTTACCGCCGGCGCGTCGCATGCGATGCATTCTACGCGCGCAATTGGTCCATCATGCTCGACACAAAGATAATGCTGGCGACCCTCCCGGCTCTGTTTGAGGATTCGGCATATTGACGTAGACCTGAAGCCCTCTGCGAGACAGAAGGTCCTCTGATTGGAATTGATAATCGCTCGATTGCACAGGAATTAGAGAGCCACGAATAGATCGACTCTGAAGCCATCGATTGCATCAATGAGGATGATGATGGTGAGCGCGAGCTCGACCGACCCTACGGATTTTGAATCCGTTTGCTCGAACTGCGCGACGATGGCCGTTACGTTCGAGTGTAACGACGGAGCCCTCGATGACACACCTGTCTTTTGCAGAAACTGCGGTCGCTTACGAGGCCTCATCGGCACGGTTAGGAAGATGGCCCATCAGCCCGCGACACCCCACCCGGCCGGCTCTCGGAGCCCACCCCACGATCCGCTTCTGCTGCTCTAGGAATCTTATTTTGCCACCTCTGCGCGGCTCCAACCGCTGCTGCCTCGGTTGCGAAAGCAATTCACCAAACCTGAATGCGCTCGCATCTGACCAGGCTCTCGTGATCTAGTCCGAACGAAGCGCGGCTTCTGCTTTCAACGTGGAGTCACGCGCGGTAGGTTGATAGTCAAATCTACCTTGCCGCCCAATCGATTCGATTCCCAACTGGCGCAGTGCGGCCACCGCCCTTCCGGCGCGCTCGTCGGCCTGATCGGTGTAGATGGGATAGGCATTGCCAAGCGCATGCGCCCCCTCAAGCCGAAGGTCGCCAAGAAACAAACTGTTGTCGCAGGTATGGGTTCTAAAGTCACAATCTGCCTTGTCCCTATCGTGCGCCACGTGCTCAGCATTGATTTCAACCGAGAAGAATTCTCGGCCGTGGCACTTGCCATAAAAATCGGAGTGCATTGTGAGGCGCTTCCAAGCACCTTCTCTTGAAAAATTATATAGGATTGATTGCGTAAAACCCCGTTTACCGGAAAAGCTGTAGAACAGCGTCAGCAACGTGACAGTTTTAAGTTCGCGATGGGTTTGCAATCCGCACAAATCCTGGATGCGCGCGAGGGGAACGGTCGAGACTAGCCGCCGGCCGGCAATCGCGCGCTCGTTTCCCAGCACAATCGAAAAGCCACCATTCTGCCTTTCAACACCAGTTATCTTGGCCCCCAGAACGAAGCTTGCGCCTCGACCTTCAAGCCGCTCCACTGCCTTCTGATAAAGAAATGCGAAGCCCTCCCGCGGTCGAACAAGTTGTCGATTGGTGGGCGCGTCAGGGGCGCGACGCAACGCGCGAGCAACGTGATTTCGTAGCGTCGCATGCTCTTTGATCCAAAGCATTCTCTTCTCGGCAAACTTGACGTCGACTTGGTCGGCCGGAAATCCGTAGAACCGGCTCAAATAGAAGCCGAGTCCTGTGCGCTCCAGTAACCGCTTTCCGATCCAGAACGTTGCAAAGTCCTTAGCGCTCCGGATCTTGCGGCGGAACGTTCGGGCAAAAACGATCGAGCCCGCCATCCGAAGCCACTCCATTGGACCAGCTGAAACCAGATCATCCGCGATCGATAGCGGATAGTGGCTTACTGCGCCTTGCGGCGTGAGACGCCCCCAAGACGGGTGGATCTCAATGTAGAGCGGCAACAACTCGGGAAAGTGCGACAGTAACGGGGAATCATCCTGAAAGATGTAACTGCCGACGTCGAACGTGTAGTCACCGATCTTGCAATCAATGTGATTTCCACCGCTCTGGGCGTACTCGTCGATGACAATGACGTTGCGGGCGCCGTCGCGGAGCAAGATCGATGTGGCGACCAAGCCGCTGATGCCAGCGCCCAGCACCACCGCATCGTATGGCACCTCATCAAAGCTGTTCGTCATCAAAAGACCGTCAAACCTCCGCTGTACGAATTTATTCAAGCGCATTTCTGAAAGTGCGGCCAGCAAAATTAGAATCGAGGACATAGGCTCCTCGTGCCCTGCTCGGCGCAGGTGCAGCTTGCTGGGCCTCCAAGAGCGAAGGCCTTGAGGGAAGCCAGTCTAAATCTTGTGCAACCTGCGCCTAATGACGTGGCGCTTTCATTCGCAGCGAGCCGCGCTTAACGGGGTTGCGGTGATCAGACAGATATTGCTCGAGCCGGTGATGCTGGCGGCGAACGAGCTAGCCGATGCTGAGCCTGCGGCTGCGAAGCTGACGGTGTGACTTATTCGAACTCACACGGCGCGATGGTGTGGTCGCGCTTGTACCCTGCGGGCACAGCCAAGAAGACGCGCCGTAGACGGCTCCGGTCTACCGATCCGAATGTCGGTTCCGGCCATAGGCGAAGCTTGCGGCTTGCACTCTTCAGGTCTGCTTCGCTGGGTCTAGCGGACGCGAATTGCTCGCATCGAGCTTTTCTCAGTCTGACCCGAAGCCGACCTTAGGCCGCCGCGCCTCGTCCAGAGCGGTTCTGCCTGCATCATCTGTACGGGTGGCTTAGGTTGAATATGCTAGGCTCCATTTGATGGTCCAGTAGTCGACGCGATGACGTGGGATCGCTTCATTGGTGTCAACAACTTAGCTGAGGTCGCGCCATGCCGTTCGGTTTCAGGATAGTTGTCGCAGTCTTGCTCTTCGTGGGAGCTCCCGTATCGGGTGGCGAGTTGCAGGTAAATGGATTTCCCACCGATGCCAACTTCTTCCCGATTGGCGTTTGGTTGCAATCGCCGACTCGCGCTGCCTCTTACAAGGCAATCGGGATCAATACCTTTGTGGGATTGTACGAAGGACCCACTGAAGAGCAACTCGCCGCATTGGCGCGGCAGCACATGTTCGCCATTGCCGGCCAAAACGACGTTGCGCTGAAATCGGTCAACCGGCACGTTATAAAAGCGTGGATGCAAGAAGACGAACCGGACAATGCCCAACCAATCGGGCCAGGAGTGTATGGAACATGCATTCCAGCAATTGAAGTCGCTCGGCGTACGCGAGAGATGAAAGCCCGGGATCCAACGCGACCGATCATGATCAATTTCGGGCAGGGTGTGGCCAACGAATTCTGGCGCGGTCGTGGTCCCTGCAACGGTGATCAGGGATACTACGATACTGCGATCCAAGGTGCAGATCTCTTGTCGTACGACATCTATCCAGTGGGATCCACTACGCCCCAAGTTAAGGGAAGGCTGGAATATGTTGCGCGTGGCGTCACCAATCTCGCGAAGAGGGCTACCGATGGGCAAAGCGTATGGATGGCGCTCGAGACAACGGCACTAGATCCAACTCGTCGACCGACTGCGGCGGAAGTTCGGGCGGAGATCTGGATGGCATTGGTTCATGGCGCGACAGGAATTTTTTATTTCGTGCATGAGTTTAAACCAACCTTCCGGGAGGACGCCATCTTCCGTTACCCCGATATCGTGGAGGAGGTCACGAAAACGAACCGATTGATCTTGTCTCTCTCGCCAGCGTTGAAGAGCCCAAGCGTATCCGGGGCTATATCCGTAAGCTCGCAGGTCCCGATCGCAACCATGGTGAAGGTGTACAAAGACAACACGTATATCTTTGCCGTCGCGATGCAGAACTCTCCGTCCACAGCGCGGATCACGGTCAATAACGTTCATCAGACCAGTGCTCGGGTCATCGGCGAGGGGCGTAGCGTATCCCTCGCGCAAGGTTCTTTCGAAGACCAATTTGAAGGCTACGGGGTACATCTTTATCAAATACCCTAGCAGGCCATTCCGGAGCGAACGGGATTTCGCCGCCCAAACTGCGACTTCCGAATCTGGCCCATCGCTTCCGTTGATGCGGTACAGCTACATGCCCGCTTATGGGAGCCTACCGAAAGCTTGTTGTCGAGCGCGAAACGGCGCGATCGACCCTGAGCCGAAGTCGGATTTGCGGCAGCCGCGCGTCCATTGCCGGCCGAGCTCGTCCACGCTGTTGGCATCGTTCCTAGGCGGCGCGAACGTAGCCGTAGCGCAGGTTGGACGGTTGCTTCGAAGCTTGTGTGTACTCTTTCTTGAGCGCCGCGAGGCGGTCCTCGGAAAAAGCCGGCATCCTGGTGTTCTCGGCCGCCTTCAGCTTGATCTTGTAGAACCTGGTTGCGTTGCCCGCGAAGATCAGCTGCTTGGTAGCGCTGTTGGCGTCGCCAAGCGCCGCAAAGCCGTACTTCTTCTGCATATCCTCGGGGATTTCGAGCCGGCGCAGCGCCTCGATCTGCCACTGCGGTGAGCCGTACCAGACCGAGTCGGTGCCCCACATGACGTGGTCAACACCCATCCCCTTGATCAGCGTGCCGATCAGCGCGGCGCAGAACTTGGGATGCGCCACCGCCGAGTTGGCAAAGGACGTGCCGAGCTCGGCATAGACGTTGGCGACGCCGAGCTTCTGCGGGATTTCCGCGAGATCGGTGGCCCACTGGATACGGCCGGTCTGCTCGAACTCCGCCCACGCATGATCGGGTAGCTCGAGGAACGGCCGCAGCGCCGAGTGATAGATCACGAAGTTCATCTGCGGCCAATCCTTCGCGGCCTTTCCGATGTCCCACGCCGTTGCATATTGCCAGACGCCGGCGAACGACTTCTCGTAATCGGGCGGCAGCAGCCCCTTGTGGATGCACAGCGTGTTGATGCCGGCCTTCACTGCTTTCTCGTAGAACGGATACATCACCTGCTCATCGTCGAGCCGCCATGGGAACTTCGAGGGCGCCAGCGGATCGCCAATCGTGTAGGACTTCCAGGAATCCGGTTTGTAGACCTCGATTGCCTTGTCCACCTCGTCCATCCAGCCGGGTTGCTTGGGGGTGATGACGCTATGCGCCAGCAGGCGGCGCGAACCGGCGAAGTCGTTGATCAGTTCTCGCGCCTTGACGATCTGCTCATTGGACAGCAGCCACCAACTCGGGTCGTCGAAGGGCGCGCCGCTCAGGAGCGCCATGTTGGTGTCGCTGTCGTAGTAGATCTCTTTCACATAGTTTTGGAATTTGTAGCGGGCAAGCGAAGAGACGCCTTCCTCCTTCATCTTCGGATTCCAGTGCTGGCTCGCAAAGTCCGCCAGCCCCAACAGCTCCTTGTGGTCGAAGTCGTCCCGCACGAAATGAGTCTGGACATCGAAGATGAATTGGCCTGCAAGGCTCTCCGCGCGTGCCAGCATCAGCTCGGGCTCGCGGGCTTCAGCGGGCGCGACCTGGAAAACATTGCCGTAGATGTCGTTCATGGCGAGGAACGCTGCCGCCATGCCGCAGCTCGTGTGCAAGAACTGCCTGCGGCTTAAGCCGAGGTGTCTGCCGTTGAGCTCAGCGAGCTCGTTGATCCGTGCCTCGACTTTCTTTTGCGTATCGCTCTGCGGGGGCGGGAGATATTCGCCATTGGAGACAATCTGGGTCGGGATAGGCGTTGCCGCCGATGCTGCTTCCGCGCCCGCGACCAGACGCTGTTCTCGCTCACTAAGCCAGCTGCTCATTGTTCTCCTCCCGTTTGTTGGCCGTCGACCGTGCTAGGCGCGCATGAGGCGCGTGTGGCTACTCCCAATCAATTGGCAGGAGCGACTAGGCGTAGCTCTCCGGTTCAGCTACGCATGAAGCCATCACGCGCCCGAAACCCAGGCGAATCTCTGCATCGCTTGATCCTGCGAGAGCGGCAGGCATACCCGAGAAACCACTTGCAGTTGTGGTTATCCGCGCTGATTCAATGCTCAAACTTCTATTCGCGCAAGCGATGTGAATCGACAACCACGCTGTCCCAACGCCGCATCATTCCTTCATCTGATCGATCAGCCGAATTGAAAGGCTCGTTGCTTAACTGGACTGCGTCGGCCGATCCAAACACCGCTGCAGCGGCTGCCATCTCGGCTGTCTGCCGGAGACCCTCATACGGCGGCTGCTTTAACTGCTGCTTTGACCCATACCAGGCTCGAGGCGCGAGGTCTCAACCAGTTGCTTAGCCGGCCAAGGCACAAGCCCTTCGGCCGTCAGAGAACCCGATCGACGCGAATGACCCAAGGCCGATCTTGCCGGACGACAATGTTTGTACGTGAGCAAATCACCAATCTATCGCCGATTAGGCACTCGACCTGCGACTCCTCGCGTGGCGTCGTCAGCTCGCGGAAATTCTCTCTCTCAGCAGCGCCTAGAGCTTTTCAGCGCCGGTAGGGTGGTAGGGAGCACTCCGCTGGAACCGCCTTACCTCGGGCGCCCGAAGTGATACCCTGAACGTATCGACATCAACGTGGAGGGACAACCATGCGCACAGCAGTCCGGGCCGCATATGTCATAGCGTTCCTTATGATGTTCTCCGCCGACGTCTTACCGACGTGGGCCGCCGGACCAGACGCGGAAGTGAAGGCACTCCATGCCGCCGATCAGGCGTGGCTGAAAGGCTTCACCGCCGCCGATGGCGATGTGATGGCGAAGTTGTACGACGAACACGCAGTTCTGATGCCACCCAATGCGCCGGCTGTCATAGGCCGCGACGCCATTCGCACCTCCCTGGCGAACATGGCGTCAGACGCAGCCAAAGCCGGCCTTGTGTTCAGCTTCAGCGACAAACAGGATGGTGGCGCAAACGGCAATCTGGGTTGGTCTTCGGGCTCCTATACAGTCAAGGATAAGGCAGGCAAGGTTGTCGAGACCGGCAAGTTCTTGTCGGTATCGAAAAAGGTCGGCGGCAAATGGCTGTATTGGCGAGACACCTGGAACGCTGACAGTCCACCAAAATAGTTGGGCCACATCGCGCTTCGAGATGAATGTACTTTGCTGCGGGACCAGATTGTCGCGCGGCGTTCCGGATTGTCTCTGGGGCGATCGATAGCTGAATGCGTCCCTTGCCTCTGCTTTGCTTCTTGGCGGTGTCCACGCCGAGCCTTCAGAGCTGTTCCCGTTTGAGACGGCTTGCGAGGTGCGAACGGACCAGGGTCGAGCATGGCTGCGACGCTACGCTCGTGGCCCTTCTCGACCGTTCGCGACATTTGCTCGAATGTCGGCTGTCAGGTGTAATCCTGACCGGTTCGGGACGAGCTCAATCGACGTGACCCACTGTCGACATCGGAGTGGGCTGCGCGACCGCTCAACGACTACGGATAGAACCGGTACATCATGGGGCGATGGGACTAAAAAGGGGTAAGCCAGCAGGCCCGCCGATCGTTCGGTAAGAACAAGATAGGAGTGATCTACACCGCTCTGCGTCAGGTCGGCTGCCGTATTCGATTTGCATCACAACCTGCCCGCTCACAGCGTATACTTCACAATTGCTTGAAAGCGAACTAATCTGCGGCCAGTTGCGGAATTTAGAACTTGATTGGAGCGTCGACAGTAATGCGTAGGGAGAATTCAAATGCCAACCAACGGAGAGCCGCGTAGAGCAATTACGCTCGGTGGAGGTGGGCCGGCAGCGGGGCTGCACATCGGGGTTCTGGAAGCCCTTGCCAATCAGCCCGACCTGCATTTCGACGTATGGTCTTTGTCTTGCATCGGTGCATGGGTCGGTATCGTCTACAACCAATCAGACAAACCCAATGCTAAAGGTAAGGTCGAAGAAACCTACGAATTCTTCCGAGATGGCGTATTTCGAGACGATGAGGGCTACAGGCGCTTCCCGATAAACACCGTGTTCGGGCCGGATTGGCGCAGCAACATAGACGCATTCAACAAATTCGTTACTGACCCCAAAAATTATAAGGACTTCCAATGGCAGCCCTACAGGATCTTCGATTACGTCCAGGAATCCCTGTCAATTGTAATGGATCAACTGCCGACCGGTGAAAGAAGATCTTTCAAGAGGTTGGACGAAGGAGATCTCAATCGATGGATACTCAACCAGGTGATGGCTCCTAATCCCTTCATCCGCTATCTGACATCCCTGATGTACCTGTCCAAGTTCAACGGACTCTCCAGAATAAACTACCCGGAGAGCGAGTTCATGAAGAAGATCAAATTCGACCGGCTGTCCCCGTCCGGTCGCGACGACGCGGAGAAGAAACCCCTAATCTTTCACAACGCGTGGGATCTGGATCGTCACGAGCTCACGTTCTTCGCAAATCGTCCGATGCCGGTGCTGAACAAGACCGACGAAAGCATAAAGAAGAGATACGGCGGCCCTATCACCGCACAGTCCTTATGCGCGTGCTCGGCTCTTCCCTTCATCGAAGAAACCGTGGAGATCGATGGAACGACCTACTGCGAAGGGGCCTTGGTGGACACGGTCAATTTCGAGGGACTGCTCGATCTCCAGGTGAGAGGGCAAAAGCTCGATGAAATATGGATTAGCCGGATTGTCGATTCCAAACAAATCCGAAAGCCGGACAATCTTCACGATGCGCTGGCAAATCTCTGCCAATTGTTTGCAGCTTCGGTCGGCGAAGATGACGTGAAGCTGTTCAAATACCACGTCCGGTACGACAAACGGAAATGCGACGCATCGAAAGACAACACTGCGGAGGATCAGAATTACAAGAAAACAAGAGCTGAGGCTTCGAAGAATAATGCTGCGAAGACTAAGAATTCGAAGGCCAAAGATTCGCAAGTTCACAGTTCAAGCGACGTATGGAATGGCACGGTTGTCGAAATTCACGTCCCCGGGCACATCAACTTCAAATGGAATCACAGCAACCTGGACAATGGGCGAAAGCTGGGGCGAGAGTCTGCGGAACAAGCGATCAAGCAATATCGCCAAAACAAGGATACACCCCATCCTGGAGAACCGCTCTTCATCAACGAAAGACCCGAGCAAGATGCCGATTGGCGACGAATTCGCGATGACTATCAAAAGCTGAAGAAAGCGCTCGCCGAGAGTTAGCAGATCTGAACTATCGCGGTCTTGCACTTGTAGACCGCAGTTGATCGAGCAGAGCCCGTGCTTGCTTGAGGTCCTGCGTCTCAAAACCCTCGGTGAACCAGTCGTAGACGGGCGTGAGGACCTTGATCGCTTCTTCACGGTCGCCTTCCTCCACCCAGACGGCGGCAAGATCCATTGCGGCTCTGAGTTCAAGAGCTTTGGCCCGTTGGGCACTTGCCGTCGTTAAGGCCTTTTGGAGCAACTCGGTTCCGGCATCTCTTGAACCGCGAAGCATCAAGGTACGCGCTTTTAATCGATACAGCTCGGCTTCAAATATCCGTTCGCTATTGCGAGTGGTTGTCGTCAGGCCCCGCTCGATAAGCGCCATCGCAGTCTCGTAATCCTGTCCAAGCAGCAAAGCCGGGCACAACAGCACATATAGCGCCGTGATTCCCAGTTGGTAACCCGCGCCACGATATTCGTCCATTGCAGCTCGGATCTCCTCGACGGCGCTGGAGGAGGGGTCAAGCATTGTCACGCATATGCCACGGACGGCCTGCGCCAGCCCGTGCCATTGGCGGAATCCATGCTCCTCCGACAAGCTGCGACAGCGGTCCGCATAGCGTTGCGCGCGCGACAATTCGCCGCGAAGAGCGTGGAGAACAGAAGCATAGTAGCAGGCATACGCTTGCGAGTGAGGATGATTGATGACGTCGGCGCGTTGAATGGCGGCATCCATGCGTGCGCTAGCTGCATCAAAGTGACCGAGCAGCCAGAGAACCCATGACATCAGCGCAAGGTCAGCTACTCCGGCATCCTGACCGGCTGCTCGGGCGGCCAATCTGTCATCCTCAGAGCTTGCCTCGAACTCCGCAACCGCGCGCTCGATAGCTTCACGGGCATCGGTGAGACGTCCCATGAAAAGGCGAATCATGGCCTGACCGCGGGTCGCATTGAGCAGCGCTGGCCGATCGCCGCGCGTCTCGGTGAGATGAAGCAGTGCCGCGATCGTTTCCTGGGCAACCGGCAACTCGCCGCGAATGACGCTCGCGGTAGTCAACCAGAACATAATCTGCAATTGTTCAGGGGGATCTCGGAGGCGCTCGCACAGCTCCCGCGCGCGAGCGAAGGTTGCCACCGCTTTGTTGGAAGCGGGCCCCTGGGTAGCGATCAGGCAGGGTCCCAGCGCGACTGCAAAATCAAGCTCCAACCTGTCCTTTCGTTCACCATCGGCCAAGTGGATAGTGGTCTCGATACCCCGCTCCAACTGAGCAATGGCCTCGAGGTTGGCGGAGCGCATGGCGGCTTTCCTGCCTGCCAGCAGCCAATATCCCGTCGCCTTTTCAAACAGTCCCGCCTCGGTTAGATGATGCGCGATTGTTTCCGGTTGAGCTTCCACGATTTCCAGGAAATGCCGCTCGAAGGCATCCGCAATCATGGCATGCAGCGCCGCGCGCCGGCTCTTCAGAAGTCCCGAATAGGCAGCATCTCGCACGAGCGCATGTTTAAAGGTGTAAACCGCCCGGGGTATCTCGCCTCGGCAAAATATCAGCTCTGATCGAACCAACTGACCAAGCGCCTCGTCAAGTCTCTCTCTGGGCAATCCAGCGACTATGCTCAGCAGTTCGTAGGAGAACTCGCGACCCACCACAGCGCCAATCTGAGCCACCTCCCTCACCGGGGCCAACCGATCGAGCCTTGCCATGAGAGACGCGTGTAATGTCGTCGGAATCGCCATCGGAGGCAGTGGCCGGCTGAGGACATAATGATCGTCTTGCTCGTGCAACAAGCCTGTTTCGAGCACCGTCTTGGTTAGTTCCTCGACGAAGAGGGGTATGCCGTCCGTACGAGCGAGGATCTGGTCCGTGACCTCTTTTGGGAGTGTCTTGCCGGCCGTAACGCGCTCGATCAGCGCTGCACCGTTGCGTCGGTTCAGGCGGGTGAGCGAAACCGTCGTCACATGCGCATGACCCGGCCAAGGGGGCATGAAGTCCGGCCTCGCGGTGATGAGCACCAGCGCCCGAAGCTGCGGTACTCGTTCCAGTGTAAGCGTCAAGAGCTCAAGCGACGTAGGATCGGCCCAATGAGCATCCTCAAAGGCAATGAAGACGGGCTGACGTGCCGCGAGTGTATTGAGCTGCATCAGAAGCGCCGCCAGTGTGATCTCCTTCCGCTTGTGTGGGTTCAGATCTGGCAGCTGATAGCGATCACCGGCAGGCACGGATAGGAGGTTTGCCAAAGGTGGTACTATCTGGTCTGCGGCAGCACCGGATTGCGCCAGCAAAGCCTGGAGCTTGACGAATTTCACATCTGGCGAGTCGGTTCGCTCGAAACGCGCGGCTCGTTCGAGTTGGCGTATGAACGGGTACAGCGCGCTGTTAGTGTGGTGCGCCGAGCAGAAGAGGCGCAGCGTGACGTGCGGTTCGGTTTCCTTGAGTCGTTCTTCGAGCGCTTGTGCGATGTGCGACTTTCCGATGCCCGGCTCTCCGGTGAGCACGACAGCGCTGCCCTCACCACGCGTGGCGTTGTGCCAGCGACGTAACAGCAGATCTATCTCCTCGTCACGCCCGATTGGGGGGGTCAATCGAGTCTGGTGCAGCGCCTGGAAACGGCTTTCCACCCCACTCGTTCCCAACACCTCCCAAGCCGGTAGCGGTTCTACCCATCCTTTGAGTATAGCCGGGCCGACATTGCGGTATTCGAATTGTCCCTCCGTGAGTCGACGCGTACTCTCACAGATCAGGACTGTGCCCGGCATTGCGAGCGCCTGCAGGCGTGCGGCCAAATTCGGCGTCTCACCAATTACCCCCTGTTCCTTGGCAGCGCCTTCGCCAATCAACTCGCCTACTACAACCATTCCGGTAGCGATGCCAACGCGAACCTGGAGCACCGCGCCGACTTCTGTTTTCAGGTTAGCGACGGCATCTACCAACGCCAACCCGGCTCGGATCGCCTGCTCGGCATCATCCTCGTGCGCCTGGGGAAAGCCGAAATAGGCAAGAACGCCGTCCCCCATATACCGGGCGATGATCCCCTCAGATTTGGTTATAATCTCAGCGATGCAAGCGTGGTAGGCGCCGATTACCGCTCGCAGGTCCTCGGGATCAAGGCGGACCGAGAGTGCAGACGAGCCCACTAGATCGCAAAACATCACCGTGAGCTGACGGCGCTCGGCGCCCTCCCGCGGTACCTTCTTGCTCCCTGTCGGAGCTGCCGGAGGAACATCGCCCCGAAGTTCGGCAATCGCACGAAGCATCTTGCGCCGATGTCCCAGCAAGACGCCAAGGTCCTTCAGGTCCTGCTCTGTAAGATCGCCCAGGACCGAAAGATCAATAGCGTTCTCGGCGAAACGCCCCGCGTACTCACTCAAGCCTATCGATGCCAACCATTCCGCAATAGCTGTCATGGCGAACCTACGGCTTCTGTCGTGATAATAGCACGTTTGCTCGACATGCGAAGCGACTTATCAAGCCACGACGAGCGCAATTGCTCGTTCGGTGCCAAAACGCCGACGCATAGCCACGGTTCTAACCGAGCGATTTGCAGCTCTTCGCATGCCCTGATGAGCAAGCGTTCGGCTTATGACATTCTCGTCCATTTGCGCCAGCGTCGGTCGATGCCAACTTGCTTCTCACCTGAAGCATCGACCCATACGCTTGAGAGCTCGGAGCCGAGCTGGAATGTGTGTCCGATTCTGGAAGTAGACAGGACTAGACTTGCGCGGTTGGGATACTTCCGCTTGTGGCCCGATGGCGAAGTTCGGTTTGGCGCAGATATGGTCTGCTGATCGGGGCACACCGGAAGTGACACGGAGCCGTTCAAACCGGCTCTTTTGACCCGAAGCGGTCGTTGCCCGGTGTTACTCCTGATTCCGGCACCAAGTGTACGCTTTCAGAGTACGCCCGGGACGTTCGCTGAATGGCCACCGCGCAGGCTACAGCCTCTACAGCGCTGGGTACTCGATGACAATGCCGTCTCCAGTCGTCTTGACGACACGGCCATGATGCTCGGCGATTTTGCCGAATGACCTTAAGCCGGCGAAGCGTTCCGCGCTCGTCTTGACCCATCGGTCGGCTATAGCCAACCACGTCCCCTACGAGGTGGCTGCGGGGCGGCGCTGCTGATTCTCCCCCACCCCGAGCGGTAGAGCGAACACGCGCTAGACCATCGGGCGGTTGCATGAGCGGCACTAGCTTAGCACGGTAGGTTGCAGACCTCGTGGCCCCGGGCCGATATGATGCCGCTTGGGAGGTCGATGGGCGAGCCAACGTGAGTTTTTGCCGCCGGCATGCTACAAGGCGCGTTCCAGCACCAAACGACTGGCGAAATCGTCATGCGTGATGGACAACCAAGTCAAACCGCTCGGCGGGCAGCTGCTTACCGCGCCATTCACCAAACCTTGGAACGCGGGGCAGTTTTCAAGGATCAGTTTGCGCTGAGAATACTAGACGCGGAGACGGCGGCGTCCTTGAGCGAGATCGCAAGAGATGACTCCGTGCGCCCAATGCGCTTATTCATAGCCGCACGCAGCCGGTTCTCCGAAGACACAATAGCAAACTGCGTTGCACGTGGCGTACGTCAGGTCGTGGTACTGGGTGCTGGTCTCGACACATTCTCCTTGCGAAATCCCTATGCTGATTTAGGCCTTCGTGTTTTCGAGGTCGACTACCCTGCAACGCAGGTATGGAAACGCGATCGGATAAAGGCCGCGGGCCTGTCCGAGCCGCCGTCGCTTGTCTTCGCGCCCATCGATTTTGAAAGAGAAAGTCTGGCAGAAGGTCTAACGAGAGTCGGTTTCATGGTGGACGAGCCAGCTTTTTTTCAATGGCTTGGCGTTGTACCATATCTGACAAAGCATGCGGTCTGGTGCACCTTGAAGTTCATATCCGAGCTACCACAAGCTGCTGTCGTTTTCGATTATGCCGAACCGTTTGAGAATTATCCTGCTGAGCGCCGCGCCAGCATTGTGGCAACTGCAGAAAGGGCGGCCGCGCGAGGTGAGCCTTGGCTCAGCCTGTTCGAGCCGATCGAGTTGCACCACTTGCTGCACGGCGTGGGGTTTAACGTAGTGGAAGATCTTGGTGCCAGCGAAATAGCCCAGCACTATTACGGAGTCCTAGGGCGAGGCATCGCGCTCGGACCTGGTGCCCATATCGTGCGGGCACGTCAACGGGTTAACTGAAACGTGGTCGGCTTCTGGCCCACCAGCGACGTAACGCCTCGTCTGACGGAGGCTCGCTCATTGCCACTTGGCGGCCTAGATTTGCTCATCTTGAGTTCTTCGCAATTTGACACTGAGCGGACTTGGAACGTGGTGGCCCGGAACTGAAGGGTACTCGATCGTTTGTTCCAATATCTGCAACGATATCGCTGGCCGGCTTAGCTTGACCGCGGAGTAATTGGGTTTTTAGATAATTTAGCGCGGCGCCGGCGGGCGCTGGGCGATATGGATTTATCGATGACCAGGCTGTCTCAAGACGCCGATCTTGCGCGCAGGATCGCCGAGCTAGAACAGAAGAACCAGTCGAGCGCGGTCGAGATCGAACACCTGCAGCGCGAGCTTGCAAAATCGCGGGACTGCCAAAGAGCCAGCGCGGATATCCTGGCAATGATTGCGAGCACCTCCGGTGACGCCGACTCAGCTCCGGAACAGATAGCGGAGACTACCGTTCGGCTGATCGGGGCCCCCAGCGTCTGGATCCAGCTTGCCGAGAACGGCGAATGCGGCAAGGCCTTCCGGTACGGCGCGAGCGACGAGCTCCTCCGCGCGGGCTTGCCGCCGACCGCTGTCAACGCGGGCGACCGCAACATGCCCGGCGCGGTGGTCGGTCGAAACCGGCAAATCCACGTGCCGGATCTCGACGATCTCGATCCCGATCTAGCCGAGTTTCCCGGCCTGCCGCACGCCCGGGCCGCCGGCACCCGGACCATGTGCGGCACGCCGCTGCCTACCAATTTCGCGCTTGGCTCGCGACAGGCTATGTTCAGCTTTCTTGGATTGAAAATAGGCTTGAGCTGCAGAGTGTTAGCCACTTCATAACTCTTGTCGAGCCTGCCGGCTTAGCTTCTAGAGACAACCGCTCGGGAGGCAACGATGACACCCGGCTGGCTCATTTTCCTGCGACTATCGCCTGTATCTACGTCCTGATCATCGTGAGTTTGATCATTCTTGGCGCTTGGCAGGCAGCTGACGAAGAATCTTCAAAGAGCGCACTCTGAAGAGTCGCTCCCAGACCGACGTGAAGTCATGTAGGTCAGCAATTCGATCGGGTGCGGCATGGATTGTCCGAGTTGCGGCAGAGTCAACCCAGAGGGAAAGAAGGTCTGCGGCGATTGCGGCGCGCCGCTAGTCTTTCGGTGCCCTGCCTGCGGGGCCGACAATCCGACAGGCAAGAACTTCTGTGGCGACTGCGGTGCCGCGCTGACGCCGACAGTACCGCTGCGAGTAACAACAGGGGCGGGCGCATCGACGTCCATCGTAGCACGGGTCACGGAACGCTCGAGCTTGTCACCCGCACCAAGTTCTTCCGCCGAGCGTCGCCAGCTCACAGTGATGTTTTGCGACCTCGTCGACTCGACGGCACTTGCGACAATGCTCGATCCGGAAGATCTACGAGACATAATCGCCGAGTATCGTGATAGCGTAGCGGCGGTCGTCCGCAAATACGGTGGCACCATCAGCCGCTACATCGGCGATGGCATGCTCATTCTGTTCGGCCATCCTTCAGCGCATGAGGACGATGCCGAACGCGCGGTGCGCGCTTCGCTTGAGATCGCCGCGCCCAAGAACGCGCCGGGCGCCCCGCCCGGCTTCGAGCTTCGGGTTCGCCTTGGGCTCGCGACTGGTCTCGTCATCGTGGGCGACCTTATCGGCAGCGAAGCTGCGGAGGCACAGGCGGTCCTTGGCGAGACGCCGAACCTTGCCGCTCGACTGCAAGCGCTCGCCGAGCCCGATGGGGTGGTAATCGCTGAGGACACGCGGCGGCTCATCGGCGGGCTCTTTGACTACGAGAATCTCGGCGCGGTGACGCTGAAGGGCTTCGCCACGCCGGTGCAGGCCTGGCGGGTGCTGCATGAGGGAACAGCGGAAAGCCGCTTCGAGGCGTTGCATCCTGCGGTCCTCGCCCCGCTGGTTGGGCGCGAGGAAGAACTTGCGCGGCTGGAGCGGAGCTGGCGCCGTGCGCGAGTGGGTACCGGTCAAGTAACACTGCTCGTTGGCGAGGCGGGGATCGGCAAGTCGCGCCTCGTTGCGGCTCTCCAGGAGCGTATCGAGCGCGAGCCGCACACCTACTTGCGCTATTTCTGCTCGCCACGTCATCAGGAAAGTGCGCTCTATCCCTTCACCGCACAACTCCAGCGAGCGGCTGGTTTCGATCGTGAGGACACACCAAGGGCGAAGCTCGATAAACTCCGAGTGCTACTATCCCCGGCATTGCCCTCCGACGAGGACGTGGCGATCCTGGCCGAGTTGCTGTCGATCCCGGACGGTGATCTGTATCTGCCGGTTACCGGTACGCCGCAACAAAAGAAGGAGAGAAGCTTCGCCGCTCTCGTTCGCCAGCTTGAGACTCTCGCACAAAGACATCCAATTATGGTTGTGTTCGAGGACATGCAATGGATCGATCCGAGCTCGCGCGAGCTGCTGGACCAAACGGTCGATCGAGTAGCAAGCCTACCGGTTTTGGTCCTGATCACCTGTCGCCCCGAGTTCCAGTCGGTATGGACCGGAAAGCCGCACGTCAGCTTGCTCGTGCTGAACCGGCTGGACCAGAGCGCGGGCGCCGCACTGATCCGGAGCGTGGCCGGCACCCGGACGCTGCCGAGCGAAATCGTCAATGAAATTGCTGAACGAACGGATGGCGTGCCGCTGTTCGTCGAGGAGTTGACCAAAGCGGTGCTCGAAACGAACCCTGAGGGGTTCGCGCGAGCTATCTCCTTCGCGCCCCTGCCCGGACTTGCTGTGCCGGCCACGTTGCATGCTTCGTTGATGGCGCGGCTCGATCGAATCGGTCCGATAGCTAAGGAGTTGGCCCAAGTCGGCGCGGCCATTGGCCGCGAGTTCTCCTACGATCTGCTTGCTGCGATCGTACAGCGGTGCGACAACGAGCTGCAAGCGGCGATCGACCGGCTGATCAACGCCGGGCTCATTTTCGGGCGAGGCGAACCGCCCGACGCCAATTTCTTGTTCAAACACGCACTGGTCCAAGACGCGGCATACGGCACACTGTTGCGCAGCCAACGCCGCGAGCTGCACGCGCGGATCGCTAGCACGCTCGAGGAGAGGCTCGCTCGGGGCATCCAAGAGGAACCGGAGATCCTCGCTCACCATTGCGGGCATGCGGGTTTGATCGAAAAGGCGGTTTCCTATTGGCAGCAGGCTGGTGAGCGTTCGAAAGCTCGATCGGCAATGACAGAAGCAATCGTACAGATGCGAAGGGCGCTCGATCTGCTATCCCATCTACCAGATACCCCGGGGCGACAGCGCACCGAAACTGACCTTCAACTCGCGCTCGGCGGCGCGCTGATCGCCGCAAAGGGCCATGCGGCCGAAGAGACTGGCAGGGCCTACGCCCGGGCGCGTTGCCTCTGCGAGTCACTGAACGACACGCCGAACCTGCTGAAGGCGCTCTGGGGCGAGTTCGTGCATTATCACGTGCGTGGTGAAACTGAGCGATCGCATCGCATCGCCGAGGACCTGCTCGATTTGGCCGGACGACAAAACGACGCGGCCATTCTTGTCGCCGGTCATCGGGCAGTCGGCGATAGCTGGCTTCATCGCGGGCAATTGGCCTTGGCGCGTTCCCATCTTGAGCGGGGGCTCGCCCTCTACGATCCGGAGCAGCAGCGCTTTCTGACGGCTCTGTTCGCGGAAAACGCCCGCGTAGCGATGCTTTCGTTCCTGTCGCTGACGTGTGGCCTACTTGGCTTCGCCGACCAGGCGCGCGTGCAGAGCAGGGATGCCTTGACGGAGGCGCGGCATTCATCTCACCCGATCAGCCTCGCATTCGCGCTGAGCGTTGCCTGCCGGTTGCATTTCGTGCTCGATGATGCGGCTATGGTTGGGCGACGGGCGGAGGAGCTAGTAGCGCTTACCACCGAGCAGCGCTTTGCTTTTTTTCTCGCGATGGGGACGGCCTATCGCGGCTGGACGCTGGCCGAAGCCGGCGACGCCGAAGCCGGGGTGAACTTACTGCGGCACGGTATCGAGGGATTCCAGGCATCCGGCGCAGCATGGACTCTTCCGTTCTACCTCGCGCAGCTCGCGGCAGCCGAGGCAAAGGCAGCACGATTTGAATCCGGGCTCGGTCAACTCTCCGACGCCTTGGCACTCACCGAGAAATTGGGGGTGCGATGGTTCGAGGCCGAGCTGCACCGGCGACGAGGCGAGTTGATGCTGATGGCTCGGCCGGGTGCCGAGGTCGAGGCGGAGACTGAGTTTCGACGCGCCATTGCGATTGCTCGCCAGCAGGAGGCGAAACTCTGGGAACTTCGCTCTGCCGTCAGTCTCGCTCGGCTCTGGCGTGATCAAGGCAAGTGTGATGAAGCACGCGGTCTTCTCGCGCCGGTCTACGGTTGGTTCAACGAAGGCTTCGACGTTCGCGACTTGAAGGAAAGCAAGGCACTGCTGGAATATCTCTGGGCGTAGACACTTTCTGAAGGCAAAGCGAAGGGGCCTCGCCTAGCCCGTCAGGCCGATTCTACCTGTCCTTTGAGTGGACGCAGCCAGGCGAGAAACCCCGAGCCAAACAGACCGTTGTCAGTGCCCGTCTTCGGACAGGCACTCAGGGCAAGTTTCGCCGATGCCGTCGAGGACCTCCGCTACTGCCAGGGCAGCCGCTTCTGGCGAGACACCGGCCGGAGAATGTTTCCGAGCAATTTCGAAAGCGAGCTGACGAGCATGTGGATCTGTGCGGTCCTGCATCCAACCGCTCCTCGCACTCGCGGATGGCACCAGCTTCCAACAATACCGATCGCGCCCGGCGTTCAATCGTCCGGTAAGCGGGGCCTCGTTCTCGGACCACCAACATCTCGCAAACTCCACGGACGCGAAAGGAATCGCCATCCAAGCCTGTCGTTCCGGCGCTTAGCACAGAGCAGGGATTCGCAAATGTGCAGGGTAGACCTTGTCCACCTGTTCCGGGCGAGGTCACTCCCCTGAGAGAGGGCCAGGAAGTTGTCCGCTACTGGCCCCGAATGCGAAGTCGAGACGGTCTCTGAAATTGTCTGATGATCGGGGTAGATCGGAAGTGGCTCGCTCGCGACCGGAACGACGCGAATGACCCTTCTGCGACCTCGGGTGATGTCTGCATTTCCCCCCGCTGTTGCGGCGCGCTGCCCAGCTCGCGCGCTCCTTTCAAAGCATTCCAATCAAAATAAAGAGTCCAACCTCGGCCAGGAAGGTGACGCTCATGATGGCGACCGTACAGAACACGTCGCTCGCCGATAGAGGGTTCATGAATGTCTCGCACCTTGTGTCCCGGCCGAAATCCATGAGCGGGTCATGCAGCTTGCGTCTGAAGACCGCCGGGACCGAGACAAGGTCAACAAAGCCGTTCGCCGTTGGGGTACTTTCGGGAGCCGCCGCTATGACGGCGCGATCCGGATGCCCGGCTCGTCGACCCAGGCTTCCCGCGCAAACCACGCGTGATCGGTGCGGCAGATCGGACAACGGGTTCGCGAGAAAAACACCGCGCGGCGTCCAAAGCTCTCGCGATCAGTCTGGATACCGGTGGGAATCGCGTGTCCGGTTTGCGGACATTTGACCATAACCATTCCGGTGTTGCCCTCCCTTGCGATTTGTCTTTGTTGTATTTTGCAGAAAAGCACCGGCCAGTTGGAATACGCCTCTTGTCGGTGCGGGGTTGGGGGGCGTCGCGCACCTTGTTGATCGAGCATGGGGCGGTGGGGCGTGCTCGCTCAGCTCGGCTTGCCCAAACCGGCCGGGTCCCTCCTCAAACGAATCTGGATGTGAAATTGAGCGCGCTCTTTTAGCCGCCGCCTTGGTGGAGAACCCTGGTGAAATGCTTCCTGATCGGCTCACCCGTTTCCGTCGCCAGCTTCTGGGCAAGCGCCCACAATTCCTTGTTCTGGTCGGAGGCGGTGTCGAACGCCTTGCGCGCTTGCGCCGCCGATAAGGTATAGACGTCGGTCGCTGACTTGCTGCCGAACAAATGGACGAAGAAATCGAGCGCAGAAGCGACATTGGCGTTTGAGATTTCGAACACCTTGAGCCCGTAGTCGGTCGTGCATCTCGCATTGCTGGAATAGGTCTCGCGCAGCGCCTCCGTCATCTCTTCCGATGCGGCTTTGATCTTCTCGCAACCCTCCCGTGCGCGAGCGAGGCCTCGCTCGGTAAGCTCGCGCCCCACGCCAGGCAAGGCGACCTTCGAGAAATCCAACCACGGCATCCCGAAAACATTCGTTCCGTTCGGCGTCAATTTCATTTCGCTTTCACTCACGCAACATTCCCTTTCTCAAGCGAAAGCATTCCTCGCGACGCTCGCTTGCGTCACGAGAGCTCACGCTCTGTGTTCGATCAGATTTTGGATGAGCCGTGATTTAGCCCCGACCCAATACAACTTTGTTAAAGAGAAGCGGGAATGTCGGTTCGGTTTGCGACTCTCGCCCGAACTTTTTTTGAGATTGTCAACACAACGAAGGTATATGTGGGGAGTGCTGTGCATAACAGGGATATCCCAAGGATTTGGGAAGTTCCTTCCTCAGCGTAAGCATTGCAAATGAGGCTGGCGCTAGCTGCGTCGGGATGCGCTACGTCCGAGCAAGAATGGACATCATCACGCAACATGCCGTTGAGGGCAGTCCGGACTTCGCATCAGCGATCCTTTGACCGCTGCAGACGCGGTGGTCGATGTCAGCTTCTGGCCCCGTGGCTGACCTCAGCCCAGAGCGCGGGAATGTCCGCTTCATGGAGGTGACCCGACCAAGGTCATTCTGGCTACCGAGGGCAGCCTTGGTGACGTTTAGCGGACATTTAGACGGATTCCGCACGATAGAGCGGGACCAGGGCGCACACGAGCCCAGTTCACCCGCTTGCCATAGGCGATGGCTACGGGGACGGCGGCAATCAAGCTGCTCCTGCAATTAGTTTGAGCATTTCGTTCTTTGCCTCTCGACGGTCGCAAATTTCCCCTGCGCGAGGGAAAGACCTCGACCTTCTCGGTGTTTCGGCTTGACTAACCGGCCGCTGCAATCGACCGTAAACCGCCAAACGAGTGCGGCCTAACTGCCGGCCGATCTCGGTTGCAGTCATACCGCTTTCGATGAGCGCACGGAGATGCGCCTCTTCCTCGGGCGACCACGGACGTATTTCCAGTCTATTGTTGGACATCGCCGATTTCTCCCAGCGACAGCACAGATCATGCCTGCTCACGCAGGGTTGCCAGAGTTCTCGAACGCAACGCCGATCAGATTGCCACTCGACCAGATCAATCGGCAACTTCGAATGCTGCGATCTTTTTCAAGCATCAGCTTGAATGTGGAGTTCACGTATCGCTTCGACGGAAGCTGGATTGCTGCGCCTTGATCCGACATGTTGACCACGCGACAACGCAAACTGGCGCCGTCGCCGAACACGTAGGCGACCTCGTCCACCTCGATACGCTCACGCTTTCGACGCTCGATCATTCTGTGCTGCCCGCAACGAACTCATTCGTCCAATGTGCATCGCGTCTGTAGCAGCCTGAGTTGTCGCGCGATCTGCCTTGCCAGGTTGGATCGCTCCTTGGCGAGCCTGCTTCTCTCCTCAACCATGTCGTGTCCGTCCTGTTCAAGCACCTCAATCAAGATGGCTTGGTTTTCAATGCTGAGTTGCTTGGCTGCAATGTCTCGCGAGATACTTGTCAATTCATCGTCGCAATGTGAGGTCATGGGCAATCCCACGGCGGGCCTGTCGGCGAGTAAAGCTACATCCTACGTCGCCGATCCTGCGAAAACGTTACCCGAGCCGTTCGGCTCGGTGGCTGCAAGCGGGGCCAGATACCGGCTTAGGCGCATCCTGTTACCTCAGCATCACCTCCGACTTCGACCGCGCCCCGTGCTGGTTGGACCGAAGGTCGCCGCACTCCGAACAGTCCTTCATCGCAGATTTCGTTCGGGCTCATGGATCGGCATCGTCTTCGCCCGCACACAAACAACCAGCGCCACCGCGTGTTTGAAATGGACGCTCCCGCACAAATAAGGGTGTATTGGAATCGCATGGCGCGTGCAGGCGCGCGAGGTCTTGGTCCTGTTCGAAGGCTTGCTCAATGCCGCACAAACCAAACGGATGTTGCTGCTTCGTGAGATCAGGAATCAGCGCTTCTTAGGTGGACCGATGCGCCGGCTGCGCTGAACGATCCACTAATGGGCCCGCCGTCGTGTCGGCATCCGCCTGCCAGGTGATCGACAGCGGCGATGTGGTCGTTGGCGTGGCATACGGACATAAAAAAAGAAATTCGCGCTTGCCGTTTAAACCTGTCTGCTTCGTTAATGCCTACCGGCGCAACCGCCCATGAAAGCCGACAGACCTTCATCTGCGGAGCTGGAGCCAACTCTTTTCTCAATGTGTCAGGTCACGCCAGAAATCTGGCGATACCTTCGCGAATACAAGCGAGGATTTCGTCCTGCCGTTCCTCAAGACGAGACACCGGCCCGCCGACGCCCAGGACCAAGTTGCGTCCGAAGTCGCGCTTTGGCAGCAGGACGGCGATGACGCCGGCGTCCTGGACGATGATGTGCTTAGAGAACATGTAGCCGTCGCGCCGGATGTTGTTGACGATCTTCATCAGCGCGTTCAGCTCGAAGTGCTCTTCCTTGGGGCAAACGGCATTGATGCGGCGCAGGAGCCGCTCGATCTCGACGTCGGTATGGCCGCTGAGCAGCGTGCGCCCGATGCCGCTGATCGCAAGCGGGCGGACGTCGCCGGACTTTACTTCGAAGCGCAGGCGCTTGCTGGTCTGCAGGGCGTGAATGTATTGCGCATGCAGATCCGATTGCGTGCTGATGCTGACGAGCTCGTCGAGCTTGCCGTGGACGAAGTCGACCAGCGCGAGAATGGCGCTGTCGCCGAACAGCCCGGTGTCAAGCCACCGGCCCATCTGGGCGATGCGCATCGTCGGCATGTAGGTCCGATTGTAGCTGTCGTAGAACAGGTATCCGAGCATCGCCATGCTCTTTAGCAGGGCCGCGGCACTGGACGTCGGATAGTCGCACTTCGTCGCGACCTCCTTCAGCGAGATCGGGCGCTTCACGTCCTCGAAATATTCGAGGACTTCGAAGATTCGCTTGGCTGACTTGATGCTGGAATTCATCTTTTGCACATGTGTGGAAAGAAATCTGCGAAAAAACAGCGGATCGATACCTTGATAGACGGGAGCCGGCGTCCCCGCCTTGGGAGAATTAGCGTTTCAAATGCTTGGATGCAACATTCTTTCCATATATGTAGAAATAGAACTACATATATGTAATTCTGTGGACTCGGGCCCGCCCTGCTCTTAGTGTTCTCTCCGGCCAGCAAGGCCGCGGCGTTACGGCCGCTCAAAAACAAAACCGCCCACCACAGGGTGGCGCGCTTGCAGGGAGGCGTCATGGAGCCGGAATTGAATTTTTCTGCTGCGATCGACTGATGTCGATCGGCCGCCGCGCGGACCTCCCGTCGCCGAGTTGAACCTACTCACCAGCATACAGATCAGCCATCACGTTCACGACGATGACGCTCGCCGGGCCACCGCGTGCAGCGGCGGCAACACCTCTCAGGACCGAACAGGGATTTGCTTGCATGGACTACCGATTGCCTGAAGGCAGCTGCGATTGTCATTTTCACATCTACGGCCCCTTCGATCGCTTTCCGCCCGGAAACGAGGGACGCTTTACCGCGGCCAAGCCATTCACGATCGAGGACGCTTTTGCCGTCTGGGACAGGCTCGGCATCACGCGCGGCGTTATTGTCCATGCGGTGGGATCGGGAGACGACAATGCGGTCACTTACGACGCGCTGCGCCGGTACCCCGACCGACTTCGTGCCGTCGCGATTCTGCGGCCCGACGTCTCGGATCGGCGGCTCGATGAACTCACCGATGCCGGCTTCAAGGCGGTGCGCGTGACCATGATCCGGCAGGACGGCAAGCCGGTCTCGACGCTCGGCACCAGCTACGACGACCTGGTCAAGGTTGCCCCTCGCATCGCGGAGCGGGGCTGGCATGCCCAACTCTGGATCGAGAGTTCGGATCTGGCGGCCGCCGCTACCGAGCTCGAGAAGCTGCCGCTGAACTACGTGATCGATCACATGTCGCGCACCATGGCTGACAAGGGACACGATCACCCGGATTTCCGCGCCTTCACCGACCGGCTGAAGACCGGGCGTTACTGGACCAAGATCTCAGGTGCGGACCGCAACACGCGTGTCGGCCGTCCCTATGCGGACACGGCCCCCTTCATGCGCGCCATCGTTCAGGCTGCGCCCGATCAAGTCGTGTGGGGCAGCGATTGGCCGCATGTCGGCCACAGCGCCGAGACGATGCCAAATCTCCAGGATCTGCTTCGGCTGTTGCACGAGTGCGTTCCTGACGAAGCCACCCGCCGCAAGATCCTGATCGCCAATCCGGCGCGGCTCTACAATTTCTGACAGGATCGAGGATACCTTGGACAACAATAACGCATTGCCGCTCGCCGGCGTGATCGTCATCGACCTCGGCCAGGTTTACCAGGGTCCGTACGCCGGCTTCCTGATGGCGCAGGCCGGTGCGACCGTCATCAAGGTCGAGCCGCCGAACGGCGAGCCGGTGCGTCATCGCGCCCGCATCAGCAAGGGCAACGCCGTCCCGTTCGCGATGCTGAATGCCAATAAGCGCAACATCAGCCTGAACCTGAAGTCGGCAGACGGCGTCAGGGTCCTGAAGGAGCTCGCGGCGAAGGCCGACGTGCTGATCGAGAACTACGCCCCCGGCGTGCTCGATCGACTGGGCGTCGGCTATGCCGCACTCAGCGCCATCAATCCGCGGCTGATCTACGGCTCGGCCACCGGTTACGGCCTGTCGGGGCCTAGTCGGGACAATTTGGCGATGGACCTCACCGTCCAGGCGGTATCAGGTATCATGAGCGTGACGGGATTTGCCGATGGTCCTCCGGTCAAGGCGGGTCCTGCCATCACCGACTTCATCAGCGGCGTGCATCTCTACGCCGGCATTCTCACCGCGCTTTACGATCGGGAGAAGAGCGGCCGCGGCCGGCTGGTCGAGATCGCGATGGTCGAGACCGTCTATCCAGCGATGGCCTCGAACCTGGCCGACGTCTTCAATCGCAAGGCGGCAGCCCCTCGCACCGGCAATCGTCATGGCGGGTTGGCCGAGGCGCCCTATAACGTCTATCCCGCATCCGACGGCTATGTTGCCATCATCAGCGTCAACGAATCCCACTGGACCGGACTGACGCGCGCGATGGGGCAGCCGGAACTGGCCGACGACGTGCGCTTCAAGACGGTGCTTGACCGTTTGAAGCACATCGACCTGACCGACCAGATCGTGTCCGACTGGTCCTCGCAGCTCACGCGCGACGAGATTACCGAGCTCTGCCGCGTCAACCGGGTGCCTTGCGCTGCGGTTCGCGACCTGCGCGAGGTGACCGAAGACAAGCATCTCCACGCCCGCGGCATGCTGCGTGAGATTGCGCACCCCGAATACGGCGACATCCTCGTTCATCGCAGTCCGCTGGTGCTGCACGATACGGCGGCGCCGGACTACGTCCCGTCCGCGCGCCTCGGTCAGCACAATGGCGAGGTGCTGTCGCAATATCTCGGCATGTCCGACGGCGAGATCGATGCGTTGCGCCGCGCAGGCGCCATCGCACAAGCATGACGAACGAAGAAGGGCGAATGTCCTCGTCCGCGAATTCAGGGGGAGATTACAATGGTCAAGTTGTTTGAAAGCATCGCATTCCGTGGCGTAGAGCTGAGCAACCGCATCGTCGTTTCCCCGATGGGAATGTATTCGGCCGTGAACGGTTACGTCACACCGTTCCATCTGGTTCACTACGGCAAGTTCGCCCAGGGCGGCGCCGGGCTCGTGTTCGTCGAGCAGACGTCGGTCACCCGGAAGGGGCGCATCACCAACGGCGATCCCGGATTGTGGGAAGACGGCCAGATCGACGGCATGCGCCAGATCGTTCATGTCATAAAATCCGGAGGCTCAAAAGCCGCTATCCAGATCAATCACGGCGGACGCAAATCCAGCCAGCAGCGCGCATTCCGGGGCAACAGCCATCTGACCGACCGCGATATCGAGATGGGCGAGGAAACCTGGGTGCCTACAGGCCCCTCGGATGTCGCGTTCTCCGCTGGTTTCCAGACCCCTATTCCTCTCAGCAAGGAAGGTCTCGACGGCGTGCGCGATGCATTCGTCGCAACGGCGCGCCGGGCCGTGCTGGCGGGTTTCGACGTCATCGAGCTTCACATGGCTCACGGTTACCTGTTGCAATCGTTCCTGTCGCCGCTCGCCAATTTCCGCAACGATGAATATGGCGGCAGCCTCGAGAACCGGATGCGTTTCCCGCTCGAAGTCACGCGCGCCGTGAGGGCCGCGCTTCCTTCATCCACGCCGCTGTTCGTGCGTATATCCGCGACTGACTGGATCGACGGCGGCTGGGAGATCGAAGACAGCGTCCTCTTCTCCCGCAAATTAAAGGAGCTGGGTGTCGACCTGGTCGACTGCTCAACGGGCGGCAATCTTCGCGCCGGGTCGACCAATGCCAATCTCGGCCGCGGTCCCGGCTACCAGGTGCCGTTTGCCGAACGCATTCGCCGTGAGGCCGACATTGCGACCGGCGCCGTCGGCATGATCCGTACCCCTGACTTCGCCGAGAAAGTCCTGCAGGACGGCCGGGCCGATCTCATCTTCCTCGCGCGCCAGATGCTCTACGATCCTTTCTGGGCGCTCCACGCCGCAGAGCATTTCGGATTGACCGGCAATTTCGAACAGTGGCCCGAACAATATGGCTGGTGGCTGGCCAAATGGGGCGGCGCCCTTCGTGCCAATGGCGAAAGCCTGAACGGCGTGGAGCGATACCGCGAGGCGGCCGAATAGAACCTCGCCCGCGCCGATAGCCTCGCAAGATCAATCCTGACTCAAGCATTCAAAAATTTCAAAGGGAGTGAAACAATGAGAAGTGTGCTGGCTGCATCGATGGTTTTCCTGAGTCTTGCTTCGGCTCATGCGCAGGCGCCTGCGTCGAAGCCGGTCAAGCTCGGCGTACTCAACGATCAGTCGGGCCAATATGCGGATGCTGCGGGGCCTGCGGCGGTCGAAGTCGCAAAAATGGCGATCGCCGATTTCGGCGGCAAGCTGCTGGGACAGCCGATCGAGGTCGTCTTCGCCGACCACCAGAACAAGCCCGATATCGCCTCGGGCATCGCCAGGCGATGGATCGACACGGAAGGCGTAGATGTCATTCTCGATATCGGAAATTCCGCGGTCGCGCTGGCCCTGGCCGATCTGGTCCGGGACAAGAACAAGATGATGATCGTGTCGTCGGCCGGCGCATCCGCCATCACGAACGAGAAATGCTCGCCCAATACATTTCAGTGGACCTACAACACCTACACGCTGGCACGCAGTACCGCGAAGGCGCTGATGGGACAGGGCGGAAACGAATGGTACTTCCTGACCGCCGACTACGCCTTCGGACAAGCCTTCGAGTCCGATGCGTCTGCCGTGCTGAAGGAATCCGGCGGCAAGGTGGTTGGCTCGGTGCGGCATCCCTTCAACACCAGCGACTTCTCGTCGTTCCTGCTGCAGGCTCAGAACTCGAGCGCCAACGTGTTGGCTCTCGCCAACGCCGGCGGGGACACCACCAACTCGCTGATGCAGGCCCACGAATTTGGTCTGCTCGGCCAGAAGAGCAAGATGCGGGTCGCTGCCCTGCTGTTCCAGATCACGGATGCCAAGTCGGTCGGGCTTCCCAATTTGCAGGGTTTGTACACCTCAGAAGCATTCTACTGGAATCGGAATGACGCCTCGCGTGCGTTCGGGAAGCGGTTCTTCGACAAGGTCGGCCGCATGCCGACCATGGTTCAGGCCGGGATGTACTCGGCAACTATGCACTATCTGAAGGCTGTGGAAGCTGCCGGCACACTCGACACCGCCGCCGTGCTCGCAAAATTCCGCTCGATGCCTGTGAACGACTTCTTCTCGGAGAAGGGTTACGTTCGCGAGGACGGCATGCACATCCACGATTACTACCTGCTGCGCGCAAAAACGGTGGAGCAATCCAAGGGACCTTGGGACTTCTATGAAGTCGTCGCAACCGTGCCGGCCGAAGACGCCAACATTCCCCGCGAGCAAAGCAAGTGTTCGCTGATGAGAAAGTCCTGATCGCAAGGCATCATGGACAAGACAAAGCCCGAGCGACCGCTGCAGTGCGGCCACTCGGATATCGTTAGCTCCTCTTTTCACATCCATAGAAATGCGACGTCGTCCCTGACTCGCATTGGCATGCGCGGACCGGTCCTCTAATCTTGCGCAAAAATGGAGGTCGGGATGAACGAAACGCTGCTGTTCTCGCCACTGCGTATCCGCGACGTCACATTTAAGAACCGGATCGTGGTGCCGCCGATGCTGCAATACGTCGCAGAGCGCGGCTTCCCGACACCCTGGCACATCACCAATGCGGGCAAGTTCGCCGCAGGCGGCGCGGGCCTTGTCATCGTCGAGTCGACCAAGGTCGAGCGCCGCGGCTGCGGGACGGCCGGAGACCTCGGCATCTGGGACGACAAGTTCATCGCGCCGCTTCGCGACATCGCGAGCTTCATCAAGTCGAACGGCGCCGCAGCCGGCATCCAGCTTGGACACACCGGCCGGAAGGGAAAGGCCCGGCGCCCCTGGGAGGGAGACGGAACCCTCTCCGCCCAGGAGCTTGCGGAGGTAGAGGACGTGGACGGCTGGGACCTGATAGGTCCGAGCGCGCTTGCGTTCGGCAACGGCTATTTTACGCCGCGCGCACTGGAGCGTCATGAAATTCCCGATGCGGTCGAGGCCTGGGGCAAGGCGGCTGCGCGGGCCGACCAAGCGGGTTTCGACATTGTCGAGTTGCATGCCGCCCATGGCTATCTGATCCATTCGTTCCTGTCGCCGGAGGCGAACCAGCGAACAGACGATTATGGCGGCAGCGAAGCCAACCGTATGAGATTTGCCATTGAGGTCGCCGAGTCCGTTCGCGCGCATTGGCCGGCCTCAAAACCCCTATTCGTCCGCCTTTCGATCGAGGACGAAGCGGGTTGGGGGCCGGCGGAGAACGCGCGACTGGTGCGCATCCTGAAGACGAAGGGCTCGACGTCATCGACTGCAGCACCGGAGGCCTCAACAGCAAGGTGCCGAACTTCTTCCGCCTCAACAAATACGGCTACCAAGTCCCGTTTGCGGACTATATCCGCCGCGAGGCAGACATCATGACCATGGCGGTCGGCCTCATCATCCACGGCGACCAGGCCGAAGCGATTCTTCAGGATAAGAAGGCCGATCTCGTCGCGGTCGGCCGCGAGTTCATCCACAATCCAAACTGGGCGATGGACGCGGCACAGAAGCTCGGTGTCGATGCGGCCTTCAGCGCGGTCCCGCCACAGATGGGCTACTGGCTCGAGAAGCGAGCCCGCCGCGGTTTTGGCGGAAATCCCTCCACCTGGCAAAAAGGTATCGCGGGATAGCTGACCACCGCTGGGCGCTGGTTGCACGGCGACACTGCTTGTGTTGATTGTTTGCGAGGCGTGCTGCAGCCCGTCTCGTGAAATCCAGCAACTGCGAGTCATCACCTGAAATGTCGAACGAAGACTTGATCAAGCAGACTGAGGCGCGGCGGCCGGCGGCCTGGGAGCTGCTCGGCGTGGGCGCTGTTTCCTACGATGAGACACGCGACCGTGTCACAATCGAATGGCATGCCGAGCCGCGGCACTGCCATTCCACCGAAGGACATCCCAAGGGCGGCATCGTGCAGGGTGGCATCGTTACGGGTTGGCTCGACGCAGCAATGGCGACGGCGAGCCTGCTGCGCGGCGAATACCGGATTACGGTCGCCAGCCTGGAGATCAAGGTGGCGTTCCTGCTTCCAGCCCATCCCGGGCTGTACCGCACCTATGGCAAAGTCGTTCGGCAGGGCCGTAGCATAGGCTTCATGGAGGCCGAGCTGCGAGACGCCAACGACGTACTTATCGCAACGGCAAGTTCGACAGCGGCCCTGCGTCCAAAGAATCCCGCCGTGGCGAGCCCGGCGTGATTCGTTGGCAACCTCTGGCTCTCAGAAGCCGTAGAGCCGGGTCGGATTTTCGATCAGGATCTTCCTACGGACGGCCTCGTCAGGCACGCAGCGCCCGAACAGGTCCATAAGCACGGACTCCTTTGGGACCGCATCGTCGGTGTGCCCGACATGCGGCCAGTCGCTGCCCCAGACCAGCCGGTCGGGGTTGGCGGCGACCAGCGCTTTCATGAAGTCCTCGGTGTCCTTGTACGGGCTGCCGATGCGAGTGTTGCGGTCCGCACCGGAGAGCTTGCACCAATAGCGGCCGCTCTTGAGGCCGCGGTCGCAGAACCACTGGTAGCCGCTGTAGTTGACGGTCTTGTCCGCCATGGTGCGGCCCTGGTGGTCGATGACGAAGTCGAGCGGTAGCTTTTCGATCTCCGGCGCGAGCTGCTGCAGGTCGCCGGTCTCGATCCAGAGCTGTGCGTGCCAGCCACGCTCGGCAATGCGCGGTGCCAAGGCCTTCAGGTCGTCCAGATTCATGCCGCCGCCCGACAACACAGGCTTGCCGTCCTGATACAGGAGATTGATGCGCACGCCCTTGAAGCCGGCATCGGTCAACTCGTCCAGCCGCTTGTCGGTGACGTCTTGATTGAGGATCGCGACCGCGCGCAGCTTGTCCGGAAAGCGCTTCAAGGCCTCGAGCGTCACCTCGTTGTCCGAGCCGGCATTGCCGGCATGGACGATCACGCCGCGTGAAATGCCGATCGACTTCCAGACGTCGAACAGCATCTCGACCGGGAATTCCTGCTTCGGGGCAAATTTTCCGGAATAGTCGACCGGGAAACGATCGAACGGCCCATAGATGTGGACGTGGCAATCGCAACTTCCGTCCGGGAATTTTTCGAGCTTTTCCGTCATGGTGCCCTCATTTGCCGGTGAAATTGGCGGATCGGCGCTCCGCCGTAGATTTGACGCCTTCACGGAAATCGTCCGTCACGCGCAGGCGGTTCTGCTCGGCGAGCTCATGATCCGTCGCCTTCTTGACGCGGTCCGCCAGCCCGGCACGCATGGTCGTTCGGGTCGACAGCAAGCCGAGCGGCGAGCATTCTGCAATCTCCTGGGCGAGCGACATGGCTGCGGTGCGGACCTGGTCCTGAGGGACCAGCACGCTGGCCAATCCCATCGCCAGCGCCTGTTCACCCGTGACGCGCCGGCTGGTGTAGAACATCAGCTCGGCGTTCGACTTGCCGATGGCTTCCGGCAGGGTGACGGTCAGCCCGAAGCCCGGGTGGAAACCGAGGCGGGTGAAGTTCGCGGCAAACCGGGCCTCGGGGCAGGTCACGCGGAAATCCGCCGACATCGCGAGGCCAAAGCCGCCGCCGATTGCGGCGCCGTGCACGGCGGCAACGATCGGCTTCTTGTTCCGGAAGATGCGCACGGCCTCGATATAGAGGTGACCGCCGTCCCGCTGGTCGCCATTGGCCGGCGCGTCCCGGGCCGGCGTATTGAAATCCGCGCCGGCGCAGAACGCCTTGCCCTGCGCGGCAAGGACGACGGAGCGGATTTCGCTGTTCGCATCGATCTTGTCGAGCGCGTCGGCGATGTCGCGGATGAGCTGGAGATCGAAATAATTCAGCGGCGGCCGCTGGATCTCGATCGTTGCGACATGGCCTTGCGTGGTAACTGCGATATCAGTGCTCATGTGGTGTCAGATTCCTTTTGTCCTGATCAGCGAAGTCCGAGTCCGCGCGCGATGATGCCGCGTAGAACCTCCGTGGTGCCGCCCTGGATCGTCAGCTTCGGAGCGATCTTGAGCTCGAAGTCCAGCTTATTGCGGAATGCGTCCTCTTCGTCGTCTTCGAGGTCGAGCAGTGAAGCGAGCTCGCGGACCCGGTGCGGCAGGCCCTGCTCCCAGACCGTACCGAGGTCCTTGACGATCGCGGCTTCCACCACTGGCTCGCGGCCCGCTTCGAGCATTCCTGCCACTGAGACGGACATGCGGCGCAGCGTGTGCAATTGCGCGACCAGCCGCCCAATGCCGACGGTGACCCGAACGTCTGGCTTCGAGCCCGCCGCGTTGGAAAGTGCAAGCAGCGCACCGTAAGTTTCGAGAAACCGCTCCGGGCCGGAGCGCTCGTAAGCCAGCTCGCTCGTAGCCTGCTTCCAGGCACCATCAACCTCGCCGATGACGTGATCATCCGGAATGAAAGCGTCCTGGAACACGACCTCATTGAAGTCTCGCTGGCCGCTCATCTGCCCGATCGGCCGGCAGGTGATGCCAGGCGTCTTCATGTCGACCAGGAACGAGGTCAGGCCGTGACGCCGGTTTTCCTTGGTCGAGCCGGAGGTCCGGAACAGGCCGATCATGTAGTCCGCAATGTGCGCGCTGCTGGTCCAGACTTTCGTACCGTTGATCAGCCAGCCGCCGTCCGTCTTGGTCGCCTTCGTGCTCGCCGCGAACAGGTCCGAGCCGGAGTTGGGCTCGCTCATGCCGATGCAGAAGAAAAGCTCGCCGCGGATGATCCGAGGCAGCACGTCCCGCTTTGTCTTTTCATGCGCGTAACGAATGAGGGTCGGGCCGCTCTGCCGGTCCGCGACGAAAAAGCGGCGTACGGGAGCATTGGCGATCCGCATTTCCTCGGTCACGACATAGCGCTCGAGGAAGCTGCGCTCCTGACCGCCATACTTCTTCGGCCACGTCATGCCGATCCAGCCTTTCGCGCCGACACGGCGGGAGAATTCATCGGCATTCTTTTCACCCACCTCCGGCCTCTCGGGATCGAAGGTACCGGCCGCGATCTCGCGCTCCAGAAAGGCCCTGACCTCCTTGCGCAGTTCCTGGCAATGAGCCGGCAGGCGCATGGCGTCGAAATGAATAAGGGACATCGCAGCTCCTTTCAGCGAGAGGCCAGCAGGGGCCAGAGCCCCTGGGGACCTCTGGCTGTAATTTCCTCGCCGAGCTTGAGGCTCCAGAACGTTTCGTCACCGAACTCATCGCGCCACGAAAGAAGGCGCAGCGTGAACCGGTGCAGGATATGCTCGTCGGTGAAGCCGATCGCGCCGTGCACCTGATGCGCAATGCCGGCCCCGAGCTCGGCGGCCTCGCTGCAGCGAATCTTGGCCGCTGCGATCTCGAGCAGCGCGGCGTCGCCATCAAAGCCGGTGTTGGCGACGGTATCAGCCGCCGACGCCGCAGCCGACGCTGCCGCAGCAACCTCGCCGCCGAGCCGCGCGAGGCTGTGCTGGATTGCCTGGAATTTCGAGATCGGCTTCTCGAACGCGACACGCTGCTGCGAATAAAGGACCGAAAGTTCGAGGATCCTGTCCAGAGCGCCCGCAATCTGCTGCGCTCGCACAGCTGCGCCCATCAGCAGGAGGACGTCCTTCTCGCGCGTTCCCGATTCCTGCAGGCGCGCACGATGAACCGGCAGGACGCTTACGAACTCCACTGTGTCGCGCGCGTCGCCCGCGAGGCTTTTGCCCGGCTTCAGTTTGCAATCGGCGGTCCGGACCAGAGCCACCGACGGCCCGTCGTCTCCAGTGGCTAGAACGACGAGATGCTCGACATCGCCGGCAAAGGGCACCATGCGGGCACGACCGTTGACGCGGCCGGCCTTGTCGAGCGTAAGGTGATCTTTCGGTCGAACCGGCGCCACCGTCATCGGCCCGCCGGGCGCGGTCAGCCCCGCGCGGTCCAGCAGCCACGCGGCGAGAAGCGTTTCCGCCAGAGGCGCCGCCAATGCGGCGCGACCCGCTTCGCGGATGATTCCGAAGCCATCCGCGAGCGACGCCCCTGCCCCGCCGGCGGTCTCCGAAGCCCAGGCAAGGTCCAGCCCAATCTCCTGAACCGAGGACCAGAGCGGCACCTTCCAGGCATCGTCGCGCCTTTGAACAATGGTCTGCGGATCGGCCAGATCCGCAAGAACGCGCGCCGCTGTCTCGACAACGAGGGTTTCCGAAGCTGACATTGTCACTCGCTCACTAGGTGGATGAAGGACGCGGACCGATCACGCCCTCGGTTCGCAGCGCTGCGATTTCAGGCTCGGACATGTCGAGCATGGACGACAGCACCTCGTCGGTGTTCGCGCCCAATCTGGAGGAGACCGCGGCCGGCAACCTGTCGGCGCCGTGGATGCGTATCGGACTGTCCGGAATCACGATCCGTCCGAACTGCGGATGCTCGAGCCATTCGAGCATGCCGCGCGCGTGCATGTGGCGATCGTTGCAGACCTCATCTAGGTCGCGGACCGGTGCGGAGGGCACCTTGAATCTCGCCAGTGCAGCGCAGGCCTCCTCCCGGGAGATCTTCGAACTCCAGTCCGCGATCAACTGGTCCGTTTCGTCCATGTTGCGAACGCGCGCGACCTTGTCCCGGAATCGCGGATCGTCCGCGAGTTCGGTCCGCCCCATCGCTTGCAGCAAATTGCCCCAATGCTTGTCATTAGTCGCAATGATCGCGATGTAGCCATCGCTCGCCGGATAGACGTTATAGGGCGCTGCGGATAGCCCGCCGTGTCTATTGCCGGTGCGCGGCGGTGCCCTGCCGATGTCGTACATGTAGGCCAGGTTCGAGGCGAGTGCGGGAAACACGGCCTCCTGCATCGCCACTTCCACCAGCCGGCCGACGCCCGTGATCTGCCGCTCGTACAACGCCGTCATCACCCCAGCATAGAGGTGAATTCCGCTCATGAAATCGACCAGGGCCGGGCCGGCCTTGACGGGCGGACTATCTGGAAAGCCGGTGACGCTCATCAAGCCTGACACGGCCTGAACGGTCACGTCCATGGCCAGATTGTCCTTATCCGGACCCGACAGTCCGTAACCGGATCCCGATGCGTAAACCAATCGGGGATTGAGTTCGTGCAGCACGGACCAGCCGATGCCCAGACGATCCATCACACCCGGTGCGTAGTTTTCCAGGAGGACGTCCGCGTCCTTGACCAGGCGCTTGAGGATCTCCTTGCCCTTCGCGGATTTCAGATCGAGCGTGATGCACTTCTTGTGGCCGTTCAGCATCGCAAACGGCGCGCCCGAGCCGCGGCTGACGCTGTCGCGCTGACGCACCGGCTCGCCGGCCAGCGGTTCGATCTTGATCACCTTGGCCCCGGCCTTGGCCATCAGGTACGTCGCGTACGGCCCCTGATAGACCTGCCCGAGATCGATGACCGTGAGCCCATCGAGTGGAAGATTGCGTCGACCCTGCATGTGTCTGTCTCAAATCCCTTGCAACGAGCTGATTGCGCTAAGCGCCGAGATAGGCTTCCTGGATATCGGGGGCATCAGCGATTTCGCCGGCCGATCCTTCGCGCACGATCGAGCCCACTCTGAGCACATAGGCCCGGTCGGCAATCTTGAGCGCTGCGCGCATGTTCTGCTCGACCAGAAGCGCCGAAAGACCCTTGGTCCGCAGCGCTCCGATCGCGCCGAGCACGAATTTGGAGAAGAACGGCGATAGCCCGAGCGACGGCTCATCGAACAGGATGAGCCGGGGCCGCGCCATCAAGCCGCGGCCGATCGCCAGCATCTGCTGCTCACCGCCGCTGAGATTTCCGGCCGCCTGCCGGAACCGCTCGCGCAGGCGCGGAAACATGTTCAGCACGTCCTCGACCGAGAACACGGGGCCGCTGCCGAACGCGTCGACGATCCTCAAATTCGCCTCGACCGTCATCGACGGAAAGATCTCGCGCCCTTCGGGCACGTGGCTGATGCCCGCGCGGCTGAGCGTCCAGGGCTTGCGACCATCGATGCGCTGATCCGCGAACTCGATGCGGCCCGTAGTGATCGGCAGAACGCCGGAGATCGCATTCAACAACGTGGTCTTGCCGGCGCCGTTGGCGCCGAGGATGGCGACGATCTCGCCGCGGTTGACGGAAAGCGAGACACCGCGGAGCGCGACGACCTTGCCGTAAGCCGCCGAGACGTCCTTGACGGTCAGCAGCGTGCCATCACTCGTCATCGTCAGCCCCCAGATAAGCGGTCACGACTTCCGGATGACTGAGAACGTGATGCGGCGCATCGACCACGACAGGCTTCCCGTCGACGACGACGAGCGCGCGGCCGCAGAGTTGCCGGATAACCGCCATGTCGTGCTCGACGATCAGGATGGTCCGTCCCGGCGCGATCGCACGGATCAGTGCGATGAAGTCGGTAGTCTCGCGGCCGTTCATGCCGGCTGCCGGCTCGTCGAGAAACATGATCTTCGGATCGGACATCAATGCGATACCGACAGCGAGCCGGCGCTGCACGCCATAGGCCAGCACGCCAGCCTTGCGGTGCCGCTCTCCGTCAAGGCCGATAAGCGTGAGCACCTCCTCGACGCGGGCTTGGAAGGCCTGCTGATCACCGGCAAAGGTTTTGCTGCCGATGATTCGGTCCAAGACGCCGTGGTGAAAGCTTGCATGGCGGCCGAACAGGAGATTTTCGAGCACCGTACTTTCGGCGAACACCGCGGTCCTCTGGAAGGTGCGGGCGACGCCGGAGCGCGCGATAAGGTGGGGCGGCATCCCCGCAATCTCACTACCCATGATGCGGATCGATCCGCTAGTCGGGACGGTGATACCGCAGAGGATATCGAACAACGTCGACTTGCCCGCGCCATTCGGACCGATGATGCCGAAAATCTCGCCTTCCTGGACGTCGAGGCTGACGCCGTTTAGAGCCGTCACACCGCCATACCGCTTGACGATGTCCCGGGCCGAGACGGCTGGACGCTCAGCGACTACGATCGTCATCTATCTTCCTTCCAAACCAGTCACGCAGGGCAACTCCCAACTGATGCAACCCGCCGGGAGCAAACATCATGATCAGGATGATGATCGACGAGAACACCAGGATCCTCACGTTCGGATCGAGGTTCATAGCCTGCGGTATCAGCGTGAACATCGCGGCGCCGATAACGGGGCCGACCACGAGCTGCGCCCCGCCCAGCAGCACCATCAGAAGCCCGTCCACCGTGTTCGCAACGCTGAACACCTCGGGCGTCACGATCTGGGTGTAGGGAACGGCAAGCGCGCCGGCCAGCGCGGCAAATGGCGCGCTTAGCATGAAGGCCTTCAGCCGGACACGTGCTACGTCGACGCCGACCGAGCGGGCGAGATGAGGATTTTGGCGGACGCTGTTCATCGCGGCGCCGAAGGGAGACCGGCGCAGGGCTACTAGGAACAGGATCGTCAGCAGGAGAATGGTGGCGGTGACCGCAAAGTAGGTCTGCGGATCCGATAGCTGAAGCGGCCCGATCTCGATCGGCGGGAATCCGAACAAGCCGAGCGGCCCTCCGGTGATCTCCTCGAGATTCGTCGCCGCGACCATGGCGACCCCGGTGAGGCCCCAGGAGACAATCGAGAAATAGGCGCCGGTCAGACGCAGCGTGATGACGCCGATGATGGCAGCTAGTGCCACGGACAAGACGAGCGCGATGAGCACCGCGAGTTCGAAAGGCAGCCCCACTTTGCCCATTCCGATGGCCGCGCCATACGCACCGACGCCGAAAAACAGACATTGTCCGAGCGGCACCTCGCCGACGCCGCCGAGAATGATGTTGATGCTCAAGGCAAACAGGGCCAACGCGCAAGTGTAGCCGGCCAGAGTTACCACGAAAGGGTCGGTGAAGACGTAAGCGAAGATCGCGATAACGACGATAGCGCAGGCGATGTAGGCGGCCTCCCGCGCGGTGCGTCCAGACTTGTTGTCGTCCGAGACACCGACCTGCTTCCTGTCGATCATCGTGCCGAAGTCCTGGATCGCCATATCAGTGCCGATGTTGCTGGAGTCGGCCGAGCAGTCCCTGTGGACGGAACAGCAGCGTGGCGATGACAAGCGCCCAGCCCAACGCGGGCGTCCAGGAGACCGAAACATAAGTTTCGAACAGCGCGTTGGCGACACCGATCAGAAGCGCTCCCAGCATCGCGCCGGGAATACTGCCCATTCCGCCCAGGATGACGACGGTAAATCCGACGATCAGGGCGCCGTACCCCATGGTCGGATAGATCGTCGAGATCGGCGCCAGCAGCGCACCGGCAAGACCCGCCGCTGCGACCCCAAGCACAAAGGCGAGCGCGCGTATCCAGGGCACGTTAATTCCGGAATAGAGCGCGCCGCGCGCGTTCTGGGCAACCGCGACGACCTGCTGACCCTTGATGCTCAGCCGGAGCCACAGGCCGAGGGCACCGAGCACGAGCACCGAGCAGACGAAGATGAAAGCGCGCTGCGAAGTGACGAAGATCCCGAAAAATCGCATCGTGCTCTGCCCTAGAGGTGACGGCACAGGAAGCGGATCCGGCCCGAAGACCAGGATCAATCCGGCCACCGCGGCCTGACCGAGCGCGAAGGTCACGATCAACGAGCCGTGATGCGAGTCTCCGTAGAGGCTGCGCCGGATCACGATCAATTCGGTCAGCGCTCCGATGATCACGACGATCAGGACGGACAGCGGAACAGCGGCCAAATAGTTCAGGCCTTGCGACGTCAGCAAATAGCAGGCGTAGCCGCCCATGGCGAAGAACGCGCCGTGGGCAAAGTTTGCGATGCCTACGATTCCGAAGATCAGCGTCAGGCCGACGGCGATGACGGCATAGCCGGCGCCCAGCACCAATCCGTTGACCAGGGTTTGAGCCAGAAGTTCCAAAGTCGTACGCGCCTTCTACCTTTGATTTGCGGTCGATCTTCAGTTCGCGCTGACGCGCTCGAGCTGGACGACAGCCCCGTTCTCGACTCGCTGAATGTAGAAGTACGGCGCGCGCGCCCTGCCCTTTTCGTCGAACTTCAGCAGGCCACGCGGGCTCTGCCAGGCGCCTTCACGAATGATCTTCGAGATCTTGTCGTAGTCGCTATCGGTGCCTGCCTTGTCCATCGCAGAAGCGATCAGATTGATCGCTTCGAAGATCACAAGCTCGCCCTTGCCGGGGACGTTGTTGAACTTCTTCTGGTAGTTCTCAACGAATTCCTTGCCGTCAGGCCCCGGATCGGAGGCCATGAAGATTTCACCCGTGATGACGCCATTCATGGCGCCCTCCGACGGCTTGATCATGCCCGGCGTCACCACGCCCGGCGACATTACCTCGATCTTGAAGCCGCCGATCTGCCGCACCTGTTTCCAGAGCTGCGCTGCACGCGCCGGATAGGCATCGGCGACGTAGATCATGTCTGGATTGCTCGCCTTGATCTTGGTGAGGATGGACGTGAAGTCGTTGGTTTCGGCGTCGTAGGTCGATGTGCTCGCCAGCTCGATACCGGCCGACCTGAGACTCTCCTTGAGCTTCTCCAGCACGGTCTTGTTGAATTCGGAGTTCTCACCCATGTAGGCAACCGTCTTCGGCTTCAACGTCTTGACGATGTAGGCATTGAACGCCTCTGAATTCAGCGACACCGTATTGTTGATCTGGAACAACCAAGGGCTGCCCTGATCGGTGATGGCGTCGGCCTGCGCGCCCGCGTTCACCTGCAAAATCCGCTTCTTCGTGACGGACGACTCCGCGAGCACGACCGAGCTATTTGTTCCGCCCGTGATCGCCTTCACCCGCCCGACCGACATCAGCTTCTGCACCGCTGCGACCCCGCCCTGCGGGGTGCCCTTTTCGTCTTCAAAGACCAGCTCGATCTTCCGGCCGCCGAGAATGCCGCCCCGCTGGTTGATAAGACCCGCCGCATATTCGGCGCCGCGCTGCAGCTCTTGTCCGTAAGTCGCCGCCGCGCCGCTCAGCGGCAGCGCAAGACCGATCTTCACCGGGTCGGCAGCCATCGCGCTGGGCGCGTAAGCGAGCTGCAAAGTGGCGGCCACGACCGCCCCCACAGAAAACATGACCTTTATTCGATCCGCAAGTTTCATCGTTCTTCCCTTATGATTTTCTACCGGACGCGCTGCGACGCCGCGGCGGCTCTCTTGAATGCAGGTTGGCTCAGGCGTTCGGGCTCAATTCAGATTGCGCTGAAAGAGATCGAACAAGCGCTCCCAATGCCGCTCGGTGCTGGCCTTGTGGTAGAGGCGCCGGGTTGGAAACGCGAAACCGTGCTCGGCTTCCGGATAGTATTCCATCCGTCCATTGATACCGGCCGTCTTGATTGCCTGCGACACCTGCTCGAGCATCTCGGGTGGTGCGTAGTGATCATGTTCGGCGAGGGCAAAGTAGATCTCGCCTTTAATCTTGTCCGTGACGAGATGCGCGGAGTCCGGCTGGTCAGTCACGAGGCGCGCGCCGTAGACGGATGCACCAGCAGCCATGCGATCGGGAAACACGCCCATGGCGCGGTAGACGTAGCGGCCGCTCATGCAATAGCCGAGGCATCCCGTCTTGCCCTGCCGTGCCGCAGGCTCATTAGCGAGGAAGTCGAACATGACCTGGGTGTCTTCCATCACCATGGTGTTCGTGAGGTGGCGGTTGAGCTTCCACATGAACTCCAGCTTGTCTGCGCAAGCGGGATCCCACAGCCGATTGGCGTCGAGATCGACGCAGCGGACCATGCGGTAATACATGTTCGGCATGATGACGTAGTAGCCGACCGTTGCGAGACGCCGGCACATGTCGGACAGCTCCTCGCGGACACCGACCGAGTCCATATAGAAGATGACGACAGGGAACGGTCCTGGACGGTCCGGGTGAAACACGTACGTGTTCATCACCCCATCCTTGGTTTTCAGATCGACGACCTTCTCCTGCACGACTCCACCCTTTTGACCATCTTAGTACCTCCGCGCATTCAGGGCGTGGAGTGGGAGGACAATGTGCCGGGCCGCAGCTGAAAGCTAGAGCATTACAGATATGCGCTCATATTTACAGATATGTGAAAATGCCTCTGCTTAATTGCGGGCTTTCGTCGCAGGTGCGAGGTCCTCCCGCGAGACGAATTTGTCGATGCCTTCGCGCAACGATCTCAGGATCTGCGTTCGCTTGGAAACCAGCCGTTCAACCGGGCCGCCGACGCCAATCGCCAGGATGCGACCGTGACGCCGCTCCGGCAGCAACATGCCGATGACACCGGCACCGGCCGTTACGGTATGAAGCGAGATGACGTAGCCATCTTTGCGGATCTTGCGGAGTTTCAGCATCAGTTCCTTCAGATCAACCTTCTTTTTCCGATCCTCTTCTTCAAAATTGATGCGGCGCACGAGCTTCTCGATGGTGTCATCTGAACGGGCGCTCAGTAGCATCCATCCGAGGCCAGAGCGCGCGAGTGGGCGGATCGTCCCGGGCCTGATCGAGAACTGGATCGTGCGCGGCGAAGGCTGAACATGGATGTATTGCATGTACAGGTCGCTCTGGGTGGCGATGCTGACGGTCTCTTCCGTCTCCTTGTTGAGGTGGTTGACCAGCGCCGAAATGCCCCGTTCGCCGAAGAGCGCGCCCTGCACCCAGTGCCCGAGCTGAACGATCCGCATGGTCGGCATGTAGGTCCGCGAATATCGGTCGAAGTCGACATAGCCGAGCACAACCATGCTCTTGAGAACCGCGGAAGCGCTGGAGACGGGGTAGCCGAAGCGCAGCGCGACCTCCTTGAGACTCAATGGCCGCTGCACCTCGTCGAAATATTCCAGAATCTCGAACAGCCGCTTGGCCGTCTTGATGACGTCTTTGGACATGTTTCCTCACTTGCTTTTTCACATAGATAGAAAAGTTTTCCCATAGGCGAAAGGCATTTCGCGGCTTCCCTGCGTTTGCTAGAACGCCCACGAACGGAGATTACCCATGGTTTCTGCCGAACAGATGAAGTTCGAAGTGTCCGATCGCGTTGCGACGATCACGTTCGACAGGCCCGACAGAATGAATGCCTGGACGCCCATCATGGAGAGCGAGCTGCGCCGCCTAATGGTGATCGCATCCGAGGACGACGAGATCCGGGCGATCGTGATCACCGGTGCGGGCCGGGGCTTCTGCGCCGGCGCCGATATGGGCCGCCTGTCGGATGCCTCATCGGGAAGCGCGGCCGCCGCGGCACCGGTCGTTCCCGCAGAGAGCGACGACGATCTGGCGCAGCGATACAGCTATCTGCTTGCCGTTCCCAAGCCGATCATTGCGGGCATCAATGGCGCGATCGCGGGCGTTGGTCTTTGCATCGCGCTGTATTGCGATCTCCGCTTCATGGCCGCAGGTGCGAAGCTGACCACGTCCTTCGCCCGGCGCGGCCTGATCGCGGAGCACGGCAGCGCCTGGATGTTGCGCCAACTCATCGGACCGATGAATGCCGCGGATCTTCTGCTGTCGGGGCGCGTGGTCGAAGCCGCGGAAGCCGAGCGGCTCGGCCTGGTCAGGATGCTGCCGGCGGACACCTTCCGCGAGACCGTGCAGCAGACGGCATCCGATTTCGCCAATCTCTGCTCACCCCGGTCCATGCGTATCATCAAGCAGCAGTTGACGGCGGCTCCCCGGCAAACGCTGGCCGAGGCCACGCAGCTCGCAAACAGGGAAGTTGCGATCTGCCGCGGAACGGAGGACTTCAAGGAGGGCATCGCCCATTTCATCGAAAAGCGGACGCCGCGCTTCACCGGCAGGTGACCGCGCGAGCACAGGCGTTGTTCACCGAAATTGAGGTGCGGACCTAGCGCTTGCGCCGGTCATCGGGGCGACCGGGCGCGGCTCGGCGGGCGCAATCGATCGGCCGCAGGCGGGCGCTCGAGGATCGCGAGGAAACTGCGGCCTTCCTCGGTGATGCTCCATGCGCCCGGTTCGCGCGCCACCAGTTTCTGACTGAAGATGTCGAGGCCGCGCACGTTCGGCGAAACGCTTCATACGTCCCATCCATTCCTGGCCGCTCGTGTAAAGGATCGCGAGGTGCTGCTTGATGATGTCGAGGCTGGCATGTCCGTCGGTCTGGCCGCCGAGGATCTTCTCTGACGCTACCATTCACCGTCACCCTATGTGAGTGAAGGACGATGTGGAAGTCATGACCACTCCGTCGAAACGGGATAACGCCCTGTCGATGCGCTCGGCTGGACCTCTGGACAACCCGATTAACGTGCCGCCGTACGAGACGACGGAGCAGGAGCAGGTGGCTTCCATGCGTTAGGGAGTCGATCTTGCGCAAATTGAAGATCACGGACTGCTCCTTGGTCCCTTCTTGCCGGTCGACATCAAACGCGCACCCCCTGCTCCACGATTGTGCATCGGTTGCCGCACAATTGTCATGGCGCTTCCATTGCATCGCAATATACTTCGCCTAACAATCAGGAATGCTAGGCGAACTTTCGATGATCAGACATGCGACTCGCATGCTGGCCATAATGTATTGCGTTTGCAGCCAGCCCGCCTATTCAAACTACGAATCCCAAGCGGTGACGCCACCGCTGTCATTCTCACAATTCTGCATTCAATATCCCGAGGACTGCCAGCACCACGATGATCGGAGGATCCGAGATTTCCGCTCGTCAATCCAGCGCTGGCGAGAACTCGCCCAGATCAACGCAACTGTGAATTTCGGCATAGCACCGAAAGATCCGCCCGCAAGCCGGCGTGACGCGGAATGGCAGATATTCCCGTATGAAGGCAATTGCGGCGACTACGCCGTCACCAAGCGCCATCTGCTGCTGCGATCCGGCTGGCCCAGTTCGGCACTTCTTCTCGCGGAGGTCGTCATCCGAACGACCGGAGAGCACCACCTTGTGCTGCTAGTGCGCGAGGGAAGAGCGGTTCTTGTGCTCGATAATCTGAGTCCGGTGGTCACGCCGTTGGTGGATGCGTTGGATCGCTTCACTGTTGTGCGGGTGGAGTCAGGATCGGATCCACAACGGTGGACGCGGGAAGTCGCTGCCTTCTGAGTAGTCTTCTGGACGAACTACCGGCCATGCCCGAATGCTGTCATCAGATCCGATCCCGCTTCTTTCCGCCCGGGTTTGACGCTTGGTGGTCCGGCTACGGCCAAAGGTGGGACGAACGCACTGAGGGCCACTGAACCTCGCGAGAACTCTGTTGGGGATTCTTGGCGCCTCCGCTGGAGCGAGACGCCGTTAATCTAAGCTTGATTTTCGTTCTGTTTCACCCTCCCTAACCAAGTCAATTTCGTGTAAGCACAAATTTCCATTTTGGGACTGATATGACAAAGAAACGTGCACTCATTACCGGCGTCACCGGCCAGGACGGCGCCTATTTGGCTGAACTTCTTTTGCAGAAGGGATACGAGGTCCACGGCATCAAGCGCCGGACCTCCCTCTTCAATACCGACCGCATTGATCATCTCTATCTCGATCCGCACGAGCCCGATCCGCCCTTCCGGCTTCACTACGGCGATCTGACGGATTCCTCGAGCCTGATCCGGATCGTTGGCCAAGTGCAGCCAGACGAAATCTACAACCTCGCGGCGCAGAGCCACGTTGCGGTTTCGTTCGAGGAACCGGAATACACTGCGAATTCCGATGCTCTCGGCACTTTGCGCATCCTCGAGGCCATGCGCATTACCGGCTTGGAGAGGAAGGCGCGCTTCTATCAAGCGTCGACATCTGAACTGTATGGTTTGGTCCAGGAGATCCCCCAAAAGGAGACCACGCCGTTCTATCCGCGCTCACCGTACGCGGTCGCCAAGCTTTATGCCTACTGGATCACGGTCAACTACCGTGAAGCCTATGGGATGTACGCTTGCAACGGCATCCTGTTTAACCACGAATCTCCCGTCCGGGGCGAAACCTTCGTGACCCGGAAGATCACGCGCGCCTTGGCGCGCATCCATTTGGGCCTGCAGGAGCGGCTCTATCTCGGCAATCTCGACGCCCTGCGCGATTGGGGACACGCGCGTGACTATGTCGAAATGCAATGGCTGATGCTGCAACAGGACAAGCCGGAGGATTTCGTGATCGCTACGGGCGTGCAGCAGTCTGTCCGAGATTTTGTCAATGTCGCTGCGAACGAAGTAGGCATGACGGTTCGCTGGGAGGGAAGCGGCGTCGAAGAAAAAGGGTACGACGCCAAGACCGGCAAGTGCGTCGTTTCCGTCGATCCCCGCTATTTCCGCCCCACTGAGGTCGCGACGCTTCTTGGCGATCCGTCAAAGGCCAAGCAGAAACTCGGCTGGGAGCCCAAAACGTCGTTCGAAAGCCTGGTTCGAGAAATGATGAAGGAAGATCTCGAATCCGCAAAGCGCGACGAACTGATCAAGCAGAACGGGTTTAGATATTATCCGCGACACGAGTAGCTCTTGATCGACCAGTAAGGTGATCAAGCCAAGCAAATGAGCGCCCATCGCGGCGCTCATTTTTTTCGCGCGACATCACCGCATCCAACCGCGATCGAATGGCTCAGGGCGATCGAACGGCATCCTCCACCGGAAGCCCAATCTCGCTGGCAGCAGCCGTCAGGCCGACATTCGTCGGCCCCGTCGCATTGCCCTGCCCTGTCATGGCATCCGACCACCGGCGCACGATCGTGCGTCGATCCCAACGATCAAGAGCTCGCTTTCTTCCTTCTTCGCCGTAATGCGCGCGGAGGGCTGGCGCTTCGCTGAGCTGGCAAATTGCAAGCTCGAGAGCCGACGAATCTCCCGGTGGAATCACGAGGCCCGCATTCGTGACTTCCGCCGCGAGGCCGGTGCCTTCTTCAGCCATCGCAATGACCGGCCGGGCAGATGCGAAGATCGCGCCGAGTTTCGAGGGCAACACCAGGTCGGCGGCTTCGGCTTTCTGCGGAATCAGATGGAAATCGGCAGTGGCCATCAATTGATTGAAGCTGTCATTGGGCTGAAGTCCGAGAAAGTGGACATTGCGATGTCCGGCGGCAAGCTGCTCGAGCCTCATCTTATGAGGCCCCTCGCCTGCAAGGATGAAATGGATATGCGGATGACTTTTCTCCAAGCCAATCGCAGCCTCGATCACGAGTTCAAGGCCTTGCTTGTTGGACATCGTTCCGGAATAGAGCGCAATGATATCGTCCTCGCCCAGCTTCAGCGCCTGACGGTATTTGGTCATTCGCGAACCCGGGCAGATCGCGGTGGTATCGATCCAGTTTCTCACCTCGGCGGTTTTGTCGGGCCTCAGCCCCTTGATCCTCAGCCGCTCAATCATCGCTTGAGAGATGGTTGAGACGTTATCGAACGATCTGAGGATCGCTGCTTCGACTCGAAGCATCCACTTTCGCAGAGAAGGATTGCGCAGCAAACCAAGATCGAACGCCGCATCCACCTCGAAATCCTGCACGTGAAGCCATGATCTGGCGCCGACGCGACGAGCGACGAACGAGACCAAGGCAGCCGACATCAGCGATGGCGCGACCGCGATCATAACGTCGGGCCGCCAGGATAGCGCCTCAAAAAGGACCGGCGCCGCGCTCGTGAGCGCGAATGAAGCGTGATGGACCAGCCGTCTAACACCAGAGGGATGTCCGGGTACATAAATCGGCGTACGCGTTACGCGAACACCGTGAATATCTCTCGATCTGAAGTAGGACGATTTGAACGCCGAGGGGATCTTCCAGGCGGGATAATAGGGAGGCGCCGTAATCACTCTAACTTCATGACCGTCGGCTACCAGACTTTCGCAAAGCTCGGCGTTGTATTTCGCCACGCCGATCAGATCGGGGGCATAATTGATGCCGACCAAGAGAACACGCATAAAGTCCGTCCAAATTCAAAGTTCAGAATAAAAAAGACGCTTGCAATCTACGTAAGTTACTCAGCGCGTCGCGCCGACTTCCAGATGACGTCCGTAGCCTTCGAGATAATCTGCGTAGGCCGCCGCGAGGCCGGCCCGCAGGGCAACCTTCGGCTGCCAACCAAGTCCTCGGATTCTCGAACTATCCAGCAACTTGCGTGGCGTTCCATCAGGCTTGGAGGTATCGAACGCGAGCTTGCCTCCATAGCCCACGACCTCGGCGACTGTTGTCGCAAATTCGGCAATCGACAATTCGTCGCCACTGCCGACATTGATCGGCAGGTCACTCGAATAGTTCTTCAGAAGGAAAACGCAGGCATCCGCAAAGTCCTCGACATTGAGGAATTCGCGAAGCGGCGTGCCGGTGCCCCATACCGAGACACTGGGCGCATTGGCGAGCTTGGCTTCGTGAAAGCGCCGGATCAATGCTGCTGGAACGTGACTATGGTCCGGATGATAATTGTCGCCGCGACCGTAGAGATTGGTCGGCATCACCGAGATGAAATCATCGCCATATTGCCGACGATACGCCTGGCACATCTTGAGGCCGGCAATCTTGGCGATTGCATACCACTCGTTGGTGGGCTCAAGGGGCCCTGCCAGCAATTCGCTCTCGGCGATCGGCTGCCTGGCATGCTTGGGATAGATGCAGGAGGAGCCGAGGAACAGCAGGCGCTGCACGCCAACCGCGTGACTTGCGCGGATCACGCTCAATTCCAGCGCAAGGTTGTCGCACAGAAAGTCGACCGGGAAATTGTTGTTGGCTGCGATACCACCGACCTTTGCAGCGGCGTGAACCACGACCTCCGGACGATTGGCCTCGAGCCATTTCAGCGTGGGCTCTTCCTTCGTCAGGTCCAGCTCACGCCGATCAGCCGTCAGCACGGTGCAATTCTCTGACGCAAGCCTGCGGACGACAGCTGATCCCACCATGCCGCGGTGACCAGCGACGAAGACACGTTTGCCCGTGAGATCGTAGGTTGAAACCCCTGTCATCGTATCCTCTATCAGCATCCGGCTGGCCGGATCACCACCACTCTGGCGAGGATCCGGCGACCGGTCGCATTATGCAATCACGCTGCCGATGCAGCCCCGCCAAACTGCTAACACGATCTTCACCATGCGACAGCCTGTCCCGGCCCGACAAAGATATTCATGGTGAACCTGCGCTGCGCGCACAAAAGGTCAGCACACAATGAAACAAAAAAGAGCAAGGCAGCCGCATCAGCTGTGCGACTGCCCTGAAGGATCATCAAATAACGGCAGTCGCCGCTCGGTTTACTTCAACCTCAATACGCCCGGCGCAGGACAGGACCGACAGGCGCGCAAACCCGGTCCATGTACCAGCCATAAGGCGTCTCGACGCGCACCAACGGACAACGGCGCGACGGCACATACCGATATGGATACGGCTGCGCCCAGAACGTAACGGGCGTCACCTGGCTCTCGCCCGTGAGCAGGGCCGCCGGCGCGGGCATCTGCATTGCGGCGCTCGCTCCGCTCGCGGCGCAGAAGGTAACGGTTGCGGCCAAAAGACCTGCTCGCATCAACGTCTTAAACATCCAAAAAGCTCCTCGCCCCTGCAGATTTGTTTCCCGACTCGTGCTTGTCGGACCCCAGCCGACCAACGTCACGGTCCGTAAAGCCACTCCGCGATAGCCCAAATAGTGAACCGAACTTTACCAAGTCCCCCGGCCGGAATGCAACCGATGCCGGAGCGGCCGAGGACCTTTTGGGACGATATGGCGCGCAGGTGTGGCTTCTTGGTCCTATTTTTCCTCGCTCCAGGCGCCGGGCGCAGCGAGGTCGGGTGAACGGCGGTACACATCCCGCAGGAACTGGTAGTTGACCGTTTGAGCCAGAGGCACGTCTTCCTCGCCGAGCTTGGCGAAGAGGAGGATATCCCGGAGCGTCCGCCAGCGGCTTTCGTCGTAGTCGCCGATGCGGCCGCCCGTCGGCAGGACCAGCGGGCGCTGCTGCTGCAGCTCGAATTTCAGCCGCTCGGAATTCAGCCCGGCCGGGCCGGTGCCGGCGAGAACGGGCACGCTCCGTGCATAGTCCGCGTAGGCAAATTGCCATCCTCGAATGAGTCCCTGGAGGACGTCGGCGATCACGGACGGCTGGTCATGGATGAGATCATTGCTCGCGAAATAGACCTGGCCTGGGACATGAATGCCGTAGTCCTGCGGTTTGATGACGTTCAGCTTCACGAAGGTCGCGCTGGAGGGATCGGGCTGCTCGTCGATGGCGGCAATGATCGCATCCACCTCCCCGGCCCTCAAAGCCTCGAAGCTGTCGCGGTCTGGGACCTTGGTGATCTGGCTTCGGGGAAGCCCGAGCTGCGCCATCATGGCATCAAAGACGACGTCCCCCTCACTCGCCCTGCGGTATCCGACCCGTTTTCCGACCAGATCAGCCGGCCGCCGCAAGCCCGAGCTTCCGAGCGTGAAAATCGCGACCGAAGTATCCAGGAAGCTTGCAGCGAAGGCGGTTACGGGAACGCCGCGCCAGCTCGCCAGCAGGAAGTTCTGGCCGCTCGTCACGCCGATGGCATGTTGGCGTGCAATGGCTTGGACGAAATCAGGGTTTTGGGGCTGTGCCGACACCTCGATGCGGGAGGAGAAATATCCCTGCTTCGATGCAGCGAGCTCGCCGGCAAACCGCGCGCCATCTCGCCCGTCAAGAAGGAGCTTGATTGCGACGGGCCTGGACGTTGTTGGAGCTCGGATGGGGGCTGCATCGGGACGAAGAAGGAGAAACACGATTCCCGCCAAAGCGACGGCCGCAAGGCCAATGGCGAGGTACCGCTTCCCTCTCGGCCGGGTCCGCCGCCGGGACTGGGGGCGAGGCAAGGAGGACTTCCTAACGGGTTGTGAAATTTAGCATATCAGTCGAAGCGAGATGGGGCTACAATGCACGCTTGGGGTAAGGTTAATTTTCCCTTCGCCTTGTTCTAACAGCGATTTTGACCGATAGCACGGCTTGTTCGGGCAATGAATTTTGCGTCAATGGGTTTGGCAGAATGACAATTCTTTCCACTCGGCCGGTGCCCGTTGCTGATTCTGCGACGGAAATCCGGGTGGTCGAGCCGGTCGCCGAATCAGCTGCGGGATTTGCGCCGAGCTGGCTGGGACCTGTGGTCGTCGAGCGGCTGATGGCCGTGATCGATGCGGCGCTGATCGTGGTCAGCGGGATCGGCTGCGCGGTCGGCTATCATGTCGTGACCGCGGGCACGCTCGGCAAGGCGGATGTCTATGCGGCGGCGAGCGTGCTGGTGGCGGTCAATTTCATCCTGCTGACCATCGTGCAGCAGGGCTATCGCCTGAAGACCATCACCAACCTGCCCCGCACGTTCCGGATGACGCTGACGACGTGGACCTTCCTGTTCGGCGCGCTGCTGGCGATCGCCTTCACGATGAAGGTCAGCGACGCGTTCTCCCGCGGCACCACGATCTCCTTCTACCTGGTCGGCCTTGCCGCCCTGCTCGCCTGGAAGACGGTGGCGGCGCGCTGGACCGCGCATGCCCAGCGCACCGGCGCCTTCGCCAACGGCCGCGCGATCATGATCGCCGAGTTCGGCCTTGCGACCTCGTCCAACGCGGTCGACGACCTCGGCCAGCACGGCTACCGCCTGATGCGCCTGATGGAGATCCCGGCCAAGGAGCTCGCCTCGCCGCTGCTGCTCTCCTCGCTGGCGCCGCGCTTCGAGGAGCTGATCAATTACGCGCGCGAGCACCGGATCGAGCACGTCTTCCTCTTGATCAACTGGAGCCGGCAGCATGCGATCGACAGCATTCTGGACATGCTGAAGATCCTCCCTTTGCCGGTGCATCTGGTGCCGGACCCCAACACGGCGCGCTTCTTGCGCTATCCGCTTGTAGGCACCGGCAACACCTTCACCGCCGAGCTGCGCCGCGCCCCGCTGTCCATGCGCGAACGCGCGCTCAAGCGCGCGCTGGACCTCGTCGGCGCCAGCTTTGCGCTTTTCGTGTTCGCGCCGGTGATGCTGGTGACCGCACTGCTGATCAAGCTGACCTCGCCGGGGCCGGTGTTCTTCCGCCAGACCCGCCACGGCTTTGGCGGGCGCGCGTTCAGGATCTTCAAGTTCCGCACCATGCGCGTGCTCGAGGACGGCCCGACCATCGTGCAGGCGCAGAAGGACGACCCCCGCGTCACGCCGATCGGCAAATGGCTGCGCAAGACCTCGATCGACGAGCTGCCGCAGCTCCTCAACGTGCTCAAGGGCGACATGTCGCTGGTCGGCCCCCGCCCACACGCGGCCGCCCACAACACCGAATATGAGCAGATCATCGGCAACTACGCCTTCCGCCACCACGTCAAGCCCGGCATCACCGGCTGGGCCCAGGTTAATGGTTATCGCGGAGAAACCCGCACGCTCGACCTGATGCAGAAGCGCGTGGAGTATGATCTGTGGTACATCAATAATTGGAGCTTGTGGTTGGATGTGAGGATCATGCTGGGAACGGCGGTCGTCACTTTCGCCCGCCCTACGGCCTATTGAATTGCGAGATTGTGATGACTGTCGACGAGCGACCGAGGTTTCAGGACCTCTCGCGCTCCAAAGTGCCGCCGGGATTTAGAGGGCGTTCGGGGGTGACCGTGCTGCTGTGGCAGATGGTACAGCAGACCCTCTTTGCCTGGTCACCTCAGCCAGCCTATGGCTGGCGGCGGTGGCTGCTGCGACTGTTTGGCGCCGAAGTCGGGACGGGAGTGCTGGTTAGACCAACTGCTCGGGTGACTTACCCCTGGAAGGTCAAGTTGGGTGATCACTGCTGGATCGGAGACAATGCCGAGCTTTATAGCCTTGGTTCTATCACCGTCGGAAATTGCGCGGTTGTCTCGCAGCGCTCGTATATCTGCGCAGCCACGCACGACCATAAAAATATCACCTTCCCCCTTGTTGCGAAGCCGGTCGTAATCGAGCGCGAGGCTTGGATCGCTGCCGATTGCTTTGTCGCGCCGGGAGTGACCATTGGGGCAGGAGCGATCGTCGGCGCTCGAAGTACTGTTCTTCGATCCGTTACTCAAGCGACGATCGTGGCCGGACATCCGGCAGAATTCAAAGGACATCGAAGCGCCTGGAATGAGTAGCGCCGATCACTTTGATCGCTATTCGGCAGACTTATCAAAATATGAAGATCTAATTAGGTCACTCCGCTAATGACTAAATTTGAAAACCCCGGTAGGGATCAAATCGCCTTTTGCGCTCTCGAGACTTACTCGAAGGTTGGCGGCCTACAGAACTTCAATCGCCGAGTAGTCATCAACTTGGCGGCAGGCTGTGCTGACCGCACACATGCTCCTCCCCAGATAATCCTGTTACGTGATGGAGAATCCTTCCCGGATCTCGCGGGGAAAGCGGTACTGGTTAGCTGTCGAGGCAGACTTTCATACTTGATCAGCGTCGTAAAAGCCCTGACAGCAGGTTGCAGGCTGCTGTTCATTGGCCATATTAACCTTCTGCCTCTCGCACTCGTCGCGAGGCTGCTAAATCCCCGCATAAAGCTGGTCCTGTTTGTTCACGGCGACGAAGCATGGAACGATGCGCTTCAGCGCAAGAAGCGCTGGTACGAGCCGACGCTACTTTCGACTGTCGACTGCATCGCGTCAGTTAGCAATTTCACCGCCCAGACCATGGCAAAAGAGTTTGGGGTTGAACCGAATAAATTTCGTCTCCTTCCCAATGCGGTCGATCCAATTCGCCGCCTGTCCGCGGCGGGCAATAGGGCACAGCCCACTATCCTGACTGTTTCCAGATTGGGTCAACGCGACCGACTCAAGAATGTTCATCAAATGATACGCGCTGTCGCCGAACTGCGAAACGCGTTTCCGACAATTCGGTATGAAATCGTGGGAGACGGCCCGATGCGGAAGGAGCTTGAAGCTCTCGCGGGGGCTCTGGGTGTAAGCGACATTGTACACTTCTTAGGGCGCTTGACTGATCAGGAACTAGATGAAGCATACTCGCGTGCGACGGTATTCGCCCTTCCTTCCTCAAAAGAAGGGTTTGGGATCGTCTACCTAGAAGCATGGCAACGAGCCCTCCCCGTCATTTGCAGCTCAGCCGGCGCGTCGAAAGAAATAGTATCCGACGGCATAGACGGTTTCGTAGTAAACCCTGGGAACGTCTCAGAAATCACAAACCGGTTGCACCAATTGCTGTCGCGGCCAGAATTAGCCGCCAGCATGGGCGAAAGCGGCAGACAAAAAGTCGATGCCAATTATATGAATGATACATTTCGGAGCAATCTCGATAAGATCGTCACCGAACTCCTCGCAGATCAGTCGCACCCCTCGGCTGGAGCTCTGATGAGCCAGCGCACCGCGCTTGATTGATCGAGCCTACGCCCGGAGGGAAGCATCCATTTCGACGTTGTTCTTTCATGCGCGCGCTGACACAACATTTCGCTGATCTCAAGAAGCTACGGCAGTGGGGGACCTTCCTTTCTGGATCGGTCTTGTCGCAGGGGCTCGCAGCTTTGACAGGCCTTTTGATCGTTCGGTGGATGACACTGGAGGATTATGCGATTTACACGATAACCACAGTGGTGCTCGGCACCATAACACTGCTAACAAAAGGCGGAACACATCTTGGATTTGCAGCAATCGTGGGCCGGACTTGGCCCGATCGGATGCATGCGGCTTCAGCTCTCGATGCAGCACTTCGACAGCGCCGACTCATTTCAGCTGTCATTTTACCTGTTCTGACTCCCATTGCAGTTTGGTTGCTAGTCAGAAACGGAGCCCGAGGCAGTGTCATAGCCACCCTGCTTTGCCTGCTTACCATCTATTGGTTTGCCGACATGCGGACGCGATTGGTTGACCAGATTTTATTCTTTGCTGGACGTGCATCACGAACACAAGTGCTAGACACCGCTCTCTCCGCAATCAGACTGACTCTGGTATCAGGCCTTCATCATCTCGGAGTGCTTGGAGCCACAACTGCGATGGCCGCGGCAGCCGGCGTGGCTCTGATACGGGTTCCGTTCATTGAGCGATGGACCCTGAGAGAGACGCCATTCAAGACAGCTATCAAGAATGACGCCTACTTTTCTGAAATCCGAAAGATCACGATTCGGCAGTTTCCACTCGAAGTCTTTTCCTGCGTTCAGGCACAGTTGATATTTCTCGTTATCGCTTGGATCGGCTTGCCGACGCAGACAGCAGAATTTGGAGCGTTGAGTAGAATTACGCAGCTACTATTGCCAGTCCAGGCTTTCATCCAAGCGTTCGCCATTCCGAGCTTTAGCAGGACTAAGCAACACGTCGGTCTGGCGCTATGTCGATGGATCTTGATCGGATTGCTACCTAGCGCAGCACTTCTCCTTTCGAGCTTGATCGCTCCCAGCGCATTCCTTTGGCTGATCGGGCCGCAGTACGGCGCTTTAAAAAGCGAACTTGTGATCTGTGCTCTCGGCGTCGCCGCTAACAGCGTGGGCTCCATAGCTCTCCAGTTGATCGGGCACCGTGGTTGGAACATTTGGGCATGGCTGCAGATCCCCACAACACTGGCTTGGTGCCTGATCGGACTGACCGTGTTCGATTTCAGCAAGATCACAGGCGTTCTCTGGCTCCAAGTTGGATTTGCTCTCGGCCCATTGTCTGCCTTCGCAGGAGACATCCTCGCCGCTCACAGGAGAGGCGAATTTTCGACCCAGGCACCTGTCAAATGAATAGGTCTCAAGTGAAAGCAATCACGTTCTCAGTAGTTATTCCGACCTTTCGCCGCTTGGACGCGCTAAAGGACTGTCTCAACGGTATCAAGAGAATGGATGAACAGCCGGTGCAGATAGTTATCGTCTATCGGCCAATCGAAGACACCGAAACCGCTAGATGGATCGATAACGAGTCCACAAGGCAACCGAACTGGTCGCTTGTACCCATCGGAGTTCCTGGCCAAGTCGCAGCTTTAAACGCCGGAGTCGGAGCTGCAACGGGAGATGTCGTGGTAGTGCTTGACGACGATGCCGTCCCGCGGCCTGACTGGATATCGAAAATTCTCGCTCATTTCGAGAATCCACTCGTGGGCGCCGCGGGAGGACGCGACCTCATGCATATCGGAGGCGAGTGCATTACGAAGCCTGAGCTCTCAAAGGTCGGCCATCGCGACTTTTGGGGAAATATTATTGGCCAACATCATCTCGTGGTAGGTTCGGCTCGCGAGGTCGAAGTCGTCAAGGGATGTAATTGGGCGATCCGAAGAAGTGCTATAGGCACACTGCGCTTTGACGAACGACTTCCCGGTCATGGCGCTCAACCATCGAATGATTACTGGTACTGCTTGAACCTCCGGCGGATGGGTTGGAAAATTATACTCGATCCGACGGCAATCGTTGATCACTATCCTGGATGGAAGCCCGACTATCGCGCCGACAAGTGGAGTTACCTAAAATGTCGCGATTGGACAGCAAGCAACAGTGCCAGTCGACTCGCATTTGCTTCGTGGCATCTGAAAGCTAGGTATGTGCTCTACTCAATTTTCGTTGGGCACCGTCACTGCCCAGGATTGTTCTTCTTGTTGCATAGCTTGGTTCGACGTCCTCGGAGTCTTTTCGATCAGCTTGCGGGAGGTTGGACCGGCTTTTTTATCGGCTGGCACCTCTCAAAAGAGTTTGGCCTACGACCTCCGGGCTTCGCCCACGCCCCCCCTAACCGAAACTTACGGCTTAATCCCAGCTCGATCGATAAGAGGGAAGGATTACGAAATGGAGGTCAAACTTGCTAACGAGGAGATCCATTGCGGCAGGTTTCCTTGCGCTACCGTTTTCAAGGACGGAGATCGCGCGAGCTAGCGAGTTTCTGAGAAGCGGCTCTCTTGGAGAACTGCCAGATCGAAGGACTGACGCCCTCCCTCTTTCGGACCAGTCGAACGCCGGAAATTGGCAGAGGCTGGATTCGCATAGCGATGAGTTTGATGGGAATGACCTGGATCATTCCAAATGGTTGCCGAGGGACTCATGGAACGGCATGAAACCATCATTCTTCTCTTCAGATAATGTTTCAGTGAATGGGGGATGCTTGAATATCACCTGCCAACTTCGAGACCCACCGTCGAGCCTTGCAAGCGCCGGCTACGGTAAATGGTCGACAGCTATCGTCAAAAGCGTCACACCGGTACTCTATGGATACTTTGAGGTTCGGGCTAAAGCGATGCGCTCAGCTGCACTTAGTTCGTTCTGGTTCTACAAGAAATACCCGACAGAGCAGGATGAAATTGACGTCTTCGAACTTTGCAAAGACAAACGGAACATCGTGAACAACTATCATATGACGCTCCATGTATATCAACTGCCAGGGTACACAGCGGATCAGATTTCTGAAGCATACTGGCGTGCTCCTTTTGACTTTGCAGACGACTTTCATGTCTTTGGCTTGAATTGGGCTGCTGATAAAATTGAATTCTTTGTCGACGGAGTTTTGGTTCGACGCTCCGAGAACCGCCTGTGGCACAGGCCGATGCATATGGTCTTCGACAGCGAGGTACACGAAAAAGGTTGCGGCATACCCGATGACGCATCGATGCCGTCCACCTACAAAATAGATTATGCGCGATCTTGGCAGGCAACGAACGGTTGAGATCAGCAATACGCGCGATTACTGCGACTTAGAAAAATATCGATATCGGATGCAGCTACTGTTTACCCACTGTATCTGCAGCAAGCTTCTCGAAAGCTTCGACATTCTTCTCAATGTTGAAGTATTGCTCGAAGCAGTTTCGGGCATTTAGTTTCATCTGTTGCCGCTCTTCGGGTGCCAAGTTTAGAAACTTGCTAAGCGCCGAGGTCGTTCCCTCTAGGGAATTTTCCTCAATAAATCCCGCGCCAGCCGCCTCGACTTCTCGCCAGATATTCACCTTATTTGAAAGTAGAACCGGCGTGCCGCAGCCTAGGGCCTCAGCAACTACTATGCCGAAATTTTCGCTATGGGATGGCAACGCAAACGCCTCAGCACAGTTGAACGCACCCCATTTTGCCTCTCCAGTAAGCATGCCCGGAAAATGTACTCGTTCGGCAATCCCGCAATCGGCTGCCAGCTTTCTTAGCCCATCAATCATGCCAGACGGATCCGGTCCCGCGATAACTATATCCGTGCCACTATGCTCAGATGCGAGTTTCGAGAACGCTTCGATTAATAGATCACAACCCTTCTTTGGATGAATCCGGCTTAGAAAAAGAAGAAATGATCTCGCCTTCAACTGCGGCACCGTTGCTCGGAATGATCCTTCTTGAGCCGCAGTAACTGGAGGAGGAGACGACGTCCCGTATCCGATAACTCGCTTATTGTACTCAAAGCCCCAGAACATCGTGCTCGCGAGTTCACGCTCCTCTTGCGTTGTAAAGAGAACTGCATTTGCGCGCGACAAAAGCCGCCCTTCGCTGAAGAGCCAGAAGCACTGCTTTAGAGCGTGCTTAGCTCTGAAATTGTCGCGAAACCAGGGATCCAGCATTCCGTGAGTGAAAACAAAGTACGGCACGCCAGAACCGGGAAGCACTCGAGAGGCAGCAAAGGTAGAAAAATTCCACAAGCCGTTCACTACTACACAATCGTATTCGCCCACGTGGCTCTTTAGCCAAGGTATTAATTTGCCAGTGACCCCATAGCGCCTAAGAAATTTGCTCCAGTCCTGGCCAGTCTTGTAAGACCCTAACGCGTACGTCTTGATCGGAAAGTTGTGCAGGAACTCCGCGTCGGGTGGATCAAGCGAGACAATCTCTCGCTCTATCCAGCGAGAGACTCGATCCTGCTGTATGATGCCCTCAACTGGACCGCCATAGGCGGGATCAACGCTAGCTATAATATGAAGAACTCTTATCTTTCGACTAAACATGCGTGTATAACTTTACAAGGACTGCGATGGCGTAGGCTCGTAAGAGATCAGCGCAATGCTACCGGATCCCGCTAAGGCCTTTCTCGGATGATACAGTTTTCATCTCCCGTCGTTCAAGCCCAGACATCTGTCCTGACTACAAAGACAATAGTATGGTTTGGGCTATTCACTATTCTCCCTGTGGCTTACTTTCTCTATTGGCCGTCAGTTTACGTTTTCTATGGAGCGGCACTACTCGGAGCAGCCTGTCAATGCGCCGCAAGGGCTAAGCTTCCGCGTATAAATCTGCCTTTGGTCGTGGGCGTAAAACTCGCATTGATGACCGCCCTTTTCTTTTTTTACTCGGACAGTGCCGGCAACATCCTGAACATCGGGGGCGTGATCTTCGTGGAGGCATTTGCCCTTTGGTTCATGACCGATGCTGTAGCCGAGAGCAGCAGATCTAGATTTTTTAAGACGCTGGCGCGCCTCGCGGCACTGAACATCCTTTTCTACTTCGTGATATCCGTCGCGTTAGCGCGCTTCATGTCGATACAAAATCCCATTGAAGATTTCCTGGCGGGAGAACGCGTTCGACTGCTTGCTTTCCAAACAGGACACAGCATCCTGATAGATCTAGCCTTCATTTCTATGGCGATCGCGGTTTCGAACATAGCCAGACTAGGATTGCTTGAAACGATATCGATCACTACGATATCGATCGTTTCAATTTTTCTCGCCAAATCGGCTGGCGGTTATCTCGTTTTGATATCTATTGGCTTCGCATTTGCAATCGAGATCATAGAGGTAAATAAATTCATCAGAGCTTTGCTATATGTTCCGTTTTTCTTGGCGATTTCGGTTTTTTTTCTACAACCGGATTTGTTGACTGATGCGATTTTCTACGTAAGGACTGAACTGCAGGGCGTAAGTGTTTCGCAGTACCAAAATGGCGACCTGTCCGCTGGGCGCGCGCTCCTCAATGACATGTTGACTAAGGTGATACTCGAAAACCCATGGACAGGCGTCGGACATGACGATCCTGTCATCCAGTATGGCACCAATATCTATTCAGGCCTTGGGCTAAGTGAACGGAAAACCGCGACCACTGAGAGCGGCCTTCGCAACGCGGCGCAATACGGCATACCTTACTTCTGTTGCGTCGTCGCGTTCATCCTGCAACCCCTATTGATCGCGTTCCAAAGTCGGGAACGAGACGTTCGGATATTCTGTCAAGCTCTTTCGTTCGGATTACTAACCCTTCTAGCTGTGAATTCACAATTCGAAGTTCCACACGAGCCGCAGCACTTCATTTACTTTTCCCTACTTGCGCTCGCCGTGCAATTTGGTCTCAAGCGTCATTCTGCCGTGCGCAAAAAACGTAAGACCACGAACTTCGCTCGATCAGCTATTGTTGAGCAACAGAATACCTGAAGGCTGTGATTTTGGTCATGCTACCGAGGATGGTGTCTACTCGCTTGTAGCCATTCACCACAAATCCGTTGCACTTATCAGAGCCATAGTAGCAAACCTTGACCTTAATTGTTCGTGGACAATTGTTCTTGACGCTGACGACGTGATCCACAACGTCAGGACTGACGGTATGAGGCCGCGCAGCGGCTTCGATGTCCAAGCAAGGGCGATTGAGCGCATCTCGAACTATTTGGCCTCCAGATAATTCGCCGGGGCCCTGCAGCGTGAATGTCGGCTTTGCAGATTGTACTTGAGCGCTGACGTTTCCGGCGAACAGCCCTGCGCTCGCTAGCATGCTAATCAGCATCCAAACATATCTCGCGAGATTCAACCGACCAAATGTTCTTACCATGGCCTCTCTTCAACCTGGATACCGGGAATAGACACTTTGATACCATCATTTGACAAGCGCTTCCTGAGCGCTTGCTTGGGCGCTAAATCTATACCAGCCAAGCCGGCCAGTAGACGTTCTCTGTGAGGCCATCCCACGCTAGTCAAGGTTAGTTCGGCCTCAGCGATGAAGTCCGAGTCTACCGTGTTGGCGAATTCGGAAATCACGGTACCTTGTACAGGGCCGGGTAGAATGGCGAAGACGGCGAGCGCCAGCGGATTACGCCGAAGCGCGACCCAGCCCTCGTTCGGACCCATCACATACGAATGCTCAAGGAAGCTGGCGTTCCTAAGATCAAAGCCAGTGCGCGTCGTCGTTACTGAATAAAGCATCAACCAGAGAAATGAATCATTTGGATTTGCGAGGAGCGCAGCTTTGATTTTGTCTTCAGCACTATCCATTCCACGATCGATCCGCTCTAAGCTATTCCGCTGCATTGTCTCTTCGACGGCTCGCAGCGTTATCAACGCCTCAGCCTGCGAGAATTCTGGTTGCAAGAGAGCAGGCCGTTCAACGGCCTTCAGCCACACCAACATCTCCGTTATCGCGCCCGTCTTGAACCGGTCATCTGCAGCAATGTGAGCAGAAAGCTCATGAGCCGGCTTCATGAGCCAGAATGATGGGATCGCAGATGACGACCAGAGCGCGCCGAGGCTGCCGCAGAGCAACAGGAACGAGCGCAGAAGTGCTGTTTGCGCTACGCGATCGCTATTCCACATACCCATATCGCGCATAATATTTTTGATAGTAGTAGCGACCATGATAGGATTCGTAGCGGGCTAGTGCCTTGGTATCGGCTTTATTCAGGACGACACCGAGCAGCTTGTCCTGGATCTCGGGTGAGCCGCGGAGATTGTGCGAAACGACGTCAATCTTGGTCCTGCCCCACTCCACCACGAATACGTAGGAATCGACAAAGGACGAGGTGACGCGGACGTCGACCACCGGCGCCATCGGCGGCATATCCAGCACGACATAGTCGAATTTCGAGCGCAGTTCGGTGACCAGCGCATGCATCGCCTTGGAAGCGAGGATCTCGTTCGTGTGCAGTAGCTTCGAGGTGGTGCCCGCCGGCAAGATCGAGAGCTTGGTTTCGGAATCGACGACCAGCGCATCCTCAAGACGGACCTTCTGCGCGACCACGTCGACCAGGCCAATCTTCGCATCAGGCACCAGCGCGCGTGACAATGACGGGTTGCGCAGGTCAGCATCGACCAGGATGACGCGTGCGCCGCCATGCGCCATTAACTGAGCGAGGTTGGTCGAGAGCGTGCTTTTGCCCTCGTTCGGCAGGGTCGAGGTGGTCGCCAGAACGCGATTCTCACGCACGATCGCATTGAGGTCCACCGCCACCTTCACCGAGCGCACTGCTTCCGAGAAGCGCGACAGCGGGTTGTCAACCACATAGCGCAGCAGATCTGGCTCGGGGTTGTCCTTTTTCGCGCGCTTGCCAAGCAGCACCTTCTCGCTGAGCGCACCGGCCGCGCCGCCGAGCACCGGCAGGATCGCGATGCAGTTCGCTCCCAGGACGTCCTCGACCTGGCCGGTGGTGCGAAACACCTTGTCGGTGAGCTCGCGCGCCATCGCCGCGCCGAATGCCAGGAGGAATCCGCCGAACAGGCTCGCCGCCAGGATGATCAACGTCTTCGGGTAGCTCTTCTTCAGCGGCATGGTGGCGGCGCTGATCACCCGCGCCTCGGTGATCGGAAACGACTGCTGCTGCACCGATTCCATGTAACGCTGCAAGAAGTTGTCGTACATCGCCTGGTAGGACTGCGCGTTGCTCTCAAGCTCGCGCAGCTGAACTTGGGCCTGATTGGTGAGCTGCGATTCCGAGACGACGTTGGCGAGGCTCGACTTGATCGCCTCCTCGCGGGTCACTGCGATATCGTAATCGCTCTTGTAGGATTGCTGGATGCGCCCCAGCTCGTCCTGGATATTCTTCTTGATCTCCGCCATCTGCCTCCGCAGGTTGACGGCGGCCAAATGATCCGGGCCGTACTTCATCGACCAGATCGATTCCTTCGAGGCCATGTCGACATATTGGCCGCGCAGTTTGACGATGGTATCGTTCTTGAGCGCGTCGGCGACGTTGGCGTCCGGCACATCCTGCTTCTGGATCTCGTTCATGCGGTCAAGCCGCGCCTTGGCCTCGGCGGTAGCCGCATGCGCCAGGATCAGCTGGCTGTTGACCTCGGCGAGTTGCTGCTCGTTCATCAGCCGGCCGCCGGTGTCGACGATGTTATTGGCAGTCTTGAAATCGACCACCGCCTTCTGCGCGGCTGAGGCCTGGGTACGCAGCTCCTTGATACGGTCCTGCAGCCAGACGCTGGCTCGGCGGGTCGCCTGGTACTTCGCCTCGAGTTGATCGACGATATAGGCGTCCGCGATCGAGTTGGCGATCTTTGCAGCTTTGGCCGGATCTTTTGACGTGAACCCGATCTCCATCACATAGGTGAGACCGAGACGCTTGATGGTGCGATTTTTCTCGAAGCGCTCCAGCGCCTTGCGGGTGAGTTCAAATTCGGATTGAGCATGCCCATCGGAGAACAGGTCGCCGATAAAACCGACGACCGAGCCGAGCAGGCCGCCGCCAGAGCCGGTGAATTCGGGATCGTCGATCAGGTGCAGGTCACGGATGACCGCAAGACTGATGTTCTCGGATTTCAGAATCTCGACCTGGGTTTCCACCGTCGCGGAATCGACGGCAATGTCGCCGAGCACCGATTGCTGCTGGAACAGCTGCACCTTGCGGGTGTCGATCACCATCGAGGCGGTGGAGGTGAATTGCGGCGCGGCGGTGAAGAGATAGAGCAGCGCCACGATCACGCAGGCCGAGACGATCGCGACCATGGTCGGGAACTGGCGGCGGACGATCTCGAGATAGGAGGTCAGCGTCTGCGACGCAGAGCCGTCGGCCTCGGGGAAATCACGGTTGATCTCCGAGGTCGGCTTATTCACCCGCAACATCCAGCAATTCCTGAAAATGGATCGATGTGTCGATTAAGGATTGACGTTCGCCAAAAGCCCGTTTGCGCCCGGAGCAAACCCGATGCCAAAACCCGCCCTGCGCGCAACACTAGCACAAGCCTGCCTGCAATTGAACGCGGTCGATGCAGTGCAGCGCGCGCTTCACCCGACTTTTTGCAGGAAGCTTAACGGCGCAAAAGCAAAGCGGCGCCCGCTGGCGCCGCTGCCGTGAGATGTCATGTCCGGCCGGAACGACCGGTTTCGATCAACGTCGTGGGCTGGTGGACTGATTGACAGTGGTGCCGCCGACCGAGCCGCTGCCGGTACCTGAGCCGCTCGTCGCATAATGCAGGCCGCCGAACGAAGAGGCGCCGCCGCCATTGCCGCCGAAGGCAAAGCCGCCGGTGCCGGTCGGGCCGCCCGCGCCGGTGCCGCCGCCGCCCGCGCCGCCGCCGGTCGCGGCGATCGCGACGTCGCCGGTCGCGGCCTGGTAGGCGGCGATCACGTCGGGGTTGCCGGTGCCGGCGATCGCGGTCTGGATCTCATTGGCGAACGCCGCATCGCTCTGCGCGGCCATGCGGGCGACCTGGGCGAGGCCGCCGACGATCGCGCGCATCTGGTCCTTGGTGGTCGCGGGATCCTTCAGCAGCGCGATCAGGCCGGGAAGCGTGGTCGGATCGGAGGCGCCGAGATCGCGCACGCGCGAGATCAGCTGCGGGCCGCCGGTCGGATATTGCTGCAGCAGGCTGGCGGGGGACGCCTTGAAGTCGGAAATGACGGTGGCCGGCAGCTGGCGCTGCGGCGGGTAAACGGCGGCGCTGGCGGCCGCCTGAAGCGTCGCGGCCAAGGCCGCGGCGGCAGCCATGCGAAGCGCGATTCTGATAACGCTCATAAATCAACCTCCAAAAAAATCAGCTGCCCCGATTGTCGGCCTCGGCCCGGGCTGTGCAATGCAGGAACCTATCCGAAGAGACATGGGCTGTCCACTTATTCTAAAGACTTCGTAAACGGCGCAACTGCTTCAAATCTAGACACTTTTATGAAGCTCGGGCAGCGCGCGCGGGGCCGGAGGCGCGGTTGCGATACGGCCCTCGCCTCGCCGCCTGGTGGCGCCCACGTCCGGTTGAGAACGGCCCTCCTGAGTGCGGAAGGATTGCGCCAGGCCCGCGCCGAAAAGCGCAAAGAACGGAATGCCGTAGCCGGGCACCTGGAGCGTGAAGTCCAGGCACGAGTGCAAGAGCGAGAGCGTCGCGGTGGCCGCCGCGGCCAGCGGGATGATGGCATCGCGCCGGCGTCCGAACACGCCCTTGGCCAATACGAGCAGCATGATGGCCCAGGCGAGCGCCACCAGCAGCGCCATGGGAATGCCTACCTCGGAGGCAAGCTCCAGCGGCGTCGAATGCGCGGCATCCCAGACGCCGCGAATCGAGATGTTGGGGCTGCGATAGGGTGGGAAGGCCCATTGGAAGGTGCCCATGCCGGTGCCGAACCACGGATTGTCGGCGATGATTCGCAGCGTCGACTTCCAGGCCTCGACGCGGCCCTCGTCGACCAGGCCCTGGCTGTCGAAGCGGCTGGAGACGCGGCCGCCGAGCAGCTGCAGGAGGCCGAGCGCGACGGCAAGCCCAGAGCCCAGCGAGATCCAGATGCCGGTGCGCGACGGCAGGTCTTTCCTGAGCAAGACCGTGAACGCGACGATCATCGCGAGCAGCGACAGGCCGACGCCGGCGCGCGATCCGGTCATGAACATCGCCATCAGGCAGATCAAGAGGCAGGTGAGTTGCGGCAGGATTTCTTTCGGCGGGATCGCGCGCAGGTCGAGCGACAAACGACGCCATTCGATATGCCGCTCCGGCAGGCGGCGGCGGACGTCCTCCAGGATCAGCAGCATCCAGATCACCGCGCACGAGCCGAAATAGGCCGCCGCCGTGTTGCGGTTGATGAAGGTGCCGGTGACGCTGCCGAGATAGGCCGTCTTGTCCCGCCACAGGATCATGGTGGGCTCGATCAGGAACGAGAGCACGCCGTAGAGCGCGTAGGCCGCGCCGGAGATCGCGATCACCCACAGCAAGCGGCGCGCGCGCATCCGATCGGCGCCGACGGTGATGCCGAGCACGATGGCGAGGATGTTGGCAAGCGGCGCGCCGAGCGCGAAAAAGGCCTCGTTCTTCACGATCGACGCGGACGGGGCGATCGGCACGCCGAGCAGATCCGAGGCCTGCTTCCAGATCGGCTGGAATGGCGCGAGGAAGGGATGATCGGACAGCTGCTCGTGCAGCACGAACGCGTAAGCGGCGACGATCAAGGCGATGCCGGCGAGCAGCCCTAGATGCGGCGCCCGCAGATCGCGCGTCGGCGCGAAGATCACCGCGATTCCGAGACACAGGCACCAGAACGCGATCGACAGATCATTGGTCGAGCCGAACGGAAACGGCGCGCCGGCCACCACGAAGAACAGGATGAAGGTCGCGGGCAAGCTCCATGACCAGCGAATCCTGGACCAGCTCATGTTGGGAAGCCAAAGGCGCATCGTCGTTCTTGCGAGCTTTGCTTGAGCTTAGAGGAAGCAATCGATCGGATAGATCTTCAGATCGACGTTGAGGCGGCTGTTCCGGCTCTGCGCCCGGAATGCATAGAATACCCCAAAGCCATCATTCCCCTTATCGAGTTTTATGCCGGGGGTTAATTCGTCGGGCGGGACCAGAAGGCCGATGTGCCGGTTGATCGCGGAAATCTCGATCCGCCCCTCGCCTTCGGCAAAATGCCCGCCGAGCTGGGTCACGGTGACCTTGGGCAAGCCGCGGCGCTGATGGCAGACGTCCTCCTCCCAGAGCTTGGTCTGTTGCACCAACGGCTTGCCCGGGCCGTCAGGCACGACGAGATCCGGGAAGGACGGGCGCAGCATGCCGAAGAATTTGCTCTCGTTGGAGTTCGCCGAGAGGCGGACGGTAAAGGACAGCTCGCCCTTGGCTCCCTTGAGGCGCGACAAGATCGGAGCATCGGGCTCGGCAAGGACCGTCACGTCGATGCGGTGGCGGACGCCCAGCTCTGCGGCAGCGCCCAGAGCCGTCCCGACCGGTGCAAGCCCGAGCGCGAGTGGGACCAAAGCCAGAAGACGGCAAAATGTTCGAAAGCGCATGAAGCCCCTTGTCATGCTGCGGGATGACCGATGACCCGCGCGCCGTGCTCACTGGCGTCTTGATCCAAATCCCGAACGCATAGCCGCAGCAGAACCGCTTCGATTGCTAAACGAAAATGGCACCGGGACAAAGCCCCGGTGCCATCGATCGTGGTGGATCAGGTTGGCCCCGTGTTACGGCGCCAGCTTGACGTTGTTGCGGAAGATCAGGGCGTCGTTGGCGAGGTTCACGGCATCGCTGCCGGTCGCCATGATCACACGCAGGTAGTTCAGGAACTTGGCAACTTCGACGTTGCGCGAGTTCGAGACGTAGATGATGTCGCCGTTCTTCATCATGACCTTGGTGGCCAGGAAGAAGCCGCCGGGATCGCGGAAGTTCACGTTGAAGATGACCGGGATCGTCTCCGAGGTGTACTTGCTCACGTCGATGCCGAGCTGGGCCGCAACCTCGCGCGGCTCGCGGCGATAGAGATACACCGCAGCGGGATCGGCCTGACCATCCAACAGACCGCCGGCCTTGCCGACGGCTTCGCCGAGGTTGATGCGCCAGGCATCGAAGTTGAACTCGCCGCTCTGGCCGCTGGCGCCGAACGCAAGGAACTTCTGCTGCTCACGATAGACGTAGATGCTGTCGTCGGGGCGCACATAGACGTTGTTCTCAGGCGCCATCACGAGATTTTCGAACGGCACGGTCGCCCGCTTGCCGCCACGCTCCAGCATGACCCAGGTCTCGAAGCCCTGGCCCTTGATGCCGCCGGCGCGGGTGATCGCGTCGAGCACGCGATCCTTGGCACCCGCCGCGCTCGCCGGATAACGCGCCGGCGAGTTGACTTCGCCGAGCACGCTGATGAGCTGGGTGCGCTGCGAGGACATCGCCACGACCGCCTGCGGCTCGATCGCGCGGTTGCCGATCTTCTCGATGATCGCGCGCTGGATCTCCACCGCCGTGCGGCCCGCAGCCTTGATCTGGCCGGCATAGGGCACGGTGATGAAGCCGTCGTTGTCGACTGACTGATCCGGGATCGTCACATAGTTACCCGGACGGACGCCGGCTTCCGCCGGGATGAACAGACCGCCTGCCGCAGCTTCGAAGATGGTGACGCTGACGACGTCGCCGATGCCGAACACGATGCTGGCCGGCGGACGGCGGTCGGTGAACACACCGGCGAGCCCCTTGGGCTCATGGGTGTGCAGGATCTTCACGGTAGCCGGATTGAGCGGCACCAGCTCGTAGGCCGGCGCGTTTTCGGTCTGGATCTTGTTGTTGACGTCGTCGGTCAGAGGACCCGAGCCGGGATTGGTCGAGCAGGCCCCGAGCGCTAAAGCAGCCGCCAGAAACGCCGGCTTGAAGAAATATGATTTGGCAAAGGAATGCATGAATCGCGCCCCAGGAGACCCCAATTACCCCCGATTGGTACGGCGGTGCGGGCGGTGCGACAAGGGTTCCCTAGTGGTTAACGGTGCGATCGGTCGACCACTGTTGCGTGTGGGCCACTCTTTGGGGCTTGGTTTAACCCTTTGTGACCATTTGTTGTATTTCGTGTGCCCGGTTCGAGAGCAAATCGCCCCAGTCGAGGGCTCAGTGTGTCGAGCGCGAGACTTCCTGACCGCTCGGTACCTTTGCTGAGTCTGGGGCTAAGGATAGGAACTCCCCGTGTCTGACCTCCTCCCGATAGTGCTGTTGGCGGGTTCCCTCCTTGGCACCGCCGATCGTCCCTGGGGCCCTGTTGTCCCCTGCCCTGGCAGTGCGGCCTCCTGTCGCGGCGCGCCCGTTGTTGCCGTCGCCACCCCCGCGTCCTCTTCCGTCTGGAAATTCACCCGGACGCAAGGGACCAAGGATGGCGAGAGCTTCGCCGCGATCATGAAGACGGCGGACACGACCCAATCCGACCCGGACTTCGCGGGCCTGATCGTCCGCTGCGCACCGAAGGGCAAGATCGACGTGCTGGTGGCCTTGATCCGGCCCTTCCCGCCCCGGAGCCACCCCAAGGTCACGATCGCCGCGAGCGGCGGCGGCACGCTGACGTTCGAAGCCAGCATGGCGGCCGCAGGCGCTGCCGTGCTGCTGCCCGACGAGGTCTCCGCCCTTGCCGCCGGCAAGTGGCAGACGACGCCCTCGCTGTCCGTGGTCGTGAGGGAGAGCAACAGCGAGATCAAGGGTACGGTAGCCCTGAACGGGCTGCGGGAGGCGTACAATTCGCTGCAGGCAAATTGCAGCCAATAGGCCGAATTTAGCCATACAACTTAAGGGTCTTTTTAGGGTGGGGAACCTAGGGTCCGGAGCACGGAGAGTGTTTCGGATGACCGCGTTTTTGATTTTCAGCTTTTTGGTGGGTGCGGTGCTGGGCCAACGCTTTCGGGTCCTGGTGCTGCTGCCGTTGACCTTCGTCATGGTGCTCGCGGCCGTCCCGGTCGGCCTGCTGGCCGATCTCACGGCGCTCGAGAGCCTCAAAAGCGTGGTGTTCGCAGCCATCTCCCTGCAGGGCGGCTATCTCTTCGGGTCAGGCGCACGCTTTGGCCTAGCTGCTGCGCGCGCCGGCCGCGTGCTCCCCCGACCCGTCAAAACTCTGCGCTGATGACGCCGCGCTGAAGCTTTCGCGCGCGAATGGCTGGAGCCGAGCTGTTCGCCTGGGCAGACCTTCGCTTGAAAACCCATCGCTCGCTTGTATGGTGACCTGACCGTTTCAGGATTCCGCATCGAGCGCCGTTTGTCCCTCGCTTATTTTGCCCTCATCGTTTCCATCGTTTCCGCTTCCGCTCTCGAAATCGCCGGCGCCAAAATCGGTGTACAGCTGGGGACGATGGCCGCAGCGCTAAGCTTGCTGGCCGCCGCCATGAGCACGCGAAAGGCCGATTACGAGCACTACGTCCGCGCGACGTCCTGGGGCCGCTGGATTCTGCTCGCCGTTCCGCTGTGCATCGCGGGCCAGCTCGCCCCGCTTCCGCTGAGCTTTGCGCACCCCATCTGGGCCAGCGCTCACGACGTGCTCGGCGGCCTGTCGCTCGGGCCGATCACGGCCGATATCGGCCTGACGGTGAACGCGCTGCTGCTGGCGCTTGCTGCGGTCTCGTTGCTCAGCGTCGCGATCCTGGTGGTCCGTAACCGCGGCCGTGCCGAGCTGGTCCTGTTCGTGCTGAGCGGACTAACCGCAGTCTCCGCCTTGATGTTGGACCTGCATCGGGTCTCGCCGGTGCTTGCCGGAGCCGCGCCCCATGACCTCACGACGACCCTGGCCGGCCTCGGCTTCATGCTCAATCTGGCGGTCATGCAGCTCGCAGCTGAACGGGCGGAGACCCATCACTCGCTGCTTCGCTCGGTCGCGATCGGCCTCTGCGGTCTCGTCGGGGCCTTGGTCAGCGCCGCCGCGATCTTGGGGTTTTCAGGCACGAACAGCGCGATTGCAGCGGGCTTTGGCGTCGTGGTGATCCTGCTGATCCTCGTCATCCGCAGGCTGGACCTGTCGCCATTGGCCGCGAGCGCATTGTCGCTGGCAGCCCTGATCGGCGCATCGATCGTGCTGACCTTCCTGTTCGAGAAGAGCTCCGGACCGATCCTCCTGCGGCTCGTCCCGGAGATGGGGACCGAGACCAAGGCCGTCCTCGAGCGCATGCTGGCCGATACACGCTGGCTCGGCGCCGGCGCCGGGACCTTTGCTGCGATGGGCAGGATCTATCAGAGCGATGCCGGCGCGGTTTTGACCGCACCCTCGGCGGCCACTTCCGTCTTTGCGGGGACGGGATGGATCGGCCTCGCTGCCATGATCGCGGTGAGCCTGATCGCCTTGGTCCGCCTGTTCTTCGGTGCCCTGCAGCGCGGACGCGACTCGTTCTTTCCGGCGGCAGCCGCCGCTTGTGTTCTCTTCGCGCTCGTCCAGAGCTTCGCTGGGCCCGGATTGCTGCACCCGGCAGCAATCCTGTGTCTTTCCGCGATCGTGGGATTGGGACTCTCGCAGAGCGTCAGCCAATCCTCATCACGATAGAGCGCGGGTGATCAGACCGCGCGATCGCCGAGCGAGGCCCAGTAGTTCGGGTTCTTGGGCGACTGGATGCGGACCCAGCGATATGGCTTCTTCGACCAGGGCATGATGTGGCCGGAGAGATTGTCCAGCACGAGATCGCCGGAGAAGGTGCGCACCACGACCACGAGATGATGCTCGCCCCAGGTGGTCACGACTTCGCTCAGCAGCACCGATCGGGCCGGAAAGCCCTTGGCGATCAAATCGTGGCGTTTTGTCACAGCATAGTCGTTGCAATCGCCGCTCGCCGGATGCAGCAGCCACTTCTCGCCGCGCAACCCTTCCAGGTTGGGCTCGGGACGGATCGTAGCATTGACCCGCTGGTTGACCTCTTGCATCTGCGCCATGCGCTCGGCCGTGAGCTTCAGGCGTCCGCCCCGGAAGACGATCTGCTGCGGCCGCGGCTTGCACTCGTCCTTGTACTTCAGGCAGAAGATTGTGAACGCCATCGGCGCCAGCGTCGGCTGGTCGAACTTGATGTACTGGATGGCACCGCGCAGCCCCATGGGCGCGCCGACAAAGGCGGCCTCCGCGCTCCGCTGCACCCCCACGGCAACGACGATGGCGGCGGCAGCCGCCAGGAACTTTACAACTTTGCGCATGTCGCGCTCCCCGTTCTTGTTGGGGAGACGCTACGCGAGACGTCTTGAAATACGGCTCAAAGGCCGCGCAATGCTTGAATCAAAATGCGGGCCCGTTGGTCAGAGACAATTAAGAATACCGATGCGTGACTTGTTCTGCTAAGAGCGGGCACGACGTTCTGCTCGTGGCGCTAGAAGCGATTCGACCGACCTGATGGGCCTTTCCAGCCGCTTTCGCAAGAAGACCAAGCCTCGGCTTCCCGACGGCGTTCGCGTCTATGCGATCGGCGACGTGCATGGCCGCGCCGATTTGCTTCAATCGCTGTTAACCGTGATCGACGTCGATCTCGCCCGCTCGGCGCCCGAACGCGCCATTCAGGTCTTCCTCGGCGACTATGTCGACCGCGGCCCGGACTCACGCGCTGTTCTTGATCTCTTGATCGAACGCTCGAAATCGCACGAGACGGTTTGTCTGAAGGGCAACCACGAGGTCTTCCTGCTCGAGGTGCTCAAGGACCCCGCCCGCCTGCAGGAGTGGCGCCACTATGGCGGCCTCTTGACGCTGGTCTCCTACGGCATCACGCCGACCATGAATCCGTCCGCGGAGCAGCAGGTCGAGCTGATCGAGGGACTGAAACGCGCGCTGCCGCCGGAGCACTTGGCCTTCCTCCAGCAACTGCCTTCGTCCTTTACCTGCGGCGACTTCTTCTTCGTCCATGCCGGCGTCAAGCCGGGCGTCGCGCTCGATCGCCAGAAGGATGAGGATCTGCTCTGGATCCGCGAGGAATTCCTGAACTCGGAGGAGCGCTTCGGCAAATATATCGTTCACGGTCATACGCCGGTCAGCGCGCCCGATATCCGTCCGAACCGCATCAACATCGACACCGGCGCCTACGCGACCGGAAACTTGACGCTGCTAACGATCCAAGGCGATAGTCTGCTCGCAATTTAATGGTCTGGCCGAACCTCGGCCCCGTCAACTCCTCCATGAACCGCATCAACCTGCTTCGCGTCATCGGCATCTGCACCGCCATCGTGCTGGCGCTTCATGCCTGCATGACGTTCTATGGCGATCTGATCCGACCGAGCTTTCGCGCCAGCGACTTGTTCTCGGGCGAGATCCCGCCCGACAAGGCCAAGCTGGCAACCGCCGGCGGCCTGGCATCTTTCTCATGGGATGGCGATCTGCTGGCGAATTACGCGGCAGCGATGGCCGGTGGCATTCTTCACTTTCCGTCGATCGACGCAGGCGGAAGGGCCAGCGAGAACAAGACGGTCCAAGCCGCGATCATCGCTGCCTTGAAAGTCTCACCGATCCGGCCCGCGCTGTGGCTCACGCTCGGCACGCTGCAGGCGCAGGCCGGCGAGGCGGTCACGCCCGCCGTGAAGATGTCCTACCTGACCGGGGCTGTGCCGATCGACGTTGCCTTCTCTCGTGTCCAGACCGTAACCTCGGGCGCCGCTGCAACCGACGAAGAGGTCAGGCTGCTGGCGCAATCCGACATCCGGTCGGCGCTGGCCAATCGCTCGCGTTACGAGCCCCTGCTGATCGCGGCCTATGTGCAGGCAACTCCGCAAGGCAAGTCGCTGCTGCTCGAGACCACAGAAGTGACCGATCCCAAATTCAACGAGATCTTGCGGCGGTACTAGCTCAGCGCGCCGATTTCGGGTGAACGGGCACGAAGTCCTGATCCCGGCGCGGCTGGTCGGAACGGCCCTGATAGACGAACATGCCCTTCTTGGTCGCGACGATGTCGCCTCGCTGCAGGCTGTCGTCGCGGAGGAGACGTTCGGTCGCGACAAGATCCGGATCTTCCGGAATCGGCTTGTAGAGCTCCGGATGCTCCCGCCGCTCGCGCGAGACCTCCTTGGCCCGCCGCCGCGCCTCCTCGATCCGCTGCCGCCATTCGTCGCGCGAGACTTCCGGCTCGCTTGGTGGAAGATAGTCGTTGACCGACGGCTCCGGCTCGGTCTGAGCAAGGCATGAAAGCGGACAGGCATGGAGGACCAATCCGACAGCGGCGGCCACGGTCGCCTTGACCGGCGCGCGCCCCAGCATCCAGCGATCTGATACGGACTTGCGGCGAGTGGATCGCACTCCAATGACTCCCAAATGGGCCGAGCGGCCGCGAGGCCGCCGCAACTTCAGCTCATGAGGGCGCCAATTGCAATATTTTAAGAGCGCTGGGCGCCGTCCCATCAAAAAGCGAAAAACAACCCCATGCACAGTAGCGGACACCAGTCGAATCAATGGGTTACGCATTTCCCGAAATTCGATTTGATCCGTCGGGCAAAACAGGGCTAGGATGGCATGGTCTGGGAAAGGCCGACCGGATGGATTGGCGCACCCGAGATCCACGTCGCATGATCGGCCTAAGGGCGAACAGCTCCGTTCTAAGACCGTCGTTCTAAGACCGCATTAGGTCATTGCTGCTAACTTCGGCATCCGCTCGTGGAGTTACCGAGAATGCGTGCAAGGCCAGTATTGCTGTTGGGTGTTGCCGTTGCGGCGTCCGCCGTGCCTAGCCTCGCGGCGCACGCCAGTCCCCTCTGCATCAAGGAACGCACGCCGTTCGCCTTGTCGCACGATACGGTGAAATGGACGATGTCGATCGCCCCTGGGGCGGACTGCATCCAGGGCCTGCGTTGGTCGTACATGCAGATCTTCAAGGTATCGGTCGTGAGCGGGCCATCACGGGGACAATTGGCGGTGCTCGGATCGGGCTTCCGCTATTCGGCAGAAAACGAAACGCGCGGCAGCGACAAGTTCACACTGCTGATCTCGGGCAAGAACCGTAACGTTGCAGGGACATCGACAGTGGAGGTCGAGGTCAATCCGCAATAGCCCGCCCTGCATCCTGGTGTTCAGCGCGACTAACGGGGGCTCGAGCCGCTGCCCCGGGTTCTATTCCCGTGATAGGGCCGGGCGTATCCGCCCCTCGTCACGGGCGGCTCGATCCGGCTCGGGATATTCGGCGTCGCGTTAGGGGGCGAGGGCTGCGACGGGTTGACGATGATCACGTTGCGATTGGGCGTCGAGGGGTCATTGACGCCCTGGGCCCAGGCGCCGGCAGCAGGCCCGACAAGCGCGAGTGTGATCAAGACTAATCGTTTCATGCGGGATCTCCCGAGCAAGAACGGCAGGGAGGCGAACAGCGTTCCTTCACGGCGGCATCACGGTTCATTGCGTGACCTCAGCGAGGCACGGGTGACCTCAGCGAGGCACGGGTGACCTCACCGAGGCACAGCGATCAGCTTGCCATCCCTCCAGACCCCTTGGGCCGCCCGCCCGGCAGGAAGGCTCCCCGTCACATTCCGGACAGCGGTAGGCCGCGAGGCAGCCTGGGTGGTCTGCTTCTTCTTCTCGGGAGTCGTCACGATGCTGGAGCTGGTGGTGTTGGCCTGATCCTTGACCCCTTGCGCAGAAGCAGACTGAACCAGGAAGGCCAAGAACATGATTGCTGTCAAAATGCCGCGCATGATCACACACTGGAAGAAGGAGCTAGGCGAAATGTCACAGGTTTCTAACCAAAAGCAAGCTCTTCGAGACGATCGCGTCGGACCCTTGCAGGTCGGATCATCAAAGCGATTCATCGCGGCCGGTGGGATCCGAAGGTGAAAAGCCCTAGCGAAACAGCACCATCCGGGCTAGTTGATCGGCCTTGATGACGGAGCCCGGCGACACAGCAGCCAGCGCCTCGCAGGCGCAAGAGATCCAGGCCGGACTGGTCCGCCTGCTGACGGAGCGGATCCACGAAATCTCCGACGATCCCAGGCAGATGCGGGATGTCGTGTACGAGCTGGCCCGGATCAAGCTCCTGGAACAATTCACCCACACCGATGCGCGGGAAGCGCGAGAGCTCCAGCAAGTCCTCGAGCGCGCCATTCGGGAGGTCGAGCGGACCTTTGAACGAAGCGGAACATCCCCACCGCCAAAGGCCGCTCCCGCGACGCCGGTCAGCGTCTCTGTTCCGGCACCGGCTGCCTCGGCTTCAGCGGCCATTCCAACGGCTGCCGAGACGCCGCGCCATCCTGCCGCACCGCCACGATCGCCCGACCGAGCCAAACGGAGCGGCGCCTTCAATTCTCTGGTTCGATTGAGCCCCATCCTCCTGCTCATCGCGGGCGCCGGGACCGCGGCCATCTATTGGCCACGGCTGAAGACACAACTGACCGCATCGTCGCAGGTGGCGCCGCTGTCCGAGCGTGCGCCGAAAAGTCCGGAGCCTCAGCCGACCGCGATCCCGACTCGCTCGGCAGGCGAGACCATGGAACGAACGGCGGAGAGCACAAAGGATCCGGCGCCAGCTGCGCAACCCTCGATGCCTTTGCCGACGACGTTCGGCGTCTACGCCTTGAGCGAGGGCCAGCTCCATGAACTCAAGCCGGTTCCTGGAAAAATCCCGGACCGGCGCGTCGCGATCTCCGCCGCCATCAACACGCCGAGCGTGACCACATTGCCGGACGGTGACGTCAAGTTCATCGTGTTCAGGCCCGACGGAGGTGTCGATGCAAGCGGGACCGAAGTTCGGGTGGTCGCGAAGGTCTCCCGGGCCATGGGCGTCGATGCCACCGGGAAAGCCGCCATGGTCAGCGCCGGCGATTCCTGGGTCATCCGCAGCATGTCCTACCCCTACAAGGTAGGTCCGATCGAAGATCAGTCGAGAATGCTATTGCTGCAGCCGGAGCAAGACGGTTTTGCGCTTGCGCCGGGCCGCTACATCGTCGTCGTCAAGGGCATGGGCTACGACTTCACCGTGGCTGGAACGATCACTGATCCCAATCAATGCGTCGAACGCATCAACGCGACCAACGGCGCGTTCTACTCGCCCTGCCCGCCGCCGCGAAGATAACGCTGCGTCCCCGTTTCCTATTTGGCCGGCTTGTTGTCCTTTGGCGCATCCGCCGGCATGTCGTCGACCTTGCCGTTGCTGGCGACGCACTTTTGGAAGTATTCGCGCCGATCCTTGGCCGTTCCCTTGGCGCTCCCGGCCGCGGGGTTGCCGATTTGTCTGGGCGGAAAGGCCTTGGCGACCGCGGCATCGCATGCGCGCGCCACTTCGGCAGTGATGGCCGAAGCCGTCGCCGGCGCGACCAGCGTCAAGGCACCTGCCAATCCAACCAACGTCCGCAAATTCTTGACCGGCACCGCTTCGCTCCTTCAGTCCGTGAATGCTTGCCGGAACCATACCAAAAAGCAACGAAGCGCCAAACGGCAAAGCGATGCCGAGTTGTCACGCGGTCTGCCTGCAACGGCTATCGCAAGACTCGGCGGCGGCCTCAGCGCACGCCTCGTCCTTCGAGACGGCGCGTACGCGCTTCTCAGGATGAGGCTAATCGACGTCAGAGCCTATTGAAACTGCTGCCGCGCACGCCGTCCCTCATCCTGTGAGGAGACCGCGAAGCGGTCGTCTCGAAGGATGGCCGCAAAGCGCGCACCGAGGTCCCAACTAGCTGTTGAGCTGCGGCGGCTTGAAGTCCGGGAAACGGGTGAGCATTGCGGTCTTGACGAACTTCAAGTGGGCAATGGTGCTGGCCAATTCCTTGAGCCGTCGCTGGCCGTTCGAGATGTCGGCTGCAAAGAGGTCCTGATGATAATTATCGAGCGCCTCGCGCTCGAGATATTCGTCGGTGCCGTTTCCGAAGGTGACGGATGCACGCGCAAGGGCATCGTCAACACGCCGGTTGAGCCCGACCTGTTCCCTCTCCGCCTCTTGCAACGCTGTTTCGATCGCCGCCAGGACGGCACCGATCCGCACGCGGTCGGTCTCGGCATCACGCTCGACGGAGCGGGCTTTGAAGCCTTTGTCCTCGCGGCGGGAGCCGAGAAGATTGTGTGCGCGCGCTCTCAGGAACAGCTGAAACATCTGGGCCATCCCACATTCGAGATTCAGACGGCTACCATCGGTCAGACATAGTTAACAAAGCTTAAATCCTGCGCTCGCCCTGCCTGGCTTTGTACGATCCACGCCCGCCAAGCTCCTTCGTGCTTGGCATAGAGCTCGCGCCAGCGAATTTCGTGCCTGGCAGCGGCGCCTTCGCGCACGCAGATCCCGGATGCGAGCTGCACTGTCTCGTCCGGTGCAAGATCGAGCGCCTCGAACTCTGCCGTCTCTTCCGCAGACAGGCCGATCAGAACACGATGTCCTTGGGCGTCCACGAAATATCTGCGGGGCGCGTTGTGCCTTTGATCAATCATTCGAATGGCCCTCGTTCAGGATCCAAGGACCCGGAAGATGTTTCAGCCGCCGATCAAAGCTACGAACAAACGCGATCGAAATAAGGATGCAAATCGCGCCAGCAACGCAATCAAATACGCCATTCACGCTACCTATGCGCGTCGCGAAAAATATCGAAGCAGCCAAATTCTCGCCATGAACTGATACGTTTTAGGTTGCCTTTCCGAAGCTCTCAAGGACCGCACCATGTTAACCTAACTGCACATGGTTATCCGATCTTTCGGCAAGGCAAGATCAACCCCAGCCGACACCGCGGCCATGGCTCTGCCATCACGATGGATGCTCATTTTGCCTGACGCCCATCGATGCCGGCGTGTAGGGCGCATAGAGACGATATCGGGCTGATCGCTTGCGCGAGCGCCACGCCCGCACACCATAGCCACAGCAAAAGCCGGCTGCAAAAATCGAAATCAAAACCAGAACTGCAAGCATTTGGAATGTTCCCAATTTTCGGAACGCACCTCCCGGTACATTTCAACGTGATGCTGTAACGAGTTCAAGATCAGCGGCGCTGAAACTTTTGTCAGACGAACATGAAGTTTGTGCAACGTGATGCTCGAAGCTCGGTCGTCATGACGGGGTTATGCATTTGATGGCTTTTCCCTGCGGCCATCCTTCGAGACGCCCGCCTTAGGGGGCTCCTTATTGAGTCAGGCTCTCAGGATGAGGACGGAGTGCGCGGCAGCAGCTTCAACGGGTACTGACGCCGATTAGCCTCATCCTGAGGCGGCGCGGAAGCGCCGTCCCGAAGGACGAGGCGTGCGCGCAGGCTGCCGTCGCGAGCCGTATGCGATAGCCCCTGCAGAAGATGACGCAATCTCTCATTGTTCGAGAGCAGTATCCAGCGGGCGATGTTAACCCCTGTTCATTTCGACAAGCAGCCTCAAACGAAGCGGCTGAACGCGCTGTGGTCGGGCACAGCTGCGATCTGCACGCCAATGTCTCCGGCACGTTCTCGAACACGTCTGGCAGCCATCGCGGGTGACACCGCTGACGAAAACACCCGTGATTATACGGAGCGTCATGCACCAACTTCAGCGCGGTAAGGTTGAGAGGTTAGCTTAATCCCCGTTGTTTGTTGCGAACCCTCGCGCTTTGCTTATCCATCTTCCGCACCGGGCTCCCCCAAGCCCGGCCCCACCCAAGCAAAGCCGTCGAGCGAACATGGGTCCGCTTGGCGGCTTTGTCGTTGTGTCGACGAGAGGATCATTTCGGTTATGGCGCGCAGGCCCTGGTCGTTCAAGGAAGATCGCCGGCTCATGGAGTTGGCCAAGTCTTCAGCCTCGTTGGAGCAAGCGGCGAAAGCTCTCGGGCGCTCGCCCGATGCGATCAAGCGCATGGCGTTGCGCCTTGGTCTTTCGTTGAAGTCGAAGGCGGCTAAGAAAACCTGATTGCGAATACGGCCGCGCTCGCCGCAGGCGGCGCAGTCTGCACGGCTTCCCTTCGGCGACCCTCGGCGGGACGGAACCAAATCAACCTTCGGATGTTGGTCCCGATCTCGCAGCGAGGTCTGGCGGTGCTCCACTTTGCCATTTCCGCAATCTTGGTTTGGCTGGCGATCAACATCGCCTTCGTGCTGCTCCGGTTGCGGACGATTCGCCATTCCGCCGCGCACCGCATTGACGGGTCTAACCGGTCCTATCCTGAGCTCATTCCCGTCCGCCAGCGCCCCGGGCAGTGAGCATCGATTGAGCGTCCTGCCCGGCGGCCTGGCCTGCCCAACTAGTTGTGCGTCCTCTTCTGGGAGCCCATCCCCGGGCTGGTGCCGTAGTTCGGCGTCCCCGTTCCTTTGAACGCACCCCCCATGCTGTCCGAACCGGAGTTGGTGCCCGTGCCGCTGCGCGTCGCGGAAGTCGGCTGCGTGCCCGATGGCGTGTCTTTGGTTCCCTGCGCCGAAGCCACAGAGATCCCGATGGCTAGCGCCAGGAGGAGGCTTAACGTCCTGATCATACTGCTCAACTTTCCATGCTCGTTTCTATCCGGGCCGCCGGACCATTGGTCAGGCCATCCTCGGGTCGGCCGTCCGGCCGGTCTCTCCGTTAAACCCTATCTTAGCCCTTGCTGGCTAGGATCAATCGCCAAGCCTTGGCCGAATTCAAGCCTTGCCCGAATTCAAGCCTCGCCTGATTTCACCCGAGCCGGATGCGATTGCTGCGACCAACCTTTCCGTTTGCGGCGCTCGTGCTTGCGAGCACGATGGCGTTCGCCTTGGCGGGTCATTTCGCCGCTGAGGCCGTCATTCGCCGCCAGCAGGCGCATCAGCTCGACGAGCTGACCGAGGTCGTTCTGCGCCGGTCGGAATTTGCGGTCGATTTTGCCGCGGCCAGCTTGGACGAGCTCGCAAGGCGCAAGCTAGTCAGCTGCGAGCCGGGCGCACTGCAAGCCATCCGCCTGCACGTCTATCAGCGCTCGGCGATCAAGGACGTCCGGCTCGTCAAGCCGGATGGCTCCGTGATCTGCTCGGCCTATTCCGAGACGCTCGAATTCGACAAGGGATGGGTCGATCGTCGCGACATGCTGCCTTCGCGCGACAAGGCGCTTTCGCTGTTTCGCGTGGAGCAGTTCGGGGGCGCCGCCTTGGGCGTGCTCAGGGACATCGATGGCAGCTCCGCGCTCGTCGCCATTGTCGGCATCAACGCCAGCCTGTTCGACATCATGCCCGCCGAGCTGCGCGCACGCAGCGACGTGATCCTCGCCTTGGGCAATGGCGAGAAGCTCGGCAAATTCCAGAGCGACGCCGGTAAGTCCTTGCTGGAGCCGATCAGCTTCGAGCGGAATTCCGTTCGCTTCCCGCTTCATGCCACGATCCAGCTCGAGCGCGCGGTGCTTGCGAGCTGGAATAACGAGGCATATTGGCCCACAGTCGCGGTGGCCCTCGGACTTGGCGCAATCTTTGGCATCCTGTTGGCACGCAGCCGCCGCATGGAGGAGCCTGTCGCCGATCTCGATCGGGCGCTGGCAGCCGGCGAGTTCAAGCCATATTACCAACCGATCTTCGACCTGCGGACAGGTCAGATCAAGGGCTGCGAGATTCTGGCGCGTTGGCTGCGCCGAGACGGCTCGGTCGTTCCGCCGATGAACTTCATTCCGCTCGCCGAATCCAGTGGGCGCATCCAGGCGATGACGTGGCATCTGCTGGGATCGGCGCTGACCGAACTGAAGCCGTTGCTGAAGACAGACAAGAATTTCAAGCTGTCCCTGAATGTCGTACCCAATCACCTCCTGAGTGCGGGCTTCGTCGAAACGCTGCGCCGCACGGTCCTGGCGGCGCGTGTCTCCGCGCGCCAGATCGTGGTCGAGATCACCGAGCGCGACGAGCTCGACGATCTCGCGCGCGCCGCGGCGGTCGTTGCCGAGCTGCGGGACCACGGCTTCCGCGTCGCCATCGACGACGTCGGCGTCGGCCATAGCGGACTGTCCCGGCTGAAGGGCCTCGGCGCCGACACGATCAAGATCGACAAGTTCTTCGTCGACACGATCACCGTGGACGCATCGACGACGGCGATCGTGGAAATGCTGGTGGCGCTCGCGAAGGACCTCAATATGACCGTGGTCGCGGAGGGCATCGAGACGGAGGAGCAGCTCCGTGCATTGATCGCGTCCGGCGTCGAGGAGGGCCAGGGTTATCTCGTTGCGCCGCCCCTGCCCTCCGCCCGCTTCAATGAGCTCGTGGTATCGCGCCGCGTGACGCGGTCAGGCGCGGCGGTCTCCGGCGACACGGTTTTGGTGGCCTGATCCCGACGCGGGCCTTTAACGATATTTTCGGCTTTCGAACCAGACCGGCAACCAACCGGCTATGCTGGCGCCATGCGCAGAAACCACGTCATTGCAGCCGCGAGCATCTGCCTTGCCCTGATCGTCTACGCCACGCTGGCGAAACTGTCGGGAAGGCCGGCGCTCATGGGGCATCACGAGGCGTACTGGGTCGTCGTGATCGAGCGCTTCAGCGCCTATGGACTGCTCGGTTTTCTGCTTTCCTTCCTGCTGCCCGGACGAATCGGTTTGGCTTGCTCGCTCGTCATCGCGGTCGCAATGGGACTGGAGCTGATGCAAGCGTTCATCCCCGACCGGGATCCGGGCTTCCTCGACGTTTTGCAGAAGGCGGCAGGAGGCACTGTGGGCGTCATGCTCGCCCAGATGATCCTGGCGTTCCTTCCGAGACCCCCGTCCTGAGGCGGCCCGCATCTCCTTGGGAGATGACCGGCGGACCGCGCTTTTACTTCATCATCTGACCGCGCAACTCACCGCCCGGATTCGCGGCCGTGTGGATGTTCGCGTACCATTTGCCTTCCAGCAGATCTGCCGCCTGCGCGTCGGTGAGCGTGGCATGGCCTTGGATCGGGCTTTGCACCGTCTTGAACGGCAGGACGATGCCGGCATTCTTGCCGGCCTCGCCGGGACCGTGAAAATGCGCCCCCATCGCCGGCCCCGTGAGCCCGGTATAGGTGACAACGTAAGTCAGAACTCTGGTTTCAGTGTCGTAGCTCGCCTCGGCCTTGCCCGACCCGGTCGAGCCGTTCGGAGGCACTTCATTGCTTCCCTTGAGCTCGGCTTGCAGCTTCACGACTTCCGCGTTTGCCGTTCCGCTCGCCGCAATGATGCCTCCGACGAGCGCAAGTGTCCCCAACAGTGCCACTTTGCTCATGCACTCCTCCCGCACACTCCGCTCCCTATCGTGATCGAAACACCGACCGCAACCGGAAAATTCCGTCATGGAGGGATTATTGCCGATTTGGCTTTTGGTTGGGCGAGCCCGCCTTGAACGGAGGCCGCGGTCGGGAACGGCCGTCGAGTCCCTTGGGCAGCTTGTCGGCATTGAGCTTTACGACCGCGCTCCGGGCGTCGGCAGCCGGCGCGACTTCCTGGCTGTAGATCAGGGTCGCTTCGAACCTCACGTCGGGCGCTTGGCGAGCCGTGCCCGAACAGGTCGCCATCGCACCGCTATACACGCCGGAGAGCTCGACCTCGACTTCGTCGAACCCGAACACCGTCGGCGGTCCGTCGGCATGTCGCCGTGTGGTCAGAACGGCCGTGAAACGCTGGTCGTCGTCGAACCGATAGGAGCCGCCATAGGTGAAGAAGCTGTCACTGCCCGAGATCCGACCCTGGGCCAGATGCACGATACCAGTGCCTTGTGCTTGCGCGGTTCTGAACCACGCCGCGTATTTGCCCTCTTTCAGCATGGAAACGTCCACCCATGAATTCCATGCGTATTTGCAACGAACCGTGAGGGCGCGACAATGACCGTCGCGGCGAGCATTCCGCCACGGTTAACGCCCTGCAAAGTCAATCCGTCAAATTTCCGCGGGCGCGAGGCGACGCCCACGGCAGCATCAAAACAATTCGATGCCGTCGTCCGCGCTCTCGATCGCCTCGACCCGGCGCGTGGTCGCGATCGACGCCAGCCCGAGCGTCTGCAGAAATTCCCGGTGGACGTGCCGCTCGCGCTCCATCGTGTAGCGCGCGAACAGCTGGTCGAGCATCGCTTGGTCCTGCGCTTGCGGCCGCGGCTTCTGCGCGCCAGCGCTTGCGGCTTCGAGCCGCGCTGCGACCGCGGGCAATGCCGCGGAGGCCTCGCCAAGCGTGGTCATCAGGCCTTGCGCCGAATTCATGAGCTCCTCGAATTCCGCACCTTCATTGACCAGCCGGCTCATCACCTTGCCGAGCCGTTCATTGCCGGCCTCGACCTCGCGCAGCGCCTGGAGAATCTGCGGTTCGAGCTTGGCGAGCTGGGTGGGATCGCCCTGCACGCGGAGCTCCTTCAGGTCCCTGGCCGAGCGCTCGATGCCGTCGAGCACGGGCCTCAGAGGCCCCGCCCCCGCCGAGACCTGGTCGGCGGTGGCCTTCAGCTCGTTGGCAATGACGACGAAAGCGCTGCCGCGGCTGCCGAGATGGCTTGCCTTGAGGCCCGCATTCATTCCGATCAGCGTGATGTCGACAGTCGCCTCGGCCAGCCCGGCGATGGCGTGGCGGAATTTCGTCAGCGTCTCCTCGACGATCGCGAGCGCCTCGTCCACCGAGCGGCCGGCGCCCTCGCAGGTGGCGATCAGGGTCGAGGCGTGCGCCAGCGTCTGCTTGATGCGCGCCAGGAACGATGACGACCCGCCCTCCTCGCCGCCGAACAGCGTGCGGCCCCGGCCGACGACACTGCCCGCATCGCGCAGGATTGCGGTCAGCGCGTGAACGATCTGGCCGATGTCGCCGCCGAACTCGCGTTGGGCATCTCTGAGCTGGGCCGCCTGCAATTGACAAATGGTGCGCACCCCGTCGTCGCTCGCGACGGGTTCGGGAACGAGGCTCGGGGTGGATCCCGAGGCGAGCGTGAGGCCATCGGAGACGTGCTCGAGACGCTGACGCGTGCTGTCGCCGGCCTGCAAGGAGATGATCGCACTGCCGACCGCCTCGGCGATCTTCCTCGTGCTGGCGCTCGCAAGATCGGCGAGATGGCTGCTGTTGCTGCGCTGATCGCGCAACCCGGAATAGGCGGACGCGAGCTCGACGCTCTCCGCCGCCAGCTGATTGCGGTAGCGGCTCTCGAACTCCTTCTGCCGGCCGAATGCGGTGGCGACCGCCTCGGACAGGCGCTGCTGATCCCGCGCGCAGCCCTCGATCGCGCCCTGGACGGCCTTGCCGAGATCGTAGGCCTCTTGCGTGAAGGCGAGAAAGCCCTCGCGGTCGCCGTCGAGCGAGGCCGCCTCGATCCGCGCGCTGCGCGCGATGATGGTGATCATCTGGATGTGCTTGAACAGCGGCTTGAGCAGCGAAGACGCCTCCGCCGTGCTCGTGCCGATGGTCTCCAGCAGCGCGGCCTCGGCCGGCAGCGCCTGCGCCAGGTCGTTGAGCCGCGCGGCGATCTCCTGGAGCGCCGATGCAGCGCCTTCGATCTCGGCGCCGGAGAGCTCACCGGAAAGCGCCGCGAGACCCTGGTTCAGCTCCTTGAAGATGAGATGCCCGCGTCCCAGCTCGTTGCCGACGCGCGCGAACACGGCCTCGATTCGCGAGGAGACGTCCTCGATCCCGGCGATGGCCTCGGTGAGCATATTGGCTGGAATGAGCGACATTGCCATCAGCCCGCCACCGCTGGATGCCCGGCCTGATACCAGAGCATGATCTCGCGCGGGATGTGGTGCAGCGAAACGACCTTCTCGACGCCGCCATGGGCGATGGCTTCCTTGGGCATGCCGAACACCACGCAGCTCTCTTCGTCCTGCGCCCGCGTCGCGGCGCCGAGCTTGCGCATCTCCAGCATGCCGCGCGCACCGTCATCGCCCATGCCGGTCATGATCACGCCGAGTGCGTTGGCGCCGGCATGCTGGGCGGCCGAGCGGAACAACACGTCCACCGACGGACGATGCCGGGACACCGGCGGTCCGTCCTTGATCGCGATCTGGTAGCGCAGACCGATGCGCTGGAGCAGCATGTGGCGGGCGCCCGGCGCGATATAGGCACAACCCGGCAGCACCGGCTCACCGTCCTCGGCCTCCTTGACCCGGATCTGGCAGACGCTGTCGAGACGCCTGGCAAAGGCCGCGGTAAAGCCTGCCGGCATGTGCTGGACGATAACGATCGGCGGACAGTGGGCCGGCAGCATCTCGAGGACGTCGTTGAGGGCTTCGGTGCCGCCCGTCGAGGCGCCGATGCAAACGATGCGCTCGGTGGTCGGCCGGACCTTGCCCTGTACCGGCGGCGGGATGATGGCATCGGCAGTCAGCTTCTTCTCGATCTCCCGACGCTCCGCGCGCGGACGCACCCGGGCGCGGGCGGCCGATTTCACGGCCTCGCGCAACCGCGTGGAGCATTCGAGCAGCGCCTGCCGCGTGTCGATCTTCGGCTTCGGCACGATGTCGACCGCACCCGCCTCGAACGCCTCGAACATCACGTTGGAGCCCTCCTCGGTGAGCGAGGAGCAGATGATCACCGGGATCGGACGTTGCGCCATGATCTTGCGCAGGAACGTCATGCCGTCCATGCGCGGCATTTCGAGGTCGAGAATGATGACATCGGGCAACTCCTTCTCGAGCCGGCGCGCCGCGGCGAAAGGATCGGAGGCGGTCGCCATCACCTCGATATCAGGGTCTTCGGAAAGGATCGTCTGCAGGATTTGGCGCACCGACGCCGAATCGTCCACGATCAGCACGCGAACTTTCCCCCTCGGCATCGTGGTTGCGCTCCGGCTAGACCTGGAAGATGGTTGGCTGAACCTGCTTCAGCCCAGGCACGGTACTGTGAATCATCGATTCCGAATGCCCGACCAGCAGGTAGCCGCCCGGACGCAAATGGCCGCACAATTGCTCGACCACCTTGCGCTGGGTCTCGCGCTCGAAATAGATCAGGACGTTGCGGCAGAAGATGATATCGACGTCGCGATCGACGGGATAGGACTTGTCCATGAGGTTCATCCTCATGAAGTGTGTCATGCGCCGTAACTCGGGCACGATCCGCACTTCGCCGCGCGACCTGTCCCGCGACGACGAGAAATATCGTTTTGCGAATGGCTCCGGCACCGGGGCGAGCACATCGCGGGTGTAGATCGCCGTCCTGGCGAGGCGCAGCACCGCGGTCGAGATGTCGGTGCCGAGGATGCGGTACTGGAAGCGCGAGCCGTTCCGCGTCATGTCGTCCAGCACCATGGCGGTCGTGTAGGCTTCCATGCCGGTGGAGCTCGCGGAGCTCCAGATCTTCAGGTTCGCATTCTTCCGTCCATGCGACTTGAGCAGAGCAGGGACCGCGACGTCCCTCATGAAGGTGAAGTGCTGCGGCTCGCGGAAAAAATCGGTCTTGTTGGTCGTCACCACGTCGATGAGATGAGTAAGCTCGGTCTCGAACAGATCCGCCTCGAACAGGTTCTCGACATATTCATTGAGACCGGCGAAGTTCAGCGCGCGCACGCGCTTGTGCAGCCGCCCCTCCAGCATCAGCCGCTTGCCCTGCGGCAGCTTGATGCCGACCTGGCTCTCGATCAATTCGGCGATGGTCCGGAAGTGGCGGTCGGACAGATGCACGGCCGTATCCGGCATGGCGGGCATCATGGATGACGACCCTGCTTCGTAACGGCCGCCTGCACTGAATGTCGGGTCATCCTGGCCATGTTGAATCCCACGTGTTCACGTCACCGCTGAAGGCGGACGGGTCACCGAACGGACCGGTCCGCAGGAGCCTCGCGGGGGCCTAGCGCTGGAAATCGGCGTCGCGGTCGTCCTCGCCGTCATTCATGTCGAAAGTGAAGCCGCCGCCGGCGACCTTTGCGGCGCGTACCGGCTTGGCCTGCGGCTTCTTGGCCGGTCGTTCAGCCGCCGCCATGGAGGCCGCCTTGGCCCGCAGCTGGCTGACCGCCCGGTCGATCGGCGCGGGCGCCTGGCTCTTTGCGCCCTGTTCGATGCGGAAATAGGCGATGGTGGACTGCAGCTGTTCGGCCTGCGAGGCGAGCTCCTCCGAGGTCGAGGACACCTGCTCGGAGGCGCTGGCGTTCTGCTGGCCGACCTTGTCGAGCTGCTGGATCGCCTGGTTGATCTGTGCCGAACCGACGTCCTGCTCGCGGCAGGCCGCAGTGATCTCCTCGACCAGCTCGGCCGTCTTCTTGATGTCAGGAACGAGCTTGGCGAGCATCGAGCCCGCCTCCTGCGCCACCTTGACGGTGTCGGCCGAGAGCGTGCCGATCTCGGCGGCGGCCGCCTGGCTGCGCTCGGCGAGCTTGCGCACCTCGGAGGCGACCACCGCAAAGCCCTTGCCGTGCTCGCCGGCGCGCGCGGCCTCGACCGCCGCGTTGAGCGCGAGCAGGTCGGTCTGGCGCGCAATCTCCTGCACGATCGTGATCTTCTCGGCGATGGTCTGCATCGCGTTGACGGCGCGGCCCACGGCGGCGCCGCTGGCCTCGGCGTCCTTGGCGGACTGCGCGGCGATCTTCTCGGTCTGGTTGGCGTTGTCGGCGTTCTGCTTCACGTTCGAGGCCATCTCCTCCATCGATGAAGAAGCTTCCTCGGCGGACGAGGCCTGTTCGGCTGCGCCCTGCGAGAGCTGCTCGGCGCTCGCGGAGAGCTCCTGGCTGCCGGCAGAGACGTTCTGCGCCGCCGTCAGCGCCTCCGATACGATCTGCCGGAGCTTCTCCACCATGCGTTCGAGCGCGAGGCCGAGCGTGTCCTTGTCCGACAGCGGCTTGGCTTCGATCGTGAGATTGCCTCGTGCGATCTCGTTGGCGACCGCCGCGGTGGCATTCAGATTCACCGTCATCGCGTTCAGCGACTTGATGAGATCACCGATCTCGTCGTCGCTGGAGGATTCGATCTTTTGGCTGAGATCGCCGATCGCCACCGCATCGGCAAGGCCGACGGCCTGCCCCAGCGACCGGCTGATGTTGAGTGCGATCAAGACGGCGGCCACCGCCGCGATCAGGAGCGAAGCGATGACCAGGATCATCAACAGCAGCTCGGCGCGCGAGCCATCCTGCCTGGCCTGCTCGACCTGCTCGGCCATGTTCTTCTTGACGTTGTTGATGTAGGCATTGGCCGCTTCGAGCGCATCGGCGACGACCTTGCGGCCGTCATGCATCGAGCGGTCCATCGCCCTGGCCTTGTCGGTCTTCGCCAGCCTGACCGTTTCGTCCTGGTAAGCGTTCATCCTGCCATAGGCGGCGGAGAAGCCATCCATCAGCTTCTTGCCGCCTTCGCTGGCGGCTGCATAGATCTCGTCCTTGGACTTTGCGAGCTGTTCGCGGGTCTTGGCGAGGTCGGCGACGAATTGATCGTATTCGGCGTCCGATGCGAGGATCGAGTTCTTCTCCGCGCGAAGCTGGAGCAGGATGCCTTCCTTGAGCTCGGACGCCTTTTCCATGCGATTCGCGCGAGCGACCAGAGCCTCGGTGGTGCCGACCATATCGGACAGCTTCATGTAACCGACCCCGCCGGCGATCATGGACAGCAGGATGACCACACCGAATGCGCTGGCCAGCTTGGCTTTGACGGTGAATCTCATCTCAATCCCTTTTGGTTCGAATGGAGCTGCGTACGCTCGATAACGCCTAAACCGAACAAACTCAGGCGGCGCGGGACGCGTCCACGGCAGTATCGCGCCCGTCCGGGAACTCGTCCTTCGCCATCAGTTTGGCGAGATCAAAGATGATGACAAACTTTTCGCCCTTGCGCCCGATACCGGCCGCATAGTCAGACTGCCATTTGCCGCCGACCTCCGGCACGGGCTCGATCGCCTGTTCGTCGATGTCGGTGACCTCGAACACGCAATCCGCGACGAAGCCGACGCCGACCAGGCGGTCCTTCATCGGCACGTCGAGGATGATGATGCGCGTCGCCTCGGTGGCCGAGACGCTTGGCAAGCCGAGCTTGGTCCTGAGATCGACGATCGGATAGCCGCTGCCGCGCACGTCGATCATGCCCAGCAGGAAGCTCGGCGCATGCGGCAGCCGCGAGATCGGCCGCATATCCAGGATCTCCCGGACGTTGCGAATGCTGATGCCGAACGTCTCGCCGGCGAGACCGAGCGTCAGGTATTGCGAGGTTGCGGCCATGGTGCGTCCATTCGATGTTGGGAGAGGCCCGTTCGGACCAGCCAGTCAGCGTTGAAACTCCGCGTCGCGATCGTCGCCGCCAGCATCCATGTCGAAGGCGAAGCCGCCTCCCGCGCCGGCAACCTTCAGGGCTCGGGCCGGTTTGGCAGCGGGCGCCTTGCCGCGGCGATCGACCGCCGCCATCTTCGCCGCCTGGGCGCGGAGCTGTCCAACGGCCCGGTCGATCTCCTGAGGTGCGGCCTTCGCTCCGCGCGCAGCGTCATCGATACGGAAGAACGAGATCGTCGACTGCAACTGCTCGGCCTGGGAGGCCAACTCCTCGGAGGTCGAGGAGACCTGCTCTGATGCGCTGGCGTTCTGCTGGCCGACCTTGTCGAGTTGCTGGATCGCCTGGTTGATCTGGGCCGAGCCGACGTCCTGCTCGCGACAGGCCGCGGTGATCTCCTGAACGAGCTCCGCCGTTTTCTTGATGTCGGGCACCAGCTTGGAGAGCATCTCTCCGGCCTCCTGGGCAACCTTGACTGTTTCGCTCGACAAGGTGCCGATCTCGGCGGCGGCGGCCTGGCTGCGCTCGGCGAGTTTGCGCACTTCGGAGGCGACCACCGCAAAGCCCTTGCCGTGCTCACCGGCACGGGCGGCTTCGACGGCAGCGTTGAGCGCGAGCAGGTCGGTCTGCCGCGCGATCTCCTGAACGATCGTGATCTTTTCGGCGATGGTCTGCATTGCCTGAACGGCCCGACCGACAGCGCTGCCGCTGGATTCGGCATCGCGCGCCGACTGTGCGGCAATCTTCTCCGTCTGGTTGGCGTTGTCGGCGTTCTGCTTCACGTTGGACGCCATTTCCTCCATGGAAGACGAAGCTTCTTCCGCCGAGGAAGCCTGCTCCGTCGCACCCTGCGACAGCTGCTCGGCGCTGGCGGAAAGCTCCTGGCTGCCGGCAGATACGTTCTGGGCCGCGGTGAGAGCTTCGGACACGACCTGACGAAGCTTCTCGACCATGACGTTGAGAGAACGGACGAGATCTCCGATCTCATCGTTGCTCTTGACGGCGATCGTCTGGCTCAGATCGCCATTGGCGACCGCGCCGGCGAGGCTGACCGCGCGCGACAAGCCGTGGCTGATGCTGAGTGCCATCATGACTGCCGATCCTACGCCAAGCAGGAGTGACAATCCGATGACGCTGACCAACATGATCTTTGCGCGAGCGGCATTCTGCACCGACTCCGCGGACATCTCCGCCATCTGCTTCTTGACCAGCGTGATGTACTCGCCCGAGGTTGCGATCGCGTCCATAGCGTTCGCCTTCCCTTCGGTCGCGGCAAGCGTGGTTGCCCTGATATTACCGCCCTCCTTCACGATTTCCGCCACGCGGGAGACGACATTGACGAGGCGATCCGTCTGAGCCACAAAGCTCGCGGGCGACACGCCGGCCGCGGTGAGGGGGGCGACGGCCTGCTTGGTTGCCGCCTTGAGCGCTTCGTCTCCTTCGCTGATTGACTTGATCGCGGCATTCAGCTCCTCGACGCTGGAGGCCGAGAACGACAAGGCGACCTGCCGCTGCAGGCGGACACCTTCGAGCCTGATGGCATGGATCGCCAGAACGGCGCTGTTCTTCTCGGCGGAAGGCGGCAGGCGATTCAGCTCGGCGAGAGACGCATCGAGCGAGTCGTTCCAATGCTTCAGAATCGGCATCGCGTCGGTGGTCCACAGCTGGCCGCCCCGATAGTTCGAATTCTTCATCGCGAGCCCGACGATGACGTCCTCTCCGGCATTCATCTTGTCGTAAGACGCCGAGAACTTGTCGAGCAGGTGCTTGCCGACGTCAGAAGCGGTCGCCTTGATCTCGGTAAGAAGACGACTCACCTCGGCGCGATACTTCTTGATCTCATCGGCCAGCTTCTGCATCTCCGCGTCCGTGGACGCGAGGATGATGTCGCGCTCCGCCCGGGTCTGATAGAGCACGTTGTTTTGCAGCTCGCCGGCCCTGTCGATGCGCGCCGCGCGCACCACGAAATCCGCGGAGACCTCGACCTGATCCGAAAGCTTCAGAAAAGCCAGTCCACCCGTGAGTCCCGAAAGCACGATGATCGCACCAAACGCGCAAGCCAGCTTTGCCTTGATCGTGAATCGCATATCGAGCCCCTAATTTACCGGCCTTCTCGAGACCGCTCTCAATTCAAAATGCGTTCCATGTTGGGAACGATAACGAACTCTTCACGCCACTTCGCGATAAAACGAATGAACTCAGGCTTCCAGTGCATGCCGACACGCGGCGTCTGCTGCACATCGGCCTGCGAGATCTCCGTGACCTCGTAAACCTTGTCCGCGGTCACGCCGACCAGCACCGGTTCGTTATCGATCTCGATTTCGATCACGACGATGCGGGTGTCGGCGGAGTTGTCGAGCTGCGGCATGCCGAAACGGATGCGCAGATCCGCGAGCGGAATGACGTTGCCGCGCACGTTGATCACGCTGGGAACGAAGGCTCGCGCGCCCGCAACCTGGGTCACGGGAACGGGATCGATGATCTCGCGCACGAGGCCCGCGTCCAGCGCGAACTTCTCCTCGCCGAGGCCGATCATCACGACCTGCATCGCACTCGACTGCTGCTCGCCCGCCAACCCGCCGTTCATCACGCCGCCTCGTTGATATGCTGCTTCTCGAACTTCGACTGCGCCAGCGAGACCAGCTGCGCGACGTCGAGGATCAGCGCCGCCGTGCCGTCACCCAGGATCGTCGCGCCGGAGAAGATCGTGACGTCCGAATGCAGCTTGGACAGCGACTTGATCACGGTCTGGTGGTTGCCGATGATCTGGTCGGCGACGAGGCCGACGCGGGTCTCGCCGGTCGAGATGATGATCGTCTTCTGGTGCTGGTCGGGCGCACCGGATGCGGCCATGAGCTCGCGCAAGCGCAAGAAGGGCACGAGGTTGCCGCGCACGTTGAGGAAGTTGCGGCCGCGCGAGCGCTCGTCCTCGGCCGTCAGCTCGACGCATTCCTCGACCGCCGAAAGCGGGATGATGTAGCGGCCTTCGCCGACGCGGATGAGCAGGCCTTCGATGATCGCGAGCGTGAGCGGCAGGCGCAGCGTCACGGTGGTGCCCTGGCTGGGCCTGGTCGACAGGTCGATCGAGCCGCGCATGTTCTCGATGGTGCGCTTGACCACGTCCATGCCGACGCCGCGGCCGGACAGCGCCGAGATGGTCTGCGCCGTCGAGAAGCCCGGGTGGAACAGGAATTGATGGATCTCATGGTCGGTCAGCACGGCGCCGGCCGCGATCAGCCCCTGCTCTTCCGCCTTCGCGCGGATGCGCGCGGTGTTGAGACCGCCGCCATTGTCCTTCACCGTGACCAGCACCTGCGCGCCCGAATGCACCGCGGCAAGCTCGATCCGGCCCTGCTCGGTCTTGCCGTTGGCGGCGCGCGTCGCGGTATCTTCGATGCCGTGATCGATGGCGTTGCGGATCAGGTGCACCAGCGGATCGGCGAGGCACTCGATCATGGTCTTGTCGAGCTCGGTATCCTCGCCCGAGGTGACGAATTCGACCGGCTTGGACAGGTCGCGCGACAGATCGTGCACGAGGCGGCGGAAGCGGCCGAACAACGAGCCGATCGGCACCATGCGCGCGCCCATCGTGGTGTCGCGCAAGGAGGACGCAAGGCGCTCGATCTCCTCGGCGATCATCTTGATCGAGAGGTCGGAGCCGGAGGCGGCGAGCTGGGTCAGCCGCGCCTGGGCGATGACGAGCTCGCCGACCCGGTCCATCAGCTCGTCGAGGCGCTCGGCCTGGACGCGAACCGTGGCGATGCCACGCTCTTGCTTTCCGTCCTCGCGGCGCGCGGGTGCCGCCTCGCGCTTGATCTCCGGCTTCGTCTCCGGCTTCGTCTCCGGCTTGGCCTCAGATTGGGGTTCCGCCCTTGCGACGGGCTGCTCGGCAACAGCCTCCACCACCGGCGCAGCCATCTCGGCGATCACCGGCTCTTCCTCGGACAGCTGAAACAACGGGACCGGCGCGGGCGCTTCGACACGCTGCAAAGGCGAGAGCGTCAACTTCATCTCGTCCTGGACGAACATGAAGACGTCATCGATGGCGTCCTTGGTGCAGGCGGCGTGCAGCTTGACGTCCCACTTCAGATAGCAGTCTTCCGGCTCCATCTCGTCGAGGAACGGGATGCCGTCGGTGACGGGCACGACGAAGCAGGGACCGAGCTTGCAGAGATCTTCCAACAGATCGAGCGGATTCGAGCCGTTGCGCAGGATATGGGAATCGAACTCCAGATACAGGTGCCAGCCGGCCTGCTTGCTCTCGGGTGGAGACAGCAGCGGTGCCTCGACGACCGGAGCGGCAGGCTTGTCGGCGGAGACGAAGCGCTTGAGGTCGTCGAGGATGGCTTCGCCGATGATGTCATCGGTCGACTGCGGGTCCTCGATCAACGCGCGGATGTAGTCCTTGGCGGCGAGCGCGACCGAGATCAGCTCCTGCGTCGGTTTGATTTCGCCCTTCCTGACGCGGTCGAAGGCGGTCTCGAATTCGTGGGTGAAGGAGGCGACCTTGTCGAAGCCGAACATGGCGCCCGATCCCTTGATCGTATGCAGGGCGCGGAAGGCGGAATCGACCAGCTCGCGGTCGTCGGGACACTGGCCGAGATCGAGCAAGGCCCCTTCAAGAACTTCGAAGAGCTCGCTGGCTTCCTGACGGAAGACCTCGGCCGGGTCCATTGCGCTCATGTGCGCACCAGCTTGCCAACCACCGCGAGCAACTGCTCGGGCTTGAACGGCTTGGTGATCCAGCCGGTGGCGCCGGCGCTCTTGGCCTCCTGCTTTACGGCATCGTTGGATTCGGTGGTCAGGAACACGATGGGCATGCCGACCGCGCTCGGCAGCTTGCGCAGTGCCCGGATCAGCTCCAGTCCATTCATGACGGGCATGTTGAGGTCGGTGATGACGAGGTCGAGCTTGCCCGCTTGCGCCTTGGCGAGCCCTTGCGCGCCGTCGCCGGCCTCGATCACGTTGTGACCGGCCGGCTCGAGCACGACCTTGATCATTTGCCGGATACTGGGGGAGTCGTCGACGGTCAGAATCGTGGCCATTAGATGCCATCTTTCTTTTGCGGGAAATGCTGATCGATCAGCGCATCGCTGGCGAAGCCGGCGCGGCGCAGGGTGTTGCGCAGAGACTGGGAGAAGGAGGTCAGGACCACCGGGCGGCCCTGGGCCTCGCCCGTCTTGGTGGTCGACAGCAGAAGCTGGATCGAGGTCACGTCGGCCTTATCGACGCTCGAACAGTCGATCTCGAGCCGCTCCTGGCGGCCGAACGCCTCGCGAACGAGGTCGTAGACGCTGCGAATGGCCGCAATGCTGCAGTCGGCGGGCAACCGTAACGACCACTTCGGCTCCGTGGGATTGAGCGCCATCGCTGCCCCGCCTTTGCGAAACTTCTAATACACGTTTGACGCGAATCAGATGAGCAAACCCCTAACGGAGGACTCCGTACAACTACGGGTCACATTCCCAAAGACTTCGCGCGAATGCCTGCAACCGTGCATAGCGTGGCGAAATCTCATGCAAGGTGCGCATGTCCATCGCCGCGTATCTGCACGATGCATTTGCTTCGCGTTAAATCGTGCGGGGTATGCAAGAGGCCGTGCCTTTGCCAGCCAAGAGAGCCCCGGCCGCCGATGCTGACCCAAGCGCTCCTGGTTGATGACAGTCGCTCCGTCCTCAACTTCCTGAAACGTCACATCGAGGCCGAAGGTCTGGTCGAGGCCGCCGCCTTCCTCGATCCCGTGGAGGCGCTGGCCTGCGCGCAGGAGCGCGTCTTCGATCTGGTGCTGGTCGACTATGAGATGCCGCATATGGACGGCATCAGCTTCATCCGTGTCTTCCGGACCTTGGCCGGCTGCTCCGACATTCCGATCGCGATGATCACCTCGCGACAGACCGATGACGTCAAGATGGAAGCGCTGCAGGCCGGTGCAACCGATTTCCTGCCCAAGGCGCCGCAAAGCGTCGAGATGACGGTGCGCCTGCGGAATTTGATTCAGCTCGGTGCAGCCGTGCGCAAGCTCAACGATCGCGCCGCGCACCTGGCCAGCGAAGTCGCGGCCGCGACACGAAAGCTCGGCGAGCGCGAGGAGGAGATCATCCTGCGGCTCGCGCTCGCGGTCGAATACCGCGACAACGACACCGGCGAGCATACGCTGCGGGTCGCCCGCTACAGCCGCATCATCGCCGAGCAGCTCGGCCTGCCGGCCCGGCTCTGCCGCGACATCTATCTCGCCGCGCCGCTGCACGACGTCGGCAAGGTCGCCATTCCCGACAATATCCTGCTCAAGCCAGGCAAGCTCACCGACGAGGAGATGGCGGTGATCCGGACGCACGCGACGATCGGCGAGCGAATCCTGGCCGATTCCGGCTGCGAGCTGATCCGGCTCGGTGCGCAGATTGCCGCGGGACATCACGAGCGCTGGGACGGCGCGGGCTATCCGAACGGCCTCAAGGCGGATGAAATCCCGGTCGCCGCGCGCGTGGTCGCAGTCGCCGACGTCTTCGACGCCCTGACGACGCGGCGGCCATATAAGGAGCCGATGCCGCTCGAGGTGGCGCGGACTTACCTCGCTGAGAACGCGGGCCGGCAGTTCGATCCCGCCTGCGTCGAGGCTTTCTTGTCGCGCTGGGACGAGGTGATCGAGATCGCCGCCGGTCAGCGGACGACCTCCTTTCAGAGGATCGAGTCCCCTCTCGTTCCAGCTATGGAGGGTGCGGCGGAGAGCCGTCCGGCCAATCGGCCGAGGCCGACCGCCTGACATGATCAGTTCGCGAACATCTTGCCGCGGCTTCATTTTTCTGCGGTCGCCGGTTTGAACCTGTTCCTGCTAGAGTGGCACCAACAGCTAAGAGTGATTCTGGTCACACTTGCCCCGGCGCCCTGCTGCTAGGCATCGAACCAGGACGGGGCACCAGAGCATCGTCGAATTAGATGAGAATTCCCATGAAATGCCTGATCGGCGCCTGTGTCGGCGCGTTTTTTGTTGCGGCCCCTGCTTTGGCGGAGACTCCTGCCGCGATCGTCGAGGACGTCCAGGGCAAGGTCGATGGCGTCGCGTTCATGGACTATGTGGCGCCGGGCAAGATCATCAAGCTCGGGCCCAAGGCGAGCATCACGCTCAGCTACCTCAAATCCTGCCAGCGCGAGACCATCAGCGAGGGTGTCGTCCTGGTCGGCGCCGAGCAGAGCACCGTGCAGCTCGGCGAGGTCAAGCGGGAAAAGGTGCCCTGCGATACCAATGCGGCAAAACTGTCCGAGCGCGAGGCGAACCAGAGTGCCGCAACGACCTTCCGCACCATGCGGTCGGACGCGAAGGGGATGCCGGCCAAGCTGCCGACGCTCTACGGCGTCTCGCCGCTGGTGCAAGCCAAGGCCGGCAGCACGCTGGTGATCGAGCGTACCGACGGCAAGGAGCCCACGATCAGCGTGCCGCTCAAGGGCGATGCCATGATCGGCGGCAAGTTCTATGATTTCGCCAAGGCCGGGAAGGCACTGACGCCGGGCGGCAGCTATCTCGCCATTCTCGGTGCCAAGCGCTACACCTTCCAGATCGACGCGAGCGCCACCTCCTCGCTGACCCCGATCATCGGCCGCCTGCTGCGTCTCGAATAGGAAGCCTGGCGAAGGCGCGATGCGGCGGATCGGCAGGCGGGATATGGTTGCGGCGATCCTGATCGCGCTCCTTGCGGGCGGGGTCTTCACGTCGCCCCCGCTTGAGACGCTGCAAGGTCTCTCCCTCGACATCCTCACGGCGCTGCGCGGCAAGATCATTGGCGATCGCCGCGATCCCGCGACATCACCCGTCGTCGTGGTGGCGATCGACGGGGAGACCTACGACACGCCACCCTTCAAGGGGTCGCCGACGCAGACCTGGACGCGCGAGATCGGCCGGGTGCTCGGGAGCATCGCTGAGGGCGGCGCCAAGGTGATCGGCTTCGACGTCATCTTTCCGAGCTCGATCGAGCAGTCCGAGATTCCCTTTGGCGAGGCGCCGCTCGGCGCGCGCATGAAGGGATTTGACCGGGACTATCTGATTGCGCTCCGGCGACTTTCCGACAGCGGCAAGCTCGTGCTCGGCGAGATTCTCAGCAACGACCATCCGGACAGGCCCGACCGCGCGCAGCAACTGGCGGTGAAGAACAACATCCGCGCGCTCAACGTCCATACCGACAGTGACGACGTCATCCGGCGGATGCCGCTGAGCTTTTCCATTGCGGGCCAGCCGGCGCCTGCAATGGCGGTCGAGCTCGCCGCGCGCGCCCTCGGTGCCAAGCCTGAGATCGGACCGACCGGAATGACGAACTTGTCGGGCTATGCCGTCCCCAGCGCGGTGCCCAACACGCTCACGCTCAACTTCCGCGGCCTCGGCCGCGACGTCCCGGCCTATTCATTCGCCGACCTGCGCGCCTGCGTCGAGAAAGGCGACCGTGATTTCTTCCGCCGCGCCTTCGAGGGCAAGGTCGTGCTGCTCGGCACCATCCTCAATTTCGAGGATCGCAAGCTCACCTCGATGCGGCTGTCGGGCGGATATGACGGCTCGCCGGGGTCGCGATGCGCGCTGCCCGCCCCTGCCAGCACCGCGAAGACCCGCAGCGACGTTGCAGGCGTGTTCGTGCATGCCACTGTGGTCCGCAACCTGATCGAGCAGGACGCCGTGACCGAGCTCGGCTCTCCCATGCGGACCATTCTCACATTTGCGTTCGCAGCGATCATCGCCTGCGCGGCTTGCATGCTCGCGCCTTTCGGTGCGGTGATCGCCTGGCTCGCCCTCACCGCCGTTTACACGGCCGCGGCCGTCGGCGTGTTCGTGCATGCGCTGGCACTGCCGCTGACCGAGCCTGCGCTCGCGAGCCTTGCCGCGCTCGCCATGATGACCGGCTATCGCTTCGTGCTGGCCGACCGCGACGAGCGTTTCCTGCGCAAGAGCTTTGCGCTCTATCTCGCGCCTGAAGTGATCGAGACGATGGTCGCCTCCGGCAAGATGCCGGCGCTCGGCGGCGAGATGCGCAATGTCACCATGTTCTTCTCCGACCTCAGCGGTTTCTCCTCGATCGCAGAGACGATGACGCCCGGTGAGCTGGTCACGCTGATGAATGAATATCTCTCCGCCATGACCGACATCATCGAGGGTCATAGCGGTTACGTCGACAAATATATCGGCGATTCCATCGTCGCCATGTTCGGCGCGCCCGCCGACGATCCCGCGCACGCGCGCAACGCGGTGCGTGCCGCACTGAAGTGCCACGGGAAGCTGGCGGAGCTCAATGCCGGCCATCCCGCGTTCGCCGGCCACGGCCTGTCGCATCGCATCGGGCTCAACAGCGGCGAAGCCGTGGTCGGCAACATCGGCTCGCGGCGCCGCTTCAACTACACCGTGATGAGCGACACCGTGAACGTCGCCTCGCGGCTCGAAGGCGCCAACAAATATTACGGAATCGCGATCATGGCATCGGAGGCGACGGTCGCGCAGACCGGCGACACCTTCGCCTGGCGCGAGCTCGATGCCATCAGGGTGATGGGACGCGGCGAGGCGATCAGGGTGTTCGAGCCGCTGGCGGAGATGGGCGCGGAGACCGCCACGCAGGCGAAGGTCGCCGCCGCGTATGCGGAGGGGCTGACGTGCTGGCGGGCAAGGGAGTTTGCGAAGGCGGCGGATGCGTTCGGAAAGACGGCAGAGACCGATCCGGCGTCGGCATTGTTCGAAAAACGCGCGAGAGCGCTTGCGGCAAGTCCACCGCCGTCGGATTGGACACCGGTCAATATTCTGGAAGGGAAGTAGCGCAGAACCCCTCATCCGGCGCTTCGCGCCACCCTCTCACACAAGGGAAGAAGGGATGGCAGCATGCATCTTGCGAGAGCGCTCCCTAGAACGGCAGGCCCACGTAATTCTCCGCGAGCAGGCGCTGCGCTGTCTCGGACGAGAGCAGATAGTCCAGCTCCGTCTGTTGCAGCCGATCCTCATATTCGATCCGGTCGGGGAAGCGGTGCAGCAGCATCGTCATCCACCAGGAGAAGCGCTGCGCCTTCCAGATCCGCGCCAGCGCCTTGGCGGAATAGCCTTTGAGGCCGGAATCGTCGCCGTGCTGATAGTGCGCGAGCATGGCATGGTAGAGATAGTAGATGTCGGAGGCGGCGCTGTTCAGGCCGCGCGCGCCGGTCGGCGGCACGATGTGGGCGGCATCGCCGGCGAGGAAGAGCCGGCCATAGCTCATCGGCTCGGCGACGAAGCTGCGCAGTGGCGCGATGCTCTTCTCGATCGACGGCCCCGTGATCAGGCGGCCCGCGACCTCCTCCGGCAGGCGGCGCTTCAGCTCGGCCCAGAACGCATCGTCGCTCCAGTCCTCCACCTTGTCGGTCAGCGGCACCTGGATGTAGTAGCGGCTGAGCACCTGCGAGCGCAGGGAGCAGAGCGCAAAGCCGCGCGCGTGCTTCACATAGATCAGCTCGGGCGACACCGGTTTCGTGCGCGACAGCACCCCCAGCCAGCCGAACGGATAGACCTTTTCATATTCACGCAGCACGTCCTTCGGGATCGACTTGCGGCTGACGCCATGGAAGCCGTCGGCGCCGACGATGTAGTCGCAATCGACGCGGATCGTTTCATCGTTCGAGCGATACGTCACATAGGGCCGGTCGGATGTCAGATCGTGCGGGGTCACATCCTCGGCGTTGTGCACGACCTTGCCGCCGAGCCTGTCGCGGGCCTCGTAGAGGTCCCGCGTCAGCTCGGTCTGGCCGTAGACCAGCACCGAATTGCCGCCGGAATGCTTGTGCAGGTCGATATGGGACAGCATGCCGTCGTGGGCGATCTCGAACCCACGATGGATCTCGCCCTCGCGGTCCATCCGCTCGCCGCATTGCGCCTCGCGCATCAGTTTCGCAAAGCCGTGCTCGAGCACGCCGGCGCGGATCCGGGCCAGCACGTGATCGCGGCTGTATTTCTCCAGCACGACCGTATCGATGCCCTTGAGGTGCAGCAGCTGGGACAGCAGCAGCCCGGACGGCCCGCCGCCGATGATACAGACCTGAACTTTCATTTTTGCATCCTCCCGTCGGTACTTTTTTGCAGAATCGGCGCCGCAAACCGATGGAGGGTTTCGTCATTGTCTTGTACTATTCGAACATGAAGAATGCCGCCCCTGCTCCGCCGATCCGGGTCTACAATCTGTTCGGCGAGTCCGGCGATCTGCCGGATGTCGTGCATTGCGAGACGATCGCGTCCCGCTCGGTGCTGCACGACTGGACGCTGGCCGTGCACCGCCATGCCCGGCTGCACCAGGTGCTGCTGATCGAGCGCGGCGGCGGCGAGGCGACACTCGACGGGCGCCTGGTGCCCTTGAGGCCGATGCAGATCGTCAACGTGCCTGTCGGCCACGTCCATGGCTTCCGCTTCGTGCCCGGTACCCAGGGCTGGGTACTGACGATCGCGGCGGAGATTCTGGATGAGGCGTTGCTCTCGGCCGAGGGCCTGCGCGGTGTCCTGTCGCAATCGGGCGTGGTGCGCGGCACGCCGCAGATCCGCGCCATCATGAAGCAGATCTTCGCCGAACACGCCGCTCGCCATTTCGGCCGTGCGCACGTGCTCCGCGCCCTGTCGGCGGCCATGATCGGGCTCGTGGCACGCGCACTCACGGGCGAGTGCGGCGGCAGCGGTACGGCAGAAAGCGGATTATTCCGCCGCTTCGAGGCACTGCTGGAGCAGCACCACCTGGAGCGCTGGAGCGTCGCCGATTATGCCAAGGCGCTGTCGGTGTCCCCGACGCATCTCAACCGGATCACGCGGGCGGCGACCGGCGACACCGCCTCGCATCTCATCCTCAATCGCCTGATCCGCGAGGCGCGGCGCAACCTCGTCTACACCAACCTGCCGGTCTCGACGATCGCCTACGCGCTCGGCTTCGAGGATCCTGCCTATTTCAGCCGGGTCTACGCCGCAGCCACGGGCGTATCGCCGCGCGCCTTCCGCGCGCAGCTCCATGGCAGCGAAAGCTGAGGCCCCGGAAGCCAAACCTCCAAGCGTCGCAATCTACTAGCAGGCTGTTGAAAAAGGCGCTCGCCGCCGACCGGCGACCGTGATTCATTGGCTCCGATGAGATTCGGAGATGGTGCGTGCGCGGCGGCGACAATCGAACGGGCGAACTGTTCAGCTACGTCGACCTGGAGGCGCGGGTGCGGCGTAATCATCCGCTGCGAGCGATCCGGACGATTGTGAACGAAGGGCTGTCGGCGCTGGAGCGAGAGTTTGCCGCGCTCTATTCGCCAATTGGGCGGCCGTCGATCCCGCCGGAGAAGCTGCTGCGGGCGATGCTGTTGCAGGCGTTTTATTCGATCCGCTCGGAGCGGCTTCTGATGGAGCGACTGGAATACGACCTGCTGTTCCGCTGGTTCGTCGGAATCGGCGTTGACGACGCAGCCTGGGACCATTCGGTGTTCTCGAAGAACCGCGACCGGCTGCTGGAAGGCGACATCGCGGCCAAGTTCCTGGCGGCGGTGCTGGCGCAGCCCAAGGTGAAGAGGCTTCTGTCGAGCGATCACTTCTCGGTCGACGGTACGCTGATCGAGGCCTGGGCCTCGATGAAGAGCGTCAAGCCGAAGGACGGCTCCGGCGAGCCGCCAGCGCCAGGCGGCGGGCGCAATGCCGAAGCGGACTTTCATGGCCAGAAACGCTCGAATGACACCCATGCTTCGACCACCGATCCGGACGCCAGGCTCTACCGCAAGGGCAAAGGCAAGGAGACGAAGCTGTGCTTCATCGGGCACGGGCTGATGGAGAACCGCCACGGCCTGCTGGTCGACGCCTGCCTGACGCAGGCCGGCGGGCATGCCGAACGGGTGGCCGCGCTGCACATGATCGAGCCTCGTGCCGACCGACCGACAGCGATCACGCTTGGCGCCGACAAAGCCTACGATGCAGAAGACTTCGTCAACGAACTGCGCTCGATGAACGTGACGCCGCATGTTGCACAGAACACCAGCGGCCGTAGTTCTGCGATTGACGGACGAACGACCCGGCACGGCGGCTATGCCATCAGTCAGCGCATCCGCAAGCGCATCGAGGAGGCATTCGGCTGGATCAAGACGGTTGCCGGGCAAGAGAAGACCAGCTTCCGTGGCCGTGATCGCGTCGCATGGGCCTTTACCTTCGCTGCCGCCGCCTACAATCTGGTGCGGCTGCCGAAGCTGATTGCGGAGACTGGCTGATGGCCAAGGTGCCCGGCTTCGCCAAGGCCTTTGTCGGCCGCTGGCGCATCGTCGAGATGGACGTCTGGGACAGCGAGTTCCTCGATCTTGCCGAAGAGGCGCATCTCACCTTCCAGGGCAAGTCCGATGGCGAAATCGCCTTTGGGGCTCTCAAGGGCTTCCTGGACGTGCGCTACGGCGCCCGCGACGGATCGGCCTGCGCCGAGTTCTCATGGGAAGGGCACGACGAGAATGATCCGTCCTGCGGTCGCGGATGGGCTATGATCGGCACTGCGGGCAGGCTCGTCGGCCACTTCTACATCCACAATGGCGACGATTCAGCCTTCGTTTGCGAACGCGGCTGAGTTCTTCAACAGCCTGCTAGGCCGCGGTGCGCGCCGACCGCCTCAATCCGGCGTCTTCGCGGCCACTTACCTTCGTATATGGCGTCCCATCCTTTGGATAGAGGCCCTTTACCTCCGTACAATTGAGCAGGGGATGCGAACGCCTTAGCGTGACTGCATTCGGCGCCCTGGCGCTGGTGGCATGGAACCTCCCTAACCTCGGCGCAAGGCGGCCAACCCTGTCCGGTCGTCTGCGCCGCTTTTTAGGCAAGCCATCGGCGCCTTCAGTATTTTCCGGCCGACACACCGAGCCATTCCGGCTGGACGGTCAGCTTTCGTGTCGAACTGGGGATTTGTGCATAATGTCTTCGTTTGGGAAGATCGCGCTCTTCATCGACGGCGCCAATCTCTATGCCACCGCCAAGGCGCTCGGCTTCGACATCGATTACAGACGCCTGCTCGGCGAATTTCAAAGCCGAGGTACGCTGCTTCGGGCCTTCTACTATACGACCCTCATCGAGGATCAGGAATTTTCGTCGATCCGCCCGTTGATCGACTGGCTCGACTACAACGGATACACCGTCGTCACCAAGCTCACCAAGGAATTCGTCGACGCCACGACCGGCCGCCGCAAGGTGAAAGGCCGCATGGATGTGGACCTCGCCGTAAGCGCGATGGAGCTCGCCCCGCACGTCGATCAGATCGTGTTGTTCTCGGGCGATGGCGATTTCCGTTCGCTGGTTGAGGCCTTGCAACGCCGCGGTGTCCGCGTGACGGTCGTCTCCACACTGTCCACTCAGCCCCCCATGGTCGCCGACGACTTGCGCCGGCAGGCGGACGTCTTCATGGATTTGGCCGAACTGAGACCAAAGCTGGGACGAGATCCGGTCGAGCGCACGGGATCGCGCGAGTTGCGGCAGCCGCCGCAATTCCTCGCGCGCGGAGCGATCAAGCGCGACGACCGGGTCGAGTGACCCTGCGAGACGACCGCAGGATACTCACACGTCGAAGAACACCGTCTCCTCCGGCCCCTGCAGATTGATCGTGAAGGTGTACACGATCTTGCCGGCACGCTCGCTGCGCTTTGCGATCAGCGTCGCGCGCCGGGCCGGCTGCTCGATCAGGTTGAGCACGGGATCGGCGGCATTGGCGGCCTCTTCGTCCGAGAAATAGAGCCGCGTGTTGAGACCGATATTGATGCCGCGCGCGACGATCCAGAGATTGACGTGCGGCGCGCATTTGCGCCCAGTCCTGTCGGTGATCGCGCCCGGTTTGATGGTCTCGAAGGTGACGAGGCCGCTGTCGAAGTCGGAGCCGGCGCGGCCCCAGCCGCGAAACTCTTCCTCCAGCGCACCGGCCGAACGGTCGGCCGGATGGTTGTAGCGGCCGGCCGCATTGGCCTGCCAGATCTCCAGCAGCACGTCGCGCAACGGCGTGCCGGCGCCGTCGAGCACCCTGCCCTCCAGCGTGATGCGTTCGCCCTTGGTATTCGGCGTCACCAGCACGTTGGAGAAATTCTTCTCGAAGATGTCGAAGCCGGCCATCGCCGGGATCAGGCCGATATGGACGTAGGGCCCGGCGGTCTGCGAGGCGGTTTCCTTGAGATAGTTGAGCGGCTGCGGCATGGGTTTTAGTTCCCCGCGGTGCGATTTTCGAAATAGGTGGAGCGCTGGCCACGCAGGACGATGTCGAAGCGGTAGGCCAGCGAGTCGAACGGCGTCGAGGCGTTGAGGTCGAGCGGCGCCACCAGGCGGTCGAGTGCATCCTTGTCCGGGATCGTCGTCAGGATCGGGCAGACCGGGATCAGGGGATCGCCCTCGAAATACATCTGCGTGATCAAGCGCTGGGCAAAGCCCGAGCCGAACACCGAGAAATGGATGTGAGCGGGGCGCCAGCTGTTGACGTAGTTGCGCCAGGGATAGGGCCCCGGCTTCACGGTGCGGAAGTAGTAGTAGCCGGTGTCGTCGGTGAGCGCGCGGCCGCAGCCACCGAAATTCGGGTCGATCGGCGCCACATAGGTGTCCTTCTTGTGCCGGTAGCGGCCGCCGGCATTGGCCTGCCAGAACTCGACCAGAGTGTTCGGAACGCCGCGGCCGGTCTCGTCCAGCACGCGGCCATGGACGATGATGCGCTCGCCGACCGGATCGCCGCCCTTGGCGTAATTGCGGATCAGATCATTGTCGAGCGGGCCGAGATCATTGTGCCCGAACACCGGCCCGGTGATCTCCGAGATCGAGTTCTCCAGCGACAGCAGCGCCTGGCGCGGCGAGCGCAGCACCGAGGATTTGTACCCCGGCGCATGCGCCGGCGGATGAATGGAACGGTCGCGCTGAAAGAAGCCGCCGTCGCCGAGCGGCGGCGTAAAGGGCTCGGGTCGGTTGAGGCGGGGATCCTGCAAGGCTGGCGCCTGGACATTCATCGGCGTTGTCTCTCCCTGAAGCGCCCAGGTCCGGGCGCGGCTTATCGGGAGATCATGGGCCGGACTATTCCACAGATAAATAGATCGATTATAATATATTTCATGAAGAAAATCGATCATTTGGCTCTCGACGGCCACGCCCTCGAACTGTTCCTCGCCGTGCTGGAGGAAGGTTCGGTGACGGCGGCGGCCACGCGGCTCGGCCTGACGCAATCTGCGGTCAGCCACGCCCTGAACAAGCTGCGGCGCATCGCGGGCGATCCGCTGTTCGCCAAGTCCGGCCGTGGCATCGTTGCGACGGCTCATGCCCAGGCGCTGGCAGGCAAGGCACGCGCGCTGATCGATGAGATGCGCAGCTTTGCCGGCGGCGTCAGCTTCGCGCCGGCCCAGGCCCAGCTGTCGCTGACGATCGCCGCCAACGACTTCCAGCGCGACCTGTTGCTGCCACGGTTCTTCGACCACGTCGCCGCACAAGTGAAGAGCTTGAACCTGCGCGTGATTCCCTCGCAATCGCCTTCGCCGGCGATGCTGCGCGAGAACCGCTGCGACCTCCTGATCACCCCGCTGCCGCCATCCGGCGTCGACATCGTGCAGAAACGGCTGCTGAGGGATCACTACGTCTGCTACTACGACGCAAAGGCGCGTGCCGCGCCGGCCAGCCGCAACACTTATCTCGCGGCGCGTCACATCACCGTGGTCTATACCGACAACGAGCGGCTCGACTTCGATCGCCGGCTGGCAGCCAACGGGCTCCATCGCGACATCGCGATCTCGGTGCCGAGCTTCTCCGGCGTGCCGTCGTTCCTGCGCGGCTCGCAGATGCTTGCGAGCATGCCGAGCCTGCTCGCATCCGGCGTGATGCGCGGCTTTGGACAAACGCCGATACCGCTGGCGTCCCGCGCGCGGACCCTGGCCGAGTTGCCGATGTTCATGGTCTGGCACCAGCGTTACCAGAAAGACCCGGCCCACCGCTGGATCAGGAGCCAGCTCGAGGCCGTCGCGGCGACGGCCGGCAAGTCCTGACGTCGAGTCCTGACATCGAGCCCCGATATCGAGCCCTGACATCGAGCCCTGATATCAAGTCCTGATGTCAGGTGCCGTCGTCTGCAAGACTGCCCTTCCCAAACCCACTGGTTGCGCAAGGGGAGCCGCGCTAAAATCCGCTCATGACAGTGACCGACATTGCGAGCCGGACCTACAATCACAGCTGGCGGCTGGATCCCATCATCCGCAGCCTGCTTGATACCGACTTCTACAAGCTATTGATGTTACAGATGATTCGGGAGGATTACCCGAGTCAGCAGGTGACCTTCTCGGTCATCAACCGCTCGCGCCATGTGCGGCTCGCCGAGATCATCGACGAGGGCGAGCTGCGCGCCCAGCTCGACCACGCCCGCACCATCCGCTTCAGCAAGAAAGAGCTGATCTGGCTCGCCGGTAACACCTTCTACGGCAAGACTCATATGTTCTCGGCGGACTTCATCCGCTGGCTGGCGGAATTCCGTTTGCCTGAGTACGAGCTGCGCAAGGTCGAAGGCCAGTACGAGCTGCATTTCCATGGCCCCTGGACCCACACCACGATGTGGGAAATTCCGGCGCTTGCGATCCTCAACGAGCTGCGCTCGCGCGCGGCGATGAAGGGCCGCGGCCGCTTCGAGCTCGACGTGCTCTATGCCCGCGCCAAGGCCAAGCTGTGGACCAAGGTGGAGCGGCTGCGCAAGCTGGAGAACTTGCGGCTCTCCGACTTCGGCACCCGCCGCCGTCACGGCTTCCTCTGGCAGCGCTGGTGCGTCGAGGCGGTGAAGGAAGGCCTGGGCTCATCCTTCATCGGCACCTCCAACGTGCTGCTCGCGATGGACAACGATCTCGAAGCGATCGGCACGAACGCACACGAGCTGCCGATGGTCGCAGCCGCGCTCGCCAGGGACGACGAGGAATTGCGCTGGGCGCCTTACCGGGTTCTCGACCAGTGGCGCCAGACCTATGGCGGCAACCTCCTGATCGCGCTGCCCGACGCCTTCGGCACCAAGGCCTTCCTGCGCGATGCGCCGGAATGGGTCGCCGACTGGACCGGCTTCCGCCCCGACAGCGCGCCGCCGATCCAGGCCGGCGAGGAGATCGTCGCCTGGTGGCAGAAGAAGGGCCGCAACCCCAAGGACAAGCTCCTGGTCTTTTCCGACGCGATGGACGTCGGCTCGATCGAGGAGACCTATCATCACTTCGCCGGTCGCGTGCGGCTCTCCTTCGGCTGGGGCACCAACCTCACCAACGACTTCGTCGGCTGCACGCCGGATGGCTCGTTCGATCTCGATCCGATCTCGCTGGTCTGCAAGGTCTCGTCGGTGGACGGCCATCCGGCCGTCAAGCTCTCCGACAATCCGGAGAAAGCGACCGGCCTTCCCTCGGAGATCGAGCGTTACCTGCGCGTGTTCGGCGACGCCGGCCGCGTGCGCAAGCCGGTGCTGGTGTAGAGCACGCCACGGCGACGGCGATGGCCCGCGAGCAGGCTTCCGCGCCGGAGCGCGAGGTGGCGTAAGACGGCGAGCGGGTTCGCCGGTCATGCCGCCGTTCGCCGCTCCTGCGCGTAACGCACCAGCGCGGCGAAGCGATAGATGCCGTGCACGAACTTGCCGTAGGGCATGGTGATGAACAGGGCAAACACCGCACCGAGATGCAGCGCGAGCAGCGGCCCCATCGCGCCGGTCTCGCGCAAGAGCAGCAGCAGCATCCCGGTGAAACCGGTCAGGAACAGCATGGCGATGAAGCCGACATCCATGCCGTAGCGGCTCTCGTCGAGCAGCGCCGGATCGCGCCGCATCCTGGCCATGAACAGGCCGATCGGCCCGATGATCAGACCGATGCCACCGAGCGTGCCGAGCACGACCGGCAGATCCCACCACGGATACGGCGCCTGGCGTCCCCAGAGATAGTGATACAGCGTCGCCACCGACGTCGCGACAAAGCAGAGCAGGAAGCCATAGAACGTCAGATGATGATAGAGCTTGCGCCGGTCCGTCGGACGGTCGTCCTCGTTGTAGCAGCCGACGCCGCCGCCATGGAGATAGCGCAGCTCGCCGGCATCACGGATCGCCTGGAACATCGAGCCGCCATCGACGCGGCCGCCGATCGGCGCACCAATATCGCGCCAGAACGCGCGCACGCTCATGGCGAGGGCCAGGATGGCATAGAGAAGTGCGGCGCTGAACAGCGCAGCCATCGCATTGTGCGGCATCAATTTGTAGAACGCACCCGGCCCGGTGTTGACGCCGAACAGCACGCTGCGATCGTTGAGCACGGCGAAGCCGAGGATGAAGGCCGCCATGCTCAGCGCGGCGATGATGCTGATGAGGAGGCCGTTGCGCGCGAAGGCGCCGGACAGCATGCGCGGCCAGGCATAGGCCGCATAGGATTCCGCGCGTGCGACCGCAAGCGTCTTGGGAACGTTGACGTTGAACTCGTGCGGCGGCGAGAACTGGCAGTCGACGTAGCAGGCGCCGCAGGCATGGCAGAGATTGGCGAGATAGTTGAGGTCGCCGTCGGAGAAGGCGCGCCGCATCTCCATCGCCGGAAATACCGCGCACAGACCCTCGCAATAGCGACAGGAATTGCAGACCGTCATCAGACGGTCGGCTTCGTCCAAAATCCTAGTTCCGTGCATGTTCCGCCGCTTCCCGTCCTGCGATCCGCCCGAACACGCTGCCGATGGTCATGCCCATGCCGGCCGCATAGCCCTGGCCGAGCACGTTGCCGGCCATGATCTCGCCGGCGGCGAACATGTTGCTTGATGGCTTGCCGCCCTTCATCAGCATCCGCGCCTCCTTGTTCACGCGCGTGCCGAGATAGGTGAAGGTGATGCCGGGTCGCACCGGATAGGCGAGATAAGGCGGCGTTTCGATTTTGCGCGCCCAGTGCGTCTTGGGTGGCGTTATGCCCTCTGTGCGACAGTCGTCCAGAATGGTGTGATCGAACGTGCCGGGCCGCACCGCGGCGTTGAATTCAGTGATGGTCTTCTCCAACGCGGTCGGATCGAGCTCCAGCTTACCGGCAAGCTCGGCGACGCTCTGCCCGGCGATCGGCGGAAACAGCGTCGGCATGAAGCTCGTCACGACGGTGGAATCGAAGATGATGTAGGCGATCTGGTCGGGCTGCGCCGCGACCAGGCGGCCCCAAATCGCGTAGCGCTTCGGCCAGATGTCCTCGCCCTCGTCGTAGAAGCGCTGGGCATGCTTGTTGACGACGATGCCGAACACGACGGAGTCGTGGCGCGTGATGATGCCGCCGTCGAATTTCGGCGCGCGGGCGTCGATCGCGACCGCATGACATTGCGTGGGATCGCCGACCTCCTGCACGCCCTTGTCGAGCAGCAGCTTCAAGATCGAGCCGCGATTATAGGGGGTGCCGCGGATCAGGAAATTGTCGGCAGCCTCGCCCCAATATCGCTTCAGCCATTCGACGTTGGCCTCGAAGCCGCCAGCCGCCGCGACCAGCGAAGTCGCGCGGATCTCGGTCTCGCCCTTGAGGCGCGCGGCGAGGAACATGCCATCCTCGATCACGAGGTCGATGACCTCGGCGTCGTATTCGACCTCGACGCCGAGCCGTTCGGCCGTGAGATACAACGCGTTCAGCATGGCCCGGCCGCCGCCGAGAAAGAAGGAGTTGGTGCGGCCGAGGCTCAGCGTGCCGCCCAGCGAGGGCTGCCAGCGCACGCCCTGCTCCACGATCCAGTTCAGGATGTCCTTGGACTCCCGGATCATGTGACGGGCCAGCTCCTCGTCGGTCTGCCCGCCGGTGACGCGCAGCAGGTCCTCCCAGAATTCCTGTTCGGTATAGGGGCCAGTCAGGATTTCGGTCGCCGCATCGTGGGCGCAGCGCATGTTGCGGGTGTGGCGGGTGTTGCCGCCGCGATAGAACTTCGGCGCACCTTCGAGCACGAGCACCGAGGCGCCGCCGCGCCGTGCGCTGATCGCCGCACACAGGGCCGCGTTGCCGCCTCCGATCACCAGCACGTCGTATTTGCTGCCCATGCCGTCTGCCCGATGCGACGAAGTTGGAGACATTCTGCCGGCCGGCGGGCTCGATTGCCGCCGATCCGCCATTGCGTACTTTTGTATACAAAGATATACATAACAGGCGCAAGCGGCATCTCTGCATGGGCAGGATGCGCATCGAGGGATCATGGCCAGACGCCCGGCAAAGACAGGCGGATCGGTTTCGCGCGGCGCCGGCGTGGCGCTGGGCGAAGCCGTGTTCCGCTCACTGTGCGAGGCGCTCCAGGCCGGCAGCTACCGCGCCGGCGACCGCCTGCGCGAGGAGGAAGTGGCGCAGCGGCTCAAGGTCAGCCGCACGCCGGTGCGGGAAGCGCTGGGCCGGCTCGCGGCGCGCGGTTTCGTCGCGCCCGCCGGCGGCCGCGGGCTGATCGTCCGCAATCTCGACATCTCCGAGGTGCTCGAGCTCTACGCCATGCGCGAGATCATGGAAGGCGCTGCCGCGCGCCTCGCCGCCGCGCACGCTTCAATGACGGAGATCGACGCGCTCTGCGATATCGAGCAGGCCTTTGTCGAGACATCCGCGAGAGACGCAGCCGAAATGGCGCGGCTCAACCGCGCCTTCCACGAGGCCATCTGCCGCGCCGCACGCAACCGCTATCTCGACAACGCTTCGCGGGAATTGCAGGATTGGATCGCCCTGCTCGGCCCGACCACCTTCACCGTATCGGGCCGCCCTTCGACCAGCCACGCCGAGCATCAGGCTATCATCGACGCGATCGCCGCGCGCGACGGCGACAAGGCCGAGCAGCTGGCGCGCGCACACATCCGCGAAGCGCTGCGCTGCCGGCTCAAGCTGCTGCAGAAGCAATAGGCCGAGACGCTCACGCCAGCACGTCCGCGACGACCGCCTTCAAAACTTCCCTGACGTCACCGGGCTTCAGCCGCACCTGCAAGCCGCGCTGCCCGCCGTTGAGATAGACCAGGTCATGGGCGAGCGCGCTCTGCTCGACCACGGTGCGCACCGTCCGCCGCCGCCCGAACGGGCTGATGCCGCCGACCTTGTAGCCGGTGACGCGCTCGGCCTCGGGCGGCTTCATCATCTGCGCCGACTTGCCGCTCGCCGCCGCCGCCAGCTTCTTCATCGAGACCTCCTGGTCGGACGGCACGACCACGCAGACCGGCTTGCCATCGACCAGCGCCATCAGCGTCTTCAGGACGCGCGCCGGGTCCTCGCCAAGGGCAGCGGCCGCCTGAAGCCCGATACTCTCGGCGTCGGGATCATAGTCGTAGGTGTGAACGGTGAAGGCAACACCGGCGGCGCCAAGCGCACGTGTGGCGGGGGTGACTTTGGACATAAACGGTATTTACCACCGTCATTGCGAGGAGCGAAGCGACGAAGCAACCCGGAATCTTGCCGCGGAGGCAGTCTGGATTGCTTCGCTTCGCTCGCAATGACGGTGTGGGTGCAGATGCGCGCCCCACCCGCGACGCCCCCCTACTCCGCCGCGTCCCGCATCTCGGCGCGCTCGGCCCGTACTGCGCAGAACTTGAACTCCGGGATCTTGCCGAACGGGTCCAGCGCCGGGTTGGTGAGCAGGTTCGCCGCCGCCTCGGCGTAGCAGAACGGCATGAACACCATGTTCTCCGGCACGTCGCGGTCGGAGCGGACCTTGACCTCGACGGCGCCGCGGCGAGTCTCCAGGCGAATGAAATCGCCCGGCGCGAGGTTCTTCTTCCGCATGTCCTTCGGCGACATGAACGCGACCGCCTCCGGCTCGATCTGATCGAGCACCTGGGCGCGGCGCGTCATCGAGCCGGTGTGCCAATGCTCCAGCACGCGGCCGGTCGACAGCACCATCGGATATTCATCGTCCGGAATCTCGTCCGGCGGGATGACCTTGGCCGCCACGATCTTGCCGCGGCCGGTCGCGGTCGGGAAGCCCGTGGTGAAGATGATCTCGTTGCCGGGCTTGTCGGGAGCGTCGGCCGGATAGGTGACCGCGCCTTCGCGCACCAGCCGCTCCCAGCTGATGTTCTTCAGCGACGGCATCAGCTCCGCCATTTCGGTATAGACGTCGCCGGGGCCTGAATAATTCCACGGCAGCCCCATGCGCTTGCCGATCTCCTGGATGATCCAGAGATCCTGCCGCGCATCGCCCGGCGGATTGATCACCTGGCGCGCAAGTTGCACGCGGCGGTCGGTGTTGGTGAAGGAGCCCTCCTTCTCCGCAAAGGCCGAGGCCGGCAGGATCACGTCGGCATGGAATGCGGTCTCGGTGACGAAGAGATCCTGCACCACGAGATGATCGAGCATGGCGAGCGCTTCGCGGGCATGCTGGAGATCGGGATCGGACATCGCGGGATTCTCGCCCTCGATATACATGCCCTTGATCTCGCCGTCATGGATCGCGTTCATGATCTCGACCACGGTCAGGCCCCGGACGGGATCGAGGTCCTGCTGCCAGAGCTCTTCGAAGGCGCCGCGCAGGTCGTCGCGGCCGACCGGCTGGTAATCCGGCAGGAACATCGGGATCAGGCCGGCGTCGGAGGCGCCCTGCACGTTGTTCTGGCCGCGCAGCGGATGCAGGCCGGTGCCGGGACGGCCGACCTGGCCGGTGATCAATGCAAGCGCAATCAGGCAGCGCGCATTGTCGGTGCCGTGAACGTGCTGGCTGATGCCCATGCCCCAGAAAATGATCGACGATTTCGCGCGCGCATAGGTCCGTGCTACCTCACGCAGCGTCTGCGCCGGGATGCCGCAGATCGGCTCCATCCTCTCCGGCGTGAATTCCTTGATCTTCTCCTTGAGCTCCTCGAAGCCCTCAGTGTAGCCGGCGATATACTGGTCGTCGGTCAGGCCTTCGGTGATGATCGTGTTGATCATCGCATTCAACATCGCAACGTCGGAGCCGGGCTTGAACTGCAGATGCTTGGTCGCGTGACGCGACAGCGTCTGTCGCCGGGGATCCATGACGAACAGCTTGGCACCGTTCTTCGCCGCATTCTTGATGTAGGTCGCCGCGACCGGATGATTCACCGTCGGGTTGGCACCGATCACCCAGATCACTTCGGCGTCCATCGCGGCCGCAAACGGCGCCGACACCGCCCCCGAGCTCAGTCCTTCGAACAGCGCCGCGACCGACGAGGCGTGGCACAAACGGGTGCAATGGTCGACGTTGTTCGAGCCAAAACCGGTACGCACCAGCTTCTGGAACAAATAGGCCTCTTCGTTGGAGCCCTTGGCCGAGCCGAAGCCGGCCAGCGCCCTCACGCCCTTCTCGTCGCGAATCTTGACCAATCCCTCAGCCGCGATGTCGAGCGCCTCTTCCCAGCTCGCTTCACGGAAATGCGTGAAGGGATTGGCGGGATCGACCTGGTCGTTGGCATCCTTCTTCGCATTGGGCAGCCGCACCAGCGGCTTGGTCAGGCGATGCGGATGGTGGATGTAGTCGAAGCCGAAACGACCCTTCACACAGAGACGGTTGTGGTTGGCGGGGCCGTCACGGCCTTCCGCATAGATCACCTTCTCGTCCTTGACCTCATACGTGACCTGGCAGCCGACGCCGCAGAATGGGCAGAGCGAGTCGACCTTCCTGTCGGCATAGGTGACGCGGGTCTGCTTGTCGTCGAGCATCACGGCCGGCATCAGCGCCCCGGTCGGGCAGGCCTGCACGCATTCGCCGCAGGCGACGCAGGTGGACTCGCCCATGGGATCGTCGAAATCGAACACGATCTTGGCGCCGGCATTGCGATAGGCCATGCCGATGACGTCGTTGACCTGGACCTCGCGGCAGGCGCGCACGCACAGGCCGCATTGGATGCAGGCATCGAGATTGACGCGCATCGCCGGATGGCTGGCGTCGGTCGCCCAGCGTTGGGCGGCGGGGAAGCGGCTTTCGGTGACACCCGTGGTCTCGGCCCAGTGCCAGAACTTCGAATCCGGATCGTGCGAGGTTTCGCGTGCCGGCTGGTCGGCGACGAGCAGCTCCATCACCATTCTTTGTGCCGCAATCGCACGCGCGGATTCAGTCTTCACCTTCATGCCGACCGACGGCGTGCGCTTGCAGGACGCCGCCAGCACACGTTCGCCCTCGATCTCGACCATGCAGGCGCGGCAATTGCCGTCGGGGCGATAATCGGGCGCCGGCGAGTAGCACAGATGCGGGATGTCGCGGCCCTGGCGTTTGGCGACCTGCCAGATCGTCTCGCCGGGATTGGCCTCGACCTGCTTGCCGTCGAGCTCGAACGTAATCTTGGTCATTCGGCCGCTTCCTTGAACTCGTCAGGGAAATATTTGATCACAGAGGACAGCGGGTTCGATGCCGCCTGTCCGAGCCCGCAGATCGAGGCGTCGCGCATCGCCTGGCTCAATTCTTCCAGCAAGGCGCGGTTCCAGACCGGCCTCTGCATCAGCAGCGCCGCCTTCTGGGTTCCGACGCGGCACGGCGTGCACTGGCCGCAGCTCTCGTCCTCGAAGAACTTCATCAGGTTCAGTGCTGCCGCGCGCACGCTGTCCTTCTGCGACAGGATCACGATCGCAGCCGAGCCGATGAAGCAGCCGTATTTCTCCAGCGTGCCGAAATCGAGCGGGATGTCGTCCATCGATGCCGGCAGAATGCCGCCGGACGCACCGCCCGGCAGGTAGGCGTAGAACCGATGGCCGTCGGCCATGCCGCCGCAATATTCGTCGATCAGCTCGCGCACGGTGATGCCGGCAGGCGCCAGCTTCATGCCGGGATTCTTCACGCGCCCCGAGACCGAGAAGCTGCGCAGGCCATGACGCTCGTGGCGACCATGGCCCTTCCACCAATCGGAGCCCTTCTCGACGATGTCGCGCACCCACCACAACGTCTCGATGTTGTTGATCAGCGTCGGCAGCCCGAACAGGCCGACCTGGAACGGATATGGCGGCTTGTGCCGGGGCAGGCCGCGCTTGCCCTCGATGCTTTCCAGCAGCGAGGATTCCTCGCCGCAGATATAGGCGCCGGCGCCGCGGCGCATGTGCAGCGTCGGGCCGCCCGGAGGGAGCTTGGCGATCTCGCGCTCGAGGATCTCGCGCGATGCCGGATATTCGTCGCGCAGATAGATGTAGACGTCGGAGGCCTGCACCACGTGCGCGCCGATCAGCATGCCCTCGATGAAGCGGTGCGGATCGGTTTCCAGGTAATAGCGGTCCTTGAACGTGCCGGGCTCGCCCTCGTCGCCGTTGATCGCCATCAGCCGCGGGCCGGGCTCGCCCAGTACCGCGCGCCATTTCCGTCCCGTCGGGAAGCCGGCGCCGCCGAGGCCGCGCAGCGAAGCATCGTCGAGCGCCTTGAGGAGATCGTCCTTCGACAGCTCGCCCGAGCGCAGCCGGCCCAGCAGCTTGTAGCCGCCGCCGGCGACGTAGGCATCGTAGTCGACATATTTGGGCAGATGCGCGTGAGTGTCGCCAGCCTTGGCCGCCGCCATCACGTTGGCGACGGTAGCGTGATCGACGAAGTTGTGACCGACTTCCGCGGCAGGCGCGGTATCACAACGACCGACGCAGGGCGCGCGCACGACGCGGATGCCGGGACCTGACGCACTCTGCAGATCCTCGAGCAGCTTCTCGCCGCCAAGCATCGCGCAAGTCAGCGAATCGCAGACGCGGATCGTCAGCGGCGGAATGTCGGGCTCGCCTTCCTTCACCACGTCGAAATGCGCATAGAAGGTCGCGGTCTCGAACACCTCGGCGAAGGCGAGCTTCATCTCGTCGGCGAGCGCGGCCAGATGCGTAGCCGAGATTTGATGGTACTTGTCCTGGATCAGGTGCAGATATTCGATCAAGAGATCGCGCCGCCGCGGTCGGTCGCCGAGCAACTTCTCGATCTCGTGCGCGGCCGTGGGATCGACCTGCCGCCCCTTGGGAGTCGCCTTGGCGCGTCGGCGCCCCTCGCCGGGATGCTCGAACGGGCGGACCTTGTGCACGTCGTGGCTCATCGATTCGTCTCGATCTCGTCTTTTAGAACGGCTCCAGTTCTAGCTTCTGGCATGCCAGATGCCAAGCAAATTCTCATGCTCTCGGAAGCAGTTAAGCGCGGCTCGAAAGGCAACCCTGGAACGCTGCCGGACACAGCCTTGCGTTCGTCTAACGCGCCAACCGATGGAACGAAGCCTGAATTGGTCTGGAGATCAATAAAGGCGTCCCATGCTGCGATAGCGAAATCGTATCGCGCTCCGGCTCCGAGGCTACGGCGGGAGCGCGCAAGCTGCGCTCCCGCCCGCGGCGAATGTGCGATCAGAAAATCTTGACCGCGCTCTCCAGCGTCTTCCAGACACCCCAAAGGAGAGGACCGCCGACGATCGCCCAGAAGAACGCCGCCTTGATGTCAAGCCCGCCAAATCCGATGCCGTAGGAGCCGTGCGGCCCCGCAGCCGCGGCGCTGGCGTTCGCTGCCTGCAACTTGGCGACGTCGGCCTCCTTCATGTGCCACTTCGAATCCACCGGCTTGATCAGGTAATTGCAGATCAGGCCCGCGATCAACATCGCACAGAGGATGTACATGGTGGTGTTGTAGAGTTGGTCGCGCGGCACGCCGGCCGCAAGTTGGAACTCGCGGATGTAGTTCACCACGACCGGGCCGATGATGCCGGCGGTCGACCACGCCGTCAGCAAACGGCCGTGGATGGCGCCGACGAACTGCGTTCCGAACATGTCGGCAAGATAGGCCGGCACGGTCGCAAACCCGCCGCCATACATCGACAGGATGATGCCGAATCCGGCCACGAACAGGAGCTTCGAGCCCATCGCCGCAAAGGTCGGCGCCAGCGCGTAGAGCACGATGCCGAGGATGAAGAACGTGTAGTAGGTGTTCTTCCGCCCGATCCTGTCCGACAGCGACGCCCAGAAGAAGCGGCCGCCGATGTTGAACAGCGACAGCAATCCGGCGAAGCCGGCGGCGATCGCGGCGATCTGCGCCTTCTGCCCGGCATCGAGCGCGTTGAAGCCGACTTCCGGCAAACCGATCAGCTTGCCGGCGAAGATCTCCTGAAGCATCGGCGAGGCCATGCCGATCACGCCGATACCCGCCGACACGTTGAGGCAGAGCACCCACCAGATCAGCCAGAACTGCGGCGTCTTGTGCGCGTCGTTGAGATGGACGTTGTTCTTCGAGATCATCGCGTTGGCCTTGACCGGCGGGGTCCAGCCTTCGGGCTGCCAGCCGGCCGGCGTCACGCGATAGGCGAAGGCGCCTATCATCATGAAGACGAAATAGACTACCCCCATCGTGACGAAGGTCTCCCAGACGCCGACGGAGGTCGGCGTCTTGAAATAGTTGATCAAGAGATTGGCCAGAGGCGCTCCGATCATGGCACCGCCGCCAAATCCCATGATGGCCATGCCGGTCGCCATGCCGCGGCGGTCCGGAAACCATTTGATCAAGGTCGACACCGGGGAAATGTAGCCGAGGCCGAGACCGACGCCACCGATCACGCCGCAGCCAAGCCACATGATCCAGAGCTGGTGGACGTAGACGCCGAAGGCACCGATCAGAAGCCCGCCGCCCCAACAGCAGGCAGCGACGACGCCCGCCTTGCGCGGACCGGCGCGCTCGAGCCAACCGCCCCAGATTGCGGCCGAAACGCCGAGCAGGACAAAGAACAGCGTGTACATCCAGCCGAGGCTCGCGACCTTCCAGTCGCAGGTCGTGGTGAACAGCTCCTGCCACAGCGACATGTCGGGGCAGGCCTTCGGCGCCGCGACGCCGATTGCGCGCGACAGCGGCAGCCAGAACACCGAGAAGCCGTAGGCCATGCCGATGCACAGATGGATGCACAGCGCTGCCGGCGGCACCAGCCAGCGATTGAACCCGGCCGTCGCGATCGTGCGTTCACGATCGAGAAAGCCGGAAGCACCAACTGGTGCAAGAACGGTATCGGCAGTCGTCATAAGCATTACCTCCCAAGCGCGGCCTTCCGGCACATCGGTTTGAGACCGGTCATGCGTGCTCGCAGCCGCGCATGACGGGTCGGACTTCATGTCGAAGCGGAATGTCTGGTGCACATCGCCTCATGCGCACCGAGCAAGCAGCTGATCGCGGGTGATGTCCCTTCGCCTTGCGAGCAGCGTTGCAGTGACGGCTATCGCGCCCTCATCCCCTCAACACCCTGTCTTGAAATGAGCAACGCGCGTGCCAGAAATGGCATCGTGACAATTCAACGACTTCCCGCAGCGCAATGTGCTGCGTCGGACAGAATGTCCCGAGGTCCTTGGACAAAATGTCCAATCAGGTCGCTTCCGGCAGCCACACCGTGAATGTACTCCCGGAACCGACGCGGCTTTCGGCCGTGATCTGTCCGCCCTGGCGCTTGATCAGCGTCTGGCTGATGGAGAGGCCGAGCCCGGTGCCTTGCCGCCGCTTCGTCGTGTAGAAGGGGTCGAATATCTTTTCGATCACCTCAGCGCTCATGCCGATGCCGGTGTCGGCGACCTCGATGGCGACGCCCTGCTGGCCTTCGCGCTCGGCATCGAAGGAGCGGAGCGTCAGGGTTCCGCCTTCCGGCATGGCGTGGATCGCGTTGACGATGAGATTGACCAGCACCTGCTGCAACTCGTTGCTGTTCATCAGCACGAGCCGGTTGGCACGATCATCCCTGACCACGGCGATCTCGGTCTTGTTCAGAAGATGCTGCACCAGCGGCAGACAGTCGGAGATGACGCTTGCCGGTGCATGGCGCTCGACATAGCCGGCATATTCCTCCGGCCTCGCAAACTGCAACAGCTTGGTCACGATCTGACTGATGCGGTGAATCTGCTCGTCGAGCAGGCGAAACTCGACCTTCGCCTTGTCGGCATCGCCGCCGAACACGCTGCGGATGACGTCGAGATTGCCCTGCATCACCGCGATCGGATTGTTGATCTCGTGCGCAACGCCGGCGGTGATCTCGCCGATCGCAGCCAGCTTCTCGGACATGATGAGCTGCTTGGTGGTTGCCTCGAGCTTGAGATTGGCGTGCTCGAGGTCGCGGGTGCGCTCGCGCACGCGCACGTTCAGCTCTTCATTCCATTCGCGGAGTTGCCGGTCGCGTTCCTGGATCTGGTCGAGCAGGCTGTCGAGATGAACCGCGACGCGGCCGATCTCGTCGCCCAGTACCGGCATCTTGGTGCGGGCGGAGAGGTTCCCGCGCTCCACCTCGGTGATCGTCGCCGTAACGCGCTCCAGCGGCATGAAGATGGAGCTCGCCCAGCGCAGGAAGATCGGTACGGTCGCGGCGGTGATGATGATGAACGCCGCGATGATGATCACCAATGTCTGGTATTTGGCTTCGCTGAACGGCTTCTCCAGAAAGCCGACATAGAGCATGCCGACCCGCTTGCCGTAACTGTCCACCAGCGGCTCGTAGGCGGAGATGTACCAGTCATTGACCACGAAAGCGCTGTCGAGCCAGGTGCGCCCCTCGCCCAGCACGGCCGAGCGCACCGCCGCCGACACGCGCGTGCCGAGCGCGCGCCGTCCCTCGAACAGGCGGACGTTGGTCGATATCCGTACGTCGTCCAGGAACAGCGTCGCGGTGCCCTGGCTGCCCTCCGGCAGGCTCGCCGCGCGATAGACGAGATCGTTGATCGTGTCGATGAATTCGAGATTCTGGTTGAGCAGTGTGCCGCCGACCAGCGCAGCGGCGCCACCGTCAGGCAGCATCGCCCGGCTGGCCGCATGCACGACCATGCCGCGCGTCTCCGTGCTGCGGTCGGTCGGCACTGCGTTCGGGGTCGGCACGAGGTCCAAGCGCGCGCGCTCGGCCAGGGCCGGCGAAATTGCGGCGAGCTCGTCATTGCCGAAAATGTCGACGCCCGTCGCAGGAGCCTGGCCCGACAGCGCCGACATGATGATCGGCCAGTCACTTCTCGGTCGATGCTGCAGCGGCGGCGACGAGGCCAGGACGTCGCCGTGGCCGTTGGCCAGATACAGGAAATCGAGGCCGATTTCCTTGCGGGTCTCATCGAGCAGATCCTGCAGGGAGCCGCGCGCATCCGGCGCCAGCACCTCGTGGAAGCGGGCCGACAGGCTGAGCGCCCGGAGCTGGACGCCGGTCTTTTCGAGGATGCGGGCGAGATATTGGTGGGCGATGGTGAGATCGCCGTTGACCTTGGAGATCAGGGTCGCGTCGAATTTCGCGTTCCAGCGATAGATCGCAACGCCGAGCAGGAGCGGCAGGATGACCAGCATCGGCAGCAGCGCGATCGCGAGCAGCCGGAAGCGGACGGAGCGTCCCCGCACGGGCTCGCCGCTGCGGCCGCCAGCATCAGACATCCCACAACGCGCATTTGCGGTCGATGGTCTTGCGCGAGATGCCGAGGCGCCGCGCCGCCTCCTCGCGATTGCCATTGACCTCCTTCAGCACGCCGAGAATGTGACGGCGCTCGAGCTCCGCGAGACTGTCGGCAGGCGCCGACTGACCGTTGTCGCGGGGGCCGGCGAAATCGTCGGGGAAGGCGCCGAGGATCAGCGTGCGCTCGATCAGGTTACGCAGTTCGCGCACGTTGCCCGGCCAGTCATAGCTTGCGAGCGCCGCCCGCACCGAGGCGTCGATCGGCACCGGCGGCATGCCGAGCTGAGCCGAGAGCTTGCTCATGAAGATGGTGGCAAGCTCCTGCACGTCATCGCCGCGATCCTTCAGGAGCGGCAGGCGGATCTGCATCACGTTGAGCCGGTAGAACAGATCGGCTCGGAAACGTCCCTTCTCGACCTCCTTCTGCAGCTCGGCATTGGTTGCGAAGATGAAGCGCAGGTCGACCGGAACTTCGCGCTCGGAGCCGACCGGACGGACGCGGCGGTCCTCGAGCACGCGGAGCAGCTTGCTCTGCATCGGCAGCGGCAGCTCCCCGATCTCGTCGAGAAACAGCGTGCCGCCATGCGCATACAGGAACAGGCCCTCGCGCCCCGAATCGGCGCCGGTGAAGGCGCCCTTGATGTGCCCGAACAGCTCGGCCTCAATCATCTCGGGCGGGATCGCCGCGCAATTCACGGGCACGAAGGGCTTGTCGGCGCGATCGGACAGCGAGTGGATCGAGCGCGCGGCGACTTCCTTGCCGGTGCCGGATTCGCCGGTGAGGAGAACCGAGGTCGGCAGGCGCGCGACGCGGGCGATGGTCTCACGCACGCGCAGCGTCGCCGCCGACCGTCCGATCAGATTGTCACGCAGGAACGTGCGGTCGGACGAGGCACGCAAAGCGTAGCGCAGGACATAGTTCTCGCGCTGCAGGCGGACACGGTCGAGGCATCGTGCCACCGCGTTGAGGATCTGGTTGGAGCGGAACGGCTTCAGCACGAAATCGGCCGCACCGGCGCGCAGGGCCTGGATCGCGGTGTCGAGGTCCGCATAGGCGGTGATCAGGATGGCGTCGGCGAAAAAGCCGACGGCGCGCTGCTCGGCGAGCCAATCGACGCCGTTCTTGCCCGGCATGATGTTATCGAGAATGACGACGTCGTAGCGATTGGAATCGAGCTTGCGCGAAGCCTGGTCGGTATCGGCCGCCTCGTCCACCAGCTTGCAGCGCGGCGCCAGCGTGCGCACCAGGAAATTGCGCATGCCCGGCTCGTCGTCGACGATCAGGATGGAGGCCTGCGCCAGCGCGCTGAACTCCGGCCCTGCAGCTGCCTTGCCGAGCTTGACGGCAGGCTCGCGACCCACCGTGGGGTTTGCGGCTGCGCTTGCCCTCGATGTTGAGAAAGTCATGCCCGATGTTTAAGGTTTGAGATCATCCACCACAATAATCGGCGCCTTTCGCATTGCAGCGAAGCTCCGGCCGTTCCCCCAGGCGCAGCATAGTCAAACGTCCCCGCCGTGAATATTCGGCTTTCTACGGGGCGTCGCTCTTTTCGACCAGGAACACGATGCGCGTCTCGTTGCGCTCGGTGATCTCGACCTTGTCGCCGGTCTCGCGAATCAGGTTCGGAATGTCAATCACCGACAAGGGATCGGTACAGTGAACCTCGAGCTGATCACCCGGCTGCAAAGGCTTGAGCGCCTTGCGCGTCTTGAGGGCGGGCAGCGGGCATTTCAGTCCGGTGAGATCGAGCGTCGTTCTGGCCATGGCCGCAACATGGCGGGACGAAGCGATGGCGTCAACGGAAGGGCCCTAGAGCAGGTCGGCGTAGGACAGGAAGCCCACGTCCTGTCCCGGCTCGACATTGGTGATGTCCTCGCCGAGTTCGACGAGGCCGTCAGTCTCGACCAGCGAGGACAACAGCCCGGCTCCTTCGCGCGGGAACTTGATCGCCTCGAGGCCGCCGTCCTCAGCGCGGCGCAGCGAGGCGCGCACATATTCGCGCCGCCCGGCCTTCTTCTTGTAAGTGAACGCCGCCCGCAGCGGGATGGGCGTCAGCGGCTCCGGCAGGCCTCCCCCCAGCGCCAAGGCCGTCGGTCGCACCACATGGACAAACGTCACGAAGCTCGCGACGGTATTGCCGGGCAATCCGATCAGCGGCACGCCGTCGATGATACCCATCGCCACGGGACGGCCGGGCTTGATCGCCATCCGCCACAGCACCAGCGAGCCGACGCTCTCGACCGCCGCCTTGACGTGATCCTCCTCCCCGGTCGAGACGCCGCCGGTGGTGAGGATCAGGTCGTGGTGACCTGCGACCTGCTTCAGGCCGCTCGCAAGTGACGTTCGCTCATCCCGCAGGATGCCGAGGTCGCTGACCTCGCAGCCGAGCCGCCGCAGCATCGCCATCAGCATGAAGCGATTGGAATCGAACAGCTGCGAGGCGGAGCGCGGCTCGCCAGGTGAGGCCAATTCGTCGCCGGTCGAGAACACGGCGACGCGGATGCGCCTGACGACGTCGAGCCTCGTCAGGCCGAATGCGGCGGCGAGCGCGACATGCTGCGGCCGCAAGCGCTGCCCGCCGCGCAGCGCGACGTGACCTTGCGGAATGTCCTCGCCTGCGGGACGGACATTGGCGCCGGGCTTCAGCCCCGGCGGCAACACGATCTTGCCGGACTCATCGATGCGGACGTCCTCCTGCATGAAGACGGTCTCGGCATCCGGCGGCATCGGCGCGCCGGTGAAGATCCGCGCGGTGTGGCCGGGCTTGATTGGCGCTTGCGCAAGCCCGCCGGCCTGGATGCGACCATCGAGCGGGAATGCCTGCTCCGCAGCTTGCGGAAGGTCGGCGTTGCGCACGGCATAGCCGTCGACCGCGGAATTGGTGAACGGCGGCAGCGGCAGTGGCGCCGCGATATCGCGCGCGAGCACGCGCCCGTCGGCATCGACCAGCGCAACAGTCTCGAGATCGGTGATCGCGTTGACGCGTGTCGTGATGAGGCCGACGGCTTCGTCGACCGACATCATCGGGCCGCCGAAGGCAAAGCAATCGTCCGATAATTGCGCCATGGTGCCTCGTCAGCGTATCGCGGTGCTTCTTGCCACCACTTCCTCGACCGGCATCGCCGCAAGCAGCAGCAACGCGGCTACAGCAGGGATATCATCGAGATGGACGGTCGGCAGCCGGGTTTCAACCGCGGTGTCGGTCGCAATCCCGGCAATTCCGGGATCGTCGGGAAAGAGCAGCGGTTTGCCGTTCGCGGCACGATGCACCTCGATCTTGCGATGCGGCTCGCGCTTGAAGCCCTCGACCACGACGACATCGACCGCGGAGAGCTTCTCGAGCAGCTCCGGCAGCCGCGGCTCCGCCGCCCCGCGCAACTCATGCATCAGCGCCCAGCGCTTTGACGAAGCGACCAGCACCTCCGCCGCGCCGGCCTCGCGATGGCGCCAGGAATCCTTGCCGGGCACATCGACGTCAAACTGGTGATGCGCATGCTTGATCACGGAGACGCGCAGGCCTTGCGCCTTGAAATGCGGGATCAGCCGCGTCAACAGCGTGGTCTTGCCCGCACCGCTCCAGCCTGCAAGGCCGATGACTTTCATAACCGTTCGATCTCCGCCAACGGCTCGCCCGCCGATGGAACCCGCCGGCCGTCATTGCGAGCGCAGCGAAACAAATCCAGACCGTCACTGCGGATATTATTCTGGATTGCTTCGCTGCGCTCGCAATGACGACGAGGCGGCATTTCGCTCTCTTGCCGCCATGCTTATATCGGCTTGACCCGAATGTCATGCTAACCTCGCCGCCATGATGAAGATCGACAAAGCCCCGGTGCCCCTGATCGTCCCCAATCCGGACGACCCGCGCCTGACCCAGAGCGTGACCGGCACTGACCAGACCGGCGCCAGGGTCGAGATCAAGGTCCCGATGGAGCGGCCACTGACGCTCTACCTGAATGCCCAGGAGATCGTCACCATGATGACGATCGGCGATTACCCCGAATATCTGGCGCTCGGCTATCTGCTGAACCAGAACATGCTGAAATATAATGACGTGGTCACCGAGGTCGAATACGACGACGACCTCCAGGTGGTCGTCGTGCGCACCGAGCACCACACCAATTTCGAGGCCAAGCTGAAGAAGCGCACGCAGACCTCGGGCTGCGCGCAGGGCACCGCCTTCGGCGACCTCTTGGAGGCGGTCGAGAGCGCCGCGCTGCCCAAGGCGGAGCTGCGCACCTCTTGGCTCTACCAGATGACGCAGACCATCAACACCATGCCCTCGCTCTACCTTGAGGCCGGCGCGATCCATGGCTGCGTGCTGTGCAAGGAGGGCACGCCGCTCTGCTACACCGAGGACGTCGGCCGCCACAATGCCGTCGACAAGATCGCAGGCTGGATGTATCGCCACGGCGTCGATCCCTCCGACAAGATCCTCTACACCACGGGACGCCTCACCTCGGAGATGGTGATCAAGACCGTGCGCATGGGCATTCCAATCCTGGTCTCGCGCTCCGGCTTCACCGCCTGGGGCGTCGACCTCGCCAGGCAGGTCGGGCTGACGCTGGTCGGCCGCACCCGCGGCAAGCGCTTCATTGCGCTCGCGGGCGAGGAGCGCATCGTCTACGACCAGAACCTCGCCTATGTGGAAGAGGAGTCCGCCAAGCACAAGCGCAAGGGTGAAGGCGGTGACGACTGACACCCCCGCCGCGAGTGTTCCTTCGACTCTTGGCGTGCTGCTCGCCGGCGGTCTCGCGCGGCGCATGGGCGGCGGCGACAAGCCGATGCGCACCATCGGCGGCCGCACCATTCTGGACCGCGTGATCGCGCGCCTTTCATCCCAGTGCAGCGGGCTGATCCTCAACGCCAACGGCGATCCCGCCCGCTTCGCCGCGTTCGGCTTGCAAGTCGTCGCCGACGACGTGCCCGGCTTCCCCGGCCCGCTCGCCGGCATCCTCGCCGCGCTCGACTGGACCGCGGCGAACCGGCCGGAGATCGAATGGGTGCTCAGCGCCGCCGGCGACTGCCCGTTCCTGCCGCGCGATCTCGTCGCACGGCTACATGACGCGCGCGCGCGTGAGAACGCGCAGCTCGCGGTCGCCGCATCAGGCGAGCAGTCGCATCCGGTGATCGGCCTGTGGCGCGTCGCCTTGCGCGACGAACTGCGCCACGCGCTTGTCGTCGAAGACCTCCGCAAGATCGACCGCTGGACGGCACGCTATCCGCTGGCGACGGTGACATGGCCGACCGAGCCGCTCGATCCATTCTTCAATGCGAACACGGTCGAGGACATTGCCGAGGCCGAGCGGCTGGCGGCGCTGGATGACGCGTCCTAAGGCGGTGCATTGAGCTCTGGCCGTGACCCGGGATAGACCCAGCTGGTATCTACGCGGGCCGGAAGCCCGCGCGCTCGAGTGCTACGCGCGCCGCGTCCGAGCCGAGCGCATCGAGAAAGGCCTGCACTGCCGGCCGGTGTTTGCGCGCCGTCACCAGCGCGAAGTCATAATGCTCTTCCGCCAGCGGAATGAAGCCGAGGCTGGCCGCATGGGCGACCGGCGCGATCGTCATGCCCCAGTCGGCGCGGCGCTGGGCGACGGCCGCCGCCACCGCATTGTGCGAACGCGGCTGGTTCCAGTAGCCGTCCGGCCGTACGCCGCCGAGCAGCCGGTCGATCAGGATGCGCGTGCCGGCGCCCTGGTTGCGGTTGACCATGATGCAGCTGGAGTCCGCGAGCGCGGCAGCGACCGCATCCTTCGCGTTCAGGCCCTGGAAGCGCATGTCGCCCTTGCGGAAGACGATGCCCTGCATCCGCCGCCAGCCTGGGACGAGCTCGAGCCCGTCGACGAGATAAGGCGTGTTGTAGGTCTCGCTCCTGTCGTCGAACAGGTGGATCGGCGCGAGATCGCATTCGCCGCGCTTGGCCGCTGCGAGGCCGCCGAGGCTGCCGACCGCAATGGAACGCACTGTCAGGCCGGCATGCGCGAGTTGTGCGGTGACGAGATCGAGGCCGGTGCAATGGCTGCCGACAATGACGAGATCGGGCACCCGCACATGCGGCGTGAATAGCGTCACCTCTGTCGCGGTCCCAGCCGGCATCTGATCGGCGAGCGCGTCGATGCGCAGGAATCCATCGGCCTGCGCGAACGACGTGATCGCACCAGAGCCCTTGCCGGAGGGATAGGCGATCAGGCCATCCCTGCCCTGGACCAGCGAGACCATGACGAATTCGGTGCGGCCGAGCTCGGACGCAATGCGCACCGGCACGGTCGCGCTGACCTTGGCATCGGAGCGCGGCGGCAGGCCGGCCATCCTGCGCAGCACCGGCACGATCATATCGTGGAAGGTGAACATCGCCGAGGTTGGGAAGCCCGGCAGTATCACCACCGGCTTGCCGTCGCAGACCGCAAGGCAAAGCGGCTTGCCGGGCTTGAGCGCAACACCATGCGCAATGATGCCGGGCGCGCCGAGTCGGCCGATGATGCGATGGGAGAGATCGCCCGCGCCTTTCGACGTCCCACCCGACAGCACCAGCATGTCGGCATCCGCAAGCGCGCTGCACATGGCGGCTTCGAGCCTGGCTTCATCGTCGGGAATGGCACCGAGGAAAACGGCCTCGCCACCATTCTCGTCGACCGCGGCCGCGACGATGGCGCCGTTGGTATCGTAGATTTCGGCAGGTCCGAGCGGCTGGCCGGGCTGAACCAGTTCGTCGCCGGTGGAGATCACGGCAACCCGCGGCCGGCGCGCGACACTCACCTCGGCAATGCCGCAAGCCGCCAGCATGCCGATCTCGCGCGAGCCCATGACGGTGCCGGCGCGCAGCAGCGCCTCGCCGCGCGCGATGTCGGATCCGGCGTATGAGACGAACTGCCCCGGCGAGACGGCGCGGCGGACATCGATCGCATCCGGCCCGGCCGGCTGGGTGTGCTCGACCATGACCACGGCATCGGCGCCGCGCGGCAGCGGACCGCCGGTGGCAATCGGCGTCGCAGTCCCGGCGGCCACCTGCAGCGACGGCGCGGTGCCGCAATGAATTGTCTCGCCATTCAACGCAAGGCGCACGGGCGCGCCCTCGCCGGCCGCCGCAAGGTCGGCAGAGCGCACGGCAAAGCCGTCGACATTGGAGCGGTCGAACGGCGGCACGTCGATCGGCGCGGTAACGTCCTCGGCCAGCGCCGCGCCGAGCGCAGCGGCGAGCTTGCGCGTTTCGCTGCGAAGCGCGCGCGGCAACAAGGCCGCCTCGAAGCGCGCCAGGGCCTCCTCGCGCGAGAGGATCTTGAGGAACTGCTCCTGTTCGAGCGCGCTGCGGTCTGGTGATTTCGGGATCATCGTCATGCCAGGACCCATATCACTCCCGCATCGGATGGGCATCCACCGGCGTACCTGCCGCAAATCCCTCGTGACTGGCAGGAATGAGCAGCCATGCGTCCGCACCGGCGATGGCCTGAAGCGGCCATTCTCGCACGGCAAGCGGCAGCCAGGCACGATGTTCCTCGGCCAGCAAAGCGATCTCAGCGATGCCGACACTGGATGCGATTTTTCGCGCGAGCGGCAGGGACACTTTTAGTCGCGGCCGACGCGCCGACAAACGGTCGACGAGCGGCAGCACGAGCGCGAGCCACGCCGCAAGCGCAGAATCGGGCGAGCCGGGCAAGGCGACGACGGGAACTCGTCCGAGCCGTCCGACCGCGGCGGTGCGCCCGGGCTGGAGCGCAAGGCCGTGCGCCATCACCTCGCCGCGCTGCGCCAGGGCCGTGATGGCGGCGTCCTGTCGGCCGACGCCGCTACCGCCGATGGACAGCAGAAGATCGCAGGAGGACGCATCAAGCACGTCGGCAATCGATGCTGCATCGCGTGCACGGGCTTGACGCGTTTCCGCGTTCAATCCCGTGGCGCGCGCGATCCCGGCAATCAGATGCATCGTTGCCGTTGCGCCCGGCACGTTCACGATGTGCAGTCGGGGCCGCCGCACGCCGATTTTCTCCAGGCCCGCAACGCGCGCGAGCAGCAGATCCGTCGCACCGATCGGACAGCCCTCGGCACCGGCTGGCGTGCGTTCCACGATGTCGCTACCGGCGCGCCGAACGCCCTGCCCCGGCACGCCCTCCGCCAGCACCTGGGCGAGCGGCCCCGCCACCTCCACCGCGTCGGCATCGAGCACACAATCGCAGCCCGCAGGCATCGCGTCGCCGGCCTCGACCCACGACGGCACTTTAGTCAAAGGCAGCGGCGAGTAAGCGGACGCACCGACGAGATCATTGGCGGATAACGCCCAACCGTCTGCGGCCGCAATGTCGCGCGAAGGATAGGCGGCAGGCAGCGGAGTGCCCGCCGCGATGCAGCCGATCGCGTCCGCCAGCGGCACCTCCACCGGCGCCACGGGATCAACGCCTCGCAGCAAAGCGGCGAGCGCGGTGTCGAGCGGCGTGAGCGAGGATGGCAGGCGCTGGGTCATGCGCCATGATGGATCACGCATCGTCCGGTTTGGCAACCGCCGGCGACGACGGCCTCAGCCGCCGGACCTGTCCGAATTGGGGAAGAACAGCTGCTGCCCGTCGACCTTGTAGCCGGCGATCGCTGTCTGCCCCTCCGGCGACGTCAGCCAGTCGATGAAGGTCTGCGCGAGGTCCTTCTTCACGTTCGGGAACTTCTCGGGGCTCACGAGCATCACGCCATACTGGTTGAGCAGTCGCCGGTCGCCTTCGACGACGATGTCGAGATCGCCGCGATCCCTGAAGCCGGTCCAGCTGCCGCGATCCGACAGCACATAGGCGTTGGCCGCACGCGCGGCCTCGAGCGCCGCATCCATGCCCTGCTTGGCCTCGCGATACCAGGCGCCCTTGGCGCTCGCGATGTCGATGCCGGCGACGATCCAAAGCGCGAGCTCCGCGGCGTGAGTGCCCGACCGATCGCCACGCGTCACGAACGGCGCGCCCTTGGCTTCGATCGCTTTCAGCGCCGTCGCGATGTCCTTGCCCTTCACGCCCGCAGGATCGCTCTTCGGCCCGATCAACACATAATCGTTGTACATCACGTCGTAGCGCTTCACGCCAAAGCCGTCGGCAACGAATTTCTCCTCCTGAGGCCTCGCGTGCATCAGCACGACGTCGACCTCGCCCCGTCGCGCCCCATCGAGCACTTCGTCGGCGCGCCGTGCGATCACGGTGACGTCGATGCCGGTCTTGTCGCGGAAGATCGGCAGCAGATAGTTGAGCAGGCCGGACTCCTGCGTCGCCGTCGTCGTCGCGAGGACTATGCCGCGGTCCTGCGCGGACGACGCGGCAACGCCCGCAGCAAGGCCGCAGAGAAGCGCGGCGGCAACGGATAGGCGGCCCATGATCAAGTTCCCCACTGGCTATGACGCGATCATGATGATCGATTGCGCCGCGCTCGTGACGCGCTTGCGCTGCTTAGCCGGGAAACTTCGGCAACGCAGAGCGCTCTGGGATCGTTCACCAGAGCAGAAATCGCGCGTGCGGATGTGTTGCAAAGCAGCGAGATGATCGGGCATGGTTCCCGCGCCGAACTGGTCCACGCCGGCCAGGCCGATTGCGGCATTGCGACGCGCGCCGCGGCGCGCTCGGCCGGTCTCGATTTCGTGCCGCTGGTCTGGGAGAACTTTGACCTCGCGATGCGGCAGCGCAGCTATTTCCGCCCTGCCATGCAGGCCTTGCTCCGCTTCCTGAACGAACGGCGGCTGCGCCAGCGTGCCGAGGAGCTGACCGGCTACGATCCCTCGCCCGCACGGCTGATCCGCTTCGCGGCCTGACGTTGACGCCCGCCCCCAAACAGTTGCAAAAGAAACCAATTCAGCCGGGCATACCCGGACGCAACACCGGCCAACGAGCCGGCTCAGGGGAGGACAGCGTGAACCCAACCAGATTTGGACTGCCGGTCGCGGCCGCTTTGACTGCGGCGCTGCTTTCAGGTGCGGCGTCGGCGCAGGTTTCCGACGACGTCGTCAAGATCGGCGTGCTCACCGACATGAACGGCCCGGCCTCGGCGCCGACCGGCCAGGGCTCGGTGACGGCGGCGCAAATGGCGATCGACGATTTCGGCGGCACCGTGCTCGGCAAGCCGATCAGCGTCGTGATCGGCGACCACCAGCTCAAGGCCGATGTCGGCGGCGCGATTGCGCGGCGCTGGTACGACGTCGACCACGTCGATCTGATCGTCGACGTGCCGGTCTCGGCGGTCGGGCTCGCGGTGCAGAACATCGCCAACGAGAAGAAGCGGCTGTTCATCACCCACTCCACCGGCACCGCGGATTTCCACGGCAAGTTCTGCTCGCCTTACGCGATCCAATGGGTGTTCGACACCCGCGCGCTCGCGGTCGGCACCGCGGACGCCGTGGTCAAGCGCGGCGGCGACAGCTGGTTCTTCATCACCGACGACTACGCCTTCGGCCATTCGCTGGAGCGCGACGCCTCCGCCGTCGTCACCGCCAATGGCGGCAAGGTGCTGGGCTCGGTGCGGCCGCCGCTGGCAACGCCGGACCTCTCCTCATTCGTGCTGCAGGCGCAGGCCTCCAAGGCCAAGATCATCGGCATTGCTGCCGGCCCCCCCAACAACATGAACGAGATCAAGACCGGCGCCGAGTTCGGCGTGTTCAAGGGCGGCCAGCAGATGGCGGCGCTACTGGCGCTGATCACCGACATCCACGGCCTCGGCCTGCAAGCGGCGCAAGGCCTGCTCCTGACCACGTCGTTCTACTGGGACATGGACGACAAGACCCGCGAATGGTCGAAGCGCTATTTTGCCAAGATGAACAAGATGCCGTCGATGTGGCAGGCCGGCGTTTATTCCAGCGTGATGCACTATCTCAACGCCATCAAGGAGACCGGCACCGACGATCCGCTCAAGGTCGCGGCCAAGATGCGCGAGAAGCCGATCGAGGATTTCTTCGCCCGCAACGGCAAACTGCGCGAGGACAATCTGATGGTGCACGACCTCTGGCTGGTGCAGGTGAAGACGCCGGAGGAGAGCAAATATCCGTGGGACTATTACAGGATCCTCACGACCATCTCCGGCGACGAGGCGTTCGGTCCGCCGGACCCGGCATGTGCGCTGGTGAAGAAGTGACGAGGTAGCCGTCATTCCGGGGCGGTCCGCAGGACCGAACTACGGTGCGCAATTGCGCACCTGAGAATCTCGAGATTCCGGGTTCGCGCTTCGTGCGCCAGGGAATGACCGCTACGCGGTCACTTCACCACGCCGATCTCGCGAAAGTACTTCATCACGCCCGGATGGATCAGCTGCACCTTCGGCGCGGCCGCGACCGTGTTCGCGGCCGTGGTCTCGCAGGCCTGCGCGAGCTTCCTGCAGAACGTCGCCTCGATACCGTGCAGCGTCTTCGCGAGCCGATAGGCGACATCGTCGGGCAGATCCTCGCGCGTCAGCACGAAGCTCCACGAGCCGAGCGAAGCGATCGGCTCGGACTGTTTCGGATAGCTGCCGGCCGGCACGGTGAGCGGCTTCAGGAACGCATGCTTGGCGCGGATGCGCGCGATCTCTTCGGCATTGGGCGCGATGAAGCGCGCGCCCGATGCGCTCGAGGCGACCGCGGCAAAACCGGGCCAGCCGATGCCGGCGCCCCAGAGCGCGGCGACGCGGCCGTCCTCGACCATCGCAGGGCCGTCGCCGGCGCGGTCGAGATAGATCGCCTTGAAGTCCTCGTCCTGGTTCAGGCCGAGGCCATCGAGTACATAGCGCGCCAGGATCGGCAGGCCGGAGCCTTTGGCGCCGAACGCGACGGGCTGGCCAACGAGATCGCGAATGGTCCTGTAGGGACTGTCCGCGCGCACCACGAACATGCCGGGGTTGGAATAGATCGCCGTGAGAATCTTCAATCGTACCGGCGCACGGCCGATGCCGGCGAAGGCCTCATAGGCCGGCTCGCCCGCGACCAGCGCAAGATCGAGCTCGCCTTTCTCCAGCAGCGGGATGTTCTCGTTGCTGCCCTTGGTGTTGCGCGGTGCGATGGAAATTTCCGGATCGGCCGCGTTCATCACCTCGGCGAAGGCATTGCCATAGAGCGGGAAGCCGCCGCCGGGTGTCGCGGTGCCGAGGCTGAGAGTAGTGGTCGGAATGGCCGTGCCTCCGGTTTGGGCGGCGGCGGAGCTGGCGAGCAGCGCCGCACTGATGAGCATCATCGCGAATCTCATGGTCGCTCCCGGCGGGCCTGCGTCAACATCGACTTGCGGCGATGTAGGCAGCCGCGCGTTTTTGTGAAAGCATGCCCTCCAACGACAATAAAGCAATGGGAGGCGTCATGTTGCGAATTTTGCGTAACGGTGTTTTCGGGCTCGCAGTTCTCTTAGGTCTTTTCAGCGCCACCCCTCCCGCCGCCGCCGGCTACCCCGACCGTCCCGTGCACTGGCTGATCGGCTTTGCCGCCGGCGGCCCGGTCGACATCGTGGCGCGGATCATGGCGCAGTGGCTGTCGGACCGTCTCGGCCAGCAATTCATCGTCGAGAACCGCACCGGATCCGGCGGCAACATCGCCGCGGCTGCCGCGATCAATTCGCCTCCGGACGGCTACACGCTGCTGTTCGTCGCGCCCAACAACGCGATTTCGACCTCGCTCTACAAGAAGCTGCCGTTCGACTTTTTGCGCGACACCGTGCCGGTGGCCAGCATCATGCAGCTCACCAACATGCTGGTACCAACGCGTTTCCGCCGAAGACGGTCCAGGAGTTCATCGACTATTGCAAGGCCAATCCCGGCAAGATCTCCTTTGCCTCCTCCGGCAACGGCACCTCGGTGCACATGTCGGCCGAGCTGTTCAAGGTGATGACGAAGTGCGACATGGTGCACGTGCCCTATCGCGGCTCGGCCATCGCCTTCCCCGACATCATCTCCAACAAGGTGCAGCTGATCTTCGACAATCTGCCCTCGGCGATGGAGCAGGTGAAAGGCGGCAATGTCCGCGCGCTCGGCGTGACCTCGCCGCAGCGCTGGCCGAGCGTGCCCGACGTGCCCGCGATCGCCGAGACCGTGCCGGGATTCGAATCGGTCGGCTTCTACGGCATCTCCGCGCCGAAGGGCACGCCGCCCGAGGTGATCGAGATCCTCAACAAGGCCGTCGGCGAAGCGCTGAAGGACCCCAAGCTGGTCGCGCGCCTCACTGAGGTCGGCGGCCTCCCCAAGCCGATGACGCCCGCCGAGTTCGGCAAGCTGGTCGCGGACGAAACCGAGAAGTGGCGCAAGGTGGTGGAGTTCGCCGGGGTCTCCGTGGACTAGGCGGCGGCCCGTCCGCTTGCTTGCGAGACATCTGTGGGGACCGTGCGGTCCCCCTCAGACAAAAAGTCGAAAAACAACCCCATGCACAGTAGACGAGGCCAGCAATTACAAGGGGTTACGGAAGCACGAAACGAGCCTTGCCGTAAGCTCGATTTGACCCGTCGGGCAAAACAGGACTATAAGGGCATCATCGCAGATTTCGGGTATTCAAAAATTCGGGCGCTGGCGCTCCTTCCGCCGGCGCGATGAGATTTGGATGAATCGTCATCGCGCTTTAGGTTGTTGTTTACGCATGACCTTTCCGGAAAACCGCTTCGCACTTTTCCGGATCATGCTTTGGCGCCAGCATTGCACCCCCGCCTTCATCCCTGTAAACGAACCGCGCACCGTTGCCGGCCGCGTGTTCCCGCGAGCCGCCTCGCGGCGGGGCCTGTAGCTCAATGGTTAGAGCCGGCCGCTCATAACGGTCTGGTTGCAGGTTCGAGTCCTGCCGGGCCCACCAATGAAATCAGTGACTTATCAGGCCAAGTTTCGTTTCATCGGAAGCACCGCACCAGATATCGCACCAGATACGTGCGCTTTTCGTTCGCTGGCTGGATCGCGCTTTGCGATTTTCTCGACGGCGTCGGACAAATAATCGGGATGGTGATGGCCATAGGTGTTGAGCAACACCTCAAGCGACATGCCTAGATAACCCGCTGCCTGCCAGGGGTCCGCGCCTCTCTGCATGAGCCAAGTCGCTGCGGTGTGTCGCAAAGTGTGAGGGGAAATTCCCGAACCAAGCCCCGCAAGCCGCACAGCGCTCTTGAACGCCGTTTTGACCGAGGTCACGGGCCTACCGTTGTACTCGACGAAATGCTTGGCCTCCGGAGCGATCCTGTGCCAGCGCCGCAGGTGAGCAAGCAAGCGCAAGGGTATCGGCACCGTCGGCTGCCGCTTGTTCGTTTTGGTGCTGCCCTGTTTCAAACGGTAATAGCGGCCGCGCTCAAGGTCGACATAAGAGCGACCGATCGCCGGAATGGGAGAGGCGGCCGCTATAGCTCCTGCACGAGTTCCGCTGTAGATCCCCAACAAAATGAACCGCGCAAGATGGCGGAGGGGACGCTTGCTGGTCGGGACCTTTTCGTCGTCCAACGGCCGACGCGAGCCCTTCTGCATTTCGCGATAGCGCCAGCAGGTCCAAATCAGTTTGGCCGCATCGCTGCGCGTCAGCCACTTGTCTCGCGGCTGGCCCTTCTCTGGCAGCGAGACCTTGACGATTTCCCGATGAAATCCTTCGGCTGCATGGTGACCAATGGCGGCGCGTAGATCTTCGAGGTCCCGCCGCGCGCCTCCCTTTTTTGCCGCGCCGCTTGGTGTAGGAGCGACACGCCTCGCCATTGACCTCACCAAGCATTTTTGCCCCCCACCAGTCATTCAATCGCTCAATTCGTTTCTTGAACTTGCGGATATCTGGGACGTTATCTTCGCTTTCGCTATCGATGTTGAAGCGACTACGAAGCTTGTCCGTTGCGCATCCAAGTAAATCGAGAGGACGTCCGCGATTGCGATATCATCTATGTGGCGGATGCGTCGCTTTGGCGTGTGTTTGGAGGTTATGTAGTCCCTTAGTTTTTCCTCCTCGGCCGCAATCTCATCTGCAGCGCAGCCTGTGCCGACATCCCGGCCGTTGTCTCTGATGATCCAGGTTGCTTGGTGGGTGATCTTTCCGCTCTTGTTTCGGCGGGCGGCCTTAAGCTGAAGTCTGGCGCCCTTGCTTCTTCGCGGCATAGCTCTCGCATCCGTTCGATAGGAGCCAGCGTTGTAAATTCCTTGCCGGCAATCTTCTCAATAACCAATCGGTTACGATCGCGCTCGCGACGTAAGCCCGCGACCGTCATTCCTCCCAAAGGAAACGCGATCTTCACGGCATCAGCAAGGCGAAGAGGGGTATCAGGTGTAATTTCAGGTTGCGTTCGATTTGTCATCGACGCCTTGTCGAATATTGTAGAGGGGAAGCTTATTCGTGGCGCAACATTCGTTGCGGAGACCTACTGCGTGGGCAAGCTCAGCCCCACCTCTATCGCGCGCTTGAGCGTAGAAGCGTACAAATAAGCAAAGACGACAACAGCGGGAGGGAATCAGCAGAGTTCACACACGGGTCTCGGCACGCCTCAACAAGGGGCCGTTCCGAATGAAAGCGTAGGATGCTATACTCTGGTCGAGGCAATTAGTTATGGATCCAAAGTTACTATCGAACCGATTATCGCACACACCTTCGATCGCAGCTTAATGACGGTGTGGGCCAAACAACTCGTTGACGATAAGGACGATCAAATGATCCCACCTCGCGGGATGTCAAAAGAGCAGGCCGCGGCCTGCGCCGGTTGTGAAACGCTATCAGCTTTCAATGACTTGGATTCGGCGGGGGATCATGCCGCGACCCATTCCCGGAACACATCGGTGGGACAGGAAAGCTATCGATGCAGCCTTTGACCGGCTGTCGGGGCTCAAGCCCGCGGTTCAATCGCAACGGTCGCCTTATGACGAATGGAAAGCCTCGCAAAATACGGATGCGCCTCGAGGGCATCAGAAAAGCTCGCCGATGAAACGGAAAGGCGCGGTTGGGGAGCCCCCCGTCCAACTGAAAGCTCGCTTCCAAGGAGCAGATCGTAAGTGCTTGATCTGTAAGCTTGGCGCATGGCGCCTCGAACCTGGGGCCCGCTGATTAAGAGACATATTGCGACTGTTGATTTCTCACGAGAATTTCTCCAACTGACCCAAAATCCCGTCATTACAGATCAAGGACTTGCAACGAAAAGTCCAACCGGCAGACCGCAGCTCGTTGCCAGGCTCAAGACGCGAGAAGCATTGAGGTTATGGTTTCGCTGAAAAAATTGACTTTCGGGCTGATAGATTCTATATTGTTGTCGTGGAATTAGGCGGCTCGTCCGCTTTACGGAATAGAAGGGCTGAGCATTCGGTGCTGCCCGAATTCCTTATGTTCCTCCTTTCATACTAATATCTATCGCTTTTTCCACGCTCGTTCTTATGACGAGGTCGTGCACGCTCTTGAAATATCCGCGGAAGCGCTCAAATTTTGTAGGTTTATTCCATTCAAGTGAGAGAGCTTCCAGTTTTGTCGCAAGCTCTTCGATGCGGCCAGAATAGGCTTTCGCAAAGGTTCGTAGACCCTCAGAGAACGCGGCGTCTTTGTCGCGTGCGTCGCCTTGATTGAACGTCGCCAGCCTATCAATCATTGCCTTAATTGCATTGCGAAGGATCTCGCGGTTAGTTTTGCCAGAGATGGACGAACCTACGTGCTGAAGCTGCGCATAAGCAAACGCCAATGAATTGAGGTGGGCAAAGAGCACCCGCGTAACGCGTTCCTGGGACGTCTCTTCTCTGGTGCCCCTCTCGGAAGCTTGAACGATGACATTGTTTCTTTTGGACCCGCGAGCGGAAGTGATGAAGAGTGCGGGCTCGTTGTGATTGGTTAAATAGCGCCGGTCTCGCCCGTCGCTTATTGGCCGTCCAGACGCGATCCGAATCGTTACGAGCGGATCCCCGGTAAAGAACGCCGAGCCAAAAGTCTCTGCTATTGGATAGGACATCAAACCCGAGTTGCTCGTCGATGCGGCGAGGTACGCCAATCCGAGGAATTTAGAGCAGCGAGCGAAGGGCATCGTCTGCTTGGAGCCATCCACCGAATTGATCTGAACACTTGTTGCCAAAAGGCATTGAGCTAAAATTGCGGGCCTAATCGGTGCCGCAATATCGTCCCTGCCGAATACAAGTTCTTCGTAATCCTCGGCGATCAGAAAACCGATCTCGAAGCGTCCAGCAATTTGACCGTCGAAGTAGAGCCGCCGGAACCAAGGGACAACGTCCAGTGAGGATGGCCAACTGTCCTCTCGGTAGTCAATGTGTTCGGGGAAGCGGATCGCGTTGTCCATATCAGCAAAGCGGCTTTCTCCCACTAAACCTAAGCCGGATGAGTTTCTGGGTGAGACTTTGCCGAAGCCTCTCACAAACCCTTTCGGCTCGTCCGCCGCCCAGTCTGGGGATCGCAATCGGCCTCTCTCCCCAGTAATTATGGGGCGGAAGTCTGCAAATGGAATCTGAACGATAATAAACATGTCGCTCCGAGCTCGGGCTGATCGTCAACAGCGTACAACGGATCAATGTCAAACTGGGTTGTGGCCCAACTATTGTATCAGAGATCTTGCGACGCGAGTCGCAACCGCGGCGCACGGGCAAGAGCGAGCCGCAGACAGATTCCGGTCAAACTTCGATCGTGCTAGCAACGGCAACTGCATTCTCAACTGGAGTGAAGATATCCACATTTGACCCTGGCGCTCTGATCGTCACGATAAGCGCATACCGCGCAGTGCCATCGAACCGCTCCAGATAAGGCTTTTCCTTCCACCAGCCGCCGACGGGAAAGACGCCAATCGCGTCGCGCTCTGCGAGGTCAGCCGCGCTTCCTGACCAGAAATCCGAATGCACCGACCCATTGTCCCGAAACGTACCGAGAAGCCAATCCTCGCCGCCGGTGGCAGGCGCCCCTTCCTCTTCATCCCGTGCTGCCTGGTTGATGCGGGCTCGGAACTCGTCGACAGTCTCAGTCGCGGACTTCACACGGAAGCGAAGGCCGTGCGAAGCGTACCGATGTCGTCTCGTCCACCCACGCTCCCCAGGATTGGGTTCGATGAAGTAGGACAAAGTCGCGCGTAGCTCTACCTGCGCGGCCCCAAGCGCGGCCAGTTGCTCCTTCGGCCAAGGCAGGCGATGGAGTTTCATGTCACGGGTCTTGGCAGCAGCTCCCCCTTGTCGCTGAAATGGATTGAGTTCATCTTCGACGATGAGCGTTAAATCGTTCACCGTCGAAAGGAGCGCCCGCCCAAGGTCTGGAACTCCATAGCCATAGCGGCGTACAAGCGCCTGTATTTGCCCCTTGGCACCGTTGCATGCGTTGATGCGAGCGCGCATCTGCGGGGTCCACTCGGCCGAATGCACGATCAAAGCCCTAACCGTTTCCGGCCAGAGGCCTGGGCGCGCCACCAAGATCAGCCCCGCCAGCCGTGCGGCGTGGGCGGTAGCCGCACTCGTGTCGCCCAGAGTTGTAAAGTGGCGCAGCTCCGGGCGGAAATACGTCGTCAGGATTTGCAGGTCGTCGATCGGCTCGCCGGGGAGCGTACCGTCATGCGCGAGATTACCTCCTTCGAACACGACGTCTGGTTTTACAGGCCACTGCCGGTCCCAGACCACAGAAGTCCTGCTGCGCGGCGATAGCTCGCCGGCGGGCGCGATCGGCGCGTAGCCAGCGAAGTCAGGATCGATGATGTCCACTTTCTCGGTGTAGGCACCCACCGTCAGTGCATTCCACGCCTGCGCCGGATCATCGACCGCCTCGAGATCGTTGCGTGTGAGGTGATCAGCCGGCATCAGATCCTCGGCGATATTTCCCGCGGACAGAATGATCAGGCGCCGCTGATCCTCCTCAAAACAAAGTTGGTCGACAGCCGCTGACCACGATGTCGGTCGGCCGCGCGCAGGATTTGCGCTGGTGACCGCCATGGCAATGGCGCGGCGGCGAGCTGGCGCCTGAATTTCGGCCCGAGCAATTGCCTCTCCGGTGATCGCGCCATAGAGCTCGGGATCGTTCGCTTCGTCCTCGGGCGGCAAAATGCGAACGCTCTCGAGGCGGTAAGGCAAGGCAATTGGATCGTTTCCGACGAGGACGGGGACAAGGTCACCATAGAGCCCGACACCGGCCATCCGCGTCCCGTGACCTTGCCACACCGGGGTGTCGTCGCTGCCCCAGCCGGGCTTGATTGTGTGACAATCTTCCACGGCAAGCGCAGGTTCGATCAAGGGGTGAGTTTGACGCACACCGCTGTCGAGAACACAGACAGCGACATCGTTGCCCGGCGGCGTCACGCGGTCGAGCAGTTCATCACTCCAATCGCGCTGCTCTGCGCCCCCAAGGCCCATGAAGAAAGATGGTGTATCCTTCGCGCGCCGCAACTCGGCCACAACGTCGCTGTGAGCTACAAGCCGGTCCAGCGTTGCTACGCTCGCGAGCGCAAGCATGACCTCTCGCTCGGGAAATCTAACCGCATGTGCGCGCAGCGTAAGATTCAACGCTTGGGCGATGCGCTCGAAATTCTCTCGACGACCTTTGCGCAGCCAAATCTCCCACCAGACCTGTTCATTCGGCTGCTGCGGAAAAAGCCCATCGTCGTCGGTGTATAGCGAACGTGCCGTAGCCAGCCGTATTGTGTCAATCCGCGACACCAACGGCTCATTCCGCGGCCTTCCCTTCTTGGTATCAGAGTCGCGATAGGCCTCGACCTTTCGCAGATAGTAGTTCTCGGCCTGTTGCGGCACGAACACCGAAGCGCGTAGCGGCTCGCCATCTCTTACCGGTTCATGGACCGCGACAACTTCCATCTTCTGCCGTCGATCGGCCAATTGATCCAGCGCGATGCGCTCGCGCGCCGGCAGTTCGATATCGAGGTAAGACCCTGGTAGCCCTACGGCCAGGTTGAGATCGCGAGCGGCAATCTGCACTCGAGCCGCCTGAATGGCATGTCCGATAGCCTGGACCAACGCCGCGGCATGCCCCGCCCGATCGCGTTCAGGTACCGCGGGCGGTTCGATTTTCTGATTGGGCCTCCGATACGGCTCTCGAACACCATTGTCGCGAAGATGAATGTGGGGTTTATCCCGAGGAAAATCGTCTGCCATTACAACCTGTACTGTCGTTACTCAGACAGCGAGGCCCGCCGGCGTTCCATCAGCGCTTGAATGAGCGCCTCTGATGTTATCCGTTTCCCGCCCCCCAAGAGTATCGCTTTAGCCGCGTCGTCCGCAGCTCTTACAATTTCCGCCTGAGATAAATTGTGCGCCTGCTCGACGGCCTGGTTCCAGGCGACACCGCGCGTATCAAAACGGTCGAGGCGCGCCTGCAGCAAGGCTTCAGTCAGGACCGAATCGGGCAACGCGTATTCAATGACATCGTCAAAGCGACGGAAGAGCGCCCTATCCAACAGCTTGGGATGGTTGGTCGCAGCGACGACGAGGCCGTAGCTTTCATCCTGCTCCAGGAATTGCAGGAAGGAGTTCAAGACACGGCGAATTTCGCCGACGTCTTGGCGCTCGCCGCGCCGGGCGCCGATGGCGTCGAATTCGTCGAAAAAGTAGACCCCGCGTGTTGCCTGCATAGCGTCGAAGACGAGCCGTAGCTTTCCAGCCGTCTCGCCCATGAATTTCGTGATTAGACCATCCAGCACGACGGTGAACAATGGGAGATGGAGCTCACCGGCCAAAGCCGCCGCCGTCATCGTCTTGCCCGAGCCAGGCGGTCCCACCAGCAGCAGTTTGCGACGTGGTTTCAGACCGTGCTCACGCAGACTCTGCTGCTGCCGCTGCTCGCTCAGCACACGTTCAAGCCGATGTCGTAATTCGCCCGGGAGAACCATTTCGGTCAGACGCAGGTCCGGATAACCGGCGTGCAGCAACCCGGCCAATTCGCCTTTCGGCTGAACCAGTGGAACCGGCCGTGCCGTCTTGGTCATTGCAGTGTCGGCTATCTTGGCCCGGTCAATCAGCTCTTTGAGTTCCTGCGCCAGCTTGCCATGTCCCTGCCGTGCCTCATGCGCGGCAAGCTGCATTGCGGTGGCGAGGAAACGCTCGCCGTCGCCGGCAATGTGGCTCTTCAGCAAACTGACAATATGGCGAGCGGTCGACATGCTCTTCAGTCTAATCCATCAACGCCGGTCTGGTTGCGTTTGCCAGCGTTGTCCACCTTAACGTTTTGACAATTGATTGTATCGGGAATTCGTGTCTATTCCATTGCGATTCCTCAGAAATCTCGACCAGCAGGCGGGTTTCTGTAGCACTTCCGGCCCCTCGCTGCCAACGGCGGATATCTCGCTCCCTATACTCCCGGCGCTCCGAAATCGTGGGCGCACAGGTCTTCGGAGTCGGGACCCGCGCCTTCATCCGCAAAATAAGGCCCTTTGCGGATGGCGCCGATCGTCTGCGGGTTCAGCCAACTGGCGTCGGTACTGCACTGCTAGTGCGCATATTGCGCCGGCAAGGTGATCGCAAAGTTGGTGCCGTGATCGAAAACAATCACCCGCAAATCATTGCCGTGCCCTCTCCGCTAGGATCTCATCTCGATTTTGGTCCACCTTCCATCGCCGCCAAAGACCGGCGGCCATCCATACGCAGCCGACTGCAACCAGCAGTCCATGTGCAACACGGAGAGGCTGTGAGCCGAAGAACTGCGAAATGTACGAGGACGTCCCGACAGCAAAGGGAATGCCGCTCGCCTTCGAATAGCGACAGGATCGCCAAAGCGCCGTTGCGGTCGCATTTGCCGAGGCGGCAAGGAGCAGCAAACCAGCAAGAAACATGACCAGACCGGGTCCGGAGCGGATGACCTCTACTAGCCCAAGCGGAGCGTCAGTGTGCAGCCGCAGCGCTTCCTGCCCCAGCGCGTGTAGACCATAGGTTTCACCGCCATAGAACGGGAGTGTAAACCCTGTGCCGATCACGCTCAGGACTATGGCGACAAAGAGCAGCCGTTCAGCCGCGGTGCCGCGAAGAGAGTGATGCAGTCCGAGGAGCCCCAGCGGCAACAAGGTAAACGCAATGATGGCAAGCATGTGCGAAGCCAACCATGCCGCTGAACCAAAGGCCGCAGCGCCCAGCAGCGACCGCTCGTCGGAGAATGGTCGGATGGCAGGGTAGATCGCGAAGAGAATCCCGGAGATGACGAGAGCGCCGGCGCCAACGTGGACACTGCTTGCAACCATCGGCTGTTCTCTCTTATTCACCATTCGGTACGCCATGCGTGGCATTAACCTGCGTTCAATGTCAGACGGTTTTTTCTTCCGCGGGGTCGCCGCTATTAAGCATAGGATGCTTCTCAGAGATCCTTGCGAGGCACGAATCGAAGACGACCTATTTTTCATCGCTTGAAGATATCAGTCATTCGCATTTTAGCCATCACGCGAGTTTTTGTTGCTGAAGATGTTGAGGATCGCACTGCCGCGCCAATGATCGAAGTTGTCCAAGTTATCGATGCGAGCATGTGGATTCCAGGTCGAAGCCGGATTGCAAGGGGGCGGCCGAGATGATGTGTGCTTTACTTGAGCGCACGTGGCTTGCGCCGGCGCGATTCATGATTAGGCTGATCGACCCGTATTTGTAAAATCTAGTTGCCGTGGGCCATCCATGACTTTTGGAATCGCCCGGATGCGTACACTGAATGCCCCTTTTTAGAAAGTGAGCAGGCTTTGACAGTTAGTGAGCAATCTCTTCGCGTCACACAATCGAACCATTTTTCCACGACATTCCGTTGCCGAAGGCGACAGGATTCTTCTATGAATTCGCGCAGACGCACGGCCTTGTCACCAATTGGCATGTGCTATCTGGCAAACATGCTGTCTCCGAAGCATTTCTGGATGAGCACCGCCGCTTTCCTACGCGGCTGAGATGCCACTGGTCTGCACAAGATCGTGCGGGTGGAACGGCGGAATTCCGTGAGCTTGAACTGCCTGTCCTCAGAGATGGATGGCCAACCTGGTGGCAACATCGCGGCTTCCTCAATCAGGATGGGATGCCCCAACAGGTCGACATCGGCGTCATCTGTCTCAATGACTGGATGCCGAATTACGAAGAAGAAAAGAGCCGCATTGCATGCTTCAAAGCTGCGGTTCTCTATCAACCCGCGAAAGACGGCAGGTCCGACTATTGGGAATACGGATATGCGCCAGTCGGAGCCGAGGTTTTCATTCTTGGCTTTCCGCTTGGATTGGCGCTGCAGGGGACCCTTCCGATTTGGAAGTGTGGCTCAGTCGCTTCGGAGCCCCTGATCAATATTGCAGGACAGATGCCGATCTTCTTTGTAGATGCGGCCACTCGTCACGGGATGTCTGGCTCGCCAGTCGCGTACTTTGGCAAAGAACTGATAAACTCTCGAGGCTTACCCGCCCCGGCGCCGCAAGCATTTGTCGAACCATGGCTGCTTGGCGTATATGCTGGCCGCCGCGGCTCCTCCTCCGAGGAACAGGAGATGTCCCTCGGCAGGGTTTGGCACCGGCGACTGCTCGATGACATCTTCTTCAATCATGTTCCGGGCGGCACGCCTCCCCTTACGAGTGAAGGCAGTACGACCGCAACATCGCTCCGCCAAGCCATTGAGTAAGTCGCGCACCGCAAACTTCTTATCTGGTTTGATGCCACCATGGCTCTATATGCTGTCACCTCCCGGCGGCGCAGCATTTCTCGCACTACAATTCCTGATAAAGCTTTGTCGCGAAAGCCCGAGGGCCCAGCGTGGAATTGATCGCCAACTGACCGACTTCTCCTTGAGGAACGCCATCGGTATATTGAATCGGCGATGTGAAAATGGACACACTCCGGATGTATCCACCCATCGTCGGATGGTGTCTGAGAATCCCCGAGCGAATTAGTTGGGGAGCGGGGATTCGGGGGATGTCTCTCCGCGCAACGCGGCGCGTCGATGTCTCCAACGACTGAGGAGCGGATAGTGCCGGCGCCGCGATCGGTGAAACATGCGATTTAAGAAAGCAGGCGGTTTAACGGCTTCGGAGAAGGTCCTAGCGGACCTCTGCGAAAAATCGTTCCTGTCGCTGTGGAGCTACCCGAACCTGTACCGCAAATCCGGCAAGGAACTGACCGATTTGCTGGTCGTGTTCGGCAATGATGTGATCCTGTCCTCCGACAAATCCTGTGCCTTCCCTGATAGCGGAGACGCGGATCTCGACTGGGAGCGTTGGTTTCGGCGGTCCATCACCAAATCCGCCGAGCAGATCACGCAAGCCGAAGAGTGGATCAAGCGTCAGCCATTCCGGCTGTTCCTCGACGCCAAGGCGACACAGCCCCTGCCCCTGCCGCTGCCACCTACCGACCGAATGCGCGTTTATCGGGTGTGCATCGCGCTTGGCGCGGCTGAACGCTGCAAGGCCGCGACCGGATACGCGACGCTGGAGCTATCGCCGCCAACGGTGGACGATGAAAAGCGGTTCGCGGTTGGACGTGTCAGCAACACCCATGGCTGGGTTCACGTCTTCGATGACACGACGCTTCCTATCATTCTGGCCGAGCTTTCGACCATCGCCGATTTTCTCGATTACCTTCGGAAGAAGGAAGCACTTTACGACGGCGGCCAATTTGTCCGCAGCTTTTCCGAGCTCGATCTGCTCGGTTATTTCCTCTGGAACAACCGCGGCTTTCCGGAAGTCGGAAACGGTCCATACGGGACCGATCCGGATCTCTGGGCAAAGGTAGAGGCTGATGAAGGCTTCTTGCGAGGCCGCGAAGAAAACAAGATCAGTGCGTTCTGCGACGGCCTGATCGAGTATCTGACCGAACTTTACATGAAGGAAGAGCTAGAGCACGGAAACGATCATGAAGTCGCTGATCACGAGCGTATGGTGCATATCATGGCCGCCGAAAGCCGGTTTATGCGACGCGTGCTCAGCAAATGGATATTGGAAAGAGCCGAGCTTGCCAAGAAGGGGTATGTCAGCAGTTTGCTCGCATCTGAGCAGAAGGACGTGCTCTACGTCCTGGTCATCGGTCCCGGCGACGACGGCCGAGACCATCAAACCTATCGGGACGATCGAAAGACGAGGCTCGCCGCCCGTATGTACGCAGCCAAGGCGGTGCATCCCGAGCGACGCATGATTCTGGGGATTGCCCTTGATGCGCGTGACGTGAAAGGAAGCTCCGAGGATTTCATCCTGATGGATACATCCGGATGGACCGCTGAGGATTTAGTGAAAGCAGAAGCCATACGGCAGGAAGGCGGATTCTTCGTCGGACATCGATTACGGATTGATGAGAAAGAATATCCGGATGCGGTAGACCCCAACGCTTGAGACCCGACTGAGGCAAGCCTTATTCCCTGGGCTTCTTCTTACGTGGCCCAAGCTGTTCCATCATCCACAGAGCTGCAAGCTCGTCGTCACCCGTGGCAATCGTCTGGCCCGAATGCATGAAGGCCGTGATTAAATCGCCCTGCGTCAGAGCGCGCACATGGTGTTCATCGACCCACGCCAGCAGGCGGTCGGCGATAAGCTTTGCGATGGCCTCATCGGGGTCAAACTTCTCTTCTTGCGCCCACTCACGGAAATAGCGGTCCCGGACGTCGAGCTCACCCTTGTTAGCCACCTGGTGCAAGATAGCCCACTCGTTCTCGTCCACCTCGCGGGGCGCCCACTGGGTTGACTTGATGGACGCCAATTCTTGCTTGTCGAGTTCATGGTGTTGAAGCTGCCATCCGATCGCCTGTCCGACAGGAACAATCCGCGCCAGAAAGAACGGAGCCAGCCGCTCCAGCTGCAACGTGTCGTCCATAGGTATGTATTGCTGAAACTGATTGGACAGCCGCGTCCAAATCAGCTCAAGGAGGATGCGGATGGGATTCTCGTTATTGGACACGACGGCGACCCACCGCCCCTCTGCAAGAGGCGAGATATAGGGCTGGCCGTTCATCTTGAGCAGGCTATTATTTCGGCAAACGATAAGATTGGGATGCGACCCTAGGCCAAAGCCGCGCGTCCCGCTGTTCTGTTCGAGATAATCGGCGAAGCCACGACGAAGTCCGGCTTCGTCGACATATCCTTCATAACCCAGGATCACACGAATGGGGCCGGTCTGCTCAACGACGAGCAAGTGGTAGAAGGTCTGCCATTCTTCAGATAGCTGCGCAACGTGTTCCGGGCTCTTGGGGTAGAGCCCGGTAAGCCGCGCGAAAGCATTGAAAGCTGGAGTGATGTCAAACAGCGGATGCGCGCTCTGCACATACTGGTCGAACATTTCGTTTATCGTGCGAAGTTTCTGGAACGCATCATCCAGATCTGCGCCATACAAGTTCTTCTTCACCTCGAACACGGCGAGGACATTTTGTATCGGCCAGACAAAGTCGTTGGTGTAGGGAACGGGCTTGCCTTCGCCGCTGACAAGCATGGCATCCGTCTGCGGCCCCAACTGCCCATCATGTCCCTCGACAAAGCCGCTCACAACACGCACGTCGAGCGATGCGGGAATGGCGCGATCCAGCAATTCCCGGGTCAGCCCCTCATACATGGCCCCTATGGTCGGCGCATGCGTGACATTCTCCTTGCTGAGCTTCGCCGACTCGACTTGTTGCAATTCGTGCAGAATGGTCGCAAGGCTGGTAAGCATGACTATCTGCCCCTGAAGGTTTGCACAAAAATGGACGGGTTTGTTAGCCGCCGGACGCGGAAGCTGAGGAAGCCCAGTTGGCCGGGCGATGAAACACCATCCGCCGGGCGTCCGACTTTTCGAGGCGATAGTGAGCCCACGCCATGTCCCGGACCAACTCATCGTTAGCGTCGGTGACCATGTGACGAACATGAAGAAAGTGGCCGAACTGCCCTGCGAGGTGCCGGTTCATGCCCAGCCGGAAATCCTCACCTTGCTCGACGTTCATGAACGCATCATCAAAATCCGCAAGGACGAGATTCACCATGGTCGTGGGGGTAAGCGCGAGATTGTAGGTGTAGGGCACCATGCCGGGGAGCGGCATCCGCAGGGCGGGGTGTTCGGGCGCACGGATTGGCAAGACGGGGATGGTCGAGGTCCGCAATGACTTGGCCGTGCGGACAACAGTCACGCCAGAGCCGCGATAAGCCGCTTCGCTCCAGTCGGTCGACGCCGACATGACATTGAACATCTGCTTGGTGAGGGCGGCGTTCGCTCGAAGTTCTGCGTAGTAGGCACGCTCCTCGTCCGTGAAGGGGATGTCGCTGTCGGGCTGCGCGGCGAGCTCGGCAAGCTCCAGCTGCGTGGCAAGATAATGCGGCGTGCGCGCTTCAAGATGCCGGACAAGCGCATACAAGATGGGCTTGTCGGATCGATCCAAGGCGTCGGTGCGGCCGCTCTGGATTTTGGCCCAGGTTTCGCTCTTTGAGATCGGCGTCTCGATGCCGTGGTTGATCGTATCCTCGACGGACACCGGGACACCGCCGTAGGAATGGACATAGAGATCGCGCTCATAGCCCAGTCCCTCGATCGAGCGCTCGGCCCAAACGGCATAGTCGCCATTTTTGGCAAGTGTCCGGATCTTCTTTCGCTCTGGATCACACGCGAAATTCCGGAGGTAGAATTGCGGTACATAGTGATGGTTACGTGGCGTATTCATAAGGCCGGATGGTCCGCTCAATGGCGACGAACGATCGCCGCGGAATCAGGAGGTGAAACAACGTCGGCAACATATGATGCCGTACGTCACCACGATCAACCCTCAAAAGGAACCAAGGTCACCCGGTTGGGCAGTCTCGCCAATTTTACTAGCCAGCCAAGACATCGCATGGCCTGTGGCCTGCGAAGTATGGCTGGCAACCAACCCTCCTCCCATGGACACTCCTCCGCCGCTTTCGCCATCTTGGGCTCCTTGAGCGAGGCGGACCGCCCCATGTCATTGCCGAGGCTTCAAGGGGAACGCCGTCCATGCTGGCGCGTCCGGCATCGAAAGCGACTTGAGAAGGCGCTCGTCGGATTTTCGAGGCAAATGCCGGAAGGCTGGGAGCGCCGCGATCTCGCCAGCGCCACGAAGCGGTCGCGAGAGGATTTCCCAGTCCCGGACCTAGTAAAGTTTGCCCTCGGGACCGTGCTCCGCTTTCCGACCGCCGGTCCGGAGGACAAAGTGCGCTGGACGGTCTTTACGATGTTTAACGGCGTGGAGGTGTCCTTAGAGCTCCGCAAGTTTGGGTTTACAATATGCCATGCGGCAGGGGCTAAAGTTGATATCAAGCGCCTCTGCGGACAACTGTGCCATGCCGTCGCACTCACTGAGCAGTGGCTGGCGGCCCTCGCCCAGGAGCAGATTCAGGCCAATAACGTCACGATCGCGAACCGCAACACCGAGTTCGATCGCCGCTATCGGTTCTTTCGCGCGCTCGCCGATAGTGCATACAAGCGGGCCGCGAAAACCCCACGGAAGAAGCCGAAGGCGAAAACCGCGCTTTCGGAGATGGATGCAATTGCCGCGACGTTCGACGATCTGACAGCCTCATGGCGGCACAATAGCCGTTTGAGTACGGAAGGCTTCTTTTATTCGGTCGCCATGGCTCGATGCGTTTTACAGCCGGCTTGAGCATCAGCTTATCCTGCTCCGGGCCTTTCACGGCACGCCGCTAACCCAAGGCGAACTGAAAGGGTTCCTGAGCCTTAACTGGGACGAAAAGATACGGACATTCATCGATGTCGACGCCGACGCCGCGACGCAGAAGCTTTACAGCCAGCTCAAACAGCTAAAAGAGCGCATTCGCAATCCATTTTCCCATGGCGGTATCGAAAACGACTGCGGATCCCTGTTCGTACATGTCCCGTCCGTGGGCGCGCTGCCCGCGAACTTTACGAAATTCAGGCAAAGCATTCGCTTCAGCTTCTTTCCCGTCGAGAAGGAAGACCATGGCTCGGCCTGTGAGCTTTTCGATGCCGTCGATGCCATGTTTCGCACGGGCCCACTTGGGGCCCCCTATGGTCTTCTTGAGCGCGGCATTGATCCCTCGTTTGATGAAAAGAGCGTCGCCGAGTACGCCGCTGTGGTGGCCGATACCCCGGAGGAGCGCGAAGCCTACATGCATTATTGGCATGAGGAAAACGACCGGCACGCCAACATGGACTATTGAGCCGACGCGAGGATCATCTTTTCGCAGCTGGTCGTTTCCTTATGCTCTTTCCGGCCCCTCGCGATGCGGGCTGTCGCGCTTTGCGGTTGCGTTCCTCTTTCTTCTGCGCCTCAGCGTAGGTTTGTTTTTCGACCTTGAACGCAACGTCGCCGATTTCCTCCGAGAGATCACTGATGATCTGAACAAAGACGACGTTGTCGATGGTTGGTCGCGTCATCAGGAGAGATCCCGTCACCTGATTCAGCGAGATCGACGCCATATGCAACGGATCAGTGAATCCTGAGTTGCTCTGGCCAACGAGATGAATGTGGCGCTTGCTCTCGACAGTCCCCAGCAAGGAAAGTGGCGGGCGACAGCCGCTGTGGGTGTGCTGCGAGGCCCAGCGATACCGTGGACGCCAATGATCTAGCTTTACGGCTTTCTCGAGCTGGGCGAAATTGGGCTTCGGATTTTTGAGCGACCGATGCCCACCCGTACTCATGGTACATCTCCTCGCCAAAACGCTGGGCAAGACCTTCGCATCGGTTTCATTGCTGCGAGCTCCTGCTGCGAAAAGGGCGTCATATTGGCTCGTTCGGCATGCTCGTTCAGTTGCCGCGCGGCGCGAAGGGCCGTGAACGGAAAGCTCGCAAGATAGCGGTGGGATGTCTCGCTGTCATGCTGCTTGAGAAAGACCGCCATCACCGCAATCTCGTGAAGCGAGCGCCAGCGGCTTAGCGCCCCATCGGGGTAGCCGCCGTAAAGCAAGCACTGAATTTCGCGCGCGACGAGGAGCGCTCGCGCATGCAGAGACACCAGCGCATCGAATTGATAGTCCTTCGCGGCGACCGCATCAGGGCGCTCGGTCTCGTTGAATTTTGCGCCAACTTCCTGCGATATGTTCCAGAGAAGCTCCAGAAGATCGAACGGCTTGCGCCAGCGCTTAAGATTTCTCTTCTCGAAACCTGCATCCGATTTTCTGGCGCGCGCAAGGAGCTGAGGCATTCTTCGCTTGAGATCCTTGCACATATCGCGTGCGACAGCTGGAATAAACTGCGACAGCAAGTTGGCCGAAGCCCCGGCGATATCCTGCTCAGTTAGATCAGGATGCATTTCCACAACCTTTACGATCACTTCTTCAAATATCTGTTCAAAAGTCTTCATGATTCAGCCCCCACAGCGCGGCATCCTAACTGATTTGCACGACAACAGTCCTCAATTTCGGCAATGCCCGAACAGCCGGTGACAGGATCACAGAACGACTCGGCTATAAGACGTGCCGCTGATGGCGCTAAAGAGAGTGATATTGTCATGTCCGAGATCCCGTCTCTGCCCCTACCGGCCTCCCTTCCGCGGGAAGAGGCTATGCGATCGTGGGGACAAGCAGCCTCATCCTATGAGCCGGATGTTTGGGAGTTCGAATACCGCGTCCATCGCTATCTCGGCCGCGTGCCGGAAGCCGAATTGCGAGCCCGTTACGATGGGGTTGCCCGGAATCTCCAAACCATCGTCAGTGCTGATCGCAATGTCATCCCTATCAATTCATTCCTGAGCTCTTGGTACTGGTATCGCAAGGAACATCAGACGCGCTTTGAATTCTTTCTCCGAGACCTGCCACTTCACCGACCATGGCCTGTGATCGTGAAGCGCGACTTGAGCACGGCACCTGCGCGGCCCCGGAGTCCGAACGCCGGGGATGTGTTGTTTCGCTATGGCGAGCGAAAATGGCTGCAAGGCCTGCTGGATTTCGGGCGCCTGCGCATGAAATCTGCGAAAGAATATGCCTTGATGGAGAAGGACCCGGCGCGCCAGGACGACGAGCAGATCAAGCATTCCTATTCACCCGGACAATACGTCACCATCACGATGCCGGACGGCCGGGACGTGCACCCGACCGGCGATCTCAAACGCAGCACGTCGGGTACCGATTATTTTCTTTACTGCGTCTCGATGGATTGGGATCCGCATCTGTTCGACGACTTTTCCGGAACAGACTGCTGCGTCGTCATTAAGAACCCAGATGAGTTCGCGCGGCGCCTTGAACGTGCCGCCGCGAACCTGCTCCCGGGCTGGTATTTCCATCATTGTCCCGTCGAATATTTCGATACGCATGAGCGCGTGCGCAACGAGCGCATCGATAACGCGATGTCGAAGGAATTTCGGTTCGCCTACCAAAGGGAGTATCGCTTCCTCTTTGCGGGATTCGGCATGGCCGCCACCGGGTTCATTGATCTTGAGCTCGGTCCGCTGCAGGACATTACCGAGTTGCATATGCGGCCGTGACGTCTGTATCATATCGTTTTTTGGAGTGATTGCCGTGAAGCTATTTTGGTCGTGGCAGGCTGATACGCCGGGGCCGGTCGCCCGCTTCTTTGTGCGGGACACGCTGCTCGAAGCCATCGACGCGCTGAGAGCGGACAAAGATCTCGTCGAACCCATCGAGCGTGAGGCCCGTGACGCCTTGCATCTGGACTCGGACCGGCAGGGTGTTCCGGGGAGCCCGGACCTGGCCGCGACCATCTTTGGTAAGATTGAGCAATCGGCTGTCTTCGTTGCCGATGTGACGCTCGTGGGCGCGACGGGCGGGGCAAGAAGCTCATCAATAGCAATGTCGCCGTTGAATATGGCCACGCGCATCACGCACTCGGCGACAAATCTATCCTGATGATCCAGAATACCTATTATGGTTCGCGCGAGGAATTGCCCTTCGATCTGCGGCACAAGGCTGGGCCGATCCAGTTTCACTTGCCGCCAGATGCATCCAAAGAGCAGATCGTGGCTGAGCGGCGAAAGCTCAAACCGGTGCTGGTCGCAGCGCTACGGCCCTATCTCAAGCAGAAGGCGCCCCGGCGGGCGGCGCATACCGAGATCGCTTCTACCTATTGCAAGGCCGCCTTTGCCGAACCTCACGAGATCATCGCTACCAACGGCGCACCTCGTGAGGATCACATCGATTATAATTTTGCGGATCGACCTGCGCTTTACTTGCGGCTCATTCCAACGGTGGCGCGGGATTCGGTGCTCCGCATCACCGAATTAACCGACCTGGCCGGCAACCGTGCCATCGATCAGTTGGCGCGGCAGCGTTACACCGGCTTGCACAGCAGGAACCGTTTCGGCGCGATCGTATTTGAGCCGCATGGTACGGCAACGTCGCCACGGTCACTCACGCAAGCATTCACCAATGGCGAGTTGTGGTCTATTACCACCGAGATGTTTGTGCGCTATCAAGGCGAGACGGTCGTTCCAACCGTTAATGTTAAGAATATTTGCGCCCGCGTGCTGGACAATTTCGTGACGCTGTCGGAGCAAGCGCTCGGCAATAGCTTTCCGGTAACGATTGTCCTTGGTGGCGTCGGGCTTGCAGGTTGCTATATCGGGACAAACCCGGACGGCATGTTTGGGCCGATCCATCAGGAGGAGGTTGAGCTGCGGCGCCAGCTCACGGACGCATCGTCCGAGGCGCAACATGCGATCATCGAGCAATTTCTCGATCCGCTGTTCGATTTGGCAGGGGTACGGCGCTAAACCGAACGCAAGGAATTTCATGGGGCTATTTGGCTGGATATCTAAGGGAAAGACGATCTCCGCCGCCTGCGACATTGAGGATGACAATGTCGGCTTCGCGAGCGACATCATCCGAATCCCCTCACGTGACTTCTTTGGGCATTCGCGCAAATCGCCGAATGGACGCTATACCATCGCCTGGCTTGACGGCGGTCCCGATCAAGCACGCCGCGGCAGGTGGATCATTCTGGATGGGGGTAAGGTCAAAGCAGAAGGTGTCCTGCCGCGCCCGAATGACGGCAAGGTTGCGGACAATGGTACTTTCATTCTCAATGACTGGAGATCCATCGAAAATCTGAGCGGCACGTTCGCGGGGCTTTTACGCGCGACGGCGCGCCCTTTATTTGCCCGCTCCTTCAAGGCGAATCTCTTCAACAACGGATTGTCAGCGGATGGGCGGTGGGCCGTTTGCCAGACCGCGAACGCGCCTCATGAGGATGGCGGGCGACTTTTCATCTTTGATCTCCACACCATGACGGAAATCGGCGCCTTCCAGCCGGAGTCCGGCTGGGCGAGCGACTACAGGTTTTCGCCGGACGGGCAAACGATCCTACTTGGCTATCAGGATGGTCGGCGTTTCGCTTACAAGATGGACGGCACGTTTCTCGATCGCAGTACCTGGCTCGCAAGTGGGTTGCGAAACGGCGAGCTCTTCATCATTGAGCGCATTCTGTCCGAAGTGGACGGCAAGCCATCGCCGCTGATCGAGCTGCTTCTGCCTGCCATTGATTTAGCCTTGGCTTCCGATCGCTATCGCGATCCGAGAAGCCAGGCGCGCGGCCATCGCTTGCGCGGCGCATGTTTCGACAGGAACGGTGACCTCGCGGAGGCGGCTGCTTCCTATGAACGGGCTTTAGCGCTGGATTCCAAGGTTGGTGTAAAGCGCCGGCTGGATCAGATCAGGCGATCTCTGGCACGTTGATGCAACCTACGCGGCTAATCGATCGCAAACGAACTTGGCGTTCCTGTCAAAGGCGGATGGAGCCAGCCGCCGTCGCGGCCTTGCCGCAAGAGTAGATCGTCACGTCCTTCGTGGATCATAATAGACCAAGGCTGCAAAATTTCAACGGGCTGGTGCATAAAAAGACCATATCAGTCCTTATGGTCCATTAATGGACCATCTAGGTTCCAGAGAAACGTGGGAATTATCAAGAAGCTGCCGAGGACGCCATCAATCTCAGATCTCGCCTCGTCCTAGCTTCCCACAGGAGATTTCGCATCCAAAAGCGCGCCAGGTTGCGGAATCGACCTCCGGAACATAGCATGAACGCAAACAATTGAAAACGTTCATGGCAGACATATCCGGCGACCTTGAAATTGAGCCTGAGTTCGAACGAGGACCGAGCCGCATGTGGCGACGGCCTTTTCTCTTGAGCGGAAGACGAACGAGGCATCGCTTCCGTAATCGCCCGGACTGCGGTTGACATGTGCGCTCAATGCGGTGGCGGTACGTCCGTTGGACGCGGAGCCCTTCCGACCGATCGCTGGTCAATGCCACCTTCAATTGTGGGCCTGGAGCTGGCCAAGACGTTTGGCCGCCATGATATCCGCGGTCGAACTCGCCTTCTGGCGCCCTTCAGCGCTGGCCGACGATGAAATGGAATCCTGCTTTCCGGACCGAGATGGAAGATGGAGCAGCCAAACCAAGGCTGCCGTTCTCAGACACGGTGCGAAGGGTCATGTCCCGCGATCGAGATGCGGAGCCCATGCTCATCATCGAGGAAGACGCCATCGATTGCGCCAGCCTTGCCGTCAGTCAAGACGACGGCCTTGCCGATTAACTCTTCTTCCGCCTCGTGCAATTCGCGCAAGATGTTCATGGCTCGTTTGTCGCCTGTGCCCGAGGCGCTCATGGTGCTAACTCCAAACGCGGCGACGGGATCGCGTTGAACACTCTCGGTTCATTTGCCGGCCGAAATCCGCTGTTGGGACCATGCTGTAGATCCCTCGAAATCGTCTCCGCCAGGTCGGATACTGCGGCGGGATGTACCTGCACGGCAGCAACGTCGGGATGCTGATACAATCCGCGCTGCGCGGCTTTGATCTCTTCCGTGGTCGGAACCAGTCTTGCAGCCGCTCGTGCAGCAACCAATTCCTGAAACATTCGCATTCCTGCCGTCATTCCACCAACACCCAGCAATGCCCCGCCAAGTTCGGCGTATGGCTGCGCTGCCGTTCCTTCGGTGACTTTTCCAACGACTTCGCTGGCCAGAGCGGGCGGGCAACTCGGGTCAGCGCCTTAGCCGCCATGCTCTCTGGACCCCCAATCACGGCTGGCGCGAACTGCCCGATCTTATTTGCGATATCTTCGGCCGCTCCCTCCGGCTTGGATCCTCAGACTGACCGGCTCAATCGGGATGGGCAAATCCACCAAGCGAAATTGTTCGCGAGGCCGGCGTGGCCGTCTACGACGCCGATGCCGCCCTCCATCAGCTCTATGAAAAGGCGACGCCGCGCCTGCATGATCGGGGCGGCGATCGCATCGATCAGGGCTCGAGACCGTGCTCCCGGAGAACCTTATGCATCAGCTCGCCTTTGATCTCGCGGGCGATTTCGCTGAGGATCTGGGCTCCGACTACCCGCCGGGCATCGACATCATCTGTCAGGCCATGCTCCGCGAGTCGTTCGTTCAAGCGCGTCGGAAACTCATCTTCCAGCGCATCGGCAAGCCGGTCTCGCATCGCGGCATGATCATCGGGGGCGATCCGCCTCACCACCGTATCCCAAGGTTCCCAGCGCGTTGCCAGAAAATCCGCCAAACCCGCCGCTTCCTGTTCCCGTACCGACGTCTCAGCCCTGGCAACGTCGTCCGGCGTGACGTCAGCGAGATTCAAGAAGCGCATATCCGGGGCGATATGGCGCAGTTCCAGCTGATCCCGTAGTTGGGTCTGATAGGCAAGATAGACCTCGATCTCGTCGATATTTGCCTGCGGGTCGGCGCGACGGAGCGAACTGACCGTCTTGCGTGCGATGTCGTCAAGCGCCTCCAAACGAAACATAACACGGCCGTGTTGGAGCAGTTGATCGAGCCGATTGTCATAGAGCCCTTCCTTGACATCAGCGTTCAGGCGTGCGGTCTGCATGCCGTTCCAGGTCAAAGTGATGCGGTCCTCGCACGACGCAGTCGATCCATTGGCCAGCTCGAAAAGCCGCTCGCGCAGCGCCGGCCTCATCGCGGCCTGTAGCAGATTCTCGGCCACCTGCTCGCGGAACGCCTGATGACCATAGTTTACGGTGCCCGCAAGTCTTTCGAGAAACAGAGCGAAGTCCTGCGCACCCGGCTCTGCGGCGAAGCCCTGCCACGCGTCCACTGCGCCAGGCTGGTCCGCGAGCCAGTCCGCGACAACCTCGTGCAGGGGCCGCGACTGGTGTTCCATCGGTTGTAGCGGCATCGACAGCAAGACTTGCGGGCCGGCATAATCCGCGCCACGCGTGGCTGACGCCAAATCGGCCAGCACCGGCGCCGGTATCGGATTAGACCGCAGGTCAATGCTGGACGCGCTGCCGAGCTGCGTCAGCACGGTCGCGGGCAGGCCGGTCAGCTGGTTGTTACTGGCGCCGAGCATTTCAAGCCCGACCGGGAGTGTCCCGGGCAGATCGGTCAACTGATTTTCGCTGACGTCCAGGTATCCAATCCTGGCCGGGATGTCGGGCAGGCTCGTGAGCTGGTTGTCGCTTGCGTCCAGGTAGCGCAGTCTGGCTGGAAGATCGGGCAGGCTCGTCAGCTGATTTTCGCTGACGTCCAGGCGGCGGAGCCTGGCTGGAAGGTCGGGCAAACTGGTCAGCTGATTATTGCTGGCGGAGAACTCCTCGATCGTTGCCGGAAGGGCGGGCAGATCGGTCAGCTGGTTGCCATCGACAGTCAAACTGCGGAGCCTGGATGGCAGCTCTGCCGGCAGGCTGACCAACTCGTTGGCCATGAGGTGGAGATGCCGGAGCCTGCTAGGGAGGGCGGGCAGACTAGTCAGCCGGTTGTCAGAGGCGTAGAGGTCCCGGAGTCCGCCCGGAAGCTGGGCCGGCAGGCTGCTCAACTGGTTACCGATGACATTGAGGGTTCGGAGCGTGGGCAGGAGTGAGGCTGGCAAGGCAGTCAGGGACAATGACGACAAATTCAGCTCGTCTCTGACATCACCCTCGTCCCGCCATGCCCTCGTCCGGCTGACCCCCTCTTGCCTATTCTCCCCTTCGCCCTGCCCCTCTTCCGCTGCCCAGCTCGCCAGGACGCGGTCTTGCGACGCGACGCGGTCGGCGGCGGCCGCTCCTGTGGCCCACCGAGTCAAGGCTGCCGCCCACTGGGGCAGGCAAGAGAGGGACTGCCCGGCGGCCGCAGACGTTGGCTCGGTGCTTTCGGATTCGAAAGGTATACCAGCGCGAGGCTGGGCCCGTTCTGTATTCATTGAGCTCCATGACATGTTTGGTCTCAGCCGATAAGGCGGCTCTATCGGCTAAATCGAGACGTTCGCATGCTAGGAAGCTCAGCTGTCTATAAGCTGACGAGGTCACAGGTTATCCGATCGGCTTCCGCTCTTCTTTGGCGCCGAGTCCGGGTTGGCTACGATGCAGAACGTTCGATATGTGTCCCAAAAGGCGCACCAATATGCCAGTAACTTATCAGGCGTCATTTCGCCGGATCGGAATCACCGCACCAGATAAAGCCGGAGATACGTGCGCTTTTCTTTCCCCAGCCGGATCACGACTGGCGATTTTTTCCACGGCATCGGACAAATAGTCGGGATGGTGATGGCCGTAGGTGTTGAGGAGAACCTCAAGCGACATTCCGAGGTAACCCGCTGCCTGCCAGGGATCCGCGCCTCGCTGCATAAGCCAAGTCGCTGCGGTATGTCGCAAAGTGTGAGGGGAGATTCCCGGGCCGAGCCCTGCGAGCCTGACAGCACTCTTGAATGCCGTCTTGACCGAGGTAACAGCCTTCCCATTGTACTCCACGAAATGCTTCGCCTCTGGATTAGCTCGGTGCCAGCGCCGCAGGTGCGCGAGCAAGCGCAAGGGGATCGGCACGGTCGGTTGCCTTTTGTTTGTTTGCGCGCTGCCCTGCTTCAGGCGGTAGTAGCGGCCGCGCTCTAAGTCGACATAAGAGCGACCAATCGCGGGAATAGGAGATGCAGCTGCTATAGCTCCAGCACGAGTTCCGCTGTAGATCCCCAATAGAATAAACCGTGCAAGATGGCGCAGTGGACGCTTGCTTGTCGGGACCTTCAGGTCGTCGGTCGGCCGACGCGAGCCCTTTTGCATTTCGCGATAGCGCCAGCAGGTCCAAATCAGTTTGGCCGCATCGCTTCGCGTCAGCCACTTGTCTCTAGGTTGGCCCTTCTCTGGCAGCGATATCTTGACGATCTCCCGATGATATCCTTCGGCCGCATGGAGACCAATGGCTGCGCGGAGGTCTTCAAGGTCTCGGCGCGCGCCTCCCCTCTTGGCGCGCTTCTTGGCGTACGAGCGACAGGCCTCCCCATTTACCTCGCCCAGCATTTTTGCTCCCCACCAGTCGTTCAACCGCTCGATCCGCTTTTTGAACTTGCGGATATCGGGGATGGTATCTTCGCTCTCGCTATCAACATTGAAACGGGCGCGAAGCTTGTCCAATTGCGCATCCAAATAGATAGAGAGGACGTCCGCGACGGCGATATCGTCAATGTGACGAATTCGTCTCTTGGGCGTGTGTTTAGACGTTATGTAATCCCTTAGTTTTTCTTCCGCGGCCGCAATCTCATCTGCAGCGCAGCCCGTGCAGACATCCCGGCCGTTGTCTCTGATGATCCAGGTCGCTTGGTGGGTGATCTTTCCGCTCTTGTTTCGGCGGGCGGCCTTAAGCTGGAGTCTGGCCCCCTTGCTTCTTCGCGGCATAGCTCTCGCATCCGTTCGATATGAGCCAGGGTCGTAAATTCCTTCCCGGCAATCTTCTCGATAACCAATCGGTTACGATCGCGCTCGCGACGTAGGCCCGCGACCGTCATTCCTCCCAGAGGGAACGCGATCTTCACGGCATCAACAAGGCGAAGAGGAGTATCGGGTGTAATTTCAGGTTGCGCTCGATCTGACATCGACGCTTGTTCAGCTGTTGTGGGGGCTTACACGAGTAGTCCCACTATCTTCGCAAAGGCCAATCTCCGCATAAAGCCACCACGCTCCTTAGTCGCACAATTGAGTGCGTCCTCGACCAATCGCGTAGGTGAGCGTAGCCGCGAGCAGAACGGGCTTGAGTTGTGGACCGGCTGCATGTACCGGCCAAAATTTCTGCGACAGAGTGCGCTCAGCGCCCCACGTCGGGCGGACGTAGCAGCCCCCGTCTCTTCGTCGCCCACCTCCGGCTTCATGAAATACCTAATCGCGGTGTCCATCAAACCGGCAGCAGCTCAATTTCTGGGAGGATACGACGCATTCGCCCGCCAGCGGGTCGAATACTGACTTGTCGATCGTCTCGTTCGCATTCACATGGGCTCCGTCATCTCGGACGTCCGGCTCCAGGCCGATCGTCCGATAGAGCGCCTCGGTTAGCCTCGAGTATGGCCGTAGGCAAACTCTTTGTAGGAATCCGCAAGCGGCGCCGACAGTCCGTCACCGTCCAGATCCACCTCACTGCGGAATGCTTGTCCTCTGGGCCTTCTTCATGATCCCAGCGCAACGACACCTGAGGCAATAGGTCGATCGCGTATCCACCTCCAACGTTGGGGTGCCGTTGCTCGACACTGGAGATGGCCTTGGGAGCTGCGATGGCTTTGGGGTCATTCGGGTGGTGGACGTCCCAGTGCGTCGGCGCGAAAATCGCCGCGATGTTCATCGATGGCCAGCGCATGGTATCCGTTGAGGATACAAATCCGAAGACCTGTTTCGAGTAAATCGAAGGTCGACCTGCTAACCATGCTAAATGCTTTAAGACGGCGACTTGGGATAACGGGCAGGTTTATCCCGACATGGTCACCGGAAAGGCGAAGTGAAAGCGCGCGCCACTTCGTTTTCGTCAACCTGAGAGGCGGTGGCGGCGGCGCCGACGAGGCCTCCATCGAGATGCAGACTTGAACTTGGATGCCACCATCATGACGATATGCCTATCGTCGTCGTTGCGTGACGAATACGCCAAGCATGCGATCTCGATTGGCGAGAAACGCGATACATTTAGGCAATCTGGGAGCAAATCATCGGCCAACGGTCGATTTTGTGATCGCTGCATTTCAGAATCAGATCGCAGAAGCCCGCGTTTAGACCTTCAGCAACTCGAGGCGCATCGCAATATCGGGCTGTGCTACGCATATCAAAAGGAGTTCCTTTAAAACCATAGAGTACCAGAACATCAATCTGGAAATTTCCCGGAGATCGGATTTCGGCCGGGCGAAGCGGTAGCTCTAGGCAACCTCGGAAATGTCTCCGCGGACCTAGACGACTTGGAGCAAGCTTCCGGCTTCTACAACGACCGCCTCGGCAGTGTCAGAGTGATCGGAGACAGGCTGGGCGAGGCGAACGCACTCGGCAATCTGGTCTGATCGCCATCGATATCAGGGTTGGTCGCGCTATCACAGCATTCGAGCAACAACTAGCTATATGCCGGGCCGTCCGGGACAGAATTGACGAAGGCAACGGCCTTTCAGCTTGGGTAAGGTATATCACCTTGAGCGACACGACCCGTGCCATGAAAGTATATCGAGCTCGGGATCGCCATATTGGATGAGATGCGGCACCGCTTCACCGGCTAAGCTCGTGAGTTCCTTCGATCAATCACGTCCGGCTGTAAAGGCCGGACCAAGGCCAGACCGCGATCGAGCATCTGGATTGCGGGCTGCATTCTATCGTCTGCGTACCGAGCGCGAATTCAGACGGCTCGGCTCGCACGAACTACAGCCCCGAATGGCCCCGCTCAAAAACTATCCATCAACAATTACTTTGTGCATCCTGCATAACACAACTATGATCTCCAACATAAACTTTTTTCCTGTACCAGCTTTCGAGCTGCTCGCACGAGCTGCTTTCAAAAAGCATTTCATAGTTTGTGCGGTTGTTTGTGGATTGGGGGAAATCAACGGAGAATGGCCCAACGCGGCGTTTCGTAGCAACGGCAGTAAACCCAAGTGTAAGCTGCTTTCTGGGGTCAAGGCAGCTCTTGAGCGTCTCGGACCGCTCGGATGGGAGGCGCTGCTAGAGCACCACGGGCTCGATCTCTCCGCGGATGATCTCGCACACGAGCTATCGCGACCGTTGCCCCGCATAGACCGGTCCTTCTCCGGCTTCGAAGATTTCGCCCACGAAGGCAATCGCGGGGTCGAGCCGGGCGCACCCGCCAGAAATCTCCTATTTTCCGCCTTTGCGTCCCCTCGGATCACGAGCTTTCGACATGGCGGACGCCTCACGAAGCTGAAGGGATTCCCACCCTCACGGAGATCGAAGCGCTCGAGAACACGTATTCGGCCATCAGCCGCCTTCGATCGACGATCTGCGCGCTCGAGCCCAAGGGGCCCGCTTGGCCATCGTGGTCTTCGCAACCGAATACAGGGCGGCTCTGGGACGAGACGAGGTCGGCGGCGGCCGCTCCTGTGGCCCATCGAGCAAGGCTTACGCCCACCGGGGCAGGCACGAGGAGGACTGTCCGGCGACCCCAGACGTTGGCTCGGTGCTTTCGGATTCGGAAGGTATGTCTGTGTGAGGCTGGGCCCTTTCTATGTTCATTGAACTTCATGGCATGTTTGGTCTCAGCCGATAAGGCGGCTCTATCGGCTAGCTCGAGACGTTCGCATGCTAGGAAGCTCAGCTGTCGATAAGCTGACGAGGTCAGCTTATCCGATCGGCTAACATGTCCTGCGACGGTCTGCCGCTGTATATGCCGAAACTCGCCTGAGCAGGAGGCTCGGCTTCCGCGAGGCTCCTGACAAGCTTGTCAAAGGAAGCCGATCGACAACCAGGGCACGGCCGCGACGAGGACACAATGACGCTCGCGCATGCCATAGGCAATCCGCTTCTCCCGCCCGGGCCACAGTCGAAAACCCCGGTTGGAAGCCGGGATCTTCTTTTGTGGCCATCCAACGCTCGATCGTAAGCCGCAGGTGTCGGCTGGTCTGCGCTCCTGCTCTAGCTCAATCGATTGGTGGAGATCTCACGTCACATAAAGTCTCCATCCGAATCGGACTCTGGTGAAGGTTCATCATCACTCGGCGTTTTGACTTTGGAGAGATACATCGGAGAATTGGTTGCACGTTGCCATTCACCATCCCTATATCTCCACTGTCTGGACTGGGTGGGATCGAGTACCATATCATCGTGATCTACATGAACGAAGCCCATTTGTTCTGCACGGGCTCTCGCTTCATCATTAGCAGGACGCCAGTTCACCAGCGGCCGTTCGCCGTCTTGCCGTAGTTGGTGCTCGAGCAGAATATCGCCGGCGTTGCCGACGAGCGGATGAGCAACCTGAAAATCCACGATTGATGTGACGTCGGTTCGTCCGGGGAACTGTTCTCGCCACCGTTGGCTGGTGAACTCAGTCGCCATAGGAAATCCGGCTTCCGTTCTTTGGAGGCCGACGCTCCTATTTCCCAGTTGGTAGCTGTAATATCGGGCGGCATCAGAATCCCTTCGGATCGCGTAACTGCTAGCGACATCGGCGGTGCGCCTAGCTCTTTCGGATACAAATTCTGAGTATTCCTGCGGATTGTTGGCGATGTGATTGATCTCGTCACCATGAAAACTCCTCACCCTTTCCCGGAATTCGGCTTGGTCGATCTCAACAACGGGAGATCTTGAAGTGAGGTAATAACTCGGCTGCGAGGATGAGCTGGCACCCGAATCCTGCAATCCCATTCTACCGAACGCGTCCGCGAAATAGTCAGCATTCCTGTGCTCCGGGGAGCTCGCGTAATGATACTCATCAGCGGATGGAATATCCGACCAATTATTAATTCGACCGCCCATGGCGACCACACTCCTATGGCTGTTGCATTGTGTTCAGGTCATTAGACCTGACCCCGCCGATAAGCAGCTTAGCTGTCCGTAAGCTGACGCCGACAATAAACGGAAAGCAAAATTCTCTGAAACGGTAGAGCGAGCCGGCGAGCGCGCGCAGTTCGACACCGCGCTCGCCGAAGCGTCTTCACCCAAAATGCCAGAAAGCTGCAAATCTAAATTTTAAATGGCTGTCACGCGCACCGACCTGGATCGGCTCGATCTGAAGCTTCTCATGCTGCTGCAGGAGAATAATCTGCAGACCGCTGAGGAATTGGCAGAACGCGTGGGACTTTCGCCGACTTCTTGCCTGCGCCGGCTCAGGCGGTTGCGCGAAAACGGGGCGATCATATCCGACGTCTCGATCATATCGCCTTCGGTCGCCGGCAAACGGGTCACGTCGATCGTGCTTGTGGCGCTCGAGCAAGAGCAGCTCGACCTTCTGCACACCTTTAAAAATCGAATGAGCGCCTATCCTGAGGTTACGCAGTGCTACTACGTAACGGGTTCGGCTGATTTCATTCTCGTCGTCAATACTGGCTCTATGGAGGAATATGGGGCTTTCACCGAGCGAGCATTCTTTCCCGACAAAAACATCAAGTCGTTCAACACATATGTATCGATGCAGACCGTCAAGTTCACCACCCGGATTAATCTTGACGTATCGTGATTGGCCGGGCCCTGTTCATGCCTTTTGCTTTCCGCTCCAAACCGAAAGGTCGGTAGGCCCTTCCGTGGCAAAGAGCAGAACCTTGGCGGACTGATCGAGCCCAAGCCCCTCTCGGTCCTTCTCTTCGGCCGCCCGTAAGAGGCCTGCCAATCCCGCCGCTCCCGATTCTCCGACACGAAGACGCTGATCGCCTGAAACGCCCTCATTAAGCAAACGTACCGCGTCCGCGGCCTCTTCATCCGTTATCGTGATGTAGCCGCTGCTCAGCTCTTGGATGATGGGCCAGACCAACAACGATGGGCGTTGGCATTCGAGCATCGACATGTTCGTCGCAGGCCCCGGCGGGAGTCGCACGGGCATCTTGGCTCGGGCGCTCTCGTAAAGGCATGCCGACAGTTCTGGCTCGACGATCCAAAGATGAGTATCGCCCCCGAATAGCCCCCGTGCCGAGCCATGGCCGAACACACTTGCAGCAAGACCTCCCACACCAGCCTGAACCAGAACATGCGTAAATGGCTTTGTCTGTCCTGCCGTGGCTGCAATAATTTCGTCGATCAGTATCGAATACCCCTGGACCACAAACGTGCAAGCAGTGTCGTCCTCCCCGGGGCCGACCGTATCGGGGACGGCGATCCAACCGTTCTGCGAGGCAGCCTTGGCCGCAGCCTCGACGGAGTCGTTGTAATCTCCAGCCAGGCGCACGATTGCAGCGCCGAGCCGCGAAATATGAGCAGCCCGCTCGTCGCTCACACCCTGGTGGAGATATACAACAGCCCGCGCACCGATGAGGCCCGCTCCGGCCGATACCGAACGACCGTGATTGCCGTCCGAAGCACATGAAAATGTGAGCTCCGAAAGCATAGACCGCACGCCAGGCTCCGCCAGTTCTGCAGGCAAAATCGAGCGTCCAGTCCGCCTCTCAACGTGCTTCATTGCGAGCTTCAGCACTGCGTAGGCTCCGCCGAGCCCCTTGAAGCTGCCTATGCCAAGCCGCTGTGTCTCATCCTTGATCCAGATTTCGCCGAGACCCAGCTTTTCCGCCATATGCGGCAAAGAAATCAAGCTGGTCGGTGCATAGTGCGGACAGGCCCGAAGAAGGCGCAGAGGATCATTTCCTGCGTTGCGGTCGCACCACCAAGGAGCCTTTTTCAATTCGGGGGAGCGATTGCGCAGTAGAAGGGGTCGACGGTTCGCAAGCGTCTCCGACAGAGTTTCCGCGGGCTTTGAAGTGGGGACCAAGGTCATCCTCCTGGTAGGCAAGTACGGTCTTCGCAAACCACTTTTGCCAACCCGTGAGGCCGTTTGGCGCTATCTATGAAGCCGCAAATGACGGATTTTGGCGTTGTGGACACTTAAAATGGCGGGTTTGGGCTCTTCTGTCAGGCATATTTCCAGAGATTTGCTGATCGAAGACCGGTAGTGCCTGCGAATCTCTCCATCTACCGTATCGCGAAGAAGGGACTTCAGGTGCATAATATTCGAAAGCCAGCTGCAAGCTCGATCAGCAATCTTTCCGATGCCGACGTCGTTCGCTTGCGAGCAGATACGCCTGGCGTTGCACACCGAATCCACCTTAATAATGCCGGCGCTGCGTTGATGCCGAGCCCCGTCGTCGATGGCATGATCGCATATCTCCAGCGGGAAGCTGAAATCGGCGGATACGAAGCCAGTGCCGAAAGCATGGGGCGGTTGGAGGGCGTATACGATAGCATTGCTCAACTCGTCGGCTCAAAGCGCGAAGAAATTGCACTGACTGAGAATGCCACTCTGGCATGGCAGCGCGCCTTCTATTCGCTCCGCTTTGGCCCTGGCGACCGAATTCTCACTAGCTCCGCAGAGTTTGCGGCAAACTATGTTGCGCTTTTGCAGGTTGCCCGCCGTACGGGCGCACGGGTCGAGGTTATACCGGACGACGCAAATCAGGTTCTGGACCCGGAGGCGCTGGAGCGCATGATTGATAAGCGCGTAAGGCTGATCGCCATCACGTGGATACCGACGAATGGCGGCTTAGTGAACCCAGCTGAAGCCGTGGGACGCATCGCACGCGCTCATAGCGTTCCCTACCTGCTGGATGCGTGCCAGGCTGTTGGTCAGTTCCCCGTTAATGTCCGCGCACTTGGTTGCGATATGCTGACGGCAACAGGACGGAAATTCTTGCGTGGTCCGCGCGGAACAGGCTTTCTCTACATGCGAGGCGATTTCCTCAAGGACATCGAACCCGCCATGATAGACCTGTTTGGCGCACCTTGGGTTGGACCTGAGCGCTACGAACTTAGGCCCGACGCACGACGATTCGAGACTTGGGAAGCGAACTACGCGGCGCGGCTTGGACTTGGTATCGCCGCGGACTACGCGCTTTCGATTGGTATCGAGAGGATCGAACAACGTTGCCGCCAGCTTGCGAACGAGTTGCGAGCAGCACTTGGCACCGTCCCTGGGGTCTTGCTTCACGATCTTGGAGAACGTCCGGCTTCAATCGTGTCGTTCACAGTACGGCGCGCAGGTGCCCGCGAGGTCATGTGCAAGCTTGCAAGGCACAAGATTAATGTATCCGTCTCGCCACCAGCAAGTACACCGTTAGATGCAGCGCGCAGAGGTCTGCCAGACATTGTTCGCGCATCCCCCCATTACTACAATACGATCGATGAGGTTCACACTCTCGCGTCAGCGGTCAGGGGAACTGCCGCGTAGTCGCGGCTGCGAGCGGCGCCGATTGGTCAAACATGTCCAGTTTGCGATCGCGGCCTAGCATGTGGCTTATCGAGGGGTCGCCGTTCGGATCACGTCTCTCCATCCTCCATAGGCGGCCTCCGCGTCACTCTCTTTTTCATCTTTTCTCCTCCGGCGCTTACACCTTGGTAGTTTGCGGAACTCCGGGTTGCGGAGTTGCACAAAGAGCTCCATAGCAAGCCTTCTCACCCTTGTAGTTGGCGAGCGCTTGGACCAACGGCGACATAAGTTCTTGTTTCAGCTCGTTGGGGAGAGGCTCAGGACCGTCCAGCGACTTCAGCGTCATCTCGACCAACTCGATCGCACGATCCTTGTTGCCGCTCTCGTAATAGTACTGGGCGACCGCCGGATAGGACAGGAACTTGGGAGCCTGGCCGCGTTGCGGAGGATTCAGTGCCAGGATGTGTTCGGACAACTCCTTACCCATCGCAAAGCGCTCGGCGGGCGGCAAGTGGGAGTTGTCATTCGCCGGATCGAAAAGTGGGCGCATCGCCCGGGCCATCCACAGCTCGGATTTCTTGTCTATTGCATCGCGAACCAATTGGCTCATGACCGGCAAGCCGGTCTGCAAGTCACGCACTTTGTGAAGCAACAGTTCCGCACGGAGCACGCGGAAGTCGACGTCGTCCGGCATCACCGCGACGGCCTCTTCGAGCACAGAAAGCGCCTTCGCCCAGTCCTCCGCCTCCATCGCTGGCGTAAGTTTGGCAAAGATCGGTTCAGTCAACGCTCGCTTGCGCGCCTCTTTTTCGCCTTCAGCGATCCGCTCTTTATCGGCGTTTCTAGCTTCATCGCTGGTGCGCCAGCCGCCGTTAAGGATTTTCGGCAGAACGCCATCGAGTTCCGTCGGAAAACCGATAAACGCGATGTGGCCGTCACGGTCGACGACGAACGAGGTGGGAATCCCGACAGAAAGACTGGCATCCATCCAAAGCTTGTCCATTTTCTCTGAGTCGAATCCGACCCGGTAGTTGAGGTTCGGCAACTTTTCGCTCAACCATGCGTCCAAGTTGGTTCGGGCCTCGTCCGTCGTTCGAGCTTGTTCATAAGCTGCGACTCCGACGACCTCAACTCCGCTGTCCTTATATTTATCTTGCAGCTCCACCAGATGGGGCATGGCGGCGACACAGGGTTCGCACCAAGTTGCCCAAAATTCGACGATGTACACTTTTCCCGGCTGGAAGCTCGTGAGGGGCTCGCCACGCAGCCAGTTCTCCACCGTGATCGGAGGAGCAGGAGACTCTAAACCCAGCACCATGTTACTCTCCAAAGTTATTGTCAAAGGCTGCGCGGCGTTTTGCGCTAGCTGATCTCTGATCGGGACCGCTAGTGGGGCTGCCGGGGCTGCCTTGATGTAGACGCGCTGCCGCGAGCAAGATCCGCAGCGAATGTCGGTGCCGCCGCGCTAAGGGCGACGACACACAAGATCATACGCAACAAGCTCTTCCTTTCACACGCGGGGGGGGGGGCACATCGGTTCAAGGAAGGAGAGCATCGCTGGTCTCGCGTTCGGTGCGCTCAGCACGTTCAGTAGTGCTGCACCCCAGTAGCAACGTCCGTGCCACCATCGTCTTCGCGTAAGTTTTTGACTGCGCAATCGCCACGTATCTGCGTCCCTGCGACAAACCGGTTGAGCCGCAACGCTTGCGCTGCTCTGAGTGACGCTTCAAAGGTGAGGAGAGCGCTCCAGCTACGTGATCCGGTCAACCTCACTCGAGGTGAAGTTATCCGCGCATTGCCGAGCCTGCCCCCGGGGTTCCGGACCCGATCACTCGCATGGCTCTGCATCAACAAGTCCAACCAAAGCGTGGCCGCTCAAAACAATGGCAGCGGCCTTCGAGCGATCACCTTCGAAAACAGACCCTTCTCTGTGGCCTGTGCCACGTGCGCATTTTGTCAGAATACACGCGCTCATGTCTGAAACCCCCCTCCGACTGTCTACGACGACACATTCCGTAAAAAGGAAGCGAGAGTGCCTTTTCTGTAGTGCTGGCCCAAATCCTGCAACGGCTCTCGGCGCCAGGAGGTTTGGTGCCGGCAACAGGATGGGAGTGGAGTTTGGGCCTCGATCCGTCAATCGACACTGCAGTTGCCGCACCGGAAGTCGTTTATCTGTACCACGCTGGGAGAACGACGTTCCCGCGTGCCACGGCCTCGCGCGGCATCGGTCATCCCACGGCGAAACTGCTTTTAGAAGAGGGCCGGCGTATCTTCAGTTGCACGCCGTCCCCTTTGGTGGCGAGGGATGTCAGTGGGATTCGGAGACAGACAACGATGTCCACGTAAATCTAGGCATTCGTCCAACGGTGCCGCGCGCCACCGCCAACGTCGGGGAACGGCTCGCTGACGCACCGTTACACCTATTGAGCGACAATGCGGCATTTCGCCATAGACACAGGACCATACGCTGATGGCGTCATTCGAAAGCTGGATGAGGCGGCTGCATCTCAATCTGCCTGGCCTGATCTTCCTCCCGTAAGATCTCTTTCCCGAGTTCGAGGCGGCCTCGGTAGTGGTCGTCGACATGACTCGATCGACAACCTAGCGGCTCTACCGTTTCGCAGCACCGCCATCGGCCTGCCACGTCAAGGCTGACGGTTGCCTGCTCACCTGAAGCGAGGCGTCAATACATGATCGATGAACTGGATCTGCGAACTTTCACGCCACATCCGCAACGTGACGCTGTGCTCGGAGAAGTGCACGCGCGCCCCTTCATGCGCCTTGTTTCGCCGTTCAGCGTGATCCACTTCGCTTTTCTTGCACAGGGCGAGGCGGCCACCAGCGATCGCTGCCGTTTTATCGATTTTTGCCTCGAGCGCAATCTTACGCCGCCTGAGCAATCGGCAAAACTTCATCAGATTGTCATCGGGCCTGCTGCGCTACGCTGGGAGCAGCATTCGGAATTTACAACATTCACCTGGATCTGGAGTAACGCAAATTGTTCTGCCGCAGACCAATTTGACAAGGTTGACGGTACCGTCCGATCGCTGATCCGCGCGTTGCGTCAGACCGGACAGTTGCTGGTCGCGATCAGGCTAGAAGTGGAGCAGGACACCTCACCGACCAGGCGGGCCGAACAGATTTTTGACAAGAACAGCCTGGCCATGGTTGCCACAAAGAGCGGCGCAGCCGTTGCCGCCTCAGACTTCCGCGTAGACGAAAAAGGCTTCACGAAGATCCTCGTCTGCGACCTCGGGTTGACATCGCACGATCTCGGAGCGCTGGTGCAGCGGCTCCTGGAAATCGAGACCTACCGTCCATTGGCGCTGCTTGGCCTGTCGGCGGCCCTTGAGCTTGCACCATCTGTTGATCGCATTGACCGCCGTCTTGTTGAGGCGCTCGAGAAAATGCAAAGCGGTCAGGGGCTGCAGTTCAACAACCATCTGCTTGCAGAGCTGACGGCGCTGGCCGCATCCTTCGAAAGAGGCGCGACAAGCAGCCTGTTTCGATTCGGCGCCAGCAGGGCCTATAACGAGCTGGTCCAATCGCGATTATCCATTATTGAAGGCAGCGATGTGTCGGGGTATCCAACCTGGTCGTCGTTTCTGGCACGCCGAATGGCGCCGGCGATGCGAACCTGCGCAACTGTGGAGGATCGTCAGGCGACTCTGTCGGTCAAGCTCGCGCGTGCCACCGATCTGTTGCGAACCCGGGTCGACGTCGAAATCGAACGACAGAATCGTGACCTGTTGCAGGCTATCAACGAGCGCGCGAGACAGCAACTTCGGCTGCAGTGCACGGTCGAAGGATTGTCGGTCGGGGCGATAGGATATTATGTGGTCAGCCTGTTTAGCTATCTTGCCAAGGGCGCGCATGATGTCGGACTGCGAGTAGAGCCCTCGTTCCTGACCGCAGCCTTCGTGCCGATCGCGGTCGGTGTGATCTGGCTGGTGAGTTACAATGTTCGAAAGCGGCACCTCAAGCACGACGACGCGCCGTCAGTTACTTGAGACCAAAGCTGCTTGAGGTCAGCTTGAGGATCGCACCGTAGAACGCACCGCCGATGTTGATGTCGCCAGTCACGGTGGTCTGGATGTCTTGCGGGCCGCTGATGGTGTTGCCGACCCATTTCAGCTTCAGCGGCGCGAGATAGCCAAGATCGTCGGCGAGCTCGATAAACGTCACCTGCCCGGCCCAGCCCTGATAGCGGATTTCCGTCTTCTCGAGCGGCGGCTCGGCGAAAGCCGGCGCTCCGAGGCCGAGCGCCAAGGCACCGGCGAGCAGCAACTGCGCGGCGCGATGCCGCGCGCGGGCAAATCGAAGCAGGGAATTCATCCTGGCAAATCCCGTCGTTGGAGCGGACTCAGGCGGCCTTGGCCGTCTGCGGTTTCGACGCGTTGACGCGAGTCACGCTGCGACGGCCGTCGACGCTGAGCGGCACCTCGCCATCGATGGTGACGCGGCGCACAACGCGGTGCTGATCGCCGTAGTCATTGACCGCGTAGTGCTGGGTCGCGCGGTTGTCCCAAATCGCAATGTCGCCGGCCCGCCAGGTCCAGCGCACCGCATTTTCCGGCGTCGTGATGTGCGACTGGAACAGCTCGAACAGCTTTTGGCCGTCATATTTCGGCAGGCCGACGAAGCGCTGGACGAAATTGCCGAGCACGAGCGTGCGCTCGCCGGTTTCGGGATGGACACGCACCACCGGATGCTCGGTTTAGTAGATGGTGCCGGTGAACACCTCGTCGAAATGCTTCCGGTCCGCCTCCGTCGCCCGCGTCTTCACGGCGTAGTCGTAGGCGTTGCTGTGGACCGCCCAGAGCCCGTCGGCGAGCTTGCGCAGCGGTGCCGGCAGGTCGCGATAAGCCGCCGCCGTATTCGACCACACGGTGTCACCGCCATAGGGCGGGATCACCACGCCGCGCAGCACCGAAATTTTCGGATAGGCGTCGACGAAGTTGATGTCGGTGTGCCACTGATCGGCACGGCCGCCAACGCGGCCGGAGTCCAATTCCAAGATCGAGGACGTGCCATTGGTGGCGCCGACGGTCGGATGCGGTATAAGCTTGCCGAGCCGGACCGCAAAGCGCTCCTGCTCGGCATCGTCGCCCTAGTCGCGGAAGAAGATGACCTTGTGCTCGAGCAGCACCTGGTTCATGGCGCGGATGACGTTGTCGGACAGATCGCCCGACAGTTTTATGTTCCTGATCTCGGCGCCGATCCGTGCCGCGCGCTTGACGATGTCGGCGCGCGGAATGACGTTGTCGATGGTGGTCGTGCTGCTCATGTCCGTGGTCTCTCTTTGTGATTGTCTGGACAAAGCTCCGCCATGCGCCGGTCAGACCGGCGATAGCGAGTGATGGGGTATTTCCTGGATTTCGGTCCTGGGTGGGACCCGCTGCCATGTGCGCCGGTAGCTAGCTCGACAGCGCACAAGTCCCGGCGGTACAGCTCTCCGCCATCGTTTCGGCGCAACAGCGCCCGCACGGAGCCGAGATCAGCCGCGAACGAGTGGATCGGATCGCCGCATGGTGAACGACCTCGCTTGGACGTTGCCGATGGTAAAAGCGATTGCGATCCAGTCAATGAAACGAAACCAGCTTTGTTTTTCGTGGCGGGCAATGATCGCTTCGTTGGGAACACGGACATGGAAATATTTGCGGTCATGCGCGTCCCGTCGGCCGGTTCGCGCACTCCGCAGCAGCAAGATCGAACCAACCGGCGTACGAAACGACTTGAATTAACCGAGCTTCCCCATCAACGAGAACGCACTCGTCTCTGATCGACGATCGGTTCACGGGATTCATGCTCGGGGCCAGCACAACAATGCAAATTCATTTCATCGACCCCTTTGCGGCCGTCGACATAGAGTCTCGTCGCATGCGCAGGCGACAACGCCGACACCCGGCGCCAACCTTTGCGAGCCGGGCTACGGGCAAGCGGCAACTTTCTCTGAACTTCTTCATCTATCCGCCTTGTACTCCAGCCGGCGCGATGATTTTGATTGAGCAGGTCTGCGGCAAGGATCTCTCTGGATTGTTCGCCGTCGTCGTCGGTCGCTCGAACATCGTCGGCAAGCCCATGGCCAATCTCTTGCTAGCTGCCAATGCAACCGTAACGGTCGCCGCATAGCCGGACCAGGAATCTGGAAGCAGTTTGCCGTCACGCTGACATTCTCGTCGCGGCGTTGGCCTTGCACGCATGATCAAAGGCGACTGGATTAAGCCGGGCGCGACGGTAATCGACGGTGGCATCAAATCGGATGTCGGTAAGCGCTAAAGCGCTTACGGATGTCGCTGGGCGAGTCGCCTGGCAAGATTAAGCTGGTCGGTGATGTCGACTTCGACAACACGGCGCCAACGCCGGCGCAATCACGCCTGTCCCCGGCGGTGTCGGCCTATGACAATCGCGATGCTGATGGCCAACACGCTACGCGCCACATGCCTGATACATGGCCTGTCACCACCGTCGTTCTAAATAGGTGAACTGACCAGAAAAGCCGGACCGCAGCTGCGTGCGCTCGCAGCAACAAGGAACTGCACCACAGCGTGTTAGATTCGTCACGTCGGGTCCGGCATCGACATGCCTTGGACTGGACTGCTTCAGACCGGCGGAATGCGCTCTTGCGATTTGCACACAGGCACGACTCTGCGAGACGGTTTGAGTCGTCCTCCAAGCCTATTCTCCAGCCGGATCTGAGCAACTGCATGATCGCCGCGGACGGACGGCTAAAATTATCTGTTTTTGTCCAAAACCTAATCAATGCCGAGAAACGGGGTCGACTTTCGGTGGCCGTCGCGCCTCGGATGGCCACTTCATCGCTAATCCGTTCTGGTCCACAGCAACTTTGCTCACTCCATTGCCTGAACAAGCGCCGCCGTAACATAATCAACTGGGTGCGAGGCGTCGACGGTTCTGAGCAATCCCTTGGCAGCGTAACAATCGCTCAGCAGCCTGATCTCATTTGCGTAGGCTGTCAGCCGCACGCTGAGCGCCTCTTCATTGTCGTCGGCCCCCACCGGCTTCCCAACGCGAGCGTGCATGGCTCATCCCAGGATCCGGTCCAGCAACTTCAGCTCGAGGACGTGGCTCAATTCATGGCCCTTTAGGAGATGGTCAAGGCTTTCAGCTTGGGCAACCGTGCGCGGAAATCCGTCTAGGATGAAACCTCGATCCGAGTCAGGCTTTGCAAAGCGCTCGGCGATCACCCGATCACCAGACCGTCCGGGACGAGCTCGCCGCGCTCCATGATCTCCGCCACGTGTCGCCCGATCGCGGCTCTCCCAGATACCGCTGCGCCGCAGCATGTCACCAGTCGAGAGCTGCGGGATCCCGAGCGTCTAGGATAGCCTGACCGCCAGCGTTCCCTTCCCGGCGCCAGGTGGTCCTAAGAGAACAAGCCTCATATCGTTCCTCCGTCAAAGTCGGCTTCGAATGGCTGCGCGGGTCAGTGGCGCATGCCGGATCACCATCACACCGATGTTCGTGGCCGATTAAGCCGGCCCGTTCTTCCCGTTCTGGCGCTTCTTGACGAGATCACCGACCACGGCGGGATCGGCCAGCGTCGAGGTGTCGCCGAAGCTGCCCGGCTCGTCCTCAGCGATCTTGCGCAGGATACGGCGCATGATCTTGCCGGAGCGGGTCTTGGGCTGGCCGGGCGCGAACTGGATCTGGTCGGGCGAGGCGATCGGTCTGATTTCCTTGCGCACCCAGGTCACGAGCTCCTTGCGCAGATCCTCCGTCGGCTCGACGCCGACCATCAGGGTGACATAGGCGTACATGCCCTGCCCCTTGATGTCGTGCGGGAAGCTGACCACGGCAGCTTCCGAGACCTTCTCGTGTGCCAGCAGCGCGCTCTATCCGCGGTGCCCATGCGGTGGCCGGAGACGTTGATGACGTCGTCGACGCGGCCGGTGATCCAGTAATAGCCGTCAGCATCACGCCGGCAGCCGTCGCCGGTGAAATACTTGCCCTTGTAGGTCGAGAAATAGGTCTGCTGAAGCGGGCGTGATCGCCGTAGACGGTACGCATTTGGCCCGGCCAGGAGCGGGTGAGGCAGAGATTGCCGGTGGTCTCGCCTTCCAGCACCTTGCCGTCGGCGTCGACGATTTCAGGCACCACGCCGAAGAACGGCTGCGTCGCCGAGCCCGGCTTGAGCTTGGTTGCGCCCGGCAGCGGCGTGATCAGGATTCCGCCGGTCTCGGTCTGCCACCAGGTGTCGACGATCGGGCAGCGATCGTCGCCGACGACGCGGTGGTACCATTCCCAGGCTTCCGGATTGATCGGTTCGCCGACCGAGCCGAGCAGGCGCAGGCTCGCGCGCGAGGTCTTCTTCACCGGCTCGTCGCCGCCCTGCATCAAGGCGCGGATCGCGGTCGGCGCGGTGTAGAAGATGTTGACCTTGTGCTTGTCGATGACGTTCCAGAACCTGGAATTATCGGGATAATTCGGCACGCCCTCGAACATCAGCGTGGTCGCCCCGTTCGCCAGCGAGCCGTAGAGAATGTAGCTGTGGCCGGTGATCCAGCCGACATCGGCGGTGCACACACTTCATGCGGCGTAACCGTTCGCTGTCCAGTTTTTACGCGCTGAAATGCGCCAGGATCAAAAAGCGGAGCCAGCGCTGTTGCCGATGCGATGAGCCGGTGGATTTGTTCGCCATATCCGAGAAGGCTTCAAGCGCCTTCGCTGCCTCAGGCGAAACCCACTCTTCAGGTGACTGCCGGGAGAAGACAGCTCTACGACGAAGCCGGCGGACAAGCTGCCGGTTTAACGATCAGGCGTTCGAATTCCTGCAAGTGGTCATTGTATTGCGCTTGAGTAAGCCGGCCGAGCTCTTTCGGAAGGATATTTGTAAGCGTGTACCCACCTTCACGAGACCAGAGCGTAAGCCGCGCCGCAGGCAGGCTCTTGTCGCTCTGCCGTTGAAAGACGAGGATATCCTCGCCGCGGCCATGCGACTAAGGTCCTTCTCGGCGTCTATCCCACGCTCCCTGGCGATGCTGCAGCGGCAAGAAGCGACTTCCGCAGCTCTGCACGCCTGGTTTCGGGACCAAGGATCGAGAGATCCTGGAAGACTTCGACCGCGTGTTTGTCGCTCATGTGTCTGGTCTCCGATCGAACTAGCTGATCAGGCTCGTTATGGCCTGCGGCGCGCCAATGAAGGCGTAAGGATTGAGGAACTGGCGGCCCCAAAACAAGTTTCGATCCACTTGTCCAAGCGCTGCTTCGTCACAAACCACCGACCAGCGATCCTTGATGGTCTTGATTTGATGCACGACAATCGCGACGGCATCCGCCTCGTTGAGAAGAAACGATGGCGCGCCTTTCAGGCAGAGCGCAATCTGACTGTGTCGATCCTGGCCCAATATCAGCATCGCTTGCGTCGCCTCGCCGCCCGTGCGGCTTTGCGGGCAAATATCATAGGCAGGTGTGAGCGTCAGATTCGCGCCATCCCAGAAGGCTGCGTGATTTCGGGCATGATCATCCGTGTTGCCGCAGAGCACGTTGAAGACAATGCGCGAAAACAACTCCCGTAGCGTCTCCTTGGGTTCCGTAAAACGGTGACGGATGGTCGTGGCGAGCTGTTCGTAACTGGCGTAACGGGCCATCATTTCGTCCAGCTCAAGCAATGTTAAGGCGGATACCATGGCCTTCCGGTACCATCCGCCGGTAGCCTTCGCACGATCGAAGCGCTCGATAAGGAGGATGTCCTTGCCCGCCACGCGTTGAAGGCTCACAGGCGCGACGCGAAGCCCGGCCGCCGCGGCCAAGCGCATTGCGATGAATTCCGCCTTCACCACGCTATAGAGGTCGGTTTGCGAAGAAAACTTCGCGATGAATTTCTTATCATCGGAGGTAATCGTCGCTTTCGGGCGCGCCCCGCCAATGGAGCTAACGTGGAAAAGCGCCCGGTCGAGCTCGGGCGTCAGCGGCGTTCCTTGTTCGAGGAGCGCCGCCGCATTCAAAAGCTCATCGAGAGAGGCGCCCTCGCCTTCACGCGCGACATAGGCGGAGGGCGAGGCTTGAAAATCGAGCGCGCCGATGCGATCCGACCCTGACTCGAGGAGAAAGCTCAGCTCATCAAGACTGCCCGCGTCAATCTCTTTCCCGCGGGGGCCGAACTTCCGATTGAGGATCACGCGCCGGCCCCAGGCATCGGGGGCGGCATCGCGAATACAGCTCGGCATGTTCAGACCCGCAAGAAGCGGAAGGATTCCGCTCCGCAGTGGCAATTCGGGCTGGTAAAGCGCGATGGCGTCCTTGCGCTCGATATAGCTCCGTCCATAGTTGAACAGGAGCTGTTCGCCACGCGCCGACAGAAGGCCTGCAACAACCGGTTTCGTCTGGCCCGGTAGCCAAGTCCAGACATAGGCCTCGGTGAATTTGGGATCAGAAGTCATCCTTGACCTCTTCACCCCGCCGGGCACGAATGGATTTAGGCAGAAGCGTCATGACTTCGCGATTGCTTTCGATCGCCTGAGACATTGTCGCCTGCTCGACGTCAAACAGCCTAACGCCGACAATCGCAGCGACTTCAAAGACAGCCCCAATGGTGGATCGCGGGTCGCCCGCCTCTATGCGCCGCAGCAGCCCGCGCGAGATCCCTGCCCGCTCGGCGACGTTGACCGTGCTCATCTTCCGTTCGATGCGGGCCTTGCGCAGAAGCTGCCCAAGCAGCACCGCAGCATCGGCTGCATAGACAGAAATCGGGTGATGGATCTTAGCCATGGATCCCATTGGTTCATAAATAGATCGTTAAGTGCTTCGTGGATCATATATAGACCAGAGCCGCAAAATCTTCAACTGAGCTGGTGCATAAAAAGACCACAGCGGCTGTTATGGTCCATTAATGGATCAGGCAGGTTCCAGACAACGTAAGGAGCTGGCGAGGACGCCACCAATCCCAGATCGCCTCGTCCAAGCTTAAGAGCCTGCGCCGAACACCGTCATCCGCCCGAAAGACCTGAGCCCGTGGCGCTGTGAACATGCCGCTGCGCTTGGACAACGCAATCGCGTTGCCCACATGCCCACAGCAAAAGGCGCGCAGCTTGACCGATGCCATAAAACTAACCAGCCAGAACGTCTCGCCAATGGGCGAGATCAAATTGGAGAGGTGGGCGACATCGTCTCGGATTGACGCGAGTTGCACCAAGGCAAGGTAGTTGGCGGCGAGCCTGTCGTAGCGCGTTGCGACCCGACCACATTGCTTGATCCTGTTGAAGAATCTTTCGATCTGGTATCGAGCGCGGTAAAGGTACGGGCTGAAGCAGATCGGATCATTGCGGTTGCATTTGGCGGGATGTTTGCCCATGCACCTTTCTTCATGGCAAGATCTCTGATCCAGTCAGCGGCGTAACCACGATCGGCGAGCAGCATCGATCCAGGCTTCAGACGAGACAGAAGTTTTCCGGCAAGTCGATTACCTTGGCGCGATTTGCCGGATCATTTTGGCCCTTACACTACCTGCTATAACCGCCTTGTTCGCTCGCGCTGGCCGGGTGTCTGGAGCCGAATCATAGCCGCTGCTCACGATGCGGCGGTCCAGATGATCGACGCCTCTATTGTTCGCGTTCATCAGCACGGACGGTGCATCGCCAAGAACCAGAGGCAAATTGATAGGACGTTCACGCGGCGGGTTGACCAGCCAGATTCATGCGCTTGTAGGTGGCAATGGCCTGCCCGTACGGCTGGAACTGACGCCTGGTGAGGCCCGTGACAGCCCAGATCGCAGGACCCAGAAGATGCCATTGCGGACGCGTCTGTCAGAGGAACTCCACGCGGCTTGTTTGGTAGCATAGACTTGATAGCTGCCCATTCGTAGTCCGTCAGTTCATGGCGCATGATTCGAAGCCTCAGTTTGGGAGCTAGAATCACGGGCGCCGGGGCGAGCACAATGCTTTTGCCATGTCAGGCCGACTTGTCCTCACGGCTGCCCTCAAGCTTATCTCGCAAGGCCGTGATCACGCGATGGACAATCCGTATATCCTTGACAGACAGCCCTTCTGAAAGATCGTTGATCCAGGGAACCTGCAATTCCATTGCGGCTTCGAAGGCGCGCTGTCCATTCTCAGTGAGCACGACGAGCTGCGCCCGTCGGTGATGCGGGTTGACCTCAAAAGATACGAGGCCCTCCCTGTGCAGATCATTGATAATCCGCTGCACGTTTTGACGATTGCCGCCGAGGTCGCGTGCGAGCCAAGCGACCGGTTGGGGACGTTCGGCGGACACAATGGCGCCAAGCACCTGCCAGCGTGCGCTTGTTAGGCCAAGCGGGGCGACCAGACGGTCGCCGGCCGTCAGAAGCAGGCCGTCGAGCCTGAATAGATCGAGAACAAGGTCGCTCAGGGCGTCACCCTCGGGGGTTCGCTCGGCTCTTTTCATTCGTCACCATTGTTTTATATTGACATCATGGTGTCAATATGCTTGTAACCATAATACCAATTAGGCACCACATGTTAAACAGCGATGGAGGCACTCATGTCGTTGCTACGCCCACTAGACCCTTCCTTCCCGATCGACCGCCAGATCGCTATCGAGGCAAATTCGGTCATCCTGGTGAACCCATTCACTCTCGACAAAGCCGATGAGGCGGCTTTTCTCAAGACCTGGCAGGACGACGCAGCGTTCATGAAGCGACAGCCGGGCTTCATTTCCACTCAGCTGCACAGAGCTCTCGGCGACAGCTCGACCTATCTGAACTACGCCGTCTGGGAATCCACCGCACACTTCCGCGCGGCCTTCACCCATCCTGACTTTCTAGCAAAAATCGCCAGCTATCCGGCCTCGGCGATAGCTTCCCCTCATCTGTTCCAGAAAGTTGCCGTGCCCGGCATCTGCGTTGCCTAGCCCTGCTGCTTTTAGGAGGGGAAGATACCCATGATCAAGTTGATCCATCCTGTCGTTGGCGCCTTGGCTATCGCAACGATCGGCACATTTTGGCTATCGACGGTACTCAGTGAGCTGTTCGCGCCCCATGCCACAGTTGCAGCGGTTAAGAGCACCATACCGTGGGGTTTCTTGTTGCTGATTCCCGCGCTCGCTGCGACCGGTGGTACAGGTGTCATCTTGGCAAAGGGGCGCCGGGCCGGACTGATCGGGGCCAAATTCAAGCGCATGCCGTTCATTGCAGGGAACGGCATCCTGATTCTTATTCCGTCTGCGCTCTTCCTTGCGTCCAAGGCTCAGGCGGCAGAATTCGATGCCACGTTCTATGCTGTGCAGGCGATCGAGCTCGTCGCGGGCGCAACAAACATTACACTTCTTGCTCTCAACATGCGGGACGGTCTCAAAATGAAGGGATGGTTGGGCCGCAAACTCGCTTGATCACCTGAACCGGAACTGCGCGGACAACTGACCTGACGCCTGGTATTGTCGTGATTTAATGAGTACGCGCCCTAGCAGTAGTGCTAGGCGTGTACTCATTAAGCGCAGATGCCTTGGCACATGAGCATATATTCACAAACTCACAATGAGCTGGCCGGAACGAGCTGGTTCGTCGCATCGACGTTGAAACGGCTCCCCCGGCCGACAGCGCCGAGGCGTTCTCATAACCCGCTAGAGGAGCGCGCTATGTCCTGGAAGTGGAAGCCGAGTTGGTACATCTTGAGCAAGGACAGCATCGTGCAACCGGCCCATCAATGTTTTGTCACAGAACGCTCGACTGTCTTTAAGATCGACGGCTGCCGCGTCCCCAAGCGGGCCCAGCCCGACTTGGTACTCGATCTGATCCGCAAGGCTGCAAACGCCCTTCTGCACCTAAGGCGGCGCAAGGTGCATCGCAGCCGGTTCAGCGAACCAAAAGGAAATCCGCGCAAGGCGAAGGGCGAAGCGCCATTGCAGACCTCAGCAGATTTTGTGTGCACCTATAGTGCTGTCGTCGACGCGCTCACAGCCACGATTCTCAATGCAGAGGCCGCCTTAAAATGGTTGGGCACTCAACCGCCAGATCTGGAAGAAGCCCGGCGAGCACTTAATACTATCGCTAAGGACGGTAAGCGAGCAGGCGAACTTATCGTTCGACTTCGAGCGCCGATGCAGGATGACGCTCTTGATCCCCATAGTACGCATACGACGAAGCCCGCCTGATTGACGCATGCGCGCGAGAGCCGGGTAGCGCTATGATAGCACCGCGTGACAGTTAGGCGGCTTGCTGATCGGTAGGTTCGTTGGCTTGGTGCGGGAGCTTCCATTCCCAGAGCAGCAGTTCGTGCAGACCCGAAGCGGCAAGATCGGCGATCCGGCGAGGACGTCGGAGAGACAGGCTTTGGGATCGACATCGTTAAGACGACAGGTGGTGATCATCGTCAGCATGATAGCGGCGCGGTGGGCGCCGCGCAGGCTGCCGGCGAAGGTCCAATTGCTGTTCCCAAGGCGATGCCGCGCAACGCTCTTTCTGCGGCGTTGTTGCTGAGGCAAATCCTGCCATCGTCCGAGGAAGCGGCAAAGTCGGCCCAGCGCCCGCGGCGTCTCAGCCAGTAGAGCAAATCTCATGCCGTGGTCGCAGACCGATGAAACGATGAGGTTGTGGCTGTCTCAGCTGGCTAGCGACTGAGAACGATTTAGCTGGGCGTGTAGCCAATCTAACAAACTGCCGAGATATGGCCGAATACAAACAGGTCCGCGAGCGAGGACCGATCGAACAGTGCGGCTTTTTAATCCGCTATGGGCTAATGCCGATATAGATTGAGCACCTGATACGCGAGCCGAATGAACTCACGTGCAGGTCAGCAGATCGGTCCTCAGGGCTAGGCCAACAGCGGGCGGATATCATCGATTATTTGCCAGGTCGCGAGCTCATGATGATGCCGCCGCCGAGAAATCGCGTAGTCTCGAACGCGCACGTCGTTCGCGGCTCCGCGCCTAGCTTGCCGGCATGTCCGCCCCCTTCCGAAGGCTAAACGCGAGCGGGAAGGTCTCGGCCGAAAGAGACTCGAGCGCGGTCTGCTCCTCGATGAGGCGGTTTTCGATGAACTGGCGTTCGACATCCGACAGGTTCGACTTCAGCAGGCGACGATAACGGTGGATGTTGTTGCGGTGAGCACGAATGCGGGCCAAAAATTCATCGAGCATCCTGGACGCTCCTTACGTCGTCGCAATCCTTACCAAGAGATATTCAGGCGAGCATGTCATCGGTCAACGCGCTGCTATCAGCGCATCGCGAAAGCCGCTCGGCAGGCGGATGAGGACCCTAGCAGTTCGTGAAATCGTTCTCTCCTCATCATACCATTTCCAACGCGACGATCCGAAGCGTTTTTGGCTCGCTACACGCCGTGTTTCTGCTCGTCTAGTCACTCTAACCGAGCTGGACGCTTGTAACGTGCAAGGAATAGTCGGTCACGTCCCGGGTGCCCGACGCTTGTCGCTAACAAGCTCGCGCCTCAGTACTCTCCCCCGGCGGGGCTGAACATCATTTGCTGATGTGCTATAGGCATCTGCGTTGAGAACCGCTTTGTTTGAGAGTTTCGATGTCTCTTTCGATTGGATTGATTGTGGACGGCTATGTGAAACTAAACAACCGCAGCGCGCTGGAGAACCTTCTGACGCATCGGCGGGAGTTACTGCAGAAGTTGAACCGGGTTACCGGAATTGATGCGAAGGAAGCGATCGCTCAGGTCAGTCAAGAAATCACAGTGATCGAAACGGCACTTGCGGCGCTCGCACGGGAGTAAACAGCAAAGGGCGCACCGGCTCGCATGAGTTGACGGCGCTTGGGCGCCGAACACTGATTTCGCCCGCGTTTGCGGATGAGTGTTAGGGCACGACGCCTCACCGGCATCCTGGCGGGCAAGGATGCGTGCGCCAAGGCTTGGACGCACTGCCTTTTGTGCGAACTGCCCTCTTTTTTCAACGCTCGGCCGCTCGCAGCGAGCCAACCGATTCACATATGCAAATGCGGGGCGGCGGCTTGCATGGGCCTATCCTGACGTATCGGGGTAACGAACCGAGGGAACTAAGATTGACTGACGGCGCTTGTTCGCAAAACAGATTCTTTGTTCGGAAGGGCGGGAAGGGTTGGATGGTTTATGATCGAGAACGTAAGGGCCCAGCGCTGATTGGGACCAGCTTGGCAGCCAATCTAACCGTTGAACAAGCCGAACGGATAAAGCGGATGCTCACCGCTTCGCGGGAAGACAAGGTCTGATGTTGATATGTGAGACGTTAGCCGACATCTATTTGCGACCCACGATACACCTGTGCGAGCTGGTCAGATCGCTGCGCCGCAGGCGACGCGAAGGCGCGCGAACCTGGATAAGAGGCCACGATCTTCAGCACTGTGGCTGACTTTCACCTCGATGACAAGCCATGTCCTAGATCTCTCGCCACATCGTTGGTGCTTTCGAAAGAGCTTCCTGACCGATCTGTTTAAGCAGATCGGGGCGCGTCTCACCCCTGGTGGCGGCCTCCAGGATTCTGGAGGCGACGTAGGCGCGGACGCCGGTGTCATACGGTGGCACGTTCTCGCAAATCTCATCCAGGATCGTGCGCAGGAGCGCGGTCGTGGCACCGTCCAGCATTGAGAGATCTCCATCATCTCATCGAGGAAAATAATGGGCATTTGCTGGACCGCAACGCAAGTACATCAGATCGTATGAGACTTCGCGACTGCAGGTCAGCCAATTTTAACGGCGCTGCAATGTCCCGCATCTCTGAGATGGCTGATCAATTGCACAGCTCGATCGACCTGCTTTTGTTTTCTCGTCGCCCCTCTCGGCTTAACAGACAACTTTGGCGGGGCTCAGAGCCCAAGGACGCGCTGCCCACCATGCTCTGCGATTATCTAAGGCATGCTCGGCCATCTATAGCACGCTGAACTGGCTGGTCGGCTGCGGCAGACCAATGTTCGGACGGTGCTAGTTCGTTGCCGACCTGATCAGGTTCATTTGCAGCCAGAGGATTTGCCGCCTATCGAGCGTGCTGCGTCCAACCAAGCCCGAGCGCTTCGCATCTTGCACTGTAGAGGGACATCGCGCGCATTTGTTTCGGTGAAGCATATCTTTGCGCCAAAAAACAGCGCCGCCCCCATGTCTGGCGAGGAACTCGCGCCGAGATCCGGCGGCCACCCTCAGCAACCCGTGACTCACCCCCTAAACGCTCTGGGCGATTTATGCAGCATCACAGTAAACTCATGGTCATGGGCGTGGCTATGATCCATAACCGCAGGTACTGGCAGCAAACAATTTTGAGCGAGCCTGCTTTGGGAATGCTCGCTTGCAGGCGGATAATCTCAGTAACGCCCTGCGTTTTGGACATAAGCCTGGTGTAGAAGTGACCCCAGCACGGACATGCGAACGTCCTGTGAAAATTCATCGGGGGCGCTGCCGCAATGCAGGATTTGAGCGCGGGAGCGCGGCTCGTCGCATAAATCGATATTGCGATTTTGTTACACTCTCCGCCCAGAGCAAACACATGCAACCGGGGGCGGCATATTCCGCGGCTACATTGTGAGCCATTACTGCAACTAGCATGAGCCATGAGCGAGATGGCGTCGCGGAAGGTGCCGTCGCATCTGCGAATTGGGCGCGAGCCCCTTTGCAGGGAGTGAGCTAGCAAACCAGCCTGCCGCGGGCTGCATGTGAAAAACGCTCCGATCTGAGGCCAAGGCGCTTCGTTCAGCGGGGAGAAGAGACTGGGCTGTTCAGATTTTCTGCTGTGTTTGTCGAATCGGAAAGGGAGCTACATGAATCATCTCGGCAGCAGCCAACGTCGCACAACATCTGTGATGACGGCCGAACAGCACGAGCTTGAGCGCTGCAAGCAGGAGAATGCGCGCCTCAAACAGCTGGTTGTACGACTTTCTGAAATTGCGTTGCGCCACGTCGCAGAAAGCGCGCATAGCGCTCAGAATGTCCCAGATCGTCTGAGCGAGCCGCCGAAGTCATAATACGGAACTCGCACTTGGCTGCGCTCGGGAGCGTGGAGCGGTCCGGTCTTGCTCACTTGTCAGCGGCAGAGCCAAGATCATGAGCTCGAGCGTGGGCCAGTTGTTCAGGAGGCAAAGGAGCAGTTTCGGATCGCGTTCGAGAGCTCTTTCAGGATGCTGAGGATTTCAGGGCCAACTGATCGGGTTCGACTACTTCTGAGCGCAGTCGCTTGCGGATCTGGCTACGCGCTAGAGCGTTTCACGTTTCATAGAAGCGTATCCGGCGTTCTCGAAATAGTTGCTGCATTCGTTGCGCTGGATCGTTGTGATGAGGCCGCCGATATGGCGGCAAATGTCGTCGATCGTGCGCTTCTGGGCGGAGCGCATCCAGTGCTTGATTTTGGCGAAGGTCTGTTCGATCGGATTGAGGTCGGGGGAGTATCGCGGCAGATACCAGAGCCTGGCGTCGACGGCTTTACTCAAGCTGCGCAGGATAACCGACTTGTGGCTGCCGAGATTGTCCATGATGACGATGTCGCCCGGGTGAAGCTGAGGAACGAGAACCTGCTGGACATAGGCGCGGAAGCATTCGCCGTTGATTGGGCCGTCGAACAAGCAAGGTGCGGTGAGGCGTCGCAGCGCAAGGCGCCAAGGAACGTCAGAGTCCGCCAATGACCATGTGGCGTGAAGCTCCGCACCCGCTCGCCTTTTGGCCCCCATCCGCGTAGCGGGGCCATATTGGTCTTAATCCAGGTCTCGTCGATAAAGACCAGGCGCCTGGGGTCGAGGTTGGCCTGCCATGAGCGCCAGCGCTGGTGTCTACGCGCGATGTCGGAGCGAGCTCGCTCGAGGGCGAGCAGCATTTTTTTTGAATCGCAGTCCTTCGCGCCGTAGAAACGGCCAAACCGCATTGTGGGAGACCTTGACCCCGCGCGCGGCAAGCTCGTCCTTGAGGGCATGAAGCGTCAAATGCGGCGTCTGACTGATCCGCTCTTTGATGAAGGCGCGATGTGGCTCAAGCACGGGCTTGCGATGGCCGCCCATCTTCCCGGGCGCTACCGAGCCGGTCGTCCGATAACGCTGCGACCACTTCACAACCGACGACACCGCAACCCCAAACCGCGTTGCTATCGAGCGGCAGCTCTCGCCCTTTGCAACTGCCGCAACCGCACGCTTACGCAGATCATTGGAAATCGGTCGGACCATCAGATGCTGGCCTCCAGCCCAGCCAGCATCTTGAATCATATTCGTCCCAGATCCGGAATTCCTTCCGATTCAATAAATCCGTGAACCGCTCTAGCAGGCTGTTGAAGAACTCAGCCGCGTTCGCAAACGAAGGCTGAATCGTCGCCATTGTGGATGTAGAAGTGGCCGACGAGCCTGCCCGCAGTGCCGATCATAGCCCATCCGCGACCGCAGGACGGATCATTCTCGTCGTGCCCTTCCCATGAGAACTCGGCGCAGGCCGATCCGTCGCGGGCGCCGTAGCGCACGTCCAGGAAGCCCTTGAGAGCCCCAAAGGCGATTTCGCCATCGGACTTGCCCTGGAAGGTGAGATGCGCCTCTTCGGCAAGATCGAGGAACTCGCTGTCCCAGACGTCCATCTCGACGATGCGCCAGCGGCCGACAAAGGCCTTGGCGAAGCCGGGCACCTTGGCCATCAGCCAGTCTCCGCAATCAGCTTCGGCAGCCGCACCAGATTGTAGGCGGCGGCAGCGAAGGTAAAGGCCCATGCGACGCGATCACGGCCACGGAAGCTGGTCTTCTCTTGCCCGGCAACCGTCTTGATCCAGCCGAATGCCTCCTCGATGCGCTTGCGGATGCGCTGACTGATGGCATAGCCGCCGTGCCGGGTCGTTCGTCCGTCAATCGCAGAACTACGGCCGCTGGTGTTCTGTGCAACATGCGGCGTCACGTTCATCGAGCGCAGTTCGTTGACGAAGTCTTCTGCATCGTAGGCTTTGTCGGCGCCAAGCGTGATCGCTGTCGGTCGGTCGGCACGAGGCTCGATCATGTGCAGCGCGGCCACCCGTTCGGCATGCCCGCCGGCCTGCGTCAGGCAGGCGTCGACCAGCAGGCCGTGGCGGTTCTCCATCAGCCCGTGCCCGATGAAGCACAGCTTCGTCTCCTTGCCTTTGCCCTTGCGGTAGAGCCTGGCGTCCGGATCGGTGGTCGAAGCATGGGTGTCATTCGAGCGTTTCTGGCCATGAAAGTCCGCTTCGGCATTGCGCCCGCCGCCTGGCGCTGGCGGCTCGCCGGAGCCGTCCTTCGGCTTGACGCTCTTCATCGAGGCCCAGGCCTCGATCAGCGTACCGTCGACCGAGAAGTGATCGCTCGACAGAAGCCTCTTCACCTTGGGCTGCGCCAGCACCGCCGCCAGGAACTTGGCCGCGATGTCGCCTTCCAGCAGCCGGTCGCGGTTCTTCGAGAACACCGAATGGTCCCAGGCTGCGTCGTCAACGCCGATTGAACGAACCCGCTACGCGGGAGTGGGGGCAAGCCTGCTGAACTGAGGTGTCCTGTCTGAGAGGATGTTGGTCTTCGCACCACCCCTCTCAAGACAGGAGACCCAGATGGCTACGATGAGCCCTCTTCGGCAGCGCATGATCGAGGACATGACGGTCCGCAATCTGTCGCCGTCGACTCAACAATCCTATATCTATGCGATCGCAAAGTTTAGCCGCCATTTTGGCTACGCCCCGGACCGGTTGAGTTTCGAGCAGGTCCGCGCCTACCAACTGCATCTCATCGGTCAAAAGCGTTCGTGGTCCCACATCAATCAGGTGGCCTGCGCGCTGCGGTTCTTCTACGGCGTCACACTCGGGCAGACGGAGGCATTCGAGCGGATCATCGGTGGCCAGAAGCCCGACAAGCTCCCGCTCGTGCTTAGTGCCGAAGAGATCGAGCGCTTCCTGGACGCGGTTACAGGGGTGCGCAATCGCGTCGTGCTGGCGACGGCTTATGCGGCTGGCTTACGGGTTAGTGAAGTCGTCCGCCTGAAGGTGAGCTCGATCGACAGCAAGCGAATGTTGATCCACATCGAGAACGGCAAGGGCGGCAGGGATCGTTACGCGATGCTTTCTCCGCGACTGCTGGAGATTCTACGTACGTACTGGATGCGAGCCCGGCCGGGACTGTGGCTATTTCCAGGCCAAGACCCAAGTGAACATGTCAGCGTCCGCTGCGTCCAGGCGGCCTGCCGCGCCGCCCGCCGCCGCGCTCGGCTTGCCAAGCCGATTACTGTCCATACGCTCCGGCACTCGTTTGCGACCCATCTCCTGGAAAGCGGGATCGACATTCGCATCATTCAAGTTCTGCTCGGACATGCCGACCTGGGATCGACCGCGCGCTACGCTCAGGTTGCGACCAATCTGCTCGCCCGCACGACCAGCCCATTCGATGGACTCTCCGTTAGGGTGATCCCACCCAACTGAGCTGCGCATATGCGCCCCGTGCTCGAGGTGGCGGACATCCTCCGCCGCCACGGCGGCGCGTTCCGTGCCGCGCAGGGGCCTCGGCTGTCCTCCGATCAGCGCCGTGTGATGGCGGCCATCGAGGCGTGTCGCACAGCGACGCTCGGCGGCCACGTCGAGCGGTGCGACGACTGCGGCCTGGTCCGCGTCGCCTATAACAGCTGTCGCGATCGGCACTGTCCAAAGTGCCAAGCGCTCGCGCGCGCCCAATGGCTCGCCGAGCGCCAGGCCGACCTGCTGCCGGTCCCCTATTTCCATGTCGTCTTCACCGTGCCGGCGCCGGTGGCCGCCATCGCGCTGCAGAACAAGACGGTGGTCTACGACATCCTGCTCAAGGCAGCAGCCGAGACGATCCGTCTCATCAGCGCCGACCCGAAGCATCTCGGTGCCGAGACCGGGATGATCGCCATTCTCCATACCTGGGGCCAGACCCTAACGCATCATCCGCATGCCCATTGCCTCGTGCCAGGCGGCGGGATCGCCCCTGATGGAAGCTGGGTTCATTGTCGCCCCGGCTTCTTCCTTCCCGTTCGCGTCCTGTCACGATTGTATCGTCGGCTGTTCCTGGAGCGCCTGCAGGCGGCGTTCAATGGCACCAAGCTCCAGTTCTTCGGCCATCTCGCGCACCTCGTCGAGCCAGCGGCATTCGCCCGCCATCTAAACGCCCTCCGCAAAGTCGAGTGGGTCGTCTACGCCAAGCGTCCCTTCGGCGGACCAGAACAGGTTCTGGCCTATCTCGGGCGCTACACCCATCGCGTTGCGATCGCCAACGGCCGGCTCCTTACCTTTGACGAGGGCCACGTCCGCTTCCGGTGGAAGGATTATCGCGCTGGCAACAAATCCAAAGTGATGACGCTCGACACTGAGGAGTTCCTTCGTCGCTTTCTGCTCCACATATTGCCGAAGGGGTTTCGCCGCATCCGTCATTTTGGTTTCCTGGCGAACGCCTGCCGCGCCGCCAAACTCGCGCGCATCCGAGCGGCGCTTGAGGCGCCGCAGCCACCTCCGCCTGCCGAAGCTGTCAACTATCGTGAGCGCTGCGCCATCCTCCTTGGTCACCGCCTCGACTTATGCCCCATCTGCGGAGGCCGCATGGTCGAGATTGGGCCTGTGCCGCGTGCGCCAGCGCAGCGACGCGCAGCACCTCGCTGCGACACATCATGACCGACGACCTCGATTTGTTCGCTCCCACTGCACATGCTGCCCTGCCGACGTTCTCCGTCGGAACGATCAAGCACGCTCACAACGCCCGGCGAACGGGCGATAGTCAGCCGCCTGGGCTTGACGCGCCGTTCGACGCTATCGACGGCGGCATCCTTTGCTGCCAACATCAGCGACAATCTGCGGCCACAATCGCTCGCGGGCCCGACATCGGGTCAATCGCGCCTACCGGCGCCTAGATCGAGCCCCCATAGGTCCGCGCTCACAAGACGCGGCTTCGTTCAATCCAGCTTCAAATAGGTCCCGCGCTGGACTTGCGGCGAGATCTGCGACGCGGGACCTATTTGAACCCTCCAGTATTCCGACGAACCAGCGGAACAGCAGGTCGTATTCCAGTCGCTCCATCAGAAGCCGCTCCGAGCGGATCGAATAAAACGCCTGCAACAGCATCGCCCGCAGCAGCTTCTCCGGCGGGATCGACGGCCGCCCAATTGGCGAATAGAGCGCGGCAAACTCTCGCTCCAGCGCCGACAGCCCTTCGTTCACAATCGTCCGGATCGCTCGCAGCGGATGATTACGCCGCACCCGCGCCTCCAGGTCGACGTAGCTGAACAGTTCGCCCGTTCGATTGTCGCCGCCGCGCACGCACCATCTCCGAATCTCATCGGAGCCAATGAATCACGGTCGCCGGTCGGCGGCGAGCGCCTTTTTCAACAGCCTGCTAGGTCAGGACTACATTGTCGATCAACCGCGTCGAGCCCACATACGCTGCCACACAGAGCACCGCCGGATAACGCAGAGGGCTCTCGGCAATCCTGAGGGTCCCAGCGTCGACAAGCTCAAGGTACTGGAGACGATCGACCCTTTGCAGATGCTTTCTTGCAAGCGCAATCAGCGTTGACGTCTCCCGCTCCCCTGAGGCAAACTCTTGGGATGCAGCGAACAAGCCACGGCTGATCGCAAGGCTCCGACCACGTTCTTCCGGGCTGAGATAACGATTGCGACTGCTCATTGCCAGTCCATCTGGCTCCCGCACGGTTGGCAAGGTGACAATCTCGATCGGAAGATTCAGATCAACCGTCATGCGGCGTATCACAGCGCATTGCTGAAAATCCTTCTGGCCAAAGTACGCGGCGTCCGGCTGCACCATGTTGAATAGCTTGCAGACAACAGTCGCTACACCACGAAAATGTCCGGGCCTGAAATCTCCGCAGAGCGGTTTTGCGAGTTCGCCCGGCTCGACAAAGGTCTCAAATTGAGCCGGATACATCTCCTCTGCACTTGGTGCGAAGATGATGGAGACCCCGGCACTACGGCACAAGGCTTCATCGCGCGCGAAGTCGCGAGGGTACCTGCTGAGATCCTCATTTGGTCCGAACTGAGTGGGGTTGACGAAGATGCTAACGACAGTGACGTCGCAGTGTCGACCGCTGGCCGAGATCAGGGACAGGTGGCCGTCGTGCAGGTATCCCATCGTCGGAACGAACCCGATGCGCTTTTCGGCCTTGCGGACGTCTGCAACAGCCCGACGCAGCTCAGCGACCTTCGTAATTACTTGCATTTCTTACCTTCTTCACGCTGAATTGGAGGGCACCCACTTGGCGATGGCATGCCGAAGCTGATCAGGAAGCCGATAGCACTCCTCTGCGCCCGGGAATGCACCTTTGCGGATATCGGCAGCCCAGCGCGACAGCGCCTCCTGCAACAGCTGGAATCCATTTGTATAGGCACGAACGAATTTGGGGCGATGGCCTTCGGTTAGCCCCAAGACATCATGGAACACGAGTACTTGGCCCGAGCAATCGGGTCCTGCTCCGATCCCGATGGTGGGTATCGTGAGAAATTCGGTCGCTCGCGCGGCGAGCTCGGCAGGAATCCCCTCCAGGACCAGAGCGAAACAGCCGGCTTCCTGCAGACGGTGGGCGTCATCGAGCAGACGCAAGGCGGTATCCGTTGTCCTTCCCTGCACCTTGAATCCACCCATGACGTTGACGCTCTGCGGGGTCAGACCGAGATGTCCCATGACAGGAATTTCGCAATCGACTAGGGCGCGCACCATCTCGACGCGTTTGGCGCCACCCTCGAGTTTCACAGCATCGGCGCCACGCTGCAGAAAACCTCCTGCATTGCGGATGGTATCCTCAAAACCGACATGAAAGCTCAGAAAGGGCATGTCGGCCACAAGCAGGGCATGAGGCCTCGTGCGCGCAACAGCCTCCAGGTGATGATTCATCATGGCCACGCTGACGGGCAGAGTGTTGTCGAAGCCCAGGCAGACGTTTCCAACGCTATCGCCGACCAGGATGATATCAACAATGGGATCCGCGATGCGCGCCGTAACTGCATCGTAGGCGGTGGTCATCACGACACGACGTCCTTCACCCTTCCACTGCTGCAGTGCCGGAATCGTGACACGTTCTAGAGGCTGCTCTGAACTGTGGCTCATATTGGATCCGCTCCCACACACTTTCGGGGCTTCCTAGAGAACGCAGGAGAAACCTGTCAATGGCATGGAGGATGGAGAACTTAGTTCTCCAGAACTGGAGAACAACGCAAAAACAGTCCAATGGTCGCGCAACCATCGGGCAAGACCTTCCTCATCGCCCTTTCGCCACCCGATGGCTCGTTCTTCCCGTACAGTTTCAGCCCTCGATCGAGGAGCGGCGCTCGCGACGGGCCACCATCCGCACGCGTTTCTGGGCTGATCGCAGTGTCTCCAAACGGTGAGGGCTCGACCGAAGCGCGCTGCAGATGCACGCAGCGAGAGGCTTCGTCTTTAGGGGCACATCTCCGCGTCTGCTGCCCTAGGGGTACTCCTGAGGCTCCTGCTTCGGCGCTGGCGCACCGAGCAATGCAAACGGATCCCAGGCCAGGAACGTCCAGAGGTGACAGGCCGTTGTAAGCGCAGTGAGAACGGCGGTCGAGTAGATGTCGTCGGGAACGCGCTCAGACCGCGCCAGCCTGCCGGCCCTGTAGGTCCTGAAGTCGATTATTTTTGCCGATGTTTCTGTCACTTGATTGTCCACGCGCTGGCGAATCGAATTCGCAACAAGTCTGACCAGGGCGGTACCCACAGCTCGGTCTAGCCCTAAGCCGCTCGCAACCATCGAAGCCATTTCTGATCGGCCTCCCGCCGCGCCTGGAAGCGGTTGACGCATTTCTTGGAGCAAAGGGCCGTTCGCCAGCAGTAATAGCGAATCAGCCCAAACTTTCCGCCGCATATCGCGCAGCATGTGGCTGAATGGTCGAGTGAATTACGGAAGCCAATGTGCATTCTCGCCTCCTGTCAGACATTCACTTGGGAAGCCCCGCTACCCTCTCACCGCGGCACCACGATCGCACCAAAGGAGCGGCCGGCCGACGGTCCGTCTCAATGGCCTTGCAGAGCCTGACTGTGATTGCAGCGATTGCGGCTGCCTCACGAAGCAGTAATTTTCGCAGAATGCCTCGCCGAGAAGCTCAAGATAATGGATTTCTCCGCCGTGATTACGGCAATTCGCCCCGGCATTTCGGCCAAATGCTGCGCGTCTCATGGCTAGTCCGCAGGATTGCTGCGGCAGTTGGATCAGGAGCGAGTAAAGCAACTGCTTAAAGCACGATCAGCCTGCGAGCCGTGGGCGCTGCATCCCCCTTGCATTATCAAACGGCAGCAATACGGACGCTTCCGCCTTGCAAGACCCTGTCACAGCAGACGATTGCAGCACTGATGCACCTCACATCAGCAAGTCAGCAGCGTCGCGGATGGCAGCATAGATTTCATCAAGATCGGCCGCCGTCACGCAGTAAGGCGGCATCACGTAGATCGTATTACCAAGCGGGCGTAACAGCAGATTCCGCGATTGGAAGAAAGCCAAAAGCTTCGGCCCGATGTCCGCCAGATAGCCGGCATCGCTCGTGTTGAGTTCAAGCGCTGTGACTGTTCCTGTGCGCCGGACGTTTGCGAACCGTGAATCGTCGCAAAATGGCGCGAGTGCCCGTTCTTGCATCTTGGCCAAGGATGCGACCCGCCGGCGATAGTCCTGATCCTGCCATAGGTCGAGATTGGCCTTGGCGGCGGCGCAGGCCACTGGATTGGCCGTATATGAGCTCGAATGAAAAAACGTACGCCTGCGATCTTCCGAATAATGCGCATCGAAAATATCGGCACGACACAGTGTGACGGCGAGCGGCAGCGCCCCAGCCGTGAGGCCTTTCGAATAGCAGGCAATATCGGGCGTGACATCGGCCTGCTCACACGCAAATAAGCTACCCGTCCGGCCCCAGCCCGTCATGACCTCGTCGGCAATGAACAGGACGTCGAAGGCTTCGCAGATCCGCTTCATCTCCCTTAGCACGGAGGGAGAATACATCAGCATTCCACCGGCACCCAATATCAGGGGCTCCACAATAAAGGCTGCGGGATGTTGGTTTCGACAGGCGTTTTCAAGCGCATCGAGCGCTATTTGCTCACGATCTCTTGCCGGGAACGGAATCGAGGTCACCTCGAACATCAGCGCCCCGTAGGCCGCATTGAAGACGCCTCGGCTACCTACCGACATCGCCCCGATCGTGTCGCCATGGTACGAGTGCTGCATCACCACGATTTGGGTTCGCTGTCTTCCGGTATTGTACCAGTAGCCGAGCGCCATTTTCAGCGCGACTTCGACGCTGGTTGACCCGCTATCGGAGAAGAACACATGTTCGAGCGCCGGGGACGTCACCTTCAATAGTTCCGTCGCAACTTGCTCAGCCGGTTCGTGAGTGTATCCGGCGAAGATGATCTGGTTGAGCTTGCCTGCCTGTTCTCGGATCGCGTTCACGATGCGTGGATGGCAATGGCCGTGGGTCACGACCCACCAGGAGGAGATTGCATCGATAAGGCGTCGGCCATCTTCGGTGTAGAGATAAGCCCCCTCTCCCCGCAGCACCTTCGTCATGTCCTGCTGTAGAGCATGCTGCGTGAACGGGTGCCAGATTGGCGACCTCTTGGCCATCTTCATAGGTTCAGGAAATCACTGCCAACAAAGGAGACTTTGAAAGCGGCCTGCAGCCCATCGTTCGTGAGGGGATCAAGCCACGGGAGCCGTCCCAACCAACGCACTCTCCCGATCTCGCAAACCGCGCTTTCAGTTTCTGCGTTTCTTTCGCCAATGAACGCAATTCCAAGGATTCGAATCTGACGCTTCCGCAGAGCCTCTATGGAGAGCAGAGAGTGATTGATTGTGCCCAGTCCCGTCCTTGCGCAAAGCACGACGGGAAGCTGCCAGCGTTCGAAGATGTCGATGTAAAGAGTGCGCGCTGCCAGCGGCACCATGAGCCCGCCGGCGCCCTCGATCACGAGTGGCCGCTCACCCTTGTCCGGCAGTCCAAGTGTCTCTGTGTCTATGCGAACGCCGTCAATCTCCGCGGCGTAATGGGGCGAGGCAGGCGTCCGAAGTCGATAGAGCTCCGGGACAATGCGATCGGACGAGAGGCCGCCGAGGCGCAAGACGCACTCGGAATCGGTCTCTTGTTCGAGTCCAGCCTGGACCGGTTTCCAGTAATTCGCGCCGAGCAGGCCAGCGAGTCCTGCGGAAAATACCGTTTTGCCGACCCCGGTGTCCGTACCGGTCACGACGATCCGATTATTGATCAAAACGACCCCCTCGTCACCTCAACAAGCGCATCGAGCATTGCGCACACGTCCGCTTCCCCAACATTGAGCGTCAACGAAATTCGCAAACGGGCGGTGCCTGCTGGGACGGTTGGCGGCCGAATTCCGCGGATGTCGAAGCCGCGCGCCTGCAGAGCAGAGGCAATTCGCATTGCATGAGCATTGTCACCGACGATATACGGCACGATCTGAGAGGTCGACGGCGTGTGCAAACCAAGGGAGGTGATCTGCCGATGCGCGAACGCAACGAGCTTGGCCAGCCGTTGCTGCCGCTCCGGCTCCTTCTGTAAGATGAGGAGTGCCTCTCGAACGGCAACGGCCATCAATGGTGATGGGGCAGTAGTAAAAATAAATGGACGGCAGCGGTTGACCATGAAATCGCGCAGGATGCCGGAGGCCGTAACAAGTGCACCCGCCGCACCGAGCGCTTTGCCGCAGGTATGAACGACGATGAGATTGTCGCGCCTGTCATAAGGAGCCGTGAGCCCTCGTCCCTGATGCCCGTAAGCACCTGTGGCATGAGCCTCATCGACGATCAGAAACGCGTCATGGCGATCGGCGATTGCCACCAGCTCTTCGAGTGGAGCGAAGTCGCCATCCATGCTGTAGAGACTTTCGGCCACAATCCAGATGCGGCCCGCTCCACCTTTGGTTCGCCACTCGCGAATTGCGTCTTCGACTGACTGGGGATCATTGTGCGCGTGAACTCGGTACTCTGCGCGGCCGGCTCGCGCCCCTTCGTGAATACTGGCGTGCACGAGGGAATCGAGAACAAGCAGATCGCCGCGCTGCGGCAGCGTTGTCAGGAGGGCAAAATTTGCGATGTAGCCGCCTCCAAAGAAAAGCGCCGCCTCCGCGCCAAAGAACTGAGCCGCTTCCGTTTCGAGCCGTTCATGCTCCTCGAAATTGCCGCGCAGAAGCCGCGACCCGCCGGCGCCAACCGGAGTGCCCGCCTCAAGCGCGGCGACCATCGCCTCTTTGATGCACGGGGCGCTCCCGAGCGCCAGATAGTCGTTGGATGCGAAATCGATCCCCACGCGCGGCCTGAGGCAGCGCAGCCGTTTATCTTCGTTCAAGGCCTTCAGCGCTGCGACGTAGGGACTAAGTCTAGCTGTTTGGATTGACCGCATTCATCTCTCCCAAGATCGCATCAAGTCACGTAAAAGATCCGTTGGCCGCTGAAGAAGGAAGGATGGCCGTTGAGGCTCAACTTGCCAGGATGCGATTGTCTCGGTCCACACGCACAATGCGTGGCTTGAATATCTTTGCTTCGGCCGCGTCGAATGAGGCATATGCAACGATAATGATCTTGTCTCCGGGCATCGCCAGTCGGGCGGCCGCACCGTTCAGGCTTATCGTGCCAGACCTCGGCGGCGCCTCGATCACGTAGGTGGCAAAGCGCGTTCCAGTTTCGACATTGTAGATTTCGACGCGCTCGTTGATCACTATTCCTGCTGCCTCCAGGAGCGTACGATCTATCGAGATCGAGCCTTCATAGTGCAGATCAGCTTCAGTCACTGAGGCGCGATGGATTTTGCCCTTCATCAAAGTTATCTGCATTTCTCGCCTAGGCTGGATGTAGGGGCAACATATTGCGCGCACTGCTTCCCGCCGGCGAGCCCGGACGTGATGCCGAGCCGGGCCAGCAGATCCGCATCGCGATCAACTCTCGGGTTTTTGGTGGTCAAGAGCACGTCGCCGATGAAGATCGAATTTGCGCCAGCCAAGAAGCAAAGCGCCTGCAATTCATCCGTCATGTATTGCCGCCCGGCGGACAACCGAACCACACTCCGCGACATCATGATCCGCGCGGTCGCCACCAGCCGGACCAGCGCGATCGGGTCGGGAGGTTCCGCGGTGTCTTCCACCGGCACCCCCTCGATCTTGTTCCATAGGTTGATCGGCACGCTTTCGGGATGGCGGGGGAGATTGGCGAGCAGCACGAGCATACCGAGGCGGTCCTCGACCTGCTCGCCCATGCCGATGATCCCGCCGCAGCAGATCTTGATGCCGGCATCGCGCACATGCGCCAGCGTATCGATGCGGTCCTGCAGGCTGCGGGTAGTGATGATCTTGCTGTAAAACTCGGGGGATGTGTCGACGTTGTGATTGTAGAAGTCAAGGCCGGCCTCGGCGAGGCGCGTGGCCTGGTTCGGTGTCAGCATACCGAGCGTGACGCACGTTTCCATGCCGAGTCCCTTGACCGCATTGACCATGTCGCAGACGGAATCGAGATCGCGATCTTTTGGAGTGCGCCAGGCCGCGGCCATGCAGAAGCGCGTGGCGCCCGCATCCTTCGCGCGCCGCGCGGTCGCAACCACATCGGCGCAATGCATCAGACGAGTCGCTTTCAGGTGGGTTTCGTAATGCGCGCTTTGCGAGCAGTAACCGCAGTCTTCCGGACAGCCGCCGGTCTTGATGCTAAGCAGGCTTGCACTTTCGACGTGGTTTGGATCGAAGTGCTTGCGGTGAGCGCGCTGCGCCTGAAGCATCAGGTCGGCAAAAGGAAGGTCGTAGAGCGCCTTAGCCTCCTCGAGGTTCCAATGATTATGAACCTGCGCCCCGTCGCCTGTTTCCTTCCGTTGGATTTGCGCAGCAGCATCCATAACCTACCCCGCTCAATTGTAGATAATCGCGTGAATTATCTATAGTCATCGCTCTCCAAGAGATGCTAATCGAGCTGCCTCGCAAATGCACCGGTTATTGCGGTAGATAATCTATGATCGCTGCTGACAACATGACGACCGTCGCGCGCATCGCGGACTCGATCGCTGAGCGCATTATCAGCGGCGCCCTAGAGCCAGGCGCGCCACTCCGCCAGGATCACGTTGCACGAGAATTCAATTCCAGCCACGTCCCGGTGCGCGAGGCCTTTCGGCAGCTGCAGGCTCAACATCTTGTTGTCGCTGTGCCGCGTCGCGGTGTTCGGGTTGCCCCGCTCGATACCCGGTCAGTGAAGGAGATCGCCGAAATGCGCGCCGCGCTGGAAGTGGTGGCATTGCGCCATTCGGGGCCTAGGCTCACAACAGCTCATTTGGCTCGGATCGAGCTCGCTTTGATCGAAGGGGACAATGCAAAGACGATCGAGGAGTTTGAGATGGCCAACCGCGCCTTTCACCAAGCCTTGGTCGCGCCGTGCGGAATGCCGCGTCTGCTCGCGAGCCTTGACGGACTGCAGCTTGCCAATTCTCGATTGGTGTTCGCGATGGCGCGATCGGTGGGCTGGCGACCGCGCTCAAATCAAGATCACCGCCTGATTCTGCAAGCCTTGCGAACGCGCAACATCGATCAAGCCTGTAACCTGCTCACGCGGCACATTCAAACCATTGAGCGGCTTGCCCTTCCGGCGTCCTGACCAATTCTGGCCACGATCCATTGGGGATCGCAGACGATCGCAAGCGACGAACATGCAGCAAGCGACTAGCCTCATTGCAAGGGGCTCTATTCCCAGATAGTTGTGCCACCCGCTAGCGACATCTCCACGGACAGCCATGATTCGTCACATTGTCTTCTTCAGCGCCAAGGACGAGACGCATATCGACCAGATTATTGAAGGTCTTTTGCTTCTCACCACGATACCACATGCGCGCCGGCTTGAGGTTGCCCGCAACCGAAAGACCGATCAGCTCGGCAACGATATCGACATCGTGGTCTATGGTGAATTCGACAGCGAGGCGGAGCTCGCAGCGTACAAAGCGCACGATCTCTACGAGGAGTCGATTAAACGGGTCCGACCGCTCCGCGAGCTGCGGTTCGCGGCCGACTACAATGTATGATAGGTGCCCCTTTCGCCTCGCCGGCAGCATGAGCAAGGTGCTGCCGCAGCACAAGTCCACCGCCGGATAACCTTAGCAATCGGCCTCAATGTTCGACCCATCGCAGACGAGAGTCGTTCTTATCGGGTGGGGCAACAGATGGAACGGCACTTTCACGACGTCAGCCGCCGGTGATCGATAAGCCGATGTACGTTTGCGAATTGCAGTGGATTGAACCTGTCACAGCGATGCGAGGTCTCGCGCATCGGTCGCATCTCACGTTTCTCGATAGCGCAGCAAGGCACGACCTGCTTGGGCGCTACTCATATCTAACGTGCGACCCCTTCAGCACCTACAAGGTCGCGAACGGCCAAGGCAGTTGGAACGGACTAACTCTTCAGGGCGATCCATGGATGGTCCTTCGCACACTACTCGCGAAATACCCGCAAGAGCATCATCCCGATCTCCCGCCGTTCCAGGGTGGAGCGGCAGGCTACCTTGCCTACGACATGAACAGGACAGTGGAGCGATTGTCTGCGCCGGCAATTGCCGGCATGGGTTTGCCCCAATCCGTCCTGCATTTCTATGACGTGGTCATCAGCTTCGACCACCGGGATAACAAATGCTGGATCGTCTCGACCGGATGGCCTGAGCAGGATCGCGTGAGACGGAGCGAACGCGCGCGTCGTCGAGCCGACGAGTTTGCAGCATTGCTTGCTCATCCAACGGCGCCCCAGAACGGTTGTGACGGCAAAGCGGGCGCATGGCGCTCGAACTTCAGCCGCGAAGGCTACGTTGCGGCGGTACAACGCGTGATCGACTTCATCCTGGCTGGTGACGTGTTCCAAACGAATATTGCGCAGCGTTTCAGTGCCCGCCTGTCGACCTCGTTTGATCCGCTCGCCTTCTACTGTCAGCTGCGATCATTGAATCCAGCGCCTTTTGCGGCCCTGCTGCGATGGGGAAAGCTGACCATTGCATCGAGTTCGCCGGAACGATTCCTGAAGCTTGAGGGGCGACATGTCGAGACACGACCCATCAAGGGCACGATCGCGCGTTCGCCTGATTCGAAGGAAGACTACCGCCGTGCGGCTGCTCTCCTCGCTTCCGAAAAGGATCATGCCGAGAACACGATGATTGTCGACCTTTTGCGAAACGATCTGTCACGCGTTTGCACTGCACATTCGGTCGAGGTTCCGGCCCTGTGCAATCTCGAGTCCTACGCCTCGGTGCACCATCTCGTGTCGATCGTTACGGGGGAACTTGCCGGAAAGGAAGACGCCGTTAGCCTGCTCCGTGCTTGCTTTCCGGGCGGCTCGATTACGGGAGCGCCAAAGCCGCGGTCGATGGAAATTATTACAGAAATCGAGCGCATAGCGCGAGAGGTCTATTGCGGGGCGATTGGCTTCATCGGGTTCAACGGGCACATGGACACAAATATTGCGATCCGCACCGTCACGATTGAGGACGACCTGGCTGTGTTTCATGCCGGCGGCGGTATAACGGTGCTGTCCGATCCCGAGGCCGAATACGAGGAAACGCTCGCCAAGGCACAACGACTCTTTGCTGCATTCGGTTCTGAACCAGCTGGTGCATTTTGATTGCCATCATCGATAATTACGATTCCTTCGTGTTCAACATTGCACGCTATTTCCGCAAGCTGAGTGAAGCAACGGAAGTAATCCGGAACGACGCTATCAGCATCAGCGAGCTCGTTGGTCTCAAGCCGCGCGCGGTGGTCATATCGCCCGGCCCCTGCACCCCAAGGGAGGCCGGAATATCGACAGCAGCGGTCCGCGAATTTTCAGGACGCGTACCAATTCTCGGCATCTGCCTTGGACATCAGTGTATCGCGAGCGTTTTCGGAGGGCGCGTGGCGCGTGCGCATCGGCCCATGCATGGTCGGCGCTCATACGTTGCGCATGACGGCCGAGGGTTATTCAAGGCGCTGCCCACCCCGCTTGACGTCGGCCGCTACCATTCTCTTATCGTCGAGCTTGATCGTTCATGCGGGCAGAACCTGGCAGTGACAGCGCGCTCGGAGGAAGGCGAGATCATGGCCCTCGCGCACCGCGATCATCCCACCTATGGCGTCCAATTCCATCCCGAGTCGATCCTTACCTCACAGGGGCACGTCCTGCTTATGAACTTCTTGCGACTCGCAGAGGATTTCCGAAACCACGCGGAGGAATGAGAGCTGGGCCTGCCGGTCAAATGGTGGACCGTTGGTTTCCGCGTCCTTACGTCGTTGGAAGGCGCAGCGTCATATAGCAGGCATTTTGTGTCAATCAGCGCTGTTTCGTGCTCGGCTCCGCAGTCAGCGGCGCGCCTCCCACAGAAACCGGACCTTGCGGTTTGGGCGGGCGGACGTCTCTCTTGGCCGGCTTGGATGTGGTGCGCACGGGTGGCGGAGAGGAGGCGGGAGAAGGAGAAGCAACAGGCGCCGGATTCTGCAGCTCCTCGATTCTTTGGGTCAGGGCTGCGATCTGATCCGAGATCCGCTTTAGATCGGCTTGTTGTGCATCGACGTTGCGATTGAGCTCGACCAGTTCATCGGCTGTCTTCTGCTGCCCCGATTGGATCCCTAAAAGAACGGCCCTATCCTCAGCTGACAGGCTAAGTGTGGGAGGCTCGACGTCATGCGCCGGCGGCGCCTCTGCAAACGCTTCGATATGCGTCCACAAATAGGCTCCTCCTGCGCAAAAAGCGAGCGATACGGCTACCAGAGCAAAGATCCACCGAAAGCCTTTTGAGGGTGTCTGCAAGACAGGCGGCAACTCCGATGTTTGGGATTGATCCATCACAGCCCCTCTCATCATTTCGATCTGCTTCTGTTGTTCTCGTTGCCGCGATAGCAGAAGATGGTCAAGAGCTGCCGCACGCCGCAACACCCGCGGCATCGTTTTCAGCAATCTTGTCCCACTTGATCGGGTCGGCGCCTTTACGAGAAACGCATTGCGCTCCAGGTGGTGAGGTAAATAGTGAGGGCCGGTAGACGGGCTTACCCTTGAAGCACATTCATACCTGCTTGCTCTTAAGGCCACCGAAAGGTGCGCGTCGGGGATTTGCTAGGTGAGCCTCCAGCGCTCCTGTGCCTAATTGTTCGATCGATAGTTGCCGTGCCGAAGTTGACCTGACGCAGAAATGCTGCGCAATGCGCGCAAAAACGCGTGATGCGAGCGCTATCATAAGCCTACCTATATCTTTCGATGGATGGGGACTTAGTGGTCGACTGTACGAAACCGAGCCAGGAGATCAGGTCGGCCATTCAGAAAGGCAGCACTACGTGCGAAAACGGAGCGTTTTGCGGAAGCGGATCCTTGCGGAAGCCTGAGCAGATCATCCGCGACCGTCGGGCCTCCAAACGTGGAAAACCATACCAGCCCGCTGCCCGGCTGCGTCAGGTCGCGCAGAGATCCTAGCGCGCCAACGGCCGATCGCGAGATCTAAATGAAAGCAAATGCGAGCAGGCTAGAGCAAAGGAGCGCGAGGCCCGCGGCGGTCAGCGCCAACAGGCTGCCGGACACAATGTCATGATTGTGCATGGATCGTCCTTCACGGCGCCCGGAAGCAGCGGATGGGCGGCTGCCTTCGCGGTGAATAGCCAATCACTAGATTACTACTCGAAACCGCCGCACTATTCCTGCGGCCCTCAAGGGAAAATGCATTTTTGGAGCGCAATCATCCCGCTGCTTGGCGGCTACCGGCGAGAACGAACGAATATCAAGATTTGTGAGCCTTTTGCTCGCCAATACGTTGTATGCGATAGATGCCCCGACAAAGCCGCTCCTCCTCCAAAGGCACGGGATGTGAGTCGTTTCATAATTGCGATATATCGTTTCGGGTAATCCTTGTTGCATGCGCGTTCTCCTGATCCTCCTGGCGGCTCTAACGATCATGTTGGCGGCACGCGGCCAGCACCAGAATGCCTTCGTGCCACGCCCGACGGCGTCCATGCCCCCGGTCGACGTGCCGTAACCCAAGCACCTGACTCTGTCCTCAAATGACCTGAAGCATTTCATCAATATCGGGGAGCAATTAGTGACACGGCTCGGACTCATATTCGCGATCTGCACTGCCGCCTTTGTAGGCAGCACATCTTTCCGCACTTGCCTGGGGGCAGCTAGGTCATTCTGTCATTGCGGAACTGTCGCAGCGGCACTTAAGCCCGGCTGCACAGGCGAAGCTCAAGGAGCTGATCGGTGACACTTCGCTGGCCGCCATCTCAAACTGGGCGGACGACTATAAATTCACGCCGGCAGGAAAGAACACCTATCGCTGGCATTTCGTCGACATCGACATCGAACGGCCGACATATGACGTCGCCCTTGACTGCAAGGATCAAAACAATCAGGGAACCTGCATCGTCCAAGGTCTTCCGGCGGCTATTGCGATCCTCAAAGACAATTCGCGCTCTAAGGAAGACAGGTTGCGCGCGCTGAAGCTCGTTGTCCATCTGGCTGGCGACCTGGAGCAGCCGTTGCACGCAAGCGAACACAATGGCGATCAAGGCGGTAACAGACTTCATGTCATCCTGCACGCGAAGCGGTCCGACGGCACGTCATATACACGCGCGTCGACCTTCCACAGCATGTGGGATGACTCTCTGGTCGATCTCCAGGCATATTCGTGGGGGAGTTATGCTGATTCACTCGATGCCGATCCGCTGCCGACAGTCGACGCCCCGCCCTATGATGATGCACGAGTTGCCGCGTGGGCCAACGACACGCACGCCTTGGGTATAAGAGCCTATCAGTTACTGCCGGCAGGAACCCCGGACCACAACGATTCGAGCCACCCCGTAGAGATCAGCAACGATTATGCTGTGGCTATCAAAGCGGAGCTCGATCGCGAGCTGGTAAAAGGAGCCGCGCGTCTTAAAGCTATTCTGGAGGATGCATTCGGCAGTTCATAGATCAACTGTCAAATTTTGGTCGGCCGCAGCAAAACCCTCCCACAGATCTCCAAACCGATTTCACACGATCAGTGTTGGCTGCCTTGTACACTCGCACCCGCGCGATATGCCAGGGACCGTTCTGGCGATGACGTCGACGGCTTGAAGGCAACCTTGTCGTATGGTCGCGAACGCACCGCGCAGCGTTTCTCGCGCTCTCATGAACTTAATCGACCCACGGTGATGGGGACCTCTTCTGGCTGGCAATTCAGAGCACCGCGCGAAGCGCGCACCGGTCAGCGCCGATCCACGCCAGCCTCGTCGTGGTCGGAGGCGGCTAGCCTACCGTCTACTGGCGCTGTCCTCTAATGGATGCTGCGCCTCGCGTCCTGCGAGGCTCCGCGGCTCGGCCACACTGTCGTGCATCACGGGCCTCTTCGGCTCGTCCTCTGAGCAAAATGCATTTGCCTTCCCTCCTGAAAGCCGCACACGTCTTCATTGATACGAATGGAACCGGCCTTGTTCGCTGCTAGGATTACCTAGCATCGCAACAGAGCAAACGCGGTTGCTGCCACAGAGCAGGTAACAGCAGACCTCCTCGTCGCTCCAACGGCCCTCACTTAACGAGTAACGCACGTCTGCTCTCATGAAGTCCAACATCCGCGGCTCAGACAGCCACAACAGCCCGGTCGCACCGGCCAAAGGAATACGGTTCAGAACTGTCGAAAACCTCAAGCTAAATAATCTCGAAGTATCTCCGACGTTCAAAGTCAGTGACCCGATGTTGAACGGCTTCCCACTCCCAACGACGTGAGCAAGAAAACGTTTCAACAAACCTTTCTCCGAAGATATCACTGGCTGCTGCAGACTGTGCAAACCGAGATGTTGCCTCTGATAGGTTTTGAGGCAGTCTCGCGGACGGACGACACATCTCCACGCTTGCATCACCGGCGATAGAAGACGGTAGCGCCGCACCCGTCTCGACCCCCAATATTCCGGAACCAATCGCACCTGCCAGCGCGAGATATGGGTTCGCGTCTGCGCCAGGCAGCCGATACTCCAAGCGATGGGCAGATGGCTGCCCCGGAATGGCGCGAACCGCGCAGGAACGGTTGTCAACTCCCCAGCTTGGACAGATTGGCGCCCAACAGCCAGGCACCAATCTCTTGTAGCTGTTGAAGTTCGGCGCAGCGAGCACACAGAACTCATTCATGTATTCTAGCTGTCCGGCGATGAATTGACTCATAAGTTTCGAGACGTTGCCGAACGCATCACCGTCGTAAAACGCATTCTGACTATCCGAGGACATCGAGATATGAATATGGCCGGACTGGCCGGGCCATTTCTCGGAAACCTTGGCCATGAATGTAGCCATCATGCCTCGCCTTTGCGCCCAGGCTTTTATCATCGACTTGAATATGGTTGCTCGATCAGCGGCTTCCAGCGCATCACAATGACGAAGCGATGCTTCGACCACGCCAGGTCCCGTTTCAAAGTGCAATCCGCTGAGAGGTGTTCTAGCCTTCTCACAAAGCGCCAAGATCTCGTCGAACAGCTCATGTTGCGCGACAGAGCGCGCAATCGAGTAGCCGAACGGGCCGCGCGTTAAAGGAGCCCATTCGCCGAACGGCTTTTCTTCGATCGTGTCTGCATTCTCCTTGAACAGCATGAATTCAAACTCGAACCCGGCAGTGCAGCCGTATCCGTGGTCAGCAGCCCTTCTCAGCACCTTCCGCAGAATACCCCGCGGGCAGATGCTCTCATGTGCGCCCGTGAACTCCGCGAGGTAGAGATACTGATCGCCGACAAGAGACACTGAACGGCCGGTGCCTGACAGAATACGCAGGTCAGCATCTCCGAACGCTGATAGCGGCTTTTGCGTGAAACTGGCCGGAATAACCCGATCCGAACAATCCCACGCCAGCACCGCTTCAGAGAACTTGATAACTTTATCTCCAACCGAGAGATCTTCACCCAATACGTGTTTTCCTCGCAAAACGCCATCGAAGTCGCTTACGCCGACCATCGCCGCGCGGGCTGGATTTGCTCCGGTCAACCTGGCACCAGCAGTTGGCATTAGTCGCGATCCTGCGTCACTAAATCGAACACCTGGTCCATCCGCATTGCTCGCAACTTGCGATAATCATCCTCAAGCTGAGTCAAATCGCTATTCACGAGATAAACGATGCCAGGTGTCGACGCCAAGTCGATCGTGGGAACCAGCTTTTGACCAATTGGAACGAAGGCGATGGCATCCGCGAAGCTCGGAAGCTTGCGGATTGCTTCGAGCCCCGGGTAACCGGCAACGACACCGCCCATATCTGAGATCAGCGAGACGCAAAGTGCGGGGGCCTGCCGCTTGTACGGCCCGCGCCGCCTCATATATTCACCAAAGCCCTTGGGATCTGCGTAGCGCCAGGCCGTCAGGGTCATATGATTGTGCCCCAACGCCATCGTTCGTGCTCTTGCAGACATGGTCCCTTGAAGCCTCGCTCCGAAGTCCACCAGAACCGGTCCCCGATGATCGACGATGATCTCAGCATGAGCCGGTCCGTCGACGATCTGTAGTGCCTGCAACGCACGCACCAAGTAGTCGGACAGTTCCTGAACGATTGGTTCGCTGCCGTCCAACAATCTCTCAAGTGAGCAGACCGATGATGCCCCATCAATCGGAACCGTGTCATAGGTCCAGGCCTCCGTAACGAAGGCTTGCCCGTCGATCGAGACGGCATTCACGGTGTATTGCTGGCCGTTTATTTTTTCTTGTCCAAGGGCAAAACGATTCAACGCTCCGATACGGTTCGTCTTCCCGACAATTGTGCTTAGAGCTCGCTGAATATCTTCTTCTTTCGAGCAAAAGAATACGTCTTCGGTACCCGTACTGTTCAGAGGCTTGATCACGATCTGATCGAACTTCGCTTCACGCTTCCAGCTCGCGATCTCTACTGCACTGTCGGACACGACCTGTCTGATCGATCGCACGCCTGCAGAGCTCAGCGCGCAAGACAATCGCGCTTTGTCACGCCGAGCAGCGGAAAGCGCGGTCCCATTTGATGGTAAGCCAAGCCGCTCCGACAGAGAATCGGCGAGCTCAACTCCGGTCTCGCACCCCGCGATTACGAACTCCAAGTCCCTCCCGTGGAGAGACTGAAGATGATATTCAACGATTTCGTCATAGCCCATCCGCTCGTTGGGGCGAATGACTTCACCATAAAGATCCGCATTGAAATGCGACTGGAATATGGGCGGTATCTGTGCAGCCGACATCACATGGACCGTTCCAATTCCATAGCGCTTGAATTCTTCCGGTAGATATCGCCCGGTAGAGTATGCGTCTACGATTACACAATTCCGTTGCTTCATGCGGATCTCCGATACTGCAAGTAGATGTTGCCGACAGCGACAGCCGTAATGAGAACGTTTCCAATGAACGTATGTGACGAAGGCACGATGCGAGAATCGAAGTACTGGAATAGGAAGGTGATGACAGGGGCGCTGGACAGGACCATGTTGACGGTGAACGGCTCTAAGCGGCGAATGCCCTGCTGGATCAAAAGCAAAGGAACAATGATCGTCGACAGCCCAATTGTTGCGATCGCAAACCAATGCTGCGAGATCTCGGGCACGATAGATGAATGGTCGACCAGTCCCAGCAGCAAGAGGATCGTTCCATAAAAGCGATGCGCCAGGACCTGTCGGCCAGAAAAACCACGGTCGAACAGAAGTTTGACAAGTATATTTGTAAGGGCCAGCGATAGGCCGGCCACGATGGCCAAGGCGATGCCAAAGGACGATCGAGGCCCCCACTCCACGCCTGCGTTGCCGCTGGCCGAGATCCAAACCATGTAACTCCCGATAGTTGCGATCGTACCGCTCACGACAATATCGGATGCTGGAGGGACACCCTGGCGCCTGATCAGTGCGTTTAACCACACTGTTGCGGTTGGCCCCAGAGCCACCATGAAGGCGACGACAATCGCAGGTTCAGCGTATTTCAGTCCGATAAATAGGCCGATCCAGCTGATCGCTGTCACGGCATTAAGCGCGACGAAGACCAGCAGCGACCAGTTCGCCACCGTTGCCTTGCCTCTCTCGTGGCGAGCCAGCAGATTGAACGTCAGACAAACCATAGCGAAGGAGAACAGGAGCGCGACGAACACATCCGCCTGCTGAAAATACGACGCCGCATAAACCTCGCCTGCCGCGCTCACGACGACATAAAGCGCCACAAAGAACACCCCTAGAGCGAAGGGACTCGTTAATCGCCCAGTTTTCCTGTGCCCGCGAGGCGGCGCGCGACCCTCGCAGGACCAGGCGCGTGCATCGGTTCCGAAGGACTGTCCTTTCGGCCCGCACGGACCACGTTTGGTTTGAAATGTCACAATCCGCCTCTAGTTCTTCTTAGTCTGGTGGTACCCCACACACGCCTCTCCAAATGCCTTGAAGAGTTGCTTGCTGAGGGGATCGGTTGAAACGTGCCATTCGGGGTGCCATTGCACACCGATTTGCAGCGTCGGGGCGCCAATGACCGAGGCCGCCTCGACCAAACCATCGGGCGCCCACGCCTCGGGCCTCAGCGCTGGGGCAAGCGCCTCGATGCCTTGGTTGTGCAGCGAGTTGACTTGCGCGTCGATCGTCCGCGCGATTGGAAAGAGCGGGCCATCGGAACATATCCTGACGCTGTGCGCGGCGTCGTACTGGCGGTCTCTTGGACGGTCTGGCTTCTCGGCATGCATCGCGCCACTTTCCGGGCTCCACTCGGCAAGCGATGAGCGGAGCGTGCCGCCGAAATAGACGTTGAGTTCCTGAAGCCCACGGCAGATGCCCAGAATAGGCATTCCGAGCGCGATAGCGCTCTTTATAGTTACGGCAGAGAGCCTGTCCCGCGGACGGTCGAGGATCCCAACCTCAACGTCCTGCCGATCCGCGTCCGTCAAGTACGCAGGCGCTCTCAGGACGGCCGGGTCGATGTTCGATTCATCACCCGTCAACACCAAGCCGTCGAGCCGGCGCATGATCGCCGGGGCGACCTCCTCCCTCGCATCTTCGGCGTCGACCGTCGGCAATATGACGCAAGCCACTCCCGCATGACGATGGAGTGCCTGCAAGTACTTGCGCCGCAACCAGTCGCGATGCACACCATCGATCAGAAGACGGTTTGAAGTGACGCCGACCACGGCTCGGGTGCTCTCTGGCCGTAACAACGTCACGCGACCTGCCCTCGGGTGCGAACCTCGGCAAGGGACTGCTCATACAAGCGTCGATTTCGCTCCTTCAACTGAGCTATGACGCTAGGTTGACCTTGAGGTCCCTTGACAAAGAGCCCGCCCCAAGTCGCGGCAACCTTCGCGTAGTTCGGATCCTGCATTCGGATTTTCTGAGCTTTGCGCAACAGCCAAAACGGGATACCGGGCGAAAGGTGATGCTCAAGGTGGTACTCATCCAAATTCTGCCCAAGGATGGCCCGCTCGAGGAAATTTCCTTTCCGATTCCGGGTGAGATAGACGTTCTGCGTCTCGGTTTCGCACATAGGTGAGTGCTCGGCGAGCTCGATAAACCAGCCGAGGACCTGAAACGTGGTGAGATAGGGCACGATCCAAAACAGGACGACGATATGGAGCAGCCCAACAGCATATGAGCCGCCCAGGATGGTGACCCAGAAGAGATAGAAGCCATACTTGTCGATAAGTATGCCGGAGCGGCTCTGATCATCGACCTCTGTGATCGAAAATCGATTGGTCCAAAGATACTTCAGATACGCCACTGTCGCGCCACCGAAGATCGGCTTCCAGATCATGTTGAAAGCGTACCGCTCCGGGGGCTGCACGTCGTAAACGCCGCTGGCCAGGAAGAACTTCAGGTCGGGATCCTTGTCCGGGTCTCCAAGATAGGGATGATGCAAATAGACGTGCGAGATCCGGTAGGCCCAGTGGCGCTGGAACAACGGATAGGAGGCGAACAGAATGCCCAGCACGTAGTTCCAGGTCGTGTTCTTCGCGAGCGTGCGGTGAGCCGCATCATGAGCGATGGTTGTCAATCCGCGCTGATAGGCACCAATTAGAATGACGGCCAGCGGGTAGAGCCACCATGAGACCGACACAGTCGCGAGCGTGCACGCTGTGATGACAGCGTAATCTTTGGCAATATAAGCAGCTCCCGTTATGTTGTCGGGTCTCAACTCGGAGAGCTGCTTATTGATCTCTCGGCTGAATTGAACGGCCTCATAGCGTGATGACCTCAATTTCCAAGCTTCTGCCTGATTCATGAGAACCTCCTCCTGATCGCCTTGCAGGTTGTCAGATTGCGGAAAGCGCCTTGTCCAGATCGCGCAGGATGTCGTTGACATCTTCGATGCCGACGCAAAGCCGGACCGAGCCGCCAAATATGCCGGCGGCTTCGCGCTTTTCCCGCGGGACGGTGGTGTGGGTCGTCGAGACAGGATGGGTCACGAGCGTGCGGGCATCGCCGACATTCGAAACGTGATACATCAAGTCGACGTTCTGGATGAACTTGCGCCCGGCTTGTTCGTCCTCCACTTCGAACATGACCATCGCCCCGTGCCCGTATGCAGCATTGAGTGTCTGTTCGACGGTTTCCCGATCCGCGCCTTCAAAGAGCCCCGGGTAGAAGACACGGCGCACTTTAGGATGCTCCTTGAGAACGTCGGCCACGATCCTGGCATTCGCGCAGTGCTGCTTCATGCGAAGTGGCAGCGTTTCAAGCCCCTGGATTAGTTGAAAGCTCGCAAACGGGGCGATCGCCGCGCCGGTATCGCGCAACCAGGTCATGCGAGCCTTGAGCAGGAACTCGCTCTTTCCAAGATCGTCGACATCGCGCACCGCGTTATGCCAAACAATTCCGCCATGCGCATCGTCGGGACGATTGAACAAGGGAAAGCGAGAGGCTCCCCGGTAGCTAAACTCGCCGTTGTCAACGATCAGTCCGCCGAGCGTCGTACCGTGGCCGCAAATATATTTCGTTGCGGAGTACGTCGTAATCGCAGCGCCAAGATCTGACGGCCGGCATACCAGTGGCGTTGTCGTATTGTCCACGACCAAAGGCACGCCGTACTTTCGGCCGATCTCGGCCAGCTGTTTGACAGGGAGCGGAACCAGACAAGGATTCGAAATCACCTCTCCGAACAGACATATCGTGCGATCATCAATGGCACGCTCAAAGGTCTCGGGCTTTCGAGGATCTGCCGTCCTCACGCTGATCCCAAGGCGCTTTAGTGTGTTGTGGAGCAGGTTCCAGGTATTGCCATATAGATACGGAGAGGCGACGACATTGTCCCCCACTTCGCCACTTGACAGGTTGACGATAGCAAGGAACGTCGCCGCTTGACCCGACGCAACCGCGAGCGAGTCGCTTCCCATATCAACGGCGGCGTAGCGCCTTTCCAACGCGCGGGTCGTCGGATTGATGATCCTTGTGTAGGTGAACCCATCGGCCTTGACGTTGTAGACGTCGGCAATGTGGTTTAGATCGCCATCGAGCTCATAAGCTGTATTCTGGTAAATCGGCACTGCGACGGCTTTCGTCGCTACGTCACGTCGATAGCCCGCATGCAGAACAGCAGTCTCAGCCGAGAACGGCAGCTGCGTTTCTTTAGCCGTTCGAGCCGGCATATTTGCGCGAGCCGCGCATGTCTCTTGCGCCGACATCGGCGCCACCGACCGAGCCTGGCCGGACCGGAAATATGTACGAAAGGCGCACCCCAGCTGCTCGATCCAGCTTGATCGGATTTCTCCAATGCAACCGATGCGGAAACTCCGCGTCGGAAGATGCAGCTTCGAGTAGACGTAAAGGTTGTGAGCCGCCAAGTGGCGATACAGCCCATCAAATCCTGCCTGGTCCACGATTCCGGACGGCGCACTGAACGCGACGCAGACCGGCGACAGCAACTCCGTGGACAGCAGCGGCGACACTACTCCTTCGAGTTCTTTGACGAGATCGTCCCTGATCTTCTCATACCTGCGGCGCCTGGCATCAATTCCCTCCTCGTGCAGAATCTCCAAGGCCTTTGTCGTTGCCTGAACAATGTGGGTGGGTGGGGTCGATCGCCACTCACCAGTGCGCTCGAGCGAGAGCCATTGATCTCTCACGTCGAGCACAAACGACCTCCGTTCTTGAACCGCATTCTCGAGCAGCTCGCGAGACGCAATGACAAACGCTACTCCCGGCGGCCCTTCTATGCACTTGTTGCTCGAGGTGACCAGGACGTCAGCTCCACGCTGGCGCAGATCGATATTAAGGGCGCCAAAAGAACTCATCGCGTCGACGATGGTCTTTACGCCACGTCGCCTCGCCTCCTCCACGATCGCGTCCAGCGGATTGACGATTCCGGTTGTCGTCTCGCAATGCACGAAACATAGGTGCGTAACGCCAGGATTTCGGCTCAGATACTCACCAATTTCTTGAGGATTCAAAGGATCGGTCGCTCGCTTGACGAGCTTCAGCGCTTCGACGCCCCACAGCCTCAAGATTCGCAAAATGCGCTCGCCATAGATGCCGTTTATGCAAACGAGCGGCCTGTCGGCTTGGGACACAAATGAAGAGAGAGCGGCTTCCATTGCAAAAGAGCCGCCTCCCTGAATAGGCACCACCGAATAGTCCTCAGAACTTCCCAGCAAGTTGAGCATCAGCCGCCTCATGCAGGCGGTCACTTCCTTGAACTCGCAATCGCGCGATGCGAGATCAAGCTGCATCTGGCTTCTGACCGCCAGCGATAACGACAATGGACCAGGCGTCAGCAAAGAGCGCTGTCTCGTCAAACCATTCCTCCTCAGGTTGTAGTGGTCAATTGATCTGGGGCCACCAGGGAGCTCCTGTGGCGAGCATCGACTTTCTCGGTCAACAGCTTCGGGGCAGGCGCCATACGCGGGCGCGTTTCGCCTCGGCGTCCGAAAACCCTGCCGGATGCCAACCTCCGTATCTCATGGCAGATACGGAGCGAGCGCTCCTAAAGCTCATCACTGTTGCCATTCACGCCTCTCAGAAATTGGCTTTGCGACCGCCCCCTCGAACGCAACTGGCACCCACGCGCGCTCTCATCCAGCCACGGATGTGCCGGGTTGAGCGCGCTCGCCTTTTGCGTCGCGACGCGGCAGGTCGACCGACCGACTTGCGGTGAACCTGCCCTATGCAGGCAAACCTTGACCTTACGGAACGATGCAGTCGGATGTCATCGCGCCTGGGAGGCAGATCAAGGCATGGCACACACGGTGATCGTCGTTGGCAGCGGGAGTTTGATGCGCGGGCTTGAGGCTTGATGCATTCGCACTCCGTCACTCATTGGAGGGTTTCGGACGCTGATGACTGTCCCGTCCATTTCAAAAGCGTACAACTTGACGCTAGGGGCGTTTCAACCCTCTCCGGGCATTTTCTTGCGTGAATTTTTGCCGACCGTACCCGCATCTGCCCGCGACAAGCCGACGCAGACAGCAGCGTGCGGAGATTCACAGCGAGCTATGACTACTTTGACAGTTCAGGACGCTCGGCCTCCCGCCTGCGAGCGTGCTACCTGCAGGTGAGTGATGGCTCAATCTTGCCGTTCACGTACGATTCCTCGCCAACCCCCAAATGAAGGTACCGAGCTTAACCAGCTCGCCGACGAGATCCTCCTGTTGCTGGTGTTGGGAAACTGTACGCCCTCGTCGCACATGAGTATCAAGCCCTTGCGCTTGAATGGATCGGCCCTCTGGCTGCGGTCGCATCCGCCTCGAAGGCAATTGAGCGAACTCGGATCACTGACCGTTTCGGAACGATCTGTTCGACAGCTTTAGGCTAGTCTTTTCCGATCGAAGCACAGCATGAGCGGCCGTTTGAACTGGGCTACCACATCACGCATGATTTCAATCGATTGAGCTTCGAGGCGGCCCAGATGTTTCGGCAGCATATATCTTCAATTCGGTGCAGCATCTCTGCCCTTCACCGTTCTATGGCTCCAGCCCGGAGTGGGAACATCCGCGGCGGAACGGCCGGCCAGTGGCGCATGGCTTGTCCAAAGCCCTGTTGGACAGCAAGCATATCTGTTGTGCCGCTGGTGCGGCCGGCGCCCGCGTCACACCTGATCGGGAGAACAGCTCGTACGGGTCAAGGATCTTGGCTAAATTACCCGACGTGTTTGGCTCGAAAGCATTCAGATCGACCTAGGGGTATTGAGGATCTGCTCAAGCCGCGCGACCTCGCCTCGTAACATCGCGATAGCCGCGTCGCGGTCGCACATGGCATCCAGCCTCGCAGCTCGATCAGCTTCTGACGCCAATAGCGCCTGTTGCAACTGGACAGCCATCGAAGTGGCCAGGCGCAAATTCTCCTCAACGTTGGCGCCTGATGGACCGTTCGCCTGGCGCACCTTGGAGATGTCCAACGCCGAGGGACTTTTCTCCAAAACGCTCCGAGCAGTGTGGACCGACTCTCCGGCGTGAGGGGGGCCGGAGGGTTCTCCCGCCTTGGCACTTCGAAAATCCCACCAGACTCGGAATAGCCGACGATAGAGCTCAGTTACCTCCCCTCCCCTATCCAGGACTCCGGCCTGCTGTGCATGCAGCAGTTCTTGCTCATACCCGAGTTCTACCAAAAGCTCGGCGCCGACCAGATCAGTCACGGTTTGCATCTCTTCGACGCTCAATTGAGATCGCCATGCCTGGACAGAGTTTTGGTCGACCGCGTTTCGTTCCAGGATTTTTCGGTCTCCGAAGCTGCTGGATCTAAGATAATCTGCTTGTGGCATCGCTGCAGGTGCGACGGCCGCCGGATCACAGCCTAGCCCCCTCAATAGACGCCGGATTTCCTCGTCCGGATGCGCCACGAGCAGTTCGTATTGCACGACCTGTGTCTGCGGGCGAATGCGGTGCGCGGCGAGCTTGGGAAGGCCTAAAACCAGATCGGCGAGTGAAGATATGATGACGTCGGGCAGACGAAGCATGAGGTCGACGAGAGTAGAGACGCTGACCGGATGCGAGCTTTCTGCCTGGAGTGGGATGCCCCACGTTGATTTCAGTGAAGCGGCGATTGCATAGGGATTGCGCATCAGAAGGAGGTGTGGCGCTTCTGGATATACAGATTCAAGAAACTCAAGCGCCGTCCAGTAGCGTGGTGTCTTGTCTATGATGATGCGTTTGCCTGCTTTTGCCAGATACTGACCGTATGCTGCATCGGCAAAAGCGCGGCTGACGATTGTGCGATCTATCCGCCCCAGGAATTCCGAGGTCGCGGCCTCAATCAGTGAGCTGCCCGCCGGATGGCGCTGGTCCACCCAGCCAAATGCTTCAAGCGCCAGCATCAACCAGGGTTCAGGCGGAGCCACAATGTCTGGATGGTGCTGGAGCAAATGCGCCAGGAGTGTCGTCCCGGATCGTGGAAGACCGAGGAGAAAGCATACTCTAGGGGAGCAGCCAGAACATCCGTTCATTGTTCAGACCCTCGTCCTTGAAACTCGAACCATGTCGGTGCTCGCTCGAACAAGCCAAACAAACCCAGCCGCAGGATCGCGTGGGCAAGCGCTTGCGTACAAAGCGTCAAAACGGCAAGCATTTCTCTGCCACTCATGACTTCAGAGCCGTTCAGTTCAATCGATCGGGCGGGATCACGGAAGAATAACTGCATTTGCCTCCTCGATTGCTCGACCTCGAAACGAAGTCAAGCGGCACTCAATTACACGAATATTGATTGGGGATAGGATATGGGAAGGTTGCAAAAACTATACGTACGTTTGCTGAAGACCGCCCGCGGCACACGGAAGGTTATTACGTGTAGTTACAAGCTGCCTGTTAATGGGCCATGGAACCAGCAAATGCGACATGCATCTCGCTGATGCTCGGCATACGCCAACGAAGCTCGGCAAAAGAGCGGGCAACTCGGCGAGTGCGGCAAAGAAGCAGACCACATGGCGGACATCTCATGTGCCAGCTGAATGCTGCCGTTGGTCCGTCAAGACACGGAGCCATAGCCCCGGGCAGCCTGTTGTTGCGCACAAGCCCATTCCTCCAAACTATACCACGGGTTTGACTGCCTGCTCTTGGGAGCGTTGCCTCTCCCCTAATCGGCGCCAACGGAGGCTTGTAAAGGATGGAACCTGACTTAAGATGCCTCCGGATTTACCTGATGAAGCAAGCGCGCTTGGACGCATCTCTTCTGACGGAGACGAGATCGTCGGGCGGTTCATGTGGGAGATCAGATCGATCCATGCGTGTCTCGAAGAGCTTGCCAATCAAAATATGCTGGGCACCACTTGGCCACGGTGAACGATCCTGATGGGTGCCACCAATTTGGGCAAAGAAACGGGGGTACAGGTCAACCTGCTGTCACGAATGATGCACGTCGACCCTTCCTTCGTAACCTACTCAAAGCTGCTAGAGAAACACGGTTTTCTTGCGGCATGAGTCCTTCGTAAGGATGTGCGGATCGTGCTAATGTCGCTAACGGCCATAATGAGCAAGCATCTCGCGTCGGGACAGGCAGCGCAGGATGAGCTCGCTTTTGACGAAAGCGGCGTTGACCGATCAAGCGAGTTCATTGCCAAGCGTGCTAGAGTGAGGCGTCGCGTGGCAGGAGTCCGCTCTGGCATTCAGAAGACCAAACCACGATTGTCAGAAACGGAGCTCGCTAACCAATGAGTCTCCCATTCTTCGAATACGTCTTAAAGCAGCGCGGTCGAAGGTGGTTGTGGTCCCTTCACGACGCTGAGGGCGCGCAGGTGATGATGGGTTCAGGACGTAACCGCCCCGCCGCCATCTATCAAGCTAACAGAGCGCTTTTTCAATTGCTGTTGAGCGCGCCATATCGCCCAGGAGCTCGACCTAGCCGACAGGCTCGGCGAGGCCGGCTTACACCCAAACTTTAGCTGGCATGAGCTTCGAGGATGTCCCCATTCGCGAGTTTGTTTCCATTTGGCTAAAGCGGTCAGCCGATGTGTTCGGCCCGGCGCTGCCTCGCCGAAGCTGAAGAAGCTGATGCCCGAACGAAGACTAGATTCGACCCGGAGGGGTTTCGTCTGCGACTGGTCAGCTTCTCGAGTTAACGCGCCTAGGACTGGGTTGGCCCCATCGCATGTGCTCCCGGACCGAGCGGCTTTATCTTCAAGACCGGTCTGTGGCTATGCTATGTCTTCACTCAATCATACATTGCAAGCGGCCGTCGAAACCGCCTTCCAAAAAACTTGATCAAAGATAAGGAGACGATGGAGCCCGTTCCGCGACATTGAAGAGCATCCGGCACGTGCGTGAAAAACTCTCTCAGCGCAGACGGCAAAACTAATGTGCAACAAAGTATCTATGGCCAAACAGGGCGGCTCGACAGCCGCCCTGCCGCGCCATTAGCCAGCGTTGCTGAAATTAACGCTGATGTCCGAGTCCGATTCCGAGATTTAAGGCCTTCTGGCGTAGCGCGCCGACGGTGCGTTTGGTCATCTTTGCTATTTTTATGACCGGCGTCCGAGCCTTCGAATGGACTTTGAGCTCTTTGATATCAGCCTTCGTCCACTCGCGCCGCTTAACGCGTTTCTTGGTTGCTTTTTTCACGATGAATGCTCCTTCTGAGAGCAGCGCTTGTAGCATAGTTTTTTCGGAGCGACGACCTTAAAAAACGAACAGTCATCGGAACTCGCGCCAAGTATTAGCTCGGTCATGTTTTCGGAAGAGAAGGCGTCTGGACTACTGCAGCTGATTGCTGATTTCGTACAGACGCTGTGTTGAGAGGCTTCGTTATTGAATGCAGCCCCATTGGCGGTTTAGCCCGCGCTAGTTAACTAAGTGCTAGAGCCCTTCGGGCCGTGCGCGAATACTAGATTCGGTCTCGCCTTCGTGTCCGTCGTCCGGGCTCGATTCAAGGCGTCGAAGTGCACGAAGACATCAGGTCCTCCACCCTCAGGTCGGATGAAGCCATATCATCCCTTGGTCCCGTTGAACCGCTTCACGGTACTACTAGCCACTCCATTATCTCCAAACTGAACTTGCGCGATCTAATCGGGGCATGTAGCCACCAGCAAGGGATTGAGCGGCAAGCCGTCTCGCCGATAACCCTTGCGCCGACTCAATCGCTTGCCAAGGAACGCTTTCTGCGCGCGCTCGTTCGCAGCTGCGAAGACACCATGAGTGGCTACTCATCTTCGGGCTCTTGCGCGATCTCCCGCTCAACCTAACCCTGCATAGCACCCAGACCTAGCAGTTCGAGCCTCTCAAGAGCCTTCCTTCCCTCGTTGGTAATAATCCAGCACCCGGCCTCTCGCTCGATCAGCCGTTGGCCGAAAATATCGAGCTGCGGCGCGCGGCTCGCGATGCGCTTCATACGCGCCGGCCACTCTGGGCCGCTGCTGTAATAGATGGCCAAATGCTGCTTAACGACTTCGATGCTCGCCCGTCCGTGCGGCTGGCCGGCAAGTATCTTCAGTATGGACAGCTGAACAGTCACGCGCGCACGCCATCGAGTCGAGCAAAAGCTTCATAATACTCATCCTGAGGGAAGCCGTGGCGCCGTGCGCCGCTTTTCAAAAGAAACCTTGCGCCATCAGCCTAATGAAGCAGGATACCGACTGCCGTCGACGACAGCCTGGATTGCTTCCTCGCCAGCGCAAAATTGCTTCGCCGTAAGCAAGGTTCTCAACAGCATCGGCGACAGTGCTTTGAAGAATGTGCCAACGGAGATAGGGCTAAGCCCGTGACGAGGTCTCGATTGACGTCTTCGATCGATTTGAGATCAAACTACGTCTGTGGTAACCGCGCTGTTGCACATCTTGCCGAATGACATCGCTCACTGAACGCACCGCCCGCTTCTTTCGCTTCCAACTGCCGTCCAACCCCGCCGGGATCGCAAACCCTCGCGGAACGACCAAAAGATCGCGTCTCCCGTTCAAATAAATATCGAACATGTCGTCCCTCGTTTGACACGAGCGTAGATCGCCGGTCCATACATTTGGTGACATCGAAGCAACAGTTACGCTTAAAGACCCTACGCGAGTTTTCTCCAGATTTCGCCCGTACTTGAGCATGCCCTGGGGGCAATCCCGCTTTTCCTTCACGTGCTCCGCATCGCCGAGGATACCGAAGCCTTCGCACGCCTTATTATCGCTAACATAACGAGACGGTTGAACCGAATTTCCTTCAGTAGACAGGGGCCAGATCTGCGATATGACGGTCTTTTATTCAGCATTGTCTGCTGTGGCATTCTTCTTTTATTCTGAGTATTTCCCTGCCCGCACGTCAACCCGTACTCAGTTGCTGTTGTTCCGATGTAGGTGAGGACCGTCGCGGCACGCATAGATAAGGACTGCTTCACCCCTGTCGTGGATTTCAAGGCGGCAATGAAGCTTGCCCTGTGTCGGCCTCTCTTTGAATGCGGGGATGTTCAGAAGTCAAGATCTTCGGCGAGGAGCTGATTGAGCGATCAGTCGCGAGAGCGCTGCGGGAGGATCCTCACGACCGAACGCGCAGGGTCTATTCACTCGGTCAATCTTTGAGCGCACTTGCATGGTTTTGCCTCTCGAGCTCGGCGCCGCAGCGGGCTTTGGTCTGACAAAGCCAGCTCACCCACTTCAAATCGCGCGATACGTCTCCATAGCGGCAACAAGCGGATTCTCCGAAAAGCCGGCAACTGCGAGACGCTTGCTCAAAAGTTCAGGAGAGCGTCTTTGTGACATGGTTCGAAAGGCAGATGAAAACAGATTGCGGTCATGGGCCACCGCATCGATGTCCTGCGGGCTCATGTAAGCCAGTAAGAATGTCCGGGACAGGCTCGCGCACAACCGGCTGAGCGGAGCCTTACCCGTCAAGGGCATCGATGTGTGCAGATTGGCCAACGATGCATACTCTTTCAAACAACCACAGCTGCCGGAGGCAGACTTGTTCTTGACATGCAAACAAGAGCAATTTGTGGGAGCAGATCCTTATCCGGATCGCACTGCCGGTACGACGCTTGGAGGAGCGCTGCAGAGCCAGTTGAATGGCAGGCGGCAAATCCTCCAGCAGGTCCGCTTAGGTGTGGTAAGACAACGGGCCCGCCGATTTGACGCCAGTATCACCAGTTGTTCTCGAACCGACGATCGACGCGAGCCTGTCGGGGATCACGCTTAGATTACAGATTGCCCCACAATTCAATTCGCGGACTTCCCGCGCCAAAGTTAAGCTAACCGGCCCATGCCGGCGGCAATGCAGGCGGGGTTCGAAGCTCTATCACATCGGCGAAGACCGTCCAATCGCGGACACTCTTTTGCTTGCAGAAGTCGGCCTCAGCCTGCTGTGCAGCAGCGCTCAACGAGGCAGCATCGACTTTGAAGGCTGCCTGACAGGCACGATGTTCGTGGCCGGTATCGTCACAAACGGTTTTAATGAACCGAACATTAAATGAAGGCATGACAGCTCTTGTGGTGGGTTTGCTGATCTACCATTGTGCCACCCGCGCCACCAGAGTACTTGATCTGCCTCAAGCAGCATCCCAAAAGGTTGTCCGCTCCTCCATCGAGATAATGTTGAGACTCTGGCAGCGCCCGAGCGCTGCCGTTGTCCCGCAGACCACGCGACCTCTATTTGTCCAGCTTCGCGGATCGCACTTTGGTTTGAACCGCGGGATAACTGGTCTACTCATGCCCTCGACCGACAAAGTTGAGTCGCCGATGACTCGAGGAATGTCTTGAACAGACGATTGAGTGCGCCATGCACCGTCGCGCCAGAAATGCCGGCTATTGATCACGATCGATCCCATATGCGGCTCGCAGCCGCAGCTCGAGGGGGCCAATCTAAATGCGCATCAGCTCTTTTTGACCTGTATCAATAACGCGGCGACTGCCTACTGATAGAAGTGAGCTTCTTGCTCAACGTCGCACACATGGCAGACAGAAAGACATGGTGCACCATCATCTTTTCATGTCCAGATACCGGCGACACAGTTCAAGGAGCGCTGCCGGATCCACCCAAGCCGCGTGCCGATGACCTGCACACAACAACCTGCGCCGCGCGCGAAGGCGTCCACTTCATCGAGCCGCGGACGAGCGCTGATCGACGCCGAGCGCAGCTAGGCTCATCCGAATGGTGCCAAGCGAGTTCCGGCTCTTTCGGTTCTCGGGAAGGCCGCCCCCGCTCACAACGGCTGACGTCATCACAACCGAACGCCCCACGCTGACGACGTGGGACAAGGAGATTTCCCACCAACGAAGGATGTTCGACATGACAGACCATGGGGACATTCGCCCCGCCGCGGGTCAGGCTGCGGGAGCGGCAGTCGAGTTAAACTTCTGCAGAACAGCGGTTAATACCAGCCGCCGGCGGCTTGAGCTGATCCAGATCGATTCAACCGAAGCCCGGGAGTTGTTTCGCAGCGCCAATCCCAATATCTCTGCTGGCGAGAAGATCATGTCCCAGCGCGAAAGGTTCAACGGCGCCACGGCCGATAAAAGCCCGGCCACGACTGGCGCAATCGAGACCACGCCGCCTGGGCAATATTGCGCTGAGCCCGATCGCGGCGCCAAGCCATCTCGTGCGAAGTGTTCAGAAGGTTGCCTGAATTTGTCAGCCAGCAGCGATGAACATCGTGCAAGATCTCCTGGCGACCTGACCTGGGAGCGGCTCGAAACGGTGCCACCCTCAGATCGGGACCTGGAGATTGCCGTGATCGAAGGTGGTACCATTCACCGGGTGGTCTTTCCTTGCCGCCGGGCCTTCGGCGGCTGGATCAAGGCCAAGACAGGAGAACACGTAGCCGTGCAGCCGACGCACTGGCGCATATGGCCGAAATAGCCATCCCGCACAATGAATTGATGTGAGTTGAGGCGCCTTCAGCTCCGGTGGCCTCTCGTAGGAAACAATGTAGAATCGAATAAGAGCGTCTGCCAGGAAACATGTCAGACCACGTCTGGTAAAGCTATGGCATTGCCGCGGCCGCCGCCGCGCTGGCTCTCGTGATCTGCCCGGCCTAACGTCGCTCCCCTGCTCTGCCTCTTGATCGGCGTGGCCTTTAATCCCGCTGCCATGATAGATATCGCGGAATTCGCGGGCGCCATGATCGTGATTGAGGAGAAGAGAATCATTCTCTCGTTCAGCGCCCCAGCCGCTCGTTTAATTGGTTTCTCTCCGGACGACGTGGTCGGAATGAATGTATCGAGCTTGCTGCCGCAGCTCTACCGCCCCGAGCACGAGCGCTGCATCGCACGTTGTCTGGCCAAGGACGAGCGGCACATCATTGGCATCCGCCGCATCGTCGTCGGCGAACCGAGCGACGGCTCGACCTCCGTCGGTGAGGCCAAGGTGCGCGCCGAACGGTTCTTCACCGGTTCCATCCGAAATCTCGGCGAGGGTCGGCGGCGGAACGGCGGTTGGAAGAGCTGCAATCTGACCTCGTGCGGGTGTCGCGGCCCGGTCGCCATACGTGAAATGGCATCGTCTATTGCCCGTGAGATCACCGGCCGCTCTCCGCAATTACAAACTGCGGGACACAAAGCCTCTGCTGGCGCGCAACGAGCCGGACGCCAACTGCAATGGTGGCGCACTCGAACGCGCCGCCACTACACGCTCTACGCGCCAAAGATATCATCAGCGCCTGCGGGACTTCATTTCCAGGGACGAGCACACTGCGGAGACTCCGCTCACGCTCTTTGAAGAAGCTGTGGCTCTGGCCCTAGTGGCCCCAAGGAGCAAAGCGTCCGCATGATGACCCCCAGCGACCGCGGGGTCATTGTCGACAAGATCCAGATTCAGCAGGTCGCGCTAAACCTGATACGCAATGGAATCGAGGTCATGGCTTCCTGCCCGCGCCGCGAAGTTGCCAAGGTCGACACGTATACCGTTGCCGATAACGGCCCGGGATCAAGCGCTGATATCCGCCGACCGACTGTTCCAGCCCTTTGTCACGAACAAACGCCATGGCATGGGTGTGAGGCTATCAATCTGCCGGACGATCATTGCGTCATATAGCAGCCATATCGTCGCGGAAGCGACTCCGAGTGGCAATCCTTAACTCGGCATCTGCGGAGCGTAGCGAAAGAGACATGATTGGGCGGCGCATTCTTGTGATCGACGATGACGCCGCAATGCGGGACTCGCTCGCGTTTCTTCTTGATGTTAACGGTTTCTACGTAGCAACCTATGAGACAGCGACCGCGTTTCTTAATGACCACGCGGGCGGTCCAGTCGATTGCATCGTGTCAGACATCCGTATGCCGGGTATGAGCGGTCTCGAACTGGTCAGCAAAGTGAAGGCCAATCGCGTAGACTGCCCGGTCATCTTGATAACTGGTCATGCCGACGTATCGCTTGCAGTCGAAGCGATGAAAACGGGCGCGGTCGACTTCATCGAGAAACCGTTCGAAGAGGAGGTGCTATTGCGTGCGATCAATAGTGCCTTGAAAGCGCGGCCAACGAAACTCGCCGATGACGCAGCGAAACTGCAGGCGGAGGCCCGCCTCGCGGACCTCTCCTCCCGCGAACGTGACGTCCTGCAGGGACTATTAGCCGGCAAGATCAACAAGGTGATCGCCCATGATCTCGGCATCAGCCCCCGGACAGTCGAGGTTTACCGTGCAAACCTCATGGCCAAGGCCAATGTTCGCAGCATGTCCGAGTTGATGCGGATCGCCATTACCGCGGGACTCTAACAGCGGCGCAGATGGTGCGACGATTCATGCATTCAAGCTGCGCAGTCCAGACGACGAGGAGGGTTTTCAGGTGCACGGCAACGAGCCGATCATGTTTTCGGTGGTGGCTATTGATGCAACCCAAGCTGCTGGTTCCTTGGAATCCCGACGGCACCTGAAGCAGATCAATTGCGTCACCGAAATTTGTGCTCCGATAACAGAAGGTCTGTCAGCCCGGAGAACGGCATAGTTCGGCAATATATTGTCCATCCTCCAACGGAGCTCCCAGTGCGGGCTGCCGTGAACGGTTCGATTTCCTTCGCATTGGAAACGGGTGAGCATGTTGACGCTGTGGCAATCGGTCACGAGAGGACCATCCTTCCGTCATTGCGCTTGGCTGGGCGACAGTCACCTCGGTCTTCGAAATCAAACGATCGCGTGCGTTGGAGGCGCATAATCATCAAGCGCGGCGACGACGTCGGCCGCCGTATATCGATCCGAGTTTGAGCAACCAAGGGACCCCGCCGGCCGCATTTCAATGCCCCCTCCTCATCGGACTTACGTGTAAATACTTAAGGGCTTCTACCTAGGGAAAACATCCAAATTTCCCAGTTCGTCAGGAACAGACAATCTGCGTCCCATCGACGTTCGCAAGATAGGGTCCGCCATGCACGCCTAGGCCGCCAGTTTTCCCGAGAGCAGCCGCCATCGACCAGCGTCTTGTGTGGGCAACCTCAACACTTCGGCTAAGCTGCTTTACGCCAGCTCAAATTTGAGCGCGCTACTTTTTCGCGTCGAACGGCGCGACAAACGCGGCGCAGCGAAGGGCCCCGATTCGGTGCTTAAGCGATCTTCCGAGCCGCAAAAACGCCGCCAGCCAACATTGTGCCTCCAGGAGCACCGCAATGATCATCGATCTTTTGCTTCGAGAGCATCGCAACATTGATCTGCTTCTGGTCGCTCTTGAACGCGAAGTGGAGATTTTTGAGAAAGGGATCCGTCCTGATTATGAAGTCATTCGCGCGATTATCGGCTATTTCGAGGTTTATCCTGAGGTGTACCATCATCCACAGGAAGATTTGATTTATTCCAAACTAAAGGCTCGCGATCCGGATGCAGCTGCAATCATCGGCGATCTCGCGCTCGAACACCAGGAAGTCATCGACCGTTTGCACCACTTCGCGCGGGCTATTGACGCCATCCTCGCGGATCGGGAACTTTTTCGGCAGGACGTCGGCAATATCATACGGGACTTTATAGTACGCGAGCGGCACCACATGATGTGGGAAGAACGAGATTTCTTTCCGACAGCTCTGAAGGCGCTCTCAGCTCAGGATTGGACCGAAATCGCTTCCGGCCTCACCGATCATGGAGATCCGCTGTTCAGCGAGACAGCGGCAGCGACTTCCGATGCGCTAAGAGCGCATGTTCTGCAATTGGAGCAAGAAGCCGAGGCCGAACGGAGCTCGGTCGCGTTTGCATCCGACAAGGCCGCCCCCCCGTGACACGGCGCCGAGACGAACGGGCTGTATTGATCGCTGCCGTTTCACAGCCGGACAGGGGGCCTCATGTTCACCCCGTCGAAATGAAAATGGGGGGCTCGCGCGCGCGTAGGCTGCCCTACCGCCAAAATGGCTTCTGCGCAATATAATCGCTTGCTCGACCACCGGTGCAAACGGCGCATCCGAGCCTTCCTGAGCTCTCGTGACGGTTCATGCATTGGCTACGCTTGCGAGATCCTTAAAGCCGGGCTTCTCCTATCATCGCGCGATCGAACATAAGGTTTCCAGGCAGGAAAGCGCGCCGAGTTTGCGGGTGGTGCCCTGCGGTGGCCGCCGGGGATCACCGTCGCTCGCTGATGTCGTAGTCGTTCCCGACGTGCTCATGAGCGACAAACGTTGGTGTAGATTCATAAACCTCGGACTATATCGTGGCATACCACGGCATAATCGAGCTAGGCTGAGCTTCTGTTTCAACTCGGCTCCGATGCGTCAGCGTCGCTCCTTCTCCAGACTTTCGCCCGGCCCGCCTAAGCGGGACCGGGCATTTTTTCTGTTCCCAAGGCTACCTCGATTACCGAGCGCGCAAATGACCACAAGCGGATTCGCCTCGTCGAGAAGAGACCCAAGCCTGGATCAACGGCCTGGCGGATCGAATGATGCGCGCAGTTCGCGGGCCGCAGCGACCATGTTCGCTAGCGCCGGCCGAACCTCCTCCCATTTGCGTGTCTTCAGGCCGCAGTCCGGATTGATCCAGAGCTGCGAGTCGTGCAGTCGCGTCCGAGCCAACGCCATCAGCTCCTTCATTTCGCCCATCTCGGGAACGCGTGGAGAGTGGATGTCGTACACGCCCGGCCCGATCTGCTTTGGATATTCGTAGTTCCTAAACGCGTCGAGTAGTTCCATTTTCGAGCGCGACGTCTCGATCGAGATGACATCCGCGTCCATTGCAGCGATCGCACCGATAATGTCGTTGAACTCCGAGTAGCACATATGGGTATGAATTTGCGTCTGATCAGCGACTCCCGATGAGCAGATGCGGAAGCAATCCACGGCCCAGTCGAGATAAGCCGTCCACTCCGATCGGCGCAACGGCAATCCTTCGCGAAGCGCCGCTTCGTCGATCTGGATCATGGTCGCTCCAGCATTCTCGAGATCGCGGACTTCGTCGCGAATCGCGAGCGCGATCTGGCGGCAGACCTCGCTTCTGGGAATATCATCGCGAACAAAAGACCAGTTCAAGATCGTCACGGGTCCGGTCAACATCGCCTTCATCGGCTTCCTCGTGAGCGATTGCGCGTAGCACCACCAGCCTACGGTGATAGGCTTCGACCGCACTACGTCGCCAAACAGGATCGGTGGCCTGACGCAGCGCGATCCGTAGGACTGCACCCATCCGTTCCTGGTAAATGCGAAGCCGGCGAGGTGCTCGCCGAAGTACTGCACCATGTCATTGCGCTCGAACTCGCCGTGCACCAGGACGTCAAGACCGATGTCCTCCTGCCAATGTACAGCGCGCGCAGTCTCCTCCTTGAGGAACCTGTCGTATTGCTCGTCGCTCATCGCGCCTCGCGCATGCGCCGCACGGGCATTCCGGACCTCTGTGGTTTGCGGAAACGATCCGATCGTCGTGGTAGGAAAAGGCGGTAGTCCGAAACGATTGCTTTGGATCTCGGCACGACGGGCAAATGGGCTCGCGCGGCGACGCATGGTCTGATCGATCGCTTTCATCCGCACAGCGACATTGGCATCACGGATTTTGGGCGAAGTCTGGCGGACAGTCGCGGCACATTCCGACTCGGCAAGAGCTGGCGCGACATTCTGGTCGCCTGCGAGTGCCCGCGCCAGGATCGCAAGCTCTCGCATCTTCTGGACCGCGAAAGCAAGCCAGCTCTTGACGTCAGAAGCGAGCCCCGTCTCGAGGCCAACATCGACCGGAACATGAAGCAGAGAGCAGGATGGGGCGATCTGTACACGATCTTTGCCGAGCTTCGCAATCACGGGTTCGAGCCGTTGGCGCAGCGAGGACAAATTCGACCGCCATACATTCCGGCCGTCGACGACACCGAGCGACATGACGAGATCACTTCGGCCGCCAGCGATGATCTGGTCCAACAACTGTGGCGCTCGAACCAGATCGAGATGCAGTCCGGCAACTGGCAAGCTCAAGGCGGTGTGCAGATTGTCGCCGAGGTCGCCGAAATAGCTGGCAACCATGATCTTGATGGCCGGCCCCTCCTTTGCGAGCCGGTCATAGGCATGCCGCAAAGATTTTCGCGTCCCCTCATCCAGATCAAGAACCAGGCAGGGCTCGTCGAACTGAACCCAATTAGCCCCACGTTGGGCCAATTCCTGCAGAACCTCGATATAGACTGGTATCAGCTTATCTAATAGCGAGAGTGGCTGGAACGCAGGATCGGGACTCTTGCCGAGCTTTAGGAATGTAACCGGCCCGATCAGGACAGGGCGGGTCTGAAAGCCGAGAGCCTTGGCTTCCTCATACTCCTCGATCGGCTTGCGAGAGCATAGCCTGAAAGTCTGTCTCGTGTGAAACTCGGGAACCATGTAGTGGTAGTTGGTGTCGAACCACTTGGTCATCTCCTGCGCGGGTGCGCCAACTCCGCACGGTTGATCACCGCAAGTCGCATCCTGGTCGTCGACTTGTGAACCACGGGCCATGGCGAAGTACGTCTTGAGCGAAACGAGTTCGGATTTCGAAGCGTAGATCTCCGGGATGGCGCCAACCATGACACTTGTGTCGAGCACCTGGTCATAGAGGGAGAAATCGTTCGATGGAATGACCGTGACGCCGATAGATTTCTGACGAGCCCAGTTCGCGGCACGCAGGCCAGCTGCGTCCTCGAGCAACTGCTGTTCGCTGCTTTTTCCGGCCCAGTAGCTTTCTAGAGCGAGTTTGAGCTCGCGCCTTGGACCGATGCGTGGCGTTCCGAGCGTGGCAACCGGAAGGGAGAGAAGAGACATAGCGTTAACCCCATGTTGGGGGCAAAGGCCATGGCGGACGCAGGCAGGGGAAGTCGCACGGTGCGACGGCTGCTTGGCGCACCACCGGGACACCCCGCCCGTGGACGAATATATTGTCGGGGCAGGTCTCCTGGCTCACGGGTCATTGCTGCTGTCCGGCCTTCCCGAAGCCGCGCAGGCTTCAGTGACATCGTTGGACAGCGGCTCGCCGCTCACAGTTGCGGGGGCAGCGCCGGCATCTTCACCGGCTTCCCTCTTAGCTCCGGATCAAGTGGGACCGGAGAACCTCGACGACTTGGGATATCGGCAAGACAAGTCTTCCGTCAACCTCTCAGATTATGTCTCAAGCTGGTGCTGCGACATCCGCTACGCGAAGGGCCGCGCATCCTTATCGTTGCCTCGATGGAGAAAGGCTCTCCAGTCAGCCATATTGTAATAACCGTCACAGCTGCCCCGGGCCCGCACGCCAGATGGTGGAAGGGACAAATGCGGCTTGCGCCGGCAGGCACCGCTGCCTGGAGCAGAACGCATTTGATGCCCCGGCTTCCCGCCGGTCTTCGAGCGCGTCCGCCATCCAGCCGCCCTATCGACCAGCTCGATCCGTGCTGAATAAGCCTAAGACACCTGGCAAAGCCAGCAACATACCTGACCAGCACGTTGATTTGCAGTACCAGCCAAACGCCAAATGCTCGGCGATCAAGATCGGCTTCGTCGTCGTTGGCCTTCTACCGCAAAGCGGACCGAACGGGAGGCTGCTCTCGAGCCGCACGTCGCGAAAGAAGCGGCAAACGCCGCTCTGGCCTCTTGGCCGCGAGCGCCCAGAGGATGGCAGAGATCGAAAGCCACATTCCGGCAACGAACGAAACGGTTCTATGGCGGCAAGCGTGCTCCCAATTGTCATCAGGAACTTGGTCGAGGCGTTCAGCTGCGCCGTCGAATATTCGGTGCGTGCAAGGACGCATAAGCCGCGTTGCGTAGCGTTGAAGGTAAACATCGAGACGTGCGCAAGTCGGAAAGCCGACAAAGAGGACAAAAAAGCGGTGCAAATTGCCGTCTATTACCTGGCACGAGGAATGCAAGTCTTCGGATATGCCCAGTCCTCCTGCTGGGCATATCCAGCACAGCAACTTGAAGCTGTCGCCGGGAGCGAAGTTAGCGGCGCGTGACATAGAGGGGAGCGCCCGCTCGCACGGGACACCATCGGTCTCCTCGTTGCGTCGCCGCTAACTTCTTGCGCTCGCGAATAGCAGGTTGAAGCTTGCCCGCTTGGAATGACGTGTGGATGAAACCAAATAGGCCGGCGGTTATGAGGAAAGTGTCTGGAAGACGCGCGCTATTGTTTTGTCTCGGCCGATCGTTGATCTGTATGGCCGCGCTGGCTGCGACAAGCAACAGTGTTCGCGCCATCGAGAGCCCCCATATCGAAAGATTCAAGTCAACGTGGCGAGCGCAAGACGGTGAGACAATAGAACAACTTATCTCCAACGTTTCGAAGGTGGCACTTTTTGTCCCTCGAATGTGGGGCGTCATTGAACTTGACCAAAACGACTATGTTTTCGTTATGTGGACCAGGCACCCGGATGATACATTAGACGAACAGAACGTTATCGCCTGGAGAATCGCGCTCGACGGCACGTTTCAACTTGCGTCGACCTATGCAAAGCCGATGGAGTTGGGTTGGCACGCCCTGGCGCTCTCGTTGATCGCTACTGAAGTCAAGGAGGATGAAAGGAACGCAAATCTTCGCTTTCTGCATGATCCGAGCAACTTCAACTTCGTGACGACCACGCAAGGCCGGCTCGGCGATCTTCTGCGGCAGGGCCGCTGCACTATTGTTGAGCCTGTTGGAGTGGACTACTTGCCGAAGCAGAAGGACAAGCCGAACGAGAAAGGCGATCTGTGGCGCGTTTTGCTTTTGGTGAACTGTAATATTCCAGGACCCCTTGCTTTTACACACAACGGGGTCATCACTTTCGAGAAGAGCGAAGGTCAAGATTGGGAGCCGCAATCCTCCTTTGCCAAGCGTATCGCGGCCTTTCCTCCTGGCTCCTGGTTCGCTCGCATTGAGCCAAAGGAACGGGAAGAGTAAGAGAGGAGCAAAAGCCCTGTAAAATGGTCACAGAGCAAGATCGCGCCGCTGCTCCTTCTGCCGCCGAACGCTTCAGAACAACTGCAAGACATATCAACGCTAAAGCGTCGGTGCTTACGCATTCGCAACAGTCGCGAGCCTTTCCCGCAGCCTTCAGCTCGTCAGGAAACACTCGGACGGCACGATGACTCGAGTCTTTCTGCGAGGAGTAGGGTCGGCCGCAGCGGCGCGTGCCAGCTGGCGATTTGCCCTCCGACCCAGTGAGAGGACACCAATCTGCGGGCGAACCAGCTCTTTCATGCTACTCTTCAAGAGACTGGACCTGGAGATGCCTCGGGCCCAAACCCGATCCGGCGTGCACGCCGGGCATCGCGCGACTGACTGGTGAGCGTGCCGCCGCAGAGGCTGCGCGGGCGGCACGATCGTGTGCCGCGACGAAACCTAACAAGAGTGAAATGGGGCATTGTTAGCGGGCCGGCACACCCCCTGGACACCGGCCTTTTTCCGAGTGCCCCGGCGAGGAGCCCCGGAGCCGTTCGCGAGGCATCGAGCGCCGGCTGAGTCGGCGCTAAATTTCCTCGCGCGCATTCGTCTGCGCGTCATAGATCCGGATTTGAACCATGGGAAAACGCTTCTTCAGTTCTGCTCCGCCTGCCCTGGCGCCGTCTCTGGTCGCGAATTCGGCTCTGAGTCGGCCATCCACTTCAAGCGCGTAAGAAGAGACCGGCAATTCCCGGGGGGCAGCAACCATTTCATTCCCATTATGTAGTGAGATCGTTGAGAATAATTTGTAGCTTGAGTCGGCCAAACTGCACCAGAGCGACCTACCCGAGTGCCGCGATGGGGCAACCATGTTGTGGATTGACGCGTCGCACCGAATGGCATGCGGGCGGCTTATCCCCGCCCGGTGCGTATACGACGAACCCACTGAGGCTGCCGTTCCCCTGACGCAAACGCACGCCCTCACCCTGGGCTTGCTGGGTAGACCCAGTTGGCACAAAGGATAGCCAGGTTGCTCCTCGACGCGTGGCTTCCACTCGACGCTCAAGATTCGCAGGCGACTTTTGTTCTTCAAGTGCGTGAGAAACAGCGTTCGAGGTTCGGCTTTCTCCCGCATACCGAGCCCGCGGCTGCGCGATGGGGATCTTCTCTCCTCAGGTCGAGAGGGTGCAGTGCGCGCCCAGACAGAGAGAGAGAGAGAGAGAGAGAGAGAGAGAGACCGGCGAGGCTCGACGGATACCGCGACACGTACGCCGGAAGAAATCTCTTGAACCTCACGCAGCGTCAGGTCGTAGCTTGGAAACTACGGCCACGCCTTCATAGAGTAAACGTCGAAAGATGCCGATCGAATAACGGGCATAGTGCGTTTAAGCAGTCGAATGGCGGCGCCGGGTCGTGCGTGAACATGGATCAAGAGCGAAAGGTTATTGTCGGGATGAAACAGCGCATAATGGTGGTCGCATTGCTCGCTGTCATCGCATCTCCGGTGTGCGCGGCGAAGCTCAGGGGCCCTGCGCGCATCCTCGACGGCAATACCATCGAGATTGAGCAGACCAAGATTCGGCTCTCAGGCATCGAAGCTCCTGAGACTGATCAGATTTGCCTCGACGCCCACGGCCGGAAATGGACTTGCGGGGTAGCTGCTCGCGACGAGCTTATCAAGCATTCGAACGGACGAACGTGGGATTGTCATACCAAGGGAGTCGATGAGTACTGGCGGTCACGCGGCAGTTGCTTCATCGACGGCGAGGACGTGAACGCCTGGATGGTACGCTCGGGCTGGGCACTCTCGTCGGGTCCTTACGTCATCTATGAGGTTGTGGCGAGCAAAACCTGTGCAGGGCTATGGTCGGGGGCGTTCGTCGCGCCCTGGGACTGGCGTCGCCGCAATAAGGGGACGATCATCATCGGCGCGAGCTCGGTTCCGGTCGACGCTCAGGAGCTCCTGCTCGGATCCGCCCTGCTATCGGACCCGCCCTCGTCCGAGTGTGTGATAAAAGGCACCGTGGGCCGCAATGGCGAGCGGATTTATCACCTGCCCGGGCAACTCAGTTACGAAAAACTCGACATGACGAAGCCCGGTGAACGCTGGCTCTGCAGCGAAGCGGAAGCCGAAGCCAACGGGTGGCGTAAAGCCGCGCGATGAGGTGAGATACATGCAAGCAGGCCATTCTCCGAATATGCCCTATCTGACCAAGTTCGCGTCTTCGCGCCGCTCGCTGTTGCTGTTCGCTGTTTCGGCGGCTTGCCTGCGGCTTGGCAACAACATTGTCGATGCTAAGGAAGCAGAAGCGCCCCCCAAGCCAGATAACCTACTCTCCCCGGATGCTGCCCTGAAGAGGCTGATGGAAGGCAACGATCGCTATGTCCAGGGCGCATCACGACGCGACGATTTCCAGCGCGAGCGCCGAGTCTTAGTGGATGGCCAAAATCCATATGCCGCGATCCTGAGCTGCGCCGATTCTCGCGTGGCGCCTGAACTTGTCTTCGGTAGCGGACTTGGTGATCTGTTTGTCTGCCGCCTCGCCGGCAACTTCGCCAACGATGACACGCTCGCCAGCATGGAATATGCGGTAGCCGTGCTGAACACGCCGCTGATCCTGGTACTTGGTCACGATCATTGCGGTGCGATAGGCGCCACGATTAAGTCGCTCCAGGACGATAAGCCGCCGCCGGGACACATTTCATCCCTCGTCGCTGCGCTTGCGCCTGCGGTAAAAGTAACCCGCCAGCAACGCGGTGACACGTTCGCTGAAGCAACCCGACAAAATGTAATCGATAATGTCAACAAACTCAAATCGACGGGGCCGATTTTGAACGCGGCAGTTGAGCAGAACAGACTGAAGGTCGTCGGGGGCCTTTATCGGCTCGACACCGGCAGGGTCGATTTGCTGAGCTGACGCTGGCCCCTTCACGCGGCCAGCTACTCGTTTGCCGCCTGATACAGGGCTTCGGTCGAGTTCCGCGCAATTCGCTCGTGCATCACCTGCATCAAATGCACGGAGTACAATTCGCTCCACAATTGTAATAGCTTCGGGAATACCTTTGGTATGCGCGGCCTCTTAATTCTCCTCGTATTCTACGTGCTCATGTTCGCAACGCGAGGCCAGCACCAAGAAAAACTGATACCGGGGGCGACACTATTCACGCCTGCACGTTGATGGCTAGGCCAACAGAGGTGGTGCAAGCAGCAAATCGCGGTGCGCGGCATGCAGGGTCTGAGCTCTCGGCCTAACGGAACACGCGACGTTCCGGCAGTCTCTCAGCCGCGATCCGGCAAACCACCTATGCTCCTGCCATGATCACCACGCTCATCCAGGGCCGAAGATCACATAGAGCAGGATGACGAGCACCACGGCTGCCCACCCGACGGATGTATAGAAAACTACTACTTGCGTCGGCAGCGCACGGTCCGTCCTGCATCAGCCCCTGTTGAGGACGATACTGACACACCCGGCGATGGAGCCCACCAGGTCGTACTGCGCTTAGCAGCCTGGGGATGCGCGAGAGTTCAGTCGCTCTACGGGATTGCTGTCGGCCCAAACCGAAAACCTTGCTAGCGCTTGCTGGTAGGCGACGGCAACCTCAGGTCTGACGGGATCATGCCGGAGAAGAGGAGCGGCGACATGGACGAGTACGTCGCGCGCAACGTAGATCGGGTACCGGCGTCCTGTACGGCACTGGTCTCAGCAGCAAGGACCGGACGACATGTGCCGCTATTGCTGTGCGAGCTGGACAAGCTAAGCTAGGATCCGAAGCATCTAAGGTCGCTGAAGATAGAGGCATCAGCGGCCGCAAAGGGTGAATCACGCGAGACTCTGCGCGAATCGCTTGGCCTTTGGTACAGGCGGATCAGTTGCTGCGAACCTCGAAAATCTCAAAGTCTCCTGGAAGATTTTTGCCTTCGCTTGCATGAACGGCGGCACTCTTGCAGCATCTAGAAAAGCGACTTGATCGCGAAACGGCAGCGCCTGACGCGGCCGTCACGTTTGTTGAACACCTTCCCTCTGACGTCCGCTTCCAACCAACACACCCACAGTCGTGAACAACGGTACATTGCGCTGTTGGTAATGTCGGGAGATCGGAGCGGGCTGAACCTCCACTGGCAAGCCGAGCCCGACTGGTCCGCGGTCGAGCTCCGATTCAGTGTTCTCCTCCGCCCTGTCCGGTTGGTGACGTCTTGTGCCAGGAACCAGACACGGCAGGCGCGAGCATCCTGCTGGCGTGCGCACTTTGAACGTGATCTCGCTCGATTAAAGACCCAGATGGCAAACCATGTTTGATGGCACGTCGATTGCTGGGCAGACGGAAAAGAGCCGCAGGCTTGGAGCGCCTCGCGTTCGCCAAGTCGGGAATTCGCAACGTGGCTCGAGCCGGGCGGGCTCCATTGGTGACAAATCGTCCGTTGGAGACGACATGACAAAACGAGCGGTGCCGTCAACCGTCGGAGACATAGTGCAGCAGAGGCGGATCGATCTCGCCGCCGCATATCGGCTGCTTTGCCGCTTGAGCCTCAAAGACAGCATTGACAGCCATACTCTGTCAGCCTTTCCGGCCCTCAAGACGTTTTCTTGCAGCCAATACGTTGGGGCGCTAACCGCCTGCAATCGCGTCACAGTACAATACAACTGCGGCAGTTTCGACGATCCCTTCCGACTAGTTATCAATCCGGCCGGCTTCGCCATGCGCGCGCAATCCAAATCAATGAGGCGCGGCGTGGGTCGGCTCAAGACACCGAGGACAGCTTATGAACGCTCCACCAGAGAAGATCACTGCAGAAACCGACACTACGGCTGCGACCTGGGATAATCTGTCGCCGCTACTGGTCGATATCCGCGCGCGTCGAAACGAGTTCGCCCCCGCGCAGAAGATTCCCGATGAGATTATCGAGGGTTTCAAGCGCGTTGGCGTCTATCGGGCCTTGGCCGCCAGGCGGTTCGGCGGCGACGAGCGAACGCCGGCCGATTTTTGTCGCCTGATCGAGCGCATTTCCGAAGCCGACGGCTCGGCCGGTTGGGTCGCCAGCTTCGGCGATGGGGCTCGCTACCTCGCTGCCCTTCCGGACGAAACGCTTCGCAAGGTATACGCGAATGGACCTGACGTGGTGTTGGCAGGTGCGCTTTTCCCGCTCCAGCTCGCCAGGCGAAGCACCGACGGGTTTGTCGTGAGCGGCGTGTGGCCATTCGCCAGCGGCTCACCGGGCGCGGATCTGATAGGCGTTGGCATCACTGTGGAAGACGATGAGACCGGTGGCCTTCCGCGGGTAGCCGTAATGCCGGCTGAAAAGGTGACAATCCGCCCCAATTGGGACGTCATTGGCCTGCAAGGCACCGGCAGCCACGACGTCGTTGTCAACGAGGTCATTGTGCCGGAGGAATGGACCTTGATCCGCGGCGGGCCGCCGACACTCGACGGTCCGCTCTATCGTTATCCGTCCGTGGCTTTCGCTGCACAGGTGCATGCGATTGTCGGCATCGGTATTGCGCGCTCCGCGCTAGACGAGGTAATCGCCATGGCCGGAAGCCGCGCCTCAATCACTGGAGCGCCTGTGATGGCAGAGCGCGGCTATGTCCAACTGGAAATGGCCAAAACCGAAGCCTTGCTGCGTTCGGCCCGTTCCTTCTTCTATGAGGCCACCGAGGAGCTGTGGAAGGAAGCGCTGAAAGGTGCGGTAAACCCGAGCACGGCGGCGCTGATGCGACTCGCCGCGACGAACGCTGCGCGGCAGAGCGCTGAGGTCTGTAGGATTGCGAGCGGTCTTGCCGGAAGTGCGTCGCTCAATACCACCAGCAATCTGGCGCGCGCCATGTGCGACAGCTTTGTGGTCGCCCAGCACGCAGCTTTAAACGAGGGAACGCTTCAAAGCGCCGGCCGACTCCTGCTCGGAAGTGAAGCACAGCCGGGATTTCCATGAAGTGGTTGTCCACGCTCCGCACGCCCCTCAGCAACGGATTGCCGGACCTGCGATATGATGTTCTCTTCAGCTACAGGACCTAGTGGCGTGCCGGCCTTGTTTAAACGACAGGAGAAATGAGCATCTGCTTTCGGGTGAACAGATTTGTGATGACTGTCGTCATGTGCTCTCCGGTACAACTCACGATCATCGCGAGATTTTGCCTTTTCTGTGCTTTCACAAGCGCTTCTGGCCGCGACACAGAGCGTCGCAATGCCCAGAAATCACTTCGATGAACCTGAGCGCGCGGGGCTCGCGGCCGTTGCAAAACGCAGCAGCCGTGCAACATTTACGCGGTAAATAGGATCCAGCCAAACACATAGCAACCCCGCCTCTGGAAGACTAACACTATCTGATAGCGTCTCCTTTGTGCGCATTGGCAGTCTCGAATACTCGAGGTTGGTAGGCACCCGCTCAGCAGATTCGCACTGTTCTCGTTCTCGGTGAGGTGTGCGCGGAGGTGGAGGCTTATGCCAGCGGCCGTAAGGCGCATTCCCTGCTATTTTAGATCGCACTGTCGTATTCGCGACAAGACAGGTGGGTTTCGGCCAGCGCATCCTTCCCATCAACACCGATAGTCGCATCGCCTCGACATTGTATCAAAATACTTACGCGCGGAGACTCGTTTGAGGTCTGTCACTTGATGGGCGGAAAGCCACGACATGCCCTTCGGGGCGTCAAGAACCAGGAGCTGCTCTTTGCGGAAAGCGGTGGACCTCAAGACGCCCTCGCCGCCCCACGCAGCAAGGCTGTTGTTGTGGTCCGAGCATCCGGAAGTCTCGTCTGTGTCCTTCGTCGCAACAGCTTTCCGCCGCGTTCATCCCCCCCTATTGATGGCACCGATCGATCTTCCGCCTCGGGTCGCATGTACAGTTTCTGGTAATCGCTCACCGCTTCTGCCGCAACGCTATCCTGTGCGGGCGCCAAACCTTCGCCGAGTGCTTCGCTGTAGGCGAATTGCCTTCATCGGCGCGAGACTGGACTCAATCCTGATCTTCTGGACAAGACGACGCCCTTTCAAAAACAGAATGCGACGCGCATGTCGATCGCTGGCAGATCCCCTGCAGCTGCCTGTGAGAGGGTCGGCGGGTTGAATTTTGAGCTGATCAGCTCAAAGACGTTGACTCGCACGTGGCGTCAGATTGTAGCATTTCGAAATAGCTGACGGGGATGCCCGGCAACTCAGACCGGCCGCTGTCTGCTACCGTCGATGAGGCGATGATACCAATGCAGTCGATGGTGTGTACAGCAGATGGCGGAGCAGGTGCCCCAATCGCCGTCTGCGGGCCCGCACGAACATCTCGGGGTGCTCGCATACGAACAACAACATACTCCGTCCCAGCCTCGGGGAATGCTGGCTTGCTGGACTCTGCGGCCGGAACGTTGACGCCGTTCGAAGGGCTGCGAATTGTGTCTGTTCGACTCCGCTCAGTTAATCTGCATGACTTTGACGATCCTCAGGACAACGGAGAATACGACCTTAAAGGTTTGTGCGAGGCAGTCGCGAGCTGCATTTCATCAATGTCGTCTCATCCAAAAAAACGACGCCAGATTTCTTCGATCATTGATCAATTCGCAATTTGGGCATTTGCGGTGAACGTCTTTCCGCAAATAACCGCCGGCAGTTCTCCCTCTGTCGGTGGCTGACTTTGGCCCGGCCATCGAGAAGAGGCCGGGCTTTTTTTCGAGCAATGACTGGCAGCTTCAAGTGTTCTGGCCCGCCGTGCCTCATGATTTGCGAAGGGGGCGGGAGCCAGAGGCAAACGGAAGCGATCGATTGACAGTCACTCGCTGAAATCGATCGATCCCGTCCTAGCGCCCGACCTGCCCTGGCTGCTCGCCTCATGGGCTATGGCGGCATCGATCCCTATCACCGGGCCACCCGCATCGCCGCAACTCTGCTCGGAGCACCTGATGCACGGCATGAGTCATAGAGAGAACCGTACGCGCCATCCTAACGCTCTCTATCTGCTCGACGACTTTGTGGATCCGTGCTCGTGATGATGTCTGTCCAGGATCGAGAACGCGTGCCCAGACGCAGCGCACATCCTGGCCGAGATCGAGCGCTCGGTCGGCCGCGTCATCAGTCCCGGCAAGCTCTCGCGCTCGGGTTCTCCCTTGCTGCTACGCTGTGGGGCTTTGGGTCCTGCAGGTGGATGACAGCCGGGCATATGCATGCTTTCTCATCAGGAAGGACGTGATCAGCTAACAGAAACATTCTGCGCGAGATGCGCAGAACTCTGCACCGACATTTGAATGGCCTCCGCGCACGCGACCGACTATTGTCGATCCATATCTCGCCTAGTGTGCCTAACTGCTACTGTGATCCTGTCGCCGCTGCCGGTCGTCACGAACGCTGCGCCAATTCAAAAGCGGCCCAAGCCGGTCTGGCAAGGTTACGGCTTCCTGCCCGGCTATCGCCAGCCGCTGAGTAACAGCATTCAGCTCTACAAGCAGAAACACGCAAGGCCCCGGCTCTCGCGCGGCGACCAGCGCCACTGATATATTGACCCCGTTCCTCAGTACTACACTGGGGTGGCGAGTGGCACTATTTCGGCCCCCCGGCTTCCGCGGCGGACGCTACAATGGCGGCAGTTTCGGGCCATGTTGGACGCGGACGCCGATCGGACCGATCTGGAATTGCGGGTGATCGGGCGGCGCGCCTAGGAGACATCTCGGGCATTGCGCCGGGATTACGTTGAGGCATTTACTGACGTCCTCGCCTATCTTCGTCATCGCGCCGCAGCTGCACTGGCGAAGTGAGCGCGCAGATCGGTGATCAGCTCGACCTGAGCCACATCAGCAGGCAAGTAACTCGGGTTGCGATGACGATCTTGATGCGATCCGGCACGACATCGGCCGCTGATGATGCGGCCGCCTTCTCCAGCGTCGCGCCGGGACGGCTTGTGGCACAATCGGCTGCTGCGGTTATGCTGGACGCGTCACGGCCATCTTCATTTAGAATGAACAGATGCTTCAGCTCGCTTTCTCGTTGAGAAGAACGTCTACAACTGATGCAATTGCTTTGCAATTTGCTCGAAGCAGTGCACCTACTTCCTAGAAGTCCAGAGCATGCAGCAGCCGCTCAGACAATTCAGCGCTTTGAGCACCGGCTGGCGGTGTTGATTCAAGGGTCTGAAACGGCACGGCTTGCTGACCGCGACGTCGTCGGTCGTGCCGGCTCGCTCTGAATAAGTGACGTCAGAGACTCACCACCCGAACGCCGACGTGATGCGCGGGTCAGCAATGGCGGTCGGAAACCGGGGTGCCCGTTCGGCTACTCATATCCCCTCACCTAATCATCACCAGTTTTGCAGCTTTTGGATGACACAGACCGCGCAGGTCATGTCTTGCAGCGATGAATGAGGCGCTCGATCCGCGCAGCCACTAGAAGCGCGTATTTTTGAGCAATACATCACCCTCCACTGTGCGTGGATAGTGGGCCGCCACTTCGAATGATGGCAACAGGTCAAGAATGGCTTGCAGGGACAACTGCCCTTCGTAGAGCTCGCGGTCGCTATATTCCGTGTAGACGAAGCGCGTGTTACTTAAGGTCTGCCTGCCGCCGGCAATAACATCGGCTTCGGCTCCCTGAACATCCATCCAGATGAAATCGACCGTGTTCAGCTCCGCTTCGCTGCACCAGTCATCCAGCCGCCGCGTTTCAACCGAGACGGGGCGATCGAACCGAACCCACTCATACTCGGTAAGATGATTCTTCGGACGGCGTATTGAGCCGGAGAGGTCCCATTCCTTCGCATCACCATCTGCATTGCTTGGATGAAAGTCGATCATCCCGTTTCGATCACTGATGGCAATTTCAAACAGCTTCACCTTATTGAGAGATGAGCCCAGCTTCTTCTTGAAGCGCGCAATCGCTCTGGGGTCCGGCTCAAAGCAGTAGAGCTGAGCATGCGGGCAGAGATTGAGAAATTGTTGCGTATCGGTCCCGTCATTGCAGCCGATATCTAGGATGACCGGATTCGGCTTCTGAAGAAGTGAGACGATGTGCTGGTGTACTTCTACAGGAGACACAGGTGCTTTTTCCATTTGGCCCGGAGATCGCGTGAGTTTCGAACTTCGAAGCCGAAATCACACGCCAGACGCACTGGCACAACGTATATCAACGTATATCGTTCATATGCCGCTGAGTCCCCTTGATCCATGGCGGCTATTTGGATGCCGTCAATATAAAAAGGGACACCGCTCGGACAGACAGGTGCAGCGACTGCCCCGCAATACAAATTCCAACCCAGCGTCGGCAGAGGCGCCTCTGTCAGCCAAATCGTTCGCCGGCGGCTCTTTTTTTTCGGGACGGGCGAACGATCGGCTTCACTCGAATCTCGTCTTACAGCTATTCTCAGCGGAGCGTCCCCGGGCAGAGTGATCTCTCGTCCGCAGCAATAGCCAATCAGCTCGATCACAGCTGGGCGAAATGTGTTCTGCCGACCAACGGTCGCCATCTAAGATTCGCTGACGCAATTTGCGGTTTTCGAGATAGTTGGCATATTTTTGTGACTACGTCAGACCGATTGAGCACTGCTCATCGATGGGCTTTGTGCACCGCACGGTTCGCCGGCGTCAGCCGCTAGATGCTGGCGTCAGACGACGCAATCATATGCTGCACCCTGCCGTCGTAGTTGAAATCGCAGCGCTTATCGATGCAACGGCCCCCGTGCAATGTCGAGGACGCTGGGCTCAATCCGGGTGCTTCGACGAGGCGCAATGTCATTTTTAGCGCAGCTTGGCGGGCTGCGTACCTGAGGACGTTTGCTTCCGGACAAAGACACGCGAGACCCAGCTACGATTCAGCAGAACTGGGCGTCTCTCGGTGAGCTCGTTTTTGGCCTGACTCTTGCTATGATTAGGCTTGTCACAATGTGACTATCTCAAACTTGAGCTCAGGAGTTCTGCATGAAATTCCGTCCGCTTCACGACCGCGTCGGCAAGCGCATCGACGCCAACGAGAAGACCGCTTGCGGCGTTATCATTCCCGACACAGCCAAGCAAAAGCTGCAGGCATGGATCGTTCAGCTCATTTTTGGCTTGACCCTTGCTACAACTTGGCTTGTCACAATGTGACTATCTCTAATTCGTCAAACGCTCAGGAGCCTTGCATGAATTTCCGTCCGCTTCACGACCGCGTCGTAGTCAAGCGCATCGACGCCGATGAGAAAACCGCTGGTGGCATTATCATTCCCGACACAGCCAGGGAAAAGCCCTCCCAGGGCGAAGTCGTCGCTGTCGGCCCCGGCGGCCGCGACGAAGCCGGCAAGCTGATCCCGATCGACGTCGAGGTCGGCGACCGCGTGCTGTTCGGCAAATGGTCGGGCACCGAAGTCAAGATCGACGGCCATGAGCTGTTGATCATGAAGGAGAGCGACATCATGGGGGTTCTCACCGACGTGTTTTCCAAGAAGAAAGCCGCCTAATCCAGCGCTCGCACAGCTCCCCCTGACGAGCGCCCGCTTGGGCGCGCCGAAGGATGAGAGAATAAGAACTGAGGGAATTGTTTATGACAGCCAAGGAAGTCAAGTTCGGAGTAGACGCACGGGACCGCATGCTGCGCGGCGTCGACATCCTCGCCAATGCCGTGCAGGTCACGCTCGGTCCCAAGGGTCGGAACGTCGTGCTCGACAAGTCGTTCGGCGCGCCTCGCATCACCAAGGACGGCGTTGCCGTCGCCAAGGACATCGAACTCGAGGACAAGTTCGAGAACATGGGCGCCCAGATGGTGCGCGAAGTAGCATCGAAGGCGGCGGATGCTGCCGGCGACGGCACCACCACCGCGACGGTCCTGGCCGCCGCGATTGTCCGCGAAGGCGCTAAGTCGGTTGCCGCCGGTATGAATCCGATGGACCTCAAACGCGGTATCGACCTCGCGGTCGAGGCCGTCGTGGCCGACCTCGAGAAGAACTCGAAGAAGGTCACATCGAACGACGAGATCGCCCAGGTCGGCACCATCTCGGCCAACGGCGATGTCGAGATCGGCAAGTTCCTCGCAGACGCCGTGAAGAAGGTCGGCAACGAGGGTGTCATCACCGTCGAGGAAGCAAAGTCGCTCGAGACCGAGCTCGACGTCGTCGAGGGCATGCAGTTCGACCGTGGCTACATCTCGCCCTACTTCGTCACCAACGCCGACAAGATGCGCGTCGAGATGGACGACGCCTACATCCTCATCAACGAGAAGAAGCTCTCCTCGCTGAACGAGCTGCTGCCGCTGCTCGAGGCCGTGGTGCAGAGTGGCAAGCCGCTGGTCATCGTCGCCGAGGACGTGGAAGGCGAGGCCCTCGCCACCCTCGTCGTGAACCGCCTGCGTGGCGGCCTGAAGGTCGCGGCCGTCAAGGCTCCGGGCTTCGGCGATCGCCGCAAGGCCATGCTGCAGGACATCGCGATCCTGACCGGCGGCCAGGCGATCTCGGAAGACCTCGGCATCAAGCTCGAGAACGTCACGCTCAACATGCTCGGTCGCGCCAAGAAGGTGATGATCGACAAGGAGAACACCACGATCGTCAACGGCGCCGGCAAGAAGGCCGACATCGAGGCGCGCGTGGCCCAGATCAAGGCGCAGATCGAGGAGACCACCTCGGACTACGACCGTGAGAAGCTCCAGGAGCGTCTCGCCAAGCTCGCTGGCGGCGTCGCGGTGATCCGCGTCGGCGGCGCGACCGAGGTCGAGGTGAAGGAGCGCAAGGATCGCGTTGATGACGCGATGCATGCGACCCGCGCGGCGGTCGAGGAAGGCATCGTCCCGGGCGGCGGCGTCGCCCTGCTGCGTGCCTCCGAGCAGCTCAAGGGCCTACGCACCAAGAACGACGACCAGAAGACCGGCGTCGAGATCGTGCGCAAGGCGCTGTCCTGGCCGGCTCGCCAGATCGCGATCAACGCCGGTGAAGACGGTTCGATCGTGGTCGGCAAAGTCCTGGACAACGAGCAGTACTCTTATGGCTTCGATGCGCAGACAGGCGAGTATACCAACCTTGTCTCCAAGGGCATCATTGACCCGACCAAGGTGGTGCGGATCGCGGTTCAGAACGCCTCCTCGGTGGCGGCGCTGCTGATCACCACGGAAGCCATGGTTGCCGAGCTGCCGAAGAAGGCCGCGGCTGGTCCGGCATTGCCTCCAGGCGCCGGCATGGGCGGTATGGACTTCTGATCCACTCTGCCAACGTGTCAATGATGACATGCAAAACCCTGGCAGGAATGCCAGGGCTTTGTTTTGCGCGAGCTTGCAACGTAGCCCTTGCAAGCCGCGCCAAAGGTCCAGCCCTCGGCCTATCCGCATGAACGGCGGTAGGGCCTAGACGACCAAGGTAAGACGGTCCAGCACTGCGATGGAAGTGGGCCTGTCGCGTTTGTCTGTCACGAAGCTGCCTCTACCAAGCGCTTGAACGCTTCGTCTGCCGTCTCCGGCGGCGACCGAAAGGCTCCGGCGCACCGATCGGTGGGAGCCAGCCCAGCGATCGGACAAGGTTTCAGTTCAAATTCGAGAGCGTTTCTTCCGTGCCCAACATCACCGGTCGAACTCCCCCCGGGTGCCCGTCGCGAGAGATCAATGTCGGCCGTCAACACAATGCGATCGATCCGCTTGCAGATGTGAGCGCAAGAACATTCGCCCGCGCAGCGGCCGCAATAAATCCAAGTCCCGGAGAACGTGCTCATACTGATCTGGCATCCACACTATACCAATGTGTAACCGAGCTAGCCACGGGGATGAATTGGCACGAAGCGCGACCGGGTTCATTGTGGGCCTTATGGCCATGTATACTCAGGTTTACGCCCAATTCACGGAGGCGCAGGAACGCACAGCCGAAGGCCGTGCAGCTGCACTACACTCCAGTTTGATCGCTGACCTCAGTCAGCTGAATTTCGCAGACGCGGATGACCGTCGAGCATTCCCTCCGACCCTACATAGCATATTGGCAAGGCATGGACTGTTCGGGCTCACCACGCCAGGAGAGCACGGCGGATTAGCTCTTCCCTTGCAGGAGGCTATCAACCTGATCTCCGCTACTGCATCGTTTGATGTCTCCGCTGCCTCTACCCTCGTCATCCATAACTTCCTCGCCTTGCCCTGCATCCAAGCGGCACCGCACATTCCCGAACAAAAGCAAATCATTTGGGGTGCAACACGCGGCGATCTCTGCGCTTTTGCTTTGACCGAGCCTGGAGCCGGTTCGGCCCCGAGGCATATAGAGGCTTCGGCTCTCATGCGCGAAGATAGAGTTCGTATCTCTGGTCGCAAGATCTGGATCGGTCTCGCTGACTGGGCTCGCTGGATCGTTTGCTTTGCGCGCGCGTCTGGAGCCGATGCGAAAGGTCGGCTCGTTGGTGTACTCGTTGACAGGCAAGCTCCAGGCCTCAAGGTCACGCACGAGCATCGCACACTCGGTCTACGTGGCATCATTCAGAATACCCTGGAGTTCCAAGATGTCGAGGTGCCGCGTTCTTACGTGCTCTCTCGCGATCAAGACGGCTGGGGCGCGGCGGCATCTAGTATGAACCGAGGCCGTGTCGGTGTGGCTGCTATGGGTCTTGGAGCCCTTGAGCGCGCTATCCAGGTCGCAGCCTCTTATGCAAGCCATCGTCGGCTCGGTAAATTGCGTATGATCGAGAACAGCTACATCGAGCAGTTATTTGGGCAGATGGTGCTGCGGCGGGAAGTCGTGAAGGCGATGCTGGCCGCATCCTGCCGACTTGTGTCGGCGCAGGGCGCGCCAAACGTCCACCTTGCGTCGGCAACGAAGGTTTTATCCTCGGAGTGGTGCGGCCTTGTCGCTGATCAATGCGTCCAGCTGTTAGGTGGCCGTGGTTACGATGAGGGAGCGCCTTTAGCCAAAATCTATCGAGACGCTCGCATCCTTCGCATCTTCGAAGGTCCGACTGAGGCGCTCCTATCACATCTCGGCCGGTGCCTACTCTCTAAAGCCACCCGTGACGAAATAGCCGATCTCTTTCGGTCTGTTGGAGCGGCATCAGTTCATGCTGCAGCAATTGAGGAGCTCTCTGGGCTCAATGAGACAGACGGTGCCGTGCTGATCTATGCGGGTTGGCTCACCACATTGGGACTGGCACAAGCTGTCATGTCTGCTGGTTGCTTCTCTGCCACAGATTGCGCCCCAGCAGCGGCTGACCTGGTCAGTTCCGAGCTAGCAACTCTCCGTGCTCGCGCGCCGGCACGGCAATCTGTCGAAGTCCGGACTCGGGCTAGTCGGACTCTGACCACCTTCCTTGAAGACGCGGCTTGTTCTATTCGCTCACCTGTCCTCACAGACGATTATCTTAGACTGGTGCAGTACGTCTGAGATCTACCGGATGCCGGACGTTCTTTCTAGCTAGTGGTCCCGCGCGCGACGATGCAATCGCACAAGGCTGAAGCATTCCTGCGCACTGCCACGTCTAAAGCCGGCAGGCTCTGCTATGAGGGCCTAACCTACTGAACCCATCAGCCATAGTCAGCCGTATGACGGTCTGGCTTAGGACCAAGACCATCGAGCCACTCGATAACCGCGCTTGAACTTGCGACACTTGCAGGTGGCCCAGCGAAAGGGCAGCGCACGCTCTCTCGCAGAGCCGATCCAGAGCATCCGCAAACCCACCTATTTTCCGGGTTTCCTGGAGCGCCTGCGCATGGCCGAGAAGGCGCTCACCGCTGCCGTCTCGATCCGCTCGGTCGACACTTGGTGCAGAGCAAACGGTCTCTCCGATTGCGCTGGAGCGGTCAGACACCTCCATGCGTTGTTCGAGATCGAACGCACCATCAATGGCTGGGACGCTGACGAGCGGCGCGCCGTGCGCCAGGAAAAGCAAGCCGCTTCTCGAGGACATGCACGCCTGGTTGTTGCGCCAACGCGAAACCCTCTCCCGCTCCTCCGAGGTCCCAAAGCCTGAATTGAATGCTCAGGCGCTGGGACGAGTTCGCCCGCTTCCTCGAGGATGGCAGGATCTGCTTGACCGACAACTGCGCTCAGCGCGCCTTGAGAGGCATTGCCTTAGGAAGGCGCAGCTTGACCTTCGCTGCTAGCCGGCGTGGCGCCGACCGTGCCGCCATTATGCTGACGATGATCACGACCGTCCGATCGCAGCGGTCGGCGACCTCCTTAGAGGGGGATCGCAACATTTGGGCTATGAGGGGATCGGTACAAGTTCACGACCTCTTTCAAGAGATCGGCTTATATCTATGCTTGACCATAGGACCGATGGGTGGGGTTCCAGATAATGTATCGACCCACACCAACCGCTTTCGTTTTGTGAACGCATCGGGTTCGTCAGCTTTCGGAAAGCTAACCCGTGTACAGTGACGTTGAAGTTAGCGGCCCGTGGTAGGGACAGCGCTTGCCCCGTGTATGCGTGGGGCCTTGAGCGCCGAGTCACGTTTCCGCTAACTTCAACCAGTGCGGGCGTGGCAGAAATAGCGTCTGTCCAACCTGACCAGCGCCGAGTCGCGCCCGCGCTGCTTCCGGTGTGAGACTGAGATCAGATCTAACCCACATAGCCTGATCACTGGGTCGGTTCCGTTTTCGACGTCACCAGAGCCAGACGGCAGCGGAAGCGCTGCGGCGAGGACAACGGCCGTACCGTTGCGGAGCTCGTGACGAGCGTTGACTCGGTCGTGAGCTGGTGCGGCGACACGCATCATCCTCGACAGCAGCTGTTTGGCGGCGAGGTCACTAGAGAAGTGGTCGGCGACGATTCCGAAGCAGACGAAAATACAGCTTGTGCCGGCTGTAGTGGATGCGTGATGCTCGCCCTTCGCCTTGAGCGAGCAAGGCCTCGAAACGCACACCAGGAGCTGAGCCAGCTTTCAGACAAGGTCTAACCCGCCAACGGACCTGCTTGAATGCACGCGCAGCCCCTTCAGGCTCTGACGCGCGAGGGCATGCGCTCATCAACCTGAGTGAACCGGCCCACCTCTCTTGATTATTCTCGTCTCGCTGCACTACTCTCAGAGAGCTTCTGTCGAGCGTACTCCTGCAACGAAGGCTGCGTTGAGCTCCGCTAGCAAGCACGTCGGGTGCACGTTCAGGGGGCCACAATCCGTGTTGCCTGCCGCGATTGCACTTTCGGACCCGATGCGGCTGTCCGGCATCGATCGCGAAAGGATCCGATCCGTGGGGCTCGACACGTCTGTTGCAACCTCCCAAACACTCACGTCATTCTTTGTGTGACGACAATCGATATATCATGTCCGTTCGGGCTCCTGTAACGCTCGGCGAGAATTTTGAGCAACTCACCCATCTGACCTGACTGAACTGTAAATTCTCCATAGTTTGGATCAAAGAGCGTCGTCATTCCATTCGATGTCGACGTTGCGATTGTGTGGGCACCACCTGCGCGGAAACGCAAGCTGACCAAATAGACCGATGGATCGTCGGTGATTTCATTCACGATCTGGTCAATGCGCGAAGATGTACCAAACCTATGTCGCGTCTGTTCGGCGGACGGCTCTAGGCCGGCTTCGCGTAACATCACGCTTTTTGCCTCAAGGTTGTGAGACTCTTCCGCTCTATCGCTTTGCAACAGAGTCTTGAGCTCTTCATATCGCTGCTGACGCATTGCCGCTGAGCTGTGATTTTGAGTCCCCGGGCGTAGCGCCCTCATCCGGGATGAAGGGCTGCTTGGAAGATTGAGGAGCCACTCCGCTGCCAATCCAACGCAGATTCCATCGACATTGGCCTCGGGCAATTCGGCCGTCCTGTATTCGAACAGAGGGTGCGTAGACCTCACTGGAGAGGATGGACTTGAGCTGGAGGACAGAGAGGATATGCTGGGATCCGAGGTGCTCGGACTATAAATGATTGCCTCCGAGGCATGTGGCTTGCTGCAGCAGAGCCCCATTTTGTCGGACAAATCCCCAGATGGCGCACTCTGCCGTTGAGCCAGATCCGTCATCGTTTGCGCAAATCCGCAACTGTCCGCCGACGGACTCTGTTCGTCAGCTTGATTAGGGCGTGTGGGTTGCCCACTAACTCGATTATACATGCCGGTTCGCCTGCTTCAGCGTACGTTTCTTCAGAGCGAGCGCGGGCTGCTTACGCCCCGCCTGCGGATGATATTCGCGGCAAGCTGACGACGAGCTGACAACCAGATAAGTGCCGAAGCTACCGCCACCCGCGCCCACTTGGTGTCTCCACCGCCACTGCTCACGATCCTCGCTCCGGGTGCGGGGTGGTGGCCGACGAGCTCATGTCTGTCGCTCAGCGACGGCAGGCCGACCCTTTGCAATTCCGGACGCAGTACAGGGTCGTGGCGCCCCTGGAAAGCGCGTTCGTCAAACTGAATTCGACCGTCCCGTTGGCCTCGATCTCACATTACCGCGTTATGCCGCCGATCGGCACATACTTTTTCGCTCCAAAGAGTTGCGCAATTGGCGTCGTCGGAACGGCCAGTGACTGCGTTGTGTCCGGTCGCCGGCTCGATGGAATGTTGCTGCCGGACCTTTCAGCACGGCTCCGCAATCCTTACCCGGATCAGTGCACTGTTAGCTGCCCAATGTGACAGCAGAAAATTTCAGGCTCAGCCCGCCCCACACGGCAAACACGCGATTGATCTTGACCTATACCGGCTTATGACACCTCAGATCGGCGCGCCGACTCGGTGCTTCTGCAGCCGCTCGGCGTCACCTTCCGCTCGGATATTACCAACTCACCTCATCATGCTGTCGCGCTCATCCGCGCGAACAGCATTGCCGCGTCTGAGGGCCCTAGTCCAACAATGCCTACAAAGCTTGACGGCGGCGTCGGGATCTCCCGATGAGTGGGTCTCCAAAGGTGAAGACAATATCGGCTGTTATTCACGTACTGAGATTGTGGCGGATGCAGTTGCATGACGCACTCCTCCTCATCCCAGAACAGGTCTTTGACAAAGCACATCTCTTCCCAGTTCGGACAGCGTCGCGGCGTCGAGACGGCAACATGCTCCCAGCCGGGACGGACGAATCCACTTATCTTTAGTTCACACCCGCAAGGCCCCTGCACAAGGAATACGCCGCAAGGTCCCGATCCCGGAGCGGTACCGAATCGGCCGTGTTGCACGCGGCCGGCCTCCAGCTTCTCTATCATTTGCGCGCGCACGCCCGCTCCTTTGCCTCTCGGATGGCCTTGAGCTCGACGCGGACGACGTTGTCTCGCAACTCGTCAATCAGCTCGATCCTCGGCCCAGCGCTCCTAGACCACTCTTCAGTGCACCATCTGAGAAAGCCGCAGATGTCCATCATCACTCGTTCTCCTGTTATGCTCTTTTAACGCTTTCACTGCGGGCGACGAACGCTCTCAAGGGCCACTGATTGCTTGAGTATGAGCGGCAGCACGATGCGCGCGATGGCAACTCAGTCCGCCGATTGCACCTTCCCGCTCACAACGCAACTCTGTCCTCAAGCTTCTCTCATGCGAAGCATCTTGCTCATCGATGCCAGCCAGTATTGGCCGCACATGGCCGAACAGAGCGCGCATCAGCAACAATAATGTCCGCCACCGCTCTCTCGCGCTTCATGCAAGCGTTAGCGCCCGTTCATGTTCGACGGCGACCTGCCTGAACACGAGAACTTGGCGGCTCTTGGCCGCCACCCCCTCTTCAATGAATTGGTCCTAATCATGGCGCGCCCCTGTAGTTGCGCTCGACATCCACATTCGATGACGATTCGCAAAACCAGTGCTGGCATCAGTTGGTGCTTCGAGGCCGTGTCAATGCTCGCTAAGACTGTAGCATTTGACTATCCGCGCTTTCTCCTCGAGTCCGAATACTGCCACTGCGCCATCTATATGAACGCGGCTTGAATTGTACGAGGTAAAGTCGAACAGGCCTGTAACAGAGCCGCGAGCGCCTGACATGAACCGTTCTTGAGTTGAAAACATGCAGCGCATTGCCTGCCATATCGACGTCTCTCGTAAGCTAACGGTCAGAAACAATGATTAGTCGATCTCATTTAGTGCGACGGTCGTCCGCTCTCCCTGTTTCACCACGATGGAAGTTCCTCACTCATTGTTCACGGTATGGCGCTCGCGAACGCGCTCACGCGTTTGCTGCTAACGCGGGTGTCGTCTTTCAGACATGGACGTCGCGAACCCGACCTCGGGCAGCGGCTCTGTGTCGCCAACGCACGACCGACGCGCCTTTGCTTGCATCACAGCGGTCCTGATACTTCTCCGTCTTGGCATGTAGATTGCTGCGGAGACGGAAAGCGGCCTTAAGTGTACCGACGATACACGAGCATCCCATCGGCCGGATGCTCGCCGCGCAACAGACAACGATTCTGATACTCTCCTTATGAAAGAGGCCTGCGAACTTATGAGTGGTACGAGGGATGCAAAGCCCGGCATTTTTCCGTGGACCAGCGCGACAGTTGATGAAATGACGCATTGGCGCACACCAAAGCACAGAACGATCAAGCATTACGGCGGCGATTATCGCTCCGGGCGGGCGCAAACGAGGTGGAATCTTTGGCCGCTGGCCGCACTCCTTTTAAATGCGCTGCTTTGGGCAGCTATCTACTGGATCGTCGCAGCGTTCTTGTGAAGCAATCTGTCGGACGAAGCCCCCGGGGGCTTTCGGACGTCTCCCGCATGCCGCAGCCGCACCTTATGCGCAGAATCGATCGGACGTGGCGAGCTCTTTCATAGACTCCGGTTCCAGCGAATACTTCGCGCGACTACCTGGAAATGCGCATCCACGGCGCAAAGGAACAATTGAGGCGTGACGCAGATATCTCGGGTGTAGGCGAAACTGATTGCCATTGCAGCCGGGACGAAGTGCCAAACACTGACCTCTAACAGCTCAACACGTCCCCGCGCGGACGTCATCCGCGATTCCGCGCTAAGCGCCAAGCATTGACCGGAACATATCTAGGGTTTCGCATTTTCGTGATATGAGAACTAGCTTTCGAGAAAGCTGACTGAATAGCTCGACCTGACGGGCGTTGAGCAGACCTGCTCCGCCTTCCCTTACGTGTCGCGATCAGGAGCGCGGCACAGGACCGTAGGGTGACGCACTGCGGTACCCCTCAGCCGCTGACTTGCTCGCTAAGCGACATTGGGGCGCCATTGGTCGAGTAGCGATCAACAGGCCGGGGCGTCAGCGACGCTTACAGCTCTTCCTCGGGCCACATATCGTCCTCGTTTTTGTGCATCTTCCACATCTGGGCACGCCGAGCTAGCTTGTCGTATTCCTCGGCAATTTTAAGCAGCCTGTCTTTGGCTCTTCCGTCATCGAGCGCTTCCGCCTTCTTTCGCGTTGCTTCCGCACGGCCTCGCCAGTGGTCGGGCTGGTAGAGTTTACTTTTCGGATTCATGCCGAGAGCATGCAATTCACAGATCAAAGAAGTGCGACACCGTCGCTCCGTATAATCACGTAGCAGCGACGCTCGCGGCCTCGGTTTCCGAAGCAGACGTTCGCCGCGCACAGCCGCTATTCTCGAGGGCCTCAGCGCGCGTTTGAGCCGAAGCTCGAACGAAGAATGCACATCCCGACATCCTCAGACGATCGGACGCACGAAGGGACTTGAATCGCACGTAGCGTTAGATTGTACGATCCTGGACACGTCCGACAATCCAGACCGTCCCGAACACGTCATGAGTACTACGAATGCTTCAAACATCGAGCCTCACCTGGCGCGCCTCACTCAGGACGATAAGATCCTACAGGAGCATCCTTGCCCGCGCTGCGTCGGAGCTATTCCTGTCGCGGCTGGACGAAGTCGCGCGTTTCGAGATCTGCACGGCAGGCGGTCCCCTGACCGTTGCCTCACCGGAACGGACGCGAGACGGAGGCTCGATCCCAGATCGCCCACCGAACGTCCTCACTTAACGCGGAACACCGGCGCAATTACACCAACCATCGTCCTGGCGCGCGCCATCATGGTTCCCTCCAAACGACGAGTGCATCATCAACAGTCGCTTGAGTGCACCTGCGCTTCTGCCTGCTCTCTCCGCGCGATAGCTGGCGCAGGCCCTTCAACCCGGCGTCCCTCCTGCTACGGCGTCATTAGTTGGCTGGCGAGTAGGTTGCGCCAGAACACCTAAGCACAAGTCACGCTCAAGCAATGCCTCGCGCCATTAGCGTATGCACTGCATCAACGGAAGATCCAGGATGATCACTTGCAGGACCAGCTCAGCCGCTAGTGCCTCCACTCTTAATGGTGCTCTGCCACTACGGCAGATATCGTTTCTGTCGTTCCGCACAAATGACCTGCACCGTACGGACCAGAAAGGCGGAAGAACGAGCTTGCCGGCATGTCCTTAAGCAGTTCCGGCCTGTTTCCCGATTGACAGGTCATGTTGCGCTTCGCGCAGGAAGAACAATAACGCAGCCACACGGGCCTTGAAGGTAAATCATGACTCAAGATCAAACAACTCAGTTCACTTCGCGCCTCACACTCCACTGCGCCATTGCCCTTGTCGTGGCAATGACAGTGGCAATCCCAAAGCCGGTCAACGCGGGCGATCAAACACCGACCGCAGAAGAAAAAGAGGCTTGCATGGATGACGTGTTCCGCCTTTGTAGCAGCCACATACCAGATCGCTCCGCCATCACTGCCTGCCTGAGATCCAAGCAAGCGAGCCTCAGTCAGCAATGTCGCTACGTGATCTCCGCGCGAGACACTGGCCATAAAAGCAGCAACTCGAGGTGAAGATGTGGCGGCCAGAAATGGAGAGCTTGACCCTCACGTAGCGTCAGGTTGTAGCCTCGCCAAGCTGTGCCCACACTCAACCGACTGCCGCCTCAAGCGTCGATTGGGCCGTGCCGCGTGGGGCAGGCGACTGCATCAAGGCAATCGGTGCCTGGGTCTCTTGAACAATGTCTCGCTGTACGGAAGAGCTCGAGGTTTGGACAAGGAAGCGTGTAAAGTTCGATGGAAGTGCTTAGATCGATCATCGGCAAAGTTGCCACGGGCGCCACTCTGACGCGTGAGGAAAGCGCGTCAGCCTTGGACAGCATAATGTCGGGTGACGCAACTCCCTCGCAAATCGGTGCTCTGTTGATGGGGATGCGCGTCCGGGGCGAGACGGTCGAAGAAGTCACCGGCGCCGCCTGGGCGATGCGGAATAGAGTGCCGCGGGTCGAGGCGGTATGCGACCCCGTCGGTCTGGCTGGCACGAGCGAGACCCTTATGCATTCGGCCAACGTGTCGACATGTGCTTCCTTCATCGTCGCTGGGGCCGGCATTCCTGTGACCAAGCATGCCAACCGCGCTGCGTTTTCGGGTTCAAGCGCCGCAGACCTGCTGGCGCGCCTCGGTGTGAAGGTCGATCTCAAGCCTCAGGCCATCGCACGTTGCTTGAAGGAAGCCGGCATCGGCTTCATGTTTGCCTCCGTGCATTATCCGGCGATGCAGCGCATCGGGCAGATCCGAAGCGCGGTTGGAACCCATACGATCTTTAATCTGGCCGAGGCTCTGTGCAACCCGGCGGGGCTCAAGCGGCAGATCGTTGGGGTATTCTCTCCTGAATGGGTGCAGCCTCTGGCGTACGTCTTGAAGAACCTTGGTGCCGAGTCGGTATGGGTTGTTCATGGCTCGGACGGGCTCGAGGAAATAACCCTCACCGGCCCAACGTCTGTAGCTGCGCTCGAGGCGGGTATAGTCCGCACCTTCGAAGTGACGCCCGAAGAAGCCGGGCTCGCCCGCTGCCGCAACGACGCGCTGGAGAGCAGGGATGCGGAGGCTAGTGCCGTCGCGCTGCAAAATGTGCTTGATGGCATACCAGGTCGATTTCGCGACGCCGCTCTTTTGAACGCTGCGGCGGCGTTGGTCGTGGCCGGGCGGGCCTCGACACTGCAGGAAGGCGTAGCACTTGGGCAAGAATCACTTGATCGCGGCGCCGCAGCCAGTCGACTGAAGCGCCTGATCGCGGTTTCGAACGCCTGACAGCCGAGCGGGCCGATGTTCCATTGCGATCAAGTCTGCGGATCACGAGTGCGAAAATATTGCGGCCTCGAATGCGCACCACCTCTGCGGATTTCAAGGAGCGTGCGCCGCCTATGCTCGCCCGCACGAAAGCAATTTGCGCTGAGCACGCGGCCCGAGAGCCCACTTTTTTGTCGACGAAATCCTGTTCACCCCGGGCCGCCGAGGTGAGGACCCGCCATCAAGCGCGCCGCGCGCCAAAGGAGAGAATCGATGATGTCCTCGCAGAGGATTGAAACACTCGGGTCTATCGCAGTGATGGAACACATCATTCGGAAGTTTCGGGAGTTGATCGACACAGATAGCTCGATCCCGCCGGAGCTGCGCGGTGCGCTGCACGCCACACTCGATGAGCATCTTCTCGATGCAAAAAGACGTATTCTCCTAAAAGTGCATTAGGTGCACCGATGCCGTCTACATCCCGAGACAATCTGGCAGGCGCGCGCCGTACCGCGATCGGCATCATCCCAGCCGCACGGGTCCAGCGAGACTCCAGCGTCGCCTAGTCGGATCGCGACCGCGGCTGCATGTGCACTGGCGCGTCGCCGGGTTGCTCAGGGCGCTTCCTGTTTGATGAGAGCCCCGTGAAAACAGTGGCGGCGGCAGTTCTCAGTGCTACCGCCGCGATTGCCGATCCGACTCAAACAATTGCCTGGGCTGCGACTGGTTTCAAGGATTAGAGCTCGTATTGAACGGTCTCATGAGCTCCAGCGATTTCGGCGCTTTGTTTGTCTATGCTAGCGCCGATGTGCGGCCTGTCGAAAACTACCAGCTTTGGTAGATCAGTTGTGATCGACAGGCGAGTAGCATCGTTCCGGCAGCAGGACGGAATCAACGGCACGCCTTGAGTCACAACCGTTAGAGCCTCTCTAGACCTTCTGGCTCGATTCCGATGTGAGTAAATGGTCATGTCATGATCTTGCGGAAGCGATGACAATCGAATGCCAAGGCGTCAGACAACTATGTTCAGCAGCGCGTTCGAGATCGCCCCGATCCTTGAGAGCATTCGCACCTGGGTCGTGATCGAATCTCCGACGGAGCGGCCAGATCAGATCAACAAATTGGCCAGGGTCGTCGCAGCAGGGTATCGCGACCTACCGGCCAACGTCGAGCGCGTTGCGGGGCGTGACGGCTGCGGCAATCATTTGATCACCCGCTCCTCTTGGGGGCAGGCCCGTCCCGGGCATTTTGGTGTTGAGCCATCTCGAGACGGTTCATCCGATGCGATCCATCGAACGGCTACCATCAGCGACCCTGATCTCAAAAGCAGACGAACTTTCTTGACGCAAATCGCAGCGCTGAATGCGTGGGACACCAGACCGGTCGGCGCCCCGGTTTGGAGCCCCAGTCCCGTTCATGACGTTGCATAAAAGGGCTTGAATCGGACGTAACGTTAAGTTGTACGTTCTTGAGGAGGGCACCTATCTCGGTTCATCGGAAGATATCGCTTGGGATTATGGAGCAGCAAGTTGAAAGAGCCCGACGGGGTCAAGAAGGTCCTGTTAATCGATCATATTGAAGGCCAATGCCGTTGCATCATCGGCTTCAAAGATGGAGACGCCAGAGAGGCCTATATGTGCGGCGAGCCTGTATATCAAAGACGCGGCAAGAAACTCTCTTCATGGTGTGCCTACCACTACGGACAGATGCACACGGCCGCCGCCCAGCAGAACAGAGAGAGTGATCAATCGGCCGCGAGCCCTCAAGCAGTATCCATTGTTCGCAACCCATGAGAACCATCAAATGCCGCGTCATCCCAAGGCACAAGGGCAAAGCATGTGATCGGGGCCTCGCCAAGCAATTCTGGGCTGAGGCGAAAGCAACTCGCGGCAAGAATACTATGCGGGCCTGAGTCGCATGCATAACGAGCTTGATCTCTGCCGCCTGATCGACCGAACCGGTGTGCATGCTCCGACAAACCTGCGATCCATTTCGAAGGGCACTCTCAGCTTCGTCAGCCTCAACGGAAAGACTGAGCGGATCGCTCGCTCCTTCAATCAGCGCGGCGTTCAGAAGGGAGACCGGATCGCGATCCTCAGCATCAGCAGGCGGAATTATCCAGAGCTGCAATGGTCGATGAGAAAGCATCGACCTATCCTCTCTCGGAGCGGGACGGCGCCAAATCAAACTTCGCTTAGTGCTCACCAAGACGTACCAAGTTCACCATTATTGGCATCACGATCCCTGTCTGATCGCGCCCAAATGCCCGGAGGTCGCGCATGCCGCGGATCCTGATCATGAATGCCGGTACAGCTCAAATGTCCGGCGTCGATCTGACGCGAGCTCAACTCTCGCTCGCCGCCAATTCGGCATACCGTTCGGCGTGGTTTGCTCATGAAGGTGACCTGATAGTGTCCCCGGTAGACATCCCGGCGGATCTGCTCTCCTTCATTGGCGCGACGCTCGATTTCGACGCATCGAGTCTCTGTCTCCTTGTACCTGAAGGTGGCCGCCAATCACCGGTCCTTGATGATGGCACACTTCTGTCTAAGACTGTTGTTGAGCGCATCAACAGACATATTCGTCAGAAATCAACCTGGCGATTATATCCCTGTTACTCTACCGAAGGTGTCGCACGCCTGGCGGCCATGTTGGGCATACCGCAGACCGGCGGCGACTTCGCTCTGCAGCGAGGGCCTGATCTGTTGAACCGCAAGAGCCACTTCCGTCAATTAGCGACAAGCGTCGCACTTCCGCTGCCCAATGGTTCCGTCACGGCAGACCCAAACGAACTATCTAGAGCTGTTACTTCCCTCAGAGCCGAGACTGGCAGCGTCATTGTAAAGCTGGACAATGGAGCTGGTGGAGTCGGAAACGTCATCCTGACCGGCAACGAAAGCGATCCACTACCGGGGGCAAGAGATACCCGGCGAATTCCGTGGCCCTCGTTTGATCCTGATGCGCTTTGGTCTGAGATGACAAACGCATCTTGTAAGACGCTGGTCGTGGAGTCGTACCACCGGGCCAAGTCATTGTTCTATCTCGAGTATGAAATTGAGAATGATGGTTCAATCGTCTTCACGAACAGTGGAAACATACGTCTGCGTAAAAGCGCCGATCGGTCCGAAAGAGCTCTGATCTGGACAGGACTTGAGATTCCAAGCGACCTGGGGAACGAGCAATGGCTGATTGCACAGGCGCATGCCTACCGATTCGTGGCGCTTGCGCGAAACCTGGGATATCGCGGAATGATCAACATTGACGCCATTTTCGCGGATGACGGACGGCTGCTGTTTAATGAAGCGAACGGCCGCTGGGGTGGCGGCTCGGTATTACACAGCATTGCGGTCCGGCTGCTGGGCTTCGACTATTCCGGTCGCAATGTTATTTTATCCGTAAGAAATGTTCGATCACGATCCCTCCAAACAGCGTGTGAGCGTTTCAGCCAGGACGGATTTCTGTTCGACCCCACACGCAAGGAGGGCGTGATCCCGCTTGCCTCCGACGCAGAGGTTGGCACGGTGGAGTGCCTTGTGATTGCGCGCAATAGGCCGGCGGCCCGCGACCTGGAGCAGCGGCTACTGCGAATGGTTTGATTGAGATCCCAGCGAATATATCTTCAACCGCTCAATTAATCCGAACTTGTCCCTGCTCGACCGCGTGGCAAGGATGCGCCGACTTGATGAATAGAGACTTGCATCGGCAGGCCGCCACCTGCATTGGCGATCTCCCGCAACTGCTGTTCGAAAGCCGCGGCATCTGCCGACGAGGAAACCGACAAGTTTTCTTGCGGGCTCCCGCTGCCCGACTGCTGGAGCCCCCCGAGTTCAGGTAAAGTCCATCCATTCTCTCTGTCGAAATAAATACTTAGGACTCGGCTGACGCAGGACGGTCGAGCAAAAGGCCGAGCGGGATCAGGGAGCTTCAGAAGAGTCTTCTCTTCTGATGGCCGTTCCAAAGACCCAGTGCGCGCAGGTACCGTCCCAAACGGGCCGAGCATTCGGCTGTTTGCTAGGTCTGATTGCTGTGGAGAACCTTACGACAATACAGGGCTTCCTACGCGAAGCGCGAGTACACGATAGCGCGCGCCGACACACCTCCCGGTTTGACGCAGCGACGATGGCTTGCCGCAGTTACTCTGAGCAACCTCGGCTAGGATTACGCGTGGTGGCCTTTACAGGCATCAACGATTGCGATGACTTCCGACCGGCATTTTGGCAGCCTTTGCGAGGGATCGTCTGAGCACAAGAAGGCCAAGCTACCCCCTCTCCTGAGAGCTCACCCCTTACCAACTTCATTCAAAAGCAATCTCAGCCACCCCACCTCACACGCCAGCGGTAGAGTTTTCGATGATCCGGCGGTTCGCGCCGCTGCGTTTTGAACAGAAGTAGACCAGCGATCGGCGTTCGCCGGACAGCACAGGCTTCACCTCGTGCCGCAGCTTACATGTGGTGACAAGCACGGCGCCAAATGGCGGTCGGAATACCTGGTGTTCGTACCCGCTAGGATATACCACGAACTCACCTCCCTCGAAGTCCCTCGCCAGCTGCACAATGACCGCGTACTCGAAATCCGGATCGCTCGCAGCATCCAGATGAATGCCAACAAACGAACCAGGAGGCATCCGATGCGTTTGGCACCGGCGAATCACGTAATCCGACGTTGCTCCCAAGATCTTTCTTAGCGCGAAGCTGCGGTCTTTCCTTTCCAGCAGTTCCATGATCTGCCCTGGAGCTGCACCGCTCACATCGCTAGGAGCGCGGCCGGGCGGGTCGACCCTCACGCGTTTGACGAAAACATTGTGCGAGTCGCCGGCATCTCCCTCCCTCACTTCTTCTTCGGGAATCTCAGTCTGCAGCTGATCGATCTTGGCCAACTCATCTTGGGTGAATAACATCTGGGGGCCGATCACCACCGTCCCCTTCACCAACAGCTCAATGCGGTATTTTGTCAACGCTTCTTCTGAAAGCAGACGAGACTTATCATTCATTGCGCGCGCCATTCGAATTCACTCCAGGGTTTCATGTTCGATGCAGGACTCCAGGCCCCGGTGCATCGAGCCAAATGCTTGCTCCCAATGCTCGCCATCGAACTCGCTTATTGTTATGCGTTCGATGGTCCTGTCATCCAGGCATCGAATATTCACGCTGAACCCGGCGGGGTTCGACCGCGGCCTATAGAATGGCTTTACACCACAAACCCGGCAAAACGTGTGCCGAGCGATGTTCTTGTTGAACTGATACTCCGTCAGAAATTCTTCGCCGCACTCTATTCCGACCTTATTGTCAGGTACGAGCAAGTGCAGAAATCCTGACATTTGGCAGATTGAGCAATTGCATCGAACTGCAGAGAGCTCTCGCGGTGCTTGGACGTAGAACTTGACAGAACCACAATGACAACGGCCACGGTGTTCGATCTCCGAGTGATCATCTCCTTCGAGTGAGGCAATTTGGAGCAGATCGCAGCACCACTGAAAGCTAAGCCGATAGGCTCGATGGAATTCATCCCAAAAGCGAGCGCTACAGTCAGGAGGGACAAGTTCGCCAATGAGCCGGCTTGTCATTTCTCCGTGATACTTCTCCGCGGGATCTTCTCCGCCGACATGGCTACGGAAGTACTCCAGGTCGTCAGGCCGCGCCTTAAAGGTTTTGACGAGAGTCGTCCATAGCGACTGGATCATGTCCGCAGCATGTAGCTCAAAAGCGACCATGTGGGCGCAACGCACTAAGGGATCTTTCGACGACAATCCGGCATAGAGAGAATGCAGATACCGATTGGTCGCGGCGCTGTAGTTGGGTCGTATTGCTCTGCGGAGGAGTTGCGACGCATCTTTTCTAAACAGGTTTGAGTGGAAGTTCTCAGTCACGAGAATATCGGGTAGCGCCGCCTTGCCGCCCTGGAGAATTTGGCCATAACCGCCCGTCTCATCCCAGCAGATGAAATTTGCGACCACGCTGGTCAGTTCAACGTCCCTCGCAATATCCCGATTGTGCTTCATTGCATCGAAAATGAGATCCCGTTGCGACCCCGCCTGCAGGTACGGGAACGCCTGTGACATCGCCAGATATTCAGGCAGCAGGTTAGCGACCTGGTCCTCGGACATCTCCGCAGCGAACGGGTGCGGGCCGAACAGGGCTCGCGCCTGCTCAGACAAGTACTCGCAGCATATCTGCGGAGGCTGATCGGGTGTAAATCGAGATGCTCGAGATGTCATTTGACCCCTGGCGATGAGGAGAGAACGATCGTTAACGGCGCCACTTTGGATCCGGGCCGACCATTGGCGACCGCGAGTTCGTCAGTTTCGATGGGCTTGTGATCGCGTTCACCATCCAGGCGCACTTCTTGGTGGCCACCTTCGCGGTAGCAGACAGTGCCATGCTCAGTCCTGCTCACGCGCATCGAAGGGAACGCGTAGGTCAACTGACGGGCGATCAACACGGATTCCGGTTTACGAAAATCCCGGTGCCGCGAATTCCCGGCACGGTCAGCATTCGCTTGCAGAGTCATGGTGAAATATTGCGCCGCGCAGGCCCTCGCGGTTGCTGCTCCTGCCATTTGATCGAACTGCTAAGAGCTTCGTACAGCATTGCAAGGACTATCCGCATCTACCTGGCCGTGGGGCCTTCGGGGGCAAGCTGTGCGAAATGCCGGCTGCCGGCCGGCACACGCTTCTCAAAAAGGGACCGCCCTAGCGCCACTACGCTGCCTTCTTGCACGCTTAGAGCAATCACCGTGCCAACTCGTGCACTCACTCCCAGTCTGAATGCTTTGACAAACTCTCGCGACCGACTCCTCATTGCAAATGTATTGAACCTGACACGGCCGCCAGACAGCAGACCGCGAAAAGCCAGCCGCCACCCAGAATGGGCTCTCCAGATCAAGCGTCACGGACAAGTGCAGCAAGATCGGTTTCGAGCTTCGGCTGACGCTTGAAGATTGCGTCTATCAACGCCTGCGCCGGCTGCTCGCCGGCCTCGACCAGCGCTGCCTTCTCAGCCCGCGCAGAGGGAGCGAACACTCGCTTGACGACGGTCGGCGATCCCTTGAGGCCGCATTTGGAGACGTCTTCGATACCGGCATCGTTTGCGCTCCATTTCACGATTTGGGCACGCGCGGCACGCAAGGCATCCGGCATCGCGCCGCGCCGAATCTGATTCGTTGCCTCCAGCATTGTGATCAGACACGGCAGCCTCGTGTGCAGCACCTGAACACCACCTTCGGAGCGTCGTTCCGCTTCAATTGTATGGGCGGCGAGATCTAAGGATCTGACCTTCGCAACATAGGTTAGCTGCAATACGCCCAGTCGCTTTGCGATGCCGGGCCCAACCTGCGCCGTATCGCCGTCGATGGTCTGCTTTCCCGTGAAGATGAGGTTTGTCGGGCCATATTCGTTGCCGATTTTTCGGATGGCTGTTGCAAGTGCATACGTTGTGGCCAGGGTGTCGGAGCCGGCAAAGCAGCGATCGGTGAGTAGGACGGCGCGATCGGCGCCGTAAGTCAGCGCCTTTCGCAAAGAATCTTCCGCCGATGGCGGTCCCATTGTAAGCACCGTAATTTCGCCGCCGAACCGATCGCGCAGCTCCAGCGCGGCCTCGAGGGCGAAGAGGTCATATGGGTTAATGATGGTCGGCACTCCCTGACGCATGATTGTATTGGTCACGGGGTGCACGCGGATCTGCGCCGAGTCCGGAACCTGTTTGATGCAGACGACATTGTGCACGGTGTTGCTCCAAAAGCTGCGACAGCTGCGGAGAGCACAGCAAGTGTTGTACCATCGCCCGCCCTTTTGGGATCGACTTGCCATCACAGAGGCTTAGACCGGGTGATGCGCCCCTCTAGCCCGCTTCCCGACGAACGAATGCTAACATAGTCAGGACTGCGACAGCGCTTTCCGCAGGGCGCGCGAGCTGAGCGAGGCCAGGATGGCTTGCGACAGATTATCGCCGCCAATCACCAGCGGCCGGCCGACCGGTTTGACGTCCAATGAGCATTGCCGCTCACTAGTCCGAGCTTGATCGACGAATAAGCATGACGCTTGTTAGATGTTCAGCAACCGACTGTTCGCGATTGCATGGCCCGCAGGTGACGCTAAGTATGTCATTGCGAGCAAGTCCTCCGTCATCGAACCAGGTGAGCCCGCCTTTCGACAGCAGACCCGCAAGCGTGCGCGGTGACGCTCGGGGCCAACTCGCCCCGTGGGCTGACCCATTTCCTTCAGACTGCGATGAGATTGCCTATCGGAGATAGTCCTCTTATAGCTATTTGGCAGTAGCAGTTCCCACCGATGTCGTCGTTCAGAACCGCTTTATCTCGATTCCATATTTCCTCAGCGCGTAGCCAATCTGGCGCGGCGTTAGTCCGAGCAGGCGCGCTGCTTTTGCCTGCACCCAGCCAGATCTTTCCATGGCCGCAATGACCCGTTCGCGATCGGCTATCCTCGCGCCACTAACGAGAACTGTGCCAGGAGGCCCCAGTGAGGCCAGTTCGCCGCCAACAGACTGGATCGGCTGGGTCGGCTGGCTCGGCTGAGCTAGCGGAATGGTGGACTTTGCGGGCACCGATGGCATGGGTGCGGGTTGGTCTGGTCTCTCGTCCGACGTGCCTTTCCACAGCATCGCAGATAGGCACTGGCCGTGGCAGCATGCAAAGTCACTTCTCACGATCGATGATCCGGCGCACAGAGTCGCTGTACGCTCGATGCAGTTCTCGAGTTCGCGGACATTTCCCGGAAAGCCGCAGTTCATCAGTACATCGATCGCACTCGCCTCCAAAGTCAGCGTACGGCCGTTCTCGTTATTAAAATTTCTGAGGAACTCCCTGGCAAGCAGCGGAATATCACTGCGTCTTTCGCGCAGCGGTGGCAACAGTAAGGGAACTACACTGATGCGATAGTAAAGGTCCGCGCGAAACTCGCTCCTTGCGACAGCCTCTTCAAGGTTCTTGTTGGTCGCAGCTATTACTCGAACATCGACCTTAACAGTCTGGTTACTGCCGACGCGCTCGAACTCCTGCTCTTGCAGAACGCGCAGCAACTTTGCCTGGAACGAAGCTGAGATCTCGCCGATCTCGTCAAGAAACAGCGTTCCTTTGTCAGCAAGTTCGAAGCGCCCCTTGCGCGAGCTGAATGCACCGGTAAAGGCGCCTTTCTCATGTCCGAATAATTCGGATTCCAGGACAGTCTCAGGAAGCGCCGCGCAATTCAGCTTAACGAACGGGCGCCTGGCGCGGGACGATGATTCGTGAATGGCCTTGGCTACGAGTTCCTTTCCGGTACCGGATTCGCCACGCAGCAGAACCGTGCTGTTAGATCTGGCTACAACCGCAATCTTCTCGAGCAGCCCGCGCAGGGCCGGACTGTCGCCAATGATCCCATGGGCGTGTAGCTTCTTGCGCTCCCGAGCCGGTTGCCTGAGCTCTAGTACTTGCTTTTGTAGCCGGTCTTTCTCCGCCATCAGCCGTTCGCGATCGCAGGCGAACAAACGATGTAACTTCACTGTTTGTCCCACCAGGTTGGCGATCATGGCGAGCAGTCGCGCATCGTACTCGAGCCCGAGGCTCGACCTATCGTCGCGGATCCGGTCAACCGTCAACGTACCCACGACCTTCAGATCAATGCGAATCGGAACCCCGATGAACGACACCGGGATATCATCAGAGGCGCCGAGCACTTCCCGGTCGGCAGCGCTGAATACCGGCTCGGCGGCCACGTTCTCGACGACAAGAGGCCTGTCCGTCGCGATGATCCGGTCGATTGCCTTCCGCGGCAGTCGCATCCGGTAACGTTCGTCGCTGCCTTCGCTCCAGCCCGCGCCCACTGTAATGTCCGGCATGCCGTCGTCATCGAACAGTGAGACAATGCCGTGTCGTATCTGCACAAAAGACTGCAGAAGACCAACAACGTTGGCCAACGTGAGTTCGAGCCGACAAGGAGCGGTGAGTATTTTCGATATTTCGAAGATACCGGTGAGCGCGCTCTCACGCAACGGCTCCCCCGAGAGCTTACCTTCCGGCTCAGGTTGCGAGGCAGGTCTTTCACGTGAGGAAGGTATATCCAGCATGAGGCGGGCTCCGTTCTCTTGATCATCCTCCCTGGTACCTTGTCCCGGTTGGCGAGCTTCGTTTTGCATGTCACTCTCGATCTAACGCCAAGTGTTGACGAGATGACATAGAACCATGACACCTTTTCATGGCACGACGGTAAACTTACGGTGTGCATTCATTTCATTTTTGCGGATTGCGTGCGCGTCGTCAGCGGAGAACATAAGCACCGCTGCTGCAGCTCACGTCAGCTGCGTCGCCAAGGCCGGCCGATTCACAGATGTTGCCCACCATTGATCGGTACCTCGGCCCCCGTGACATAGCTCGCCGCATCCGAGCACAGGAAGAAGATGACCCTGGCCACTTCATCCGGGGTTCCCACTCTGCGAAGCGGGATACTTGACACGAGACGCCCTTCTGTGTCGGGCGACAACATGTCCGTCCTGATTTCGCCGGGCGCGATCGCATTCACGCGAATACCATGCGGCGCATAATCGTGGGCCATTTCGCGTGTGAGGCTCGCAAGCGCAGCTTTCGACGTCGCATAGGCACTGCCGGCAAACGGGTGCACCCGCGAGCCCGCAATCGAAGTCACATTCACGATCGATCCTGACGCGGCTCTTAGCTCGTCAAACAAACCCTGCGCCAACAGGATCGGGGCCACCAGATTGAGATGGAACACCTTCATCCAGATCTCGATTGACGTCGTCAACGACGTCATCCGATCGCCAGCGGGCGTTTTCGGCGAGACACCGGCATTGTTCACTAGCGCGTGCAAAGGTGCACCGGCCAAGCGTTTCTTGACCTCAGTGATCGCGCGCGGCAGCATTCGATGATTGCTGAGGTCGATCTGGAGATGATCTTCGTTCCCTGCCTCCCAGGGGCATCGCTCGTGGTCGAACGGTTGACGCGCGCAAGAAATGATGCGCCAGCCCGCCTCCGAGAACAGCTTGGCGGTGGCATGACCAATTCCGCGCGATGCGCCGGTGAGTAACATCACCTTCTGTTCTCCGCCCCGAACACGGGCTTTATGGGCTTGAAGGGGGCAACCCAAATTTGCTTCGGGCACCGGGCCTTTGATCAGATCGTCATTTGGCAGATCCAGACCCACGCTCGCCTCCTCTCCTGCTGCGCGACGCACGCGTAGCAGGATTTGGGCCACTGCGATGCATGTAAATCGGCTTCCGTTTTGCGTCCTAATGTCGCGCACAGCCAATGCTTGTCGGGTTCAAGACACGTTGCGTGTGCCTTGTGACAGCGATGGTGCATCAGCTACGCAATATCGCAAGCACATTCGCCTTCGAGAAGGCAACGAGCCGCACTCTCTTGCTGATCGCACAACCGGAAGACCAGCAGATGGCCAACGCCTCTCGTCGAGGCAACGAGAGATCAGGATAGCGACTGCGGTGAGTAGCCGCCTCAACTCAAAAAGCTGACGTCACCAGCTTCTACGTTAGGTTCGTCGGCAACTGATGCGACTTCATGGCTCCTGTTCTGTGTCCAGCGCTGGCACATCGCCCCGCCGATTCGTTGCGGACCACCACCCGGCGTACTGAATTTCTCCTCAAGACTAGTGGAGCTCGAGAGCGCCCGTCCGCGCCAGCGAGCGCCGACCGCCAAGAGGGAACTCGCCGGCTGAACGGAGACCTTTCGCATTTTCATCCGCGATCGACCACCGATTAGCTTCGACTTGCGAGCTTCCGAGGCGACGACAAAGACGTGTTCCCCCTGTTTAACGCGGCGGCGTCACGCTAAGGTCATTGTTCTCGAGCTTCAGCGGAAGACACTCGCACCCCGCCTCGTTCTGGTCTGCGGTGGAAGTTGGCGACAGAGCATCACTTTGGGCAGACAATTGCCGCCCCGAAAAGATCTGCCAATATTGCTGGATGCAAAAAGCGACAATCAGATCGATCAGCCTGGCTACGACTTTCATGAAGCCACGAACTCTTGCGAGGTTTCTTCAATCAGGATCAATCGACTCGGATCGTTCAAATCGAATTCTATAACGCGTGGGGCAAAGAGACGCGCATAGCGCGTGAAGGCGCTTGTCGGGGGAAAACGGATCACGGTGTCGCAGCGCGCTAGGAGATACATATCAATGAGGGCGGAAAAGCCGCCCTCGGCTCCGAGCCCGGCCTTGTGCAATGGGCCGGCCTGAGGTGCCTGGAACCGTTTTGGGATCGTCCAAACATCGGGAAATATAGTCGAAACCTTCTCGAGGACGATTGCGCTGTCCGTGCACAGGAAAGCCTTCACGGGTTTTGCGTGGGATAACCCCCTCGCCTTATCAATGGCATTACAGACCTGTCGCAAGGCGCGCTCCGAATCAGCCCAGTAGGGAGCATGCCCCATAATATCCTCGCCATTGCCATGGCGGATATGGATGCCGATTACGCTGTACGATTCAAAGTGCTCGCGGTAGATTGCATCGATCCGAGCCTGAATTTCAGGTCGTGGCTTGATACTCCGAAAGATTTCTCGTTCGGCCTCCTGATCGCAGCGCCACATCAGGCAGGCGTCACATACAACCGTGTTAGCGTCACTATCTTTCTGACTTTGGAATAGTTGATCGAGTTCGTCGCGTTCCCGGAAAATCTGCTCGTCCGGGCGATAGACGCAATCGATGGATGGTTTATTCCACCAAGCCGGGAAGAATGGTCCCGGAAATGAACACTTATTGATCTCGTCGTCGCAAATCACCCGCACGCCAGCAATGCCTTGAACGGGTTCGAAGAAGACTGGAAAGGCATTCGTGAATGGCTCATCGAGGTAACAAGATCCCCGCCAATCAATGGCTAGCGTCCGTCCTGTCTGCTTTGCAAAACGCCAGGCTGCCGCCAGTGACCACAGGCAATCGCCAAACCCCGTACGCCGCCGGGAAACTACGAATCGTTCATTCCTCAAACCGCTAAGCATCTGCATTGCCTGTTCCAGGCCTCCTGTTTGGACAGAAGACGTCACTGCAGACGTCTCACGCATCTCGTCCGACGCCATGGCCTGAAATCGCGGTGCCGGCGAACTACGTCGGTAGAACTTCATATCAGCGATATCCCTGGTGCGCCGCGTTCTTTCAAGTTTGCGTTTCTTCAGCGGCGTAGCGTCGACGTACCGATCTCAGTCGGATGCAGATGCCGCCCTGTGCGTCGGATGGCCTGGCCGCCCTCACATGCGGGCGATAGCAGCGAACGTACGACAACCCTCAAGCCATGCAGCAGCTGCTCTGGCAGGTTGAATAGCCTCGAGCTATCGCAAAAGAGCATCGCGAGATGGCATCAATTCACTTTTCGGCGTTTTTGCGGAATTTCATGTCAACGCAGCAGGCGCCGCCGAAAAAGTACTGTCGACACGAAGAAGGGCAATACCGCGTACAGGCAAAGCGCACCGACATGCAGCGCAGCGTCGCCGACGCCGCGCTCAAGCATCACCGGACGAATGAGGTCGACCGAATGCGCGAGCGGCAACAAGCCGGCGAAGTGCTGAAATGAGCTGGGCAGTTGGCTTATCGGGAAGACCGCGCCACAAAGAAACACCATGGGCGTAAGAATGAGCGACTGGTAAAACACGAAGTAGTCGTAAGTTGGCGCAAGAGCTATGACGACCATTGCGAGGCTAGCAAAGACAAGGCCAGTAAGGGCGACTGTTGGTATCGCACAGAAAATGGACGTCCAGGATGCATAACCCAGCATGGCAGCCACAATCCCAATTGCTGTCCCGGCCAGAACGGACTTACTGGCCGCCCACACCAATTCACCTAGGACGATATCGCCAAGCGTGAGCTGCGTGAACAGGATTGCCTCCCAGGTGCGTTTGGCGTCCATGCGAGCAAAGGCCGCATATAGGGTTTCAAAGGTCGCAGATGTCATGGCGCTGATCGCGACCATACCGGCTGCCAGAAAAGCGATGTACGAAGTCCCCTCAACCCGGCCTACGATGAGCCCGAGGCCAAAGCCAAGGCCAAACAGATTGGTTATGGGATCAGCCAGGTTACCGAGAAGCGATGCAAGCGCGACTTTCCTCCAGGCCAGGAAATTTCGACGCCATACCGCGATCCAATTGTACGCGTTAGCTGGCATTACCGCGGCATAACCTTCACCCATCGCTTATTTCTCCATCTCGCGCCCGGTCAACCGCAAAAACACGTCCTCGAGATTGGGCGGTCGCTGCAGAACGCGAAGGTCCGCTCGCCCGCGCAGGTGCACGCGTATCCGCTCCGGATATGGGGCATAACAAAAAAGGGTTTCTCCGCTCACTTCGATGTGCCGCGCATAGGGTCTGATCATCTCACGAAGCTGACGTGGATCACCGCCATAGATTTCGATCACGTTGCAGCCGATATGCTCATGGATCAACGCGTCCGGCTTGCCTTCGGCGATCTTAGATCCACTTTCAAGCACGCACAGCCGATCGCACAGGCGCTCGGCCTCTTCCATGAAGTGAGTGGTCAAGAGGATCGTCTTGCCACGCGCAAGCAGAACTCGCAGGCGTTCCCAAATCAGGTGACGTGCATGCGGATCCAGACCAGTCGTCGGCTCGTCCATGACGAGTAGATGTGGATCATTAATCAGGGCACGAGCCAGGGTCAGCCGCCGCTTCATGCCACCGGACAAGTCGGAGACGCGCACGTCCGCCTTGTTTTCAAGGCGCGCAAACTCGAGCAGCGAGGGCGCGACCGCCTCGATCTCCTGAGCGCTCATGCCGAAGTAGCGACCAAACACAAGCAGATTCTCCCGCACGGTGAACTCGAGTTCAAGGTTATCGAACTGCGGCACCACGCCGATGCGCACCCGCGCCACACGAGCGCGGGACGGCACAGGCTCATTGAGGACCGTAATCTTGCCTGCGTCGGGCGCAATCATGCCGAGGAGCATACGCGCAATCGTGCTCTTACCAGCTCCATTTGGCCCAAGCAGGCCGAAGCATTCCCCGCGCGCAACCGAAAACGACAGTTCATTAACGATGACCTTGTCGCCAAATGACTTTTTCACATCGGCAAGGTCGATCGCTACCGTGGACATGCTCATGCTAGGCCGAAAGAAGTCGTTCAGCAGGCGACGGTTTCTCAACAACCGTTTTGGTCCAGAGCTGGCCGTCGCACCACACATGCTCAACACGCCCCCATTGGCAGGCGGCGGCAGCATCCGGGAAGAATCCTCGTCCGTGGAGGTTGGCGCTCGTGTTGCAGAGTAGCGGAAGTCCCGTGAGTTGCTCAAATTCGACGAGAAGCGCGGCGACCTTGTGCGGAGAGTTTCGGGAGATTGTCTGCAGCCGCGCCGAGCCGTCAAGATGGACCACAGCGGGGACCTTGTCGCGCCACTCCGCCCGGGTCTGGTGATCGAACAGCATGTAAGGATCTGGCGTACCTGGGCTGAACATTTCTGGCGCTCGGTCCTCCAGACAGATGGGCGCCACCGGCCGGAAGTGCTCTCGACGCTTGATGTCGTTGAGATGATCCTTCATCGCCGGCGACGTCGGCGCTGCAAGAATGCTTCTGCCGCCCAACGCCCGCGGCCCAAGCTCGGCGCGCCCGGAAAGGAAGACGACCGGCTTGTTGTCGGCGAGAATCGCCGCAAGTTCACGCAGACTGCATGGCGCCGCCTCCCAATCCGGCGGAAGCTCGCTGTCCTGCAGGTCCGGGCCACTGTAGACTGACCATTCCAATGGCCCGAAGCCATTTTGCGCCGCCATCGCCCCGCAAGCGGCGCCGATCGCCGATCCGCTGTCATTCGGGAACGGCGGCACCCAAACATCATCGAACAATCCCGTCGCACGAAGCGCGCTGTTCCACTTGATATTGAGGCCGCAACCCCCGGCGATACATAGATTTCGCGCTCCCGGAAGCGACGAGTGTCGCAGCAGAACCATCGCCATTTCCTTGACAAGAAGACGCTCCACGAACACATGAAAGGACGCAAGGACGTCCTCCGCTCGCTTGTCCGTCAGGCGCAGCGCGCTTGCCTCGAAGAAGTCGTGCAGTGCCGCGAGAGAGGATTCCGCATTGTTGATGTCAGCGCGGTAGCGACGGGCCTGCTCGGTGTCAGCGGCGAAGCGCTTTTCATAGAGCTCCTCAAACACCGCCACGATGCTTTCGTCGACAGAGCCAAGCGCGATGTAAGCCATCAGCTTGCCGGCTATGCCCAAATCCCAACTCGAGCGATTCGGTTGCCTGTAAGGGCCGAAGTGAAGGCCCGCGGCGGCGTAGGCATGGCCGATCATCGGAAATAGGGATGCAATGAGCCGCGCCCCCCGAGGTTCGACATAGTAAAGACGTGGAAAGATGCAGCCATCCCATACCAGACAGAGTGCGGGTTTTCCCGCGCTGGCAAAGGGACTGGTGCTATACGCTGACGCGACGTGGCCCGTGACGTGCGGGTAGCTCTTATATGAAAAGACCTTGCCTCCAAGGATCAGGCCAAAGCCGTCGACGGACTCAAGAAGGCCCTCAGCATGGCGCTCGACATATGGCGCCCCTTTCAGCGCGATCGGCACAGCGCCACTTAGGACCTGGAACTGCGACTCAATCTCGCCATCCCAGCCGTCGATGACGAACTGATCGATATCCCGCGGATCCAGTCCATGCTCCGCCAAGGCGAGCACGACTGCATCGAGATTCTCGACGGATTGGTAGCGTGGACCGTTGCCGCACTTTTCTTGCTCGATGCAAAAGACAAGCCGCCCGTCCTCGACGACGGCAATTGCCCCGTCATGTGTTAACTTGATACCGCAGATGCGCATACGATCCCCTGGTCTAGTGACCGACGTTTGATTGTTCTGACGAGTGACCCGGCTTTCGGAACCGAACGATCAAGCAGTCTTCGTTGACCGATTCGGTGCGGCAGTGCAGTCGCTCGACCTCCGATAGGCTCTCGGTGAAGAGCGCGATCACCGTTTCGGCACCAGCCGCATGACCCCACCGTTGACATGTGGCATCACGTGCGGACCCGAAAATCAGAGCTCCATTTGGAGCGAGCATACTCACCAGGTTGCGGATAGCCGCATGCATCTCGACAACGTCCTTGAGGTAGTAAAGAACCTCGGCCACGACGATCAAATCGAACTGCTCAGTGGTTGAGAACCGCTGAATGTCGCAGACCACCCACGTGATATTTGACCGCTTCGACGTCCGTCGTCGCGCTCGCTCGATGGCCTGCGGCATGACGTCGACCACGGTGAGTCGCTCGCATAGCGGCGCCAGCATGTCGGTGAATGCGCCGGCTGCACATCCAACTTCGAGGGCACGCGCAACATTTACATTGCAACGCGACATCCGAAGCATTTGTGCGTATCGCTCCTGCTCGAAAGAACTACTGTCGAGGCGCCATGGGTCGTCGACAGCCAACTCTCGCTCTAATAGCTGGTGACTTGCGTCCGGAATCATGAGCCAATCACCTACTTGCAGGCCGTCGAACGATCGTGAGCGCAAGCACTCTTCGTTGCCGTCAGGGTCGATTCACTGGACGACAACCCCGCCTTGCGAATTGTTCCAGACATTCCCCATTTGCTCGCAGCACTTCGTCCAGCGGTCGGGTGCAGGATGACAGACTGCTTTTCCCCTTCGGCCGGCACATTGGTGACCTTGCGCGATAGCCAATCGCTGTTGCTCAATGTACAAAGCGCATAGGCCTTCAATGGAAGTAAGAGAAAGATATTGATCGGTGTGTGGAGCGAGAAGCCGAGAAAGCGCAATTCGCGCGCACGAAGGGCCGCCACACTGCACCGGACCATTGTCATTGCTGCAATCGTCAATCCCGTCCACCAGGGCACAGAACCGACGATCAGGAGCTGTGCAAGCGCTGCCAGTGATGACAGGGCGAGAAGCAACGGGCCGAGATTTTGGCCGATAACGTCTAGCGTCAGATAGCCATCGAGCTCCGGCAGCAGGCGCAGTGCAAGGAACGTATCCCGGAAGGTACTGCGCGCCCAGCGGAGTTGCTGACGTAGATATGGCCCTAGGCGGTCCGGGACGACTGTTGCTGCGATCGCGTCCGAGACGTATTCGGTTCGAAATCCCGCCTTGAGCATGAGGATCGTTAGATGGCGATCCTCGCCGAAATCGCTCGGCTTGCCGCGAAAGAATTGCGCCTCGTATTGATCAAGAAGCAAGGCGAGCGCGGAGCGACGATACATGGCACATGGGCCGCAGCAGCACATGACGGCACCGAAACGCGCCTGCGCCGCGCGCTCTTCGTTGCATGCCAGCCAATATTCCATATCGATCAGCCTGGTCAGCCAGGTTTGGCTGCGATTGCTCGCTATCAACTGACCCATGGCCGCACCGATTTGCGGGTCATGCATCTTCAATACGAGCTTGGTAACGACGTCAGCGGCAAGTATCGTATCCGAGTCGACGTTGAGGACCAGGTCACCGGATGAGCTGCGTATTGCGGCGATCTGGGCCTTGCGCTTTCCGACGTTCTTTGCCAACAAGATGATGCTGAACCTCGAATCGTTCGCATAGATTTTGTGTATAGGCGCGACAAGGTCGCGATTTGCAGATCCGTCGTCGACCACATAGACCTGTAGCTTTCCCGTGTAGTCTTGACTCGCAAGCGACTCCAGACATTGGGCGAGCGTGACTGGATCCTCGTTGAAGCATGGTACGATGACGTCTACACTGGGAAGGACCGCCTCCGATCGTCCCAGGTTGTCCTGCAGCGATGGGTTCGTCGCCGGTTGGGCATATAGCGCTTGCGCGCTCTTGTATATCGTCGAGAGCAGCGCATAAGACGAAACAGCGGCAGCACTGGTTGTAGCGAGCAGGTCCATAGGATGTTGGTTCTGTTCAGTGAAGTTGAGGGAGTGGACGGATTACAAACCCGCGCCGTTGTAGTGCTGGGATCAGATGTGACAGCGCCATCGTGGTCTGATCACGCAGCGTGGCAGCAGTGCAAAGTCGCTCCTCATCAGGCGGATATCCATCGTGCAGGAGCACAATTGCTCCCGGGCGAACGGTCGCCAGTACTGAATTCACAATTCGATCAACCCCGGGGCGTGACCAATCTCTGGGATCGACCGACCAGTGCACAGCTGTGAGACCAGCGCTCGCTGACGCAGAGAGCACCTCTTGTGTCCACATGCCGTAAGGTGCCCGCATGTGTCTGGGCGAAGCCTGCGGGCACGCCGAACGGATCGCCTCGCTCGCCGTCAGCACTTCGTCGCGCACCTCCGCTGGTCCGCATCTGGATAGATCCGGATGCGTCATCGTGTGGTTCGCAACCTCGTGCCCTTCCGCGATCATTCGCCGAATGAGTTCAGGTTGTTCGGCCGCATATGTGCCAATCACGAAGAACGTCGCCGGAGCTTGATGTTTCGCCAGGACATCGAGCACCTCTGGCGTGCAAAATGGATTGGGCCCATCATCAAAGGTTAAATAGACGGGGCGACTTCCGGTCACGTCAGCATAGTCGCAACGGACAGCGGATAGGGGGAAACACTCTTTCACAACTCAGGCCCGTTCCGATCGATTATCGTCCCGGCGGGCCACTCGCTTATCGCGCGTCCAACCGGGAAAACCACCACGATCACGTCTTCGATGCGGATCGGCGACAGATTGGGGTAGACGTCCGGATGCGTGGAGCGGACGCGAATGCCAGACATCAGGGTGGCGAGCCCCTGCCTTGCGACCAGTCGGGTCATATGTTTCGCAAGCGCAGGCCGAACCGTACCAAAACCGAATGGAACCCCAAGCTCATGCAGTATCGGATACGTCACGCGCATTGCGTGGCTGATTCCCAGTCCTTCGAGGTCCGGGCGCACCGCATACAAGCCGAGCTCGGCAACGAGTAGATCGACCCCACCAATCTTGATGAAACGGCGTAGTAGCCCGACATGAGCAGCTACCCCGCGCGCGTCATAACCGATGATGCGGACCTCAGGCCTCGCCCCGGCCCAACTGCGGTTGCCTTCAAATGGCTGCGCATTGAACGCACCGGTCGGCCCGTAACTGTTGCGGAAGAACTCGGCGAGTTCGGCATGATCGGTGAGTTGCAATTCGCTTTCCCACCGACGGCTCCACTGCACTTGAGAGCGTGCAGAAGGAGCTTCCGTCCGTGATACGGCAATGTTCATGCCGGGTTTCCTTGCGCCAGTGGAATTATGAGCGGAGATGGTCACGTGAACTCCCTAATCGCCGAACCACTGATCAACACTCAAATGCGCTGCCACGACCCGCCCAGAGCGCGGCACTTCTCGACTCCACCGCGCCGTGCGGCTTCGCTCGCGACGAAGCGATCTCATCGTTCGGACTCGTCATTCGGCCAATGCCCCGCGCGAGATATCCCGGAAGATGCCGACGAGGCGATTGGACTAGCCACACTCTGTTCGCCCCACGGAGCTTTTCCGCCTCGGCTCGCATCGCTGTCGACGTTTTGACGTCTAAGGGCAGGCCTTCGATCCGCGGAGCCTCATCGAGGGCGCATCCGAGTGGCATCAAATCAAGCTGGTTCTCATGCATCTTCGACACGCCCTGAAATGCGGTGGACAGGCGAGCTATTTGGGAGCCGCCTGAATTACTTGGCATCCGCAATCTGCGTCTGCCGCTCTTTCGGGACACTAGAATGCGGCTAAACGCGCTCTCAAGTGTACGCGGGTAAACCTCCAATATGGAAACGGATGGAACGCGCATACCAAGGTTTACGGAGATCGGCCTGGCATCTCCAGCGAGCGCGCTTCGCACGGAGAAGAAGCGACGCGGCTCGCACGGACCGACCATCGCCATCCTCGAGACGAATGCGCCCGCTGCTCGCACGTCGAGTACTTTTTCTCCGAGCCGGCGTGAATGAGCAGCAGCCATCGTGGTACGACCGATTACTTTTCCAAACTGATGTTTGCTATTCAACATCCCCCAGTTTGGTAAAATCGATTGTTCCGATGGAACACATCCACACGATGGATAGACTCAGAACATGCGGTTCAAGGGACTTGATCTAAACCTTCTCGTTGCGCTCGATGCTCTGATGACGGAGCGAAACCTCACAGCGGCGGCGCGCAAAATTCACCTGAGCCAGCCCGCTATGAGCGCTGCGATCGCGCGGCTGCGCAGCTATTTCCGCGATGAACTATTTACCATGAGAGGTCGCGAGCTCGTCCCCACGCCTGGCGCGGAGGCGCTTGCAGGTCCGGTTCGCGAGGCCCTGCTGCACATCCAACTCTCGATCATATCGCGGGACGCGTTCGACCCTACTCAGTCGAGCCGACGCTTCAGGTTCATTCTCTCCGATTTCATGACCATCGTCTTTTTCCGCAAAATTGTGGACCGCATTGCACAGGAAGCTCCCGCGGTGCGCTTCGAATTGCTGCCATTTTCCGATGAACCCGATGAGCTGCTCCGCCGGGGCGAGGTCGACTTTCTGATTCTGCCGGAACTGTTCATGTCGAGCGCGCATCCTAAGGCGACGCTGTTCGACGAGACCCTCGTATGCGTGGGATGCCGCGCGAACAAGCAGCTCTCCCGGCAGCTTACGTTCGAGAAATACATTTCGATGGGGCACGTTGCGGCGAAGTTCGGACGCGCGCTCAGACCAAACCTCGAAGAATGGTTTTTGCTTGAGCACGGCGTCAAGAGACGCATTGAGATCGTTGTGCAGGGGTTTAGCCTGATTCCGCCCATATTGTTGGACACGGGCCGTATCGGCACAATGCCCTTACGACTGGCCAAACACTTCGAAAAGCGGATGCCACTGCGGATCGTCGAACCACCGCTCCCCCTGCCCGCATTCACCGAGGCTGTGCAGTGGCCTGCGTTCCACAATACCGACCCGGCGAGCATTTGGATGCGGCGGATATTGCTGGAGGAAGCATCCAACATGGCATCTATGCATCAGGAGCCTCCAACTCGCAGGCGCTGCTAGGCTCGACATAGGCCGCTCCACCTTCCAAATACGCTAACGATCCTTCGATCGTGCTCGGACGATTTCGTCACTTCAACGTCTCTGGCGCGAAGCTGCCAGAGACGGCGATCTGCTGCGAAGACTTGGCCCGTGGTGAGCTCCTGGCCTCGCAGCCGAGGTTTGATGCGCTTGCACTGCAAACAGGCGACGCCGGCACTATCGGCAGAACACGCCCTCCTCCAGTACACTAATGTTTAGCTTGGCCGATAAAATGGCTTGAATCGCACACTGCGTCAGGTTGTAGGTTCGCTGCCGTGGCTAACGCTGCGCTACGCGGCCGTCGACTGGGCACTTTGGCGAACTCACCGCACTGGCCGGACACTAGGTTGATCTGCCATTAACCAACTGACCGGGTCCTATTGTGTGGCTCGCCGGAAGCGGCGAGACCGACCAACTTCGGGACTCCTGACGGTTTGCGGCGGCCGCTGGTTCGCCTACTGCCGAGCTCTCCATCGTTGCGGTCATTTCACGAGCGTCTTTTTGCGATCGTGAGTTGGAACGATGTCCATTCGGGCGAGCCAATAGGACCTCTCCAGACGCGGCCGTCATTGCTCGCGGTGGCGTCGCAATTACGTTCACGCCGGATAACAAGACATGCGCTTCAAAGGTCTGGATCTAAATCTGCTCGTCGCGCTGGATGCTCTAATGACCGAGCGCAACCTCAGCGCAGCGGCACGCAAGATTAACCTTAGTCAGCCTGCCATGAGCGCAGCCGTTGCCCGGCTGCGTTCCTACTTCCGTGATGACCTGTTCGGAATGAGGGGCCGTGAACTTGTCCCGACGTCACGCGCGGAAGGACTCGCAGCCCCTGTGCGCGAAGCTCTAACGCACATTGAACTCTCAATTATCGCGCGGGACGTGTTCGACCCAGCTCGGCTGAACCGGCGGTTCAGGATCGGCCTTTCTGACTTTATAACAGTCGTATTCTTTCGAAATGTCGTGGAGCGCGTCGCGCGAGAAGCACCCGCCGTCAGCTTCGAACTGGTGGCGCTCACCGATGAGCGCGATGAGCTTCTCCGCCGTGGCGAAGTCGATTTTGTTATCTTGCCGGAATTATTCATGTCCAGCGCGCACCCCAGGGCGGCCCTATTCGAGGAGAGGCTCGTCTGCGTAGGTTGCAGCACGAATAGTAAACTGCTGCGGCCTCTTACATTCGACCGGTATATGTCCATGCGCCACGTGGCGGTTAAGATCGAAGGTGCGCGCAAGACGCCGGTCGACGAATCCTTTTTACTCGATCTCGGCCTCAATCGGCGCATCGACATTCTTGTGCAGAGCTTCAGCATGATCCCGCCCCTGCTGGTAGGCACAAACCGCATAGGGACGATGCCGTTAGGGCTCGTAAAGCATTTCCAAAGAACGATGCCCCTTTGCATTGCGGAGCTCCCGCAGCCATTCCCCGCCTTCGCTGAGGCGGTCCAATGGCCCGTGCTTCACAATAGCGACCCCGAAAGCCTGTGGATGCGAGAGATATTGTTGCAGGAGGCTACCCGCATGGCGACTGGAGACGAGCCCTCCATCATCTGCGCTTCGGAACGGGCAGATGCTGCCGGAGATTTCGCATGATCTGCCTCGCCGTTTTTCGTAAGGACGTTCGCAAGGTCTGCGAACTTCATATCCCAACGAATGTCTCAGAGCAGACAATTTAGGCTCGCCTCGCTCGAATTCATGATCGCTCCATAAAGATCGTCACAGCGGACGGCTAGCATGATGAGTTGTGTAGGTCTTTCGCACGTTGGCAATCGGCCCGAGGCACGAGCGGCGGTTCAGACTGTTGGCTTGCTTAGAGACGAGGACGTACGTGGCACCGGGCCGCCCGCCGCACCCGCCTCGATACAGCAGAAAGGGCGATGGGCTGTTCTCGTCAACTCTCCGAATCGGTAGGGGCTCCGATGAGCGGAGACGCTTCGGCTTCCTCGCAGTCGTACCATCACGCACTGTGAGCGTGCCGATCATCGATCATGCACATGGCCGCGATCTCTCGTGCTGTCGAAGCAGGAATCGCGCTCGCGTGTTGCCCTGTCGCATCACCTGTGAGCACATCGCATCTTCGTCGCTCCGCGCCGCGGGTCTGACTTCTTTTGGCCCTATCGCAGCCAAACGTCTTGACGACGTGCGCTGCCACGACAATGACAAGCAAAGGAGCTGAACATTGGAGCAATGCAGCGGCGTGTTCGATCCGGAAGAGCTTTCCATCCTGGGAAGCCTTTATGATAGTGCGGTCACCGCGCTACCCCCATCCATGCAAAGTCCGGAAAATCGCACAGCAATCGCCAAGCTCATCCTGGAGCGTACAGCGGCTGGCCAGGCTCAACTGGCATGCCTGACGAACTTGTTGATCACCATTTCCCCCCAGGGTTGATCCCTCGCCATTCTGAGGATAGTCACCACTCTCGCGCTGGAATGAAAGACGATCCAGCTAGAGCTTTGAAATTACTTGAATCACACGTGACGTCAGGTTGTAGGCTTTGAAATTGAGCAACATGAGCAAAGCTACACCACGAAGGCGTCGATGGCGCATTGGCGAACTTGCACAGGCGACCGGAGTAACGGTACGCACGCTGCATCATTATGAACACACTGGGCTCCTAGCAGCTTCAGAGCGTACTGACGGCGGCCACCGGATGTACGACCGCGAAAGCATGCAACGGGTTCACCAGATTCGGGCGTTACGTGAGCTTGGCTTCTCGCTTATTGAGATCCGTAAAGCTATGGAGGGCACGACCTCACTCCCCGACCTTCTGCGCAAGCATCTACAGCGGATAGAACTCCAAGTCGCTCGAGCAACTATGTTGCGAGATCGCTTGCGCAACATGACCATCGACAGTGAAATCCAGGTAAGTGTGGATGAGCTGCCTGCCACCCTCAATGCCATGTCGCGGGTCGAGACGCCCAGTCAGACGTCCCGATGCACCTGCAAGTTAGCTGCAGATCGCGAGGAGCGGTGGCGGCGGATCCGCGACGACCTGCGTGACTGTATGGATCGGGGCGAGCATCCTTGCGGGGAGCGGGCGAAGGCCGTGGCAGTTGCAGCACGCTTGCTGATCGGCGAAATCGCTGGCGCCGATTCACGCGTTTCGATGATCCTGAAGGTACTTGCACGATTAAGCGCCCCCCGTAGCCTGGCTGGTTGGGATCCCTGCCTCATGCAATATCTCGATCTCGCCCTTGGCGGGTTGGAGGATCAGCCGTACTAATAATGGCCGGCTCCGCACGGCCTTGGCGATCGGCCCTGGCAATCTGAAAACGCGATGACACTTGGTAGGTCGGCGGCTCTGATGCGGGCCGACAATTTTATGGGCTCAAGCGGACAATCGTCATGACCTCTTCGATCGGTGCTCCCTGACGCACTGATCGAGGCTCCCTTCAAAAACGGCCTTGAACCGCACGTAACGTCAAATTGTAGGTTCTATCGTGGCCGCATCTGGCCGACCGAACGCAAGCTTCGCTTTGGCAAACAGCCTTAACGTGCAGGCAAGCCTGATCGCAGCTGCCGGCAGTTCACTTCAGGTAAGCACTGGGAACTCTGCAATGTTGAATAGACGTTGTGCTTCTGCTGCGAGTGCAGCGCTTCTCTTCTGCGCTCTCGCCTCGGTTGCGCTCGGCGCAGAGGTCAACATTGCCGTGGCTGGCCCAATGAGCGGAAGCAGCGCTGCGATCGGCGCGCAAATGCGCGATGGTGCAGCTGCGGCGGTGGAGGCGTTGAACGCTTCGGGCCTACTTCTCGATACCAAGGTGATATTGAGTGTTGCCGACGACGCTTGCGACCCGAAGCAAGCTGTCGCAGTCGCGAATAAACTCGCAACAGAGCGGGTCAGGTTGGTCGTTGGTCATTTTTGTTCTTCTTCGTCGATCCCGGCCTCCGAGATTTACGCCGAATCAGGCATCATCCAGGTGTCACCCGGCTCGACAAATCCTCAGCTGACAGAACGCGGCCTTGCAAGTGTCTTTCGGATCTGCGGCCGCGACGACCAACAGGGCATCATTGCCGCCGAGTACATTCACCGGAACTACCCTAACGACAAGATAGCAGTGCTCGACGACAAAAGCACCGCAGGTAAAGGTATCGCCGACGTGGTCGAAGCACAGCTTCGAAAATTCGGCGAACAGGTCATTCGGCAGAGCTATGTAGCCGGTGAAAAAGATTACAGGGCGCTGGTCTCAAGAATGAAGAAGGATCGGGTGCGCGTCGCCTATATCGGCGGCTATCATACCGAAATCGGATTGTTTGTACGCCAGGCGTCAGAAGCAAGAGCGGCGCTCATCGTGATGGCGAACGATCCGTTGATGACCTCTGAGTTCTGGGCCATTACTGGCAGCGCTGGAACTGGCACGTTGTTCACCTTCATGCCGGACCCGGCCGCGAATGCTAATGCGGCCGGCGTGGTGGCCGAGCTCAAGGCATCCAACCTGTCTGCCGAAGGCTATACGCTTTACGCCTATGCAGCCGTGCAAGCATGGGCAGAGGCGGTGAACCGCACCGGCTCTTTCAATGCTGCACGCGTGGCCAACGCACTTCGTTCACGGCCGATCGATACCGTAATTGGGCCAGTCCGATTCGATGCAAAGGGAGACAATGCGGCTCCTGATTTTCTGGTTTACCGCTGGCGAGATGGCCGTGTTGAAATTGTCGAGCAGAACTGACTGGCATCAATGCCGTCTCCCCCAAAAGCCAAAGTGACAAGGATTATGAGACGCACTCAGGTGGTAGGAACAGCGATACTCGCAAGCTCCCTTATACTCGCAGCCTTCGGAGCGTTTCTCGCGTTCGTTGTAGCGCTCGCCGAGCTACCGGATGTCGACCTGACGGAGACGCTACGTCCAGTGATTGACAAATAGTAGCCGTGCCGAGCTGATCTGGCTCGCAGGCACAGGACCTCTGAACTGGCTAACGATGCTTCTGCTCGAGCAGATGCTCGCCGTTCAGGCGCTTCGCCGATGTCGGGTGCGGCCGACCGCATTACGCATTCTCGTGACCCACTCACATGGTGCAAGCCCGGTCCACGCACCCAAAGAGAAATGGCCTAAGCGGTCAAATGACGAGCGAGACCTCTTTGAGGGCCGCGGCATGAAGCACCGAGGACTCGCCATCTGACCCATAATCGGAGATTGAACGAGTGAAGAGTGGCTTTCCTTCAAGACTAAGGTGCGGCATTTTCGACCATTTGGATGACGACGGGCAAGATGCCGCACGACAATATGAAGATCGTCTCAAGCTGACCGAGGTCTGCGACTCGCTCGGCTTCTACGCTTATCATCTAGCCGAACACCACTGCACGCCTCATGGCAGAGCGCCCTCGCCCAACCTTTTTCTATCAAGCGTCGCGCAGCGCACCCGACGGTTACGCTTCGGCCCGCTCGTCTCGTTGCTCAACCTTTATCACCCATTGCGCGCATTCGAAGAGATCTGCATGCTTGACCAATTGAGCGGCGGCAGGCTCGAGGTCGGGATAGGCCGCGGCTCCCAGCCGATTGAATGGGGTTTTTTCGGCATCAGCGCAGAGGCCGCGCCAAGCCGCTATACGGAAGCCAGTGAAATCCTGAATACTGCGCTGAAGGGACATACGCTATCGTATCAAGGACACCACTTCGATTTGAGCGAAATACCCATAACGTTGAAGCCTCATCAACGTCCATATCCGCCCACCTGGATCGCGAGCAATAGGGTTGAGTCGGCGCAGTGGGCCGCTGCAAATGGCGCTAATCTAGCGTGCATAGGCCCGGCCTCTGTTGTCCGGAACGTTACTGACGCCTACCGCTCTCATCGCGCCCATAACACAGCCGCACACAGCCGTGAACCATTACTCGGGCTGGCCCGCATGGTCGTGATTGCGAGGTCTGATCGGGACGCTCATGTGGCGGCCGAAACTGCATATCGGCGATGGCTGGAGAGCTTTAAGTTCCTCTACGAGCTGAACGCCATTCCGACGCCGCCCGCCCTCCCGCTGACCTTCGATGCAGCACTTGAGAGCGAATTGTGCGTCGTTGGAACGCCGGCGTCGGTCCGACAGCTCCTTCTCCAGCAGATCGAACTGGCAGGTGCCAACTACTTGCTTTGCCAGCTTGCATTCGGAGACCTTCCGCTGGAGACTTCCCTGTACACCGCAACCGCAATCAAAGCTGAAATCCTCGATCGCTTTGTCGGATAATGTCTGCATTGGGGCATCGGGTTCTTGGCAAGTAGAGCGACGCACTGAGACTATGCGAAGCTGGTTGCGATTTTGGTTGTCGTTTGCCCTGGGAGCAAAGGTGATCCTCAGCTTCAATGCCAGCGCTCAAGCCGCTGACCTTTTGACTGCGCTACTTCTTACTCGGACACATGAAACTCTGCTTGCGAATGGAGTTATTCGTTGTGAGCGCGCTTTACGCAATGAGCTTGGTCGGCATGGGCGGAACTGGCGGCGGTACCGTCTACGTCGGCAACGGCAAGATTGTCGGGGTCGGCGCTGGAAATCTTCGCTATCGCGGCACCTACATCGAGCAAGGCGGCCGGATAAAAGGGACTGTCAACCTCTATGCGCCAACCGGCGGAACGCTGGTCACCGGCGCTCAAGTACCGGCAGACAGCAGATGGAGCCTGACGCTCGATTGGCCCGCCAACTTCTCGGATGGGAAGCCACAGGCGCCCATTGTTGAGGGTCGTCAGGTACACATTGTCATGGAGAAATCGACGATATCTAACGCCAGCCGCTTCTATCCGGACGGGAGGCGCGCTTTGGATTAGGGAGTGTTTGTGAACCGCTTTATCAACTCATCCGCAGCCGAACGCTCTTCGTCCGCTTCGATCTCGCGCGCTTTTTCAATGAACTGGCCGCGATTGCTCAGGGTCATCCTGCATCTGCGGGAGGCCGGAGCGCTAGTGGATATTCGGCCGCCGGGATTCCAACTGTTCGGCTAATGAGGATCGAGGAGTTCTTCTGGCACCTTCGTGACATCTGGGGTCCGATTTAGAGGTATTCGCCAACGCTCGCTGCTGCGGCCTTTCTGTCGTCTCAATCATGGCCGGTCATCAACGAATCAGCAGGCTCGCCTACTATGCCCATAAGCTCACTGCACCATGTCGGCAGGAAACTGACCGGCTTTCGATGTAAGACATGAGATTACGCGCGCGATCCACGAACTGGATGCATCCCATCAACACTTTCGATTTTACCAATTTCAGCCAAATACCCATAAGTCGATCGCCGGTTTCCGGAAAGCACATTTCACGAATGTCGTGTGAGCAATGAGCCCATTTCGCTTTCAGCATAGTCGCAGGCCGATTCAAGGTTCTCGTGGCTGCATCGCCAACGATAGCCATCAATCTTTGGAATCGAGGCACGCGCGGCGCAAATGCGGTCGGATGGCTAATCGCAACGTCTGGGGCGTAATCTATCGCGTTGACGCCTCCCCCTTTGCGATCATACTAAGCCCCTCCAAGAAGATCGACTCTCACGCACACTGCTTGGCCAAGGTAAATGCGTGCGCTGCATAGAATTGGAGCCGGCGAACTGCCCTCTGCACCGGAGCGGGCTGGATTTTTTGCCCAGACCAGGTGGGCAGCGCCGACAATCCGAGGCTGCCGCGACCTTCAAACAAAGCCGTGCGGTCAGCTATATGACCCCGCTAAGTGCAACCCACATATCCTCAGGCCAGGACGAGGCACTGATGGCGACCGGTGTGATGAGACCAGCCTCGCGATCTTACTGCCCACCCCTGTACGTCGTCTGACTGTGGATCCTCACTCTGCTCGCGTCCTCAGTCTTCGCCGGCGGGCGGCGTCCACACCCAATTCCTACATACTGACCCCACACCTCATTCTATGCGACGGCGCTCTTCGAGCATATCGCCGCGCGGTTATCCCTTGTCAGCAATCCTTACATCACCACCAGAACAAGGGGCGGACGTGCGCGATGTGCCGATCTTGTCACTTAGCGCGCCCACCTTCCAGGAGCCCATCCGCCCCCTCACCGGGCCAAGCATCGCCTGTCAACGAATGCAGAGAGAAACCGCAGACGTATATAGCGGATGTTATTTCTGGGTTGCCTGGCATGGGCTGGGCCATAAGTTTCTGGTATGATGAGGAAACCGGTCTGGACCAGTTGACAGCGCGCCTTCAGCAACAGCTTCGTCCAGTGCCAAGCGCTCTTCATGGCACTCTGCCCTGGGGAGGCCTCCGGTTACGTTTGGATCGCTATGTCAGGTTACGAGCAATCGCGCAGCAGCTCGGGTCGCAATTCTCGACTTGCGCTCATCAGCGGTGTCCCCGCTGGCTGGTTCACTGCCACTGTCCCACGCGCTGGACCGGCTCGACGGCCGAATCAAATCCCGGTTCGCGTTCTCTAATCCATCGCCTTTGCGGTCCTTTCGCGGCACATGCCTGCCACCCTCTTCCTTCGGCGACCGCACGTGCACACGTTGCCTTGTCCAGCAGTCATTCGTTCGACCGCCGCGTATGCCGTCTCGCCAACGGGAAAGCACGACCCAACCATTACTCAGCCTTCTTCCTGCATTTAACTACTTTGGAGCAAACACCGTGGAACTTGACCCTTCCAATTCACGCTCAGAGGACCTCGAGGATCGCATCGACCTGCAACTCGACATCGTAGCCGGCCTCGTACGCGAAGAAGGCAACGAGCTCGAAGCGATCCGACTGCTAAACGCCCTGATAAACCAAATGATTACGGCGGAACTGGAGCTCGGCCAGCTCGGCGATACAAGAACTGGGGGCCGCGCCGGCGACCAGAAAACGAGGCGACTGTCGCGAGACCGTGGCGTTTACTACCCGGAAGACCTTCAGGTTTTGGGACGCCTTTTCGATCAGACCGTGGCGGCATTACCAGCAGTTCTCCGAACTCCCGCCAACCAAATGAAGATCGCGAAACTAATTTTGTCACGTGCAGCAGCAGACTGAGAGTTCATTTGGCTTTTTCTGCGGTTGATGGCGCGCATCGCTGGGCAGACTGCTACGGCCGTATGCACCAGAGATCGACGACTTGGCGTTTATGGGCTCATCGTGCCGTAAGCGCGCCGGTTACGCTGGCCTCCACATCACAACTGTTCGCCATCATGCTCGAAAGCTGGAGCCCGCAGCGAGATCAGGAGGCCGCGAAGGGACGAGCAGGACGACGCCCCGCGGACACATGTCAGAAAGCAAACAAGCAGTGACCGGACGACACACGTTTCCATAGTCGTTTCTTAGCTAGACTGCGAAAGGAGCGGAACGATCCATTTGCATCGATCGTATCGGCTTTAGTCGTGATTGGCATGGCCCGATCTTCCGATTGCAGGAACAATAGCCCCAATATTGACCGATACCGAGCAACAACAATTCGGCAACGAAGCCGCGCGAACAACGCGAGCTCGTTCAAGCGCTTCAGAATTATTCGAATGCGCCTGGCAATGCGACGTTCGGGGTCATCCGAACTTCAACAAACATCTGTAAATTAATAAAGCATCGAGGGCAGCTCGATGACCGAGTGTACTGCGGCTCTGATGTCTTCCTTCCTGGGACAAGCCACAGACGCTCGGTTTGCTTTTGCGAAGGTACTTCTTGTACCAGGACGTCGTGGAGTGTTGAGATGGATCAGCAGATGCAAGATGCTATCGTGAGCGTCGCATTTGATAAGGCCTGGCGCTTTGTTGAGAAGGATCCGTTGCTGGCGCATAATCGCAAGACGGTCCTCCATAGCCGGCTGTGCACTTTCCTTGAGTCTTCGATAAAGACGGGCGAACGCAATACTTTGAATCTGGCAAACGAGGCGATCCGCAACTTGCGGGCTGAACTGGCGCGGTCGACCGAGCAATAAGGAGCTTGAACTCAGCTGCCACATGAGCTTGGCTTGTTAAGGTTGCTAGGGACGTTATGCGGGGGACGAAAACAAAGCGGGGCAGAGCGTGGTGGAGCTGACCTTCCTCCACTCATGTTCGGCCCCGCTGGAAGACGAGCACGTTCGCGACGACTGTCCGCTATGCAGCTCTTCTGGTAACCCCAGACCGGGCACGTAGAATCCAGTGCAACTCAGCGACGAGATGGGACAGCCGCGCTAATATTATCCTGCCACCAGGAAAAGGATACCTTTTTCTCTCCTGACCTAGCAGAGCTGCGCAACTTCAAGCAAGATCCTTGTCAAACACGGCCGTGTCGGCTCCTCGAGGTGTTGAGGATCATCGTGCGACACTTGTGCGAGGTCCTGAGCCAAAGCGATCCAGGCCCGCGATCGATCATCGTCGCATCGCCCACGATTGCAATTGGTGGCACGACCGTCCTGCCGGAACAATGCGCTTGAGGGACCGAGGCGGTTTCTGGATCAGCGGTCTTCATTTGCCGAACTCTCTAAACGGCGAGCAGGCACGGGACATGCTGGCGCGGCCCGGCTATGTCGCTAATCCGGGACGTATGGAGCCAAAGATCTCGCACATTGGGTCCTGTCACAGGCCATCACGAACTATTCGTGCTCAAGGACCCATCTGCGCGAAGCAACCAGTGTCAAGGCGCAGCCTTTCGCTCGAGGCCGTGCATAGCAAGTTGAGGGCGCCACAACCTGACGCGGTGTGCGATTAGACCCATTTCTTTCCAAGACATGTTGTGCGGCAGTTACAGCAATTCGCGATCATATTGCTAAACGCACGCCGCCGGGGGAGCACCGAAAGGAAACGACACTCGAATGAAAAATATTCTGATTCTGGCCGCAACCATCGGCGCACTCGGTGCGGCCGCTCCCGCATTCGGCACGGACCTGGCCGGGCAGCCCGTCAAGGCCCCGGCGGCATCGCTGCCGGCCGCAGCCCCGATTATCGACTGGTCCGGCTACTATATCGGCCTCAATGGTGGCTGGGGAACGAGCCACAATTGCTGGGATTTCAATGGCGTCACTCCCGAAGGCTGCCATAATTCGACTGGCGGGACCATTGGCGGCCAGATTGGCTATCGTTGGCACATCTTCAACATGGTCTACGGCATCGAAGGTCAGGGCAACTGGGCCGACTTCAGCGGCGCCAATGTCAGCACCGCCTTTCCGGCAAACACCATCGGCACCAAGACAGATGCATTCGGCCTACTCACGGGCCACATCGGCTACGCGTTCAATGCCGTGCTACTGTACGGCAAGGCTGGCGCTGCGGTGACCAGCAATACCTATCACGTAAATTCGGTGGCTACTGGCACTGAGCTCGCCAACAGCAATGATGTCCGTTGGGGTGGCGTGCTGGGCGCGGGTGCCGAAGTCAGCCTCACGCCGAACTGGTCAGCTGGCGTCGAGTACAACCACTTGTTCATGCAGCGAAGCAACCTAAGCTTCCCAACTGCGCTTGGCACCGACCGCGCGCACCAAGACGTCGATCTCATCACGGCACGGCTCAATTACAAGTTTGGCTCGCCTTTTGCTAAATAGAGACCTCCACGCGCTTGCGTGAATCGGAACCCCGACCCCCGGTCGGGGTTCTTTCCGCAGCCGCTCCTCTCCTGCCGGCCCCCAATCCGAGTTCCGAAGCGCCACGTGCGAGCTCGTCTAAGCAATGGATCCACCGGATGGGTGGTGTGGGGCCGAGATGCGCTAACAGCTGGCGGAACAAATCAGTCGATCCAGCAATTCGTCGATCTCATGAAGTCTCACAACCTCACGAGCGTGAGATAGCGGACTTCGCCTTGAGCGTCGTATCCTGCGAGCTCGCCGAAGGCACCATCCTCAACATGGCAGAAGCTGGAAGCCAACGAGTTGGCAGCGGGCCGCCCGTCAAATTCAAAGAACGTTGAGGCGAATAGCGATAGCGACCGCTTGAATTCGGCTCGTTGCACCCAGCTTCCGCATCGCATTCTTGACATGAAAGTTGACCGTATTCTCGCTGATTTCCAGGATCTTTCCGATTTCCCATGACGATTTCCCCTCCGCCACCCACCGCATGCAACTGATCTCTCGCTTTGATAGTGCCACTTTTCTCTCGCAACTACTATCATTGCACGGACGAGCGATCTCGCTATAAGCGGCGTGAAAGAGACAGGCCAGCGCGTTGAGATGACCGATGCGGTTCTGAGGATCAGCATCGTCGAACGCGGATGCAAACGACACAACAGATATCCGACCCAACGGGCCGAACAACGGCACGCTCATGCCGTGCTTCAGCCCCGCCTCTCTCGCCTCCTCCAGTACGCGTCTTTCGTCTGGTTGAAGCTGATAGTGATCCGCGAGTTGATCCCACAAAAACGGCCGCGAATGCATCGGCGTCCGCCGGACCACCGGATCGATAGTATGGTACTTGCGCTTGAAGTATCGGTCGCACCAGTCTGGCGGCCACTTCACAGCCACAGTCGGGGGTGGGTACTCCGCCAGGCGAAGTGGCTCAACGAAGTTGAGAGCGCCGTATGCGACTTCACTGAAGCCTTCCTTGGTGGCACAGCCTACAAGAAGCTCGAATAGCGCTCTGAGTGAATGTGTCTGGTTTGCGCATTCGGAGAAGCTAAAGAGGTCCATGATAGGCGCTTGAGTCCGACCGCCGAGTTCCCCGTCGTGGGGTTCGATTGCGCTTGTTTCAGGCGAAGCCAAATTCCAGTCCATGATCTGAACCCGACGGTTAGTTATTCGTGCAGTCTGAGCGCGCGCTCGCCCTGTGCCGGGCGCCATTCGCCGAATTCCTTGCCCTGCCGCCGAGTGCGCCGGCGTGATCCATCAAACACCCGAGATAGGGCCATCATCCTTATCTCCCAGGCTGAGCGGAAGTGATTGGTCCAGTTCGCCGATAGCCCACTGGTCAAATTAGAGATCATCGCTCGTCATCCGCGTTGAAGGACGTGCCACCGGTACGTACCCAACGGTGCCTCCTTGGATGATGCGGACGCCGATAGAAGGTTCGCGGGTCCAGGACCGAGCTGACGATAATAACCAGACAGCGGCTAGAGGCTCGGCTCTGTTAAGCTTGCACGGCGAGAAAACGCAGTCGCGTCCGAACGACGCTTTCGTCTGTCTCGAGGCCGAGCACGACGAGATCCTGGGCTCTGATCTGCGCGATACAGCTAAGCTCGGCCACGCGCTCGGCGGTGCGCGACTCGACGAGCGTCCTGTCAGCATCCATTCTCCGCTGAGAGACGAAGACAACACGAGAGTCATGTCTTTTCCCAATCTTGCGAATTGCCATCGCTAATCGCTCGCCGATCTTCCGCCGTGCGACGGCGCCGGGGACGTGATCGATGAGCAACACGCAACAGCCGGCGCAGAAGCCATACTCCTCGCACCATTGTGCGGCGTCTCATCGAATCCGTCCGGCAGGCCTGGCGCAAACGTACCGAACGTGTAGAAACGAGCCGCGTCAAAGGCGAAGCGAGAGATACTCGTCGCCGCGAGATCTGCTTGATGCGGGGGAGATTTTGCATGCGCTTCTCCAACAGGGAGAGGACCCAGGTTGGACTAGCAAGTGTCGTACCAACTGTTGATTTCACCAAAATCAAACGTCGCGGAGAGGGGTTCGGACGCGCAGGTTGGTTGCGAGGTAGGCGCGTCGAAGCATTTCTGACATGCGAAGGAAAGGCGACAGCACCATTGCGAGGCGCGGCAGGAGATGAGCTACAACAAGAAATGCAGCTCACCCCGTTGACCCCTGGAGTGCCGCCCCCTCAGGGTCTCAACGCAGCCCTATTCCAGCCCAGTCAAGTACCAGCTTCGGCAATTGATGGGACGGTTCAACCATGGCACGCGTTAGGGTACTTGACCGGCCTGCACCTCCGGTCACCGATTTCGGCGAAATGCTTAGATCTGCCCCTAAGCAGAAACACATTTAGACCGCACTTGATGAACGAATCATGATGGGCTCGGTGCAAAGAGGCGAAGATCTTCGCCAAGACCGGTGAGGCATGGCTTCTCTGCTCTTCGCAATCATCTCAATGCTCTATGCGAGCGTTGGCCAAGCTGGTGGCACTGCATTCCTCTCGCTAATGGCATTCTTCGGTATGTCGTCGACAGAGATGCGCCCGACGGCGCTTGGTCTCAACATTGTTGTCGCTACCTATTCTACGTGGCTCTTCAACCGCAACAGGATCGTTGACTGGACGATCCTGCGCCCGCTTCTGTTTTCGTCGATGCCAGCGTCGCTTGCCGGTGGCCTGATTGTGCTCGGGGACCACATGTACAAGACGCTGACCGGGCTCGTTCTTGTTCTGGCGAGCGCAGTGATGATCATGCAGCGGGGACGAGCTGCCGATCGTGTTTCCGAACCTCCGCTCGCAGCAAGCGTGAGCTTTGGCGCGGCCCTTGGCCTGGTTTCCGGCCTGACCGGCGTAGGCGGTGGAGTGTTCCTCGCGCCGACGCTCATCACACTGAATTGGGCATCACCGAAGCAGACGGTCGCGTTATCACCCCCTTTTATTCTGGCCAATTCTACGGTCGGCTTCGTCGGAGCTCTTTTCAGCGGCCAATTTCCCTCTCCGGATCTGGCCCTTTACGCTATCTCCGCGCTGGCGGGTGCGGTCGCTGGAACGGTAGTCAGTCTGAACTACCTGAACACGGCAGGCATCAGATTTATCCTCGTGGTGGTTCTGCTCGTTGCCGGCATCCAATTGTTTCTCGCTTGAAAGTCTCAACTCCCATGTTTCGTGGCATCGGCAGGCTACACGCTCAGAGCGGGTGCAACATGATGGCGGCCCGCAGCTTCTGGTCCGCGCCTTGCCTAACTGTGAAGGCCGGCAACGCAAACACGAAAAGCTGTCGGGCCGAGCGACCGATGGGCGGCATCTCGCGATCCCCGCTGATCGTCATGAGCCGAGCGGCCCGTATCTGGGCACATCCCGTTCGCGCACCCCAATTGGCAGAAAGGTCAATGTTGGCGGGGCAGCGTAGCGGATGAAGCGTACCTCCACTCGTCTATGGCTTGCGCGGCCTCTAATCTGGCGCGCAGAATCTATTGCGTATAGTATATCGTCCGATGCATCTGGCCGGGATTGGCTTTGCCATCAGCACGACGTTCAAAGTCGTTGTGAGTTGGTGAGCTGCATTAGACAGCGATGAGAGTCCCCTGAGCCAAGGCGCCCCGACGCACTTCGCCGGGGGGCTGCAAGTGCGCTGGGGTCGCCCCAACATCATCAGTACATCCGTGATGATGCTTGTGGCAATGAGACAACCAGCGTGGCGGAATTGAGGCTTATGCGTTCGACACTAGGGATGAACGCTCGTTTGGTCGGCTGCGTCAAAGGACTTGAATCGCACGTTGCGTCACGTTGTACTATGGCACTCCTCGCGCTGTCAGCTAGCCGCCAACTTATCTTCCGTGGCACGAAGGCCATGGATGGGAGGCAACCGCTGAACTCTGTGAGCACCAAATCGGCTTTTGCTTGAAGAAGAATCCGCTTCGCCGGCTCGTCGGGCACGTCTAGCAGCTTCAACCGTGCGCACACGAGAACATTCATATCCTAAACGTCCAGATAATCGCCACACGAGCGGCTCTCTCTTCCTGCTCTGCCCCTAAGCCGCGTTGACTGTAACATCGAAAACGGGACCAGATCTCAGAAACGACTGGTGCGTTTGACATAACGCAAAGACACAAGAGAGAGCATCGGTCAGCTTTCTGATGTTTGAGCCTGGGAAAGTTAAGCGTTGCAGACCTTCCTCCTAAACAAGTATTGCGATGCTCGCCTGCCTTGGTACACGATCTATCCAACCGTACCGGATTTCTCCGCAGTGGTTGGTGCCAAGACTTGTGAGACATGGCTGAGGCGGCTGCCGCCCCACGAGCCCGTTTCGCTCTATATCCATGTTCCGTTCTGTCACTCTATCTGCTGGTATTGCGGCTTTCCTACAAGCCTCACTCGCAGCCAGCGACCGGTCCGCAATTATTTGGCAGCACTGCGGGACGAGATAGGCTTGGTCGCAGAGCAAGTGCCGCGCGCTCTGCCGGTGAGCGACGTGCATTTCGGTGGCGGGACGCCGACCACCATTGCACCGAGCGATTTTCTCGGCTTGATGGAATTCCTGCGACACTGCTTTGCTTTCAGCAAATCAGCTACTATCGCGATAGAAATCGATCCGCGTGGAGTCACGGCCGAGATGGTCGAAACGTTACAAGCGGCCGGGATCAGCCGCGCGAGCATCGGCGTGCAAAGCTTCGATCCAGTGGTTCAAAGGTCGGTCAACCGCGTGCAGAGCGAGGAGCTCACAGCTTCGGTCGTCGAAAGTCTACGCCAGCATGGCATAAGCCGCATCAATTTCGACCTTCTCTTCGGACTGCCACATCAGACAGTGCGGTCCTGCGTGGACTCCGCGAGGACGGCTCTGGCCATGCGGCCAGACCGGCTTGCGGTTTTCGGCTATGCTCACGTCCCCTCCTATATGAAACGTCAGCGCCAGATCGACGAGACGGCGCTGCCGGACAATGTCGCCCGCGCTGAGCAAGCCGCGGCTATTGCAGATACGCTGGTCTCGGCCGGCTACCGCCAGATCGGGCTCGACCATTTCGCCCTGCCCAATGACGAGCTCGCGCTGGCTCAGAAAGCTGGTCGGCTGCGCCGCAGCTCCCTGGGTTATTCGGCTGATACCTGCAAAACCGTGATCGGCTTAGGTCCGTCAGCCATCGGCCGTTTGCGTGACGGTTACGTCCAGAACGAGATCGCAACCGCTTCCTATCACCAACACATTCAGGCTGGGCGTCTGGCAACGTCAAAAGGCTACTGTCTCACCGCCAAAGATCGCCTCCGCGCCGCAATCATCGAGCGTCTGATGTGCGATTTGCAGGCCGACATACCAGCGATCTGTGCTGCTCACGGATTTGATCCGATTCCTCTTCTCGATTCGGCCGACCGCCTGGGAATGCTTGCCGAAGACGGGATAGTGGAGATCGAAGAGGGATTCATTCGGGTCAAGCAGGAGCACCGGTTTGTGATTCGCGCCGTTGCTGCCGCGTTCGACACTTATCTCGACCGTGCCCCTATGAACTAAGCCACGGCATGTGAACAGATCGCAAGCCTCTAAGCTCTTGGCGAGGGAGTGATCCGAAGAAGCGCCTCGGGCAGACAGGTCAGATTTCGAGGAAGCAGGACGATGTGCTGGCACGAGCTTTCAGGTACCGTCTCAAAATTGGCGAGGATTGATTAAAAATGGGAGCTGATTGTAAGGACAGGCGCAGCGCGCTCGGCGGCCCAGGGCTGCGCCTCGATCATGCGGAAAGGGCTCTGCCCCATCTCCCCTGGAGCGCTCTCGATGGTGATAGCCTCAGCGACATGCCGCTGTAGACGCCGTCGCCCGCAGAAGCTTCGGGTATTTTGCGGGTGTAACCAGTTTTGCCAAGCTACGGTCCACCTCCTCGAGCACAGTTGGAGACTCGACCACGCCTGCAGCGTCTCAGACCTCAAGGCTCGGATGTCTTCGGTCCGGCGATCACTCGCGCGCCTCCGACGGAAACAGGTCCCCGTGGTTTCGACCGCCCGAAGCGTTTCCTGGCGACGCTCGAAACAGCCCGGACTTGCGACACAGGAGGCTCGGAAGCAGCAGAAGGGACAGGTGTTGAACTCTGCAGGGAATCGATCCGCGACGTCAGCGTGGTGATCTTATCCAGGATCCCTTTTAGCTCATCCCGCTGGGCATTGATCCGGTTATTGAGTACTGCGATCTCATCGCCGATTTTCTGCTGTGCCCAGTTTATCTCAAACAAGGCTGCCCTGTCTTCCAGTGACAGGCTCATCGTTGAAGCGAGGTCCCGGGCTTTCGGCGTCTCGACAAACTCCTCAAGGTTAACCCAAAACAAGGCCCCAGCAGCACACGAGCTGACGAGGACAAGCGGGAGCACCAACACAGGTAGAATCCGTCTTGACTGCCTGTGCAAGAGCCGCCGCAAGTCTGAAGCGGTCCCTTGATCAATCGAGTCCATTGTCCCTCGCTCAGGAGTTCGACGCGACAGGCTGCGATGCTCACGCGCTCCGGGAACTGCCAGCGTCTTCGGCTGCTCTGCTCCTATGAAACGCTACTTCTTGAGCAACGCAACGCGCCAATTTGCGCGCGTTCTCCGTGATAGCGTCACCATCGAGCAATGCTCATTTTCATGCAATGGCGCAGCATTTTCTCACAACTCAGAAGAACCTCCGAGATTTTCTTCCCGTGCCACGGCACGAACGAACACCGTCTTACTCATTCCTGAGTGTGTTCGATGGAGCCCCGCCTCACGCCTTGCCGAGACCAACAACTTCATCCGAGGCGCGCCACGTAAGCGCCACGGCCGATTGGCAATGGCCGATTGGACCGCCAAGCACTGCAGCTGGTCAACTACCAAGTCCGGCAGATTGTTCGAGACGATGGGGACGTGGCAAGCGTGACCAACGACCCCGCGCACGTCAAGGATTGGGATGCAAGACAGGTTTTGCGGCGCTGACGGCAGCCAGCAAATGCTCGCCGACACGGGAGCAGTTTCTTTCAATTTCAGACCAAGGGGAAAGCACTCTGCGCTTGTTATCGCCTTTTCGCTAGCGGTTTGTCTGGTCGGCAATTCCGTACGGGCACAAACGGGAAGCAGACTTAATCCTGGTAACCACGGCTCAGATCAGGCCAGCAAAAGAGGAAAGACTTCCGATCTGGCCGCAAAGCTCCCGATCGGCCTGATTCATCAGGCAATCCGCCCTCCTGCCCTGGCGCCAGCAGCAGGTCCCGGAGTGCCTTTCGAGAAGAGCGGCAATGCGGACAGGCGTGCTCAGACGAGACCGCAAAAGACGGTCGATCCCTTCGAAAGGTACGACAAGCTGCGTGAGAAAGGGACGTGGCTCAACATACCTGGACCTGCGGACACGATCGATCAGGACAGGGACGGAGTTAGATCGGCGTTGGGAGATGTCGGCATCGGCTACATCGGCTGGACACACAACAGCTTTGTAAACAACCAGCTGCCGAATGCGGCCAGAAGCACTATCGCAAACCAGCTCTATATGGGCCAGAATCCGACCTTCGCGTCGACAAACTTCATGATCGTTACCTACGATCTCAGCCGGTTTGGCATTGCCGACGGACAGATTGTCGTAGGAGCCGAGCACCAATACTGGACGTGGGATCGCCCGGGACCAGATCGAGCGGGAATCAATACGCTCGCCTACTACCAGACTTTCTTCGACAGGACGCTAGAACTCAAACTTGGCTATCTCAGAAACCAAAATGAGTTCACCGGCACATTGTTCGGAGGGATTACAGGATCGAACATGTCTGCCTTGTTCCAGGCAGGGATGAGCACCAATGCTGCGCCGACGCCGGCGGTCAACTTGAGGTACAATTTTGACGATCGCTTGTACAACAAGGTCTCCGTACAGCGCTCAATCAGTCCAGATGGTGCCTATGCCCACATAACCGAGAACCCCACCGGCTTGAACTGGAGCACGGCCAATGCGGGCATCCTTCTCGTTGACGAAGCCGGCTACAAGAGCAAGGCTGCTCCCGGCGTACCCGACACGTGGCTGCGGGCGGGCGTTGGTTTGAACAGTAGCCGCTACACGAATTTGGCGGATCCCAAGCAACAAAGAGAGAGCGGGAATAACTTTCACTACATCGCTGCGGACAGGCAGCTCTGGCAGAATGACGCGAGTGGGACGCCGTCTCGCGGCATCTATGGCGGCTTCTCCATCATGGGAGCTCCGCCCGACCTCAACAGGATCAGCCAATATTACGAGCTTCGTCTTTATGCGAAAGGGCCTTTTGATAGCCGGCCCAGTGATATGATTACAATCGTTGCGAGCAAGACGAGCTGGAGCAAATTTGCGCTGGATGCTGCCTTGGCTAAAGGCCAGCTTGTGCATCGTGATACCACGGCAATCACCGGAACATATACCGCCCATCTTGCTCCGGGAATATATGCAGGCGTGGGACTATCATACATTCATAACCCCACAAGCATCACGCACACGCCCCAAACTGAACACGCGCTCAATCTGCTGGTATCTACGTTGATATTCTTCTGATCATGGCAGACGCCATTCTGATTCCACCATCTCGTGACGCATGGGACCTGAGCTTCGCGAACTTGTTGAGGAGACCGGCTGCATCTGCGCGAGATGAGCCCATCTAGGGGTGCGCCAGCTGTAAGAGCTTATGGACAAAAGATCTCGTTGGACCCCAAGCAAGGCGAGGCGGAGTGTTCAGGAGAAGCTGGTCCCGAACGCGGTCATTTCCCAGGTTAGCCACCGCGATAACTCTCCGCTGCGGAACCATAGCCAGGTCAGGTTCTCGAAAGCTTGCTCGACTAGGCAGACCTGTTCAGGTGATCCTGGAGTGAGGTTAGCGTGGACCCGCAAGATTTTGACCCGTTTAACGTGCCAGATTGGTCGCAGGTGCAGCACGACGTGCCGCAAGAGCCGCAGACGAGCCAGGCCGGACAAGACGGCTTTGAGCAGCACTTAGCTGAGGCAAAGCAGGCCGAACCCGCTCCCGTTGGCGATCGAGGCTTCTATCCCCATCTATCTACAGAAGACCGGGGCCTTATCGACAAGGCGATTGCTCACTATGTGGATCAGAAGAATCCGCAACCGAATACGGTCAGGCTTTATACTCAGGCACTTCGTCGACTGGCGAATGATCTCCGCGCCCGTGGCCAAACGACTGATCTAAGGAACCACCAGTCCCTGGTTAATCACCTAGATACCTACTTTCCAAATGACGCCCTCATGAAGACAGGCGTAAGCGTCCTTCGTGCGTATCATGATTCCGGTCATTTGATTTCTCGCGGGCGACCGCGCGCGCTCCCCTCAGCGAAAGACGCATCTAACGATGGCCGGCAATCCCCGGATGAGGCGATCGATCCACGGGCCCAGAGCAATCTCCTGGCAAGTGAGGAGCTCCCCATCAATCATGAACATGACACAGCTCAATCGAGAGCAGCGAAAAGACAGAGGACGCTGAACGATCTGGAAGAAGTTCTGGTATATCGGAAACCGACCGCAAGCGCCGCTTCAGGAGGAAGTGGCGGAGCAATACCGATCGCCTCAACGGGCGTCATAGTCCGGGGGCAGTGGGACAGGCGACCTCTTTATCCGGAGGATGCTGCCGATATCTTCAGGCTTGAGGAGGCGCTTGTTGCGGGCGGGACGGCCTCCGTTACGGCGAAGCAGCATGCAGGTTCTCTTATCGGCTATAGCCGTTGGCTCTTCGCAAAAAATAAACCAAGCATTGTTGCTCGGCTAGACGGCAAATCGCTGAGCGATGGCAGTGACGTGCGCGAGTTCAGTGGTGCCTCTAGTAGCAAGAGACTCCTTAAAGCATTAGAGTATCTGCGGACCTTTCGATCGACGGGGGGCGTCGTTCCCATCGTGCGTCCAGGGCGTACTCGCGCTAAGCTCGATCCATCCCCTCAGAATGTGGCGCTCATAAATGCCGAGGGCGATTTACTGACAGAACCGACACGCATCGACAGCGCCGCTGCGCAGCAGCGCGCATCGTTCGAAGCTAATTGGCAAGAGGAGCATCAGGAGGGACACGACAATCAACCTGTCCCGTCGGCTCTCCTCGAAGGACAGGTCGCGGTCGATCCAGAGCAGCTTCCTCAGGAGCAACTTCGCCGCCTACGCGACCATCCCCTGCCTTCAGAGGAGCTTCAGCAGCTGGAAAAGGCGTTGCATAACGAGCTTCACCAGCAATCGGAGAATCCCCCTGATCCCTCGTTTCCCTCTGATCCAGAAGAGTTTATCATTGATCTAGACCAGTTCTCTCCAGCGGAGGTTTGGCGACTGCTCGAGGATGAAGACGCACAGGAGCTTACCGAGGGGCGAGATGATCAACCCGCCACCTCGGCTTTTATCCAGGAGCAAGTCGCATCCGATTCGGAGCAGCTCCCTCAGGCAGATCTTCGGCGAGTACTGGATCATCTCGATGATCAACCCAGCGACTCGCCCGTCTCCGTCCCTCCAGAGGAGCTGCGGCAACTGGAAAAGGACTTGCACGACGCGCTTCACGGACTAGCGGATGATCACTTCGCTCCTCCTGTTTCCATTGATCCAGAACAATTTGCTTTCGAGCCAGAGCAGTTTTCTCCAGGGGAGCTTCGGCGACTGCTTGATGATGAATAACCAGAGGAGCTTTAGGAAGGGCCAGACGCCCGCTTTCCTGCAAGGGCACATCGCTTTCGACGCAGAGCAGAGTTCTCACGAGCGACCGTCGGGAATACCGCTATGTTATTGCTCTGCCTGAGCCATCGTTGAGGCCAACCGTCTGCTTGACGCCCCATTTCTTGGCAAGGGACGATCCGCCCCACATGGCATCGGGGCTGTTGTACCGAGTAGAGGCGGGCTCTCCCATTGGCAGGCCCTTCTGCCATGGGTGATTGTTTTGGTGCGAGATAGCCGTTGACGAAGCTAGAGCGAGTTGGGGTCGAGTTGAATCGCAGGGATTCCCAAAGGGAGCGAACCGTGATTCATCCTTGAGGCCGGAAGGAGGCCGGCAGGGATGGCGCACGGAGAGGCTCTTCGCATTCGGGTGATCAAGGCCGTCGTTGAGGATGGTCTTTCGCGGAACGAGGCGGCCCGGGTATTCCGGGTCGGGATCGCAAGCGCGATCCGCTGGGTGAAGGCGTTCGAAGAAACGCAGCGCACGGCGGCTTTGCCGACCGGCGGTGACCGGCGTTCTGTGCTGAAGCCGCATCGGGACTGGCTCTTGGAACTTCGGCGCAAAGAGAACGATCTGACGCTCGATGCGATCGCCGAGCGACTGCTTCGCAGGCATGGCGTCGAAGCTGACAAATCGATGCTGTCGCGCTTCTTTGCCGGTGAGGGCATCAGCTTCAAAAAAAACCGTGCACGCCAGCGAACAGGATCGTCCCGACTTCGTTGAGCGCCGACAAGCGTGGCGGTGCGCGCAAACCAGCCTTGGCGGTCGGCTCATCTTCCTCGACGAGACCTGGACGACGACGGCGATGACGCGTCGTTACGCCTGGGCCAATGTCGGCACACGCGCCTTGGGCCATGCGCCGCACGGACATTGGAAGACGACGACGTTCCTTGCCGGCCTGACCTGCGAGGGGCTGATCGCGCCGTTTGTGCTCGACGGGCCGATCAATGCCGAGTGCTTCTTCGCCTATGTCGAGCAAATCCTCGTCCCCGCGCTACGCGAAGGCGACACGGTGATCCTCGACAATTTGTCGAGCCACAAGAATGAAGCGGCCGCGCGTCTCATCGCCGGTGCCGGTGCGCGCCTGCTGTTCCTTCCGCCCTACAGCCCCGATCTCAATCCAATCGAGATGGCCTTCGCCAAACTCAAAGAACTGTTGCGACAAGCCCAGGCACGAACCGTCGACGCACTCTGGGATCTCATTGGCCGCTCTCTGAGCCTCTACATCCGTCATTGCGGGTACAATTCGCTTTGATCGCAACTCGCTCTAGTCTTCGCGACTTTGAAGGACCGATATCGCCTCAAACTCTGGCGATCATTGGAAGCCTGTCCCGACCATCAAGACTCAGAACCGCAACCGGGAAAGCCTCCCTCCTCGTTGTGGCCGCCTGCCTTGTGATTTGGTTTCTATCGGGATTCGTGGTTTTTGCCGCTGGGTCCGGACTTAGCGCCTCCGGATCAGGCTGTTGGCAGCGGTAACTGGGGGAATTCTGAAAACAGGCGTGCTCGTTACTCCCTGTGCGGGATTACTAAACGTGATGGTACCAGCTAACGTGAGCACCGGCTATTCAAGTGCGGTATCATGATAAACTTCTGAGAACGCTTCGGCCACGACTTAAATCATCGCAGCGAACGGGCCGACGCGCTCATGTTTCAGCACCACGAATACGGCACAGCGAACTAATGATGAAGCGACACAATGAGGCAAACGATGCGCGCAGGAGGCCGTTTGTCATTCAATTTGACAGCTGCCGGATGTTGTCTCAGATGCGGATCTTGGCAGCGTACCCCTGTATCCAAACTTCGTGTCGAATGGGTCGTTTGGCCCGATCGGGTTCACGCCGCGCTCTCTTGGAGAGACTGTCGCTTCGAAACCTTTCGCGCCAGGCTCGGGCCCGGTGTACGGACAGCGGAGAGGTTGCCGCCTGAGAAAACTGACTGATCCAACATCGCCGTCGAAATAAGGCGTGTATTCACGCCCCACCTCTGCGATCTGCATCGATTGGGTGCATCGCCGGTCAAGCGCGGCGTGATAGAACGTCTCACGCGAGCTGCCCGCCGAGCATTTGGAATTGCAGCCAACTTGCTTCTTCACCGAGGTTCGGGATAAACGCGAACGCGCTGGCGTCCTTCGCTTTCCACCAACTCGCCTCTATATGGCATTCCGCGGATTTCGAAATAGGTCGGCCGCCCGGGCTGGGGCATGATGCCCTCGCCTTCCAAAACGCGCACGAGGTAAGGCGGCAGGAACCGCTCCCTATGCTCCCAGCCGCCCCGGATAAGATGGCCAAGATCGACCGCACCTTCCCCGGTTTGCCTTGCGCTTACGATTGGCCGTGGACGATGCAGCGGCCGGGATGGCCCGGCTTCGTTCATCCCAGCGGCGCGCGGGTGATGGATCAGGCGAATATCCCTGCGACCGCCCGGTCCAAATGTCGCCGAATAGCGCTCTCCATTGATCGCAAACTGACTTGGCCCGAACTGGTTTGGCAGCAGATTGATGTTGCCCAAGACATCGATCAGCACGTCTGAAGCCGCCTGCGAGCCGTGCCGCCAGTTGGCGCCGACGATCGCTCCAATGTCCCGCAGCTCCGAAGCCGCCCCCGGCGGTCCTGCGAACGACGAGGCGGCTGCAAATTCAGGTGCTGGCGCAGAGCGCGCATCGTCACGCAAGTCGTGGGGGGTGGGTGGATCCAGATTGACGAAGGACTCCAGACCGCCATAGATGTTTGATGATCGAGGCCTCACGGAAGAAGGTGATGCGGGTTCTTGCATCTGTTGCCCAAGCCAGGCCCAGGCTCCCTGGCTCGGGGTGGCTGGAGTGGCAGGAAGCTCGAGCGGCGGATGAGCTTGTGCGGCCCAGTGCGGCGCCGGCACCGGCGAGGCAGGTTCGTGCATTTGGTCGCCGAGCCAATCCCAGGCTCCCGCGCTAGGCGTCGCAGGCGTTGCGGGAAGCAGCTGTGACGGGTCGGCCGGCCATCCGCTTTGCGGCGCCGACATCGATGAGCCAGATCCGTGCATTTGCTCTCCAAGCCATTCCCAAGCTCCCGCGCTCGGCGTGGCTGGCGTTGCGGGAAGCTCCTGTGGCGAGTGGGCCTGGCGAGTAGCTTCCGCAGAAGGCTGACCCGGGTTCTCAGGAGGCGGCAATCCTAGTGCCCTGTTCGCCTCAAGGATTTGCTGATAGAGCCCAAGCCTGACCAGATCAGCGTTGATCTTGCTGTCGCCGGTCTCGTGCTTGTACTCTTCAACGTCCTGAGCCAGTGCAGGCGTGGAAAGTCGGCCAGCGACCGGCGGTCTGTCATGCGTCTGCAGCCACTCACTCAGCCTGAACATGCGGCGAGTTTGCCTGTCGATCGTCTTTGAATCGATCCTGTCAGTTGCCTTTTCCGCCGCCGCCCACATGCGGATGAGGGTTGCGTCCTCAGCATGAGGAGCCAGCCGGCGGACGTCGGCTGCCAAGGCGTTTCCGGCACCGACTTCACGGAGCTTCTTCAGGGCCGCCTTGATGCGCCTGCCGCGGTCCTTCGCGTAAGTGTCGACGTCCTCATCGAGCTCCGCTTCGAGCTGGTGGTTTTCCACATCCGGATTTTCCAGCTGCGCGTTTTCAAGTTCGCGGCGAATTCGATCGGCAATTGAGGGCCTGCCGGCGTCGCTCAGGCGCGCGCTCAAGTGGCGCAAATCGGCTGCCGCATTCTTGATGGTGCCGTCGCTGAGATTACCCGCCGCCTTGTTTCGGAAATCTTCAATGAGCTCCTCATCGGCCGAATTGACCCCGCGCGTCCGGCCCGGCTGCCTGGCGTAGTCAATTCGCAGGTTCGTCGAAAGGACGTCAGATTGACCCGTGTCGCGCGACGACTTTCCGCTGCTGCTCCCGCCAAGGGCCTTGCCGATTCCCGACTTGAAGCGTGACCATAATCCGCGGCTTTTTCCGCTCTTGGTCGAGGCGGCAGACTCTGCGTCCGGAACGCTGTAACGTGCGCTGCTGAACAGATCATCTCGCAAACTAGACTGCGGCACTTGCGCCGAAGCGGGAAGCTGAAAGCTAGGAATGTCTACGCTCCGGCGCGTGCCACCTAGCGCACTCTCCCTGAAAGCGGAGTGCGGCGGCACCCGCATCGAACCGCCGAAATCCTCCCGCCGGACTGCTCGACCGCCTGCTGCGGGGGCCGGATCATGCGAACTTGACTTGCTCTCATCAGACGGATCGAGATTCAAGTCCTGGAGCCGCCCTTCAAAGTCACGCTGCTCGCTGGGGCTGCCCGCTCGCTGCCCCGTCCGCCCCTGCAGGGCGGCGTACTCCCGCATCCAGGCTCCTGAATCGAAGAATGGGTCAACCGGATCCATCCTGCTCTCCTCATGTTCATATAGACCCTGCAGCAACCCGTAGGCGTGGATTACAGCCAGATAGTAGCTCGTTCAGCAAGAACCAGATTCTCGATTGTTGTAGCCGCAACCTTTCGAAAAGCTGACGGGATCGCTCCAATTTCGCCGCACCTCTTCCCGCCTCCAGTTCGAGCGGCGAAATTCATCGACCGACCTGACAATGGATCGCCTGTCGATCGTGCGTCGAACACAAGCATCACGGCCCGAACAGATAGCTGCCTCGTCAACCTGACGGCTGCGGCAGCGCCTCCGCAATCGAGGATTTCCCCCCTGCGCGCCTTGGTTTCCTCAACAACTTTTCGACCCCAGGGAGCTCTCGTTCCGAAGCGGCTTTGGACGGGACGCAGATAGGCCCTCGCCTGGCGCGCAGGAATTTTCGTCGCTCGGCAAGACCGACCGGCCCTGATCGACGGCAGCGCACGTTCCAAGATGCCAAGAGTTGGCAGCGATGGGCGGGGCTAATGTCCTTTACCGCCGCAGAGCAATGATAGATATCTCTGCGGCGATTTGCGAGCCTTTATAGTTCCAGGCCACGCTCTGTGAGCACACGGTGCATGACCTCACCTTTGATCTCGCCAGCGATCTCGTTTCGGACTTGGGCTCCGAGCACCCGCTCGGCATCTGGATCGTCTAGAAGACCATGCTCGGCCAGTCGCTGACCCAAGCGGGTTTGAAACTCCTCGTCCATGGCTTCGACCACCCGGTCTCCCATCGCTGCATGTTCGTCTGGAGCGATGCGCTTCAGCACCGTATCCCAGGGTTGCCAGAGGCTAGCCATGTAGTTGGTAAACTGGCTTGCTTCCCGCTCCCGGATCAGGTTGAGCGCCTGCGTCGCATCATCCTCGCCTACGTGAGCGACCGCCAGGAAGCGCATGTCAGGGGCGAGATGGCTGAGCTCCAGCGGCTCGCGCAGCCGATGTTGATAGGCCAGGTAGACTTCGATGTCGTCTACGTTCGGGTTGCCGCTGGCGAGCGAGTTGATCCTGTCGCGCGCGATCTCGTCCAACGCCTCCAAGCGGAAGGCGACGCGGCCGCGCTGGATCAGTTCGCCCAGGCGGTCGTCATATACCCCGTCCTTGACGTCAGCGTTGATGCGCGCGGTCTGCATACCATTCCAGTGCAAGGTGACGCGATCCTCGCAGCTCGTGTTGGCTTCGGAAGCCTGCGCAAAGAACTGCTCGCGCAACGTCGGATTGGCGGCCGCATGCCGCAGATCATTAGCCACTGCCTGCCGAAACTCGTCATAGCCGTAATTCACGGTGCCTCGCAGCCTCTCCAGGAACTGTGCGTAGTCTTGGGCGCCGGGCTCATCCGCAAAGTGCTGCCATTCGGCCAGCGTGGTCGGGTCGTCTGCGAGCCAGTGTGCGGCGGCCTCATGCAGAGATTGCTGTGTAAGCTGCGGTGGCGCTTCAGCCGCCGCCAGATGAGCGAGGATGTCGTCCGGCAGCGCGTTATCGCCCAATTCGAGGCTCTCCAGATGCGGGTAGTAGAGGCTATTATTCGGCACAAGAGCATCTAAAAGACCTTCAGGCAGGCTGGTCAGCTGGTTACCGCTGACATTGAGTGATTGGAGCGTGCTCGGAAGAGGGTCGGGGAGGTTGGCCAGTTGATTGCCGCTGACATTGAGTTCAATGAGCCACGAGGGCAAGGACTCCGGGAGGTCAGTCAACTGATTGCCACTGACCGCAAGCGAGGTGAGCCCGCTCGGGAGAGCGCGCGGCAGGCTGGATAGCCGGTTGTCGTTTGCGTTCAGGATCTCGAGCCCGGCCGGGAGGTTAGCCGGCAGACTGGTCAAGCTGTTGTCAGCGACCTCCAGCTCAGAGATCGTCGCCGGAAGATTGTCCGGCAAACTGGTCAAGCGATTATGGCTAATGAGAAGATGCTGGAGACCGGGTGGGAACATGGCAGGCAGCCTGCTTAGCGCGTTGTGCCTGGCGCGCAGCTCCAGCAACCTTGGCGGCAGAGCGGCGGGCAGAGCGGTGAGTGCGAGCGAAGACAAATCCAGCGAGCGCGAGCCTGTGTTTTCCGAATTCCTGATTCGTGTGCGGCCCTGTCGCCTATTCTCGGCTTCGCCCTGCCCCTCTTCGGCAACCCAATTGTCCAAAATCTGCGCGCGCGCGGAGGCTGGGGTCCGATACCCAGTCAAGGTTTCGACCAAATTCGCCAGGGCACGATTGAAGCCGCCGAGGTAGCTTTCCTGGTCCGCGTCTTCAGAAGGGGCCGAGGAAGAACCTGCACTCCACTGTGCCTGTCCCGTGTTCATCAATTTCTCCATCGTCAGAACAAAGATACCCCTGCTTCTCAAGCTCGCGAAGCAGGTGGCTGCAATGATCATTCGAGAGCCGGTGCACGTGCACTGCGACCCCCCCGACTTAAGTGGGGACAGCTTCGCACGAGCCCGAGCGCGGCAAATCGATCGATACTGCTGTGAGCTTGCTGCCTTTCGTTGACCAGATAAGTCCGGCAGGACAGTCAACGGGGTAGCGTTTTCTGCCGTTAGCAGGCCTACCTGTCGATCAGCTGACGAGTGTCGCTGCAGAACCTCAGAGTTGCTCAGTTTGCCACTGATGAGCGAGGCGAGCCAGCTTGCGGCTGAACGGTCAAGCTTCGTAAAGATCAGCTCGACACCGACTGGCACGGCGTCTGAGAGGGGCACCGCGAACTTGGCCGCTCGGACCGCCTGCCGCCCTTCGTTTCCAGCTGCTCGGCCGAACAGAGTGCGCTGGCCGCCGTTGAGATAAAGCACCATCGCGGCTCTGGGACCCTAGACTGAAGCCGCTACCGCGTTGCGATCCGCACAAACGTGTCGGCTGGAAATAACTACCCGCGGCCGAGATCGAGCCACTGTTTAAAATCGTCGTACCGACAGTCATGCCGGCTTCGATGCCATCGTTACCACCTTGCGGTGATAGTTTGTCAGCTTATCGAAAGCTAAGTCTCTTAGGTGCTGGAGCATGTCACCATGGGCTGAGTCTACTCAGTTTCGTAAGGAGGGGAGGATGGATCCTTTTGAGACAGGGCAGATTCGGCGCGGCGATGACATCCCCTCTGCATCTTCCGGACAGGAGGGCGCGGAAAATGGGGCGGCGGCGCAGTGGAACGCGGTGGTGACAGGGCACGCAGCGAACTCCAGAGATTCTGCCCACCCGGAGGACGATGAACGCGACGTGCTTGAGAATTGGGCTGCCGAACCGGAGGTAGGCCCGCTCGAGGATCGGGACGAAGCGGTGCGCCGAGTGAATGCCCTCGGTGAGGCCATGACACTTGATCTTGAATCGCTGTCCCTTACAAGCCTGCCAAGACTTCCGAGCGCTGTCGTTGTGCTTGATGTGCCCTTCAATCGGCTGACCACTCTGCCCGATAGTCTGCCCGCTTCGCTCCGGCGTCTTGACGTTAGGGGTAATCAGCTGACCAGTCTGCCCGCACTTCCGACCGAGCTCAGAGGCCTCGACGCGAGCTCCAACCGGCTGAGGAGCCTGCCTGGGGCCCTACCTGCTGAGCTCGAGCTTCTCGACCTCAGCCACAATCAGTTGCAGGAACTGCCCGAGGTGCTGCCTCCTTCCCTGCAGTTTCTCCGCGCCAGCCACAATCAGTTGACCAATCTACCGGAGGCCCTTCCGGCCGCCCTCCAGTTTATCGACGTCAGCGAAAACCAACTGACGCGTCTGCCGCGGCACCTGCCTGCTTCGCTGGACTTTCTCGACGTCGGCCAAAACCAATTGACGAGCCTACCGGACGACCTGCTGACGCAATTGACGGCTCCTGGCAGCATAGTTCTGACCGACAATCCTCTGCCCGAACAGGTGCTCACGAATCTGGATGCAGCTCTACACGCCGAGGGCTATGCCGGTCCGACCGTCTACCATTCCCGCAATGACGAAAGTGAATTGTCCGAAACAGACGATGAACAGGCCGACGCTCTCATTGAAACGGTCGCAGACTGGCTCCGAGGCCATCCACAGGAGGGTGATCGAGAGGTGCTGGACGCTTGGCAGAGCGTTGCTGAAGAGCCGGGCGCGCGAGAATACGCGCTCTTCCTTGGCAAACTGTTCGACTCCGTGAACTCTGGCAACGAAGAATTCCGGCAGTCGGTGGCCAATGATCTGCGCCAAGTGGCGCAAAACCCGGAATTGCGCAAGCGCTACTTCCAACTGGCCCTGGACGCCAACGAGAGCTGCGAGGATCGCAGAACTTTGACGTGGAACGGCATGCAGACCGCACGCCTCATCGCAGAGGTCGAGAACGGCGCCTATAACAACAAGGCCCGGCTTCCCGATCTCATCGATCTGGGGCGGGTCATGTTCCGCCTGGACGCGCTGGAGAGAATTGCGCGCGAGAGGGTTCACGCGTTAGGCTCGGGCAACAACGTCGAAGACATCGACGCCATTGAGGTCCTTCTTGCTTATCAAAATAAGCTTCGCGAGCGGCTGGGGCTGCAACACGTCGCCCCCAACATGCGCTTCTTTGCGGTTTCCGGTGTGACCGACGCTGACGTCGACAGTGCAGAGACATCCGTGCGGAACCGAGAGGCGGCGGAATTCCCCGACTATTTGGCCGTGGACTGGCAACCTTGGGACGACGTCGTGAGTAACATCGCACCCGAAGACCACGCCACGGCGCACGACCAGCTCCTTGCCGCAATGGGGACGGAGTTCGAACGCCGGCTGCAGCAACAGCTCACCGACAAAGGTTTGGTCGGGGTCGAAGCTGACCTTGTGGAGGATGCAAAGCTAGAGTTGGGTGCCGCAGTGCGTAGGGAAATCGCTCGTGAGATCAAGGGCGCTCTCCGAGATAAGGTGCTCAATGAACACGGCCTCACCTTATGAACCGGGCTTTGCCGTGTTAGAGCAGATTCCGGCCCGGGTCACTCCCAGGTCATCCTCAACCCAGATCGTTGTCTCAGCTCGCCGCTGTATGCCAGGCGGGCAGCTCTGATCGTCTCTTGTCGAGACCAAGATTCAATGAACGAAGCCCTTCTCTCCTCTAGGCCGACGAGACTCTGGATTACGAAATCCGCAACCGAGGCTGGATCGGAAGGATTGGAGAATCTCGGAAAGTTGACATGCGCGCGATCCGTCGGTCGGCTCCCCGACGCTCTCCTAGCGCTCGCGAAGCTGCCGCTCCAAATCAATGGCTTGATCGGCATTGTGAGCGCGCTTCAGCAAGGCGCGGCGTTCATCACCTGAAGGCTTTCGCTCCGCTTGATCTCGCATATCCTGTGCGAATTGCGTCAATCTCGTTTCCAGAGACTCTGTTTGCTTGAACCGCCTGCGCTTCAATCCCATTGCGACCTCCCTCTACCATTGCAACGATCGTACGCCCTCATGCTGCGCGGTGCAGGAACATATGTTTATTTTCGGCTCAAACCTATGAGCGAGCTCGCATGCATCAATCCTTCGGAAGGTGCAACAAATGTTGGTTCAACCGACGTCGACTTGGACTTTGAGCTGCATACTCAAGTTACTCATTGAGCTTACGCCCCCAGTCTCCATTGGCTTAGCGTTCTTGGCTGGCGCTACGCGATTTCCGCCCGTGATACCTTCCCCATGAGACAAGCTCCGAGCCTTCGTGCTTGCCGGGACTAAGCGCGCCGAGGCCGGTTGCGGGCGATGTACCCGCTTTTGAAGGACACCTTCGTAGTCGAGCCTGCTGGCGGCAGCAAATAGGGGCTGCGCGCCGCCTTCATGAAGCTCGCGTAGAGCATAGGATTTTCCAGCCTATGCCGGTCAATCCTTCAGTAGCCGCCGCGCTTCAGCTGCGGCTCCGGACCAAGATCCGTGCCATTGAACCAGAGCAGATCGAATCAAAAGACGGCGACTGTCCTGGTCGCCGAGATCTGCCAGCATCTCGGAAAGGCTCGCCCGTCACGGGCGACACGACCGCCCATCACTCTCGACTGACTGGGAATCCGAATTCTGCCTGCAATGGCCGAAAATCTTGTATTCGAGTTCAGGCGGTTGCGTGTGCTGGCTTTACGATCGTCCTCGTCGATATGACGCTGAGAGCGGCTCCCGAAAGGCGCCTTCAACTCAAGGGGCGCCACTGGGAGGGTGGTGAAGCCCCGGGATCCGAGACGGGACCGGCGACGGGTAGGCTTCGCCAGCAACTCACAATAGTACCCGCCGCTGGTCGTTGGGGGGCAATGAACGTCCGGGATCGATCGGAGTTCCATTCCAGTCGCGCGGCCGCAATCGGCAGGCTCGAAGCAGCGAAACTGAGCGGGTGGACCAAGCCTGCTTAACGTGTGTGAATCCGCGTTTACCGGGAGTCAGATAAGAGATTAATTTTCGACTATCAAAATGGTTAGGGGCTGCTGCTCGGGCTTTTACGCGGGCGCGGCAGCTACTCGTTCACAGCATACCTAGACTCTCGGGGACGGCCGAGGTCGGCCGGCGGGCGGCGGCAGAGCTCGCGGCTGAGATCGTTGAAATGGACTGACTGTCTTTGTTCGGGGGAGATCGCCGAGCTACCTTTAAGAATCGAGGAGTGAGATTAACGACGGGGATGTTTGTCGAGGCATGATATTTGCAAACGAGCAGAGGACCAGAATGCTTGGTAGCCGGGACTTTACCGTGAATGCAGACGAGCGTCGGCGAAATGGCAATCAGCTGGTCCTATTGGATTCCTTGGAGTTGCCACCATCGCAGTGATCGCCTGGCTTGCAGGGATAGTTTGGGCGAGTTGGAGTATAATCAGGTGGATTTTACACTAAGCACCAAGGGGCTGGAGGAGGATTTCACAGAGCTTTCCGACCATTTCATTATTCGGATGTATGAGTTCATTCGTGATCAGGTGGCGGCGGATGAGGCAGCGGGCACACGGCTTGTTGGAATTCCGGCGAGGCACCGCGCCGACAGTCTGCTTGCCGAGATCAACCGCAGGGGACTTTATTGTAGGCCTATCGATTGGCCACCCTTGTAGGTGAAGGCCAGCCGAGCTGATGGCGACCTGGACGCATTCCGGCAGGTTCGCTTTCGTGCGATCGATGCCGCTGGAGCCATCAGACGCAAAGTAACAGATGTCGCCTCACCAACGTTCGGAGCTGCCGCGAACGTTCTGCACCGCGCCATTTGGCTTTGACTGCGACCTGACGAAAAGCGGCAATCATCCCATTCGCAGGGGGCCCCCGTTTCAAGCAGGGCGGCGCTTTGTATGAGGTGGAGTACCTGTTGTCGGCAGCTGCTGATCTCGCGCCCTCTTGCGCTCTTCTTCGTCAGTCGCGCTGCCCAAGAGGCGCAGAGGAAAATACATCCGACCAAGGTAAGGGGACATCACGGACTCGAGCAGGGCTTCTTCAGGAGCGTCAAAGCTTTGCTAATCCGCCACTACGGTGGCCAGGACTCTCTGCACTTCCAGCTTCAGACGGTTGCTATCCTCAGCCGGGGGCCTGGCAACGGCAAGCATTTGCGTTGACGCGGTGCCCGCCTGGTCCGCACCTCGATTGACTTCGGCGATATTGGTAGCGACCTCGGTCGTACCAGTTGCCGACTGCTGCACATTGCGAGCAATCTCCTGGTTCGCAGCGCCTTTCCACGCACCTCCTGTCATCCCGGCTGCCGTGCCAGCGCCAGCATCCACCCGCTCCGACTTAGACTTTGCTGGGTAGGCTGGTGAGCAGAGTGCTTCGTCAGCGGCGGGCAAACGCTGTGACTTGCGTTGATCCGCGGACGAGCAGCTCCGCCACGCCTTTCAAATCGGGGCAAAGCGCTTTCTGTTTCGCTACGCAAGACGGAAGACTTTCCAAGCTTCGATAGACGATTCAGAAGACGTCACTCGCCTTCCGTCGTTGCGCAGAATACCGGCCGAGCAGTGCCTTCGCTTGGCGAAAGAGTACTCACCCCGTCCCATTCAAGACCTCCATGTGCAGAACTCGACAGAAAATTTCGATTGAGTCGATCTGAAACCTCAAAGAGATGATGGTCTGCATCAACTTCGCAAGTCCTGGCATGTCAATTGCTGGGAAGGGCCCGCTACATCACGCCACTAACTAGACGCGAAGGCCGAGTCAGACCCGACTTGCCGTGTACACCAAGTCTCTAGCATAGAAGCGGCTCTGTTAACTGCCGCTCCGCCAAGGGAGCCAGGTTATGTTGATCGACACATCCGAAATCTTCGACTCCATTCGCATCAATAAGCAGGAAGCGCAGAAGCGCCAGCCCGCTCCGCTATGCGAATGGCCTGGCTGCCAGAACAAGGCTACCCATCCCGCGCCCAAGGGCCGCGACAATGTGCGCGCTTATTGGCACTTCTGCATCGATCATGTTCGCCAATACAATCAGTCCTACAATTTCTTCTCGGGAATGGACGCGGAAGCGGTCGCGCGTTACCAGCAGGACGCGCTGACCGGCCATCGTCCGACTTGGAGGATAGGCGAGAACATCAGCGCGCACAAAATGACCGGCAGCACTGCCAATTTCGAGGACGACTGGCATGCCCTCTGCACGCACCTCGAGCTGAACGGACGCGCCGGTGCCCACCCCCGCGCGAAGGTCAAGCCTGAAGCGCGCAAGATTTTCAATGCCGAGGGCAAAGCGTTGCAGGTGATGGGCCTAAATGCCAATGCGACGCTCGGCGATATCAAGGCGAAGTACAAGGCGTTGGTCAAGCAGCACCATCCTGATGCCAATGGCGGCGACCGCTCCACGGAGGATCGCCTTGTCGAGATCATCAAGGCCTACCAGTACCTGAAGACCGTGGTGCGCTAGAGCTAGCCCGAACATCTCAGCGGGCCTCAACGGCTCATCGGAAGTGGAGGGCGGAGACATCCAGAGCTTTTCTCTGGCGTAACCGTCCAGTGAGGCTTTTGTCACCCACAAATATGGCCCCCAGCGGGATATCGGCAACAGCCCACGCCGCCTTCATATCCGCACTCCTCCGTCATGCATCCCACGATCGCCGTCGTCTCGTCACCCTTGCTTTGCCTTCCATCCTTATCGTTCCCTCGGCAGCCAATCGGTGGCGCCTCCGAAGAACACGCCCAGGGACCATCTTGCAGCTTCACCATCTGTCAGTTGATGGGAGTGAGGCTCACGGCCTGAGGGGTTCGCCCCGACGCCGAAGGATCTGTATTCAGCATAATAGCTTGTTCTCAAGGTATTGGTCTTGCCGGGCGTCCATTCGCGCCACCCTTCCGCGATCACGGGGGCATCTATCTTCGCCGCGAGGAAGACCACTGTGGCGTAGGGCCGCCAAGGGCGGCCAAGTGCGATATAGCCCGCAGCAGGGTCGGCAGTTAGCCTACAATGATCAAAAACATACCCACTGTCCTCATCCGGCGCTGCCTTGCTCTGAGCGGTATAGATGACTGCTTGATTTGCGAGGCCGTGCAACTCACATTGCCGGAACCAGGCCTTGGCGTTGCCAAATATGAAATCGACATGCCCCTCGATGTAGCAGTTCGAGAAGTATTGTCGTGACATTCTGCCGTTTGGTCCCTTGCCGGCAAACAGCGTGTCCTGGGCACCGAGCAGGCGGACGCGCGTAACGACGTCCCTGTCTCCGGTAACGGACAGTGCTACCGCCTGAGAGGGGGGATTGGCCGGATTGAGCGCGTAGTCGTTCTGGATGGTCAGATTCTCGATCCGCAAGTCATCGCCAGCGGCATCCAGAGTCGCCGAACGAGCGGTCCCTCCTACATTGATCGCGCCGTCCCCATACACAATGACCGTATCCTCCGGCTTCCTGCCAGTCCCTTCCATATGAACACCGGATTTGGAGATTTTGACCTTCTCGCGATAGACGCCCGGCGCGACCCGGACATTTCCGCCTTCCGCTGGCAAGGCGTCGATGGCTTGCTGCACGGAGCGATAGTCTGCATTTGCGGCATGCGACACGAATAGTGGCTCAGCGTAGGCTGCCGGGATGCAGAAACACACGGCCAGAAGCGCAGCGGAAGGCACGAGAATTCGCATGTGATCTCACTCTTCGTTGCGCTCGCAGCACGTTCGACGCAGTCGATATGAGATACCGCCCCGGGATGGCCGCTGTGCATGATCAGACACATTTTCCTCGCCAGCCCAGAACCCCACGTAACTCTCGTGCGTTCCTGCAAACCCGGCGGCGGCCCGCAACGAAGTACCGGACATGAGCCTGAGGTTCTGCAACACGAGCGATTTAGGCCTGCCGATGCGCAAGTCACCAGCCGGGTTCGGCGCCGGGTGTCGTGCTTAGCGGTGTGCGTCGCGGAATGCCCTGGCACATGCTTCCGATCCGCGCGGCAGCGGTTCGGTGGCTCGTCCCGGCAGCGGGGGCGATACGTCAGAGGCACTTGCGGTTACCTTCGCGTGTTCCAGTTGCCAAGTCGCGGAATTAGCAAATCGGACATCCTCGAGTGCAACGTCGAGGGCATGCCGCTCGTCTACGCCGCGCATCAGCAGCACACCATTGTCACCACGCACATGGCGCAGAACGATCTGCCGATAGACCGGAATCCTCGTGCCTTGTGCGCGCGGATCATATTTTGCATCGAACGACATCGGCGACCGGTTTCCCCTCAGGCACACGTTCTCATAAGTCACGCGCTCGACCAGACCGCCTCGACTGACATCGCTCTTGATGCGCAGGCCAGACGTCGTACCGTCCAGCGTCAGATTACGCACCAGTATGTCGCTAACTCCGGAATTCACCTCGCTGCCGATAGACATGCCGTGCCCCCAGCCGAAATAATTATCAAGGATGGAGATATGGCTGCTTGAGCCATTGTCGCCGGCCTTGATGGCAACGTTGTCGTCTCCCGTGCGGATGAAGCTGTGGGTGATGGTCACATCCTGGCTCGCGCCGGGGTCGATGCCGTCGGTATTGCGCGCATCCGCCGGTGAATCGATGGTCAGGCCCCAGAAAGTGGCACCTTCGACCCGGTTCATCGCGACATGGAAATTGGGGGCATTGCGCAAGGTGATACCAGAGAACGTGATGTCCTGCGCATGATCGATCTGGATCAAGCGCGGGGCGTTCTGGTTGCCGCCCTCAGCTTGCGCGCGGCGGGCCAGCTGCCACCAGGTTTCGCCGCCGGCGCTCACCATTGCGCCGCCCTGACCATCGATGATGCCCTCGCCGTAGATGCCCCCACCACGTGTTTTGGAAAAGCTGATGAATGGCCGGCAACCGTCGCCCTTGCCCATGATGCGACCACATTGTCCCCGGCCCTTGTCGTAAGCAGCTGGTTCGGGGATGGCGATCAGCGCGGCGCCGCGTCCGATCCATAAGGTCACACCCGATTTCATCTCGAGTGGACCTGAGTGAAACTCGCCGCGCCCGAGATAAACTGCAGCGCCAGCGGGGCAATGTTCGATGGCGTCCTGTAGGCTGACTGTATCGTCCTTGCCGGAAGGCACAGGGCGATCGCAGACCGTATGAGGTGCAACAGGTTCGGCGATAGTCCGGCGGTCCTGCGCTTTTGCGGCGGGGCAGACAATCATGGGGACGAGTATGGACAATAGGGCCCAGTTGCGAAAACGCGTTGTCATCGACCTGCTCGTGCTTTGTCACGCTACTTGCCGCGTGCCGTTCTGATAATGAGTGCTGGCTCCGATGGAGCCGCCGCGCACGTCACTGGCCCGCGCAAGATGACATTTATAAGACGCAGCAGAGGCCTGGATCTTGCGATCGCGCAGTAGCACCTTGCCTGTGCGCGAAAACGATGAAGCGTTGTACGATAGTCCAAAATCCAAACAGATTCTCAGCGTTCTCATACTGATTGAGTGCCCAACTGGTCCCGATTTGCGGGCGACGCGCTCGATACGAGCTAAATGCGGCGTTGGCTTTTCCGGGAAGTCAGGTGGTCGCAATAGCGAGTTCGGAGCGTCTGCGACAATGGCTTGTGTCCTCTAATAATCGCTGGGCAACCGGCGAGGCGCGTGATCGGAGGACGCCGGCTCATGTTCAAGCAGTCGCCGAAGCTCTCCTGGCGACATCTGCCCCTCGTTGAATATAGTGAATGCATCTGGATTAGCCCTAACCGGCAGATCGCCGACCGGATGATCTAGGTCGGACGACACCGGCCCATGGTCCAGCAGTCCACTGAGCTCGCCTGTTGAGAATGGCAGGTACTCGAGTTCCCGTGCCGCGGTATTGGCCATGGACGGGTCCACTCCGCCCGGTGCAGGCGCATCATCGATCAGTCGACCAAGCTCCCCCGCAGAAAGCGGTAAGGAATCGGAACTGAAAAGATTTGGATCTGTCGAGCCGGAGTGCTGATCGAATAGCCGATCCGGCAGCGGTGGTGTGAATTCATCACCCAGCAGTCGCCAAAGCTCCCCAGGCGAAAGGGGCGCTGGAGCGATGACAGAAGCTTCTGGATCTAGCGAGCCTGCGGCCTCCCGCGCGAGCCGATGTGGCTGCGACATCGTGGGTTCAATATCCAACAGCCGCGACAGCTCCCCCGGAGAAAGCGGCAGGGGCGCGAAAGTAAAGGCGTCTAGATCTGCCGGGGCTGCGAGCTCATCGGCCAGCGGATCCGGATCCAACTGCGCAGACTGAGTAGCCAAGAACTGGGAAGGCTCCGCGGGAGCAAACTGCCGGGCGTCCAACGTGAGCTCCCCTGGATCGACGGAGACCGGCGAATGCACTGATTGGCTCTCCAGTGCTCGCCTGCGTTTCGCCGGGCGGTCCGTGAGATCCTCTGGATCCGAAATGAATTGCTCTCGACCCGTGGAAGCCGACTGAAGGATGGATTGATCATCCCACCCGCCGTCGATTTGGTCGCGAAGCTCCTGTTCCTGCCTCAGAAGTTCGGGATCCTCGGCCATGACGGACGGCTCGTGGCCATCGTCATCATCGAGGAGCCGCCAAAGCGCCTCCGGGATGCATCCAACCTTGGCGAGCCGGCGGCGGCGCTGCTTTTGGCCTGGTCAGGGCCGACTGATGCGGAAGGCCCATGCTCCGAACGGGCCAAGCCCGCTCGATGCTCGCGAAGCGCCCAGAGCGAACCTGTCATTCTCTTCCAGTTCTTCGGGAAGGCTTCCTTAACATAGTCGTACAGCGCCTCATCGCTTGTTCCGGCAAGCGTCTCGCCGCGCTCGGCGAGACTGTTCGACAGCTTGCGAAGGGTGGTGTCATGATGCTGGACGGTAGCTGGCGCCCAGTGCTTGCTCTTGCTACCTTCGTCTATGACGCCTTCGATAAGCGGCGCATCAACTTTAGTTGGAGCAACACGTGTGCGGCCAGTACTCATCGAAGTGGCAGCACGCGCGCGCCTGACCCTGACTACAGTTGAACCTCCGCGCTGTTCTTGAAGCGCCCGTAAAGCTATACCTACGTGCTTATTCTCCCTGAACACGGTGTCAGAGAGCTGATTTAGTGCATTATCATCACTGGATTCGAGCGACTGGCCGCGTTCGCCGAAGTAATTCGCCACCTTGTAAAGCATTAAAGTATACTTCTCGGCCGTCAACGGGGACAGGTTTCGGCGAGCACTGACGCCGCTCATCATCTCGTGAATGTAATCAAAATCCGCGCGCGACACATTCGGCGGCGGTTTACGGCCGCGGCGCCAGGCAAGGTCAGCGGAATCGACCGCGCGAGCCGCATCTAGTTGCTGCTCAAAGTCGTCTGCTCCCGCCTGGTTCGCTTGATCGTCTGGAACGCCGTGCTGTACCTCTGGCGGAGGTGCGGCATTGGATATGGCGAAATCGTGCGAGTCCATGCCAGCCTCCCCAACCAACGACACTGGGTCAGTCCGTATTCGGAGAAGCTTTCCAGAAGCTGACGAGGCTACGGCCGGCCTCGGATCGCATTCGCCGGGAACCCTTTTCTTGGGTCTCACGAATTTAGGTGACTGACGTGCCTGCCCTCTTTCGGATGGCATCGTGATCATTTGCGAACATAGTCAGCGAGTTCTCGTCATCCTCCATGCAATGTCGGATGAGACATGGTCGGCTCCCGCGGTCAGCACACGCCCGTGACCCGCATGCCATAGCGGACCATCGTGTCATTGAAGCGCCCCCTCGCGCTCCAGACACGTCTGGCGGTAAATTGAAAGACCTTAAGAAGGACAAAACGGAACTGGCTGGCTCAAGGTGGAGAGCTTTGACATTCCCTCAGAACATCTACGTGAGCAGCCCCCAAAACAGGAGGCTCTAGCCTAAGACGCGGCGCTACGTCCGGATGTGCGTGCATCTCTGGCCAACGCACCGCGGGCAATCAAAAAGACGAGCCTCTCGACAGGGCTGCACCCCGTTGTCCGGTACGTCAGCCGGGCTCGCAACCCTATGCGCCTCGAAATCTTCACCAACTCCGCGACAAAAACGTTCGCCGCCAAGTCCGGCGCGCAGCTTTCAGCGATCCCATGATTGACTCGAAAACGCCGCACCAGCATTCTGATCAACAGGATCATCGACGCTTGAGGATGTGCGCGGTCGTCTTTTACGTATTGAATTGATTGCCGCAGAGTTGCGCTGGCATTCATCTATCGACGGTGAGACCGCTCGATGCTCAAGCCGTCGCTCCAGATCCGCCAATCCAGCCTTACATTCGGCGACAACCGATTGAGCGTGAAGCAGCTTGACCTTGAGCTCGTCCTGTTGCCTGAGTATTTTCTCGAGATCCCAATCGTCCTGCATCAACTCATTGGCCCGCTGCAAAGCACCGATTGAAGGCCGCCGCTTAGCTCCACCAACCCAGGCTCGGCATCTCGCAGATGCCCGCACTTGAGCCCGGGCCAAAAGTGGCGCAAACATGGTCCTGAGGTATAACGCATTTACGTTGGCCTGAACCATCTTGTTGAGGACCGCCATTCGCTGCGCCCTTTACAAGACAATCGGATTCTGCCCGAAAACCGGAGCGCGATCCGAAGATGGCAGAGTTCGCGGCGCAGCCGCATGGTGTGGAAAACGCATCAGGAGACCTCTGCCACCGATCAAGCGTGCAAGTTTCATCTGAACACCTCGACCGAATGCTGAACGAGCATCATAGTCAGAAGTGGTTGGTCACATGTTCAAGCAACCGGCATGCCAATGCCGTGGAGCGTTTTATGAAGAAACGATGTCGGTTTTCCGGTGCTGTTGTCGCGTTTGAACAAACCACGTCTTGAATGAGACATCCGAAGCCACAACCACGACGTCCACAGCAGTGCTCACTGCGGTCAATAGAGAAGATTTTGCGTGCGGCGGCGAGAATGCTCTCACGATTTTTGATTGGTGGGTTGTGTCGAAGCACGGCAAGGAGCCGCCCTACTCATGGCGATCGCGCTGCGGAACGCAGGTGTTGTTCACAAAGGCCGACGGAGGTCGTCGACCGAGCAAGCTCATCGGGATCGGCACCGCGTTGATCCGCCGCATTTTCTAATGAAGCTCTGGCAGGACTGGATCGAGTTCTTCCTGCTCGAGCGTCTTGGCTCCATCTTCCGCCAGGTACGCTGCCAGAGCCGCGATACCGGAGTTCGGTGGACATCGAGCGGGTGCCGATTTTTTGAAGGGCACTTGTCCCAAGCGCTCGGCGACTTCGACGCTCATGAGGTGGGGACGGATCGGTCGATCGACGGCGCGCTCGATGGTGTGGAAGATCCAGGTGCCGTCCGGATCGATGTCCGACCAATGAAAGATCGGCGTCTGTTCGGACACCAATCCTGCGATGGTCCGCAGCGCCTGCTGGGTGGCAAGCGAGGGGTAGCCGCCTACATACATGGTCGTACCTAATCGGCCCGGGTCCGCCTCGGCAATGTGCCGGTTGAAGCTTGCGAAGTTTTCAATCGTCAGAACGTAGGCCGGCGGCTGCCGGAAGCGGACGCGATCTGCTTCGTTGGGACTGATCCCGAGATAACGCGGAGAGATACCGGACAGGTCGGCTCCATCAAGGTCGATCTTGCCCGCGATCAGCAGCGGCGGGGCGAAGCGCTCCAGTCCGATCGCTCGCAGTGCCTCGCGGGGGCGGGCGCCAGGCGGAAAGTCCATTATGCCGCTCAAAAGCCGGACCACGGCACCCTCGATGTGCTCGAGTATCTTGCTGTGCCCCACCGAACGTCGCGAGAAAGTTTTGTAGTCGACGTCCAGATGCTTGTTATCGAGGATCGCCTGCGCGAGAACGAATGCGTGGCGCAGCGTGTCGACGTCGGACGAACCGAATCCGTGCCACGTCTTACCCCGCGCCCACACCTCTGCGATTTGAGAGCCACTGTTCTTCAGGGACTCGTGCAGCGCCACGCCGGCTACAAGCCGCGCGGCGGCGTCCTCCGCGATGCGTGACGCCGGGGTGCGGTCGAGATATCGGTATAAGATCTCCGCTGAGGCCAACCGCACGTGCGCCACTTGGTCTCGTTTGGCACCGCGGCCCCAGCCAATGGACACCGCGCCGGCACTTTCGGCTATCCTGATCTGCTTCAGAAAAGCGTCCGCCGCGACTACCGACGAGAAAGCGGCATAGTCGGGGTGGGCGATTGGGCTTGCGGCGCCGGCCTCGAAGCGGTCGAGCAGGTCGTTCAGCAGGCCGATCGCGTCCGTGAAACGTCGCGCCATGACTACTCGGCAGCCAGACGGGTGGCGAGCTCATCTTCGGACATCAGATCCGGATCGACGGCCATCAGTTCGCGCTTGGCCTTCTCTTTCAGTTCCACCACTGTGGCCCTGGACTGTTCGCCGATGCGGTCCACCTCCACGATGGTGTCCATGTGCTCGAGCACGGCGACCCGCTTCTCGAACGGCGCCGCGATCACGAACTGGAGCCCCAGGTTCTTGTAGAAGCTCATCATCTGCCGCTGGTTCTTGCCGTCCATCTTGGAGAAGGCCTCGTCGAACATGGCGAGGGCGAAGCCGGAGGGCTTGCCCGTGCGGCGCTCGGCGCTGCCGTAGACGGCGGCCAGCGAAGCGCCGATGGCGACGTAGATGGGCACCTGCTGTTCGGCGCCGGATCCGGTGCCGCGCCGCTGCTCCCAGCGGGTTGAACGACCCGTGGCTACATCCTCCATGTGAATCTCGAAGGTGTAGAAGTTGCGGTAGTCCTCAAACTGGGTGAAGTCCTTGTCTGGATCCTCGAGCAATGCCTCGAGCGCAAGGATCGTATCCTTATGCGGGAAGTCATCGGGCACGTCGCCTCGGAACAGCATATCGAGCGCCTCCGGAGAGGTTTTGGCAATCTCGATGATCTTCAGGATGGGCTGGAATTCCACCACCTGGGTGCGGTGGAATGAATAACGCTCGTTGTGGAAGGCATGTGCGTAGAGGCTACGGTTCAACGATTGCAGCTCCCGCTCCATCTTGCCGATCCGGGCTGTGAGCGCGTTGATGAACTCGCCGCGCAACAGGATGGAGGCCTTTTCCGCCGCTTCCCGCGCCTGCCGTTCGTACTGGCGCAGCTCGTTGGATTCGATATCCGCGATGAGCTGCTCCATCCAGGGCTTCACCTCCCTCAGCGGCTCGCTCTCCGCACCGACTTGCGAGCTCATCCCGAACTGGTCGAAGTAATCGTAGAGGAGCTCGCGGACCCGCCGCTCGATGCGGGCGCGCTCTGCGTCCGAGGCGTCCGCATCCTTTAGCGCCCTGTCCGCGATGACGCGGTGCTTCTCGGCGAACCCCTTCTGGACTGCGGCATTGAGGCGCTCGCGGTACACGATCCTGCCCTTGGCGGCGGAGTAGAGCGGGAAGATCTTGCGATAGATCGACCGGGCGACCCGCAGGTTGAGCTCGGAGCCGGGTACGTTTTCGCCCTCTCCCAGTCTCCTCTCTGCCGATCTGACCTCACCGTCATGCTCGCCGAACGCCTTCTGCTGAATCTTTCTCTCGTCGAGCCTCTTGTCCTTCAGCTTCTGCTGCGCTCTCTTCTTGTCGCGAAGGCCGCCGTCACCCGCGCCGTCGAGCGCATCTAGTCTGGCCTGCGCCTCGGCGATCTCGGTCTGCGCAGCCGCGAACGCCGCGGCGCAAGCCTTCAGATCGTCACGCCCCTCGCAGATGTTCTTCAGTGCGGCAAAGGCCTGCTCCGCCGTGACGGCCTCCTTGGTCTTGTCGGCTAAGATCCGATCCAGCTCTTCGGCCTGATCCTGCAGGGAGCGCAAGGCGTTCGCCTGGGCCGCCTTTCCGATCTTGTGTTGCGAGTTTTCGATCCACCGATGGCTCCTGACGAGACCGTCGTCGTAAAGGCCGTCCTTCATGATAGCCCGGCCGGGTCTGTTGAACTGGTCAAGCGTGTCCGCGAGGCGGACCGTGCCGTAGCGGCGCATGATGAAGGCCATCGCGTCCGGATCCTGGCTCCGGAAGATCGAAGGGAAAGTGCCGCGCTCCGGCTTGGCCCTGAACTGCTCGAGCTTGTTGAGGCTCACGAGCGATGCATGGCGAAACTCGCGGCGACCTTCCTTGAAGATTGACGTGGCGGCGCTGATATCCGCTCTGTCCACGAACACGGCTTCCCGGTCGCGGCCGAGGAGCGCCTCGGCGGCTCCTACCCACTCGGGTTCGGCGACTTCGATGATGTCGCAGAGCACGCGCGGGACCATTCCGCTCTGCCGCAGCCTGCGGCAGAGGAGTTCAGTGTCGTCGCCGAGATAGGCCCGCGCCCCTCCGGCGGCGTGCTGTCGGATCCGTTCGAGCACCTCGTCGCGGCGGCCTCGGAGCCCGGAAAGCTCCGCGATGATCGTTTGACGTGCTTCGTCGATCTTCGGCAGCCATTTCGCGCCGCTTGCGGCGAAGGACTTCTCGGCCGCGGAGAGCTCGTCGGAGACGCGCCCGATGTCGGCACCGGCGGTGGCGGTCAGAAGACGCTCAAGCGCAGGAACGAAGTCCTCGAAACGGTCCGCGCACATCGCGCGGAGCGGCTCCAGGCGACGGATGTTCTCCATACGAGCTTTGAAGTCCGCCGAGGCGCGGTGCGCCGCCTGCCCGGCCACATCGGCGGTCTGCTGCAGGGACTTTCTGCCGGTCTTGGCATCGTGCTCGGCGATCGCGGCCGTGAGGCGTTCGATCTCGTTATCGATGGCCTTGACGTCGTCGTCGATGAATTCGAGTTCTTTTGCTGCCGCGTCCCGGCGCGCCATCTCGGTACGCCGCTTGGTCTTGAAGTCCAGGTTTGTCGCGCGCGCCGCGAGCCAAGTCGCGCGTTTTGCGATCCACTCCTCCCTGAACTTGGTCTCGAGCGCTTCTTCAAGAGTGCCGAGGACGACCCGAAGCGCCCTCAGGGCTTCGAGCCTGAGGCGCATCTTTCTGATGGTTTCGCTAATGTTGCGGTAGGTCTGGATCGACTCGCGCAGCTCCTTGATGCCAATCGGACTGTCCTCGAGGATATAGTTCCGGACGAACTGCGTGGCCGTCTGGTTGTGGTCGAGCGTCATCGCGTTGACGATTGACTTCTGCAGGGCGCTGGCGTTCTGCTCGCCATAGGCCGAATGCGGCAGAAGATGGCGCATGTACTCGCGGACGTAGTCGCTCGGCCGGTCGCGATGATTGACGAAATTGCCTTCGCCGACCGCCGCGACAATCCGGGCGCGCGCGTCCTCCCACTGCGCCGGGAATTGCGACTTTCCTCGCTGCTCGATGAAGTCCTTGGAGCTCAAAACGGTGCCGACGGCGATGAACAGTGCCAGCACAGTCTCTCTGCTGTCGGACTTGCGCGCCTCAAGCGCCATGCCGATCGTGACCGGCGGTCGATCGCCTTCCTTGTCTTCGAAGCCTAGCGCCACATAGGTGCGTGCCTCGTCGCGCCGGCGCTGGTCTTCTCCGAGCGTCCCAAGGCAGTAATCGACGACGCTGCGCTTCGAGCCGCTGCGCGATTTTCCGCTGTCGCCGGCGACCGCGTTCAGGCGCAAGAACCGCCGGCTCCCGCCGGTGAGAACGACCTGTGCCATGTCGAGGATTGTCGATTTGCCGGACCGGTTCTCGCCCAGGACCCCGACGTGTCCTGTCACGTCAATGTCGGCGACATCGAACAGGTGCCAGTTCACCATCGTCAGGTGGCGTAGCTCCATCATGCCTCGTCTCCTGCAGGCTGCGGAAACCGCGCCTCCTCGCTACGGACGTAGCGCTCAAGCCGTTGGAGGGCGTCGCTGCCACTGATCAGCTTAATCATCGGGCGGATCCTGATCTCGCAGTCCTGCTGCTCGTCGTCAAAATCACCGATCTCGACCAAACTGCGTTGGGCGGCCTCGCGCAGGATGTCCCGGAAGCGGGCGGGCGAGATCGCGCCTCCGCCGCCGTGTTGCGCCATCTCACGGTAGCGATCGAACAGGTCGTTCAAAGTGGCAACTACGACGGCCCGGTCCTCGACCGCTCCGACGTTGACCTCCTGTTGCCAGTATGCCGCCAGTACCAGGACAACAATGGTTTCGTCGAGCTTCATTCGAGGCAGCGGCACGTCCTCGTCCATGGCGACGATGCCAGCCCACTGCGCCTCTGGATCGCGATGAACGCGGTATCCGCAACTATCGAAGAAGCCGTCGACCACGTCGCGGAAGCGGCCATCCATGATCGTGTTGTAGACTGTCCCAGTCCGGGGATCTCCCGCGAACACGAACTGCCGCCGTAGCAGGAAGTGCAGGGCTTTGCGGAGGTCGGCTGCCTTTTCCGCGCCGAAGGAGCGCTCGACGTTTTCGAACTCACTGAGCACGGGCTGCCTCTGCTGTCCGGAGGGGGCCGGATCGCCTGACCACGAAGTTCGCACACCGAAGCCATTCGCTGTCGTGGGGCGGCGTGTCTGGGCGCGGCTCCAGATCGAACCCGGCCGCGACCTGCGCCGGAACCTCACCCGTTAACGCATATCGGCGGGCGCAATCGAAGGCGAGAAAGTCGTCCACGGTCTCGATTTCCATGAAGCGGGCTTCCTTGGTCGCGAATGGCGGCACCTGGCCCTCGAGAAATCGTCTGACATCCTCAGGGCGGGGCGCGATGCGAGCGATGTACTCGAGGCGGAGCTTCTTCCGCAGTTCGTACAGCGGGTCCGACGGGGGCCCTGCGAGCTCCCTCGCTTCGACGGGACGGCGCGGCTGCCTGGCCGGGGCCTGATGGTGCTCCGACCAGGGGGACCGCAGCGGCTCGATGCTCCATTCGATAGTCGCCTTGTGGTGTCTGCCGTCCCGCAGTAGGGCATCCAGACGCCGCACCAGGTCGCCGGCCCGGCCGACGAGTCCCTGCCCGCCCCGCTCGGCGTACTTAATGGTGTTGCGGACCCGGGCTTCGAGCTGCCTGCGGAAGGCCTCGATCCTATCGAACATTTCCCCGATCTGATCAAAGATGCTTTCGATGGCCAGCAGGTCGTCGGCCGCGGCCATTCGACCGTCCTCGATGTCGGCTGCCATGCTGGAAGCTGTGTACTCCTCGGCGAGGACCTGCATGGTTTCTGGGGTGTAGGAGATCCGCCGCGCGAGATCGACGATGGCATCGCGGAAGCGGTACGGATGGTTGACGGTGAGGATGGACTCGAAATCCTTCAGCAGGAGCTGGTCGACGAACTCCTCGAAAAAGGCTTCCAGCCGGGTAGCAACTGTTTTCGACTCCATGACCGTCCGTCGGACGCGCTTCAGGTCAGCCAGAATGGCCCGCAGGCTCTTCGTGAACTGGTCGGCCTGATTGCGCGCCTCGCGGAGGGCGAGCGCGGCTTCGCGCTGCTTGCGGTCGGTGATCTCGGGCCTCAGTTTTTCGACGGCCTCCAGGTTGAGGCGGATTTGCACGATCAAGCCGCCGAATCGCTGCGAGAGATCCTTATTGAGGCTCGCGAGCCGCTGGATCACGAGCAGCGGTCCCATAGCCATGTCCACGGTAACACGAAGCCCGTATTCCTCCTCTTCAAGCCATCCCCAGGCGAGCAGCCGGGCGTACAATTGTCGGGCAAGGCCGAGCGCCTTGTCGCCCTTCTCGGAAGCGAGCGCGACGTCGGCCTTCCGGATCCGGCGGCGTCCCGCGGAGATCATTTCCGGCAGGCTGCCGAAATCATCGCCTTCATTCCAGATGGCGGGGTTAGCGCGCATGACGTCGTAGATGGCATGGACGACCTGCTGAGGGGTCGGAAACGACGGCGCGCCTGAAAAGAAGCGTTCATGCAGGTCGAGCAGACAGGCTGCGTACAGGTGCTTGTGATCGCGCGAGAAGGCCAAAAACGCGTCGTCATGCAAATGGCGGAACAAGGACAATCGCTATCACTCCCTGAATCGGCATCATCCAAAAAGGGATGCAGCTTGCCGCCCCGACACTCAGAATCTGCCGAGGGTGATACCTCGGTCGAGATGTATCGCAAGGCTGCTGCAACTGGAAGGATCTGTTCGCTGTATGTTCGTGTATAGCTTGGCAAAGCGTTTCTGTCGAGGTGTAGCTCTCGCCATTACCGGGGCGTATTGGTCTCCCTGTTGTTCCTTAAGGGCTCGTCGATCGCGTTCCGCAGCGCCTTTGCTTCGTTACAAGAAGCAAAAGAGCGTGCAGCGCCACGAGAGAACGTCAAAGGCGAACGTAACGCCGAAAGCACCATGGACTTCCTGCATGATGTCCCCAGCCGCGGTCATCGGCCAGCCTGAGATTTCAACGGAGGCTTCCATCCTACCGCGGAGCGATCCGCAATGCCTTCGGCCCGGACGCCTCTCATGGCGTGATCGTAAAGACCTACTCGGTAACGCATCTGGTGAAGGAAGCGCAGGGCCGCTACTCGCCCGCCGCCGTAGTAGCGGTAAGCCGTGACGTAGTATCTGGCGATCCCGATCAGTACGCTTCAGCCAGCTATGTTGAGCGTCAGAACCTTCGCTGCGCATGGCTTCGCGCCGGTTCACCCGCCTCACCAACCGCTTTAGAAAGAAGCTGGACAACCACGTTTGCGGCGGTCGAGCGTCGCGCACTACCATCTGTGCCGCGTCCGTAAGGCCCTGCGCACGATGCCAGCTAAGGCGCTAGCCTTGGCTGACAAGGCGTGGAGCGTTGCTCAGTTTGTTGGGGCCGCACTCTCCGTGGCGCCTGCACTAAGACGCCGCCAGATCGTCGCCGGAAGTTCACTGTCATTCAGGGAGAGAGGCAGGGGTGAGTCATAATGGCTCACTAAAAACCGTTGCTGAATCAATGATTCTGATACTCTGCCATCCAAGGAGATTCGGATGGCAGACCCAACTTACAATTTGAACGGCGGCTTTAAGCCGACAATGAAAAGGTTCGCTGATCTCAGCGGGCCTGATTTTTTCCCCACCCCACCGTGGGCAACGTTTGCTCTGATCGACAATGAAAAATTCACCGGCGAGATTTGGGAAAGCGCGTGTGGTGATGGGACGATGTCCCGGGTGCTAGAGCAGACCGGGCAGCCCGTTCGCAGTTCTGATTTATACGATCGCGGCTATGGCGAGATCGGCTTTGACTTTCTTGAGCCGAAATGGTCAGCCGACAACATCGTAACCAATCCGCCTTATAACTGCGCTGAGGGCTTTGTCGCCAGCGGCGTCAAGCATTCGAACCGCAAGTTCGCATTGCTGCTGCGGCTTGCCTTCTTAGAGGGCGCGAACCGCGCAAATACGATCTTCGCAAAGATACCGCCCGCTCGGGTCTGGGTTTTCAGTGAACGAATTACTTTCTATCCTAGCGGCGTGGAGCCCAAGGGCAGCGGAACGACGGCCTATGCGTGGTTTGTTTGGGATAAAGAAGCGCCGGGCAGAACCGAACTGAAATGGTTCAAACCCGGCTATAAGGCGAAGTTCTCCTAGCTAGGCTGCAACCTCGCGCCCCGGCAGCGCCAAGCCGCCGGGGATGGCGACAAGCTTGCCTTCGTAGATGGCGTTTCCGGGTGACGCTTTATGCGAGGTGATGTTGCGCACCTGCTGCTCCCATAACGACTCGCCTGGCCGGGTCGGCGATGGCGCGAGGTCTTCGGCTGAAAGCGTTAGGTAGTTCGGAATTTCTTCGATCAACTCTTTAATGGTCGCACGACCTTTAGCTCGATCGGTAAGAACTTTGGTGGCCGCTTCGGCAACTTCAGCTTCGGTAACTCGGGACATATTCCCTACTCCATTCTGGTGGAGTCCGGAGATAGGTTCGCGCAATGGTAGTTGGAGTCAGTATAACTACGGTGTGTAATTTCAGTGGCCTACTTTGAAATCCCGAGTGGCCTATTTCGGCCAGAACCCTAGCCCTCCCTGTGCCATGAGCCTTAAGCACGACGTGTAGCCATGTTTTCAGGCGGTGAGGCAGGCGGGCTCGGCTTTCGTCGGGAGGTGCATCTCGTCCTAGGGCGCTGGCGCTGCTGCGCCTCGGGCGCTGGATCCGCTTGCTTCAGGCGCTCCAGGTATCCGCGTGCGCGCGAAATCACCGCCTCGACCACCGTGTCAAGTACGGGATCGCCCCCGGCAGGCATGGCTGCGACCTCGGCCTTGGCCGCCATTGCATGGTGCGTCACGGCCTGAGCAATCTCGGAGACGCGCCGGATGGTCTGCGCTGGAGAGAGCTTGCACTCGACCGCGAAGCGCTCCCAGTGATTGCGTCCGAGCTGGTCAGCCTGCTTCTGCCCGCCGATCTTCTGCGCCATGTTGCGCGTGATCTTCGGATATGGCGCCGCACAGACGATGTCGTAGCCTGGCGCCATGGCAGCGCCCCGCGCCGATAGCATCAGTGAGTAATTTTTGGCGTGGGAGTCCGTGTTCCACACCATCGGATTGAAGATCGCAAGATCGACGAAGCGGGCGGTCTGCTGTGCTGTCATGTGGCGCTGAGTCACGCCAACCATGTCGGCCAATGATGGTCCTTTTAGGCCTCTATCGCTATTCTGGTACTTGGCAGCTGGCGGGCGACCCAGGGCTTGGCAGAAGTCCTCCTGATGCAGCCGCCGCCACCGCTTGCCGTCATGACGGCGGTCATAGCGCTCGACCAGCAGGTAGCTACGTTCGCCTGCCGTCCCGGTCGTCACGTTCGGCGTCGGGATTCCGATCATGCGCGCGAGCGTCAGGCAGAATGCCTCGTTCTGGACGGCGCCAGGCAAGCGCTCGCAATCGGGCTTGATGATGTGGGTCGATGGCGCTCCATCGATCGGTATGTACAGTGTATCGCCGTCCACAGCGACGGCGAGCTTCGTTTGCACACCGGCAAGCGACATCGACACGCCGTCCTCGCCGACGAGGAAGGGCTTGTGGGGTAGCTCATTGAGTATGCGCTCGAGCGAGGGCTTGTCGGGGATCTCTCGCCATTTGCCGGCGACGAGACCGGTGCCAGGTTGTCCGACGGAGAGCGCGCCGGCGGTGTCGCGGCCCATCTCGGCAAGAAGACCGATGACATCGGCCGGCGACTTGCCGAGCATATGACCTACGGTCCCGAGAGTGGCGTTCTCCGGCAGCAGATTTGCCGCCCATGGCAGAATTGCCGAGGCATGGTGCGACGCCCGCGAGAGCGGCATGGTGAGCGACACAGGGAAGGCGCCGGTCAGCCCGCGCCACGATTCGGCATAGGTGAAGCCTGACGCTTCGTCGGCGGCCGTGATCCAGCCGACCTCTCGCGTCTCAAAGTAGACCGGAAGACGGTCCATGAGGCTCCTCCTCGTCGCTGTCGGGAATGTCCGGTGTCTCGGAAGTGTTCACGCGGCGGGCTTGGGCATCCTTGAGAACATCCTCGATGCGCAGCCCGAGCACATTTGCCACGTGCAGGCTACGCCCGAGCTGACAGGTGCTTTTTCCGGCCTCGAGGTCGACGATGAAGCGCTTTCCTGTCCCGCTCACCATGGCCAGCTCGTCCTGCCGGAGGCCCTGGCGTTTGCGTTCTTGCTGGATAAGGCGACCGAATGCTGCAGCGAACTCGGCGGCTTGGCGCGCGACACCCGTCTGGCCAGGAGCCTCGTTTCCGCCCGAGGTGTTCATAGCTCTTCGTCCTAAAGTTACCGGGCGGGAACTTTAGAAGTTGAGGCAGCAAAAGTCCAGCAAAAAGGTACCGATCGGGAACTTTTTCGGGCGATTCCGATGAGAGGGCAGAAAAGTTACTGAGCGGGAACATTTGCCTCAACGGCGAGGCTGAGCGGCCAAGAAAGTTACCGATCGGGAATTCTGCTTCCAACCAAGGGCCAAGGGTTCATTGAAGAGGAGATGACGACCACCGCGGGAAATCCCCCGCTAACTCCCGTGGAGCGAAAGCATGGTCGTTAGCGAGAACGCCAACCTCGGCCTATCCGCAGTTGAACGCCCTTCCCTCGAGGGTTCTCAACATGGCCGGAGCGGTCACCATCAAGATCAAGCTCGTGTCCTCGGCTGACAGCGGCTTCTATTACGTCGCCAAGAAGAATTGGCGCACCAGACCGAGAAGCTGGTCAAAGTATAATCCGGTCGCGCGCAAGCATGTCGAATTCCGCGAAGCCAAGATCAAGTAAGATCGCGGGATAAGCTGAAGAACGGGCGGGGCCTTCGTGGCGCCGTTTCTATTGCGCCTGATGATCTTGGCCTGCCGACATGGTCGCCAAGATGAGTGAATGGCTGAAACGATCGACCTCGGTGTGCTGACGACGACCGACAGACCCCAATTTCTGACTGGGCCCTCTCTCCTTTATGTGCGAGGCGCGAACAAGGCCGCCGACTGAGGCGGCCTTTGAGTTATTTCAGAGAGCTGCTGATCGAAGCGAACTTCGTACTGAGTTTCGTGCCCAGCCCGTTCACGGCTGAAATGATAGCCAGTGAGATTCCCGCTGCTATCAATCCATATTCTATGGCGGTTGCTCCGGATTCATCGCGCAAGAAGCGCTAGCGTTTTCACGGTGCGCCTTTCCAAGGTTAAGCCTCAGAACCCTAGCCGCAATTTATTAAAGCAAGCACAATCTCGTTCGTTGTCGGCGCACAACTTTTGTACGAAACGAACCGATATATGCGCGCACTCTGTGAGATCGCGGTCTGATCTCGTCACCCTGCATCAACTGCCCGCGCTCGGGCTGCACGGCAACGACATGCCCTGGGCCTCCATATAGAAGGATCCCGATGACTTCGCCACCGCCAGCGTCCGCCGACAGCTGTCGTACCCCTTCAGCTTGTCCGCAAGCGTTTTCCTGTTTTCAATCACCCACTTAACGCAGCTGTAATACCAGTACTGACACGACTTGATGCCATCTGCCGCGTACGCCGAACTGGCCACAGTCGAGATGATGCCGGACACAATGCATGCGATCGCAATCTTCCTCATTCCGATCCTCACCATGCGAGCGTCTGTGGTGCCGCACCCAGACGTTCCGAAAACTGCGTCGCGTCGACGGTGCGCTACTATGCAACGTTCGTTTTCTGCCGGTTTGTAATTCAGCGGGCCGCTCAGCGACTCACGGGCGTCCCGATTTTGGACCTCGGCTCTCTTTACGACGTTTTGCGTCAGACAAGTTCAGAAAGCTGCACAAGGACCTATTGTCTTGTCTTCCGAATTTCGTGCATGATGAGTTGTGCACTCTGCAAGCGCATCAACTTCAGGCGCAGAACTTCGATTTTCAACTTCAGCAGTTCAACATACGTTGTTTTCATCTCCATGACCCTTGCTTGCAGCGCGTCGGCGCGCGCTGTTCGTTTGCTCTTGTCGATGCTTCATGGCGATTGTCACTCGCCTTCATGATTCATGCAGAACCTCTATTCGAGAAGGACTACGCTATTGCGTTCGGCAAACGTCTTTCGACTATGAAATGCGCGGGCTCGCCGCGATTGGGTTCGACAAAGCCCTTCGCCACCAATAGCTCGCGGGCATCGCGAACCAGGGCGGGGCTGCCACCGATCATTTCGGGATCCTTGATCACGCTGAGGAACGGCGCAAGCCCGGTGCCGATCAGATAGAGATTGCGCCCATCTTCAAGACTATCGATGACCAGCGTCCCCGTCGCCTTCCGCCTAACGATGATCTCGTCCCCCTCCTTCAGATGCTGCAGACGCGAAGTTAAGGGACCGTCCAGTACTCTCGTCGAGAAGAATTCCAGCCGGTCCTCATAGTCGGCACTGGCGAGGCTGTAGGCCCGCAGTTGAGGCTTCTTGTCGATCTTGAGCCCGACCATAGTGAATTCGCCGCTGCGGAAGGGGAACGACGGATCCCGCGTGGTGGTGAAGCTGAATAGATCGTCCGTCCAGTGATGAACACTCAGCACGCGTACTTGGTTAAAATTGCTCATCATCACCGCTCGGGCGAAAGTTGAAGCATGACCAGCGTGGCGGTTTCCCGAGACGTTCATGCTCAAAGCCAAACCTCATCAACTAGCGCGCGACACCCACCAACGCGTTCGCTTTAAGCAAAGGCAAACGCGAGCAAGCTTGAGCAGAGCAGCGCGAACCCCGCCGCAGTCAGTGCCACCCGCGACTAGGCCGCGATTGCCCCTGAAACGGCCTCGATTGCGCCGGTCGAAGAGAACAGCCGCCCGCCATAGCTCTATGAGAGAAAAACCTCCGCATCCCCCATGTTGCTCAGATAAACTCCCAGTCTCACGCTGGGGCCGCTAGGCAGGCATTGCCAGCTCACTCCCGGCCGTGAACGAAGAATTGGGTATGCCCATCGCGCAAACTACAATGGCAAGTTTGGGCGCCTTTGCTACAACAAACACCGTACGTAGCGAACGAACAATCTCGTTTCGCACCTGAATATTTCGGCTTTGAATGAGCGTTTCGTACCAAAGATCCTCGCCCCACTTTGAACTTGCGCCCCGTTGCGGCGCTGCTGACACGGCCTCTCAACGAGGGGCGACGTTCCGAGATCGGCTGAGGTGAGGCCGATGTCGCCGCGATCACGCGTGATTCACAACAGTAGCGATATTTCAATATCGATTTGTGCAATGAGCCATGTGCTTACGCTTGCCCGACCGCCTCTTTCGACGGATTTCAATTGCTCGGTGACGTGATGGACCGGCGCTGGTCGGAACGCGCTGCTACGCCAAAATTCACGCCGCCATCGACGCCCTCGCCCCAAAACGAAGCAACAGCCGCTCTCTCTCGGCGGCCGGCTTAGCGCCGCTGAAGAGAAAGCCCTGCTCAGCCCTGGGCGCGGAGAACTTCAAGGGCTTCAAGACGATGGTCGTATTTGATCGCGTAAAAGCGGGCTTTGCTATTCCAGTTGAGACGCCATGCGAGGAGTGACCAAACCCTGATGCGTATCTACTACGGCGTGGATCGGCGCGTTTCCGCGTTTTTTCGTCGCCTTCCGGTTATAAAATACCAAAAAAACGTTCGCGCCCTCCTCTAGTGTCACGTTCATTCCAAGCTGGTCTTGGTCCTTCCGGAATTGGTATTGGTATCCACGTGGCGGTTCGCCTACTCATGCGCATGATCCGCTTTCGAAAATAAGAGAATTAAAACTGCATGATCGTCAACGTGCTTTCAGATCCTCGAGCAAGCGTTGCAGAGGACCTCAAGAAAGCCCTCCTGAGATACAATTCGTATTCTGGGCGGCGCAAGGTCGCGATTGCCATCAGCAAGCCCGCGAGCGATTGCCAACTGCTATCTCTGTTGCTGGAGGACGGGCAGAGGCTCCACCTGACAGTGACGACGGCGCGGCCATGATTGCTAACGACGCGTATTGTACGAAACGCTCCAACGAGATCTCAGACGAGAAACGAGATTGTTCGTTCGTTGCGTACTGAATTTGTCGGAGCGCGGCCTGCGGAAGTAAGGTATTTATCGCGCTGGTTCCAACATCGTATGGTTAAGTCATCCCTTGCCGTTCGGAAGGTGACGCCGATCCGATGGTCCTACATCCGTCATGAACGACAGCGATAGCAGCCACCCTGAAACATCGGAGATGACAGATGACCAGCGCGAATTGAGGCGCTGCAAGCAAGAGATTGCGCGTCTCAAGCAGCTCGTTGTGAAGCTCTCTGAAATCGTCTTGCGCAACGTCGTCAAGAGCGAGGGCGGACGACAATCGGAGCGCCCCTGAGTCTATGAGCGACGCCGCCGTAGTGCGCTGTCTCCCAGCAGCGTAGCTTCCCGCCTTGGTGGTATGGGGAGCGGCCCCGCCCTGTGCTCCACGGGCGGGGCTCTTAACTTTTAGTCGGCAGCACGCATAGGTCAGGAGACGCATGGATGACGGGTGGACTGATCAAATGTGCCTTGTTGTAACTGATGGCAGCGATTGCTTCTGATCTTGCTGTAGCGCACTGATGTTCAACCGTGACGGTGAATACTGGACTCAACTTGCGGCCTATCTCTCCGCCCTGATTGTCGCGTTGTCTGTGCTGTACAGCGTTGGTCAACTTCTGGTGGGAGACAATCTTGAGCTATCTCTTAACCTCGGATTCTTTTTTGGATGGATCGCATGCGGCCTAAGCTAATGAGTGGCGGGGGCGGTCAAAAGCCAATGTCACCAGTCGACAAAATCGCGCTCTTTATCGACGGCGCCAATCTCGACGTAACCTGCAAGGCGCTTGGCTTCGACATCGACTACAGGCGCTTGCTCGCGGAGTTTCAGAGCCGCGGCACAGTGGTGCGCGCGTTTTATTACACGACGATTATCGAGGAACAGGAATGTTCGCCGATCAGGTCGCTCGTCGATTGGCGCGTCTATAACGGCTACACGGTTGTCACCAAACCAACCAAGGAAATCATTGATGCCAGCGGCTGCCGCAAGTAAAGGGCAGGATGGACATCGAGCTTGCGGTCGATGCCATGGAGCTTGCCGAGCATATCGACCAGATGGTCCTGTTCTCGGGCGACGGCGATTTCTGCTCCCTGGTCGAAGCCGTGCAGCGGCGCGGCGTGCGGGTGACTGTCGTATCCACGATCGCCAGCCAGACGCCGACGATAGCTGCAGAACTTCGGCGACAGACGGACGTATTTATCGAGCTGGCACAGTTAAAGCTGAAGCTGGGTCGCGATCCGTCCGATCGGTTAGGCCCACGTCAGGACGAGCGCCGAAGCTCGAAAATCGGAGTTTTCTGAGCGACGCCGAAGTGGTGCGCTGTTTCCAAGGAGCGTGGCTTCCCGCCTTGGCAGGGCATGGGGAACGGCTCCGCCCTTGTGCTACATGGAGCCTCCATGGGGTCGGCGGCGGGGTATTCGTCGGACGGTCATCCAAAGTGGAGGCATTTGCACAATGCGCGAATACAGTCGCATGAAGAAGAGGCGAGAGCCGAATGAGCGATACCAAGCAATCTCACCCGGTGGCGACGGGTGAGAATGATAGTGAGCAATCTTATCCTGTTCTGCTGGCTTTCATGGCCATAGGAGCACCCTCGGGAGGTGTCATGGGCTTCTTGCTGGCCGGACGAGTGGCGCTTGCTTTAACCGTCTTCGTTTCCGCTACATCGGGTATCTTTTTTGGGTGGATCGCACGCGGCCTAGCGAATGAGTAGCGGCACGTGCTAGCCAGATCTCGACGCGAATTTGCTGGGCCAGCTCGAAATCGTGTCCGGGCTTGCCCAAAAGTGAAACAGGAACGAGCACGCTGTACTCTAACTTCATCTTAGGTGACAAATGCAAGTTACTTTGATGAAAGGCAAGATCCATCGCGCCTCGGTGACCGAAGCCGATCTGCACTATGAGGGATCGATCTCAATTGATCGTAAGCTCATGGATGCTGCGGGATTCTTGGTCAACGAACGCGTTGAAATCTACAACATCGACACCGGAGCACGCTTTGCCACCTATGTGATCGAGGCACCTGGAGGCTCGGGCACGATAGGTCTGAACGGGGCGGCTGCGAGACTTGCGATGCTTGGAGATAAAGTCATCATCGTTGCGTATGCCGCCTTTGATAAGGCGGAAGCAAACGCTTTCAAGCCACGCGTGGTGCTGGTCGATCGAGAAAATCGCATCGTGCCAGGCTGAAGCTGCACGCCACGCGAATCTTCGTTTCTTCTCCGCCATTAAAAGCGACTTTCCTGGTGATGGCTTGCCTTGGAGCGAGTATGAACCCAATCCATACCGAGCGCTTTGAAAGCTATGTCAACGCCTTACTTGCCCTGAAACACGACAACCGACTGCGCGGGCTCAAAGCGCGCGCGGACGTCGATTTTACATCGAGCGATTACCTCGCGCTGGCGAGTGCGCCGCGCATGAAGAACGCTGTCGCAGCCGCGCTCGAGGCCGGCACACCGATCGGCGCCGGCGGGTCGCGGCTTCTGCGCGGCAATTGCGAGGAGCACGAACGTCTCGAGGTAGAAGCGGCCAGGTTCTTTGGCGCAGAGACCGCGCTCTTTTTTGGCGGCGGTTATGTCGCAAATTTCGCTCTCCTGACCACGTTGCCGCAGCGCGGCGATCTGCTTGTTGTCGATACTCTCGTGCACGCAAGTATTCACGAGGGCGCGCGGGCTGGACGGGCGGAATTTCGCATATGCGCCCATAACGATCCCCAGGCAGTCGAAGACACGATTCGCAACTGGCGTGAGAAAGGTGGAAGGGGCCGCGCCTGGATCGTGGTGGAAAGTCTTTACAGCATGGACGGCGATTTCGCGCCACTTGGAGATCTGATTGCGATCGCCGATCGCTACGACGCATTCCTGATGGTCGATGAGGCTCATGCCACGGCGCGCGGGGACGAGGACTGACTGCGCCTTATGAGCGGCGCGACAATCTCCTGGTTGTTCATACCTGTGGCAAAGCCCTGGGTGCCGCAGGTGCGCTCGTCACGGCCTCCGGCGTGCTGCGGGATTTCATGGTGAATCGCTGCCGCGCCTTCATTTTCGCAACCGCGCCTTCACCATTGATGGCGGTCGCGGTGCGGGAGGCCCTCTTGATCCTCCAATAGGAGCCGGAACGGCAGCAGCGACTGGCCAAGCTGGTCGCGTTCACGCATCGACAGATCGGCTTGCGCGATCTTGGGAGCCCCTCGGGCTCGCAGATCGTGCCCTATATCGTTGGCGACAACGCGCGTGCCATGCGGCTTGCCTCTGCACTGCAGGGGCGCGGCTTCGATATTCGCGCGATCGGGCCGCCGACAGTGCCGGGGGGCACCGCCCGTTTGCGCATTTCAGTTACGCTCAACGTTGGAGAGGACGACGTGCGTGCAATGCTCGATGCGCTCACTGAGGAGACGAGGGACTGGAGGCAATGAGTCAACGAATCGTGGTGACCGGTACAGATACCGGGATCGGAAAGACGGTTTTTTCTGCGGGGCTCGCACATCTCCTCGGCGCAGACTATTGGAAGCGGGTTCAGGCCGGCCGGGAAGGCGGAACCGACAGTGAAGTTGTCGCTCGGCTGGGCGGTCTTTCGGCTGATCGGATCGTGCCGGAGCGTTATTGCCTTCAAACCCCCGCTTCACCCCATCATTCCGCCGAAATTGACGGAGTTCGCATCGATCCGGATTTGCTCGATCCGCCGGAGACTGAGGAGCGGCCACTCGTCATCGAGGGGGCCGGCGGGTTGATGGTGCCGCTGATCGGTGGCACGCTTTACATTGATGTCTTCGAGCGATGGCGGCTTCCTGTCGTTCTTTGCGCGAGCACGCGTCTCGGCACCATCAATCACGCTCTACTGTCAATAGAGGCCTTGCGAAAACGCGAGATCAAAATTCTTGGGATTGCTTTCATTGGCGAAAGAAGTGCGAGGCTCAAACTGCAATTCGGGAGATCGGGCGGGTGCGTTGGTTAGGACGATTGCCCTGGCTTTCGCCTCTCACGGCAGAGACGTTGCACGGCGCGTTCGCAGCCTCGTTCCGGTCTGATGATTTCAAGCCGTGATGCCAAAGAAGAAGTCGCCGATCTGGCATCCGTTCACACAGCACGCACTCCAGGACCAAAAGATAAAGGTCGTGCGTGCTGGTGGTGCGTATCTCCACACCGCGGATGGCCGCCGTATCATAGATGCAATTTCATCCTGATGGGTCGTGACCCACGGACATTGCCATCCGCATATTGTGGGCGTCTCGCTTACGCGTGACGTCGGTCGCTACGATGCAAGAGCAGACAATAGAACCATTTCGCACTGATCTGCGCTTTGCAAACGTCCGCCGGACCGGCACCATCACAGCGCTCGACCTGAAAGCGAGGGATGCGGGCTATCTGGCGGATATCGGTCCGAAGCTTCAGAGGTTCTTTACGAGCCGAAATCTGCTGCTGCGCCCGCTCGGCAATACGATCTACGTGATGCCGCCTTATTGCGTCACGGCGGCAGATCTTTATCAAATCTATGGCGCGATCAGGGACGCCGCCGGGCGCGTCGCGATCGGTAGTCACCAGGAGCCTAGCCTTTAACTGCTCCGGAGCTGGGGCGACCTTTGCCTATCCGTACGCATCCGATGGCGGCGCTGGTTAGCAGGATCGATCCGCAAGCATATGACGCCGGACATCCTCAGGGTGCCACTCGAAGAGCTCCTACCCTCGGCCTATATGAAATCGCCAGAACTCGGCGCAAGGCGACCTAGGCCGGAGCGTACATTCTATCGAGGACGGACACAGACGATGTCGGAAATCGCATGGCAACAGGATGGGATCGATTCTGGCTGGTACATCGCTAACGGCATCGGATCGGTCCGAAGCGCTGGCAGTTACGGAAGACCAGGAGGCTGGTGGTTCCTGCCCGGTTGGTTGCCTGACACTGAAGAGAGTGACATCGGTTAAAGACACAAGCTGCAGTACTAGAACAAGCCGAGCGTCTCGCTGCTGGCAAAGATTCAACCGCCTAGTCGCCAGTTGGCAATTCCGCCGAGATTGCTGGAGCAGCGCTTACCCTGGTTATCTTCGGCCGGCGAGCTGATGGGTGCTCACGCCGCGTGAGCGAGTTGAGGGGGCCAATTCCAAGGCAGGAGTTCGTGAATGCACTTGGCGGGTGATCCGGCAGCCGGGTCACGGCGGGTGCTCAATTTGAGCTTGACCGGCGACGCCTACTCAGCAACCATACGTAGATTGATTGAGGAATCACCGCCTGGTGGCGGCGGTGGTGCTGGTGAAAGACAAGCTCGGCGTCACCATGACGACGCAAGGCATGTTGTTACTTTTCACGGAAGGACTCGCGTCGTGGACGACGCGAACAGACGTATAGGACAATAGCATGCGGCTTCTCGTTGTCGGCAAGTTGAAGGGCCAGCTCACGACGGCCACCAAGATCGCCATGGACAATGGGGCGACCGTCACCCACGCCGAGGATCATGAATTGGCGATGCGAGTATTGCGTGGCGGCAAGGACCGCGACCTGCTCTTGGTCGATGTCGGGCTCGACATCCGCGACCTCGTCATGCGGCTGGAAGCCGAGCACATTCACGTGCCGATTGTTGCTTGCGGCATTACCAACGACGTCGGTGCAGCGGTCGCGGCGATCCATGCCGGTGCGAAGGAATACATCCCGCTGCCGCCGGAACCGGAACTGATCGCCGCAATTCTCGTAAGGGTGGCCGACGAGGCCCGCGACCTCGACTACCTGGACGATGAGATGGCGCGGGGGATCAAACTCGCCCTGCAGTTCGCCGCCTTCGGTGATGCGGGTGAAACTATCCTATCCCAAAGCTTCGAGTGAGTATGCAACAGCCGACCCTGGACCTATCTGTCGCCGACACCGCTCCTGAAGACTCCATTCTGACGCCCTATGATTATGAACGTTTCATCATCTACTGGCGGCTCTTGGACGTGAATGCCTGAGCGAGCCGATTGGCGGGAGATTGCCGAGTCCGTGCTGCACATTAGTCCCGTAAGTGAGCGTCAGCGAGCGCCCAGGCCTATGAGAGCCGCCTCGCCCGCGCCAATTGGGTGGCCGACCACGGTTAAGGGTTTCTCCTACGTGGAGAGTTGCCAAGCCTGATTGATCAAATCCAAGCCTACACGCACATCGCCACACCTGCTGCGTCCTTCAGAGAGGACGCAGCCACCGTTCGCCGTGCTCACCGGCTGGCTCGAAAAGCTCCTCACAGGCAGTTGCGAGGTATCCAACATTGATAATCTCGTCGTACGCTAGAAGCGCCGCTCAATAACGAGCCGGGATTCCCAATGGCAAAGAAAACCAAGAAGCTTGTCCGCCGCGCATACACCATAGCGAACGTTAAATAACTGCGCGCCTATTCGAACGCGAAGACGCTCCTTATAAAGATCGCCAAGCAAAAGAATCGAACCGTAGGCTCACTGCATCAAAAGGCGCTGACGCTTGGCATTTCACTGGCCATCAACGATAGGTCCTATTTCGTTATCGGTGTTTTGCCCAACTAGGATCGGTATCGTTCGCGGAAGCTTTACCCATTTTTGGAAGGAAGTTTCCAAGGCCGAACCAACCGCGAACGTGCGAGCTGCGCGTCTCCCCGCTAGTGCCATACGACAGACGATACCGACTGTTCCAGACCATGTTTCGTAGTCGCCCTACTGCTCCCGCCAGCCCGCGTGCTGATGTCGGACAGCGTCGCGATTTGCTCGAATGATGCGGCGAGGTATCACCAGCACCGCATCGGACTAATCGATATCCTTAAAGTCCCGCCAATCGGGATGGATCTCGATCGTAGCCTCGGTCTCCGCGTCGGTGAACACGTCGACACGGGCCCAGTCAGTCTTGTCCCTCCGGCGATCGCCCCATTTTCTCCGTCGCACCGATGGAGCAGCCAATCTGGCGCGTAGACTTGCGAACGGCGCCAGTGAATTGAGGATCTTCACTTTCACGGGGACCAACGTCGAGGCCGTCCCATGCGCAGGAGGCACGCGCGACCGATAACGATTTTCACGAGAATTGTGTTTTGAGATTATCTTTCATGAGCTAGGATGGAAGCTTGATTTGTGGGGGATCTGCAATTCACGCGTCAGATATATTTTTCAGGAAATTTTGCATGAGCGCACAATTTTCAGGACAAGTGAATGTTTTTCACGACCGCCGGCGCCCCCAACCGCCGTTCCGGTGGGCTACGCCGCCCTGATCCACGCCTACAAGCTGCCCGTCCCGCTTCCCCGGACCTTTTCGGCGATCGGCACGAAGCACCGCCTCATCGAACAGGGCGGCCGGCCCGCGCCATGCGCCTGAAGCCTCGCTTGAGAGACACCTGACCTTTGCCTTCAAGTACGGAGGGCCTCGATCTCGCGGTTCTGAAGCGGCTCTTCCTCGCCGTCACCGAAGGAGACATCATAGAGCTCGCGCGGCAGAAGCCGACCGGCCTCTACGCGCGCCGGATCTGGTTCTTGTACGAATGGCGCTTGGCCGCGAGCTGAAACTGCCTGCCGCGGAGTCTCGTATGTAGATGCTGTCGATACCGATATCCAGTTCGCAGGCGCGGGGCAGAAGCCGGGCCCGGCATTGCGTCCGCAACAACCTTCCCGGCACGCCGGAATTTTGTCTGCTGGTTTTCAGGACTTCTGCGCTGAACGAGTTCATCGCGCAGGACTGGAAGGAGCGGGCGCCGTGGTCAGCCACGTGCCGAAGGATCTGCTTGCCCGCACCGCCGCGTTCCTCCTGCTGAAGGACTCAACGTCCAACTATGGCATCCACGGAGAACGGCCGTCGCAGGCATAAAGCCAACGCGCTTTTGTTTACACCAACCCTCGAAGGCCTATGGCATCGGTGTAGCGGATATAGACCTGCAGCCGCAGCCCAGCCGGCCAGTATGGTCCATAACGGACGAACTCGGTTGTGCGAGCACCTTCATGAGCTACGTGCGTCACGCCTGGACAGGGGAGCACGAGCCGTGCATTGTTAGCCCCGCCGTGATCCGGAGGCGAGTCAGATCAGCCAACCCTCAGATCCTCGGCTGACATTTTACCCGAACGCCCGGCCTTGAGCTGATAACTTACCCGGGCCCCCTCTTCGAGGGTGGTGTAACCGGCCTTTTCGACGGCACTGATGTGCACGAAGACATCGGGACTTCCGTCCTCAGGCCTGATGAAGCCATAACCTTTGGTCGAGTTGAACCACTTTACAATACCCATCGCCACGGCGGCATCTCCATAGTGAACCATTGTGATCTAGCGAAGAGTCTCCCGGCCATCAAGACGGTCAGCAAGAGATGCCCAGCGTCGCTGCGCTGCTCGCGTCCTCGTTTTCTTATCGCCAGGTCTAGCTGCGGCCGCATCGTCCAAGCGACCAAAACCCTGACGTCGACGACAGTTTTGCCTCAGGGCTTGAGCCCAGATGACGTTTTGACCTTCGCTTCACTCATCGCGGCCACCGGCTTACAGAAGAGCTGTGGAGCCTCGAACATTCCGCTCTCATCCAGAGCCGGCGGGTGGCTTTCATCGACGTTGAACAACAGGTCGGCCGTGAACTCGTTTGCGCAGCCTGGAGCGGGATTATCAATCCGAGCACGCCTGCATGAAGATACCTGGCATGTTTTCTCAAGCACGAAGACGCTCGCATGGCTGCGCTTTGGCGTTCGTCTTCGGATGTCAACCGCACGTCGAGCCCGGTCGAACGAACAGGGTCCGCCGAGACAATCCTCAAGGAAGCGCATTTGGCAAGTTATCCGCTCGTCCTGTTGTATTTGGGGAGCCGGCAAACCCGCTCGACAACGGCGGAGCCTTGTTCAAACCGGTAACTTGCGCATCTGACGAACTTCGTCGCGCCGCCGGCGGCTCATCAGCCTTTCGCCTTGGCTTCGATGAATTCAGCGAAGCAACGTGAAGACGTTGAGATAACCAATGGTCTCGATTTTGTCTGCTTCGATCAGCCTGTTGATCGAACTTTACTCGGAACAAAGCCGCCTCGCGGAAGACCACATATTCGGTCTCGAAAGAGCCGATTGCGCGGACCGCGCCGGTCGCATGAATATGACCCTCGCTGTCACGAAGCACGAGGGGCTGCGTCTCACTGTCGGTGGGCTCGCCACGAAAGATCTCGCGAGCCTCACTGAGCGACTGAGCGCGTTTGAGCTCCTTCACCACAAAGGGGTAGCCGGCTTGCGTCAAAGTCCCCTCGCCCCAGCCCCGTGCAACAAGGAGTGTGTCACCATCGCCCCAGCTGACGTCCTGCTTGTCCTCTGGGAGATAAAAGCCGTCCGCAACGAAGGTCTTCGCGGTGCGATCGAACTCTCGTATGGAAACGGCATCCTTGACGCCGTCGGAAAGACTAATTAGGCAGAGGCGCTCTTCAGGCGGAAGGCAGCTGGCGCCTCGAAAGACCCAATTTCTGTTCTCGGCGGCGGCTAAGGCGTCCACGTCGAGGATGGCTTCCCAATTTGGGACTTGGCTACGATCGCTCTCACGCGTGGTGCGCCGCCAGACGCCGCGCACCTGGTTTTCGTCTTGCCAGAAATGCTCCAAACCGCGCCCTTCCAATGGAATATCTGCGATCCGATCCTTCTGCAGGATGGCGAGCGCCTGTTCGTAGAAATGACGATAGCGAGGATCTGACTGAAGCACCCCGTGCGTCTTCTCGTTTCGGCGCGAACCCAAGCCACTGCGGCTGGCCCTTCGCTCCTCGAGCCAACGGAATGGATCATCAATCAGTGCCGCATCGGTTCGCTCCTGTGAAAGCGCCGTGGAGATGAAGCAGGCAATCGAAATCAGCGTGGCGAAGAGAGAGTGACGTCCTCATAAATTTGCTCCGGCTGAGGTCGAGCGACCACGCTCGCGGGCCCTGGCGCGTCACGCAGAAGCGGCGGAAAGCGCGCAAGCGCATGACTTAGCGCGGATTGCGCTATGTCACGGGACCGTTCGCTGCAAGCTGCGTGCCGGCTAAAGAGTCGCAAGTTTCAGCCGTTCGGGGCTGCACGACCATGTTCGGTTGCCGCCATTGGTTGCCAAGCGGACATCACAGCGTGTCGGCGGACGGCCTGCGAGACAGCACCAGCATTCGATTTTCAGTGGCAAGACCGGGACGCAGCGATGCTGCTTACCTCCGCATCTGAGGTCCTCCTGGTCGGCGTCACCGGGCGGACTTGTCGACGGGCATCATCAAGACAAACACCAGGCGCATTGATCAGCAGCCAGATCGACATCATGCTAAGGATGGTATGCATGGCGATCTCCGACCCGTCGGCTGTAAGCATTGTCGAGTTGGAGGAGCTTTTCCTTACGAAAACACACACGAAGTCACGCCGATAACTCGGGTCGTTAACTGGTTGCCGAGAGGATTGCGCTCGAGACGAGGAGAGTAAAAGTGCCCCGGAACGGCCTACGTTGCAACACGTCTTGAGATTGAGCCAACAATCACCAACAGGTACAAGCACCAGATCAGGTTCTTCTGGGCACAAAATGGCGAAATGAAGCTGGGCATCAGCAGCAATTGAGGAGCTACGGTCCAGCTTAAACGATCCTGATTTACCCGGTTTGGACCGACGCACGAGCCGTGGTCTCATCGACGACGCCCGATTACACAAAAGAGACCAAGGGCTAGATTTCGATCGAGAATGCTCGCTGCTGCCGGATCATCCGGGCCGTCCAAGGCTGATGCAACCCTCACTGCGAACTATTCCGTAACGTTGCTGTTGCGGCCCCAGAGCAAGCGCCGCTTTCCGGGGCGGAGCGATCAACGGGCAGCAGCCCGCCGGCTGTCGCCGCCACCACTCGCATCAGCGTCGTTTGCAGATGGAGCATGAGTTGACTGTATCGCCCTGTTCTGGTCATGGACCACTCGCATGATGTCTTGATTTCATGCGGGCCTGCGCCGCCCGCAAGAACCGCGTCAGCGCCAAAGACCTGGATTGCTCCTCTGTCCTGCTACAGAAGCCTGTCATCCGCCGTGCTATGCTTTTCGGCCGGTCAGTCCTCGCGGGCACCGAGCTCTTGTCCGCGACGACCATCGCGTGAAGCTGTCGCCGCCGGCAGATCCCAGAGTCTGTCCTGTGTATGGTTCAGTGGGGCCGCTAAAGCCTCAAAGGCTGACTTCACGTCTGCATAGGTAGCCTCCCTCAAAGCGGCATCCGCTGGGTCGATCTCGTTATAGGCGGTGACGGCCTTGTTATAGTTCTGGTACAGGGGCATTTGAGCCTCGTTGCTCCAGCCGAAACCGGGAAGGAGGATGTGATCAGCCGGAATCGTGACGCGGCTTTTGTCCAGCTCCCGGAGGTAGTCCGCCGACCAGTCGTGGATCGTGTAGGATTCAATCTTGTCCATCATCGATCGCCAGCGCTTGACACGCTCCTCAAGCGGCATGTTGGCTGCTTTCTTAATAGCGTCTGCGATCTCTTCGGGGTGGTTTGGATCCACCAGCAGCGCCTAGTCGTCGTTGAAGTCTTCAGCCGCACCTGCAAACTTCGATAAGATCAGAACGCCAGGATTCTCCGGGTCCTGTGCAGCAACATATTCTTTCGCTACCAGATTCATCCCGTCCCGCAGCGGCGTGACCACACCGACATGTGCCGCGCGGTAAAGACGCGCCAGCGCAGCCTGGCTGAACGAGTCATTCGTGTAGTGGATTGGCTTCCAGTCGTCTGTGCCGTACTCGGCATTGACGTGGTTGATTGCATTCTCCACTTTCTCCTTGTACTTCCGATACTGGTTGACGTCGGCGCGTGAGGGCGGCGCGATCTGCAATAGCGAGATGCTGCCCGGCTCGGCCGCTAAAAGATGGTTGAATGCTTCGACCCGCTTGTCGATACCTTTCGTGTAGTCGAGCCGGTCTACGCCGATCGCACACTTGGCGCCCTCGAAGTTTTGCAATAGCGACGAGACTTTTTCTTGCTCGGCGGGCGAGAGCTCTGCCGCAAGATACTCTGCGAACTGCTTGGGATCGATACCGATTGGGAATTTTTGAAGTCGCGTCTCGCCACGCTGCGTGGTCACGACACCATCCTTGCTCTCCAGCCTAAATAGGTGCGCAGGCAGGCCAGGAAATTGTTCAAGTCCCGGTTCGTCTGAAAACAGAGCAGATCGTACTCCAGCATCGACTTCATCAGTTCGCGATAGTTGGGCACGCGCTTTATCATGTCGGGCGCCGGCCATGGCGTATGCAGGAAAAAGCCGGTCGGCCGCTCGATGCCGAGGCTATGCAGATTGCCCCCGAGCGGAAGCAAATGATAATCATGCACCCAGAACGCGTCCCTATCCCGCAAGTCGAATGCCGCACGCGCCATAAACTCGTTGATCTTTCGATAGCTGTCATAGTCGGAGCCCGAGCTGTCATAATCGGAGCCCGAGCTGTCATCGTCGACTGTGGAGCCGGCCATCTGGTCGGGCAGAGAATGCAATGCCGGCCATAGCGTCGAATTCGAAAACCTTGTATAGTAGCCGGAATAGTCGGCTTCCGGCAGATCGAGCATCGCCACATCGCCTGCACCGGACTTCACGAGCGGCAGCGGCTGCTCGCTCCCGTCGCCCCGGTTGTCCGAGGAGCCCATCCAGACCGCACCGGAACGTTCCACGACCGGCTCGAGGCCCGCCGCAAGCCCGCCGGTCTGGGGTTTATTGGGGTCGAACGGCGCAACGCGGTTTGAAATGACAACCAGCTTCATTTCGGGCTTCTGGTTGACCGTATCGAAGCGGTCCTCTGCGTCGGCCGAAACAAAAGCATCGGAAGGACCTGCACCTCCTTGCTGCTCCTGCTGCAACGGCATGTCGTGCAGGTGCAGGTCAAAGGCCGCTTGGCCTAAGGTTTCATCTTGCTGGCTCGCGCCTGATGTGCTGCTGGAATCCAACGTTGCGGTGTCGAGCGCGTCATGGATCCGAACCATCTCGTAACTCCCTATGACGATGTTTGCGTGCGATGCAGTCGCAGATCAGCCCCGACCTATCTCCATTAGGGACGATGGCAGGTTCAGCTTTCCGGAAGCTGACAGTCGGGCAAAATGGTCGGATTGCTGCATCCAACCCGGACTTCAAGGCAATCGTGGCGGATGAGGCAACGAGATGCCGGATCAAGGCAAGACGACGCTTGGCTTCATCGAGCTGATGAGTGCAAGCAGAGCGTCGCCCTCATAGCTGGCGAGGCGCAATGGGCCTCGGCGCTGGGCGCTGGGGCGAGGTCACCGTCCTGATCGGCACCATTTGAATGGCGCGAGCGCGCCTCGCCTAGTGGTCCACGGCGGCCCATGACGATCGGCGGACGAAATAGAAGCAGGTCCTGTTAGTAGTAACAGCGTCTATAGCTCTACAGCTGCGACGCGTAATCCGCCTCGCATTCCGCCGGAGCAACCCACAGTTACCGCTTACATTCGCTAGCTCTACATGAGCGGCAACGCAACCGCGGCCGTTACTTTAAATAAGACCCAAGCGCCGCGCCTTGACGACGGACTGCGTCCGGCTGGTCGTTTCCAACTTTCGCATCGCATTCTTGACATGGAAGTTGACGGTGTTCTCGCTCACGTTCAGGATGACACCGATTTCCCATGATGACTTCCCCTGCTCGATCCATCGCAAACACTCTCTTTCACGTTCCGACAGCACAACCTCTTGCACATCCGCCATGATTTTCTCCTGGACTCGACAGAACAGGAGAGGCGTCAGCAAATGCGATGCCACTCAGTGGCGCCGGCAAACACCGGCGAGACAGGACACATTCTTCGGCGATTGCCGCGACATTCGCGCGAGGCCGCCATCCCACTGCAGCCCTGTTGATGGGCTTGCGACATGTGTCGTAAACACGACATCAGCATTACGACAATCGTGGCTGTCGATATTGCGTCCAACTCTAATGAGCCGGATATCACCCTTCCACTAAGCACTCCTCCCCGCCAAGAAGCGGGAGAATTCTCCTGGGAGCTGCAGGACCAGGCTCGCGAACCCAGGTCATCCATTTGCAAGCAAGGCCCTTCTTTGCAGCCTCTAGCGACCCCAATCAACTGATAGCGAAAGCTTCGCGTTCGGCGCCACTCCTAAGCAATTATGCAAATCTGCGCGCCTCAAAAAACTACCAATGCTGGTCATTGGTCGGCATTCCCCCAAAAAGACATGAACGGTGACGTTGGTGCCAATCGAGAATCGGCTTGCAGGATCTAGGCATGCAGTATCAACCACAAGCCGTTCGGCCTATTGCAGGTCGTTGATGCGCACAGCCGTCGCCTGTCGAAATGCTTCGCGCCCAGGTCTGCTCGAATGATGAGCTGTCGTTTCTGATGGAAGCGCACGATGGCCCGTCCGCTGCAATCGCCCAACGCTCAGGATTCAACGGGCTCTGAGCCTCTGGCCTGTCGATTGCCAGTTCGCTCGGCTATCCGCGATGCCAATGAAGCTTCGTGGACCCAGCTCGTCCAGAGCGTCGACGCCAGCAGAACTGGTTGCAAAGTCGACATCTAGTGCGCGCCGATCGGAACAATTAGGTCAGACGGTCCGCAGTTTCGATCCTCTGAGTCCGGGACAGCAATGCGCCCGTACTTCGCCTCGTGTGACGAGCGCCATCACGACAAAGACGGCTCGTTGTCAGCAGCCAGCTCATGTTCAGCCTCAAAGCTGCGTGCATCGCGATCTCCAGATGGCAGTGCAAGAGTTTACTTGGATCGAGGCGCTCCGTCGCGGTATTCGCATAGAAGTTTCACGAGGAGACATAATCGCATGCCAGCGGACCGCTTGCTTGGGAGCACGACATGCGGCTCGTCAATGGCGCAAGTTCAGGTCGTGTCGTCACTGCTTTTGTCCTTGTGGCGCAGTAGGTCACGGTAGCCGCCGCGAATAAGTCTCAGTCCCTGGCGAACCAGACGAATGGTCCGGCTGCGCAGATCGTGCGTCTTCCAGCCTCGATCGGGTATGCGTGACTTACCAAAGAGACCCTGAGCGATAATGCGATAGCTGTTGCCTTCCAGCCACCCATCTGTCGCACGCAAAGCGAGGATGTGCCGGTGCTGGGCCCCGATCGACGGAGCAAGAGGCGGCCGTCCGACGGGACGCCGTTCGAGCGCCAGCCAAAATCGATGTGCAGCCTGCAAGCGGAGGTCGAAATTCCGGTCGAGCGGCAAGTCGACAACAGCCATTGATCCGCGCGGCGGCAATTCTCTCAGCCAAAGCCGGTGCTTCGCTCCTCCGAGCGGCACGATGGCATGCCATCCATCCGGCGCTTGACGAAGCTCGCTGCCTGGCAGGTCGGCGAAATCAAGCTCGTACGGATTCGATGCAGTCGGCCCGTTGGCCATGCAAACGGTCAGCACCGTCGGCAGCGCTTCAGGCGACCAGAAAACCGCCTGTTTGTCGAACCCCTCGTTCGGATCAGCTGCGAAACGTCAGCCCCCACTTCCGTCGGAATGGATCTGTCGCACCCGACCGTTTGCTGCCTTGCAGGCCTCTGAAGGCTTTTTGATACTCGCGATCGCGGCGCAGCCACTCCCAGGCTATGTCGGCCGGCTCTGCTTTCCTGACATTGTCATATGCGCTCTTTGATCTCCACTCTGCACCCGACATCGCACAACTTCCCCGCATGTTTGAATGCACCGTAGAGAACCAAGATTTGCGACAATTTCTGGTTGTGCGTGTTCTCCTAATCAATGTTTGATGCACTTACCCGATGGAACAATCTAATTTTGCGATTGAACGGACGCGCGCGCTTCAGATACCATCAAACCTTGTTTTAGGTGCCCGGCGCAGCAGGCCACGATAGCCCTGACGCACTGGCCCTGTAGGACGCCCACGGATGTCGTGACGCCTGCAAAAAGGTCCAATACAACGAAGTGAGACCCCACAGGACAATGGGATGATGGGACGCCGATGTCTTTGGTCATCAGCCTCGATCAACCGTGGAGGGCCCAGATTGCGCTCGAGACTCGCCCGTGTTCGACCAACAAGGGACAAGAGGTCCAAAAAGATAGCGCAATCGCCGTCGGCGCAAGCCGATCGGGCCAAATTCGGTGCTGCTGGGTACGCACCCTCAGCCGGTTGATGTGGGATCCGCCAATGTGCTTCGCGCCCGCTCAGCAGCTAGGACCGCTTCAGTCGCATGCTCGGTCGCGGTCACCAGCGAGCACGTTGCTTGTTCGTAGTACGGTTGCAGTGTCCGGAGCAAAACCTCCAAAGTGAGCTGCTTGTCGACCAGCTTCCCGCTGAGCTGGCGAACGAGATCATAAAGCGCATCATAGGCAACGACCACTGCCGCAGCGTCGGCTTCAGTGGGCGCAGCTTCGGCCACCGCCGGCGCGAGGCGAGCAACGAGCCAATCGAGCGCTCCGATCCGGGCATGCTCCTGCTTGATTGCCGGAAATAGCCCCTCCCAATGTGCGTCCACCATCTCCTGCAAAAGGGCAAAGCCGACGGCAAGACCTACATATCCCTCGACCCTGAACAAACCATAGGTTGCCCAGCAGGCGACCAGAATGTCCTTTGACTGGCTCGACAGAATATCCAGCGATCGCGTACTGATTTTGCCCCAATCACCCCCTGACGGGCAGTCACGCTCTACCCGACGAACCTCGGCTTCGAGGCGCTTGAATTCGGCGCCATCTCGTATATGAGCGCCGGCAGGTGCAGGGCCAGGCACACGCGTAGCGCCGCGGCGCGACCTCGCCGCGATGTCGGCGCGAACCATAATCCAGTAATCGATCACGCCGACAAAGCCACACGGGCTCCCCAGTTGCCATGCGTCGCGTCCTTGGGGTGGTCCAATTCGTGCCCGCACGGGACAAGACATTGCGGACCGATGATCTTGTAAGCCACCGCTTCCGCTCCCTGCACCGGCGCTGTTCCCGGACAGCCTCAATCAAGGTCTGTGCCAATCGGGATGGCTTGTTTCTTAACAGCTCTGCTTGATCGGGTGTCAGGGCTCCGACAGCACGTCGCGCGGCCGACACATCAGAGACTCTCGGCCCTCAGATCCGCCCAATCATTTGGGCGGTGCTCCAGGATGCGGGAACTGCGGCGGCAGGAGGCCGCAGCCGACGATCAAGCTGTCGCTGCTGCGTTTAGAGCACACGCTGGCGAACTAGGCCTCGCCAATCCACTCAAATGGGCGCTTGGCTCCGCCCTCGTTTGGACCGCTTGACAATCCGATGGTCGGGGGGGGCGACAAACCGTCCCCTGGCGCTCTCGCAAGCCGTACACCGCAGGGAGAAATTGCAAGGCGCCCGACCGGAAACGATCGATCTGATGATCGCCAGGCTTGGTCAGAGTTACCGCATTGACAGCGAGCCCCAGCAATTTGAGCTCCGAGTCAACTGCCAGCTCGCGTGATTGATCGAGATGACAGCGACATGTCACCATTCCCTGATGAACGTCGGCCGGTCAGACGCACAAGGAATCGGCATGCAAGACCCGTCACCAAATGTCCTTGCCAAGGCCTCCATTCAATCTATCGGTTCCTCACACGTCGAACTGATGCGCGCGGAGGTCTGCTGCAACAGCGAACTTTCCTTCCTGATGGAAGCGCATGATGGCCTCTCCGCCGCGATCGCCGAGCGTGCAGGTTTCAAGGGCCTCTGGGCATCGGGTCTGTCGATAGCTTCCTCTCTGGGTTACCGCGACGCCAACGAAGCATCCTGGAGCCAACTAGTCGGTAGCGTCGAGCGGATCGTGGATTCGAGCCAGCTGCCGGTCCTGGTCGACGGGGACGGCGGCTTCGGCAACTTCAATAACGCTCGCCTGCTCGCGCGCAAGCTCCGTCAGCGCGGCGCGGCCGGATTAGCGCTGGAAGACAGCTGCTTTCCGAAGATGAACTCGTTCGTTGGCGATCGACATCCCCTCGCCGACACCCGCGAATTCGCCGGCCGCTTGCGCGCCGTGAAGGATACGGTTGCCAATGACCTCGTTCTGGTGGCCCGCATCGAGGCGTTGATCGCCGGGCACGGAATGGACGAAGCAATTTCGCGCGCTCACGCTTACGCCGATGCGGGAGCGGACGCGATCCTCATTCACTCGCGACGGAGCGCCGCGGACGAGATTCATGCGTTCGCGTGCGCCTGGCAGAACAGGCTGCCGGTGGTGATCGTTCCAACGAAGTATTATCGAACGCCTATCTCTGCCTATCGCAAAGACCGCATTTCCACGGTGATCTGGGCCAACCACTCCCTGCGAGCTGCAGCATCCGCAATGCGACAAGTCTGCGGTCGCATCTTCGCCGAGGAGACCACTGCAAGCATCGAACCCAATATCGCGCCGCTCGACGAGCTGTTCGACCTACTCGAGTACAACGAACTCGCGACTGCGGAAGCCCGATATCTGCAACGCGACGACCTCGACCATTAGCTTCACATTGATGTGCCAACCTCACTCATCAGCCTTGCGCGACCTGTTCGATAGACGCAGACGCGCTCTTGTGTGCGCGTCATGATCGGATTTCGCGGGCCGCGCCTCTTAACGCGATTCCACGACAAACGAAGAACTCGAGAGCTCCCCGGCGTCTAGCCCCTAGCCAGGGCCTCGAGCGATCGAAAGACGCGAGGCTTGTCGAACTTCTCGACTCCTTGGAACCAAGACGCGATGTCTAGCGACGATAAACGACCTCAAACGGCGAGTAGCACTCCGGCGAAGGCCATCATTCTCGCCGCCGGTGTCGGCTCTCGCCTGCGACCGCTGACGGATTTGCGGCCGAAGCCGCTGGTCGAGGTCAACGGCACGTCAATCATCCACAATGCCCTGCGCAACCTGGAGGCTGTCGGGGTCAAAGAGGTGACGATCGTCGTCGGTTATCGCAAGGACGCTATTCAATACGCGTGCGGTCGACGCTTCGGTGCGATCGAGATCGATTATGTCGTATCGCCAGTCTTTGACCGCACCGGCAGCGCCTACTCCGTTTGGCTGGCGCGCGACGCGCTGCTCTCCGGAGACTGCTTTCTCCTGGAGGGCGACGTCTTCTTCGAGGAGGATGCGCTGCGCTATCTGATGATCAGCCAAGCGCCCGACGTGGCTGCAATCGCTCCCTTCGACTTCTCGATGGAAGGGTCGGCGGTTCTGTTGTCGGATTGCGGCTTCATCTCCGAGTTCCGAATGAAGCAAAGCGGCGAAAACTTGGTCGGGAATGGGCCAAGCCTTTTCAAAGCGATGAATCTGTTTCGACTCTCTGGGCCGACCCTCAAGGCGACGATCGTTCCGGCTTTGGACGAGATCATCGGGTCCGGAGTGACCCAGGCCTACACAGAGGAGCTTCTTTCTTATCTTGTCGAACGGCGGGGGCTGCAGCTTGCGGCGGTGCGATGCGATGGACTCAGGTGGTATGAGATTGACACGACCGACGATCTGCAGGTTGCAGAGCGTATTTTCGGAAGAGCGAAAGGCCGAGGCTTGCCCGGCAGAAGGTGAAAGTCCGATGCTCAAATATCTTTGGGATCCAGCGAACGTCATCACGACCGCCGGTCTTCTTTTTTCTTCCGCGAGTTTGTTTCTCGCTATTTCCGGGCGCTTCGAGCTTTCGGTAGCCGCAGCGCTCTGGGCCGTTCTGTCGGATCACCTGGACGGGGTCGTTGCAGGTCGCACGAAAGATCGCGACCCGGACGTTGCGAAGATGGGAAAGAGTCTCGACGGGTTCGCAGACATTATCTACGGGGCCGTTTTGCCCGCGGTCATCGTGATACAACTCAGCCACCTCTCGATTCTTGCTTTTACGACCGCAACAGCGTTACTGGTAGCGGGGGCAGTCAGGCTGAGCTACTTTGCCAATTTCGGCAGGTCGTCCGATGGGCGCTTCCTGGGGCTCCCCTTGTCTTACGATGTACCGCTACTGGCGCTCTTATTCCTTGTCCAGCCTCTCATTCCCGCGGAAGCATTTTCCGGCGTCGTCAACACCTGTTTCTTGCTTCTGGCTGTCGCTCATGTGGCATCCATTCGCGTCCCATCACCGAATGCGGCGGCGTACGCGACGATCAGCGTCTTCGCCGTCGCATCCTCGGCAGCTTTAGCCAGTCGTTCCTTCGAATAGCCGCGAGCGGTGAGCAGGCAGACCACCGACTCAGCGGCCAGCGGCACCTTCCGGAGCAGGTGCTTATTCCCGGCAGGAGCAGGCGCCGGATAGTCGATGCCTCACGATCGGGCTGGCGCGTAATGAACCGCTTATCTATTGACAACGACGGGTCCCATGACAAGCACCGCCCAGCTCAACGTGAATCCAAAGTCCTTCGACGACTCTGAGCTCGTCAATCGCTTCCCAGGCGGCTATTGGAAGCATGACATCAAAGACTTCGTCCTTCTGGTCAATCCCTACTTTCCGCCGAGGTCGTTCCTTGACGAACTTAAAGACGCTTTACCGAGGCTGATTGCCTGCTATCCCTCCCCTCACGCGCAGATGGTCGAGCTCGTTGCCGAGGTCGTGAAAATCCCGGCGAACAATCTCGCCGTTTGCAATGGCGTGGCTGAGCTGCTCCCCATCCTCCTCGGTCGAATGGGCATGAAGATCGCGGTCCCGGTCCCATCCTTCAATCCCTATGAAACGATTGCCCTGCCGGGACGCTTGTACCGTTTTATTCTTCCGCCGCCCGATTTCGAACTCGACGTGCACCATTACGCGGCTTTCGCGCGAGCGAATAGAGTGAGCGGTGTGGTGGTGATATCGCCGAACAATCCGACCTCGCGAATGGTTCGATGCGAGGATCTGCTGTGTCTGGCTTCGGAGCTCCGAGATCGACAACAACTCCTGCTACTCGACGAGTCATTCATCGAATTCAGCGAGGCGGGACGCAGCGCGAGTCTTGAAAATCACCTCTTCGAATTTCCCAACGTGATCATTCTGAAAAGCCTGGGCAAGATTTACGGAACCTGCGGTTTGCGAATCGGATACGCGGCATCGGCGAATAGCGAACTGATCAATCAAATTAGAGCGGCTCTCCCACCTTGGAACGTCAATACGTGTGCCGAGTTCTTTCTGAGCAAGCTTCCGCACCTCACGCACGAAGCAAATGAGTCTTGGGCGAGGGTGCGCAGCGATCGGGAGAGACTATACAAAGATTTGCTCGGCATCGACGGGATGAGAGTTCTCAAGCCCTACGCAAATTTCGTCTTCTGCGAACTGCCCTCTCGTTGGCCGGACGGGGATGTGATCGCCTCGAAACTTCTGAAGGACAGACGCATATTGATCCGGCACAACGGCGGCAAAACCCTTCAAAATGGCAAAAGGTTCTTGCGTATTGCAAGCCGTACTGCCGAAGACAATCAGCTCTTGGTCGCAGCGCTAAAAGGAATCTGCAAGGGAACGCGGTAAAAACGGCCTCCATTCGGCGGAGTTGGAGCAGCGCTCAGGGGAGAGCAAGGACCGGGGGGCGCCCGTAGATCGCCCCGGATCTGCTGAAGGAGTGCCAGGAACCATGCGCGCAAGCTTGCGATGCTCTTGCCCAGGTTGGAAGTGGCACCGTGGACAGCTGTGGTCCAGCCCGAGCGCGAAAGGCGCCGAAACGCACGTTCGTCATTCGCGAGATGTCCTTAGCTCTTCTGATCGTCGCCGTCTGGAATCAAGACCGGCTAACGGTAACCCACGTCCGACCAGACAAGAGCCGTGAGGACCGCAGACCGAATACCTCGCTCAATCCTTGATCCGTTATAAGGGTCGAAGCGCAAGCTTATGCTCATGTGGAAGGCAGCTCGTCATAGAACATCGCAAGCATCGAGATACACGGCCGCACCGACCCGCACGCGACGGAGGCGCTGCCGGTATGCGCCATCGCGTGTTTCGTGCACCACCTCGGTCATTCCAGGCACCTGATTTCCGACCTCGCTAAAAACCTCGGCAAGGGTGCGACCGGTCATGGAAGATGGCGGAGAGATGCCAAGCAGGCCGAGCACGGTCGGCGCGAGGTCGCAAATACTCGAGGGGATTTGCGAGGCGAAGCCGTCCTTGATCAGCGGTCCTGCCAAGATGCCAAGCGACGACATCTCGTTGGCATGCAATCCGCCATGAACGCCGACGCCAATCGGCCAGCTTGCGCTCCAGCTGCGGCCACAAAGACCAAATGCATCTAGACCGTCGTCGGCCCGGAACGAAAACAGGATGTCCGCCGAACGAGCATGATCGGCGAAGACAAGCCGGCGGGCGAAGCTACCTGGTGCGATGCCGTCGACCTCGCCGCGGCCGGCTGTGAAAATCGGTCCACACCAGGGCCGCCTGATCATCGCTGCTACGACCTGGCGGATGAGAGGGTCTGAAGGCTCGGCCAGGTAAATTGCTCCGACCTGGCCTGGTATAACGAGAGCGTCGATTCCTGGCGCGGTTGCCGGGCCGCAGCGCAGCCCGGCCGCCTCGAGTGTCTCGATGAGATCAGCCCGCGCGTGCACCGTCACGTGGCCATGATCGGACATGGCGATCAGATGCACCCCTTCGGATTCGCCTTCGCTCTCCCACCAATCCAGCACTCGACCGAACTGCCGGTCGACAAAGCCAATCGCCTCCAGCGTCTTCGGCGCGCCGACACCGTGATCGTGCGACGAAACATCTGGCTCGCCGAAGGAGAGGATCGCGACGTCAGGCCGAATTTGGGGCCAGATCACGTCCAGGAAAGCGGAGGTTAGAAAGGCTTGAGCGGGCAGATCCGGTATGCCCGACGGGGGCGGCGCAGGCGTGGGTCCGAGCAGGGCCTCGACCCGCTCGAGCATCTCGGTCGAGGTCGCGACCCGAGGGAAGTGGCCCGAGAGCGTCACTTGGCCAAGCTTTCGCGCCTTATGGTTCAGCAGGCGGGTTGCACCGGCCGAGTTCGACGCGAGAACTGACAACGTCCTGCCGCTCGCCTGAAGAATCTCGCCGAGCGACGGCACGCCGAGCAAATGGCCACCGCTCGCCTCATCAATATCCTCGATCGTGTGCGCTTCACTCGAATCGACATGCCGTGGCGTCGGGGATAGTCGGTCGAAATACTCGTTCCCGACGATGCCGTGTCGTTCTGGCGTCGTTCCGGTTACGAGGCTTGTCAGCGCGATTCGTGTCTCGCTGGGATAGACCGTGCGCTGCCGCGCAAGCATCGCGCCCCGGCGCTGAAGCCTCACAAGATTCGGTGTCAGTGATGAATTGACGAGATCGGGCCGAAGCCCATCAAACAGCACGATGAGAACCCGATTTCGGGCCGAGCGCTCGGACATGATGCAAGCCTTGCTAGCTGGGATATAGCGGAGAGTGGTCGGGGTTTTGCGCCAGATCGAGGCCTTGTCCCTGCACCGGCGAACCACATGGGCCGGCTACAAAACGACCGGGATCGCGGTGAGCGCGAGCAACTCTCATCGCGCAATGCTGGCAGGCCTGATCGACGCCTGGTCGACTACGACATTCAGCTGCATCTGGTGAGCCCGTCGTGAAGTGCGCAGATTCCAAGGTTCGCACATCGATCGAAATCCGGTTGGCCCTGGCTAAGCATGATCGCACCGTGGCCTGGTCGTGCCGCGAGCCGCTTAAGCCCCATGGCATGCACTTCAAAGCAGGAAGACGAGGCTGAAAGCTCGGGAACTATGAATAAAGCGTGCCGCGACGTTACTCGCCCTTAAACAGGTTAACCAATTTGATCATCGTATTTTTTGATTCATCGATCGAAATTTGCGTTGTTTGCGTCGGGCACGGATCTCCTGGAACGTGCACGTCGTTGACGGCCCGCTGCGCGGCGATTTCCATGCAGTGGTAAAGTTCGCCAGCCGCTCAACCGTGACAGTAAGCGCGCGTTGTCAGGTACTGAAACCGCAGGACCAGCAACGCCGCATAGACGGTCGTCCCGCTCGACAAGCCAATCCAGATGCCAACGGCGCCAAGACCGATCTTCAAACCAAGCAGGTAGCTAAGCGGAAGACCGATCAGCCACCAAGCTATGGCGGCGAACAGAAGTGGCATTCGCGTGTCCTTTAGTCCGCGCAGCCCCCCTGTCGCAACGCACTGCGCGGCATCGGCGACAAAGAGGGTTGCGCCGACCAGGAGGAGCCTTGCGGTAAGGCTGATCGTCGCATTGGCATCATCGGCCGATCCAATGAGAAACAGCGCGGCGATCTCGAAACGGGCGGCGATCACCGCAAGCGTCAGCGTCGCGGCGATGGCGATACCGAGCAGCATCGCCGCCAGATTTGCCCGATTGATGGTGGCACGGTCGTTGCGACCGACCGCATGGCCAACGCGCACCGCCGCTGCCATACCGACGCCGAAATAGATCATGTACAGGATCGCGGCGACCTGAACCGCGATCTGATGAGCGGCGAGCGCGTTCGTGCTGATCACGCCTGCCAGAAGCGATGCGGCCCAGAATAGCCCCGTCTCGATCGAGGAGGCGATTGAGATCGGGGCTCCGATCGCGATCAGCTGCCGCAGGACGGGCCAATCGAAGCGCCACAGATGCGCAAAAACGTGGTAGTCACGAAACGGCTGACGCTTTGTAGCGAAATAGGCACTTGCCAGAAACGTGCCGCAGTTCACCAGCGCGGTCGAAAGACCTGCCCCGAATATCCCGAGCCGGGGCAGTCCGAAATTTCCGTAGGTGAGCGTATAAACCAGCAGTGCGTTGAGCGGGATGGCCGCCATCGTAATCCAGAAGACCGGCTGCGGCCGGTTGACCGAGCCCATGAAACCGCGGATGGCCAGAAACCACAGCGCGGGCGCTGCGCCCCACGCCAATCCGGATAGATACAGCTGGGCGAGCCGCGCCACGCCCGGGTCCTGACCAAGAGCAAGCAGTATTCGCTCACCTTGCAGCGCGCTCGCCATGATCGGAACGGAAAGGATCAGCGCAATCCATAGGCCCATGCGCAGCGCGCGCCGCACCATACCCGGATGATCGGCCCCAAATGCCTGCGCCGCCAAAGGCGCTATGGCTGACATCAGGCCCGCGCCGAGCGTGATGCTGATGAAATAGAACCGGCTCGCAAGCGCCGCTGCGGCCAGCGCCTCAGCGCTGATGCGTCCGATGAAAGCGATATCAGTCGTCATCATCGCGATCTGCCCGACCTGCGTCAGCACCATGGGTAAGGCGAGTTTCGCTGTTTCAGCGAGCTCTTTGATGAATTGATCGGCGGCCGCACCTCTCGTCAGATGGCGCCGAAAAGCCGAGACCAGCTTTGTTTTGATCAACTTGTACATGGAAGTCGAGTTGCCCTGCTTGTGTAGCCAAACGAGGGACGGCGTTTTCCCCCAAGACATCTCGTGCCGCCTGAAGTCGGGAGGCCTCTTTGTGATGCGAACTGACGCGCAGCCTTGGTGCACGACGCGTCACAGAAGCTGATCGCGCAATCGGCTTGGACCTACCCGGGTTTGCCAGCGGCTGCGATCTTTTCAACACAGCCGTGAGCGCCAGGAATATGCACGCAGTGGCTGGCATCTTCGATTTGCCAACTGGACCATACGGCGAACTGAAGAATGATTGTCATGCGGCCATGGCTGCGATCCTTCTCGCGCGTCTTCCCTGTTCAAGGTTTGTGCCAAGCGAGAGGGCTTGATGAAGGAGGTTCGCTCGAAATCGGACCTGTCGCGGCTCCGACAACGTCGGAAGGCCGACACGATGTCAGCTACTCTAGATGTGCACCGTATTCTCGCGCTAATCCCCGGAAGGGCCGCGCTTGTCGATAGCGACGACTTCGAGAGATCGTTCGCCTGGAGATACCCTGGCTCAGCGCCGACTGGAGCAGACCAATGAGGAAAATGCGTTCGCACGTTGATGAGCCGCCTCGCCTTGAACGAGGCTGGCCGCCTTGATGTGCGGCACGGCCACTCGGCGTTAGAGAGCATAGGCTATCGGCGCAAGGTGCAGCCGATTATCACTGCGTCGCCTTCGATGCCTGACAAGAAGCTTTTGCCGGCTTGTCTGTTCAATCCTTCATTCGGCCCGCGTATCACGCTCGAGAGGTCGTTGAGGCCATGAGCTTCAATATCGACGTGTCGAACCCAGAACGAAAAAGGCCCCCGACGGGCACGTCGGAGGCCTCCTTGGGAGGTTGACCTGGATTCATGGAGCCGGCTTAGTGTCTTCTTTCGCCGGCTTCGACCCTCACCAGTTGCGCTGAGCTCGGAGGAGCAGGGTCAGCGTGCTCTGGTCTTTCAGCTCGTAGACAGCAGCCGGTTTGGCGATCGCCGACTGGGTTGGCAACGTAACCGTGCTCCCGCTCGCGTATTTTTGGTCAAGCATGGTGTAGGCCAAGTCAACGGTAAAAGTCAGGTTCTTGAGTGGCGTCCAGCGCGTGACGACGCCAACAACGCCATAGTTGAAGTCGGGATTGCAGGCGGAAACGCCGCTCGAGAGCGACAGGCTCGCGACGAAAGCGCCGCAAATATACCCTTTGGCGGTTCTCGAATACCGAACGGCGGCCCACCCGCCGTAGAAACCCGTATTCCAGCGTGGATCCCAGTTATGCGTGTAACCGCCATGGAATCCGTAGGTCGTTGTCAACTCTTGGCCGGCGCCCGCAACGAACACGGAGTCGGATAGGCCGGCCAAGCCGACGCTCTGATAGGCGCCCGTCACCCCGCTACCGCCATACATCGCGTAAGTCGTCGCCATCAGGTCGTTGAAATTGTAGCGGGTCGCACCAGCCGTGTAGGCGCCGGACAAATTGATGGTGTCGCCGACGCCAGTCGGAATGTTCTTGAGAGACAAGGCCAACTGAGCAGCCCAGCCCCACTTGTCGCCTGGATGGCCGCTCGTCTCGTCGATGCCATAATGAGCCGCATGGTTATCATGTGCAGCAAGTGAGGCCTGGAAGAGACCCCAGCTCTGATCCACGCGAGTCATCGCAATGAGATCGGGCGACCGCGAACCGCCGATGTCATTGACGCCATACGCTCCTGTGGCGAGACCGGCGGCCGTCGCCCCGCTTATGTTCCAAATGTTGGTGGTGCCATAGGCAACTTGATCCTGAGCGGAAAAGGTAGCCGTAATTCCTTGGCCGAAATCAGCGGTATAGGTCAGCTGGTTCACGCCGGTCACCCAGCCGCCGCCGCCGGGTAGATCATCAAACTCGTTCGCCGGATAATTGGTCCAAGGTGCGGAAAATTGAGAGACGGCCTTACCCACGGTAAAGCCAGCGAACTGGATGAACGCCGAATAGACACCGAGCGATCCTTGTGCGATCGCGCCAGTGCCCTGTCCTCCGGCCACAGCTGCCGTATAGGTCGTTGCACCGCCGGCATCGCCTGCACCTGCACCAGCATAGCCACCCGAAGTCCAGCTGAACGCGGCTTGGAAGAAAGTGCGGACCACGCCATACTCGGTTGCAGTGCGCGTATCGATACCCAAGCTTTCACGAGAGCGCCAAGTGTAGGAGTTGCTCAAGCGGTTCCGCGCCCCTGCCACGCCATTGGCAGCCGGATCAAAATCGCTGTTACTGTTCGCGATCAAGTCGACGCGTAGATAACCGCCCAACTTGATGCAAGTGTCCGTGCCAGGGACGTAATAGAAGCCGGCGCCATACAGCACGCAGGCCCTCACATATTCGATCGGCTTGGCTTTGACGGGAAGGTCCGCAGCTTTTGCCGCACCCGATGCGGTCAAGCCTGCCGCTGATATTAGTAAAACTCTCTTGATCGTTCGAAACAACTCCGCGGTCATCTTCAAGAATATCATTGCCCCTATCCTCCGGGTTAGACTGGTGTGGGCGAGGCAGTAATGTCGGGGCGCAAACATCCAGTGACAGACATCAAATAATGCGATGGGATCTTTCCGATTTGATGATGGACTGGATTCAAACCGCGATCGAACTCTCACCGTTGGACCAATCACAAGCCGCCGCAGCAAGATGATCCATCACATCGTCGTTTGCCCGTGTTATCGATCGCGTTTAGCCATGGCGTGATGGCGCATTCTCAAATCTTTCTTGTGACGCAACGCCGTTCAGGGATTTTTGCCGGGCGGCTGCACCACGATGCATTTTTGCGGTCAAAGTCGCGTCTAGCTTGGCGGCGCCCGTCGCCCTCACGGCGAAACGATCGGTCGGCTCGAACAAGATCGTGTTTGCGCCATGCCTTAATTGGCTGGAGGACCGGCGCTGAGTTCCCTGCTGGGCTCATAGCAGTGAAAAGCCGCAGGGAGCGGGAGAGAGAGCCAATCATCGCTCAGGTGTTGGCTAGCATCAGCCGCGCGATCGACTTCGTTCGTGTACCGAGGCGAGAACGCCAGCCCTTTCTCTGGCCGGCCGCTTCCGTCCAGCGTAAGCCAGCGTGAGGAGCTCTGAATGGGATCACAGGCGACCGTGTCCTCATCGCACTGACGCGGACGATCGCTCCCTTTGGCACGAGCTGATTGGCACGGTCGCAGACCTCAAGACAACGTTTTGTCGATCCGGTCGCGCAGCCAATCGCCGGCGAGCGACATCGATAATGTCGTGAGCGAAATGACCAGCGAGGGAAGGACAAGAATCCAGGGCGCTCGCGCCAGATAGTCACGACCGTAGCCGACCATGTTGCCGAGAGACGTAAGCGGCGGCTGCACACCAAGGCCCAGAAAGCTGAGACCGCTTTCGAGCAGGATGATGTCCGGAAAGGCGAGCGTCATGGTCACAATCAGGGTCGAGGCGATGTTCGGCAGGACATGTCGCAAATAGACGCGCCATGGTCCAGCGCCAAGCTGGCGCACCGCGATCACATAGACTTGCGCATTCGAGCTCATCGCGAGCGCGCGCGTGATGCGGGCGTAGCGTTCCCAGCCGTGCAGGCCGACGAGCGCCACGAAGAGGAACAGAGAATTTCCGAAAAACGCGAGAACGGCGAGCGCCAGAACGAGAAATGGCATGCTTGCCTGGAAATCGACGCATGCGAGGATGACCTGTTCGACATAGCCACGAAAATGAGCGGCGAGCACGCCAAGTGTGGTCCCGAGAGTGGCCCCGATCAGCGTAGCTCCGAAGGCGATGAGAAGGCTGACGCGGATCGACATGACGAGACGCGCCAGCACGTCGCGGCCGAGCTCATCCGAACCGAAAGGATGCGCGAGGCTTCCGCCGAATCCGAGAGGTGGAGCAAGACGATGACGAAGGTCGAGAGTTGCATAATCATGAGGGGTGATCCGATCAGCCAAGAGCACGACGGCAAGCATGAGGGCGAGCCAGACGAGTGCCGCTACGATCGCGCGATTGCGCCAATGCTTACCCGTCCTCAAAGACGGCAGAACCCGTTCTGCGGAAACGTGAGACAATTATGCGCCTCCGGCCGAACGTGATTCGCGCAGGCGTGGATCGAGGACGCCATAGAGCAAATCGACAGTGACATTGGTGGTGATCATGGCGGCCGCCACGACGAGCATGATGCATTGAACGACGGCCAGATCCCGGCTTGCGACCGACACGATGAGCAGGCTGCCAAGGCCTGGCCATGAAAAGACGCTTTCGACGAGCACGGTTCCTGCGACAAGGTTACCAACCATGAAACCTATGATGGTCAACAGGGCTATGGCGGCGTTCGGCAGGGCGTGCCCCGTCACGACGCTGCGCCATGGCACCCCCTTCGCGCTGCCGGTCCGGATATAGGGCTGCCCAAGCACCTCGAGCATGGCGCTGCGGGTGAAGCGAGCCAGAACGGCCGCGCCGGAAAGACCGAGCGTAACGACGGGCAGCACCATGTGGGGCCAAGTGCCCGCACCACCCGAAGGAAACCAGGGGAGCTCGATGGCGAAGACCAGGACGAGAACGAGGCCGAGCACGAAAGAGGGCACGGTGAACCCAAGAACCGCCACCGTCATCACCAGCCGGTCCACCAGACTATCGCGTTTCAGGGCTGCGTAGATGCCGGCCGGAATGCCGAAGCAAAGATTCAGGATGAGAGCGGGCACGGTCAGCATCAGCGTGACAGGAATGCGCTCGGCAACGACCGTGATGGCGGCCCGTCCGTTACGCATGGATTGGCCGAGATCTCCGTGGGCGACGGCACCCAGATATCTGACGTATTGGACCCAGAGCGGCGCATCGAGGCCCCATGATTTCCGGAAAGCCTCAACTGCCGCAGCGGGGGTCTCGGGCGATAAAAGCGCCCGGGCGGGATCGCCAGAGGCACGCAGCACCACGAACGCGAATGTGACCACCATCGTGATGGTGAGCACCGCGCGCACCAAGCGGACGGCGACGAAGCGAGCCATCACCCCTCGCCTCCGCGCTCGGCACCATAGCCGACGAGATGGCAGGCGACGCGGCGCCCGTCAGGGACGGATCTCAGCTCTGGCACGCCCCGCGCACAGACCGGGCGGGCGGCAGGACAGCGGGGATGGAATGCGCAGCCGCTCGGCCGCGCGGCCGGATTGGGCGGATCTCCCTGAAGAATCGTGCGATTGCGATGTCGTCCAGGCGTCGGCACTGCGGAAACGAGTGCTCGTGAATAGGGGTGCAAAGGATTCAGCAGAACCGCGTCGGACAAGCCCTCTTCGACGATGGCACCGAGATACATGACGGCAATACGGTCGCAGATCTGCCGGACCACGCGCAGATCATGACTGATGAAGATCATCGCCATGCGGCGTCGCTCCTGAAGGTCATGCAGAAGGTTGACGACTTGGGCCTGAATGGAGACATCGAGAGCCGATACGGGTTCATCGCAAACGAGGAGATCTGGATCGGTCGCGAGCGCACGGGCCAAGACGGCTCTTTGGCGCTGGCCGCCTGAAAGCTCATGCGGAAAGCGCTTGATGTGGTCGCTCCCGAGCCCGACATCGGTGAGAAGCGCATCGACCCGAGCCTCGCGCTCGGACCTGCTGCCGAGGCGGTGAATGTCGAGCGGTTCGGCGATCTGCGCACCGATCGTCGAGCGAGGATCGAGCGCGCCTAGCGGATCCTGAAAGACCATTTGGATTCGCATCCTGAGACGCCGCCATGGAGCATGGCCAATGGGAGGTAGAGCTTCGCCGTCGAAGCTGACCACGCCAGAGTCAGGTCGTTCCAAGCCGATCAGGAGCCGGCCCGCCGTGGACTTACCGCAGCCGGATTCGCCAACCAATCCGAGCGTTTCACCACGAGCCAAGGCCAGAGAAAGCCCATTGATGGCGTATACCTTCGCTGATCTTTGGAACAGGCCCTCTCGCAAGTGATATTGGCGAACAAGCCTGTCGGCTTGGAGAAGCGGTGGCGTGGTCCTAGTCATGCGGCCACGATCTCGCCCGCAGAAGAATCTCCGACGGCACGCAAACATGCAGCTCTGTGTCGGGCCTCGCCACGGAGCGGAGCGAGCTCGGTCACCCATTCACCGCAGCGTTCGATCCGCTGATCACAGCGGGGAGCGAACGGGCAGCCTGGCGGCAACTTGGCCGCGTTTGGAACGACACCACGAATGGCCGGCAAACGGCGCCGTGGTGCCTCGAGGTCCGGAAGCGCCGCGAGAAGACCTCGCGTATAGGGATGAACAGGCTGATCAAAGAGGCGCTGGGCGGGCAGCTCCTCGACAATGTGCCCCGCGTAAAGGACCAGGATGCGTTCGCACATCTCGCCGACGACGCCAAGATCGTGCGAGATCAGGACCAGCGCCATGCCTGTTTCCCGCTGGATCTGCTGCAGAAGGTCAAGCATCTGCGCTTGAATGGTGACATCCAACGCGGTGGTAGGCTCATCAGCGATCAAGACGTCAGGCTGCCCCGCAAGTGCCATTGCGATCATGACCCGCTGGCTCTGCCCACCGGAGAACTCGTGCGGATAGGCTTTGAGCCGGCGCGCCGCGTCTGGAACGCTAACCTGGTCCAGCAGACGCCGCGCTTCGGCCAACGCGGTGTGCCGGTCCATGCCGCGATGGAGCCGCAGGGCTTCGACGATCTGATCGCCTACCGTGTGTACCGGGTTGAGCGCGCTCGCCGGATCCTGAAAGATCATCGCGATTCGACCGCCGCGCACCTTGTCGAGGCGAGAGGCCGAAGCATGGAGGAGCTCCTCGCCGGCTAAGCGTACGCTGCCCGTTATCCGGGCGCGCCGGGTCAAAAGCCCTAGCGCCGCAAGCCACGTCACGGACTTGCCGCAACCGCTTTCGCCAACCATGCCGAGCGATTCGCCGCGCGCGAGCGTGAGATCGATTCCGCGCAGCATCGGGACATCGTCGAACGCCACACGAAGACCGGCGATTTCGAGAATCGGCTCCATTTGAGGACTCTGACCTTGGCGCATCATCGCGGCCCCTTCGGTTCACGGCGGGCGGCATCCTCGCGGCCCGAGGGACGAAACAACGCGATCGCGTCGCTGACTGCGCCAATAAACTCGGCGGCCGCTCGTCTATCCGTCGCAAGGGCCCCTACCCGCAGACCGACTCCACGAGGCGTGCGTCCATGCGCCGGATCTTGTCGGCGTCGCTCAGCCAGATGGCGAGAGCGCTCGCCAGGCTGCTTCGCGCCGATAGCTGCATGCGAACCGGATTGTCTCGCACGCGCGCTGATCTCACGCGACGGCACGGCAGTTCCAGCGGCCAGCGCCTTCGACTGGCTGCGCGTCGCGGAGGGATCTGTCTCCGGCCGCTGCGACCTCAGATCGACGGCAATGGACGGAACTGCGCAGCCACATATGCGCCGCGGCTTCCCCGCCCCCCGAAGAGCGTAGTCGTCGCGTCGGATCGCCCGTGCAAACTGGATCGCAGGATTGCTGACGACGATCGCGTTGCCTTGCGATATCATGACGACGCTACTCGGTTAAGGCAGGGCCCCAAACTGGGCTTGCCATCGCAGGATCGTAGGTTGGAGCCGCCGATCATTACGATCAGGTCCGGATCAGGGCTTTGTTGCGCGGCCCGAAATCGAGATCGAGCGTCAGTCCTGGCAACCACGTCACGTCGCGGCGCTTGCCGTAGAACTGTCCCGACACGTGCAGAATAACGCAAGGCGGATCGATCTCGTCGATGATCTCGAGCATGCGGCGGATGATCGGTCGCCGCTGCTCGGGCTGCACGGCAGCTTGAAGCTTCGCGCCGAGGGAGAAATATTCCTCGTTGTGCCAAATTCCGATCGACTTTGGCAGGGAGCCGCTGGGACCGTATTCGCGCCAGGGATGACCAAGATGATCGAGAAAGAGCGCCGTATTGGAGGTATCGAATATGGCCCGCACCGGCTGACCTTGCACTTGCGCGAAACTTTCCATCATTTGGATTTTGACGTTCAGGCCGACGGCACGCCACATCTCGATCATGATCTGCGCGGTGGAGACTTGATTGGGATAGTAGTTGTTGAGCAGGCGATACGTGATCTGCTCTCCATTGTAGCGCGCTGCCGCGAGCAGCTCCTTGGCTTTGTCGGGGTCATAGGCAAGCGCCGCGAATTCTTCGATATAGCCTTCGCCATAGCTCCGCAGCTGGTAGCCGTTCGGGATCGGAAGCCGATTCTCCCATAGACTCTCCACGATCAGCCTGCGATCGAGCGCAAGGCTGATCGCGCGGCGGACGCGTACATCCTTTAGGACCGGATCGGTCTGATCGAGGACGAGCGAGCGGATATTCTGCACGGCGCCACCCACGACCTCGAGATCGGCGCGCTTCTGGATGCCCTCGAACTGATCCGGCGGAATGTCGGTGACGATATCGAGCTCCCCGGCGAGCAGGCCGTTCACGCGCGCGGAGAGTTCGGGAAGGATACGATACTCGATGCCTTCGAATGCTGGCGGTCCGCCCCAATAGCCATTGTGCGCGGCCAAAGTGACATGGATGTCGAGCTTGTGATCGACCAGCTTGTACGGCCCGCTTCCCACGGGGGCGGTCATCCAGCGCTCCCAAGAGCCCGCGGCCGTGAAGGCGCGCTTGCTGACGATCTCCGATCCCCAGGCCGCGAGCCGCTGCTCGAGGAGCGCATCGCCGCCCTTCGCATGCACAACGACGGTGTAGGGATCAATGATCTCGACCTTCTCGAGGCGGTCGAGCGACTGCAACGCCTCTGACATTCCGCTGCGCCCAGGTCCCAGCAGATGGTCGGGACCCAAGCTGAAGGCCACGTCTTCGGCGGTCAGCGGGGCTCCGTCATGGAAGGTGACGCCCTTGCGCAAAAACAATCGCAGCGACTGCGCATCGATCCGTTCCCACTTCTCGGCCAAGCAGGGCCGCAACGTCATGTCCCGGCCGTGATCGAAGGTGATGAGCGTATCGAAAAGCTGTGGCATGATCCGGCGAATGGCAGTGTCGGTCGCAATGACTGGGTCGAATGCGCGAGGAAAGCCGGACATGCCGATCGTCAGCCGACGACGCGGCAGCTTCTTGAAATCGTTCTCGACAGCCCCAAGGCCCGTGCTGGCCAACATGCTGGCCGAAAGAGCGCCGGTGAGAGCTTGTCGTCGCGTCAGATCGTAACGGATCATAACTGCCTCGGAATTCAACTTCAGTTTGGATCAAGGATGTTACTGCCGTGACTTCGAGATTGGCATGAGACTTGCGAACCCGGAAAATCGATCGCCTGTCTGGTCTAGGCAAATCCGAATGTGCGCGACCTTAGAAACCCGAACTGCTACGGCGGAATGACGTCCATCGAATAAGTCGATGGAAACTTTCGAATATACGATGGCTATAGGTGTCCGAGGGAGAGAATGATGAACGAGCGATCGCTCAACGCACCGCCCACCTGCGGCGGGAATGCCGATGGAGCGAATGCAGGGCAGGATCTGGGCAGGCCCGCCGGCCAACGACAAGACACGACCCGGATTTTCTCGTGATCTCTCGGACCGAAACCTTGATTGCAGGTCTTGGCAAAGCGGAAGTTGCGCACCGGGCCCAAGCCTACAGGGAAGCTGGAGCCGAGCCGATCTGTCCGCTCGCAATCTTGCGAAATCGACAGCAGTTCGCGCCCTTGGTGCGGTTACCGACCATAGATGCGCAACGCCGGATCAACAGATATCGTTGATCGATCCGGATGCCCGTTCGATGGCCACCAGCGGACGCGGATCGGGTGTCGTCGGCTACAATGTCCAGGTCGCGGTGGACACCGAACACCATCTGATTGTTACGCATGAGGTCATAAACGTCGGCAGCTGCCCGTCCGGCCAGCTGCTGCCCTATCACTACACCAACATCGAGCACGGAATGACGGCGTGACTGCAACGCCAGCCTCTTCGCAGGCCAATATCTCGTAACGACCGTGGGCAGCTTGCTCGGATGTCGAAGCAAGCCAAAGAAGTGCTCGAAGTAGACAAACTCGAGGCTGTCGCCGACCGTGGTTACTTCGACGGAAATGGCAGCAAGAAGGCAGTGAACAACCGCGATCGCAACTTCACGCATGCCAAGATGGCGAGGCGGATGGCGCAGATCGAGGAAAGCGTTGGTCGATATCTGCGTCAACTCGATAGCGCCGATCGGCAGGAGCCGTCGGAAGCGATCAGCATCAAGACGACGAGGATCAAGGAAAAGATCGCTCGGCTGAAGCAGGAGATGAGCCGCCTGGAAGTGCTCGATGCGCCTGCCCAAGCCCATGACGTCGAACGCCAAGGCGCTGCGCCGTTACTGGTCGACAGCGGCTGCCAAGGCTGCGCGATCAAGAGCCAATTGACCTTGCCCCCAAGTTTTATCCAATCCTGAGTTCGCTCCGGTCGTTGGATTTGCCCGGTTGGGCGGTGGGAGCGACGGGAGCTGGCGCGGAGCCTTCGGCATAGCGCAGCGCCAGATCCCGGCGCGGGTGACAGGTGAAGGCGAACTCGGAGGGCGTTTTCCATCCGAGCTGCGAGTGGGGTCGGGCATCGTTGTAATCGGCCCGCCAGCATCCGAGTGCGACGCGAGCCTGGGCCAGTGACGTGAACAGCGTCTCGTTCAGCAATTCATCCCGCAGCCGGCCGTTGATGGGGAAGACGGCCCCGCTCCCTCGGCGCCGGCGATATACTGGCGATGGACGAACCCGCTAACAGGAGCAATTGACCAATGGAAGCCGCGACAATTGGGTTGGACATTTCGAAGCACGTATTTCACATCCATGCAGTTGATAGGCAAGGCCAAGTGGCCGGTCGCCAACGTCTCCGGCGAGGCGAGATCGTGTCGTTCTTCTCCTCGCTCGCACCTTGCCTAGTCGGCATCGAGGCCTGCGCGACTGCTCACCACTGGGCGCGGGAGATTCGGCAGTTTGGACACGATGTGAGATTGATCCCGCCAGCCTATGTTAAACCCTACCTCCGAAGAGGAGCCAAGAATGACGCCGCTGACGCGGCCGCGATCTGCGAAGCGGTCAGTCGTCCCAATATGCGGTTCGTTCCAATCAAGAGCGCCGAGAATCAGGGCTTCTTGATGCTTCATCGTGCAAGAGGCTTGCTGGTCCGCCAACGCACCATGACAGCTTGCGCCATTCGGGCTCACTTTGCTGAGTTCGGAATCATTGTCGGGCAAGGCCGGCAACGGGTGGATGGTCTGGCGGACTTGTTGGATAACGAGGAACTGACGCTACCGGCCCACGCCCGCATCGCGCTGGCCGTCCTTGTGAGCCAACTGAAGGAATTGGGCCGGCAGGTCGAGGTCATCGAGCGCGAACTGGCTGAGATCCAGCGAGTAAATCCGATGGCGAAGTTGCTGTCCTCGATTCCCGGGATCGGTCCCATAACGGCCACAGCTCTCGCCGCGACCGTGCCGGACGCGACCATGTTCCGCTCCGGGCGGGAGTTCGCGGCCTGGCTTGGCCTGACGCCTAAGCAGAATTCCACCGGCGGGAAGGACCGGCTCGGCCGCATAACAAAGCAGGGCGATTCCTATCTCAGGCACTTGCTTGTCATCGGGGCACGCAACGTCGTTCGGTATCCAAAGGCCCGGTCCCGGGTTGGAGGCGGCTGGATCGAAGCCCTGCTTGGACGGCGTCGGCCCATGGTGGTCGCTGTCGCTGTCGCCAACAAGTTGGCACGGATCGTCTGGGCGATGATGACGACCGGGGAATTCTATCGGCCTAAGCTCGCGACCTAAATGTCGCGTATGTTGGCCACCTTATGGTGTGAGGGCAAATGACAGCATGATGGACACCGGCGGAGCTGGGGATCGAGCAAGCCCGAAGAGCTTTAAGCGCAACAAGCGCGACCCGTTGATGAGGCCTCGATCCGCGATCTCCATCAGGGCCAGCGGCCATGGCATCGGTCGCACAAACAGGCCGTATACATGAACGCACCCGACCGGTATCCAAAGTGCTGCTGAAATCCCTTGCATCCGCGGGGCCGTCTATACATGAAGCTCTCGATGAAGGCATTCTGCATGGGCTTGCCCGGCGCAATGTAGTGCCAGGCGACGCGGCTCTGATCCGCCCATGTCAGGATGGCGTTGCTGGTCAGCTCGCTGCCGTTGTCGCTGACCACCATTTTCGGCTTGCCGCGCTCGATCATCAGCCGGTCCAGTTCCCGCGCCACGCGGATGCCGGAGAGCGAGGTATCGGCCACCAGCGCCAGGCACTCGCGGGTGCAGTCATCGACCACGGTGAGGACGCGGAAGCGGCGGCCGCAGGTCAGCTGATCCGACACGAAGTCGAGCGACCAGCGCTCGTTCGGCGCCATCGGCACCGTCATCGGCGCCCTGGTCCCGATGGCGCGCTTGCGGCCGCCACGGCGGCGCACTGCAAGCTTCTCTTCCCGGTACAGCCGGAACAGCTTCTTGTGGTTGACCCTATAGCCCTCCCGCTTGAGCAGGACATGCACGCGCCGATAGCCGAAGCGGCGGCGCTCGTGCGCGATCGCCTTCATGCGCTGGCGAAGGCCGCCATCGTCCGTCCGGATCGTCTTGTATCTCACAGTCATGCGGCAGCTGCCGATGGTTTTACACGCCCGCCGTTCGCTCATCCCGTGGGCATCCATGAGATGGGCGACAGCTTTCCGCCTCCTCGCGGGCGTCACCATTTCTTTCCCAGCAAGTCCTTCAGCGCGACATTGTCGAGCATGGCATCCGCCAGCAGCCGCTTCAGCCGCGTGTTCTCATCCTCCAGCGCCTTCAGCCGCTTAGCCTCCGACACCTCCATACCGCCGAACTTCGCCCTCCATTTGTAGATGCTGGCGTCGCTGACGCCATGCTTGCGGCACAGGTCGGCAACCGAAACGCCGGCCTCGTGCTCCTTCAAAATCCCGATGATCTGCTCTTCCGAAAAGCGGCTGCGCTTCATGCTCTGGTCCTTGTCGTGGGCCAGAACGAACTTCAAACTGGATTAAGCCCGTGGGGCAAGGTCACAATGTATGCCGTCCAAGGAGCGCCGCATCGCGCGTTGGGAGCATGAGCAAGTGGTCGAGGAGGTCCAGAGACGGCTCGATTCCGATCCCGACGCCATGCGGAGGCGGCGCGAGACGGTCGAGCATCCCTTCGGCACGATCAAAACCTGGATGGGTGCAACCCACTTCCTGATGAAGCGGCTACGGAATGTCGCCGCTGAGATGGCGCTGCATGTTCTCGCCAATAACCTCACACGGGTGATGAACATCGTCGGAAACCGAGCCTGATTGCAGCCATCCGCGTCGCCTGAAGGCCGGAAAGTGCCTCCAAAAGCGCAATATCCCGTCGCGATACCCACTTTGGCCGGTCATTGGACGCTCCGACGCGAGACATCGGCCGCCTGCAACGATTGGCGATCACGGCCGCGTGCCGACTTATCCGTTTGCACACACCCAAGACCCAATCCTGAACGTGGTCGGCCGTGTTTGTGCGGCCACGGAATGCCGATTCGCGCCAACAATATCCTCGAAAGCGGCGACCACGAGATCACCTTGGGCTTTGCCAGTCGCCTCCATCGCGACAAGGAGATGCGCTTCAATTTCGCTTGGCGATGCTAATGGCAAGTGCCGAGGTCTGCCAAGCTGACGCTTCCCGCATCAACACCGAGGCAGCCCTGCAGCAAAGAACAAACTTTATGCTTACTGAATGTGTGGTGGTGTATGTCCCAACGTGAGGGCATGCTTGCGCTGGCTCGGCGTTAGCGCTTTCCAGAAAAAATGAACTTTTGTCGTGTCCATAGCGGCGAAGTCGTCCATGTATCGCTTCTTCTTTAGCGTTATGTTGAAGAACGACGGATCGTGATCGATACCATTGCTGCGTAGCCGCCAAAAGACGACAAAAGCCTGCTTTGGTGTAAGCTTCTTGTTTGCCTGATAGTAAGCAGCGCGCCAGCGAGGATCTGTGAGGATTCGGCGTGAGCCAGGCGTTGAAGCGACTTGATGCAAGATTCCAATCGCATTTTCTGGACTAGCTTGTGAAGGCGAGCTCTCGCGTCTTTTGGGCTGAGACGGCGACCATCCTCGTACACCGCGACATCGAATTGCATGATACAATGTGAGCCGACGTCAAGCGTGTGGTAGGTGAAGTCGTTCTGGATCTCAAAATGATATCGAAGCCCTTCCTGCCCGCAGAGTTGACACATTTCGTGGGGCTCTTCGTGGTCATGGGTCTGACCGGTAAAGCGCCATTCTTCAAACGCTTTGGGTAGGGTATCGGCGACCGGAAGCGGGAGGATGCTATCCCTGACCCGTTGTGTGTACGTCGCCATTATCTCCCTCTCATTCAAGTTCATCGTGCACTCAGCGAGTCAGCTCCGACGACTTGCCATCTAAAAGACAGACCGCCGCGCTACCGTCGAAATTTGGGAGTCCAGCTTTCTACGAGATCGGCCTCGTCGTCATCGGACTCGTCGCCGTTCGCTTGCGCGGTTAGAGACTCGCACGTCAACACCGTTAGGGTACGGCCGTACTGCCCAAGACCGACGACTTCCTCCGTAATGCGATAGATGCGCTCTCCCCCCATCCAGTCGTTCAATCGTCCGTCACCTGAATCCTTTTTGCCAAGGCGCACATTTTCAGACAGTGCGTTGAAGCTTTCGGTGACCGTTCCGGTGGGAACGGGAGTGCCTTTCTTGATCCACTCCAGCTTCTTACCTTCTTTCAGTCCTTCCGACATGAAACACCAGTCAATTGAAGGACCTGTGCTCACGATGACAGCAACCGCATCGCGTGTAAGTCCCGCGTACCGGATCGCCGTTGCAGTTAGCGAAGTTTCGCATGCTTTAGCGAGCGTTTCGACAGCGGTAAGGCCGGGGTCATGCCGGTTGGCCTCCTTGCGGAACGGCACCTCGGGCATCAGCAAGGCAGCGGCAAAGTAATCCGCTTCCATTTCAAACGGATCGTTCGATGTGAAGTGAGCATTGGAATAATGTGGACCGTGCGCAAGGAGTGCGTCGGCGTGGCCATCTATGCAGTAATGACCGAGTTCATGGGCGACGCAGAATTTTTGAAATCCCTTATTGGGGACGTGGGTTGCGTACATGATGCCGAAGGTGTCACCCGCTTTTACCAACATGCCCGACACGCCCTTGGCGTTATCCGGCTTCGGCTCGACCACGATGTCCTTGCGTAGGGCGATATCAATCGGGTCCACGCGCAAGCCTTCAATCTTCATTTCACGCAACACGACAGTCGCGGCGCCCTCCGCGATCATCTTTCGAGGTACGCGGGTCTTCGCGCTCATTAGTCATCCTTCTTGGTCGCGCTGGCGCGCTTGAGGAGCATGCCGACGAAGTCTTCGGCGAGCTTCATGTCTTCGTGGCTGAGGTTATGGATGTCGCGATGCAGGCGGCCGACGGTCCCATCGGCGTTGGGAGCATCCGCGCGGCCCAGCAAATAGTCGGTCGTGACATCCAGGGCGACAGCGAGCCGTTTGAGATTCTCGAAGGATGGTTTTCGGGTACCGGCCTCAAAGTGCGACACCGAGCTGGGCGGAAGTTTTGCGTTCGAAGCCAACTGACTCTGGCTTAGGCCACGCAGATCCCTGGCAGCCCTCAGTCTTTCCTTAAAGATATCAGTAGCTTCCGCATTCATGGCGAATTCGACATTCTTTTATTGACGTTCTCGCCATTTAGAGTCATCATGGCGATATCGTCAACTATGCCATGGCGGAAGCGCATGGCGCAAGTGCAAACGAAAGGAACCACATCGATGGAAAATGTGAACAACGATCAGGGTCATCCGGCCTGGGATGAAGCGGAGGCCCTGCACGATATCGAGAAAGCTATGGTCGATATCGATAAAGCCAAGGACGAGGCCCACCGCCATCCGAAGGTCATCCATTTCTCGGTGGACGGCGAAAACTACGAGACGGAAGAGCGCAGGTGGACGCCCAACGAGATCATTAAGGAGTTCTCGGGACTGGATGTCGCAACGCACTACCTGATCGAAACCGACCCCCATCATCAGGCCAACTTTCAGGGCAAGGGCGACGTTCCCTTCACATTGCACGATGGTGCGAGCTTCCAGGTCATCTCGGTCGGCCCCGCCCCGGTCTCCGACGGGACGGCAACAGGCGTGCCCTTCTTCATCGCGGGTCTGAAATCACTCGGCTTCAATCCTGCGATCGCTCCCGGCAAGGCCGAGCATGTCTACTTCGACTATGAAATTCCGGCCGGCAAATTCGCCGGACGACAGGTCCGGCTCGGCTTGGTCGTCCCCACGGACTTTCCGATGACATCGCCCGGGGGAATCCACGTGTCGCCGAAGTTTCATCCCAACCAGGGCGGAGGCGAACACCCGACAGGCGGCATTCACGACAGCGCGGAGTTTCAGAGCGCGCTCGGTGGTGAGTGGCAATACTGGTCTCGCCCCTACAAGAACTGGGGCGCCGCGAAGAAGGCGGTGGCCACCTACATGAGCCATGTCTGGAAACTCTGGGACACGCAATGACTAGGGTCGTCCGAAGCGCTGCCATGTCCGAGACGGTCGACGCGCAGGCACGACGTCACCTGCTACGCGCCGACCGTCAGGAAGATCTCTGTTTTGCGCTCTGGCACCCGAGCACGGGGCAGACGCGGACGACCGCTCTGGTCGAACGGCTCATCTTGCCGCGCGAAGGAGAGCGGAACGTCCACGGTAATGCCAGCTTCGAATCCCACTATTTCACCCGAGCCCTTTCAGAAGCCGCACAGGCAGACGCAGGCCTAGTTCTCATGCACAGCCATCCGGGCGGCTTGGCATGGCAGGGCATGAGTCCGGATGACATCAACACCGAGCAGAGTCGCGCAGCCGCCGTCTACGGCGCCACCAAGCTGCCCTTCGTAGGCCTGACGATCGCGAGCGACGGAGCCTGGAGCGCCAGGTTCTGGGAGCGCATGGCGCCGCGGCAGTACGCCAAGCGGGACTGCGCCACTGTCCGCGTGGTCGGAGAAAGGCTTCGTTCCACTTTCATGGAAGCTCTCGCGCCGGTCCCGCGCGGAACAGAAGCGCAGATTCGAACGATTTCGGCCTGGGGAAAGAAGAAGCAAGCCGATCTCGCAAGGCTCAGGGTGGGCATTGTCGGAGCAGGCAGTGTGGGCGCCTTCATCGCGGAGAGCATGGCACGCACCGGGATTGAAGATGTTACGGTGATTGATTTCGACCGGATCGAGACCAAAAATCTGGACCGCCTTCTGTACGCGACGCGGACCAACGTCGGCGAGCTAAAAGCAACAGCGTTGGCTGGCCATTTGGGCGCATGCGCAACAGGGGCGAGATTCGAAGCCCTTCCGGTGGTGGCCGCCGTTTATGAGGAAGCCGGTTTCCGTGCCGCGCTGGATTGCGACGTTCTGTTTTCATGCGTCGACCGCCCCTGGGGAAGGCACGTTCTTAATTTGATTGCCTATGCTCACCTGATTCCTGTCGTTGATGGTGGAATTGCTGTACGTACAAACCGACATGAGGAATTGGCCGCGGCCGACTGGCGTGCTCATACAGTAACGGTGGGGCATCAGTGCATGCAATGCATGGGGCAGTACGACGCAGGGCTTGTCCAGCTCGAACGTGAGGGCTATCTGGACGACCCGACCTACATCCAGGGATTGGACAAGCGCCACCCGCTAAGAGCTCGCGAGAACGTTTTCGCGTTTTCAATGGCATGCGCGAGTCTTCAGACACTTCAGATGCTTGCGATGGTTCTTGATCCCCTTGGCCGGTCGAACCCTGGTCAACAGCTCTATCATTTCGTTGGTAGCTTTATGGAGCCGAGCGAGCACGGGAAATGCGGCCCCGAGTGTTTGTTTGCCGACGTCGTTGCACTGGGGGATCACTGTGGGTTTGAGGTAACTGGCGATCCTCCAGCGAACAGAGATCCTGTCCTCGAGAAACCGCACACCTAGACGCCGAGCCTGTTCCAGCAAATCTCTCGCGCAGTCAAACGTCTTTTCATCGGTTGACGGGTAAACGAAGGACTGAGTCGTGCGCTTTGACCTTCCAACAGGTGCGGGCACGTTCGACATTCCGGAAGACTGGTGGCGCTTCGCTGAAATGGAGGCGCTTCCAGCCTAGTCCCGGAGGTCATTACCCCTATCAGCTTGGCAGCGAGGATGACGTCCAAATCGTTCCTATCGGCGATGTTGAGCGCGATCCTGGCATTCCCATTCTGAAGAAGTACAAACTGCTCCCTGTGCTCTTCGCTTTTCAATCACCTGAATGCGCACTACCGCCCATCGAGGTCTACCGCGATAGCTCAGGTGCATACCGTTTCACGGTCCATAACGGCTTCCATCGGTTCTACGGCTCAGTAGCAGCTGGATACGTGCACTTACCGGTCCTCGTCCGCGAACCGTTCGATTACTGATTCGAACGTGCCGCTTCAACTTGACCAGAAACTCATTCTGGCGTGGTCCTATTGCGTTTCAAGCCGCTCTCCCGTTGCGCCTCTAACCCCAATGCACGGCCAGGAGGACGGGGGAAACTGGCGCCGAGGCACGTCGGCGCAAGGCATCCAACCCGTATCCCTGAAGGGAGCCCTCGGCCGGACCCTGCGTTGCGCCGCCGCTGTGTCCGCGTCTCCCAAACATTCCCCGTCCGGCCGCGATTAGCGCAGCCGGCTGAAACAAACGGGAGATCGTCAAATGAAACGCAACGAAAGGAACCAGCGCTCACATGGGGTTTATCTGGTTGAGGGCGAAGGCGACAAAGCCTTCTGAACCAAGATCGGCACCGCCTGGCCCCACGATGACGGCAAGGGGTTCAACCTCCAGCTCAGCTGCCTCCCCCTGGATAGCCGCCTGGTCGTCTGCGAGCCGAAGGCCGACAAGGAGACGGGGCGATGAGCCCCTTCTTCCAGCTTCCTGGTCAAGTGCTTTGAGTATGAAGAGTGGGTGGCCGTCGAGGCGGAAAGCCGCTCACCGACAGTCTCGGCACCATGGACCACTTTGAGCTGATCCGCAGCGACTTCGGCTGGAGCGCGCGACCGCTGATCCAGGAGGTGCGCTCATGAGCGCCCTCCCATTCACGAGATCCGCAACACCGTTCTTCCCGGAGATTGCGTGAAGGTCATGGCCGCCTGGGCGATGCCAGTGTGGACTTCATCCTCACCAATCCTTGCGCACGACGATCGCGATGAGTGGCTGGAGCCGGCCGCCTGTCAGCCGAGACAAGCCCGCAGGACCGGCCCGCCAACCGGACCGACGGCAGGAAGCAACGCCGCAAAATAGAGTATCCACGGTTGGTCGACGGGAGCCGGACGGAACAATAGCGCTCGCCTACAGCGGAACGCAGGAAGTCGGACTGGCCGCCGCGAAAACGCAGAAACACATCGCGCGTCTGAAGACCCGGCCTGCCTACTACGCCGCGCATCCGCGACTCTGAAGCGGTTGGGGCAGCAGCGGCGGATCGCCGCACTCTTCACGCCCGTCAGCGGGCCGCGCAAGGCCAGTGGCTCATCACGGAGCTTGACCGGTTGTTCTTCGAGCTGCTCGGTTTGCGTGAGAACCAGCTCGTTCGCCCGACGGTTTGGTCAAACCGCTTCCGATCCTGCCGCCAGGATCTCACGCACCTTCCCGTAGCAGGTCGTTCGCGGCCGCGATGACACGGGGTCATAGCAAGTCGATGATATCTTGGACCAAAGCAACTCATCGTCGACCCGAGATTGCGAACGTCCAAGACGTTGATTTATAATCTCTGAAGATATTAGGCCCGTCCCTCTGGGAGAAGGACCACAAGCAAGTTCATCTGCGAGTTCATTGACGGAGGAGATCATGAGCCACAAGGCTTTGATGTTCGCTGTTCTGAGCTTCCTGGTCACTTTGCTACCCAGCCACGCTCTCGCAGCCGACCCAGCGAAGTACGCGATCCTAACCCAGGGCACGTCATGCTCTCTGGATATATCGGAGGTATCGATCAAGTCCTTTCGACTGCTTGCTCCCGTCAACCAGATAGACAAGCTCGCGGGCAAGGGCATCATCAACGTTCATGTCTGCGAGTGCTACCTGATGGCAGGTAATGTGCAAAAGTGCGTGCTCGACGCCATAAGGAAAGCCGAGACCCCTCAATCTCTCACTAAGGAACAGGCAGACCTGCTCGGCGGGAAGATGTTCTTGGTCCTTCCCGACAGAGACGAATTCGTCACCCTTTACCTGGCGTTGCAGTCAGAGTCGTCCGCTGCGGCTTTTGAGCTTGCCTCCCGCCTGCTCCAGCAGGCTGCCGTAGCGCCGTCGCCAGATGCCCCGCCCCCACCTGCACCACCTCCACCGCGAGAGCCCGCAAAGAATGCCGATGCCGAGGGGGCAAAGCGCCATCGAAGCTGTGAAGTCGAGCCACAGATTTGCGTGAAGCCGAAGAAGTCCGAGGCGAAGGAATCCGAATCGTCGGAAGGCCCGGATCTAGTGGCTGAATACGAATTGAAATGCGATGGGTTCCCGCCGATCATCGTTTCCACCGAAGGAAAGGCTGGCTTCAAGGTCGGCCCGCTGGAGGTCTCTGTTTCGAAGCCCTAGTTGCAGATCACAGTCGCACCGGGCTGTCGCGGAAGGGAATCGTTGGTCAATGCCGGTCAACGAATCGTACTTTTTCCACCAGCGCAATGGCGCCACGAGCGATAGCTGACGCACCGAATAGCGCAGGATGTCGCTGCGGCAGAGGATTGGGCTGCGCCCGCCGGGCAGGCGCAGCACCTCGGAAGGGTCCAGTAGCCAGCGGCCGTTCTCGGAGAGACCCATCGAATGCTGCTCGCGCATCATGTCCATGTTCGACCGCGAGGTGCCCTGCTTCTTGGCCAGCGACGTTGCTCGGCCGATGATCTCCGAAACGAACCTCCGCCGGCTCAAGGTGGGCAACATTGAAGAACACCTTGCAGGTCGCGTTCGCGAGGAACGAACCTGACCGTCGGTACAGCTCGCGCAGCTGGCTCGGTCCAGGGAGACGAGAAGGGGATACAATACGCGCGCAGGTACCCTACTGTGTCAACGGCGCACGGAATCTCCTCAGAAGTGGCGCCGCAAAATTCCCCAGTTGGCGGGATGGCGATCAGCCGTCGACGTGATCAGCACCTCCGTCTTTTGGTGGACGGCCCCGCCGTTTCAGGGTCGGGGGAATGGGGTTCGCGGTTGCCTGCGTTTTGTGTCGGATCGTCTCGGGGACGAGATCAGCATGTTCGCGTAGGCGATAGCTCGAGCCCTCGATTTGGATGACGACGGCGTGGTGAAGCAGGCGATCGAGCAGCGCGGTAGCGACGACGGAATCGCCGAAGATCTCTCCCCACTCGGCGAAGCCGCGGTTCGAGGTTAGGATCATAGCGCCTTTTTCATATCGGGCGTTGACGAGCTGGAAGAACAAGTTGCCGCCACCGGGGGTGACCGGGAGGTAGCCGATTTCATCGACGATGAGCAGCGCGAACCGGCAGTAGTAGCGGATCCGCTCGCGCAGAGCGCCGTCACGTTCGGCCTTGGCGAGCGAGGCGACGATATCGGCGAGGGAGCTGAAGTAGACGCTGCGCCCTGCCTTAACGGCCTCCACGCCGAGAGCGAGGCTCAAATGGGTCTTGCCGGTTCCTGGTGGCCCAATGAGATGGACCGCCTCGGCCCGATTAATGAACTGCAATCCGGCGAGCGCCAGGACGCGGTTTTTGTCGAGCGACGGTTGGAAGGCGAAGTCGAAGCCGGCGAGCGTCTTGATGGCCGACAACTTGGCCATTTGAACCGCCATTTTGATGCGACGGTTCTCGCGCATCGTGAGTTCTTCGGTGAGCAAGGCATCGATGGCGTCGAGGGCGCTAATTTCGCCGCGTTCGAGGCCGCGCAGGGTGACATCGAGGATTTCCAGGGCGCGCGGCATCTTCAGACTGACCAGGTTGGTCTTGACGCGCTCGATGACGGAGGAAGCACTCATCATACCTGGGCTGCCAGGCGGCGGCCGACGGCCGCGTAGAAGTCAAGCGAGCGACGAACGGCGTGGTCACCGGCGCGCGTGAGGGTGACGGGTTCTGCACTGCCTGGACGGCGTCGGCCGAAGCTGGCGAGCTTGCGATGTGCCGGATCGAGCCGCTTCTGGCCCCGACCTTCGAGCGGGGCATGACTTGCCACCAGCACGCTGCCCTCGAAGATGCGGATTTCGTCGGCGAGGACGTGGACGTCGAAGACCCGCCGCCGCCTCGTATCAGGCACGCTGTACAGATTGCCGCCGACGCTCACCATGCCTTCGTGCGAGGCCCGTCGCTCCAGATGCAACACCGCCCGGTAGGGCGCGCTCGGCAAGGCTTGCAGTGCCGCCTTTTCCTCGGCGAAGGCCTCATTGACGACCCGATGGGTCGTGGCATGCACCCGCGGATTGGCGACGGTATCCAGCCAATGGCGGAGCTGGCCGTTGAGGTCGTCCAGATTGCGGAAGACCCCGCCGAGGAAGAAGTCCTCGCGGATGTAGCGGAATGGCCGCTCGACCTTGCCTTTTGTCTTGGGCCGATAAGGCCGGCAAGCGCGCGGCTGGAAGCCATAATGGCGAGCGGGATCAGCGCGCGGTTGTAGACCACGAGCCCCTCGGCGTCCTGGCCAAGGACAGCGGTCTTCATGCGGTCGTAGAGGATCTCGCGCGGAGCGCCGCCGATCGCTTCCAGAGCGGCGATATGGCAGCGAAGCACTGTTTGCAGGTCCTGATGGACAACGAACCGCGCCCAGATCAGTCGTGAGTAGCCGAGCACCATCGAGAACAGCCAGACGATGCGCTTGACTCCTGGCTCATCGACAAACTGGACCTCGAACCTGGCGAAGTCGACTTGCGCCTGCTCACCTGCTGGAGTTTCAAAACGCACTTCGAAGGCTGCCGGCTGGGCAGGCCGCAGCTCGCGCACGCGATCGCGTACGATGCTGTAGCCGCCGACGAAGCCGCGTTCCTTGAGCTCACGCCACAGCCGCACGGCGGTGAGCGCAGGATAGGCAGCCAGCCGCTCACGCAAATAAGCTTCGAAGTGGTCGACAATTCCGGGCCGCACCGCTCGCTTTTTGTAGACCGGCGGCTCCAATCCTTTGGCGATGTAGGCCCTGACTGTCTTTCGATCGACACCAAGTTGCCGGGCGATAGCGCTGACCGACAGACCTTGACGATGCAAATCCAGGATCATGACAAGTTCCCCAAGTTTGAGCACCGCGCCCTCCCTTCCGCCTGCAGGAGGAACGTCGGCGATTCGACGCGACGGCCGACCGGCCAGGGCATGCCCTGGCCGGTCGGCCGTCGCGAAAACTGGGGAATTTTCAAATGCCATAAGTGGGGAGAATTACTCCGCCACTCACACTACTCCGCGCTCGAGCGGCTCAAGGCTGCCCAAGGCAGCCGCCTCATCGAGCAGCAGGAGTACCTCGTGTTTGGGGCGCGGCAGGTGCTTGCCGCGCGTCAACGCGTCAATGACGCACCCCACCATGACGCGCAGGAAGCCGGCGTCAACCGTGAGTTGCTCCTCGTCGACCATCAGGTAGATCGTGGAGACTTCGCTCACCAGCTCGGCGAGCTGGAAGGTGGAGGTGGTGCTGATCTCGCCGGCTGGGCTAGCGGAGGACCAGAGGCGGGTGGCCTTCTCTGCGCTGGACAGCATGCTGCGGTATTCCTCGCTGCCTTCCATGGCGAGGAAACTGCCAGCCAGTTCTCGGGCCGCGGGCGCGCCCTCGCTGGCGATGGTGCGTAGCAGCTCCCTGAGGCTCTCCGGCGGTCGCGTCGAGAGCGTACGCAATTGCACCATGGGTGCGCAGGTGCAGCTCAAGCCGCACCACGTGCAGGATGAGGCAGGTCAGCAGGCCTTCGGCCTTGAATTCCATGAAGTCAAGGCTGCTGAAGCTCGCTTGCTTTGAACGCTGCGCGTGGTCCACCCTAGCGAGCGAGATCTTGCCACGAATTCAGCCGCTTGATCTGGGCCCGGCGCTGTCCTGAGCCTGCGGACATTCCAAGTAGAAGACCTTTCATCGAGAAGAACGTGGCTGCTCGACCATCGCCAGGCAATTGCGTGCCATTCGCGGCGCTTAAATTCATGAAGTCGCAAACTGGACCGTACGCATCGTACTAAAGGCCGCCGATTTTGCGCTCAAATGTCGTTGATAAGCAGTACTCCGACAACGTACATCGAATAATGTGATGAAGCATCACTTGTGACAACGGCCTGCCGCGTCACTGGCGGACATTCAAGACTCTACCGGAGCAGAAGATGCCTGCCGAGCACGATGACGTGCCCCTCAATGCAATCAGAGTGTTCGTGACCATCGCGCGAGAAGGAAGCGTAACACGCGCAGCTCGCACGTTGGGAACGACACAGAGCTCGGTCAGCCGCTATCTGTCGGTGTTGCAGGATTACTTTGGCACAGACCTCGTGGAACGGAAAGGCCGGCGCAGCGAACTGACGGAATTCGGACGGCTGTTTGTCAACACCGTAGCCGAACCGCTTGATACGGTGTGTTTTACCGCCAAGAGGATGCGGCGCCGGAATCGAGCGGACGCCAATCGGATCGTGGTCCGCACGTCGCTTTCCACTTTCGCGTACTCCTTTCTGATTCCGAATCTCCAGGCGTTCTCTGCCGAGATGGGCGGCGTAATCGTCGACGTGATCAGTTCATTGTCGCCGCCGACGTCCTCCGACGATTTCGATATCTTGATTACTCGTGATCTTTCGGTCATTGAACCGGCCGATGATTGGGAGATTTACAATGAGACACTTGTATGTGTCGGATCTCCAAATCATGTAGCGGGAAAAACACTCTCGATTGTTCGCTCGATGCCGGTTCTCAACATCACATCCCGGCCCGACGTATTGCCGACCTGGCTGAGGGCGATGAACTTGGCCACGAAGGACATAAAGTCGGGGGCGCGATATGATCACAATTATCTTGCCCTGCCGGCCGTCATAACGGGAAAATGCCTGTTGGTGGCGCCTGAAATCATCGTCAGCGATCTGGTGCGCGGGGGTATCCTGAACGTGATACCAGGATCGCGAACTCCCAGCGGCATGCAGTATCGGGCCTATGCGGTCGACCGCAGCGAAAATCCCGAAATCGCTCGCGCCTTTTGCCGATGGGTAGCACGGCTCTGTAAGAAGGCCGCAATCCCGGAGACGGCCTGATATCGTTTGGACTGTCGGAACTTGGTCATCGGATCAAGTGTAGGCCCCGGTAGCCCAAACGACAGCGACAGCTCTTCCAAGGCTAAAACCGAAATAGCACAAGGCTGGTGGCACTACTCGCGTGCGAGTAAATACATCTTCTCCGCCGCACCGCTGCTAACCTCATTCGGGGCATCTTCAAAGCGACCCGATCGTTGCGGCCTCCACAACATTTCCTGCCAGAATGTCGATTGTCGACCGCCATCGAATGTCCTTGGCCGAGAAGCTTTCTACCGGCATGCGTCCGCTTCTTGCTCGTTCGGCGGGATCGAGCCAGTGGAGAGGTAAGCGCCTGCCCAGTTCGGAAGCCGTGTTCTCACCTACGAGCTTCGGCTTTGGTATCTCGCGGGACGGCGAAGCACGCCGCGGCAGCTTTGGCCGGTCATCCCACTTTTTGGAGTGTGTTGAATGATCATCTGCGCTTCGCGATCGCGCTTGCCCGCGATCTGGATCGATATGCAGTACCAACCGAGCAACTTTCGCCCAGTCGGCGCCCGCGCGCCGGCATCAAGCATGCGCCACCGTTATCGGATGCTTCTCGTCAGGAGCGGAGAGCATTGGGTATCACCCGGACCAAAACGAGCAATGAGAAGGTCGCGGGGCGTTCCCAGCATGCTCTTTCGAATGCGCAATCGAAGTAGTTTTCGTTCATAACGCGCATGCGACGTCACTTTGTCTAGTATATCGAGGTGCAGTATACCGAGCAACCGGCATCCTCTCCCGCATGGACTTGCGGGAGACATTCGCCACCAATTTACGCCGTCTGCGCAATGCCAGGAGATGGTCGCAGGACGAGCTTGCCTTGGAAGCAAAGATAAGCCGGAGCTATCTGAGCCAGCTTGAAAAAGGCGCGTACTACGTCAGCATAAAGATTATAGGCCGCCTTGCTGACAAGCTCGACGTCGAGCCGGCTGAATTCCTGAAGCGGCCCACAAAGAGAGGTCGCTAGATAGACCCAGCCCGACACATGTCGTACTCTCAATCCATTTTTTGGTCTCTCCCTCGCCTTTGCTGGTCTAGGTCTATCCATCATAATGGGCGTTGCCGAGAACGCGGGCTCAAGCGGGAACGCGTCGATGTTGTGGAGATGGTCGCAACAACCTTGATGGCGGTATCAGAAACGACCGCGGGTGGGGACGACACTAGCATCTCCTGAGCCATCGTTTCGCAGGGATCGCGTTGACTTGAAGCCAGTCGCGAAAGGAGCAAAGAGCGGCAGACGAGCTCGCCAGGTCAGCATCTTGGAAATTGAGCGCTATCCGGAAGACGAGGGAGCACGCTTTCCGGCGCGCTCCGTGTCGTACGGCTCGATCTCGGCGTGGTACGAACTGGAAAAACACGAGTGCCGCATCGAAAACCACCGCGATTGGTCCGGGCGCCAGCTAAAGCCAAAGAGCGCGACCGTGATATCGGCCGACCGATGCGTGGTTCGGCTATTGCTGTCAGAAGGAGCCGCGATCTGTGCATCGACAGGTTCGCTAGACAGCGCCGTAGCCTTGGTTGTCGGATGAACGCGCAATGTATTTGCGGACCCGTTCAGGCCGGCCGGAGCAGCACAGGAGGCTCGGGCCGTGAATTGCGCTTAAGCACAACACAAGTCGGGCAGCCGGCCCGTCAAGAGCTCAGGAGGTATCCTCGTTGTCTTTGCGTTTGTGACGCAGCAAGTCGCGATAACCGCCCCGCATGAGAAGCAGCCCCTTCTGAACCAGACGGATGGTCCGGCGGCGCAGATCGTGTGTTTTCCAGCCTCGATCCGGAATGCGAGCTTTGCCGAACAGGCCTTCCGCGATTTTGCGATAGCTATTCCCTTCCAGCCACCCATCCAGCGCACGCAGAGCGAGGACGAGGCGAAGACGGGCTTGGGGCGGTAGAGCAAGAGGAGGCGGTCCGAGAGGGTGCTGCTCGAGCGCCCGCCAAAATCGATGTGCTGCCTGCAAGCGGAAGTCGAAGTCGCGGTCGAGCGGTAGGTCGACCGTAGCCAATGAGCCGCTCGACGGAAGCTCCTTTAACCAAAGGCGAGGCTGCACTCCTCCGAGCGGCACGATGCCATGCCATCCATCTGGCGCATGCCGAAGGTTCCCGCCTGCCAGTTTGGCGAAATCAAGCTCATATGATTCGGAGTTCGTCGAGCAGATGGCCGGGCGAACGGCTAGCACGCTCGACAGCGTCTCAGGCGCCCAGAAAACGGCTTGTTTGTCGAACGCCTTTTTCGGATCGGCTGCAAAACGTCAGCCCCCACTTTCGTCGAAAGTCATCGCTCGCGGCGCTGGAAAGTTCGCTACCCGCCAGAGCCGTGAAGGCCTTTTGATACTCGCCGTCGCGGCGAAGCCACTCCCAGGCGATGTCGGCAGCTTCTGCTTGTCTGACCTCACCGTACGCGCTTTCTGATCTCCAATCGGCACCCGGCATCACTCTCATTTCCCCCGCATGTTCTCGATGCGCACGCAAGAGAATTGCAGCCCGACAATTGTGACGGTTTCTGGTCGTGCGCGTGCAGGTCTCCCCTACTCAGGCGCTTTCGCGATGGAATGATCTGCTGGTGCGATGGGAAAGAAGGTCGCGTCGGTTTCGCGCCCCCTTCACTCTTCGCTTTTCGGCCACCCCCCGCGCAAGAGATCACGATAGCCGAGACGCGCAGCCCACTTGGCGCGAGCCAGATGACTTTCGAACGCACGGCGTGCGCGATCCGGCTCAAGGGTCGGATCGAAGCCCAGAACAATGCGCGCGACTTCGCGCCAATCAGCGTTGTCAGCTTCGGCATCGAGAAGGCGCATATAAGTAACGGCGTGCTGCTCGTCGTACGACGTGAGCTCGGGAGCACTCGGCGCCAAATCTGCAATCTTGGAATCGGGCTGCACGCCTGGATCTCCTACCAAACCGAAAAACGTCGATAAATCCGCGCGATGGTAGCTGTATTCATGGCATCTTGACACCAGCCCGATTGTCGCGGCTTGCGGAAACCTTTCCTGCAGATCGTCGATCGGAGGCTGCTATCGGACATCCTGGTGGTCCCGACCCGCCGTTTGTTTCGATTACGATGGCTCCGTTTGGGCCAGTGTAAGCGCCGGCTCCCTTGTTGCCGACCAGCTGGCATCGACCCGTGGGGGTTTGGCGGAAGAACCCGTTGCGTGCTCGCTGGCCGACGATTTGGCTGCTCGGTCCAGCCGGCCGGTAAGAACTTCGTTCCCGGTTTTGAACGCCACATGACCAAATTTTGCTATTTGGCCGCGCGACCGCCACGAAAGCCGCAGCAACCTCGGTTGTCCTTCCATCTGGCGCCCACCAAACGGCTAGCGGCCGTTCGCGAGCACGCACGGGCCCGCGCTGGACCGATATGCAGCACGGTCCGAGCAACCTTTTCCCGGCCGACGCCGGCGGTTTCCCGATCGAGAAGCCGGCAATACGTCAGGGGTTCATCATGGACCATGGGCATCGAATTAACCGGAACAGCATCAATGACGAGAGGATCGAGTGGTGGTCTGCATGATCTTGCGAACGGACGGGAAACTGACGGGGGGTTTCCGTCCATAACGTGCACGAGAGGCACTTTGTGAAGTATATCGAGGTGCGGTATATCGAGCAAGCGTCATCCTTTCCCGCATGGATTTGTGGGAGACATTCGCCACCAATTTGCGCCGTCTGCGCAATGTGAGGGGGTGGTCCAAGACGAGCTTGCCTACGAAGCCAGGATCAGCCGGAGCGCTATCTGAGCAAGCTCGAAAAGGGGCGCGTACTACGTCAGCATCAAAATCATAGGTCGCCTTGCCGACAAGCTCGACGTTGAGCCTGCTGAGCTCCTGAAACGGTCCTTCAAAAAAGAGGGCGCTAAGCTAGACCAATTCCAATACAGGTCTTGCTCTCAATCCATTTCCTCTGGCTACGTAACCCTTCAATGCTGGTTTAGGAGGTGATTTCCGCCGGATGATCTTGCGCACCTGCAGCAGATTGAGCAGTTTCGGTTCTCAATGCGCATGAGATGACGTTTTGTGAAGTATATCGAGGTGCAGTATGTCGAACAAGCGGCTTCCTGTCCCGCATGGATTTGCGGGAGACATTCGCCACTAATTTGCGCCGTCTGCGCAACGCGAGGAGATGGTCGCAAGACGAACTTGCTTTCGAGGCCGAGATCAGCAGGAGCTATTTGAGCAAGCTTGAAAAGGGTACGTACTACGTCAGCATCAAAATCATAGGTCGCCTTGCCGACACGCTCGACGTTAAGCCTGCTGAGTTCCTGAAACGGCCCGCAAAGACAGCCGCCAGGTAGCCACATCCCAATACGCGTCTTACTCTCAATCCATTTCTTCTCGATCGAATGTTCTTCTCGATCGAATGGCTCTACAGCTCGCGAAGTGCAACGTTGTGATTGCCCGATCACAACGTCTGTCAAGCTCAAGGCGCCACTAGGGAGCGTTTGCGCCAGACACGATACCGTTGGTCGCCAGTTGATGAGGAATCTTGTTGCCATCATTGGCGCGTTCTCAACCTTATCAGGTTCCAGCGAATGGCCTGTATCCGACGTACAGAACTCGCGCGTCAAATTCGTCCGAACCGTGCGAACGATCTGCTTTCTCCGGTCGGTATTGTCCCACGCCTGGTTCAATCCTGAACTGATAGTCAATGAGCACTACAGCGAGTCTGTACCGCAATAGCGCACGGGCATTTCCCCTTGCCATGCGGCCCTGTCGGCGAGATCTTGAAAGCCGCGCGTCAGAATCTGGATCCGCAGCGGGACCTCGCCCGCTGCGCGATAAGGCAGCAAGTGTCTTCGTCCGCCGGGCTGCCGTCCGACGAGCTGAGATTTCGATGAACTGCAGCAAGGCGCGCGCTGTGCCGGTTGCGGTATGCGGCGAGGATGCACCATGAGGATCGGCGAGGTGACGCGTTCAGGTCAAAGACAGTGGTCGGATTTCCGAGACGCCGTGTCCGCGAGATACCCTACATTAAAAGGCGAACGTCGTCGGGCTGGTCACAGGCCGGAAAATAATGAGAGCGCGTCCCCAGAACTTCACTACTGCCCCGCACCATCTGGGCCATCGCGGGTTTAATCAGAAGCATCGCGAGGCGAATTCGGTAAATCGAGAGCGACGTGGAGATCGGCTTAGTGTTCGCTCGAACTCGTATTCACGAGGTAGATACTCGGAGCGTTTACGCCATCGTTCTTCAACTGGTGCCGCAGCTCGGCATGCGTGACGTCCGGCGTCGCCGCCACAGCTTTCCAGAATTAACTGGCACTTCGCCCGATGCTCCACGACTTGCGGTCTCTTCCTTGCTGTTTGGGAGACGGTGTCGCCAGCCTCCTTCGGTCGGCCCCGCCGGCGGATTGCGCTGATGCCGAAGCTGCACCGCGGCCGGTCGACGCGACAGACCGCCATAGAGCGGGCGAATACTCTTTGGCGGAGATCAACGGAACGTGCCCCGGCCATGCATGCCCGGACCCATTCGCCCCGAAGCTCGAATTTGATTCGAGCCGTCCTGGGAGTCGCAGTGGATTCATTCAGATCGAACAATGGTCTCGCAGCTAGCAAACCCCGACGCTAAAGGTGACATTCGCGACCATACGGACCTGTGCTCTGCATCCGAGGCCAGGCAGACAAATGGCAGCATCCCTCTTCAAAACCGCTGGCACTGGCGAAGCGCCCGAAGATGAGGATGTAGGTTGGACATTGGTACCTTTCGGACGAAATGAATCGCTATAATTTAGGCGACGAAGTTGGAGATATGTACGCTCTGTACAGAACTTCTGGTTTCAACAGCAGCCTCTAACCGAAATTTGGTCGCGCTTTACTTGCGTGATATGATACTGAGACCACGACTTATGGTCTCAAAGCTGTCATCTGTGCGGGTCGGAGCTAGGGACGGAAGTTGCGAGCGGACTTGTGAAGGCTCAAAAGAATTGACGACAAAACATCATCAAGCCACTTAGCAAGTGCTCGCGAGGCAACGAGCTACGATCGTCGATGACGGGTGCATCGCGAACAGCCGGCGAGTTATGGCGAGCAAAATCATCGCGCTGAGCGCGCAGCGGGGTAAACAGCTTGGACACCAGGGAAGATAAGATCGAGGCGGCTGAGCCGCCCGCGAAAGTTAAATCCGTCGCCGCCACCATTCTTGGCGAGTTCTTCGATGTTCTGGAGAAGGAGGAAGGACTCGGGGAAGTGACGTCGGGGCTCCGCAAGGTCGTACTTGAAGAGGGCATGCTCCACGAACCCGCCATACGAGCCGCACTGTTTCCGGATGCGCCATGATCCGGATCGACACGATACATGTTAAGGAATTTCGCGGCATCCGTAACCTGACCCTCGAGTTCAAGGGCCAGAACTTCGCTGCATGCGGACCGAATGGGACCGGCAAGAGCGGCATCGTCGACGCGATCGAGTTCGCTCTGACCGGCAACATCTCCCGCCTGGCCGGCGCCGGGACCGGAGGCCTTTCTGTCAAAGCGCACGGCCCGCACGTCGACAGTCGCAACAAGCCAGGGGCCGCGTCGGTAACAATCGACGTCACGCTTCCCGGGCTCGGCAACAAGAAGGCCCGGATTCGGCGATCCGTGAAATCGGCGAGCGCGCCGGAAATCACGCCTGCCGACAAGGATGTTATCGCGGCGTTCGAGAGCGTCAATCTCCACCCCGAATTCGTGCTCTCACGCCGCGAACTGATCCGCTATGTCCTCTCCGAACCAGGGCAGCGAGCGAAGGAGGTTCAGTCACTTCTGCGTCTCGACGACGTCGAGAAGCTCCGCGCCGTCCTGCAGAAGATCGCCAACAACGCTGCCAAAGACCTTGCTGGCCTCGAACGAGCAGAGAACGACGCAGTCACGAATCTTCTTGCAGCGCTCGACACCGCCCAGCTCACCAGGAAGTCGGTCCTCGATGCGGTCAATCCACATCGTGCACTTCTTGGGCTGGCCCCTCTGCCGGAGCTCGACGCCAACACGTCGCTGAAGGATGGGCTGACCGCGATCGCCGCCAGTGGGGCGAGCCGTGTGCCTAAGACACAAGCCGCTGCCGACCTTGCCACGCTGAAGGAAGCAGTCCAGGCGCTCCAGGCCGACACGTTCAAACAGGCCTGCTCAACCGCCAGTTTCAACGCGGCCGAACTCGGCAAGGATGCAGACAGCCTCACCGGCCTGTCGCGCGAAGCGCTTCTAAAGTCGGCGCTGGACCTCTACGATGGAACGGCTTGCCCGGTCTGCGACACGCCATTCGAGCCCACTGTCTTCAAGGGTCATCTCGCCGCAAGGCTCGCCCACCTCGACGATGTGAGCAAGCGACGGGCCGCCCTCGAAGCGGAGCTGAAGCCGATCCTTGACCGTCTTCATGCCGCCGGCACCGCGCTGAACATCATGATCGACTATGCGAGCCTGTTATCGCCTAGGATCGACGCCTCCGAGCTGACGAAATTCAGGACCGTTCTACGTGGCCGATACGAGCAGCTTCAGAAGCTTTTGCCGCTCGAAGACACGCGCGCGATTCTCGCGGCCGTCCACATCGTCCCGGATCTGGAGCCGACGATGATCGCTTTCGATGCAACCATCGGGGCGATTCCGGAGCCGACCCGGCAGGATACCGCGCGCGACTTCCTTGTGCTGGCGCAGGAGCGGCTTGAACACTATCGGACGGCGCGTTTGAAACTGGCGGCCGGCAAGCTTCGCGCCGAGCGCGCCACAAAGGTGTCTAGCACCTATGGGACGGTGACTACCGCTGCGCTCGAAAGGATCTACAAGGAGGTTGAGGCGGCCTTCGCGAGTTATTACCGAAAAATCAACGAGGACGACGAAAGCTCCTTCACGGCGAAGCTCATGCCCTCGATCGGCAAGCTCGGCTTCGACGTAGACTTCTATGGGCGCGGGCATTTCCCTCCGGGCGCATATCATAGCGAGGGCCATCAAGATGGCATGGGCCTCTGCCTCTACCTTGCCCTCATGAACCATCTGCTCGGGATGAATTTTACCTTCGCAGTCCTCGATGACGTGTTGATGTCTGTCGACGCTGGCCACCGACGTCAGGTGTGCGCTCTCCTGAAAGACAGATTCCCCAACACCCAGTTCATCTTCACGACGCATGATGAGATCTGGCTGCGGCATATGAAATCGGAAGGCCTCATCAGAAGCCGCAACTTTGCGCACTTCCGCACCTGGACGGTTGATTTCGGTCCGACCGAATGGGACGATCGCGATGTCTGGGCCGAACTGGAAGTTTATGTCGCGAAGAACGACGTGCGGGGCGCCGCTGCGCTGCTGCGCCACTACCTTGAGCATTTCGCCAAAGAAGCATGCGATCGCCTGCGCGCCAGTGTGGAATTCCGTGGCGATGCCCAGTTCATGCTCGGCGAACTTCTTCCGAGGGCGACCAGCACGCTCGGCGACTTGCTCAAGAAAGCAAAAGTAGCCGCCCACTCCTGGAATCAGAAAGACGTCGTCGAGCGCATCACCGCGATCGAAACCGCGTTCGGCCAAGCCAAGACCAAGACTGGCTATGAGAACTGGCAGATTAACACCGCCGTGCATTTCAATGAATGGGCCGACCTGAAGAACCAGGACTTTGCTCCGGTTGTGGAGGCATTCCGGACGTTTACCGGCGCATTCGCCTGCGAGACCTGCAACGAAATGTTATTCGTTGTTCCCGACCGAGGAAAAAAGGAAGCGCTGCGATGCGGATGCGGAGCGTTCAACTTCAATCTCCTGCAAAAAGGTAGCTAGGTGGAGTTGCAAAAACCTGCAATCTTTTCAGCGCCACAAGCCTTCAGCACGACACAATGCCGAGTGCCGATCCGCGCTTCGCGCCCAACGGCACAAATCCACCACCAGAGCGAACTCAGATCTGACAACACTCTAGTGCAAGTGGAGTCGGCCAAAATGCCGGGCGTTGACCGCCTCGCATGGCAACGAGCGATTCTCGTCCTGAGCGGGCCACCGCCGTTGCATCGCCTTTGCTATAAAAAAAACGTTTTGGCATCAGGCGGGATGACCAGCTTCAGAAGGACCATATGGACCTTACGGAAATCACGTCTTTGCGTCGGTCGAAGCCCTCCAGTATGGCTTCCCCCAGCTAGGCGGGAACGGCCGTGAGGACCGGTGGCAGCCTCATGTTGCTGGTCATTCTGTTTCGTATGGAAGGTCATCACGTGAACGTTGCTGCCGTTGATCGGCAGACGATTTCGCAAACCCGAAGGAAACGCTGTCAGTCTTACTTCTGCGGAACCATAAACATAATTCGAGCCTCTTCACCGGATTCCTGCAACAGATGAGATTCGACAATGGACCCGCGTCCGCGTGCGGCAAATCGTTCTGCAAAGAGGCCGAGGATCAACGAGGGGCCATCATAGTTTGTTCGCATGATCTGTCGAGCCATCAAGGTCAATTTGGGCGCGCGGTTACTTACCAAGGAGGTCGACCGAAATGACGACATCGGGTAGATCCGGAAATGCATCGCGAAGGCTACAAATGACCTGATGTCGAGTACGTCAAATTGGTGGATCGTGACCTGGCTACCGTGCGAGTCGGTAGCCTCACGCTGTAGTTCAGGCAGCGAGCGTCCTGTGACGCGCACTATCCAGCGTCTCCGGGCAAAGGCAAGCGCAGCTGGCCCTCGAAACGTTCGACGTGGCGCCCAGGATGAGAACAGCGTTTGCGCGATTTGGTGCCATCGAAACTTAGCTGCATCAAATGGCGATGATAACTATCGCAATCATAGATGCGACAGCTATTGCGCTAGGACGGTCCCTTAATGCCCAGACGACTGGGTCGTCGTCCATCAGACGCCGGTGCGCCATCATGAGTGCCCGGCCTATCCACTAGAGAAGAATTGGACAGATAAGCCATAGTGCCATCGGGTGTCGATATAATATCTGTACATCGGGAGACGTAACATAGAATGCAAAGATTGTGACAGCATTCAAGCCAGCTGCAGCAGCCAGAGCCGCAACGACATCAAGATCGCCGATCCTATAGTCGCGGCCTGAACGATCCGAGAGGCCGCGGTCGAGCCTCGTCGCCAGTTCAACGTAGCGCTTGATTAGCGCGAGCGACGTGAAAATGAACATGGAGAAACTGAAAAGCCACTCCGAAACCTGTATTTGAGCTGCGAGGCCACCTGCGAAAATGCGGGTCGTGTAGAGCATTGCGAGTGACCTTGCCCCCATATGTGGAACGGCCCGCGTGGCAAGAGCTTTTTCAGTCGATTTCACACATTGGAACGGTGCGGTCATATGTCCGGCCTTTGCGCGCGGCACATGGCCGCTGGCCTCGATGAGATCCGCGGAACGAGGAGCTAAATCAAGTTTACGCGTTTGAGCGCATTGGGGGCAGTAGCTTCACTCGTTTCGGGATGTCGTCCCATGGGTTCATCGGCTGTTGTTGCACCTTGCCCTCTGCCGGCCTGCGCCGGTCAGATCCTTTGGCGGTCACTGCGTCCATCAGACGGCGGCCGCGGCAGTCAGCGGGTCGGGACGTCGGTACGTCCCGCCCTTGTTCAGAAGCGCCCAGATGATCCGCGCCGTCTTGTTGGCCTGCGCGACCGCGGCAACCTTGGAGGGCCGTCTGGCGAGAAGCGCCTTCAGCCACGGCCGCGCCCGAGCGTCGTTTCGGACAACCCGCAAGACGGCAGTCGCCCCGACAACGAGCAGAGAGCGGAGTTCCGGATTTCCCATCTTCGATATTCCTCCCAGTCGCTCTTTGCTCCGCTTGAATGAGGCCGCGGCGTCAATCCCAGCCAGGCGGCAAAGTGGCGAGCCGACTTGACCCCCCCGGGATCCAGCACGAGCGCCTTGATGGTCGCCGCCGTGATGGCGCCGACGCCAGGTATCGTGGTCAACCGACGCATGTCCTCGTCGTGCTTGGTCTCCACAACAATCGCGCGCTCGAGCCTCTCGATTTGGTCGGCTGAAGCTTCAATCTCGTCGGCAATAGCCCTCAGCGCGAAGCGCGCTGCTGCGGGCAGGCGAGCATCTGACTCATCCCGTACGATTGCGACCTGCGCCTCAACCTTTGCCAGGCCAGCGGTGGCGATGATGCCCAATTCGGCCAGATGCGCGCGCAACGCGTTGACCGCCTGCGTTCGCTGCCGCACTAGGGTCTGTACTCAATAGGGATTCCCGCTGAGGCGGAGTTGTGATTCAAGACCTCCGAGTCGAAGGGGGCTTGATGGGGCAAAAGCTATATTGGCTGAGTGAGGCGGAGTGGAAGCGGATTGAACCGCTGTTGCCACGTGGGCGGCGCGGCGCCCATCGCGTGGATGACCGACGCGTGATCAGCGGGATCCTCCACATGCTGCGATCGGGCGCACGCTGGCGAGACTGCCCGGCAGATTACGGCCCCTACACGACCATCTATAACCGCTTCAATCGCTGGAGCCGCCAAGGCGTGTGGGGCAATATTTTCTACGCCTTGACTGGCTCAACCGGCCGGGTCGGGACAATGTCCATCGACGCGACCCACATCAAAGCCCACCGCTCGGCGGCGGGCGCAAAAGGGGGACTTCCAGCAGGCGGTCGGCCGCTCGCGAGGCGGACGCACCACCAAAATCCACGCGCTGACCGAGGATTATGGACGTCCGATCGCCTTCGTGATCACGCCTGGCAACTGCCATGACCTCACGGCGGCGCGCGATCTGCTGCCTGCCGTCTCACCTGCTCGACGATTGCTTGCTGACAGGGCCTATGACGCCAATAGCCTGCGTGAGTGGTTGGCCGAGCGCGGAACAAAGGCAGTAATTCCGCCCAATCCAACTCGCAAGCATCCGCACCGGTACGACGTGAAGGCCTACAAAGGACGCAATCTCATCGAACGCATGTTTTGCCGCCTCAAGGACTTCAGGCGGATTGCGACCCGCTACGACAAGCGAGCCGACAACTTCCTCTCGGCCATCCTCTTGGTCGCCGCCGTTACTTGGTGGATCAATTGAGTCCGGACCCTAGAAGGGCGCGGGTCTTCAGCACCATCGCGGCAGCCTGTTGCTCGGCCGTCTTGATCGGGACGAAGCGCATGGTCTTGCGGGTCACCGCTTCGCTGATGGCCTCTGCGTCCGCCGCATCCGTTTTGCCTCGCTTTACGAAGGGTTTGACATAAGCCGGCGGAATGAGCCGCACCTCATGACCGAGAGCTGCGATCTCGCGCGCCCAATAGTGGGCGCTACCGCAGGCTTCCATCCCCACCAGGCATGGTGGCAGTTTCTCGAAGAAGCGCAGAACCTCGCTGCGCCGCAATTTCCTGTTGAACATGGGCGAGCCCTCCGCATCCGCGCCGTGAACCTGGAAAACGTGCTTGGCCAAATCTAACCCGATGGTGCTAACCTGTTTCACGGAACGGTCCCTCCTTTGTGGCGTTCGAACAACGACCACGTTCTAGCACTTTGATGCTGTTGGAGCGGGCCGTTCCACCACATCAAGTTTTATCCAGTCCTGTGTTCGCCCCGGCTGTTGGATTTGCTCGGTTGTGCGGTGGTAGCGACGGGAGCCGGCGCGGAGCCCTCGGCATTGCGCAGCGCAGATCCCAGCACCGATGGCAGATCGAGGCGAACTCGGACGGCGTCTTCCATCCGAGCCGCGAGTGTGGTCATGCATCGTTTTAATCGGCACGCCAGCATCCGAGTGCGATGCGGGCCTGGGCCAGCGACGTGAACAGCGTCTCGTTCAACAGTTCATCCCGCAGCCGGCCGTTGAAGCTATGGAAGAAGGCATTCTGCATGGGCTTGTCCGGCGCGATGTGGTGCAGGCTACGCCGCTCTGATCGGCCCATGTCAGGATGGCGTTGCTGGCGAGCTCGCTGCCGTTCTCGCCGACCACCATCTTCGGCCTGCCGCGTTCCATCACCTCGGTCCAGCTCCCGCGCCACGCGGGTGCCAGAGAGCCAGGTCTCGGCTACCAGCGCTAGGCACTCGCGGGTGCAATCATCGACGACGGTGAGGATACGGAAGCGGCGGCCATCGATGAGCTGATCCGACACGAAGTCCACGACCAGCGGTCGTTCGGCGTCATCGCCACCGTCATGGGCGATCGGGTCCCGATCGCCCGCTCGCGGCCGCCACGGCGGCGCACCGCAAGCCTCTCTTCCCGGTAGAGCCGTAAAAGCTTCTTGTGGTTCATCACATAGCCCTCCCGCTTGAGCAGCACGTGCAGGCGCCGATAGCCGAAACGACGGCGCTCCTGCGCGATCGCCCTTATGCGCTGGCGAAGGCCGGCTTCGTCCGCCCGGGTCGTTCGATATCACATGGTCATGCGGCAGTCGCTCATCCCGAAGGCGCCTCGGAGATGGGCGACAGCTTTCCGCTTGCTGCCGGCGTCATCATTTCTTTGCCAACACGTCATTCAAGGCCGCGTTGTTCAGCATGGCGTCCGCCAACACCAATTCAGCCGCGTGTTCACGTCGTCCAGCGTCTTGCCGCTTGGCCTCCGACACTTCCATTCCGTCGAACCTCCTTCCATTTGTACATGCTGGCGTCGCTGACGCCACGCTTGCGACAGATCGGCGACCGACAGGCCGGTCTCATGCTCATTCAAATTCTGATGATATGCTCTTCCGAAAAGCGGCTGCGGTTCATGCTCTGGTCCTTGTCGTGGGCCAGAACGAACTTCAAACTGGACTAAGCCCATGGGAGGAGATCAAGCTCGCTTCTGGCTGGCTTGTGGATTCGAGCACTCTATTAATCTCATCAAGATACAGAAAGACGCCTCGGACCTGCTCAGGTTCCGAGATTCGAAAAATGAGTCGCACTGCAGCCAACTCCGCATATACGCTCCGGAAATATTGCAACAACAAAAACGGGTAGTTGGCAGCCCTATCGAATGTCTGGCTTACGTAACTGAACAAAGTGTGGCGCAGTTGCCCTATGACGCCTCGACTTGACCCTCACGGAGTTGTTCGGAACGAATCTGCTTTTGTTGTGCTCGCGCTTGTCGAGACGGCCGTATAGTAGGATCCAGACTCAACGAAGTACTCCGGTGAACGAACCTTTACCAATTGTTGAAGAACTACTTGGTGTCGTGCCTTCGTGCCAACGCTCGGTAACTTTGAAGCTTGTCTTTTGGGCACGATGTTATGGCGACTCCTCGCCGTGACCACTCCTTACCTGGTGCGGTTCCCTCCACATTGCAGACGATGTACAAAAGCCTGAGGAGAAGCAGCGCATGATGGTGCAGACAGTAACAGGGCCGATCCCAGTCGAAAGCCTCGGACGCACACTAATGCACGAGCATCTGTTCATCGCCTTTCCGGGCTCATGGTTCGATCCACTGGCAAGATTCGACCGAGCGGAACTGATCGAAGAGGCTGTTCGGCGGCTGGTGACACTTCGCGCAGAATGCGGTGTGCGCACCTTTGTCGACCCGTGTCCTATCGAACTTGGCCGCGACGCCACGATGATCAAGGAGATTTCAGAAAAGTCGGGCATGCAGATCATCTGTACGACCGGATTTTACTACGAGAAGATGGGACTGCCGATCTACTGGCGCCGCCGCACCGTCGATGAAATCGCCGATCTCTACATCCGCGAGATCACCCATGGAATTGGGCACACTGGCGTAAAGGCCGGCGCCTTCAAGGTCTCCACGGGCGCGCCCGTGGCCACCGAGGAGGAGAAGAAGTTCCTCGCTGCTGCCTGCATCGCACATAAGGCGACGGGCATGCCGATTATTACCCACACCACAGAAGGCTGCGCCGGGCCGGAACAGCAGCAATTGTTTGAAATTGGCGGCGTCCCCGCACATCGCTGTTTGATCGGCCATTGTTGCACCAATCCAGATGTCGCCTATCATCGTCGCATAGTCGAAGGCGGCTCGTACATCGGCTTCGATCAAATCGGGATGGAGAATGTCCAGCGGGACGACGTTCGCGCCAACAATGTGGCGCAGCTCGTGCGCGACGGCTTTTGTGCGCAGATCATAATGAGCATGGACCGTCTATGCGGCTATCTCGGCAAGCCGACGGCGCGCCAACCGACCCCCGAGGAGATGGCTAAGATCGAATACCTGAAGTCACGGGGGCTTTGGCAGTCGCATACGTACATCTTCACCGACTTCATCCCTATGCTGCGCGCCCGCGGCGTCAGCCAAACAGACATCGTCTCAATCTTGGAAGACAACCCTCGACGGTTCTTTGCCGGCGAAGTTGTGCCGGAAGAGGCAGCAAGAGCAAGTATGTCCCGGCAAGCGAGGTGACAATAGGATTTCGCCGGCCCAAGTAGTCATCGGGATACTGAGACGTCCGGCGGAAATGCCGCAGACCGGCGGCGAGAATGTCAATCGCAAGCGCATGAAGCGGGTGATGCGTCAGATAGGATTGCCGCGCTCGGATCGACCCGTGGACGACCAGGCCTGCACCGGGCCATAGGACTTATCCGAATCTGCTGCGCAACCTAAAATATCCTGCCCCAAAGTCTTATCCAGCCCTGAGCTGGTTCGGTAGCTGTAGCGGCAGGAGATGGGCGAAGCCCTCAGCATAGCACCCCGCCAGTTTCGGACGCGGATGAGGTGAAGGCAAACTCGGGCGGCGTCTTCTATCCAGCTTGCGAGTGTGGCTGTGCAGCGTTGTAATCGGCCCGCCAACATTTGAGGGAGCTGCGGGCCTGGCCCAGCGATGTGAACATCGTCTCGTTCAACAATTCCGCAGCCGACCGTTGATGGTAAAGTCGGCCGCGCTCCCTCGGAGCCGGCGATATATTGGTGATGAACGGAACCACCAACAGGAGCGTTCGGTATGAAGTCTCGACAATTTGGGTTGGATATTTCCAAGCGCGCATTTCACATCCATCCAGTTTGATAGACAAGGTCGAGTGATTAATCGCCTACGGCAAGGCGAGATCATTTCGTTCTTCTCACACCTTGCCTGGTCGGCATAGACGCCCGCGCCACCGCTCACCACTGGGCGCAGAGAGATTTGGCAGTTTGGAGACAATGTAAGATGAATTCCGTCGGCCCGTGTCAGACTTCATGCGAAGAGGGACCAGGAATGACGCCGCTGACGCGGCTGCGATTTGCGAAGCGGTCAGCAGCCCAGTATACGGTTCATTACAATCGAGAGCGTCGAGAACCAAGGCTTCTTGCCGCTTCTTCGCGCAAGAGGCCTACTGGTCTGCCGGACGACCATGACGTCTTTGCGCCATCCGAGCCCACTTTGCTGAGTTCGCAGCCATTGTCGGGCAGGGCTGGCCGCCGCTTGAGCTCGCTTTGCGTCACTTCCGGAAGATCAGTTAGTGCAGATCTAAGGTCGAGGTGCTGAACAGCCAGGACCGCTGGCGAGACGGGGCTGTGAATCGCCAACGGCTTACCATTGCGTATCACCATTGGGAGTGGATGTTCGAGTTGGACTGAGCGACTGCTACCATTCTCCAATACTTCGAGCTCCGTGTTCAGCCGTGTCAGGCTGTAGACGTCAATGTCCGCAACAACACGCTGAAGGCGCGCTGCTGTTCTGCCTTCGCGACCTTCGAAGCACGTATTTTGGTTTTTCTTCGAGCAAAGCTCGCTTGTTTTGATGGCACAGCAATTGCTGGAGTGTTGTGACGAATCGCCATGAAGATGGCCGACGTGCTCGCCAGCTCAGGAATTTAGATGAGACTTACTCAACCCATCAACATCAATCCCATAGCTGCGACAGCGAGACCCCGCTTTGCTGCGGGCATTGCCGGAGCAGCGTCGTCATTCTAGTCGCTAACGGTCAAGACTGCCAGATTCCCTTCGGCAAGTTCATCCGCCCTCGTCGCGGTACTCATTTGACTTACCGCACATTCCCTGAATTCCAAACATGGGTATGAAGTAATGGCCACGCTGCCCCAAATTGGGACGAACTGGAGCGAACTCAGAGATCGCTTGCGCAAGATGAAGCAAGAGGACTATGCGTGGAGGGCAGGACGGCTTCCAGTTTATATTTATCACTACACTGATGAACTCTTGCGGATCTCACAAGAGGCTTACATGGAGTTCTTCACCGAGAATGCACTCGGCCGTACGGCGTTTCCGAGCGTCGTAAAGCTCGAGACGGAAGTCATCGAGATGGGTATCGGACTCTTTGGCGGAGGTCACCGCGCTGGAGGAACATTCACCAGCGGCGGGACTGAAAGCATCTTTCTCGCAATTAAGACTGCCAGAGACTGGGCACGTAAGGAGAAAGGAATCGACCGTCCCAAGATCGTTATGCCCAATTCCGGTCACGCTGCTGCCGACAAGGCTGCCCACTACCTTGGGATGGAAGTCGTGCGCGTTCCTCTGCGATCCGACTTCCGAGCGGACATCAGCTTGCTCGAAGCCGCGATCGACGATCGTACGTGTATGATTTATGCCTCCGCACCTGGATATCCACATGGCGTTTTCGATCCCATTGAGGAGATTGGCGAACTCGCCAACAAGCGTGGCCTCTGGCTTCACGTCGATGCTTGTCTAGGAGGATTTCTGGCGCCCTTTGCGCGAGAACTCGGCTATCCTATCCCAGCATTCGACTTGTCGGTTCCCGGTACCTGCAGCTTATCCGCAGATATCCACAAGTACGGATTCGCCGCAAAGGGCGCGTCCTTGTTGATTTTATCGGATCGCGAACATCTGAAGTACCAGTGCTTCGAGTTCAGCAATTGGCAGCGCGGTACTTATGTAACTAATACCTTCCAGGGTAGTCGAGCGGCTGGCTCGATTGCGTCAGCATGGGCAGTCATGAATACACTTGGCCACGCCGGCTATCGCGAGATCGCACGTGTGATCATGGGAACCAGGGAGCGGCTTATCGCAGGGGTAGAACAGATCAATGGGCTTCGGGTGATCCGCCCCAGCGATCTCTGCATAGTATTGTACGAGTCGATGGATCCGAACGTCGATATCTATGCGGTCGCAGATCGCATGGGTGAGAATGAGTGGTACGTCGGCAAGTCGATCACGCCCAGGGCGGTTCACGTTGCGCTCAATCCTGTGATCGCCCGTGCGCTCGATGACTACTTGGCCGATCTAGCTGCGTGCGTCGAACACGTGCGCAGCACGAAATAAGCCCGAACAGTCACTCTCTAATTTGTTGGGAAGATCAACACTAACAGCGACCCGCCGCTTTCGGTGCCCGTCAGGCCTGTGTATTTCTCTCATGATCTGGACAAATCAATCGGAGATATTCCGAACCGAGAATCATCCGCCACGTGATCGTCTTGTACCGCAGGTCGTACACTATCGACGTCAATCTGCTCAAAATGGCTGCCCCCTGCCCCCCATAGGCGTTAAGGTAGCGCGAGCATCGATTGATACGGACGTTTTCGAGGAGGCTCGCGCAGGTGCCGCCCAAGCGCTCGCTTTCTGCGGCGGAAGCAACGGATGGTTGGTTGTGGAATGATCGCTTGTAGCAAGGATGCAACGAGTTGTTGCAAAACACGCCAAGCGCCAGGTGCCGTCAGGCGGCCTGCATCCAGCGGGGAGAGTCCTCGAAGTCGCGGGCAAGCGGCTCGAGCAGCAGGATGATCAAGAGGTGTGCCAGCAAGTAGGGCTTGGCGGAGCGCGGATCGGTTCCAGGTGGCGTCTTGAGACCAATCAGACTCTTCAGTCGCTTGAAGCCAAGTTCGATGCGCCATCGCAGTCGATAGAGCGTGAGTACATCCTTGGTGGAGAACTCGTCCCGTGCGAGCGACGTGACCAGAATGACCCAATCCGCGGCTTCCAGAGTTTCTTTGGAGATGACGCGGTTTTCGTCTTGTGCGTCGCGCCGGGCTTTACGACGCGAAGCCGCGACTGCACCGGCGGGCTTCTTGACTGCGACCAGGCGCATAGCCAGAGGCGCACCGTCCTTGCGTTTGATCCAAATCCTCCGATCGATCAGTCCGTGCGCCTTCGCCGCACGCAATTGGGCCATCAGATCGAACGGAAGGCCTTTGGCATCAAGCCAACGTGCGTTCTTCCAGCCCGCTCGGATCAAAACGTCTGCCCCGGCGTCGCGGACAGCGGCGATGCGGTCAGGTTGCAGATAAGCGCGGTCAGCAATGCGGATCTCGTTCTTGACCACCGGTATCCGGTCAAACGTTTCGCCCTCTTGCTGATCTGTCAGCTCGAAGTGACCAAAGCGCTCATATGGCAGATCGAATGCACTATGAACGCGCCAAAGCTCACTGTTCCTGCGCGCAGCCGGTCCTGCCTGAGGCACTGTCGTCGCATCGATAATGCGGATCAGGCGGCCTCGGCTCGCTTTCGGGGCTGCCGCAGCGAGCAAGCCCTCCACCAGCACTGCAAACCAATCGCCACATTGACGCAGGCGATAGAACAACGCCACGCTGCTGAGGTCGGCAAGGCCAACAGCGGCGGCCCACGCGGCTGTCGATCTCAACCCTCTTTCACCCAGACAATAGGCCAGCATCAGCCGAAGTAACGACACCGCATCTGGAATTTGGCGCCGCCGCACGAAAGCCTTCGTCTGGCGCGCACTTATTTCAAGCTGCGCAGCCCCGCCGAGCTGCGCAACCACTCTCGTCCAGTCCTCGTTCAGAAGCGATTCGTCTGCCATCCCGCCTTGGAATCACGTGTGATTCCAACACTCAAGAATAAACTTAACGCCTATGCTCTGCCCCCTGCCCCCTGCCCCCTGCCCGGATATGGACTCCAGGGGCCAAAAATGCGCAAGGGCTACCAGCTAAATGCCGCATCGTAATACGGATCCGGCGCCGGTTAGAATCTCTGCGGTTTTGGGACGAGACCCACGTTTGGACCACCTGAAACTAGACGCCTCTAATCACGTTGGCCGACCGGCCGCCGGAAGTGGTGGCACAACGCGCCAGCCTTGAGCACGGTTGATCACCGTCTACTCCACACCGCCGAACATTCATCCAGCAGCGGCGGGCTTTCCCGTAATGTGCGACGGTGACCAAGACTACGCCACAGCCGCGCGAATCGGCGGTCCGGCTACGATCGCGGCCGCATAGCCGTTGAGATAGGAATGAACCCGCTATCTCGGAGACGCCCACACCCTACTCAACGCTCTCCACCACGATCCGGCCCTTCTATTCGCGCGTCCATTGTCGCAGGCGACGCTCCCAGTGATCACCTCGACGCGACGATAGGAATCACCTTCCCGCCTCATGCAAGGCATTTGCCATCATTCCAGTCTGCCGATCCGCTCATACCAGGCTGTGTCGCGTGCTAGCCCAGGATACCTTGGGGCCCCGCCGGCGACAATCATTAATCAGCGATCGAAATTACCGAGATCTCTTCAGATCTCGTTTGCTCCTAAAGAATTCACGTCTGCCGCGGAGGCGTTCATTAAAACTCCTACGCCAGTCTCGACTTCAGACGCGGCCGGACGATCGCCTTTTGTCACGACGCTTGAGCTCCCACAAGCGCGAGCCTTGGCATTGCAATTGCAGTACGCTCGGTGAAGGCTATGAGTTAACAACGCTGAACGATCACCACTGTCTCACGAGCTTGTCGACCACCGAGGCATGACGCTTGATTTTCGGGTTCGCTCATCAAATTATTCTGATCGGCCACATCCGGCGGAGAACAACTATATGGCGGTAGGCTAAACCTACCATACGTCTCTAAGGCAGCGTCTGCAAACCTCATCGCGACCTCCAGGAAGCGCATCTGGACCGGAAACAGTTAGACAGATACATCTAGCGAGACGACCATGAGATCGCACGCCTCCTACCGTAGCTCTATCGCGCAGCATTTTGCGCCGTTCAACTACTCGGGCATAAAGCACGTAATCAATTTCAGCTACGGAGCTCCCGATCCAGCCACGTTTGTAGAACTCGCCTGGCCAGATGCGTTTAACCAGAATACCGGCGTCGCCGCCGCGGACCTCATGCAGTATACGGACGCGATGGGTCTGCCGGAGCTCGTCACCAAGCTCGCACTACGGTACAACGTGCGGCATGACCAAGTCATCGTCACGGGGGGCGCTTCAGAGGCCATACAGCTACTTATCGAAGCTTGGATTAATCCCGGTGATGTCATCCTCACAGAGGATCCGTCCTACTTGGGCGCGCTACGCACGTTTTCTGTATTGGGTGCAACCGTCCTCCAGCTAGGCATGAGTGCAGAAGGCGTAGATCTTAATGAGCTCAAAGAGGTATTGCAGACCAGCTCTCGCGTGAAGCTCTTCTATACATCACCAGCATTTCATAACCCAACTGGACGCGAATTGTCGCGCACCCATATGGCCGAGGTGGCAGCGCTCCTAGCCCACCACGGCCTACCGTTGATCCAGGACCTCGTCTATGCAGAGTTATCCTATAACGGTGCAGTTGACTGGTTGGCACCAGGCGGCAACGTGATTAACATCCATAGCATGTCCAACATTGCCGCGCCCGGATTACGAGTAGGCTGCGTGCTTGCAGAGTCTGATATCATCGCCAGGCTTGCACGGCTCAAATGTGATGGCGGCGTAAGCCCCATTATCAGCAACATCGTCTTAGGATTGTTGCAGTCTGGCGCTCTTGATGCGCACATTTCTCGGCTACGGCAGCATTATCGCGCCAAGCGAGACACCATGCACACGCTGTTGCGACGTAGCTGCATTTGCGAGCCAGGATACGTTGTACCATCGGGCGGTTTTTCGTTTTGGGTACGGCTGGCCGCCAACACTGATATTCAGACCTTCATTGAGGCTGCGCGCCGCGAGCACGACGTGCACCTTATACATGGCCGTAGCTATGGTCCAGGAAGCGGCCATCATGTACGCCTGTGCTTTAGCTATCTTCCGACAGCTGCAATTGAGCAGGGGCTGTCGAGACTGAATGACTTGCATGCGAAGCTCCACTCGCACTCTGGCCCGCGTACTCGAAAACTCGAGGATCTGAACAGCGACATCGGCGCATTTTCTGTCTAGGGGTCTCACAGTACTCGACACCACCAAAATCGGCGGAAGGACAATGCAATGGTTTTCTGTGAAGATGGATTTCGTCTTCCAGCGTCCCGAACGGGACATCCACGATATGGCTCGTGTCGAACGGCCCGGGTCACGTCTTGGATCCGCCGGAACTCCTTGCAGTTAATCGAGGCGCGCCTCGTCGTCGCGGCTCCGCACTTGTCCGCGATCTATCTTCTCTCCCGGCTCGAAGCGCATGCGCCCGGTCGGTTCAGCGGCCATCAGCGGCGTACGGTGCAGCGATTGGTGAAGAATTGGCGATCAAAGGCCGCTCGACAACTCATCAGCGGCACAGAAATCACACCATCGTTTCAACCTTCGTGTCTTAGTCTCTAATCCCGACAGGTTCTTTCGCCGAATCACCGCAAGCCGCTCGCTCGCTACGGCGCTCTGGAGGGCGCGCTTCGCGAGCGGCTTGCTCGGACTCGCGGCAGCTGATTCGGGAGACACTAGGGTGCGTTTCGGTAACATTGTCATCGAGGCAATATGAGGGGGCAGTTTTCCATGGCGCGCGACACCAATCGGCCAGTCTTGACCAGGAGACCATTTCCAGCACACTTAAATCCGTCAGCCGTATTTGCTCCGCACCTGATCACGATCACTGGAACCCGTGATCACCATCGCCTGCAACACCTGATCACCATCCCTGGAATGCGCAGTGATATGGCTTAACTCTCGAGAACGTGTCGCGAGTGGTCTCCCAAATGCGCAAAGTAGGCATCCTTTATCCGGCAAGACGCAATGGGAACTTGCATGAAAACTCGCGCTAGCTTGAATCGCTGAGCTTCAACGAACCGCGCTAAAACATTGAGAGCAGCAGCTGCTGGCTAGCGGCGCTTTGGCGGCCAGCACGCCCGGCATTATTCGAATTTGCCGCACTATTCCTGCCGGTCTCGGCAGGGGGAGCATTTTTCGGCGCGGATAAGGTGCGGTTCGCGTTTCGCGGCAGGAATGAAGGATGCAGCAAGCTATCTCACCTTCGGTAAAATGCCGCGCGATGTGGTGAGCGGTTTCACAATCTCGATACAGCAACTTTGATTAGTCTCGTATAAATGCGCGGCCTTCTAATCCTCCGTGCGTGGCTCTTGTAATTATGCTGGTCCCAGGTCGTCAGAACCACCTGGTTTCGTTCTGCGCCGGACGTCACCCATCCCACCGGTCAACGTATCCAAACAACTTTGGCTCGAGCAAAGATTATCCGGTCGCGATCGGATGCTCGCAGGCGGACCTACTCCAGCGCGACAAGAGTCTATCAACATCGTCGCTCGGATCCGTTGCTCTTGCCGCGTTCGCCGGCTGCGCGCGCCCTTGCCGACTTCAATCTCTTCCGATCTGCGTCGGCGTTGGTCAACCGAGTCGCCATCGACATCGGTTGCTCACAAGTGAGCCCATCGACTTCTACCGGTAGCTCCTAGTGATCTGGCGCGCTTCCATAGATCCGCTCAAACAGCATCTGTGAGATGTAACCCCATTGCTTACTCTGCGGCAAGGCCCCATGAGGATGAGCGAATTGAAGACTGCACGGGTGTGAGACTGCGAAGCATATTCAAGGCCGGACAATGACGATCGATGATATTTTTGAGCGATGCGAGCTCAGCGTCGGAGGCCGGGCTGTCCAGGATCACCTCAACGTGGATCGCTCGTCCTGGCGCCGGTTTAGCAAGCCGCCTATCGCGTTCTCCTCGATGAACCGAACAGATACTCCATCGAGGGGAATTCCGAGCTTTTCGGCATTGAGGCGATAACTGATCTCATGGCAAAATCCGAGGTCTGCCAATACGTTTTCTCAACAGCGCTCTCACTGTCCTGCGGCGCTTGCCAGGACACGTTCTCTCGCCGGGGCGACGTATGCACTGTCGTCGAATTGAGACCTCGACACATTCCCGTTACATCGAATGGATGGAGCCGCGAGGGAGTCCCGACTTCCAAGCTCCGGGATCGAGCCAATGCGAGCACGATCCACATGATCATCAGATCGATCGTGCGCTCAGGCTCTCGCGCACATTGGAGTGACGGCACGAAAACCGGACTGACGTCTACCAAGAGTACAAGCGCGCTCGGGATTGCAGGCCCGGCTATGTTGAGCACAGGATGCTCAACAATGCAGGATTTCAATTAGACGGAAACAACCGGGATCGAGGTCCCGGCTCTCGCCGAGTTCAACGACCAGCCGCCTTGAGTGAGCGACAGGTCGAGACGTAGCGTGCAAACGGCTCGCTGGATCTTGCGCGTCGGGGGCATTCCTCTCGAAACGAAGTTTGTTGATCGGCCCGCTCTACGTATCTTCAGGATCTCCTTATACGCGATAGCGTATGTTCGGAAACTTTATACGGATATGCCCATTCCTCAGAATCGACTGCGTCTCGAAGCGACTCAAGCGCCTCCGCGCATGAGCATGACGTGCCATCGTAATCGTGTCGGGACGGATAGGTAGGTTTAGCCACGCCTTGCAGCGAACATTGGGAACCAAATCTCTGGCCTAAAACCTACTGTCGCGTGTTCGTCTACTGACTTTCCGAGCTTGCTGCTGGCCTCGGGATAGGACGGCAGATAGCGCCCGACACGTTCTGGTGCGCGCACAGTGCACAGGGGAGACACAGGGCATTGGATGGCGCGCGCGAACACTTCCTTGCCGACGCCGGTCTCGCCATGCAGCAGCACCGGGAGCGTCGGACGAGAGCCGACCGGCGCGCACTGGCTCGCGATGACGACGCGGGACCATCTCACTATAACAATCGGCAAGACACCAATGTCGTGAGGTCCCCATGCCCAGCTACCGCCAGCAGCTCGCCGCGACCGCCTCTTACAATCTCGGCACGTTCGAGTTCCTGGTTGATGGCAGCGCCGACGACAGCTTTGCTCTTCCGCTAATCTCGATTGCTCTATGCGGCCGGCCTGGACAACTGATCGCGGGGGAATTGGCTTTAAGTCGCTCGGAGACGCCCAACTCTCTCTCTACCATCCGATCGGCTGTGCTTCCATGACTTCTAGTACCGCGCGCCCCTTCTCAGTGATGCGCCAACCGCCATGGATACGCTCAATGAGACCATCCGAAAAAATATCAAGATACGGCATACGGCTGGCCAGCCTTTTTGTGCGCTCGGACCAGTCCCGACCGCTCGTCGCTAAGATAACCATGTCGCGTTTGAGGTCCGACAGTGCCGCGAACCCATCCGGATAGCTCACGAGGATCTTCAGGACTGTGACTTGGAAGTTCACCTGATTGAAAAATGCGCTACCGCCACATGGTCGGGGCTTGAGAAAGGGCCACGCACCGGCGCACCACGCGCTCAAAATAGACGTCAAGCGCCAATCAAATGGGCCTCAGAGCTACGCTTACGTTTGAAGCGCCCGCACGAGCGGCTAAGGACCAGGCCGAGACGAACTCTTCGTGCGCTCCAGACGTTCGACCCGCTCCTTGGCGATGCGAACTGCTTCGACCATTTCTTGGAGCGCGATCTGATGCGCGGGATGATCGAACTGCTGTTCCTGAAGCCAACGCAGATAGCGCATCGTCCATCCCTTCTTGCGGAGATAGGTGCGGCCGTGCTTGAGCATGAAGGCGCTCACCTGTTGGCGGTGGCCCCGCAGCGCCTCAACGCCGCCGCTCGGGCGCGAACGAGATCGCGCATCGCTTCGTGGCTTTCATCGGGAACCCACACCGCCATCAGCTCGCCGGCGCGCAGCAGCCGGGGAAGAGAAACAGCGTCCCGGCGGTTCGTCTTCACGCGATCGCCCGGCTTCCTGGGGATCAGCGACGGCGCAACCACGGTGCATTCATGGCCCAGCGACCGGATGAGGCGATAAAGGCCATAGCCCGTCGGACCGGCCTCATAACAGAAATGCACACCCCCAAACCGGCTGGCGATCCGTTCAACGACCCGGCGCATGCCGGTCGCCGACGCGTCGACCTCACCGAAGAAACGAACCTCTCCTTCCCGGCCTGTTTCCGCGATCGCGATGGCGTTTTTCAGCTTCGCGACGTCGATTCCGACAAATGCTTCCCTATAATCTGCCACGGCTCGTCCTCCTGTGATGAGGATCGGCTCGGTACGCCCGAGTAACCCTCGGACACGCAGTGTAGGGCGAGCCACCTCACCGGAAGAGGCGGACATACGGCCTTACGAAGCAGGAAATGCAATAGAGACATCGTGAGTTGCGCATTCAATGCGTCGATCGATCGCTCGCGCCTCGCTGCAGGATTGGCTCGGCAGTTTGATATCCACGGCCTAGTGAGCCGGCGGAGCGCGAGCCACACCTGGACCGCAAAGATCATTATCACGCTCCGCGAGGACACGCGTTCCGCTGCTACACGACGGCGCGTGTCGCCGTCAGCATACCCCTCGCCGCTTGTAAAACAACGTTACGCTTGTTTGCGGCGCTAAGCAGCCTGCTATTGTGATCCGGGATCAGAGCTCCGGAAAGACTCAGCGAGAGCATCGAGTTCGACCTCAAGCGTGTCCTGCCAGCTCGGCATCGATATTCCAAAACTGTCGCTCAGTTTGCTCAGATCAAATCGCGAATTGTGCGGCCGTCGAGCCTTGGTGGGGTATCCTTCGGTCTTGAGCGATACAACCCGCTCCGCCTTCATGTAGATCGCGCGTTTTTTTAGTCCAGCGAGGATCGCGGAGGCAAACCCGTGCCAGCTGGTTTCGCCTGAACATGCGACATGGATGACATCACCTTCGGGCGGGAGGCTGCGTATCGAATGGCCGCCGGGTCCCAAAAGTCTTGCTACCGCAGCTGCGATCACATGCGCTGAGGTCGGAGCCCCAAACTGATCAGCAACGACACGCAATTCCTCACGCTCCCGGGCTAGCCTGGCGATCGTCAGCATGAAATTGCGCCCATGGTTTGAATAGACCCACGAGATCCGAACGATCAGATGCGGCCCTCCGGTCGCGCGCACTGCGTCCTCGCCGGCCAGTTTCGAGGCTCCGTAGGTCGAAACGGGCGCGGTGACATCGTTCTCGCGCCACGGGAGATGTCCAGATCCATCAAATACGTAGTCGGTCGAAAAATGAATCAGCGGAACGCCTCGGCGCGCCGCCCACCGAGCCATCTGACCGGGGGCTACTGCGTTCACACGATAAGCGAGCTCGCTCTCGTCCTCAGCCCGATCCACGGCGGTATAAGCAGCGGGATTGACGATCAGCTCTGGGTTCAGCTGATCGAGCCGACCCTCAATCTCCTGAGGCAGCGCAAGGTCCAATTCACGCCGCGTTGGCGCCAGCACAGTTCCCAGCTTTGCAAGCGGTGACCGAAGTGCGCGACCAACCTGGCCCGATGTTCCCGTCAAAAGAATTCTCAATTCAGGACTCCCAGCGCCGGGAGGAGGGCTGGTTTCGAGCAGGCGAAAGCTGGTGGCGGTTCCGGGCGACATATTTCGCCAATTCGATCGCGAGATCGGAATCAGTCCGCCACATGACCATCTCGACTTCTTACCACATTTGACGGTTGGGTGATTTCGAAAGTAGCGTGTGGACTTTGCCAACGCTGAACGCCAACGCGCACGACAAGGCAAGCGGCGCGAGGCGCGTATGGCGTTGTGTAAGACAGAGACGCATCAATGATGTACGAACAATTATGGATGGAAGGTAAGGGGCGTCAATTGATTGGGCCTGCGCGTCGGCCCTGTTGGTCGCTCAATGAAGAGTGTCGTTTGCGGTGGACTCGTTCCAGCGTGGAATTCGAGGACACGTGCTTCAAGCTCCTTATTTGTTGTTGTGAAGCGATGATTTAGGCGAAGATAATCCGTCCAGGTTGGCGTGCTGAATGTCTCCGTCCAATGCGAGGGCTCTTGAAGGTCGCGCAGGAGGGTCCCACGCGAGCGCCGACCCGGCTCTGAACCTGCCGTCGTTCGCGCATGAAGCCAAGGAAAGCCTGGACGTTTCTCTTCGCTATTAAATATTCAATCTTGACGACGACAGGACTGCATCTCGTGTTTAGATCGAGGGCGAGTGCTGGCGCGTCGAATTCCTCCAAAGGGTCGAGGTCTGACTCTCGACACTCGCCAACTGGCAAAAGGAAGCCTGTGGCAGCGACCAGCAGTAGGCCGCCGGCGGAGCCTGCCAGCGCCCAAGACACGGAGCATTTTTGGGCCACTGTGCCCCAAACCCAGCTGCCGGCGGCGATACCGCCGTAGGTCAAGGCACAATATATCGACAGCGTACGACCAACGATCCATCGTGGACTCGCCAATTGCACACTGACGCCAAGTCCTGACCAGGCGACGACCCAACCTGCGCCTCCCAGGGCCAGTGCGGCTGCCGCTAGTATGAGCGGGGGGTGGAGAGCCAGAGATAGCGAGCATACGGCGCAGGCGATGCATGCGAGCTCTATGAGCCGCTCTTGCGATAGTGTTTGTCTGAATAGGCCATTGGAGATGCCGGCAAAAAAGGCGCCCGTTCCGAAGCCGGCCATCAGAGTGCCGTATGTGATCGGCCCTCCCATCAACTGATCTCGAACTATGAGGGGAAGCAGTGCGAGTATAGAGGTGCTGGCCCAGCCAAAGAGAGTTCCACGCGCGATGGACGCCTTGATTTCCGAGGACATTGCGGTGAAGCGCACCCTGTCATGGATGGCCGTGGCCATCGATTCGGGCGGGAGAGATGAAGACCGCACTTTCCATGCGCAGCACCAAATAGCTCCCAGCGGCGCGAGATAGCTGAGCGTGTTTAGGGCGAACGTTGTCAGAACTCCGAATGAGGTAACGATGACGCCACCGAGCGCCGGGCCGCTGCGGACAATGTTGAACCCGACAGAAAGGAGTGTGACGGCATCTGCAAGGTGTCGTCTGTCTACAATGTCGCCTACCGACGCCTGCCAGGCTGGATTGTTGAGAGCGGCGCCGCATCCGACCAAAACGCTGAAGCCGAGGATGATCCACGGATCCATATCGCCTAGCGCTATGATAGTGGTCAGTATGGCATATGCCAAGGCCATGAGACATTGAGTGGCGAGCATAACTCTGCGACGATTGAAATTACCGGCAATGGCTCCCGCTAAGATAAACAAGATGAAAGTCGGAAGTGTCGATGACGCCTGAACCAACGCAACCATCAGATCGGAATTCGAGATTGTAGCCATTAACCAACCGATGGCGACCGTCTGGATCGGAGTGCCAAGGCTGGAAATCTGCGCCGCAAGCCAGATCGAACGGAAGGTAGAGTTTCTAAGCGGCGCCAACGGAGTTGTTGATATTGAATTCGCACCCGGGCGCGCCACCCTGCACACGCGCGAACATCACGGGTGGTGCACCTGCGCGACCCAGCAGCTTCAGCGCACCTGACCTATCAACGGCCTCGATAAGGAGGTCGAAGAGTTCGACAGTCAGAGTTGTCGCCCCCCTCTTCTTGAAGAGAGTGCCTTGATGAAGATCTCTCAGGTGTGGACGGGATGGATCGAAACGCGACTCCCTTGTACTCGGCCATTATTGATCTCAGGACAGCCACTCGGAACGTCGATGTACGACTGATCAAAAGCGCCTATTGAAATCATGGACGACGTGAGCCTAGCTGATTCCAATACCAATTTTAGATAGGTTAAGACCAGTTCGGAATGGATCACTCCGACAGCGCCACGCGTCGAAACAGGCGCACCAGCCGAAAGACCCAAGTTAATCCACCGTGCGAATCGTTACCGCTGGCGCGAGAAGTCTCTTGTGGGCCATGGCTTCATCAGAAATGGAAAATCGATATATCATTTAGCTCTGTGCCGTCAGTTCGGCTGAAAGGGGGCTCTCAAGCGGAGGACGAAAGCAGAGACAGCGGCTGGCCTGTTCGATGCGAAGCCGTTCGTTTCAGGCGCGGCGCACTGCGCGTTTCCGTCCGCCACGCGCTGCATGGCGTGGTTTGTGTCTTATGAGCTCGGTCTCACTCCGTCGCGCTATGGCCGGACGAGGCATCGGAACCCAGTTTTCGTGCTGCTGCAAGGAGGTAAATAGTGAATCAACAGCCACGCGCGTTAATCCAACATACTCATCCGATCTGCAAACAACCGAGGTCCACCAATGGATTGGCGAGCCTTCCAGAGGTCGCCAGACAAACTCTTCCGACCCGGCTTCGCCGCGCCGCTTCGCAAGCCGCTCTACGGCAAGCACCACCCCGGACTCTGTCCTAAGAAACGTCTTCGTCATCCTCGCGCTATGCAGAACGCGCGGGGGAACGTAACCTCCCGCCCGGCAAAGAGCGAGCAGCTCATCGTAGAGGCCTGGGGAAAAATGACGCTGAAACTGCACGAGCGGATAGGGACTGAGGTCGGAAAGATGCAGTTTTTCGACCTTTGCAAGTGGATGGTCTGCAGCCATAACCACGCCAAGCGGCTGCCCGAGCGGAGCCGAGACACGAAGCCCGCGCTTCGGAAACGGATGCCGAAAAACACCTATATCGATCTCTCCAGCCGTCAACAGGGTTTGTTGCTCCGCTGTAGATGCCTCAACAATATTTACTTGCATCTGCTCCTGCTGCAGGCGGTTTATGACGTCCGACAGCACGCCTCGCGACGTTTCAGGAGGGAGTGCAATCCGAAGCCGGCGTGACTGGCTCGGTGACATTGATCGCGCAACACGTACTGCGGCATCAAATGCTCGTACAGCATCGCGCGCCTTGGGAAGGAAGGTCTCGCCTGCCGGAGTCAAATTGACCTTTTTGCTGGTACGGTCAAAGAGCCTCAGGCCCAGCTCTACTTCCAAATCGGCAATCCGCTTTGAGAGAGGCGGTTGGCTCATGTTCAGGTGACGAGCGGCCCTCCCGAAACTGAGGGCTTCTGCAACTGCCACGAAATAACGGAAGTGCCTGATGTCCATTTTATGACTATAGAACTACAAAGATTTACCATCAAGGACGTCCCTGTCGGCAAACGAATCTATATTACCTGTGCACCGGCTGCTGAACGCTCCAAGCGGAGACAGAGTTCGACATCTCAGAGACGAACTGCTGTGCGATCTGCCGTCGCCAGGTCCGATGAAGAGCGACTCGGCTACCGACTCGCTGGACAGCGAGATAATGCGGTCCTTCCCGCCGCTAACCACAGTCGTTGCCGGCTTCTCGGCTTCGCCTCCGCCCCTGGACCGTTTTATCGCGCTCACCCAAATTGGCGGCGGTTACGTAGTCCCTCCCGGCGTGCTTGTGACCGTGAGAACTTCGTTTGCCGCGCGGTCAGGCGAATCGTCTTTCCACCGCACCGAACCGAACGGCCGCTCGAGCATGCGGCGGACGCGCACCGGGTTCGGACCGATGTGGAAGGCCATAGCCCGCTGTTCCATCGCGCGCTCCGACTGGGTCGAGCGATTGCGGTGGCGCAAGTATTCGAGCCAAGTCGGACAGTGATAGCGCTCAGCCCACAATTCAGGGTCGGCAATATCGCGCGCGATAGACCAGCCATAGCCGCCGTTGCGCTTGCGGGACAGCTGCACTTCCTGCATCACATTGTGGAACGCCCGCGCGTTCTCCTGGGCCACGCGATATTCGATCTCAACGACCAAGGGGCCGCTGCGCCCCGTCAACGCCAGCCGCACCTCAGGATCGGCCAACATCTCGGCGTCTTGGCTGCGGGCGTTGATGCGCGGCATACGCAACCACAAGCCGATAAGCGGCGAGGCTGCCATCAAGCCGGCCGAAACAAGGAGCGCCGTTTCAACGCCGGCCGCGTCGGTCAAATGGCCCCAGCCCCAGCTACAAACGGCAATTCCACCGGATCCTGCAGCCTGATATGCGGCGAGCGAGCGCCCCGCAACCCATCGCGGCGCCGATAGCTGCACGGCAATATTGAGCAGCGTTCCTGCCATAATCCAGCAGGCGCCCGCCAGGACGAGCGCGGCCGCGGTCAAAACCGGTTCATGGCTCAGCGCGACCGCAGCCGTGGCCCCGCCCATCGACAGTGCGCAGGCGCGTATCGCAGCCTCGCCACTCATGCGCTTGCGTACCTCGGTGGTACTGATTGCGCCGATCACTGCGCCTAAACCAAAGGCGCCAAGCATGATCCCATAGGTCTGAGCGCCGCCTTGGAGGAGATCGCGAGCGACCAGCGGCATTAGGGCAGTGATTGCGCCACCGATGCCGCCGGTCACCATGGAGCGGGTCAGCACGACCTTAATAGATGGCGAGTTGGCGATGTAGCGCACGCCGGAGACCATCGCACGTCCGAGCTTTTCAGGAGGCAGGCGCGAGGGCGTGGCGACCCGTCTCCAAAGGAACAACGCGACAATCAGCGGCAGAAATAGCACCGAATTTAGGGCGAAAGCGGCCACTGCGCCGACGGTTGCGACAATGACCCCGCCGATGGCGGGGCCTACGCTGCGCGCGATGTTGTAGCTGATCCCGTTCAGTGCGACCGCCGCAGGAAGAGTCTCGGATGGGACCTGCTCGTTCACCGATGATTGCCAGGCAGGCCCCATCAGGGCCATGCCGCACCCGACAACAAAGCAGAGTAGCAGCAAGAGGTTGGGAACAATCAGGTCGAACCAGGCGAGCGTCGTCAGCGCGCTAGCGCCGGCGAGCGCGATCGAGAGTGCGACGAGTGCCACCACACGGCGGTCGTACATGTCGGCAATTGCGCCGGCCGGCATCGAGATCAACATGACTGGCAGCATGAGCGCGGTCTGGACCAGTGCGACCTTATCGGCCGACGATGTCATCTGGGTCATTGTCCAAGCGGCACCGACGCCTTGAATGAGCATCCCGAGGTTCGATAGTACGCTCGCGAGCCAGACGCGCCGGAAGGTGATGTGGCGGAGCGGTGCGGTGATGCCGTCAGCGCTTGAGGCCTTGGGCTTGCGAGGATTGCTCATATAGCTCGCCGAGTTTCTTTCGGTTGATTCTGGGCCGGGTCAGTGAGGCGCAGGCGAGCTGCACGCGACAGCAAGGTCTTTTAACAACCCCTCTAACGCGCAACTCGGCCCACCTACCCCTGTCATTGATGTTTTGCGCAGACGTTGCCAGCTCTCTTCCGAACGCCAAAAACGGCATGAACCGAGCTCCCTCGAATAGTTGGACGAGATGCCGATCACCATGTCAGCAACAACGCCTGCTGTAACCGGAGCTAGTGTCAGTCCCAAATGCCCGTCACCAGATGACACGAAAACAGAGCGATGCCCGAGGACCTGCTCGACGACTGGTAAAGAGTCAGGTGTGGTGGGGCGTTCCCCACTGCACACCTCAAGCCCAGGTCGGGGCCTGAGGATGGGGAGCAGCCTGCGCAAGCGATTCAGCGCCGATAAGAGTAGCCTAGGTTGCTCTTGGAAATCGGGGCAGCCAAAGTGACTGATGCCGGCGATGCGCGCTCCGTGTGGACTTGGCGTCAGGACAACGCCGAAACGTGGCAGCGCAGTCGGTCGACTGATGAAGCCACGATCGACGTCCAGCTCGAGATGGTACCCTCTTTCGGAAACAAGCGGAATCTGATGACGGCAGTCCGCCAAAAGTCGGTTTGCGCGCGCTCCGGTTGCGAGTACCACGAGCGGGGACAGGTAATTCTCCCGAGCACCTCTGAGAAAAACTTGTCCATCGGATTCTGTTTCCAGCCTCTCGACCCGATCGCACCGCAAGCGGCCGCCGCGCTGGGCAAACACGTTAGCGAGAGTGGCTACGAATGCCGCGGGATCTGTGACGTGGCCTGCGCCCTCCAAGAAGGTAGCGCCGCTCGCGAGCCCGGCAATTGCAGGCTCGAGTTCAACCAGATCTGTCCCTGAAATCGTTTTGGCAGTCGAGCCCAGCGAGTTACGGATCGCGTTGAGCCGGATTGCTGCGTCAAGCTCCGACACGTCAAGGTGGAGAGCGAGATACCCATATCTGTTGATGGGCGGCATTTCGGCGCCGAGCAGCAGCTGGTATGACTGAAGCGCGCTTCGGCAGAGCCCATGAATCACGGCAGTGTTGTGCCAGACTGTGTCCCTGCGAGTCACCGTTGCGTACTGGAGCGCCCACGGCAAGAGGCGCGCGACTGAGGCCCAATCAAGGGCGGCGGGTGAACTCCGGTTCAAGAAAATCGCCGGAATGTCTGTCAGGCGATAGTGAGCGCTGAGTGGAAATGCCCCTGTGGCGATTACGCCTGCGTTGCCAAAGCTACAGCTCTGCGCGACCGGATACTGGTCCAACAGCATGACTTTGAATCCGCGCTGTTGGAGCGCCAATGCCGCGGTCACGCCGACCACACTGGCGCCCACGACAAGGGCGTCGATGCTTTCTGAGGTCATCCCCGGCCCGGCTCGAGCTGAACGCCCAAGCCCTTGCGTCTTGCATTGGCGATCGCGCGGCCAGCCAAGGCAACATCAAGGATGCCAAGTCCGGCCAGATTGAGAAGGATCCGTTTCGCGTCTGGGGGAGGATGAAGTTGACCGGACATTACACTGGCCACATCTCCAGCGATTCGGTTCCAGCCGATCCCGCCCTCGCGAAAATCACTACGGCGCATCTTAACGCCCTCAATGTCGTCGACGATGATCCACGCTTGAGCGATAAGGTCGAGATCGACCTCGCGACGTGAACCAAGCGAGCAAACGATCGCGTCATCCTTGAGCCACTCTGCGCAAACGAGATCGGTTTCGACGGGAACGCCAGTGGCCGTGAAGATGACGTCAGCATCACGCACCGCGACCTGAGGATCCGAACTCGCGCAAAAGCTCACGTTTCGCCGAAGTATTGCGGCGGTAGCATCACAGGCGTGCCGTGCCTCGGATTCTTCCAGCGCGGCCACGGCGATATGTTCGACTGGCTGCGTTAGAGCCAAGTATTTGATCAATGCGCGCCCGATGGCTCCGGCGCCGATCACAGCCGCATGCTTCAGGGGGCGCCTCGAGCACGCCGCGGCGGCTGCGACCGCCATGGCGGCGGTACGTTCAGAAGTCAGCGGTGTGCCGTCCAATACACCCTCAAGCAGGCCAGTCTCCGCGTCACATACCAAGATCGTAGCCGGGACTCGTGGCAAGTCCTTTGAGGGATTCTTGTCCGAGACAGTGAACCATTTGATGCCTGCTACAGAACTTGAGAGCACGCACCCTGAGACGCTGCCCATGTGGAGGTGGTCGCTACCGATATCCACTCCAAAACCGGATTTCGGGCCTTTTACCACGCGAGCGCTGTTGGACTCGCGGAGCGTCTGGTTCACGATTTCATAGAGTTCTTCATCGCTCAGGCAGGCCCGTACGGTCGACACGTCCAGATATAGAGGCGAAACCGCGGTTGGCTTTCCGGGATCAGCTGGCATCTGCACCGGCCTTTCCACCATTTCGGCTATCGAAAAACTGAGTAATCTGTTTTTGAGGATCGCCGGTGTTAAACGCTTCGCGATAAGCGGCAATAGCCATTTTCATGGCACTGCAATATCGCTCCTGATCAAACTGGCGGCTTGCCGCCTTAGAGAGCTTGTACGCCAAGCGCGGTTGTCTCGCCAGACGCCGAGCGGCATCCAACGCAGCCTCGAGCACCTTCGACGGCTTCACGATCTCATGGATAAAGCCGAGTTGCTTTGCTTCATCGGCGTCCATCAGACGCCCCTGCAGTGAGAGCTCGATGGCCCGGCTGCCGATTCGTTCCCACATCAGCCAAGTGCCGAAGACGCTTGGCAGCCCCGATTTGACTTCCGTCTGGCCAACCCTCACCTTCGGATGCGCAACGACGTAGTCGCAGAATTGCGTGGCTTGGAAGCCTGACCCGGCCGCCACGCCGTTAAGTGCGGCAACGAGTGGTTTGCTGAACTGACGCACGGCGTCATAGCATACCATGAGGCGCTCAAGTCGCGCCTTCATCTCGCCGCCGTCGGGAAATTCCTCCATTTCGGCGAGGTCCTGGCCGGAGCAGAAGGCCTTTTCTCCTGCGCCCGTGAGGATAACTGCGTCTATATCTGGGTTGGCATCCGCGGAGAGCAGCTGACTCGTCAGCTCATCGCGCAGTGCCTGCGTCCAGGAGTTGTAGCTTTCCTGCCTGTTGATCGTGAGCACCAATACCCGATCACGGACCTCGGAGAGCAGATCCTCAGGCCTGTGGGCAAACTTTTGACCTTCCGTCATCTTGTCAACTCCGCAATCGGTTCGTGCCGGCTTGTATGCGGCTTCCCGACGTCCTTGGCACAACCGGTGTCGACGTTCCCTGTGCCGCATCTTGTACGAAATGCAGCCGCGCTCGCTACCTTCTTGAGCGCGCACCAGGAGATCTCGGATACGGTCGGCATCGGCCTGCTTGGAGCCCTAGTGATTCAGCACGGACTGTAGAAAGGCTCGCGTGCGCTCGGATTCAGGATTTGTGAAAATCTTGTCGGGCGAACCCTGCTCGATGATGCGGCCGGCATCGAAGACGGCGATGCGGTCGGAAATTTCGCGAGCGAAGCGCATTTCGTGAGTGACAATCAGTAGCGTCACGTTGCTCTCATGCGCGATACGTCGCACCACGTCGAGAACTTCTCCGGCAAGCTCGGGGTCCAACGCCGAGGTGATCTCGTCAAGCAAGAGTATCTCAGGTTTCAAGATCAGGGCGCGCGCGATCGCGATGCGCTGCTGCTGACCTCCCGAAAGCTGGGCAGGATAAGCATGGACTTTGCTTTCCAAGCCGACCATCCGAAGGTATTCGAGCGCGCTCTTTTCAGCTTGCTCTTTGGACTGCTTCAGCACGGTTGTGGGCGCAAGGATCAGGTTCTGTAGCACCGTCAGATGCGGAAACAGATTGAATTGCTGGAACACCATGCCGCACCTGCGGCGGAGTCGGGCCTCTTGTGAGCCTGAAAGCGGTTTGCCTGCCGCGTCAAGCACGATGCTTTCGCCGAAAAGGCGGATATCGCCCGTGGTCGGCTTCGCAAGGGTCATTGCCAGGCGCAGCACGGTCGTCTTTCCCGAGCCGCTTGGGCCAATCAACGTGACCTTCTCACCAGGGTGCACTTGCATGTCGAGATCGACCAATACTTGATGCGCGCCGAAGGACTTCGAGACCTTCTCGAATTCGATGGCCCACGTAGCCTGTTGCGATTTAGTGGATCCATGTGGCTCCATCGCGCTTGAGGCATCGGCAGCCGCGGGGGCGAAGGGTCCTGATCGGCTAGATTCCGCGGTGCTAAGCATGCTTGTCCTTGAATTTCTTGACGAGGTGGAGGAATGGCAAGTTCATGCCGATATAGATGACGCCTGCTAGGGTGAAGGGCTCGATGTAGCGGAAGTGTTGAAGGGCCACATCATTAGCTTCGCCCATCAATACGGGGATCCCGATTGCAAAGAGCACCGCCGTTTCCCTGAACATGCCCAGCACGTAGTTGAGCAGGGACGGGATAGATCGTCTCACCATCAATGGAACGAGCACCCGTTGCCATGTAACAAACGAGCTCAGATTGAGTGCAACGCACGCGTCACGCAGTTCGCTGGGGATCGTGATCAGGCTCCCTCGATAAACCTCGGAGGCGTACGCGGCATAGACAACGCCGAGTACGACGATGCCGATAGGTATTGCCGGAATGGTAATTCCGACCTCGGGTAGCACATAGAATGTAAAATACAGCAGCACCAGTGTCGGCACACCGCGAAAGAGCTCGAGCCAGAAGCGCACGAATGCCCGACCGACCGTGGTACTCAGGCTCTCCAGGATCGCAAGCAGCAGACCTCCGATTAGCGCAATCGTCGACCCGGCAAGCGTGATCAGGATTGTGTACCAGACGCCCAGCATGAGGGTCGGCAGGATCGTTAGGACGAAGGTCCAATCCCAGGTCATTGGGCAACTCTCACAGTGGCAGCTGCCTCGGCTTGAACCGATAGGCGGGCGGCTCGCAAGGCACGGTTCAACGGGAGAAGCTGTTCGAGCGCACGAAACGCTCCCCCGCAAAGGATGGTCAGGATCCAGTAAATGATCGCAAGCAGGCAAAAAACGGCGGCCGTCTCGAATGTTTGGCCGCGAATGTAGTTCGCAACGTAGAGCACGTCCTGTACACCGATGAAGCTCACGATCGCGGTCCACTTGACCATGCTTCTCGCGAGACTACCGAAAGCCGGCACAATCTGAGAGAGCGCCTGTGGCAAGACAACCTTCATGAAGCTCTGAAATTTGCTCAGTCCGAGTGCATGACACGCGTCAGTCTGCCCTCGATGGACAGCCTCGATGCCGGAACGGACGATCTCGGCACCGTAGGCCGCGCCATCGAGCACCAGCACGAGGATTGCCGCTGTCAAGGGGCTGAGGCGCGGCATTCCAGGTAGCAGCGGCAACACATAGAAGACCCAGAACAGGAGAACCAGAGCCGAGGGGGCGCGAACGAATTCGATGACGAGCATCGCGCTCACTCGTATCGCTGGCGTCTCGGAGAGCCTGAGCGCGCCGAGGATGAGCGCGCCCACTGCGGCACCTGGGATGATGCACGAAGCGACCCACACGGTGACCCACAAGCCCTGCGCGAGGGCGGGCCAGTACTCCACAACAGCCTTCACTGCAGTCGCTCCCTACTCGCAGCTTGGCTCGACGTCGGCGGCTTTGGTAAACTTGCTAATTCCTTGCACTATAGCGTCCCCATTTGACACTTGGTACTTCTCGTAAAGCTTCAGAAGTGTGCCGTTTCGCACCAGCACGTTGAGCTCCTTGTTGTATGCGTCGCGGAGCGCAACGTCTTCCTTGCGGAAGACCATACCCCCTGCGACCAGAGGCGCTCCTTTGTCGTGGACGAGTTCGAGGCCCTTCTGTTCTGGATGGGGAATACCCAATTGACCGGTGATATATGCGTCGGCCCGACCACCGGTGACCGTCGCGACACCTGCCTGAATGTCAGGAACGTAGATGATCTGCTCGGGTTTGACCCCCTGCTTCAGAGCATACTGCTCGTAGGGAGTGTTCTTGCCCGCTGCTACTGCCAGCTTGCTATCGGGCTGCCGCGCGATATCCGCGACGCTAGTCAGTTTTTTGGGATTTCCAGCTGAGACAAACAGTCCCGGCGGGTTCACGTAAGTTGGAGCCGAAAAGAGCACTACTTTGCAGAATGCTTCCGTGATGTTCCAGCCCGCGCCAATGTAGTCGAACTGCTTAACCTGCAGTCCCGGAATCATGGCAGACCAATCCGTGAGCACCGGCGTAAGCGCCGGCAGACCCATGTTTTTGAGCACCATGTTCTGCAGATCGACCGAAGCACCCGTTGCCTCGCCGCTCGGCGACACTATCATGTAAGGTGGAATTGATGCCAGCGCGACGGTGACTTTGCCAGCTTTTCGGATAGCGGCGAGTGTGTCCTCGGCCTGAGCGGCGATCGGGACCAAATAGCCGGTTAGTGTTACCAGCGCAACAAACAACGAGAGCTTTGTCCCACGCATAAGGCCTCCTCCATTTCAAAGTTCATCAATTCTGATTGATGCATCTTGTGCAAACTGTTTCTCGCGAGGCCAATACCAATTTAGGTAGCATATATACCAAATTGGAATTGATGGTCGGCATCCGTATGATAGTTGACTTGGCAGGCTTGGTTCTGAGCGCGTCAGATCCGGAAACTCTCGTTTGCCGCATACCGTCAAACGAAAACGTGAAGATTACAACGGTCTAAGCCGACCAAAAGCTTTCTCTCGAACACAGCGCTTGCTGCCTTCAATGACCCCGTGGTCCCTCTTGGGTCCCCAAAAACGTGCGGAACTGACGAAGTCGACATCCAGCAGTTGGGACCTAGCAGGCTGTTGAAGAGCTCAGCCGCGTTCGCAAACAAAGCCTGAATCGTCGCCATTAGAAGTGACCAACGAGCCTGCCCGCAGTGCCGATCATAGCCCATCCGCGACCGCAGGCGGCATCATTCTCATCGTGCCCTTCCATGAGAACTCCGCGCAGGCCGAACCGTCTCGCGCGCCGTAGCGGACGTCGAGAAAGACCTTCAGCGCACCGAAGGCAATTTTACCGTCGGACTTGCCGCCGAAAGTTAGATGCGCTTGTTCGACGAGATCGAGGAAGTCGCCGTCCCAGGTGTTCATTTCGACGATGCGCCAGCGGCCAGCAAAGGCCTTGGCGAGGCCGGGCGCGGGCCTCCGCTATCAGCTTGGACAGCCGCACCAGATTGTAGGCGCCAGCAGCAAAGGTAAAGGCCCATCCGATGGGCCCACGGCCACGGAAGCTGGGCTTCTCTTGTCGGCGACCGTTTTGATCCAGCCGGATGCCTCCTCGATGCAATTGGCGCTGCGTTGGCTGACGGCATAGCCGCCGTGCCGGGTCGTTCGCCCATCGATCGCAGCCCGCAATCCAGGAATCATGAAGTCCCAACTTGTGAGCACTGGCGTAAGCGGCGGCAGGCCCATTTCTTTCAAGACCATGTTCTGAAGATCAACGGAAGAGCCCGTTGCCTCGCCGGTCGGCGACACGACTAGGCCGACGCCAGGGCTACCTTGATTTTGCCGGCCTTACGGATGGAACTAAGAGCGTCCTCCGCGTGGCCAGCCACAGGAATCGAATAGGCCGTCAACGTGAGCAGCAGGAACAGAGAGAGCTTTGATGCAGCGCGCAAGAGCTCTCCTCCATCAAGTTCTCTAAGCAAAACCTGTTGTTACTTTGAAGGCGAACGAGGCGCCAATACCAACTTCGAAAACACCGATATCAGAATGGAATGATCCTAGCCCAGCTTCACGCTTAAGTGGAAGGGGCCGGTGATTTTGGAGGCGTCAGCCGGCACGGCTGCTGTCTGAGCCGCGCAGGGACTTGCGGGAGAGGAGTGCCCAGTACGTCAACCTCGCATAACTGAAGACATCTCGTGCGAGAGAAGTTGGTTGAACCATACGTTTTCGATGTCAACGCGAATGACTGATCCAGCGCGGTTGGAGAGCCAATTGTGGATAAAACTTGACGCGGTCGTCGCCTCGGACAGCGGCTGCGCCAGCCACAACCAGAGACGCCTTCCTTAATGGCGACATCACCAAGAGATTACCTCACCATCATAGTTGATGAGGAGACCCGTGTTGTGCGAGCCGAGAGTCGCAATCACGTTGCGCATGTTCGATACGCTTTCTCCAACCTCGATGTCCGCGGCGCTCGTTCCCATATCAGTCTTCACCCAGCCTGGATGTAGCGCCGCGACGAGAATTTGCTTTGGCGCCAGATCGATGGCCAAGCTCCGTGTGATGCAATGAAGCGCTGCCTTGGTGGCGCGGTACGCGTAGCTTCCTTCTCCCTCGTTGCACGCGATGCTGCCTAGGCGGCTTCCAATATTGATGATCTTGCCCCCGGGAGGAATGAGAGGAAGGAGAGCCTCCGCTATCTGGAGCGGCGCAATGGCATTGACGTGAAACGCTGTCGGCCAATTTGAGTAATCCAGTTGCCCCAGCTGTTGGGTGCCTGGGTGATAACCCGCATTGTTGATCAAGAGGTCGATTTGGCGCCCCTTGAGCACATGGGCTAGAGAGCGTATGTCGACTTCGCTGCGAACATCCAGCTGTAACAACTCGGCGCTCCAGGCACGCGTTTGAGCAGCCTCGTCGGGCTGTCGCGAAGCCGCAATCACGTGCCAACCGGCTTCGTGGTATTGTCGTGCGAACTCCAAGCCTAAGCCGCGGTTAGCTCCAGTTACAAGAACGGTCTGCATCGTATCTGCCTCTTCGGTGTTTGAAAGCGAGAACCGGTTCGGAGCATTGGGGCACAGCCAATGCGGACATCACCCAAGTCGCTCCTGCCGATAACGCTTTTTATTATTACTGGCCTATGCGACTGGGTGAGGCTATCGCGGTTTGGTAGCGCCATTGCAGGGGACCCCGCTACCGGTTGATACAGGACGGCGGTGCGCGGGCTCCGCCATATGGAGTAGGCTCCTGTCCAATTCGCAGATAGTCTTGCAACCCGTTTGTGCCATTGCGACGTCGAGTTCACGCCGCAAAATGCCGATCACTTGGCTCGCCCCCGCCATGCCACCGACGGCCGTGCCATATAGAAGAGGTCGACCAATCATGACGGCCTTGGCTCCCACTGCAAGGAGCTTGAGAATGTCGCTACCCCGCTGGATTCCGCTGTCGGCAATCACGGCAATTTGCTCACCGACCGCATCAACAATTTCCGCCAGAACCTCAATCGGTGCCACCGCGCTATCGAGGTTGCGTCCGCCATGATTCGAAACGACAATGCCGTCGGCGCCTAGCTTGGCCGCAAGGATTGCATCATCAGCACGAAGGACGCCTTTAAGGACAAGATTGCCCTTCCAGAGTTCGCGTAGCTGACGGATGTGATCCCAGCCGAAATTGGGCTCGTAACGGAGGCTCTTACTGCGGAATATGTTGCTGCGATAGGCAGGTGGATAGTTCGCGAACGCCGGGACTTGGCCTCTGGCCAAATAGCGCGCTAATACGCCGAAGGCCCAGCGCGGGTGGAGAGCCACGTCGCAAACGTTTCGTGCCGAAAATTTGAAGGGCATGCCGAAGCCGTTGCGCGTGTTGTATTCGCGGTTAGCAGCTACGGATCCGCTGTCGACTGTAACTACCAGCGTCCGCACGCCGTTGTCCCACGCCCGCTGAAGCAGATCGCGCCAGAACTCTTCCCGTTCCCAAAGGTACAGTTGGAGCCAGATCGGACCTGTGCTCGCTGCCGCGATCTCTTCTACCGCGGTAATCGCCTCGGTCGCAGCACAGAAGGGAATCCGGTACGCGGCGGCAGCTTTGGCCAGCTCAATCTCTCCTTGATACCACACTAGGCCTGCGAAGGCGGTCGGAGCGACGATGATTGGTGTGTCATGAGTTTGGCCCAAGATCGAGACGGCTTGGCTGCGAACGCCAGCGCCCGTCAGGATCCGCGGACTGACCCGCACTGCGTCGAGGGCCTGCCGGTTGCGTAGGAGCGCAGTCTCGTCCTCGCTGCCCCTATCGATATATTCGAAGATGCCGCGTGGCAGTCGGCGTTTGGCCAACTGCCGAAGCTCCGTATAATTGAGGAAGTCGTTTACGTAGCTCAGCTCCGGTACTGGATGCGATGCTAGCTCAACGTGCTTCGTCGTCGAGCCGCGCAGCTCACGAGGTTCTGTCCGTCGTTCGTTTAGCGGTTTTGGCTCCATCTTCCTGGCAATCCTCTCGATGACCTCAATTGAAATACTTCGGCGGGAATGATGCAACTAGTAGTTGCATACAAGCCCAGGCGGAAGATGATAGATTAACGCCCTGCTTGGCATCATGATCATGTGAGCGCCCCCCCCCCGTGCGGACGAAGCCGAACGCCGGCGCTGCCAGCCGGCGATGCTTTCGTCGACTTCCAGCTCGAAGTTCCAGTCGAACATCCTATGGTTCCAGAGGTGGCGATGCCTGCGGCGATGTCGATCCGCATGAACTTGTCATGGGGCGCCGCCTCAAGCCGCCACCCACATAATGTACCCGCACTCGCCCATAGCGCCGCGTTTTCTCCTTCATCCTCCCTGGCGTCTGCCAGCGAATCGGACAGTTTGCGACCCAGCCAAACGGTAAAGGCGACTAGGGCGCGCCGCCAAGCCGATTCCGCTTCGAGTCAAGCCACCAGAGGCCTTCGTCTTTTCACAGCCGGATCGGCTCGCCAATGATGGGGATGTCGCGTGAGCCGAATCCCAAAGTCAGCACGCGCGGTCCCTGTTCCGTTACGACGAACAAATCCTCAATGTGATACATCGAGCCGTCGGCGTCGGTAACCATTGGCTCGATGTTGAACACCATGCCCACTTCCAGCTTCGCCTTCTCGCCAGGCCGGATCATCGGGAATTCGTGATTCTCCACGCCAAAACTGTGGCCGAGAAACACCATGTTGAAATTGAGCCCGAGTTTCTCAGCCTGCTCCCTGCAGAAGAAGTAGGGCTCCTCCGCCGCGATGCCGGGCCGAACCATATTGATGGTCGATGTATGTAGATCCCAAAGCTTTCGGTATGTCTCGCGCTGCAATAGAGTGGGCTCACCGGTCGAATAGGTGCGCGCAAAATCACTGCCCCATGCACCATATTTGCCGCCAACGTCGAGGCGAATGATCTCGCTTTTCAAGGGTACCCTGTCGGTCGGGCGCGCATGGTTGTAGGAGGTGCGAGGGCCGCTTGCGAAGATCAAGAAAGCAATTTCCTCGGCTCCCTTGCTGACGACGCCATCGGTAATGCGATTGGCCATCACCCGCTCAGTCTCGCCAAGCCTGCTGGCACTCATCGCCTCCAGTACGGCTCGATGCGTCTGCTTGGCGCTCCTCTCAAGAAGTTCGATTTCAGCCGGCAACTTGACCGCACGAATTGCGGCAAGATATTTGCTGGTATCGATGAACCTAACATTAGGCATCCTGCTTACAAGGCGCGCATGGGTCCCTGCTGGTAGATAGTTCAGGTCGATACCAATCGTGCCGCGATCCTTCCCGATACCAATTAGAATATCTGCAAGCGCGTCTGCGGGGTCATTCGTGTATTCGGTGTAGGTGCGAACGTCCTTGATCCAGCTCTCCTCAGCCGTCTGCTTCCGCTCGGTGGTCGCAACTAGCGCGACCGGCTCCCCGGCGGCTGGCAGGATCACAAATGCCTGGCGTCTCAGACGCGAGACTGACATTAGGCAGACACAGCTCGCGTAGATGAAGTTTTCCGGGCTCGTGGCGATAACTGCATCAATACCGAGCTTCCCCGCCAAGGCCTGAAGAGCTGACGTATTAGGCCACGGAGACATTGGTCTGGGGGCAGCTTGGTTCATGAATACCGGGCTCCTGAGAGTTGATAAGTATTGTGATGAAATGTGACGGAGCGGCTCCGCCGGGGCCAATACCAATTCCGAAGCGTTCGATACCAGATTGGAATTGTGATTGGCATAGTGCCCGGATGGCGGCCCGAGCGATCGGGGCCCCGCGCGTGGATGCCATCGCCTCCAGTCGCCAAATGGGAACCGGTCAAGCATACCCCTTGCGGGGTCTGACAGCGTCAGGTTGCCTAGTTTAGCTCCTCCTTGTGGTCGTTCAGCAAATTTAAGTTTCAGATGCGGCAGTCTCGATTCAGGCCGTACCGACGGGCTGGATCTCAACCCGTCTGAGACCATATCGAACAGTTGCCGGTCTACGTTTGTAGCGAGCTGGCTAACAAAACGTCGTGGTCAGGGCTCAAATGCTCAATCGTCAACCGAACTGCTCAGGTAAGGGTAACGATAGTCTCTCGGCGGAACGAACGCTTCCTTGATGCTTCTAGGCGATGTCCATCGGATCAGATTCCAGATCGACCCCGCTTTGTCGTTGGTGCCAGACATTCGCGCTCCGCCGAAGGGCTGCTGGCCCACAATCGCACCCGTCGGCTTGTCATTGATATAAAAGTTCCCGGCCGCAAACCGAAGTCCACTCGATGCCTGATCGATGATGCGGCGATCCGTCGAGAATATCGCGCCCGTGAGACAGGCGCCCGATTGATCGATCCTCTCGAGAATGTTTTCAAAATCGCTATCGCGAAAAACATAGGTCGTAACGATCGGTCCGAAGAATTCCTCACGGAGAAGTGGCGCTTCCAGATCGTCCGTTTCGATCAGGGTCGGCGCAATGAAGTACCCGTCCTTCTGGTCGCCCTCTCCTCCTCTGAGGATCTTCGCGCTGGAGGCCTTGGCTTCCTCGAAAACCCGCATGTGTTTTCGCCATGCTTTTTGATCGATCACCGCTCCCATGAAGTTGCTGAAATCAGACACGTCGCCAACCCTGATGGTCGAAATTTCATCGCATAAGATTGTCTTCAGCGCTGGCCACAAGGAAGCGGGCACGAAGACCCGAGATGCGGCAGAGCACTTTTGTCCCTGGTATTCATAACCGCCGCGAATGATCGCTGTACCCAGCGCTGCAACGTCAGCGCTGCCGTGGGCGAGAATGAAATTTTTTCCCCCGGTTTCGCCGATTAGCCGTGGATAGCTGCGATAATGATCGACATTCGATCCGACCTTTCGGATAACGCTATTAAAGACCTGCGTTGAGCCAGTGAAGTGAACACCCGCAAGGCGATGATCGGCCAATGCAATCTCTGCAATTTCGGCGCCATCGCCATAGACGAGATTGATCACCCCATCTGGGAGGCCTGCCTCCCGCAAGATCCGCATAATAAGTTGAGCGGCATATTTCGCGGTGCCCGCCGGCTTCCAGACAATGGTGTTGCCCATCAAGGCTGGTGAAGTCGGCAGGTTACCGGCGATCGCGGAAGTTAAACGGCGTGAGCGCAAATACGAAGCCCTCCAGCGGGCGGTAATCGCTGCGATTCCAAACGCCGGGCGTAGAGATCGGTTGATCTTCATAAATGCGCTTCATGAACTCGACGTTGAATCGCCAAAAGTCAATGAGCTCCGCGGCAGAGTCGATCTCGGCTTGGTGAACTGTTTTGGATTGTCCGAGCATGGTCGCTGCGTTGAGGCGATCGCGCCATGGTCCCGATAGCAGCTCGGCAGCTTTCAGGAAAATTGCGGCCCGTTCGGTCCAGGGCCATTTTGACCAGTCGTGCCATGCACGCACGGCCGCATCGATGGCGGCTTTTACTTCCGTTGCAGAAGCCAGATGAGCATCTCCGAGTACATGCCCATGACGGTGAGGCATGACCGCTGTCTCAAGACGGCCGGTGCGCTGTTCGGCCCCGTTGATGAATAGCGGCAGCTCGACACGCTCCCGACTCATTCGCTCGAGCGCGGCCTTTATCGCCGATCGCTCGGGACTAGCCGGGCCGTACTCTCGCAAGGGTTCGTTACGCGGAAATGGTGGATGCGAGAGCGCAGCCCCTGCAGACGATTTCATATCACGCTCCTCAATCGAGAGTTGATTTGGGTGCCGGCGGCTCTGTTTGCTCTTGACGCCTGCGGGCACGGCGCAGCGCAAAGAAGTCGCGTATGACGGCTTGTGGTTCACCACCGTTGAATGCTTCGACTTGTCCTTCGGCGGCGAGCTCCCACGCTCGCTCATACTCAGCTGAATTGGCGTGGCACAGGTATTGTTTGGTAATGCGAAATGCCTCCGCGGGCTTTCCGCCGAGCTCGCGTGCCACCGATAGCGCGGTCTCAAGAACCTTCTGCCGCTCCACCAGATGATGAATCAACCCAATTCGATAGCACTCTGCCGCATCCATCATTCGCCCGGTAACGGCGAGCTCCACTGTGCGCGAGCGCCCAAGGCTTTCCTTCATGAGCCAGGGACCAAGGATACTTGGAATTCCGGAATTGACTTCCGGCTGCCCCATCTGCACGTCGGGGTGAGCGACGATAACGTCCATAAGAAGCGTAATCTGAAAGCCTGATCCAGCAGCGAGACCATTGAGCGCACCCACCACAGGTTTTGGCATTTCACGAACCGCGTCGTAGAAACGCTTGAACTGATTCATCGACTCCCGGGTGGTCGCTTCGCTTTCGACCTTCTCCGATTCAGTCAAGTCCTGACCAGCACAAAAGGCCCTATCTCCCGCTCCAGTGAACACGATCGCGCGCACATCCTCACGCTCAGCCGCAGCGTTCAGAATATCGCAGATGTGGTGCCTCATCTTTCCGGTCCAGGCATTGAGGCAATGTGGCCGATTCAGCCGTATCACGAGAACGCCCTGCAAAAGTTCAGTCTGTACTTCATCCGTCATTATAAAACTGCCATTTCTTGCTCAGTTTTGCGTCCGCCGTTTCGAGACCGTCCAGGCCATTTAAGCTTCAATCCGAATGTCCAATCCGCCTGAGCAGTCGGGGCGTGCGAATTCGTGGATAAGGCCCAGGCGGAAATCATCAACAAAGTCGATGTCGTGGAAACGCAGGCGAGCGTCGCCTCGCGCCATTGAATGAGATCCGGCAAAGCTGTCGTTGCAGCAGCTCCGCGAAGCTCATGACGCTGCCCCTGAACCGCAAAATGTCCTCCATTCCTGGACATTCGGATAGATTTGCAATGAGCTGATGAAGCCTAAGCATCCGATTCCATACGCGCCCAAGGGAGCCGGTCGAGACGCGCCAACGACCTTCACAACTTGTCTCGCGATCGCACGTGGTCAGGCCAATACCAATTTCGGAGCAACCAATACCAACTTGAAATTGATCAACCTTCCGCCGGATCGCCACGAGCGTAGTGCCCGGCAAGGCCGATAGAAGCTGAAGATACGAAGGTGCGATGCACGCAACCGCCGCCGCCCTTCTGAGGCTGGCATCTTGCCTCCTCCGGTTGGCCAGCAGCGGAAATACCACAAAAGGGATCCCCTAGACGAGGACACGCACCTGTTGCTGGCTACATACTTCTGTTCCAAGCCGATGATGCGCGCGGAATTTTCCATTGTCATAATGTCAACCAGGATCGCTTAGCGGTCGGATGAATCTTTCGATCTGGCTGTGCTTCCGGTGACTGGCCATCACGTCGCCACGAAGCTCTCGATCAGCTGCGCGAGTTGCTGCGGCTGGTCGTGGTGCATCATGTGCCCCGCATCCTCGATCCGCGACAGCCGGCAATCGCGGATCCACGCCAGGCGTTCGCGCGCTTCACGAATTGCGAACTGCTCCTGCCAAGCCTGGGGCATCGGGTCGGACGCCTCGACCATCAACGTGGCAGCTACGATACGGCGCCACGTTTCCTGCATCTCCTCGGGCCGGAAGAGGTGCGGCCGTGCGATTTTGTGTGATGGGTCTGCGAGCACGCGCCACGCGCCCTGTTCATCCTGCCGCGCCCAGTGTCGCGCGAGCCAGTCGGCCTTGTCGCGCGCAAGGCGCGGGTTCGACTTCATCAGCCGCTGGGCGAAAGCCTCCGCCGAGTCGTACGATTTCAATTCCAGTTCGTGGCGATGGTGTGCTTTGAGCTGGTCCATCCAGTTTGCGAAGCGTGTCGGGACGTTCGCAGGGGAGTCGCATTCGAGACCGTACCCCTCCAAGTTCACGAGCCGCCGCACGCGCTGCGGCCGAAAGCCGGCGTACATCGTCGTAACATTGCCGCCGAGGCTGTGGCCCACAAGGTTCACAGCTGTCTGCGGTGAGTAACGGTCGAGCAGGAAGTCGAGGTCGGCGACCAGGTCCCCAAACCAGTGGAAGTCTGCGCCGGGTGACCGTGTGAGGCCAAACCCACGCAGGTCCGGCGCGATAACCCAGTGCTCGCCTTCGAACGCATCGACAACGAACTGCCACGACGCCGCGACGTCCATCCAGCCATGCAGCATCACGATAGGCACCTCACCCGGCGCGGGCCGACCCCATTCGAGGACGTGGTAGTCGAGGGTTCGGATACGGACGAATGTGGCGCGCGCTGCTCGCTTTTCTTGATACATGGCGGTGGCTCGACTAAAACGTTAGAACTGTGCTACCGAGCGACGATCTCGACGAGAGTGCACCCAGGGCCGCAACGAGCTGACCGGCACCGACTGTGTTCACAAGCAGCGGACCGATCCGGGCGTTCGCTCTCATGCGTAACACTTCGCCGATGACTTGCCGGTAGTGGGCCGGCTCCTTCTCGAAGGTCGCATATGACATTGCCACGCCGAGGACCGCGCAGAACTTATTGATCATGTAGTGAGCCGGGATCAACGGAATCTCTCCTCCGGCAAACCCCACAACGAGAATACGTCCTCTGCGGGCGACGCATCGTAGGCACGCCTGCTTGAAGTCGGTCCCAACGGTATCAAAGATGACGTCGGCGCCACGACCTTCCGTGATTTCCAGCACGCGGCCGCGCACATCTTCAGTTGTCGTATTGATTAAGTGGCTAGCGCCCGCCCGCCTTGCGATACTCAGCTTCTCCGGCGAGCTCGCCGCGGCAATGACGAGCGCCCCCAGCGCATAGCCGATTTCGACTGCTGCGCGCCCGACGCCACCTGCAGCGCCACGCACCAGCAGTACCTCGCCACGGCATACCTGCGCGCGATCGACGAGGCCCTGATAGGCCGTCGCATAGGAGGCGCTGAGCACGGCGGCTTCAGCGAAGCTTACCACTTCGGGAATGGTGATTGCCGCCCCAGCGAGAACGATGGCTTCCTCGGCAAATCCACCGCCGCTTGGCAGCCGCGCCACTACGCGATCGCCGACAGCATGGCCCGATGCGGATTCGCCGCACTCACGAACCGTTCCGGCGACGCCCTCGCCGGGAATAAAGGGAAACGCCGGTTTGCGTTGGTACCTGCCGGCAATCATCAGGGTATCATGGAAACCGGCGTCGGCCGCCCGGACCTCGATGCGAATTTCTCCTGCATCAAGCGGCCGCGAAGGGACTTCTTCGTATTCGAGGACGGAGGGCTCCCCCGATTGGCGACAAACAAAGCCTTTCATTGCGTTCCCCCCGGCCGCCAGCGCCGCTGCTCGGTGTCGTAGACGCCGACTAAGGGATCCGCGACATCCGTCAGCTCTCGCTTGAGCACCTTGTTGCTCGAGGTCGTGCGCGGCAGCGACCCGATGAAGGCGATGTAGCGCGGCACCTTGAAGGTAGCGAGCCGCGCGCGAGCGTGTCCGACGATGCGCTCCACGGATACGTCGGCCGGGGTGATGCTTTCCGCCAGCTCCACGTAGATCTTCACTTCTTCGCCGCGCTTCGCGTCGGGCACTGGCACCGCCGCCACGTCCGCAACGCCAGGAATCTCGCGAATGATGGCTTCCACTTCGCGCGCCGCGATGTTCTCGCTCGAACGGCGGATCATGTCCTTCTTGCGTCCAACGAGCCAGTAGAAACCCTGCTCGTCTCGGCGCATTAGGTCACCCGTCTTGAACCATTCGCCCTCGAATGCTTCGGAGTTGGCCTGCGGACGGTTCCAGTAGCCCTTAAACATGCCGCGCCCCTTCACCCACAGTTCGCCGACATCACCGACGGGCGTCGGGCCGCCGTCCTCGTTCACCAGCCGCAAGGTGCGAAACGGAGCGCGCAGCCCGACGGTGCCGGCGACCTCAGCACCGTCGACGTCGCTGCACATCATGGTGCCCCACGCAACTTCCGTGGAGCCGTACGACATCTGGCTCGGTACCCCGCAGCGCTCTCGGAACTGGCGCGCCAGATCCTTGGTCCAGCTTCCGTCCTGCCACACGAGTTCCAGGAACGTCTGGGGGCCCTCGCCGGCCGCCAGCACCTGCGCCACCGCTGCAGGTAGCATGCACCATTCGATGCCATACCGGATGAGCCAATCGAGGAACCGCGTCGAGCTGAGCTTCTCGGCAAGGTACAACGTGCCACCTTGCCGGTAGGAGCGGAGCAACTGCGCTGGTCCGTTACCGTAGAAGAATGGTGCCCAGCACAGATAGTGCGCGTATGGCCGATGATCAGTCGAAGCTGAACCCATCGAACTCACACTCCAGTAGTCGTGCCCGATCATGCAGCCCTTGGGGAAACCGGTGGTGCCCGACGTGTACTGGATGTTCAGCAGGTCGGTCGCACTGACGTCCTCCTGAACCGGCGCATCGGAGGCGCCCGCCAGCAGGCCCGCGAGTGAGGGAACCGCTCCGCCATCGCCTGTGACGAACACCCGCTGCATGTCGAGGTCGCGCGGCCACGGATCCACCGCACGGAAGGCCGCCCATGCCGTTTCGTCCACGACCGCGAACTTCGCCTGGGTGTCGGACAGCACGTATTCGATCTCGCGCGGCGTGTAGCGCATGTTCAGCGGCACGACCACTGCGCCGAGCTTCGCGCAGGCAAACCACAGCAGCGGAAATTCTATGCGGTTCGGCAGCATCAGGCCGATGCGGTCGCCTTTGCGGACACCGGCGGCCAGCAATGCGTTCGCATACCGATTGGACTCAAGATCCATCTCCAGGTAGGTCGCGTGCTGGCCTCGCTCGAAAACATCGATCGCCTTCACTGTGCCGTGCGTCCGCGCACGCAGCGAAACCAGTTCGCCGAGCGGGCTGACTTCATGGTTGGCTTCGAGCGCCTCGAGCCTGCGCAGCGCGGCGGCGACGCCGGCCTTCGTTCCGATAGGGTTCATGCAGCAAGCCTCCTCCGCCGCCTTGCGTGTTCCTTGATCATGTCAGCGCCCTTCTCCCGAGGATCGAACTCGCTCAGCGAGACCGCAAGATCGACGTTGCCGATCACTGCGGACTCGCGAGTGCGCTCAGTGACGCCACCAACCGCTGAACAATCGACTGACGGTGGCCACGCGCGTCAAACCGACCGTGCGCGAGCTTCCGTTTTGGTAAGTCATCTTGTCTAGAAGGGAATCACTTTCTGCGTGTGTTCGTTCTCCCGGGTTTTCTCAGTAGGAGCGGTGATCGACGTTACCAACCTCTTGCGTGCTGCGCACATGCTCGACGGCTTCAGCAAGATCGCCCAGGTACTGATCGAGCGCAGGGGTTATCGCGGGATTGAGCACGACATGGATCGCCTTCGGCGTGGTCGACCTGCCGACGAACCAGTCTTTCTTGCCCATGCGCTCCGCGACTGCATAGATGTCAACTTTCGGGTCGATCGAGTCGTACATCAGGATGCTCAGATCGCCGGGTTCAATGACCCGAAGTCCCTTGATCTTTTGCACACCTGCGATGAGCTGCTTCTTCGTGTCCATAATCACGCGCGCGATCTCGCGATAGCCTTCGTGGCCGAGCGTATTCATCACCGCCCATGCCGACGCGATGGGGCCGGCCGCCCGGCTGCCCTGGAAGGTATGGGACAGGAATGAGCCGCGTGGCCAATTGTTGAACTCGAAGCGGTGGTACTTCTTGTTCTCGCTATTCGCCAGGAGAAACAAGGACGCGCCTTTCGCGGCGAACCCATACTTGTGCAGGTCGGCGGACAAGCTGGTGACGCCGGGGACCGACAGGTCGAATGCCGGAATTGGATAGCCGATTTCCCGCACAAAAGGTGCGAGAAACCCGCCCACACAAGCATCCACGTGCAGCCACAGGCCGTGCTTCTTGGCGAGCGCTCCGATCTCCTCGATGGGGTCGATGACGCCGTGCGGATAGCCAGGCGCCGACGCGTAGAGCATGCATGTGCGTTCGTCGATCGCCGCTTCGAGCGCCTTGAGGTCGGCACGACGGTCCGGTCGCAGCGACGTGCGGACGGTCTCCATCCCAAGGTAGCCGGCAGACTTGTCGACACTCACGTGTCCGGAATAAGCCATGACGATCTTGGGACGGTCGATGCCCTTCTCCGTTCGTGCCCACTCTCTGGCGGACTTCAGTGCGAGAAAGATGCTTTCTGTTCCGCCGCTGGTGAAGGTCCCTCCGGATTGTGGGCCGCCACCGAGAAGATCGAGTCCCATTTCGATGACTTCCTTCTCGAGCTGGGCGACGCTCGGAAAGGCATGGCCGCCCATCGCGTTCTCGGTGAAGAACTCCATGTAGGCCTCATGCGAGATTCGCAGGAGTTCTTCGGTATAGTAGTAGACGTAGACCGGAAGGCGCCCTTCCTTCCATTTGGCGTCACCCTTCTTCAGGTCGCGCAGGTGAGCTTTGAGCTTGTTCCAATCGGCTCCGCTTTTCGGCAGTGTGGTCATGTCTTGGATCCCATGTTCAAGGTTCAGTAGTCGCCCACCGCCTAGGCGCGGCGGGGTTACAAGGTCCTGGTTTCGTCGATGCCGCATCCGTCGGATGTGACCACCGTGTATTCCCGCTCGACCTCAGCTCACGATATCGTCGCGCCCATTGGGCAACACGTTCGAAGGATACCGCGCCAGGTGCGCAGACCATGCGCCGGGCATCACGACCATCTGCCGCTGGATGTGGTCGAGGCGGTTCTGCGCCAGCGCGAGGTCGACACGATTCATGCAGCCGCAGCTTGACGCAGTTGTGCAGTTCTGGCTTCGTCGATGTGCAATCCGTCGGCCGTGATGGCAACCGCATAGTCCCGCTCGGCTGCCGCGACGCTCACGATCCCGTCACGCACGTCGCGCAAGACACGGGAAGGATCGCGCTCCTTCGGGTCGCCGTATCCACCGCCAGCACCGGTGAGGCCATGGCACGTCACGGGTCCTTGTCGTACCACGCTGTTTCTCGTCGGGCGAAATACACTGCCTTCGTCCAGCAGGAGCATCGGTTCCGCGCTTGCGCCCGGCTTGCCTCCTTCGACGCCGAAGGAGGCTGATCGCGCACTGCCCGCTCCGATCAGGTAGCAATAGTCGGCCGGCGTAAACACGTCGAACTCGTGGTCGCAGCCCGTTCCGCCGCGGAAGCGGCCGGGACCGCCGCCGTCACAGCGGAACTCCTGGCGGCGGAAACGCACCGGAAAGAGGTACTCGTAGTCCTCGAGATTGGGCGCCGTCATCCCGCCGAGCGTAATGAGGTTGCCGATCATGTTGAGACCGTCGCGGCCTTCCACAGCGCCGCAGCCCGCCCCTGCGGTGAACGGATACATGACGTAGCGGCCGCCATTGGGATAAATGCCCGCAATGACGAGTTGCGCGCCCGTTTTCGCCCAGCCGGCCGAAGCGCGTTCGGGCAGGGCCTGGGCCAGCGCCTTCCAGATCGCGTGGATGATCTCGAAGGCCGGCAGGATCGTGTTCATCGTCATGGCCGCCGGCGGCCGCGCGTTCACGAGGGTGCCCTCCGGCAGGCGGATCTCGACGCTGCGGAAGGCCCCTTCGTTCTTGGGCAGGTCCGGTTCGAAGAACGAGGCCAGCGCCATGAAGACGGCTGCCGTGCTGTTAGCGACCGAGCTGTTCTTGGAGCCCTGCATCTGCGGCGACGTCCCGTCGAAGTCGACGATCAGGCCAGACTCGCCGACCGTCACCGCGACCACGATCTTGTTGTCGACGGGCTGGAAGCCATCGTGGTCCATCGGTTCCTCTGCTTTCCAGGTGCCCTTGGCGAGCCGGGAATACGAGGTTTGGAAGCGCCGGTCGGCATGGGCCAGCACGCCATCGAAGAATTCGTCAGAGCCGACCTCCTCGACGAGCGCCGCAATACGCTCCGCGCCGATGCGGGTCGAGCCGATCATGGCGCGCACATCGCCGTCAAGCGCATCCGGAACGCGCGTATTGAGTAGTAGCAAGCGCCAGAGGTCCTCGCGTACGCGGCCTGCTTCGATCAGCTTCAGCACCGGGAGCCGAATGCCTTCGTGGAAAATCTCGGTAGCCTCCGGGTTGTAGGAGCCGGCGGCGCCGCCACCGATATCGACCTGATGCGCACGATTGCAGGCAAAGGCCACCAGCTTGCCCGACACGAAGACGGGCCGCGCAATGACCCAGTCGGGCAGATGATTGCCGCCGGCGGTGTAGGGATCGCTCAACAGGAAGACGTCGTCCGGTACGATCGCATCCTTGAAGTCGCGCAGGATCGCGCGCACGGCAAAGCCGCCGCCCCCGGTATGGATGGGAAGACCGTCCGCTTGGCTGATTAACATGCCGTGGGCGTCGGCAATGAAGCAGGAGAAGTCGTGGGCCTGGCTGAACTGCGGAGACCGGGCGGTTCGCGTCATGACCCATCCCATCTGGTGGGAGATGTGATCGAGCCGGTTCTGCACCAGCGCGAGCGTAATGGGGTCCAAGGCGGGGTTCATTCGGCAGCTCCAATATGGACCAGGAAGTCGTTGGCGGCGTTGACTTCGACCACGTCGCCGGGACCGACGAAGGCGGTGGTCGTACGCTCTTCGATCAGGAGCGGCCCTGGCAGCTTGCAGCCGGGCCGAAGGTCCTCGCCGTGGTAGACCGGGGTGTCTTGCCATCCCAATGTCGGATCGATCCACACCGGACGTTTTTGCCGGGGCGCAGGAGACTTTTGCCGGGACGTTCGCGCCGGCGGCAGCGACCACTCCAGACTGCCACGCCCGACAACGCGCAACGCCCTGATCTCGAGGCGACCGCCGGGCTGAATGTGCCCAAACAGGCGCTGATGCTCGGCTTCGAAGGACTGCCGGGCTGCCGCTTCATCGAAGCGATTGGCTTCCAGCGTGACGCGCACAGGCCATTGCTGCCCGACATAGCGCAGATCGATCTCGCGCTGAATGGTGCTCTTCTCGGCAAAGCCTTGTCGCGCCAGGGCCTCGCGCGCCTGGGATTCGAGCTGGCCAAATGCAGCCTCGAGTGCGGAGCGCTCAACCTTGTCGAGGTCGGCGACAAAGACCTGCATATAATCCTGCCGTACATCGGACTGCAGGGTGCCGATGGCACAGAAGGCGCCGGCGGCGCGCGGCAACAGCGCGCGCTTGCACCCCAAAGCGCGCGCCACGGCGGTCCCATGCATGGGACCGGCACCGCCTGCGGCCACCAACGTAAAGTTGGCGGGGTTGTGCCCGCGCTCGATGCTGAGTCGCTCGACCGCATGCAACAGGTTCTGCTCCAGAAGGCGGATCACACCGGCGGCCGCGTCTTCGACGGAACGGCCGAGTGGGCGCGCAAGCTTGATCTCGATCGCGCGCTGCGCCAGGTCGAGGTCGAGCGTCACTGCGCCGCCCGCCAGCTTGCCTGCGCGCATTCGTCCCAGCACCAGCTGCGCATCCGTCACCGTCGGCTCCTCGCCTCCAAGTCCGTAGGCGGCGGGCCCCGGCTGCGCGCCGGCCCCCTTCGGACCGACATGCAGCAGGCCGCCCGCATCGACCCAGGCGATGGTGCCGCCGCCGGCGCCGACGGTGTGGATCTCCACGGACGGCGTCGTCAGGTGGTAGCCGTCGATGATCAGATGGTCGCTGACAGGCACCTGACCCTTCGCCATCACCATGACGTCGCAACTCGTGCCACCGATCTCCATCGAGATGAAGTTGGCCTGGTCCTGCGCCTCGGCGCATCCCCTCAGCGCACCGACCGCCGCGGCCGGTCCGGACAGGACCAGCATCACCGGGCGGTTGGCGACTTCGGTCACCGAGACGGCGCCGCCATTGCTCTGCAACATCAGGAGCGAGCGCGGCAGGCCAAGTTCACGCAGCCGCTCGTCGAGGGCTTTGAGATAGCGGGTGACCTTGGGCGCGACATAGGCGTTCACCACCGCCGTCGAGCCGCGTTCGTACTCACCCATGGTCGGCATGATCTCGCTGGAGAGCGAGATCCAATCGCCGCCCCAGCTTTTTGCCAGCGCCTCGCGGGTCTCGCGCTCATGCCGGCCGTCGAGAAAGCTGTTGAACAGGCACACCGCGACCGCTTCGACGCCTTCCTGCTTGAAGATATCGGCAGCCCTGGCCACATCCTCGGCGACCAGCGGCTCGACCTCGGTGCCGTCGGCGGCGATCCGGCCTCGCACCGGCTGGCGCAGATAGCGCGGCACCAGGACCTGCGGCGCCGGCGCACGATGATCCCATTGGTTCTCGCGAATGCCACGGCGGATCTCGAGCGAATCGCGGAAGCCATGCGTGGTCAGCATGCCGACCTGCGCGCCCTTCTTTTCCAGGATGGTGTTGGTGGCGACCGTCGAGCCGTGCACAAACAGCGCGCAATCCCGCAGCAGCGCAGGAAGCGGCAGATCGAGCTCGGCTGCGGCGACCCGCAAGACGTTGAGCACACCCTCGCTGGGATCGGCCGTGACCGATGGCGACTTGAAGATGCGCACCTGCCCCGTTGCATCGCGCAGCACCATGTCCGTGAACGTGCCGCCCACGTCAACGCCGATGCGCCACGGGGCCACAATTGAGGAGGCGCTATCAGTCATTGCTGAATTTCTCTTTCGTTGACAGAAGATTTCGGCAGAGGCCACCGCGAGCAGTGATCAAATGGTCCGGCAAGTGCCGCGGATCTGGTCGGCACGCCTCGCGCAGAGCTAGGCACGGGTAAATTCTTCCTCGTAGCGTAACGTTTTGATATTTTTGCGCCAAACAGCATTGTTGCCCTGATTGGCTAAACGCCAATACCAATTTCGGAGCGATCAATACCAGATTGGAATTGCTGCGCGAGACATCCGCCGAAGCAACGCGGTACGTTGAGTTCTGGCCAGGGCACGCGCGAGCGCGCCGACGTTGAGGTACTCCCGGTCGTTCGCAAAGACAAAGTGGCTTGCCCACGCTACACCGGCATTTAATCAATTTAGGTCGAGAGGCCGAGGCAGGCATATTTCAGCTCCGTGAACTCAAGAATTCCGTGATGAGACCCTTCGCGCGAGTTGCCGCTCTCCTTCACGCCGCCGAACGGCGCGAGCTCGGTCGACATCAGTCCGGTATTGATGCCGATCATGCCGAAATCGAGGGCTTCGAGGACACGGAAGATGCGGCTGACATCCTTTGCATAGAAGTAGGCGGCAAGCCCGGCCGTTGTATTGTTGGCAAGCTGGATGACCTCGCCCTCCGTTTTGAAGCGGAGGACCGCAGCAATTGGGCCGAACGTTTCCTCGCTCGCCAGCAGCATATCGCTCGTTACATCGCGAACGACTGTAGGCTGAAAGAAGGTCCCGCCCAGGGCGTGCCGCTCGCCACCAACTACAATCGAGGCACCCTTCGACAGGGCGTCCTTCAGATGCATTTGCACTTTGGTGAGCGCCCGTTCGTTGATCAGCGGTCCTTGGTCGATGGTCGCTTCCAGGCCATCACCGACACGAAGGGCGCCAACTCTCGCAGACAATTTCCTCACATAGGCTTCGTGGACGCCTTCTTGAACGTAGATCCGATTGGCGCAGACACAGGTCTGCCCCATATTGCGGAATTTGGAAACCATGGTACCGTCAACTGCAGCATCGAGGTCGGCATCATCGAAGACGATGAAAGGCGCATTGCCGCCGAGCTCGAGGGCAACTTTCTTGACTGTCGCGGCTGCCTGACTCATAAGCAGCTTGCCGACTGCCGTGGATCCCGTGAAACCCACAAGCCGTACCGCTGGATGGGTTGTAAGAATGGGTCCGATCGCTCTGGCGTCTCCGGTAATCACATTTAGGGTGCCGGCCGGGAATCCGGCACGATCTGCCAGCTCTGCAAGAGCAAGGGCTGTGAGCGGCGTTTCCGGCGCCGGCTTCACGACGACCGTGCAGCCGGCCGCGAGCGCAGGCGCGATCTTTCGGGTGATCATCGCTGCAGGAAAATTCCAGGGCGTGATTGCTGCCACGACGCCAATCGGACGGCGTTGTACGAGGATACGCGCGTCGGGACGGTGCGAGGGAAGAAGCTCACCAGCGACACGTTTGGCCTCTTCGGCATAAAACTCGATGTAAGCAGCCGCGGAATCGACTTCAGTCCGGGCCTCAGCCAGCGGCTTGCCCTGCTCGCTCGTGAGAATGACAGCAAGATCTTCGCGCGAGGCAACCACGAGCTCAAACCACCGCCGCAATACCGAGCTGCGCTCTTTGCCGGTTTTCGCAGCCCAGGCTGCGAGTGCCGCAGCGGCGGCATCGACCGATGCAATTGCTTCGGCAGAGCCAAGATCGGGTACGGCCGCGATTTCTTGGCCGCTCGCCGGGTTTACGACAGCAGTGTCAGCAGTTCCGACGAAGCGTCCGTTGATATATGCCTGCAGCTTTAATAGGGAGCGGTCCGACAGCCGCTCGACCAGCGGTACTGGCTTGAACATTCGATAATCCTGGTCAGCAACCAGTGGTGAGAGCGTTCTCGAGCTTCGCGATGCCTTCCGTCAGGACTGCGTCCGGAATGGTCAAAGGCATTAGCAGCCGGATGGTGTTACCATGCACGCCGCAAGCGAGAAGGATTAGCCCATCTTCGAGCGCTGCCTGGATAACACGTCTTGTCGTGCCTGGATCGGGTTCGGCGCCGCCCCGCGCCTTCAGGACGTCAAACGCAACCATTGCTCCTGGACCGCGGATAAAGCCGAGGGGGACCGCATCGTTTCGCCTGCTGATGCCCTCCAGTTCGTCCTTCAGCAATGTCCCGATTGCGTTCGCGCGCTCGAGGAGTCCCTCGCTGGCAATTACATCCAGAACCGCAAGCGCGGCCGCGCACGCGATCGGGCTTCCGGCATAGGTCCCTCCTAGCCCGCCCGGCTCCGGAGCATCCATGATGTGCGACCGCCCAATCACTCCCGAAAGTGGAAAACCGCCTGCAAGTGATTTGGCTACTGTCAGGAGGTCAGGCTCCACGCCTGAATGTTCGACTGCAAACATCTTGCCGGTGCGCCCGAACCCGGTTTGCACCTCGTCCGCGATCAGCACGATCCCGTTATCGTCGCAAATCCGCCGAAGCGCGTTCAGTAAATCGGGCGGCGCGGGGTGGAAGCCGCCTTCGCCCTGAACAGGCTCGATGATTATCGCGGCGACGTTTGTAGGATCAACGTCCGCTCGAAAGAGATCGTCGATAGCCCTGAGCGTATCGCTGACCGAGACGCCGTACTGCGGGACGGGGAATGGCACGTGCCACACTCCGGATGGCATGGGGCCAAACTTCTTCTTGTAGGGCGCAATCTTGCCGGTAAGCGCGCTCGCCATGAGGGTACGGCCATGAAAACCACCGGTGAACGCGATCACGTCAGTGCGCCCCGTATGGGCGCGCGCAATCTTCACGGCATTTTCAACCGCCTCCGCCCCGGTTGAGAACAGGATCGTCTTCGCACGACCGCTGAAAGGAGCAAGCCTGTTCAGGCGTTCGCACAGCTCGACGTAGGGTTCGTAGGGGATAACCTGAAAGGCGGTGTGGGTATATGCTGCGAGTTGAGCCTGCACTGCAGCCACCACTGCCGGGTGGCGATGCCCGGTGTTTAGAACCGCTATCCCGCCGGCGAAGTCAACGAACTGCCTGCCGTCGACATCCCAGAGTTCTGAATTTTCCGCGCGGGCAGCAAAGACGGGAAATGCAGATGAAAGCCCCCGCGGAACTGCGGCAGTGCGGCGGGATTGAAGCAGAGTATTTTTGGACACCGGACGATCTCCTCCACAATTCCCCTAGTCGTATCGGACCTCCGCTCCTCGTCGGTATCGGTTTGTTTGCAACGGAGTGGTCCATCAGATGCACCACTGGATTTATGAACAGTCCCCGGTTAAATGGCGATGGCAGCGGTGCGATGTTGGATAGGTCGGTCGCTGCCAGCCGAGAGCCTGTAGCTGGCGCGATCCTCAGATCAATTGCTCACCGGCGCTTGCTCGGCATCGTCGGTTATTGTTTTTGAGGTTGCCGTGCACGAGAGTTTCCATCGAGAATATGAGTCTTGACATGAAGCCACGCGCGATCCCTACCCGCTCGACAAGGGCTTCGGACGATATTCTTTTTGAATCGCCCAAGCTGCCGCCGCTGGTTATGGTGCGGGCGTTCGAGGCCGCTGCCAGAACCGGCAGCATGAGAAAGGCGGCGGATGATATCGGCGTAACCCACACCGTCATAAGTCGTCACGTCCGCAACCTTGAATCCTGGGCAGGTCGTAAACTTCTCGAGACAGGACCGCGGGGCACAATACTCACGCAGGAAGGCGCGATCTTCCACCGGGCTGTTTCCGAGGCCTTTCAGATCATTGCTGCCGCGGCGGTCGAGCTTCGCCCGCGTACGCGGAAGGGAATGTTGCGCATCTGGGCCATGCCCGGTCTCGCCACTCGCTGGCTCGCACCGAGACTCTCAGAGATTGAACGCACGCTGGCCGGAGCCGAGATCGTGCTCAGGGCAATTGACCGTTTGCCCGACTTTGCGAAGTCGGAAGCGGACGTCATGATCGGGTTCGGTTCCAGGGAGGACCTACCTGCCGGAGCAAGGTGGCTGATCAGTCCGCGGATGTTTCCGGTTGCTAGCAAGGACTGGATCTCGGAATACGGACAGCCGAAGGACTTGGCCGAGCTTTCGAAGCTACCATTGATCCACGAAGAGAGCCGTCATCAGTGGACAACTTGGCTCAAGGCCGCTGGTGGCAAGCTGAAGCACCCGCTGAGGGGGCCTCTGCTCTGGGACGCCAACATGGCGATCGACGCCGCTCTCGCAGGTCAGGGAATAGTGCTGGCGTCCCGACTAACTGTCGGTCACGAAATTGATGATGGTAAGCTCGTCGAGCTCTTGAGGACAGATGTGAGACTTAACGGCTATTACCTGCACATCAGACCAGGACGCTCCCGCGATCCTATGATCCAGAGATTGCGCGTCTGGCTGGAGAACGGCCTCCGCAACGAGGAGCAACGACGCTAGCCAGCCGTGGCTTCCGACACAAGGCAGGGCCGGTCTCAACCACGAGGTCGACGGTTGTTAGTCGAACAGCAACTTGCTGGTATGGGAAAACGAGGAACGCGATAAGACTCAAGGAGGCCGACCGAACGAGCAGGACGAGATCGAGGCTCGTGCAGTCGCTAGTCGAACGCCTCCATCTCGGCGCGACGCTTGGCGTCGGGCCGCCATTCGAACACCACGCGAGTCTGTCTGCATTCTGTCGTCGTCCGTTAAGAAGCCGATTGCAGCGGTGAGCGGTCGCTGATGGCTGCGATGAGGGTGGCCAGGAAGAGGCACCAAAGAACCCTCAGCCAGGCGAGGATGCGGCGGAAGTTGTGACCGACGGCAGAGAGGATGACGTTGGCGGCATCGCCGGCGCGGCCTTTGAGGTAGCAGCGGCCGAGGTGACCATCGGCCTTCAGGTGTCCGATGACGGGTTCGATGGCGGAGCGGCGGCGCAGCTCGCGCTTGATGATACCGAAGACGCCGCGCTTCTGGCCGGAGATGAAGACACGGCGCGGGTTCTGCGCGTCATGGCCGCGGTATCCCTTGTCGACATAGGCCCGCTCGATCGGACAGCCGGTGAGTGTCTCGGTGCGGTCGATGACGTCCCGCAGGGTGTGACCGTCGTACGGGTTATCGGGTAGCGCCCTGGCGTGCAGCACGAACAGGCCGCCGGGAGCACGGCGGTTGTTGGTGACGATGGAGGCTTTGACACCGAACTCGTAAGGCGCGGCTGCTTTGCCCTTGCCGATGCACTCGACCTCCGGAGCATGGAAGGAATACAGCTTCCAGCCGCGCTGGCGCTGCTGCTGCGAGCGGATCTGCGCGGCCCGGCTGAGCGGCAGGGCGAAGGCGTTCTCGAGCACGGCCTGAGCTTCGATCTTGCGGCGGATATCGCGGATGATCCGGCCCAACCGGCTGCGCAGGATGCGCAACTGCCGCTGATGCCGTTTGAATTGCTTGGCATGGGCGTAGCGGGAAGCCATCATGGCCGCGGTCTTGGCAATGCGAAGATAGGACTGCCGCAGCCTGATCCCGTGCTTCCTCGCCAGACGGTTGAGCCCCTTGATCGCCGCGTGCAGCAGCTTGGCATCGGTCGGGAAGGTGATGGCCTTTGGCTGCACCGTGGTATCGACTGTGACCCGCTTGAGGTCTTGGCCGCGTAACGCGCCGGCCTCGTGCGCCACCCGCAGGCTCTCGGCCAGCAGCAGTTCCAGCTTGTCGCCGAGCCGCTTGCGCCAGTGGCTCAGGTCCGAGCGCTCGTGCGGGAAGGCGTGCTGGAAGAACTCTTCGCCGGTGAAGTACTGGAAATATGGGTCGTGGACCCAGCGCTCGCAGACCCCCTCATCGGACAGGCCGTAAATGTGCTTGAGCAGCAGCAGCCCGATCACGAAGCGGGTCGCGATGCCGGGCCGGCCGTTCTCGCTGTAGAGCGGCGCGATCTCGCCGTCGATCCAGTCCCAATCGACCTTGCCAGCGAGCTGAACCAGCTCGTGCTTCATGTTGATGATCTGGTCCAGCCTGGCCCGGAACAGATCGCCCGATCCCGTCGTCCTGTGCTTCTTCGGTCGCATCGCCACCTCCGATGCGGCCACCGAATCATGTCTGGCGATTCGACGGAATCCTGAAAATGAAATTGCAAGGTTCCGATGTCCGAAGCATCAAAACCCTGCAATCCTAAAACACCCCGCAACCACAAATGCGATTCCAGCTCAATCGCTTAGCCGCTCTTCACGGACGACTCTGTCGACAGTCGGTGAACAAGAAGTGGGAACAGTTCAAGCGATCGCGCTACGGAAACAGCCCTCTGGTCTGCTTCGCCTCGAGCACAGTCTGAACTCCAAGTGCCATCGCTGCCGTTCTGTTTGAAACCTGATCCTTCTCGGCCTTTCTTACGACTTTCTCGAAAGACTCGTCGAGCTTTCCAAACAGACGCGAAAGAACCGCCTCACGATCCCAGAACAGGCGTTGAAGTCCCTGCACCCATTCAAAATAACTGACGATCACCCCGCCGGAGTTGCACAGGATATCCGGAATAACGAACACCTCCGAGCGGCGTCGGTCAAGGATCTGATCAGCGTCAGGCGTCGTTGGACCATTTGCGCCCTCGGCAAGGATTCGGCATTTGAGATTCGAGGCAACCGGTCCATCAATCACGCGTTCGGTCGCTGCAGGAACGAGAACATCGCATTCCTGGACCAGCATAAGAGCAGGATTTAACAGGAGTTCACAGGAAAAGCCTTCCAGCTTACCAGTACGTCGCACATGAGCGAGGAGTCGGGCGACATCCAGCCCGCGTCTATCGAAATACGACGCGCTATGATCCGAGACGCCCACAATCCGTGCGCCCCGCCTGTCCAGCTCTTCGGCCGCTACCGATCCGACATTGCCAAACCCCTGTATGATGCACCTTGAACCTTTCATCTGCATGGCGAGGCGCTCCATCGCCCGGGCAATGAGGTGCACCACTCCCAGGCCGGTAGCTTCGCGTCGTCCCTCGGTCCCACCGGAAGAAACCGGTTTACCCGTAACGATCTCGCTGACGGTCTTGCCCTGATACATGGAATAAGTGTCCATGAACCAGGCCATCACCTGTTCGTTTGTCCCCATATCCGGCGCCATGACGTCAATGTGCGGACCCACGAACGGAATCATCTCCTGCATGTAACGTCGCGACAGTGCCTCGAGTTCGCGCCCGGAGAGTTTTGCAACGTCGACGGTGACGCCGCCCTTTGCGCCGCCGTAAGGCAAGCCGGCGAGAGCGCACTTCCAGCTCATCCAGATTGCCAGAGCAGCGACCTCTCCCATGTCAACCGTCGTGGCAAATCTGGTCCCGCCTTTCGTCGGGCCAAGGGTCAGATGATGCTGCACTCTGAAACCCTGGAAAACGGCGGTCGTTCCGCTGTCCAAGTTGACTGGACAGGCGATTGTGATGGCACGCTTCGGATAGAGAAGACGGGCACGGAGGCTCTCCGGAATCTCCAGATAATTAGCGATTGTCTCGAACTGGTGGCGGGCCATTTCGAAAACGGGTCCGGAGTAGGTATCCATTGTTGCATGCCTCGTTGGGTTCACACTGCAGATGAGGAGATTGCGGATTCCACTAGCGCCAGACGCGCCAGCTCCCAGCGGCACAGGCGAGTCTCCGCAGCACCCGTGCAGCGTGCCTGCAGCTTGCCGTCACGAATGGCTTCGCTGGCGGGAGAAGTGTAGCCACGCAGTTGTCACCAGAGTGGCTTTGCTTTCGCACCACTGACGTCGCACGATTGGGCTACAAGATTGTCCGACCTTCGGTTGGGGACTGCGGCCATCATGGGCGCCGCGGAATCTTCCCAGGGCGTTTCCTCCCTTACTGCCGGAGCCTCACTTGAGGTTCCGACCTTTTCTCAACCCGAGGACCGGACGTGGCACAGCACCGGCAGTCCTGACGGTGAATGATGCCGTTGTCCGCGAAAATCACCCAACGCAGCGGGTCGACAAATGACGGGAGGATCGAAGGGACCATCGCCTGTTGACCGTGGTGCGCAATTTGCCGTGCTTTGACATGTACCTCATCTAGTTCCAGACGTTCGCGCAACCGATTCGTCAATTTGGCGCTTTAAGGTTCGACAATGTCCCGGAACTGCGTGATCAACTCTTCCGCCGAATATGAGAAGCCCAACCGGAGAGAATGGGCTGTTCAACAGCGGATTGCACCGCAATATGCGTTAGCTTCGACGCGCATCAATGGAAGCTCATGAAACTTGCGATATGAATCACGCCGCCGGCGCCAGCGCAGGCTTGCGCTGCGACGTCCAGCTCGGCAACTTCTTCGCTCGGTGATGCGCTGAGGCTCACCTGCACACTCAAACGGCATCCACACCGGAACACGCAGTGGATGCCCCTGGAGCGTTCCAACCGGCGACCGAAAACTCTCAACGATCGGCGGCTCGCTGACACCGCCGGAATGCGACCTTCCGGCGCTCAAACACCGAAAAGTAAGTCGCGCTTGTCCGCGGGATCCGCCCGAAGACGCTCGCTTATCTCCGGCCTGCCGGATCCGGTAAGAGATTTCTCGCACGCTAGGCGGGCCCTGTTCAAGGTGCGTCAAGGCCACCGATGTGGAATGCTTTGATTTCTAGATATTCTTCAATGCCGAACTTGGATCCTTCGCGGCCAATCCCGGACTGCTTGATGCCGCCGAAGGGTGCCACTTCGAGTGAGACGGAGCCAGTGTTGAGACCGACCATGCCGAACTGTAGCTGTTCTGCGACGCGCCAGGAACGGTTCAGGTCCGACGTGTAGAAATACGACGCCAATCCGAAAGGAGTCGCGTTGGCGATCTGGATTGCTTCTTCCTCGTGCTTGAACCGGAACAGCGGAGCGACCGGCCCAAAGGTCTCCTCATTCGCCAATTGCATGTCCACTGTTGCGCGCGAAAGGATAGTGGGCTCAACGAACTGATCTTTCGATCCAGTCTTTCCACCGAGCGTGATCGCGGCGCCCTTTGAAAGCGCGTCGTCGATGTGGCGACGAACCTTGTCGACCGCAGCCCGGTTGATTAGCGGGCCGATCGTTACGCCCTCACGTAATCCGCTACCGACAACGAGCTTGGAAGTCTGAGCCATAAGGCGGTCGGCGAATTTGTCGTATATCCCCTCCTGCACGAGCACCCGGTTGGCGCACACGCAGGTCTGGCCGCCGTTGCGGAATTTGCTGGCCATCAATCCAGAGACGGCGAGATCGACGTGCGCATCATTGAATACAATGAATGGCGCGTTGCCTCCCAACTCGAAGCTCACACGCTTGATGGTGCTCGCCGACTGCTGCATCAGCAATTGTCCGACGCGCGTGGATCCGGTAAACGAAAGCTTGCGGACCGACAGATTCGAAGTGAGCTCGGCACCGATCCCCTGAGGCATACCGGTCAGGACGGAGAAGACCCCCTTCGGAAAGCCGGCCCGCTCGGCGAGCACGGCCAACGCGACGGCGGAGAACGGAGTAAGTTCGGAGGGCTTCGCAATGATCGGACAACCGGCCGCCAGCGCCGGGCCAGCCTTGCGGGTAATCATCGCGTTCGGGAAATTCCACGGCGTTATAGCGGCGGACACTCCGACCGCCTCCTTCAGGACCAGGATGCGGCGATCCGCTGTGGGTGCCGGGATTGTGTCGCCGTAAAGGCGGCGCGACTCTTCTGCGAACCACTTGATAAAACCGGCACCGTAACGGATTTCGCCCGCCGCTTCCGCGAGCGGCTTGCCCTGCTCCATCGTCATGATCAGGGAGAGATCATCGATATTTTCGAGCATCAACCGGCACCAGTGTTCCAGCAGGCGCCCTCGCTCGCCGCTGGGAAGAGCGCGCCAGGCCGGCCACGCTTCCTCAGCCGCCAGGATGGCACGCTTGGTTTCTTCCGCTCCGAGCGCCGGTACTGTCCCAATCTCGGCACCGGTCGCCGGATCCGTGACAGCGACGGTAGCACCACTGCCGGCATCTACCCATGCGCCAGCGACAAACGCCTGCTGACGGAATAGAGTCCGATCCTTCAAACGCTCTCTCAGCGACATGCAGATCTCCGAAAAATGAGGTGTCAACTACTCAGTGCTTAAGTCACGGGATAGGATCGAGTGGTGTGCGATACACTTCAGTGCTATCTGCGCCGACGACGCGAACCGCACAACCCTTGGACTTGAGCTCTGGACGTACAATAGAAAGTTCGATCGCAAGCTGATCCGCTCGACCCGCGGCAAGCTCGAGGTTTTCAAGGATGAGACCGCCTTGGTCCTTGTACTCCTCGCCGATCACAAGATCAAAAGAGTAGTACGGCATGTCAAACTCTCCCATTTCATTAGGGCTCACCACCTCTTTGGGTGGATCCTCACACCCTAGTTCGGTACTTGGCGTAGAACCCCAACGAATCCGATAGATATCGGCCTAGCACTGCTGCGTTGATCGGTCGTGCTTTCACCTTCGTGTACTCATCGAACGCTCTAGCTAGCGCTGCTCTAAGTGAAAGCAAAGGCGAGTAGGCTCGAGCAGAGCAGCGCGAGGCCGGCCGCGGCCAATGCTAAGTAGCTGGCGGAGATAAGGTCATGATTGAACATTAAGCAACCTCCATTAGAGAGCAGGAGAGGGAGCAGGATTGCTTTGATGGGAAACCAGACCGCATCTGACGACAGCGGCTTCTCTTTGGAGGATTCGACAGAGACTTTTTGTCCGAAAGCAGAGCGCTGATCTGCGGCGTTGGCCCAGTCACTTAACGGACCAGGCGCAAACACAAGAAGCAAGCAGCCCAAGGAAGCCGCCTCACTTAGCCCTTCGCTGGTTTCACCTTCGAGCACCATCGATTTCATAACGCCTCGCTCTGTTACGCAGCTCAATTTCCAACCCGCATTTGCCAGTTGTTTAACGAAACCAATGATGCAGTAAAGAACTGCATCGGTACGCGACGTACAGAGCATGGATTAATTGTGTCGCGTTATTGAGACCGCCCTGGTCCTGGTGCTCCTCGCCAATCACAGATCAAAAGAGTAGTACGGCATCCCATATTCTCCCATTTCATCCGATCCGCCCTCTTCAGGTAGATCCTCACATCCCTACACCGCCGCGCAGATGATGCACCCGTCGTTCAGCGTTCGCAGGAGCTGTGCCATCCACATCCCACCTCGCCCACCACCATTGGCGGGCGCACGGTCTTCGTCCTGCATAACGCCAACATCTCCCGATATGAAATGGGGACGGAGTCAATACCCGGTCTTCGGATCGACCGTGTTAATCAGTGCCTGGCCGGCGCGAAGGCGTCTGATATTCTCGATCACGCCGGGCGCGGCGGTGCGTGGGTTGGTGGCGCCGGCGATGTGCGGTGTCACGCGCACCCTGGGATGCGTCCAGAAGCGATGATCGGTTGGGAGGGGCTCGGTGCTGAAGACATCGAGCGCCGCGCCGCTGAGATGGCCAGAGTCGAGTGCCGCGAGCAAGTCGCTGTCCACGACATGCCCGCCGCGCGCCATGTTGATGAAGTAGGCGCCGCGCGGCAGGCCGGCGAAGGCCTTCGCATCGAGTAGGCCCATGGTGTCGCGGGTGAGCGGCAGAACATCAACCAGGATATCGGTGCGCGCGAGGAACTGCGCGAACCCATCGGGGCCGTGGAACGTCTCGATACCGGAAAGTGTCTTGGCGGTACGACTCCAACCGGCCGTCGGGAAGCCGAGTGCGGCGAATTTCCTCGCTGTGTCCTGGCCGATCGTGCCGAACCCCATTACGCCGACGCGCCGTTCAATGGTGTCGACGAACCGCTCGGGCTTCCATGTCTTGTTCCGTTGCGAAGCCTCGTACTTGTCGATGTCGCTATGGTGCCGCAGCGCCCAGTAGATCGCGTACTCGCTCATCTGCCCCACCAGCCCGTCATCCATGATGCGGGTGATCGGCACGTCCTGGGGCAGCTTGTCGTCGGTCAACAGATGATCGACGCCCATGCCGAGCGACACGATCATCTTCATGTTCGTGAACATGGAAAGCAGGCCGGGCTTCGGATTCCAGGCGAGCGCCACCTCGATCTCGTCGATGTTTCCGAGCCCGTCGTTCAGCGTGCGGAAGTCGATCGTGCCCAGGCCCGCCTCCAGGAGTGTCTTCCAGGCGAGCCTGTCGCTCTCGCCACTGATATAGGCAATGGCACCGGCCATGATTGCCGCTTTCCTTTCCCGAGTGGCACCGAATTCATTGCTCTCTCGATTGCGACTTTCTCAAGTAGATACGGAGATCGTCCTTCAATCTCTTTCGTGCGCGGTTGGGCAGAACTGTAAGCAAGTCACGGCAGCTGCATGCCTTCGCTTAAGAGGCCGGAAGCCGCTGCCGTGCCCGAGACGAGCATCACCCGACGGCTCGCGACTGCGGCCACCGACATAGCGTCGTCGTTGCTCTGCAACCTGTGGACCGAGCCCGGCAGATCAGACCCGATCCTGGGCGCAAGGTGGGTCACCATGAAGAGCCGCGCACATCTCGCCCATGCCAGCCACATTTTCCCGCACTGATATAACCGTGTTGTATGCGCCATTTCTGCAAGCTCCCCTTCAGCGACACCAATACCAATTTGGGCCTATTTGATACCAATTTGATATTAAATCGCTTCCGATTGCCAAGTTCGTTTGTGTGCGTGCGCGGTTTGGGGGTAGTCGATCCCTCGGTGCTCGCAAGGGCGCCTCGATCGCTAGACTGCCGTTCCTTCGCTCGTGCTTGATCCGCTCAGTGGTGAGCAGAGGACGGCTGATGGCCATTCTGCTAGAGAACGGTTCTTCAACTGATCATAATTCGCGTGTTATCGGAATGAGCAGCTGACGAGCCATGCGGCGCTTGCCACATCGGCTAACATGAACAGGTTCAGACCTTCCCACAACTCGCATCCTCACGAGCGGCGGCCACGAATACCTGCTAGTGTCCCGCAACATCAATCACTATCGGCAGCGGATGGATATCTATTCGATCGCAATATTCGAATCGGGAAGTATCTCGGCTATGTCGTGCTGAAGGAGCTCAACTGCCATCGTGCCGCTATCGTCGTGAGCTCGGCGCCTAGCCGCCGCGTGACTTAGTCTAGGACCGAGACGAGTGCTTCACAGACGGGCCCTTGCGACACGTCATCGATTAGAATCTCAGCGGTCATGAGCCTTCGCCTCGGGTCCCCCTGAGCTGGCGCAGTCGCCCGAAGCACTATCTCGCCTCGCTCAGTTGGCCCAAGCGTGATGCGTCCCACTTGTTCATGCGACGTCCAACCGGACGCTGGTAGGAGGCGCGCGCTGTAGACAGCCCTGCGCTCCAAGTTGTTACGAATCGTGATGGTGTATGCGATCTCGCTGTTCGGTTGTGCTTCTGAGAGATATGGCAGCATTCGCGCCCAGAATAGGTCGATGAAATGATCGGCAGGCTCAGCGACGATATTGCGGAATGCGACTTCCTTTCGTTCGATGTAGTCCGTGTACTCAGCGACTCTCGACTGATCCATCGGAATCAGCTCTCCGTGTCCGGGGCATACGAGATCAGGGTTCGTCGCCCGTATCACGCTTGCGCAGCGCCGATGCATTTCCAACTGGAAGCTGTTGCGCATGACCGTAGACTGGATGGCGATCTCCCGCTCGATCCCTCCGGCCTGAGGATTGAAAAGAAACAGATTGTCCCCTCCGAAGACGATCCGCTTGCCATCGATTTTACCCAAAATTGCCGCATGGTATTCGGTTTGACCTGGGGCGTGATAAATCTCGAAGTCGACCCCTCTCCAGTGAAACGCCTCACCATCACGCAAAATTCGTTGCACCTTGATCGGTTTGTGGAAGCAGCACGGCGTGCTCGCCCACGCAGGGGGATCGGCTATGATCTCGGCGACACAATCAAGAGCCCAGCACTGCGTGCCGAAATGTCGCTGAAGGAACGGTATTCCACAGACATGGTCGTCATGGATGTGCGTGGGAATGACGAGTTCAATTTCTTGCACCCCGTAATCGTCGCGCAGCTGCTCGAGGTGATGCTGAACGAAACGCAGGGCTTGATAGCTACCGTGATCGTTGGAAAAATGGAGATGAGCGGAAGAAGTCAGTCCGTAGTCAATCAGCATGGCATGGCCGCTACCACTCAGCACGATGTAGAAATTTGAACAGGTGTGTGGTCCCGCCCACAGCAAGTGCTTCGTGATCGGCTGCAGTTTGCTCTCGCGTATAGTCTGCCAGTCACTCCTATTCCAGCCCGACGTAAAAAGCCTGCCTAAATTGGCAAGCGCGTCAAGTCTCGATTCGAGCTTGCGAATGTCTCCCGCCACTTCTCGGATCGGCGCTCCATGCGATGGGTAGGCAGTCGACACATCCTCTTGTTTCAAGGCGAGTATCGATTGCATTGTAAATTCAACGCCAACCAAGCTGCCATAGCTATATTCCATTGCATGAAGTTGATAGAGCTTCCCGCCGCTCGTCATCAGATCGCCAGTAAACGCGACCTTTCTGCCGTCTACCTCTACGATAAGGCTGACCATGCCGTACGTATGCCCCTTTGCTGGCAGCACGCGAAACTCATACTCCTTCCAGACAAAGGTACCGTAATCTTCGAGAACTGCATCGATTGAAAGATCGGTCCCTAGCGAGAAGAACGTGTTGGTGTCGTTGTAGTTGCCGTAGATTCGCTTCGCTTGCCAATAGGCTTCAGCATTGTCGAACAGGTGTCGTTCGTATTCAGGCACGGCGATTTTCGCTCCGGCCTTCTGCACAATAGGCGTTCCCCAGCACTGATCCCTATGGTGATGAGTATGTAGGACCCAAGCGACGCGTTCGATACCAATTGCGGGAAGATGCTGCATAATGGCGCCGGATCCTGTATCGATCAATAGGCAGTCCGCGCCACTTTTCAGAACGTATACGTTACAACTGTCTTGAAACTCCCAAAGGTTTTTCGAGCGTTGAATCAGGGACATTTTGCGTTCTCCACAGGCCAATCCTGGCTCGCCAATCCGCGTCGGCCAGATGCGTTAGCTACAGCGCATTCTCGCTAGGCCGCCGCGATGTTCACCACGCCATCTCGCAAGTCGCGGGAGGGATCGCTCTTGTTGGCTGCGCGCTCAGGCCGCGGCGTCCAGTTGGGTCACTCCTTCGGGGGGCAGCCATGGCGCAGACGCTGATACATTCTCTTCCAGATGGGCAACCCGGAGCGTACCGGGGATTGGCGGGATGACCGGGCTGTGCTGCAGCAACCATGCGAGAGCGACCTGCCCTGTCGTGGCTGAATGCGCCCTCGCACGCGATCGACCGTACCGCTTGGTCGGGCCAGATTGCCGGCCCCGAGTGGACGCCAAGGTATGAAGCCGATGTTGTTGGCCGCGCAATAGGCCAGCACATCCGTGCTGCCGCGGTCCACCAGGTTGTAGCGATTTTGCACGGTCGTCGTCCGAGCAACTTCGATGTCAGTCATCGAGACCTCGCTCAGCCCCGCATGACGGATGATGCCATCGTCCAGAAGTTGACGGATGGCACCGCCCGTCGCACGGCACCTTTGGGTCGATGCGATGGAGCTGCCAGAGATCGATCTGCTCGACGCTGAGGCTGCCTTTGGCCCGGGCAATCAGGTAGTCAGGACGTCCGTTAATCGTCCACTGACCGGGGCCCTGATGCACGAAGCTCGCCTTAGTGGCGATCAGCAGTCCCTCATAGGAGTGGAGCGCTTCGCACATCAGCTCTTCCGCTATATCGGGGCCGTAGCAGTCCGACCTGTCGATGAAATTGACACTGAGCCCCGGAAGTCTACGTAACGTAGCGAGGGCCGTGGAGCGGTCAGAAGGCTGGCCCCAGGCGTCGGTTCCGGCGAGCCGCGCGGCGCCGCAGCCGAGACGATTAATTGACGCCTCGCCGATCGGAAACTGTCCGGAAGCCTTGGCGCGAATCGTGCTCATCCGTCTTTCCATTTTGTTGATTGATAAAGTGCGACGGACTCGAGCATGCTTCTCGGACGTCTACGCTAACGCTGAACTCTGCGGAGTTGCAAAGTCCTGGCTTCGTCGATGTGCAATCCGTCGGACGTGATGGCCACGGCGTATTCCCGCTCGGCCGCCGCGATGCTCACTATGCCGTCGCGCACGTCGCGCGAGACACGGGAGGGATCGCGCGTTTTGGGGTTGCCGAATCCGCCGCCACCGGGAGCGAGGACATGATAGGTTGTGGGTCCGTATCGTTCCACGCTGGCATTGTCGGGGTGGATTTTCGTGCCGTCGGCCAGCGAGAGCGTCGGCATCGTGGTTGCGCCTGGCTTGCCGCCTTCAACACCGAAGGATGACGGTCGCCCCCCAGGGATCGCGCCGATCATGAAGGAATATTCCGCCGGGGTGAACAGTTCGACCTCGTAGTCGCAGCCCGTTCCGCCGCGGAAGCGGCCGGGACCGCCGCCGTCACAGCGGAATTCCTGGCGGTGGAAGCGCACCGGATAGAACTGCTCGTAGTCCTCAAGATTGGGCAACGTGAGCCCGCCGAGCGTAATGAGGTTGCCGATCATGTTGATGCCGTCGCGGCCTGCAACGGCGCCGCTGGCCGCCGCCGCCGGAAAGCCATGCATGACGTAGTGGTCCCCATTGGGGCGAAGACCCGACATACGTGTCGACATCGTCTTCGGCCAGCCGGCCGAAGCGCGTTCGGGCAGGGCCTGGGCCAGCGCCTTCCAGATCGCGTGGATGATTTCGTGGGCGGGGTATACCGTGTTCGCGGTCATAGCCGCCGGCAGCCGCGCGTTTACCAAGGTGCCCTCCGGCAGGCGGATCTCGACGCTGCGGAAGGTGCCTTCGTTCTTCGGCAGGTCCGCTTCGAAGAAGGCGGCGAGCGCCATGAACACCGCCGACGTCGAGTTGGCGATCGAGCTGTTCTTGAAGCCGCGCATTTGGGGCGAAGTCCCGTCGAAGTCGACGATCAGGCCAGACTCGCCGACGGTCAGCGTGAGCACGATCGCGCTGTCAACCGGCTGGAAGCAATCGTGATCCATCGGTTCTTCCGCTTTCCAGCTACCCTTGGGCAGGCGGGACACCGAGGCCCGAAAGCGGCGGTCGGCGTGGTCGAGCACGGCTTCGAAGAACTCTCCGGCGCGATCGGCACCTACCTCCTCGACGAGCGCGGCAATGCGCTCCGCGCCGATGCGGGTCGAGCCGATCATAGCGCGCACATCGCCGTCAAGCGCATCCGGGAGGCGTGTATTGAGCAGCAGGAAACGCCAGAGGTCCTCACGTACGCGGCCTGTTTCGATCAGCTTCAGCACCGGGAGCCGAATGCCTTCGTGGAAGATCTCTGTGGCGGCCGAGTTATAGGTGCCGGCCGCGCCACCACCGATGTCGACCTGGTGCGCACGATTGCAGGCAAACGCCACCAGCTTGCCCGACACGAAGACGGGCCGCGCAATGACCCAGTCGGGCAGATGGTTGCCGCCGGCGGTGTAGGGATCGCTCAGCAGGAAGACGTCGTCCGGTGCGATCGCTTCCTTGAAGTCGCGCAGGATCGCGCGCACGGCAAAGCCGCCGCCCCCGGTATGGATGGGGATGCCGTCGGCCTGGCTCATCAGAATGCCGCGAGCATCGGTAATGTAGCAGGAAAAGTCGTGGCTCTGGGTCAGGTGCGGGGATCTCGCGGTTCGCGTCATGACCCATCCCATCTGGTGGGAGATGTGATCGAGCCGGTTCTGCACCAGTGCGAGCGTAATGGGGTCCAAGGCGGGGTTCATTCGGCAGCTCCAATATGGACCAGGAAGTCGTTGGCGGCGTTGACTTCGACCACGTCGCCGGGACCGACGAAGGCGGTGGTCGTACGCTCTTCGATCAGGAGCGGCCCTGGCAGCTTGCAGCCGGGCCGAAGGTCCTCGCCGTGGTAGACCGGGGTGTCTTGCCATCCCAATGTCGGATCGATCCACACCGGACGTTTTTGCCGGGGCGCAGGAGACTTTTGCCGGGACGTTCGCGCCGGCGGCAGCGACCACTCCAGACTGCCACGCCCGACAACGCGCAACGCCCTGATCTCGAGGCGACCGCCGGGCTGAATGTGCCCAAACAGGCGCTGATGCTCGGCTTCGAAGGACTGCCGGGCTGCCGCTTCATCGAAGCGATTGGCTTCCAGCGTGACGCGCACAGGCCATTGCTGCCCGACATAGCGCAGATCGATCTCGCGCTGAATGGTGCTCTTCTCGGCAAAGCCTTGTCGCGCCAGGGCCTCGCGCGCCTGGGATTCGAGCTGGCCAAATGCAGCCTCGAGTGCGGAGCGCTCAACCTTGTCGAGGTCGGCGACAAAGACCTGCATATAATCCTGCCGTACATCGGACTGCAGGGTGCCGATGGCACAGAAGGCGCCGGCGGCGCGCGGCAACAGCGCGCGCTTGCACCCCAAAGCGCGCGCCACGGCGGTCCCATGCATGGGACCGGCACCGCCTGCGGCCACCAACGTAAAGTTGGCGGGGTTGTGCCCGCGCTCGATGCTGAGTCGCTCGACCGCATGCAACAGGTTCTGCTCCAGAAGGCGGATCACACCGGCGGCCGCGTCTTCGACGGAACGGCCGAGTGGGCGCGCAAGCTTGATCTCGATCGCGCGCTGCGCCAGGTCGAGGTCGAGCGTCACTGCGCCGCCCGCCAGCTTGCCTGCGCGCATTCGTCCCAGCACCAGCTGCGCATCCGTCACCGTCGGCTCCTCGCCTCCAAGTCCGTAGGCGGCGGGCCCCGGCTGCGCGCCGGCCCCCTTCGGACCGACATGCAGCAGGCCGCCCGCATCGACCCAGGCGATGGTGCCGCCGCCGGCGCCGACGGTGTGGATCTCCACGGACGGCGTCGTCAGGTGGTAGCCGTCGATGATCAGATGGTCGCTGACAGGCACCTGACCCTTCGCCATCACCATGACGTCGCAACTCGTGCCACCGATCTCCATCGAGATGAAGTTGGCCTGGTCCTGCGCCTCGGCGCATCCCCTCAGCGCACCGACCGCCGCGGCCGGTCCGGACAGGACCAGCATCACCGGGCGGTTGGCGACTTCGGTCACCGAGACGGCGCCGCCATTGCTCTGCAACATCAGGAGCGAGCGCGGCAGGCCAAGTTCACGCAGCCGCTCGTCGAGGGCTTTGAGATAGCGGGTGACCTTGGGCGCGACATAGGCGTTCACCACCGCCGTCGAGCCGCGTTCGTACTCACCCATGGTCGGCATGATCTCGCTGGAGAGCGAGATCCAATCGCCGCCCCAGCTTTTTGCCAGCGCCTCGCGGGTCTCGCGCTCATGCCGGCCGTCGAGAAAGCTGTTGAACAGGCACACCGCGACCGCTTCGACGCCTTCCTGCTTGAAGATATCGGCAGCCCTGGCCACATCCTCGGCGACCAGCGGCTCGACCTCGGTGCCGTCGGCGGCGATCCGGCCTCGCACCGGCTGGCGCAGATAGCGCGGCACCAGGACCTGCGGCGCCGGCGCACGATGATCCCATTGGTTCTCGCGAATGCCACGGCGGATCTCGAGCGAATCGCGGAAGCCATGCGTGGTCAGCATGCCGACCTGCGCGCCCTTCTTTTCCAGGATGGTGTTGGTGGCGACCGTCGAGCCGTGCACAAACAGCGCGCAATCCCGCAGCAGCGCAGGAAGCGGCAGATCGAGCTCGGCTGCGGCGACCCGCAAGACGTTGAGCACACCCTCGCTGGGATCGGCCGTGACCGATGGCGACTTGAAGATGCGCACCTGCCCCGTTGCATCGCGCAGCACCATGTCCGTGAACGTGCCGCCCACGTCAACGCCGATGCGCCACGGGGCCACAATTGAGGAGGCGCTATCAGTCATTGCTGAATTTCTCTTTCGTTGACAGAAGATTTCGGCAGAGGCCACCGCGAGCAGTGATCAAATGGTCCGGCAAGTGCCGCGGATCTGGTCGGCACGCCTCGCGCAGAGCTAGGCACGGGTAAATTCTTCCTCGTAGCGTAACGTTTTGATATTTTTGCGCCAAACAGCATTGTTGCCCTGATTGGCTAAACGCCGGATCGCCCGCTAGCCTAAACAGCAGAACGAGAAATGAATGCTTTGATGTCGCGCGCAAGATTCATTCCCCCTCCTCCAGTTCGGTCATGACTGAATGATCAATCCAGGTCATTTGGGGTAAGCCATCCGCCGAGGCCAATACCAATTTCGAAGGCACCGATACCAAACTGGAATAAATGAACATTTAGAAGACGAGTGACAGATGCGACGGTTGTTGATCCTGCTTGCAATCGCGAGGCAATCAGTTGGAGGAACGTATTTTTCCAAAAGAGCTTTCCATGAGTTTCCGAAGCATCATCTGACGTGGATATGGCACTTTCCTGCTGGACAACCATGCAAGTCGAGCCGGGCGTTTGCTGACGAGAACGTTTTAGGCGCTTCTTGGTGCTCGGAATGGGCCGGTCTGACGCTCTCGCAAGTCTCCAGAAGCTCAGCTGCTGAGCATTCAATAGCCGCTCATCATACTAGATCGCGCTCAAATGAGCGATCAACCAGGCTGATCCAGCGCCGACAGCGCCATGTGGAGATCTGGATGATTACGAGCGCAGCTCGATCGAAGCCGAAGATTTCGGATTGTCCAGCCAAAAAATGGGCCACTGCCGGCGTCCGGCAGTGGCCCAGTCCAAGTCGGGAGAAAACGGCAGACCATCCGGTCTGCCAGCGGATCCTCAACGCTGTCGAGCAGTGTGATCGGCGGAATCAGGCTAACGAAGGAGGCACCCCCATGCTCCTCAGTGTCCGAAATACATCTCCCTCGTTAGGCGAACTGCGCTGCGTCCTCCAATACCGATTTCGGAGTGGCCAATACCAGTAGGGTATCGATAGTTCGGAACTGACGGGCAATGTGCCTCGAGAACTTTCAGAGCGGGGATCAGTGGAACGCTAAACCATGATGAGGCACGCCAAGGCTGTGGCAGGCAGGATGTAATTCGCCTGCTTGGTGATAGTTGCGCTTTTTTGCGGTGATTCGCCGCTGCTGCATTCAGGTCGGCCGGCTCAAATGGATGGCGGCTATCGCCAGCGTTTCTCCTCGCTGTCGTAGGTGCCGGACAGCGGATCTCTGACATCCATCAGCTCACGCTTAAGCACCTTGTTGCTGGAGTTGGTTCTCGGAAGTGTCGCAGTGAAGGCGATGTACCGTGGCACCTTGAAAGCGGCAAGATGCGCACGAGCATGATCGAGAATACGCTCTACAGGCAAGTCTTTGGGCGTGACGCCATCTTTTAGCTGCACGTGGATTTTGACCTCCTCGCCGCGTTTAAGGTCGCTAACGGGGACCGCCGCCACATCCTCGATCTCGGGAATCTCGCGAATGACGGCTTCCACCTCGCGAGCAGCGATGTTTTCACCGGAACGACGGATCATGTCCTTCGTCCGTCCGACCAGCCAATAAAAGCCAAATTCGTCGCGGCGCATGAGATCGCCGGTTTTGAACCATTCGCCCTCGAACGATTCGGCATTTGCTTCTGGCCTATTCCAATAACCCTTGAAGAGGCCACGACCACTTACCCAGAGCTCTCCGACTTGCCCGACTGGCGTCTCGCTACCGTCATCGTTGACCAACCGCAGCGCCCGAAATGGAGCGCGCATGCCGAACGGAGCGCCCTCGTGGTCGATATCGTTTGGCATCAGTGTGCCCCATCCGATTTCCGTCATGCCATAATTGTTCTGCCCGGGGACGCCGAACCGCTCGCGAAATCGGCGTATAGAGTCAGCACTCCAGCCGCCGTAATGCTGAACCTGCTTCAAGTCCATCGATGCGTCGTCGGAGCTTTCAGGTTGGCGTGTGATCAGCTCGGGAAATGGACACCACTCGATGCGGTACTTCTTCAGCCAACCGATAAATCGCGACGAGCTCATTTGAGAGGCCAGGTAAACCGTGCCGCCCTGGCGATACGACCTCAGAACCTGCCCTTGCGTCTCGGCGTAGAAGAAGGGCGACCAAGACAGATATCTCTCGTACGGCTGATAGTCCGTGTAGGCGAGCCCGAACGATGACAGACCCCAGAAATCGTGCGTCTGCATGCAGCCTTTCGGAAAGCCGGTCGTTCCGGAGGTGTATGCAATGTTCAGAAGATCATCCGCGCCGACATTCTCCTCTACCGGTGTCTCGTCGAAGCCCTTGACCAGTTCATCGAGTGCAGGGCCCGCCCCTCCGGAAGGTGTTCCAACAACAATCACTCGCTCCTTGGCGAGGTCTTGCGGCCAAGGCATCATTGCTGAGAAAACGGACTGTACGGACTCGTCGACGACAGCGAACTTTGCCTGCGTGTCGCTCAGAACGTACTCGATCTCCCTCGGCGTATAGCGCATATTGATCGGAACCATGACCGCGCCCAACTTTGCGACCGCAAACCACAGAATCGGGAATTCGATGCGGCTGGGGAGCATGATGCCGATACGATCGCCTTTGCGCACGCCGAACGCGCGCAGCGCATGGGCATATTTATTGGACCAGCGGTCCATCTCGGAGTAAGTCGCGCGCTCGCCGCGCTCAAAGACGTCGATCGCAATCGTTTCGCTGTGGGTGCGCGCTCGCATTGAAACCAGCTGCCCGATCGTGATGGTCTCGTATGTGGACTCCAGTGTCTCTAGCCTGCGAACTGCATTCTCAACGCGATGTTGCATCTGGGCTCGTGTCAATTTCGTACTGATCATGTAGGGCGCCTTTGGATTCATAGAACAGACAAGTCGGCCGAAAACGGTCTCATCGGCCGCGATGATCTTGCGGAAGTCCTGGTGTGCGCGGGTGCGGGTACGGGTGTGGTCGTTCGACATATTCGCGCTTATGGCGAGCGAGCAATGCCTGGCTGCCCTGCCGCCATTCGGCCACCAACCGATCCTCGGCCGCGTAATCGTACGGGTCTCCAAGTTCTTTCTCGATTGCTGCTGCCAGTGCAGCGCGGCGCTCCGCGTACCATTGAACTGAGTTCGTCATAGCCTCGACAGCCGGAACAAGATCTCGATAGCCGAGCTCCCGTTTCAACTTATCGGTATTGTACAACCGGTGCCAGCTGGCACTCTGGGGATTGGCCATCGGCCATACGGGGGTTGCCAAGGCGGTCGGGAGACTAACAATCTCCCAGCAGTGACCGACCGCGCTCGCGATTACCTCGGCGAGCTGGCGATACGAGAGCTGATGCTCGTCACCACAGTTAAAGATCTGACCACGGGCTTCTTGCGCACGATCCACTGCGCATAGCACGGCGTGGGCCATGTTAAGGGAATACCCGCGCGTGATGATCTGAAGACCACCGTCCGGAAGGATGACAAACGGACGGCGATCCAACGCGCGCCGTATCAAGCACCATTCCACCGGTAGGATTTGGTGAGGCCCATAGATGATCGGGTAGCGCAAGATGGTCGCGTGCTTGTGGAGAGCCAGGATCTCGCGTTCGGTCTCAGCTATCCGCCAGGCAAAGCGCCCATCGGGATCGGCCTCCGTTTGTACGGCCGGCTCGGTCTCGCTTGCTGGGATCGGCAAGCCAGTGGGAAAGAGCGCGTCGCGAGCGAAATGGCCGCGGGTGGCGGCCAGCGCACTAATGGCAACGAAGCGAGCAGCACGATCTCCGAAGTGTTGCGCCACTAAGCGGGTGCGACCGTACATCGCGACGACGAGCTCAAAATCACGTTGACCCAGCGCCTCTTGAATCGTTTGGCTGAAGTGCGGGTCGCCGTGTATGTGTTCGACCGAGTCTGGGATCTCGTTGCTCTCGTGTGTACCTCGGTGAAACACCGTGACCCGGTATCCTCGCGCAATCAATCCATTGACAATATGGGGTCCAGTGGGGCCCGTCCCACCAACGACCAAGGCGCTGTTGGCTTCGTTCACGAGACACCTCTCGGTCGGCCGGCGTGCGCCTGCAACCTTTCGAATGTGCCGGCGCTGCCCGGAATCATCAGAATAACATCTTGAACCGTTAGGCGGACGACCTCGCCAGACGCCAATACCAATTTCGATGCAGTCAATACCGGTGTGGTATTGATGCGGCTAAGAAGGAACGAGGCCATCGGGCCCGCGATTGAGCGGCGCGAGCACTCAGACTCTCTGGTTTTCCTGATGCCTGGAAAGGAGCAGGCCTTCACTCACTGATACATTCGATCCGGTTTGATGGAATTTAACAGGCGGCGAGTGATTTCACTTCGGAAAGCGTTCGCGGAGTTTCACTTTCCAGAACTTGCCAGTTGATGTTCGCGGGATGTGATCAATGAACTCGTAACGATCTGGCAATTGCCACTTCGCCCAACCATGCGCGAGCAGGTGCGTATAGTTCCTTTGCGCTAGCCTCCCCGCCAGGGATGAGCACGACGCAGGCGAGCGGTCTTTCGCTCCATTTCTCGTCGGAAATCGCGATCACCGCAGCTTCGGCGACGGTGGGATGTTCCATCAACGCATTCTCGAGGTCGACGGAGCTGATCCATTCGCCGCCGGATTTGATCAGGTCCTTCGTGCGATCGGTGATGCGCACGAAGCCGAGCGGGTCCACCGAGGCGACGTCGCCGGTGCGCAGCCAACCATCCCCGGTGAATTTGTCGCGCGTCACGGGCACCTCATAATAGGAGCCGGTAACGAACGGACCACGCACCTGGATCTCGCCAACCCTTCTGCCGTCCCACGGCTGAGTACCGTCGTCGTTATGGAGGCGGAGCTCAAGAAGCGGCACCGGTACGCCGGCCATGATCGCGCGGCGGTACTTCTCGTCGTCGCCGGCATCGCGCAGTTCGGCCCGGCGATAGGATCGGGTGGCAACGGGCGACGTTTCGGTCATGCCCCATCCTTGCTCCATCCACACGCCGTGTGCGTCAAAAGCCCGGATCAGGGATTCGGATACCGCGGCGCCGCCTGTTACTGCGTGCATCGCCTTCGGCAGCTTCCATCGCCTCGATTGGTCGAGCCGTCGCATTGAGCCTCACTGAAGATCTGCATTAAACTAATCCAGATCGTCGGCACGCCGATCGCGAGCGTGGGCGGCTCGACCTGCATCAGATCGAGAAGATCGTCAGCATGAAGGTGCGGCCCGGGAAGCACGAGCTTCGCACCCAGGTTAAACGCACCATAGGGAATACCCCAGGCGTTGACATGGAACATCGGCGTGATCGGCATCACGACGTCCGTGCTACGCAGGGCCCAGATGTCGGCCAGGCTCGCCACGAGTGTGTGCAGGACGGTCGAACGGTGCGAGTATACGACGCCTTTGGGACGGCCCGTCGTCCCAGACGTGTAGCACATCGCGACGGGATCGGTTTCGTCGTGGGGTGCGTATTCGAAGCCGTCGGGGTCCCCGCGTGATAGGATGGCTTCATAGCCATCCATTTCCGGAGAAACGAGCGCGCCGGAGAACGGAAATACGATGACCCGCTCAAAGCGATGCAACTGCGCAAACCGCTCGTACAAGGGCAGCAGGATGTCGTCGACGATCAGGAATCGATCCCTGGCGTTTCCAGCGATCCAACCGATCTCATCAGGCGCCAAGCGCAGGTTCAGCGTGTGCATCACACCGCCAGCTGCAGGGATGCCGAAGTAGCACTCTAGGTGCGCGTGGTGGTTCCAGCACAGCGTCGCGACGCGGTCTCCTTTCTTGAGGCCAAGCTAAAGCAGCGCTGACGCGAGCGAGCGCGTGCGCCCATAGAATTCGCCATAACTGTGTCGGCGCAAGCTCTTATCGGGCAACCGGGAGACGATCTCGTTGCCCGAAAAGAGCGTTCCCGCGCGTTCAAGGAAGTGATTGAGCGAGAGCGGCACATCCATCATCGTGCTTTGCATCGCCAATCTCCTTCCTTCGCGTGAGTGTGGAGGCGCGCCAAACCGCTAACTCTGGAATAGCCAGTCTTGCCTGCGTGCTCACGATGACGCGCCCTGCTCATTTGTGACGAGCTAAGTGAAGCCGCGGTCCATCCCGATCTCACGCCACTTCGAACAGGCCGGCAGCTCCCATGCCGCCTCCGACGCACATCGTTACCACGACATACATCACACCCCGGCGCTTACCCTCAACGAGGGCATGGCCCACTAGTCGTGCTCCAGTCATCCCATAGGGATGGCCAATTGAAACGCCTCCGCCATTGACGTTGTAGATGGCAGGATCGATTCCGAGATGATCTCGACAATAGAGAGCTTGGCAGGCAAACGCCTCGTTGAGTTCCCACAGTCCGATATCGGCAATCTTCAATCCGTGTCGCTTTAGCAGTTTCGGAATCGCGTAGATCGGACCGATCCCCATCTCTTCTGGAGGACAGCCGGCAACCGCCATGCCACGGTAGATTCCGAGCGGCTGTATGCCGCGCCGCTCGGCCAGCGATCGTTCCATGACAACGCAGGCTGAAGCGCCGTCGGAAAGTTGGCTTGCGTTTCCGGCGGTGACAACGCCCCCCTCGATCACGGGCTTTAGACCTTTCAGTGTCTCGAAGGTCGTGTCCGGACGGTTTCCCTCGTCTGCAGCAAGAGTAACCTCCTTGTAGATCGTCTGCCCTGTCGCCTTGTCGACAACTGCCATCGTCGTAGTGAGAGGAACTATTTCTGCATCCAATCGCTTGGCTATCTTAGCTGCCGCAGTCCGCTGTTGGGACTGCAGGGCATATTCGTCCTGGGCCGCGCGGCTGATGCCGTACTTCCTCGAGACGAATTCGGCGGTTTTCAGCATAGGCATGTAGATGTGCGGCGCCCGCGCCGTCACCGCGTTATCGTGCGTGCGATCCGTCCACTGGTAGTACTCGTTTTGAACCGCAGAGATGTTCTCAATGCCGCCAGCCACAGCCACGTTCATACCGTCGACCATCACCTGCTTGGCAGCGGTCGCGACAGCCACCAGACCCGAAGCGCATTGGCGATCTATGGTCTGGGCGGAAACGTCCACCGGGAGTCCAGCGGCGAGCACGCCGAGGCGAGCGACATTCATGCTCGAAGTACCTGCGGCAAGACAACAGCCGATCACCGCGTCTTCGACCTCCGCTCCATCGACTCTTGCACGACTGACGGCGTGATGGATGGCATGGCCAAGAAGAGTCGGAGACTTGATATTGTTGAAAGCTCCCTTGAAAGCGCGCCCGATCGGAGTGCGTGCGGTGGAGACGATGACTGCTTCGCGCATGGTGAGATGTCCTGCCGGTGGTCTTTGGTTTTAGATTGATAGATGATTTATTGTTTGGTCCAGGCGCTAATGCGCTGCCCGGTCGCCGCAAGCGACTCGAGAAGGCGGCTCGCAGTCCAGTAGCCGAACTGGTTTCCTCGCATGCGGGCGTAATGATCGAGTGTGTTCTTGATTTCAGACAATCCGATTTGGTCGGCCATAAACATTGGGCCACCGCGGTAATCGGGAAAACCGTATCCAGCGGTCCACACGACATCGATATCGCCTGGTCGGTATGCAATACCTTCGTCAAGGATCTGAATGCCCTCGTTGATGAGGGGGTACATCAGCCGCTCGATGATCTCCTGGTCTTTGATGTCGCGCCGGCGCGCTATTCCATGCTCGCGCGCCAGATCGGCGCATATGTCGACGATCTTCGGGTCAGGCAATGGAGTTCGGCCGTCATAGCGATAGTAGCCCGCCTTCGTCTTTTGACCGCAGCGACCCAATGCGAACAGTTTCCGCACCACCACGCGATAGCTGGGATCGGGCGGCAATTCGCCCGCTTCAAGGCGGCCGTTGACGACCTTTGCCCCGATGTCCACCCCGGACAGGTCGGACATCCGGCAAGGCCCCATGGCCATGCCCAACGATTCGATGGCGTTATCGATCTGTTGTGGCTCGGCGCCTTCAAGTAGCAGAAACTCCATCTCGCGGATGTACGGATCGAGCATTCGATTTCCGATGAAGCCGTAGCAAACACCCGACACCACCGGAACCTTTCCGATCCGGCGCGCGAGGCGCATCGCTGTCGTCAGCACGTCGGGAGCAGTCCGGGCCCCGCGGACGACTTCGACGAGGCGCATCACGTTCGCCGGACTGAAGAAATGCATGCCGACGACGTCGGCCGGCCGGCCTGTTGCTTCAGCTAGGAGGTCCACGTCGAGGGTAGAGGTATTCGTCGCAATGATCGCTCCTTTTTTGCAGATCTGCCCCAGTCGTGCGCAGACGTCCTTCTTGATATAAAAATCCTCGAATACGGCTTCGACCACGAGGTCGCAGCTCGCTAGCGAGCCGTAATCCAAGGATCCGTTCAGGAGGGACATTCGCTTCTCGACCTCCTCCTTGCTCAGCTTCCCCTTGGCGGCGCTCGCCTCGTAATTGTTACGCACTACCGACAGGCCGCGTTTTAGCGCTTCATCGGTGGCTTCTACGAGCACAACGGGGATGCCTACGTTAGCAAAGTTCATGGCGATGCCGCCCCCCATGGTGCCGGCGCCCACAATGCCCACGGAGTGCACCTCGCGAGCGGCCCCCTCTCGCGACAGTCCCGGGATCCGTGCAGCAGTGCGTTCAGCGAAGAACAAATGGCGCAGCGCTCGGGAGGTGCTGCTCAAGCGCAGCTGATCGAACTCGCGGGCCTCCATCTCTTCACCATCAGAGAATGGAAGATTGACAGCTGCTTCGACGGCTCGCACGATCGCGCCGAGTGCTGGGTAGTTCGGCTTCTTTGCGGCCCTGGCTGTCGCTTCCGCGAGGGCCTGTCTCGTTGCTGCATCGGCAGAAACGTTCAAGGTGCTCGAGCGCCGCACGGGCAGGTTCGCCTCGGCCAGGCGTTCGGCTGCGGCAATTCCCAGCGCAAGTGAATCGTCGCTCGCGATCTCGTCGAGAATGCCTGCGGCGAGCGCATCCTGCGCGGAGATGAATCGACCTGTAAGCATGAGATCGAGTGCAAGGGGCACCCCCACGAGGCGAGGGAGACGTTGGGTGCCTTGGGAGCCAGGAAGCAGACCCAACTTGACTTCAGGCATGCCGAGACGTGTGTCCGGTAAGGCTAGCCGATGGTGACAGGACATTGCCAATTCCAAACCGCCACCAAGGACGGTGCCATGCAATGTTGCAACGACCGGTCGCGGCGACTCATCCAGCCGTGAAAGCAGCGAGCTGAATGGCCGAGTATCGAAATTCGGCGTCTCGAAGTTGGCGATGTCGCCCCCCGCAACGAAAGTTCGTCCTTCGCAATGTAGGACGAGTGCCTTGGCACTGGTATCCGCCTCGAAGATATCCACCGCCTTGCGCAGCCCCGCGACAACTTCCGCCGAGAGTGCATTGACGGGAGGATTCGAAATCAGCACCAGCCCGATGCCATTACCGTTTTCATAGCGGACGATGTTCAAGGACATGTTTTCACTTGTTCAGTTGGCTTGAATTTTGATGATCGCGCGGGCAATTCCAGCGCCGCATCCTTCCGCAGTTGAGGACTTGCAATAGCACTGCTGAATTTCCGGGCACAAAACGTGCGCGGTGAAAATGGTCACAAAGAAACGCGCCCGGCTCGTTACTCCTGCGAATGCCGATCACATGGGAAGCCGCACCTCCGTTTCGGCTTCGGACACGAGACGGCCGCGGCTGGTCAGGCGCTGCCTCACAACGACGGTATGGTTGCGGATTTGCGTCACCTCGCTTTCCACCCGCAGCGTCTCTCCAGCGAAGGCCATTGACTTCATCTTGAACGACAGCCGTTCAATGAAGGCTTGTGGTCCGGCCCAATCGATCGCAGCTCGCGCGAACAAGTGTCCGAATGCCTGCCCGTCGACGACGACATTCGGCAGATTCATGCTCCGTGCGAAATCGCCGTCGTAGTGCAGGCGGTGCCAATCCCAAGTGGCGGCACCATAGGCCATGAGGTCGACGGTCGTGAAGGTCTTCTCAAGTGCTGGCAATGACAACCCAATCTGGACCATCGCCACGTTTTTGGTTGGCTTGATCATTCCGTCACCACCGGCTGATAAACAACCGTCTCGCGATTGATCGCCACCACCTCGCCTGCCGCATCCCTGAAGCGTGCGACCGAACTGACGAAGAGCTGTGTACCGCCGCGTGAAGACGCTCGCTCCACGATGTCCTCCAGGATCCAGGTGACGGAGATGCGATCTTGCGGAAGCAGCGGCCGCACGAATTCATATTCGTTGCCTGCGCGGATCATGCGACAGTTGGGGACGGGTAGTTGCCACTCGTGGCCTATGTAGCCGTTCGCATCCGGCCTGCGATGGGCGTATTGACAAGTTTCGCAGACCAGTGTCGGCGGCGCGATGACTGACGGATAGCCGGCCTCCCGCGCGTAAGCATCATCGACATAGAGCGGGTTCTCGTCCCCCATGGCGAGCGCAAGGTACCTGATCGATGCGCGACCAAGCTCCTCCTGAGCGGGATAGTGCGCTTCGCGGCCAATCCATGCCTTCAGTTCCTCAGTCAGCAGTGCCATGGGTCAGTCCAGGACGGCAAGCGCATCGACATCGATTAGCATCCCCGGCCGCAACAGTGCTTCGCTGATGAGACCGGTTGAGGCGGGACGTGGCTCTTGGAGCATCTTCGAACGCACGGCACCGACCTCGCGATAGCGATCGAGCGACGCTGTGGTCACGTACTCAATTGTCTTGACCAAATGATGTGGGGCGCCCCCAGCGGCCCGCACCAGCTGGAGAACGTTGCCGTAGATGCATTCGGCCTGGGCGACGATGTCCCTTTCGTGCAACATGTCCCCGGTCGTCGGGTCGAGTGAGGCTTGGCCCGACATATAGAGCAGCTTTCCGGCTCGCACGGCCGGGCTGCAGGCCAACTCGCCATAACGCTTCCAGCCCGGGTTCACCGCCACCGGCAGTTCGCGCGTGGCGATGAAGTCACACTGGACCATCGCCTGAGGATGCAGCAACCGCGGCATGACGATCTCAGCAGCTGTTGGAAACACCGGGCCGAGCCGCTCGCGCCACACGCGCGCAGTCTTATCGTACGCCGACAGCGCGGGCGGCGTAACGTAGCAGGCGATTTTCACAACGCGATCGAGGCCAAGACCCAGCTCCGAAAGCATACGCGCGGCGTTGTCGTACACAGCATGGGTCTGCACAACCAGGTCGCCGGCACCCACGATATTTCCGCGGTCATCCACGGGCTGGATTGACGGCAGGAAGACGCCGCCGGTGGCTACGCCATGCGCGGGCGCTGCCGTCACCTCGATCTCAATGAAGGCATCCGGCCTGAGCAGGTTCTTGACCACGACGGTATTGACCACGGGCTGATGTCGGCCGAAAAGCTCGCGCCGCACAGCCGCCGCTTCCGCATAGCGTTCAATGTCCTCAGCGCGCACATATTCGACGATTCTGGCAACGTCGCCGTATCCCAGTCCGCCACTTTCGAGGATGGCGGCAACCTTGGCGTAGATCGTGCGTACCTGCTCGGTCATCCCTCCGCGCACGATCATGCGCTTAGTTGCGGCCTCGTACTCCGAGGCCGTATGGCCGGATAGATAGGTGCCCGCGGACGACTTGAGCCCAAGAGAGAAGGAGTACCGCTTGTAGTCATACCAATGGAAGCGTTCCACGTGGATGGGTGCAATCGTCATGGAATCATCCGGCTTATCTCTGCTGTTATCGAGGCTCAGTAGCTGCGGGGAAGGCCCATGCGCTCACCGATGAAATTGCGAACCATTTCATTGGAGATGGGACTGAACGGTCCCAGGCGCGCGTCTCGGAACAGGCGCTCCAACGGCGACTCCTCCACCAGTCCGAATCCCCCCAGGACGCGCATGCACCGGTCGGTCGCGCGAATCGCCGCCTCGCTCGCTGCGAGCTTGGCCATTGCAGCCTCGGTGGAGCACTCGCGGCCGTTGGTATGCAGCCAGGCCGCCCTTGCAGTGAGCAAACGGATCTGTTCCAGCTCGATCGCAGTGTCGGCGAGTGGATGCTGTATGGCTTGGTAGGCGCCAATCGGGCGCCCGAAAGCCGTTCGATCTTTGGCGTATTGCACGGTCAGATCGAGGGCGGCAGCGGTGATGCCGACATACATCGACGCGCAAATGATACGCTCATCGTTCAGTGTCCGAAGGAGCGTATGCCACCCGCGCCCCACCTCACCGACCACCGCATCGGCCGGCGCACGAGCCTCGTCGAGGAAGACCTCGCACGTGCATCCAGCGCGCTGCCCCATAAGCTCGAGGCGACGCACTTTTACCGCCTCCTGATGAACGGGGGTGAGTATCAGTGACAGTCCGCGCGAGCGCTTGGCCCCCTCGGGAGGATGCGTGCGACACAGGACCAGGATCGCATTGGCATCGTCGGCCAGTGATGTGTAAAGCTTCTGCCCACGTACGACCCACTCGCCGCCCTCAAGCGTGGCTCGAGTCTTCAAACCGAGAATGTCCGTTCCACCGCCCGGCTCGGTCATCCCGAAGCTCATCAGGAATTCGCCGGCGGCAAGCTTGTGTAGATACTCCGCCTTTTGCTCTTCGGTGCCGGATTCGCTGAGCACCCGCGCCGCCATTGAAGTGATTACCCAATAGTTGGCTAGCGACGGGAAGCGTCGCGCGATTTCCTCGCACAGGATCGCGCTGGTCATTACGTCGCCGCCGCTGCCGCCGTATTCGGTCGGCACCGTAAGGCCTGGCCAACCGAGTTGGGCAAGCCGCTTCCAAAGATCGCGCGGGACGCGCCGCGCGCGATCCATCTCGCGGATCTTCGGCTCCTGAAGCTCACGATCAAAGAAACTGCGCACGCTGTCGCGCAGCGCCTCATGCTCGGGGATGGGTTCGAAATTCATTACCGCCCCCCAATAGTACATGCCGCGGTAAGTGTTGCGCACATGGTCCCTGGTTGCCCACCCGGAGGTGGGAGCAGCCACCGTGACCGCCACTGTCCTAGGATGCAGACACGGGCGACCACCCGAAGATATGCTGGTCTCATCGTTACCATTGCGATTCCCTCCCGCGCGCCGAATTATTTGGATATCGTTCGGCACGTTAAGCAAACGGCCTCCGGTGAGGCCAATACCAATCGCGGAGCGATCAATACCAAATTGGCATCGGTTGTGCGATCCGTCGGATTGCGCCACTGGGGTGCAGCTCTAACACTGGGGCGTGCGGCTTCGCATGTGCGCGTGACCAGCGGCACAGGGCTGGTGACTTGAGCTAGATGCGGGAGAGCGCGGTTTCAGCGAAGCCCCTTCGCCGTCACGGATCACAGCGTCTCCTCTACTCCGAGAATGGCGGTGGATTGGCTGGACAGCGTGCCGCCGTTGCCGTGCACCAGCGCCGTTTTCGCGCCTTTCACTTGGCGCTCACCGCCTTCGCCACGCAGCTGCCGTACGGCTTCGATCAGAGCAAAGATGCCGTACATGCCGGGGTGAGTGCATGACAACCCGCCACCGTTGGTGTTGACGGGTAGCTTGCCGCCCGGTGCGATCGTCCCGTTCTCCACAAAACGGCCCCCTTCGCCCTTGGGGCAGAAGCCGAGGTCCTCCAGGAACAGGATGGTATTGATCGTGAATGCGTCGTACAGCTGAAGCAGGTCGATGTCGTTCGGCTTCATGCCCGCCATCGCGAACGCTTCGGCACCGGATTGCCTTGCCGAGGTGAGGGTAAGGTCGTGCATGGACGAGATCTGCCGGTTCCAGACCGCGGTCGCATTGCCGAGCACGTATACTGGTTTCTTGCGCAGCGACTTCGCGCGCTCGGCGCTCACCAGCACGTACGCACCGCCGCCGTCCGTCACAAGACAGCAATCACGCAGAGTGAGCGGATCAGACACCATGCGGGACTTCAACACGTCCTCGCGCGTGAGCGGATCGCGCGAAAAGGCTTCCGGATTGAGGCGGGCCCATGCCCGTGCGGCGACAGCGACGTCGGCCAACTGGTCGCGCGTGGTGCCGAATTCGTACATGTGACGCGATGCGGCCAACGCATACGCGGACACCGGCAGCAACGGCTCATATGCGTATTCGTATGGCTGCGGATCGATCGAGCGGCGCAGTTGGCCCATTTGTCGGCGACCCAAAGCGCTACTGCGTTGTGCGCTGCCATAGCAAACGAGCACCGCGCTGCACTGGCCGGAGCGGATCGCCTGCATCGCAGGGAGAAGGTGTGCGATGAAGCTTGAGCCGCCAAGCATCGTGCCGTCGATGTAGCGTGGATTTAGACCCAGGTACTCGATGACTGGCATCGTCCACATTGAGGCGCCGATGCTCGCACTGCACAGGCCATCGATGTCGCTCACCTTAAGGCCGGCATCTGCCACAGCGGCTTGGGCCGACCGCGCGAGCAGCTCTATATCTGTGAACCCAGGCGACTCGCCATTGCCGAAGGTGCCTACGCCCACGATTGCGCTACTTCCGCGCAAATTCTTGAGGGTGATCATAGCGCAGCTCCGTCGATCGCATCGAACACGACCAATCCTTTGCTGTTATCGATCTCCACGCGCGCTTTCACGCGCTGGCCAATCTTCACGGCGTTAGGCGCAAGGTTCTCAACGCGACTCATGAGACGCACGCCTTCATCGAGGTCGACCAGCGAGAGGTTAAGATCGCCACCTTCCGCTGGTTTGCGCCGTATGGTGGTGACCGCGTAGATGGTACCGGTACCTTTTGGTGCGGTCCATTCTAGCGACCTGCTGTTGCAATGCGGGCAGACTTCGCGAGGGAAATACACGTGCTTACTGCATTGGATGCAACGCTGGATCAAGAAGCGGCCCGCATTGAGCTCGAGCTGGTGGAACGCTTCGACGCCTTTCGATTCACTCATGACCATTCCTTTAGATCGAAGCCCAGCTGAACAGCTTGTGCGAACTCAGTATTCCGCAGAGGCGCGCCTCAAGCGTCGGCAGGGACGCCGTGATTGTCTGCGGGGTCCAGCGTTCGTCGTAATGCGCAGAGCGCAGAGGCCACAGCCGGCTCATCCGAAAAACTCGCGTTTTTGCGTAGTACGAAGATCTGATGGTTCACATCTGGCGCCGCGTTGTGCGGAGACAAGGAGCATTACTATTCCAGCTCATGGATGATGCCGCCCAGAGTTGCAAGCCGACGCAGGTGATGATCGGCATCGCCTAGCAGGGTATCTATCATGGTGACGTGCTTGAAATAGTGGCCAATGCGATACTCCATGGTCATGCCAACCCCTCCATGGAGCTGGATCGACTGCCGGCCGATCGTCCTCGCCGACTGGCCAATCTGAGCCTTCGCTGCTGAGATCGCCCGCTCGCGCTCTGTGGTCTTGCTTTCGTCGACCATCATCGTGGCGTACATGGCCATGGAGCGCGACTGCTCCAATTCGATGAACATGTCGACCGCTCGGTGCTGCAGCGCCTGGAACGAGCCGATGGTCGCGCCGAACTGCTTGCGGGTCTTCAGGTAGTCAAGCGTGGTGGCCTGCATTTCAGCGAAACAGCCGACTGCTTCTGCGCAAAGCGCTGCAATCGCCTCGTCGGCCACGCGGGCAATGATCGGAAAGGCGCCCACCGGATCACCGATGGCATTGACGGCATCGACACGGACATTGTCCAGCGAGACCTCCGCCGCACGCAGCCCATCCTGGGTCACATATCCGCGCCGCTTGAGACCCGGTGCACCCGCATCTATCAAGAACAGACCGATTCCGTCCTTATCCCGCGAAGCCCCTGCAGTGCGCGCAGACACGATGATCTTGTCGGCCACGTCGCCGTGAAGCACGAGCCCCTTACCACCATTGAGAATCCAAGCGTCTGCATCCCTCTTGGCCCAAGTCTCGATGTCGAAAAGGTCGTAGCGTGACTGCAACTCGGCATATGCGAAGGCGAGCTTCAAACGGCCTTCTGCGATCGCCGGAATCAGAGCGGATTTCTGCGTTTCGTTTGCTCCATGCCGGAGAATGCCACCGGCAAGCACCACGGTTGCGAAATAGGGCTCGAGAATCAGGGCTTTCCCAAACGCTTCCATGACGATCATCGTCTCGACCGGGCCGCCGCCATAGCCACCGTGTTCCTCGGAGAATGGCAGCGCGAGAAAGCCAAGCTCGGCGTAGCGCATCCACATTGTCTCGCTGAAGCGTGAATGCTCGGACTGATATTTGCGACGATGTTCAAAGCTGTAGTTGTCGAGCATTAGTCGCTCGACGCTATCCTTCAGGAGACGCTGCTCCTCCGAAAGTTCAAAGTCCATGCTTGGAATTCTCCTGTGAGTCGGGACAGTAGCAGCCGCCTTCTGGCGCCTCGCAAGTAGACCCTGCCTTGCTTTCCGACATTGATGTTCGATCGTCAGAGGCCCAGGACCGCCTTGGCGATGATGTTTTTCTGTATCTCATCGGAGCCGCCATAGATCGAGACTTTGCGGGCATTGAAATAGGCAGACGCGATCGTTGTCGCCCAGTCGGGGCCAATCGGCGGCTCGTTGCGACGCTCGAGATCCTCCTCGGATTGATGAGGCAAGGCATAGGGGCCGACCACGTCCATCAGAAGCTCCGACGTCGCCTGCTGAATCTCGGCACCCCGTATCTTAAGGATCGAGCTTGCCGGGTCTTGCACATCCTTTTGCTGTTTCGACACGTTGGCGAGCACGCGAAGCTGCGTGATCTCGAGCGCCTTCAGCTGGAGCTCCACTGCGGCAACCTTTTCGCGGAAGTCGGCTTGGTCAATCAACCGCCCTCGGCCGAAGCAGGATCGAGAGGCGAGGTGTTTGATGCGCCGGATGCGCTCCTTGGAAGCGCCGACGCAAGCGATGTTGAACCGCTCGTGGCCAAGGAGAAACTTAGCGTAGTCCCAGCCGCGGTTCTCCTGACCTACGAGGTTTTCGGCCGGCACGCGAACGTCGTCGAAAAAGACTTCATTCACTTCGTGACTGCCGTCGATCATCTGGATTGGACGCACCGTGATGCCCGGCGACTTCATGTCGATCAGAAGGAACGAAATGCCGAGCTGCTTTTTCGCATTCGGATCGGTTCTTACCAAGCAGAAGATCCAGTCGGCGTATTGCGCAAAGGTCGTCCAGGTTTTCTGTCCATTGACGACATAGTGATCGCCTTCGCGCACAGCGCGGGTCTTGAGCGAAGCGAGGTCGGAGCCGGAGCCGGGTTCGGAGAAGCCTTGGCACCACCAGTCCTCGAGGGTGACGATACGCGGCAGGAAGCGCTTCTTTTGGGCTTCGGTGCCAAAGGTGTAGATGACAGGCGCTACCATGTTTACGCCGAAGGCGAGCGGCGCCGGTGCCGGCGCTTGGCTCATCTCCTCCGTAAAAATGTACTGCTTGACCGGGCCCCAGCCTGTGCCGCCAAATTCGATCGGCCAGTGCGGCACGGCCCAACCTTTATCCGCGAGGACACGCGTCCAGCGTCTCATGTCGCTTTTGTTGGGGTGTAGGCCGGCAACAAGTTTCTCGCAGATGTCGGGGGGAACCGAGGCGCGGAAGAAAGCTCTAACCTCGTCACGAAAAGCGAGTTCGTCTTCAGTGAAGCTCAGGTCCATCGTTGCTGCCTATTTCAGAAATATCGTTTGGCCTGCGCTACCCATGCCTCCGCACCGCGCCAGCTTTGCCTTTAGATGGGCGCGCGACAAGTCGCGTGCCCAACATGCCCCCGGCGCCCTTGACGCTAAGCTTTGCAGGATCGGGACCGAGATTGTCGTGGCGATAGACGACCGGCTCGGCAAAGTGTCGTTAAAGGAACCGCCTGTGGCGACGCCAATACCAATTTTGGAGAGATCAATATCCGGATGGAATTGATGTGGTACACTCTTTCTCAGACCACGCCCCCCAATCCTCGCCCCGAGTGCGGAACGCGTCACATGTTCTGACGGGAGAGAGTAGACCCAGACGATCCTCGATCTTCATTTCGATCAAGAATCGATTAGCCGATCTTCTCTTCACGGATGGCCTTTGCGACATAGGTAGTAGTGTTTACATGATGCACCTTCTAGCCATCATGCCGCTGAGGGGCGATGTTGATGTCGGCGTCCAATTGCAGGTCAGAGCTCGTCTAGCCGATGAGCGGGATGGGCGGCGATGTAGCAAGACACGGGCGGGCGGATCGACGCTCTTCTTTTTTGGCTGTTTGTGCCGACTGTCGAACAAAGCCGAATGGTTCTAGACTTAGTCTAGGTCTCGACTTCGACCAGTTGATCGGCCAGATTCGCGTGCCGACCGAACACTCGATTTGATCCTGCCGAGCACTCATTGGGCAATCACGGTCGCTATTGGCAGTTTCCCCGGTGATCACCCATTCCGTCTCGGTTACGCGTGCCGGCGGACCACCGGTTCGGAGCCACCAACAATCGGCACCACCGACCGCCCATCAACCATTCATGACCCTTTACCGCGCACAACCGTGAGCTGCCCTACCTAGCGGGAAACTGAATTTCCTTGAGGAGATTTTGGGCAAGATAGCAGCCGCTCACGGCCAAATACGTCTGATTTCCTAGGAGTCGCTGCTCCTCACTCGCAGCTTGGTAGGAAGTCACTCGCCTTTGTATACTTACCGAGTAGCCGGACCCTCGCATCGCCGTTCGCGATCCCGTACTTCTCGTACAGCTTTTGGATCGCGCCCTTCTTGATCAAGAGGTTGAGCTGCTCATTGAAGGCGTCACGGAAACGTGCGTCTTCCTTGCGAAATACCGCGCCACCTGCGGTGATCGGCGACCGTTCGTCGACAACCTCTTCGACGCCCTTCTGCTCCGGATCCGAGATGCCGAATTGACCGACTAGGAAGGCATCCACCCGACCGCCGCGGACGCTAGCGACGGCAGCCTCATGGTCAGGAACATCTAAGATTTGCTCGGGCTTGACTCCTTGACTTAGCGCGTAGCGGCGGTAATCGCTCGACCTACCTATAATTGCAACTTTGAGCGCGGGCCCACGCGCGACGTCTGCGACAGTAGTCAGATGCTTAGGATTTCCAGGTAGGACATACAGCGCCGCCTGCAATGCGTAATAGGGCGTCGAGAAAATTACGACTTTGCAGGTTTCCGCCGTGATGTCCCAACCCGCGCCAACATAGTCGACGTGGCGGGCCTGCAATGACGGGATCATGGCAGCCCAATCTGTGACCACCGGCGTAAGCGCTGGGAGGCCCATGCCCTTCAGGACCATATTTTGCAGGTCAATCGAAGCACCCGTCGCCTCTCCGTTCGGCGACATAATCATATACGGAGGTAACGAAACTACCGCCACCTTGACTCCGCCCGCTTTGCGGATCGAGGCGAAAAGAGGATCCTCCGTTTGCGCAAGCGTAGGAGACAAATGGCAGAAAGATGCAATAAGCAGGACCAGCAACGAGAGTTTTGATGTCACACGCATGAGGTCTCCTTCAATTGTATCAAATTTACTTGATCAATCTGATTTACTGCACTCGACAACTCCAATACCAACTTTGGAATTGTCGATACCAGTTTGGCATTGAATCGCCGGCAGACTGAATCGAGGAAGATCGGCGCTCGCTTTCTCGTTGGGCTACGTGCAGCTCGACCATTCACTTGGTGAAACGCGCGCATGGAAAACCGGTCGAATCAATTTGTGCGACTTTGCCGAAGAGGACTGCGTTGGAAGTATGAACGGTGCCATTGATCACGTGGTGTCATCTGCGTGCTCGACATTACAGACATGCGGCGCGATGAGCTTCGATCCGCCCGATGATCTAGCGCATATTGCGCATCCCAGTCCTCCTCCAAAGACCAATCGGGATCTATTGTCGGTGCAAGGAAGGGATGAGAAGGCTAGTGCCGCCTAATACGACTGAGTTCAGCAAACTCAGACGCGATCGAGATCACCAAGAGCATTACAGCGGCCCGGGCAAGGCGGGTCGTCAATCCAGCGATCGTCTTTTGTGTCGCGAGTTCCGGCGGCCGTCCTGCGCCTATAGCTACCAACGTTAATCGCTATAATGTCGATAGCGAAAGCGAAGATATCATCTCAGATATCCGCAAGTTCAAGAAGCGGATCGAACGATTGAACGAGTGTCGGGGCGCAAGAAATGCTTGGCGGGTCAACGGCGAGGCATATACGCTTCGTACACGAGACCTCCCCGGCGACAAACGTCTCCGAACTCGTTCATCTCCTCGATCGCGATCGTCCATCCCACCGCCATGGTCGCATCTCCGACAAAATGACGGCGGTTTTGGGGTCAAAATTCGTACCCATTCCAGAAGTTACCGGTCTGTGGCACCTCGGCTCCATTTTAGGTGCCAACTCGTAGCGATTTGATAGCTGTGTACGAAACGAAGCAACCGCGCTTCGGAGAGATGGGTTCCGACTAGTTGAATCCCCAGCGGCCTGTCCTCTTCACTGAACCCGGCGGGAAACGTCACGGTCGGATTGCCGCTGGCATTGAACGGGAGAGTGAAACGGAAGCCGGCCTCGGTCTCGGTCGCGGCCATATGTTCCAACTCTGACCACGTCAGCGACTGAAAACTACTGACCGGCATGATCAACGCGTCGACATCCCGCAGCGTCAGACGAAGCAGCCCGCTGAAACGATCACGCTCGATCACGGCTCTGGCATAGTCCAAGGGACTCACGCCAAGGCCGGATTGAATGCTCTTTGTGAACCGCGCTCCGTAGTGGTCGGCCATGGCCGGATAGGTTCCGGCATGCACGCTGGCAATTTCGGCCTGTAGTGCCTTCGACAAATGCCGCATCATGGGTGCCGGGTCGGGGAAGGTGATCGGCTTGATCTCCGCTCCCAGCGACTCGAGAACGCGCACCACATCTTCGAGAAGGTCGATGGTCCGTTTCTCGGCGCCGTTGCCATTGTAGTCACGATCAATGCCGATCCTGACACCTCGCAAGGAGTCTATTCCGCCCAGGGCTCCGAGGTAGTTTGGTACGGGATCAAGCAGGCTGGTAGGGTCTAAGGGATCATGTCCAGCAATGACACCCATCGTTGCCGCCACGTCTGCGGCGGATCGCGCCATTGGACCCAGCGTGTCATAGGACGGCGCAAGATCGAATATCCCGTGTCGGCTTATGCGCCCCCATGTCGGCTTGAGACCCGTCAATCCATTGTGGGCGCTTGGAATGCGTATCGATCCTCCCGTGTCAGAGCCAATAGCCGCGAAGCACAAACCAGCAGCCAGCGCGACTCCAGAGCCGGAGGACGACCCCCCAGGCCACAGATCATCCCGCCAAGGGTTCACAGGGTTGCCGAACGCTGGATGATGATCGACGCCTGCGCCTTCGGCCAGATGTAGCTTACCTACCAGCACTGCACCGGCATCACGCAGGCGACGGACCACCGTCGCATCTTCATTGGGCTTGAAATCCTTCTGGAACGACATGCCGTTCGTGGTCGGTATACCTTGGGTAAAGCAGAGATCCTTCACTGCTACGGGTACCCCATGAAGGGGCCCGCGGCGGCGCCCCTGGCTAAGCTCTGTCTCAGCCTGGGCTGCCTGTCGAAGAGCAAGCTCCGCAGTAACCGTCAGGAAGCAGTTGAGCCGCGGATTTAGCCGGTTGATACGTTCGAGCATGAACTCCGTCAGCGCAGTGGGCGACACCTGTCCGGAATGAAGTTTCTTAGCCACGGCCAGCAACGAATCGTAACACCAATCGTGAGCGCTCATTTTGCTCCCTTCCTACGTTGTCCAGAATTCATTTATTGAAACGAGCCCCCACCTCTGACCGCCAGCTGCTGCCGTTCACGAAACAATTCTGGACTCAGCATCCAGCCACTATTTCCTGACGATGCTACGGCTCGGAAGCGGCACGGAGCGCCCCTCCGGACATAGCGCGTAGTCAATCTGTTCGTGTAGGCCGCACCGACCTTCAAGATCTTTGTCCGTAGTAAAAAAACCTCGCCAGCCGGAGTGCATCAAAACCGCTTGCCGATCCGTCGCTAAGGACCTCGCCAAGGATGCACAGGGACATCAGCTGACAGATTCTATCCGCAAGCTCTTGGACGCATTCACTACAGCGACTTGCGTCGCGGCCGGTCGGTAATCGAGATCAATTCTAATTGCGCCGCGGTTTTTGCCAACATCAACTAGGACGCCTGCGGCATCAATCTCGTTTTCGCGCGCCAAACTTCGAAGAGACGACGTGTTAGGTGGCAGCGACGTTGAGTTGGTTTCAAATACAAATTCTGCCATGCTCAGCGCCTGAGAGCTTGATAAGATTCGTAATGAATTGTGGATGAAACATCATTGGCGACACCAATACCAATTTCAGACCGACCAATGCCGAATTGGAATTGAGCACGATTCCCGCTAGCTGCGTTGACCGATCGGCGCATGATCTACGGCCATGGTCGGCTAGCTTTTCTCCCAGTCGAAGATGGCGGAGGCCAGCCCGCCTCACCAGGACCCCACGGTCGATGCTCAGGACCCGGCAAGCCGCTGCTCGGCACTGCTGCCGTGGTTGTATTGGGCCATAACGAGATCAGCCCCCCTGGTCTCGATGATATAGAACGCCTGCAGGCATTCGATCACTTCGCGAGCGCATGACTGGGCAGCGCGACGATTTTATTTTGCGTCGGGCATTGGCGAGACAAAAGCGAGCCGGATCGCGCGCGGGCGAGCGCCTCGTAGGCGGCATAGCCATCCATCTGCAGAATCCGGAAAAGCCCGTTAGTTATGCGGCGATCTCCCTACGTGCCACGGCTGTCGACGAACACATAGGCAACCGCTGGCCGCCCCACGGCCGGTCCATGGCATGCGCCCCAGAACTGGCAGATGCGGGTGGGATGTGCCGGGATCAAGCACCGGCATCGGCGTATCGTCGCAGAACACCCGCGCGTGGCCTGAATCATCCGTAGCTGGAGCTCGAAGGCTCTTGGGCCATCAGGCCGTGCGCTTCACCCAGCCGGCGAGCGTCGCGCGGTCAAGGAAAATGCCCTGATCGGCTAGATCTGCACTGGCGGTACAGCGGCAGATACTACGTGAAGTTCGAGACGACCACGTGTGTCACGAGTACTGTCGACGCCAGTGCCGCCCTCGATCAGGCGCGGCAGCACCTTTGCCCGGACCAAGCCATCGGTGCAGCTGCGGCAGGCGTACTTGGGACGACCGTGCGCAGCACCCGCAGGATCGCCGGGATCAGGTCCAGCACCTCGCTGACATCCTCGCCGATCTTGTGATTTTGGCCTTGGCAGCACGGGCACGCGGTCGCCTCCGGCTGCAGAACCTGCTCGCAGCGCGGCACGTGCTTGGGCGGTGCACCGATGTTGAGGCGCGCCTTCTTGCGCGGCTTGTCGGAAGGCTTTGTCGCGGGCCTATCGTCGTTGGTCGGCGCAGCAACCTCCATCTCTCATAAAGCTGTACGCATCAAATTCGGTTATTCACCTCCTTCATGCTCTGCAGCACGCCATGCCAAAGGACCTTGATGAGCTTGCCGCTCTTGCCGCGGAACACATAGAGGTCGTCGCCGTGCGGTTATGTTGCGCGCAACATAACCGCAGCTAATGTGTCGGACGAGATTATGTGGCGGAGATGCCCTCACGCCAGCCAGGGCCGGCCACGCCTGGATTCCTCCGCCACATAATCATCAGATGCTGTCGAGCAGCTGCAGGACGGCGTCGTTCGGCCGGAATCGCGCGCTGCGGTCGCCTGAGACGCCCGCCTTCTCGAGGCCCCGGCGCATCATCTCGACATCCGCGGCGGCGCAGCGGTGAGTTGTGGCGACCTGAGCATGGCCAAATCAGGCCTGGATCGTCAGGACGTCCACGCCCGACCGGAGAAGCTTCATGGCGAGAGAATGCCGGAAGATGTGCGGCGATATGGGCTTGCCCTCCAAACTTGGCGTGGTGGACCCGGCCTGGGAGGCGGCACGCCGCACGATGAGTGTCGCACCGAAACGCGTCAGGCGCTCGTTATGGACCCCGACGAAGATCGGCGGGCGAGTCCGCGTTCGCTCAATAGGTTCGTCAGCGATCGCACCAGATCGTGAGGAATGGGAACGACGCGATCTCGTCCCTTGCCCTGAAGCAGCACCTGCGGGCGTCCTCGCTCCAACTGAAGATCGTTCGCGTTGAGGCCGGGCGCTTCGGACACGCGGGCGCCAGTTCTCGCGCCAAGAAGAGCAGAAAGGCCTGGTCGCGCCGGCCGCGAGGCATCGTCTGATCAGGAGCTGCGACGATGGCCTCCACCTCGGCGTTGGTGAGGTGGTGCGTCACCTCGATGTGTGCCCGTTTGGTGGGGATTGTCAGAACCCGTTGGGCGACGCCGAACGAGGCGGGATCGGCGGCGGCGACGTGATGGAAGAAGAATCGGATCGCGGCTAGTCGGGCGTTGCGCGTTGCGACGGAATTGTTCCGCTTCTCCTCAAGCTCGTCGAGAAAGGCGAGAACGAGGTCCCGATCGAGATCTTCAAGGGCCAACGCCGCTGGCTTCTTCCGCAAACGGGCAGCGGCAAAGAGGATCAGCATGCGCAAGGCGTCGCGATAACTGGCCAACGTCGCGGAGGTCGCGTTGCGTTGCTTGGTCAACCGGCGCCGGAAGTACGACTCCAGCAGCCGCGCCAGAAGGAGGTGTTCGCTCATGCGGCGCCTCCGTCGAGGAAGGCGCGTTCAGCCGCGATGGCGAGAAGGTGAGATGATAGGCCGTGTCGCTGTAGCTGGCGTGGCCGAGATAGGTGGCGAGTAAAGGTAGCAGCGCTTGAACATCTGCGCGCTGTTGGTGCCAAAGCCTGAGCTTAGTCACTGCGAACCGATGCCGGAGATCGTGCGGTCGCAGGGGCTGACCCGCGAGCTTGCGGGCCTTAACGAAGTTGCTTTGCAGGCCGGCCGCCGACAGGCGGCGGCCTCGAGAGCTGAGGAAGAAGGCCTCGTCCTTGGGCCTGGGAAACACGGCGTCGCGCTCGCGGGCGTATCGACGAAGGGCTGCCTGAGTCGTCTGATGAACAGGAACTAGGCGGTCTTTACGGAACTTTGTCTTACGGACGAGGACGACCCCGTTGGTCAGATCGACGTCGCCGCGATCAAGCCTGACCACTTTGACCGATCGTAGCCCCGTGCTGGCCAACAATCCGATCAGCGTCGCCATCGTGCGGCCCCTGAGAGGGATCCCTGGCGAAATGAAGCTGCATGCGTCGATGAGCGACGCCAGCTCAGCCTCGGTAAGGATGCGCGGGGGGAATCGCTCTGGATCTGGAGAAGGCTCCGCGCTCCAAGTCCTCGGTCTGGGGGGCGTAGACGGCCGGTACTCGTAGAATCGGCGGAGCACGCCGTGACGGACGGCGCGACTGTTGGTGGCGCCGCCGAACGACAGCACGAAGCCCAGGGCCATCGTCCGGGCGGCGGGCGCATGCAGCTGAGATCGCTCGACGTAGCGAACGAAAGCCCGCAGCGTGCCCGCTTGCTTGTTGAAGGCGTAGCCGAGGGAGCGGCGCAGCTCGATGTAACGCTCGACCTTCTCGCCGAGGAATGCGGCGAAGGCGGTCATGCGGCGCCTCCCGGAAAGGGCAGCGCGACCTCAGCGAGCTGTGAGGCTGCGACCTTCACGTACAGCGCCGTTGTGTTGATGCTTGGGTGCCCTAGAAGATCGGCGACCTCGTTGATTCGGTCTTCGACGCCCGACGAGCTGGGTGGCCAAACTGTGGCGCAGGAGATGCGCGCCTTCGACGCGACCGAGCTCGATCCCGCCATGCCGCAACCGCTTCCGCACGATCCTCGAAACAGGCGACGCGGATTTGAACGGCCCCACGGGCGGCGTGAAGGACAGGAATAGATACGGACGATCGACCTTCGGTCGAGCCCGCAGGATGTAGTCGGCGAGCGCGGCGCCGGTCTCCTCGAGGAGCGGGGCCACTCGGTCACGCTTGCCCTTGGTGCGCCGGACAAAAACCTCGCCAGCTCGCCAGTCGATATCCCGGAGCTGAAGAGCGCGCTGCTCGCCGTTGCGAATGCCTGTGGTGGCGAGCAGCAGCAGGGATGGCTCAATCGCGAAGGTCGATCGGCGTCGCCGCGCCGATCGCATCGATGGCGCGGCGAACATCATCCCACGAAAGCCGGCGCGGCAAATGGGCCAGACGCCAATGGGGCGTTCTTGGAACGACGGGAGCCAGATCCTGCTCGTGGTGGCCAGCCCAATGCAGAAAGTGGAGAAACGTTCGGATGTAAGAGGTCGCCGCCGTGCGAGTGGCGGAGGTCGCCGAGAGCGACAGCCGATACTCGACGGCGGCAAGGACATGCTCCGCCGTCAACGTCTCGAGGTCTTGGCCGGGGTGGCGATGGCGGAGCCAATCCAGAAAGTGCCGCGCGCCCAAGAGAATGCCGTCGCGGGACTTGGGCTCAAGGCCTCGTACCCTACTTAGATAGTCCGAAAAGAAGCTCAAAAGCGGAGCGTCCGGATCATCGACTACACTGGGCGCCGAAGCAATAAATCGTTCGGGCACCACTCGCCGCGCGTGTTGAAGCGCGGACACTGCCGCAATCCGCGGAGAGTCCGTGGTGAACGAGCGTAGATAGCAATCGACGATAGCTTCGCCGATCGGCGCCGAACCGCAGTGTGCTGCGGCAAAATGGCTGAACCGCGCAATCCGGCTCAGATAAAGCTTAGCGGATGTTTGCTTGTAACCGAGCGAGAAAAAGTGCCCCGCGATGCGATCCATCTCGGCTCCAAGCGCCCCGTTATGAAGGCGCTTGAGCACCCCGCGATACGAAAAATAGAACTCGAGCATTGTGCCCCTCTGGCGTTGCGGCGCAGGGGGATCGCGCGTCCGCGCAAGAGGCACGAAAATATTATGTGGCGGAGGAATCCAGGCGTGGCCAGCCCTGGCCCGTTAGGGGATCTCCGCCACATAATCTCGTCCGACACATAAGAATGGATCTGCCCGCATGCTTTCGCGCACCAGGGTCGCAAACCCTTCCATTCCCTTGCGGAAGTCGACCGGCTTGGTTGCCACCATCAGCCGGACCGTTCCGGACGGGCCGATCACCGGCTTGCCTTCAGCGCATGGACGATGGCCGCAATCATCGCCACGTCCGCGCCTCGGCCGACCCGGATCGTGACGCCATCGGCTTCGATCTCGATGGGCCCGCCGACATCCGATTTCGGCCTTGCGTTGCGCTGTCTTGCGCTCAAGGCCAACAGCCACGGCCGGTACCACGGCGTCCACCACCGCCGGTACAAACGGCGGATCGTCAGCCATCGGCACCGGCTGCCGGCGGGCTTGCCGGCGCCAAGTGAACACTTGTTGTGGGGTCAGCCCGTGTCGCCGAGCAATCTCGGAAACGACGGCGCCTGGTACCAGCGCTCCTCGACAATCCGGGCCTTGTCGTCCTCGGAGAACTCAACGACGGCGTCCCGTCTCCGTGATCACTTCCAGCCGGCGCACCGTTACGTCCGACTTAAGCGTATGGTCAAGCATAGACACAAGCCGATCCTTTCAAAGAGATCGTGAAACTCGCCTATCCCAAGTGCCGCGAGAAGACCACCGTCGTTCGCTTGCCGCGCGCAGCCAGCTTTCGGTAGCGGGCCGCCAAACGGCTCTGCGCCTTCCAAGCAATCTCTCGCACTGCTGGCGACGTCTGCTCGAGCCGGTATAACTTTGTCTTGCCGATCTTCGGCGGGTGTCGATACGTCCAGGCGCTTTCGACCAACATGTGGCGAACGCGGCCGTTGCAGGCCTTAGTGATCCCGCCACGCCTGACGGACTCGCCCGTCGATCGCTCGCTTGGCACCAGGCCGAGGTAACCCTTAAGTTGACGTGGGCTCTCAAAACGGTTCACATCACCGACGGTGGCAAATGTCACCGCGACGATCAGATCGATACCTCGCAATGTTTGAAGCGCCCGCACGAGCGGCTCTAGGGACCAGGTCGAGACGAACTCTTCGATCGTGCGCTCGAGCCGATCGACCCGCTCTCTTGCGATGCGAACTGCTTCGACCACTTCTTGTAGCGCGATCTGGTGTGCGGGATGATCGAACTGCTGCGCTTGGAGCCAACGCAAATAGCGCATCATCCAGCCCTTCCTGCGGGGATAGGTACGGCCGTGCTTGAGATGAAGGTGCTCACCTGCTGTCGGTGGACCCGCAGCGTCTCAACCGCTGCCGATCGGGCGCGAACGAGATCGCGCATCGCTTCCTGACGTTCATCGGGAACCCACACAGCCGTTAGCTCTCCGGCACGCAGCAACCGGGCGAGAGAAACAGCGTCCCGGTGGTTGATCTTCACACGATCGCCCGGCTTCCTTGGGATTAGCGATGGCGCGACCACCGTGCATTCGTAGCCGAGCGACCGGATCAGGCGATAAAGTCGGGCCAGCTTCGTAGCAGAAGTGGACGCGGTCTAACCGGTTGGTGATCCGTTCTAAGACGCGGCGCATGTTGGTGGCCGAAGCATCGACCTCACCGAAAAACCGAACCTCCCCCTCCCGGCCAGCATCCGCAATCGCGACGGCATTTCTTAGCTTGGCCACATCGATTCCGACAAATGCTTCCCTATAATCTGCCACGGCTCGTCCTCCTTGGAAACGGGGTCGGATTGATCTTCTTTTTAAGCGCAGCCGTCTCCTTGAGTTTCTTCCGGGTCCAGAACTTAACGGCCGCCAACCCAGCGGCACCCCCTTGATTGTAACCGCGAGGCTCGAATGCATCAGGATGCCGCAAACCGTTTGCGATCTGAGACGACCCGCCTTTATCCCGTCCACTGTTTATGCTGTTGGTGATGCCAATCGATTCTGACTTCTCGCGTTGATAGCTGAACTCGTTGTATCGTGCAGCACAAGAACGAGACCTTCAGTGGCGGCGGCACGATCACGTGTCGATTGGAAATGGCCGGCCAGAATGTCCGCTTCGCTGACCCGGTCATTAGAGAAGAAGCGGTAGGCCGCCTTGGTATTCGCCCAATCCTGGCAGACGAGCGGAATGCTTTGTCCATGGCGCTTCCAATCTGCGTGAGCAGTTTGCGGAATCTGTCGCCGAGCCGCGCGTCCCTTAAACTCGCATCCTCTACTCATCAATCCAACATTCGCCTTCCAAGGGCCGCAAACACCCTTTTGCTGATCGATCCCTTAATGTCAGCCTCATAGAGCCCCCCGCGGATCAGGTGCTCAGAAAGGATCAGAAGTGATTCTTTCGATTCAAGATTTCGCCGATCAGCGATTAGCCCGACTGGTCAAAGTTATGGGCAATTGAAAGCCTCACCGGAGGGTAACATCATGTGATCGCCGGAGTGCCTTCAGCGTAGCAAGTTTCCTTTCGAGGATACTCGAATTTACCAGGTGAGATAGCCAAGGAATCTCGATCACGATCTGCTTGAATTGATCTAAGACGTCTGGCGGCGTGGCAGGAGTAACTTCATATTTGGCAGGCTCGATGTCCATTTGCACAAACGAGTCATCCCGGACGCTGTGGCCGTTCTTGGTGATAATGTTTTCCAAGCCTCCTTCGCCTGTATCTATCGTCTGTTTATGAAATCGAAAGTTCGGGTGGGTCTTTGTCGGTTCTTCAGCCGTGCCATCATACATGTTAACTACGTGGCCGCGTCGTGCGAGCATTGGGAGCCCGTCCAGATAGCGCCGGTATCGGGCTTGTCGATGAACGATTTGCTCAAGCGGCTCTTGCGAGCTTTCTGAGATTGTGGGTGGTGCAGATCAACGCCCACTCGGCCGTCACTTTCTCAGTGCCACGCAGCAGGAACTGCCTGAACCCGTGCGCCTGCTTGATCTGCCCGAACACCGGTTTGACGATTTGGTTCCTGAGCCGGTAGCGGCTTCGCCAGCCGGCGCGCTTGAGCTTGGCCCGCATGGCTTTGGTGAGCTCTCCGGTCATGGTTCGCTTGCCTTCGGCGGCATGCTTGGCGCGCCCGATCGCGACGTAAGCGCTGATGTGGCGATCGGCGAGGGTTTGCAGGTTGGCCTCGCTCAGATAGCCGCTATCGGCCGAGGCTTCCTTCGGCGTGAAGCCGAGGTTGGCCTCAATGCCGTCAATAAGCCCTACGAGTTGGCTATGATCGCACATGCGCGCAGTGAGCCCGTGCGCAACGATGATCTGGGCGGTTCCATCGACAACGACCTGGGCATTGTAGCCTTGGATGTACCCGTCCTTGGTCTTCAGGATGCGGCTGTTCGGATCGGTGAAGTTGCGCTGCGCTTTACCCCGGGCTCCGCTTTCGGCGGTGCGGGCGTCTTGCCGTTCTTTTTCCCCCTTCCGCAATGCGCTTCTTTTTCACCTCGGCCCGGCGCTGCAGTTCCTCCTCGGCGGTGGCTTTGGCTTCGAGCTTGGCCTTGGGCCTCGCGGATCTTGGCCAGGCGCTTCTCCTTGTCAGCCACCCAGTCCGGCAGCTCATCGCCGCGCTGGTAGCCGGTCCTCCTCGGCATCCGCCGCCTCGGCCGCTTCAAGCCAGTGATCGACCTCGGCTTGAAGCTCTGCTTATCGCTTCTTCATGCGCTCGTACTCATGGCCTTCTTCGATGCGTTCGCATTGATCTTGGTGCCATCGAGCGCCATGTGCCCAAGCTTCACCAACCCAGCCTTCTCAGCAAGCTTCAACACCTGAACAAACAGACCCGCCAAGGCCTCAAGGTGCCGCTTGCGGAATTCCGAGATCCCGCCGAAGTCCGGCGGGTCGTCCGCCACAATCATCATCAAGTCCGCCCGTTCCATGGCCGCCTTGGCAATCCGGCGCGACAAGATTAGATGCCGCTCGCATAACCGTGCAGAAGTAGCGCCGTCATTATCCGCGAATCAAACGACGGCTGTCCAAGCCCGCTCCGGTAACTGGCTGTGATCGCAGATAGGTCGAGGCTTTCTCGCACCAGCGATACAATTAGCCGCGACAGGTGGTCCTTCGGCACATAGTCCTGCACGCTCGGCGGCAGAAGCTGCGCCTCATCGATCTTCCAGGGGTGAAAATCCTTGCTCATGCGCACGCAAACAATCAGACTCGCACCCTCTTGACCAGAGACTACTCAGACAGCCTCCTAGGTCAATGAGCAAGGTTGCCCTAACCGAGAGAATAAACCGGCTGTGCCAGCTTGGAGCCATACCGCCGCCTGCGCCTCCGCTGTCACCGGGCCGGGGTTTCTTATATCCGATGGCAGAGACAGGCCGCATAAAGGACCTCAATTGCTCGGCGCCTGATATCCAATTAGACCATGATCGTTGCTTCCAGCCGGTAACGGCGCATCGAGCATAACCGTGCAAGCCCGATGAGAACCGTAAATGATGCCACATTGGGACGCGTGAGATGCACCAAGGCCCCGTAGTTATCTCCAAATCCTTTGCCGGCATCGCTTCGGCCGGGATTGATCGCGCGATGGCAGCCGGCGAGCGGTTTGGTTGTGATCTAGCGCACGCGGGATAGCACAAGCTATCTCTTGGTTGAATGAACGGCGGGAGACCCAGTTTTCGCAATTGGCACGGCGTTTGCTTGAGGTCGCGAGGTGACGCTAGTGCCGTGAAAGCCCGCGGCTTTCGTCGCGATTATTGGCGAAGAAGATACAACGTTGGAGAAGACCCCCATGAGTGAAACGGTTTTGATCTATGATGTCATTCCACGTGCTGATGTCGTCAAACGCGCAACGCGCATCGGCGCTGTAATCAAGAATGTCAAGCTATCGGGCGATTTGCCGGGCGATACCATCGCTGCGATCAACCGCTTGCTGCTTGAACACAAAGTCATCTTCTTCCGCGACCAGGGTCATCTCGACAAGGCTGAGCAGGAGCGCTTTGCCCTTCGTTTGGGGAAACTCGCGCCGATTCCGACCGTGGACACGGAGGGGGTCCTCGAGCTCGATTGTACCACCGCAGGTGCCCGTGCTGATAGGTGGCATATCGATCTGAGCTACGTTGATGCCTATCCCAAGATTTCGGTGCTACGAGGCGTGTTGATCCCAAAATTCGGCGGCGATACGATCTGGTCAAACGCCGCGACCGCGTACATGGACCTCTCGCCGCCGCTACAGCGGCTTGCCAACGACCTTTGGGCCGTTCACAGCAACTTTTTCGACTACGAGGGAATCAGCCGGGCCCGCGAAATCGACAAGAAGCATTTTCGGGAGGTCTTTACCGCAACGACCTACGAGGCCGAACATCCAGTCGTGCGTGTCCACCCTGAGACCGGTGAACGCACGCTGGTGCTCGGCACTTACGTGCAGCGTTTTGTTGACGTCCCAAAATATGACGGCCAGAGGCTGTTCGATCTGTTCCAGTCTCATATCACAGCGCCCGAAAACACCGTGCGCTGGAACTGGCAGGAGGGTGACGTCGCTATCTGGGACAATCGCGCCACATTACATTTTGCGGTCAATGATTACGGCGAACAGCATCGGGTCGTTCGGCTCGGCTTTATCGAGGGTGATGTACCCATCAGCGTCGATGGCCGGTGCAGTGTAGCGCGAGTCAACCCCGAAATGGACCCCGTTTTTCGGACCATCAGTTAAGCTGGAGGGCGACCGCTCCGTTTGCTAGATGGAGCGGATGATCACGAAGAAGTCGAGAGGGAAGATTGATGTAGCGCTGAAGGCGAAGATCGCCTTTGAGGCGGCGCGAGAGCAAGCGATGGTCGCCGATTTGGCCCAGTGTTACGAGGTTCACCCGAATCAGATTTACCTGGAAGAAGCAGCTTCTGGAGAATGCAGCGCGCGCCTTCGACGCCAATGCTGGCCTTCGCGGAGAAGGCCGTGACAAAAAAAGGTCGAGGACCTCTACGAAGATCGGGCAATTGACGGTGGAGCGGGATTTTTTGGCAAAGAGCTCCGGAAGATGAGCGTTTCGGACCGTCGCGGTATGCTCGATGGCGAAGGGGCTGTCGATCCGCCGCTAATGCGAACTGCTTGGCTGGCGCGCTCCGGCGTCTATCGCTTGCAAAAGCTGGCCAACGAACGATCTGGCGGTGATGCGGCGGATCGACGAGTTGTTCACCGCCTGGCCATTTCTCGGCTCGCGGCGGATCACGGCAAGCGACGGAATCCAGGCCTGTTCGCCCACTGGGCTGCGGGATCAACGGTTGGATGGCGGGAGCCGGATGAATCGCGAGGTTCACGTCCGGTTCTGAGAGAGCGCGGGGCTGCAATGCCCCGCACCACTCACCTACGTTAAGGGCTACGCCGACGGCCGCGAGGCCAAGGCCGGCATCGCCGCGTGGATCGAGTTCTATAATGAACAGCGCTTGCATCAGGCACTTTGCTATCGCACGCCGATGGCGGTCTGGCGCGAACCAACCGCAGCCGCTGTGGACATGATGGACAACGCTACGGCGTTGACCACATGCCCACAGCAGACAACGTCGTTGGCGGCGTGATACAAAGGAAGTAGGAGCGGTCGGATTTCCAACTAACAAACCGGCTCAAACGCTCCCGCTCCGCGGGTCCATTTCACTACCGCGATCGACGCTCTGATGTCCGTTGTCAAGAATTAGAACACAGAGCATCGTCCGATCGTCGATCGGACGTTGATATAGATGATCGTGCATAGGTGGAGGCGGAACCGAAGGACGTCGGTGATCAAGCTCTGATACGCGGGTTGACTACCACATTCCCGATTGTGCGTCCGAGGTCTGCTCCTATCTTACAACGGGCGTCGGCGCTCTTGCCGGCCACAAAGCGTCTGACGGGCATTCCCTCTGCCGTGGCTCCGCCTCCGCCCATGCACGATGATGAGAAGGGCGCTCAAATCAGGCTGCTGCACTTGCCTGGCAACCGCCCACATGAACCCGACCAATTCACGGGCGATAGCGGTGCAGACCACCGTCGTTCGCTTGCCGCGCGCAGCCAGCTTTCGGTAGCGGGCCGTCAAACGGCTCTGCGCCTTCCAAGCAATCTCTCGCACTGCTGGCGACGTCTGCTCGAGCCGGTATAACTTTGTCTTGCCGATCTTCGGCGGGGTGTCGATACGTCCAGGCGAGACGAACTCTTCGATCGTGCGCTCGAGCCGATCGACCCGCTCTCTTGCGATGCGAACTGCTTCGACCACTTCTTGTAGCGCGATCTGGTGTGCGGGATGATCGAACTGCTGCGCTTGGAGCCAACGCAAATAGCGCATCATCCAGCCCTTCCTGCGGGGATAGGTACGGCCGTGCTTGAGATGAAGGTGCTCACCTGCTGTCGGTGGCCCGCAGCGTCTCAACCGCTGCCGATCGGGCGCGAACGAGATCGCGCATCGCTTCCTGACGTTCATCGGGAACCCACACAGCCGTTAGCTCTCCGGCACGCAGCAACCGGGCGAGAGAAACAGCGTCCCGGTGGTTGATCTTCACACGATCGCCCGGCTTCCTTGGGATTAGCGATGGCGCGACCACCGTGCATTCGTAGCCGAGCGACCGGATCAGGCGATAAAGTCGGGCCAGCTTCGTAGCAGAAGTGGACGCGGTCTAACCGGTTGGTGATCCGTTCTAAGACGCGGCGCATGTTGGTGGCCGAAGCATCGACCTCACCGAAAAACCGAACCTCCCCCTCCCGGCCAGCATCCGCATCGCGACGGCATTTCTTAGCTTGGCCACATCGATTCCGACAAATGCTTCCCTATAATCTGCCACGGCTCGTCCTCCTGTGATGAGGATCGGCTCGGTACGCCCGAGCAACCCTCGGACGCGCAGTGTAGGGCGAGCCTCCTCACCGCAAGAAGCGGACATACGGTCTTACCATGCATTAGGTAGCGGACGATGTTTGATGACAAACGGACAAACTTGTGTCCTGAACCAGAAGTTCGCAACATCGCGTCTTTTGCCTGATGCATCACTGCCATGTGTTGGAGTTCGATGGACGCAGTTATCCGCTCAAAGAGGCCGCTGAAGCTTTCGCGTGAAACAAAGTCAAATAACAATCCCTTCCGTCCTGTCTTGGGGTGGAGGATTTGACTGGCCACACCCCGAGGAATTTGAAGTAACCCGCGGGCGCTGAGCTGATTAGGTGTGATCTTGAGACCTAAAGGTCGCTTCGCGAGATTTGAACAGCCCACAGTCTCGATGTCCGTCGCTTCAGAACAGATCGGCGAGCGCCTAGACGGTGCCTAGCGGGTTCTTGGGAGGCCGACGGGCTCAGATCTGGAGCCGTTCGGCGGGTCGGCCCATGCTCTTGTCCGACACCGCTCGCGCCCGATGTCAGCAGTTCGCCAACTTGTATGCAACCGCGACATTCGACCGTGGACGATTCTCCTTAATTCAGCGCTGGCACAAGTTATGCAACGCTATGGTGGAGTCGACGAAAAATGAGGCTCGTTTGAAATCTCGATTGGCCAAGACGATGAGCGGGCAGATCGGCCGTCATGGAATGCCGCCAACACCACAAAGCTAATGGAAACAGATGATCGATCCGAAACTCTGATCATTGGACCACAACGAAGTGCTTCGGGAATTGCTGGTGGCTTCGCAAGCCGGATCTTTTGCGGGGTTCTTCGAGGTTAGTTATGAGCACATTACCTAGATGGACAAGCCGTGAGCACAAGAACAAACGAGTGCGAGGTGGGTCGCTGAGCGAGGACCACTAGGCGAGCGTCTTCGAAATCCGGTTTGACCCGCGAATGAACCGATTAGCGGCGTTTAAGGAGGGCACTATGCGCATCTGCGGTATCAAACTGACGCATGACGGAGCGATTGCTCTTGTCGAGGACGCGAAACTTATCTTTTGTATCGAGCAGGAAAAGCGAAACAACAATCCGCGGTATCAAACGATCGACAATCTCGACGCAATTGCCGTCGCATTGACGGAGCATGGTTTGGACCCTCGGCAAGTTGATCAATTCGTCATTGACGGCTGGGGGGGGGCGGTGGAGTCCCAGTTCCAGGTTTTCAGCGGGGCGACACCTATCACTCTTAAAGGAGCCCCGTATGTTGAACGCCATGCGGAGGGTCTTCTCGACTCGCACGATGGCTTTGGCCTTAGGCTCGACGGCAGCGATTTCCCTTATAGAAGCTATCCGCATATCACAGGCCATGTGGCCTCTGCATACTGCACCAGCCCCTTTGCCAAAGCCGGACAGCCCGCTTACTGCCTGGTGTGGGACGGCGGCACCTTTCCACGTCTCTACCATGTAGAACGCCGGGGCGCGCGGTTCATCGCGTCCCTATTTCCGCTTATTGGACACGTCTATGCCGCCGCGGGCCATCACTTTGGTCCGTACCGGCAGACGAACCGCAGGGACCTGTATGATCCCGCCAAACTGGACCTCGGTGTTGCGGGCAAGCTGATGGCCTACATCGCGCTCGGGTCTGTTGACGAAAGCATCGTCACGGTCTTTGAGGAACTCTACGAGGAGCGATTGGCGGCCGGCGCGAGGCGTGCCGGACGTAACAGCGCAGAGTCGCCGCTTGCGGCCGTGCATGACTTCTTCGATGCTAGTGAGCTCCAATTAGAGACCAAGGCGCCCGAGGATGTGCTTGCATCAGTTCATTGTTTTCTCGAGCGTTTGCTCATCCGCGAAATGGCGATTGCTGTGCAGCGCCATTCGCGCATTGCGGCACGCAATTTGTGCATAGCCGGTGGCTGCGGTCTCAACATTAAATGGAACAGTGCACTACGTGCGACGCGCCTCTTCGATGCTATCTGGGTGCCGCCTTTCCCAAATGATAGTGGCTCGGCGATAGGTGCCGCTTGCTCCGCACTGGCTGCGGACCAAGGTTTCGTGCCACTAGAGTGGTCGGTCTATAGCGGCCCAGCCTTGTTGCGCACCGGTGAGCTGCCCGGATGGAATACCTCGCCGTGCAGTATGCGCGAACTCGCGACCATCCTCGCGAGCAACAAGCCTGTTGTCTTTCTCGTTGGGCGCGCCGAGCTCGGACCACGAGCATTAGGTGGCAGAAGCATCGTCGCAGCCGCAACGTCGCCGCGAATGAAGGATCATCTCAACTGCATCAAACTTCGCGAAGACTTCCGACCTGTCGCACCCATCTGCCTCGAAGATCGTGCGGCGGATATTTTTAGCCCTGGAACGCCGGATCCTTACATGCTGTTTGATCACCAGACACGAGCAGAATGGCGGGACAAGATCCCCGCTGTTGTACATCTCGATGGATCTGCGCGGCTGCAGACTATTCCCAGGACCTCTCAGCATAAGGTTGTCGAGCTCCTCGTAGAATATGAAAAACTCACGGGCATTCCGCTGCTTTGCAACACGAGTGCCAATCACCATGGACGCGGCTTCTTCCCGGATGCCGCAGCTGCGTGCGAGTGGGGACGCGTTGAGCACATATGGTGCGACGGCGTACTGTATAAAAAAGCCGTGAGCGATCACTAACCGACGGCTTCTTTCACACTACGATGAGCATGACAACGATGAGAGGGTCCGGAGGTCAAGAACGCGGAGATCGGATCTTGGATGACCATTCTGGACGCCGTCCTAATGGTGGGAATCGCGAACGCTCTCATCTGAAAGGGATTGTCCAGCGTTCCAGCCAGGACTGCCGGTCGAAAGGCGTCGACCGCTCCCTATTGGAGCTGTAGGCCTATATCAGCGCACGACCGGTTTGTCGGGCGCCAGGAGAAGAGCAAACCGTTCTCGACAACATGCACGCCTCGTTACTGCGTGAGCGCGAACCCCTCTCGCCCTCCTTCGAGGTTCTGAAGCTCATTAATTAAATGCTCACGCGCTGGGATGACTTCGTCCGCTTCCTCGACGATGGCAGGACCTGCCTCAGCAACAACCGGCCGAAAGAGCTTTGCGTGGCATCGCATTGGGCAGGCGTAACTCGTTCGTCGGTTCCCAACGCGGCGTCGACCGTGCCGCAATCATGCTCGCCCTCATCATCACCGCGCGCCTCAACGACATCGACCCGAAAGCCTGGTTCGCCGGCGTTCTCGCTCGCATTACTGATGTTCCCGCCTCGCGTGTGCACGAACTGCTGCCCCCGGGAATGGAGGCGTCTGCGTCAAGCTAATAGATCCGCCAGCGCCCGCGCGCGTGCAACAATCCCGTGGGCTTGCCCGTGCGCGTACGAGTAACCCTCCGGTGAAGCTTTCAATTACCCACAAATGCTCGTTTCGATCGCGATAGTTCTAATCGAAAAATCTTAAATCCGATGAAATCGCTTGTGATTTATTGTCGGGCACCTGAGTCGCGACCGCGAGGTGCCTTGATGTGGTCAAGCGGAACGGCGTGTCGTTGCTCGGCCAGCCCGGGGGGCCCTCGAACATTGGACGGAGCGCGAGATCGACAAGACAGCGTTCGAGGATGCCCGTCTCGGTCAAGGATTTAGCGAGCTGTTGAAGCAAATTGGCGACGGCATGGGGGTCGTGATCGAGTAGCTCGGCCATTTGGCTTCGCCCTCACAGATCCGGGCAGGCGGCTTTCCCGCACCCGGCTCTTCCCGAGGGTAACCCGCGTCATATCCGCGCCTGCGCCCATTGCGAGTGATGCGTGAAGTTGGCAGGCGGAAGCGCTGCCGTCAGGGTCTCGAACTCCGGCCAGCCCATGCGCCGACTTTTCTGGCTGCACCGTCTCAGACAACGCAGCCAGGTCCTATGCACTTCGCGGTAGAAGCCGTTGAGCGCTGGATAATTATGCGGCCTGCCATAATAGCCATAGTGCCCGCGCAGAACGGCGGCGAACCACTCGTACTGCGTGGCCAGTGGCGTGTGCATGAGCCGCCAGGCCTCCTGGCGCAACGCCGTCAGCTTGCGCGTCAGGCGTTTCCCTTCCGTCTTGTGCTTCACAATGAACCGGCCATCTCGGGTCCGCCCGCAGTAGTGGGTAAAGCCGAGGAAGGCGAAGGTCTCTGGCCGCCGTTCGCCGCGCCGCTGCCGCGAGAGGGCCGCGAACCGGCCAAACTCGATCAGCCGCGTCTTGTCCTCATGAAGCATCAGGCCGAAGCCGGCCAGCCGCGCCTTGAGGGCCAAGAGCATTTCCCGCGCATCTGCCTTGTTCTCGAAGCCCATGACGAAGTCGTCGGCGTAGCGCACGATCACGATACGACCGCGTGCGCAGCGACGACGCCATTTCTGGGTCCAGAGATCGAGGATGTAGTGCAGGAAGATGTTGGCAAGGAGCGGGCTGATGCCCGCCCCTTGCGGCGTGCCCCTGTCCGTCTCTTGCTTCTCGCCGCTCTCAAGAACGCCGGCTCGCAGCCACAGCCCGATGAGCTGCAAGATGCGAGGATCGGCGATCCTGTGCGCCACCAGCAACAGCCACTCGTGGTCGACCGAGTCGAAGAAGCTGCGTATGTCGGCATCGAGCACCCAGTTCACGTGCTGGCTCATGATCGCCGTATGCAGAGCATCAAGCGCCATGTGAGGATTCCGCCCCGGCCGGAAGCCATAGGAGAACCCGAGGAAGTCGGCCTCGTAGACGGCGCTCAGCACCTCGGCCACCGCGCTTTGGACAATCTTGTCCTCTAGCGCCGGCACGCCGAGAGGCCGCTTACCGCCATCGGCTTTGAGGATGTAGACGCGCCGCACCGGCTGTGGCCGGTAACGACCAGTGTGGACTCGTCCGCAGAGGTCGCGGAGGTTATCCGTCAGCCTCTCTTGGTACTTCGCCACCGTCACTCCATCGACCCCCGCGCTGGCCTGCCGCTTTTGTCGTCGAAACGCCCGAAGCAGAGCGTCTTCGTCGACATGGTGCAGCAGGGCCGTGAACCGGGTTTGGGCAGCTTGCTTGGCTGCCGCGTTCACCCGCTTGAGGTTCGGCGGCAAGGTAAACCCGGCTCTGTGTGCGGACCCTGGCCTCCTCGCGCAGGCTCCCCTCGCGCTGGTCCCTTCCCTCCATGCGTCTCGTTACCTTCGACGACTTCACAGGTAGTATGGACCAGTCCGACTCCCGACCTCAGCTCGGACAACGGCTCTGGCAGTGCCTTGCCGCTGTCCCCCGCTGGAGACCAATCCAGCGGACCCGGTCGGGCCTCTCATGTTCCGATGATTGCCTTCCATGCGTGATCCTGCCATCGACCCCGACGGAGCTACATCGGCGGGCGGACGCTTTGCGGTGGTCACCTGCAATTCGCCGGTAGGATCGGGTTGCTGACACCAAGCTGATTCGAGGAACCACCGATGACCGACGAGATGATGAACCTTCGCGCGCTCGTGGAAGAAGGCAGCAGACGCCGATCTGCTTCGCGAGATGATTGGCTTTGCCGCCCAGCGATTGATGGAGCTGGAGGTTGCCGGGCTGACCGGAGCGGCCTACGGCGAGAAGAATGCCGAGCGCCTTGCCCAGCGTAATGGCTACCGTGACCGGACCTGGGAGACGCGCGCCGGCGCGGTCGAGCTGCGCATTCCCAAGCTGCGCAAAGGAAGCTACTTCCCGGGCTTCCTGGAGCCGCGTCGGATGGCTGAAAAGGCGCTCATCGCGGTGGTGCAGGAAGCCTCCGTTCAGGGCGTTTCCACCCGCTCAGTGGACGACTTGGTGCAGGCCATGGGCATGACGGGAATCTCCAAGAGCCAGGTGTCGCGCCTGTGCGGCGAGATCGACGACAAGGTGAAGGCCTTCCTCACCCGTCCGATTGAGGGCGATTGGCTTTATCTGTGGATCGACGCCACCTACGTGAAGGTGCGCCAGAATGGGCGCATCGTCTCGGTCGCCGTCATCATCGCGGTGGGTGTCAACAGCGATGGCCGGCGCGAGGTGCTCGGCATGGATATCGGCCCGTCCGAGGCCGAGACGTTCTGGACCGCGTTCCTGCGCAAGCTCGCACGGCGCGGCCTGCGTGGCGTCAAACTGGCGATCTCCGATGCCCACGAGGGGATCAAGGCCGCAGTCAGCAAGGTGCCGCCACCTGGCAGCGCTGCCGCGTGGGGTCGTTGAAAAAGCTGCAATTGGCTGATTCCGTTCTCGTCGGCGATTCGCGATCGGCGGAGCAAACGAGATGCTGGGGCGCAAGGAGCGGGATCAGTTGGAGCTCTTCATCACTGGCACGCTCAGACAGCTCGTCCCAGATGAGCACGTGCTGGCGCGGGTCGATCGCGTGCTCGACGTATCTTGGCTAAGGGAAGAGGTTTCCGACTGCTATTGCGCGAACGATGGTCGGCCAGGCATCGATCCGGAGGCCGCGGTCCGCTTGATGCTCGCGGGTCTGCTCACCGGCATCGTACACGATCGCAAGCTGATCCGGGAGGCTCAGGTTAACATCGCCATTCGCTGGTTTGCTGGTTATGGCCTGCATGAGCAGCTACCACACCATTCCAGCCTGACGCGCATCCGCCAGCGCTGGGGCGAAGAGCGATTCCGTAGGATCTTTAAACGCACGGTCCAGGCCTGTCTGAAGGCCAAGATCGCAACAGCCGAAGTGGTTCACATCGATGCGTCGCTAATCCGCGCCAACGTGAGTTGGGACAGCCTCACCGAGCAGCATGTGGTGGATGTGCTGAGCGAAAATCAAAGCGAAGATGAGAGAAAGGCCCGGCAAAGCGGGAAGTACAAAAAGGTCTGCACGACTGATCCCGATGCGACAATGGCTACGAATGCCCGAAACCGGCGGCTGGAACCCGCTTACAAGCAGCACGCGGCCGTCGATGACAAGGTCGGTGTCATTCTGGATGTCGCGGTCACGACTGGACAAACGAACGAAGGAGAGATGATCGAGCCGCAAGTCGATGAGGTTGAAGCGATTACGGGCATCGATATAAAGGTGGTCACCGCCGATGCGGGCTATGCCTACGCTAAAGTCTACGGCGCGCTCGAGCGGCGCGGCATTGATGCCCTCATCCCAGCTAAAGCCGAACCAATCAAGAGTCGCGTACCGCTCAGACGCTTCCGGTACGATGCCAAGAACGACATCTTGAAGTGCCCGCGAGGGCGTATCTTGCGCCCGGCGCGGCCCATCAAGCACGGCCGTTTCTTTTACTCGAAGGCGAAGGATTGCACCCGGTGTCCGCTCAAGGGCGATTGCCTATCCAAAGGGCGGGTTAACAAAGCGGTCGTTGTCGGTGACCATTATCCGGCACTGCTGCGCGCCCGCCGCCGTCGCGAGCGATGGAGTAAGCAGGATCGACATCTCTATCAACGCCATCGCTGGCGCTCAGAGGGCTTCCACGGCGAAGCCAAAACTTGGCATGGGCTGGCGCGCGCCATACGGCGCGGTCTACCGAATATGAAGATCCAGGCCTACCTCACGGCCGCCGCCATCAACCTCAAGCGGCTGGCAACCGCTCTCCTTGCGCTTATTCTGTCTTGGATTGTCCCTCAAAATGCGTTTGCGGCTTCAGATCGGCCGTAGCGCGAGCTTTGACGCGAGGGCCAGGATAGCCCGTCGCTGCATCGCGCCAAATCTATTGGCCACTTCTTCAACGACCCCCGCGTCCACTTCATGCGCAACGTCCTGGCCCATGCCGGCAAGAGCGGAAGACGCGTCGTCTCCGCCTTCATCGCCACCGCCTTTGCCCATGACGATGCCGAAGCGGCCAGGGCTCAGTGGCGCAAGGTCGCCGACCAGCTCCGTCCCGAACTGCCCAAGCTTGCCGGCTTCCTCGACGAAGCCGAGACCGATGTGCTGGCCTATATGACGTTCCCGCCGCAGCACCGAACCAAACTGCATTCGACGGATGAGATGGACAAGCGATTTTTTATGACCGCGCCGCGATGACGATTGCGGAAATCGCGTCCATTCTTTTGTTTGGCCGCGCCGCGGGCCATTCTTCCGTCCCGGCCACCGATCCCGCAGCCGCCGCGCGCAGGGTCGGTCAAGGCTGGCCGCGTTTGCGGCCACCGCACGGCTTGGCCTTGACCGGCCCGAGCACGGCGGCATGCTGGCGTGGAACGGGACTGCATTCCTGGCTGGCACTTGCCGTCAGCGGCGGTTATGGTTGTCGGGCGCGGGCGACCTCGTGGCGAAGCGTGACGCGTCGGCTGCAAGCGTCACCGGACTGCCTATTTTGTCCTGCCGAGCTGAGGCGCCCGCGCGCCGGGTTTTGGCCGCCGCGGTTTCCATTGCGACACCAATCGTTCGTAGCTTCGCTCCGCCTGGGCGGCAATCAACATCTCACGGTCGCGCAGCGCCTTGATGTTGTAGGCATAGGCTGGTCCACGCCGGCTGCCCTTCTGTTGCGGATGTCCAGCTTGAAGTTGCATCGCGCGGGTCTTGTTGGCGACCAGCGCCGGGCGCGCCCACAGGTAATCCTCGCCCTTCGTCAGCAAATGCCAGCAGAGCACCGTGAGCTTGCGAGCCACGGCCACCGCGGCGACCTGATGGCCACGCCGGGCGCGGATCCGCACGAAAAAAGCATGCAGTGGACCGGGCGCCTTGGCCGCGGCCCAAGCCGCCTCGACCAGCATGGCGCGCGCGTGACTGCGGCCGATCTTGCTGATGCGACCGTGATGGGCGGCTCCCAGTCCCGACTGCCGCACCCGCGGGTTCAGCCCGAAATAGCTCACCAGCTTCTGCGGGCTGTCGAACCGGCTGATGTCGCCGATCGCCGCCACTATGCCGGCGGCAACCGCCAGATTGACGCCGGTGATCGTCATCAATCTGTTGACCGCGAGATCGTCGATGGCGTCCCGCGCGATCTCGCGGTCGAGCAGAGCCAGGTCTTCCGCCAGCCGGTCAAGCTCACGGACGTGCCGATCGATGGCCGCGCGCTCATCGTTCCGCAGCTGTTGGGCGGCCAACCACGCCCGGCCGCGGGCGTTGAAAAGATCGGCATGCGGGCACTTCGGGATTAGGTGCGCGTGCAGGATCGAATGCACCTCGTTCTTGAGCCGCGTGCGATGCCGCACGACCTGGTAGCGCCCCGCCACCAGCCGACGCTTGCGTTCGGTCTCCGCGTCAGGCGTCCAGATCTGCGGCAGGTACCCGGCCGCCTGCAGACTGGCGAGCGTGCCGGCATCGATCTTGTCGGTCTTAACGTGAGCCTGGGCGATCGCCTTCACCTGCAGCGGATTGGCGATAATCACCCGTGCCACGAACGGCGCCAGAACCCGCGACACCGCCATGCTGTTGGCAGTCGCTTCGATCACCACCTCATCACTGGCCAGCAGGGTCTTGCCAAATCCCTCCAACGCCGTCCGCGTCATATCGATGCGGCCCGCATGTCGGAGCCTGCCGTCCTCCCAAAACACCACCTCGCCGAAAGTTCGGTGGACGTCGATGCCAATCACCCGTCGCATTCGCACCTCCTGCCAGACATATGACGGGAGCGGCGGGCGACACGACAACTACGGATTCGCGCTCCCAGCGCAACCGGGCGAGTCGCAGAGGCGGCCAGCTACTAACTCGAGCTCTCGGCTCATCGAATAACATCGGCCTGCCCGCACTTCGTGCTCCCGGTGCCTCTGTCCCGATGGTCGCACCATACGCCACGATGTAGCACACCGCAGCGGGAACGTTGGCACCGAGACATCTCATACCGGTTACCAATCCGATCGAGCGCCTCAACGGCGAGATCAAGCGGCGGACCGAGGTGGTTGGCATCTTCCCAAATGAAGACGCCATCGTTCGCCTCATCGGCGCGATCCTGCGCGAGCAAAACGACGAGCGGGCGGTTCAGCGGGCCCGCTACATGACGCTGGAAACCCATCGCGCCCTTGAGCGATGATCCCATTGTCGGCTTGCCTGACGTGGCAGGCTGATGCCTTCCGACCCGCCGGAAAATCGGCGGTGACCCGCCGTCAGCTACACCACGCCAGGGGACACGATCGGCATGGGCGGGAGCATACCGTTTGCGTGCCAGGACTGGGCGAACACTAAGGCGGCCTAGCGCTTCTTCGCCAACGAGCGCGTGGAGGAGGCCGACATCCTCCGCGGACACTTCGCCGCCACGCGCGCGCGTTACGATGATTGTAGAGGCCAGATCCTCCTTATTCAGGACACGATGGAATTCTCCTATCAGCGCGCGAACACGAGCGCTATTGGCCTGACCAAGAGCGTCAACAGCGGCCAGGACAAGGGCGGCCGTTGGCGCCATCACACGGTCTGCGGAATGCTGATGCATTCCAGTCTCGCCGTGACTGTCGAGGGCCTACCGCTGGCATTGGCGGCGGTTAAGTTCTGGACACGGAAAACGTTCAAAGGCACGGCGCAGCTCAAGAAGAAGATTAACCCGATCCGCGTTCCGATTGAGAAGGAAAGCGTTCGCTTGCTCGACAACCTCAGGCAATCAATCGAGCGGCTTGGACAGCCGGAGCGTTGCTTCATATCGGTGACCGCGAAAGCGACATCTACGAACTGTATTGCCTGACGCAGGAGCTTGGCGCTCACTTCCTTGTCCGCGCCTACGTCGATCGGCTGGCCGGCGATGGCGGTCATACGATTGCAACCGAGATGGAAGAGACCAGCGTCAAAGGCTTGCATTACATCGACGTGCGCAACGACAAGGGTGAGACGACGAAGGTCGCTGGAAATCAAGTTCAAGCGGATCGCGGTCTTGCCTCCCATCGGCAAGCAGAAACGTTATCCAGTCCTCGACCTGACGATACTCCATGCGACCGAGCGCGGTACGCCAAAGGGTCGTAAACCGATTGAGTGGAAGCTCATCACAGACCTGGTCTGTCCGCAGTCGCTTCGAAGCAATCGAGAAGATTAACTGGTACGCCATGCGGTGGAAAATCGAGGTATTCCATAAGATCCTGAAATCGGGCTGCAAGGCGGAAGACTCAAAACTCCGGACCGCGGAGCGACTTGCCAATCTAATGGCGGTTTTCTGCATTCTCAGTTGACGCGTCCTCGGCTCACCACGCTCAATCGCATCGCCCCAAACGCGTCACCGAAGCTCGCATGACTGAGCTGCTGCCGGTTTGATGGACACCGAGATTAGGTGTTTCATGAAGCCGGAGGTGGGCGATGAAGAGACGGAAGTTCAGTCGTGAGTTCAAGATCGAGGCGGTCAAGCTGGTTAGGGAGCGTGGGGTGTCGGTGGCGCAGGCCGGGCGCGACCTGGATGTCCATGAGAACGTTCTGCGCAAATGGGTGAAAGAGTTCGGCTCCGATCCGGTGCAGGCCTTTCCCGGCCACGGGCAGATGAAGCCGGAGCAGCAGGAGATCGAGCGGTTGCGCCGTGAGGTCGCCAAGTTAAAGGCCGAGCGGGATATCGTAAAAAAGGCCGCAGCCTTCTTCGCGAAGGAAGCGACATGAAGTTCGTCTTCACCGCGAAGCACCGGGCGATCTGGCCAGTGGCATGGCTATGCGATGCGCTGGGGGTGTCGCGGTCGGGCTTCCATGCCTGGCTGAATCGCTCGCCCAGCGCCAGATCCCGCAGCGACGAAGAGCTCGGCGGTAAGGTGAAGGCAAGCTTCATGGCGAGCGACCGCACCTATGGTGCGCGCCGGGTGTGGCGTGATCTGCTTGCCGATGGCGCGGACTGTGGCCTCCACTAAATCGAACGACTGATGCGCCTGCAAGCCTTGCGGGCGCGGCCGCGACGCCGGCGCTTGCCGAAGGACAGCGGCGATCGACAGCTCGAGGCCGTGCCGGCGAACCTCCTTGACCGGCAGTTCATTGGTACGCATACGGCGAAGCTTTCAATTATCCACATCGTCGACGAGTTCTGATTGAGAGGCCGAAGGCGATGTCATTGAGGCGTGTTAGGCCTCGCCACACCACCATGTTTCCTGGCGGCGGATCGTGGTTGCGCGCGAGGTAGCCGCCCAGCATGGCAATCTGGAGCAAGTAGGTGGCGAGGGTCTTGCGCAAGATGCGCGGCTTGGACCGCGCCGCGTCGATGGCATCTAGCGTCGCGATTTCGGTTGAGGTAAGGACTGTCTCCGGCGCAGCGTCGGGCTTCGCTCGTGCGGACATGGTGAGGAAGAAGATGCGCCAGCTGACCATCGCGATGAGGGCGAGGAACTTGGTCAGCCGCTCGGCGGTCTCAAGCCTCGTCTCTTCGGCGCGGCAGCCAGACTTCATTATCTTGTGAAACACCTCTGCTTTCCAGCGCAAGGCGTACCATTCGAGCTTCTCGATGGCCATGGTGAAATCTCCGACCGGCAGATTGGTCACCAGCTTCCAGTCGATCGGCGGACGGCCCGCCGGCGGGTCGATCTCAAGGGCGTGAATGTAGGTGAGAAGCTGAGGACTGTATCGCTTCTGCTTGCCTATGGGCGGCAAGGTTTGGATTGCGGCGAACTTCACGTGCACGCACGCCGTCTCATCCTGTCCTATCGCGACGTAATGGCGTCCCGCCCAAGGCGTGGCCGAGAGCTGGGCGAAGACCCGATGAGCTCCATCCCGTGGCTCTGCGTCGGCGGGCGCGCCGGCCAATCGGTTGGTCTGCACTCGCACCAGAAAGCGCGTGCCGAGATCCTGCGCCAGGCAAAAGAGCTCGTAGATGTCGCTCTCGCGGTCGGCCACATGCACGCAGCGTTCCGGCGTGCCCACGAGCGCCATCGACTGGCGCAGGTTCTCCAGCCAGCGATAGCTTTCCTTCGTCTCGATCGGTACCCGCGTGGGGTTCACATGCCGCTTGAGCGTCCAGGTCCCCTTGAACTTCGTGCGTGTCCAGAACTTCGCTGCCGTCAGCCCGAGCGGCGTGCCGCCGAGGGTTACGGCCAGGCTCGAATGCATCAGCACTCCGCACAAAGTCACCACGTTGGGCTGACCCGCCTTGTAACGTCCGGCGTTGATGGTCTTGGTAAAGCCGATCTTACCCGGCTGCGCACGGCTGTAGATGAACTCGGTGGTATCCTGCAGAATGAGGATTGGTCCTTCGCTCGCCGCGCAGCGCATGGCGGTCGCGGCAAAATGGCCGGCCAGCATCCCATGCTCGGTAACGCGCGGATTATCGAAGAAGCGATAGGCCGCCTTCGTCGCCGCCCAGTCGCCGCACGCGGCCGGGACCGGTTGGCCAGGTGCCGCCGACATCTGATCAAGCAGGCGGACAAATCGGCGCGCCAATCGCTTGTCCGGCAGCCCTGCCGAAACGACTTCGTCGTCATGCCAGCCTGCAGCACCGGCTCCCGTGTCTCCGCTCATCTGTGACGCCTCCGCGAATCGGCGTCACAAACAGAATCACAGATTCAACCGATGCAAATCCTACGCACGAGATGTGGGTAATCGAAAGACGGCGAAGACCGCCTGATTGACGCATGCGCGCGGGCACAGTGAGCTCTATGATCGGTTGGGTGATGGTCAGGCGGCCTGCTGACCGGCGGGCTTCTCGGCCTGGCGCAGGAGCTTCCATTCCCAGGGCAGCAGTTCGTGCAGGCGCGACGCGGGAAGATCGGCGATCCGGGCGAGAACCTCGGCGAGCCAGGTCTTGGGATCGACGTCGTTGAGGCGACAGGTCGTGATCATCGTTAGCATGATGGCGGCACGGTCGGCGCCACGCTGGCTACCAGCGAAGGTCCAGTTGCGCCTTCCCAAGGCGATGCCTCTCAATGCGCGCTCAGCGCAATTGTTGGTCAAGCAGATCCTGCCATCTTCGAGGAAGCGGCCGAAGTCGTCCCAGCGCCTGAGCATGTAGTTGATCGGCTTCAGGACCTCGGAGGAGCGCGAGAGGGTTTCGCGCTCACGCAGCAACCAGGCGTGCATGTCCTCGAGAAGCGGCTTGCTGTTTTCCTGGCGCACGGCGCGCCGCTCGTCGGCGTCGCGGCCGTTGATGGCGCGCTCGATCTCGAACAATGCATCGAGGCGCTTGACCGCCTCCAGCGCGATCGGAGAGACCGGTTTGCCCTTCTTACCTTCCCGGGCATTTTTCTCGATGTCAGCCAGCTCGAAGAAGCCCCGCCGCGCATGGGCAAAGCAAAACGCCGGCGTGATCGGCAGCTCTTTCCGCTGCGGGTCGAACAGCGGCTCGAAGCCACTGTAACAGTCGCACTGCAGGATACCGGCGAAGGCGGCCAGATGCTTCTGGGGATGCTCGCCTCCTCGGTCGCTCGAGGCGTAATAGACCGCCGCCGGCGGCGCAGGCCCGGCGAAGGGCCGGTCATCCCGCACATAAGTCCAGATTCGTCCAGTGGTACACTTGCCCTTCGCCAGGATACGGATGGTGGTGTCATCGCCATGAAGACGTTCGGCAGCCAGCACATAACGTTCGATCAATTGGAAGAGCGGCATAACGGCGAAGGTGCCGTGGCCGACCTGGTCGGCCAGCGTCGACAAAGACAGGTCGATCCCCTCGGCCTTGAAGCGCGCACTCTGGCCGTTGAGCGGGATATGCATGCCGAACTTGTCGAACAGGATCGTCGCCAGCAATTGTGGGCCAATGAAGCCGCGCGGCGTGGCATGGAACGGCGCAGGCGGCTGGCTGATCTTCTCGCAATCGCGGCAGGTGAACTTCTCGCGCACTGTCTCGATGACCTTGAATCGACGCGGAATCTCCTCCAGCGTCTTGGTCACATCCTCGCCGATCTTCGCCAGCCGCGACCCGCCACAGCAGGCGCAGCTCGTTGGAGCCTCAATGACGACGCGCTCGTGTTCGATGTCGTCCGGCCAGGGCTTGCGCACCGGCCGCTTGCGCATGAAGGGGCGGACGTTATGCGTCTTCGCCGCTGCGGCCTGCGCGGCAAGCTCATCCTCGCTCGCTGTGGTGACGAGCTCTTCCAGCTCCAGCTCCAGCTGCTCGAGCAGCCGTGCCGTGCGTTCGGAGCGTTGCCCGTACAGTTCGCGTTTGAGCTTCTCAATGCGCAACTCGAGATGCGCGATCACGCCTCGGTATCCGACAGTTGCGCCCGCGCATTCGCGGCTTGCGCCTGCCAGTTGGCAGCCACCGCCTCAGCTCGCAGCCGCGCCTCACGCTCGGCCTGCAGCGCCGCCAGGGCACTCGCAAGGTCCGATGGAAGATCGTCCGGCTTCGATATCATGAAGCCATTGAATCAGATCAAGCAGCAGATTCAAACCGTAAAAGCGGCTATCCCACCCGCGTCGGCCGGTGGGTTTCTTGAGGGTTACGCCAATCGATCCCGGACAGAAGATAGCTCAACTGCGCCGGCGAGATCGTTACCGATTCACCGGCAACCGATGGCCAGATGAACTTTCCTCTCTCGAGTCATTTTGTGAACAAGTAGGCTCCCTGGCCATCGTGCCAGATCGCCTTCACAAGATCGCTGCGGCGACCGCGGAAGACGAACAGATGACCGCTGAGCGGGTCTTTGTGCAGCACCTCCTGCACTTGGAGTGCCAGCGACGGAAAGCCTCTGCGCATATCCGTGTAGCCTGTCGCGAGCCACACTCGCACATTCCCCGGCATCGCAATCATCGGCGTCCAAGCACATCGAGGACCCGCGCCAGCGCCTCCGGATCGACGTGCGCATCCACCCGGATGCACCGTCGGTTGCCGAGATCGATCTCTATCAATCCAGTACGCGCGGCTGCCACGGAGCGAACTCGGCCATCAACCGTAGGCAAAAGCTTCGGAGTTTCCTCAGCCGATGCCGCTACGGCGGCGATCTGCACCGGCGTAAAAGATGGTACAGCTTGTTCCGATGTCCGTGCTTGTCGACGCCAGGTAAACACCAGGCTGGCCGCTACTCCGTTGCGACGCGCAACCTCAGTCACCTTCGCGCCCGGCGCCAACGTCTCCTCGACAATCCGTGCCTTGTCGGTTGCGACCAGCGCCGCCGCCGCTCCAGCCCGCCCAAAACCTCGACCCGCATCGCCTGATGACCTTAAAGCTAGACTTAAGGCCACACGCTTCGCGAATTACCACCCGTCACGCAAGACGGCCCCAGTCGGATGCGTACGTTCATTGCCGAGCGGCCGAACCAGAAGTGGATCGCCGGCTTTACGTATCTCTGGACGGCCGAGGGTTGGCTCTACGTCGCAGCAGTGATCGACCTGTTCTCACGCGGGGGGGTGGGTTGGTCGATGAGCGCCGCCATGACAGCTCAGTTGGTTACCGATGCCCTGCTGATGGCCGTCTGGCGACGCGGCAAGCCGGACGCACTGTTGCACCACTCCGACCAAGGCAGTCAGTACACCAGCGAGGCAGTTCCAGCGTTTGATGGCAGACCACGGCATTATCTGCAGCATGAGCCGTTCCGGCAATGTCTGGGACAAGGCGGCGATGGAGAGCTTCTTCTCGTCGCTCAAGACCGAACGGACCGAAGGCAAAACCTACAGGACCAGAGACGAGGCACGAGCCGATGTGTTCGACTACATCGAACGATTTTACAACACGATCCGCAGGCACTCGACCATCGGCTATCTCAGCCCGGTTGAATTCGAGCGCAAGGTGGGATTAGCTTAACTCGGTGTCCATCAAACCGGCAGCAGCTCACAATTCGATCTGAGTAGTAAAGGGCCTCCGGCGGGCATGCCGGAGGCCTTCTTGGAGGTTAACTGAGATTAAGAAGTGCTTGCCTTTTCTCCTTCGCTAGTTTGAGAAAAATCACCAGTTGCGCTGAACTCGCAGCAGCAAGCTCAACGTGCTCTGGTCCTTCAGCTCGTAGGTGACGCCCGGCTTGGCGATACTAGCTTGCGCCGGCAACACCACCGTGCTTCCCGCCGCATACTTTTGATCGAGCATGGTGTAAGTGAGATCTGCGGAGAAGGTCAGGTTCTTGACCGGAGTCCAGCGCGTGACCGTACCAACAACCGAGTAGTTAAAGTCGGGATTGCAGCCGGCAGCGCCGCTCGAGAGCGCGAGGGCTGCGACGAAGGCGCCGCAGATGTAGCCTTTGGCTGTGTCGTTGTACCGCACAGCACCCCACGCACCGTAAACCGAAGTGTTCCAGTAGGGATTCCAGTTATGGGTGTAGGCACCATTGAAACCATAGGTCGTCGTCAACTCCTGGCCAGCGCCAGCGACGAACACGGAGTCAGACACACCACCGAGGCCGACACTCTGGTAAGCACCCGCCAAGCCTGTACCACCGTACATCGCGTAGGCGGTCGACACGTAGGGATGAAAGTTGTAGCGGCTTGCCCCATTTGTATACGCTCCTTGTACGTTGATCGTGTCACCCGCACCGGTCGGGATGTTTTTGATCGACAATGCCAGCTGACCAGCCCAGCCCCACTTATCGTCGGGATGACCGGCAAGTTCGGTGGCACCGTAGTAAGCCGCATGGTTGTTATGCGCCGCGACCGAGGCTTGGAAGAGGCCCCAAGCCTGGTCAACACGAAGCATCGCAATGAAGTCCGGAGCTCGCGAACCACCGATGTCGTTGGCACCGTACGTACCGGTAGCGAGCCCCCCGGCCGTCGCGCCGCTCACGTTCCAAATATTGGTCGTGTCACGGATGACTTGATCCTCGGCCGAGAAAGACGCCGAGATGCCCTGACCGAATTCCGTGGTATACGTGAACTGGTTCACGGGATCCCAGCCGCCGCCGCCCGGCATACCGTCAAAGTTGTTCCCAGGATAGTTGGACCAGGGCGCAGAGAACTGCGACTGCGCCTTTCCGAACGTGAAACCAGCGAATTGAATGAAGGCGTAATAGACGCCGAGCGAGCCGCCTGCGATGTTGTCACCACTGTAGGCGGTACCGCCACCACCGGTGCCGCTATAGCCGCCCGCGGTCCAACCAAAGGCCAACTCGGCGAACGTGCGGACCAGACCATACTCGCTCGCCGTGCGAGTATCGATAGTAAGTTCTTCACGAGAACGAGTGGTGTAATAGTTACTCAGGCGGTTGTTAGCTCCTGCCACACCGTTCACTCGGCCTGACGCGTAGATCCCGTTAGTGTTCAGCGCCACTTCAGCGCGCAGATATCCTCCCACCTTGATGCAGGTGTCAGTCCCGGGGATGTAGTAGAAGCCTGCGCCATACAGCGAACAGATCTTCACGTACTCGATCGCCTTGGCCTTGACCGGGAGATCGGCAGCCTGCGCTCCGCCTGCGGCGATCAGCCCCACTGCCGAACCGAGCAAAAGGCTCTTCACTATCTTCATAAAAGTCCTCCGAATGTTTCACCTCAAAGTGGCTTCTCAACGGTCACGATGAGACCAGCCGCTTTCGCCCCCCAATCATTCTCGACCTGCACGGCCTTCCTCATCGCCGAGTGATAGATCGATCAGTGAACGTCGCGGTGCGGACCATTCCGCCCCTCGCATGAGGATGTTGACAGATTGCGTTCGCGATCGGCGTCCAAACTTGGTACGGAACGAACCAACGCGCGTGGACGCTCCGCAAGCGTGTCGCAATTGTTTCATAAGGCCACGCTTCGTACGTCCGCCGGTTCAGAACGCACGTTCTGTACATTGCATCGGCCGTCGCGCATCAAACGTGATGCTGGATCTGACTCTCGTAAGTCTCACCGACGCGTACGCGCACCGCCGACAGGAGGTGCGGATAAAAAACCGCAATCGGCAATTTGTCTGAGGAAGAGCTGAAGAAGCAAATCGGAGCTCGCAGCTCTCTTGCTAGTCACCTGAATCTAAAGTTCGCCACATAAAGTCTGGTGGGCTTTGTGGCAGAAGCGTTTGACGGAAGCCAGAATCTGGTCGGCGGACTTAGTCCATTTGAAGGGCTTCGGGTTTCTGTTGTGCAGGTCGATGAAGCTACGGATGTCGGCCTCGAGCTGCCTGACGGAGGTGTGAACACCTCGATGGATCTGCTTTCTGGTGAGTTCAGCGAAGCAACGCTCGACCTGATTGATCCATGACGCGGAAGTTGGTGTGAAGTGGACATGATAGTGCGGCCGGCGAGCAAGCCACGCTTTGATCTTGGGTGTCTTGTGGGTGGCGTAATTGTCCATAACGATATGGACATCGAGGCCTTCAGGGATCTGGGCATCGATCTCTTTTAAGAACTTCAAGAATTCGACTGCCCTGTGCCGCTTGTAGCATTTGCCGATGACGAACCCCGAGGCGACGTACGAGCGCGGCAAACAGCGAGGTCGTACCGTGCCGCACATAGCTGTGCGTGCGCCGTTCCGGCACGCCAGACATCATCGGCAAGACCGGCTGCTCGCGATCAAGCGCCTGAATCTGGCTTTTCTCATCGATGCTGAGGAGCGCACGGTTCGGTGGGGATAGATAAAGGCCGACGATATCGCGCACCTTGTCGACGAATAGCGGATCGCTCGACAGCTTGAATGTCTGGCTACGGTGCGGCTGCAAGCCGAACGCCGACCACATTCGGCGGATCGTGGTGTGGGAAAACTCAGTTTCCGCCGCCATCGAGCGGATCGACCAGTGCGTCGCGTCGGCCGGCGTCGTCCGCAGCGTCCGCTCGATCACGGCGGCAACCTGATCGTCGTTGATGGTGCGAGGGCGGCCAGGTCGCGTTTCGTCAAGCAGGCCATCACAGCGATCCTTCAAAAACCGGCGACGCCACTTACCAACGGTATGTTAGTGAAGGCCGATTTCGGCAGCTACGGACTTGCTTGGCAAGCCATCCGCACACCGTAAGATCGCACGTCATCGCTCAGATAGCGACCGGGCTACGCGATGACGACGAACTTGCCTCTCCAAGTACGCCCGCTCCTGCGCACTCAGTACTAACGGCGCGATCGGCCGACCTCGCTCACCTGCATTCGCCACTCGCACTCTCCTCTGTAGAGATTCGAGCTATCAACTAATGTGACGAACTTGCGTTCCAGATGACTAGCTTGCGGACTCTTTTTGCGCGGTTAACTCAGGCGAAGGATAAGCCCCAGAAATCACCTTGTAGCAACTGCACGCCCGTTGCTCGAGGCCTTTGCGTTCATCGATCTGCAAGACGCCGCGCATCTTACGAATCAGACCTTGTTCTTCGAACTGAATTAAGGTCTCCGTCACGCCAGCGCGACGCAATCCCAAGACGGACGAAAGATAGTCATGGGTAACTGGGAGCACGTGCGAATCAACAGCATCACTTGCCAAACAGAGCCAGGACGCGAGGCGCTTTTCGCGATCGTGCCGAACCCCGCACAATCCCGTCTGGGCACTATGCAAAGCTAGCGCTTGGATGTACCGCAGGAGATGATCCCGTATGTCAGAGCGCGCGTCCATTACTCGACGAAGATCCTCGACACGGATTCGGTGAGCGCTGCCCGGAATCAATACAACGGACTGATGGGTGGTAAGATGCGCTCCCAATAAGACTGAAGCGCCGACCGCCCCCTGATATCCTATAACCGCCGTTTCAAGGATGCTTCCGGCAGCGACAATCCTCAGGGAGATGAGACCTGACTCTACCAAATAGACGTAGTCAATCTGCTTCTTCGGCTCGTGCAGAACCATACGTTCTCTCAGCACGACTGGCTCTAGGAGCCCCCCTATTGCCGCGAGGTCGTAGAGGGAGAGGCCTGCCAGTATCGCATTCTTGACGAAGAGCCGCGTATTTGGACGCACAGCATCACGCCAATGACGCATCAGCTGTCTCCCATGCATCTGGTCGGCCAAGGAAGATCGTCGCCAAAACTGACTCCGACTCGTTTAAGGGTTGCCCTGCGCTTCACGAATTTTTGTTGCATTGCCGCCTCCGGCACCAATACCAATTTCGGAGAGATTGATACCAGTCTGGAATTGACATGCACGCTCCCTGCTGAGACTAGTTTCTGTCGCGAAACGGCTGAACTTATGGTGTCCGATTCAAGTTATGCCGATAGATTGGGCACAAAGTGACGGAGAATGGGGAATCGGCAAGCTCGTAGCGGGCGAGTTTCGGTGCGGTTCGGAGTTGCGCGCCGTTTGTGAGCTTGGGGGGGGGTGCTGAACGGTGGCCACTTTGAGTGACTGGGGCGGCCGTCGTGTCGATCAAGCAGCTTTTCGCTTGCGTAACGGTCGCGCCAGCAGTGCTGCGATCCTCAATGAGATTGTTGGCAGCACGGCGGCGCCGACCCACATCTCGAAACGGTCGCGTCCTTCGGCGTGGCAGCGCTTCATGCCGCGGCCTCTAAACGGCACGGAGATGCGCCCCTCGACGCCGGCGCGAAAGCGCTGACCATCCTTGAAGACTGTACTCTTCTCATACGCCTCCCGTCGTGCCGTCCTCTTGCCGCCACGCTGAGGAATGCACACCACTTGGACGCCGGTTGCACGAGGCGAGGTTCTGCTCACTGAAGAAGCCGCGATCTGAGCCGTACAGTTGGGGGCTCGGCCAAAGGACTGCCTGTGGCGCTGGAGGGAAAATGCCACGTGGAACTCGTCGGGTGGATTGCTCCTCAGCACCTCGTACTGCGTGATCAGGCCCGCTGCGCTTTCGGCGAGGAAGACCTTGTGGCCACACTCGACCAGCGTGCGCAACTTGCCGCGCTTGATCAGGTCGGTATGAGGCTCGAAGATGGAATAGATCTTCTCGTCGGTAGCGAGCTGCTCACCAAGGAGCACACGACGACGTGCTCGATCGATGACACGATCTCCCAGGTGGCGGCAGTGTTCGATCTGCCCGCGCAGTTCTTTGATGGCCATGTCGGTGCAGACGTCCTTGCCGCGGATCGTGCGGGTTCTCTCGATCCCCGCGCGTGGCAGGCGTGTGACGACGCGGACTACATCCCATAACAACGTATTGTCGGTCGGATGAGGAATGTCGGTCTGCACTACCGTCGTGTCGACCCGCAACTTAGCGCCGTCCTCCAATCCGAGCTCGACCGCTGCCCGAACCACCAAATCGTTGACCGCTCTCAGCGTTTATGGGGTCAGACGGATGAAGCCACGCTGAAAGGCGTCATGCTTCGGCACCGGCGCGTAGTAGAAGTCGGTGAACTGACGAAGCGTTAATCCATCTGCGAGGCGTTCACGCAACTCGCGATCGTCCCGGTTCTAGCCGCATCAGAACCGGCGAGCGCGGAACCTGCGTCGCCGTTAATCCGTGACGACCGCTATCGGGCTGCTTCAGGCCACGCACCAAGTCCCGCCGGACGCGCTCGATGACGTCCCGCTGGTCGTCGAGAAAGCCGGATATCGCCTCCAACGGCGGTTCCAGGCGAATGCCCTGATCGCGCTGCAGCTACCAATCGGCAAAGCTGATCTGTCGCGCCGTCGCTCTCACATCGCTCGGCTCTTCTTGCTTTTGGATGCTTTGGCGCGTTCTCGTTTCAGCGCTTTGATGTATCGCGGTGCCGCCTGACTCAGCAGATCCTGCAGAGCGCGCCCGTTGTGTAGCCGGCAACGCCACGCCCGTTCGCGCGACCGTAGAGCACATAACTTTGATGCTGTTCGCCAGACTGGCACGCCGGGCCATTCTTGCGGATGCACCGGCTACGACGAAGGTTCAGCAAACACAGAAGCGCCGGCCAGAGACTCGTCGATTCCGCTGCACAGCCAGCGCGCAACATCCGAAGGCGATTCCGAATCAACATGCTTAATATCAATCATGTGATGCTATGCACATGTGCGGCGCAAGAAAAACGTGCGCGAAAATCGCGCAATAACCCATATTTTAAGGGTGAAATGCGTTTCGCGACAGAAACTAGCTAGAGTGAGGTGGATGGCGCGACGCACGGCGTTGGCTTTCGAACCGAGATTGATGGGGTAGACGTCCCCTCAAAGCAACCGCCGCGCCAAAGTGGCGTCTTCGTCACTTGAACGGAAGCGTCTATATGAGAAATTAGCGCAATCGGCTTGGATCCGGCGAAGAATGTGTTCCAGGTGCACGGCGCGGATTCATCAGAAACTATGCTTTTCCGCAAGTAGCCGTGCCGGGACCAGGTGTTCAAATTTCTTGCCGCGCAGTCGGCTCGCATGGTCACCATGGAGGCCTGCGCCGAGCAGGGCGTCATGGGGCCGCCCATGGAGGGTTGGGTGCCGCCAGATCGGGAGATTGGGGGCATGCGGTGCGGACCATTGCGCGAGACAGGTAAAGCCTCTCGTAAAGCGGCAGAAGAATGATGCCGCCGATGTGGAAGCGATCTGCGAAGCCGCCCAGCGCCCGAGGATGCGTTTTCGTGGCGGTGAAGAGCGAAGAGCAACACGCGACGGCCGTTGTGTTTCGCGCCCGCGACCCACTGGTGCGTCAGCGCACCCAAACCATGAATGCGCTGCGCGGCCATCTGGCCGAATTTGGGTGGTAGCGGCGTAAGCTCCGTCCAATCTTGCAAAACTCCTTTGCGCGATCGAGGACCATGACGCCGACGTTCCTGAATTGGCTAGACCTATCCTGCGGCTAGTCGTGAGCAGTTGCGATCACGGGACGGGAGGGGGGGCGCTGCTCGACCGAGAGTCGCCCGGCGCGCGAAGAAGGATGCCGCGAAGCGGCTAATGATGGGTCTAGGGAATCGGAGCCGATCACAGCGACGGCGCTCGTTGCCCTGGCGCCGACGGCCAGGCCTTCAAGAGAGGACGCGACTTCGCGGCGTGGCTGGGGCTCACGCCGCTGCAGCGCTCACCGGCGGAAAGCAGAAGCTCGGCAAGACATCACGGATGGGCGAACGAACCGGCGTCGACTGCTAATCATCGGCGCGAGCGCGGCCGTGGGCCGGACAATGCGCAAAGGCTCGACAACAGATCCTTGGCTTGCGCGCATGTCAGTTCATGGCGAACTCCTCTCGCTACTCTGCAGCACACTCTTCAACCAAGCGGGAGGAATCAATCCGACCCTGACACTTGGTCCATTGTGCCAGCAACATCGGGACGGTCCTGCTCGGCGGCAATCAACGTCTTTTTTGTAACTGAGCTTCTCGGCGAGGACGAATTCCCACACCGTACGGTTGTCGACCTTGAGGCTACGCTCAGCGAGTCGACGGCCCGCGTACGGTAAAACGTTCCGGCACCGTTGGATCAGCCATTTGCGGAGCGGCCTCGCGATCTTCTTTGACCTTGACGCTGCCGATCCCGTGGAAGCGCTGTACCCGTTGATCGTTACTGATGCCGCCCAAATTGCGCCGCCGCCCGATGCCGCGACGGGTCGCCTTTATAAGACAGGAGTTGTAGGCGATGCGCGTGGCGCCGCTGTCGTCGCATTGCTCAATATGGCCGAGCGCCGCAGTCCCGGCACGCTGTGATGACGCCGATCGCTCGACGCGAAATGACCGGCATACGCCTGTCGAAAGGCTTCGCCGTGGCGACCGATTATTTGAGCAGGTTACCCGCCAGTGGGCTCAGCAGCTGCGGCGAGAGCATGACGTATGGCGCCTGCCGCCTTTGCCTTATTCGAGCCGGATCACCATCCGCTGGCTTGTCGATATCCGAACCTTGAGGAAAAGCACCTTCGACACGCGTAATCCGGTAGCATAGACTAACTACCGGTTCTTTAGGCTCGGGATTGCCTCCAGAAAGCTCACCACCTCGTCGGCACTCAGCACGACCGGCAGCTTGCGTGGCTCTGCGTCTGATCCCATGTTTCGAGTTCGTCGACAGAAGAGCCGCGAGTCGCACGAAGCTGCAATGTATCACCAAGGTGAGACGATCCAATATTACTTTTCGATCAGTCCACGATGGGCGCCCATCGTTCCATCACTTTGCAGACGGGTAGTGATCTCACCACTCTCATGACCCCTAGCAAGTGGGTTGTTGGACAATTCCCATGCGGCAACGTCGACCCAAGACTGGGAAGGAAGATCAGTTTCCCGATGCATTAGATCTTGCGGTACCGCGCGACGCCATCCCGTACCTCTTTCGCGACCCGGCCGGCACCGATCAGATAATTCAGGTTAGCCACGGCCTGCCCCGTTGCGAGCCCCAAATGCTGCGAATCGAACTCCGAGATGCGGCTGCGGAATAGTGCGCTGAAGACGTCGACCACGCGGCGCGGCTGCTCCAATAGCGCCAGGAGCCGCTCCAGCACTTCCTGCTGACGGCTCAGCAGTTGTTCGATGCGCGCGTGCAGGCCAAGGAAGACATCGTGGTGGCCTGGCGCGACGAGCACGTCATCCGGCACGCGCTGCTTCAAGCTTATCATTGAGGCGAACCAATCGGCGATTGGATTCGCATCCGGCTCCAACGGGAAAACGCAGACATTGGCGGAGCCACGGGGCAGCACGTGGTCACCGGAGATCAGCAGCTTTAGCTCGGGGCAGTACAGGCAAGCCTGCTCCGGGGAGTGTCCATGGCCGGCGATCACCTCCCACGCGTGTTGCCCGATCTGCAATCTCATGCCATCCTGCAGGCGGTGAAAGCTGTGCGGCAGTGCGTAGACATGGGTGCCGAAGCAGCCGAAGCGGGCTCGGTAGTCCTCGATGGCCACCTCACCCCAGCCGGCCCCGCGGTAGAACTGCAATGCATCGGCCGGCGCTTCTTGGCCGCTGTCGGAGATCATCGCGCGGCACATCAGGTACTCTATGTTGGAGATCCACAGCCGCACGCCGTAGCGCCGGGTGAGCCAGCCGGCCAGTCCAATGTGGTCCGCATGCATGTGCGTGACCAGCACACGCGTGAGCGGTCCACTCAGCGGAGGCTTCGCGATCAGCACCTCCCAGGCACCCACCACCTCCTGCGTGCTCAGCCCGGTGTCCACCAACGCCCAGCCGTCGTCATCGTCGATGACCCAGACGTTGGTGTGGTCCAGGCGACCCGGCATGGGCACCTGGATCCAGCGCACGCCCGGCGCGATCTCAGTGAATTCGTCCCGCGCCGGCGGGTTGTAGGGGAACACGACGGAGTCGGTCATGTTTTAACGGGGTTGGATAATCAGAAAGTGTCAAAGATACGTTATTCGGCCGCTCGCCGATCTTGAGCCTTCGTCGCTCTTAGGATGACGGCGATATCGGAGGGGCCATGTCGGTACCGTCGGGTCGCGCACTGCTCGGGACAGTCAGGTGTTTTGCCAGGTCTTCCGAACATCTGTGATAGCCGCGGCAAAGATGCGGAGCGCAGACGTGAGGTCTCCCCGCGATGCACGCCGCGCTTGGCGATTCCGACGTGCCGTCAGTGTCGCGACGGCCCGCCCGCCCAAAGCATTCACTTCGCTCCCGCGCGGCTGCGCGGAACCGTTTGCTCTCGCTGTTCACCATGCACCTTCTCGCCTTAATCAGCTACCTTGGGCGCGATGTCGCGGCCAATGCCGCCGGTGGCACCCATAACCACGACGCCCCTGCCTTATACGATGCTCATTGAATTTACTCTTGTTCGTGGACCACGCGGAGCAGGTGCCCAGTTATCTGCAGCGGAACGTCATCACGACATCGGCTGCGTCTGCACTCGCTCCGTCTCCTGCGTCGGTATGCAGGTCTCCAAGAATGGAGTCGACGATGTCCATGTTGGTCCTTCGGGTCGCTTCACGGGTGGAACTGGCGAGCGCGTGCTCGAGGGCTGGAAAAAGCCGCCCGTTTCATCGCCAGCGCTTTTCCTTCGTGTCGTAGGCTCCGGCGAGCGGATCGGTGACATCCATCAGCTCACGTTTGATCACTTTATTACTGGACGTGGTTCTCGGAAACGAAGGAATGAAGGCGATGTACCGCGGCACTTTGAATACGGCAAGTCGCGCTCGAGCATGCTCGAGAATGCGCTCCACCGGAAGATCGGCTGGAGTGACACCTTCTATCAGCTCCACGCAAATCTTGACCTCCTCGCCGCACTTTTCATCGCGAACGGGTATCGCAGCCACATCCGAAATCTCTGGAATCTCGCGGACGATCGCCTCCACCTCGCGCGCAGCAATGTTCTCGCCGGAGCGGCGGATCATATCCTTGGTGCGCCCCATCAGCCAATAAAAACCGAGTTCATCGCGACGCATCAGATCGCCTGTCTTGAACCATTCGCCTTCGAATGAGGCGGCATTCGCTTCCGGCCTATTCCAATAGCCCTCGAAGATGCCACGACCGCTCACCCACAACTCGCCCACTTCGCCGACCGGCGTGGGGCTGCCGTCATCGTTGACCAGCCGCAGTACCCGAAACGGCGCACGAATCCCGACCGAACCAGAGTCATCCATCTCGTCGATGCCGCACGGCATCAGTGCGCCCCATCCGATTTCCGTCATCCCATAGGCACTGTGGCCGGGGACTCGAAACCGCTCGCGAAATCGGTGCATCAATTGAGGACCCCAGCCGCCGTCCTGCCAGATCTGTTTCAGACACATCGATGTGCTGTCGGCAGCCTCAAGCTGGCGCGCGATCAGCTCGGGTAACATACACCATTCAATACCATAGCTCTTCAGCCAGTCGACAAATCGCGTCGAACTGAGTTTTTGAGCCAAGTACAGCGTTCCACCTTGTCGGTATGACCTGAGAAGTTGCCCTAGCCCTTCGGCATAGAAAAGGGGCGCCCAAGACAGGTAAGTTTTGTACGGCTGATAATCGGTGTAGACTGACCCGTACGAGCCCACGCCCCAATAGTCGTGCGTCAACATGCAGCCCTTCGGAAACCCTGTCGTTCCCGAGGTGTATTGGATGTTCAGCAGGTCTTCGGGACCGACATTCTCGTCCACCGACGAGTCGTCGATTCCCTTGAGCAATTCATCGAGTCTCGTCGCAGTTCCGCCAGCGAAGTGAACGACAAGAACCACTCGTTCTTTGGCCAGTTCTCGCTGCCAAAACCCCATTCCGGAGAAAACAGGCCAAGCGGATTCGTCGAGAATGGCAAATCGCGCCTGGGTATCGCACAGAACATGCTCCACCTCTCTCGGCGTGTAGCGTATATTGACAGGAACGATCACCGCGCCGAGCTTTGCAAATGCGAACCACAGGATCGGAAACTCGATACGGTTGGCCAACATCACACCGATGCGATCACCCTTGCGAACTCCGAATGCGCGCAGCGCACGCGCACATTTGTTGGAAAGCTGGTCCATTTCCGCATAGGTCGCACGTTCGCCGCGCTCGAAGAGATCAATGGCGATCTTCGAACCGTGCGCTCGCGCTTGCATCGAGACTAGCTGTCCGAGCGTCACGGTCTCATAAGCGAATTCCAACGCCTCGATCCTGCGCAGTGCATCTGCTGCGCGGTCCTGCAGCTGGCTTGTCAGCCTTATAGCAGTCATCAGAACAACCCTTTCGCCTGCTAGACGAGCGTCTCGCGGACCATCACCCTGCCGCACCCTTGCAGCGAGCGATCGAACCACCAGCGTTCATCTGGGAACGCCTCTTCCAGTGTCGTCTCGATCAGCGCGCGTAGTACAACCTTGGCGGCTTGCTCAATTTGCAACGGCTGTCGATGCTTTCGAACCTGCTGTAGGGATAATGCTCATGCCAAAAGACTGCGAGCGAGCACGCGGTACTTGTGGACTTCGGTCGGACCGTCATAAATACGCGACAAGCGCAGCTGGTCGTACCAGTGCGCAAGCGGACTCTCATACGTGCAGCCCGCAGCGCCATGGATCTGGATTGCACGGTCAATGACGCGGCCGACCATTTCGGTGCAGGTCATCTTGACCATTCCTGCTTCGACACGCGTATCCTGTCCGGCATCATGTTTTTCCGCGCAGGCATACAACGTCAGTCGGTGCTGTTGGATTTCGATCCATGAGTCGACGATCATCGACTGTACCGCTTGCTTCTCGCTGAGCGGACCCTCGAATACGATCCGCTGCTTGGCGTGTTGGACCATCATATCATAACACCTCTGAGCAATGCCGAGCGCCATCGCGCCTGATTCGAACCGGACCCGTGACAGTTCCTGTTGAGCGCCTTTGAATCCGTCGCCCTCCGCGCCAATGAACGCAAGGTCGTCGACTCGGCAGTTATCAAACGTTAGCTGGTGGGTTGAGAAGCCGCCGAGCATTGGCACCGGACGCGCGACGAGGCCTGGGTTGCCCCTCTCTACGGCGAACATCGAAATGGCGTTAGCACCTTTCTCCTTGGAGGTGCGGGCAAAAACGAGCACACCATCGGCATCCTCGAAGAGGCTGATCCAAGTCTTCGAGCCGTTGATCAGCCAGCTGCCGCCGTCCCGCTTCGCATGGGTCAAAACGGCGCGAGCCGGATCAGATCCCCCGCCGGGCTCGGTCAGCGCAAAGCAATATCGCTTCACGCCAGACAGCAACGGGTCGAGGTAACGGGCCTTCTGCTCGCCCTGCAGATTGAGCATGGCGTGGAGGACTTCGCCGCCGAAGCGGATCGGTGCCAGGCATTTGGAGTTTTCCTCGGTGATGGCGAGTCGATCGACCATAGAAAGGCGCACGCCGCCAAGTTCGGGCGGCAGGTTGAGCCCCCACAAGCCAGCCATACGGGCCGCTTCACATCCTGGCTCAAAGTCGGCCCGGGTCAGTTTCTCGCCTCTGAGCATTCGTGTTTCGAGCGGCGCCTGGTGATCCTTGACGATCTTCCGAACCAGATCGACGAGTGCCCATGTCTCTTCCTTGTGCTTGTGCATGTCGTCTCCTGTTGTCGTCTTTGCAATTTAGTTTATCGAAGAAATCGGCAGTGGCGCGCAAGAGGCGCCCGCTGCGCGGCGCCTAACGGGCAAATGCCGTGCTGGGTGAGACCAGTGACGTCGGCCTCCGCTATCGCCTTGCCTCCCACGGTCGACTTCGTTTTCGTCCCCTTCGGCGCACTTGGAGAGATAATCGTTCACAAGCACGCCCGCCGCTTCGCGAGCGGCAAAATGCTGCGTCATCTTCTCCCACGCCCTGCGCCGGGTAACAGCCTTGCGTTCCTAGTTCAAGCAGCTCAGTCACACTGTTTCGCTCCCCTCGCTTCCAATACGGTTCGCCGCAACTCGCCGCCCGACCCGGACTGGCCGCCTGTGCGCCACCGCACGCATAACCATACGATGGACAAGAGGACGAGGCCACCCGAGGTTATGACGGATGGCCCCCTCATCTCGATAGTTGACCGATGCTGTCGAAAGATGGGCTCAAGGAGCCGAGCGAACAATGATTGCTGCTTAAGAATCAGGAGAGTCGGCGATAATGGCTGGATCGAGATCAGGGCAGTTCCTTTGCGAGTTTAGCCTCGAGTGTGTTCGCGACAGCCGTTCTGGGCAATTGCACCACCAGCTAGGAGCGTTTTACGGCGACATTTGTAGGCCCTCGGCCGGTCCCGTGCTGATGATCCGGACCTCGTGGTCGGTTGCTGCTATGGAGTTCGTCATCAGAGCCCGCTGTGTCAGGATCTTCCGCTGCGGCTTGCTTACTGCTGGTTCTGCAAGTTCGATCTCGACGATAAGGTTCGGCACATTCGGCACTATCGGTGAACCGGCTTGGCCGCTTCCGGGAGAGTGAGATCCTACGACATATTCTCGAACACGTGGTTGGCCGCTGGCCTCGTCAACGGCGAGAGGCGCGCGGCGGATGCGAGCGTGATGTAAGCTGACGCAGCCGCTATCGCGGCAAAAGCGCCCCCGGGATGTTCAAAGATGCGCGCGATATGGTGCGACGGCTCGTAGGGACTAGCGCTTCCTTAAATCGAGGGATGAACGCATTCGTTGAGACGCGCTCTGCTTCATCCCAGAGCCCTCCAACGGTTTTCGAACGCATGCGGCTAAGAGCTCTCTCCGGCGCCCGCGACGAGTTTCACCTCGCTGCCATCGATGCAGAACCTCACGACGATGACGCCCGTCTACTCGGCCTGCCAAAAGATCAGGCGTGCCCTTCGATTGCGAAACCGGCGGCAATTGGTGAGATATTCGCCGAGCGCCGCGACACCAGTCGTGTCCCCTTTGCTGGTGTAGCTGCGCGGTGGGCGTCGATGATCCGCCGGTAAGTGTTGGATTGCTTCCATCGATTCGAGGAACCACCGATGACCGAGGAGATGATGAACCTTCGCACGCTCGTGGGGAAGATCCCGGAGGCCGATCTGCGCGAGATGATGGTTTTGCCGTCCAGCGACTGATGAAGGTGGGGGTCGAAGGCTTGATCGGCGGCGCTACGGCGAGAAGAGCTCCGGGTACCGCATTCAGCGCAACGATTATCGCAACCTTTACTGGGAGCCAAGCGCCGGTGCCGCCGAAGTGCGCATTCCGAGACTGCGCAGAGCTTCCTACTTCCCCGCCACCGGCCCCACTAAAATAGTTGGCTCCCTGCAAGAGAAGCTCGACCATATCGAGCCGCCTAAGTTTCAGACTATGCTATCGTTCAACTATAAAGTGGCTGCCGCTTCAAGTTCCACTAAGGATCAGGGATTCAAGCTAAATGACGACGGCAGGGGACGCTGCACTCATACTCATTGGACGGACCACGGATGACGCCTTGTCCTCGCGCTCTGGCCGGATGACGCGAAAGCCATGCAAACTAAAGCGACTGGAGTATCCGGGACCTCGTTGATGGCCCGGAACCCGTCTCTCAATCTACCTCGTCGTGCCGCCATCCGACATCGTTCGCACCACGCCCTTGATGCGGCTCATCCTCAAGCAGATCGGGCGGCGCTTGACCGAAAGCCTTGATCCGGACCGCAACGGCAGAAATTGCTGTTGATGCTGGATGCGGATTCCGACGATCGCGCGCAGTTGTTCCAATCTGATGCCGCGCAGCGTTCCAATCTGATCGCGCGCATGTGAAACCCCCGATCGAAGGCAATTGGCACTATTGTTAGCCCGTGGTCAAGTGGCCGCCGAAGAGATCACGTCTGGTGTCGCTCGATGGAGCGGAGCTGACTGGACGCGCCACCCAAAAGTGCCGTAGCGGCCGGTCAGCTTCGCCGGCTGCAGTCTCGGTCTTCATCGGGCCGACGATGTAATCAAGGCCGAGGAAGAACCAGCGGACGACGCATGGAGTCACTGTTCAGTTCGAGCCTGTGAGTGTTGTGAAGCGGCGATCGAGTATGGCATCAGCGTTGAGCAGATAATGACGGGCATTGGCGTCGATGGTCTGAAGGCCCCAATCATCCAAAATCAAGAGCTCGACGGCGGCGATGCTCTTCATCCGCGAGGTGAGTCGGCCGTCGCGCAGAGCAAGATCTAGTTCTTCGAACAACCGCAGCAGCCGGGTGTAAAAGTACAGAGTGGTTGTCCCGGCAGGCTTGTGACCAAGCGCACAGCCAAGTCAGCTCTTCCCGACGCCGGTTCGTCCGACAATGGCACAATTCTCATGGTTCTAGATCCAGTCTCCCTTGAGCAGCACGTCGAACAAGCGGCGGGAGCCCACGAGGGGAGCGGTAGTCGATATCCTCGGGCACGGGATGATGACCAGCTTTGCCTTACGTAGACGAAGCGCCGGGCGCCGGTTGTTAACCAGGTCGCTTCGTGGTCCAGCAGTAACGCCAGCCATTCGGCGTGAGCGAGACCATGGACCTCCTCGTTGTCGACGGGGCTCGAAGGCCTCGGCCATGCTGGCAAGGCCGAGCTGGGTAAGCAAGTGGAGTGTGGGGTGTGTCAGCATTTTTCTTCCCTTTTAGTGGTAATAGTACGAGCCTCTGATGTCGGTGTGTAGGATCGCCTCGCGCTCGGGAGACGCGGGCGTTGCAACGCGATCGAGCTCCTTCTCGAGGATCGATTTGGCTTCTGGCGTGGGACGGCAGCGGCATGGTGCTGGTAACGAAGTGGTTGCACCAAGGGCGCTTCACCTGGCCGCCGATCCGCAACGGTGTGGTGCATCTGAGTGCGACGTGACTTGCGATGCTGCTCGACGGGCTTGAGTGGACGCGTGTCTCACCCAGCCTGTGAAGCAGCCGGCCGTTGTCGTCTGAGGAGTGAGGATTTTGCTGGAGCATGCGGCGCGCGCCTGTATCGTCTGATGATGGCGATTCGTCCCGACGCTCTCCCGACCGATCCGGCGGCTCTGACCGAGATGGTACTCGCGCTTGACGCCGAGAATGAGAAGCTGCGGTGGCGGTGCAGACATTCAGGAAGATGATCTTCGGGAATCGTTCGGAGAGGCTTGCGGTGCTCGTGGACGAGCAATCGAGCTGGCGCGGCATACGGCGGTTTATGCCGCCCGCCAAACTATGCCACGAGAACCACGACACCACCCGGATTTACGCGAAGGTCGATATCGATGCGCTGAGAACATTAAACCTGCCCTGGCCGGGAGGCGCGCAATTCTGCGCGCCGCACTCGATAGGTACGTGAGCATGCGCAAGGGGCTGGGATACAAGTACGAGCACCAGACCTGTCGGCTCGCCGACTTCGTCGCCTTCATGGAGAGGCGCAAAGCCAGGATCATCACGACGAAGCTTGGCAATGGAATGGCAACGCTGCCGCCCGATCGTCATGCATCCTGGCGCTGAGAGAGCGACATGCGCGGGTTCCCGCGTCATGTCGCCAACTTCGATCCGAGAACGGAGGTGCCGCCCGTCGGCATGCTGCCCGGATGGAAGCGCGCCAGCCCTATGTCTACAGCGACGCGGAGATCAATGCGTCGCTGACGGCAGCGCTGGCTCTGCCGCCAGCGGACGGGCTGCGCCGATGGACCTACCATACCTCGTTCGGGCTGATCGCGGTGACGGGCATGCGTATATCCGAGGCGATGGGCCTGGAGCGTGATGACGTCGACCTCGGCGCCGGCGTGCTGACTGTCCGGTTGACCAAGTTCGGCAAGTCGCGGCTCGTGCCATTGCATCCGACGAGAACCGTTCTGCGCCACTACGCCCACCGGCGCGATGCCCTGCTCGGATCACGCTGCGGCTCGACCTTCTTCGTTGCCGAACAGGGAGGCCGCTTGCTGCACCAGTACGTTCATCGCGTCCTTCTGGCGACTGTCCAGGGAGATCGGGTTGCGGCGCCCAGGTGATCGTACCGGGCCACGCGTGCACGACTTCCGTCATCGCTTCGCCATCCGGACGCTGCTCGACTGGTATCGCGAAGGCAAGGACGTCGAACAACAACTCCCAGCGCTCTCCACTTACCTCGGCCACGCTTGCGTGCGCGACAGTTACTGGTATCTCTCGGCCTGCCCCGAGTTGATGGAAGAACCGGCAGCTCAGGCAAGCGCATCATCAGCTGAGCACACTGACCGCCCGTCTCGTCCCGACCGAAGAGGCCGAGCCGAGGCAGAGGAAGCGGCATGACGTGGAGATCCTTGCCGGGAGTGGGAAAGATCCTCCTCGCCACGCTGCTCGCAGAAGCCTTTGATGCCCTGTGGCGACCTGTCTACGTCGCCTTGCGCAGCTTGGACAGGAGTCGCGCGCGTCACGAAACGGTTGGGTAAGAGCTGCCTCGTGGTCAGAAGACTGGCCTGTCATGACAGGCTCGCCAACGCCATGTACCATTGGGCGCGCGTCGTCATCCAGCACGATCCTAGAAGCCGCTCGAAATACGCCGCACTCCGAAGCCGAGGTCACAGCCAAGGTCGGGCTCTCCGATCGGTTGCCGACCGCCTTCTCAACGTCGCCTGCGCCATGCTGAAAACCGGTACCACCTTCGACCCGTCGCTGGCTGCCCAAAATCAGCTTGTTAAATGGTGGGGAGTCCCCCCGGCCGCGGCGGTGTTCGACTACTCACGCAATCGAAAGAGTGAGCGTCACGAAGCGCATCTGGCGGCTTGTTCAAGGCCGTATTCAGCCTACCACCGTCGTTCGTTTGCCGCGCGCAGCCAGCCTCGGGTAGCAGCGGCTCTGCGCCTTCCAGGCAATCTCGCGCTCACATCGCCAACCTCGGTCGCGAATGTCACCGCGACAATCAGATCGATGCCGCGCTATGTTTGAAGCGCCCGCACGATTGGCCCCAGAGACCAACCCGAGACAAATTCTTCGATCGTGCGCTTGAGCCGGTCGACCCGCCCCTGGCGACGCGAACTGCTTCGTGCAATTTGATGTGCGAGGTCGTCAAGCTGCTCCTCCCGAAGCCGGCGCAGATATCGCATCGTCCAACTCTTCTTGCGAGGATAGGTGCGGCCCTGCATGAGCATGAAGGCGCTCACCTGTTGCCAATGAACCCGCAGCCCCTCAACCGCTGCCGATCGCGCGCGAACGAGATCCCGCATCGCCTCGTGGCCTTCATCGGGAACCCATACCGCAGTCAGCTCGCCAGCGCGTACCAGCCGCGCGAGAGAAACGGTGTTCCAGCGGTTCGTCTTCACGCGAGCGCCCGGCTTCCTTGGGATCTGCGATCGCCACGACCGTGCATTGATGCCCCAGCGACCAGGCGATAGAGGCAGTAGCCAGTCGGGCAGGTCTCGTAACGGAAAAGCACGCAGTCAAACCGGGTGGCGATCCGCACTATGATGCGATCCATGTCGGCTGCGGAAGCGTCGATCTCGACGAAGAAGCGAACTTCTCACTCCCGGCCTGCCTCCGTAATTGCGATGGTGTTTCGCAGCTTGGCCACATCGATTCCGACGAAGCTGCCACGGCTCGTTCTCCTGTGATGAGGATCGGCTCGGTCTTGCCCCGAGCACCCCTCGGACGCACAGTGTAGGCGAGCCACCTCATCGGCAGAGGCGGACATACGGTCTTACATATGCCCTGGAGTTCCAACTAGATGTTTCGCAGTCTTGGAGCTCACGCGGCTTCATCACAGAGCGCTCGATAACGACGCCATGGACGGCATATCGCGTCAGAGCTACGAGAAGTTTTCGCGCCATCGCGATGATCGTCGGCTTGAACGCCCGTCCGTCGCGTTGATTGTACTCATTGTACCACAGGCTCAACGCCGATTGAGGTTGATGCCCTAACCACAACCGAGCGACCTGAAACACAATCTTTCGGAGCCTCGGATTACCCGATGTGGAGATCCCTTGCTCGCGGGACCGACCCATTTTGCGGAGGCAGCGGGCCCAAGCCGGCATCCGATCGGCGCCGTGACGAAACAGGCCCTTGGACCATATGGCGGGCGCACTCCGGACCGATGCCTCTTAGGTGTGCGATCATCCCTTTCCTCTTCCCGCTTGAGCAGCAAATCTGGTTCAGCTTCGACCGCTTTAGGCGGCGTCAGGACTATTTCGAGTCGGCACGCGATTGATCTGGCTGTTACGTGTCGTACCAACGAGTGCCCATCTCCAGTCCTGGGTTCCTCTATCGTATACGGCGGCTCCGTTTTAGAGACTAACAGTCGCCGATCCGTTGCCAAAGCTTTCCTAGGGTAAAAAAGAGCCAACAAACGCGCCTTTCTTGCCGCTGCAAACGTCAGATTATGCCGAACGAGGACGACGACCGCTCGACCAGCCACAAACGCCGAAATCGACTATCCTTTCCAAGACCCTTCGGCATAGTTCGGCGGCCGGCGACGAGGTCGACCCGAAAGCCTAGGAGGTTCTCTGAGCAGTCGCTGGTCAAGACGGTGTGAGTCTGAGTCTTTGCGTGCGCATGAGCAAGGATTTTCACCCCTGGAAGATCGATGAGGCGCAGCTTCTGCCGCCGAGCGTGCAGGACTATGTGCCGAAGGACCACCTGTCGCGGCTAATTGTATCGCTGGTGCGAGAAAGCCTCGACCTATCTGCGATCACAGCCAGTTACCGGAGCGGGCTTGGACAGCCGTCGTTTGATTCGCGGATAATGACGGCGCTACTTCTGCACGGTTATGCGAGCGGCATCTAATCTTGTCGCGCCGGATTGCCAAGGCGGCCATGGAACGGGCGGACTTGATGATGATTGTGGCGGACGACCCGCCGGACTTCGGCGGGATCTCGGAATTCCGCAAGCGGCACCTTGAGGCCTTGGCGGGTCTGTTTGTTCAGGTGTTGAAGCTTGCTGAGAAGGCTGGGTTGGTGAAGCTTGGGCACATGGCGCTCGATGGCACCAAGATCAATGCGAACGCATCGAAGAAGGCCATGAGTACGAGCGCATGAAGAAGCGATAAGCAGAGCTTCAAGCCGAGGTCGATCACTGGCTTGAAGCGGCCGAGGCGGCGGATGCCGAGGAGGACCGGCTACCAGCGCGGCGATGAGCTGCCGGACTGGGTGGCTGACAAGGAGAAGCGCCTGGCCAAGATCCGCGAGGCCCAAGGCCAAGCTCGAAGCCAAAGCCACCGCCGAGGAGGAACTGCAGCGCCGGGCCGAGGTGAAAAAGAAGCGCATTGCGGAAGGGGGAAAAAGAACGGCAAGACGCCCGCACCGCCGAAAGCGGAGCCCGGGGGTAAAGCGCAGCGCAACTTCACCGATCCGAACAGCCGCATCCTGAAGACCAAGGACGGGTACATCCAAGGCTACAATGCCCAGGTCGTTGTCGATGGAACCGCCCAGATCATCGTTGCGCACGGGCTCACTGCGCGCATGTGCGATCATAGCCAACTCGTAGGGCTTATTGACGGCATTGAGGCCAACCTCGGCTTCACGCCGAAGGAAGCCTCGGCCGATAGCGGCTATCTGAGCGAGGCCAACCTGCAAACCCTCGCCGATCGCCACATCAGCGCTTACGTCGCGATCGGGCGCGCCAAGCATGCCGCCGAAGGCAAGCGAACCATGACCGGAGAGCTCACCAAAGCCATGCGGGCCAAGCTCAAGCGCGCCGGCTGGCGAAGCCGCTACCGGCTCAGGAACCAAATCGTCAAACCGGTGTTCGGGCAGATCAAGCAGGCGCACGGGTTCAGGCAGTTCCTGCTGCGTGGCACTGAGAAAGTGACGGCCGAGTGGGCGTTGATCTGCACCACCCACAATCTCAGAAAGCTCGCAAGAGCCGCTTGAGCAAATCGTTCATCGACAAGCCCAATACCGGCGCTATCTGGACGGGTTCCTAGGTGACGCCATCGGTTGCTGCCATGGGAATGTAAGAAGCCCTGTTCAGCCCGCCATCAAATTAGACCTCCTCGGCGAGCGATTGTCACGCGGACCTCGCCGACTTGAGCTAACCGGTAGTCATCCTGGACACCGTTACCGACCTTTGCTCACAGGCGAATCGCCAGAGTGTCCCCACTTCAAGTCCACCATAGAACAAGATCCGGCCGCGCAAACCCGAGGAAGCTGTGCAGAAGAAGACGGCATTTTCCGTTGCCTGATTGCCGTGTAACACCGTGAATGAAGCCGCCGTCTATCAGGGCGATATCCCCCGCCTTGAGCTGCAAGTCGTGACAAGGAACGGCCTCGAGATAGGCTGTCGAATAGGGGTAGCCCGTGCTTTCGACCCCCTGCGACTTTCGGTCGGTGATTGTCGGCTTACGGTTCCAGATCCGCAGGTTACCCCCTTCCTCGGGGATGCTGGCATACAGGTTGAGCGCTACTCGTGCGGTGACTGAGGCGATACCATGATCGAATTCATCATCGCCTCAACGATCTTAGACTTGTGATGTCCGCTGAAGAATCAGCGCAAGGGTACGGATCGGACTCGCCACAGCCAAGGAGATCGCCTTCCACGAACGTGAATACGAGCAGAGGTATGATTCTAAGGCATCGCGAGTCTGTATATTCCTTTGCTCGCCAATCACTTCACCCATTATCGTCTCCTTCAAGTAGGTAGTTCGATAACTAGGCGCGCTTCTCTCACGTGCGCAAATATGACATCGTATCCCAAATATTATGTTCAACGTTATGTCCGGAACTGGTTACGTCCCAGAATGGCTTCGCTCACTTTACCTGAGGAAGGCGAACAGTGAACCCACTAAAGCTGGCAGTTTTTATCCTTGTCATGTAGCCGGCGCGCGAGCGGCTTCCGCTCGATGTCGCTCGCTTCCAAGATGATTTTGCCGTGGTGACGAGCCTCTTCTCCCACCGCTCCTGCAAGCTATGGATCACAGTCGTCGACAGGATTACTCTCGCGTCGGCCAAAAAGCACAGCGGCTGCAGTTGATCCATCATGCGCTTCCGCCCGGCGGACACTGTACTGCGCTTTTCAAGCAGCATTAGACGCGTCAACACGATCGGAGTGGGCGCTCAGCATCCAAAAAGACCGTAGCGAAATGGAAGCAGCGCGAGACTGTCGCTGATCGGCCCGTCCAAAGCCAATCGACCGTGCTTTTCGAGGAGGAGGCGATCATCGGCATACGCTATTGCCGGTCCACGATTGTCTCCATGCGCTCCACTCGACCATCAGCATCTGACGCGATCATCCCCGCATCGGGGTATCCAATGCCACGGCATTAGCCGGTCGCCAGACCCGCATTGCTCGAAGGTTCGATCGCAATCCCCTACAAGACAGACACTGTTCAATGGAAATCCAACGGATGATCCCCTATTGGAAGGAGCGGTCGACTGGGTGCGCCGGGAGACCGGTAGGAGACGGATGGTGAAAGTCCCTTACGATGAAGGAGTAGGTGCAGCGAGGCTAGAGAGCGGTTCCCGACCGAATTGAACCACGCCGGTTCTGATTCAAGCTGCCTGCTGGCGAAGGAGGCTGGCAGGTATGACGCGACCTCTTTCGATTGATCTTCGCAGGCGAGTGGTTACCTCAGTTGCGGGCAGCATGTCGTGTCGGGAGGCTGCGGCGCACTTTCGAGTGGGCGTATCGAGCGCGATCCGCTGGGTAGCGCGAGCGCGCGAGACGGGCGAGGTGACACCGAAGCCACAGGACGGCGATCGACGTTCGCATGCGATCGACGCGCAAGCTGAACGCATCCTCGCGCTGATTGCGGCCAAGCGCGACAGCACATTGGAGGAACTGAAGGCGGCGCACGCCGCCGATGGACACACTTTCAGCGACTCCGCGCTGTCGCGCTTCTTCCAGCGTCGCCAAATCACGCTCAAACCAAGACCGTATACGCCACCGAGCAAGAGCGCCTGAACGTCCTGAAGAGGCGAGAAGAGTGGGTGGACGGCCAGATTGGCCTCGATCCTGACAAGCTCATCTTCATTGACCAGACATGGCGTCGATACATGGCGCGCGCCCCGCGGCGAGCGGCTGCGGGCTTCCGTCCCGCATGGCCACTGGAAGATAACGATCTTCGTTGCATGCCTGCGCCTGTCGGGTATCGTCGCGCCCATGGTTCTCGATGGGCCGATCAACGGGCTCGCGTTCAAGGTCTATGTGGACCAAGTACTCGTTCCAGAATTGCGGGAAGGTGACATCGTCGTCATGGACAATCTCGGTGGCCACAAGAGCGCAGGCGTGCGCGCAGCGATCGAGGCTGCCGGCGCAAAGCTCCTTTATCTCCCGCCCTACAGTCCCGACTTCAATCCGATCGAGAACGCCTTCGCCAAACTGAAAGCATGCTGCGCAGCGCCGCAGAACGAACCATCCAAGGCTTGTGGAACGCAATCGGAAGATGCCTCGACCGCTTCACCTCGCACGAATGCGCCAACTACTTCGCAGCCGCTGGATATGAACCAACCTGATCGGGAACCGCTCTAGTGGAACAACTCTTGGGCGAAAGGCCTGGCTGCTGTGCGGCTCTGACCGCGGAGGCAGTCAGCAATCTCTGCTCGAGCGGCATAACCACACTCGTCAACAATGTCCATCACGTCACCACCCATCACCCAGGTGGCAAAGGAACTCCGATCGCTCCGACATGAGAGATTTTGCCATTGCCCACCGCAATCGAACCGCTACGGTGTCCTCAAGGTCGACATAAAGGCAGTCGAGTGAAAGACCTTGGCCGTACGGAAGTCGTCGAATCAATCGAAGGGGCGGCCAACAGCGGAGTCCAATGATTCCGGGCCATTCCCGAACACTGATGTCGAATGGCTCGCCGTGACGGTGGTCATGGTGGACCTGTTTGGTCACTTCCGAACCTCAGCGCCAGCGTTTCTCCTCACTGTCATAGGCGCCGGAAACCGGATCGCTGACGTCGACTAGCTCACGCTTAACAACTTTATTGCTTGAGGTGGTTCTCGGAAGCGCCGGAGTGAAGGCGATATACCGGGGCACCTTGAATACGGCCAGGCGCGTACGAGCATGCTGGATAATTCGCTCCACCGGCAAATCGGCTGCCGTGAGACCTTCCTTCAGCTCGACGAAGATCTTGACCTCCTCGCCGCGCTCCTCATCGGGAACGGGCACTGCGGCCACGTCCGCGATCTCGGAGATTTCGCGTATGATGGTCTCGACCTCGTGCGCAGAGATGTTCTCATCGGGCGCGCGCCGGATCATGTCCTTTTTGCGCCCTATGAACCAGTAAAAGCCGAGTTCGTCGCGGCGCAACAGATCACCGGTCTTGAACCATTCGCCCTCGAATGCGGCGGCATTTGCTTCCGGTCTATTCCAGTAGCCCTTGAAGATCGCACGTCCCTTCACCCACAGCTCGCCGACTGCGCCGACCGGCGCGAGGCCACCCTCCTCGTTCACCAACCTTAGCACCCGAAAAGGCGAGCGAATCCCGACGGAACCGGAGCCGTCCATCTCTTCTATGTCGGGCATCGTAGTCCCGTACCCTATTTCGGTCATTCCGAATCCGGTCGTGCTGCGCACTCCACACTGCTTGCGGAATTGGCGTACTGTGTCAGGACTCCAGCTGTAGGGCTGCCCGACCTGCTTGAGGCTCGTGAACGACTGGGCGGTGGCTTCGGGATGTCGAGCGATCAGCTCAGGCAAATGACACCACTCGATGCGGTACTTCTTGATCCAACCTATGAATTGCGAAGAGGTCGGTTGCTGAGCTACGTACAGCGTGCCGCCAAGTCGATATGCCTTCAGAAGATTCCCTCGCGCATTGCCATAGAAAAAAGGTGAGGCAGAAAGATACCTCCTGTACGACTGAAAGTCGCAATTGACCGCCGCGTACGAGCCAACGCCAAAATAGTCATGCGTCAACATGCAGCCCTTCGGAAAGCCCGTGGTGCCTGACGTGTAGGCGATGATCAGCAGGTCGTTAGCTCGGACATCTTCGTCCACCGGCGAGTCGTCGACGCCCTTGAGCAATTTGTCGAGAGTAGTCGCGGCCGAGGTGGAAGGTTGTCCGACGAGAATCACTCGCTCCTTGGCGAGGTCCTGAGGCCATGGGTCCATCGCGGAGAACACTGGCCACGCCGACTCATCGACAATCGCGAATTTCGCCTGCGTGTCGCTGAGAACATATTCGATCTCCCTGGGCGTATAAAGCACGTTGACCGGGACCAGAACCGCGCCAAGCTTTGCGATCGCGAACCACAAGATCGGAAACTCGATGCGATTGGGCAGTATCACGCCAATGCGATCGCCCTTCAGCACTCCGAGTGCGCGCAACGCATGCGCATATTTGTTAGACCAGCACTCCATGTCGGAATAGGTCGCGCGTTCGCCGCGCTCGAAGAAGTCGATGGCGACCGTTGACGGATGCGTTCGCCCCCGCATTGAAACCAACTGGCCAACCGTGGTGGTTTCATATGCGGATTCCAGCGCCTCGATCCTCCGCAAGGCCTTTGTTACGCGGTCATGCAATTGGCTTCGCGACGAGCTTGCAGGGGTCATCTTAAGAATCCTTACGGCCAATGTTACGAGCTTACAGATATAAGGTTAACAAGGATCGAGACACTACCTATTCTGATGAGGATAGTGTATGGCCGTGCTGTTTCCGCAATGGACGACGAGCCCCCAATCATCACGATCCAAGAGACACGTCTGGACGGCTTCTGGATTCACTGCGTGCTGTGCCACACCCGAAGGGGTCGAGAGCTGGGTGGTCGACGCCGCATCGAACTTGTGATTCACTGCTGCTCATGGAGGCTGATCGCGAAGCGATTCCGGATGACGTGACCACCGGTAAGCAGGCAGTGGCGATCCAGCGTGCGAAGGAGTTGGAAATGGCCGCTGAACTCACCGTTGCCCGTGCGAAAGCATCGGAAGACCAGGCGCTGATCGTCCAGCAGAACGCCAACCTCGAACGCCACATCTACCGCTCGCGCTCGGAACGCTCGTCGCGCCTGATCGAGTACTGGCGCTGACGTTCGAACAGCTGGAAGCCGACGCCACTTCAGACGACCCAGCGCCCGACAGCCCGCGGTCAAGACGACGAAGGTAACGGATGTCGAAGCACGCGCAGGCCGGCGTCACTGGCTTGTTTGCTCCGGATGCGCACCGCCACGATCAGCCGAGTAGAAGAATACGACGCCGGCGGATCTGGGCCGGCGAACGGTCGGTGGTCGCGCACGTAGGTCCGGAGCCGGCCGGTCCGGGTCCTGCCCTTGGCCAGGACCGGCACCGTGGGGTGAGTAGGCCGGAGGGATTTCACCTCCAGCCTCTCGCAGAACCGGGCGTGAGACTCTCGCCTCACCAGGCTCCCATCAGGCAAGTTTGCCGCCATCGCCAAGTTGCCAATGCACAAAGAGCCTGCGGTTCTCACGCGATCTTTTCCCAGGACGAGACGCGCACGTCCTAAGCGGTGATGAAAGCGCTTGTACTTTCGCTTCAACCATATAGCCCAACGTCTGGTTGACGTAGCGCGCCAACGGATAAAGCGCTGATCGTAAGCGCTCAGCCAATACCCTGGCTCCGGGGTTGGATTAGATGTGCGAAGAAGCCTCCGGGTTGAACGGAGGTTTAGGATGGGATTGGACGGCAAAAAAGACGCCCATTTGGACAGCTCAACAGTTGGGTCTGGAGCAGTCAGCCGGCTTGAATGCTTGAGGGACCGTCCGGGCGTCGTGTGCGTTCAGATGCCGAGTGGGCTCGGATCGTGGGCGAGAGTCTGCTGCCCGGCGCTCAGGTGGCGGAGATAGCACGCAAGCACGGAGCGACGCGCTGGCAAATTTACGATTGGCGACGACATCTTCCGACAGCGCGGCGAATTAGCCGCCGTTCGCGCCGCTGGTCGTGGACGGGCCGTTAGAGGAGCGTCCCGTTCCGGCAGTCAAGCTCGAGATTGCGATTGGCGACGTCGTCGTGCGGACGGACGCGGCGATAGATGGGGAGCAGCTGTCTCGATTGATCCGCGCGGTGCGGGCGTCACGATGATTGTCCCCGGCTCCGAACTGAAGATTTATATCGCGACGCGGCCCGTCGACTTCCGCTGTGGACACGATGGGCTCGCTGCTAAGGTGCAGGAGATGCTTGGCCTCGATCCGTTCGGCGGTGCAGCCTTCGTGTTCCGGTCGAAACGGGCGGACCGGATCAAGATTCTGGTGTGGGATCGAACGGGCCTGGTGCTGGTGCATAAACGCCTCGAGGGTTGCAAGTTCGTGTGGCCAAAGATTGCGGACGGCGTGATGCGGATATCGCCGGCGATGTTCGCCGCGTTGTTTGAGGGCCTGGATTGGCGGTTGGTCCGCCCGGAGGAAGCGCGGCGTCCACAGATCGCTGGATAAGTGCGGCAGAATGACTCTGTGCCGAGTTGGGCATGGCGCCGTCGGCGCAGACGTGCTCGACATGGCGCATGAGCACCGCGACGCTTCGCGACGAGAATGAACGCCTGAAGGCGCTTTTAGCGCAAACGCAGGCAGCATTGAGCGAACATCAAGCGGCGTTGGCAACGTCGGAAGAAGCGCGGCGCCGGTTGGAGGTCATTCTCGGGGAACTACGCCGAGAGAAGTTCGGAGCGAAGTCCGAGAAGCTGCGGCCAGATCAATATCATTTGCCGCTCGAAGACGTGGAGATCGCGCAAGGCGTCCTGGACGCGGCACAAGAGAAGGTTGCGGCGGTCATCAGGGGCCGATCGCGTGCTTCGGATCAGGACCGTCATCGCAATCGGGGCTGCTTGCCCGCCCATTTGCCGCAGGTGGAGCGGATCCTCGAGCCTGCGAGCACGTTCTATCCGTGCGGTTGCGGCGCGATGACGAAGATCGGCGAGGACGTCAGCAAACGCCTTGACGTGATCCCGGCACAATGGCGCGTGCTGGTGACGAGTCGCCCGAAATACATCTGCCGCCGCTGCTCCGGCTCTGTCGTGCAGGCGCACGCACCAGAGCATGTCGTGCCTGGTGGACTACCGACCGAAGCGGCGATTGCGCAGGTGATCGTCTTCAAGTTTGGCGACCATACGCCGTTTTACCGTCAGGCCGAGATCTATGCGCCAGGGGATTCGACTTGATCGGGCGACACTGGGCAACTGGTCCGGTCGCGCCGGCTTCCATCTTCAGCCCGTTGCCGACCGCATGCGCTGCCATCTGGCAGCGGCGGATCGCCTGTTCATGGATGAAACCACGGCGCCGGTGCTCGATCCCGGGCGTGGTCAAACGAAGAAGGGTTACTTCTGGGCGATCGTCTCCGACGACCGCGGCCATAGCGGCCCAAGTCCGCCGATCGTGCTGTTCCGATATGCCTCCGGTCGCAGCGGCGCCTTCGCTGAGCAGTTCCTGGACGGCTTCACCGGACGCTTCCTGCAATGCGATGCCTACGACGGCTATGATCGGCTGATCGAAGTCGCTCGACCGCAAGGACCCTGGACGCTCGTACACTGCTGGAGCCATTTGCGCCGGCGCTTCATCAAATTGGCCCGCAACAGTAAATCGCCGATCGCCGAGGCCGCCGTCCGGCAGATCGCACAGCTCTACGGCATCGAAGCCATGGCACGCGGTTCATCGCCGGACATCAGGCTGGCCGCGCGCAAGGAACACTCGCTGCCCCTCGTCGAGGCGTTCAAGCCGTGGTTCGAGAAACAGCTGTCGATGATCTCCAGCGGCTCGACGCTCGCTGATGACATCCGCTACGCGCTCAATCATTGGCAGGGGCTGACGCGCTTCCTCGATGACGGGCGGCTCGAGCTCGACACCAATTCGGTTGAAAACGCGATCCGGCCGATCTGCTTGACCAGAAAAAGCGCGCTCTTCGCTGATCATGAGGTCGGGGCTGAAAACTGGGCCTTGCCCGCATCCATCGTGGCGACCTGTAAGCTCAACGACGTCAACCCGGCCGCCTACATCGCCGAAACGCTCACGGCGATCATCGCCGGCCATCCCCAAAGCGAAATCGACGACTTAATGCCATGGCGGTTCCGACGTCAAGCCAGCATCAATAGGGTGGCGGCTAAGCGCTTACCGCTGAACGCGTGTATTGCCCATAGTAAGCGATCCACCCCTAACCATCGGGTTTAGCTCGCGGGCAATATCGTCCAACGTCACCTCGGTTCGCCTGCGAGTTCAAGCCGCGGATCGTCGCTCGCATGGCGTTCAGCGCTGGTTTGCTGACCGCTGGAGTGAACCCGCAGAACATCTTCCGCGAATGCGGGCCCAGGACGGATCGTGCCCGGAAGCAATAACCGAGAAAGTCAAACATGACCGTTTCGCTTTTACCTCGGCGTCGATCATCGTTGCAGTAGATGATCCTCGTCTTCGTAGGATGCCATTCCAGACGGCACTCCAGCTGAGCCTGGAGCACTTCGCGAACCCTTTGCGCCTCCATCTCATTCCGACAATGTACCAACCCGTCATCCCCATACCGACATCACCTCAGAGCGGGGAACATCCGTGCCATCCAGAGATCAAATGCATACTGCATGAAGAGGTTGGCGAGGATCGGGCTCACCACGCCCCCTTGTGGGGTGCCGCGGCTTCGCTCGATTATCGTTCCATCCTCTTGCACCATCGGCGCTGTCAGCCATCGTTCGATGTAGAGCAGCGCCCATGCGCACGTTATATGTTTCCGGACGGCCCGCAGCAAGAGCTCGTCTAACAATCCCTTGATGTCGAACTCTAGAACCCAATCGTACTTCCAGCACCGCTGTCGCCTGACGCCTACCGCATCAAGAGCCGATCTGCCGGGTCTGTAGCCATAGGAATCTGCCAGAAAGATTGCGTCGGCTCAATCAGTTGTTTAACAACCGTCTGAGCCACGCGGTCTGCCACAGTGGGCACCCCGAGGATCCTTTGGCCCCCACTCTTCTTTGGAATGGACATGGTGCGAACAGGCGGTGGGAAGTAAGCGCCTGAGCTCATTCGATTCCAAATTTGTACAGATTGCTCTTCAAGTCGGACTCGAACTGCTCAATCGTCGCTCCGTCGACAACGGCTGCGCCACCATTGGATCTCACCTGCAGATATGCTTCGTACACCTCTCTTGTCGATGTTGAACGGTTTGCTCGGCTGGTTCACCGTCGTCCTCCTGTTGTCAGTTGCGACGATGGCCAGCGCACCTGATCCGATCCCTTCGCTCGGCACCCCATTACGAGCTTTCGTCGCTAATACGGATCGGTCCGTCCCAGTGCTCCGCGTCGGTGATCTCGCCTCGCGGTCTTCTCCGCTTGTCCTTCTCCCTTTCCATCGGAGCGACTGGGTCCTGCAGTTCCGCGGCAGCGCCTTCATCCGATTCACGCCTCCTTAACGCTGATCGCCGCCTGCCCGGTCATCAGGCTTCCGGCGGGCTCATCTCAGAGGAACGACACACCTCTGGTTTTGACGACGATTTCCACGTGCGACGGTTCATCGGCGGGTTCATTTTCATTCGTCTCTCGGACGCCTATCCGCTCGGGTATTCCCGACCGTTAGCTTCAACGCTCACGACCGCGCCTCTTAAGCGAAGCCGCTTGAAGTGATATGAGACCCACTCCTGAAGGTCGATCCCGAGGCGCCTACCTCATCGCTGCCACAGCTTGTACACACAGATCTTCAGATCATCTGGGTCATCCTTTCCGTGTGCTTCTGCAGCACACTGTCATCCGCGCGGATGCGCTCGGCAGCGAAGACATGACTCCATATTGCGTCGACCAGCGGCATCAGGGTTTCCGCTGCGGCGCCTCGACGGCGTGGCGATATGGTGTTTCGCGGTCATTGCTGCTGCGATGGCGAAGGTCGTTCCATCCGGAGCCGAAGAATAGCCCGGAGCAACAAATGGGCTTCGTACCACCGAGGGTTGTCCAGGATTGCAGCATAACGCTTGGTCCAGTCGCGCCGTCAAGCAGCGGCGGGTCGATCGAGATCGAATTTTCTGCCGGGATTCGGATGCGGATTACGGGCGCAGTCGAAGCGGCGGCGCTGAACGCCGCAGTCGCGGCGGACGGCAGCGATGATCCGCATTCTGCCGGCCGTGCGGGCCTTTGGGTACCGAACGACGTTGCCGGCTCCGATAACAAGCAGGTGCCTGAGATAGGCATCGCCCTGCTTCGTGATGCGGCCGAGCCAGTCCTTCCCGCCGGTGGAGTTCTGCTTGGGCGCCAGCCCAAGCCAGGCCGCGAACTCCCGCCCGGAGCGGAACATGGGTCGCGTGCGGCAGAGTCGCGGCGAGAGCCGTAGCCGTGATGGGGTCGATGCCGGGAATCGAGGACAGCAACTTCGCCATCGGATGCGGCGAACGCGGGAGGTTGATACGCGATATCAGCCGAGAGCTGAGGTGGCAATCGCAAATCTCACTGGATTGATGTCAATCGACCCGCTACTGAATTTCCAGCAGCCGGCAACGGGTGGATGGTCTGGTGGCGCTGCTGGAGGATGGATGACGGGCTGACGCTACCGGCCCATGCCGCATGGCGCCTTTCGTTGCTCGCACTTATCTCAAACCATTCGGCGGGCCTCCTCGCACTGGCCTCCAACTCGGCAAACGTCTACCCCATAAAAGCGTTGATTTCGAACGCGCGATTCGATCCGATGACCTAACGCTTACATTGGGGGCCCTCCCGCCGACAGCATCAAAGCCAGAAAGGCGTCATTCCGATTTGGTAATGATCCGTCTGAAATTGGTATTGGAGTCGGACGTATGGTCCACAATTGAGTACGTATCCTTTCAAGCTACGATGGGGGCCATTGCTGGACATCATCCCTTATACCCTACCAGCCTGCTCGTATCGATCCTCGCGTGTCAGAGCCGATAGCCGCGAAGCACAAACCAGCAGCCAGCGCGACTCCGCAGGCGGCGCTGTATGTCCTACCAGGAAATCCTAACCATCTAACTACCCGTCGCAGACGTCTCGCGCGGAGTTATCAAGGTTGCCATTATAGGTAGATCGAGCGATTATCGCCGCTACGCGCTGAGTCAGGGCGTCAAGCTCGAGCAAATCTTCGGCGTTCCTGACCATCAGGCTGGCGTCTCGGGCGGACGCGAACGGCGATGCGAGGGTCCGGCTACTCGGTAAGTATGCAAAGGCGAGCGACTTCCTGCCGAGCTGCGAGTGGGGGGCGACGGACGCCTAGGAAGTCAGAGGCATTCGTGAGCCGCGGCTATCTTGCCGGACCTTCTTGAGGAGGTTCGGTCTGCCGAGAGGTCGGTTCTACGGTTGCGCGCGGTGAAGGACATGAATCTGTTTGGCGGACGGACGGCGGTGCCGATCATCTGGGGGCTCCGGACCGATGGTCCGCTAGCCACGCGCACCGAGAGGGAATCGGTGATCACCGCGCAGGCCGCCGTGGGCAAACTGCCTCTGGCGATCGCGATTGCCTAGTGAGTGCTCGGCACTTGGATCATATCGGGCGTCAGCCAAGCGAGCACCTGCTCGCGTTTCTCAAGGCGCTGTAAGACGCCGGACAATGCCGAATGGACCAGGACGACGATCGCTCGTCCGTCGGTAAGCCTGCCCAAACCGCGGGCTCCTCCCTAGAACCATTCGGCATAGTTCCACAATCGGCATAATCAGCCAAAAATAGCGCCGCGACCTGCTGACAAACCGCCAACATCTCGGCACGCACGGCGAGTTAGGCAAACAAGGTGTTCAGTGCTGTCCGCCGCTGACTACGAGTACGCACCGAGTCACCCCGCTCTTGCTCCAGGCGCCTCAGGAACGCCAGACTTCGTTCGAACGTCAGGTCATCAAGGGCCAGTGTAGCAACCCGGCGACCACGCTGCTCGGACACGAAGCACAGGAACAGGCGGATCGTGTGTAAGCGTAGCTCTGCAGCCCTTCTGAATGACGCTTGACGCCTATTTTGTTCGCGTGGCGCGTCGCCGCGGTATCCATGTGTCGGACAACGCCTTGACGGCGGCTTCGAGCGCCTTCCGGTCGACGACGTTGGGATCGAACCGCTCCGGGCCCCAGAGGCGCATGTGTTCGTGCTCGGGATGGCCGGGGTCGCTGATGGCGGCGAGGTATTCGGCATAGCCTGGCGCACCGCCGACGTCTTCCGGAGGACAACGGCCGGCGGCCTCGAGCAGGAAGGGAAGCCCCTCCGTCGTGGTGTTCTCGAACCATTTTTCGAGCTTGATCACATGGTCCCAGCTGTCGCCGAAGTCATAGAGATAGTGGATCGTCTTGGCGCCGGTCTCGCGAACGATATCGCAAAGCCGCGCTTTGCGGGCATCCATGGGCTGGTGGCCGTAATCGTTGTGGGGATCAGGAATCCCCCAACGGACCTCACCAGCGAAGAACTCGAAGAGGTGACTGTTCGTCCAGCCGAATGCCTCCTGAAGCGTCAGATGCAACCGATCAAGGCGCAGGGTGACGGGTACGACAAGGCGACGCATCACCTCCGGCTTCACATCCTTGAGGGTCACCTTGATCCGGACCGCGGTCGTGTTCAGGCTCATGCCGCCAGCCTCGGATCGTGTGTATGCATCGTATAGGTCGATGCCCAGGGAAGCAGTTCGTCCAGTCGCGCCGCAGGCCAACCATTGACGAGCTTGGCGAGAACGTCAGCGAGCCAGTGCTCGGCACTGACGCCATTGAGCTTACAGGTCTCAATGAGCGAAGCCAGCAATGCCCAATTCTCGGCACCTTCGTCGCAACCGGCAAAAAGGGAGTTCTTGGCGTTGAGCTTGATCGGCCGCATCGCACGCTCGACCGCATTCGTGTCCATCTCGATGCGCCCGTCATCAAGGTAGAGCGTCAGGCCGTCCCAATGGCGTAGCGCATAACGCAAAGCCTTCGCCGTGTCGCTCTTCCCCGCAAGGTGATCAAGCTTGGCCTCAAACCACTGCTTCAAGGCTGTAGCCAGAGGCCGGGCATGCGCTTGTCGGCCGGCGCAGCGCTCGGAAGCAGAGCGGCCGCGCAGTGCCTTCTCGACCGCGTAGAGCTGGGCAATGCGCGCGAGCGCCTCGCGGGCAACCGGAGCTGGCGCCGGCGCAGCCTCCCGCTCGATCTTCACAAACTGGCGCCGCAGATGCGACCAGCAGAAGGCGAGCGTCCCGGACAGGGCGTCCGCACGCGTCTCTCGGGTCATGGTCTTGTAAGCCTGATAGCCGTCGCAGTGGATGATGCCGCGATAGCCCTCAAGCAGCCGCAAGCCATGAACGGCGCCGCGGCCCGGTGCATAGGCATAGACCACCCCAGGCGGATCAGGTCCGGCCCAAGGCCTGTCATCGCGTGACAGCGCCCAGAAGTAGCCGGTTTTTGTCCTGCCGCGCCCCGGATCCAGCACCGGCGCCGGGGTCTCATCGACACAGAGCTTCGAGGAGGCCAGCAGAAGCTGGCGTAGACGATGCCACAAGGGCTTCAATTCCTGGGCGGCGTAGCCGACCCAGAAGGCGAGCGTGGAACGGTCCAGCGCTATTCCGTGGGTCTCCAGCATCTGCGCCTGGCGATAAAGCGGCAAATGCCAATGATACTTCGCGTCGATCACATGCGCGACCAGCCGCTCGGTGGGCAATCCTCCCCTGATCAGTCGCTCGGGAGCAGCATGCTGGAGGATGACACCGTGACAGGCGCGGCAGGCCAGTTTGGGCCGGCGGGTGACGATCACGCGATACTGCGCCGGTACGACGTCCAACCTCTGGCTCTCATCGTGACCGATCTCAAAGAGATCGCCTTTGCAGGACGGACAGCAGGTTGCAGCGGGCATCAGGGTCTCGATGATGCGCGGCAAATGCTCCGGCAGCTGACCACGGTTGGCTTTGCGCTCGGCCGTCCTCTTCTCGCAGGTTCTGGGATTGGCGCGATCCTCGGCTGCTTCGAGGGCCGCGACGGCCTCTTCGATGTCCTCCAGAACAAGCTGCAGCTGATCAGCGTCCAGCTTTTCCGAGGACCGACCGAACTGCGCATCTTTTGCAAGCTTGAGCAACCGCTCGAGCCTGGCGCAGCGATCCAGCAGAGCCGCGGCAAAGACACGCAACTCAGCTGGATCACTCGGCAGCTCATCAGGCAAATCACTCATTGGCCCGAGTCTGCCATGCTTCGCGCCCCGATGCAGCGAGATTTGTATCTTTACGCAAGCGCTTTCGGCTGCCGGATCCGAGGCGCGTGCATCCGCGTCCAATCCATGCCGGCCAGAAGCGCCGACAACTGCGCGGCATTCATCCGCATCACGCCGGCCACGATGGGAGGCCATTTGAAGCCGTTGCTATCGAGCCGCTTCCAATACATCACAAGGCCGCTGCCATCCCAGACGACAATCTTCACCCGATCGGCGCGCTTCGCGCGGAACACCACCGCCACGCCCTTCATCGGATCATGGCCCAGCGTCTCCTTCGCCAAAAGCGCCAAGCCCTCCGCACCTTTTCTGAAGTCCACAGGTTGCGTCGCCACGTAAATCGTAAGGTTCGCAGGCGGCGTCAGCATGAACGTGTCCGTCGAAGCGCCAAGAACACATCACTCAACACAGCAAGGCCAGGCGCCCCCCGCACCTCCACTCGTGCCCCCTGGAGCTCAACCGTCACAACGGCTGCTTCCGGCGACCCGGTGGGCTCTGCGGCCGCCGGTAGCGCCGATTCCGACACCACCGGCACGAACGACAGCGTCTCCGCCGAAGCTGGCAGCACCAACTGGCCCAAACGCGCCCGGCGCCGCCAGTCATGCACCTGCTGGGGCCGGCAGCCATGGCGACGGGCGACGTCTGTGACAACCGCCCCCGGCTCGAGGCTTTCCGCGGCAATCTGTGCCTTCAAATCATCCGGCCAGCGCTTTCGACCTGCGCCAGCGAACACTTCAATACGCGGTGACAACGGTCGTCTTATGTCGTCAGAATGGTCGTCCATTGTGAGCACCCTTCCAGGGGATGACTCTTCTAACGGTGCTCTCAAGACTCCGCACAAACAATCCAAAGGGCCTCGGCGCTACGCTTACGATCGTGTCACGATAGCTGCGGATCGAACCGAGCCGCAGGCGCTTTCTGTAACGGGAGATGATCGGTGAAGTGACTGAACCAATGTACCGAGGGAGGGCGCATGACTGATCCTCCCCCAGCATCGTCGCAGCAAAGGCGCGGAAGCGGCGATTGGCGTGTTCGAGAAGCTCCGGGGTCGGCGTCAGATACACCGCAGTGGAATTGATGTCGCCGTGCCCCATGAAAGTCGAGAGTGCAAGACGCTTTGTGTGAGGATCGAGGCCGAGCCCGTACCAGCGCGTGAGTGTACCAACGGGAACGAGTGCCGCAGATCGTGTAGGTGTGGCGACGAAAGGCCTGGCGGGATCTGCAGATTTAAGCTCGGGACCATAGCATGAAAGGGACGCCCGTTCGCTTCTGATCACAAGTCAGGTCCCGATCGAGAACTGGTACGACCCCACGCTCGCCGACGCCATTCTCGATCGCATCGTCCACCAACGCATACCGCATCGAGCTCAGCGGCGATAGCCTGCGCAAAATGAAGGCCGAGTCCGCTGTCAGCTCGCCGTCGAGCCCACTTAGGTCCATCGTGATCGCATCTCAACTCCGCCGAGTCTGCCGTCGTGCTCGCGTTCGCCAAGGACGCTGCGACCCGCTCACGCTGTGGCCCGAAGAGCCCTTATCGGCACGCAGGTCGGAGCGGAAGGATGGCCCGATCGAACAAAAGGATGAATGGCCGCCGCGCTCCGCTTGATCTCAAATCGAAGCGCATCGGTTAGCGCAAACACCCGCTCGGGCGACACCGACTTTTGGCGTGGTGCGAAAACTCCAGGCGGCTTCACATAGCACCGCCCGTTCAATCGAGAACCTGGCCTTCCATTTGTAGATGCTGACGTCGCTGACGCCATACTTGCGGCACAGATCGGCGACCGAAACGCCGGCCTCGTGTTCCTTCAAAATCCCGATGATCTGCTTCTGTATTCGGTCTGCTTCTGTCAATCCCTTAAGAGCGCGTGCCGCGGGTACCTTGCTTCTGTTCGTGGTCGGCAAAGCCGCCACACGATGGGATTCGGTTGAATGGTCGGTTCAAGCTCTTCGGCGTAGTCAGCCGCCTGGAGGGCGGACGCCACGACATACGAACTCGACCATCCCCACGCCCCGCGACGGGCGTCTCTTGGGATGGCGATGGCGTCCTTACGCCACCGCCGTCCATCGGAATTCGGTTCCATCAACCCACATTCGGTGAAGGACGACAGCCATCTTTCTGGCCAGCGCGACCTTCGCACGCTTGCTTCCTTGCCGGTGGGCAACCCGCACCTTCGAACAGGCCTGTGCGCGTCTCTCCATCTCCGACTTTTGTGATCCGTCCCACCCGATCAACCTCGCCAGATTGGCCGGGGCGTTAACCCGAGATAGGCGCCGACGGATTGAGAATGCAGGAATCGCCTAGGATCGTCCACAGTGGAGCGGAAGGTCAACGCAGAGATCGGGCCGATCCCCCGGCATCGTCATCAAGAGCCGACAAGCCGGGTCACTGCGCACGGCCTTCAGAACCAGACGATGCAGTCGGCCGTACTCCCGCATCAGCGCTTCGCGTCCGGCAAGCAGTGGATTCATGATCGCCTCCAGCAAAGCGTCATCGCCGACCAACTCACGAACTCGCGTCGCGAACAAAGTCCGCGAGACGACTCCGACTTTGAGACCGAGCGGACGCAGAAGTCCGCGGATGACTTGCTCTGCGGCAGCGATGGAGCGGATGATATGCTTGCGAGCCGCGGCCAGCGTTCGCGCCCTTTGGCTGCCGATGCTCTTGACGTGAACAGGCTTGAACCATCCCGTTCTCACCACCTGCGCGATCCCACGGGCGTCATTCCGATCGGTCTTCACCGGCATGGCCGAAAGTGCCGCCTTAACCTGGCGGGCTTCCAAACTGACGGCCGGCAGCCCCAGTTCGATTAGATTTGCGGTCAGCCATTCTGACGTCGGGCCTGCCTCAAGGCCCACCCGTTCAACTTGATCAGCCCATGGTTCGAGGTACTGCACAATCGATGGCGCGTCCGCCAACGTGGTTCCCTCCCGGATAAGCTTTCCGGTCTCGTCCACCGCACATACCGCAACGGAATTCAGCGAAACATCGAGGCCGACGTAGATCATGACTTTTCTCCTTCGGATGGAGTTGGTCCATGATCGTCAGCCAAAACGTGCCGCGCGGCAAATAGGTCAGACGATCGGGACCGAATACCCCATCTCTTCCGAAAAGCGGGTGCGCTTCATTCTCAGGTCCTTGTCGTGGGCCAGAGCGAACTTCAAACTGGATTAAGCCCGTGGGGCACGGTCACGAGCCACCTCATCGGCAGAGACGGACATACGGCCTTACCTTTCGATCGCCGTCATGGCCACAGAGTGTTCGGCTCTTCCCGTTGCGGCAACAGGGGTTTCACTCCGACCATCCGTGCCTGAGACCCGTCATGGCTGTTTGTCTGCCGCTTTCTGCTCCTGAGGTGCCGGTCCTACTTGCCATTTTCACTCGTTCGGCCCCTCATCCGGCAGTGACCCCTTCGTGATCGGCGCGCAAAGACTCGCTCACGCGCCTAACGAGCGGTTGCACGCGGGCATCAACATGATCTGGTAGGATATCGATCGCTCTAAACATGGTATTCGTAGCAGCTTTGGGAATGGTCGCACCGTGCAAGACCCAGAGGCAGAATTGCACGAAAAGGGTTCAATTGGTCCCCAGACAAGCGGGGCCAACGAAGTTACAAGTTTGAACGCAAGAAGGAAGGGATGATAACACAATTCCAAGAGATCGATGCCGGTCACGAATGCTTTAACGGCACGACAGTTTGCAACAGGAACTTAGTTGCATTGGGCCTGCCTACGATTTCGAGCATTTCACTCGAGGCAAGCTTGGGATGCAGGCCGGATGATCTTGATACAGAGTACCCCGGCACTCACCTTACTGCGCCGCGACATTCTTCCGAGAACGGCGCGTCGGTTGAGCGGTCTCCGCTTGAGCAACTCATCCTTCCAGGTCACCTCCTGGACCTCACCCATGAAAAGATCGGCGAAGCTATCTCCGTTAAGAACGTGGGAGAGGCCTAAGTGGCGAGCGAAAAGATTGAAACCGGCAAAGCAACGTTAGCTGGACAAACGTTGACACGGCCCGGGGTTACGCCCGGCTTTGGTCGGTATCATCCCTTCGTCCCAACGGAAACTGCGAAGTGGCTGGTCGATAGCAAGATAACTTGCTCTGCGCCGATCCCATGGAAATGCACGCTTCGAGCGAGTGCGGCGGCTCACGCTCGACTTGGCTAGAAAGAAGATTTGGATGATCCAGCAACTGTGCAATCTCGCTGACCTGGTTAGAAAGAAGTTCCTGCACGTTTGCCTGCTCTTGGAGATGTGGGACGGGACTGGCTCTCCAGTACGTCGGCATGTCTGGTGCTCTAGACGACGTTATGCAAAACGTCCTTCCGAGTAGAGAGACGCGATTTGGAGGCTCATCTGTTGTACGTCTGACGATCGCTTCTAGATGGCTCATTTTCTCAAGGAATTCGACGATCGCGCCCCGAATTGAGGTGTGACGAGAAGTACGGCAATCACTTTGCGCAGCTTATGCGTTGGCGGGTCGATCGGCCCATATGCTTAGTCAGCGGAAGGACCATGAGGCCTCTTCACGAGATCCAACCATCTTATGTCAACGCGATCGGGATGCCTACTTGGCCGACCAGTTGCTGTGATTTGCGCGAATGCAGCACAATAGCGAGTAGCCGAATAGAGAAACTCACAGCGAAAAGCCACATCCTCACCGCCAAGTTGCGGCAATCGACAGCTCCACGTCCTATGCAGGGAGAGATTCTTCATGAAGGCATTGCGCCCGGTCAGCGTAGATCATTTCAAGCAACTGGCAAACGACTACCTCCCGAAATTCATCTCCGAATACATTGATACCGGAGGGGGCAGCGGACTCAGTCAGCAGCGCAATTTGGCTGCCTTCGATCGATATACATTTGTCCCACGCAGTCTAGTTGAGGTCACCCCAGTGACTACCGATCGCACGATTTTCGGCCGAGTATATTCCCTTCCGTTCGGTATCTCTGCGATGGGAAACATCGGTTTCGTGCGGCGGCATGCGGATCAGATCCTCGCAGAGACCGCGCGCGACGCCAATATTCCCTTCATCCTATCTGGCATGGCAAACGCCTCCATCGAAGAGATTGCTCGGCTGGCACCTGATCATTTGTGGTATCAGTACTACATGCCGAGCGATCAAAGGGTCGCTATTGACGTGATCGGCCGGGCGCGTGACGCCGGCGTCTCCGTACTGGTTGTGACAGTCGATTTCCCAGTAACGCCGCGCGGATCGGACCGGCGCGGCGTATCGGTCACGACCGGCCTGGACTGGACTATGTGGCGGGTAATTCTGTCTGATATTGTATCCCATCCGCGATGGACCTTCGACTTTTTGAGAGGCGGGAACGCACCACGATTGGAGGAATGGGCGCGTTATCTCCCGGAGGGCAGCAATAGCCTGGATGTTAGGAAGTATTTTGCCAGCATATGGCCGCTGAATCTTTGCTGGTCGGATTTGGAGTGGATAAGGCGTGAGTGGACCGGCAAGCTCGTTATCAAAGGTCTTTTGCATCCAGATGATACGGCGCGCGCTTTCAGCATCGGCGCGGAAGCGGTCACAATTTCAAATCACGGGGGTAACAAGCTTGACTGTATCCCCGCCTCTATTGACCTGCTTGCGGAGCCTAAGCCCCAGCTTGCAGGCGACGCGACGACAATCTTTCTTGATAGCGGTATCAGGAAAGGGTCTGACATTTTGATCGCTATGGCGCTGGGGGCGAAATTTTGTTTCATCGGTCGGGCGGCGCTCTACGGGCTGGCGGCGGATGGTGCTCGCGGCGCCCGCCGGATCATCGAAATACTGTCTTCGGAGATCGAGTACACTCAGGCAATGATCGGCGTAAGCAGTAGTGATCAGCTGTCACGAGACATGCTATTGCAGGACGGGCGGCGACTCGAGCGGCCCCAAAACTGTCGACGAGAGGCCGGATGAGAGCGAAGCGGCTGACCGCAGTGTACGCATAGGCGAAATTAAGGATTACCCACGTTTTTTGAGGTGCAGTGAGCCAAAAAACTTGCGTCGCCAGAATCGCTTGTGATTCTTTGATGAGCACCTGATTCAGGAGGGGGTGCTCTAATGGGACTGACTTCACGCGCCCGGGATGAGAAGGCGCATCGGTTAGCGTCTGACGCGGTGACCTGGTTTGACCGTGAAGCTGCGCTGTGCGAATTTCAGGAAGCTCGACTTGCCGAGAGATTTTGCACTCTGCCCCTCAAAAATGTCGGTAATTGTAAGTTTCGTCGGATGCGTACGCGTATCCGTGGGATCTCCGTTCCGACGCGGGAATGATTTGAAGCGCATCCACACGGAGAAGTGGCGTGGCCTTCCGGCACAATGTGCGGCATGACGAAGTCATCGTCACCCTGGGGCATCACAAGCTATACAAATTGTTGTCGAGGCTTAGATCAAGCCCGGCGATGTCGTACTCACCGAGGATCCATCCTGCTTAGGCACACCGCGCACGTTTTTTGTAGTGGGTGCAAGCGTCCTCCAGCTAGGTATGAAAGCAGAAGGTGTCGGTCTGAACAAGGTCGAAGCGACGTTGCTGAGCGGGCCCCGCGTGAAACTTTTCTATACATCCCCGGGATCTCATAACTCGGCTCGCCGCGAATTGTCGCGCATCCATATGGCCCATCTGCCAGCCCAACACGGCCTAGGTGTTTAGTCCCACGCTTTGATGGTGCATTCTTGACGCACGATTCGAAGGATGCGCTATGGGACAGGTTTTACACGGCTGCGCCACCACGACGGAGGCAGTCCGTCGAGAAGAGAGCCTGAGAGGTCTCGCCAAGCGTCATGAAATCGACCAGAAGACTGTCGCGAAGTGGAAGCAGCGCGAGACCGTCGCCGATCGTTCGACTGGTCCCAAGGAAGCCAAGTCGACAGTCCTCTCCTCGAGGAGGAACCGATCATCGTCGCTTTCCGGCGGCACTCGCTGCTGCCACTCGACGATTGCCTCTATGCGCTGCAGCCGACCATCCCGCACCCGACGCGGTCATCCCTACATCGCCGCCTCCAGCGCCACGGCATCAGCCAGTTGCCGGAGGTTGAAGGCGGCAAGCCCTCGAAGAAGAAGTTCAAGGCTTACCCGATCGGCTATTTCCACATCGACATCGCCGAGCTCCAGACCGCTGAAGGCAAGCACTACCTCTACGTCGCAATCGATCGCACCAGCAAGTTCGCCTTCGTGCAGCTGGTCAGGAAGACGGGAAGGACCTCAGCCTCGGCCTTCCTCGAAGCTCTGATCGCGGCCATCCCCTACAACGTCCATAGTGTGCTCACCGACAATGGGATCCAATTCACCTTCCCGCCGCGCTAGGCGGCTGAAGACCCTGAAGGGCCTCACACCCTACGAGTACATCTGCAAATGCTGCGCTTCCCAGCCCGAAAGATTCAAACTCAACCCGCTCCAGCAAATGCCGGGACTAAACACCGAGCGTTTGTCCAGGATCTTGTCTATGCAGAGTTGCCCTATAATGGTGCAGTTGATTTGTTGGCATCCGTCGGCAATATGGTTAAACATTGACGGCATGTCTAACATTGCCGGACCCGCACTGGTCACGTCGCGCGTGGTCCCGTTCTCTCCCCCAATCGATGACCTTGTTCCTAAATGCGTCGGTCACCGGCTTACCCACCTGGCTTGATGGCTGTTGTCTCGCGTCGTTACTTGAGGGAGCACTGCGCTCGCGAACCTTAGCAGAAGCCAGCTTCCGCTAGGATCCTTTTCACCGACGCCCCGTTGGACCCGCCTGCGCGAAACGATTGAGTGGCCGCGTGAGGCCGAGGTTCTCCCTTAGTGTCTTTCCGCGGTATCTCGATCTGAACTTGCATCGTCGGCGTAGTTCGGGAACGACGAGATCAACGAAATCCTTGAGTCCGCCGGGAACCGTAGCCGGCAATACGTTGAATCCGTCTGCCGCACGCTGATCAAATGTATCCACCATGACGTCGGCAATTTCGTCCGGTGTTCCAACAACCATAAGATGGCCCCGGCTGTCCGACACCAAGCGGATCAGCTGTCTCCAAGTGAGCTTTTGCCTAGCGGCCAGCTCAAGAAGCAATTTTTGACGGCTTCGAATTAAGTTCGTCTGCGGCAGAGCCTCCGGAACCAATGAGTCGAGATTGATTGACCGCAGGTCGGTGACAAACCCCAACCAACGATCAGCCAATGCAATCTGAACGTCGAGATGCGTGTCCGATTGCAGTCTTTGAAGCTTCATCGACGCTTCTTGTTTGGTCCTCCCGATGATTGGCAGAATGCCCGGCATGACTAGAACCTCGTCGTCTTTCCGACCGACTTCGCGCGCCTTCTCTTTGAGAGTAGTGTAATATCGCTTCCCATTTTCCAAAGAAGGTTCGGCCGTGAATACCACCTCGCCGACTTCTGCAGCCAGCGCTATTCCGGCGTCGGATGTGCCGGCCTGAACCAACACGGGATAACCCTGCGGCGGCCTGGAGGTATTCAGCGGACCTCTAACTGATAAATAGTCCCCTTCGTGGTTAAGCAAATGCAGCTTCTTGGTATCAGCAAAAATGCCACTTTGCTTGTCACGAATGAAAGCGTCGTCCTCCCATGTGTCCCAGAGACCTTTAACAATTTCTACAAATTCTCTCGCTCGGGCGTAGCGAGTATCATGGTCCGGAAGCTCCGCCTCGCCGAAATTTTGAGCCTCGAACTTAAATCCTGAGGTGACAATGTTCCAAGCCGCACGCCCCCCCGACAAATGATCGAGTGAGGCAAGCATGCGTGCAAGATGATAAGGCTGATGGTACGTCGTCGTCGCTGTCGCGACAAGCCCAATGTCTCGCGTTCTCGCTGAAAGAGCCGAGAGCAGCGTGAATGGCTCGAACCCATCATTTCGACTTGCACGAGCTATGCTCACGTCATCTTGCTCCACCACGCTCGGGCTATCGGGAAGAAATACGAAGTGAAACGCCGCGTCTTCGGCAAGCGCTGTCAAACGAGCAAAATGTTCTACGTCAACACCGCCGTTCGCGGGCACGCCTGGGTCGCGCCACGCACCTTCGTGGCATCCCGCCTGTAGGAGCATCACTCCAAGCTTCATTTCCTCATTGCGACGCATGCCGTACCTCCTTTTAAACTGCACTACTCTCGCGAGCCGCGTTCAGCTAATTCGTCATTTCCACTAGGGCAAAGAAACCGCGAACCTCAGACGCAGTCTCTTTGCAGCCAGCATATTTGCGATCGGCCCCTGACACGTCCACTCCTCTAAGGCCGGATTTGAGCCAGCGCACGATCTCTGCACGTGGTGAGCCGTTGGGATTGCGGGTGATGTCGCATGCTGAGATTGTTGGAATGAGGCGTCGACCGGCTCAAATGCTGATTGCCTCATAGGTGGCATGCCCCTGTTATGGACATCAATTCCTAGCATTGGTAGTTGCTTGAAGAGCACATTGTTGGATCCGCAATGGGAAAGCGTGAATTCGCGGTTAAGCCACAACGGACGTTTGAGTGCCGCGCTATTTGCGTTGGCTCCAGGAACAACAGTTCGATTACCCCGCACATCAGATCGCGCTACAAGAAATGGTCGAAGCAGTTCGCGTCGCCAGAGGCCGGGTCGACCGGCTCGAGCGCACGATCGAAGAGTTCGTCTCGGCCTGGTCTCTGGAGCCTCTCGTGCGGGCGCTCCAAACATTGCGCGGCATCGATCTGATTGTCTCGGTGACATTCGCGACCGAACTTGGCGACGTGAGCCGCGGTGTAGGGCGAGCCACCTCATCGTCAGAGACGGACATACGGTCTTACGGTACCAACCGAGGTGGCCGGCCTTCATGGTCCGATCAGGCTCGACGGCGGATCGGCGGCGGAATTCGCGTTGATCAGACGAAATGCCAAACGCCTCGACCCGACGATGAGGACGCTTGCCTCGGCTGAACTGGTGCACAGTGCGGTTGAATTTGCCTGTCATCGAGCGGAGCGGCTCTGACCGCGGGAAACCAAGCCAAACCGTTTAAGCGCCATCACAAGCGTTTGCACAGCTTAAGCATGCACTGGGACAGTGCATTCTGATATCCACAACGACAAGCAGCAACCGTCGATCTGCGGTCAACAATCGGCTAGACATCGGCGCGACGCTACGCCACCTCCCACACGAGGCGGTTTATAATCGGGCTATGCCGGACTTTCCGCCTGCGACCGCAAAACGCGTCACTACCTCGGTTTTGCACCACACTTCCAGCGACGTTCGAGCCCGCAAGTTGCATGCAAACACACACGCCTGTTTGTTTTGCGACGCATGTTAGACTCCCGACTCGTGCTAGCAAGGATTGCAATCGCGCTCAGAGAGCTCTCTATACCCACGTCACGAGACAGCCACGTGCAGCGGCAAGGAATTTGCATTGCACGTTAGGCGGACAAAGCTGTCCGGCGATTGAATCGTTTGAGGAGATTCTGCATGGCTTCAATCGAGAATACGCCACTGAACCGCCTGAACGTCGAAAGGCGGCTACGCTGCGTGCTCATCTCGAGTCGACTGGATTTGCGACGTTATCTTGGCATGGAGCTTTCGTTCATTGCTGATCAGCTCGATCTGGTCGATCAGGAAGAGGATGGTCAGGCCGATGTTTGCCTAGCGATGGCGTGGCACCCGCAGGATGATGCGTTTTCCCGCTACCCTAATCTGAAAGCAGTGTGTTCCATAGGTGCCGGCGTCGACAATATCGTCCGCTGTCGGAGCCTCAGGCCTGAGATCGATGTGGTCCGCGTCGTTGATCCCGGACAGGCGCGTATGATGGCGGGTTTTGTCACCTGGCACGTGATTGGGCACCAGCGCGGCTTCGCCGACTATTACGAGCAACAGCGCAATCGTGTTTGGCGACCGCGTCCGCAACGCAGCGCCGACAGCGTGCCGGTCGGCATTCTGGGCCATGGCCAAATCGGCGGCAAAGTCGCGACCGATCTCGCTCTTCTCGGATTTCCGGTGATGTGCTGGAGCCGAACACCCAAATCCATGTCCAACGCAGCTCGGAGCTACCACGGGCCCCGTGGACTTGCCGCAATGCTCGAAAATACGGAGGTACTGGTCAATACCCTGCCGCTCACGCACGAGACCCGAGGCATTCTCGACGCGCAACTTTTTGCAAAAATGCAGCGCCGCGGTTACCTAATCCAGATCGGCCGCGGTGAACACCTCGTGGAAGCGGACTTGCTAGCGGCGCTCAATAAAGGTCAGCTGGCGGGGGCGGCACTCGACGTTTTCGCAACCGAGCCATTACCGACTAGCCATCCGTTCTGGACGCATCCTAGAATAACAGTTACGCCACATGATGCGAGCGACGTCAGTGTACGCGCGGTCGCGACCACGCTACTCGCGACCGCCGACGCTATCCTCGCTGGCAACAGGCCGCCACATGCCATTGATCGCGCCCGCGGTTACTAGGCGTTGACGGAGGCGATTCGACCAACAGCGTCCAACCAATCGTGCTCTACACGACGGCTTGCGGCAAACAGTCAAACAGGCTCGTTCGAACATCTAATAGAGTGCGCACTTAAGCGAGGGCGATCTCCTACCTGAGCTGGGAGGGCCGCTTGCCGTCAGCTTTATGTAGTGTGCGTCACTTGGAAGATCCGTCCTGCGGCGTTTCAAGATTCCGCGAAAGGAGGTACCATCTCCCAAGCAACTGAGAAAAAGGTCTAATTTCAGTCAGATGCCTTGTCTCGACCAAAGGCTGGGCACCATTGACGCTCAAAGCTCACCTACGTAAGCTCGTGGTAAACCATCGATCAATTCGACATTATGTCGTTACCAGAAGATTGGAGCATACCGTGCTCCTGGTCGCCGATTCTCAGCTTCGGCTCCTCGCCCCCAATCCGAGACTCATCGACCACGAGAGACTTCGTGGACAACCCGTCAACGAGACGCAGTCAAATTTCATTGTTGCGTTGAGCTGCGGCACGATCGATCACGACTCTTGCAATTATCTTAAGGCAGCCGTCCGAGTGCGCGATTTCCAGTACCGACACATTATGCCCGCCAAGGCTCTCGAAGATGATCAATCGGTTGCGAATGGCAAACGGAAGGAACAACTCTTGAGCATTCTTAATTTGCTGCGCTACGCAGAGGCCGAGATCGCTGAGCTCCACCTCGACACATCTAAGGTGCTTTTGGGAGCCGCAATCGCCGATGTCGCTCAACATTTGGAGTAACGCGACAGCGGTTGCGAGCTCTAAGGAGAATTCGCCTCACCGCTCCCACCACCAGAACTGAAAATGGATCTGATGGTCAAACACATCGCAGAAACGGCAAACGGCTTTGTCGCCTTACCAATTGGGATAAGTCACGACTCACCTTCCGCGAGTAAGCCGAAGGGACGTTTATCGTGAGTCCATACGATTGCTAACTTGACATCACTCAAAGGGTTGCTATCCACACGTAGCCCGCGTCAGCATCGACACTGTCGAAAGCCCTGGACCGACAGCAGCACCGCTCAACGTTTTCGTCTGTGCGGCATTACCATTTTCTGAGGCGATCAGATCTGGCGCCTCCATCACTTGTGTCTGGTGACCTCCGAACCAACGTTCTACATCGAGCTCCGGGTGGCGATATGGGCATCTCGCGTGTTGCCCACAAGCCGGCATATCTCGTGCGGTCTGCTGTGTCGGCCGGATTCCGATGCGAGCAGATACAATCTCAATTTAATTTCTCCGATTCAGACGCAACTGGAGCCGTGCACTCCCAACTGATGCCGTCGTTCAGTCGGTAAGTACCAAGTCATCACTGTGAACGATCAGGTCAAGACTACCAGCGGTTAAAGGCCATCCAGTACCCAGCCCGGACCGCCGCGTGATGCGGCGGATTTCTGCGCTGGAGTAGATTGAAAGACCCCGAGCGACTTCGTGACCGCAGATGTCTCGTATGACGATAGCATCACCACGACCAAAGTCGCCGTCGAACGATCTCACTTCCGGGATGCAAAGACCCTCGCCTGACCGCAATTGGTTCACTGCAGCATTGTCAACAACAAGGGCACCGAGCGGCCTTAGCGTGGTTGCGATCCGCGTCTTGCGGGCGACACGTGCTGCGGTGGAGGGACGAAACCAGGTACATTGACTACCGTCGTCAATCGCTGAGAGGGGGTATGGATCACGGCCATCTGCAATAATCATGGTGCATCCGGAGGCAAGTGCCATCTTCCCGGCGACGAGCTTGGTGACCATCCCGCCGGAGCTATAACCAGATCGTGCACTACCGGCCATCTGTTCAATCTCCGCGGTTACGTTATTCACATCTGTTATTAAAGTGGCGCTTGATGATTCGTGCGGATCTGCCGAGTAAAGGCCAGCCACGTTGGATAGGAGCACCAACGTGTCGCCTTCAATCAACCGCGCTGCGCGGGCCGCAAGGCGATCATTATCACCGAAGCTCGCTATGTTCCTCGCAACAGCGTCGTTTTCGTTGACCACGGGAACCGCCTGCAAAGTCAGAAGTCTGATCAAGGTCGCGCGGACGCCGGCCATGCGCTTTTTCTCTGTCGTATCGTCCAGGGTGAGTAGAATCTGCGCCGCAGTCAGCCTATGTCGCGCGAATGCTTCTCTGTAAGCTTTGGCCAGTTGAATTTGCCCAACTGCGGCAGCCGCTTGCCACTCTGTCTTCCGCAGCGTCTTCTGGTGTAGATCGAGAGCATATCTTCCAACAGCAACGGCGCCTGACGAAACCACAGCAACGTCTTGGCCACGCCCACGAAGCCGCGCGACGTCATCGGCTAACATCTCAAGCCACGGCTCTCTAACTCTGCCAGTGGCTTGGTCGACGATGAGAGCTGAACCAATCTTCACGACAATCCGCCGCGCCGACTCAAGCTTCCGGGAAGTTGGTCGGAATAGACGCTCGGACTCCCGGTGCCCTCTTGGTGCTTCGCTAAGCCGAATGAACCGCCTGATGTCCTCTTTAGCCATAGCTTGGCCCCGCGCAGGTTGCTTAATGAACGATAGGCAGTATCTTGGTCTGGCTCATCGCCAATGTTGTTTCCTCTGCCCAAGTTTCGGCTTCAGTCTGAGCGCCACTCTTTTGACTCTTATGAATATTTGAAGGCGAGACAAGCATAAAATTCTTATGTTATGTGTGCCTCAGTTTGACTATTCTCATTATAGGTGTAGGCTTTGCCAAGCGATGCAAGCCGTCAGTTGAGAAGCAAGCTACCAAAGGGGACTGGCTTGCTTCGCTCACTCGGATGATGTGATCGTGCGAAGCTTGTTCGGAGACGAAGAGCCGTCCCGTCATTGAGAATCGGAGGAGAGATGCTTCTGATCGACACGTCGAAGAATCAGCTGGATTTTGCTGCCCTGTGCGCCCTCCACGAGAAGCGATCTAACTCGTCGCCGGTCGATTTGGATCGAAGCAAGTTCCTTTGGCCTCTTCCTGTTACTGCAAGGCACAGGGTCAATTGACTTTCGTCGTGCAGCTCGAGGGCTGGGACATATCGTACCGGGTAACCGCTCTTCAGAGCGCGAGGCGGTGACGGCTGCAAAGATACTGCGGGTGGTCGCCCGCAATGGTCTACCTAATCATGTCGCGCCGGAGGCGGTATCTGACGTTCGACGACGCGGGTTGATCGGTTGGATTGACGGGGCGCTGGTCAATCTTCACTTCCATCGAGGTACACATGAGCGAAATCAATCAATACAACAGCCGATCCGCGACAAACCATGCCCAGACGGTCACGAAGGATCTTTACGAGATTGGGGAAACTCCCCCATTGGGTCATACACCGAGACACATGTATGCTTGGGTGATACGCCGGGAGCGGCACGGAGATCCGGAGATTGCAATGCAAGTGGAGGTAATCGATACTCCTGCCGTTGGCCCGGACGACGCGCTCGTCATGACTATGGCGGCGGGGGTAGGCTACAATGGCATCTGGGCGTCGCTCGGGCAGCCAATCTCGCCGTTCGACATTCATGGGCATTCTCATCACATCGCTGGCTCCGATGCGGCGGGAGTTGTTTGGGCTGTCGGAGATCGCGTGACGAAATGGAAGGTGGGTGATGAGGTGGTTATTCATTGCCATCAGGACGACGGCGATGACGTAGAGTGCAACGGCGGCGATCCTATGTTATCGCCGTCTCAGAGAATTTGGGGTTACGAAACTCCCGACGGATCCTTTGCGCAATTTGCGCGTGTCCAGTCGAGTCAGTTGTTACCTCGGCCAACTCACCTTAGCTGGGAGGAGAGCGCCTGCTATGCGGGCACGCTGGGGACTGCATACAGGATGTTGTTTGGCCATGCCCCGCACGCCATCCGACCAGGTCAAAACGTTCTAGTGTGGGGTGCTGGGGGCGGGCTCGGCTCAATGGCGGTCCAACTCATAACCGTAACTGGGGCCAACGCGATCGGCATCGTTTCAGATGAATCGAAGCGGGACTACGTGATGTCGTTGGGGGCCAAAGGCGTGATAAATCGAAGAGAGTTCGACTGCTGGGGTCGACACCCCAATATCGATGAGACCTCCATATACAGCGATTACATGAAGGAAGTACGTCGCTTTGGGAAAGCCATTTGGGAGATTACGGGAAAGGGCAACGACGTAGATGTTGTCTTTGAGCATCCTGGAGAATTGACATTTCCCGTCAGCTGCTATGTCGTGAAACGAGGCGGAATGGTCGTATTCTGTGGTGGAACCTCAGGTTACAATCTTACCATGGATGCACGCTTTGTCTGGATGCGGCAAAAGAGAGTTCAGGGCAGCCACTTCGCAAACCCATATCAGTTGTGGGAGGCAAACCGACTCGTTCTTGAACGGCGTATAGATCCATGCCTATCAGAAGTATTCACGTGGCCCGAGATTCCGCGCGCACACACAAAAATGTGGAGAAACCAGCACCAGCCCGGAAACATGGCGGTTCTTGTCCAAGCAGGCGTAGCGCAGCCTGGTGTTGAGGGCGGTGGCTAATCACGTTGGGACGGGTTGCCAATGCGGTTTTGCAGCAAAGTCGGCGGTCGATTGCCGATCGTGCCCCGGATCACTGACCTTACACTGCCGTCAACATCGTTTCTTATTCTTAGCGCAAAGCTGCCCTCTGGGACTGATGCTCGCCATTTTCCATGTCCATGACGGCAAGGTTTGCTGCAGGCCGGCAACGGCTGGATCGCGCGGGGGTTCGCCCGTCGATCAACGCCCATGAACGTACAGAGCCCGATCTCTGATCCGTCTCTGCTCACATTTCAATATGCCATATCCTGAACGATCTCTGTAGTACGGCGATCCAGATCTCACGTACAGACGCGGGGGAGTTCCGCTGTTGTTGTCACGCGCTATAGTCTTGAGCACGCCGTCCACACCACTCACACGTTTTCTTAATATCGGTGTGCAATGTCGTTGAGCAATTCTCTCGATAGATGTATAAGTCATTCCCAGATCGAGACGGCGAGTGAGGACGCGGCCTCACGGCAAGCAACTGATCAGGAGACACCATGGCCATTCTACAAACAGAAGCTCGGGGTTCTGTCCTGGTCGCGCAGTTCAATCACCCCAGTGCTCAGAACCCAATGAGTCTAGAACTCGAGAACGCCATTCGCTCTGTATGCCAAGAGACAGAGGATAATGCTGAAATTCGGGCTCTAGTTTTGACCGGCGGGAATGATCGATCGTTTTGCGCCGGCGCTGATTTTAACGAGGTGGCGCAGCTTTCCGGACGCGAGGCGGTTGAAGCGGCTATTGACAGGTGGATCGATTTCTACTCCACGATACTCAACATCACGAAGCCGACTATTGCCGCAGTCGGTGGTTACGCAATTGGCGTCGGTTTCCAGGTCGCGCTATCGTGCGACTGGCGCATCGGATCGCCGGGAGCCAAGTTGCTTATGTGGGAATTGAAGCACGGTATCGCATGTCCAATCGGCAGCTATATGCTTGAGAATTTCGTCGGCCGAGCAGCCATGTCTGATATAATTTATGGTTGCGAGCCCATTCCGACTGCATGGGCCCTAGACCACAAATTATTTCATGAAGTGGTCGATTCGAATCTTCTTCTGGAGAAGGCAGTCGCGCGAGCTCAGTTTCTCGCTGAGTTTCCGGAAGTCACTTTTCGGCGAACGAAAGCGTTGGTCAATCAGGGCTTGGTCGCTGGATTACACGATATTGCGCTTGACGCGAAGGAAGCACACGTCGCCGGCGTCGCGAGTAGCGCCGCCCAACCACACTTTAAGCGTGTATTAGGACATTAGCCGGAGCGATGATACGCGGTCATAACGCGCGCTGGCGTCAGTCGGAGCCGAAAGCTCAAGTCTATCGACTTCCGCTCGACTTTGATAGTTTGGCAACCAGCGAAACAATGTCTGTTCGAGCACCTTCGTCCTTGATCTTTATGAAGGCTGTGACAAGCTCCAGCACTTGTTTTTCCAGTTTGCCTTTTTTCGGGCCAATGATAGTAGAAATGTCAGAGAGTGACGACGGCCGTCGCTGCGTTTTGCGCTCGTCGACGTCGAAGAAGTGTGAGATGGGTGTGTTCAGCGCCTGGGCAATTTCGTAAAGCCGACTGGCCGGCACTCGACTTGTGCCGCTCTCGTGCTTCTGCAGCTGCTGAAAAACTATATCCAATCGACCCGCGAGTTCCTTCTGACTCAGGCCGATTCGCTTTCGCTGATTGCGAATGCGTTCACCAATTCTCGCATCCATATCACTGTATGTCACGGCTAAGTCCGGCCTTTTGATTGTCAACAGCTTAGATCGTGACATTTTCAAATAGTTCGTTTAATCAAACAAGTCGAAAAATCGAACCCGGATGGTCACCTCAAATTCCCCCACCTGTGGAGGAGGACAAGAGGCTATTAGGTTGACTGGGTCTTGCGTGCAAGGGCTTCGGCGGTTTCCTTGAGGACGGTAACTACGGCCGTCAAACTCGAAGGTGACAATGCTGAATGTGGCGGTGAAGGGTCGTCGTGCTCATGGTGTTGTCGCGGAGATAAGCGTTCCAATCCTGCACGACGCGATTAGACGTGACGATGACGCGCGGTGCAATTTGTAGCGTTGAAGGATCAGATTCTGCGGCAAAGTGCCAGCTGTTGTGGCTGTAGAGATGTGGGCAACGCGCAGCGTTGTCCAAGCTTCTCGCTTGCGAGAAGCGTCATATCCACAGCCTCTTCGCCGAATGCGCCGTTTACACTGGCCCGCCAGACCGCCATCGGCGCGCGGTCTTCCAGCGCCTGATGAGGGCGCAGGAAATTGTAAAATTCGATCCATGGGGCGATTCCGGCTTTGCCTCGTGGCGATAATCCTTGAGATAGATGTCCTCGTATTTGAGGGAGCGCACAGCCGCTGGATGAACACGTTGTCCATCCAGCGCCCGCGACCGTCCATCGAGATCCTGACGCCGGTGGCGGCCAGCGTGCCGGTGAAGGCGACGCTGGTGAACTGGCTGCCCTGGTCGGTATTGAAGATCTCAGGCCGGCCGAAGCGTGCCAAGGCCGCCCCTTCGAGCGCAGACACGCAGTACGATGTGTCCATCGTGTTCGACAGGCGCCAGGCCAGCACCGCACGGCTCGCCCAATCGATGATCGCCACCAGATACAGAAAGCCCTGGCCGATCGGCACATAGATGATATCGGCCGCGCACATTTGATTCGGCCGATCGATGACCATATGGCGCAAGAGATACGGGAAGATCTTGTGTTCCGGCACCGGTTTTGTGGTTTTGGGCTTTGGTCCCAGCGCCGCGATGCCCATCTTGCGCATCAACCGCTGCACGCCCTTGCGATTGATGCGACACCCTTCGCCATTGAGCATCGCCATCATCCGCCCGCGAGCCCAGGAACGGCCAGGCCGTGAACAGCTGGTCGATCCGCCGCATCAGCTCAACGTCGTTGTCATTGGCCGGCCGCGGCGGCCGATATACGCTCGATCGCGCAACGCTCAGCAGTTAGCATTGCCGGCGGATCGATAGACTCTCATGATCGCACTGAAGCAATTCTCGACGATCCGGCGCGCTCATCTTCCGGACCTCCTGGCTAAGAAATTTCGCTCGACCGTCAATAGTCCGATCTTGGCGTGGAGCTTCTCGTGAGGTTCTCTTCAACCCTGGATTGCTAGTAGCCCGCGAGCGATGAGACGGGACTGACGACGATCGACTTCGTCCTGCAGGAGCAGACAGAAGGTCTCGAGGAACGGTTGGCTGGCGCCCTGCACCTGCAGGACCCGGGCTTCAAACGTGCCGCGTATGCCCGACAGCCGCAATTGTCGTAGTCCGAGATCGATTTCCGGCAAGGTCATGGTTATTTAGAAGGAGCTCCTGTGCAGCTTGAAAGGCTGAGTTGATCGGCGATCAAGGTCTCGGTGAGAGCGCTCGCGTCGTCGGAGCTGGCCGGGGGTGCGGAGACGACGCGAGCGCGGTTTGGTCCGGGCTGATCATCGCCGCTGATGGCCGGTTATCGTTGCTGGCATGGTTCTGGCGCCAAAGTCAAAGCGTTCGCCGTATTCGTCTGTGGGACGCATCAGTGGATGATCCCGCGTCAGAGGCAGCCGGTCGCGGGCAATGGCCGCAGATGCGGTGTCTCCTCCTGGAACACGGCCTCGACCTGGCGCGCCTCGTGCTGCCTGGATGCGCTCGGAGCCCAGTTCGTCTCCCAGTCCTCCAGAAAGCTGTTCTGAGCCTCGAGTGACTCGAAGCGCCGCCGGGGAGCGCGGTGCCTGGGTGTGCTGGATCGCGTTCTCGGGTTCCGCACTCCTGCCGGATCGGCGACGACGTCGTAATGTGCGAGCACCGCGCCGTAGAGCCGGTCGAACTCGGGCTCGTACGGGTCGGGCGTGACGACGCCTTCCTTGAGATTATCGAGCACGAATAGCCGAATATCGAAAAGCCTCTTCGTGGAGCTGTGCCCAGATCTGCTGACTCGACGGCTCGACTCCAGACCACGCGCCGGAAGCTACGCCGCGACTAGCGCAGGATCATCACGAAGAGGTGCGCCCGGCGGTAACAACCGCCCTTTCGGATCACGGGTCAGCGCGCCTTTACCATCATCGACTAGGCCTTGTCGCCGGGGCCAAACTCGAGACGGTCGAACTGTTTGGGATCGATGTGGCGCAAGGCGCAAGGTGCGCACGAAACGCTTGACGCGATGCGGTTCACAGGCTGAGCGGGCGAAATCAAACGTCCTCGCGGCCACCTTCATGCTGATAGCCGGCGGTCGCGGAGGTCGGGGAGTTTGGCCATCCGCAGCCTCGGAGCCGGCGGTCACCCCGGGAATTTGCCTCCGCCGCTCGCTGGGACACGAACATCGCCTGGTAGCACCGGATCATCTTGCGGTCGATCCCCGTCAGCCGCTGGATCTCTCGCTGTCTCGTCTGGCGCTCAAGTATTGTGGGTACAGTGCTCTGCAGATGCGGCTTCATTCAACTCCCCGTCCACTCCTCCCTAAAAAGGCGACGAAAATAAATGTCCTGCTATGTCTGTTGCGGCCGATCAGCAGCCCAGCCAGGCGGATCAGGTGGGGAGTTTGAGGTGAGCTCACCCGGGGATTTTGACCGACCGTCGGGGGCTTACCTCCAGGCGAATATTGGCGAGGCACCACCGAGCCCAGCCAAACCGAGACATCACGCCCATTTGAAAAGCGTTAAGGATCACTGATCGCTGAGTGGATTGCCGTTGCACGGAGAACCGGGGATCGCCATGAGGAATATCGCAGCGTCTTGATGCATCGCCGCGCCGAATGGCTTGCGCTGCCGTTCGATGACCGCAATCCGCCGACGCGATCAAACGAGACCTCGACGATGGACTTCGTCCGGAGATCCGAACGATCCCCGCCCATAACGGTGCCGGCCCCATCGTGAATTTTTCATCACCGGGTATCAACTCTGATGAGTATGTAACGCCGGGCGCTAGCGTCGACCTGTAGACCTCACGACGCCTTCATTTTTTCCCGCGCTCGCTTTCGGAGAGCATCGACGTACTAATGATGCCATCCTCCGCCGATTGTGCAATCTGGGCGTGAGAAAGGCCGAGTATCCCTGATAGAACTTCTCTATTGGGCTGTCCGAGCGTCGGCGCCGCTGCTGATCGGATAAGGCCCCACACCTTCGCGAATTGGCATCGAGGGCTGCAGATGCAAGCCCATGAAAGCGCGTTCCAGCTCTTGCAGAAATGCCCGCGAGCGGAGATGTCGATCCTTCAGTAGGTCAATCGGCAAGCGGGCTACGCCGGCAGCAACCTTTGCGGCCTGTAGGTCCGACATAGCCTCGTCCGCGTCGCGGCTGAGCGTCCAGGCCGTGATGCCTGTCTCTATGACATTCTCAACAGCGCGGCGGGCTTCCACGGATTTCAGCGATGCGTCCTTAGACCAATCAGGCCGACCGATGACCAGCGCAAGCCTCTGCCACATGTCCCCGTTGGTCGCCGCTACCACAATCCAGTTGTCCTCACCCGAGCACCGAAAGCAGCCGTGCGGTACAAACTGAAAATGTCGGTTGCCGCATTTTACCGCAGGCGTGCCGCCCACCGATTGAAACTGTGATCCATGGCGCCACGAAGGGCATCATACATTCGATCTGCGCGAGTTCAATGAACTGTCCCTGCCCGGTGTTGCGGGCGTGAATCAGGGCGACCAGAACTGCGGCGCATCCGTTCAATCCACCGACAGGATCCCCGAAGGCGGTGTGGCTCATAACGGGAGGCCGCCTGGGTTTCCGACTACGGTCGGCAACCCTGATTCTTGCTCGAGAGTGGAGCCGTAGGCCCGGCAATCGCGATAGACGCTCTCCGCACCAAACGCTGACATCGACATCATGACGTGCTGTTGCTCTAAATCATCGTTCGGCATCTATAGGAGCCCTGGAGATCGCTTCCACCGCATCGATACGCGGGCGTCTGAGACTACGCAGGGCGACTCGATCGAGTGCAGATGTGCCGGGCTCGCCAGCTCTCTACGAAACCGATGACGCTATCGAGCTCTGACATCGAGGCAATCGATACACTCTTGTCGCTTGCTTTGAGCTCCGCGAGACCTGCCATGCTCTTCGTGTCCGAACAGGTCGGTAAATAGCCTCCTCCGCCGAAGAGACACAGCATCCAACTCTTCGGTCCCATCCGTCGACTATCCGTCGACCAAGCCTCGACAAAATTAGGCAGATAAGCCGGCGCCATCGGCGCCTGGCGCGCTCGCTACGGTCCCATCAATTTCCTCTATTCAGATGCAGCTGCATCGCGTATCCCCCGCGGCCTCTGAAGGACATGCCTCAACGTGTTGCTCAGGCGAATGCAAGACCAGCGCACCATTGCGCCAACTCATGCTTCCGCGACGATCATTGGCTTTAGTACTACCGGTCGCGGCGCTCCTCTCGCATCATCGATTGCCTTAACACCAGGACCGAGCAAGGACCGTGCCAGTATGGCATCAGATGGAAGGGAAAGGAAAATGAGGTACGCTCAACTCAACGATGGTGCTGTCGCAAACCTGACATCACAGCCCCCTACGGACATGCTCTTGATCAAGAACCAATCCCGCAGACTGCACGGCAGCCCGTGTAAACGACTTTGTATCTTCGGTGCGGCGTGTTGCGCCGAAGCCCTTAATCTCCACGAAAGCTCGGGCCAACCCAATGGTTACTGAGCGCGCGCCATGCGCGTCCTGTACTCCCGGCTCTTGCTCAGTTCTTAGACGGTCAACGCCGCGATCGCGTGCGGTCAAGCGGCACTGCGCCTTCCATCCAGCTTCTCGCTCGGCCTCACAAAAGAAGCGAACCTCCCCTCTCCCGGCCAGCTTCAGCGGGCATCCGGCGTGGGCCGCAGGCTGGCTGGATCATTCCCGTTGCCAGCGCGTAAGCAGCTTGGGGGTTTTCTTTCTGACGAGGTCGATCAGGTTTTCGATGCCAAAGTCGGTGAACGCTTGAACGCCGTCTTCGCCAACGCCAAACACCCAAATAGCGCTCTCGATCTCCATTTCGTTGGCGACGTCTCGTAGCCAATCTTCATCTTCGCCGAGGTCTTTCGCGACCAGGGTGATGGTAGTGACGTGATGGACCTTGTTGACGTGGGTGGTCTCATGCCGCTTGAGCGGCGATCGCCGATGGTGGCGTCCAATTCCAGGTATCGGCATCCGTGCACGCTGTCGGCCCTTGGCGCGAACGAGTATCTCGCCGGTGCGCCAGTCGATATCATCGAGCGTGAGCGTCGCGACCTCGTTGGCCCGCAGGCCGAGCTTGGCCACCAACGACAGAATGGCGTAATCGCGCCGTCCCATCACCGTCTTTCGGTCGCAGCCGTCGAGAGCCTTCCACCTGAGCGGCCGGCAGATAGGTCGGCAGAGTTGCGAGCTTCCATCGTCGCATCGATGGAACGCAATCCGCCAGCGGGCGCGCGTTCAGCCCCCGATGGTGGAGGTAACGGAGAAAGGCGCGCAACGACCAGCACATCGGCTTGCCTGTTCCCGGGCTCCAATCCAGGGCGTGGCGCTCAAGGTAGCGGATCACGTCCTCTTGGCTAATTTGCACAGGGCGGCGGCGCCGCCGGAGCACGCCTCGTGCAGGAACCTGCGGATGACCGGGAGATGGCGGACGATGGACTTCGGGGCCAAACCGCGCTCTGATCGCAGCTAGGCATCGAACTCCCTGAAGATGCGATCGTGCCGGGTGAGAGGCGGTAGCACCAATGGCGCGATCGCGCCTTCCTCGCGCACCACCGACAGCCATCGCTTGAGCTCGGCTCGATCACCGGGTTGGATAGACTGCCTCCTACCTCGATGTCGGAGGTACCGCTCAACAACCTGCTCATCGAGATCGACTAGCTTATAGCGACGGCTCGCGATCCAACTCAAGGGCCCGCCAACCATGTTGAGGCAACGCCACGTGCCATCCCGAACGGGCCTCTCTTCGACGAGACGAGCGGCGTAGCGCTCGACGAACTGTCCGTGCGGCCCGCTTCTGAGACACTGGTCCAGCCGGCTTCTGTCCAAGTACCATTCAACTTCCATCTTCCTGTTCTCCGCTGTTGACAGCGGAGGCACAGAACGAACTATCCCGAACCGACCAAACGCCGGTCAGCGAGAAATCTGGGGAAAACGACCTGACTCGGCATAGTTTGGCGGGCGGCATAAACGGCACTATGCCGCGCGCGGCATAGTGCGGTGACGATGAGGCTGTATATCGCCGCCGCGCGCCGTCCGCCACGATCGGAGCCGCAGAACATCTAGGATTTTCGCCCAAGAGCGATGCCTCGCAGGCCCGTTTCGGCGGCATTGTTGGAGAGGCACACGCGGCCTCCTCGAGGAACAGCGTGAAGCTCGCCCATCGCTTCAGGATATAGTTGAATGCCTTGGCAAGGTCGTGCCCATGGGACAGCTTGGCAAGCTGCTCCCGCATATAGACCTGGAGGTCCTCGGCCAGGGGCCCGCTCAGCGTCTGCACCTAAGGCGCTCCTCGGCACTCTTGCTGTCGATGGAGCGCTCGATCTCGAACAGTGCATCGATCCTCCGCACGACCTCGATCCCGATCGGAGAGAGCGGGATCTCCTTCTTGCCGGCGGCCTTGCGCCGGGCATTCTCTTCGATGTCGGCCACGGCAAAGACCGGGCGCCGTCCGTGCGACCAGCAGGCCGCCTCTCGGATCGGGCCAGGCTGGCGTCCCGCCAGATAGAGCTGGTTGTACCCGTCATAGGCGTGGGCCTGCAGGATGCCGGCATACCGGGCCAGATGCCCCTGAGGATGCTCACTCTTGCGACGCGTGAGTAATAGAACATCGCCGCCGGCGGGTCCGTGCTCCCGAACGGCCGGTCGTCCCGGACGTAGATCCAGCATCGTCCCATATCGGTTTTGCCCTTGGCCAGCACCAGCACGGTCGCATCATCGGCATGAAGGCGCTTGGCCCCCATGACATGGACTTCCAGCAGGCGCAGCAGGGGATCCAGCGAGGCACAGACCGCCCCAACGGCATCTGCCATGGTCGACAGTGCGATTGGCACGCCTTCCAGCAGACTGACGGTTCAAGGGCTGATGCTGACCGAACTTCTCGAATATGATCAATGGCCAGGATGCTCGGGCCAGCCCATCCCCGAGTGACGGCATGGAACGGTGCCGGCGCCTGGCTGATCTTCTCGCAGTCGCGACAGGAGAACTTCTCCCGGACCGTCTCGATCACCTTCCACTGGCGCGGCACCACTTCCAGTGTCCGTCCTCACCGAGCTTGCGCAGACGATCGCCGCCGCAGCACTCGCAAGCCGTCGGCGGCTCGATCACCACCAGCTCGTGTGGGAGATGCTCAGGGAAGGTCTGGCGTCACTGCGCTTGCGCGTAAATTCGCGCACCGTCGTCGCCTTGGCCACAGCGCGCTCTGCCGCCAGCTCGTCTTCAGTGGCGTCACTTTCCAGCTCTTCGAACGTCAAGGCCAACTGCTCGATCAGGCGCGACGACCGCTCCGACCGCTGGCCATAGATCTGATGCTTTAGCTTGGCAATCTGCAACTTCTGCTGCGCGATCAGCACTTCATCTTCCGACGCTTTCGCGGGCGCGACCGCGAGTTCGGCGGCGATTTCCAAACCCTTCGCGCGCTCAACGGCCAGCGCCTTCTTCAGGGCGGCAATGTCATCCGGAACAGCGTCGCGGTCGGCATCCATGCGACGCAGTGAATCACAGATTGAACGCGATGGAACTCCCCAAAATGCAAAAAGCTGCGGATTCTTCGCTCAGCCCGCGCTTTGCGGCCGCCAGCTCAATTGCGGATTCCGCCAGTCGATCCCTTTCAGCATGTAGGCCATCTGCGCCGCCGAGATTGATACCGCGCCGTCCGACGCCGACGGCGAGATGAACTTGCCGCCGTCCAGGCGCTGGGCGTCCCGTGGTGAGTCGGCCCCGGGAGTTGCACCCGGAGCCGCTCTCCGAACCATACGCGACGCTCTCACCTCATACGGCTCTCAACAAGTACCGAAGCAGAACTCAACCTCGCCCAATGAGCAAACAGCTTTGGACTGCGGCGGCGGATCAATCTGAGCCAGGTGGAGGCTCTGACTTCCATTCTTCAGCCCTTTGTATTTGCGTCGCGCCCAGCGGTAAGAGATTCGTCGACGCATCGATACAGGTTGTGCATTTCTGACCGCCCATATCTGCCGTAGTACTGCATCCATCCACGAAGGACGGGATTCAGTTCCACGGCGATTGCGTCGACTTCCGTCTGCGAGCGAAGCCTGAGCCGGAGCTGCCGGATCGTCATACGCATAGACTTCATCGCCGCCCTGCTGGCCGCTGGCGAGAACGTACAGAAATTTTCTTTCTTCTGATGATTTCTTGGCCTGCGCGGTCGAAAGGTAAATCCCAGAAAGTCAAACGACTGACTGGTATGGCTACCCAGGCGGTTGCTGTCTTTGCAGTAGACGATATTGGTCTTGTCGGGATGCATTTCGAGTTCGCATTCCTCAAACCTTGCTTGCAGCGCCGCCTTGATGGCCTCCGCTTCAGCCTTGGTTCGGCAATGAACGAGCCCGTCGTCTGCGTATCGGCACCATGGTGACCGCGGGAAGTTCCGCGCCATCCATGTATCGAACGCATAATGCAAGATCAAATTGGCAAGGACGGGACTGATCACGCCGCCTTGGGGTGTGCCCCGGTCGCGAGCGGTGATCGCTCCGTCTTTGCCTTGCATCGGCGCTATTAGCCAGCGTTCGATGTAGAGCAGAGCCCATTCGTCTTGCACATGCTTCCTGATGGCCTTCATAAGCAACTTGTGGCTGATATTGTCGAACAGGCCTTTGATGTCGAACTCCAGCACCCAGTCCATCTTCCAACACCGTTGCCGGGTGACGCCGACGGCGTCCGCGCGGATTTTCCGGGCCGGTAGCCGTAGGAATCGGGAAGGAAGATTTCCTCGAGTGCTTGTTCAATCTGCAGCTTGACGACCGTCTGCGCCACGCGATCTGCTACTGTCGGCACGCCTAGAATGCGTTGTCCGCCGTTCTTCTTGGGAATGGGGACAGCCCGAACGGCAGGTGGAAAGTAGCTGCCAGAAGACATTCGATTCCAGACCTTGTAAAGGTTTCCCTTCAAGTTCTTCTCGAAAGCTTCCAACGATACCTTATTCACGCCGGCTGAGCCCGCATTGGCTTTGACCAATCGGTAGGCCTTCATCACTGTTTGCTTGTTGATATTGTACTGCTTACGTTCGGTTACACCCATCATGTCCTCCCGCTCATTACAGTTGCATGCGGGCGGAACCGCTTGCCTCGGCCCTTTCGCTCCAGTCCCATTACAGCACCTTCATCACTATTACGAGCCACTCCGCCCCAATGTCGTGCTTCGGTACTCTCACCGGTGTGCGCCGCTTGAACTTCTCCCTGGGCATCACAACGACTGGTTCCTGCAGTTCTCTACAAGAGCCTGTATCCAGATCGCGTCCCCTAAACGCCGGTCGCCATCCGCGCAGTAATCCAGGCGTCTCACGGATTGATCTCAGGGATGGCACGCTCCCCTGACTTTGGCGACCTCTAACTAATTTTCGACGCGTCATCGGAAGATTCGCTTTCGCTCGCCTTTTGTTACTCACCTGCCCCGTACAACCGGGACTTTTGCAACACTTTGCTGATGATCGCGCCTTTTAAGCGAAGCCACAGTGTCGTGGTTTTGCATCTGCGGCTGGAACGCCGATGCAGGAGGGCCAACCTCCATCTCTCATAAAGCTGTACGCATCAAATTCGGTTATCCACCTCCTTCATGCTCTGCAGCACACCATGCCAGAGGATCTTGACCAGATCGCCGCGGCGACCCCCGGAATATGTAAAGATCGCCAGCGTGCGGATCGCGCTTCAGACTCTCCCGGACCGCAAGCGCCAGGCTTTGCATGTCGCGGCGCATGTGGCCGGTGGCGATCCAGACCCTGACGCCGCTCGGAATCGGGATCATTGCCGTCCCAGAAGCTCAAGAACCCGCTGCAGCGCCTCAGTGTCCATGTCCCGGTCAACGCGCACGCGACAGCCGCCCCCAAGCGCGATCTCGATAATGCCCGCCCTTGCACGTTGCGCAGGCGGTGAAGACACCGATTCTGGCGCGCCACTGGAGATCGGAGCCGCTAGGTGTGATCTCGACGGAACAAGAGTAGGCGCAGCATCCCCCCAGTCGACCCTGTCGCGCTTGTCGACGCCAGGTGAACAGCAGGCTATGAGCCACCCCGTGCCGGCTTGCCCCCCCCCGCAGACCGTCTCGCCGGGCTGCAATGTCTCTTCAACAAGGCGCACCTTCTCGTCGTAACTCCATCACCGCCGACGCTCGGCGCCCAACACATTGACCTGCGTTCCCGACGTGACCTTAAAGCTGCACTTAAGGTCAAATCCTCAAGACGCCTCGCAAACTAGACAAGACGACCGCCGCCGGAGGGATACGCTTCAGCAATCGCGATAGCGTTCGTCAGCTTCGCGCCGTTCAATTCGACAAATGCTTCCTTATATTCCGCCACGGCTCGTCGTCCTGTGATGAGGATCGGCTCGGCCTTGCCCGAGCCCCTCGGACTCGCAGGGTAGGGCGAGCCCAAGACTGCACGTCCATGGCAGTGATTACGATGACGTGAGACTTGGCACCCAACAAAGGTCGCCAGTTCAGTTCCGCCATCACGCAGGAAACGACAATGTTTGATGCTTAGAAGTGCTCTTGCCGCAATTGGGGGAGGTTCTTCTTCAAATCGAATTACAGCGTGAGGCACGCCTCTCGAGAGCAGCTTAGGCAGCGAACTCACCTCCCGTGACATCAATGGTCGCACCGGTGATAAAGCCGGCAATCGGCGAAGCGAGAAAGGCTGCAACGTGGGCCACCTCTTCAGCAGTTCCAAAACGGCCGACCGGGATTCGGCTAAGGGCAGAGCGGTTTACCGGGGCTTCGGGCGGCCCGGTCAGGTCACTGAGAATTCGCCCGGGAGCGATACAATTGACCGTAATACCGTATGGAGCGAGATCCCGTGCAGCAGCGCGAGTTAATCCAACGAGTCCAGCTTTCGATGCGGCATAATGCGGCCCCGCGATCACCGGTATGGCGCGGCCCGCAAGCGACCCGACATTGATGATGCGCCCATAGCCCTTTGCGATCATTGCTGGCGCCAAAAGCCGTATTAGATTGAATGGCCCATTAAGATTGACGTCGATAACACGTCCCCACTCCTCGATCGACGTTTGCGAGAGCCAAGGCACATCCTGGTTCGCGCGTTTTGGAGAAATACCTGCATTGTTTACCAAAATCGCGATCTCCCCCCAACGTGCCCGCACGCGATCAATAAATACCATCAATTCGTTTTGTCGCGTTACATCAACGCTCTCGGCAAAAATCTGATCTTCCGTACCGCCAAGAATGTGAAGCGCTCCCTCCACGTGCTCTGATCTTGTTGCCACGAAAGCAACCTGATAGCCGTCAGCTAAGAAGCGACGTACGATCTGAAGTCCAATTCCCCGTGCTCCCCCTGTCACAAGAACAACGCTTCTGTCACTTTTATATCTGGGCAGCCTTCCTAGTTTCAGCATGATCATCAAACGCGACGGACGCGCCCATAGAGACGGAAAGGCACGGCAGTGCAATACTCAGAAGAAAACATCGCCATTATCGTAGCCTGATCCACCTGGTGGTCCAACCAGGCGTCGAATGCGGTCAAGATGGTGTCACGCTATCATGGCTGGTCCAAGTGAAGCGAGGGCCATCTCCGAAGGAGCGCCAGTCCTACGCGGGGCTTGGTGATGTGTTGGTGGCTTTTTCCCGGATGCAGTCGCACAGACGTTCAATGTCGCGAACGTCGTGATCGGCGGTAATGCACACACGAATCCCGGCCGTTCCTTGCGCAACGGTTGGGAAGAAGGTTACCGACGTATAGAAGCCAGCATCGAGAAGTTCTCTCGCCATTATAATGGCCTTAGTCTCCGACTCAGCGGCTATCATTCTGATCGGAAGTGAATTGCCTTGCTCCGCGGTCGCGACACGACGATCGAATAGGTCGACGCGTTGCGCCAACCGCTTCTGCCGCTCACCGAGTTCGGGGGAGAGGTGAATCTTACACGAGCCGAGCGCCGCACCAACCGCCGCCAGATTGGGGGCCACCGAAAACGCGTAAGGAATGGAGTAGCGACGAAACAGAGCCTCCTGATCGGCCGTTCCGAGCATCAACATGCCGCCCGATGCGCCGAATCCTTTCGCCAGCGAAGCTGCTATGATTGTGCGGTCACCAAGCCCTTCCCGAAACTGAGAGCGCGCGAATCCTTCACCTTGGCGTCCGAATACCGATATGCCGTGAGCATCGTCGATATATAGAAAGAGACCATAGCGCTCCTGGAGCTGGCGCAATTCCTTGACTGGCGCATGCCCTCCCATGGAGTACACACCATCGCAAACGTAGGCGACTAGTCGCTCCTGGCGGCATAAGCGTTCAAGAGCGTCTATGTCATTGTGCGCGATCGTTTCCACTCGTGTCTCATCAGCTACGACCGGCTTGTGATAGGCGAGCGAGATGTGTGCAATGCGGTCGAACACAACGATCGGCTTCTTTCCACCGGTCAATTGGCCCGAGGCAAGGATGGGCATTGCACCCAAATTGGCGAGCATAACAGTGGAAAAGGCAACCACGCGCGCGCAGAACATCTTCGAAAGGGTCGCTTCAAGCTCTGCCAAAAGATCGAAGTTAAGCCGCGTTCGCGCACACGACCAGTGCAAAGACCGGTGCGCCTCGATCGCCTCAATCGCCCCAGCAACGATAGCCGGATGATTATCGAGACCCAGATAGGAGCATCGCACAAAATCGACTATCTGCCGTCGTCGGTCAAGCAGACCTGCGCCCAACGCGACGGTGCGTCCCGTCGTGGAGCGTCCCTGAATGCCCATAAGACCAGCCGCGTGAGCTGCGTCGAAATATGTCCTACTCTCGTTGATCACATAGCCGGTGTTCCGAAAGTGCCCGGCCGGACGGCGATCATCAGAGACGGCAATGTCGTCTTGCATTTCACTCCTCCATTCTGATGGGCCAGAATAAATGTTGGACCGTTCAACGCAGCTTGACGAGATCGAGCCGCACTAATTCGATGCAAATTAGATTACGGACAGCTCGATCTGCTCCCATTTCTTGAACTAAACCACTGAGCGTCCCTTTGGCAGCTACCAGATCGTATGGGAATACAGGCGTGGAGAGATAGATCGTGGAGTCCCGCGAAGTATTCGGCGATGAGTAGGGTTTATCGAGCCACATGCAGCTTCCACACAACCATCCTCCCCAATCGGATCCCGCTCGCATCAGGCTCGCTCCCGAGGCGCCAAACTTGTGGACGCAAGGACCAAGCCACCATTATTCCGAAGTCTTCATGCTCCTGTCTAGCGGGCAATCCTCACGTGCGGCCGCTGTCCGCATCAGCAATTATCGTTGGGGAGCGCATGTCCGTTTAGCCAATCGCAATCTACACGTGGAAACGCAGCGGGATGGGGATCATCGTGTCCTCCAGCATCGCGCGCTGTACGGTCTCTATTAGGTCGCGTGCGCCAGTGATCCGCGTCCGGGCCGCAACCGCGAACTCGGCCTCAATCGCGCCGCCGCAATTCGACTAGACTCGGATCAGGCTTCGTCGACGGGTCTGGAACCACCGCTCGAACGAAGTACAGGAGTCCAGCTGTGACCCAGCTTCATTTTGTCCGCGCGCAACGGCTGAACAACCGTAAGCCTCCGAGGACAGGCGCCTTGCGACGGGCTGGCCTGATAGTTGAGAACTGTACGTATGGACAGCCATACGATCAGTGGGCTGAATAGACTCGAAGTGGTGGAGACAGGCCGACGCCGGCGTTGGTTTGACGAGGAGAAGGCGCGGATTGTTTTGGAACGTCTGTCCGAGCCGCGCCTGGGGCTTCATTGGAGAGCGCGACAGCCCCTTCGACCGAGCGTCGGGTTGAGCACGAGCTGGCCGGCGGGCGGCGCGTCATTGTCGATGCGGGCGTCGACGTTGAGGCGCTTGGCCGCCTCATCGAGGTTCTGGATCGACGATGATTCCGGTCTCTACGGGAGTTCGGGTGTGGCTGGCAACAGGCCAGACCGACATGCGAAGGCTCGCCTCGTTGTGTTGCAGGTGCAAGAGGTGCTGCACCGCGATCCGCTGAGTGGTCATTTGTTCTGCTTCCGCGGACGCACGAGTGATCCACCGAAAGTGATCTGGCCTGACGGCCAGGGGGCGTGCCTGTTTACGAAGAAACTCGAGAGAGGTCGTTTTGTCTGGCCGTCAATGGCGGACGGCGTGGTGTCGATCTCGCCGGCGCAGATGAGCTATCTGTTGTCCGGCATCGACTGGCGCAATCCCCAAGAGTCCTGGCGTCCGACCAACGTGGGCTGAGAGTTGTCGTTTGAGTTTGGCGGCGAACGTGATTCCATATGGTTATGGACTCCAGCGCCGACCTGCCGCCGATCTTGCCGGCGCGCATGCAATGATCCTGGCCGAGCGCGCTGCCAGGCTGGCGGCGAAAGCTAGGCTGGCTGAAGCGGCGAAGCAATCGAGCACCGAAGCGCTGATTGCCCATCTCAAGCTCCAGATCGAGAAGCCGCGACGGACGATATATGGCTCGCGCTCAGAGCGGTCGGCGAGGCTGCTTGATCGGTTGGAGCAGGACTTGAGGAGCTCGAGGCGGCCGCGACCGAGGATGAACTCGCCGCGGAGAAGGCGACCGGAAGGACGCAGACGGTGCGTTCGTTTTGAGCGCAAGCGGCCGGTGCGCCAGCCCTTTCCTGACGACATCGAGCGAGAGGGCGTGGTCCTGCCGGCCCCGACGTAATGTCCCTGTTGCGGATCGGCCCGGCTGTCGAAGCTCGGCGAAAGCGTGACCTCGACGCTGGAGGAGATCCCGCGCTGGTTCAAGGTGATCGGTAAGCGGCAAGCTGCGGACGTCAGGCGGCGTGGTTCCATGGCATAAGCGCGTCGATTTCGCTGCTCGGCCATCCGTTGGCGATACGCTGCAGCGTTAGGCTGAGCCAGGCGAACGGATCGACGTTGTTCATTTTCGCCGTCTGCAGCAGTGTTGCGATGGTCGCCCAGGTTCGTCCGCCGCCGTCGCTGCCCGCGAAGAGGCTATTCTTTCTCGTAATTGTCTGTGGCCGGATGGCGCGCTCGACGATGTTGGAGTCGAGCTCAATGCGACCATCGGTCAGGAAGTGTTCGAAGATGGCACGGCGCGAGACGGCATAGCGGATCGCCTCGGCCAGTTTTGATTTGCCGGAGATCCGCCGCAAGGTCTGCTGCCAGAGATCGAAGAGATCTGCGACGATCGCCGCGGAGGCTTGCTGTCGCGCGGCAACGCGGGCGTCGCGGCTTTGACCGCGCACGGTTTTCTCGACCTGCCAGAGCTCCGCCATCCGCTCGACCGTCGCCGTTGCCACTTCTGAGCTCCCCGCAACATGCAGCTCGTAGAACTTGCGTCTGCAGTGTGACCAGCAGCCAGCCAATGTGATGCCATCATTGCCGCGATCGGATCGCGCGAGCTTGTTATAGGCGGCGTAGCCATCCACCTGCAGGATGCCGCGATAACCATTGAGGTGCCGGACCGCGCATTCGCCGGCGCGGCTGTCTTCGAAGCGATACGCCACCATCGGCGGACCGCTGCGGCCAAAGGTTCGGTCATCTCGGGCATGGGCCCATAAATAGGCCGTCTTCGTCGATCCGGAGCCCGGAGCGAGCGTCGGCAAAGTGGTTTCGTCGGCAAAGACCCGTTCGGCCTTCTTGACCTCGCTGAAGATGTAGTCGGCCACGATCTCCAGCTCGAAGCCGAGCTTGCCCATCCATTGCGCCATCAGCTGGCGGTCGAGTTCGACCTGGTCGCGGGCATAGATGGCTTCCTGCCGGTAAAGCGGTTGGCCATCGGCGTACTTGGAGACGGCGATCTGGGCCAGAAGGGCTTCGGTCGGAATGCCACCCTCGACGATGTGGGCTGGGGCCGGCGCCTGGATCACGCCGTCCTCGTTCTTGAACGCATACTTGGGACGACGAGTGACGATCACCCGGAACTTCGCCGGCTCCACATCCAGACGCTCCGACACGTCCTCGCCGATCAGCACCTTCTGCTTGCCGGCATGCTCAGCCAACGCTTCCGGCTCGATGACAACCTCGATCCGTTCCAGATGGGACGCAAAGCCCTTGCGCCGACGAGGTGCGCGTTTGCCATCCGCACGCTCGCGGCTCTTGTTGACCTGTGCCCTGATCGCAGCGATGCCGGTCTCGATCTCCTCGAAGGCAAAGGCTTGCTGTTCGTCATCGATGCTCGCAGGGCCGAGCTTCTCCGATCGTCGGCCGAACCGGGCGCGGTCAAAAGCCTTCAGGATCTGCGTCAGCCGCGCGATGCGCGCATCGGCATCGGCGTTGCGGGCCTTGAGATCGTCGACCTCGCTCTCCAGAGCATCGGCACGTGCCGCCTTCTCGGCCATGGCAAGCACCATGGCCTTCAGCGTCTCTACGTCATTCGGGAGGTCGAGATCGGGCGGCATCATTGAACCGACCAGAGCACATTTTGCTCCGGTTCTCTCGCCCTTTCAGGCGGTTGATTCACTTCGCCGCAGCGCTTTTACCCAACAATCTCCGGCGGCCTGACCGGCACAGCCCGGACCCGCTTCCAGTCCATCCCATCCACCAGTGCCATCAACTGCGCGGAGGTGAGCTGCACCCGATGATGCCCGATCCGCGGCCAGCAGAACTTCGCCTTCTCAAGACGTTTCAAATAGAGGCACACGCCGGAGCCATCCCACCAGACGATCTTGATTCTGTCGGCTCTTTTGGCCCGGAATACATAAAGCGCCCCATCGAACGGATCTGAGCCGGCATCGCGCACAAGCGCAACAAGGCCATCGATGCCCTTGCGGAAGTCGACCGGATGGCTGGCGAGGAACACCTTCACACCAGAGGGGATCATGCCGATCGGACCGCCCGGATCACCCGCTGCAAGTGTGCCTCGTCGACATCGACGCCGGCGCGCACGACCACCTCGCCAATGTAAATCTCGATCACTGACATGCACGCCACCCCGGCTTCACGACTCGAAGGCCGCGAGGGGCAAGTTCGTTCGGCCCGAGCATCGCGACGCCAGGCGAAGAGCTGCGACGGGTGAATGCCGATCCGATGGGCGATCGCCGATACACTCGCACCGGGCTCCAGCGCCTCTGCCACGACTTGTGCCTTGAACTCATCCGACCAGCGTCGGCGAAGTTGTCGCGGGGCCCCCTCAAGACGCTCGGCGACCGCTTCGATCATATGGAAGGTTCTAGTTTCAGAACTAGGCGCAGACATAGAAGCTCACATCGGCTCACGGACCCCGCAGCCGATAGCCGATCGCTCACCCACTCCGCTAGATGGGATCTCTTTGCCGCTTACGGTGATCGACATGGTGCGGGAAAAGTTCAGTTGCCGGGATTGCGAGACGATCACGCAACCGCCGGCACCGTTCTATGCGACGCCGCGGGGCCTACAGGGCGACGCCTAAAGTGGGTTCAATGCTCTATTCGATCCCGTGCGCAAGCCCGCGCCGGTCACAGCCGCCTTCTGCTGGGCACACGGCCGAAGAGCGTTCTTCGAACTGGCCGATATCGCCCAGAACGCGCGGCGCGGGCGGTTGACAACCGTGATCTCGCCTATTGCGCTGGAAGCGGTCCGTCGGATCGATCAGCTGTTCGAGATTGAGCGTGAGATCCACGGGTTGAGTGCTGAGGAGCGGCTGCAGGTGCGCCAGGAAAAAAGAAGTGCGCCGATGCTAAGCGATCTTGAGGCTTGGCTGCAAGTGGAGCGTGCCTCGCTGTCGCGTTCGTCCAACCTAATCAAGCCGATCAACTACCTGCTCAAGTGGTGGAATGGCTTCGCCCGCTCGTCGATGATGGGACGATCTACTTGACCAACAATGCACGGAGCGTGCCCTTCGCGGTTTTGCTCTTAAGAAAGGCATGGTTATTCGCCGGCTCCGATCGGGGGCTGAGCGAGCCGGTCATGGCGACGCTCATTATGACGGCGCGTCTCAACAACATCGACCCGAAAGCCTGGCTGGCCGATGTCTTCCCGCATCGCCGACATGCCGCTGAGCTGCCTGCACGAGCCGCTGCCGTGGAATTGGACGCCTCCCACATCGACGTCCTCCGCTCAGGCGGCGTAGCCATGCACGTCAACAAAGTTCATTCCGTCTTCACCATCAGTCGCGTCGCAAAGGACCTCAGCGAAGACGAGAACTGGCTCTGGGACGTGGCCAACGGAATGGACACGGAGGACAGCGTCATCTGGTTTACGACATCGGTGACGACAGCGTCATGGCGTTCACCGACTTCGGCATCGAAACCCTGATGGAACTCATCAGCAGCACAAGGAAGACCCCGAACTCCTTAAGCGATGGGATCGGTAATCCACTATCCGCGGCCTAGCTCGGATGGGTACGAACAACCGTCGCAATTGAGCAACAATGAAACGAGAAACGTCATATCATCAGGCCATTGCCGACACTTGCCGCACCCCTGCAGATTCTCAAGCACGATCCGCAGCTTCTCATCCTCAGAGAGGCGTTTTTCGTCCACCCAGCTCGACCACATCAAGTCCCCGATTTGAGCACTGTCCTTATCTCCATAAGGACAATGCTCCGCGCCAACATATGTTGCCAGGGTGGCGTCTGGCGGCTCCCGCGGAGGTTTACCCGTTAGTGGATTGCGCCGCCGCCGCCAATACCGGCATCGTGGTGGGTTGATCGATAAGAGACTGCGCGAGCAAGCTGTCGGGATTCGAACGCGTTCACTCAAACGTCGAACTAGAGTGCTCCACTAAGCATCTCAATAGGCGCCCATCGTGAGCGAGATTTTGCGGGCCGCGGTGATTGCGACCGGCACGAGTTTTTCCCGAGCATCTTGGACCGTCATTCGAGCACGAGGAACGGAAAGACAGAGGCCACCCAGAACTGCATCTGAACCATCGACAATCGCCACGCCCACGGAAATATCGCCCTTAAAAAATTGTGATTGCGACAGGACGTATCCTTCTTTAGCGACTTTTTCTATGAGCCCGCGCATTTCCTTCGGACTACTGATTGCCTCATCCGTATATTTCTGGTACTTTGTGGTTCCGATCACATGATCTCGCTGCTTTGCTGGAAGGCGGGCGACAATCGCCCTACCCGCGGCACTATAAAGAGCAGGCATACGAAACCCGACCTGAATGTTCATTGTAACTAGCTGCTGACTAGGTATTCGTGAGACCAGTAGCACGTCGGTACCCTCCAGCACGTTTAGATTGACGGTTTCCCCTGTCTTCTCATGCGCCTCAACTAGAAAGGGCTGCGCACGCTCGATCAACCCATCACTGTAAGTATAAGCATAGGCGAACTCGAGTAGCCGAGGTGATAACGAATATTGCTTGGTATCTTCATGCTTTCGCAGTAGGCCGAGCTGATGAAGAGTGTAGAGAAAACGCTGGGCTGCACTTTTGTCCAACCCCGTCAGCTTCGTGATTGCCGCGTGCGTCAGTAGCGGTCGTTCGCGGCTGAACGAATTGAGCACCGTAATCGCTTTCTCAATTGAGTTCACAAACAGCGAATGGTCGCGGGCATCCACTGCCCGCTGGACCTTCGCCTTGGGCGCTGCCCTTGTAGTTCGTTTCAAAACTCTACGCGCGGACATTGGCGCAAAATTGCAGTGCCGCTACGGAAAGTCAACTCTAGCCCTTGCCCCGGATCTCTTACTAGCGACATTGCAGGCTACACTGGCGCGAAAACCGGCTTGTTAACTCCGTGCAGCGCAAAGCTAACGAGACTTAGAATGTCAAACACGGGTTTACCCGTCCTTCGCTGAATTGCCGGCCCAAACGGCGGCAAGTTGTGACACTCGCAGACAAACGCCTTGATATCGGGAAAGCGCTGTAACAACTGCTGCGAGGCACGCGCCACACTCGCTCCAATCCGTTCCATATCTAGTCGGCCAACGCCATTCAAGTAAGGATCCGCGAACTCCTTGTGATTTTGCAATCCAAGCACCGCTATGGGGACATCATTGGAAACATCTGCCAACTGAAGATAGGTCTTTGTGAGCGCTTCATCGTTTGCGGTAATGACGCCTACGCGGCCTCGCACCAGACGATACACAAGCGGAATTTGTAAAAGAGACGAAGCTACAAATGGGATCCGCAGCTGTTCCGCAATCGCCCTTTGCAGAGGAATCAGGAATCCGCACGTAGTCGTAACAACGTTTGCGCCTTGTTCTTGCAGTTCAAGAGCCCCCTTTAAATAGGGAGCCAGCAGGGCCGGATTTGGCGCGGGCAGCACCACATCGCTAGGGGTTAGACCTTGAGCAACGTGTAAGATGGTCCGGCAAGGATAGGAATCAACGCTACCTGCATCTCCCGCCGGACGACGGAAAGATCTTTCTGGGAGTACAATAACGCCAACCGTGATCATAATTACCCTTTCTGTTTACACAACTCAAATCGACGCCACGGCGCACCTAACATCCCGGTCGCTATGACGAACACACAGAGCCACGGTCGCTCCAACTCGACAACGCACCAGACCAAGACATGCCTGATCCGGTTGAGAAGCAGAAATTGCTATTCGATCGCGTCCTGAAACACTCACCTTGCATGCGCCATAATATCGTATTGCAATACATCACATTTGGACTAGATTATCCAATGACTTTTCGAAGAAGTTCGGGAAGTGCATGGAACCAACACAAGTACGCAAACTATGCATTTTCGTTGCCGTCGGCTCTGCAGTTTGCGAGCTAATTCAGAACTATGGACGGGTAGTCGCACTGGGCAATGTCGACCTGGCAGCCACCGAGAGTTTTTGACGCTATCGGATCAAGCGGATGCGGGAGACCACGTCACTCAACGTTGTCGCTGCGATGGTAACTCCAAGGAGTGGCGTCGAACTGAAATTCGCCGCGATCTGACTAACGTCGCCTCTGGTGAGCGGAACCTCGGCGCGATTTTCCAGAAATGTGCCGTACAGCTGCATCTGAGAGCTTTTGACGTCGCGTTTCCGCTTCGCTTTCGCATATTCGCCAAGGAAGATGTCGAGTCCGATGGGCTCGATTGCGGGATCCTGAGAGACTTCATGGAGCGCAAACCGCAGGGCCTGTCTGACGGCTTATGGGAGCGCGCCTCAATCAAACGTTGTCAATGGCAGCAACTTTTTCGGCGTTTTTGAACGTGAAGACAATCGACGTCCTTGTCGTGGGCGGCGGAGTCGTTGGGGTGACGGCAGCCTTGGCGCTTCAACAGCGCCGGCTAAAAGTCATACTGGTGGACCAGCAGTCTGTCGCGACGGGATGTAGTTTTGGCAATGCAGGCGTGATCGCGTCAAGCGCATTTCCTTTCAGCGCCCACTACCGTATGGCCAACCTTCCGGCGACGTTTTTGAAGCCGAGTTCACCTGCAGCCCTCAATTGGACCTCAGCCCCGCGGCTCTTACCGTGGGCCATTCAATACGCCAGGGCTACCCGACCAGACATTGTTCGGCGTGACACGAGCCTGCTTCATGAACTTTGCAGAGACGCACTTCACTCATACGAGCAGTTGCTAGGCATCGACCTACCGCCCATCAACAGATGCGGCTACTTGGCCGTCCATCTTACTCCTTCCGAACTTGGCGAAGCAACCCGCCTCAACTCAATTCGCACGTCGCTGGGCGGGGCTGTCCGAATGGTGTCTGGCCCGGATCTGGTCGAGCTTGAGCCTGCCATGGATCGCCTGATGGCCGGTGCTACGTTCTTCGAAGGCGCCGCTCACGTCACAGATCCAGCAGCATTCGTGACCAGCCTCGCGGACGTATTCGTGCAACGTGGTGGCCTCCTGCGGTACAATCGAATTCAGAGTCTGGAAAGCAAAGGAAATGGAGAGGTCGCTGTCAGAGGTACTCGCGAGCATTACTCGCCGCGGGCCGTGGTTCTCGCAACCGGCGTGCACACGAACCAACTTCTAGTGGGGTGCGGTCATCACATTCCGATTGCTGCCGAACGGGGGTACCACCTAGAGCTGGACATCGAGCCTGGATTCATTAGACGGCCAACTGCGCTACCGAGCCTAGGTGTGGTCCTTACACCTAGTCAACGTGGGCTCCGAATTGCTGGCATCAGCCACTTTGGTTCGCCAGGTTTGCGAGCGCGGCCCAAGCTGCTGTTATATGGCCTTAAACGTTTGCGTAGACTGCTTCCCATGCTTAGACCACGGCCCGGGTTCGAGCCATGGACTGGAGAGCGTCCGACTTCGCCTGACTCCCTGCCGATCGTCGAGCGGATCCCGGGACATCGTTCTATTTTCGTGTCCTGTGGTCACGGACACTTAGGACTGACGTTAGCTGCCGTTACAGCACGAGTCACTGCCGACATGGTCATGAGTATCTCGTCTGACTATTCGAATCAGCTCAGTTCACAGCGTTTCGGCTTGAGGAAGCGCGATGGTAACGGCTGAACAAGACATCGATGGCAATGATTATATGGATCGATGGGCGCGCGCAGCCTGCTTACTGAGTTGGAGAAGTCGTCAAACGACCTTGCTGCCGTCTAGAGCTCCCCACGCCTCACTGATACCACCCAGAACTGAGGAAACCAAATTCGGCGGGCGTTCATGCCAATTCGCGCAACCCCCAAACCACCGATGGCATCATCGCACCGCTTCGCCTTCCGACCTTCCGAGGCGTCTGGCTCGCAAGCCTGCTATCGAATCTCGGCATGCTGGTTCAGGGCGTCGGCGCGGCTTGGACGATGACCCAGATGACGTCGTCGGCCGACAACGTCGCGCTGGTGCAGACCGCACTGATGCTGCCGGTAATGCTGATCTCGATGCCGGCCGGTGCAATTGCCGACATGTATGACCGGCGTGTGGTGGCGCTGATCGCGCTCTTCATCGCGCTCGCCGGCGCGACTGCGCGACAACGCTCGCCTGGCTCGGCCTGATCACGCCAAACCTGTTGCTTCTGCTTTGCTTCGTCGGCAGCGGCATGGCGCTGTTGGGACCAGCCTGGCAATCATCGGTGAGCGAGCAGGTATCGTCGGAAACGCTGCCCGGGGCGGTCGCACTGAACGGGATCAGCTACAATATCGCCCGCAGCGTGGGCCCGGCCGTTGGCGGCCTCATTGTCGCGACCGCCGGCGCAGTGGCTGCATTCGTACTAAACGCGCTGCTCTTTCTGCCGCTGATTGTCACGCTGTTCCTTTGGAGACGAATGGTTAAACGGTTAAACCATCGCGCCTGCCTCCTGAAACGCTCGGCCGCGCGATGGTCTCCGGCGTACGCTATATCACCAATTCGCCATCAATTAAGATCGTGCTGACCCGTGCCATGATGATCGGCGGCGTCGGTGGCGCGATCATCGCGCTGATGCCGCTGGTCGCTCGCGATCTCCTTCATTGCGGCGCCCAGACCTATGGGATCATGCTTGCCGCCTTTGGTATGGGCGCGGTGATCGGCGCGATCAAGACCACCGGCGTGAGAAAACGCTTGACCGGCGAGGCCGCAACGCGCGCCTGCGCGCTGTGACGAGCGGGGCAATTGCTGGGGTCGCGCTAAGTCATGCAGCGCTGTTGACCGCGGCCGCGCTGGTCATGGCGGGGGGCCGCATGCATGATGGCGTGGACGCTGTGCAGCATTGCCGTGCAGCTATCGGCGCCGCGCTGGGTGGCAGGGCGCTCGTTCGCGGCGTACCAAGCTGCGGGATTAGGCGGGATTGCCATTGGAAGCTGGGGCTGGGGTCATCTGACCGATGCCGCTGGTGTCGAAACGGCGCTTTTGACCTCGGCCGCCTTGGCGCTCTTCTCGTCGGTATTAGGGCTCTGGTTGCCCATGCCACGGACCGACGCCCGCGGCGAGGACGCCGAGGTGCTGGCCGATCCCGAGGTGCGACTGGCGCTGACGGGGTGTAGCGGGGCCTTGGTAGTGGAGATCGAATACCACATCGCGCCGGAGAACGCGAGGGCGTTCCACAATCTGATGCAGGAAGTGCAGCTCTGTCGCAAGTGCAACGGCGCCTCTGCTGCTTGGGCCGCCTGGCGTTGGCAAGACGCACCTGGCGGTCGCGCTGGGGCGTGAAGCGATCCTGGCTGGGCATTCCGTGCAGTTCGTCGCAGCCACGACGGTCGTTGCGCAACTCGCCAAAGGACACAGCGAAGGCAGGCTTGACGAGCGGCTCGCGCAATTTGCCAAGCCAAAGCTCCTGATCATCGACGAACTCGGCTATCTGCCCTTTGAGCCCAATGCCGCACATCTCTTCTTCCAGCTCGTCAGCCGCCGTTACGAGAGAGGCGCGATCCTGCTCACCAGCAACCGCAGCGTCGGCGAGTGGGGCTCAGTCTTCGGCGACCCTGTGGTCGCCACCGCGATCCTTGATCGCCTGTTACACCACAGTCACGTGATCACAATCCGCGGCGACAGCTACCGCTTGAAAGAAAAGCGTCGTAGCGGGCTTTTGCAGAAGGCCGCCGCGCCAGAAGCTAAATCGGAGAAAAAGCCGTGAAGCAAGCCGCTCGCTCGCTACGGCGCTATGGGGGCGCGCTCCGCGAGCGGCTTGCCACATCCACCAAAACAACAAGGGGGTCACTTCTTCACGTCGCTACGGGGTTAAATCCGGACGTCGCTTGACAATGATTCATGGGTGGTCGGCTCTTGGAGGGCTGACCATGCCGGGATGGGAAGACGAACTCGAACGCTGGCTGATGCCGTTCTTGGACCGACTGGGTCATAAAACCCGGCAGCGGATGTGTCCTCTGTATGTTGCGGGATTGATCGGTCCCGGCGATCGTAAGAGCGTTCAGCCGATGGCGGAACGCCTTGCCACCAGCACCTACGACCAGTTGCACCATTTCATTGCGGACGGTGTCTGGGACGCGACGCCGCTGGAGACAGAGTTGCTCAACCAGGCGGACCGACTTGTCGGCGGCAGGGATGCGGTGCTGGTTATTGATGACACCTCACTTCCCAAGAAGGGTGAGCGCTCGGTCGGTGTTGCGGCTCAATACGCCTCGGCTCTCGGTAAAACGGCAAATTGCCAAACACTGGTGTCTTTGACGCTTGCGAGCGGCGAAGTACCCGTGATGGTCGCGTTACGTCTCTTTCTGCCTGACAGTTGGATAAGCGACGAATCTCGTTTGAAGCGCGCTCGCGTGCCAGTCGAACATCGAACGCCACGGTCCAAGCCGGAGATTGCTTTGGCCGAGATTGACCGCGCGATAGCAGCCAACGTGCGCTTTGGATATGTGCTGGCGGATGCAGGATACGGCCTCAGCGCACCGTTTCGACAAGGGCTAACAGAGCGCGGGCTGGTCTGGGCTGTCGGCATCCCGCGGCACCTGAAAGTGTATCCGGTCGATGTGAAGCTCATTTGGCCGATTACCAAAGCCCGCGGCAAACCACGAAAGCACCACGTGCCCGATATCTTATCAATTGCGGCCGAGCAAATGCTGGCCGGCGCCAAATGGAAAACCGTGAGTTGGCGTAGCGGGACGAAAGGTCGGCTTAAAGCCCAATTTGCTGCGGTCCGTGTCCGGACCGCCGACGGCCCTCCGCAGCGGATATGGGATAAAGGTCAGCAGCATCTCCCAGGCGACGAAGCCTGGCTCATTGGCGAGCAACGTGCGTCCGGGGAGAAGAAATACTATCTGGCCAATCTTCCGGCGGCGACGGATCTGCGCACGCTGGCCGCCACCATCAAGGCACGGTAGATTTGTGAGCAGGCGCATCAGCAGTTGAAGGAGGAACTTGGACTTGATCACTTCGAAGGGCGATCATGGCAAGGTCTTCATCGCCACGCCCTGATGACAATGATTGCCTACGCCTTCCTGCAACATCGTCGCCTCGCATACGCGGGGCGGAAAAAAAAGAATCTACGGGCCTCCGCCTCAGCCAACCATGCCAGCCGTACGTCACGCCATCGTTGATCTCATCCTTCGGCCGCCGTCTCAGCATTGCCCATATTGCCGAAGGCAAATCCGTGAAAAACAGCGGCGAAAACACAATCTGCCAAGTAGTGCTAGACCCCAGTGGATAGCGCGCGCCCAGGGGAGGTCTGCTTCAGGCATTCGTTGGCATCTTCCTTGATGATGTCGGCGCCCTTCTCAGCCACCATGATCGTGGGCGCATAGGTGTTGCCTGATGGCACCGTCGGCATGATCGAGGCATCGATCACGCGCAGGCCAGCAAGGCCATGCACGGTCAGCCTGTCGTCGACCACTGCCATGGGGTCGTGGCCCATCTTGCAAGTGCCAACAAAGTGGTAGAATCCTACCCCGGCGCGGCGCGCGTAGTCGAGCCATTCATCATAGCTTTGTACCTTGTCGCCCGGCCGGATTTCAAAGGCCATGTGTTTAGCAATGGCTGGGTGCTGCATAATCTTGCGCGCGATCTGCATCCCGGCTACTGCACTATCGCGGTCGGTCTGCGTCGAAAGGAAATTTGGCCGGATAGCTGGCTCGCTGCCGGACGCCGGTGACTTGATATGGATTGAGCCGCGCGAATCGGGGCGGCACCGGTACATCGAGACCGTCATGCCGGGCTGCCTGTCAAGGCGCCCAGGCCGTGCCGGGTCGTAACTTCCAGGGCCCATAAAAAACTGCAGGTCGGGTGCCTCGAGGTTCTGGAGCGTGCGTACGAAACCGAAGACTGGGCCCGCTGTCCGCGTGAGCAAGCCGGTGCCCCTGACATAGTATCGCGCGATCTCGCGCAGAAGCCGCAGGCCCCGTGCCTGATCGTTGAACGTGATCGGCTCGTTGACGCGCCAGATCAGGCCGTGTGCGAAGTGATTGCCAAAGTTTTCGCCAACCCCGCTGAGTTCGTGACGGACCTCGATGCCGAGCCTCTTGAGGAGCCCAGGCTGGCCAATGCCGGAACGTTCCAGCAAGCCCGGCGACTGGAGTGCGCCGCACGAGACGATAACCTCGCGGCCGCAGCGCGCCTTGCGCTTCTCTCCGTGCACTGTATAGGCGACGCCGACCGCACGCCGCCCCTCGAGCAAGACCTGGTCCACAAACGCATCGGTCTCGATGCGCAGGTTGGGTCGGCTGCGCGCCGGATCCAGGAAGGCACGAACGGCTGACCAGCGCTTACTGTTCTTGGTTGTCACCTGATAGTAGCCGAAGCCGTCCGGCCGTCCGTTATTGTAATCCTTGTTCCGCGGAAAGCCGGTGGCTTCGGCCGCATCGATGAAGGCATCGCAAAGCACATGGCGCTCGTCGATGTCACGCACATTGAGGAGTCCCCCTTTGCCGCGCGACTCGTCACCCGCCCCCTCGTAGTGCTCCGACTTCTTGAAATAGGGCAGCACGTCCTCGTAGCACCAGCCGCGATTGCCAAGCTGGCTCCAGGTGTTGTAATCGAGCGGCTGACCGCGCACATAAAGCATACCATTGATCGAGCTGCTGCCGCCAAGCACGCGACCGCTCGGGTTCGGCAGGCGCCGACCAGCGACACTGTCGTCCGCCTCCATCTCGTAATTCCAGTTGAACTTCTTGTGGTTCAGGAGCTTGGTGTAGCCTGCGGGGATGTCGATCCAAATTGACTTATCGGGCGGTCCCGCCTCGAGCAGCAAGATCTTGACGTTTGTCTCCTCGCTTAGGCGACTGGCGAGCACGCAGCCAGCCGAGCCACCGCCCACAATGATGTAGTCCCAGCCAGACATGGCCTGTAATTGCTCCTTCATCCATTGGCAGCGGATCCGCAAAACTCCGCGACGTCAGACACTGGTCGATCTATGACCGGCCAGGTGGCGAGGGCGACGGCAATGCATGCTCGTCACGGGAGCGGTCCGAGCCCTCCCCAGCAAGGACTCCCGTTCCGTCACATTTCAATCGATTCGCCAATGATCGGAATCTCGCGAGGAGCAAATCCCAGAGTCAGCAAGCGCGGGCCTTGCTCGGTTATGACGAACAGGTCTTCAAGGTGATACATTGCACCATCGGAATCCGTAACCATCGGTTCGATGTTGAAAACCATACCCGCTTCCAGCTTTGTCTTTTCGCCGGGCCGAATCATCGGGAGCTCATGATTTTCAATACCGAAGCTATGACCGACCCACACCATATTGAAGTTTAGCCCGAGTTTCCCGGCCTGCTCCCTGCAGAAGAAATAGGGGTCCTCCGCCGCCATGCCCGGACGTATCCTGTTGATGACCGACGTGTGTAGATCCCACAGTTTTCGGTATGTTTCGCGCTGCAGCGGCGTGGGCTCACCCGTTGAATAAGTCCGTGCGAAGTCGCTCCCCCACGCACCGTACTTTCCGCCGACGTCGAATCGAATGATCTCACCCTTCATGGGCATCCGATCAGTAGCGTACGGATGATTGTAGGAGGTGCGAGGGCCACTTGCAAAAAACAAGAAGGTTAATTCATCAGCTCCTTTGAGAATGCCGTCGGTGATTCGACTCGCCATGACCCGCTCAGTATCACCTGGCTTACTAGCGATCATAGCATCAAGCACCGCTCTATGCGTCTGCTTAGTGATCTTCTCGAGTAGTTCGATTTCACGCGGTAACTTGACTGCGCGAATTGAGGCAATGTCCTTGCTTGTATCAACGAACTTGATATCGCGCAGCCTGCTCGCGAGACGCGCGAGCGTCCCCGCCGGCAGATAGTTGAGATCTATACCAATCGTGCCGTTATTCTTCGCGATATCTATGAGCACGTCTGCGAGCGCGTCTGCTGGGTCATTCATAAACTCGGTATAGGTACGAACGTTTTTGATCCAGCTCTCCTCAACTATCTGCTTTCGCTCAGTTGTAGCGACCAAGACGACGGGATCTCCCGCTGCAGGTAGGATAACGAAAGCCTGACGCCTTAGCCTCAAGACTGACATTAGGCAGACGCAGCTCACGTAGATGAAATTTCCAGGGCTCGTCGCTACAACTGCCTCAATATCGAGTTCACGTGCTAAGCTTCGAAGAGCTGAAATGTTAGGCAGTGGAGCCGCTGCCCTAGATTCTAAGAACGTTTCGTTCATTTCTTAACTCTCTGCGCGCGGACGCGCTCGGAACGTTGAGCGAGAAATCGTCTCTAATTCGAGATCGGCCCCTGTTCACTGCCGCCTATCATGTTCGCATTCTTTGCACACCTACAGCTCCTGGTGGGTTGGCCGCTCCGCCTTAAGACGGCAATATTGAAGGACGATTCGATGGATTTCGAGTAACTTGTTGCATTACCCTCGGGGCCGCTCACAGCTACACAGGCTAATCGCAGTGCTTCTGACCTGCTACCGAGCCTTCTATCCGGCCGCGGTTAGAGCCTCTCAGGTCTACGCCCAACCTCGATGTAAGGCCCAAACGAGACATTTCAACAATGCGATCCTCGATTCGGAGGAAAGAAAGGAAACAGCGCTTCCGCTCTAGTTGCAGCGCTGCAATGGCACGGAACGTGGTCTACGAGCTTTGGTAATTTGGATACCTACGCGTCTGCACGCTTGAGCGGCAACTTGCGTTCTCGATCTCCGAGTCGATCTGACGCGCTCCCAAAACGTAGGCTCGAGCACGCATGCCTTTCTCGTTCTCCACGGTTTGGGCCAGCTCTGCGCGCAGTCAGGCATCTGCACTGTATCCGATCGGGTGCCGCGAAGCCGCAATGATGGGGTGGACGGCCCCCGACGGCATCGGTGTGGCAGACTGGCGATGTTGACCCGAACCAGACAAGGGAACCCTCCATGAGGAAGATTAGCAGGATTGCTTTGGATTTTGATGCGTCGAGACGGGTTGTGGTGCGCCGCCAGCTCCGGCGCAAAGATGTGGAGACGTTTGTCTCCGCGCTTCCGCCCTGCACGGTTGGCATGGAGGCGTGCGGCAGCGCTCATCATTGGGCTCGGGTGATCGGCCCGGTACGGGCATCAGGTGAGGCTGATTCCGCCGAGCTACATGAAGCCCTATGTCAAGCGCAACAAGAACGACAGCCGGGACGCGGAGGCGATTTGCGAAGCGCTCGGACGCCCGACGATGCGGTTTGTTGCGGTGAAGAGTGCCGAGCAGCAGGCGACGCTGACTGTTCATGCGTGCGTTGCTGGTCAAGCAACGCACCATGATCGCCAAACGCGCTATGGGTGCTTTGAGCAAGATCGGCATCGTGGCGGCTTAGGGTGTTAAGGGACTGAACGAGCTGATGGCTAAGCTCGAGGTGGAGAACGGCGACGTCCCGAACCCATGCGCGGTGCGCTGCTGGCTCTGGCCAAGCACTGGCTGGCGCTCGATCAGGACGAGCGCTGGCTCGAGCGGCAGATCGAAGGCCGCCGGCGTCGATCGCGATGCGCGCCGGCTGATGGAAGTGCCCTGTGTCGGCCCGATGATCACCAGCACGGCTCTGGCCAAGATGGCAGACCTGAAGCTGTTCCGCTCAGGCCAGGATTTTGCTGCCTGGATCGGCCTCATTGGCAAAGATCACGGCGGCAGCAAGCACCGTCCAGCGCGGATCTCGAAGCAGGGCGACCGCATGCTGCGGACGCTGCTGATCAATGGAGCCAGCGCCTATCTGCGGCATCAGCGGAACCGCGGCGTCAGCGATCCATGGCCGCGCGCGCTGCTGGCGCGCCGCCTCTATAAGGTCGTGATGGCCGCGCTCGCCGCCAAGACGGCGCGCATCATTTGGGCCATGCTGGAAGAGTGAAGCATATCGAGAGCGCGAGAGCACGGCGGCTGCTGCTTAACTGGGGGGACAGCCGCCGTGCTCGCGCTGCCGCTTCAATCGGAAGCGCAATAAATGGTGTCATGGCAATAGTCAGGAAACCGGGATCGAAACACTCCGACACGTCATGGCGCGTCACAGCGCGCCGCAATGATTGGAATTAGGTCCACGGTCTCCATCAGGGTCCGCGGTCAATGGCCGCTCCTCGAGGCCGTATACATGACCGCTCCCGAGCGGGGCTGTCGCACGAACTCCAAGCCAAAGCCCATGTCCGCGCCTCCGTCAAAAACGATAGGTTTCATTTCGCTTTCGCGTCATTCAAGTGATGTACGCACATAGCCAATGATCAGTGGTTCAACACGGACTGTAGAAACTCTCGCGTGCGCTCGGATTCGGGATTGGAGAAGATCTTATCGGGCGGACCCTGCTCGATAATGCGGCCCGCGTCGAAGACAGCAATGCGATCGGAGATCTCGCGCGCGAAGCGAATCTCATGTGTGACGATCAGCAGCGTCACTTTGCTCTCGTGCGCTATATTGCGAACCACATCGAGAACTTCTCTGGCGAGTTCAGGGTCCAGCGCCGAGGTGATCTCGTCGAGCAGGAGTATCTCAGGTTTCAAGATCAGCGCTCGCGCGATCGCGATGCGTTGTTGCTGTCCCCCAGAAAGCTGGGCGGGATACGCATGCACTTTGCTGTCTAGACCCACCATACGGAGGTATTCTACCGCACTCTTCTCAGCATGCTCTCTGGAATTCTTCAATACGGTCATTGGCGCCAAGATCAGGTTCTGCATCACGGTCAGATGCGGAAACAAATTGAATTGCTGGAACACCATGCCGCACCGGCGGCGGATTCGCGCCTCCTGGGCGCTCAAGAGCGGCTTACCGGCCGTATCGAAGAGAATGCTCTCGCCGAAAATTCTAATGTCGCCACTGGAGGGCTTCTCAAGAGTCATCGCCAGACGCAGCACCGTCGTCTTTCCTGAACCGCTCGGGCCGATCAGCGTGACTTTCTCCCCGGAGTGTACTTGCAGGTCGAGATCGGCCAGCACGCGATGAGCGCCGAAAGATTTAGAGACCTGTTCGAATTCGATAGCCCACATCGCCTGCTGCGGTTTGGATGCGGATGGATCTGCTTCTATTCCGTCCAAAACTCCGGCGGTCCTCCGCGTGAAGAGTTCTGCATGATCAAATCCCATGCTGCTAGACCTGCATGTCCTTGAATCGGGAAAGGAGATAAAGGAACGGCATATTCATGCCTAAATAGATGAGACCTGCTAGGGTGAAGGGCTCGAGGTAGCGGAAGCTCTCATAGCCGACCACGTTAGCCTGGCCCATAAGCACCGGTACCCCGATCGCAAAAAGCACCGCCGTTTCCCGAAACATGCCCAGCACGTAATTGAGAAGGGCTGGGACGGAGCGCTTGACCATCAACGGAACGAGCACACATTGCCATCTAGTATAGGGGCTTAAATGGAGCGCCACACATGCATCGCGCAGTTCGGACGAGATCGTGATCAGGCTGCCTCGGTATACCTCTGAGCAATACGCGGAGTAGACGATGCCTAGTACGCCGATCCCAATGGGTATTGCCGGAAGAGTAATTCCCACCTGCGGTAGGGCATAGAACACGAAATACAGTATCACGAGGCTGGGCACTCCCCGGAAGAGTTCGAGCCAAAAACGCACGAAACTGCGCGTGAGCCTGATACTTACACTCTCCAGGATCGCAAGCAGCAAGCCAACAGTGAGTGCAATCGCCGAGCTCGCGAGCGTCACCAGAACGGTGTAACAGACTCCTTCCAAGAGGCTCGGCAGGATCTTCAGGACAAAGCCCCAGTCCCACGTCATTGGACGGTTCCTGCAGCGGCATCCGCTTCAGCAGCGGCCTGCACCGATAGGCGCTCAGCTCGCGCCACACGGTTTAGTGGCAGAACCTGCTCAAGCGCGCTAAACGCAGCGCCGCAAAGGACGGTCAGGATCCAGTAAAGGGCGGCAAGGAGACCAAAGACGATGACCGTATCGTACGTCTGCCCACGAATGTAGTTCGCAACGTAGAGCAGATCCTGCACACCGATGAAGCTCACGATCGCGGTCCATTTGATCATGCTCCTCGTCAGGCTGCCGAAAGCTGGCACAATCTGCGAGAGCGCTAGCGGCAGGATCACCTTCATGAAACTCTGCAGTTTGCTCAGCCCGAGAGCATGGCAGGCATCCGTTTGCCCGCGAGGTACGGCTTCAATACCAGCGCGGACGATTTCGGCGCCGTACGCGGCTCCATCGAACGCCAGCACGAGAATCGCCGCCGTGAGGGGAGGCAAACGCGGCATCCCCGGCAGCAGCGGCAGCGCATAGAACACCCAGAACAGCAGCACCAGAGCCGACGGAGCGCGAATGAGTTCGACGAAGAGCATCGATGCAATTCGTATCGCCGGGGTCTTGGAGAGCCTCAGCGCGCCGAGGACCACCGCGCCGAGTGCGGCACCGAGGAAAATGCACACCGATACCCACGCGGTGACCCAAAAGCCGAGCGTCAATGCAAGCCAGTACTCTGCAACGGCCCTCAAGTGGCTGCTCCTTACTTGCAGCTTGGCACGACGTCACCAGCCTTGCTGAATTTAGCAAGCAACTGGGCCATCGTATTTCCGTTCGTAATACCGTACCTCTCATAGAGCTTCTGCAGCGTTCCGTTCCTGATCAACATGTTGAGCTGAGCATTGAATGAATCGCGGAAAGCGCCGTCTTCCTTGCGAAACGCGAGACCCGACCCAAATACAGGCGACTGTTTATCGACGATCACCGCGACACCTTTCTGCTCCGGATCAGGGATGCTGAATTGACCAACGACAAACGCGTCCACCCGAGCGCCGATGACTGCCGCAACGCCAGCCTGATTGTCTGGTACTGTCATCATTTGGCTGGCTTTAACCCCCTGCTCCTTTGCGTAGTTGTTGTAGGCGGATTCGCCCGGTAGTACCGCGACCTTCATATCGGGGCGACGCGCGACGTCCGCCAGGCTCGTGAGATGCTTCGGATTTCCAGGCGGTACGTAAAGCCCGGCCTGACTCGCGTAATAGGGCGTTGAAAGCAACGCGACTTTGCAGCGTTCTTCGGTGATGTTGAGGCCACCGCCGAGGTAGTCAAACTGGTGCGCTAACAGTCCAGGGACCATGGCGTCCCATGCGGCGAGCACCGGCGTAAGCGCCGGCAGCCCCATGGCTTTGAGCGCCATGTTCTGCAGATCTATCGATGACCCCATCACCTCCCCGCTGGGCGACACGACGATGTATGGGGGGAGCGAGGCCACCGCAACCTTGACTCTGCCCGCTTTGCGGATCGAGGTCAGAACAGGGCTCTCCGTTTGTGCAAACGTCGGGAACAAATACCCGGTTAACGTGAACAGCAGGACCAGCAACAAGAGTCTTGGCGTCACTCGCATTAGGCTTGGTTCCCTTTTTTCTGCGACTGAAATCATTTCTGCCTTCAATGCTAGCAAACGATCTTTTCTCACGGGATCATTCGCCTATGAAATCAATATGCACAACCCGCCAATTCTGCCAGTCGCTGGCTTCTTGTAGGTTGATCGCGCCGCTGGCTGCTCTTCATGCCGCCGCAGGGGAACAGGTTTGCGCTAGCGGCCACCGATCTCTGGCTCATGAGAATGCGGTCAGCTGGCATCTCACCGGAATGACACGCATGTTACTCGTTTTTGAAGAGCATAGATGTTGTCTCAGGTGTAACCGGTATGAGCTCCCACGTCCGCGGTGATCAGCGTGTGCGTGGGTAGCGGATAGCATCCAATATTGGCGCAAGGCCTCAACCGCCGCAGGGATCTCGGCGTAGGCGTTACGGCCCCCTCGCGGTGATCCGAGCGGGGGATGTGCCGCAGGATGGGCAGCAGCAGGCCATGATTGACGTTCCGGCGTCCAGCAACGGCGCTCACGCCGACAGCCTGAGCCGCATCGGCATAGAAGCCCTGCCACCACGGGCGCGGATCGATATCGACATTGACTTCGCACCAGTGCATAGCCTTGAACCGATCGAGCGCGGTCGAGAGCGTGTTGCTGATGTCGTTGTGGCGCAGCACGACGGCCGATATCGCGGCGAACTCCGGGTGCCGCCATGGTTGAAGGCGTCGGCATCGATCGCTAGTATCGGGCAGATTCAGTCGAGCAGACTCATCGACACCGGTCCGGCTACGATCGCGGCGGCGGCATACCCGTCGAACATGGGAATGCTGGTGGGGGCAGGATTCCGATCGACGCGAGCCTGGAGCCATCGCTCGAGCTCCGCAAGCGGCATCGCGGCTGACGCCATCGACGATGCTGCTTTATGGCGAGGCGTGCCGGGACATTGGGATGGAGACCTCATTCTGGGCCTTGGCAGCTCGGCAATCGGCACATTGGTCGATCGCACGACCCGCTTCACGATGCTGCTGCATCTCCGCACCTTGCAGGGCACAGCGAAGCGCCGCGTATGAAGAACGAGCCTGCACTGGTGGGACATGGGCTGGACGCCGTGCGTGATGCGAGTACGCGTGACCTTGCCCCTTTTGGCTTAATCCGGTTTGAAGTTCGTTCTGGCCCAGACTAGGACCAGAGGATGAAGCGCAACCGCTTTTCGGAAGAGCAGATCATCGGGATTTTGAAGGAGCACGAGGCCGGCGTGTCGGTCGCCGATCTATGCCGCAAGCATGGCGTCAGCGACGCCAGCATCTTTAAATGGAAGGCCAAGTTTCGGCGGGGTGGAGGGCTCTGAGGCTAAGCGGCTGAAGTCGCTGGAGGATGAGAACACGCGGCTGAAGCGGCTTTTGGCCGACGCGATGCTGGACAATGCGGCATTGAAGGACCTCCTGGGAAAGAAGTGGTGACGCCCGTGGGGAAGCGGAAAGCTGTCGCTCATCTCGGGGATACCTATGGGATGAGCGAACGGCGGGCGTGTAAAGCCATCGGCTGCTGCCGCATGACCGTAAGATACAAGGCGACCCGGGCGGACGATTCTGGCCTTCGCCAGCGCATGAGGCGCTCGCCCAGGAGCGCCGCCGGTTCGGCTATCGACGCCTGCACGTTCTGCTCCAGCGGGAGGGCTACGTGGTCAACCACAAGAAGCTGTTCCGGCTTTATCGGGAAGAGAGGCTCGCGGTGCGCCGTCGTGGCGGCCGAAAGCGAGCTGTCGGGACCTGCGGGGGCCGCAGCCGTCAAGGCTCGACCGAGAAAGACCCTGGGCTGGAAAACGCCGGCAGTAGCGCTTGACGAGTTCTCGCCGTGAGTGAACATAGTCGGTGTTGCGACGACCGCTTGAATCCGCCCAGTACGCTTCACACGAATATCGCGTGGCCCTTGCGGTCGCCAGCGTGACCGCATCGATGAGACGCAAGGCCGACTGCTACGACAATGCTCCGATGGAGAGCTTCTTCCACCCCCTCAAAACCGAGCTCGTTCATCATCGGCAGTATCGGACCCGCACTGGACCGGCGCGACATCTTCGCCTTCATCGAGGGCTTCTACAGCCGAACCCGCCTACTTTCCGCCATCGGATATATCCCTCCGATCGAGATGGAGCTAAAAGCCGCTTAAACTCGTCCACTTTGTTGGGGGAAGATCAGTATAGATCATCTTATCCCCTTAGCTGGAGTCAGAAAATCCAAGCCTTCGCCATCGGGCGTCCGCTCAAGAAATTTGTTTGGAGCGCTCTGCGTATCCCTCACCCTGGGAAGCGTTCCCGCAGTTTCACTTTTGAGAACTTGCCAGTGGATGCTCGCGGTACTGCTTCGATGAACTCGTAGCGATCGGGCAATTGCCACTTCGCGATGTTACGCGCCAGCAGATACTGATCGAACTCCTTCGTGTCCACCTGCTTGCCGGGCCTGAGCACCACACAAGCTAGCGGTCTCTCGTTCCATTTCTCGTCGGGGATCGCGATCACCGCGGCTTCGGCGACTGCCGGATGCTCCATTAGCGCAGTCTCGAGGTCCGCCGAACTGATCCACTCGCCTCCCGATTTGATGAGGTCTTTGGTCCGGTCGGTGATACGCACGAAGCCGAGCGGGTCGACCGAGGCAACGTCTCCCGTGCGTAGCCAGCCGTCCCCGGTAAACTTGTCGTCGGTTATGGGTAGCTCATGGTAGGATCCCGTGATGAAGGGTCCCCGTACCTGGATCTCACCGACGCTCTTCCCGTCCCACGGCTGCTCGCCTCCCTCTCCCCAAAGTCGCAGATCCACAAGCGGCGCGGGTACGCCGGCCATGGCAGCGCGCCGGTACTTCTCGTCGGCACCGGCGGCGCGCAATTCGGCCCGAACATACGATCTGGTACAAACCGGTGAAGTCTCGGTCATGCCCCATCCTTGATCCAACCTTACGCCGCGCTCGTCGTAAGCGCGGATCAGAGACTCGGGCACCGCAGCGCCGCCTGTCATTGCGTGCATAGCCTTCGGCAACTTCCATCGACCCCCGTCAGGTGAGGCTTCGGACTGGGCTGCGACGAATGTCTGCATTAACGTCATCCAGATCGTCGGTACACCGACGGCCAACGTGGGCGGTTCGAGCTGCATCAGATCGAGAAGGTCATCGGCGTGCAAATGCGGCCCAGGGAACACGAGCTTCGCGCCCAGGTTCACTGCGCCGTAAGGAATTCCCCAGGCGTTCACGTGGAACATCGGCGTGATTGGCAACACAACGTCCGTGCTACGCAGCCCCCAGAAATCGCCGAGGCTCGCGACGAGCGTATGCAGGATCGTCGAACGGTGGGAATACACGACGCCTTTCGAGCGGCCTGTCGTGCCAGACGTGTAGCACATCCCGACTGGATCGGCTTCATTGTGCGCGGCGTACTCGAAACCATCAGGATCCGCGCGCTCGAGCAGCGCATCGTAGTTGTGCATTTCGGCCGGGACCGGCGCGCCGGAGAATGGAAACACGATCACGTGTTCGAAGTGATGCAAGTGCGCGAACTGCTTGTACAAGGGCAGCAGGACGTCATCGACGATCAGGAAGCGATCGTTGGCGTTGCCCGCGATCCAGCCAATCTCGCCGGGCGCCAGGCGCAGGTTGAGCGTATGCATCACCCCGCCCGCCGCGGGGATGCCGAAGTAGCACTCCAGGTGAGCATGGTGGTTCCAGCACAGCGTCGCGACGCGGTCACCTTTCTCCAGACCAAGCCCCCGCAGCGCCGACGCGAGCGAGCGCGTGCGTCGGTAGAAGTCGCCATACGTGTGGCGGCGAAGGCTCTTGTCGGGCATGCGCGAGACGATCTCGTTTCCGGCAAAGATTTTTCCTGCGCGCTCCAGCAGGTGGTTGAGCGAGAGCGGCACATTCATCATGGTGCTTTGCAATGTCTGTCTCCCTTCTGGTCAACCAAACTGCGGTCATACGACACGTTAGACGCTATGCCCCGCGCGCCGCTGCCCGAGCGACCATCGGAGGCGCGAGCCCATCGCGCCTTCAACCCAGGCACTCAGCTGAGGGAATCGGCGACATTGCGCACATTGGTGCTGGCGTGGCAGAAGCGGCTCGCATTGCTGCTGATTATACGATCGCGAGGATGCTCCCGCTACTATCTCCTTTCGGAGTGATCGCTGGAGGTCCTGCACGCATTCGAACCAGCTAGGCCCAGGTCTTGAAATTCCATATCGAGCGCCTCAAGCGATCTCGAACAAGCCGGCAGCCCCCATGCCGCCTGCGACGCAATCGCTACCACGACATACTTCGCGCCGCGGCGCTTGCCCTCGAGGAGGGCATGGCCCGCGAGTCGCGCCCCGGTCATGCTGTAAGGATAGCCGATTGAGATGCTTCCTCCATGGACATTGTAAATGGCGGGGTCGATCCCGAGATGGTCCGGCTGTAAAGAGCTTGGCAAGCAAAAGCCCTCATCGGACCAATCCCCATCACACCCGGCGACCGCGATGCCGCGGTAGATTTCGAGCGGCTGTATGCCTCGCTTCGGGCGAGCGATCGCTCCATCACAACGCAGGTTGAGGCCCCGTCGGAAAGCAGGCTTGCGTTCCCGGGCGTGACAACTCCCCCATGTTAAGTCCTTGCTGGATTGACGGCAGGAAGACGGCGCCCGGGTCAGCAAAAGGTGCTGACGCCGCCGTCACTTCGATTTTGATGAAGGCGTCCGGGTGAGCAGGCTCTTCACTGGGATGGTATCGACTACTGACTGATAGTGGCCAAACAGCTCCGCCGCACGGCCGCCGGGTCCGCGTAGCGATGGATGCCCTCGGGCCGCACGTACTCGACGATCCTGGCCACATCGCCGTATCGAGGCCACCGCCTTCCAGGATGCTTGCACCTTAGCGTCGCGTGTATCTGTTCAACCATTCCGCCATGCGCCTGGTTGCTGGCTGAACGCGGAAGCCGTATGGCCGGACAGATACGTCCCACCGACAATTTTGGCCCTAGGAAGAAGGAGTAGTATTTGTAGTCATACCAATGGAAGCGGTCCGGGTGTATGGGCGTATTCGTCATAGGATCGCCCAACTTCTCTCTGCTGTCGGCGAAGCCGGCACTCAGTAGCTTCGGGGGAGTCCGCGAGAGCATTGGCCGCATCGCGCAAGGACTCAGCTAGCTAGCTGGGCGTAATGATGTGTTGCAGAGGGCCGTCATGCCGACGGAGTGCAGAACCACTCGCTCTCAATCGGAGAGCAATTAAACCGGCCCCTGAAAACGAGCCGTCCGTGAGCAGGCTCTGCTTCGTTTCGCCTGCACTGAAATCCATTACGGCTGCCGCGAGCAGGAATTCCTCCGCGCCTTCTCGCGTCGCAGGTGGTAATTCGGGGCTCGTCCGGGCGAGAGCGGAAAAGCGATGGCACCCCGTCCATTCTTTGCGCAAACACCACCTCCTCTCTGCCTGCAGGCCTGTGTCCCGTCATGACCGTGATCCTGCGATCATGCTAGACTGTATGTCCCTCCACAAAATGAGGCGACTCCACCCTCGATGTTGCGACGAGGGTTGCCTGGATGGACCAGGCAGAGCCTCAAACTAGGAGGGCGAGTCGTGGATCATCATACCGATGCCTTCGTCGGAATCGATACATCAAAATCGCGCAATGCAATAGCCATTGCCGATGGCGGCCGTGGCGGCGAGGTCCGATATCTCGGGGAGTTTTCTGCCACGGAGGCAGCGACCCGAAAGCTGGTGGCAAAGCTTGCAGCGAAATGCTGTCATTTGACGTTTTGCTACGAAGCAGGGCCGACAGGATATGGCCTCTACAGACTGCTCAAGAGCCTCGGCCATGACTGCCTGGTGGTGGCCCCCTCGCTCGTTCCGAAGAAGGCCGGCGATCGAGTGAAGACGAACCGGCGCGATGCGGTAAGCCTCGCCAAGCTGTTGCGCGCGGGCGAGCTCACCGCGGTGTGGGTGCCGGACGAGCGCCATGAGGCTATGCGCGATCTCTCGCGCGCCCGTCAGGCAGTGAAGAAGGACCTCCAGGGCAAGCGTCAACAGATCTCGTCATTGATGCTGCGGCTGGGACGCATCTATCCGGGCAAGACAACGTGGGGACCAGCCCACATGAGATGGCTGATGTCGCAGAAGCTCGAGCATCGCGAGCAGCGCATCGCATTCGAAGAGTTACTTGAGGGGATACGCCAGGAAAGTGAGCGGATGGAGCGTTTGGAAGATGCCATCCGCGAGGTGGTACCCGAGTGGTCGCTTGCCGAGGTTGTCGCGGCTCTGCAGGCGATGCGGGGGATTGATCTCATTGCGGCTGTGGGGGTGCTGGCCGAGATCGGTGATCTCTCCCGCTTTCAAAATCCGCGCGAGCTGATGGGCTATCTGGGTCTGGTGCCCACGGAAAACTCGACTGGCGACAAGGTCAAGCGCGGCGGCATCACCAAAGCCGGTAATGGGCGGGCGCGACGTATTCTTGTGGAGGCGGCCTGGAGCTATCGATATCCGCCGCGCGTGAGCCGAGACAAGCAGCCTAAGGTGGAGGCCGCGCCGAGAGGCGCGCGAGAGATTGCATGGAAAGCGCAAACCAGATTGTGCGGACGCTTCCGCTTGCTCGAGCGGAAGGGCAAGCGGCGAACCGTAATCGTCACGGCGATTGCCCGCGAGCTATCCGCCTTCATTTGGGCAATCAATCGCGAGCTCATGCCGCCTCGACAGGCGTAACGTCGTTGGGGGCTGTGGACCGCTCGAGTCGTGAGGTGCGCTCGACCGGCCCACAGCCCCTTTGTTGCAATCAGGATCAGGGCTAGTCGCAGACATCAATCGTGCAGAGGTGAAGGTGGGACCACGGCAGGGGAAATCCTGAAACCCATTATGTGGCCGATCATCCGATCGACGCCCGACGCTAGACCAGGGACAGCCCCAGACGAAAAAACGGAAATGCGGTATCCAACCCGCGCATCAGAGCCTGTTCACCGACGTCTTTGGGTCCCGCCTTCTCCTCTGCACGATCCATCGGCGCAAGAACTTCACGATGAGTCCTCGTGGAGATAGGAAACCGTGCGCTGTGTGCTTGTGACTGGGGACATCAGAACGGGATGTCAGTCCCAAAGATGAGGCCGTCCAGGGCGGCGAGTCGGCGCAAGTGATGGCTGGAATCGCCGAACAGCGTGTCGATCATGGTGACGCGCTTGAAATAGTGCCCTGCGGTACTCCATCGTCATGCCGCCGCCGCCATGGAGCCGGATCGACTCACAGCCGATCGTCTTTGCCGACTGGCCGATCTGCGCCTCCGCCGCTGACATCGCCCGCTCCCGCGCGGTCTGTTCATTTGCATGATCGTCGCGTACATGGCCATGGAGCCCGATTGCTCCAGCCTGACGAACAGTTTTGGGGATTAAAGACAGTTCGGCAAAGTTGCTGCGCGAAATGGCATACAACGAACAGCCTGCAGAGCCGCAACCTCTTTTCCCGTCGAGGCAGAGGAGGGCCAAGATCGATAGGAAGTCCTGAAAGGTCAAAACTGTCGAAAGCCTGATAACTATTCTGACAGGCTGTTGTCACATCTTTGCAGAAGCAGGCGATTTGCAGGGAACCCGCCAGTTATCTTATTGCTGCACTTTACCTCTTTGTGAGGGTTGCATCGACGGCGCGGACGCCAACTCCGGCGGGTGGCATGCTCCCCAATCCCTTCACTACCTGAGGAACACTCACTAGTTGGCTAAGTCTGACCTGGTCTCCCTCAGCGCTTCCGCCAAAGACACTTCGAATATGTCAATGCCCTGGTTAAGCGTCTCAAGATCGATCGTGAGCGCAGGCAAGAACTTGATGACCTGATCAGTGGGTCCGCATCGCTCGAGCATCACCCCCTTCTCGAAGGCCTTTCGGATCGTGGCCTCCGCTATTTCGGCCCTTTGGCAATCAAATCCAAAGGCCATGCCCCGTCCTCGAACAGAAAAGCTGCCTGCATGCGGAGATGCAATAGCCTCAAGACGGCTCCGAACAAATTCTCCCATACGCTGCACTTCCTCCGCGAATGTTGCGCTGCGCCAATAATTGTTGATGGCTGAGGTGGCAGATACAAGCGCAAGGTTGTTTCCCCGGAACGTGCCCGTGTGTTCTCCGGGCCGCCACGCATCGCGCTCCTCCTTGATCAACAACATCGATAGTGGCAGGCCATACCCGCTTAGTGATTTCGACATGACGACGAGATCCGGCGAAAGCCCTGCGAACTCAAAGCTGAAAAACTCGCCGGTGCGACCGCACCCCATCTGGACATCATCAACTATGAAGAGCGCACCAGCATCTCTCGCTATGGCCTGAACCGACTGTAACCATTTCTTGCCAGCCACATTCACTCCCCCTTCTCCCTGCACGGTCTCAACCAGAATGGCAGCCGGAGCATCGACACCACTGCTCTCGTCCAGCAGCATTGTGCGCAGGTAGTCAGCCGTATTAAAGGCTGGTCCAAAATAGCCATCATAGGGCATGAAGATCGCGCCGGTCAAAGACACGCCGCTGGCCCTGCGATAAAAACGGTTGCCGGTGGCGGCCATCGCCCCCAGACTCATGCCGTGATATCCACGCGTGAATGAAATCACGTTTTTACGTCCCGTGATCTTGCGCGAAAGCTTTAAGGCCGCCTCGACCGCATTGGCACCCGTTGGTCCCGTGAACTGGAAACGGTAGCGCAAGCCCCGTTCGCGAAGTATGGCAGAATTAAAGGTCTCCATAAATTCGAGCTTCGCAGGAGTGGCCATGTCAAGCCCGTGGACGACTGCATCGGACGCCAGATACTCGGTGATGGCAGCTTTGATCAGGTGATTGTTATGACCGTAGTTCAGAGCACCTGCACCGGAGAGAAAGTCGATGACCTTCCTGCCATCGTCCGTCAGCATGACGGATCCGCGCGCCCGGCTGAAAATAGCTGGTAACGACAATGGGTATGAGCGCACATTCGATTCCAGGGCTTCGAAAGCCCGCATGCCACATGGCTCGCCAATCGCTACACCCAAGATCGCCTCCGCAAAAGGTAGTTCGTGACAAGCACGCTCCCGCGGCTTTCGCGAGCTGCGGACATAGCGCAGCCGAACGCGTGCACGTCTGGAAAGACTGATGTTGCGCGAAACGTGTTTCCCGGAACGGGGCCACTCAGATATATGAGCCGCGGGAACAACAAACCTGCCAATACTGGTAGTTGATGGTGCTTCAGAATCCTCAATTGTGTCCTGCACATAAGCGCGCGGAGGCGCTCCGTAAAATCCCGGTCCCGGCGCTTGAATAACAGTGTCTCCGAACATGGCCTTGTTTCAGGATCTGATTATTGGCTCTGAAGGAGGGGTCTGTTTGCGAGAATTAGGAAACGCAACACGAGGAGTCCCGCGTAGATGGTGGTCCCGGTCGACAGGCCGATCCAGACACCAACGATGCCAAGTCCCATCTTCAAACCAAGCAGGTAGCTGAAAAAGCAATCAATCAGCCCGGCAATCCCAATGAAGAGGAGCGGCACCCGCGTGTCTTTCAATCCGCGCAGACTTCCCGTCGCAATGAACTGCGCGGCATCCGTGATGAAAAAGCTCGCACCGACCAAAAGTAGTTTTGCAGCCAGTCCGATTGTCGCCTCGGCATCGCCCTGCGATTTATCCAGGAACAATCCGGCAATCTCAAAACGCGCGCTGACCACGGCGAGCGTCAGTATCGCGGCGATCACGACACCGAGCAGAATCGGAGCCAGACCTGCGCACTTGACGCCGGAACGGTCTTGGCGGCCCACCGCATGGCCGACGCGCACGGACGCCGCCATGCTGATACCGAAAGGAATCATGGACAGGATCATGGTCACCTGAAAAGCGATCTGATGAGCAGCGAGTGCGCTGGTACTGATCAGGCCGGCCATGAGCGCCGCTGCCGAGAACACCCCGGTGCCCATCAACGATGCCATTGAGATCGGAGCTCCAATCACAAGCAGTTGCCGCATGATGGGCCAATCAAAATGATAAAAATGTGCAAGTAGGTTGTAGTCACGGAAGGGACGACGCATTGTCGCGAACCACAGAATGGCTAGGAACGTCATACAGTTCACCAAGGTGGTCGCGAGTCCGGCCCCGAACAACTCAAGACGCGGGAACCAGAGCTTTCCGTTTATCAGCAACCAAGCCAGTAGAGCATTGACGGGAATTGCCGCGAGCGTGATCCACAAGACCGGCTCCGGCCGGTTGACCGCGCCCATGAAACCACGGAGAGCCAGAAAACCCAGTGTCGGCGTGACGCCCCAGGCCAATCCGAACAGATATTGCTGGGCAAGCCGCGCCGTGTCGGGCGCCTGGCCAAAGGCCAGCAGTATTGGCTCTCCGCACGACGCAAACGCCATGATCGGTAACGACAGCATCATCGCCGCCCACAATCCCATGCGTACTGAGCGGCGTACCACGGCAAGATTATTTGCCCCAAACGCCTGCGCCGCCAATGGTACAATTGGCGCCAGCAGACCCGCCCCGAAGGTGAACGCAAGGACATAGATTCTGCTGGCTAGCGCTGCCGCGGCAACCCCCTCCGCACCGAGGTACCCGATGAACGCGAGATCCGTTGTCATCATGACGATCTGGGCGATCTGGGTCAGCCCCATCGGCCATGCCAGCTTTGCGGTTTCGCTGAGCTCGACACGAACGTGGTGGCTCATCCGTCGCGGCGATGCCGATACCGGCTTTTTTTCGGCTATCTTGTGCATGGAAATTATTGCTGCCCGGTCTGCCTCGAGCGATACCCTTTCCGGCCTTGAATTCGAAGGTTGCGACTTGCGACACATCCTCCGCGGTGTTGATCAGATGGTGCGTCACGCACGAGGTGCGCCAGAACCCGGACGAGATGTTGAGGCTTAGGTCAGGTGCATCGTCGCCAACTGACGAGATATCTGCCTGCCGCTGCCCGGCGCTCATGCCATCGCATTGGTGCATGTCAGGCGCGAGGAATGAGGGTGACCCGCACACCGGGCCAGTCGATCACCGGGATCGCGCCATGGATCGGGTACGAACCGCGACCCGGAAGTGGCCGATCACGACAACGGAATCGTGCGCCGCCACCAACCAGGACGAGAAAGTAATGCGCTGGTCGACTTACCAAGCGATACGACGAAAACTGACGGGCAATATTCAGATCAACCATCACTTGACTTTCTTGAGGCGGGATGCCGAGTAGCATCTGGATGGCATGTTCTTTTCAAAGGTCGTGCCAAATGCGAGAGCCTGAGTTGTCACGACTATTTGCGAGCGGACGTGTCGCGACCCTAACAAGGTCGCAAATCCGACCGTCCCGATATTGCATGATCACTCGACCGTAAGTTCGGGGAGTTCGTCGCCCGGATCGTAGATTCTGCAATTGCCGATCCAGCCGTTCGTGGCGAGCCGATGGCACGGCGGCGGTCGAAAGATCAAGTACCGAAGAGGTGTAATCTAGCGCGATCGCACCAGGCTGCCGCAGTGCGAGCCGATTCGAAACCGAGGTCGAGGGGTGACGGTGTGGAGCTTTCGCCATCGCCGCTAGGCAGCCTGAAACGCGATACTCGACTGCCTCAGAGCTGCTATCTGTATGTGGCCGAAGACATGAAAGCTGATGTCGCGCTCGCCACCGACCGTATCAGTATGCCTGTTTGCTTCTCTTTTCGCCAGGTCGCATCGCCTTATCCCTTAGCATCAGGCTTTGTTTGGGCCGAGCGCCGGGCTCTCGCCAAAATGGTCCAGTGTACCGCTACTCTGCCAATGGAAAAAGTTGTCAGCCTTGCTGTATTGGGCTTTGCTTGCTCTCTCCGCCATGACTACAGCAATCCTTTTCGCTCGGCTGCTTGGGCTCCACGTGCAATAGCTGATTGACAGGGCTACATCTTCTTCCGCGGCCCTGAACCCTGGCTGTTCTCTAATTCCGGGCGTGAGGTCAAGCTCTCCTTGAACATCGTTGCCGGGTCCACGGTTCTCTCCGCGGTAGGGGCGGTGCCCTCCGCATGATGGCGTAAGATGACGTTAGCGGATCAATGTGTGAAGCGCGCTTTGCCCTTTCGAGCACCGCAAAGCCAGGGGCGATCTCACCAACGCCAGCGTCCCGGCAGGGACGTTCGCTCCCGCTGTTCGGCGGGAACTCGTTATCCTTTATGCAGGCTGATCAGCAGCATCCTTTGATGACCATTTAAATTCGGTACCATCGATCCACATCCGATGCAGAATGACAGCAAGTTTTCGGGCAACCGCAACCTAGGCTTTGCGTAGCCCGCCTCGTTTCGCAAGCCGAATGCCCCACGCTTTGAGTGCGGACCATTTTGCTACGCTTGTGAGCAGCACATTGGACGCCTCGTAGAGGTAACTTCGCAGCATCTTATCGCCGCATTTCGAGATTCGTCCCGTCCAGTCAATCTCGCCGGATGCATATCGGCGGGTCGTTAGCCCTGCGTAGGCACCGACGCTTCGTGATCTCTTGAAGCGAGCGGGGTCATCGATCGTCGCAAGGAACCAAAGGGCCGTGACCGGGCCGATGCCAGGAGCCGTCATAAACCGTCGCACCTCAGCATTATTGCGAGCCAGCCGCAGCACCTTGCGGTCAAGGTCCACAATCTATTGCTCGACGGCCTCGCGTGCCTTCAGCAATGGATCTACCGCGGCAAAAAGCTCTGACCGATCCTCGGCCAACTGCGCGGCGCGCACAGCAAACATATTCATCTTTGCTCGTCCGATGACGAGCCCAAAATTCTTGAGGAGCACCCTGATTTGATTTTCGATATCCCGCTTGATCTTTACGAGCAGAGCTCGACTGACAAGAAGGGCTTTAGTCGCATGATTGTCGAGATCTTTGACGCAACCTCCTTGTACCAACCACATTGCATGATACGCGCTATGCCAGCCGCGTCATTTCGGTCGCTCTTGTTGATCTGCATCTTTAGAAGTGCCTTCGCATGCCTGGCGTCAATGCAGATAACGGGTAAGCCGATCTTATTCAGCTCGGTCCACAACCATGTCGACGTTGCGCCGGTCTCGAGTCCAATCCGAACGACGTGTGTCGCGTGCAATTTGATGAACGCCGCGATCGCCTCCGGGTCAGATGCAACCACTCCTTCGCGCTCGACCTTTCCTGTCTGATCGACGATGCAGATCGAAGTCAGTTTCAGCGACACGTCTAATCCGACATGGTGCTCCATTGCCTCTCTCCGCCCGCTTTGGAGGAACGACCCCTTTCAATGTGCACAGGTCCCTAGCAGCGAACACTTAGTCGAGAACTGACATTTCGAGCAGAGCTGTCCATCCTTCTTCATTTCCGGGCTGCCAAATCTGAAACGCGATCGCGACTGGCCGACTATTGATCTTGGTAGTTTCAGAGCTTGGCTAGGTATGTAGTCTGCCCAATCTTACTGACCAACTTTGATGATGCGCCTTCCGACGACCAAGCGTATGAGCGTGATTTTCATGCGGGATAGCCACGCTTTTTAGAAAGGCGGTGACAATGGGCGAGGTGCAATGCCGAACATTGTGGTGACAGACGTAGTTCCTTCTTCCATCGTAAAGGCAATCGAGGGACGCCTTGACGATCCCGATGTTGTTATCACCAGCACCGGCGACAATCGTCCCCTTGTTGTGGCGTTGGAAGACCCTAAAACTCAACACGTCGTCGGAGGTGCGATCGGACTTTCGTCAGTCGGGTTGCTATTCCTGGATGCATTCTTTTTGCCCGAGCCATTCCGCGGAAAGGGACTAGGAACTATGGTCTTAAACGCATTTGAAGACGAAGGCCGGCGGCGTGGCTGCCGATGGGCTTTCCTCTACACCATCAGTCTTTCAGGTTTCTACGCTCGAAATGGATGGAAGGCCCTCGGGCGAACACCTTCCGACGGGCCCGGAACATCCCGGACGTTCATGACCAAGAGCTTGGAAGCATGTTCATAGGCCCTCATCCATGTTCTTCACCAACTGCAAACCTACTTGACCCGGAGTACAAGCGTACTCGGAGCGTGGGGCCCCCAGTGGAGCTCGGCTTACTCGCCAGTGAAAAACTGTCGATCTGCAATGCGCCCCTTATTGCGTCTCACTCGGCAGGGGTGTCGCGCGCTGGAGTGCCGGCGGCCTGGTGATGTCCGCATTTGGCTTGTCCTCCACGTACCTGATCGACTGATAGAGCACATGAGAATAGCACAGCCTGGCTTGATTGAAGTCGTCTTCAGAGGTTCGCTCGCGGGCACTCCGCTCGATGTCGAATTCAGCGTGCCGGCCGCTGGAATAACGGCCATTTCAGGTTGCGGCAACACAACGGTCGCGCGCTGCATTGGCGGTCTCGAGCGTCTGCCAACGGGATTCTGTGCCTTGGATGGGGAGGTTTGGCAGGACGAAGACACATTCCGCCCGCCGCATCTGCGTCCCATAGGCTATATTTTTCAACGGCCGATCCTTTTTTCCGATCTGTCTGTCAGGCGGAACTTACTTTACGGCGCATCAAAATTCGAACCGACTCTGATAGAGGTTGATGCGGTACTCGAACTGCTCGATCTGGCGCCGCTGCTTGACCGTTCTCCCTCACTTATTTCCGACGCCGAACGGCAGCGTATCGTCATTGGCAACGCGTTATTATCCCAGCCTCGACTGCTTGTGATGGAGGAGCCGCTTGCCGGGCTCGATCGCTCTGGCAGGCGCGAGCTTCTGCCATTTCTAGAGCGATTGCATGAGAGACTCACGCTGCCAATAATCTATGTCAGCAATGACATGTCTGATATAGAACGCCTGGCCGATCATCTAGTCATGATGAAACACGGCATGGTTACAGCAGCCGCGCCGTTGCATGTCCTGCAGAGCGACCTTGCGTTGCCGCTTGCCACACGCCAAGAAGCCGCCGTCAGTCTTGATGCCGTCGTCAGCGGCTATGACGAGAGCTATGGATTGCTCGTCCTCGTCTTTAAAGGTGCACGCCTGTTGATCCCAGGCAAGCCACTTGCACCGGGCACGCAGCAACGGCTTCGCATCGCAGCCTGCGACGTTAGCATCTCGCGTGAGGATCCACGCGGGAGCTCGATACTCAATGTGTTTCCGGCCCGCATCAAGGCCTCGGTGCCGCTCGGCGGCGCAGAGGTCACGTTACTCCTTGCACTCAAAACCAGTGGCGCCGGCGCGCAATTTTTATCGCGTGTTACGCGCCGCTCCTTTGACGTGCTGGAGCTCAAGAATGGGATGGACGTGTTTGCCCAAGTCACGGGCATCTCGCTGGTCCCGCCTTCTGAAGAGCTACTGCGAGGGCTGTCGACTTACTCGAGAGAGGAAGATCCTGCACCCAAAAGGAAGGGATGGTTGAGTCCATTAACATTTGAAGGCGGCATCGCCTTCTAGGTGCGCGAGTGAAATACGCCACCTTTCGCGCGCAGGCGGCTCCGGGCGAGGCTGATCCCAATATCCGGATAATTGTACGCCTTGCTGGATATCGCTTTCGATAGAAGCGACCGCTTGCTTGCCAGCGCTGGCCAGCGGCATGGATATTGTAACGCCTCCACGACGGGCACACTTTGAAGCTATTGAGCTCGTTGGTGGGAGTTATTGTCAAGGCTTTATCCCTGGTCAGGCGCGGCTGCAAAGAGCAGCGTAGCGGCAACGACGTTAGCCGCGAAAACAGGCGTCGCGGCCCTCCGCGTCAGTATGTATTGCGCGCGACGCATGATCTCAGGCAGAATTCCAGTACTTCGATGAGAACTAAGATCCTGCCTACCAGGGCCGGCAGTATCGCTGAGGAATTCACGCGCGGTAATCTCCACGAGCAGAACAGGAGAGGCCCGTTTATCGCTATGGTGCAGCGAAACGCTCAAGCCCGACTCACTTCGATCGGCGGGGCTATCACTTGCGGTTCCTCCGAGCCTCCGAGCAGATTTAGAATTCCCACAGTGAGTGGATACTGGCCCGTCTCATACCCTTGGTCCGCCAGATGTGATCGAGAGGATCCCGCCATAGTTGATGGGCTCGCTGCGCCCTATCCGGATGAACTGGTGTGTAATCAATCGCCGCTGCCGCAGGCGGATATCAGCGGAACCCCATCAATGGCACGCGTTCGATGGCGGCTTTCCAATAGGCGCCTGACCGCGCGCATTGGGAGTCCTGTGCTCGTGCAACACCCACTGCCGGCTGCAGCACGAAACGCACGTTCAAGGTGGGGCAAATTACGAGGCCGGGTACCCACGCTCTCTGGTGGCTTTAGGGTTTTCTCCCAACGAACGCAATGCGTCAACTCGGCGTTGTAGGGACAGAACAGTGCAGACCGCAATGTCAAGGGATTAGCCTTCAGCTGTCGTTTCGGCGGCTACCGTGAATATTGATAGCGCCTTGAGGAGCCGAATCATGAACATCGCAGCACCGGTCCGTTGCACCAACTACAGCCTCAACCCAGGCGACGAGCTGAACGACCTTCGCATGTCCGAGGGGGTGCGGCCATTGTACGAGCGGGTGCGCAAGTTCATCCGGGAAACCGTGGAACCGATTTCAGCCGAGCTCGAGAAGCTTCCCGAGGAGACAGCCGACCGCTGGACCTTCACACGGACCCAGCTCGAAATGATCGAACAAGCGAAATCGAGGGCCAGGGCGGAGGGCTTGTGGAACTTCTTTCTGCCCGATGCACACACTGGCGAGGGAATGAAGAATCTGGACTTTGCCTACATCGCCGCCGAGCTTGGCAAGGACCTGCTTGCACCTGAGACCGTTAACTGCGCGGCGCCCGATACCGGCAACATGGAGGTGCTGGAGCGTGTCGGCACGCCGGAGCAGAAGGATAAATGGCTGAAGCCGCTGCTCAACGGTGAAATTCGGTCGGCTTATGCCATGACCGAGCCAGACGTGGCCTCATCGGACGCGAGGAACATCTCGACAAGCGCAAGGCTTGTCGGTGATGAGTGGGTGATCAACGGCGAGAAATACTTCATCTCCGGCGCAGGCGATCCGCGCTGCAAGATCATGATCGTGATGGCGAGGACCAACCAGGATGCACCGCCCAGCAGGCAGCATTCGCAGATTCTGGTGCCCAAGGACACGCCCGGCGTCGAGATCCTCGGACCCATGCACGTTTTCGGGCAGGACCACGCGCCGCGCGGCCACATGCACCTGCGCTTCAACAATGTCCGGGTACCGAAGGAAAATATTCTGCTTGAGGAGGGCCGCGGCTTCGAGATCTCGCAGATCCGCCTCGGTCCGGGCCGCATCCACCACTGCATGCGCGTCATCGGCAAGGCTGAGAAAGCACTCGACATGATGGTGCGCCGCGGGCTCACCCGCGAGGCCTTCGGCAGGAAGATTGCCCGTCTCGGCGGCAATCTGCAAATCATCGCGCAGGCCCGCTGCGAAATCGAGGCCATGCGGCTCATGGTCCTGAAGGCTGCGAGGGCCATGGATGTGCTCGGCAACAGGGAGGCGCGTGTCTGGGTCAGTATGATCAAGGCCATGGTACCGGAGCGTGCCTCCCGAATTATCGATCAGGCGATACAGATGCACGGCGCAACCGGCATTTCAAACTGGACTCCGCTCGCCGAAATGTACACGGATGTCCGCCAGTTGCGCATGACCGACGGTCCCGACGAGGTCCACTGGATGGTTGTGGGACGGCACGAACTGAGCATGGAGTAAAGGACGACGCGCGGCCGAATCTGATCTGCCGTGCACGATTCTTTCGGGATGCTGTCTTGGCGGGCGCAAGAAAGCCGCCTCGCTCAACGTCGTCCGGCAACAGACCTCCCCGTTGTGGGGCGAAGGGTGACTCAGGTCAGCGCCTTTGGGCTTCAGTGGTATGAGCGCGCGTTCGCGCGTCGGGAGGAAAGATGCAAGAGCCCAAATCGACAAGAAAGCTCGCGAAGACGAGCGGATGCGGCTTTAGCTCTCTTGGAAAGGCATCCTGGACAGCTGAACGTCCGCATCCTGCACCTCGCGGAATTGGGTTTCCGCCACGCGCTCCTGCGTAATCAGATGCTTCACTCTGATGCAGCCTGCTTTATCGATCATTTGCCCGCGGCCGGTCCTTGCAGGTCGTATTCGCAAGCATCCCGTTGCCCTTTTGCGCAGGAAACGCTCTGCCGCCAATAAGCAGCGCATGAGGGAAACAGAGGCGTGCCGGTTGTTCGCTTCGATGCAGGGTGGGGCAGTGCTCGCCCTCAAGATATCTTTCTCAGATTCGTCGCGCCACACTCCGTTGTGGCCGCACTAAGCTGTTGCGCCTTCGTCTTCGAGCACGAAGGTAAATACTGCGAGCGCGGCCCGCGCTGGTGAATGTCGTGACGGGATCGGGATGTTGAAGCCATGGTCGGTCCTTTCCCAAGGGCCGCAGGGGCTGTGCGGCCGCAAAGTTAATCTGCCGGAGCGGAAGTGAGCGGTTTGTCGAAGACTGGGCGGAGCGCACCGGCGAAGCCGGCGCTCCACGAGCTAAAAAAGAAAAGCTTGGGAGGAAGCGAGCGTCCTAGGATAAGCCACGGCGCTCCGACAGATTAACTTTGAAATTGCTCATCTTCGCTGCGCCCAAAGAGGCCATGCCAGATGTAGATCCCCACAATCGAGCAACTGAGGTATCTTACTGGATTTGATCGCGCTGACAGGCGGGGGTATCTTAAGGCAAGGCAAGCAACAGGAGACGCTCGATGGAGCACAACGAATGTCCCTTTAGATGGGGGAGACCGGGTTAGCCATAAGCTTTTTGGATTTGACACCGTATACGGCGAGCCAACTGCCGTTGTTGGGCCTGAGGCCACCCTCCGCAGAACGGTGCCCAGGGGCTGGAGGGATGATAAGGGCCAGGCGCCGGCTCGTGTAGCCAGTGACCATCTCACCAAAATATCCTCGCCCGATGCCAAGGGTACTCAGTACTGGCACCAGGAATGGCAAAAACGCGTGAAGGTGCTCGCGGAACTGCGGCGCAAGACCGACGCGGCTATCAGCACGAGCTTTCGCTCAACGCCACCGATAACGTCCGACGATCTGACCGACCTGTTCGCCCAGGAGCAAACGGCATTGAAGGACCTGATGGAATTCTTGCGCCAAGCTGCTGCCGGCGAGCAACAATAACTCGATCACGAAGATCTGGCCCTCGCAGCTGCCAAACTCCGCGCGTAAGCCGGAACATTCGCATTTTTTTTTGCGATCAGACCGTCAGCCTGAGCTCGACAGTGGCTGGTCGAGTGTGGACTTTGCCGGCGGCATGATCCGCACGGTCGTGGTTTCAGAATAGCGGCTGTTCTGAATGGCGTGATCAATGGCGCAATGCGGACAGGTGCTGGGCAAAGCTGGCAGAGGCAAGCTCATTATCCCTATGCACGCCCTGTCTTCGACGCGTTTTCCCATCAGAGATGAAAGGCGCGGTCTGACCAGCGGGTTGCCTGTTGCTCTCGAGAAGCACCGGCATCATCTTAAAGCACGCCGAGATTGGGCTGCGCGCCCGCCGCGCAACCAACCTTCAGCGCGAGCCAATTGAAGGCGAAACGCCTCGCGAGAGCTCGCAGCGATCAGTCAAACAGCTTTCAGCCAATGGCTGCTTCCCTTGAGAGCTCATCGAGCACCTGCCGTGTCGCCCCGTACGCCAGTTCGACAATCTCGTCTATTTCGGTTTCGGAGACAACGAGAGGCGGAGCAAAACCAAGAATGTCGCCATGCGGCATCGCGCGAGCAATGAGCCCGCGATCACGTGCCGCTTTTGAAATGCGGGAACCGATCTTGAGCTGCGGATCAAATCGCCGTTTCGTATGGCGATCTGCAACGAACTCGATCGCGCCGAGCAAGCCGACGCCTCGCACTTCCCCGACATTCTCGAGCTGCGCGAACCGCTCCCTAAGTCTGTTCTGGAAATGCGCGCCGACGATTCTGGCACGATCGCTTAGTTGCTCCCTTTCGACGATATCAAGCACCGCGTTGGCGGCCGCGGCGGCAATCGGGTGCCCTGAATAGGTATATCCGTGCGAGAATGCCCCCACTGTGTCCGCGGCTTCCTCCATGACGGCGTAGACCTTTTCACCAACGATCGCTGCCGAGAGCGGCACGTAGCCGGAGGTCAGGCCTTTGGCGATGGTCACGAGGTCAGGCTCGATTTCGTAAAGCGTGCTGCCGAAATCCGCCCCGGTTCGCCCGAACCCACAAATCACCTCATCGGCGATCAGCAACACGTCGTAACGACGAAGCACGGCCTGGATTTCACGCCAGTAGGTCGCCGGCGGCGGGGTGATACCGCCCGTCCCCAGCACCGGCTCGCCGATGAAGGCACCAACCGTTTCGGGCCCCTCCCGCAGGATCAGCTGCTCGAGCTCGGCAGCACGCCGGCGAGAGAAGGCCTCCTCGCTCTCGCCTTGCTCGGCGCCCCAATAATGGTGGGGTGCACCGGTATGCAGGATGCCTGGAAAGGGAAGGTCCATATGATCATGGTAGAACGACATTCCGGTCATCGAGCCCGAAACCACTGAGCAGCCATGGTAGCCGCGGTCGCGAGAGATGATTTTTTTCTTCTTCGGCTTGCCACGCAGGTTGTTGTAGTACCAGACGAGCTTAGCCTGGGTTTCATTGGCATCCGATCCTGACAAGCCGAAGAACACCTTGGCTGGCCTGCCCGGCGCCATTCGCACGAGACGATCAGCCAGCTTCGCCAGCTCCTCAGTCGTGTGGGCGGCATATGTGTGGTAGTAGGCCAGCTTATGAGCCTGCCGCGCGATAGCGTCAGCCACTTCGGTCCGACCGTAGCCAATGTTTACGCAGTACAGGCCGGCAAAGGCATCGATGTAGCTGTGTCCAGCGGCATCTTCGATGCGGATGCCTCGACCGCCCGTGACGACCGTCGGATCGCCGATCTTGCCTGTGGCGAATTCCTTGAGCTGGGTGAATGGATGCAGGACACTTGAGCGATCCTGTTCGGCGATGGTTTTCATGTCGATCATTCCAGTTCTCCTAAGCTACCAGATCACCGAAGCAGACGTATTTGAGTTCCATGTATTCCGCCAAGCCGTGCCGCGAGCCCTCGCGGCCGAGGCCGGATTGCTTCCACCCGCCAAACGGAATCGGCGGGCCTGTGAAGGAGGCCGTATTGATACCGAGCATGCCGCACTCGATCTGCTCGGAAAGGCGAAGCGCCCGACGCAGATCGTTCGTGTAGATGTACCCGGCCAGCCCCATTTCGTTGGCATTTGCCCGGGCGACGACCTCTTCTTCAGATTCGAACGGAAGTACGGCAGCTACTGGTCCAAACGTCTCCTCACGCGCAATGAGCATGTCTTCAGTGACATCGCCCAGCAGCGTCGGCGGAACGAAGTTCGGACCCAGACTGGCGCCTCGATGAGTGCAAAGAATGCGGGCGCCCTTTTTCACGGCATCATCGATCTGAGCCCTGCACTTGTTAGCGACCGATAGCCTGGTCATTGGTCCAATGTCTGTTGCAGCTACGAGACCATGACCGACTTTCAGTTGAGCCATCGCCGCAGCAAAAGCATCAACGAAGGCGGGATAGATGGCTTTTTGAACATAGATGCGGTTGGCGGCGAGGCAGTCCTGGCCTGACGTAGCGAACTTCGCGGCCATCGCCCCGTTGACGGCCTTCTCGAGGTCAACGTCATCAAAGATGAGGAAAGGGGCATGTCCGCCCAGCTCCAGCGAGACCTTCTTGATCGTGTCGGCGGCCCCCTCGAGAAGCAGGCGGCCGACCTCGGTAGAACCGGTGAATGAAAGGGCGCGTATCCTCGTATCGCGCAACAGCGGCGTCGACAGTTCGACCGGATGACCAACCACCACCTGAAACACGCCGCGCGGGATGCGGGCCTCTTCAGCCAGCCTGGCCACGGCAAGTGCAGTAAGCGGCGTCTCCGGCGCGGGCTTCACAATGGCTGGGCAACCGGCCGCAAGGGCGGCCCCGGCCTTTCGAGTAATCATTGCGAGAGGAAAATTCCACGGAGTAATCGCCGCCGCCACGCCGATTGGCTGCATTCGCACCTGAAGCAGGCTTCCTGCCTTGTGGCTCGGAATTGTCTCACCGTATGCACGCTCGCCCTCCGCGGCGAACCAGTCGAGAAATCCAGCACCGTATGCAATTTCCTGGCGAGCCTCCCGGAGTGGCTTGCCCTGCTCGCTCGTCACCAGGACGGCGAGCTCTTCCGTATGGTCGAGCATCAATGACGCCCAGGACCTGAGGAGCGCCCCACGCTCTGCTGGCAACAACCTTCGCCACGCAGCAAACGATCGATCAGCTGCCGCGATCGCAAGACTCATATCCGAAGCTGAGCAACGAGCCACATCCGCGATCTCTTCCCCGGTCGCCGGATCGACCACCACGTCCCTCTGGTCGCTCGAAACCCAGCGGCCATCGATCAGCGCGTCTCCTGCCAGAAAATCGCGACGGCGCAGGTCCTGCAGGTAGCTGGCGGCAAGACCGGGCAAATTAGGGCTTTTGTGCCGGCTGGTTTCAAGAGCCATTCGAAGGTCCGAAGCGTACAGTTTGTTGAAGTTTCCTGTGCATTCAGGATACTGGCGCCGCAGGAGACATTTGCGTCGCATTGCCTGACGCTAAGATGATTTCCTGCATCGCGCAGGCATTTTGCGACGAAACTCACCAAGGCTGGAGACGACATGCAGTACGATCGGATAGACGCTCGAATCCTCGAGATCGTGCAGAAGAACAATCGTTTGACATCCGAGGTGATCGGCGAAATGGCAGGCCTTTCCGCGACCGCGTGTCAGCGACGACTGAAGAGGCTCCGTTCGGAAGGTATCATCGAGGCCGATGTCTCCATCGTTTCGGCGAAGGCAGCGGGAAGGCCCATTCAGATGCTCGTGCTGGTCAACCTGGAGCGGGAGCGTTCGGATATCATCGACAGGTTCAAGAAGGCGATCAGGTCGTCTGTTGACGTCGTCAATGGCTTCTACGTCACGGGCGAGGCCGACTTTGTCCTGTATGTCACCGCCCCTACCATGGAAGAGTATGAGCAGTTCACCCGGCGGTTCTTCTATGAGAACCCGGACATCAAGGGCTTCAAGACGATGGTCATCATGGACCGCGTCAAGGTAGGCTTTGCTGTTCCAATTGCGGCTCCGCCCGAGGATTGATGTGGCTGCCCCCTCTCGCGGATCGGTGCATCGAGTGCTCTTCATCCGGTGCGTGCCGATTCCTGGATGAGCCGCAGATCATTTGGACGCGACAAGCTTGGCTCGACGTTTCGGTGTGCCCCGCTGGAGCTCGGTGAGAAACTGGGCTGCGCCTCCAGCCTAACGAGATAAAACGCGTGTACACGTGAGAAGTGCTCAGCTGGTCGTCATGCAGCGTTGCGTACGGATTAGCGCCGTCGAAAATGATGCTGCCCGACCATCCGGAAGTGGTCGGATGTCCGGAGCTGCCAGGGAAGGCATATACTGTCACACACCAATCGGCTGCGCGCAGGTGACGCCGCCGCGAGGCAGTTCCGTCCAGGGTCGAAAGGCTGGAGCAGAACGTCTGCAGTGACTTTTGCAGTCGGCTGCCCCCTCCCCTGAGATCAGGACGCGGACGAAGAATAAGCCTCCGAAACAAGCTTGTAACAGCCACATGCCCTCTGTTCGAGATCGCTGCGTTCATCGAGGTGCAGGATGCCGCGCATCTTGCGAATGAATCCCTGTTCTTCGAACCGGATCAGGGTTTCGGTTACGGTGGTGCGGCGCAATCCTAGGACAGACGAAAGGTACTCATGGGTAACTGGAAGTACTTGAGCGCCAGCAGCGTCACTCGCCAGACATAACCAGGTCGCAAGCCGCTCTTCGCAACGGTGCCGAACGGCGCATAATCCTGTCTGGGCGCAATGCAGGGCCAGGGCCTGAGCGTACCGAAAAAGGCTTCCCCGGATTTCAGGACGCTCGTTCATCACTCGACGCAAGTCCTCGACACGAATTCTGTGCCCGTTTCCAGGAAGGAGAACAACAGCTTCAAGTGTCGAAAGATGTCCTCCCGTGAAGAACGAGGCACCGACCGCCCCTTGATATCCGATCACTGCAGTTTCAAGGATGCTTCCCGCTGCGACAATTCTCAGCGAGACGAGCCCTGACTCGACGAAGTAAACATACTCGGGAGGCTTTTTCCGCTCCTGCAAAACCATGCGCTCGTTCAGGACGACCGGCTCGAGGAACTTCGTCATTGGCGCGAGATCCTGAAGGGAGACTCTCGCCAGCACCGCATTTCTGACACAGGGGTACGTCCCGGGACCAGGCCGCTGAAGCAACCGGTGAGTGCTGCGCCCCGGCTTGAGAGCTGCATCTGCGGAGCGATCACGCACGTCCAGGCCGGCGGGCACGCGATCAGCCATGGTACGTCCCTCTCCTGGCATCTCGATCCTTGCGAGCTAAGCTCGCCAAGTGTGGCAATGTCTGAATCTTGATAAATGCAAAGAGCCTCCCGTCGACACTCAAATCCCGCTTTGTGGGCGTCCTTTTCGATGGATTTCGACAAGCCGGCCATTTGTTTGCTGTATCCGGCTTGAAGCAGGCGCCGCCAACTTGCCTGGGCGCAATCAAAAGCGGCTATTTGCGATCCGCTTGTCGTGCACGTCACGCTCGCCTGTGATGGTCTTGCCATTGAAGACAAGCTGTCTCGGGAGCATGTTCGCCAGTTACTCTGCCTGGCTGGTCCTGCTCAGGACTAGGCAAACGCCGTCAGCTGCCTTCTGAGCAAACTCAGGCAGTGATCCTGTCGTTTGTGCCGTAGGCCACTCCGCTGATGAAGTGACTGCGCCGCAGCACGGAAGTTGAATGGCGACTTGGACGCACGATGCGCGAAACAACAATATCTGTTGGTCTTCATGAGAGATTGTGCCGCCGGCGAAACGTCGAGCGCGCATGTGCAAGGACTCGGACACACCCGCGGCAACAACACCGTAGCCGGGGGGGTGTCTCGCCATAAAGGCAAAAATTATCGATCAAAGTCAAATTATTTTTTTCGTTTGACTATTTATTTTCATGGTCGATAGTGTCCGAATATGGGGCATCCCATTCTCCGCCAATCAGCTTCTGCAGCCATCATGACCGTGCGTGAAACAATAAGGCGTGAAAGCGCCAATCTGACCGCCAGCGAGCGCAAGATTTCCAATGCCGTGCTTGCGGACTATCCATTCGGCGCCCTCCAGACCATCCAGGAGCTGGCCGAGCGTACGGGGGTCAGTGCGCCGTCGATCACGCGCTTCGTCACCAAGATTGGCTTTGCCGGCTATCAGGAGTTTCAGCGCCAGTTGATAGGAGAATTGCGCGAAAGCCGACGCTCGCCGCTGGAGCTCAAGGCTACTGAAAAGCCAGGCAGCCGTCGTGCCTTTCTGGCCGACTACGCCCGGCGGGCTTCCGACCGGCTACATGAGATGAGCGCCAGCGTTCCGCAGGAGCAGTTCGACCGGATTCTTGGGCTCATTGCCGATCCCAGCCGGGCAGTTTTCGTGCTTGGCGGGCGCGTCAGTGACAGCATCGCCCGCTTCCTGTCGGTGCACCTCAAGCAGATTCGACCGAAGGTCTATCATCTTCCACCCAATCCCGAGCACTGGCCCGACCAGCTGCTGGCGATCCGCAGGCAGGATGTCCTCGTCCTGTTCGACTTTCGCCGCTATCAGCCCGACCTGCAGACGCTTGCCGACATCGTCGCAAGGGAATGCCGGCCGTCGATCGTGCTGATCACTGACAAGTGGATGTCGCCAATCGCTCGCCATAGCGACCATGTCGTTGCCCTGCCGATCGAAATTGAAACAGCATGGGACACGCTCGTCTGCGCACTCACCCTGGTCGAGGCCTTGATCGTCAAGGTATCGGAATCGAATTGGTCAACGACGAAAAAACGGCTGGAGGCCTGGGACAGACTTCGTCTGGTGCCGCCGGGTCAGCCTTCGGAGCAAAAAGATGATCGCTGAGGAAATGCTGATCGCATGCTGCACGGATCTTGCCGGCAAGGTTCGTGGCAAGGCGTTTCCCGCTTCGCAGCTCGACAAGCGGGCAAAGCGGGGCATTGGCTGGACGCCGACCAACGCCCAGATCACCTGTTTCGACACCATTGCGGAAAGCCCGTTTGGCTCGCTTGGTGATCTCGTCCTCATTCCCGATGAAGCTGCAAGGGTGCGCGTACAACTGAGCGACGATTTGCCGGCGGAGCATTTCGCGCTCGGTGATATCCGTCACACTGATGGGCGGCCGTGGGAATTCTGCACCCGTTCGATCCTGAGGGGGGCTCTCGATCGCCTCGATCGGGTGACAGGCCTGACGCTATTCGGGGCTTTCGAACACGAATTCCAGTTCCGGAACGATGCAGGTCGCATTGGAGAGGCCTACAGCGTTAACGGCTTCCGCATCGAGCGACGCCTGGCCGAGGCACTTGTGGCAGCGATGCGCGCCGCAGGGCTGGAGCCGGACACTTTCATGAAAGAATTTGGCGCGGGGCAGTATGAAGTCACCATGGGACCGTCGCGGGGGATCGCCATAGCGGATCAGTCTGCGATCCTGCGCGAGCTCGTTCGCCTGGTTGCCAACGCATTCGGGAAGGACGTCACATTCACCCCGATCAGGGACCCGGCGGGCGTGGGCAACGGCGTTCACATCCATCTCAGCTTCCTCAATGACGACAGGCCGGCAACGTGGGATCCAAACGGCAAACATGAGCTTTCCAGGACCGCAGGCCAGTTTGTTGCCGGCATTCTCAAGTACCTTCCCGCGATCGTCGCGATCACAGCGCCGAGCGTCGTATCCTATCTGCGGCTCACACCACATCGTTGGAGCGCGGCCTTCAATAACCTCGGCTTCCGCGACCGTGAGGCTTCAGTACGCATCTGCCCCGTTTCTGATCTGAGTGATGTTTCCAACGCAGCTCAATTCAATTTTGAATTTCGCGCGGCCGACGCCACCGCGAGCCCGCACCTGCAACTCGCCGCCATCGTACACGCCGGTGTCCAGGGCATTGAAGACGAACTGCCGACACCCGACGCAACCACCGAGGACCTCTCGCTTCTTGATCCATCGGCTTTGGCGAGACGTGGATACTGCCGCTTGCCCACATCTTTATCCGAAGCGCTTGATCGCTTGCTGACGAATCCCACGGTCACCGCGTGGTTTCCGGTCGGGTTCGCTGAGACATACGCAAAGCACAAGAAGGGAGAGATGGCGTTCGTGGAGGGAAAAACTCAACGGGAGATCTGCAGCTTGTACGAGCAAGTCTACTGACGCACTAAAAGCTGCATCATCGGTCCGGTCGACAATTCCCGCATCAGCCATTTTGTCACGGCAATGATAACTGGCAACGCTGTATGAGCGCTGGACAGGGGAGTCCGCCTGAAAGTTGCAGCCAGTGTTGGGCTCGCTGTCGACGCGTTCGCTGTCACGATTGAGCCCATCAAGAGATGACCGGGAGGACGCCAGGCCGAAGCACCACATGGTCTCCCGCCCGGGCAGCCCGTGCACGTCTGGTACTGCTCTGCCAGTACACGGTGCATGACGGCCGAGAACTCTTCAGGAAGTTTCTGCACCTTGCTATCGCGCTCCATCGTTCATTTGATTCGCAGGCCATCGGAAGGGCTGGTAGGGCCGTCTTTCCAGTCCGAGCAAACATCTTCTGATCAAAGCCCTGGGCGGGCATGATCACAAGTCGCGCCGCCGCAGCCGAAAGTGAGGAGCCGTGCCAAAGGCGAGCAGGACTGCCGCGACGATGCGGTAGCCGACCGACCGCATTCTCGATACTGCGAGCTATCTCGAGTTCGCGCGGCACACCAGGTGCCTTCTGTTCGGAAACAGACCTGCGACCGTCAGTAATCTGACAATCTGTTGCAAACGCAACAATTACCTGGATGTCTCGCAGCAGTTTTCGTCGACATACCTGGCCCAACTCATGCACGTGGGTAACTCAGGTCAATCTGTCATCGGGAGCGCCGCGGCTCTTGAGCCTTCTCGCTGAAACCGGATCTACATTCGGGCGCCTTGTCGATGCGGCCCCTCTCGGCATCTGCGCTCGTGATGCGAGCCGAGTCTGCCAGATGCCGTGGAAGGAACACTGCCTCTTCGCTTCGCAATGGCGATCGCCGGGTTCATGTCGTGTTGCTTCACGAGGGATGGCGCCACGTGCAGACCAAAACAGGCGCGCTTCTGCAGTGAGTTCTGTCCGCAATTGCAGCAAAAGGATACGCAGGGATGGCGTTAGGGCTCGCGACGCGCCCCAACGAGACCTGGGCGATGGACGTCGTCCTTGATCAGCTGGGCGAGGCGGCGTTTTTGAGCAAGACCGCCGGCTCAATTGCCGGTCGACCATGGGGGCTGCTCTTCATTTTGGTATCTGCGCCAACCCTCCATTTTTCCCGGCATCCGAATGTCGACGGCAGAGAGACTTGGGCCGCATGGGCCAACGGGCAGAACAGCAGCCCAAAACGATCGAGTGCCTGCTTTCCGGGAAGCAAACCGATATGCGCGCGGAAAAAAGCACGTAAGGAGAAGTGTTTCCCATGATGATTGAGACGGTTACAGGGGCGATCCCGGTCGAGAGCCTCGGACGCACCCTGATGCATGAGCACCTGTTCATCGCCTTTCCAGGCGCCTGGTTCGATCCGCTCGCCAGATTCAGCCGTGCGGACTTGATTGCGGAGGCCGTCCGGCGGCTGGTCCAACTGCGTACTGACCATAACGTACGTACCTTCGTCGATCCTTGTCCAATCGAGCTCGGCCGCGACGTCACCCTGATGAAAGAGGTTTCTGAAAAAGCCGGCATGCAGATCATTTGCACTACCGGATTCTACTACGAGGAAAGGGGGCTGCCGTTCTACTGGCGCGCCCGTACCGTAGATGAGATCGCGGAGCTCTATATCCGCGAGATCACTCATGGGATCGGCGAAACTGGCGTGAAGGCGGGCGCCCTCAAAGTCTCGACGAGCGCGCCGGCTGTCACCGATCAGGAGAAGAAATTCCTCGCCGCCGCCTGTATCGCACAGAGAGCAACGGGAGTGCCGATCATTACTCACACCACGGATGGGTGTGCCGGGCCCGAGCAGCAGGAGCTGTTCGCGATCGGCGGCGTTGCCGCCCATCGATGCCTCATCGGTCATTGCTGCGGCAACGCCGATCACCTTTACCATCGACGGATCGTCGAGGGTGGTTCTTACATCGGGTTCGATCAAATCGGGGCAGACCACGTCCAGCCTGACGAGGTTCGTGCCGGCAATGTGGCGAAGCTCGTGCGCGATGGTTTTCGGTCGCAGGTGATGATGAGCATGGATCGGCTCTGCGGTCACCTCGGCAAGCCTTCGGCGCGCCGGCTGACTTCCGAGGAGATCGCCAGAATCGAAGACTTGAAGTCACGAAGGCTTTGGCAAGAACACACCTACATGTTCACCGAGTTCATCCCGATGCTACGTGCCCGCGGCGTCCTCGAAACGGATATCGTCTCAATCCTGGAGGACAATCCTCGACGTTTCTTTGCCGGTACGGTTCTGCCGGAAAATGCACTATACTAGAGCGCGCACCACATTGCATCAGGTGAGGACGCACCGCTCTCGCCGGCGCTTTTGGCTTGATCATTGCAGCGCAGCTGCACGAACGCATGCAGCTGAATCTTTCTGCTATGGTCAACTGGTGGTCGATGTCCACGCCGGCAAATGGCTCGACGAAGTCACCGCGTGTGGCAGGTCCCGGTTTGCAGGCCAATTTCGCCTCGTGTTTGACAGGACGGCCAGGCTTCCCTCGAACAGCAGATCAGCGACATCTCTCAGAAAGGGGACCGCTTATCCACTGAGCGAACACTGCAGATCGCATCCGTCCCCCTCGATATAGAGCGTTCCAGGCCGTGCAGTCATGCCGGCTTCTGCACGGCGCATCGGAAAACGATACTCACCTCATGACCCTCCTGAGGACGCCCATGGATCCGAAAGTCAAACCTATTGACGTGGACTTCATTCCTGCTCAAAGCCGCGCTGACTACCATCGGCGGTCATTACTCCGGCTATGGCACAGGGCAATCCGACATCCTGGCACGCGCCATCAATTCCCGGCCGGGTCCGCGCAACCGACGTTGGCCAACATCGATCTGTCCTGGGCAGCGGTGGGCGTGAGCAACCTTTACGATCACCTCGAGCATCTGCATTCGTCCGTTCCGCCGGAAGCGGCCCGATCATGCCCCGGCTCTGACGTTGTCCTTTTCACAGAAGGGGCGGCGAGGAGACGGAGGTCCCTCATCGGAACGCATGAAGAGATGCTGTACAATGCATGCTTCGATGCCAAGGCGTACCATCTTTCAGGCATCACCAGTGAGGACAGGGTGCTCGTGTTATCGCGAAGCACGACCTCTCACGCGGATTATTGCAACCTGTACGCCTTGTCACGAACGGAGTGCACGATCATACCCGTCGAGGATTGCAAGAGAGGACGAGAGAATGCTGAAATCATGCGGGCGGTGCAGGCAACCGCGATCCTTGGATCTGTGAGCGCTCTCCTTCCATTGCTATCGTATATGGAACTTGGCGGTCTGACCTACGCCGGGATCGGGCACATTGTTCGAGGCCGAGAGCCCTTGTCCCGCCAGCTTCGATCGAGACTCGTGCAGCGATTCGGGGAAGATCTGTCCTTCCACTCGGTATTTGGGACGCCGGATCATGGTGCGCTGGGCTTCCAATGCTCCTCGTGCGGCCCTGGCGAGTACCACCTTCATGAAGGCCTTGTCTACGCGGAGCTCAGTTCGCGAAATGACGGGAGAGCGACAGAGCTCGTTATTTCAAACCTGCACCGCTCCCGCATGCCCGTCGTCCGGCTCCGGACCGGCGATTACGCTGAATGGGCTGATCCGGAGGGACGCTGTCCGTGCGGGCTGACCTCCAGAAAAATACGTATTCTGGAAAGAATCACTGATCACGCGCCATAACGTGCGCCGTGCGCAGCTGATTGCGCAAACAGACGAACTTCTTGATGGTAGCGTCGATCCTGGTCGAGCGCTGCCGCAGCAGTCGTCATCATCGAGAGCATCGCAGTTGAAAGCGCTGCCTGGAAAACCTTGTTCCTGATCGTGAGCGCCTGTTGCCGGGCGCCGCAGGTCAGCAAGCCGCACCGACTTCCTCAATCAGCGCGTTCGTGTAGACCTGACGGCAATACCCCTCGGTCACCCGCAAACTGTTGTCATGCCGCTCCTGGCTGTAGGTGGCGCAGGCATCTGGCACGAGCGTCACGAGATAACCAAGATCGCAAGCGTCACGCACGGCAGACTCGACGCACTCGTCCGTAACGACGCCCGCCAAAACCAGCTGTTTGACGCCCAGATTGCGCAGCAGGTAATCGATGTTGGTGGATACGAAGACGCTCGAAGACGATTTCGGCAACACGATTTCGTCATCGCCAGGCGCAATCTCGTCAATGACCTTGGCATCCCATGAACCTCTTGGGACGTTGAATCCGACGATTTTGTAGTTCAGGCCACGATCACGACCATCCTTTGTGAGATTCTCGATCGTTGTATAAAGGACTTCCATGCCTGCCACACGGAACGCCGTCTGCAAGCGCTGCATGTTGGGAATGGCAACGCTCTTCAAGCGATCAAAATAATAGCCGTACTTGCCTGCAATCTCGGCGCCCGGCATATCCTTGAACTCGCCGCCATCACGTCGAATGCAAAAGTTTTGTACGTCAATGAACAACAACGCCGATTCCGTCGGCTTGAGTGGCACCTCGCGTGTTGTCGGGCGTTCAGCCGTTGACATCCTTTTTTCTCGCACGTCGACCAGCCGGGTTCGCGATCAAGACCGCATCTGCGCTGTTCTCCCAGATCACCGAGCAAGAACTTAGCCATTTAGAACAGCAGGTGCGGCAACTTGCATGCTCAGCAGCGTTGGTAAGACTAAGGAAGGCTACGAGTTCTCTCATCTGAGACCTGCAATGCGAATGGTCCTGCCCCTTTCTTTTGGTTGGGCGCGAGGACTGGTCAGATTTGACTTCACAAAGCGTTTTACGGATGCCGATGCGCCGACGAAGATCACGACGCCAGCAAGAGCCCGGACTTCTCCTGGCGAACAACACGGCTCCTTAACTCATCGCCGGTCAGCCAGATCAGCCAATCATCGTCGATGATTTCCTCCTCTACCAGCCGCAATATCGACCCGCCTCTCTCCTGGTGCAGATATCCGTATTGTGAAATGACGCCCTTATCGATTATCCAACGCGCGACCAGTCCACATATGAAGTCAGGAGCCCACATGGCAAAGGACACTCCGAATGCTATTGCTGCCATGATCCTGGACACCCCCTTTCCTCTATAGTCCTGTCGAACCCAGCCGTCGCCGTGATAGGCCACTTTGCCGGACATCGTCCTCGCACTCGGTGCAACACAACTGCACACGTCCCGACGATGGGCATGTTTGGCCGGGTCTGCGTAGAACGCTTTTAGGGATTCGAGATGCTCTGCAAAGTTGCTGCGCGAAAGATCATAAAGTCGAACAGCCTGCAAAACCGCTACTTGGTTGTTCTTGTCAACGCCTGCCATCCAGAAGCCCTCGCCTGATCTGATTGGCGAGCGGTCCGGTCGGAAATTGGGATATGTGGGCCCCTTCGTTGGAGTCGCCTGCGTAATCGAGATATACTCGTGAAAGTCGGCTCCCAACGAAAGCTTGAGGCCTTTTTGGGCGGCAGCGGCGTCATAGCTGCGAATGAAGTGCGAGACGTCCAGCAGGTCCGCTACGTTCATCATTCTGCACTTCTCCATTGTAGTGCACCGAGCGCCTTAGGCTGCTACAACATTTGACGGGGATCGAGACACTATCAATTCTGGTAGGAAAACGGGGCGAACTTCGATGAAGTGGCATTGGCCGGTCAGCGACGCCATCGCCCGATATGACAATCAGACCGCGAAATACCATCGAGATATCATCGATTTCGTGAAGATCGGCCGCTCGCTCTGCCACAATCTGATCCATTGCTCTGCGAGTTTATCGATCATCGTGTGCGAAAAGCCTGTTCGACAGCGACTATCTTCTGCGGATGTCTAACCTTCTTCACCCGAGTGTCCGCGTCAGACACTTCACAGCATCCGTCGACATTCTGGTTCGACATTTACAAAAACGCTCGAGCGAAACTCGGGGGCGAGGTTGCGTTCATCGCGCGTGACTAGACTAGGCTCCACCGCGATGTGAGCGGCTGAAGCAGACCAGTAATCGGCCTGGCCGGCCAAAACTTAGGACGAATGGGAAAGATCGGGCGTCCCTCTCGGGCCGCGAATTCGGCTTCCTGTCGAGATTCGAATGTGCCCTGGCGGCCCGCACTGCTGTGACTGCGCAATCCGGGCAAAAAGGAGGGATCGACCGGGTCATTCGAACCGAACCGGCAGGTCAATTCTGCTCGTGCTCAGGGGTGGACGCACTCGGTAATGCGCGGCGACGGTCACCAAATGCCCGAACCGGGCGATGGGAACGGTCCGCGGGCAGCGCGAAGCAGTTCCGAACAACCAGTTGAGAACCCACCACGGTGACGGGAACCGGCCGAGCCTTCAGGGAGGCTGTTAACCTCTTGAAAATTAAGCGAAAAAGCCCATATTGAAAGAAACCTACCTTACAGGGCCATCAAAAAATTCCCTTGGAAGAACTAGGATGACCCTGTAGGGTTATGTGTGTGGGAAGTGATTTTGAGGTGAGAACGGCCTCCTCACGCGCCTCGCGGCTGCGAGGCAAAGTAGCCGAAAGGTGAAGAGATCCAGGTTGGCATCTGGCAAACTTCATTTCCCGAACTTCTAACGATCTGGGGCTCCGCCGAATGGCGGGGCCCTAGACGTTTGGGGCGACCTTTAGAAAACCCTTCTGCCTCCGGCTTTCGATTTTCTCGGCCTTCACCGGATAGAAGCTCAAAACGTGGTAGCGACCCTGCTCGTCCCGGTCGAGGTTGATTGCCACGAGAACCATGCTATCGGCCGCAACAACCCGGCTGATCAGCTCGATTCCAGGGTTCTTGTGATCATCCCCGATATAGAGCGGGTCGGTCACGATTCCCGATAGGTATGGTAAACAGAGTAGAAACTCCTTGGGATGACGACGCTCGGCGTGAACCTGAGCACCGGCGCTGAAGACCACGTCCCCCGCCGCCAGTTCCATTTCAAACGCCGCATTGATCTTAGCGACGGGCAGCGGACCGAGGGAAAGTTCCTTCCTCTTCTCGCGCCTCGGCTTATTTCCGCGGTCGTCGCGCTTTACCTCCTGCTTCATACTGCGAAACGACGTCCATTCATTTCGTGGGCCGAGTGCGTTTCCCCTTTTACGTGCGAAACACAATCATTCGTTTAGGCCGACGAGCCACTCTGTTTCAACCTTCTCAGGAGGCGAACTGCATTTCCTCGAGCAGAAAACCGCGATCGCGATCATCGATCGAAATGCCTGCGCAATTTTTTCAGCCTACCTCACGCGTATCGCATGCTGCCATCGCCGTCTGCGGGTAACTCGGGTCGCATGACTGACTCGCGCATCCTCTCGACGCGGCGACTTCTGCCGGAAGCCATTGCGGCGACTTCGGCTTCTCGCGCCACGCGATGAGCTATCTATCTCTAGCGTGCACAAGGAGAGAAGGCTAACTCTCAAGCGGCTCTTTCACGACGCCAACGATCCTCCCGATCACTTCGAAATACCTGATCTACGGCCAGATCGGGTTCAGCACCTCAGCCAGCCCTGCCTCCGCCTTGGTCAATTGCGCGCGTCGCTTCACGCCGTCAGCTGGCAAAAATACGGTCGGTCCGCGAAGGTCATGGTCCAATTGCTGCCGCTAGGCGCGTAGCTCGTGCTTGAAAACATTTCTTGCGCAAACCCGATTACCCCGACCAGTTTTCAAGTCGGCCATGATCTGCCGGCCCCCTAGCCGCGGCAAGAAGCTCAGGGATCGCCGCCTCACGAAGATCTCCGGGGGACGTCGTCGATCAGGTTACCACCCGCCGTTTCCGTTGCCGGATCTATGGTGTGCGTCACGTCCGGGTCGACAACGGCACTATCCAGATAAACGGCTCCAACATGCAGTGGCTCATGCAGGTCACCGATCAGTCTGACAATACAAACAATGCCTCTTTCTTGTCTTTGATTGCTTTGATGGCAAATGGTCGCGGGTCAAGCAGCACGGCTATCGCAGCATTCACAGCTGCAACCAGGTCGGGGTATTTCGTACCCTGATAGTTTCGGTCGAATCGATCACGCTGCACGGCGCATCACCAAAATCGCGCGTATTGCGGCATCCGCGCTCACGCCAGACGTCATATAGCTGCATTGCATCCAGTTGGCGCAACGTTGTCTTCCATCCGCTGCTGCTCATCCGGCGTCCTGAAGGACGAGCACGGCACTTCGTATTCCGGATGGATTTGGATCGGTCGTGTAGGAAAAGTACCGTCGGCTTTGCCGCATGACGCTCTTTACGAAGTCAAGCCATGGGCCCGCCGTTCTCGAGTCGAACCCGAGGATCTGCGCGACACGCTGCCTGGCGTTGTCAGTCAACAGCTGATCACGGTTATCCGACCACGCGATGACCCTTGTATCCTCAAGCTAAGGAGGAAATTGAGTGCAGAACAGTCAAAAGCAGTACAAGCAGGCCGAAGTACCTGCAGGCGCTCAAGTGGGAGCTGAGCATGATGAACACTCAAAATTCGAGTAAAGAAACGGACGATGAGGAAAAGCACGTATCGGACAATAATTCTACTTGAACTAGTACCAGGTTTTCATAATTTGAGGCGGAGCATGGCACAATGTTGATGTCAGCAAAAGCTGTCGCCGTCAGTCTAGCGCATCCGGGTATTCGTGTTGTTGTTTCGACGTTGAGAGGGGTAGGTGCGCAGTTTTCTTGCGGTACCAGAATATGTCGGGGGTCTTTCGCGCAAATCGTTGAGCAGACGGTCCGTTGCACTTGGCACCGTTTGCTCAATTCGGTTTTGAATGTTGGGTTCGGCTCCGCCGACAAGCGGATCGGCCCTGCCGCTGTCTGCCGTCCAAATCCAAGCCACGAGCGCGAGGAATATCTGTACGCGTCCTTGATAGTTTGGCGAACGTTGTTTCATATTTTTCCAGGAGTCGATCATGCGCTGCACGTTCATATTACTGGGTTCAATTGCCGCACTGGCCGGTTACTCTACCGCCGCGACTGCCCAGGTCGACCCGAATCTACAGGTTCGCATTGAGAATTTGACGCCTCCCAAGGATCGGAAGCCATACCTCCCGCAGACCGAAGTCGTAACAAAAACAAGGGTTCAGACCTACACGACGAGCGAGACCGTTGCGGTTCCTCCTGCGGAGCGACGCCGTCGCCTTCAAAAGATCCTCGCCGAGAAGCAGTTGATGCTACCTGCTGACGCTGAGGCGGTTCAAAGAGCGTACGAAACGTACGGTATCAAGGCCCGTGAAACCCGCAAAGTTCAGAAGAAGAAGGTGATCACTGAGCACGTCGTAACGACCAAGCCACGAGAAACGACCGTCACGGCATCCGTTTCGACACAGTCAGTGTTCGACAACAATGCGAGCAAGACCCCTATCCACGTGGGCGACACAGTTTTTGGCACCACGGGTCTACTTACCGTCAATATCCCTGTCGGCCTTGCCGATAGCTTCATCCTGCAGAGCGGCGTGAGCGATCAGCGTTATGCACGCTTGTTCACGAAGAACGTCGACATCCTGGTGAACAACGCCACTTACAACCAAGTTCTCAATCTGGTCGTCCCGGGCAAGACGAGCGGCACGACGACGTCCGACGTGATGAGCTATTCGGTTGCCTCTAACACCGTCTACGGGTCTGGATTTAGGCCCTACCAAGTGGAGCTTTTCACGCCTTCGATCGCCTGGGCTCGCAACAATCAGGATCTGGCCGGGACAATCTGCGGGCCGAAAGGTCAGGAGGCTTTTTGCGTCGCGGGTACTTTCGTCGCAGAGGGCGAATTCACCTTCTCGGATATCGCCAGCCAACAAAATTTCTCCTCCAGGCTCTCTGGTGGTGTAACCTGGCAAACGCCAGTAACCGGCCTGACCACGTCAGCCGGCGGCTACGTTCAAGGTCGGCATTTCACAGATTTTCCCGGCGGTCGTGATGATCTTATCCTACAGGCCTCAGCTCGAGCAGACTGGACGCCAAACAGCTACGTCCAACTCAGCGGCGTGCTGCAGGTCACACAACAGTTTTCCACTGTGAGGGCCCTAGAATGGAACGGCTTTGCAGCCTATCCGTACGTGAAGCTAAGGGTCACCTTTTGAGAGGCTTCCAGGGTTTGACTTACCTACCGTGGCTTCGCACTGAGGTCGAATAGCTGCCGTCATCAAGTCGCCGCCTTACTGCTGCGCGCCCGCCGGTTGCACCTCCCGTCGCCAGCTCGCGGCGCCGGCGAATGGGTTCCAAATCACCCGGCCACGGAAGCCTGGACTTGTCCAGCATTGCGAGGGGCTCGCCGAACAGTCTTCGGGCCTCCCGGCGATCCGAGGCCAAACCGATGAAGTTGATTGGGACTGGAAGCAACTGGCGGTCTCGTGCAGAAGCTCCAGCTGGCTCGCCGCGAACTCAACCTCGAGGCGCCATCAACGCCTTGATAGCTTCGATCTCCTGATCCTCGATGATCTTGCCTACGTCACAAAGGACCAGGCCGAGACCGAGCGGCGCTCGATGCTGATCACCACCAATCAGCCGTTCGGCGAATGAAACAAGGGCCTGCCGGACCCGGCCATGACGCTCGCCGCCATCAATTGTCTCGTTTACCACGCCGCCATCGTTGAGATGAACGTCGAGAGCTATCGCAGACGCGCCGCGCTCGAATGAAAACGCGGTCCGGGACGGCCGCCCTCGCACGCGGCCCCCCGAAACTGTCGCTGATTGACACGGATCACAAACCGGCGCTCAGAGAACGAAGAGTGACAGGTCGATCAGGGCCGATCGCCCACTTCGCCCAAGCGCTTCCGGTTCACCTCCATTGCGGACATTGCGCCGGCCCGCCGGGGTAGAGCACACAAAGATGACCGCATCAGAAACTGTCCCGATGGACGCGGCGTACAATTGCGAACGTCCGGCTATTCTGGTTCTGGCGTGCGATAGGCTGCGGCGTCATAGCGCCACGGCGAAAGAATTAATACCCGTTCGCCGGCCGTGGCGGGTTTTGCGCAGCCCGTGAACACGTCGATTGATGCAGGTATCCTACCGACCAACCGGCCCAACCCTAAATCCATCGCTCCGTGCGATGCGCTCAGCTTCAGGTCCGCAAAATCCGAGGATCCCTAGCAGGATGACGTGCGGGGCGGACCACCGGATCTAGAAACAGCAGCTACCAACATTGTCAGATCCGCAGTTGACGCCTACACTTTCGCACACCTAAGCTCAATGTCGAGCCATCCCAGCGCATTAGCCGTCGCACGATCCCCACTATTGATGACAATGGTCGTTGTCTCCGCTTCGATGATCGCGGGGCCTTCCAGCACGTGCCCGGAACACAATTTCTCCAGTGCATAGACCGGCACTTCGCGCCAAGCACCGAAGAAGACCTGACGTTTGCCTGCAGGCGATAAGATCGGTTCGGACGTGGGCATTGGCTTATCGGATCGTTCAATTCGAGGAACGGCGCCAACAGCGGCAAGCCGTGCGTTGACGAATACGACCTCCTGATCGCGCGAGGCGTAAGTATAAAGTTCCTCATGACGACGATGAAAGCGTTCTTCGAGCTCGGCGATCAAGGATGGCGCGTTAAAGTCGACGTCGCTGAGTGGTACATCGACCTCGAACACCTGCTCGCCATAGCGCATCTCGGCGGACCGCTCCGTCATAATGGGCCCGTCGAACCAGCTACGGAGCCGTTCGGTTGCCTGCACGTCCAGATCGGCAAAGATCTTTCGAATCTCAGTGGCGGTCGTCCGGGCGCCTGTCTCGAGGTGAGTGCGGCTGACCTCATACCGCAAGTCGCTGGTAAGCATCCCCCACGCCGAGAGTACGGAGGCTGCCGTAGGCACTATGATGCGCGTGATCTCCAGCTCGCGCGCGACCTCGGTTGCGTGAAGGCCTGCGGCGCCGCCGAAGCTCAGGAGCGCGAACTTGCGCGGATCGACCCCGCGACGCAGGGTCATCAGTCGGATGCCGTCTGCCATTTTCAGATTGACGAGCCGATAGATGCCGGCAGCCGCCTCGATGCGTGTCACGCCAAGCGAAGCTGCGAGACGATCGATTGCTGCTTCCGCCGCCGTACGATCGAGCGGACGCCGTCCGCCCATGAAGGCGGCCGCATCGAGATAACCCAGCACAATGTTCGCATCGGTCACGGTCGGCTCCGTACCGCCATTGCCATAACAGGCCGGTCCCGGCATCGCGCCGGCACTTTCCGGGCCGACGCGAAAGATGCCGCCCGAATCGACACTGGCGATGGACCCCCCTCCCGCCGCGATGCTGGCGATATCAAGACTGCGCAGCGCGATGCGCTGGTCGGCCAGCCCGCCGTCGGCCGACAAGCTTGCGCGTCCGTCCGCGATCAACGAGATATCGGTGCTTGTGCCCCCCATATCGAAGGGCACCAGATCCGGCACTCCCAGCAGCTCCGCACACCTGCGGGAACCGGAGATGCCGCCCGCAGGACCTGACAGCACGGTCGCCGCCGCGAGACGCCCGGCTTCCTCGATCGGCGCCATGCCGCCATGCGAGAGAATGATGAACAAGCTCCCCTTGAACCCCGCTTCGAACAAGCGTTGCTCAAGCCGTGTCAGATAGTGCCGCACGGCAGGACCGACATAAGCATTCACGATCGTGGTGGAGACGCGCTCGTACTCTTTGATCTGTGGCAACACGTCACTCGAGCGCGACACGCTCACTCCGGGCAATTCACCTGCAATCCGCTCTGCTGCCGTGATCTCATGGGAGGGATTACGATAGGCATGCAGGAAGCAGATCGCGACCGAAGTGGCGCCAGAGGCGCGGATGGCAGCGATGGCCTCACTGAGTGATCCCTCGTCCAATTTCAGCAGCACGTCGCCATTCGGCCGCAGCCGCTCGCGAATGCCGAAGCGGAGTTCGCGCGGCACCAGCGGCTCTGGAGGCGGGGTCCGCAGATCATAGCGGTTGGCTTTCAGTCCCTCCCGCATCTCAATGACGTCGCGGTGACCCTCCGTGGTCAGCAGTGCGACCTTGGCGCCTTTGCGTTCGAGCAGCGCGTTCGTCGCGACTGTGGTGCCATGCACCAGCCGCTGCGTCCTCGCCAACATATCAGCGCGCGACATCTCGAGCCGCCGCGCGAGCTCGTTGAGCCCCGTCATCACACCGATCGACTGGTCCTGCGGCGTGGAAGGAGATTTCGCGAACACGGTACGCCCGACAGCGTCGATTGCGACCAGATCGGTGAACGTGCCGCCAACATCAATGCCAATCGTCAACATCGTTACTGAACCACTTCCGTCGTTGTGCCTGTGTTAACGAGGCCCTGTACTACATCGCACTGGCGCGCCTGTTGTGTGCGTCGCTCCGGAGGCCCCCACCCTCCGCCGCCGGACGAGCGCACTTCAAGACAATCTCCCGGATGGATCTCGATACCGACCTCTTTGGTTCGCAGCACACGTGGCGGCCGGCCCGCCGAGACCAGGCGGTAGTGATGCGGCGCCCCATCCTTGCCGCCCAGCATGCCGCAGGCACCATGCCTGGCGCCATCACCTGCGGTGTTGCCAAGTGCGGGCTTCTCGGTTTCGAAGACGAGATCGAGCTCGACGCCGAGACCGCCACGGAATTGACCGTCGCCGCCTGAGTCGGGCCGAAACTCATGATGACGGAAGTGAAGGGGGAAGCGAGCTTCTGCGACCTCGATGCTGCCGAACTTGAGACCGCCGACGGTGTGCCATTCGCCGATCGAGGACCAGCCGTCACCGCGCGACGAAGCGCCACCGCCGGGACGTGCCTGAAACATATGCCAGATGAAGCTGCGCCCGCTGCGAGGATCCTCGCCCTGCACAGCGATGCGGAAGCGCCGGCTCCAGCCAGCCATGGTTCGGTCCGGACAAGATCCTGACAATGCCTTGATCACCGCCTCCACGATCTCGTTGGAAGGATGGCTGGTGCAGAGCGTGACGGGTCGGCCAGGATCTGCCCACACGATGGTGCCCTGCTTGGCAACGACCTTAAGCGGCCGCAGCGCGCCATCGTTTTTGGGAATGTCGGCGTCGATCAGATAGGCAAAGGCCATCACGACCGCCGCTTGCATATTGGCGTGCGAGGAATTGACAAAGCTCGTGCTCTGCGGGTCGGATTCCGACAGGTCGACTTCGATCTGGCTGCCTGTCTTCGTGACCCTGGCTCCAATCCGGATATCGTTGCGGCCATGACCGTCATCATCAAGGAATGCCTCGCCGTAAAACACGCCGTCCGTCCAGGTCGAGACCACGGCGCGCGTCTGTTGTTCGGCGGCATCGAGGATGGATTCTATCGCGGCTTCGACCACCGGCGCGCCAAACTCGGCAAACAGCCGCCCCATCCGCCGCTCACCCATGTGCGCGGCTCCAATCATTGCAGCAAGATCACCGCGGAAATCGTGAGCGTTGCGCACATTCAGTGCCAGCATATCGAGAATGTCCTCACGCAGTCGGCCGGCCTCGTAGAGCTTGATCGGTGGAATGCGCAGCCCCTCCTGCCAGATTTCGGTCGCGCTGGGATTATAGGCGCCATATGTCGCGCCGCCGATATCACTCTGGTGCGCGCGCACGATGCTCCAGAACAGCCTGCGGCCGCCGTCAAAGATCGGCACGAATGCGGTCAGGTCGGGCAAATGGCTGCCGCCGTGATAGGGATCATTCATCAGGATGACGTCACCGGGCCCGACATCCTTAAAGCGCTCCTCCACCGCGCGTGTCGCCCAGGGCAACGCGCCGACATGGACCGGAATGTGGTCGGCCTGGGCGATCAGCCGGGAATTGACGTCGCAGATGGCCAACGAGAAGTCCCGGCTCGAGTTGAGGATCTGCGAATAGGATGTGCGAAGCATTGCTTCGCCCATTTCCGCAACGATCGAGCTCAATCGATGCTGAACGACTGACCGCGTGATGGGATCAACCTTGTGGGCCATTCTTGCACCTGTTTCAGACTATAAATACGTGGCGTGATGACCCCAATGGCCTCACGCGAGACTTACCAAGTTTCAAGGACGCGTCAGGTTTTCGACGCGACCTGGGCAAGTGCATCCGAGGCCGCGCGGACGATGCTCTCTATATCCGTATCCGTCATTGGCAGCGACAGCGCCATCAAGCCATAGCTGGCGGCGAGAATGCCGCGGTTGAGGAACTCCAAGTTGAACACACTTTGCCGTTTGGTCTCGCCTTCGCTCATGTAAGCTGAGCGATAGTCGCGGACCGGTCGTTCGGAGAAGTGCAATTTCAAGAGCGATCCAAGGCCAACCGCTGTGCCCGGCACGCCATGGCGACGAAATGCGTCATTGATGCCCTTTCGCACTGCCTCGCCGGTCGCATCCAGCCGCGCGAACGCGTTCCGGTCCAGGAGCTCCATCGCCGCCAGCCCGGCGCGCATCGTGACCGGGTTGGCCGAGAACGTGCCGCCATGAGGCAATGCCGGCTTGCCGTGGCGCGGATCGAAAACGGCCATGATCTCCTTCTTGCCGGCGATTGCACCGACCGGAAATCCACCGCCGATGATCTTGCCAAGCGTGGTGAGATCAGGATCGATGCCCCACAGACCCTGGGCGCCGTGATAACCGAGACGGAACGATATAACCTCATCGAAGACAAGTAGCGCGCCGACTTCGCTCGTCGCCTGGCGCAGCGCTTCAAGGTAGGCCTTGTCGGCGGGTACGAGGCCCGCGCGGTTCGGCATCGGATCGACCAGTACGCAGGCGAGATCGCGGCCATGCTCCCGAATCAGGCTGACGGCGCCCTCGATATCGTTAAAGGGAATCGTTACGACGTCGGCGAGCACCTTGTCCGGTGTGCCTTTGGCATAGGCAACTGAGATTGGTGCATTGCCACCCCAGTCTGCCGGCGTCGGATCGAGGCTTACCTCGGCATAATCGTAGGAACCATGATAGGCGCCCTCGCACTTGGCAATTTTTGGCCGCCCGGTAAACGCTCGCGCCGCCTTCAGCGCCATCATCACGGCTTCCGTGCCGGAGTTGGCAAACCGGACCTGGTCGACAGATGGCAGCCGCGCCGCAAGCAGCTCAGCTAGATTGATCTCCGATTCGGTCGGCATCCCGAAAGCAGAACCGAGCGCGAGCTGCCGTGTCGCCGCCTCGATGAGCGCCGGATGGGCATGACCGTGAATCAGCGAGGTGAAATTGTTGATGCAATCGATCAGCTCATTGCCATCGACATCCCAGACCCGGCACCCCTCCCCGCGTGCGGCATAGATCGGATAAGGCTTCATGAACACCGTCGTTCGGGTGTTGCCGCCTGGCAGGCTCGTCAGCGCACGATCGTAGAGCGCTTTCGATTTTGAATTGATGTCAGGATACATGTCATTGTTTCCTTGAGAGATCAACGGCCCAAATAAGCTTCGCGGACGCGCGTGTTCTGCTTGAGGTCATCGGCCGTGCCTTGAAGAACGATGCGGCCCGTTTCCAGCACGTAGGCCCGGTCCGCCACTGACAATGCCAGGACCGTATTCTGCTCGACGACCAGGATGGTGAGCCCGCTGTCGGCGATCTGCCTGACGCGCTCATAGACCTCTTCTGCCAAGCGCGGTGCAAGCCCAAGCGAAGGCTCGTCGAGCAGGAGCAAACGCGGCCGGGCCATCAAGGCCCGTCCGATGGCTAGCATCTGCTGCTCACCGCCCGACAGAGACCAGCCGAGCTGCTTGCGACGCTCCTTCAGGCGCGGAAACAGGTCGAACGCTCGTGCGAGATCGTCATCGATCGGCTGGCGCCAGCGCCTCCAGTTCACGGTGGCGAGCGTGAGGTTCTCCTCGACCGTCAGGCCGGGGAAGATGCGCCGCCCTTCGGGTGCCTGACAGATGCCGAGCGCGACGCGGCGGTCGCTGCCGAGCCGGGCAAGTGATGCGCCTTCGAATTCGATATCTCCGGACTTGACCGGATTAAGACCGGAGATTGCGTGCAAGAGTGTGGTCTTGCCGGCGCCGTTGGCGCCGATGAGGGCGACCGTCTCGCCCGAGCCAACCTCCAGCGTCACGCCCTGCAGCGCGACGATGTCACCATAGGTGACCGTCAGATCGTTACACGCCAGCATGACGATAGCCTTCGCCGAGATAGGCCGACAGCACTGCGGGATCACTCTGGATCTTGGATGGTGAGCCCTCGGCAATTTTGCAGCCGAAGTTCAGCACGATGATCCGCTCCGCCAAGCGCATCACCATGCCCATGTTGTGCTCGATCAGAACAATCGCGATTCGATGTTTTGCCCTCAAATCCGTCAGCCGGTCGATCAGCTGGTCAACCTCGGCGGAATTCAGCCCAGCGGCCGGTTCGTCAAGCAGCAGCACGCGGGGCTCGCAGGCGAGCGCCCGGCACATCTCGATCATGCGCCGGTGGCCGTAGGATAGCGATCCGATAGGCGCTTGCGCGTCCGCCACAAGCCCCATCTGATCGAGCACAGCCATGGCCCGCTCGCGCAGCTCCAACTCGCTTCGGCCGCTTTGGATGGCCGCGCCGGTCATGACGTTCTCGAGCACGCTCAACCTTTCGAAGGGACGGCCGTGCTGAAAGGTCCGGCCAAGCCCGCCGCGGACCCGCTTGTGCGTAGCTGCGCGCGTCATGTCCCATCCGTCGAGCAAAACTCTGCCCTCGTCGGGAAGGACAAGTCCTGTAAGGACGTTGAGCAGGGTCGATTTGCCGGCGCCGTTTGGGCCGATGACAGCGACAAATTCGCCCTGCCCGACTGACAGGTCGATGTCCGAGAGTGCTGAGAGCCCGCCGTAGCATTTGGTGATTCCTGTGGCCTGGAGCAGGCTCATGGGCGCGCATCCTTTGCGACAGCAACCAATGCCACCTTTTTGATACCAGCGTCGCGGCGAATGCTCCGCGGCCGGCGGATCCCGGCAAGGCCTGAAGGCAGGAAGACGAGAATGGCAAGTACAAAAAGACCAAAGAACGCGAGATAGGCAGAGCCGAGGAAGCGCAACCATTCGGGCAGAAAAGTCACAAGCAACGCTCCCAGAATGGCGCCCACGACCGAGCCTTCGCCGCCGACCACCAGCATCGCGAGGTAAGTGATGGAGTGCGCATAGCCAAAGTCGTCCGGCGATATGAAGCGCATATGGAAGGCGAACAGGCTTCCTGCGAGGGCGGCATAGACTGACGAGAGGACAAAAGCCGCGAGCTTGACCCGGGGGACGTCGATGCCCGTCATCGACGAGGCCGTCTCGTCATCTCGTACCGCGATCATCGCACGCCCAAGGCGAGAGACATGAAGGAGCGCAGCGACGGCGGCCGAAAGCGCCAGCACCACCAGGGCGAACCACAGGTAGCTGCGCTCGTCGGCGAGGGCATGGCCGGCTATCTGCAGCTCGGGAATGCGGGAGACGCCGTTCGTGCCGCCGGTGAGCTCGATCCAATTGGCGGCGACGATGGAGAAGGAGACGTTGAGCCCAAGCGTCGCCAGCGCGAGATAGTGCCCCTTCAGCCGCAGGAGTGGAAAACCGATCGACAAGGCAAAAATTGCCGTGCCGGCAACCGCGACGGGCAGCGCCAGCCACGGCGACCACGCCAGCAGCGTCGTTAATAGCGCAACGCCATAGGCGCCCGTCCCAACGAAAGCCGCATGACCGAGCGAGATCAGCCCCGCATAACCGAAGGCGAAGTTAAGCCCAATGACGGCAATGGCTGAGATCACGGCAAGGTTGAGCAGCCGGAGCTGATAGTCGGCCAGCAGCATCGATAGGCCGAGCCCCACAATGAAAATGATAGCGCCGAGCACGAGCGGAAAGCGCATAAACATCGATCAGCCCCGGTCCTGAATACGTTCGCCGAACACACCCTGCGGGCGCACCAGCAGGAACAGGATCATCATGACGAAGGAAATCAGGTCCTTGTAGGCTGAGGAAACGTAAGATGCCCCAAGCACCTCGCTAAGACCAACGAACAGGCCGCCGACAATGGCCCCCGGTAGACTGCCGAAGCCCCCAATGATTGTGGCAGCAAACGCCTTGAGCGCAATGGGATCGCCCATGCTGGTGTCGGCGAACCACATCGGACCGAGCATCAAGCCGGCGACGCCTGCGAGCGTTGCCGCGAGGATCCAAGATAGCGCAAGCAGACGATTGACCTTGAGGCCCATCAGCCGAGCAGCCTTGATATCCTGCGCCACGGCGCGCATGCCGATGCCGAGTGAGGTGCGGAAGAAAAGGAGCCACAGCAGCGCAACCATGAAAGCCGTGATAACCACCACAGCGACCGCGTGGGCAGAAATCGTTGCGCCGGCGATCGTGAGATTCACGCCCTCGAGCGGCGACGGCAGGCGGAAGGGCCAGGAGCCGAAAGCTAGCAGCGCCGCGTTCTGCATGGTAATGCCGATCGCGACTGTGCCAATGATGATTGTCACGATCGGACTTGCGCGCAGCGGCAAGTAGAGCACCACAAAGAACAAGGCTCCGAACAGCGCCATCGCCAACAGCGCTGCGCCGTAGCCCACAGGCAAGGGCAATTGTGCATTGAGCAGCATGGCGACGCCCGCGAAGGTGCCGAACATCACAAATTGTCCGGCTGCGAAATTCACGACACCGGTTGCGGAGTAGACGATCACAAATCCGATCGCGGCGAGCGCATAGATGCTACCGATTGCCAGTCCATTGATGAGCAGCTGGATGAGATCCGTCATATCGTCCTGGTCTTTTGCGAACCGGTCTCTCAGCGCCCGGCCGTCATCGGATGAAGATTCTGCGCGCCGCCTGGTTGATTGCAGCGCCGCGCACGCCGAACGCATCCGCGCGGGCAGCAGCCAAAGGTCAGTTCAGCTTGATGGTCTGAACCAGTTCCAGCGATTTGGTCCCGGCCTTGGATTTCACGACGGCCAGATCGAATACGCCGTTGCCCTTGGCGTCATATGAATAGAGATGGCCAATGCCCTGCCACCCCTTCACAGCGGCAAACCAGTTCCGCAGCGCCTTGGGGTCGGTACCGACCTTGCGTAAACCCTCTGCGGCCAGCATCGCACCATCATAATAGGCGAGCCCGTAGGGGTCCGGATCCGTACCGAACTTCGCCTTGAAGCGTTCGACGAAATCCTGCATGCGCCCACCGGCTGATGCATCGATGAAGGTGTCGACAACCCCCCACACGCCATCGAGATCGCCCGCCGACAGCAGTTGTAGTGCCGCCGGAACCAATGCCGCCGAAGATGTCACCAACGGCATCTTGAGACCGAGCATCTTCGCTTGACGCAGCACCAGCGCACCGTCCTGCGGGTAATTAAAGATCAGAAGGACATCGATGCCCTTGCTACGCAGACCGAGGAGTTGCGCCGAAAAATCCTTATCGTTCTGACCATAGGCCCCCGTGCCGACCACGGACACGCCGGCGGCCTCGAAACGCTCGGCTGCCGTCTGGGCGCCGCCTTGCCCGAAATCGTTCTGGATGTAGAGAATGCCGGGCTTTTGGGCCTTCAACACATTGAGCGCGCACTGCACCATGCCTTCGGCTGACACGCTGTCGGCCGGCCGCACGCGAAACATCCATTCGTTGCCGCCTTCGGCCACGACGTCTGCCCCGCCAGCATAGAAGGCGGGCACCTGCACCTTTTTCAGCTCCGGCGACACCGCCAGATTGTGTGTCGAGTAACTCGACAGGAAGAACAGCGACGGCCTGGTTTCCTGTGCGAGCTTGACGAAGGCATTCACCGCCGTGCTGTTGGAGGCCTGAGTATCCTCGAAAACGATCTTGAGGCTGCGTCCGTTGATGCCGCCGGCTTTGTTGATGTCCTGTTCGGCCATCATCAGGGAGCTGTGATATTGCTTGCCCGTGAGCGACAACGGTCCGGTCATGGGCACTGTGGCGCCGAAGATGATCGGGCTTCCCTGCTCGGCACGTGCGACTGCCATCCACGGCGTGACCGTCGCCGCAAACAAAGCATGCAAAAACTCCTGCCTCGTCATCTTCATGTGTGCCTCGTGACGCTTCCCCGTTGCGGTGGCATGAGCGTGCTACCCGCAAATCGCTATTGATTTTCGTTCCGTTTTTCGGGATAATATCCCGGTATTGCGTAACGCTAATGTGCTTCTGCTCGCGGAGTCAAGCGGCTCGAGGGGCACGCATGTACAATCTTTCAGTCTGGAGGGCGCCCTGGTTGACAATCTCAGATGAACCGGCGGGTCCTCTCGACCGCTATATGCAGGTGCTCGAACTCGTCGCGACGTTTCCCGGCGCGCTGACGCTGGCAGACGTGTCATCCTTGCTTGATCTTCCGAAGACATCTGCACACCGGCTTTTGAAAGGTCTGGTACGCGCTGGACTTGCAAAGGACAACGTCGGCGGGCGCGCTTATCAGCTCGGCGACCGCTTGTTGCGACTCCTGCACGCAACTGCGGACGATGGATGGATTGCCGCCCTTGCTCGCGTGCATCTGCAGCAGCTGACCGACACAACGTCAGAGACCTGCTACCTGACACGTCTCATTGGCGCGCGCGTCGTCGTGGCGATTTCGATTTCACCTGATGTGCGCTGGCGCAGCTACGTGCAGCCCGGGATCGAGATGCCGGTGCATGCAGCAGCAACGGCCAAAGCGATCATAGCCTATCAAAGTGAAGCGGTACTGGCCGAAGCGATGTCCACCGACCTTCCTCTGCTCACGGCGAACACACGCAATGACCGTGCTTGGATTGAACAGGAGCTCGCTGCGGTCAGGACCCGAGGCTATGCTACGTGCATCGGAGAGATCGACGAAGGATTGGCCGCTATCGCGGTGCCCGTTTTCCTGTCGGACCGGCGTGTGTTTTACGCTCTCGGAATGACCGGGCCTCTGCAGCGGATCATGAACGAGCAACTACCGGAGCGTCTGGCAGCACTACGAACTGTGGCCGAAGCATTGGGGCGATCGCTCTCAATTGGCGAGAGACTGAAGTCAAAGGATACGTCGCAAAGCTAATCGAACATGACCGCGCATGCCTGATCGCGGAACAACGACTGCGGCTAGCCATCATCTCCTGGCCTAGCTATGGCAATCGGCACGCCTTCCCCCCGTCCTGGCCGCATCGACGACGTCGCGGTCGCTGTCCGACATCGCACCGCCGTTGACGTTGAACCTGACAGAATTGGTGCCGAGCTGATCGTGGTCATAGATAACGTGCACGGCGCAGCGTCGCGAACCGACTTCGGGAGAACCACCACAAATTTTGGAGGGATCTGTCAGATTGGAATTGACTTGAATGTGCTGCCCTGTTGAGGCGATGGCTTGCTGACTCGTACCGCACTCCCGCTCTGCCAACTGTGGCATGCAGTTCTCGCGGAGAGACACTTACTGCTTGTCGCTTCTCCTGAGTAGCCAGGATCGAAAGCCCATTTCCCGCACGCGGCAGTCGGCCTTCTCCACACACGTCAGAACGGCTTTGATATCTTCACAAATAGCCGATTCTTTGCCCTGTGAACCGCGCATCCAGTTCCCGCGACGGCAGCTCACGACTCTGGTCCCGCACATCCCGTGCCCCCGAACTGCTATCACCCTCGACCGAAAGTCAGAGTAGGAATCTAAAAGGCCTCCGGCGGGCATGCCGGAGGCCTTCTTGGAGGTTAACTTAGATCTATGAAGTCGCTCTTTGTCTCCTTCCGCTGGTTGACAGTGATTCACCAGTTGCGCTGGGCGCGGAGCAGCAGCGTCAGGCTGCCTTGGTCCTTCAGCTCATACGCAGTGCCTGGCTTGGCAATCGTGGACTGCAGCGGCAGCGTGACCGTGCTTCCGCTTGCGTACTTCTGGTCAAGCATCGTGTAGGCGAGGTCGGCCGAGAAGGTCAGGTTCTTGACGGGCGTCCAGCGTGTGATCACACCGACAACCGAATAGTTGAAGTCGGGGTTGCAGCCGGCAAGACCGCTCGAGAGGGCAAGGCCGGTAACGAACGCGCCGCAGAGGTAGCCCTTCGCCGTGTTGTTATACCGCACAGCAGCCCATGCACCGTAGATCGCAGTGTTCCAATATGGATCCCAGTTGTGGGTGTAAGCACCACGGAACCCATAGGTCGTGGTCAACTCCTGACCGGCGCCAGTCACGAACACAGAGTCGGACAGACCACCGAGGCCAACGCTTTGGTAAGCACCTGCCAGACCGGTACCGCCGTATATCGCGTAAGTGCTCGCCATCAGGTCCTGAAAATTGTAACGGCTTGCACCGTTCGTGTACACACCTGACACGTTGATCGTGTCACCCGCGCCAGTGGGGATGTTCTTGATCGACAAGGCCAACTGAGCAGCCCAGCCCCACTTGTCGCCCGGATGGCCCGTGGTCTCGTCCGCGCCGTAGTAACCAGCGTGGTTGTCGTGCGCGGCAACGGACGCCTGGACGAGACCCCAGGCCTGATCGACGCGAACCATGGCAACGAGGTCCGGAGAACGTGAACCGCCGATGTCGCTGGCACCATAAGCTCCGGTCGCGAGTCCAGCGACCGTCGCGCCGCTCACATTCCAAATGTTGCTGGTATAGTAGGCCACCTGATCTTGCGCCGAGAAGGCCGCGGTGATGCCCTGACCGAAGTCAGCAGTATAGGTGAACTGGTTCACACCGGTGACCGTGCCACCGCCCCCGGGCAGACCATCGAAGTTGTTACCTGGATAGTTGGTCCAGGGAGCAGAGAACTGCGAGATAGCTTTACCCAGCGTAAAACCAGCGAACTGGATGAAGGCGTAATAGACACCGAGCGAACCACCGGCGATCGCGCCAGAACCGCTCGCTCCGGTATAGGTCGTCGAACCGTTGACGGCAGTTGTGCCGACTCCGGTATAGCCACCCGAGGTCCAGGTGAAGGTCGCATCGAAGAATGTGCGGACCACGCCATACTCGGTCGCAGTGCGGGTATCGATGGTCAGATCCTCACGGGAACGGGCCGTGTAGTAGTTGCTCAGCCGATTTTTCGCGCCTGCCACACTGCCGTTCGCAGTGTCATAGACGCTGTTCGTACCCAGGGCGACTTCGGCACGGAGGTAACCACCAAGCTTGATGCACGTGTCAGTACCGGGAATGTAGTAGAAGCCGGCGCCATACAGCGAGCAGATCTTCACGTACTCCACCGCCTTGGCCTTGACAGGCAGATCCGCAGCCTTCGCTCCGCCTACAGCGATCAGACCCGCCGCCGAACCGAGCAATAGGCTCTTCACCATCTTCATAAGAGTTCTCCGAATTGTTTTTAGCTCAAAGGCAGCCTCCCAACCGTTACAGAAGAGAGTAACCGCCTTTGCCCCTAATCATTGTTGACCTGCAGGGCTCTCCTCGAACGCCAACGGATAGGGTGAACCAGCCGACGTCGCGGTGCGGATCATTCCGCCGCTCGCACATTGATGTAGACTGATTGCGTTCACATTCGGCGCGCAAAGTCTGTACGCATCGAACCAACACGCTCGCACCCTAAGCGACCGTGTTTTAGGTGCGTCACAACAGTACGCTTCGCACCATTCGCTTCTGTGGGAGTACGTTTCGTACGTTGATCAAGCGAACTGACCAAGGCCAACTGCCTGGGAATGTCCACGCGCACACAGCGAACTGCGCAGGTCACTCCCGACTTTTGAATGCGCCGTTGAGTTTTTGAGAATGACTTCGGAGACGAACTAGACGACTTGGCAGCTTTGCTAGCTCGCCGGTGCCACCGACTCGTGGGCGGCGTAAGTGCTTGAAATGAGTCGGTAACAGCTACATGCCTTTTGCGCGAGGCAGTTGCGCGCGTCGATCTGCAAAACGCCACGCGTCTTGCGAATCAATTGCTGTTCTTCGAACCGGTTCAACGCCTCCGTTATCCCAGCACGGCGCAACCCCAGAACTGATGAAAGGTAGTCATGAGTAACGGGAAGGACATTGGAGCCAACAGCATCACTGGCCAAACAGAGCCAAGATGCGAGGCGCTTTTCACTAGCGTGCCGAACGCCGCATAGGCCTGACTGAGCACAATGCAGGCTCAGAGCTTGAACGTATCGAAACAGACGTTCTCTGATATCGGGGCGCTCGTTCATGATCCGACGCAGATCATCGACACGGATCCTGTGCGCGTTTCCAGGAATGAGTACAACGGACTGATGAGTCGGCAGATGTCCTCCTAACAGGTACGACGCGCCGACTGCGCCCTGATATCCTATGACCGCCGTTTCGAGGATGCTTCCCGCCGCAACTATTCTCAGCGAAACAAGACCCGATTCTACAAAATAGACGTGATCAAGATGCCTCTTTGGCTCCTGGAGAACCATACGCTCTCTCAGGACCATAGGTTCTAGGAACTCCCCTATTGCCGCGAGGTCTTGCAGAGAAAGACTGCCCAATATCGTATTCTTGACAAAGAACCGTGTATTGGCACGCACGGTATAGGGCCTATAATACACTGGCTGCCCCCCGTACGCGCACTCGGTTAAGGGACTCCCAAGCTTCGACGAGCGGCTCAGTGATCTCCGGCGAGACTTCCAATTCGTCCCTGGTCGCATCCGATCTCTCCACCTGATGAGGATCGAAGGCGGAACGTATTTTGAACGGACGTACGAAGCATCCGGAGGACGTTCTGGCGCTCACGCTCATCTCCTGAGTGCCTCGATCAAGGTATCGAAGCGCACCTGGCAGTATTCAGTTTGCAGCGGATCAGTCTTTCGGCTTTGGGCACATGTCTTGTCATCGCTGAACCGAGACCTTGAGATTGATCGAAGAAACGAACCAGCGCGGATGATGCCGCTTACGCGGATCACAGCGATGGCGAGACTCGCGCTCAGAGTCCGCTAGCCAGAGAAAACGTTCGAACCTCCCGCTCGGTTACACGATCTCCAACTGAAGGCTTGTGATCGGTCGTGGTAATTGTGGGTGAACTGGGAAGCCAATACCAATTTCGGACACATCGAGACCAGATTGGAAACGATGCACGCCGGCCCTGTTAACGTCAGAGCCAACGGGAATGAAGCATTACCAACTCCTGGCGGAGCGACCCGTCCTGCTTTCAAGCGGCCCCAATCGGGACTTCAATCAGGCAAGCCGATCGCAAGCCACTGTCGAGCGAAAAGCTACGAACCATACTCAGTCTGAACTTGAGACCCCAGCATGTACCGACGCGGCTTCCGGCAAGACCAGGGCGTACCGCGGACGAACACTCGCGGTTAGTTCAAGCCGATTGCGACCAGATCGGGGGCGGCCGGGAGAAAAAAAGCCGCCCCTGACGGGGCGGCCAGTGATGTCCGTCGCGGGAGGAAAAAATACGACGAACAACGCAAAACGGTAGAAGAAGCGACTTGAATCCAAGCAGCTCTATACGAGCTGACATCTCTCGCTGCGAGATAGCGACAGTGCAAACGCTCAATCGTCCGCCCAGCCGCTGGAGAGGTAAGGGTAGCGATAGTCTTTCGGCGGGACGAACGCTTCCTTGATAGTTCGTGGCGACGCCCACCGGATCAGATTCCAGATCGACCCGGCTTTGTCGTTGGTGCCTGACATTCTTGCTCCGCCGAATGGCTGTTGGCCAACGATTGCACCGGTTGGCTTGTCATTGATATAGAAGTTTCCAGCGGAAGAGCGCAGACCATTCAATGCGCGACCGATGATGCGACGATCGGTCGAAAATATCGCGCCTGTGAGACCGTAAGTACCCGATTGATCTATTTTCTCCAGAATAGGTTCAAACTCGCTGTCGCGATAGACGTAGGCCGCGACGATTGGTCCGAAAAACTCCTCACGAAGCAGTCGCGATTCCAGATCGTCCGTTTCGATCAGCGTCGGTGCGACAAAGTAGCCGGTCTCGTCGTCACCACGTCCTCCGGTGAGGATTTTCGCGTTGGAGGATTTTACTTCCTCGAAAACCTGCATGTGCTTGCGCCATGCCCTTTCATCGATAACGGCGCCCATAAAGTTGCCGAAGTCGGCAACATCGCCCACTTTGATGGTCGCAATTTGATCGCACAAAACCGTCTTCAGTGACGGCCATAAGGAGGCGGGTATGAAGATCCGAGATGCCGCAGAACACTTCTGCCCCTGATATTCATATCCGCCGCGGATGATTGCTGTAGCCAGTGCGGCAACGTCAGCGCTCCCGTGAGCCAGAATGAAGTTCTTTCCCCGGTCTCCCCCACCAGCCTTGGGTAATTATGATACCGGTCGACATTCGATCCAACCGCGCGGACAATCGAATTGAAGACCTGCGTTGATCCCGTGAAGTGAACACCGGCGAGGCGACGATCGGCCAGTGCGATCTCGGCGACTTCCGCGCCGTCTCCATAAACGAGATTGATGACGCCATCTGGAAGCCCCGCCTCCTGGAGGAGCCGCATGATGAGTTGCGCAGAATATTTTGCAGTTGCTGCCGGCTTCCAGACAACCGTATTCCCCATCAATGCCGGGGCGGTCGGCAAGTTACCCGCGATTGCGGTGAAGTTGAAAGGCGTGATCGCAAGCACAAAACCTTCCAACGGCCTGTAATCGCTGCGATTCCAGACGCCGAGAGCCGAAATCGGTTGGTCCTCGTAAAGGCGTCTCATGAACTCGACGTTGAACCGCCAGAAATCAATTAGTTCTGCTGCAGAATCGATCTCCGCCTGGTGAACTGTCTTGGACTGACCGAGCATGGTCGCAGCATTCAGACGGTCGCGCCATGGCCCCGAGAGCATCTCGGCAGCTTTCAAGAAGATTGACGCCCGGTCTGTCCAGGGCCATTTCGACCAGTCGTGCCATGCCCGGGCGGCAGCATCTATGGCAGCGTTCACCTCGCTCTTGGAGGCCAGATGGGCATCACCAAGAACATGACCGTGCCGATGAGCCATCACAGCCGCCTCACAACGGACCGCCCGTTGGTCAGCACCGTTGATAATAAGCGGCAGGTCGACGCGCTCGCTGCTCATTTGCGCCAACGCAGCTTTTAGTGCCGATCGCTCCGGGCTGTATGGAGCATAGTTGCGCACAGGCTCATTGCGTGGAAGTGGTGAACGCGCGTTAGCGGCTTCAGCTACCGAATTCATAGCGGGGACCGTGTTAAGCCAGAAAGGTGAGTGGGGTGAAGTCCGCAGCCGGACTCGCGAGCCAAGTCCCGCGACGGCTTGGATTTCACCGTGCATTGTGCTTCCACCTGTTGTCCTGCAGGCGACCACGGTGAGGCCAATACCAATTTCGGAGCGATCTATACCAACCTGGAATTATTTGTACCCACTCGCCAAGCAAAAGAATCCGGTGCACTGTTACGCGACAAATCGGAGGCGACGAACAAGAATCAAACGTGGCTTAGCTGTGGAGCCTCAAGAGGTTGTCCTCGGACCGAGGCGGCTGATCGGCGTTTGTGATTTTACCACCATGCGGCCGGTGCCAGTTGTATCGGTACAGCCAGATCGGCGGCTCTTGGGCGCGGCGATCGGAGGTTGGATAAGCTTTGGCATAAGCTCATTCCCGCCCGGGGGGTTACCAAAATCGTATTGCAATATCGGCGCAACTCAGGAAGAGATCGAATTTCAACTTCAGGGGAAGACTATGTTGAAGAATATTGGACTGCTTTCGTTTGTTCTCCTTTGCTCAATATCCATTGCCCATGCCAGAGGCGGACACGGAGGCGGCGGGCGCGTCTCCTATGGTGGTGGTCATCATACATCTAGCCATGGGGGCCACTATTCGGGTGGCCTGGGATCCTCTCACAAGGGCGGCAGCTATCGAAACGTGACCACAGGCAATCGTTACGGAACGCACCAGTAAGAACATTGGGTCAAGGAAGACGGGACAACGCGCGGACCGATAGGCCAGCGCGTTGATTTTGGTTGGAGACGTTCTTCATGGAGACACTTGGATCTTTCAGGCAATCCAGACGAGTACGATATTGACGCCTATCTAGCATCGCGACCCGCGCAAATCGTTTGGCTGGTCACCCGTTACGCCACAGAGACCGCTGTTGGTGACTGCGTCTTCTTGTGGCGCAACCAAGGCTCGCAGAATGCTAGCGGATGCGTTTGTCTCCACTGACGCTTGCATTATTTCGAGATTGCAATTTAGATAGACAAATTGTGTTTGGAAAACCACACCTTGAACAAGCAACTTTTCCTCTACGGGCTGAATGTCCGACTGCAGTTCGGTGAACGAATACTGAAGCGAGAGGATTTTCCTGCGGACACTCACGTGAGCCGAGAGGACATTTCCCTTCAATCGCTCCTTACGTTCTTTTCCGCGGACAAGCCGCATGAGATTGAGCATCAGATTTGTACGGTTTGCGTCAAGTTCAGGTCCATTCCGGAACAGCAAAGATTTCTGAGTCAGTTCATAGGTCATCCAATCGTCAAGCAAACCTTTCTACTTACAGTCGGCGGTCTCTTTGATCCTGACGCGGCAGAATCAGAAGCGATCGTAGAGCCTGGCGATTACTCCATTGTAAAAACTCTTGAACTGATAACTTCGACTTCGGAGCACCAAGATGTTCTGCGCGCGAGCCGCAGATCCATACGGAAGATGCTCGCCGCTTGTGAAATAAGACCGGCGACAAATATGGCTTCGTTGACTAGGTATCTCGGTCACCTAAACTTGGTTCTGCCGAATGCGTGGGATTTACAAAGGCTGGCAACCGCCTTTCAACAGCTAAAGGAGCAGTATTGGGCACTCTTCGGACCCGACCTGCCATCCGTCTTCCAGGCACTTTGTGACCCCCTTCATCACTTCACGTTAGATCAACTGACGCGCATCGATCTTCTGACTGAGCTATGGGGTTTACGGCAGATATTCCACAAGCTTTGTTTAGTTAGGGCCGTGGCCGGTTATGAAAATGAGCGAACATTTATCAAATCCGACCCCAATATCGTTGGATTTCTATCGATCAACCAATCCACTCGCGAGGCAATTAAGGCTCTCTTCGCGCATGAAGTGCGCACCTCGTACGTCCGTTGCACCGCAAGCCTTGACACCATTTCGTACATAATCGCTGCCTTCATCAACATAGAGCTAGCAATACGTAATCGCGACCTCATGGTGCTGAAACGGCAAGTTGCGGATCTCTATCAGCGCGATCAGTCTGCTCATCTTTTCTTAGACTGGGAGTCCATTCACAACACCTTTGAACTTCCCGCCATCGAGGCCGACGTCTACACCATATTCCTAAAACTTCTGATGCTTCATCCCACGATCGGCAAGAGGTTTCTAACTGTGGCCTTGGCACGAGGTAAGGGCCATCTGGTAGCGGACCTCACCTCCTTTACTGGGCGAATACGAGCGGATACGTCCAGGAGAAAACGGTCAGCGTTAGATAGAGGCAATGTACAGTTCATTAGATTGGCCAGAAAGCTCCCGCGCGCGGCGGCCGAGCGCCTAATCGAGGAGGTTACCGAAAAAGGAATGATGGAGCGACTAGCCTTTGCTTTTGCTCCGTCCTTAAAGCTCGCGGCTTCTGCACTGCCAAAGGTCGATAATCAGGCCAGCATTTTGCGTCTAGAGTTTGCTAACTTGGCATTGCGCCATGGTGTACTTAACGAGCGTTCCGCTAATCGGATGATCGAGGAAGAAACTCACTTTCTTCGCATGCACAAGTTTCACACCTTGTTTCGCGCCGGTCGCGTGAAGATCGATTGGGAATTCCTAGGTTCGCTCGTCGAGGCTTTGATTGACGAAGATTTCGGCTTTCTTGTTTCCGACTCAGCCGACAGGGTGATCGATAAATCGGTCCTCAACAACGTCATAAAGCTCTTTTCCGAGGAGCTATCAAACGTTCTGTTGTTTGATTCTGAATCAAGCTTGGAGCAAGCTCTTAATAACAATGTTCGGCACGGAGTGCTCGTTCCTAGATTCGTCAAGGAGTTCAACGAGGCGCTCGTTGACGCCCTGGACTACCAAGGACACCCCGGCGACTTGTCAGATGATAGTTATTCGCGCTTCGGAAAGCATTCTAGGCGCTTACTCACGCTTAAGGAGCACGTTACAAACCAGGTTAATGCTTACAAGGATTTCTGGCTTACCGTTCAGCGCGACGGAGAATTTCAACAATCAACCCGCGATATGATCGCGGCAGTCATGCAGACCATCAGCAAAGATGCCGATAGCCATAAGCTCTCAAAGGCAATCATTTCAGAATTCCAGACCCAGGTAGAAAAAATACTGGCACAAGCGCTAGAAGTCTTTTTACATCAAGTTAAGCCGTCAGTATTTGGCGAAATCGCTGAATGTCGTCGAGACTGCAGCAAGCAACCTTCGAAGACTGTGACGACTTTCCTTGATCTTCTGGAAACCCGTATTGAAAAGGCTTTTGAGGAAATTAGCGATTGGCTCGGCCTTGCGAAGATTACGACAGACGTTCCTGATTTCGAGCTAATCGATCTTATTCGATTCGAAGCCGTAACGCTGATTTTTTCTGACTTCAAGAAATTGCACTTCTCCCACGGCTCCTTCGTCAAAAAGGATGGCAAAATGGTAGCCTTGCCTCGGGACCCTCGCATCAAAGGAGCTTACTTCGAGGTTACCCAAGAAATTGTTCACAACTTAATCTCAAACGCTCTTAAGCATAGTGGCCTCGGGATGAACACAGCCATAAACATGGCAGTGCAGGTGGATGATAACGACCTCATATTTCGATGCACAAACAGTTTTTCTAAGAAGCGGTTTGTGGCGATATCGGCGACAGCAAACAATGTAACGCGGCTAATTAAGACTTCCCTCCCGAGCCAAGGGAGCAAAGATAGTCAATCGGGGTTTTCCAAGATTAAGAATGTCTGCTCGCGTGTGCTCTTTGAAGATATCACCATCAACATTTCACCAATCTCGGAACGGAATCTTCAATACACCGTCGAAATTCGCGTGCCCAATGCAACTACGATGATGCTCGCATGACACTCAGTGTTCTTATTGTCGAAGACAACAGCTCTAAGGCCGATCAGATATCTCAGATCGTGAAGCTACAGTATTTGGCTGAACCTGAGGTGGTGCCCACAATTTCAGGTGCTTACTCTGTCTTGGATTATCGCAAGTGGGACTTGGTGATTCTGGATATGACTTTCCAAGTTTCCTCCGGACTTGGTCAAGCCGTGCGGAAGGAGGCATTAGCGGGCATAGAGTTACTCCAATACATGTCCGCAAAGCGGCTGCACTACCCCGTGATCGTAGCAACTCAGCATGAAGTCTTTTCTCAGGGCGGGGGGGTAAGCATTAGCTCCATTGAAGATCTTGATCGGAATCTAAAGAAGGCTTTCCCGGTGCAATATAGGGGCATCGTGCAAGTGGATCTTGCATCGAGCAACTGGCATTTGGAATTGATTAAAACCATGCGGCGGGTGATCGATGTCGAGAGATCTTGAAATTCTAATAATTGACGATTCCGTTCAAAAATATGAGCGCATAATGCAAGAGCTAAGTAAGCGGCTGGCGAACTTGCAGTGCCAATTCTCATCAGCCTCGGACTACAATTCTGCCGTGAAGATGCTCAGTGCTTCTGGTTTTGATTTGGTAATTTTAGATTTGTTGCTCCCCTTGGGTAAGGGTTCGCCAAGCTTAGAGAATTCACGCACCCTTATTTCTCTCATGGCGGCAGAAGATCTATTTCCTGCCCCGCACGTAATTGGACTTACCGAGCACGAATCTGCCGCTGCCGGCGAGAAGCAATACTACAGCGAAAATATGTTCGCACTAGAATTGTTTGATTGGGATAGTTCGGGATGGGCTGACAGGATTTCTGCCAAGATCGTTTACCTTGAGAAGTCAAGAAAGGCAGCTATCGCATACGCAAACAATAGCTTCGAGACCGACCTCCTAATCGTTTCTGCCCGCTATGAAAATGAATACAAGCCCATCTTTGCAAAAATGAAATGGGAAGTAGCTCCTATGAAAAGGAGCGTTTATTTTCCCGGCTTGGAATGCGCAATCGGTAGACTTGTAGTTGATAAAGGAATCGTACTCCGGGTCGTCTACGTATGCGCAGGAGAGATGGGAATTGCCCCTGCGACCGCGATAACTAGTCATGCGGTGAGTATTTATCGACCGCGAGTCGTCATTGCCTTAGGTATGTGCTGTGGGTTCAGTTCACCTGAGTGCTCCAGCCCTTCTAAATTTGGAGATGTGCTGGTCTCGCGAGAAACAGCTTCGTGGGAGGAGGGTAAGTATGCCGAACTTCCAGGTAGGCGACGAGTCTTTAGGAACAAGTCGGTGACTCGCACTATCGACGAGTTGATCGGTCCAGCTGTCCAGGCCTGCATAGAAATGGCGACCGATACAATCGCACCCGTTTTCAAAAAATACCTGGCTACATCAAAGGCAAGAGCAGTGCGGACAAATTATGCGACGCAGATGCGCGACGTTCCCGAGGTGAAGTATGGGATGATCGTCTCTGGATCAAGCGTCATTGCCGATGCAAAGCAGACCAGCGAGATCATAGCCCGCCATCCTGAAGCTATTGGGCTGGAAATGGAGATATTTGGCGTCTTTACAGCAGTTCAAAAATCCATTGGCCATCGAAAGCCAACAGTTATTGGGATCAAGGGTGTTGCGGATTTTGGCGATGGAGACAAACATGACCATATTCAATCTCACGCGAGTATACTTGCCTTTTATGTCATGTTGGCGCTTCTACGAAAGATCTATCGGGAAGAGATCCTCAGACCGGTTTGACATCTGTTCATCGCGACATGTCAAAATTGGCCTGTTTTCCTGATATAACTATACGCCCTCCAGGACTGCGAGGGGAGACCCTGAAGGCGTGAAGGCGTAAAGTTCTGGCGAGAACAAGGTCCTCGCACGAACGCCCCCCGTGTCCGCGCTGCTAGGCGGCTGGTGAAGATTGCTACTAGCAGGGAAGTCTTGCGGCGCGATTGGTATCTGGAAGATCCTGTGCTCCGAGACCTTCCTCTAACGTGAAGATGCAAGCCGGTACGACTTATCGGCTTACGCCGGATCACGCTGCTCGACCATTCCGCGTCGATCACGAATCCCTTGGTCGCAAATTCCACCAGCTTTTCGGTCGCCCATTTGCGAAAGAGTGCCGCTTGAGCAAATGACCTTGCCCCACGGGCTTAATCCAGTTTGAAGTTCGTTCTGGCCCACGACAAGGACCAGAGCATGAAGCGCAGCCGCTTTTCGGAAGAGCAGATCATCGGGATTTTGAAGGAGCACGAGGCCGGCGTTTCGGTTGCCGATCCAAGGCCGGCTCTATCTCCTCGTCGCCATCGATCGCACCTCGAAGTTCGCCTACACAGAGTTGCACGAGAAAGCCACCAGGCGCGCCGCCGCCGACTTCTTGCAGAATCTCATCAAGGCCGTGCCTTATAAGGTTCACACCGTCCTCACGGACAATGGCACTCACTTCACCGGTCCGGCCGGCGACAGTTGGACCGCGGCTGACATCAAGGAGAAGATCGAGCGGAAGGAGTTCTTCTGGGCGCATGCTTTCGTCGTGGCCTGCGCCCGCAACGATATCGATCATCGCCTCACCAAGCCCAAACATCCCTGGACCAACGGTCAAGTCGAACGCATGAACCGAACGATCAAGGACGCCACGGTCAAGCGCTTCTACTACGAGACTCACGCCGAGCTCCGCAGCCACCTCTCAGACTTCGTCAACGCCTACAACTTCGCCAAGCGACTCAAAACTCTCAAAGGCCTCACACCCTACGAGTTCATCTGCAGGGCCTGGACAAAAGAGCCAGAACGATTCACCCTCAATCCGCTCCAGCTAATGCCGGGACTAAACATCTAGCTCCTCTTCCGCGGATCTCATCGAGGCCAGCGGCCATGTGCCGCGCGCAAAGGCCGGACATATGACCGCACCGTTCCTATGTGTGAAATCGACTGAAAAAGCTCTTGCCACGCGGGCCGTTCGTGAGCGTCACGATAGTATCACCGGTGCCCGGGCTTGACTTGCGCGGAATGCTTTGGATAGCGCGGTCGGGATGATTGACGCCGCCGGCGCGCGGTGATGGGGTGACCCTGGTTCGGAGCGGGTAACGAGATCAGAATGACCAGAGAGTCGCAGCTGCGCGAGAAGCTTCGGAAGATCGAGGCCTTGTTCGCAGGTGCCGGAACTGCTGGTGAGCGCCTTGCGGCGGAAGCCGCGCTGCAGCGGGTGCGAGCTAGGGTCGAGGAACTCGCTCGCCACGATCCACCGATCGAACAGCAATTCTCACTTCCCGACCAATGGTCTCGGCATCTTTTTCTGGCGCTTTGCCGCCGATATGGGCTGCGGCCGTTTCGTTATCACCGGCAGCGACGCAACACGGTGATGGTCCGTGCATCACGAGGCTTCGTCGATCGAGTCCTGCTGCCGGAGCTCACCGAGCTGGAGGGGGCGCTGCAAGTGTATCTGCACGAGGTGACGCTGCGCGTGATCCGCGAAGAGATCTACGACGACGCCAGCGATGCGCAGGAAGTTCCTGACGCCTTGCCGTCGAACTGATCAAGCGGCGAGCTTTGCCTCCGAACCGTCGCGTTCGGCCTTCCAATTCCACGGCAGCAGCGTGTTCAGCTGATTGATCTTGGTGCGTCCAGAGACGATGCGCTCGAGAACATCGGTCAGATAGTGCCGCGGGTCGATGTCTTGCAGCTTTGCCGAGTTGATGAGCGAGGCGAGAATGGCCCATGTCTCGGCGCCGCCTTCATTGCCGGCGAACAAGTAGTTCTTCTTTCCCAGGCCTATCGGCTTGATGCTGCGCTCGACCGTATTGCTGTCTATTTCGATGCGTCCGTCATCGATGAAGCGCGTCAGGCCGTCCCAATGGTTGAGGGTGTAGCGGATGGCTTTGCCCAGACCGGACTTCTTCGAGACTTCCAGCAGTCGCGCTTCGAGCCAGGGTTTGAAGTCCTCGATCAGCGGCTTGGTGTTGGTTTGCCGCACCGCAGCCCGATGCGCCGCTGGCAGACCGCGGATGCGATCCTCAATGGCGTAGAACATCGCGATCCGTTGCAGCGCTTCCGCGGCAATCGGCGACTTCGTCGCAACGTGAACGTCCCAGAACTTCCGCCGCGCATGCGCAAAGCAGAACGCGAGCTGCACCAGATGGCCGCCGTTCTTGATCAGGCCCTTGTAGGCGGCATAGCCGTCGACCTGCAGGATGCCGTGGTAGTCCCGAACAGCTGCTTGGCGCGGATCGCCTTGCGATCCTCGGCAAACATGTAGACCACCGCCGGCGGCGCCGGGCCACCCCACGGACGGTCATCGGTGGCGATCGCCCAGAACTGGCAGACTTTGGTCCGGCCACGGCCGGGATCGAGAACCGGCAGCGGCGTCTCGTCGGCAAACAGCCGCGGGTAGGACATCACTGTGTCGCGCAACAACGTGTGAAGCGGCTTCAGCCACCAGGCGGCGCGGCCCATCCACGAGGCCAGCGTTTGCCGGTCGAGCGTGATGCCTTGGGCGGCAAACATCTGTTCCTGGCGATACAGCGGCAGCTGGTACCCGTATTTCATCACCGCGATGTGGGCCAGCAACGCTTCCGTCACCATCCCACCGTCGATCGCCTGGGCCGGCGCGGGTGCCTGCAGGACACCCTGGCGGCATCCCCGGCAGCCGTACCGCGGGCGCACAATGCGCTTGACCCGGTACTGCATCGGAATGACGTCGAAGGCTTCCTTGACGGTCTCCCCGATCTTGTGCAGCTGCTCGCCGCAGCAGGGGCAGATCTGGCTCTCCATATCGATCACGACATCGATGCGCGGCAAATGCTCCGGAAGCTTCCCACGGTTGCGTCGCGCCGGTCGCTTTCCACGGTCCTCCGCTCCGTCGGGCAGCCTGCCTCCGGTCACGTCGTCGTTGGCGGCGGCACGAACCGCTTGTGCCGTGATGGTGAAGAGAGACAGCTGTCCGAGATCCAGTGTCTCGGAGCGGGGACCGAAGATCGTGCGCTTGTACTGGGACAGGATCATCAGGAGCTTGTCGTTCTCCTGGATCGCAGCGTCGCGTTGGGCGATTGCCGCATCACGCTCGGCCGAAAGCGAGCTGCATTCCGCCGACAACGCCGCAAGCCGTGACGATAGCACTATCACGGTTTGACGGAGCAATGCTGGATCGAAAGGCAAATCACTCATGCAGAGTGATTCTACAACAACTCCGCATGAGTGACGAACGACTCTTAATAAGGATCAACCAGCTCGTAGTGGCTGATCCACAACTCGCATCGGCAGACGCTTCCAGTCCGAGCCATCGAGCAGCACCGAGAGCTGAGCATGAGATAGCGGCATGACGCCTCCCTTGATCGGCGGCCAGGTGAACTGTCCCTCGATTCTTTTGTAGTAAAGGACAAGGCCGCTCCCATCCCAGGTCAGGATCTTCACGCGATCTCGGCGCTTGGAGCGGAAGACATAAAGTCCGCCGTCGAACGGATCGGCTCCAAAGGCCTCGCTCACCAGCATCGCCAATGAGTCCATGCCGCGGCGGAAATCGACCGGCTGCGTCGCAATCCAGATCGACAACCCAGATCGAAGCCCGATCATCGACCAATCGCCCCGACTGCCGCCAGCACCTCGCACAGTGCCCGCCGGTCGATTATCCCCCTGACACGGATCCGAACCGCGCCGACCTCGATCTCGATCGCCGCCTGCTCCCCACTCGGCAATTTGCTCCCGCAGCCGATGATCGCGGCCGGCACAAAGCCAGGTAGCATGCCTCTGTCCCGCGCTCCGCGACTTGCGCCTGCGTTGCCTGGCGACGCCAGAGAAACAACAGGCTTGGACTGATATCGTGCCGCCGCGCCACCGCGGACACGCTCGCCCCCGGCGCAAAACTCTCCGCAACAATCGCCGCCTTCGCGTCGGTCGACCAGCGCCGACGCCGGCCCGTCCCCGTGATGATCTCGATGCGCTGCAGCGTGTCGGCGCCGTCTTCAAGGATAGACGTATGCCTATCCTTATCGCTATCCTTACGACTATCCTTACGACTATCCTTGGACATTGTGACCCCGCGACAAACCATTCCGCGAGATATTCTTAGCCGACCAGATCAGCCCTCAGTGCGTGGTCCCTGGATGACGCTCACGGCCGTTCCACATATGGGGGCACGGTCACAAACGACACCCGGTATCCGGCCGATGTCACCGGGACGCGAATATCCTCGTCGGTTCCATAAATGAGCAGGCGGTCGCCTGTGCCGGCATCTTCGACCAAGCTGACGGATTCTGCGGGAGTCAGGTCATCGGCTGCGATTGGACCATGCAACGGCTCCGGACACCTCCGCGCGAATATTCCGTCAGCGACCTATCCACCGATGCCTTTAATTTACTTCAAGTCCTCAACGGCACCATTACCCTTCTCAGTCGGCCCGTCGGCGCAGAACCGCCCCAGTCCGCTATCATGCGCCGGGGCTTCTCCAGCCTGTCGCCGCGGCGATAGGCTGTCTCGACCGCGTCGGACACGGTGTGCGCCAGAGCCATCTCGGACATCTCATTGGGGTGGCCGGTCTGCTCAGTGCCCCAACATCGATCGAGGTCCTGAACACCATCCACCGCCGCCGGCCGAGCCCCGGGCGTCGTTCACGCCATCAATCACCGCGGCCAGAGCGGGCCGCGGAAGGACTCACCGATCCGCCGTGTGCCCCTCGTCCGCGCAAGCTCAGGCTAGCGGATAGAAGCGCAAATGAGCCAGTTTCGGGATGGATCGGGCTTCGGGTTGATACAACGAGTCATGTCTCGTTCCTGAGTTCAAATACCGGACACGCGCGCAGCTAATTTTCTCACGACCGATGTGACCACCGGGTGCGTTGGCAGCGTTTGCAAAGGTCTGCACGGCGGCGCCTCACGATCGTGATGCCCCACGAGGTCATAGGGCAGAAGAGCCGACGAAATTCCCGTCAACCTAGCCTCGATCATTCCCGGGACAACCACGCAATTCAGATCGCCTCTCCGGATCCGGGGCTCCAATCCTGCCCCGCTCCGCTCCGAATATAACTTCGGCCGTTAAACGGACCAGGAGGGACGTTCAATGGACCCCGGATGGACTGGCAGCTCCGGCCTCGTTCTCTTTGTCGGTCGAAGTCATCAGAGCCTGGTCTTTCGAAGACGTCAGAGGTTGTCGCGATCGCTTTTGATTTGCATTCCTTGCAATAATTGCAGGCACTGCAGAGGCAAGCCCCTTCGGAAAGAACAGGAGCACGACGATCATCGCCAGAGCAACCAGCATGAAGCGGCCTTCGGCGAAGTTGTTGATGCTGGCGAGCCCTTCCGAGATGAAGGTCAGAAAGAGCGCAGCAAATAGCGGTCCGTAGATACTGGAGGTGCCCCCGAGAAGTACCATGCTCAAGATGAGCGACACGGTCGAGAAGTCGAAGACCTCCGGCGAGGCAACGCGCAGATAGATGACGTAGAATCCACCCGCCAGCCCGGTGAAGAATGCACTTGCCACGAGGGCTTTCAGGCGCTGCCACGCAATCGGAATACCGCGAGAGACGGCGTAATCGTCGTTGTCGCGCAGGGCCCTGATCGAGAGACCGAAATCGGAGCGGACCAGCCAGCGCAGACAAATGGTCGTGGTGACAAGCAGAGCCAAGGAGACATAGTAGTAGCCGAGCTTGTGGTCGCGCAGGAAATTGTAGCCCGGCAGCCATATTGTCGGCACGCGCACCATGCCTTGCGTTCCTCCGGTCAGATTTGACTGGTTGATCACAAGTTGCATTACAAGCTGGCTGAAAGCGAACGTGACCAGCACCACATAGACGCCCTGCAGTCGTACGACGGGAAGAGCGACGATGGCAGCGGCAGCGGACGCGGCAAACCCGCCGAAGAGCATCGCAACCCAGGGATCAATCCCGAGAAGCTTTGCGGTCAGTCCCGTCGCGTAAACACCGACGCCGAAAAACGCGACATGGGCAAAATTGAAGATGCCGGCATAGCCAAGGCTGAGATCCCAGCTCGCTGCGACAATCCCGTAGACGAAAGAGATGATGAATAGATGCCGCAGATAGCTGTCCTGGACGAGGATCGGCACAAGGAGCCCTGCGACTAGTAGGACGCCGATCAGCCACGTCTTGCTGTTGCCGATCCTGGCATTGTGCAGGCCCATCATCAGCGCACCACCTTTCCGAGGAGCCCCTGGGGCCGGACGAGCAGCACCAGGATGAGCAGGAGAAAGATCATTGAGGGTGCCCAGTAGATGCCTACGAAAAACACAAGGGCCGCCTCGAGGATACCCATCAGATAGGCAGCGAGAATCGTCCCGCCCAACGAGCCAAGCCCGCCAAAGATCACGATGATCAATGCCTTAACTAGCGGCTCGGAGCCGAACTCCGGCGTGAGCAGGCGGATCGAGCCGAGAAGCACGCCTGTGAGCCCGGCAAGGACTGCGGAGAGGGCGAACGTAATGATAAAAAGACGAGAGACGTCGATGCCGATCAGCCTGGCGGCGTCCGGGTTCTGGCCTACTGCCCGTATTCCGCGTCCTGTTCGCGAACGACCGAGGAAAAGCCAAAGCGCACCAAGCAACAATGGCGCCACGACAATGATGAGCGCCTCCTGCGCGGAAATCGTGGTTTGCCAGATTTGAACGTTGCCGGTTGCGAGCGGAGACAGCTGCTTGAGCCTTGCTCCCCAGATCAGCTGGATTCCCTTCTGCATGAATATCATTGCGGCAAGGGTCGTCATGACAGTGATCAGCAGGATGTCGCGATGGTCGTAGAACGGCCGAACAATGATCCGCTCAATCAGAATGCCTACTGCGATCATGACCGCTGCGGAAATGGCGATTGCCACACCCAATCCGAAATTGAGCCCGGCCGCGTCCGATACGGTCCAGGCGATGTAGGCGCCGAGTGTCATCAGCACACCGTGAGCGAAATTGAAGATGCCAAGCGTGGTCCATACCAGGGAAAGTCCGCTCGCCATCAAGGCATAGCCCGAGCCGAGCACGATACCGCTGACGAGAATTGCGCTGAGGATGTCGCTCGTGATCATGCGCCCTCCGATCCGAAATACATGTCCATGATTTCCTGATGGTCGACCTCTCCGCTCCTGTTGATTTCCCGGCTGATTTCGCCGTGGTCGACAAGGTACATGCGGTCGACAAGGGACAGGATGAATGCGATGTCCTGCTCGACGAGAAGAAGCGGAATGCCCCGCGACGATATTTCCGAGATCGCCCCGGCAAGCTCGTCCTTGAGCTTCGGAGACAAGCCGAGTGTCGGCTCGTCCAGCATCAGCATGCGAGGCGCGCACATGAGCCCTGCGCCGATTGATAGCATCTGGCGTTCGCCGCCCGACAACGTCTTGCATTGTTGCCGGCGGCGCTCGGCAAGCCGCGGAAACAGGTTGAGCACATAATCGAGGTTTGTCTTCAGCTCCTCCCGCGCGCGCGGGGTGAAGGCCGCAAGCTCGAGCGTCTCCATGATCTGCATGTCGGGAAAGAGGCGATTGGCCTGGGGCACGTGAATCAAGCCGCGGGCAACGATCTTCTGGGGCTCGAGCTGGTCGATCGGCTCGCCCATGAAGCGGACCTCTCCTGCCCGCGGACGGATCACCCGAGAAATCGTGTTGAGAAGCGTTGTCTTGCCGTGCCCGTTGGGTCCAAAGAGTCCGACGCGCTCCTGCGGCCCGACGTGGAGGCTCATGCCGAGCAGCACATCGCTGTCATCGTAACCGGCGCGCAAGCCGGCAATTTCGAGCGCGTTTGTAGTATTGCTCAAAGTCTCGTCTCCCGTTTGCCGAGATAGGCTTCGACGACCTCCGCGCTGCGTACCACCTCGGCCGGACTTCCCGAGGCGATGATGGCGCCGTGATTGAGGATCATCAGGCGTTCGGACACGTTCAGCAGAAGCGGCAGGACGTGTTCAATGAGCACGACCGTGATGCCGCGTCGGTGCACGGTAAATATCAGGTCGGAGAGGCCAGATATTTCGGGCCTGGTGAGACCGGCGGCAGGCTCATCGAGGAGAAGCACCTTAGGTCGCCCCGCGATTGCAGACGCAATCATCAACTGCTTGCGCTCGAAGACCGAGAGGTCGGAGGCGGCTTTCGACCGTCGGTCAACTGCCAGCGATACATCATCCAGCGCCTGTTCGGCGGCCTCCCTCGCTTCCATCGAGGTCATTCGGGCGCAATAGGCGGCACTTGCATAAACGTTCTCTCGCGCGCTCAGCGTTGCAAACTCTGCATCTTTCTGAAAGGTGCGAAGGATGCCGGCGCGGCTGATCTGATGCGGGCTCAGCCGATGGATCGGCTTGCCGGAAAGGAGCACCTCGCCTTCGCTTGGGGGAAATGGAATCCCGGTGATGACGTTGAAGAGAGTGCTCTTGCCGCTGCCGTTCGGGCCGGCGATGCCGAAGATCTCACCCTTGCGAATCGAGAATGAGACATTGTCGATGGCGACCAAGGCACCAAAGCGTCTGCTCACCTGACGTATCTCAAGCAGCGGCTTGTCATCACTGAGGTCTGGCATCGTGTGCTCTTCGCTCGTCGCGGAAGGATCATCGACCGCGCGGCGATGCCGCGCAGCCTCAAAGGTGCCGGTCGCGCTATTGTCGCATCCATGGAGGCATACGGAACTCTCCGTCCGCATACTGCTTCGGGTAGAACAGAACCCGTTTGCCGTCCCAGATCTGAAAGAACTGAATTGGAATTGAATTGTCGCCCTGGTCCGCAAGATGCGTCTTCGGATCAAAGGAGAGCTTGCCACTTACGATCTGTTTGCGGGTATCGCCAATGGCCTTGCCGATAGCGAGCCGTTTGGCCGGATCTCCCACCCTGGCGAGGGCGTCGGCATAGACCATGACCTCCTCGTAGAGCGCCGGCCCATAGGTACCTGGCTCGTGGCCATATTTTTCCTGATATTTCTTGATCACTTCGGCAGCCCGCGGGTTCGCAGGCGTATTCAGCGTGCCGCCCAGCAGATTATAAACGACGCCCGTGGCCTGCTTGCCCGTCAACTTTAAAAATTCGGGGACCGAAGGTGCATACTGGATGAAGACGAGGCTGTCCGTCGGCTGCTCCAGGAACTGGGTCAAGAACTTCCCGGCATTGCCCGGCTGATAGTCCGTGTTGATGATAACGGCTGGATTATCCTGACGAACTTTAGCAAGAAACGTTCGCCAGTTGTCGATCTCACCGAACGGCAGAAGGTCTGCCGACGTTACGGTCCAGCCGGCGTCTTCGAAACTCTTCTTCAGCCCGTTCATGATGGTCTTCGAATAGGGATTGTCCGAAGAGATCAGCGCCACCTTCGTATTCCGCGGCTTGAGCTTGCCATCTGCAAGAAGGCCCTTAACCACCGGCACCATGGCCGTATTGTATTCATCCAGAGACGGCGCCATTGACCAGACAGTCGGGAACTTGTCCGGATGGGGTGCGATGATGTCCCGCGTCTGAGCCGAATTCGCCCAGATCAGATAGGGCATCTCCTGCTCGGCCATGGTCTCGATTTCGAAATTGCTGCCGCTAGCGTAGCCAGTGAGGATGGCGTTCAGGTCACGATCACCCGCCAAGCGTTCGATCGCACTGGTCACGGCATCGGCAGACTGGTTCTGGGTGTCGCCTACGACCACCTGCAGCCTGTAGCCAGCTACCCCGCCAGCTGCATTGAGTTCGTCAACGGCGAGCCTGGCGCCGTCGATCATTTCGTTTCCATCCGCAGCTGAGTTACCGGTCAGCGGCGCGAGGACGCCGATCTTGGCGATTTTATCAGCTGAATGGGCAGGCGCTGCCGCGGCGAGCGCAGCGAGGACCAGACTGGTCCAAAGACTAGCAACTTTCATGGTAGCACTCCTGTTTCACTGCACTGGTTCACTGCATTTGCGATCAATCACTTGATTCCACACCAATCGATGATTCCGGCGGCCAGCGTTTTGGTTGTCTCCTCCAGCGAAGCAATGTCCACGTACTCGTCGGCGCCGTGGAAACCATCGCCCGTTGCTCCGCAGATTACAGCATCAACTCCCGCGCCGGCGTAGTGCGCGGCGTCGACGACGGCAATCATTCCCGAGATCTTCGGCTTGCCGCCAAGTTGGGTTCGACGCTGCAAGAGCGATTGCACGAGCGGGTGATCTGGCGCGGTATCCATAGGCGGGAAATGCAGCCCACCGAGCTCCCACTGGACTTTAATCGGATTCTTCTGCAACCAGAGATCCTGCTGACAGAAGTGATGCACGAAGGCTTCGAACTCGGACCGGATCTCTTCCTTCGTTTGGTTGGGCAGGAATTTGTAGTCGAGGTCGATGACCGCCACATCCGGAATGATGGCGGGATTCGTCATGATGAGCGGCAATCCGTCCGGCCCAAGCCCGGCGCCAGCACGCATTGCTCCGACATTGATCGTATTCATGCCGGGCGGCAGCAATGGATGCTGACGCGCGCGGCACCTCGAATATTCGAAATTCCTGAGCGCTTCCAGAAAACGACCTGCGATATCGATCGCATTCACAGCTGGCCGCAGCCGCTCAGGTGCGTCGCGCTGCGGCCAGATCTCGTTGTAGCGCCACGCTGAATGGCCTTGTCGGCCGGTGATGGTAATGCGGATCCATTCCAGACCGCCTTCGCAGATCTGGATGTCGCCCATCGTCAGTTCGGTGATGATCGCCGCCTTGGCAAGATAGCCGCGCTTGACAGCGTCTATCGCACCAAAGCCGCCAGCTTCTTCATCGACCACCGAATGGAGAGCAACACGTCCCTCAAGTTCGATGCCTGCCGCCCTGATGCCGCGGATGGCAGCAATGGCAGCTGCGACGCCGCTCTTCATGTCGATGGCACCACGCCCGTAAAGCCTGCCATGCTTGATCTCACCCCCGAAGGGATCAACCGTCCAGGTGCAGGCCTCGCCGACAGGCACCACATCGATATGGCCGCACAAGAGCAGGCTACGCTCTTCCGAGCCAGCGAGCTGACCGATGACGTTTGGCCGGTCCGGAAACACGTCCCACCGGTCAATCGACATACCAAGCGACGTCAGTTCTGATTCAACCAGGTCCTGGACGGCGCTCTCGCGGGTCTGGTCTGGATCGTTAATGAACTTCGGATTGACTGAAGGAATCCGGACAAGCCTTTGAGTGAGCTCAGTCGTATAACTCCGCTCGCGGTCGATCGCGCTCCACGCGGCCTTCACTGCAGCGTCTAGTTTGCCCATTTGGAATTCTCCCTAATTCTTGCATAGACTATCACTTAGCAATGGCAGCCGGCGCGCGGGTCTGCGTGTCTGGCGGGCCACGCGGAAACGCGCTTGGCCGCAACGCTATTGCTTCATCCAGGCGGCATACGGAATTTGCCGTGAGCATGCTGCTGCGGAGAAAGCAGGACCCGCTTGCCGTCGTAGACCTGCTAGAACCGAATGTGCGGGAGCTATTGGTCGGCTGCTCGATAAACCGGGTCAGAGGCTTCGCCGCGTTGCCGGCCCTTGGGTCGGTTTTTTTGACCACTGCCCGGTTGTCCAGGCCGACCTTGACGAGGAACGTTCGCCCGTCGCTGATTTCGCCGGTCGGCAAAAGGTCGGCAGATGTGACTGTCGAGCCGTCTTCCTCGAAGCTCTTTTTCAATCCATTGATGATCGATTTCGAGTAGGGATTGTCGGTGGAGATCAGAGCGACCTTGTTGTTTTGCAGCTTCAACTTGCCGCTCGTTTCCAGACTGTGCAGCACGGGACTCATTGCTGTCTTGTAGGCATCATAGGAAGCGTTCAACGACCTGATGGTCGGGTCCGGGTGGGGCGCAATGATCGCGCGCGTCGAATCGCTGCTGGTGTAGAGCAGGCAGGGCATATCCTGCTCGGCCATCAACTCGATCTGGAAATTGCTATAGTCCGCATAGCCGGTGCTGACGGCATTGAGGTCAGGGTCGTTCGTCAGGCGCTGGACGGCGCTGGTTACCGACTCCAGTGACATGTTCTGCGTGTCGCCCATGACGACCTGAGGCTTGTAGCCGGCAACGCCCCCGGCTGCATTGCTTTCGTCGACGGCGAGCCTATGGCCATCCACCAATCCGAGGCCGTCGCCGGCGCTGGCGCCAGTGAGCGGCGCAATCACGGCGCGATCTTCTCGGCAGCATGGGCAGGGTTGGTCGCAATCAGAGCGGCAAACCCCACACTCACCCAAAGACCAGAAAATTGAATGACCACAGTCGTATTTCCTTCTCCTTGATGGTATCGGCTGAACCTCTTTGAGCGGGAGCAATCGACGATCGCGGCCGCCGCGTTTTGGTTCAGGCGGCCGCACCTGAGCCGCAAAGACGGGCGTTCACTCACTCCTAATCACTTATCCCGAGCACCTTCCGATCTCGTCGAGCAGCGCGTCTGTACCGAGTTGGCGGCAATACCCCTTGAGCGCTCGCAGAGTGTTGTCATGACGGTCCTGGCTATATGTGGCGCAGGCATCTGGCACGAGCGTCACGAGGTAGCCGAGATCGCAGGCGTCACGCACCGCAGATTCCACGCATTGGTCCGTGACAAGACCAGCCAACACCAGCTGCTTGACGCCGAGATTGCGCAGCAGGTAATCGATGTGGGTAGACACAAAGACGCTCGAGGACGATTTCGGCAGCACGATTTCATCGTCGCCGGGCGCAATCTCGTCGATAACCTTCCCGTCCCACGAGCCCTTTGGGACATTGAAGCCGCTGATCTTGTAATCGAGACTGCGATCGCGACCATTCTTGGTAAGACTCTCGATCGTGGTGTAAAGAACTTCTATGCCTGCGCCACGAAACGCTCCCTGCAGCCGCTGCATGTTGGGAATCGCAAGGTTCTTCAAGCGATCGAAATAGTAGCCGTAGTTGTCGGCAAACTCGGCGTCTGACAGATCCTTGAACTCGCCGCCATCGCGTCGCGCGCAAAAGTTCTGCACGTCGATGAACAACAGCGCGGACACGTTCGGATCGAGCGGCAGCTCGCGTGTCGTGGGGAAATCAATCGTTGACATGATCTTTCTCTCGCGCATCGATCAGCCCCTGGGCGATCAAGCTCGCCCATCGGTACTGTCCCTCGGTATCGCCAATCAAATCGTTACGAATTTCAAGCAGAAGGTGCAGCAGGCCGCGCCCCTCCCCATGCACCGGGATCGTGTAGTCGCCCTGATCGTCGACGGCATACGGCTCGTTGTGCGCACAGATCGTCCCCGGGTTGCGCTCCTGAAAGGAGCCGAGGAAACGCCCGGCAAAGCGACGGTCACGGTTGGAGAGCACGCCGAGTTGCCAGGGGCGTCTGGGCCCTCCTGACAGCCGTGGCGTGAAGCTGTGCACGGCGACCAGGACGGTCCGCGAGCCGGCCCTCGCGCGACCATCCAGAAAAAGCGCCACTTCTCGATGGAATGGCTCGTGGATCTCCGCATAACGCTGCCGGCGCAGATGCTCGGCGAGGTTCAGGTTGCCCGGGACAACTGTCCCATCGCTTACCTCCGGAATGCAGTCGGGCGCGTCAAAGGGACGATTGCAGTCGATCACCAGCCGACTATAGCGCTGCAGAAAAAGCGGAGCATCGAGTAGATCCGCAAGTCGACGCGCCACGCCTTCGGCGCCGATATCGTAGGCAATATGCCCAAGCGTTTCCGCCGCGCGCAAACCAAGATTGTCGAGCCGCCCTGGAACAGCGGTCCCGGCGTGCTCGCAAACCAACACAAAGTCGGCACGTCCGCTGGCATTTACCAGTTCGACCGGGCGCGGGTCTAACGGCGAGAGCACATTTGGCAAGGTTTCTAGGTCCTGCAACACGTCACCCGAAGCTGACATCGCACACATCGAAATAGCGAGTTCCCAACAGAACGAAATTGGAAGATCAAAGTCAATTATTTTCTTACGTTTGATATATTTTTTTCATAGGCTTATTGCCGGAACTCGGCTTTTCCGAGCCGGATTGCTCAAGGTTGGGTTGCGTGACACGGCAAGGGAGAACAGGGCGCGCTATGCCAGCAACCGCGGCAACGGGGCGCGGAGGCGGTCGAACCGGCGTTCGGCCGCGTCTGAACTTTCAATCAATGGAGAAGATGGTGAGCAGCGCCTCGGCACAGGCTGGCTGGTTCGACGGCACTGTCAGGAAGACTTCGCTGAAAGCCGGAGGCTCGCACGCAACTGCTCATCCCTGCCCACCGACTGCGCGAGAGCATTGCCCGGGCCTGCCTACGCGGAGCACGCGCGAGGCGCCAGCAGTCACTATTTGCGCTTGTCTTTTGCGCACATCGCCGAGACTGCCAGCTTCCGGGAAGTGGCCAGCGCACTCGCTTCAAGACATGGCCGGACGGGCGAAAGGCGCACCACGTACGCCTCAACGCACCGGCTGGTCAACGGGTAGGACTGAAGCACATGACTGATGGACCGTGGAGCCGTCGTTGAAAACACGACGAGGAGCACAGCAAAAGGGCCCGTATCGCCCGGAGCTCAGGTCAGCAGGCTTTCTCAAATCGGGACGGAGGACAAGTAATGCTGAAAAAGGCAAAAACTTTCGATGAGGTTCGAAATGGGTATCGGTGGAATATCCCCGATTACTACAATATCGGTGCCGACATATGCGACAGGTGGGCCGATAAAGAGCCTGGTCGATTGGCGATCATCGACGTAGAGCCTGGAAAATTCACTCGCGAATACAGCTTTGCCGACTTGAAGGCAATGTCCAACCGGCTGGCCAACGCCTTGAGCGCGCGCGGCATTGGCCGCCGTGCCGGAGAGATGGGCGACCGAGTTGGTGTTATGCTGCCTCAGCGCTTCGAGACAGCCGTGGCGCATGTTGCGCTCGCAAAACTCGCATGCATCTCGATCCCGCTATTTACACTGTTTGGACCCGATGCCCTTCTCCATCGCCTGGCAGACTCGGGCGCAAGAGCAATCGTAACGGACGCCCCCGGCGTCGAGCGAATAAAGCCTCTTCTTCAACAGCTCCCCGCATTGGAGCTGATCATCTGCGTCGACGGGGCGATTGGACCGGCCAGAAGTTTCGCTGCACTTTGCGAGGCAGAATCACCTGCCTTTGAACCTGTATGGACGCTCGCGGATGATCCAGCAATTCTAATCTACACGTCAGGCACCACGGGGAACCCTAAAGGCGCCCTGCACGCCCACAGGGTTCTGTTGGGACATCTTCCAGGGGTCGAATTGAGCCACGAATTTCTCCCTCAGGCCGGAGATCGTTTCTGGACTCCTGCAGACTGGGCATGGATTGGCGGTCTACTCGATGTCCTCATGCCGGCGCTTCATCATGGCATCCCGGTTGTCGCCTGCCGGTTTGCTAAATTCACCGCAGAGGCGGCTTTCGATCTGATCAAAACCTGCCGAATACGTAACGCCTTTCTGCCTCCCACGGCTTTGAAGATGATGAAGCTCTTGCCCCAGACCGAAACGCCTGAGGTTCGCCTTCGCTCGGTGGTAAGCGGCGGCGAACCGCTAGGTGCAGAATTGATCGAATGGGGACGCACGACGCTAGGGGTTACGATCAATGAATTTTATGGGCAGACCGAGTGCAACATGGTGGTTTCTTCCTGCGCAGCGCTAGAGCCCCCCTTGCCGGTAGGGGAATCGCATATGGTGCTGGCAGGGTGTTGCCAAGCGGTTGGAACTGGATTCTTTGGGTGTCTCTCGATTCCAGAGGGAGACCTGAATGCGCAAGCTCAAGCGCCTGTTTCGACCGCTCAAGGACCCGCGCGCCAGCAACACCCGACATGATCTTGTGGAGATCCTCGTCATCGCCTTGGCGGCGACGCTGGCTGGCGCCAAGACCTGCACCGAGTTCGAGTTCTTTGGCCAAGGCCGCGAGGAGCTGTTGCGGCGCTTCCTGGAGCTCAGGCACGGCATTCCGAGCCACGATACGTTCAGCAACGTCTTCCGTGCGCTGGATCCGAAGGGGCTGGAAGCGGTTTTGCGCAAATTCAGCAAGGGCTTCGGCATCAAGGGGGTGGTCAGCATCGACGGCAAGGCGCTGCGCGGGGCCTACACGCGGGGCCGGCAGGCCACGCCGCTGCATATGGTCAATGTCTGGGCCGCAGGCACTCGCATGGCGCTGGCTCAGAGAAAGGCTCCCAACCGCAACGAGGTTGCCGGGGCTCTCGAAGTTCTCGCGCTGCTCGATCTGGACGGGGCTCTTGTCACCGCCGACGCCTTGCATTGCCGGCCCGATACCGCGCAGGCCATCCTCGATCGGAAGGGGCACTACGTGTTAGCCATCAAGAGTAACCGTGGCCGGCTCTTCAAGGCCGCCAAGACGTTGGTCGATACAGCCCGAAAGCCCGCGCGAGCGAGTCAACGAAGAGCCACTGCCCACGGTCGCGCCGAGCGCCGGCAGGCCATCGTCGCGCCGGCTCCTCAGTTGGCGAAGCAATACGACTTCCCCGCTATCGCCGCAGTCGGTCGCATCGACAGCTGGCGCGCAAACTCTGGCAAGACCGCCAAGCATACGGTCCGATACTTCCTCGCCTCGCGCCTGCTGTCGGCCAAAAAGCTGCTCGAGGTCGTGCGTGCTCACTGGAGCATCGAGAACAACCTGCACTGGGTTCTCGACGTTCTGTTCGACGAAGATGCCTGCCGCAGCCGCAAAGATCACGCCGCCGAAAATCTCGCCCTCATCCGCAAGCTGGCCATCAATACCCTGCAGGCAACGCCCGGTCCTGCCCGCATCAGCCACAAAATGCTCCAAGCCAGATGGAATAATGACTTCCTTCTCTCCGCCCTCGCCCATATGCGATAGCCCTACCCTTGCCGGGGAGTATGGGCCGGCCGGTGCCCGGCCACGTTGTTGATGTAATCGATGCCGCAACCGGCATTCGCCAAGCTGAGGAGACGGAAGGCGCCCTTGCAGTATTATGCCCCGATCCCGTGATGTTCCTCGGCTATTGGCAAAATTTCGAAGCGACGCGCGAAAAGTTCGTAGAAGGGCCGGATGGCAATTGGCTTCTCACGGGTGACCTGGGGGTACGCGATGCTGAGGGACGGCTTCGCTTTGTGGGACGCAATGATGATGTCATTGGCTCCGCCGGCTACAGGATTGGCCCTGCAGAAGTGGAGGATTGCCTGCTTGCGCACCAAGCTGTCCGTATTGCCGGGGTTGTCGCCAAGCCGGATCCCGTTCGGGGTGCGATCGTTGCCGCATATGTCGTGCTTAAGGATGGATATATTGGATCAGATGCATTGGCCGACGACATTGCAAGTTTCGTCAAGTCACGCCTGGCAGCGCACGAATATCCGCGTATGGTACGATTTATTGATGAGATGCCCTTAACAACCACCGGCAAAATTATTCGTGGCGCTCTGCGCAAGATGGCCCAGGATGAGGCTGCAGCAGAGCATGTCGCAGCGAATCCATGAGAGCCGCAGAGCGATCCCTTTGCTCAAAATGGCCCCAACTGCGAGAACTACTTTCGGGAGTGAGCCTTGGAATAAGCGCCGGACGTAATCCGGGTGAACTAAGGCAGGCCCTGAGCTTCGGACGTGATGTCCGTCCGCCCAAGATGACCTAGGTTCTTTCTTGAACGCAATAGCATGGAATGACAAGCTTCTCAAATCCACCGCATCATCGGCGCGTCCACATTCTCACTTTCCGTCGAAAACGGACATGGATCTGACGCAAGGTGCTGTGCACAACCTGACGAAGGAAACGTTCCGCGCCCAACCGGCGTGATGCTCGGCCTGCGCCCTAGCGAGGTGAAGCGGTACCGGATCGGACAAAAATTTCCTCGCCGCTCAAGGGTAGATGAGGACCGAAATGATGGCCAGTGCGGGTCAATCCTTCCTGCGATAGCCCGAATAGCGCGAGCGCCGCAATCCCTAACGTCTTGTTCAGGTCGGCTCAGGAGAAGACGCCGACCGGGCTGGTCGTTAAAAACTAAATTGCCATCGCGTGTCGCACCTAGCCCCAATGGCGAAACGCTGACGGGGCTCAGTGATGAAGCTGTCAAACGCGAGCCATCAGATCGGCTCGTCCGCGCTTGGTGAACATGATCCTTGAGGTGAGCCTTCGATTCGGGAAATGAAAGCCTACCCTAGGGATCGTCTTCAGATCGGACGCCGCAACGGTTACGGCTAAAGAACCCGGGCGGTTGTTATCCTGCCTTGAAGCGCGTTCCATGCGGATGCCAAATCGACGACTTCATCTTTAGCGTCCTGGGTCGAAATCATCGGGCCAGAAGGAAGCCTTGAACGCAGCTTGCAGAGTGTCTGCCGACAAAGGCGTGATCCAGGGCAGTCGCCCTAACCAACGCACCCGTCCAATCTCGCAAATTGCTCTCACAGCATCCGAATTCTTTTGTCCCACGAAAGCGACTCCAAGAATATCGATGTGGCGCCTTCGCAGCGCCTCTATGGACAGCAGTGAACAATTGACCGCGCCCAGAGTTGTGCTCGCGCAGAGCACGACAGGAAGTCGCCATCTCTTCAAGAGGTCAATGTAAAGCGAGCCGCAATTCAGCGGCTCCATTACCCCGCCGGTGCCCTCGACCACGAGCGGCTGCCCTCCGGTGTCCGGCACGTCCAGCGAACCCGTTTTGATGCGAACCTCGTCAATCTCCGCGGAGTGGAGCCAAGCTGCCGCTTTAAGTCGGTAACTTTCAGGCACGATGCGATGCGACGGAAGATTGCCAAGCCGAGCGACGCGCTCTGTATCCGTTTCTCCTTCGAGGCCGGCTTGGATCGGCTTCCAAAACTTCGCACCGAGGAGATTGACGAGTCCTGCGCAGAACACCGTCTTTCCGATGCCCGCGCCTGTACCGGTCACCACAATCCGCTGCTGGCTCATTGAGCTTGGCCTCTTGTCTCCCACCGCAGTGTACGCACCTCATCCTCCACGATTTCAGTGTCAGTTCACAAACGTGCGCCAGTCGTAAGGCCCGCCTCGCGCTTGGGAAGATCGGCAGTCGACGTTGGGCGTACGACCCAACCTTTCAGCGAGTCCAGCAAAAGGCTGCTCAGCGCGCTTTCGACCATTTTTTCTTTCTCAACGCCAAGCAGCGGGCACACAATCATGCAAGACACCGATGGCGGTCGTTGCCGACGCCACTGGCCTGAAAGGCCTGCTCCGCATGGCCAACTGATAGATTGAACCATAGACGTTTCGCGCGCGGCGCGATTCCCGGAAGTTGCGTGTCATGCGTTCTGACAGGTCAAGATTGTTTTTCGGCGCACAAAGATCGTCCGGATCGGACGAAGGCGTTCACGTCCGGCACGATGTATCCCAATAGATGCAGAATTGTACGATTCGTACCGCAACGATCAGTGACTGAATTGGTATGGCGCCGTTGAGATAGTGCTGAATCGTCTTGTCCGGGAAAACATTGATCGACGCATATCATCCCTGCAACGGAGTATTGCGCGTTCCCGAGTTTTGCGCGCGGGACATCCATCGAGCCACCGAGCCACCGAGCCAGAATAAGGCACATTCAGATGGTTTTGGCACCGAGCAGGTCATGGTCGAGTAGCTCGGCCATTTGGCTTTACCCTCACAGATCCGGGCGGGCGGCTTTCCCGCACCCGGCTCTTCCCGAGAGTAACCCGCGTCATATCCGCGCCTGCGCCCATGTGCGAGTGATGCGTGGAGTTGGCAGGCGGAAGCGTGCCGTCAGGGTCTCGAACTCCGGCCAGCCCATGCGCCGACTTTTCTGGCTGCGCCGTCTCAGACAACGCAGCCAGGTTCGACGCACTTCGCGGTAGAAGCCGTTGAGCGCTGGATAGTTGTGCGGCCTGCCATAGTAGCCATAGTGCCCGCGCAGCACAGCGGCGAACCACTCGTGCTGCTTGGCCAGTGGCGCGTGCATGAGCCGCCAGGCGTCCTGGCGCAACGCCGTCAGCTTGCGCGTCAGGCGTTTCCCTTCCGTCTTGTGCTTCACGATGAACCGGCCATCTCGGGTCCGCCCGCAGTAGTGGGTGAAGCCCAGGAAGGCGAAGGTTTCTGGCCGCCGATCGCCGCGCCGCTGACGCGAGAGGGCCGCGAACCGGCCAAACTCGATCAACCGCGTCTTGTCCTCATGGAGCGTCAGGCCGAAGCTGGCCAGTCGCACCTTGAGGGCCAAGAGCATTTCCTGCGCATCGGCCTTGCTCTCGAATCCCATGACGAAGTCGTCCGCGTAGCGCACGGTCACAATGCGACCGCGTGCATGGCGACGACGCCATTGGTGGGCCCAGAGATCGAGGATGTAGTGCAGGAAGATGTTGGCAAGGAGCGGGCTGATGCCTGCCCCTTGCGGCGTGCCCCTGTCCGTCTCTTGCTTCTCGCCGCTCTCAAGAACGCCAGCTCGCAGCCACAGCTCAATGAGCCGTAGGATACGAGGATCGGCGATCCTGTGCGCCACCATCCGCAGCAGCCACTCGTGGTCGACCGAGTCGAAGAAGCTGCGAATGTCGGCATCGAGCACCCAGTTCACGCGCTGGCTCATGATCGCCGTATGCAGGGCATCAAGCGCCATATGAGGATTCCGCCCCGGCCGGAAGCCGTAGGAGAATCCGAGGAAGTCGACCTCGTAGACCGCGCTCAACACCTCGGCCACCGCGCTTTGGACGATCTTGTCCTCGAGCGCCGGCACACCGAGAGGCCGCTTGCCGCCATCGGCTTTGGGAATGTAGACCCGCCGCACCGGCTGTGGCCGGTAGCGAGCAGTGTGGACCCGTGCGCAGAGGTCGCGGATGTTATCCGTGAGCCCTTCTTCGTACTTCGCCACCGTTATCCCATCGACCCCCGCGCTGGCCTGCCGCTTTTGTCGTCGAAACGCCCGAAGCAGAGCGTCTTCGTCGATGTGGTGCAGCAGGGCCGTGAACCGGGTTTGGGCATCCTGCTTGGCCGCCGCGTTCACCCGCTCGAGGTTCGGCGGCAAGGCAACCCGGCTCTGTGTCCGGCCCCTGGCCTCCTCGCGCAGGCTCCCCTCGGTCTGGTCCCTTCCCTCCATGCGTCTCGTTACCTTCGACGACTTCGCAGGTACTATGGATCAGTCCGACTCCCGACCTCAGCTCGGACCGCGGCTCTGGCAGTGCCTTGCCGCTGTCCCCCACTGGAGACCAATCCAATGGACCCGGTCGGGCCTCTCATGTTCCGATGATTACCTTCCATGCGTGATCCGGCCATCGACCCCGACGGAGCGGCATTAACGACGATGCTCATGCTGCCTTCGTGACTAGGGAACACACTCGGCCTCCGCGAACATCCACCTTTCGAGGCTCATTCCCGCACCCCGCATGGCTCCTGTCTACACTTCGGACCCCGCGTTGCCGCGCCGCCCGCAAGACTCGGTCCCGGCTTGCCCGCTTCGGCTTTGGCCGGATGGGACTTCCACCCACAAGCAATCATCAGCTTGGCATGACGTACTCCCATGGCGTGGTGTAGCTCGGTAGAGCAAAGCCGCCTGCACCCGAGCGCCAAACAACGCCGTAGCGGGCGGCCAACGACCTGTGAAGGCTAGATACTCTGAGGTGCTCACGTGCGTTGATTCAGGCTTGAACGGCTAGCGAAATCAGAGGCGCACCATCGAAACGTTCCCGCGACCATCGACGTAGCAGCGATGTCAGCTTTCATCCTGATTTCCGCGCGGCGGAGCGAGACCCGTATGGGTTCACCGGAAAGCATGCCGGCTCATGGTCCGTCTGAATGCGCTGGCGCACGAGCCGCCTGCGGGACCAACTCGCCGGTCAGCTCGCCACCGATCTGAACGTCGGCCAGCTGACCCATTTCGGACAGCTGCGCGCACACTTTGTGGCCGCTCCTGCCCCTTGTCGCGGCTCACGGTCCAGCTTGCTCGACCCGCGATCCTTGCCCCCTCATCGGCAGCATAGCGTCCAGCGCCTGATCGATATCATTGCAGATGACCGTTTTGCCGCCATCGCGCGCGATGGACGATTGCGCGATGCGCCGCATGAACTCCTTGATGAAGGCTGCGCTGACGCCCTCGCTCTGTCGCACGGCTTCAGCGACAACGGCCTCAGTGAGTGGCAGGCGTTTGCCATAGAGCCGCACGAGCTTGTCGCGGCCATGAGCATCAGGTAAAGGCACCTCGATGATCTGGTCGATCCGGCCAGGCCGCGCCGCGAGCGCGCCCTCGAGCTCTTCCAGTCGGTTGGTGGTAAGTAAGAACACGATCTCGGCGTCCTCCGTCAGCCCATCCATCTCATTGAGCAGCTTGTTCAGCAGCACTTCTTCGCGCGCATCTCGCATCTCATTGCGGTCGCGCGCGATCAGATCGACGTCCTCGATCACCACTAATGCAGGCTGCAACAGCCGGGCAAGGTTCATATATTCACCGAGCGCAGCGACCTCCCCGGCTGTCATTATTAGGGTGGTCTGATCAGCCAGGTTAGTTGCGAGGTATCGGATCGTGTGGGTCTTGCCGGTGCCGGGCGGGCCATAAAGCAAGATGCCCTTGCGTGTCGATTGGCCGAGCCGGCGCAGCGCATCGCGCATTCCGACAAAGCTCAATACATTTCCATCGAGCAGTTTGAGCACCTTTTCGGGCAGGATCACGTCCGCGCGGTCTAGCCGGGGCCAACGATGCACCGTAACGCCGCCCGAACGGCCGCTGTAATTCGCATCGCTCTCGAGGGACAGGATCTTGCCACGGTACGATCCGGCGGATTGTACCGCTCTCTCAAGTTCAACGAAGCAGTGCTGCGCGTAGGACGCGCCGGCCCCGCCGGCGGGCACCGCGACCTCAATGAGCATCGTCTCCTCTGGGTCTGTCCCGCATCGTTGAATGGGCTCGCGGTAATAGGACAGCACGACAGCGTAACGAAACTCGTTCGCCTCGGATAGCCACAGCCCATTGTGCACGCATTTGACTGGGGTGGCCTCGCCGATGTCGATCTCGTGGTATTGTGGCGACGTCAGCAAGACGGGATCTTTTCCGGCGCGCCGGAGCTGCGCGAATGACGGCTTCTCCAAAGTCCATCGCTGCTGCAGCAGGCCAAAGAAGCGGACTGGCGAAGCGAACAGCTTGTCGATTGCGATCTGGATGTCCGCGCGCATGTGGCCGGGAAATTGCCGCAGCATAGTCACGAGGCTGTTCGGCGGGATATCGGCGAAATGCCAGGCAATCGCGTCATGGGCCCATTCGAACTGGATTTCGGACGGATCTGGCGCCTCGGTTTCGCCAGCAGGCTCGGAGGTGATTTGCAACGTATGTCCTTCAGCTCGGATTCGTTCCTGCGCCGCATCGAAGAGCGCCTTTGCAACTGACGGCGGGAAGGGGCCGCACGCGGCCTTGTCCTGCCGTTCAATCAACATGGAAAGGGCGTAGGCATCGCGCTGATGTCTGCCGAACACCTCCCGGAATAGATCCACCACGAAACCGCGCGGCGTCTTACCGGCATCTTGAAAAACCAGCTGTACAGACTTGGGCACAGTGCACACTTGATGATCCATCCGAAGCTCCTAATATGAGTGAAACGGTTTGTCGTTGGCCTTACTTCGCTTGATGCGCTCCGTTCGTCGTACAGGTGTTTCGATGAAGTTGCGCTTTGCCGTCCGGGCGCCATTCAGCTCTTGGACTGCCGGAGGACTCATTGGCGACTCACGGTGCGCCCCATCAAGGCCGGCGTCGATTGGGCCGAATGGCGCAATCGACTGCGATAGCCGATTAAGGGCACGCAGGCCCCAGCGGACCAAACGCACAGTCGCGTCGTGGACCTGGACGACGTCATGTTTTGGCTTTGTCATTATCCTCACAGTTGTGCTCTCTCCTACAGTCCTTGCGCGCCCGTGTTGGTGTAAAGGGCGAATGATGTCACTGCTTTCATCCAGCCTCTCTCGTTTCCGGATCTTTCAGCAAATGGCATGCCGGCCGCGAAAACGACTCTCAAACTGTTCTTTGCAGGAGACTCGGTACCTGCCCAGGGGCATGAACTTCGCTTCTTGAAGCTCGCGAGTTGCCAGATTAGCGAGCGGAGATTCACACGCATCGCGGTTCTGCCGACGACAATAGCCACACCCGCGCCGGACTGTTCGCAACCGACATCCCCCTTTTGATAAGCCCTAGCGATATTTGGGCGCCTCATCACTGCTGATGTGGTGAGATAATAGGGGGCATGGGACTTCGGCAATCAGAAGAGCTAGCAGTATCGGCAGACGCGGTGCCGAATAATGCACCGACAGCTGCGGCCTTTTGGTACTTTGTGCTGAACATCGCCGGCATTCGAGAGTGCGCTGATTAAGCACGCCACCCTCAAGGCGTTTGCGCGGCAATGCGAGAGTGCCTGCGCCGGTGGGCCGAGAGTCATCAAGCAAGGTCCGGATTTAAGGGCGGATTGCGCACTAAAGATGTTACCGGACAACTTCCCTGTGGGTGTCTGGGCGGAGCTGCCGAACCAGTTCGGTGGCGTATGCAGGAAAGATTAGCACGCGCGCAAAGCGCGAGATTACATCAGCGCTGGCGGAACGGGCTGACCTTGCCCCACGGGCTTAATCCAGTTTGAAGTTCGCTCTGGCCCACAACAAGGACCAGAGCATGAAGCGCAGTCGCTTTACGGAAGAGCAGATCATCGGGATTTTGAAGGAGCACGAAGCTGGCGTTTCGGTCGCCGATCTGTGCCGCAAGCATGGCGTCAGTGACGCCAGCATCTACAAATGGAAGGCAAAATTCGGCGGGATGGAGGTGTCGGAGGCCAAGCGGCTGAAGACCCTGGAGGACGAGAACACACGACTGAAGCGGCTCTTGGCCGACGCCATGCTGGACAATGCGGCCTTGAAAGATCTCCTGGGAAAGAAATGGTGATGCCCGCTGCCAAGCGGAAAGCTGTCGCCCATCTCGTGGACGTCTACGGAATGAGCGAACGGCGGGCGTGTAAAGCCATCGGCTGCTGCCGCATGACGATGAGATACAAGGCGACCCGCGCAGATGATGCCGGCCTTCGCCAGCGCATGAGGGCGATCGCCCAGGAACGTCGCCGTTTCGGTTACCGCCGCCTGCACGTGCTGCTCAAGCGGGAGGGTTATCTGGTCAACCATAAGAAGCTCTTCCGGCTCTACCGGGAAGAGAGGCTCGCGGTACGCCGCCGTGGTGGCCGCAAGCGGGCAATTGGGACCAGGGCACCGATGATGGCGCCGATGGCCCCCAACGATCGTTGGTCGCTCGACTTCGTGTCGGATCAGCTCACCGACGGCCGTCGCTTCCGCATTCTGACCGTGGTCGACGATTGCACCCGCGAGTGCCTGGCGCTGGTGGCCGATACCTCGCTCTCGGGCGCCCGGGTGGCGCGGGAACTGGACCGGCTGATGATCGAGCGCGGCAAGCCGAAAATGGTGGTCAGCGACAACGGCAGCGAGCTGACCAGCAACGCCATCCTGACATGGGCGGATCAGAGCCGCGTCGCCTGGCACTACATTGCGCCGGGCAAGCCCATACAGAATGCCTTCATCGAGAGCTTCATGTATAGACGGCCCCGCGGATGCAAGGGATTTCAGCAGCACTTTGGATACCGGTCGGGTGCGTTCATGTATACGGCCTGTTTGTGCGACCGATGCCATGGCCGCTGGCCCTGATGGAGATCGCGGATCGAGGCCTCATCAACGGGTCGCGCTTGTTGCGCTTAAAGCTCTTCGGGCTTGCTCGATCCCCAGCTCCGCCGGTGTCCATCATGCTGTCATTTGCCCTCACACCATAAGGTGGCCAACATACGCGACATTTAGGTCGCGAGCTTAGGCCGATAGAATTCCCCGGTCGTCATCATCGCCCAGACGATCCGTGCCAACTTGTTGGCAACGGCGATGGCGACCACCATGGGCCGACGCCGTCCAAGCAGGGCTTCGATCCAGCCGCCTCCAACCCGGGACCGGGCCTTTGGATACCGAACGACGTTGCGTGCCCCGATGACAAGCAAGTGCCTGAGATAGGAATCGCCCTGCTTTGTTATGCGGCCGAGCCGGTCCTTCCCGCCGGTGGAATTCTGCTTAGGCGTCAGGCCAAGCCAGGCCGCGAACTCCCGCCCGGAGCGGAACATGGTCGCGTCCGGCACGGTCGCGGCGAGAGCTGTGGCCGTTATGGGACCGATCCCGGGAATCGAGGACAGCAACTTCGCCATCGGATTTACTCGCTGGATCTCAGCCAGTTCGCGCTCGATGACCTCGACCTGCCGGCCCAATTCCTTCAGTTGGCTCACAAGGACGGCCAGCGCGATGCGGGCGTGGGCCGGTAGCGTCAGTTCCTCGTTATCCAACAAGTCCGCCAGACCATCCACCCGTTGCCGGCCTTGCCCGACAATGATTCCGAACTCAGCAAAGTGAGCCCGAATGGCGCAAGCTGTCATGGTGCGTTGGCGGACCAGCAAGCCTCTTGCACGATGAAGCATCAAGAAGCCCTGATTCTCGGCGCTCTTGATTGGAACGAACCGCATATTGGGACGACTGACCGCTTCGCAGATCGCGGCCGCGTCAGCGGCGTCATTCTTGGCTCCTCTTCGGAGGTAGGGTTTAACATAGGCTGGCGGAATCAATCTGACATCGTGTCCAAACTGCCGAATCTCCCGCGCCCAGTGGTGAGCAGTCGCGCAGGCCTCGATGCCGACCAGGCAAGGTGCGAGCGAGGAGAAGAAAGATACGATCTCGCCTCGCCGGAGACGTTGGCGACCGGCCACTTGGCCTTGCCTATCAACTGCATGGATGTGAAATACGTGCTTCGAAATGTCCAACCCAATTGTCGCGGCTTCCATTGGTCAATTGCTCCTGTTAGCGGATTCGTCCATCGCCAGTATATCGCCGGCGCCGAGGGAGCGGGGCCGTCTTCCCCATCAACGGCCGGCTGCGGGATGAATTGTTGAACGAGACGTTGTTCACCTCGCTGGCCCAGGCCCGCGTCGCGCTCGGATGCTGGCGCGCGGATTACAACGACACACGACCAGACTCACGGCTCGGATGGAGGACGCCGTCCGAGTTCGCCATCACCTGCAACCCGCGACGGGATCTGGCGCTGCGCTATGCTGAGGGCTCCGCGCCAGCTCCCGTCGCTACCGCCGCCCAAATGGGCAAATCCAACGACCGGGGCGAACTCAGGAATGGATAAAACTTGATGTGGTGGAACGGCCCGCTCCAACAGCATCAAAGTGCTAGAACGTGGTCGTTGTTCGAACGCCACAAAGGAGGGACCGTTCCGTGAAACAGGTTAGCACCATCGGGTTGGATTTGGCCAAGCACGTTTTCCAAGTTCACGGCGCGGATGCGGGGGGCTCGCCCGTGTTCAACAGGAAATTGCGGCGCAGCGAGGTTCTGCGCTTCTTCGAGAAACTGCCACCATGCCTGGTGGGGATGGAAGCCTGCGGTAGCGCCCACTATTGGGCGCGCGAGATCGCAGCTCTCGGTCATGAGGTGCGGCTCATTCCGCCGGCTTATGTCAAACCCTTCGTAAAGCGAGGCAAAACGGATGCGGCGGACGCAGAGGCCATCAGCGAAGCGGTGATCCGCAAGACCATGCGCTTCGTCCCGATCAAGACGGCCGAGCAACAGGCTGCCGCGATGGTGCTGAAGACCCGCGCTCTTCTAGTGCGGCAGCGAACGCAGGCGGTCAACGCGTTGCGCGCGCATCTGGCCGAATTGGGCATCATCGCCACCGCTGGCCTGGCAAAGATTGAGGCGCTGGTCGCAATCGTACGGGATGAGACAGATGCTCGCCTGCCCGCAGCAGCGCGCTTCGCGCTGAGGGCTATTGCCGACGAGATTGAAGCTTCAGCCGACCAAATCGAGAGACTCGAGCGCGCGATTGTTGTGGAGACCAAGCACGACGAGGACATGCGTCGGTTGACCACGATACCTGGCGTCGGCGCCATCACGGCGGCGACCATCAAGGCGCTCGTGCCGGATCCCGGCGGGTTCAAGTCGGCTCGCCACTTTGCCGCCTGGCTGGGATTGACGCCGCGGCCTCATTCAAGCGGAGGCAAAGAGCGACTGGGAGGAATATCGAAGATGGGAAATCCGGAACTCCGCTCTCTGCTCGTTGTCGGGGCGACGGCCGTCTTGCGGGTTGTCCGAAACGACGCTCGGGCGCGGCCGTGGCTGAAGGCGCTTCTCGCCAGACGGCCCTTCAAGGTTGCCGCGGTCGCGCAGGCCAACAAGACGGCGCGGATCATCTGGGCGCTTCTGAACAAGGGCGGTACGTACCGACGTCCCGACCCGCTGACTGCCGCGGCCGCCGTCTGATAGACACAGGACCGCCAAAGCGATCTGACCGGCGCAGGCCGGCAGAGGGCAAGGTGCAACAACAGCCGATGAACCCATGGGACGACATCCCGAAACGAGTGAAGCTACTGCCCCCAATGCGCTCAAACGCGTAAACTTGATTTAGCTCCTCTTCCGCGGATCTCATCGAGGCCAGCGGCCATGTGCCGCGCGCAAAGGCCGGACATATGACCGCACCGTTCCTATGTGTGAAATCGACTGAAAAAGCTCTTGCCACGCGGGCCGTTCCACATATGGGGGCAAGGTCATTATCTTCATAGAGAATTCTAGTGAACGACAGGCTGCTGGGAAAACTACACGTCGTATCACTTCCAAAGCACCGACTCAGCAATCGCATGTTCAAGCCGCTTGCCCGAGCTCGAACTGAGCCAAGCAAAGAGAAGGTTTCCTCGCCTCCGCTTGGAAAATAATGAGATTTTCTCGCCGCACCCTCACAGGTTAACAGCACCAATTCCATGTACGTTTGGATTGAGTCGATTCGCGCCGAGCACTCGCGCCGGCGGTACCGCCGCGGCTCTGGATCGTCTCATCCAAAGACTTGGCCGCGGGCCCGTCGCTGTCGCACGCCCGTGGCTCGTCGCCCACCCAACTCCTCGATCTTCGCAAACAAAAGGAGGGAGTGCCAAGGAACGTCGTCGCACTCGAGGCCAAAACGGGTGAGTGAAACGCTGATGTACAGCCAAGCAACTTCTGAGATGTTCGGTCACACAGTTCGTCTCGAGAAATTAGCGTCCGTACGAGCTATCCCGCCGAACCAGAATGTCTGCCGTTGAAGTGAGAGCTGAAGTTCGCTGATGATCGTTCGTGAGGCGAATGCGGAGGCGTTCGAGTGCTAACGTGATCATCACAAGTGAACACTACTTACAGCGCCTATCAACGTCCCCTTCCATCACGAAACCTTTAAAAACAATCAGTATTCAACGTGTTGCGCGAAGCGAAAGGCTCTTTCGATCCATCCCTTCGAGGACGGCAACGGCCGTATAGCACGCGCCATCGGCGCGCTCGGTCTCGCCAGATTGGAGCAGAGCGCGCAGAGGTTCTACAGCATGTCCGCTCAAATACGCCGTGAGAGGAATGAGTATTACGCCATCCTAGAGAGAACCCAGAAGGGGGAATCTTGACATCATCGACTGGCTAACGTGGTTCCTCGACTGCCTAGATCGCGCCTTCGATGGCGCGGACATTCTCGGTGGTATTCTGCGCAAGGCGGACTTCTGGGCCGTTCACGCAGCACGGCAACTTAATGAGGGTCAGCGGCTGGTGTTCAATCGCCTCTTTGATGGATTTGAAGGAAAACTTACGTCGTCGAAATGGGCGAAACTTACGGAAGTCTCCCAGGCCACCGCCGCAAGGGACATCGACGAACTCATCGGTCACGGCATCCTCAAGAAGGACGCTGCTGGCGGCCGGAGTACAAGCTACTCGCTCATAGATTTGAAAACCTGTTTGGAAGTGACACTCGGGAATAGTTGCCGCGCCGTATCCTGTTAATTGAGAGCAACCGCATGCCGGTAGCGACCGGCACCAGAACGTCTTTGTCTCCCGGCCGGTCCTGCCCTCGCGGCAAACCCAACCTGGAGAATGCAATGCCTGCAGAACCTAAAGCCAAGAAGCCGAGCCATGAGGTCTTCGTCATCACAAAGGCGAGAGTGCGTTCTGGACCAAAATCGGCCCGGTCTGGCCGCATGACGACGGCAAGGGCTTCAACGTCGATCTGATCGCCGTACCCGTCGGCAGACGGCTCGTCATCCGCGTGCGCAAGGAAGCCACCGGCTGATCATGCATGGCCGGCAAAGGTCTGAACGGTTTAGGTCGTCCACAGGCCCCCGCGAAGGCCGCAAGGCGTGCCAATTGAAGCGCAATCCGGCATCTTGCCGCGTTTCTCGAGCAAAGTGTGGCAATCGGGCAGGCTCATTTGGCTCACCGAAATCTCTGAGTGCGTCAGCTTGTCGACAGCTGATCCTAATAGAGCGAGAACGAGAGAGCGACACACTCGAACCGAGGGGGACATGGACCCATTTAACCGCATCAACCCATTCGACTCAGAGTTCTCTGCTTACAACGCCGCGGCGCCGCAAGCGCAACCGCAGCAAGCGGAGTTTGAGCCGTACTTGGATGAAGTGCCGCAGCTTGGGACCTCTGCCGTCGCAGAGGATCCGGTTTCTGCTAATCCCTACTATCCTCACCTGTCTGAAGAGGGTCTCAGGCTCGCCGAGGTCTTGGGACTTGAGCACCATTGGGCCGACGGTTCTCATTCCGAACACGCAGTCAGCGGAGGCGAGTACGCCGCTGCCCTGATGGGCGAGGACTACACCGGCCAGTTGAGGCCTGCGAAGAGGCAGAGGACACTAAGCCAGACGGAAGGCGATGCCATTGAGCGCCAGCCAAGCGAACCTAGCAATTCAGCCGCTCGCGAGTTGATTGAAGGCGCCGGCGCACCCTTTCGGGCCAGCAGTCCATTGATCCTTCCTGCGGAAGACTACGCTCAGGAGCTGCTGTGGGCGATGCTGGAGAACGCCGGCTCATCGTCGTCTCTCGAGCCGACCGAGCGTCATGACCACGCCGTGGCTTCAGGAGCGGCCGTTCGTTCCTTCAACTCGCGGCAGGACGACCAGCGCACGTCAGGCGCGCATGAGGGTAGCAGCGTCCCGCCGAGCCAGGACAGCCCACCCGCTCCTTTCATAGTTCATAATGACCGCTTCACTGCGCTGTTCGTGCCCGCGGCGGCGATGAGGGGCGGCTCTCCACTCAATCTATCAGGCGCACCCATTCATTTCGGATCTCGACCGGAAAGCGTTTCGCAGCCGAGCGCACAGCCGGCGAATCGGTCCTCGCCAGCACTGTTTCCACAGACGATGGAGCAAGCCGCTGCGGCGTCTGCCAGAGCTGAAACGACGCCGCCCGCGCCTCGCGAGATTTACGCCGCATCATTCGCCGTTCCTGAGGGCTTTTCGCACGGGACCCAACCCGCCCCAATTTCGATGATCTCAAAGCTCGGCCGCTGGGGCCTCTTGCCGGACGCAGAGGAGCCGATGAAGCAATACGACATTCGCGGCGAGCGTTACACGGCCCTCTTGGGGCCGGGAGGACCCAATGACGTTCGGCTCATCCATCATCCATAGATGTAGACACCAGGGACAGTCGCTACATGAGGGGCCAGTCCAGATAGCTCAGCTGGCGGACTGACGATAGCTTGCTTCAGCGACTCTTGCGAACTTAATGAGGTTCAGGGCGGTGCGGAAGCGCTGCCGGCCTCGATGAACTTGCGGGCGCCATCGCTTAGCGGCTCCTTGTTGAGCCGAACAGCCATGGCGCCTTTTTGTTTGTGAAGAGCGTGATCACGTTCGCGGGCTGGTTGCCGCGAGGTGATAGTGCCGAACAATCGGAGGTGACTGCCGACCCCTCACGGACCCACTCATCGCTATAGTGTCTGCCCATGTTTCCACTTTCTTTCTGTCAAGGCACAGCAACGAATGGGCATTGACGCATTCAGCCCCTGCTTTTGAAGACCTTGTCGGTGGCTTGCAGGGTCGCGACAAAGTCCAGCGCGCCGCCGCTCTGAGAGTCCACAGGTCGCGGTCGCGCGACACGATCTCGCCTCCTTGATCGGCACGGATCTTTCCCCGGGAATCCCACCGACTTGCAGCCCCTTTCCAGCATCACCACAATGGCGGTGCCGCGGAAGGCGATCCGGAGCATCGCAGCCAAAACGAATGCCGAGGAACTCCAAATTGTGATGAAGGCGCGGATAGACGACCTACCAATTCGTGCAGGAGATTTCGCAGCCGCCGTCAGTTAGTTTGATGGGTGTTAGTGATTTTGGGAGATTTCTTCGATGTTGATTATTGAAACTATTTTGAAGCCAGACCAGTTTGGCGGCATTGGACTTTTCTCCGCGACTCGTTTGCCTAAAGGCTCGTTAGTTTGGATTCACAACCCGATCGTTGACATTGCGGTGACGCGCGAACAATACGAAACTCTAGCTCCAACATTTCAAGCTCTTCTTGATAAGCATGCCTATCCGAGAGACCACAAGGTTAATGACGGTGTCGTAGAGTATAATGCTGACAACGCTCGCTTCATGAATCACAGCAGTCATCCAAACACATATCAAGACGATCACTGCAGAATTTTCACGGCCCGTGACGTACACCCTGGTGAAGAACTGACTTGCGATTATTTGTCTTTCGATCCCGGGTGTGACTTATCGTGGAATAGGGAGCTATTGCCGAACATTGGTGCCGCAGCGGCCTAGGCGGCGATAGATTGGAGATGCAGTCTGGCGCGGACTTCGATTTCCTCGGCGAAATAACACCCTGGAGAGTTGGGGCAACTAATGTGGCCATCGCAGCGGCCTGCTTCTTCAGGCTGCCTGGTCGCGCTTGAGGTGGGGCAAACGCAGCTTTGTTCGGCAGACTTTCGCTTGGACGCAGCGCGCAGTGGCACGGTCCGGAACGTACTTCCGATGACGGAGCGGACTCGCGACTTTCAGGGCCTTACACGCTGTAACTGCGTCACAAGCAGTTCGTGACGCCGGAATTCTGCATGCAAAACTTAGTTTTTGAGTAGTTTCACCGGGACGAGTGTGTGAAGCTGCTTTGCACCTAAGCAGCTTCGCCATCGGGTGACCGGTAAAGAAGGTTGGCACGGAAGGCAGTTTGGCGGGGATTATTCATTGACCAGAGATTCGACGCTTCGAGGTAAGCGCATATGTAGTCCCCGCCAACTGAGCTCTGCTCGCCTGGAATAGTTTGAGAATGGAACTCCCTGAAATCTGATGCCGTCCAAGCTGCCAGGATCGAAAAGACGGCTCGGGAAGAGCCTTGCCGTGAGTCAGGATGTGCTCAGGCGGTTCACGTGGGAGATCAGAGCCATTAATGTGTGTTTGGACGACCTTCGCTATTTCCAAGCGCATGCCCTGGGCATTGCTGCACCACAAATGATGATCTTGATGGCGTTGATCGACTTGGAACAGGGCGACGGTGTTCCGGTCAACGCGGTTGCAAAGTTGATGAAGGTTGAGTCGGCCTTCATTACAAAGCACTCGAAACAGCTCGAGGATAGGAGATTTGTGCGACGCGAACGCTGCGCGAACGATGCACGAATCGTCCACCTGTCGCTAACAGACAGCGCTCGCAGAGCACTTGCCAGCATCGCGGCTCAGCAGGAAGAACTCGATGAGTTTGTTTCTGGTTATCTCGATGTTGCGGACTTTGCAAAGCTGGCTAGTTGCCTTAGCGGGGTCAGGCAACGACTGGAAAAGGCGCGCCTGCACGCCGCGTTGAAGATGCAAGAACCTTCAAGAGAGCAGCAGCTGCGGAACGCCTAACAGGTCAACAACTTGAGACCACGAACGTACTCGCCGCAACCCTCACAGCGTGCCACCCAAATCCTGGAGCGGGAGCTTGGATCTACTCTGCTGCTCTGCAACAGCTCGAGCCGGAGCCGAATGATCAAATTCCTCCGAGCTATGGCGCGCGCATGCGGGAGGAGTCATGCGCCCTCAGAGGCCTCAACGCAGCGATTTGCCTCGACTCTAGCAATCGTTTCCGCATCTTTCTGCCTGCGCCGATGATAAGCGATAACTCTGCTGCATTTGGCCAATGCTTTGCTTGGAGGCGCGGTATTCTACGAGCGCGCCAGAGAGCGTTGTCGGCTGTTCTCGACAGCTCGTCGCATCGTTCTCGGTTGCGCAGCTTGGACTGATCGTAAGGATGATTTCGCCGTCGAATGTGAGGACAACTGACCAAGATGCCTTCATTTTGGAGGTGGCAGCACCGCACCCGTTGCTTGATACTTCTCTTCTGTTAAGAACGCATTGTTTTGCCGCGCGACCACGACGTGCGATCGAATTGGGGCAGCACCATCGTCGATGTATTACAGCAGAGAAGCAGCGTTTCCTAGACAACTGGGCCTCTGCGGACAGTCGGGCGTGCTGAGACTCATGGCACTACGTTAGCAAGCGCGCCGGATCGGGTGGATCCTGTTCTTACGTTTTCATAGCAATTTCACATGACCCCTATTGAAGCAATCAAACGTTGGTACGTGTCCCTGGACGACGAACTTCAAACAGACATCGCGTATATGTTCGTATCTCTGACGCTCGGGGACTGCCAGTTTTCGCCTGCTGCAGCCGTTCGTAGACTGCTGCAATGGTTCGAACTGCGCAGCGCGGGCTCCGAACATGAGGACGCGTTAGCGGCGGTCGTGTTTCGCGCCTCGTTCGAATACATGTTTGCCGACCGCTTCACAGGCGCCGGCTGGACCTTTCCCGAACAATTGTTCAAAGACGTAATCCGCGAGGCTGCTGAAGGGAAAGAGGCAAGCAAGATCGCAACGACGGCATTTCGATTGCTGCGGAACATTCCCGACCGAAAAACGAAATGGCGAGAGGCTGGTGAGAATTGGAATGCCTTGGTCAACTCGGTACTCAACAACGATGCGCTGAAGCAATGGACCCACGAGCAAATCCTGGCGAGCGACTTCGGGCCGACGCAAGACTGACAATACCCGGGAACATTGGAAAAGTGACAGTTCAGAATGAAACTTCGTGAGACCAGCCAGCGCGACGATTAGAAGGGCAACTTCCAAAGAGAGTAGAAAAGCCGCTGAGGACCGACCGTAATAGCGCAGTTGTAGCGGCGTTCAACATTTGGAGAACCGTCCGGGTGATCCTGACGGCTGACAGACTGAGAGCATGTCCGAGTGGCTGCAGGAATTTCCGTGGCTGATTGAGTGGGTATTGATAGCCCACACGTACCATTGACCGAATGCGCAAAGTCCAGTCAGCTTGCAGTAAGCTATCACAGATACAGAGCGCTTTGGGGTTAACGGGATGTGGCAGGGACAGCGCTATTGCTCCAGATCGATGAGCGCCGAGTCATCTTTCCGCTAGCCTCAACGGCAGTGCGGATGTGGTAGGGACTAGCTGGCCTGGTTTCAGCCCCCGGGTCTGTTAGCACCGAGCCGCGCCCGCACTGTTTTACATCTCGCCTCCGACCGATCGAGGTGGCTATCTCGGCAAGCTTCGCAGGTACTCTGGCGAAAGTCGGTACACCAACTGGTCGTCCGTTAAGAAGCCGATTGCAGCGGTGAGCGGTCGCTGATGGCTGCGATGAGGGTGGCCAGGAAGAGGCACCAAAGAACCCTCAGCCAGGCGAGGATGCGGCGGAAGTTGTGACCGACGGCAGAGAGGATGACGTTGGCGGCATCGCCGGCGCGGCCTTTGAGGTAGCAGCGGCCGAGGTGACCATCGGCCTTCAGGTGTCCGATGACGGGTTCGATGGCGGAGCGGCGGCGCAGCTCGCGCTTGATGATACCGAAGACGCCGCGCTTCTGGCCGGAGATGAAGACACGGCGCGGGTTCTGCGCGTCATGGCCGCGGTATCCCTTGTCGACATAGGCCCGCTCGATCGGACAGCCGGTGAGTGTCTCGGTGCGGTCGATGACGTCCCGCAGGGTGTGACCGTCGTACGGGTTATCGGGTAGCGCCCTGGCGTGCAGCACGAACAGGCCGCCGGGAGCACGGCGGTTGTTGGTGACGATGGAGGCTTTGACACCGAACTCGTAAGGCGCGGCTGCTTTGCCCTTGCCGATGCACTCGACCTCCGGAGCATGGAAGGAATACAGCTTCCAGCCGCGCTGGCGCTGCTGCTGCGAGCGGATCTGCGCGGCCCGGCTGAGCGGCAGGGCGAAGGCGTTCTCGAGCACGGCCTGAGCTTCGATCTTGCGGCGGATATCGCGGATGATCCGGCCCAACCGGCTGCGCAGGATGCGCAACTGCCGCTGATGCCGTTTGAATTGCTTGGCATGGGCGTAGCGGGAAGCCATCATGGCCGCGGTCTTGGCAATGCGAAGATAGGACTGCCGCAGCCTGATCCCGTGCTTCCTCGCCAGACGGTTGAGCCCCTTGATCGCCGCGTGCAGCAGCTTGGCATCGGTCGGGAAGGCGATGGCCTTTGGCTGCACCGTGGTATCGACTGTGACCCGCTTGAGGTCTTGGCCGCGTAACGCGCCGGCCTCGTGCGCCACCCGCAGGCTCTCGGCCAGCAGCAGTTCCAGCTTGTCGCCGAGCCGCTTGCGCCAGTGGCTCAGGTCCGAGCGCTCGTGCGGGAAGGCGTGCTGGAAGAACTCTTCGCCGGTGAAGTACTGGAAATATGGGTCGTGGACCCAGCGCTCGCAGACCCCCTCATCGGACAGGCCGTAAATGTGCTTGAGCAGCAGCAGCCCGATCACGAAGCGGGTCGCGATGCCGGGCCGGCCGTTCTCGCTGCAGAGCGGCGCGATCTCGCCGTCGATCCAGTCCCAATCGACCTTGCCAGCGAGCTGAACCAGCTCGTGCTTCATGTTGATGATCTGGTCCAGCCTGGCCCGGAACAGATCGCCCGATCCCGTCGTCCTGTGCTTCTTCGGTCGCATCGCCACCTCCGATGCGGCCACCGAATCATGTCTGGCGATTCGACGGAATCCTGAAAATGAAATTGCAAGGTTCCGATGCCCGAAGCATCAAAACCCTGCAATCCTAAAACACCCCGCAACCACAAATGCGATTCCAGCTCAGTCGCTTAGCCGCTCTTCACGGACGACCAACTGAAAAGGTGAGGGCCACGTACTTCCATTTCTGGCCCGGATTCATCCCCAGGGACGATAGCATAGTCTGCGAAGAATGAGCAAAGACGGGCTTGCTGACGACGATGCCGATAACGTCGTCCGCCAAGCTTCATCATCATTGAAGTAGGTCGTAGCCCTCGACATCACCCATCGACAAGCCGCCGGGATGCATAGGTATATTCTAAAGCGATCCGGCGTGCCTGTTCAATGAGGTTGGCGGCGGCGCTATGCCCCCCGTCGGTATTCTCATAGTAGAGGTACGGTTGGCCCAACGTAGCGAGCCTCGCTGCTGCCTTTCGGCCATGTGCTGGATGCACGCGGTCGTCCTTGGTTGACGTGAGAATGAAGGGGGCCGGGTAGGCCTTGCCTGGCACCAACCTCTGATAGGGCGAGTAGGCCTCGAGCCACTTGCGCTGCTCGGGAATGGTGGGGTCGCCATACTCGCCGATCCAAGAGGCTCCGGCGCCCAGCTTGGTGAACCGAACCATGTCGAACAGCGGAACCTGTAAGATGGCTGCATTGAAGAGCTCGGGTCGTTGGGTGATTGCGGTCCCTACCAGCAGGCCTCCTTGGCTACCGCCGACTACGCCCAGCCGGCGGGGCGAAGTGATTTTGCGCCGGATCAAGTCCTCCGCGACGGCGATAAAATCATCCCATGTGCGCTGCTTCGTTGCTCCTTGGGCAGTCTGGTGCCATTGGGGCCCGAACTCACCCCCGCCGCGCAGGTTCGCGACAACATACGCGTTGCCCTGCTCGAGCCAGAGTCGTCCGGTGAGGCCCACGTAAGAGGGGACGAGCGGGATCTGAAACCCACCATAGCCATAGAGAAGCGTTGGAGTTGATCCATCAAATCTTGCGCTCTTGGCTCGTAGCAGAAAGTAAGGAATGCGGGTGCCATCGCGCGAGATTGCCTCGAACTGTTCGACGACAAGTCTGGAGGCGTCGAACCTCGGAGGTGTCGCTTTCAGTGCCTCAAGGCGTTCGGTTGCCGCGTCGAAGTACCAGAGCATCGTCGGGCTAAGAAAGCTGGAGACGGTGAACATCGCCTCGTCCGTTTCATGCGATGCTGCAGCCAGACCGACACTCGCATTCTCTGGAAGCGGGATCGGCGTGGCCCGCCAGGCGCCCTGATGGTACTTGTAGACGAACGCCTTACCCTGAACATTGTCGAGAATCGTTAGGATTAACAGGTTTCTTGTGGCGGTGAATCCGCTGAGCGCTTGTCGAGGCCCAGGCTTGAAAACGAGCGAGGGTCTGGCGCGCAGCGGATCCTGCTTCCATTCGGCCAGGTCATACGAGATGATCGAGCCAGCTGAGAAGGTGGTGTCTCCGGACGGCGGCATCCAGTCTTCGTTGAGCCTCACCAGCAGGCGACCACTAGCGATGCCCCCGATGGTCGCCTTCTTTGGCAGATTGAGCTTAGTCGGCTTGGCCCCAAAGAGAACATACTCATGTTCGAACGAACTGATGCCGCGCACCGCGCCGGTCGCATGGACCCTGCCTTCACTGTCGCGCAGCACGAATGGAGTGGCCACGACATCGGTCGGCTCGCCACGGAATACCTCGCGCGCTTCCGCGAGCGACTGACCGCGCTTGAGCTCCTTCACGACGAAAGGGTAACCGGCTTGCGTCATGGTCCCTTCGCCCCAATCTCGTGCAATTAGGACCGTGTCGCTGTTTACCCAAGTGACCTGCTGTTTTCCCTCGGGAAGTGCGAAGCCGTTCGTGACGAAGGTTTTGGCGACAGCATCGAACTCCCGGACGAACACAGCGTCCTTTCCGCCGTCAGACAGGTTGAGCAAGCATAGGCGCTCTTCGGGCGGAAGGCAGCTCACCCCTTTAAGGACCCAGTTTTTCTTGTCCGCGTCGGCGAGAGCATCCACATCGAGGATGGTCTCCCATCGAGGGCTCTGGGTGCGATAGCTTTCAAGCGTCGTGCGTCGCAAGACGCCGCGCACCTGGTTCTCGTCCTGCCAGAAATTATCGAGGCCGCGCCGTCCCAATGAGACGTACGGAATTCGGTCCTTGGCCTGAAGAACGTGGAGCGCTTCCCCGTAGAATCGCTGGTAACGTGGATCAGATTGCAGCGAACTGAGTGTCTTGGCGTTCTCGGTGTGAGCCCAATCCAATGCGCGCGGACCTTCGATTTCCTCAAGCCAAAGAAAAGGATCCTCAGCCGCGCTCGCAGGCGCTAGCGCATGCGACAGCCCCGCGGCCATCAAACAGCTCATGGATAGCGACGCTGCGAGAAAAAGCGAATTTTTCATGGGAGTGTCCTGAAGTTAGCCAGGCGGAGTTGGGCCTCGTGCTAGGTGAGTGGAAGCATTTGGAAGATGCATACTCCGCTTCAAAGAGCTGGCATGCGGGAACCGCGTCCGTTGGCTTTACATGGTGCAAGCAGCGTGCCGCTTGAAAATTGGAGGTTCTCCAGTCGTTTCCACCCCATGCAAGTGTCGACTTTTGAACGTCGGTCTCAAACCTGACAACCGGTTCTTAGCAAGAGCGGCATGTTGCGCAGCGCCCGCCTTGCTCTTCGTCGCAGTACGTAAATCCTCGACGATCGCTTGCGCCACCGTTCGGCCACTCACAACTCGGCTATGGGCAGCATCATCCGTCGACAGTTTCGACTTTAGGTGTGAAGTGCGAGCACAAGTCCGATCTTCGCGGCCTGCTGATCGCGTTGGCCGGCATCATCAGTGCACCGCGCAGCCCCCGGTACTCGATGTGATTTGCGGTCCGTTGGCCCGGAGAGACTTGAAGCGATTGGCGTTGGGGTAACGCTTTTGTCCGCCAGCCAAACGCGTAACCTGCGGCAGGTTCGGTGGCCGAGCCGGCATGCGCTCGATGCCACTATTTCTAGTTCCGCAGCGGGATCTCTCCTGAGCAATCGTGACCGCGGAGAGCCCCAACATCACGTCGCGGGTGACTCCGAAATGGAGACGATAGAGCCACCAGATTGCGCAGCACCGATCGAGATCGTACATGGCGAACGCGCGCCTTATTGCGACAGCCATCCGCGCCATCGGCTTCGTTCTTTGTATCATCTGGAAACCTCGGCGTCTCGGGCCAAGCGTTCTTCATCTCGTGTTTTGATCGGCGATGGTGCGCTGTGAGCATGCATCCGCAATGGATTGGCAGCTAAGATTGATGTTCGTCATGCGCTCTTTTCCGGGTTTCGAAGCTGGCTGCACACGCCTATGTGCATGCGATCTACCGTGACCCTACGGTGGAGGTACTGCTTGCAAAACGCCCAGATCTGGTAGGGCCCAATTGACAGTCCGATAATACGCTCGCGCAGTCCCAGTGCTACGCAGAGACCGTGCCACTTGCGACGGTCGGCTGCGGATACGCGACCTTTGCTGCCACTTCCTTAAGAATACCTCCGCCAAGGCTATGTAGGGTCGCACCGGCAAAGGCTACGCCGCTTCCGAGTGCCCACCACGGCCGCCGATTTCGATGCCCAATTTGCGCGAACCCAGTCGACATCGAGCGCTCAGTACTTGTTAGATCCCTCAGACGCAAAGCAGCCGAGACGATCATCCCGCGCACGGCTAGGGGTGCGAGCGCTGGCCGCGTATAATGGCATTCCGCGATGTCCTCCAGTCCTCCGATCCTGCGTGCTATGGTGCAACCTCGGACTGGCCGACAGCCGGAGCTACATCGGTCCAGCGAAAGTAACATCCTCAGGCGAGGCAATACGGAGGTAATATTGCAGCCCGCATGACGGGTCCGGCGCCACCAAGACCGAAATGGCCAGGATGACCTTGCATCTGGTGGGTTGCCAGCGGGTACGATCATGCGTACCCACTGGCGTCGCGAGCAACCCACTGCTAAGCGGTGAATTGTCTATCCAGGTAAGGACAACCGAAATGACCGCAGGGTGCCAGTCCGGCGCGATCCGTTTCTCCCCGCCTTGCGTCTCATACCCGCGTAAGCCTGACGAACCCTCCTTCGGCTAATTCGGCTTTGTAGGCCCGTCCGTTAAGCTGGATTGTTGTGGGGTTATCAGCGGTCGGCATGAAACCTTCTTCGCGCAGCTTGTCCATCAGGGCAGGTGTGGCCCATTGTTGCGCTAGCGGCGTTCCGAAGCGCCGGTGCTCCGTGAAGAATGCTCCGAAGTCCGGTACCCCCTCCCGGCCGACCCCAACCACTTGGTCTTCCGCAGGGTTATGAACAAGAAGAACTCGATTGGACCCATCCAAACCGGCCGTGTAGCGGTGACCTCGGATTTCATAGGTCATCGTCGGCTGGTCCGCGTCCGGCAAGAGACCCTGGTGGAACAGCCTCTCGACCATGAAGTCAGGCGCGATTTGCGAACCGTGTGAAAATCTCTGGGGAGCGGCGAATGAGACATCTACCGCTTCCTCACGTGCGGCAGATGATGATGGTCCCGCTTCATTCATGAACTGACTGAACAGATCATGATCTTCCTGTGTCCAGACGTGCGCCGTTGGTGATTCTGGTGGACGGGGATGGTCGATCCGGTTCGGATCCATAAAGCTCTCCTTTCTGTTATGAGAACAAGGCCTCTTGAAGATCTCCCCAGGGAGTGAGCTGAAGGTCGTCACGAATTCAGACATGGGCGGCTTCGTCATCGAGAGGCCAAGTTCGAATGTTAAGGAGGTTGGCTTTCGAGAAGCTGACAAAGATCGAAGAAAGGGAGGCAAACCCGCGACCGCATCTGCCACGTCGGATACGATCATCTCCGAGCCAAATCTCATTCCGCCTGATCTGCCGGTCGGCGGCGCAGGTCTGCGTCGTCCATCGCATCGCATTCACCTGGCCGTAAAAAGCTGGTTAGAAGGGCCAGGCCATGTGTACCGCGGCCAGACACAGTCTTGCACCGAACATCTACATTTCGATCTCTGCTCTCGACCAGTCGTCCTGGCTCACACTTCGAGCCTATACTCTGGCCGCTAACCGTAGCCGCGCCAGCGAGAACAGACGAGAGCGCGACCTACGTGAGAGTGAGGCAACCGCGGAGGGAACTGGGATCCCGGGACTGCGGATGCCACTGCGGTAATGGGCACTCCGCGACGTCCCCAGTGTCTCCGATCCTGCGCGCCAAAATGCAATCTCGGACTGACGCCGGAGCTAGATCGGTCCAGCGGAATGTTACATCCTCAGGTGAGGCAATACGAACGGCCAACTTTGTCCCGGACGTTATTGTCGCTCAGCGTCATGCAGATGGCGCTCGTGTCACGGTGCGCTTACAGGGAGCGGACATTTTAGTGGCGACTTCGGCATCCCGTGTACGAATTGCGACGATTTTCCTTATTCAGGACACGAGTGAATTCTCATTCCAACGCTCCGCTGGCGAGAAAATGTAGGCCGCATTCGTGCTCGCCCGTCCGGGCACACTAACGCTAGCTCCTACGCGTCGCGTCACTGATTTGCGTTACCAGCTCCCCGAGCGGCTGACCAAGATGTACGACCCTGACACTTTGGCAGCGCTGACCGAACGACTTGAGATCGCATCGTCGGCCTCCGGGCCGAATACGCCGCTCTTGTCCCCCGTCCCGGTGACGTCCTCGTGCCGGAGATAGCCGAGATACACGTCGAGCGGCGCCGAACGCACGGACGAAGATGGTCCGGGTCTTGATTGTCGGCAAATGCGAGCGGCCCCTGAGCAGACTGAATCGGCCGCTGGCGCCCCGGCGGCGGCCGTAGGTGGAGCATCTATAAATGGCGATCTTGCAGGCGCGTGAGAAACCGGCGCAGGCGCCCTGAGTGGGGGCAAGCGCCTGGCGCTGAAGGCCGTGGCCCCACTTCTCCTTAAGGTGTGGACGCAACCAGGTGACGCTGAAATGGCTCAAGTCGTGGTCAATCGTGTTCGGCGCCCGCCAATTTGTCGCAAACTCGCGACCGCCGCGCAATGTCTGACGCGCCCGACAACAGCAGCAGGTTCGCATATTTGTCCTTGCCAACCAGGCGAATGATCGGATCAAGGGCTAAATGGTTGGCGCAGAAACCGGCATTTTTATTGCAAATGTTACGGCGAGCTTCGTCATGACCGCTTCAGCCTACAAGTTGACTGGCGCAATGGCCGTCAGGAACGAGTTCGGCGAGTGGAATGCAACGGTGCGGACCTACCTGGCCAAAATGTTTGGGTCAGGGATCGCGCTTCAGAATAGGTCGAGGATGTCGAGGCAATCTACTCGAAAGAGGCTGGAGCCGGTCCTCGATCCCGCAGACGAACGCTTGACGAGCCGCGCTGTGTTGGGCGCAACCATCGGCAATATTCTCGAATTCTACGACTTCGGGACCTACAGCTTTTTCGCGATACAGATCGGCCAAGCGTTCTTCCCGGCAACCGACCCGTTCGCCAGCCTCATGCTGTCACTCGCAACCTTCGGCGCAGGTTTCGTGACCAGACCGATCGGCGCGATCGTACTGGGCTCGTATTCGGATCGGGTCGGCCGACGACCCGCGATGACCGCTAGCTTTACCATGATGAGCGCCGCGGTCCTATTGTTAGCTATGATGCCATCGTACGAGGCAATAGGACTTGCCGCTCCGTCACTGGTCGTCTTCGCACGCTTGCTGCAGGGCTTTGCCCTCGGAGGTGAAGTGGGGCCGACGACCGCCTACTTGATGGAAGCGGCCCCTGCTGACGCCCGCGGTCTTGCTGTCTCCTTTCAGCCCGCGAGCCAACAGATAGCTGCGACGGCTGGAGCCTTGGTTGGAGAAATACTGTCGCTCACCATGACGAGCGAAGCTCTCAATGCGTACGGATGGCGGATCGCGTTGTTGCTCGGCGCCGCTACGTTGCCGTTTGGACTTTGGTTGCGGAGCGCCCTGCCTGAAACGTTGCACCGGCCAGAGGCGCACGTTCTGGTCACCCAACCTTGGGGCCAACCACGTGCCGATCGCCGCATCATGAGCTTGGGATTTGTGATCCTGGCCAGCTGCACGATCACTACTTATGTTACGGGATATATGACCACCTACGCGATCAACACTCTCCACGTTTCCGCGCCGCTCGCCTTTGGTACTACGCTCATCAGCAATGCGGTGGGAATTGCTGCAGCACTGCTGGGCGGCCTGCTCGCCGACCGCGCAGGCCGTCGCCGCACCATGATATGGCCGCAGGTTACTGCATTGCTGATGACCTATCCGGTATTCTTGTGGATTGCAGAGAGTCGCAGTGCGTTCGCACTTCTAGGAGGTCTCGGCGCCCTCACCCTGATCGGAACGATTCCGTATAGCGCCTTCTACGTAAGCATGGCCGAAGGTTTGCCCAGGAACCTTCGTGGTGGCGCCCTCGCGACGATTTACGCTTTAGCGATAGCGATTTTCGGAGGCACAGCTCAACCAATCGTCACTTGGCTGATCCACCTGACCGGGAGCGCACTCGTGCCCGCATGGTACATGCTTTTCGCGAGCGCGACCGGGCTCCTTGCCATGCTCATGATGCCGCAGACGGCGCCACTCAATTTTACACCAAACCATAAATGATCCTTCCTGACGCCACGACGGCTACCCTAGGCATAGCGGGAAGAATGGACATCCATGACGTCCGAAATTCGAATCATCGGACCGAAGGAATAACGGTGCAGCAAAGAGCAATAGATACTGATGATTGATCAGTTTTGGATCGAGCAGGGGCTCGCAGCGGAACACAGCGTGGCGCTCTCAACGGCTTCTCCCGTCTACCCAACCTTCGCTGATGCGGCGGTTGCGCGTTAGCTACCGACTAGCTGAAAGTGAGCAATCGCTTTGAATAAGGTGGCGCCGCCTGCACCATCTGCCAGTGTAACTGTACGGCATGAGGGCGCGGCCGCTGTTGGAGCAAGCGGCCGCACGAGGATCGATCCTCATTCTCTGCTTGAGTTATTTTCCGTTCTCAGTGTCGCACGCACGAGGGATCGGCCAAACAAAAAAACAGGTCGCAGATACCATCCAGCGGGTCGTCCGCGCACTGAGGATACGAAGTATCGGCTACATGCACCCTGGCGGCCACCGGTTGCGCGGAAATTGTTGCAGCAAAAGGAGGCACCGCCGCCGTTGCGAGCGCGAGGGCGCTCGCCGTCACTAACACAGACTTTTTCATGCGAGAAATCGCTTCCCTAGGTTGGCCCCAACCCTCCTCGGGTCTATATGAGGACGCTGCAAGCGGTAAAATTGATTTTCTTGATCAGATCTATCTAGGGAATGGATAAGTCCGGACATCACCGTAAGGCTCGATGTTAGCGCGCGCGGAACCTGCAATCTGCTTGATCGAACGCTGGAGGAGCCTCGGAGTAGTCGATGACGTCTGGGAGCACTCGAGTTAAGCTTGAATCCGACGGATCGTCCGAGCAAGGCGACAGTCGGCTTGCATGCTCCCGCACATGCGGCGCCGCAGGGGAGAGCCGTTGACCCGCGAACGTGTTCCCGAAGATCATGCAGCAATTGAGGAGCGGCTCTCGAGGCGATGGAAGACGAGTTTCACGCTCGGCTGAATCAACGGCTCGCCCAAGCAGTCCTGACGGGCAATGCCGAGCGAACGGTCGGGGCTCAAATTGTCGACGAGCTCGCTCGCGAGATCAAAGGCGCGGCGATGCACCGGGCGCTTACGGCTCATGGCATCGAGCTAAAAAAGACGGTCAAACCTATGTACGGGTTGCTATCGTGAGCTCGGTCTTAAGCCTCCGCCAAGCTGATCGGCTGGTGGAGGCTGCTCTTGGGGCAATGCCGCCGTCGTGTGCTCGTGACGGCGACTGAACACGCAGCGACATGACTGACCATACGCCCACATGTTGGGATTGTCGGACGGCTCGGCGCGACATCGCCGTTGAAGTGAAGCAGCTCCGACGCCACTTGGCTTGAGACGCTCGTGCAAGAACGACAGCCCCAGCATCTTGGGGGCCAAGGAGGCTTGATGCTGGGGCCGTCGTAGCCTTATGCAAGAGTAGCAAACAGGCCACGTTATTGTGCACCGCCCGATCCGATTCGTCAAAGCGGCCGTGATGCTCAGCTCCCGTGCCACCGAACCGTTCGCGATCCGTTGAAACTCCGCAGAAGGTTTGCGCGCCAGCTTGCCGCGGGCAAACAGGCGAAAGCACTGTTACATCCGAGCGGGTCGCCGCCGGCATCAGGTACATGTTTTCGGTCTGCAATGCTCAGCGGCCTAGCTTCTCGCCCGAGCGCCGATGTTTGCTACACCCCGGAATGGCAGCTTGCTCGTCGTCAATCCTCCGGGATGGCCCACTCGCTACCCCTCGCGTGAGCTGCATTCTTTCCCAGGCTCCATCTTTTTGTAAGATGGGCCCGAGATGGCTCGGCGCTGCTCAGGCAATCCACCGAGCCGATCCGAAGGCATGAAGGCTGCCACCGAACGGCTGCCCCCAAGACAACTCACTCACGAGATCCCCAGTCGAGCGATGTGCGCTGAAACGTGCCCGGGGTCGGGAAGGGGCTGCCACGGCTGGCCAGCGGCGGCGCTCAACAAGGACCTACAGAACGCAGGCGTCAGCTTGCCGCGGTGGATCACGACGTTCTCGTGGCCCTCGGCGGCTCGAGCGTTCTGCCAATGCTGATTGTATCCGCGCTGTTCGTCGGACTTCACGTGGCATGCAGCGAATTCGCGATCGCTCAGCGTTGCCAATTGCCGGGCACGAACCGGCTGCTCGGTATGGATGTGCACCCACATCGGCCGTGGCATCGCGCCGCTGCGCAGCGCCTTCGGCTGCAGCTTGATCTCGAATAGCTTCCCTGGCTCTCCCTTTAAGGCGCGCGGCGGATCCACTAACTCCAGTTCCCCCGCCGCGCGTAACTGTTCGAGGTAGTTTTGCGATGGAAACGGGTAGGTCTTCATGCAATCGCTCGTGATCGCTGCCTTCTGCTCTTTCCATGATCTTGCCTGTCCCTGCAGCTCGGACAACATCCCGTTGAGCCGGACTATTTTGTCGTGCACCTCGGGAACTTGCGAAGGTGTGAGCAGGCCACGTCGGCGCGGCTCCTGCAGCGCGGTTACACAGCCATCAATTTCGTCGGCCTGCGTCCGCAAGCGCGTAATAACCCGATCCAAGACGTGTTCGGCGTCCTCAGGCTTCATCTGGCGCGCCTGCGAGACCGCTCTCTGCTGCGCCCGCAGGTCGAACTGCAGCAGCTTATCCAATCGCTCAAGTAATCCCGCCAGGGCTGCTTTGGACGGCGGCGCCTGCCACACCTGCAGATGCTCGGTTGCAGCGGATGAGGCGCGTGCTTCCTCCGTGGTCGCCAGCTTCTTGGTACCGAGATCTGAGCGCACGATAACCTTGCGCGTCGGAGCCGTAGCGGTATCGGGTCTGGCGAGTTGCGGCTCGGATGAGCTGGCCGTTGAACTCCCCTCGCCTGCAGCCGCTGCGCGCCTATCTCTTGCTTTTCCTTTTCCTTTTCTGCGACTTGAATTGCCTTGGCTCACCCCGGCAGTATTTTCCGGCAGCGCAGCCCAAGCCGGCGCTTCAATCGTGGCTGGCGTAGTTGGCTGCAATGCCAGCAGCCGCATGACCTCGTTCGCGGTCACCCACGCCCCTTCCACGATCTCGTCCAGCAACTGCAGGGGAACTTCAGCGCCCGTTCCGACCTGCCTCAGGCTGGCAACGATGCCGCTCAGCCCGGATGCAAATTCCGAAAGCCGCTCCATGACTCCTTCCAGAACGACGCGATGCTCCGCGTCGAGCGCTGCTCCATCGCTGTATAGAACGGCCTGGCTCGTCGAGACGAATGCCGGAAAAACGTCCTCGATGAAGGTCCCGAGCAGACGCACCCGCCCGCTCTCGTCCAAGAGGGCCTCGCGCACGTCTGGGTCGATCGTGCTCGCTCGGGAGTCAATCAAGAGCTCCGCGAGAGCGATCCGCGCTTGCAGATACATGCACTTTGTATTCAGAGCCCATCCGGTATGCAGTCTTAGTGCGGCCTCTTCGGCCTTGCGCATCTCGGGCGTGCTGCTTGGCAAGTTGGCAGTAGCCGCACAGACAGACTGCGTCCGCTCCGAGCGCAACACCTTTTTTCCCCACCATTCCATGCAGGCTGCATAGTGCTTCGCCACGCTTTTAAACGCGCCGATCACCTGGGCGGGCGTACCGCTGGCTCTGATCTTCGGGAGCCAGCCTAATGCTTCCTTTCTTTTGTCCTCCAGCTCGTAAATAATCCGGGTCGCCACTGCGTTACATTCTTCGGCCGCGTTCAGCGTGTCATCGCGGAGCCGGCGAGCCCGATCGTCGGGCAGAATGCGACGCGCCAAATTGGCAGGCAAATCCGCGTAATACTCCAGAACTGTTGAGCCTGCTTTGACGACTTGATCGATCAGCTCTTGCGCTTGTTGGAAGGTCTGGGCGTGCGTGGCCGCTCGACGGCTAGCTTCAAGCTCCTCGAGCAGGCCGCCCAATTTTCGCCTTGCTGCCTTGATCTCATCCCGGGTTGGCGCTGCCACATCCGAAGTTGGGTTGCCCAGCGCCGCGGTCCTGTCTTGAGGCCCAGAGCGCATCCGCTCCAAGACGGCATCGAAAGATTGACTGCGTCCTCCCGGGAAGAGGCTGGGCCCTCCGCTCGAACCGCTCACGTCTGTGGCGTTGCCGGCTCCTGCGGCCCCAGCTTCCGATGCGCCGGCGCGGCCAATGCCTGTCATGCTTCGTCTCCGATAAAAATCGCGAATGTGCAGCCCGTCTGGATAGACCGCCTGACTGACGACTAGCTGACCAAAAGCGTTCTTGCGGATGCACAAGAAAGCCGACATCACCTGAAGTTCCGTTTCCTCGGAGCTCTAATGTTGCTGAGAGAGCGATGCGGGTAACACCGTCGGTGTAAGCAGCCGCGAGGTAACCGCGGCTGAGGTGCCCTCGCCTCGGACGCGGTCCGGTACGAGTCTTGCCCCTCTGCCGGTGGCTTCGTCCACGCCGACTGAGTCAAGTCGCCCCCACAATTTGGTAGGTAGCCGGGAGAACAGTCGGGGACCAATCGGCGAATTATGGTCAAGCAGCTTATGGATTGGCAGCCCACGCTCGCCACACTCGTCCTGCTAACGGTAAGGGGAGTTTGACATAAGAGCTTAACAATCTAGCGGCCGTACACGATGACGAGAAGGACGATCAGCATCGACATTTCTCCTCGTCCGAGCCGGCTGATTCGACCTTCCGCAGATACTCAGGCTGCATTTCGCAAAAGTGCGGCGCCTATCCGGGCCCGGTGAGATCACCTTCATAGAAATATCGCAGCGAGCACACCAAACCCGCCGAGAACCAGCCCAATCAGCGAACCGGCCGTCGGCACATCTCTGAAGAGCAGAAATGTGAGCATTGGCTCCACGATCAGGATAGCTCCGACCGATATCGCGACAATGATCCAGATATTCTGCAGATGCATGTAGCCCAGCGCATATCCGAAAACGAGGAGGATGCCACCCAAGCATACCAGGAGAAACATCGGCCAAAGTATCGTCAGATCGCCACCGCTCTTTCCGAATTGCCTTGAGGCAATCAACTCGGCGCAAATCGAAAGCGCTTCTCCAAGGAAAATGGCCGCCATAGCCGCAATTTTCAACATCAAGGTCATCGGCCTCTGTGGTTCGGCTGCTCGAGGTGGCCCGAGAGACCTGCATCGGAGTAGCAGTTGAGTTCAATTTTCGGTATGCTAAACGCTTGCGAGTCGAGAGGCGGGCCTCACCTATCGCTTCTCGCAGGTCCTTCCAAGCGTCTGCCGGGCCGGTAATTGGCTTTCGACATGCAGCGTTGTTTCGCGTCGATCACCCAATCTGCCTTGCTTGCACAAACCAAAGATGGTTCAGGACAAGCCCGCTCCGCCGCCTGCCCTCTGCGTGAGCACAGCAAATCAGGGGCTAGGATGCAATCCGCACGGGAAGAGCGGAATAGCCGTGCACGAAGTTAGACGCAATCCGCTCGGGTTCGCCGACAACCTCGAACCACAATTCCGCAGACAAAATCTCTTCCCACAGGACTCTCAACTGCAGTTGCGCAAGATGTCGACCAAGACAGCGATGGATGCCGAACCCAAAAGAGAGATGCTGGCTCACATTTTTCCGATCGATCACGAAATTGTTGGCGTTCTCAATGATCTCCTCGTCCCTGTTACCGGAGATATACCACATGACGACCTTGTCGCCTTTCCTGATCTGTTTTCCACCTACGATGCTGTCGATCGTGGCTGTACGGCGCATATGTGCAATTGGCGTCTGGTAGCGAATAATCTCCGACACGGCGCTCGACATCAGCTTGGGATTGTCAATTACCTTTCGCAATTCGGAGGGGTACTGATTCATGAACAGGAGGCCGCCGGTAATTGAGTTGCGCGTGGTGTCATTGCCCCCAACGATCAGCAAAATCAGATTTCCGAGAAACTCGTTCGGCTCCATCTGGCGTGTGAAAGGAGAATGCGCCATCAGGGAAATCAAGTCGAGGCGCGGCTCGGCTTTGATGCGCTCGTTCCAAAGCCCGGTGAAATAGTCCAGGCACTCGGATAAGATTGCGCTTCGCTTGTCCCAGCTGTCGATCGCATGGCCCGCTTTCGGAGCTGTAACAGCGACGTCTGACCAATAGGTCAGCAGTCGCCGATCCTCAAATGGAAAGTCAAACAGCGTGGCGAGCATTTGCGTCGTCAACTCTATGGACACCATGTCCACCCAGTTGAAGGTCTCATTGCGCGGCAAGCCCGCGAGAATCGCCCTGACCCGAGACCGGATCAAGCTTTCGAGCTTCGTCAAGCTTTCCGGTCCGACGATCGGGCTCACGGTATTGCGCTGCTCGGCGTGCTTGGGAGGCCCCATCTTGATGAAACTCGGGGTCCAGTGCTCGCCTGGCACGTCGACAATAGTGACACCTTCTTCTGACGAGAACGCTTTGTGGTTTGTGTCGACGGCCACGATATCGCGGTATTTCGTTACGGACCAATATGGACCATAAGCGCTGTCTCGACAGTAGTGAACGGGATCTTGCTTTCGCAGCCGCTCAAAGCAAGCCCACATGCTGTCGTCTTGAAAGCGCTTGCCCTCGCTTACATCCAGCTTGCTCAGCGGGATAACACACGAATCCTCAGCCCCATAACCTTCCGATCGCCTTGTCATGATCATCCCTGCAGATTCTGCTCTCGAGAATTTACGGTGTGGCGCCATTCATCGTTTCGAGCTGCCGCTGCGCTTGGCTGCGACGGGCCGCTCGACCAGGCTACCTCACAGTGCAGCTCGCCTCGCCCTACCATGTCGGGCAGTCAGGATCGCATTGACTTTCCGAGTCGATCTACTCAGCGATCAATGAGAGCTATCAGCGCCGATTAGATGTGGTTATGCGCTGGAGGCAACATCAAGCCGAATGCACCTTCATAAGGTCGCCCGCGGCCCTCTGGTACCGTCGGAGCGGATCGCTTTCTCAAGGTCATGGATGAAAACTCGTCTGGCTAGGACGTTCAGGCAGATTGATCCAGATATCCGAAGGACCCTTCACGAGAGTATCCTGATCTGGAACGTAGATACTGTCGAAGATCCTGAGACCATGAGCCGTTGCCGCTCCGAAAATTATGAAAGGGAGCTTGACTTGCTCCAGGTCTTCGAAATTGTCAGCACCGACGATCCGAACAAAATCGAGCTGAAAGTTTCGGAACTTGATCTGAGATGTGGCCGACGCGACCAGATCCTCGACCCTAGATACCCCTTGGGCGATCTCTTTCCTCGAATGGTCGAGTGCCCTAAAAAGGCACGACAGCTCATCAAGCTCGGAACGGCTAAATCGCCTTAAACGCGACGAAATGGGCACTCCGTTCTTGTATCTCACGGTCGGCACAAACCTTATCTCGCAATCCAGAAGGAGGTCTGCGACGGCGCGCTTCACCAGGATCGCCTGACCGATATCTTTCAGGCCGAAGTAGCTGCGAGTTGGCCTCGCATAGCAGATCCAGCGGACTGCCCCGGTAACGGCTTCCTTCAAATAGGCCTCAGGCCCCCCTAGACGCAAATGACAGTCGCCTTGCGATAGAAGGGTTCGATACCCAGGCGGGAACATTTCGGTGTCGTTGGAGGAGATCACGGCAGTTGCTCCCGAACGCAATGCAAGTCCAATATCCTCGTCCAAATTGAAATCGTAGCTCCCGCCTGGCCTAAGCTGGATCTTGTTCGGGTAGACTGTGACGATCGCGACGTCATTCTCCGATGCCGCCCTTCTGATCAGTTCTGCATGCCCAAGATGCAGGGCGCCGAGAGTATGTACTGTCCCGATAGTCTGCCCTGTTCTCGCCACCTCCCGGAGGAACGCTTTACCAGCGGAAAGACATGCACAATGCATTTTCCTACTCCAGTCTCTTTGAACGCCAAAAGAGCGATCTGATCGGTCGGATCGCGCAGACAGTCTGCCCTGCCTATCGTATCGGCGGGCAATGGCCACGAGCCACATAGCGTTTTAGCGCCCGCTCACAGCTCGGACGGCCGCCCAGACCTGTCCTAAGCTCACTGACACTACATTCCCTTCTATTTTGCAGTGTTCAAAGCCGTCAGGTGGACCCTTCTCGACCCCGTCTGATCAACGATGAGAATTCAGTTAGATAGCTTGATGGCTCGCGTGGCTCATTCCCCTTCAGAGCGGCCTGTAGGCCCGGACATCGGTCTGCAAAGAATGGTGGCTCGAACGTGGTTATCTTAGCGCCCGAAAAGTCTACCTTTACGAAGCTGGCTTGGAATGGCGACATCCCACTCAGGTTCGCCTCGCGCAAGGACGATTGGTTCATGCGAACATACGCGGCCCGCGTTGCCTCCAGATTGGTTCTCGTCATTCCTGCCGCGAGATATGCCTGAACGAGATTCGATCCTTCGAGATTTGCCTCATCCAGTGCCATTGATCCTGGGGGATCACCGGTGATCATCGACCTGTAGAGATAAGCATTGGATAGGTCTGCGCGTTCGAGATCGCAGTCGCGCACAAAGGCACAGCGACCCCGAAAGCCCGATAATTTGGCGGCTCGCATTGTGCTCTCTGTTATCGAAATGCATTCGCCTGAAGCCAGAGACAGGTCCGCGCCGTCGAGCTGGCAGGAATGAATGGATGCACCGTTGAGCACGGCACCGACAAGATTTGCGCTAGACAAGCCTACGGACAAAAGCCGCGCCTGGCTCAAGTCTGCGTGCTCAAGCTCCGCATTTGGAAGATTTGACAAGTGAATGTCAGCAAATGGGGCGCTCATGCCTCTCGCTCTAATGCGGCCGCTTACCTTTGAGAGTCTCAGATAGGGAAGATGAGCGCCTTCCAGGACGAGACCATCGACCGAGGTGGGACGCACAATCGATAAGCAGTTCCCCTTTGACTGGAAGAACGAGCAAGACGCCAGGTGAGCTTTCGTGATCGTGAGCTGGCTCAGCTTGGCAAAGCGGAAGGAAGCGGAAGGAAGAAAACATTCATTGATGGTCGAACCCTGTAGCTCCGCGCCATCGAATACAGCATCACTCGCGTCGCATTGGTAGGCGAGAAGTCCGCTGAGCATGGCGTTGTCAAATCGTGTCCTTTTCATGCTGCAACCGTGAAACAGGCTGCCTGTTGCATCAATTACATTGCGTAGACTGGCATCATCGAAGTTGCAGACCTGCGCTGCAATCGCATGCATATACGCAAAATCGAGCTTTGCCCCGCGGAAACTTGCCCTCTCTAGCCCCGGACAGATAAGATTCGCCCCAGAAAGATCTGCCCGGTCCAACTTTGCTCCGTAGAGCTGCGCACGATTGAGCGTACAGCGTCGCAGCGGGAAATCTGACAAGTCATGACGGTTAAAGTTCTCGGAGGATAGCTGCAGGCCAATTCCGGTCCTTCTGATCGCCTCTTCGGTCCGCCTCCCGACGGCGGCCACCGCGCGCAGCCGATCGGCAGCTCGGCTCCAGTACCGAACAAAGTCGCCATCTGATGAAAGATTGTGTTTCGGATCTGACCAGTGCTCTGCCCCTCCATTCGCGGTGCACTCGCTATCAGGGCCGATCGTTTGCGACATGACGATTCCGTATTACCCGGATTAGGGGGGCCTGCTCTCGACCTCTCTTGCTCCGCCTTGGCGGTACGCTATGCGACCTGTGGCCAACTCGTCGGCGAAATGGCGACACGATGCCTCGATGAAGCTCCTATTGTGTCGGTGCCCTCCGCAGCCGGCACGCTTGAGCACTTCAGGCGAGTTTTACTCATACGTCCTCCACTGCCGCTCGCTGAGATTGTTCACCCATCCCGCCAACGCTGACAACGCAAGGGTCGTTCGACGCGGCCGATATGTCCAGTAGTTGCGGTTTGTCTCGTCGGCCCTTATAGGCAAATCCAAATCGCTTTAGCCTTGCTCGTTTTTCAGAATGAACCCACGGCGTCCGGGCGGAAAAGTGATCCTTCACAGGGTTGACGTCCGCCCTACGCGGCGCCCATGTCCGATAGCAATGACCGTGCCAGCCGCATCAGTCGCCACTAAGAGCTGAATAGACGTCACCAAATCGATGTTGCCGCCGAATGTTTTGAACCTGACAAACACGCTCTCGTTGTCAGGGACCGCACCATGAGCGCAAAGGCTATCGTGAAAGCGAAGATTGCGAGTTCATTCGCGGGAGCACAAGAGCCGCCGTCCTTTTCCGGGCACGCAATCGATGAGTTGCAATCCGACATTTGCGGGTTGCCGACCTCGCCGATAGCGAGTGTTCGAACGCGGATAGTCCTGATCCGCGCGCCGACCAGTCCATGTAGCGGGAACCCGTGCCACAGACCGTCTTGGTCGAGCGATGAACGAGCGCGCTATCGTGACCAACTCGCTGCACAAAGGCGAATGCCTCGCGATCGGAGATAGACAATTATGATAAAGGATCGAATTCGAGGACATCGAAGACGTTCATGCGATGCCTTCTTCGAGGATCGTACCTGGATGACCTATCTGGTGGTCGCGCACAAGACGCGGCATGGCGGAGATAAGGCTCTTGGTATATTCAGACCGTGGATTGCGAAATATCTCTTCAGTGGCCCCACTATCGACGATTCTCCCCCGGCGCATAACTATGACGCGATCGCTGATGTGACGAACAACACTGAGATCATGCGAGATGAAGAGATAGCTTACGCCGACGTGGTCCTTCAGATAGCCGAGCAGGTCCAGGACCTGAGCCTGGATCGAGACGTCGAGCGCCGAAACCGGCTCATCGCAGACGATGACGGCAGGATTTGGTGCGATCGCGCGTGCGATCGCAACGCGCTGGCGCTGACCGCCCGAGAGCTCGAGCGGTCGTCGGTCCAGCAGGGCCTCGGATAGCCCGACCAGATCGAGCAGCTCGATAACGCGCTCCTGCCGCTTGCGCGGTGTCTCAACGTCACTCGGAAGGCTATCGGATATAATGCGTCCGACCGTCCAACGTGGATCAAACGAGCCAAGAGGATCCTGGTAAATGATCGATAGCGACCGCCGCCGAGGTCGCCGTTCGCGCTCGGCGAGCGCGGTCCAAGGGCGGCCTGCAAACTGAACGGCTCCCTCGTCGGGATCCTCGAGCGCCAGGACCATGCGCGCCATCGTTGACTTTCCCGATCCGGACTCACCTACGATGCCCAAAGTCTCGCCGGATCGCAGTTCGAAGGAGACACCATCCACAGCCGCTCGTAAAGCGCCATCCGGGCCCTTGAAGCGCTTCACCAGACTTGTCGCTTCGAGCAGGATGGGAGGAGATTTCGGCGGCGATTGCGCAGCCGGCTGCGTGTGCCGGGCAGGCGAGCGCAGAATAGTCGATGGTGAGAGGCGCGAGCCGCGCGGCCGGCCCGATGGCACGGCGTCTAGCAGCTGCCTAGTATAGGGGTGCCTCGGATCTTTGAATATCTCGACGGCGCCACCGCGTTCGACGACCTCGCCTCCTTGCATGACGATGACCTCATCCGCCGCGCGGGAGACCACTGCCAGATCGTGACTGATCAGAATCAGAGCCTTGCCTCTCGCTTTGGTCTCCTCGAGGAGCGACAGCACATGAGCTTGCGCCGTCACATCGAGAGCAGTCGTCGGCTCGTCCGCGATCAGGATGCGGGGATCGAGCGCAAGTGCCGAAGCAATGAGAGCTCGTTGACGCTGGCCGCCGGATAATTGATGGGGCAGCTGCTCGGCCTTGGTCTCGGGGTCAGGGACACCGACGAGCTTAAGGAGAGCAATGACGCGCTGCGCGAGCTCCTCGCGTGATGATACCGCACCGTGGAGGAGCAAGCCTTCACCGATCTCTTTGCCGACCCGGCGAAGCGGATCAAGCGAAACCAGTGCATCCTGTAATACAAAGCCAATCTCGTTACCGCGGATGCGCCGCCAGGCACGATCGCTAAGACCCATCAGGTCCGTCCCGCCCAAGCTTAGCTGGCGTGCATGAACATTGGCGTAGCGACCAGCGAGGCCTATGAGAGCCCGCGCAGTGACGCTCTTGCCCGAGCCGGATTCACCGACAATCGCAAGACACCGTCCCGGTTGGAGGGAGAACGATATATTCCGCACAACCGCTTTCTCGTGGATGCCGCGACCGAAGGAAACACGCAGCGAATCGACCGTGAGGAGGTCTGGCTGCTGCGGGACAGGCTGGGGGCGACCCTGCGACATTCACTTTTTTCCTTGCAGACGGTCCTGTAGGTGGCGGCCGATGATGGTGAGGCTCAGGGCAAATGCCGTAACTGCCAGACCGGGTATGATCTCCAGCCACCAGGCGTAGATTACATAGTTGCGCCCGGCATTGAGCAGCGCGCCCCATTCGGCCGCCGGGGGAGCGACGCCAAGTCCTAGGAAAGCAAGCCCAGAGGCCCATATAATCGCCTGACCTACGCCGATCGTCATCATTGCCGTCAGCGGGTTCATGGCGTTGGGAAGAATATGCCTCCGGACAATACGGGGAAATGGATGTCCCAGCACCTTAGCGGCCTCCACATATCCTGTCCCCTTAATGGCAAGCATCTGGCCCCTGATCATGCGCGCATAGCCTGGCGCTGTGCCGATTCCGACGGCTATGACCTCAGTCAATACCGACGGCCCAAAAACAGACACGACTACTAGGGCGAGCAGGAGCGTGGGAATTGCGAAGAGCACGTCGACAATCCGGCTCAGGATGCTGTCGCATACGCCACCAGAAAGTGCGGCGGCGACGCCGAAAACGATCGCAATGGACATGCTCAGCGCCGTCGCGCCTAGTCCAATAGCCAGGGATTGGCCTGCCCCCTCGACTACTCGAGAGTAAAGATCTCGACCCAATTGATCAGTTCCAAACCAATGGTCGAACGACGGAGACTGCAATGACGATCTGAGATCAATAGCGAGCGGATCGTGCGTCTGCAGCACCTTTGGCGCTACAGCCGCGAGGGCAAAGAGGCCAATGATGATAAGACAGGCGGCAACTCGGAACGGAAAATGGCGGACGATTGCCAGGACTTCTTTGAGCGGCCGGGACACGGTGGCTTCGGCAAACATGCTCATGTCAAATTGATCCTCGGATCGACGACCCGGTAAGTCAGATCGACAATCAAACTGACAAGAACGAACAGGCCGGCAGAAATCAAAACAGCTCCCGAGACAATCGGAACGTCTCGCGAGGACGTTGCACCAACAAGGACACCACCTAGGCCTTGACGGGCAAACACCACCTCGATCACAATCGCGCCCGAGAGAAGTTTGCCGAGCGCCCAACCTGATAAAGTAATGCCGGGCAATGCGGCGTGGCGGAGGACATGGCGAAGCCTGACGCCGAACTCACTCATACCTCGCGCCCGCGCCGATGTAACGAACGGCTGTTCGAGCACGCGTGTGAACTCGTTCTGAACGACTTGTCCAAAAAAGCCCGAGAGTTCAAGAGCCAACGCAACTGTCGGCAGAATGAGCCCGACCGGAGAGCTTCCACCGATGACCGGAAAAATGCGCAGCTTTACCGCAAAAACAACCAGCAGAATTGTGGCCAACCAATAAGGCGGCGCGGTTGCAAAAAAGACCTGCGTGTCATTGAGCAACTTCGCCCATATGTTGTCTCTGCCGGCGATGAACAAGGTCGTCAGGATTGCGATAATCCATGCGAACAGCAGCGCGGTGACCGCCAGAACAATGGTAGGGCCGATCTGTTCCGCGATGATCCCTGCGACAGGCCGATGCTGCTGGTACGACTCGCCAAGGTCTCCATGTAGGATTCCCGATATATATTTTCCGTATTGAATCGCGAGCGGTTGATCAAATCCGTATTTCGCATTGATCGCTGCAAGTTCTGCAGAGGACGCCAGTCCGACGTTGCCGCTTGTCACATTGATGATGATCTGCGCGCGATCGCCAGGCAGAACACACTGAATTACGAACGCAAATGTTGCGGCAGCCCACACCACGACTAGGCCTGACAGTATCCGACGCGCGAACCAAACTATAGAATGATGGGCTGCTATCTTCATGGCATCATTTGTCGTCAAAATGAGCGTCATAGAAGACAGGTTCGCCAACTGACCCGCGGTCCAGCCAAACGTCTTTCAGGTTCGGCTTAGTCGCCAAAGTTACGTCCAGCACCGTGAGGCCAATCACAGGAGCGTCATCCACGATCTTCCGTTCCGCCTGCTGGTAGAGGGTGGTACGTTCAACCGCATTAGACTCCTGCTCCGCCTTTTGAATGAGGTCCCAAAGCGTCAGATCCTGGTAGCGTGAGGGATTGAAGCGATTGGACTCGCCATTTTGATCGGGCTTCCACGAGATTCGGAATATCTCGGCCCCGGGGGCAACCCAATAGAGGAGAACGACCTCATAATCATCAGGTCCGAGGTTTTTGCCGGCGAAGAAATCAGCCGGATTGGTGGGTTGAAGACGAACGTCAAAACCGGCCTCCCTTGCCTGCTGCTGGATAACTTGCAAGGCTTGCTCGCCATCCGGCTTCAGAAAAGCGTTCGAATAGGAAACGCGCACGATGAGCGGATTGCCGTGCTTGACACGAACTCCGTTCCGATTGCGCTCGGTCCAACCGGCCTGATCAAGCAGCTGATTGGCCTTCCGGACATCGTATCCATAGGAATGGCCGAGCTCAGGCAGGTATTCCGGCGAGCTCTGGCTTAGCGCCCCATTGCCCTCGAACGGCAAAGAGCCAAGGAACGATGTGTCAACCGCGGCCCTTCGGTCAGTAGAATAGGCAAAGGCCTTGCGGACGAGCACGTCGTCAAATGGGGGCCGGGCCGTATACAACGCCAAGCGCAGGGGGGTGCCGCCAGTAAGGTGCCGCAATACGAAAAAGCGGGAGTTGGCGTCCTTCCATGCAACAGCCGGGATATCGTATATGGCATCGGTCTCCCCCGTGATCAGCGAGCCGTAGCGGACCGTCTGATCTGGCAAAAACTTCCAGGTGATCCCGTCAACGTAAGCTGGCCCTTGATGTTTTGCGGTGGCCGGGGCCGAATTGTAGTCGGGATTGCGGCGGAAGATGACTTCTCGCCCATGGTGCCACTTCTCAACAATGAATGGGCCGGAACCGACAGGGTTCTCGCAATTGACCGTAAGTCCACGTTTGAGTGCCGATGGCGAGAGAATGCCTTGCGAGGATTGCGCGAACACTTTCAGCAAGGGTTGGAACGGCACCTTTAACTTTACCTGCAATCTCAGAGGAGCAATTGCAGTTGCCGATTCGAAGCTATCGCCAAGATAGGGAGCGGCAGTCGGATTGCGAAGATCTGGATCGTTGCTAAGCCATCCGTTGATATTGTCTGCGATAGCCTGCGCATCGAGCGCAGTCCCGTCGGTAAACTTGACATTTGGCTTTATCGCGAATGTGTACACCTTCTTGTCGTCGGAGATCGTCCAAGACTCGGCAAGCCATGGCACAATGTTGCCGCCCTCGCTGCGCGCAACCAGATTATCGCTGTACTGACGTTGCAGATACCATTGCTGCACCCAGCCCCCGAACAGGCAAGAAGGCTCTTGAAAATGCCCGTAACGAATAACGCCTCCTCGCTTTACGCTACCGGCTGAGGCTTCTTGAGCATGAATGCTTGACGGCAGTTGGGACAGGCCCAAGAGCACGAGAAGGGTCGCCTTCACGGTTCTTGCTGGATAGTACAACTGTCCAGTGAAGCGCCTCGTTGACCGCGCATTCGACAAATGCATATCCAGTCTCCAAATCATCTGATGTTGAGGACGCGTCATAACGGTGACCTAGCTGTGGCTCGGGCCCGGCTGGGATGGAATGGAAAGTCCGAAATGCTCTCGCAGCGTCTGCCCGCGATATTCTTTGCGAAAGAGCCCGCGCTTCTGCAGAATGGGCACCACATTGTCGACAAACGCTGAAGTGCCATCTTTCAGCACGTCCGGAATGATGTTGAAACCATCAACTGCGCCAGCGCGGAACCATGCCTCAATCGAATCCGCGATCTGCTCGGGTGCCCCCACGAGCAAGCGGTGGCCAAACGCTTGAACGCTGCTGATGATTTCGCGGACCGTCCGACCTTGGCGCGCCAGAGTCTCAATCGTGCGATGGTGACCGACAGAAAACGGAACATCATCTGCAGTGGGCAAAATCTCCTCCGGGATCGGCCTTTCGAGGCTGAGCTTCTCGACCGCCACGCCCATGCTTCGTGCAAGAGCGGCGGCGGCGCGATCCAGATCGAGCAGTCCATCAAGGCTTTCTTTGCGACGCGCCGCTTCTTCCTCGGTGCCCCCGATACAGGTGACAAGGCCTGGCAGGATGAGCGGGGCCGCAGGGCGGCCGAAGTGCCGAGAAAGCGCGCGCAGGCGCTCTGCCTCCTGCTGAGCCGTTGACAAGTCCCCGGCTGCCGCAAACACGACATCTGCACTGCGGGCGCCAAGCCGTAGTCCGGGATCCGAACCGCCCGCCTGAACGATAACTGGGTGGCCTTGGGGCGAGGCGGGATGCGTAAGTGGTCCTCGGATGCCGAAACTATTGCTAGCGGGATCGAGCAGGCGGAACTGGCTCTGATCTGCGTAAACACCCGCAGCCTGATCGGCGATGACCATCTCGCCGCTCCAGCTCAGCCAGAGAGCACGGACCGTTTCAACGAAGTCCTCCGCACGTCTGTAGCGATCCGCTCGCCCGAGCTCTCGACCGCCAAAGTTCGCAACCGTCGCCGGACTCGACGTCGTGACCGCGTTCCACGCAACGCGCCCGCGGCTGATGACATCGAGCGATTGGAAGCGCCGAGCAAGATTGTATGGTTCGTTGTAGGTAGTCGAGGCCGTCGCAATCAGGCCAATTCGCTCCGTTTCACGTGCAATCACAGCGAGAACCAGCGTCGGTTCGAGCCCATTAAGCGGCGGCTGGTGCGTGATGTCGGAACTTATCGCGGGGGTATCGGCGAGGAACACAGCATCCAGCAGACCGTGCTCCGCAATCTTCGCAGCGCGGACGTAGTGCTCGATGTCGAAAAAGGCGCTTGGATTTGTGCCCGGCCAGCGCCACGCGGCGGAATGACCACCCGCACCATGAAGATTTAAGCCAAGATGAAGCATGGAGCTACCCGAAGACATCACAGCCCCTCATGCGGCGGATTCTGAGCTGCTTGGCGGGCTTTGTGGACAAGTTGATCTCGTCAGCAGCCCTGCGCTTTCGCGCAAGCTCACCTTTCATGCGCTCCGGGCAATCAATTTGAGCGATAGACAACAAACAGTCGGATGATGGGAGAAGAATGTCACCAAAGAAGCTTTTGCTAGGTGTTGCCATCTTCTCCGAGCAGGCGCGGACGAGAAGAGCTTCGACCACGCGGGTTGCCGATTGACGTGCACGTAGCAGCTTGTTTCCAGCGACTGGTTGCTTCCACACGAGTACACTCACATCGCCTCTCCAGACTTCATCAGAAGCTCGCTCCCTTTTTAGGAAGAGGTTTTGGATGGCATTCGCGATCCAAATGTTTGGACTCCGGGCCGGGCTAGCAATGATCAAGCTAGAGGATCTTTAGAGGTCCAGACCGTGCAAACGCAATAGTTGAGTATTTCAATCTACTATCGTCTCTTGGCATCCTCTTCTATTGCGATGTTTTACTTTCGATCGCTCAAATCCAAGCGTTCTCTGACCAGACTCACCGAACGCGCTCTGCGTAATTGCGGCGACTGCAATTGGGAGCGCCGGCGCGATGCGAAAGAGAAGACCCGATGCGCTCGAGAGCACACGGCAGTTTTCGCGCGACATGATTGGTCAACCGCTTGCTGCTGCGCCGCAAAGTGACATCCGATCAATAAGGCATCGCCAAGCCCACCATCTAATAATGCGATGAATCATTCTAGATTATAGATGCAGCGTTACGCGCAACGCTTCGAAGCTGCGCTGGATTCGAGGATGCTGGAGCGTCGTTAATTCTCTCGCGCCCGGCATGTCCTCGCGTACTCTACGGGTGTGATGACGCACCGCCAATTTGCCAAAAACGCCCGTCTTCACGGCCCCGCGAGCACGCCGATATGTGCATCGGGACTCAGCTAGCTTGGACACAGGCGCCTTTGAGCATCAAGAAACGCGGCGCATTAACGTCGACGAAGTCACCCAGCAGGATATCGGACCGCGTCGCTTACCGGCACATGGGAGTGGTAGCCTCTTGGGCTGGATCGTTCGTGGTCTTGTCACGTCTGGTTGGCAATTCAACGTCTCGCGGCGGATGCCTGGATTGAAATTGCATCGAGCGGGTTGTGTTTTGCGACCAGCCTTCGCCGCGCCCGCGCGACTCCTCGCCCCAAACAGCAGTCCCAACAAAGCACAATGCGCCAGACCGGCGCAATCACGAGCCCGATGGCTGCGGCATCGACTACTCGGATCAGAGCTAGCCCCTGGACGAACCTTTCAACGACATCGACTCGCGCACAATGCAAGCTGGCCCAGATGAACTTATCACCCAGCGCAAGCTCACCGATTGCAGCGCTTTCGCGCACCGCTTCTCCCAGACCATTCACACCGCGCTGCCGTGGAGCTGGACAGGGGCGAAGGGTCCGCCAACTCAACTCTGCAATGAACAACAGGCCCGCCAGCAAAGCGGCAAGGGCCCGAACTTTACTTCAACCTATGGGCCTGGTCAGCTATTCGACAGCTAAGCCCTTTAGCATAGCAACATCTCTCTCGGACTAGCAGGCCCACTTGATGGCTCAAGACCTGGAAGAGAAGGACCTGGATCCTGGCTCAGCCCGTTCCGTACGCCCTCAACATACCGTCCGCCGCAATTTTATCGAGAGTTGCGCCCGGCTCAGCCTCTGATCCTTATCGGACCAACTTTGCTCGATGACATTGACAAGGCAACCAGTGGGAGAAGGGAATGAACCCATTTGACAACGTCAACGCGTCCGCGGCTCACATCAGTTACGTCGAGCCGCACCAGGAAGAGACTGCGCCGCAAGCAGACTTTGAGCTGCGGCTTGGAGAGCATCGGCCAGTCCTCCCAGCACCAGCTTCAGCCGGGGGTGGATCGTCCCGAACTGCAACGGAAGGCAATAGGAGAGCGGACCTTATCCCGAAGAGCGAACGATGCACAGCCGCAAACTTTGTAAGAGCGCGCGCTCAACTCGTCGCAACGCTGACCTGCGCGAACGTTGCGGAACTCAGAAGAGAAATCGAACTCGCTGCGCAGACATCAACGCCATGGTCAGGAGCGACTGGACCGTCGGCCGGCGGCGTGGATAGTAGCCGGGTTTACGACGACGTGGTAGCATCCTCATACGCGGAGCTGCAGCGCTTCCAAAACCACGCCAGCCATTGCAAGCCGCGCGGGTTGGCCAATCAAACCGCGATGGCCCATTTGCGTTCTATGGCGGCTGCGCGTTTCGACGCCGCCCCCTGGAATATCTGGGGAGGCCAACGACTTGATCTGGGTCGCGCAGCGGCAGAACACATGAGGGGCGACACCACTTCTTCGCCCTTTGTCTCATTGTCCGAGGAGGCCTCACAATTGCTCCTCTCGCCGGACGACGACAACGAGTATGGCGCCAAAGTGATCGCGGAAAATGCGAATGAGTTGCACACGTACACGGTGCCGAGGATCACCGCTTGGACGGCCGATGAGATCGTCAGTATTCTTGAGGACGGGACTGAGGATGATGAACCCGACCTGGCCTGGGTGAGCGATACCCCAACTGAGGAGCGCGAGGTATTGTTTCTGGGCGGGAATCTGGATGACTATCGGACCGCGAGCACATCGAATCCATACAGAAAGTCAGGCAAAGAAGATTGAGGGTGGAGGCTTAGCAAGATAACTCGGCTGTTTTCGATGCTCGGAAATCGAAAGCAGCCTTCTCTCCGTCTATAATGCTCCGGCCGAGCTGGCCGTCGGGGGAGTCTCCGCGTACCCCACCCTGGAAAACCAGAGTTTTAGCCGAAGCCTGTACCGTCTTTACGTTCGCCGCACTTGTCGTCGGGCTCGAAAAGGCACTTGCCGACCAACATTCTCTAACTTGTCGGCCGGCCGGGTCAGGTTTTGGAAAGCTAACGTGAATAGCGAGAGAACGAGGAAACGAAGCCCGCGGACTGCAGCATGGATCGATACGACGCGATCAACCCAGCGTATAAAGATTCCGCTGCGTCAGATACCAGGGCCGAACAGCCCAAAGAACCGCAAGCGGTGTTCGAGCAACACTTGCGAGAGACGCGACAGCTTGGCCCGGTATATTCCCATAGCGGGCTTTATGACATCACCGAACAAGACGATCGCCTCATCCAAGCAGCATCTGGTGCTGCCCTTGAACGAGGCCCACCGCCAAAGGCGATTACCATTGAAATCTATGACCGTCGGCTTCGCAAATTGGCGGAGCTGCTGAAGCGGTCTGGTCACTCAATTGCTGAGCTCGATGACGATACGTTGCTTGAGCGCTCCAAGCAGCTCCTGCCAGAAGACAAGGTCATCGTCCCTGCACTGTCAATGGTGAGTAGGTACCGGGAGCCCAGCGATACCGCTCCGCCCCCCACAACTCATTATCGTCCGTCCAAGGAAGACGCCAACCTCATCAGAGAGGCGACTGATGCGGGCTTTGGTCGAGCAATGGACGCAAAAACCGCCGGAAATTACGCTAGCGGTCTTCGCAAGCTAGCGGCAGCATTGCGCCCCTTGTCGATTACCAAGCTCAGCCACAAAGCGCTGCTCGGCTATGCCGATGCTTTGTTTCCGAAGGACAAGAAACTGATCTATGCGTTGAACAGGCTGGATGACTATCGCCGCATCGCGGGGCGGGACAACTCGCCAAGTTACGGGGGCGACTCGCGCCAGTCAATGCAGCCGGCCGCCGATTTACCCGTCCAGCTTTTCGAACGTGAACAGCCGTTAGCGAACGCGGAGGGCTCATTGCCGGCGGGCGGTTTCAATGCTCTGCAGTTTTGGGAGGGAATGGGTTTAACTCCTCGTTCTCCAGCGCAGCTTGTCGCACAGGATATGCTTTTCGACGCTGTGCGCCAAAACGATGTGCCTCCACCTGTCAGCTTCGATGCGCCGGTACTTTGGCAGCAAATGCGTGCCGCCGCCCCCTTGCCCCTGCAGAGTTGCGAACAGGAAGTGCTATTCGATGCCGCCGATCGCGAGGGCCTGCCGCCAGTCAGTGCACCGGTGCATTTGCCGAGCATGAGTTCGGTCGCCCACTCGCCCGTGCAAGATGTCGCCCGCGATCAGCTCCTAGGTGCTGCTAATCGCGAGGCCTTGCCGACGGCATCCAACGATGCACCGGTCCGTTGGCCAACCGCCGGCTCGGCCACCCCTCCGCACGTGCAAAGTGTCGTCCAGCAAGAGCTCTTCGATGCTGCGGATCGAGACCAGTTTGCGCCTGCTTTCGATCTGGAGGTATCGAAGTTATGGCCGGCAATGGAGGCGACAACCGATAGCGCCGGCGGAGCGGATCCTTTCGATGCCGTGATTTGGCAGCCCAGCTCACGACCGCAGGGTCCCGCCTCTGAGAAAGACTTTTCACGGATGATGAATCAAGATGGGGAGACCGCCGGCAAGAGCTTTGACGCCTCCTTGGCCGTTACCGAAGGTTTTTCCCACGGCACCCAGCCCGCACCCGACATGATGCGTTCCAAGCTCAGCCGGTGGGGTCAGATGCCGGATGCAGCACAGCGGGTAAAGACCTACGACATCCACGGTGAACGCTATTCGGGTGTGTTAGGACCGCGTGGGTATGGCGATCTTCAGCTCGTCCATCTGCGCTCTCCCGCTGTTGGCGATACATTTGACGTTTCATTCGCAGTGCCCAACGATTTTCTCCATTGCACCCAGCCGGCTCCAGACATGATGCTTTCAGAGCTGGGCAAGTGGGACTTCTTGCCTAATGCGGAATATCCGCTCATGAACTATGAGATTGGCGGCGAACGCTATACAGCCGTGCTGGGGCCGAGAGGATCCAATGACGTTCAACTCATCCATCACCCAAGGTTCGCTTCGAGGAGTGACGCTGCGCTCGTGACGCCGGCGGCTCCCCCGCATACCTACGGCCTCTCATCTGGGTTTGATCTTCCCTCCTGGTTAGAATTACAGGCGGCGAACCTTCAAATGCCATCCGCCGCGCCCCTCTCGGGCCATCACTCGTTCCCACAAGTGCCTGAACTCGGAGAATTTTTCGGCAACGATTGGAGGCACGGCCCGCGAGAAGCTTCGCCTCGCGTGATTGACATGCTCCAAAACCTTGGCCTTCTGCCGAGCCAGGACGCCCCCATGACCTGCTTTTTGATCCATGGCGAGCCCTACACGGCTGAAAGCCTACCCGGTGGCCGCGTTCTTCTCTTCCATCGGCCGCAATTTGGCTGAACAATATGCGGTCGACACCGCGGGCAGCCGCTCAAGCTCGCGAATCCACGTTGGATCGCTTATTTTGGTAAATCAGGAGCGCCTCAACGAATGATTCGGGCGGGAGCAAACCTGTACCGCCCGTTCACAGCGATGATCTTAGGCGGGATCGTTCAATGACTTTACGGCTGCATTGGGCAGCACGGAAGTTTCAAGTGAAAGCCTTCCAAAAGACGCGGGGTGAAAGATACGAGCGCATCCAGGGGCAGCCGCGTGTCGCGCGAAATCATGGCGAGTCCGCCGCTTGATCGGGTTGTAAATACACTCCTCAACAGCCGCGGAGGGCGTGGGGACGTACCTCGCCCAGCTCATCTAGAGCGTTCAACTGAGAAGCCTTGGCTCCAACCCAGATGATGACAAGCCGGACCGCCGATGCTCCAATCGCTGAGATCGACGGGAGATCGACGGCCCTCATGACTTACCTTGGTCGAACAGCAGCAAGTTGCCGCAACCCGCTCCTTCGCAGACGAAAAGACGGCCAGAAAACCTCCGCGTCCCTGAGATCGAAAGGATCCGAGTCATAGTGCGACGGTCTCTACAGAATTAAAGAAGCAACTCTTCGGAGCGCCCCTCTTCTCTGTGCTCTTCGTTACCAGATGAACTTTGCGCCATCCGGGACTTCGCAGATGAATTCGCCTTGATTCACAAGTTCGGTGGTTCCGACAACAAGCTTCGAGGCTCGCACCGTCAGCTTGCCTTCGCGGCTAAGACTATGGCGGATGTACTCGGTCACGGCATGCCCAGAGCTGTCGACGGTTTGATGAGCATTGGCGAAGCTGATTCCGTTCTGGGCCGTCACCCTGAATGCGTTGATAACCAGACCGGCCTGCGTCGCCGATGCAGGCTTGCCACCCTCCGCGGGGTTACAGCGGCTCATGTCCAGTATGAGCTTCACATTCTTTCCCGTCTGCAGCGCATTGAGCACCTCGGTGTATTTCGGTGAGGGCTCATCGGCTCTCGCCAAAGTGCCAGCGCTCGCGACCGAAAGCAAGGACGACAACAGGATCGTCAGTCCTTTGCCGGTAATCTTCATATGCTCTTCTCCCTCGGTAAGTACCACAGCTTACGTTTTTCAACATGTCGTGCTGGCGACTTGTTTGGTTTTCATTCAGCAAGCGCGCCCGCACCTGTACAAAAGCAGCCTGCCGCAATCAGGCGCAAGTGGTTGTGACGGCTATTCCGACGTCACAACCTCGTAGGTCAGGTTTTCTAGGGGCCTCGGCTCGCGGGCGTCGACTAGAACGATTCGTTTGATGGTCGGCCGTTTGGAACACAAAACGGCGAGCGGTCGCGCTCGCCAACTGCAGGCCCTTTAAGCGAGAAAATGCAGCCGTCACATCTGCACAAGCAGACGACCTACGAAAGAATAACTCGATCAGGCGCATCCGCTTGCTTGTCCTTCTTAGTCTCAAGGACCGTCTACTCGAGGCGAGGCGTCCGCAATGAGGTGGTGGAGCGAACGCTTCGCGGCGGTCGATGCCCCCGATCTGAACCTAATCGAATCAGCAGTGCCAGAAGCCACAAGGCAGCGCTTAAGCTAAATGGCGTTTATGGTCCGTCAGCTTCCGGAAAGCTGGAGCTGCAACAATCCGCGCCGACAGGCGGCACTTCGAAGGAGAGTGAGATGAATGTCGATCCACGGAATGCCCCAGACAATTCCTTTGAGGTTCACCAGCCGCACCACGTCGGTGGGCAGCAGGACGGGCTTAGCGCCTACACCAGCGCACCGACAAGTTCAGACGCTCAAGCAAGCTTTGAGCGGCAGCTGAATGACTTGGCTCCAGACGACTTGAATTCGCGCTATCCAACCTCGGAGTCGGTCTCCTTAGCGGCAGATCCTGCGAGCGCCACGCCCTCATCTGCGCCACACGAGGCGGCCTCGGAACCCAGTCGCTATCCAGCCGCATCATTCGTCAGTGCGCGCGCTCAGCTTGCCGCAACACTGACAGGTGCCACTCTTGAAGCACTTCGGCACGAGATCGCACTTGCCAAGCAGCAAGCAGCACGTTGGTCATCGGCGATCGATGGTGACATTGATCGAGACCGCGTATTCGACGACGTAGCGGGGTCGTCATATGTCACGCTGCGGCGTTTTCAAAATCAGGACAATCATTGCAAGCCGCGCACGGAAGAAAACACGAGCGCAATATCGCATGTCCGCAACACAGCTCGGGATCATTCTTCCGTTGGAGATCCTCTGGAGCGGTATCCTATGGACCGAGCGCGCCAAGCTGGCTGGCATATGCGCGGCAAGACAACAGCATCACCCTTCGTATCGTTGGTCGAGGATCCGACAAAACTCGTCGTCTCTCGTGATCCTTGGGCGAGAGCGATCGCCAACAATGCGGACGCGCTGCACACCTACACCGTACCGAAGTCCACTATCTGGACGCCGGACGACGTGCTGAGGAGCATTGCGCTTGGAATGAATGCCGAAGATCAGGACACCATCGATGGGGACGTCGATTTAATGTGCTCACTGGGTAGAACGCCAACTCGAGAAACCGAACGCCTGTTCCTGGGCGGCAATTTGGAAGGCTACCGGACCGCTAGCGAGGCAAATCCCTACAAGCGCGAGGGTAATGAGTAGATGGTCTGTCGACTGCGCCGTTTGGCGGGTTCGTAGGCGTCAAGCACCAAAACACAGCCCAAGGAGGAACTAGAAAACGGCACACCAGCTCCGCCTCACGCATAACAGCTTGAGCATAATGGCGGCTTGACCGATGGCACGATCAACTCGCCGATCGACCGGTACAGCGGCTGAGGGCTGCGACGAAGAACGCGCCTCCGACGGTCGGGAGGACGCCGGATCATCCTCTCTCCCCAGCCCTCTCGTTGGAGCATCCTTGCATCTTGGATGTGTTGTGACACCGCCCGGCATCAATTTGTTAGCCGCCCCTCGCGGCTGACGGGCGGCTTTGATGAGGTAAGCCGCTGAACGCTCCCCGCCTTAGCTAGATCGGCCTGACATTAACCGCGCGGTCAACCAACAGGTGTTTCGGCCGTGATCGTATCAGTTATTCACTCGTCCGCAGCAAGCGGCGCTGTTGCAGTACGGCCGATCCGCCCCCTGGATGCGTTCCATCAAAACAATCGATTTTGCCGAGCACACCTAAACGCCCCATAGTCGATCGCAATGTATGGAGGCCGCATTCAAGATGACGTCTGGCAATCGATTCTCTCCTCAGTCCCTTGCCGCACAACTTTGCTCGCACGACGCTCCTGTCGTCGGGTGGACGCATCCCGCGCCTCGCCATGATCTTCCCGCTAAATTGCCACGTATGAGGCGGATCGGATCGCCCGATCCTGGCGTCATGGTTTGCGCAAAGCCTGATAACAACGACTGGCTCTTCGCGCAGGTCAAAGGGGTTTCTGGCGCTACTCTCAATTGGATGGACAAATGCTCACGACGTAGGAAAGAGCGAGACCGACCGTCACGCGCAGGTCGACGGCATGGCCGAACTGTGTCGCCGTTTGCCTCGCAACGATTCCGAATTTGAGGGCCACGCTACAAGGAGCCTTTAAGGGCACTTGAATCTTACCCAGCGTCAGATTGTAGGATTTCCGACAGTCTCGCGACAGAATCCGCTCGCGTGAATTCTTCCTGACAGGTAGCAACACTTGCGAACGTCTCAACACCTCAATGCTCGGCCGATCCGCCTCGTCACAGTGCTCGACTGCTCCCCTTCAAAGCTTGCGTCGTTCATCTGCTCTGTGAGCGCAGGATGCCGCACCCTCCTCGCAGCCAGACCAGGATCCAGCGCGCGAGAACAACGCGGACAATCGCTCTTTCGCCTATGCCGACCACAGGCCGATTCCAAGCTCGAGATTAGATCATTCTTTCGCCGTTCACCCCGTCTGACGAAACGGAGCCGGCGTAACCACCTCAGACAATGCATGATGGCAACGCCGGACTCAATTTGTCCTCCGTTGGCAGCATTTGCTCGACTGCGGCGGATAACGTCTCCGGAGCGACCGAACTTCGGGGCAGTTGACATCTTGCTTGGCTATCATCGGCTAGCGAGAGGATGTGTATCCCGCCGATGGGGCGCGTGTTGATCCTCTCGTCGCGCATCTCGGCCTTTTCCAGCCCATTGGCGGATGCTTAGCGGGTGAAGTGTCCTCAAACGCGGAACACTTGCGTTGTCGTGACGTGACGACACTACGGGCTCAACAGCCTTGCAGGACTGACCGCGGATCAAGACGAATCAGGGAGTTTCCATGTCGGTTTCGCAAGTCTGTTCGGCGCCAAATACAGCCGCTCTCGCCTGCGCTTTCGTTTCGCTCGGGCGGTTTGGCGCTATCGCTACTGCAGGCGCTCGCGTAGCGCATGCAGGAACCGCTATGCTCGGCCTACAGATGCATCAGCGCGCGGCCAGGACTCTCAGCCTCGTCAGAGATTGCAGAGCTCTTGCCGGCGTAAGGGAAATTGTGAGCCGCGCCGCCCGCGCAAGCTATCCGCCGCAGGCCTCCACCTATCCCATGACGATGGACGCGCAGACATGGGTCGCCTGCCAACAAGCTCTTGCGTGTCGTTTACGGCTTTTCGATTTCACGCCAAAGCGGCAGCCTCAGGGTTCCGCCGACTCTCATGGTCAAGCGTGACACGCTCAAGTCCTGGCGAGGATGGACGAGAGGCGATGAATGCGAATTCTCCTGGTTGATGATCATGCGGACTTTGGCCGCGCCGTGAAGGAAACGCTCTTAAATTATGGGTTCGTCGTCGACGTGACGCGCACGCTGGATGAAGCGTCGGCCGCGCTCGATTGCGCGAACTACCACATGGTCTTGCTCGAATCGGTTTTGCCCGATGGAGACGGATTGGACTGGCTGAAGCAGTTGCGGCGCGAGGGACGATCAATGCCGGCTATGATGATGAGCAGTCTCAATGATCTCAGCCGGCGGATTGCAATTTTCAATGCGGGCGCAGATGATTTTCTGCCAAAGCCAGTGTCTATCGACGAACTCATTGCTCGCATGCGAGCTATTTTGCGACGATCAACGCAGATGACGGCGCCGGTGGTGACATTCGGGAATCTGCATTTCGATCCGATCGCGAGACAGGTCTCCGTCGGTGGGCGAGTACTGAGAATTGCGCGCCGCGAAGTGTGCATTCTCGAACATTTGCTCAACCGCGCGGGCCGTACCGTGCCCCGCACAGCGCTCGAAGAAAGCTTGTATGCATTTGACGACGAGGTCTCGACCAATGCGCTGGAGGTCGGGATTTACCGCTTACGAGCGCATTTGAACCAGGCCGGGGCAACGCTCAGGATCAAGACCGCGCGCGGAGTCGGCTACACCCTTGAACTCATCGGCGCAGCATCGGCTGCCTAGCAGTCTCACTTGAAGGCAACAATCCCTTGAACGTCGTTAACAATGACGCCGCCGCCGATGAGCCGTCGGTGGTCGCCAGCAGCTCGCACTCTGCCGCTTTTCCCCGCCTCTGCTACGCCCTGTGCGCAGTCGCTCTGCTACTTCCGCTTGCTGCCGCAGCTCAGGCAAAGCGAGAGGGCAAAGGAGAACCGCCACGTGCTGCGCCTGGCAGCACCACCGGCACGCTCAACCTTACCTCCTCACAGGGAAAGACAGTTCATCTGACCGGACCGGCTGCGAGCATTTTTATTGCCGACCCGGCCATTGCGGATTATCAGGCGCCTTCGAACACCACGATTTTCGTCTTTGGCAAAAAGTCGGGACGGACTAGCCTGTTCGCGCTAAACGACGATGGAGAGGCTCTCGCCGAGCTGCGTGTTGTCGTCACCCAACCGATCGAGGATCTGCGGGCCGCGCTGAAGGCCGAGGTCGGCGACTATCCGATTCAGGTCAGCTATACCCCGCGCGGTGCGATCCTTAGCGGTACGGCGCCTAATGCCGAGGTCGTCGAGACCGCTAGGAAGGTCACTGAGCAGTTTCTTGGGGCTGGCGCGCTGGTAGTCAACAAGATCCAGGTCGCCGGCTCATTACAGGTGAATCTCAGCGTCCGGGTGGCAGAGGTCTCCCGCAGCGCGGTCAAGGATCTCAACATCAACTTCACCGCCTCGAGCCCAAACGGCGCTTTCCTTGTCACCGGCAAAGGGGGAGGGTCCGGCGCAGCCGGCGGCGGCGGCACGATCGGGATTGGGTTTAGCGCCGGCAACACCAACTTGAGCGCTGTTCTGGACGCTCTCGCAAGCGAGCACCTAGCCTCAATCCTGGCTGAGCCGAATCTGACGGCGATGTCCGGCGAAGCGGCAAGCTTCCTCGCCGGCGGCGAATTCCCCATTCCGGTGATGCAGGATAACCGGCAGGTTTCGGTCCAATTTCGCCAGTTCGGCGTGAGCCTCGAGTTCGTTCCGACGGTTCTCAACAATAATCAGATCAACGTCCGGGTGAAGCCCGAAGTCAGCGAACTGTCGAGCGAAGGCGAAGTCAAAATCAATGGCATGGCGGTCCCTGCCCTCTCGACTCGGCGGGCGAGCACCGTGGTCGAGCTCGCCAGCGGTCAGAGCTTTGCAATCGGCGGCCTCATCAGGCGCAACTTCAACACTGACATCGGCGAGTTTCCCTGGCTTGGTGATGTGCCCATCCTGGGCGCACTTTTTCGCTCCTCATCGTTTCAAAAACGTGAAACCGAACTGGTCATTATTGTCACGCCCTACATCGTGCGGCCCGCATCGAATCCGAACAAGATGAGTGCGCCAAGCGACCGCATCTCGCCGCCCTCAGACGCGGGGCGGATTTTGACGAACACGGTGGCCCGGCCGCCACGAGAGCGCGATGCGCCTCGCGCCAGCGCGCCAGGACTGACCGGCAACGCCGGCTTTATTATCGAATGAGGATCGTCAAATGACATTGCGACATCTGTGCTACCCGATCTTTATTGCGGCAATAATGGGTGGCTGCGCAAATACGGCCTCGATCCAGCCCGCGCCGGCTGACCAAGAGATCCAGGTCGAGCAGAAGAGTAGCGTGCTGTTCCTGCAGAGCCTTCGTGGCCCCGAACGGCATCGGCTGCGAAGCTTTATTGCAGCGACCAGTCGCGGCCGGCGGGATGCCCTCCATGTGAGGGTCATCGGCTCACCCAGACTCATCGCACAGGTCGCCGACGAGGCTCGCGCCATGGGTGTTGCCAATTACAACATCCTCCTGTCCGCTTCTCGTGTGGATCTGCCGGCTCGTTCCGGGGTGAGGATCGAAGCGATCACTTTCGAAGCTCATCCTCCGGTCTGCCCCTCGCTCTCCATCGTCGGTCCTACGGTGAACGAGAATTCGTTCAACCCGACCCTTGGCTGCTCAGTCCGGAATAACCTCGCGGTCACGATCAATGATCCTGGCGACCTGTTAGGCAATCACGCTGTCATGCCGACCAGTGGTGATCGTGCAGTGCTTCCCATCACCGCACGTGGGGCAACGACGGTGGGCAACAGGAGCAATTTGGAGGATGAAACCCATACCAGGGTTGCGCCAGAAACCCAATAAGCTGCTCGTAGAACCCGAACAGCATGAACGTCGGTTGGCATTCTGTTTGGAATCGGCCGACGAGCCTCCTGGACTCCAGCCTTTGCTCGGTCTTTTTTTGGGGGTCGTGCAGCTCGCAGATCAGGTTCTGGGACAGTTCGGTCATTGCCCAGTGGTTTGAGCGCATCGATGTTTGCGCGACGCTAAACGAGGCCGGCGGCAAAGACTGCCTTTGCAACCCTCTCGAAACACTCCATCGGAACGGCCTTGCCCATCGTACCTTTTCGGATCAGCTGACGCGCCAACACATGATCCTCGACAATGCTCAGACGTTGGGCGCGCGCCTCCGCCAGCAACTGTGAAGCCGTTTCGCCCTCGCCGCGGCACACCAGTACCGGAACGCCGGTCTCGCCCCGAACGTAGCGCAGCCCAATCAATGTCGCTCGCCCCGTCAGTATCAATGTCGCCCGATGGACGCCGAGCGGAGACTCGTTCGCCGACTCCCGGCGGAGCCTGCGGTGTTCACCCTTGATCTGCGGATTACCATCCTGTTCCTTGGACTCGCGCTTGGCTTCGCTCTGCGTCATGCGCATGTCGCGCAAGAACAACCAACGCTGAATGAGCAGATCAGCCAAGCCGCCAATCAGAAGAGCGCCGGCAGCGATCGCGATCAGCACTTTGAGCTCTTTAAAGACAAAACCAAAGCAGCTCAAATCGCACACGGGCAAGTATACCAGTGCCCTCCAACTTGCGAGCACAGTGAAAACGAACGTAGCGCCAAGAACCAAAACTTTGACGATAGACTTTCCAAGCTCGACAGCCGACCGCTGGGAGACAATCCGCTTCAGCCCTTTGACGGGATCCAATTTCTCAAAGCTGGGTTTAAGCGGCTCAACCGAAATCGTTAGCCCCCCGCCGGCCAAGACACCGGCCAGAATCGCCGCAACCACCGCCGCACCTAGGATGGGGGCCGCGGCTGCTATAGAAAGGTCTATCAATCCGAGCAACGCCTTCCGGGCCGCACTGTTGAAGGGCTGTTCCTGCAGCTTGTCGATGAGCCGCACGGCTTCGCGCCATCCGTCTTCGATCGAGCTGGCCCTGAAGCACAGGCAACCGAAACCAGCGCAAAGGCTTGCCGCGGTCACAAAGTCGGCGCTGCGCGGGCTCTGCCCTTTCTTACGCGCGTCCCTCAGCTTCTTGTGACTTGGTGGAAGGTTTTTCTCTTCGCTCGTGTCGTTCATTTCAAGAACTTCTCGAGCCACTCCAGCACGTCGTTGAACCGAATGATCTCTGCTCCCATATATTCGATCAGGAAGACGGCGTAGCTGACCATGATGGTGCCAAAGGCGGCATTCTTGATGGTCGGAGAGAGATCGTTCAGCTTGATTTGCGGCGCAAAGCGCCCCAGCAGCATGAGGGATACGTCAATCAGAAGCAGCAGAGCCAGCACGGGCCCGGCGACCACGAGGGTCGTGTGCATGATATGGTCGAGGAGCCCGATAAACTCCATTGCCCCTTGCTGGGTCAGGGGCGGTAGCAGCCGATACACGGGCCAGATCAGATAACTTCCATAGAGGCATCTGACCATGGTCTGCAGACCCCCTGATACAACGAAGATCGTAACCGCGGCAGTCCCGAGAAAGAGCCCCATCGCGGCGGTTTGACTGCGTGTCGCAGGATCGTCCACCTGGCTGGAGATGCCGCGCTGGGTATCAATGATGTCACCAACGGCCTGGATGCTCCAAAGTGGTATACTAAGCAGAAACCCGAACAGCAGGCCGATAAATATCTCCTTCAAACCGAGGAGCGAGACCGCAACCATACGGGTGCCCGGATCTAGTGTCTGCAAGCCGTTCCTGATCTGCATCAAACAAGGCAATCCAATCACAACCGTCGCGCTTGCGCGGATAATCCCGCCAATGTGCGGTCGCGTGAATACCGGAAGAACCAGCATAATCCCGAGGGCCCGGGCCGCGCCAAGACCGGCCGCAACGACGAACTCGACAGCAGTCTGAATCAGAGTTTGCGTCTCGGTGGCTGACAAGGCATCCATTTGAGCTCAGCTCGTCGTTCCTTCAGCCAATGCAACCGTCGCACTCACGTCGTCATGGTGTGAGACGTCAAGAACTCTGCAGATCTCGTGTCCCAGCGGTTGCAGAGCGACAGGCCTCGCAGATGACTTCGGCTTCAACTATCCATATGACTACAGCCATCCGGCGCAGAGGTATGACCATTCGATGAGAGCACCGGCGAAATCTCGCGCGGCCTGCAAGCCACGCTTCTTCCGCTCTCACCGAGCGCGGTTTGAAGATCTGAGGGCCTCAAAGCTTCCATCAATTTCGCAGTCTATGGAGATCGGTCTCGAGCGGCACCTTCATTCGTAGGCTCATTCACCAGAATGCCAGACTCGTGGGGCCGCTTGCAATCAAAGCGGTTTGCCCGTTCACTTGCGTCGACAACTCGCCAGGCTGTGCATCGAGGACCAGGTCTCAGCAGGTAATTCCATCACATCGTAAGCAAACCTGAATCGAACGGATAGAAATTCCAAATGGGGTCATTCTTCCTCCGAATACGGCAGGCTCATAGAGCCGAACAGGACAGTTCGGATGTTTATCCGTCTCAGAATAGTGAGGCGAGCTTTCGATAAGCTGACGAACTCGCCCTTTTGTGGTTCGCAATGAACGCCAACAAACGCGACGCTATAGCTGAAACTTAGACAGGCCTGCGTTCCGCGCGCACTAATACCTCGCTGTGAGCGCGGGGAACTCAGTGAAGATATGCTGCGCTTGCTCGATCAGCGGCGCGCTCAGCACCGGAGCAAACAGAACGAGCACGGCGACGACGACGAGGAGCTTCACGGTAAGCGGCAAGGTTTGATCCTGGAGCTGGGTTGCTGCCTGCACGATGCCAATACCCAATCCGGCCACGAGGGCTGCCAGGAGCGGCGGTAGAACCCAGATCATGAACAGGACTAATGATCGGCTCAGATGGGTGAGGATGCTCGCCTCGTCCATCTCACCCCCCCGGGGATGCGTAGCTTAAGACCAATCCGTGCATGAGCCGCGACCAGCCGTCGATTGTGACGAACAGAAAGAGCTTGAAAGGAACGGATATCATTGTCGGTGATACCATTGACATGCCCATGGCCATCAGAATTGTCGTCACAATAAGGTCGATCGTGATGAACGGAAGATAGAGAAGGAAACCGATTTCAAACGCACGCTTAAGCTCCGAGATCAAAAAAGACGGCACGAGGATCGCAAAATCGTCGGCTGTTGCGTTGGCGCGCATCTCCTCCGACCAGATATGTTCCGTCGACGACAGGAAGAACGTGCGCTGCTCCTCAGTGGTGAACTTTTTGAGATGGGCGCGCAGCGGCTCGCTCCCCTCCTTGGCGGCGGTCAACCAGTCATCGGCGGTTTGGTAACGAAGTTGCGTATTGGTCACGCGGTTGTAGGTTTGCTCGAATACTGGGGCGCCTATGAACACGGTAAGGATCAATGCAGCACCATACAGAACGATATTCGGTGGTATGGACTGAGTGCCGAGCGCGTTGCGGATCAGGAAGAGAACGACGGAAACCTTGATGAACGCCGTTGTTGTGATAACTGCGAACGCCAGCAGGCCAAGACCGGCGGTCGCCGCAACAAGCGCAAGGATGCTCGGTTGAATGTCAACCATTGACCGCCAACTTGCTAAGTAACCGGATGCCCAACGCTTCACCGACACGTACGATGTCGCCGCGGCCGATCAATTGACCATTGGCAACAATATCGACCGGACCGTCCACCGGCCGGCCAAGCTCGAACACGTGCCCCTCGTTGATGCTTCTCAACGTACCCAGCGGGATGGGCCAGCGGCCGCATTCGAACACAAGCGTGATCTCAATACTGTCGATGTCGGCTTCCGAGAGCGGGATTGCTTGTTCAGCTTGTGGGCGTATCGTCATATTTGCATACCTTAGAGGATGGGACTGCAGGCGGAATGGTCCCCGAAGGATAAGTCTGTCGCCCGCGACCTGCGCCGGCGCCCACAACTTGTCCGCAGCGAGGATGAGCTGGCCATGAGCAAAGGGAATGACTTCGGGCAGCAGTGCGTCGCCGGGCTGTGCTTGGCGAAGAAGCTTGATGGGCGCGCGCAGCGAGCCGATCTCTCTCGCAATTACGACCGGCAATTCCGAAGAACTCTTACCTAAATCTCGCGGTGATTGGCCGATCAGCTCGCCTAAGACACGAAACGCAGACGGAACCAGACCGTCAAGAGGCGCGAACAAGAACAGGCGAGCCTTGGCCGCCAGCGGCCCGAAAGTAACGTCGAACTCCAAATAGGGGTCTTTGGCCGTTGCGTCTTCGACGCGGATCAGCTGCAAATTCCGCGCGAGCGCGATCTCGAGTGGAGCGAGCCAAGGTTCCAGTGCAAGTTCGAGAAGGAGCGAGCGGGTTGGGTCGGAAGGTAAAGTAAGGCCAGACTGGACCGTTGAAATCAGTGCCTCGACGAGAAGGCGGGGCAAGGACAACACAGCGGTCTCGCCTCCGGCGCAAAATACGCAGTCGAGCACCGACATGGCATATGGCTCGGCCTGCCAAACAAGCCGGCTCATACGGATCGATAGCGGCTTATCGCCAATGCGGCTCTGCAGAACCGTGCGCGGTGCGGCGGTCTCGTTGAGCCAGGAGACCACTTCATGCGACAGCTTTGCCGCTGGCTGAAATAGTGCGGGTTCACCCATGGCATTTATCGACAGGTTCCGCGGGTGCAGCTCGCGACGCGGTAAGAGAACCAGCCATTAGTTCGAGCCATCGACCGTCTGGCTGCGCGAACCACCCTGATATCGGAGCAAAACCTCATCGTCGGCATCGACTTCGGCTGCAAACTCCGAACGGACAGCGGTAGTGCGCTGGACATCGCCCTCAATCTCCTGCCATTTCTGGCTCGCCGCCGACCGCTTGGCCCATATGGTGCGCGCCTCATTCACTGCCCGCTCGGCCTGCTCATGCGCGATGCGCGCCTGCTCACGCGCCTGGCGTGCCGATTCGATCTCTGCTGCCAGCCGCCCAAGGACGACTTGACAGCGACGATCGAGCTCGGACACGGACATCATCTCGAGGGACACCAGCTCCTGATAAAGTTCAGCTTCGGCCTTGGCGCGACGATTCTCAGCGCCTTTAAGATTCTCAGACGCTCGCTGCAGCGCTGCGACCGCAATTTGGCGCCTGTCTTCCATGTTCGACAATTCACGAAGCGCGCTTCGCTCTCTCATGTCTTTCACCAGCCGCAATTTTGACGCTTGTACGAGATTCAGGCCGTCAGACGCGACATCCATGAAACGGTCTCCTCAAAGCTACACGGCTCGTCCTGTCCCTGGCGCAAGAATGCGCGCAGTTCCTCGATTGACTCGATTGCCCGATCAGTCAGTGGATCGCTGCCTGGCTTGTATTCACCGACCTTGATCAGAAACTCAGCCTCATTGTAGCGCGAGAGCAGATCGCGGAAGGTGGATGCCGCCTTGCGATGTGGACCAGAGGCGACCGCATCCATGACACGACTTCGGCTCGACAGCACGTCGATGGCGGGAAAATGCTCTCGCGAGGCCAGCGCGCGCGAAAGAATGATGTGACCATCGAGAATTCCGCGCGACTCTTCGGCAATCGGATCGCCCGTGCCGTCACCTTCGACAAGCACGGTATAGAATGCCGTGATCGAGCCCCGCTCGCCCATACCGGCTCGCTCCAACAGACCAGGAAGCAGCGCAAAGACGGAAGGAGGAAAGCCGCGCCGGGTGGGAGGTTCGCCGGCGGCAAGGCCGATTTCGCGCATCGCACGGCTAAATCGCGTCAGCGAATCCATCATCAGAACGACCCGCAGACCTTGATCACGAAAATACTCGGCGAGTGCGGTCGCCATATGAGCGCATTGCGCCCGCTCCATTGCCGATCGATCGGATGTCTCAACGACAACGATCGTGCGAGCGAGAGCATCTCCAATATGACGTTCGATGAATTCACGCACCTCGCGTCCACGCTCCCCTATGAGCGCAACCACGGTGACATCGGCGGCTGCGCCTTTTACAATTTGCGACATCAGCGTCGACTTACCGCAACCGGCATCTCCATAGATTCCGATCCGCTGACCTTCGCCACACGTCAGAAGTCCGTCCAGCACGCGAACGCCAAGCGGAAACGGCTCCTCGATGCCACGCCGCCTCATCGGGTTGGGCGCCTTGCCGCGGAGCGGACAAGTGTGGACCGTCTTTATCGGCCCCTTGCCATCGAGTGGACGGCCGAAGCTATCGATCACGCGGCCGAGCAGGTCGGGCCCGACTGACACTTCCTGCATGCGCCCGGTCGGGAGCACTTCCGCGCGGTGGGACAAGCCTACCATATCGCCAATGGGCGTCAGCAACACCCCGTCCGGCAGCAAACCGATGACTTCCGCCTCAAGCGACCATCCGGAAGCGTGATCCTGCAGCAGGCAAAGTTCTCCAACACGGGCCCCTGGCAACACGGCATGGAGCAAGGTGCCGATCGCACGCGTGATCCGTCCCCGCACGGCACGCGTATCGACATCCTTTGCTGCGAATCTCAGCGATGCTATCGCCGCATGCACATCTCCTTCTCCGCCGGCTTGATCTTGGCCTGATCGTTGCATCGTCACGGTTAGCTTTCCTGAGAAGATGGATTAAGGCCGAGACGCAATGTGCGGAGCTGCGCGGCAAGTCCTAAATCGACACTGCCGAACTCACTCCACAGAACGCACTGGTCCGGCCCCACGGCAGGGTCCGGATCAATTCTGACTTTCGGCCGACCATTCGTTCCATCGAACGCCAGGAATTCATGTCTTAGTGCATCAGCGTTCACAGGAGACACGTGAAGGCATACTTCTCCGCTGCCATATCTTTTCTCGACGGCGTGACGAACGGTCCTTACCAACATCTCACCCGGATCAAAGGAGCCCAACAAATCGGTCAATATCTCAATGACGAGCTGTGGTAACTCCTGTTGCAGAACGGCTTTTCGCCGGGCCACATCGGAAGCAGCTCCGGCAATCAGCCGTGCTATTTCGTCCGAGCCTGACCTTAGACCCTCGCAGTGCCCGCGCTCCCGCTCCTGCTGATAGGCCTTCCTTGCCCAACTGCGAACCTGCCGCAGGTATCGCTCGGCTAGCGCGCGCGTCTGCACCGCATCGTACCAGATGCCAAGTTCCGCGGCTGGTATGAGCCGACCAAGCGGCCGTATCCGCGGGCTATCTGGCAAGACTGTTTCATTGGCCGTCATGCCGCTGGCTCCTCCGTGGCCAAGTGGGCCACCACCAAAGACAGTAACTGACCCGCTGAGTTGTGGTGTTCGGCTGCTGGGGATTCTGCGGTGGTCCCCACAGGTAAGCGGAAAAGAACGCGCACACGGTCAAGCTCTGATGCGTCCTTGAGCCAAGCGCCAAGGCAGGCACATCCGTCATGTTCAATCTGGCTCGCCAGCTTCTGCGGATCGTCAATCGATGTGGTTGCGACGGCGTTGGATAAGTGTCGGATTGCGAAAGCATGTGCTTCGGCACCAATATTTTCGATCAGAATCGCTACATCATGTCTTGACACAAACTTCAGCACAGAACGGGCATGCCAGATACTGCCAGCGAGCAGCGCCGCTCGACGCGGATCATGCCCGAGCAGAACGTCCCTACCCCAATCGGTTCCGTTCGAAACCAGCTCCTCACTACTTAGCAGCAATTCGGCCAGTCTTTGCTGCAGTCTGGGAGACTTTTGCAACTGCAGCACTGTGGCGGTCGACAGGCGCTCATCAAGATGGCCGGCAAACCGGCTGGGATGGATCAAAGCGGCAAGCTCACGCAGGCGATCGGAATGCGGGTTGAGTGAAAAACTTGTGTTAGTGGATGCCATCGATACGGACCTGCTGCCGCTATTTCGGATCGGAGGAGAGCTTTTTGCCGGCGGACTGGACCGCTGGGTTGCTGGCATCTCTGCCGAGACTCGTCACTTTGCGCCAGGATTGACGAAGCTGTCGCCCACGTGTGCTCAGCAGCACGTAAGATAGAATGCCCAACGCGGCGAGCCCACCTCCTGCACCGATCGCAATGTGGGTTGCATTGAACTTGGTTGGTTCGGCGGAAGCTGCCGCTGGCACAACGGAGACCTCATGCTGAGCCCGCTCAACCGGCACGAACACGACCGCCACCTTGTCGTATGATAGACCTTCGATGCTGTTGGCGACGAGCATCTTGATCTGCGGCAGCAAGGCTGAGAGCTTCGCGTTCGAGGCGTATCGAATGAACACCGACGCCGAAGACGGGGTTGCATCCTGTCGCAAAAGATCATTCTTCGGCAGAACGACATGAACACGGGCGGAGAGAACACCATCGATATCGTTGATCGTACGCGACAATTCTTCACTGAGAGCATAGATGTAGCGGGCTCGCTCCTCAACCGGAGATGCAACGAGGCCCGCCCCCTTGAACACCTCACCAAGGCTCTTGAAGGGTTGGCGCGGCAAGCCCTGGTCATTCAGAAGCTCGATCGAGTAGGCGAGCTGCTTTTCTTCCACCTGAATTGTGCTGGTCCCATCCTTACCGACAACACGGATGGCATCGACGCCCTTGCTCAGGAGCAGCCCAAGCATCTCGTTGGCTTCGCGCTCTTGAACTTTGGTATACAGATCAGCTTTGCAACCGGCGAGGGCCAGCAAAACCGGCAACAGGACGAGAGCATGAAGCCGCTTTCTTGCGGGGCAGCCGTTACCGATCTTGTCTTTCGTCAAGACAGCCAACGGCCCGCTCAGCCCGCCGATAGAAGCTTGTTCAGAGATGAACTGACAGCGCCTGTCCCCTTGGAGAGGAGCGAAACCTGGATGACGCCGTTGTAAACATCCCGCAGATTCGCCAGCGCCGAGTCGAAATGATCCGCACCTTCCGGTTTGCCCGCTGGATGTACCTCGACTTGCCGAACACGCAAGACTGGTTGCGCTGCCGGCCCAAGCTGGAGACCCTTGGTAGGATCAGGCTCACCGACGAGCGTCGGCGAAACTGCACCCGACGGAAATGGTTTGCCCTGATGGATAGCAGAAATGCTCTGAAGGACGCGATCGCCGAGCGGGCTCGCCGATATGACTGCGCGCTGCACTTCCGCCAGCAATGGAGCTGGCGTGCGCTCGGTCACAGAAGAGGTGACACCTTGGTTCGAGGCCGCCTGCGCAAGACTCTGATCAAACTGGGCGTGTGCCGGCGAACAGCCGTTGGAGGCACACTCGACGGAGTTGACAGGGGTCGACGTAATGCCAAACAAGATGGAGGAAATCATTTCTGTCACGTAGTGAGGTGAGCCGTCAGTTCACACGAACGGGCCGGCACCCTAGAGAAGTAAGCTGACCAAAAACTGACGAGCAGCTGTCATCCAATGATCACGGTCAGCTTCCATTTTTCGACGAAGCAGCGGCTTCCAAATTTTGGGACGAATTCCGGTGCTTGTTCTCAAGCGTAAAAAGCAGGAATGCTCATTCCATCCACAAGGCGGCACATCTTGAAGAAACTTCTCTATGCTGGTGTTTTCATTTGCTTGGGCGTCGTCGAGGCGCTCGGCGCTCCCCTGGCGCTGCCATCGACGCCTTATAGTTACACAGTTCTGGATCAGGACCTCGCGGCCGCACTGCAGGAATTCGGCAACAACCTAAATATCAGAGTCAATGTCAGCACCGGGGTGAAGGGGCGGATTCGCGGGCGACTGCCCGATCTCCCACCGCGAGAGTTCCTCGAACGGTTGATTAATCTCTACAATCTTCAATGGTACTACGATGGGCTGGTGCTCTATGTATCCGACGCGCATGAGGCGCAAAGCCGCCTTTTGGTCTTGAGTCCAATCAGCTTTGATGCGCTCAAGGCGGCACTCGATGCGCTCAACATCTCCGACGAGCGTTACATCGTGAGAGCCGTACCGGGAGATGGCCTCGTCTTCGCCTCTGGTCCACCCCGCTTTGTCGCGCTTGTGGAGCAAACACTCAAAGGACTTGCGGCGGAGGCACAGGCACGGCGAAACCCGAGCGGTGGCGAAAAGCCACCGCACGAGTCGGTTTTGATGCTGTTTCGGGGATCCTCCAGCGTGGTCATTCGCGAAGGACGACCGAATGACGCTCCTTCGCCGGAGGCACCACATCAAGACGGCATGGTCCATCTACCCGATGCAGGTAAGAAATGACCTGATGACAACAGATCGCCTACGAAGAGGTGCCATGCGTCTGTCTATGCCCTCTGTCAGCTTTTCGAAAGCTACTGCTGCCAGTGTCCAAGCGCGGATATGTAGATGGTCGATGCCGCAGGGCGGCGCAAATAAACGTCCAGGCCGGAGCCACGGACGCGAACCAGAGTCCTGGCCAACAGCATCGGTGACCGTGCTTTGCCGCTTTAGCGCCTCATGCGAGCTTTTGAACAACTCTACGAACTCTGCCATGCAAATGAGCTTCATCGCGCAAGAATGAAAGCCCCTCAGTTGTCCAAAGGGAGGAACAGGATGAACTTCAACTCGCTAAGCCCGGCGGACAACAGCCCAGCATCCCACTCGTCCTCGTCGCCCGCCGGTCCGAGAGAGTCGCATTGCATAAAATACCCGAATACAGCCAGGACCTAATTTGGCAGGAACTCGGGGCAGGATCATCGCGTGTCGAGCCATCATTGAGCGGCGGCGAGCGGACCAATTCCCAACAGCCGATCGCTCAGCACCGCGTGGACGCCTCCGAGTTCGGCAACGACCTTGTTTGGCAAGATCCGGGTCACCTCAACGCTGGACCGTCTCAAGCGGACTCGCGTGCCCGCACGGGTTGCTCCGCCGGAACTTGGAGATTTCGCCATGGCGAACGGCCGTCGCGCCAGGGGCGAGTGGGTCTTCACTGGCCAAACCGCTACGCTTGCTCAGATCGAAATGCTAAGAAGCCGCAATCTCATACCGACCAGGGCTCACAGACAATCACGTTCACCAACCTGGGTGTGCCTGTCAGGGCGGAATGGCGAGAAGAAGGTTCAATTCGTATCAAACCATCGCTAAACTCTGCCCTTTGGCCCGTAGGCTCGAGCGAACACTCGCCAAGCGGATAAGCATGATGACATGAAGAATGCCAGGCGCAGCTGAGCCTCCATCCGCTCGGGGCAACATGGTCCGCACAATACCGCCGGACTCTTTCGAGCATCTACGCCAGTCAATCTCATACGATCATTCTGTATCTGGCTCATCAGAGCGGGCGCCAACACTCTCGTTGGGCGCAGGCGCGAGGTCGCTAGGCGTGGGTGATTTCACCATCAGATGCTGCGGAGACCTGCGACGTTGTTGCAGGAATCAGCGCACGTGACCATCCGCAGAGCGGCAGACTCGGGTTCATTGATTCGACCTAGTTAGCGTGGAGGCGAGCGATCGAAACAAAACAGGCAAGCCGATTCCGATATCAAGAACCATCACCGCCTTTCACACTGTCATTTCGCGCCTCGTTATGAAACCTCTGAATGCCGTCAGCTTTTGGAAAGCTAATCGAACCTACCATACGGCGTGAATATCTAGACGGCGATGTGCCTATAGATTGTAGCGGAACTGAGCGCTGGGGCGCACTGAGCAATCGGAAGCAATTGGTAGGAGCCATCGATCCTATCAACATTTATTGCTCGTTGTTCGTCGCGATTCTCGGGCTGCGCCACATGCCCGGCCTGTGGTGCCATCTCAAATCAGAGGACCTATAATGTCAGTCAACAACCTGTCGCTAACCGCCAGCTCCACTTTGTCCGGGCTGGCGCCCGGGCCCTCATCGGCGCGGGATCTTTCAAATTTCGAGGCGATGCTGGCTAGTTTCTCGTTGAAAGACAAGGTCGATGACCATTCCGCACCGCAGGATCCGGCGGCTGCAGACTCAGCCAAGCAGCTGACGGAGGAACTCACGCAGGAGGTGCGGAACATCCTCCCGCCGGAGATCAAGGCCGCACTGGACGCATGTCAGCAGGCGCCAGAGCCATCCTCCACGGAGTCCTCCTCCGCTGAGAGCGCACCAAAGATTGCAGAGGCACCCGTACAAAGCTCCAGGATCACGTGGAACAGCGGCACGTTGACTCATGCCGAGCTGCAGATTGTGTCGGTGCTGAACCGACACAAAGACAAGTGCCCGCTGGATTGGAAATCTCTTGGAGATTTGGCCAACGATCCCTCCACACCACCGGATCTAAAAGCGGCGATCGAGGCTCTGCAACAGGACCCAGAGCTCTTCTATGCGATAGGCTCGCAAGGTGACGGCCGCTGCGGCGGGAAGATTAAAGCAGGTGATCTCTCCAGCTTCTCCGATCACCACCCTCAGGTTGGTGCGTTCCAGGAGCAGCGGGCAAAGAACTATACGCAAAACTACATCCCTTCCGACGGCACCCGGAATGGCGAGCCATCGGTTATGACCCAGACCGATGCATTGCGCGAGCTCTATCGGTATTCCGACAACCTGCCTAAGAACCTGAGCCTTGCGGATTTCAAGCGGATCGTCGACGGCGAAGCCAAAACCGGCAAATGCCCGCCGCAGGTTCTCGCGGCCGCTCAATACTTCCTCGATCACCCGGATGAATGGAAGCAGCTGTATGGTGGCTCGATAGACAAGGTCCACAAAGAGGACTTCCTGCAGATTGCTTCATCATCGATGAATCTCACGCAAGCCGAGCTCGATACGCTCAATACGATCAACAAGAACCAAAACGCTTTCTTCGGGAACGGTGATCTGACCCGGGAAAAGCTGGCGAGCATGGTCGATGATAAGAGCCTCACGCCCGAGGTGCGAAAGGCGGCCTCCCAGCTGCTCTCCGATCCCGTGTTGTTCGGGTTGATGAACAACGCAATTACGGGCTACAAAACCCACCATAAGTTCTTCGACTTCGGCGGCGGGCATACGGTCGATTCCGGCAACATCAGCAACAGCGACTTCAACCAGTTCTTCAACAACATGTCGGGTGCGAACCGCACCGTCCACCAAGTGAAGACGCATGCCGTCCGAACGCCTGCCGAGCAGGACGCGGTCGCGGACATGACGATGGGCGTGGCAGACCAGCCCGACATCAAGTCTCCCAAAAAGAACGGTGGCGCCTTTATGCACGCACTTAATGACGTGCTCAAAGTTGGCTCTAAGGTATTCGACTGGGCCGCGACAGCAGTCGGTGTACTTGGCTTCATTCCAGGTTTGGGTGAATTGGCCGATCTGGCGTCAATGGTGCTCGAAGCCGAGGCGCAAGCTGCAAATCTTCTTCACACTGCCATCAGTGGCGGCAACATAAAGCAAGCGCTGGAAGAAGCCGGGCTGAGCCTTGCGGCACAGGCGGTGGGCTGCATCGCCGGACCTGAGGTCAAATTAGCAATGCGAGAAGGCTTGGTGAAGCAGGCAATTCAAGAAGCCGCGACGGCCGGCATCAACCTGCCGGTTTCGGTGGCCCAGTCCTACGCGGAGGATTATTTGAATAACCTGAAGGCTCGCATCGAGTCCGAGCGCTTGCAAGCTGCAGGCGCCTACGCCTAGGCGGAGCGACGCTATCCTCTCAGGATCACGCTGGAAACTGAGCTTGCGCGACCTCCGCGCGGTTGGGCCTCTCTGCCGAGCAGTAGGTCGCGCAAGCTCCACCAGCATACTTGAGACCGCCCCGAATCCGAGGAACTTATTTCGGCCCTTCGCTGCGCACAAGCTATGTTGGCCGACACGATCGTCAGGCTGCCGCGGTGATGTTCCAGTGACTGCATACGCCGCCTGTCAACATCGCGATGCATTAACAATACCCGACAGACCGGCCACAGCCGCGGAGCCTGCCGGTTGCGCAAGAATCGAGAGCACATTGGTCCAGAGCGGTAGAGCCGAAGGGCTCTTTCTCGAGTAGCGGGCTCCTGCTCGGTCTCCGTGAAAGTGGGTCGCGATTGAAGGATCTGCCATGGGCCCGCCGGGGCCGATGGACCGCTCTGGCCGCTGAATCGGCCGTCACTCTGGCTTTCAGCCTCGCTCCCGACGACGTCAAGCTCCGTGCAGCATCGCCTGACCGCAAGCAAATTGTCGAAAGAGCTCGGAGGCATCGCAAGAGACATGAGCCCGAGATCGCAGCACGTTCAGCCCAAAACTTAGTGGTGGCTTTGATATTTCGCCAATTGAACGCTTTCGAAGATGAGCAACGTGCTCACCCGATCAAGCTCCACAAACGATTGTTTGTCTTAACCATCTGATCTCCAGCTTTCGCCGGCTACCTTTCAAATACGGTCTGCTGGTGAACCGTTTAGTGACGATCCACCATCGGCTCATTGTATTTTCTACGACTCGTCAGCTTGTCGAAAGCTAATCCTTGCAGAGTGGAGGGTGGAAACTGCCTCGATTGGCACATCGAATTGACATAGGAGAACCCGATGCGCGTTACGAGCTCTAGCGCCGCTGGGCACGTTGATGCTGACCTCCATGCGGCTGGCGGCAAAAGCGGCGGCAAAAAAGGATCTCACAAGCCTGGCGAGCGCGACGATCATGGCCGATCGCCTGATGCAAACATTCCCGTAAACGGCGGCGCGTCCACTCCGGGCGGTAACTCGCATGAAGCCGCTATGCAGCAAGCGTTCAACGTCGCTCTGGGAGCCGTTGCTCTCCAATTTGTGAATAGTGCAATGAGCCATTTCGACGATGTCATGGCCGAGACAGAGGAGGATTCCTGACGTCGCATGTTGCGACGTTAGGAAATAGGAGCCGCACGTGGCGGCGAAATTGAACACACAGGAGAAATAGGATGACTAAGAATGTTGGTGCGTCTCATACCTCGGCTGCAGGTGGAGCAGCCGGCACCGCTACTGCTGCAGCAGCTTCCACGGCTGCTGAAGCTGCTGGAGAGGCGGCATTCCAACGGCAAATCGCCGCTCTGACTTTGACCAGCACAAAGGCTGCTGAGAGGGATGTGGAACTTCGCGTCGTCTCGACCGAGCTCTCGACCGTCAAAAAAGCGGCCGATGAGCGGGTGCAGTAAGGGATGAGGTGGGGCGACGTCGCCCCACCACTTTCCCCGGCTGCTTAGTCTGTGAAGTCGCAACGGGCCGTACGGTTTTGCCGTACGGTCCCATTCGCTATTCAGGAAACCGACCGTGAATGAACCAAATTGCCTGCATTTCGAAGTGCTGTCGGGGTGTTATTCCGGGCTGACAAGTAAAGTGGGGATCGGACCGTGTCTGATTGGCAGCAGCCTCGATGCAGACTTAATCTTCGTCGAACAAGGCCTCGAACCGCACCATTTCCGTATCACCCCGCATTCCAATTCAATCGAGATCGAGGCCCTTGCGAGGGACGTCAGGATCGAGGGGCACGAGACTGTTTTAGCGAATGAGCCCATTGTTGTCCCTCTTCCTGTCGTTTTGCATGCCGGGGCGATGTCCATGCGCTGGACGATCGAGGACTACAAACAAGCTGGCTCCATCGACCGCCGGCGTATATCGCTCGCCGTTCTCACTTTTGTCCTGATCAGCTCTGCCGCGGTTGGCGCAGTCTCATCCAGTTTTGTCCAGACCGACACCACCGTGGCGTCAAGTCGGTCGTCCCCTGCTACGCCCATTGCACCCACGCTGGCGCTCAGCGCTCCTGATGCTCTGGCCACCAATGAAGCTGCCGAGCGGCTGCAAGAGGAAGTTGACAGAGCGGGCCTTGTCGGCATCAAGGTCGCCTCTGGGGCGGGCGTTGTCACCGCCGACGGCACCGTTACGCCCGCCTCGCTCGCCACATGGCGAGACGTCCAGCAGCGGTTTGATCAAAATAGCAATGGCGCTTATACGCTCGTCAATGCGGTCGCCATCAAGGTTGAGAAGACGCCCCCAGCAATTGAGGTCCAAGCTGTTTGGCGCGGGAGCGAACCCTATATTGTCGTTGCTGGTCAAAAGTATTTCGTCGGCGCGCTCTTGAGCAATGGATGGACCGTCTGCGGGATTGAGGAACGGCGTGTTTTGCTGAGCCGGGATGGTCGGCTTGCCACCCTACCCTATTAGCGTTTTAGGCCGCAGGTAAGGAAGCAAAGTGCCATGACTAGGCTGCCCCCGAATCCCGTCAAGCCTGGCACCTCTTTTCAGGAGCCAAACGTCGATCATCATGCATCTGCCACCACGCCGGTTAGTTCTCGAGCCAAGTCCATCGGGATTGATCGGACCCGTGGCAATGATACCAAGAGCCACACCTCAATTTCTCGCCACAGCGACGTGCTGGATCCGTTGGTCGACGCCACGATCGAGAGCGCGCTCGAGCTCAGTTCGATCGATGCAGTCTCGCGCGTCAATCTCGACGAGGCGCGCGCCCCGCCCGGTCAGGTCGAGCCAGGCTCGGAACTCGCTTGGCTTAATGAGCCCAATCTCGCGCACGGTCTACTCTCCTTCGTGACGCCGCGCTTACGCCATTCGCATGTTCTGCGTCCAGAGCAACACGGCCTTCTTCTGGAGCGTTTGGCTGATACGCTATCAGCCGCGCCAGAGGATTTGGTGTCACGTGAAGGGGCCGCACTTCTGCAACTGGAGCTGCAGCGATTAATCCTGTTTCGCCAGAGTCACAACGGCTTGATCAAAGGCTAGCGATGGCCGGGCCAGACAAAGTGCAACACTTCACATCTACACAGCGCGTTTCCGAAGCCGGCGCTGTCGAACTGATCTCCGGGCCGGAGCGAGATTTGCTCTGCGTGCTTTCTTATGTCTACCTTGCGTGCGGACAGAGCGCCAAGAGCCTGGCTCTGTTGCGGCTGGTCGCTCACGAACAGTCCCAAGACATCGGCCTGCTCCGCATCCTGGCCTACGCTCTCATCTCGGAGCGTCGCGGTGACGAAGCACTGTCGGTATTGGATAAGCTTGACAAACTGGATGACGAGCCGTCTTCGTGTCTGCCCTTGATGCTGATGCGCAGCCACGCCCTGCGTCACGCCGGCCGCATGACCGAAGCGCAAGCCGTCTTCAAACGCTATGTTTTGTTGCGGGGCAGCACAGCTGCAATCGAACAACAATAAGGCTTCTCATGGCCAACCTTCTACGAACTCTCATCACGCGCGCGCCGGCTCACCCGGATTTGATGGTCGCGTTGATGCTTCTTCTGGCGATCGGAATGATGATCATGCCGATCCCGATCATCGTGATCGATATGCTGATCGGCTTCAATCTGGGGTTTGCCATATTGCTCTTGATGGTAGCCCTGTATCTCAACACGCCGCTCGACTTTTCGTCCCTACCGGGCGTCATCCTGATCTCCACCGTCTTTCGTCTCGCTCTTACCGTTGCAACGACGCGACTGATCCTAGCCGAGGGCGATGCCGGCAGCATCATCCATACGTTCGGCGATTTCGTCATATCCGGCAACATCGCCGTCGGCATTGTCATATTCCTGATCGTGACCATGGTGCAGTTCATGGTTCTCGCCAAGGGCGCCGAACGGGTGGCGGAGGTATCGGCGCGCTTCACGCTCGATGCGCTGCCGGGAAAGCAGATGGCGATTGATGCGGAGCTGCGCAACGGCCATATCGATCAGCACGAAGCCCGCAGCCGGCGCGGCGCGCTGGAGCGAGAGAGCCAACTGCACGGCGCGATGGACGGCGCTATGAAATTCGTGAAGGGCGATGCCATAGCCGGACTCATAGTCATCTGCATCAATATGCTGGGTGGCATCACGATCGGATCGCTCTCCAAGGGCATGTCCCTCGAGGAGGCGATGCATCAATACACCATCCTGACGATCGGTGATGCGCTCATTTCGCAGATTCCGGCCCTGCTGCTGTCAATTACCGCAGCAACCATTGTTACTCGTGTCAACGGTCCTTCCAAACTCAATCTCGGCGCTGATATCGTCAACCAACTTACGGCCAGCACGCAAGCGCTACGCTTGGCGTCCTGTGTCTTGCTTGTGATGGGGCTCGTTCCTGGCTTCCCTTTGCCCCCCTTTGTCATACTGGCCGCGCTCTTCTCCGCCGCCAGCTTTCTCAAGGTTAGCGTGCAAGAGGGCAAGACCGCTCCCAAAGCCGGCGCCGGTCCCACCGGTTCGGCTCCCGCTTCCGCACAGGGTCAGAAGCAAGCCTTGCCCGCGGAGGCACTTCCAATTACGCTGTTGCTAGCGCCGAGCCTGATGCAAGCAATCGACGTAGGGGAACTCGAGCAGTGCGTCGCTCGGGTTTCGGCACTGGTTTCAGCTGATCTTGGCATCACAATTCCACGCATTCCCGCCCAAAGCGCAAAGCACCTGGCCCAATCGCAATTCCGGGTGGATGTCGAAGGAGTGCCCGTGGAAGAGGGCGCCATTGACCCTACACAACTCTTACTTAATGACGACGTGGCGAACATTGATTTGAGCGGGATCCCCTTTTGGCACGACCCAGACACGAATCGGATCTGGATCAAACAGACCCATGCGCCTGCTCTCAAAGCTGCCGGAATAGGGCACCACCGTCCGAGCGAAGTCATCGCCTTGCGCGTCCAGTCAACGTTGACACGCTATGCACAGCGCCTGGTGGGCATTCAGGAAACGCGTCAGTTGCTTGGCCGGATGGAGCAGGAATATGCCGATCTGGTGAAAGAGGTGCTGCGCACGACACCGATCCCTCGCATTGCGGATGTCCTACGTCGCTTGCTGGACGAGGGCATCCCGATCCGGAACACCCGTTTGGTTTTGGAAGCGCTTGCAGAATGGAGCGAACGGGAACAAAATGCCGTACTGCTCACGGAATATGTGCGCTCCGCTCTGAAGCGGCAGATCTGTCACCGCTACGCCAACGCCCATCGTGTTGTGGCGGCTTTTATCGTTGAGCGCGAGACCGAGGATATCGTGCGCAGTGCGGTGCGCGACACCGCTGTCGGTCCCTATCTCGTTTTGGAGGATCGGCAAAGCGAGATGCTGCTTTCACAATTTCGCCAGATCCATTCAAGCATCGCACGCAGTCAGAACCAGCCAGTTATCCTGGGCTCGATGGATATCCGGCGCTTCGTCCGCGGCTTTCTCACCCGGAATGGAATAGACCTACCTGTTCTCTCCTATCAGGATCTCGCTTCGGATTTCACCGTCCAGCCGATTGGCTCCGTCAAACTTGCGCCCGGCAAGGACAACACTCCTACAGGCGGCCATCGTGACCTCCTCCCTGCGGCCGGCTGACGAGCACGGGTTTAGGGTCGTGAGGTCGCTTATGAATTCATGTAAGATTAACGTTCTGCGGCGCTGGTGTAACTTTCGTCGCCATTCGTGCTCGGCCTTTCTCCCCATGCTTGCTATTGTGCTGCTCGCGGGTTGCGTTAACTCGCACAAGTCGGGTCTTTCACAGCAGCCGGCGTCTACGGCAGAGTTGGTCGGGGCCAAGGAGGTCGATCCAGCTATGCGCGAGCGCATCGCTCACGCTCTCGGCCAGGATGCTGACGAGAAGGCTTTGCGCGATGCGCTGAAGCAACGACCGGACAATGTTGATGCCGCGATTCCTCTTGCGCGGGCTTTGCTGGCACGCAAATGCCCGAATGATGCGCTTGATGTGCTCGATGGGATCTTATTGGCAGCCCCTGGCGACCTGCGCGCATTGAATGCCAAAGCGGTTGTTCTCGATCACGAGGGCCGACATCGGGAGGCCCAAGAACTCTATCGCCAAGCTCTCGCGGTGGAACCCGCAAACCCGATGCTGCGCAATAACTTCAAACTGTCCCTCGCCCTTGAAGGTAAGATTGGCGGCGCCAACCCTGCACCGCAGGCGGACGGCCGGCACTTCGCGGCGCTATCTCGAACGAGCCAATGCGGGAGCGGATCGGAATGGTGACGTCTGATGCTTAGCTGTCAGCATGCCGACAGCTAGGCTTACCATCAACGCGGAACACTCAATCGGCGGCGGGCCCCCGCGACCTCGTCGGTACAACTGGCAGGCTTCATGTTTCAGCGCACCAGCAATTTATCCGATACACAATGCGCTTCCGAGGCCAATGAAATGAGAACGAGCGCGACTAACGACCGGTACTACGCGCATCGCCAACGATTCGCCGGATATACTCTCCTCCCTGAACTCGGCGCCATCGAGTTTCTCCTCTGATCATTTTCGACTGAAGTCCCGCCATACGCGCTGGTTGACGAGCCGACCGGTGGTTGAGATCTCAAGATCTTCATTCGAGAACAAGCTGGCAGAGTTTTATGGCGGAGACATAGAGCATATTGCTGCGACTCCGCAGCGATACTCTAGCTCGGCTGTCCCGAAAGGCTCAACGCACGGCGGACATTGCGTTTTGCTTCGGCACGAAATCTGGTTCAGAGAAAGCGCGATATTTCAGCTATCAGCTCGCGAACAAGAGCGCCGGGCTCCTGAGAACGAAAGCCGGAGGTCGCCCCAGTGAGCTGTTCAAGCGCAAGAATGATTGACGCGAACAATTTCCTGGGTGAGATGAACTCACCTCAATAATAGATTTCCGGGCTACTCATCCGGTTGTCGATAACACGGGCGATCTCTTGCTTTAACATCAGCCCCGGATCGATGGCAACGAACCGCTCGTCCTCTCTCAGTCTTTCAATCCGGAAGCGGAAGCCCGCGCAGCAGCGTTTGGCTTGTTGAGGTAAGTGACTCGATCATGGTGCTTGATCCGACCAAGCACGAGGACAAATGGAACAACAAAGGATGCAAATTGCAACGAGCGGGTAAACCGCCTTTGTATCTTGCCGCAACTGAAGACAATAGCGGCGATGCCAAGTGTACCGAAAGTGCAGCAAAGCCCACGAACGATCCGTATGATGATGACAATGATTATGTAGAGCGTACAGCCTCTACATGAAGATAGCCCACCTCATTGACCAGATTGACTTTGGCGAGGTCAGCCTCGCATCTCACGCACTTCGCCATATAACTCTTGAATGATTTCTGCACCCGCAAGGATCGCGGAATCCCGCTTTTGATAAGCCGGAGTTTCCGTTTTCCTTGCGCGGCGCAACATCGGATCTTGCGGCTGACCAGCGCGCGCCGACATTCATCAGGCGATCACACATCTGAGCTCCCGGCGCTAGCAGATTTACTCGGCATGCCCCTCTTACGTCGGCTTTAGGGCTTAATGTTTGCATGGCACCGCGACGCACGGTGCCGAACCAAGGACTCCTTCTTGCCGAAAGCGAAGGCATCATCTCTCCGTGCAACGGAACGGCGCCCTTGGCACAGCGTCGGCGAGGGCGGAAGCAATAGAGCTAAGCTATCCGGTGGCTGGACGGGGGCCCGGGATGTGCTGGCGGAGATGATGAAGCTGTTTGGGCGTTCTATTCGAAACTCCCGCCGATCAATTCCCAGCGCGGCCGCTTGCGCGACTGGATCGTTTGGCCGACCTATTGGCCAGACGGTGGGTTCTTTTCATCGTCGAGCGCGCAATCAAGCAGGACGTGCAGCAGAACAACTGAAGTATCTCTCGATCTCCGCGATCGCGCGTTCCTCCCACTCTGCAGCTTGCGCTAGCAATGAGTCCCGTTGGATCGGCCGAAATGCGGCGGACTGACGGCACAACGAAGCTATCGCGCGATAGCGGCGCACGTTTTCCATGACGGCCGGTCCGGTCATGTGTGGATCTCCTCCCCTGCTATCCCGGGCACGAACTTGCTCGAAAACCGTTTTCGATCCGTTAGCGGTCGGAGTGGAGGCCGTGAATGGTTGGCAGAACCTTGCCGGCATGACGGAGGCCGATAATGAATGTCTTCCACAAGGAGCACATCCACATAAAGCCCGGCTCGGCAGTGCTCCATCCGGGCGCTTCTGCACCCCGTTGGCTCAGTTTATTAGTTGGATAGCGGAGTTAGCAACAGCTAGCGCGAGAGAGGCACGTTTCGGCTTGCAATCTCAATCAGGATGACTGTGAACTGGCCTGTCTTTGGAATCCTCACTAACTCGTTTGAGCAGTCCGTTTATTGGTGATTTGAAAGACAGAGAGCCGGTGCTTTGTCGCCATCCTTTGATAGCAAACGGCACGCAACTGTGACTTCCTCCGTCTCATCGAAGCTAGCGAGATTGAGCAGTTGTTTACCTCGCTGGTCGACAACCGAGATGCTGCTTAGCGACGGATTCTCTCAATCGCGCAACCCTATGCAATCTAGCGTAAGCTTATCGCATAACGTTCCGAGTCTCTTCCGTAGCTCCGTTTACTTGACTTAGCGGTGCGCTTGCGCGACCGGAGTGCACGGGGTTTCACCGAGAATTTAGCGGAATCGAAGAAGGCCAGAGATACTCATCGATACTCATGGGAAGTCGTATCGCCGCAACTGCTGAAAATTAAAGGGCTATGGGAACGAGGCTAACGTTCGGGATCCACTGGGACGCAGACTACCACCATTGGTCTACCTCGATTGATGCCGGGGCTTCCCATCGGATGCCACGTGTGCCGCTAACTGTGCTTCAAAACGTGCCGCAGTCCTACCCTTCAATATGCGGCGTCGTAGATCTGCTGAAACTATCGTGCCTGTCAGCATGGCGGCCCGCCAGAGCGCCCCTCGCGAGGTCAAGGAGGTCGTTTTAGACCCGCAACTAGCAATGACAAGTGTCCCTGGTCTTGCCGCCGTATGGATCACAAAAGGCTACTGCGCCATTCAAGGGGACGCTTCAGCCAGCCGAAAGGCCTCTGGCCATCAGCCTACCAAAACAAGGAGACGACGGGCTCTTGTTTGTAGCATATGCTCTGCGAGCGTACGGATGACAACAATTGTGGGCCGGCGCGCTCGCATCCTACGGGTTTAGGGGCACTCGGATGATTACGCCGTTTCGACGGAACTGGAGTCCAAAAGAATTATTCAATACTCTTACGCCAGCGATGTTCGCCGCCGAGCCGTCGGCTGTCCGCGCACGTTGGGACAAATTGTGGCCTGATCTGTACACCGAATATGACGCCCGGTACTTAAAACAAGAATTAGTGGCGAGAAATCTTATCGCTTCCGATGAAGCTGCTGCATTCTTTAACGCCTGGGCGGTTGACGAAGAGCGGCACACCGACGGATTTATCCGGATCATTGAACTTGTCGCCAATGGATCCGAAAGGACTCTTCGGGAGAGATTGGAGGCTCGATCTCATGATTTTGGGCCGATCGTTGAACACCTGAAGGACGAATTTTCCGTGATGGTTATGATCGCTTTTGATGAAATGTGCACTTGCCGCGCCTATGCAGCAGAAAAGCCGTTTTATGACGCCCTTGGGAACAACACGTTCCATCATTGGCTGCGGGAGATAATTGCCGACGAGGCGGTCCACTCGATGAACGCCGTTAATGTTATCCGCTCGCGCTATCGCGATCGCATTGGCCAAGTCGGCACAATTCTTGATAACCTAATCCGCGCGGCCGATACTCTACGCTATTCTGGCACCTTCGTCCTAGACTACTTCGGCGCAGTGTACTCCAGGGAGCTGCTCGCCGACTCCCGCCTCGCTACCATGAGAAATATTGCCAAGCCACTCACCGTGTAGAGCGAGATCTGTAACTACGCGCTTGCGGAAAGTTGCACCGGCATCATACCGCCCTCGATCCCCCCTTCTGCAGGTTGCCATTCTGCCAGTTGGCGCCAAAGCATCCTGGCGCGTCATACGTAAATGTAGTGTTCACGACAGGTCGACGGCTCACCTTCTGCCAGGATGGTGCGCGCCAGTTCTGTTTTGTGTCCGGTTGACGTGCGCGCGGCCGTGAGTACGCCCCTCCGCCAATTTGGTCCGCTCTTTGCTCTGCTGTTTGGCGAACGACGCGCGGCTAAGCGCTTTGTCAGATTTGTCCACCATGAACGTGGATCAGTATGGAAGATGCCATGAAGAACGGGATTTCGGCCGGCGCCGAGGCAGGAGATGTCACCGGTATTACCTCCGGTTCGAGGACGCCCACCGCGCCGGCGCTCGAGCACAGAATGGATGATAGCACCGACTTATCTCTACCTGAAGAGGAGAGCGTCTTTGACGACAGAGTCAGATCGGATCGACCAGCTAGCTTCACGCTTCAGAACGGCCTCCAGGTGCTCGTGATCCCAGATCATCGCACACCCGTCGTGACTCAGATGATCTGGTATAAGGTCGGTTCCGCCGACGAGCCGCCTGGCAAATCGGGGCTTGCGCATTTCCTCGAACACCTGATGTTCAAGGGCACTTCCAAACATCCCGCGAATGAATTCTCCAAGGCCGTCTTGCGCGCCGGCGGCAATCAGAACGCCTTCACCGGGCTCGACTACACCAGCTACTTCCAGCACGTGCCGCGCGAGCACCTCGGCAAGATGATGGAATTTGAAGCCGACCGCATGACCGGTCTCATTCTCAAAAATGAGGACGTGCTTTGCGAGCGCGACGTCGTGCTGGAGGAATTCAGCATGAGAGTCGCCAACAATCCACGTGAACGTCTCGCCGAGCAGATGATGGCGGCGCTTTACCTCAACCACCCCTACGGTCGCCCGATTATCGGGTGGCGCCACGAAATCGACAATCTTACCCGGGAGGACGCGCTTAACTTTTACAAGCGCTTCTATGCACCGAACAACGCGATCCTGATTGTCGCTGGCGACGTCGCCCCCAAAGAAATCCGCTCGATGGTGATGGAGACATTTGGTGGCATCCCCACGCAAACATCGATTCCCCTTGAACGCCTGCGGCCGCAGGAGCCGACGCCGGCAGCGCGGCGCATAGTAACGTTCGCCCACGCCCTCGTCGAGCAGCCGGCCCTGCACCGCTATTATCTTGTAGCACCGGCTCGAGCCGCGGCCGGCGGCGAAGGTCCAGTACTTGACGTACTCGAGCAGTTGATGGGCGGCGGCGTCAACTCATATCTCTATCGTTCGCTGGTGGTCGAACAGCAGCTCGCGGTCACCACCAGCGCGAGCTACCATTCTGCCGCGCTCGATCCCTCACTATTCGCAATTTCCGCCGTGCCAAAACCCGGCGTCCAACTGAGCCAGATCGAGCGCGCCATCGACGACGTAATAGCCGACATTGCGGGTAATCCCGCTTGCACCGAAGATCTCGAGAGGGTCAAGACGCGCCTGATCGCGCAGGTAACCTACACCCAAGACAATCATGAAATGCTCGCGCGCTGGTATGGCCGCGGCCTGACAACGGGACTATCCGTCGACGATATTCGGGGCTGGCCGGACCGCATCCGCGCGGTCGGTGCACAGCAGGTGCACGAGGCCGCGCGGAAATGGCTCGACAAGAAACGGTCGGTGACCGGCTATCTCATCAAAGAGTCCACCCCGAAACACGGGAAGACGCTCTAATGATCCATCCTTGCACACGACGTGAGATCCTTCTCGGAGGAGCCTCGCTCTCAGTCGCGATGCTCGCTTCGGCAAATTCGCTCGCCACCACGAGGACACTTGCCCGCACCAGGATCAAGCGCCTGGTTTCGTCTTGCGGTATAGAAGCCTGGTTCGTGCAGGATTCCACTGTCCCGTTGATCGCGATGGAATTTGCCCTCACCGGCGGCGCGACTCAGGATCCCGCTCAAAAACCTGGCGTAAGCCACCTGGTTGCTGGCCTGCTCAAGGAAGGATCTGCCGGACTTGACTTCACGACCTTTCATAAGCGGCTCGACCATCGTGCGATTGATCTGCATTTTCACTCGACTCATGATCACTTCCGCGGCTCCTTGCGCACCCTGGAGGACAATGCAGACGAAGCCTTTGACCTTTTGCGGATGGCGCTAACCTCGCCCCGTTTCGACGCGGCCGATGTCGAACGGATCCGTGCCGCTGTGCTTGCACGCCTTCGGCGCGAGTCAACCGATCCTTCGTCTCTGGCCCGTCGCAAGTTCCTCGAAGTCGCCTTTGGCGATCATGCTTATGCTCGCCCAGCCGGCGGATCGCTGGAAAGCGTGCCGAGGATCGCGGCCGCGGATCTCAAGAGCTATGTCCGACGCGTGATCGCAAAAGACACGCTCAAAATCGCGGTGGTCGGCGACATCGATCCAGGGATCCTCTGCAAACTCCTCGACAAGACGTTTGGCAGTCTGCCGACCAAGGCGGAAGCGACGCCGGTTCCCGAAGTCGTCGCAGCAAAGCCGCCGCGGCGAGTCTTTATTCCGCTCGACGTGCCACAGACAGTTGTGACTTTTGGCGGTCCAGCCGTCCGTCGCAGCGAGCCCGATTTCATGGCCGCCTATGTCGTCAACCACATCCTCGGCGGCGCCGGCCTGACGTCGCGCCTGTTCCGCGAAGTCCGCGAAAAGCGCGGCCTGGCCTATTCGGTTCGTGAGAACCTGGTCTGGTTGGATCATTCAGCGGTGCTTCTCGGCAATAGTGGCACCTGCACCGATCGCGCCCACCAAACGGTCGAAGAAATCGAGAAGCAGGTCCGCCACATCGCCGAGGACGGACCGACACAGCAGGAACTCAATGATGCAAAGTCCTACCTGAAGGGCTCGCAAATGCTGGCACTCAACACATCGTCAAAGCTTGCGCGAACGCTGTTGCAGCATCAGCTCGACAAGTTGACCATGGACTATTTCGAAAAGCACAACGGCGCGGTCGATGCTGTGACCTTGGACGACGCCAAAAGAGCAGCACAACGGCTGTGGGGCGCGGGTCTGCTCACAATTATCGTCGGCCGCTCCCCAAAGGACGCAGCGCAGCCGACCACCATGCCATCGGCGACTACACCCTCGTCAGGCGCCCGGCAGCTAGGCGCCGCCCCGACGGCGCTACCGAATTGACTCTTCGAGCAGCTCAGGCGCTTAGAAGCGTTTAGCTATTGCGCGCAAAGTAAGTCTAGCCACGCGCCTTTGGCCCGCGGCGATATTCGCTCGTGGACTGTTGCCGTGCGGTCTTTCAAGCGCAGTTTTGCTCAATCGCGTTGCCGCCGTAGTCGCGTTCCGTTGTCCTCGAGCTGCGTTAAGCCGACAGGCTGGCGTACCGTGGCGCCAGCAGATCGATGCGCCTCCAGTGCAAACTTTGGGGATCTGGCAACACTTCGGCGGTTGCCCATGAGGACAAGAATGGCGTAGCTTTACGCCTAGCCCGAATATGCAGACCAACTATCTAAAGCGCGAGCGACCGGAACACACGAGAACTGGACGCGCACCTCGCATTCCATGTCAACCGGTCTTGCCCAGCAAATTAAAAGGCTGACCACAGTGGGCGCTTTAAAACGTGACGAGAGCGCATGCAGCCAGGCCATCCTTCATTACCTGCTCTGGGCCGTACCACGCAGCGCCGTCGGCGAAGAAGAATGCCGGTCCCGGGACGCCGGCTTCTTTTGACGCAGCGTCCTCGGTGTCGCTTTGTACCGATGTTGCTCCATCGGGCCTCGTCCCGCTCACCCTTCGATCTCCACTCAATGACACGATAATCTCGCCTCAGCTTGAACAGATGCATGCTTGCCATTTGCGTTAGCAACCCGTTTCAGCACTGGCATGTCTCAATATTCTTCAGCAGAATGAGACATCGGCCGTTCACGGTCATATCACTACTTGTCTGCCGAACAAAATCGGTCTGAACCACCAGACCTTTGATCATTTGCCAAACCATGCGGACAGCGTAGCCCGACTCGATTGCGCTTCCCCGAGCACGGAATCTGACGCTACGTAAGATTCGGTCGCTTCATGCCAATCTAGATATCGGCGCAATAGACCTGGCAATCGCAACGACCACCACAGTTCAGATCGTTGGTCTTGGCGGCGCGCATTCTAGCCGCTTACAAACCTCACGTAGATCACCGGTACAAGTGATTTACTCCCCATCTCTGCCTGCATCGTCGTTGCCGATCCAAGGACGCCACTCACCATAATGTTGAAAATGTGCATCGGTTGCAGAGCTCTCGCGTCAAAGGCTCATTGCCCCTTCTTTCTGCCATGTTCACACCCAAAGCAGGGACGCGCCGGTTGCGCAATTTGCGCGCGGCAATAGCGCGTGTCTCAGGAGATTTCCATGGTGAAGCCAGTTGTAATTGTGGTAGGTGCGGACAAGGGAGGAGTCGGCAAAACGACCGTATCACGAACGCTGCTGGACTACTTCAGCGTCAACAACGTGCAAACACGCGCGTTCGACACGGAGGCGCCGCGGGGAACGCTGAAGCGCTTTTATCCCGAGATCACTGAGATCGTTGACATGACGGCGACGGCGGACCAGATGAAGATCTTCGATACGCTGAACTCCGGGCTGTCAGTCACCGTTATTGATGCCCGGGCAGGCTTACTGTCCTCTGCGCTGGCTTCCTTGCGCGACATCGGATTTTTGGAGTCGGCGCGGTCTGGCCAGATAACATTCGCCGTGTTCCATATCCTGGGATCATCCATCGCTTCGCTAGACGAAATCGCGGAGACCGCGACCTTCATGAGCGGCGCAAAGTACTACCTGGTCAAGAACTTCATCAACGACACTCAATTCTTCCAGTGGGATCAAGCGACCTACAACTCCTACTTTCACCGCATCAAACATGCGACTGAATTGGTCATACCGAAGCTTAACGAGATGGCCTATGAGCAGGTGGAAGTCGCATCCGTGCCATTCATTGACTTCGTCGCAAACAAGGGGCGGAACGATGAACCGGCGAACAACTCCTTCGTGCTGCGCGGCTATGTCCGGCACTGGCTGTCAAATGTCTGGAGCGAATTTGATCGCATCAACTTGACGGAATTGGCCGGAGCCAAGTCCGCCACCCGGGCCGGCGAAAAGTAGTCGCATATTCGGCGAGCTCAGGTCTGGCCCACGTACGAAACGTAAATTGATCTGCTGGCTATGTTAGCAACCCCCATCTACATCATTTGCTCTCCTAGCCCGCAGGTCGGTAAAACTCTCATCGCTCGGGCGATGAGCGAGTTTTTGCTGCTGAAAAACGGCACAGTGCTGTCGTTTGATGTCAATTTGAAAGAGCCGTCGTTACTCGACTACCTCCCCAACATCACGGAGACCGCGGATGTAATCGATACTTATGGCAAGATGCAGCTGATGGACCCTCTCATTATCCACGACCAGGTAGCCAAGGTAATCGATCTCGGCTTTCACGCCTTCGACGAATTCTTCAGGATGTGCGAAGAGATCGGCTTCATAAAGGAGACGGCGCGCTGCTATGTCGCTCCCATCATTCTCTTCGTCGCCGGCGCTGACCGCATCTCCTATCGCGGTTATGAAATGCTGCGGCGGCGAATTCCGCCGGCGTCGCTGATCACCGTCCACAATGAATTCGTGCTGCGTGGCGGACTACCTGAAGCGATGGATGGCGAGCGGGTGCTTCGGATTCCCGCGCTTCCGCTATTTCTCAAGAGATATATAGACCGGCTTAGCTTTTCCTTCACTGGATATCTGCGTAGCGAGAATGACTGGTCCACCGAGCTGCATCAATGGATCCGGCGGAACTACAGCATGTTCCGCGATCTGGATTCGAGTGTGATGCTGCGAAAGGCCTATCGATCTCGGGGCACGGATATCGACAGCCTACGTTGCACAAGGGCTACTTGAGACTTCGATCTGCTCGCCATCTACTGGTTCAGCCCATGAGTAGCTCTTCGATGGCGCTCTCAAGGGTCGCGAACGCATGATTTGCGGTATACGACTCTTCAGTGGACGCGCATCTTTGCTCGCCGAAAGAACGGACGGGAAAGTCGCAAGTCCTCGGATGCAATTATTCGGCAGGAATGCGGAGCCAAGGAATGGCCGCTCCATGACCATCGCTATGCTTGATACTCCAGGGACGAAGCCTCTCTGATGACCTCAATTGACGATACATTAACTGAGATCAGATCGCTTCGGAACGAAATCTGGCGCTGCCGGCGATTCCTTAAAACGGACCTGCCTGGCGCGGAGCGCATGGCCGTTGAGAAGCGTCTTCTTGAACAGCTTTCTGCCTTTGAACGGCTCTTGTCCACGGCGTTTCCTCTGACCTTGCGCCCCAAAGTGTATTCGACCAAGAGCACCACAATCGGGCCAAGCGCCCCCTGAAAGGCCCATGAGAACGGCGCATCCATTCGGGAACGCGATGGACGGCTAACAAAAGAGGTTTTCTAGCTCTATCGGTAGTTTGAGCCCGGCTGTCGAGGGCAGGCTCATCCCAGCTGAGATCTGGGGAAGACCGCGATCGAACTAACCTGCAACAGCAACATTCCTGGCGATCTTTGGCAGATATAGCCGAGTTAGCGACCTGACGGAAAATACCTAGTTCCCGAGCACAACGCTATGGCTTGATGGGCCGCACGGATTCCTGCAGATGTCCGGCCGTAACCACCACAGTTTACGCAGGTTCTCCTTCCGACCATTACAGCAAGCCGATGGCCATCTCTCGACGGCCTCGAAGTGGGCGAATGGCTGCAGCACTGAATAGAGCGCAACTGCTGCAGTACAAAATCGCCCTTCAGAGCGCGTTACGACCTCGTAACACGCGTGGACGCACATCGATCGCTGATCGAGGCCAATCGATTCACGGAGCTCAGTCCCCCTGATAGATGAACTGCAGCTCAGCAGGATGATGCTTCTGCCGCCCAGCTGACCAGACTGCGGCGCCCGTCAGCCTAAGGCTCGTCATTGTCGCCCGATTTCTGAAAGCTACGGCTCGGACGCCTCACTCTCGAGGGAGGACGACTGGAATCCTGTTGAGACGCCGTCTCGGTCCCTCGTTTCTCTCCGCCGCAATCGGGATCATGCGGCGGCATTCGCGGCGCAAGTTCTTGAAGTTGTCCCTAAGACAAAACATGGCTACGACCACATCGCTACGCCCTGTAAAGCGGTCACAGAAGCGCATCACGTCTGGTCGGCACGACGTCAAGACTTCCTCGGCCTGCCGATCTCGCGCACAAGCTTGTCCTGCGCACCACATGGCTGTGATCGCGATCACGATCGGAGCGAGAGCGGCTGCACACCGGGGCGCCTTGCTGACCCAGCTCATTCGCCGCTCTTGATTCACCAAACCTGCCTTAAGTCGCATATCCTTCATTGTTATTCTTTGGCCCGCGAGCGCATTCTGTTTACCGGATTGGGCGGTCTCCGATCGTCGTCCTGCCCCACGCAACACGCTCATTGCGAAGACCGAGATACAACAGAGATTCGGCGTTTAGCGCTGGTGTGGCGATGCTGGCTCCCAATATGGTGTTATGCTTCGCAATGCCTACAACCTGACGCTACGGACGATTCAAGCACTTTGAGCGTCTGGCATGCGTAAATACGTCCTAAGACCCACATTGCGAGCAGTAGGACGAACTCCCGACCACTGCACGCTTGACCGACAGCCCGCGGGTCGGAACGCCACCGATTTTGGTGGATGACGCTCAGCCTAGTGTTGGGGGCCGACATCGAGACGATCAGCGACAAGTGCGTCGGCGCAGCTCGCTTTGTTCGCGGTCTCAACCAGCCGACCTGCAGAGTCAAAGAGTGCAGTACGATTGAATTTCCGAGAAGCACGAAGTTTGGACCGACAGGCCAGGATGCCGTGGCTGGATGGTGGTTGTCGCAACTGTCACGTCCGGAGCGTCAGCCTGGGTGCCGCCTAGTCCATCATTCGGAAAAGACTATTCGTCGTTGACTGCACAGTCTTTCTGAGGACGAGCGCGGACCGAGCGCTGCGTTCACGATCCCCCGATCTAGGAGGAAAGCAAGACTTCACATGAGGAAATTAGCGGCGAGCTTACCAGGGCCGGCAGGTTAAGTGTTGTGGCCTCAGCCATTCTGGCTTCCCCAGCAGCAGGTGCCAGTGAGGATCTGATGAGCGCCGCCAAGCAGATTTTCAAGCCGATTCCCTCAATCGCCCCAGCGGTGAAGGACAATCCTATCACCCATGAAAAGGTCACACTTGGCAAATCCTTGTTTGTCGATCCGAGGCTATCGGCGAGCGGGGTTATTAGCTGCAACACGTGTCATAACCTTGGGGTGGGCGGGTAGATGCCGGCCCGACGTCGATTGGTCATCGCTGGCAGCTGGGGTCACGTCGTGCGCCAACAGTCTATAACGCGGTCTTCAACGTGGCGCAGTTCTGGGATGGACGCGGCGGATCTTAAGGCGCAAGCCGCAGGCCCTGTCCAGGCCAGTGTCGAAATGAATGCGACGCCCGATCGCGTGCTCAGAACATTGAATTCAATGACCGATTATGTCGTTATGTTCGGCAAGGCTTTTCCCAACGATGCGGTGCCAGTTACGCTTGAAAAGTTCGCCAAGGCCATCGAGGCTTTCGAGGCGGCTTTGATTACTCCCGCCGCCCCCTTCGATCAGTACCTCGAAGGCGACGAATATGCTCTCAGCGATCAGCAGAAAGCCGGGCTAAAGCTATGCATCGAAAAGGGCTGTTCCTGTTGCCACAACGGAATCAACATCGGTGGACAGGATTTCTTCCCGTTCGGCGCGATTAAAAGGCCAGCTGAAAGCCTGCTTCCGAGGGAGGACAAGGGTCGTTTTGCCGTCACCAGGGATCTTGGCGATGAGTATGTTTCCGCTCAGCCCCGTTGCGTAACGTCGCATTGCGCCCGCCCTACTTTCATTCTGGTCAGGTTTGGAGTCTTAAACAAGCGGTTGGCGTGATGAGTGAGGTTCAGCTTGGCGCAAAGCTCAGCGATGAAGAAACTGACGAGATTGTCGCCTTTCTGAATTCGCTCACCGGGCAGCTGCCAGTGATCGAGTATTCGATACTGCCCATGCGCACCATTGCAACGCCAAAGCCCTCCTTAGACAAATAGGCCTTCATGATGGTGGCACGCTAGGCGGTCCACGCTGGAGCATTCAGCAGGCTCCGATTGCAAGTCTCGAGCCCCAACCCGTTCCTCGCCGACGAAAGGGTTCGTGAGGGTTCGATCAAATCATCCATCTTGGGCAGCTCAATCCTGGGCCGCGTCGCGATGCAACGAAGGGCAGCGCCCTGAAATGGCCCGCAACCGGTGCTGCGAGGAAGACGCTCTGCCTAGCTCGCGAGCATCGCATATCACCTCACATCAGCCCCTTTTTCCAATGGACTTATGCGTCAGTTACCAGTTTTACGGCGGCATGTTCGCCAAAGCACCATCCCAAATCCACGGGGCGGGATCATCCTCAGCCTCCATCTGGTAGCTCCTGAATGTGCGCTTGGTGACGCGAGCGTCCCAAGTCCTACAATAAGATACGGCGATTGAAGACGCGGAGTGGAGACCGATACAAAGTCTCCCTTGCTGCAAGACGCGCAGATATTCCTTGAAACGGCACGCGGATTGCTGGGTGGATCAGCCAGTCGCCGCAAAGGAAGCCGTCGCGGCGTAGCCGGAGTTCCAGTGAAGTTTATCCGATTCATCTTGATCGATCTGGCTATGATGCTGCTCGCACCCGGGAATGCAGAAGCCATGACCCTGGCTCACGGCGCACACTTCAAATCGGCTGGCAAAGCCGTGGGATCCTTGATGCCGATTTCCGGCTCCGAGCCAGTATTCAGCTCTGGCCTGAGCGGGCATTTTGAGCGCCAAACCTCTCAAGCCGCGCAATTTGGACATTCAGCAGAAGCGCCCGCGCGGGCCGAACAGGCTGAAGACCTCGCGCTAATGGACAGGCGCTTTGCCTCTCATTGGCAAGCGTACTGGGCAGCGTCCGACCGTCACGATCTTCGCAGCGCGGAGATGCTCAAGAAGCCGCTGATCGTAACACAGATCTGCAGTCCTCCGCCGCACCTTATGCCCTCACGCGAGCAGAGACGCCGTGCTGGAGCGGCACAGGCTGGATTATCTGAGGCATGGCCATCATCTCTATTGCAGCGATTGTGCTCGTGACTCGGATAGGAACATGCAGCGCAGGCGCAGGTTCATGAGAGAAGGAAAAACGGGCTATATTGAGGTTGCGTTCAACGGCTCTCTCGCAAACATTCCGTTAGATGCGCAATTCAGCCTGCCAGCCAAGGGCGTCACAGCAATTTTTGGTCCGCCCGGGTGCGGCAAGACCACACTCGCGCGCTGCATCGCTGGCGTGCAGCACGTGCCGACTGGATTTTGTGCCGTCGATGGAGAGATTTGGCAGGACGAGACGACGTTTCGACCGCCTCATCTGCGTCCCGTCGCATATGTATTCCGACCACCAATTCCTCTTTCTCATTGGTCTGTACGGCGCACCCTACTATACAAGGCGTCAAAATCGACACCAACACTCATCGATTTTGATGGAGTGGTCGACTTGCTCGAGTTGTCGCCGCTGCTCGAGCGTTCGCCGTCACATCTTTCCGCGGCCGAACGACAGCGACTTGCCCTTGGCAGCGCGCTGTTGGGCCAGCCTCAGCTACTTTTGCTAGACGATCCACTCATTGTGCTCGACCGCTCCGCCAAATGCGAGATCCTGCCATTTCTCGAGCGCATGCGGGAAAAGCTCTCATTGCCGATGATCTACATCACCCATGATATCGCTGATATCGAGCGTTTTGCCGATCATCTTGTCATGATGAAAGATGGCCTCGTGACTGCGGCCGGGCCGCTCAATGTTGTTCAGAGCGGTCCGGTGCTTGCCAGGCGCGGCGAAGCGGCAGTCTGCCTTGATACATTGGTCGGCGGCTATGACGGACGCTACGGGCTGATCATGCTCCGCCTCGACGGAGCACGCCTTCTGGTACCTGGATTGCCGCTTAGACCGGGCGCGAAGCTGCGTCTGCGCATCGCAGCCGGCGACGTCAACATTGCGTGCGAGCCACGACGTGCAAGCTCGATCCTCAATGTATTTCCGGCACGCATCAAAGCCTCTCTGCCGTTCGGAGAGGCGGAGGTCACCTTGGTGCTGGCTCTTGAAACTGGCCGTTCTGGCGTGCCGCTTTTGGCGCGCATCACGCGCCGCTCCTTTGATGCGCTGCGGCTCAGCAATGGAGCGGACGTCTTTGCGGAGGTCGCGCGCGCCGTTCCGCTCGGGCTGCCGAGCAGTGCTTGCAAAGCACTGCCACGATCCGCATGAGAGCGTTCGACAGCTATGCCCGACACGAGAAACACATCAACAGGAACCCGGTCGTGATTGTTAATCTGGATGATATAGATTCGAAAAGTGTGGCGGCCATTCTCTACCGCCCAAAAGACGATGTGGATAGGCTACTCGCCGATTTCGCTCAGGATATCGCGCAGCAAGGCGTACGCATCGGCGGCATCGTGCAGCGACACGCGAGGTGCGCAAATGGCACGCATGTCATGCTCGCAATCGACGTTACCACAGGACAAGAGATCTCGATTTCCCAACCACTTGGCAGCGGAGCTATGTCCTGTAATCTCGATGCAAATGGGCTTGCCGAGGCCGCAGCTGTCGTTTCCCGGGCACTTCGCAACAAGATCGATCTTCTTGTCATCAACAAATTCGCGAAACAGGAAGCCGCTGGCCGGGGTCTGCGCACCGAATTCGTTGACGCGATCACCCGAGGCGTACCAGTCCTGACAGCCGTTCCGAAAAAATGCCTTGCCGACTGGCGAACCTTCACCGCGGGCGTTGGCACGCTGCTGCCTTGTGATCGTCAATCCTTGGAGCAGTGGTGGCGCGAGATCTCAACGCGCCTGGCGCGCAGCGGGGCGTTCAGCCCCGGCTGCGGTCACTTGGGGACGATGATACTGGATCGCTTGATGACGACAGTGACACTGTCGTCCACGCCGTCTCCGAAATCGCCCATCAGGCTCTTTCGCCGCCTCCGAAAACAGCCTTAGCTCTTGCGTCCGCTCCCACGCTCTGCGCCACCGCGATGCCTTGCGAACGTGCCGATTGCGGACCTTCTATGGCGAGAGTTCAACCAGCTGCCCGTTCGGCCGATATCAACCCCTCAGTCGGTTCTGCAGTGCCTGCCGGTCGACGACGAGATTGCTTAGGTTCAGGTCTGGCTGACGTCTTCCCGCTAAGCGCCTGGCCAGCGCCCGCGTACCGTCGAGCACAAAGACCCCGCAATCGTAGCCGTTCCTCTGCTGGCGTATGGGGGCGTTTTGCAGGTTGTCTCCGGCTCCCACTCGCGCTGCGAGCATTGCTGCGGGTCTGTCATTGCGTCCCCGGGCGGAGTCGTAGTGGTAGGCGACCGGATTGTTGCGATCGCGGCGGTCCACCAGCAGCAACGACCAATGCGACCCGCGGTCATCGAGGTCCATGGTGCTGGCGTCATTCACCGGTAAGAACAGAAAGTCGGCTGTGTCGTTACCATTGGGATCATCGACAATCTGATGGAATGCGGATAGCGCGGCGGCGTTGGTACCCTGGCCCACCCGAAAGGCGGTGAGAGGATCTGCAAACCGGGTCCGGGCGGCAAGATTTGGATTGCTCGCCCACAACTCCTGGGCCAGGAGTTCGTAGTCCCGCTGGATATGCTCGTCGCCCAGCCAGTCCCTGGCTCCGAGCACCCGCCCGCTGCGGTCGCCGGCAGGGGCACTCGCAGCCGAACCGCCGACCCTGGCCTTAGGAGCCGAGGATGGGCCACCATGATGAATCAGCTGAGCGTCGCGGCGTCCTCGCGGACCCAACGTGATGGAGTAGGTCTCCCCGTTGATGGAGACCGGCTGGGGAGCCATTCGCGAACTTGGTAACAGCATTTTATTGTCCAGTACATCGAGCAGGAAATCCGGCACCGGCTGTGAGCCATGCTGCCAATCCTCGCCGACGAGATATCCGATATCCTCCAGCTCTTGAGGTACGCCTGATGGCCCGATGAAGAACGGAGGTCTGCCGGCAGGGCTCTGCACCGGCCCTGACTGGGCATCGTCACGCATGTCCTGCGGTGTGGACGGCAGGTCAACCAAAGAACCGAGACCCCGATAGATGTCTGAGGACCGAGCTGGCTCACCGTTCGGCGTTGGAAAGTCGAAATAGGTCGGCAGTTGTGGAGACCAAGTGGAGCTCGACCCAGCCGGCTCCTGCAAGCCGGCCTGCCCAAACCGGGCTACTATCGGCGGCCACTCACTTTCGGACGGCGGCGTCGGCAAATCTCGCATCCAGGTCGGGATGGAGGTTGAGTCCGAGCCTGCTCTTTGCTGAGGAGAGGGTACACCCAGCGCTCTGTTTGCCTCGACGACTTGCACATACTGCCTGAGCTTCTTGAGAGTCACGCCAGATTTCCCTTTGGCATCGGCGTAAGCCCGGTAGTCGGCATCCAGCGAGCGTTGCTGCTCATTGTTGCCGTTGATTCGGCTCGCGATGCTCTCCCTACCCTCTGTGCGGAGCCAGTCACTGAACTTGCGTTGCGCCGAGGCCGTACCTTGAATGGTTTTTCTCCTGTGCTGGGAACCCGGGTCGAGCTTGCTCAGCTCTTCGTTGGCGAGGCCCTCAATGAGGCGGGCGTCGTCCTCGTAAGGGCGAAATCCTTGTTGGGGCTCGAGACCTAGGTACTCTCTAAATGGATCGAGTGGGGCCGTCCGCTTTGTGGCCTTACTGAACGCCGCATAATCTGCGTTCAATGACGATTGCTGCGCAGGATTGCCGCCGATTCGGTCCATGATGCTCGGCCTGCCCTCCCTTTGAAGCCAATCACTAAAGGAGCGTAGCCGGGAAACCATCGTCGAAACGGCGGCTTTCTCTTTTTTGGTCGCGTCAGATCCAAGCTTGGACAGAGCGTCGGTCAAGAAGTCATCGATCGTGGAGATGTCCTCCGGATGAGCCGACAATGTTTCGCGCCCCATCAGGCGGGCCCCGGCACCGACAGCTTGGAGCCCGTCAGCCCCGATCCTGCGCAGGTGAGACAGTGCCGCGCTAAGGCGGTCACGATCATCACCACCAGCTTCGACGTATTCGTCGATGTCGGCGGCTAGCGACCTTGGTTCATTGAACGCCCGAAGAGCCAATGGCCCCTTATTCTGGGCTCGGAGCCAACGAGCGAACGTGTTGAGCGCCTGCACATTGGACTTGAGCGTAGCAGCCGGGACCTTTCCAGTCCCGCGGCCTCTGGTACCATCGGGAGTAATTCTGTAGTCTTTGACGTTTTCCACGAACTGGCGGATCATCCGCTCGTCCTGGGGATGCATCGGTTGCTCTCGCGTGGTCACAAAAGCTGGGGCCGGAATGGGATCTCCAGCCTGGAAATTTCGGAGTGTCTCCAATGCTCCACCCACATAGTTCCTGCTATTGGCGCTCGCCACCTTCATAAACTCATCTTTATAGGCGGCTAGCCGATCAGCACTGCCAAGCAAGTCCTTCAGCGTGATCCCTTTGGGTCGGAGGAACTCGCTGAACATTCGAAGAGCGGTCACGTAGTTCTCGATGGTCTTGGTCTTCCGGTTCGCGCTACCCAATGCCGTCTTGAACTCTTCAATCAGCTCCAGGTCCTCCTCGGACGGTCGACTGCGCTTTGCGAAATCCATGCGGAGCTCTGAATAGACGGCGTCGGAGGACGAGCCGCCGGACGACTTCTCCCGGCGACTTCCTCCAAACACCTTGCCGAGCCCTGATTTGACCCGCGAGAACAGTCCACGGGACTTGCTCTCCTTGGTCCGCGCCTCCGGTTGTAGTTCCGACGACGCTGTGTAGCGCATGCTGCTGAATGGCCTGTCCCGCAAGTCAGATTGGTAATCGCTTGCGGCCGAGCCAAGATGAGCGTGCGGAACATCGACGCTGTAACGCGTGCTGCTGAAGGAACTGTCCCGCAGGTTGGACCTGGGCGGCATCCGCATCGAACCACCGATATCCGGACGGTCGATATTTTCGTGCGACCGGAGAGCTGGAGCCTCGGGCGAACTCGGCTCGGACGAACTCTCCTCAGCGGAGCGGAGTTGCAGCTCACCCAACTGCTGCTCGAAGCCAGCTTGATCTGGAGGCTCAGCATCGGCCTCTTGCCGCGCACGCTGCAGCTCTTGTTGCTCGGCGTACCAGCGCATCCAATAGTTCGGATCGTTATATCCCGGCTCCATACCACTCTCCTTAGATGACATAACTCTTCATAGTCGCCCCGGAGTCACGCTCCGGTGCACCGACCACAGATACTCCAGCTTAAAGAAGCCGGCCGACGAGACCGATGCCTGAACAAAAGAGACCCCCAGCGCACGCCTCTCCGAACTCGCGCATTACTCACACCTGCCCAGCATTGCGTGCTGCTGCAGAGCGCCCGCTCCTGATTGGCCTCGCTAATAACTGAAAACGGTCCGAGAGAGACGAAGGCCAACTTGCCTCATACGAAGAGCAACGACCTCGCGTACTACTCCCGGGCGAGGTCGCCTGCGGCGGGTCGAAATTGAGCTGATCCATTGCGGTGGAAGATCTGCCGGAATTTGATGCTTGCGACTGAGCTTTTTGCTCTCACTCAATTCTTCACGCCAATGCCCTCACATCCGCAACAAACCGGGCCATGCCTGCATAGTTACCTACCCGACACCTAAGATCTTCAGACAGTGAGCTCTCTCCTCGTGATGATGAGGCTTCAGAGTGATCGCCGCATGTATGATCCAGACTGTACAACCTGACGCTACGTAGAGTTCAAGCCCCAATCGGCACCGACGAGGAGCCTGGTTGGCTCTCAAACATTTCAGGATCCGGAAAATCCTCGAGCCTGCCGACCGCTTCAGCGCCTCAATGAGCGAAGCGCCGTAGCCTATGATTACTCGCGCCTTGCTCAGCAACGGCGAGCATCTGGACTTACAAGCCAAATGTTGTCGCGGCGTTACAGCCGCTCTTGTTTGCTCCAGATGCTGCGAACCTCGCGCTTCGTCAGGTTCAGTATTTCCATTAAATCTCGGCAGGTCGAAAGTCATTCATCACATTGATGGCGCGATGAGGCAGTTTGCTCTGAGGGACGCAGAATGGGCTTCGACCAGACCCTTGCAGGGAACATCTCAGCCGGTCGCGCGAAGCAAGGCTGTTTTCATGAGCCTTGCAAGGAAGCGCTTGGCTACAGATTTTTCTCTGATCGATGCTCCCAGCGCGCGGGCACGCCTGTATCAAAGGCCGCTGGACTCCACTCCTGAGAACGGATGGCACATAGCTTGCTTCAACAGTGAAGCCACCATGTACAGAGAGCAAATTTGTGAGGACAGCATGCTCGGAGTTGGAAGTCAGTTGCCGCCGTTCGAAATCACAGGCGTGAAGCCCGGTTTTCAAGCGCAGGAAGAAGGAGGACAGAGTGCATTCGAAACGTTGACCGAAGCGAGCTTTCCAGGAAAATGGAAGATCATCTTCTTCTATCCCAAGGATTTTACCTTCGTCTGCCCGACAGAGATCGCTGAGTTTGCCCGGCTTTCCAAGGAATTCGCCGACCGCGATGCGGTTGTACTGGGTGGTTCGACTGACAATGAGTTCTGCAAGCTCGCTTGGCGGCGTTCACATGTCGACCTGCACAAACTGCCAATCTGGCAGTTTGCCGACACAAAGGGAACGCTCGTCGATGGTCTTGGCGTGCGTTCACCCGAAGGGGTTGCCTATCGTTACACCTTTATTGTTGACCCCCAAAATACGATCCAGCACGTCTATGCGACCAATCTCAGTGTCGGGCGCAGTCCTAAGGACACGCTCCGCGTTCTGGACGCGCTGCAAACCGATGAGCTCTGTCCCTGCAACCGCGAGATCGGCGGCGAAACCTTGAAGGTTGCTTGAGGCAGCATGTCTTCGATCGAACAACTAAGCGACAGGATTCCCGAGTTCGCGAAGGATGTCAGGCTTAATTTGACCTCCTTGGTGGCCGATGAGACGCTTCCGCCGCAGCGAAAATACGGGCTGCTGCTGGCGAGCGCGATTGCCACCCGCAATGCAGCCCTGATTGCCACGATGGAATCGGCTGCGTCCGCTGTGATGACATCCGCGGCGATTGCCGCAGCGAAATCCGCAGCCTCCCTGATGGCAATGAACAACGTCTACTACCGCTTCGCCCATCTCGTTTCCAACCCGGAATACAAGACGATGCCGCCACGGCTGCGTATGAACGTCATCGGCAATCCCGGCGTGGACAAGTCCGACTTTGAGCTGTGGTCGCTTGCCGTCTCCGCCATAAACGGCTGCGGTGCCTGCCTCGATGCCCATGAGAAGACACTGAGAGCCGCGGGCGTCAATTCCGAAGCGATCCAGACTGCCGTGCGCTTTGCCGCGATCATGCAGTCAGTGGCGATCGCAATCGAGGCCGCTGGGCCCAACCCCTCTCAGGCGAGGGGTTGATCCTTCCTCTAGCATCCAATCGCTGGTTGTGGCGCCATTCAGTGACGCCACAACCACTCTGCAATTCATGTCTTGCGCAGCGTCCCCACGAAAGAGTGGCTTGCTCGAGTTCCAGGAGCCGTGCAAGGGAGGCGCCACAGATGCGGTGAGACCCTATCGCCTAACGCCGGCCGCACCACCGCCCTTAATTCCACCATCATCCAAACTTGAACAGCACTCCATATCCACCGCGCGGATGGGTCCATTGGATGTCGCCGGTGGGCTCGGCGATCACGCGGCAGGTGCCGCACTCGATGCAGCCGTCAACTGTTATCTCGACCTGGCCGTCGTCGTTGAGCTCATAGCATCGCGCGGGGCAGGCTTTCAGGAGTGCAAGTAGCTGCGGCGATGGCGTGGTGTGCGCACGGACCTTGACGTGAGGGTTACCGATATCGACAAGATAGCGGTTGTAATACAGCTTGTCCTCGACGCGCACTGGGGGTTCGGCATTCATGCATTGATCTTCCATTGTTGAGCTTCATACTGTCGCGGTCAACGCCAGGCCCGAGCAAAACGACAAGCATCGCCAAACAGACCTGTCCATGACCGCGCCTTGACAAAGGATTTCAGGGTCGCCTTCTCCTTCTCAGCCTTGGGCGTACCATCGACGCGCACAAAGTTTTGCATCGCCTTGGAGATGAGCTGCGGATAGGTGAGAAAAAAGTTTTGTGACTGTGTATGCATTAGGGGCGGCAAATCCTTGTACTTCTTTAGATCTTTGATGACGAAGGAGTCGTCTAGCATCTTCTTGTAGATCGACAGATTTGTTGCAGTCATCGGCTCGCCGCGCGACTTCACCAGACCTATTGCTTCTGCGGCGATGCGCCCGGAAGTCATCGCGAGATTGGAGCCCTCACGATGAATGGCATTGTTAAGTTGGGCCGCATCGCCCACCACCACCCAGCCTTCCCCATAAAGCTGCGGGATCGACTTGTACCCGCCTTCAGGAATGAGATGAGCCGAATACTCCTTGACTTCGGACCCTGCTATCAGGGGCGCCACAGAGGGATGGCTCTTGAATTGATCGAGCAGGCCGTAGGGTGTCTGGCCCGTGCGCTGGAAGTCGGCGACGAGACAACCGATGCCGAGCGAAATGCACTCTTTGTTGGCATAGATGAAACCCATACCCGTCATGCCGCGGGAAATGGTACCGGCCGCCTCGATCACGACGCCTTCATCGCCCTTGAGATTGAAGCGCGCTTCGATAGTCTCGCGAGGCAAGAAGTGCATCTCCTTCACCGCGAGCGCAACGTTATCGGGTGTCGGCCGCGCGCGCAGGCCCGCGCGCGTCCCGAGCAGGCCATTGACCCCCTCGGCCAGCACGACGACATCGGCATGTATTTCGCCGTCGCGGCGATCTGTACGAACGCCGACGATCCTTTCACGCTCGTCCCGTACGAGGTCAGTGACGGTCGTCTCGCACAGCACGGTCGCGCCGGCCTCCCGCACCTTGGAAGAGAACCATTTGTCAAACTGGGCGCGTATAATCGTGTATCGATTCGGCCGTTCCTCATTGAAGTCGTCTGAACGGTAATGCATGCCGACATGGGAGCGATCGTCCATGATCCAGAACCGCTGCTCAATCAGATGACGCTCGAGCGGCGCCTCCTCTCGAAACTCGGGGATCAGCTTTTCCATCATGTCGGCATAAAGGATGGCGCCCTGCACATTCTTCGATCCTGGATATTCGCCCCGCTCGAGCTGCAGCACCTTCATGCCGCGTTTGGCCATAGTCAATGCCGCCGCGTTGCCGGCCATACCCGCTCCGACCACGATCGCATCGAATCTCTCTTCAATCATCTTCATCTCCTCTAGACCGCGATCCGGGCCCGCGAATTCGGCAAAAGCCGGGCGCGAAATGCGGAGGTCAGCGCCGGTAGCAATTGGATGGCGTCACTGACGATCGCGAGATGGGCGAAGTCGAAGATCGGAGCGTTCTTATCAGTGTTGACGGCGACGATCAGATCAGCGCCCTCCACGCCAACCCGGTGCTGGATCGCGCCGGAAATGCCGGCGGCGATATAGAGCTTTGGCCGGATGGTTTTGCCCGTCTGGCCGATTTGCCGGTCAGACGTAACCCACCCTTTTTGTACCAGAGGACGCGAGCAGCCATATTCAGCGCCAAGCAGAGTTGCGAGCTCGCGCACCAGCTGAAAGTTCTCAGGCGATCCCAGTCCCAGGCCGCCCGCAACCACGACATCGGCATAGGCCAGATTGGAGGTTTCTGCATCGCGGTCGGGTAGGAACGACAATACTTTTGTGACAATATCATCTTCGAGAAGTCCGAGCGGATGGACGATGATACGAGCGGCATCGCGTACGACGCGCTCAGGCATCGGCATGACTCGCGGGCGGACGGTTGCCATCTGGGGACGATAGTTCAAGGTATAGATCGTGCAGAGCAGCGAGCCGCCAAAGGTCGGACGCGTGGCCGCGAGCGAACCATCGGCGTCGACGTCCAGCGCCGTGCAGTCGGCAGTGAGTCCCGTCGACAGAGTCGTCGCCACGGAACCTGCGAGATCACGACCGAGCGTGGTCGCCCCCAACAGCAGGATCTCGGGCTTGTAGGTGTTGACGAGTTCGGTTAGCGCCTTGGTATAGGATTCGTTGCGGTAATCCGACAAAACATTGTCGCTCACGATATAAGCCAGATCGGCGCCATAGCAAAAGGCGTCAAGCGCGGCGTTACGTGTGTGCTGCCCCTCTGGACCGATAACGACAGCGGCAAGATTTACCTTTAGCCTGTCAGCAAGCTTGCGCCCCGCTCCCATGAGCTCCCAGGAAACCGGATGCACCTGGCCGCGCTCCAACTCGACAAAGACCCAGACGTGCTTGTACGCCTTAAAGTGCTCCGGCAGTTCTTTTTTGGATGCTGCGCGGCCGGTCCCCGCAGGCATGGCCGTTCTGGTGGCATTGCTCATACTCTAAATTCCCCTCAAAGATAGGCGCGCCAGCGCCACAGGTTTACTTTTAAGCTTCGTGACTGAGGATCACTTTTGGTCAGCAAGGGGCCGGCTGCTCTGCCCCGTCTGCTTGGTCCGATCGGCCGCACAACAAGAGGCGCCGTCGCGACAGACGTACCGGTCCGGCCGGATTTGGAGAGGTCCTCCAAACTGGGCGCTTGCGCGCCAGGTTCGACAAGCGCCACCGCAGCGGCCAGGGCGCCGCGGGCTCTGACCGGTCGCTTCCATGCCTGAGTTGGTAAGTCCGTTCGCTGCGCAATACCTGCGCCTCACTTTCGGCCCAGCGGCTCCGCATTGACGGTGACAACGAGGGCAATCCCGGCCACGCACCTGTCACCCAATCCATGGCGAGCCTCCAGCATCGAAGACCCCCATTGGCCGACGCTGGCCCTCTCCCTGACGCATGTTGCTATCCGCCATAGAATGGATACGAATCTGAGCGGAATCAGGGATCGATTTGATGCGCACGATGCTGTGCACACCCTCTGCAGGTGTAGCGCGAAGAGGCAACTTATCCATTGACCACCATCTCACCGTCGACACACAGCTTCGGTCGCATCAAACACCGTTTCGAACCGACCAAGCGATCGTAGGCCACGAGATGATGGTGAAGCGCTCGGCAGGCACTAAAAGCAGCATCATTTGGTCTTTCTTCAATCTCATCTCGGACGACTACCATCTGTCGGCATCGATGATCGGATTGGCAGCACAACAGCAAGTGTCGTACCAGTTGCAAAAACCACTGAAGGTCGGTCAAACGTACCGGTTTGGCAGACACTTGAAATGGCCGCTGTACCGTAGACACGACCGGTCCACACATGGGTCGGGAATACGACAGGCACCGCTCGGGTCACGGCCGCAGAGAGTTGACCCAGATGAAACGAAAGCCCCACATCGGGCTGCCACGGCGCCCCGACGGACAAACCTTGCTTGCAGTGGAGCGCGAGATCACTTCAGCTCGCTCAACGGGACGAAGGCCGCGGGCTTGTTAGGGTCTGCGACGGCATCCTTCAAAACCTTGAACACTCGCTGGTCGATCGGTGTCGATGCCACGAAATCGGCATAGGCCTGCTCGAGCATCGCCTTGCACCGAGCTCTGATTTCCGGCTCTGCGGCACCAGTAAATTGTTCTTTGGCAAAATACTGTCCCATGCGTTTTAAGATGTGAAGGCGCGCGACGTTCACGATTTTAGGGTCGTAATCGACGCCAAGCAGCGAAAAGAAATCCTCTGCCGATGAGGCCTTGCTGAGCCGATCCAGGATACCGGCTGCGGGGGATGAGTTTATCATCAAAAATTCTCCTTCGGATTAGCTCTGGACGGCCAATGAGATGGCCTGGCGCCTGTTGAGTGCTGCCGTCGTGCCTTGCACAGCTGGTGCGCATCGCCATAGCGTGACTGCGGAAAGCCATGCCCTCAACTTCCCGGCCCAGATCGGCAGGTCCGTCGATGACATAGTCAGTCCCGATGAAGTTCCGAGATTAATGGCCAAACCGCGATCGGAGCTGACGCTCGCCAGTTGGACGCCGTTCGCCCATCAGCGACATCGGACACCATCCTTGCGGCGCAGCCGGTTGCGAATGGTCGACGCAAACGCTGGACACGGCTTTTCACGCGGGGCGCGATGCCAGGCATCCGCACACGTCGTGCCAGATCGCCGCGATGGTTTCACGCTCGACCGGCAGCTTGTGCTCGATAGCATATTTGCGGACTTGCAACAGGATCTGTCTGACTTGATCCGCGCTGGCGTCGAGCTGCAGTTCATCGAGTAACGCGCTGATCGCCGCAACTCCGGAATGCTTGCCGATCACAAAACGGTTGCAGCGACCAAGCAAAGCGGGATCGAGCGATTGATAGGTGCGTTGATCCTTCAAAAGGGCAGCGACATGAATGCCTGATTCGTGCGTAAATACATGCTCTCCGACAATCGCTTTGTTCGTAGGAATAGCACGTGCGGCCGCGGCTGCTACCACCGCGGCAACGTGTTCGAGCTCCGGCAGTATGATGCCGGTCTCCCCCCCGTAGAGCTGCTTGAGTGCGACCGCGATTTCCTCGAGCGGTGCATTTCCGGCCCGCTCGCCCAGCCCCATGACGGTCACTGAGGCGTGGCTCGCGCCAGCCTTGATGGCGGAGAGCGTGTTGGCGGTTGCGAGCCCGAGATCATCGTGACCGTGAAATTCGAGTTCGAGATCGGTGGACGCACGCAAATTCCTGACCAGCGCGTAGGTTGCGTCAGGATCGAGCACGCTTAGCGTATCCGCAATACGAAAGCGACGCGCGCCCGCGGCTTTTGCAATTGCCATCAGCCTGATCAGAAAATCGATGTCGGCGCGGGAGGCATCCTCACCACCGACGGCGACCTCAAGGCCGCGCTCACAGGCACATCCTACCACTCGCTTCACCCGCTCCAGCGCCTGGTCGCGAGGACAACCTAGCTTGGCCGCGATCTGGACATCGGAGGTCGGGATCGACAAATTGATCATGGATACCTTTGCTTCAATCGCCGCGTCGACATCGGACTCGCGCATTCGGCACCAGCCTATGGTGGTCAGCGGAAGATCTGCTTCGACAATGGCGCGAATGGCCTCGATCTCGTCGTTTCCCATTGCCGGCGTTCCAGCCTCGATCTCCGTGACCCCGGCCCGCGCCAGCGCCTGCGCGATTGCCAGCTTTTCCTCTGTGGTGAACGCAACGCCAGGTGCCTGCTCGCCGTCGCGCAATGTCGTGTCGTTGAGCACGGTGGGCTTGGCGCGCACTTGGTCGGACCAAGACGTTTTGGCGGCGGTGCTGGCGGCAATCACGCGAGAGCTCCTCATAGTTTGACCTACGACGCTTCAGCAACCAGCATGCCAGCCCGCCGTCCCAGGCAACCCGTTGGGAAATCTACCGCTTCCGTCCTCGACTTTCTTCAGCATACAGATTGTTGCAAATGCGACAGGCTCGTGAAGCGGATGGCTTGCCTGTTGCTGCGCCGAATTCAAACGTTAATGCAATTGTCGCGCGCCAGGATGTGAGAATTGTCGCGGAGTGCTTGGGGCCCGCCGCCGCCTTGCATACATGGTCACTCGCTCGCATCGAAACCGCATCAACCGCGTCCTCACTCTCGCACGCGGCTTACCTCCGGCGAGTCTCTCTCGGATGACGGAGCGATAGCGGAGCCTTGTGGCAGTTCGGATGGCCAGTCGCCGGCAACGAACGGCCGAGCGGCCTGCAACAGAAAGTCGCGCCGGCGCTCGGCCATCCGGCTCTCACCGCTTTCTTCGCCGAAGCAGAGATTGAAGTCCTGACATTGATTGCACACGGGTGTCGTGCACATCACAAGGCCTTCATTTTCGCAAAGCATGCGGTAGAAGAAGCGCTTCCAGCGCATATTGTTGACATTGCGCGCGGCGAGCGGCGCGAAATGGCGGCTCAGCAGACGAGATAGTTCGCCACGATTGCGCAAGCCGAGAGCTTCCCACAGGTGGTCTGGTTCAATGGCACGGCGCGCGATCATCGCAGCCAGCCAGCGCCCGATATTTCCTTCCGTCGAGCGTTGATTGAGCAAGAGATCGCGCAGCATTGCGATCTCGTCGTCCTCTTCGCACTTGAAAGCCGAGAGCTGCTCCGCGAGCTTAATCTCAAGCGCAGGAAAGTACTGCTCCAGCAAGGCCGCCAGTTCAAGGCCGGACAGGCCAGCCTTTTCGGGAAGGAAGCCACCATCCATTGTGGCAGCCGCCAGGATCGACGCCAGGACATGGCGATCGAGATTGCTCTCAAGGGCAATGTCGGCGTCTGCAGGAGGCACACCGGTGAGCAGGCGGTAGGTTGCAATTCCCCTATGCACCTGGCTGCTCGCATCAATGGCGCAAGCAGCCATCAACGGGAGGAAGTGCGCTTCGGACATGATTTTTTTGGGTTTCCACAGTAGTCAGATTTGCGCTGCCGCATATTTTTGATCAGGGTCGATCGGTAGAATGCCGGCCTCCCGGGATCGACGGGGGGAGACCGGCATCCGTCGCGCGCTTTCACAAGGCCGCGACTCGCGACTTTTACGAGACCGCCAGCTCGGCGGCGGTCTTGCCGATGATGGATTCGTCCACGGGCTTCATAATGCCATGCTCCATCAGCATGTCCTCGAGTTCGTCCATAGAGATTGGGGTCGGGATAATGCCTTTGCCGCCATTGTTGTGAACCTTGGTCGCAAGATTGCGATAGTGATCGGCCTGCTTGGAATCGGGTGCATACTCGAGCACCGTCATGCGGCGTAGCTCGGCATGCTGCACCACGTTGTCGCGCGGCACGAAGTAGATCAGCTGAGTCCCTAGCTTCTTGGCCAACGCTTCCGCCAGTTCTAGCTCCTTGTCGGTCTGCCGCTCGTTGCAGATCAGACCGCCCAGCCGAACGCCGCCAGAGTTCGCGTATTTCAGGATGCCCTTGGAAATGTTGTTCGCGGCATACATCGCCATCATTTCACCTGACATCACGATGTAGATTTCCTGTGCCTTGTTCTCGCGGATTGGCATCGCAAAGCCACCGCAGACGACGTCACCGAGCACGTCGTATGAAACATAGTCAATGTTTTCGTAGGCGCCGTTCTCCTCCAGGAAATTGATCGAGGTGATGACGCCGCGGCCGGCGCAGCCGACACCCGGCTCAGGACCGCCGGACTCCACGCAGCGAATGTCCTTGTAGCCGATCTTCATTACGTCCTCGAGCTCGAGGTCCTCCACGCTGCCGGCGTTCGCCGCAAGGCTCAAAATCGTGTCTTGCGCCTTAGCGTGCAGAATCAGACGGGTCGAGTCCGCTTTTGGGTCGCACCCTACAATCAGAATTTTCTGACCCATCTCGGCCAGCGCCGCCAGCGTGTTCTGCGAAGTGGTCGACTTGCCGATGCCGCCCTTTCCGTAGAACGCGATTTGTCTCAGTGAAGACATGTTGCTCTCCATCAACCGATTTACCAAACGTTTCGCGCTTCTTGCACGCAAACTTGTTTCTCTCTCAGAAACGGGGCACACGGGTTCAAGGGAAGGAGCGCATCGCTCGTCTTACGCGTCGACGTGCACTCAGCCCTCGCTCAGTGTTGCTGCCGCTTATCAGCAACCGCCGTGCCAACGCTTGCCCGTGCTTCCTAAGCTTCTGATTACGTTTCTAAAACAGGCGGCCGGTGAGTGAGGCTCTGGGCGTTTTCGATCTGCGTGGCTGTCAGAAAACTAACAACGACCACAACCATCAACGCGAAAAGCAGATTTAGCGTGACCTGTTCCGATGGCTTCAGGTGCGGAACGGAACTTGCTCCGGCTTGAGGACACTGAATATGCCGCTCGGACTGGAAACCTGGCGCACCAGCGGCAAGAGTTGCATATACGGTACGGCGCTTGGCCCGCCCGCATTTGAGATGATCGGCTATAAACTCGGATCAACTCTCGAGAGTAGCACCCCCATGCCAATCGTTCAGCTCAACACACCTACATAGGTATGTCATGGCGACAATCATCTTTTATCAGAAGCCCGGCTGCGCCACCAACGCGCGTCAGATTCGAGCGCTGAAGTCCGCCGGCCACGACGTGATCGCCCGAGACATCTTGAAACAGCCATGGGATACGGAGGATTTGCGCGGCTTCTTCGGCAACATGCCCGTCGACTTCTGGTTCAACCGAGCTGCGCCCCGTATTAAGTCAGGCGAAGTCAATCCAGATACTATCGACGCGGCAAGCGCACTCACATTGATGGTGGGCGATCCGCTCCTGATACGACGACCGCTGATCGATGTAGGCGGGGCACGATGTGCTGGACATGAGCCCTTGCTGTCCCTGCTTGGCCGCACGTCGCAAGATGATCTGGAGGGATGCTTACACGACGCAAACCGCACGCGTTGCCCGCAGACGTGAGAAAACAGCGGACCGTACCTCCAGCACATCAAGCGAGGCAAAGATGACGTTTCCACCTACCGACCTACGCGGGAAATAGGCGACGAGGCCTTCGCTGACACGGGCCTGCGCGAGTGACTGCTCTGTAACGGGCATCCGTATACTACGCTCGAATCCCGTTCTTCTCACCGTTCCAGTGGGTGAGAGGCCGCAGCAGTTACGCCCCTTTATCACGAATGAACTCCGCGGCCTGGGTTGGATCAGAGCAGCGATCAGAGACGTGGTTTTTTGAAGAGATCTGTCTCTCTTGAACTGAATAAGAATGAGAACAGACCACCACCCTTCGCGGGCGTGATCCTTAAGCAACTTAGCGACATAATTGCCTTATGGCCGCTCCCATTTTGATCGACGTCAAATCCTCCCTCACCCGCCCTGTGTGACAGAGATCTCGCGCGGCTCTTCGCGCGGACTTTGGAATGGAGAATTCGATGAGAACAAGGACAGTTACGACGATAGCATCGCTGCTCGCCTTAGCGACCTCGTTGGCCAGCATCCCGGTACAGGCTGCGGATCTGGCTCGGGCGCCGATCTACTATAAAGCGCCTCCGATTGAACCCTCTAATCCATGGATGATCCGCCTGCGCGTGCTTGGCGTTTTGCCGGATACCGCAGGCGGCACGGTCAACGTCGCCGGGGCGCCCTCGCTGTCCTCACCAACTTCTGGGCTATCAATCAGCGATCAAGCCATACCCGAGCTCGACATCACCTACTTCTTCACAAAGAACGTTGCCGCCGAACTCATTCTCGGCGTGACCAGCCATCACATCAGCGGCAATGGCGCGCTCACTGGCCTCGATATCGGCAAAGCCTGGCTGTTGCCGCCAACACTGACCCTGCAATATCACTTCACCGATTTCGGCGCGCTCAAGCCCTATATCGGCGCGGGCATCAACTACACCGCATTCTTCAATCAATCGGCAGCCAATACGTCTCTCGCCGGTCTTGCAGTGACGGATTTGCGCATCAGCAACCAGTTCGGCGCGGCGGTCCAATTCGGTTTCGATTACATGCTTGATCGTAACTGGGGCCTCAACTTTGACGTGAAGAAGCTGTGGCTGCGGCCAGAGTACTCCGCGATCGTAAACAATGCGATTGCCGTCACCGGGCGTGCCAACATCGACCCATGGCTCGTCAGCGGCGGCGTCACATACAAGTTCTAGCGCTAGAACAGGATCAAAACGGGGAGTCCGTTTGATGAAGGGAGACGCGGCGATCTCATCGAGCGCGTCCCCTAGCCTTACCGCAGTGCAAGCAGAACGAGATGACGCGTCAAGAATGCGTCATCTCGCGAGATGCGGAGAGCTATTCGCAGCGCTGCTCTCTGAGCTACGGATCGTGCAGTATGGAGTGACCGTACACGACCAGATCGACCCAGCATATGTTCATATTCTTACTGGTCGCGCGTTGCAAAGGCGCCATTTGCAGATTACGCGGGAGAAGAATGGCGGCACGCGGCGGCAACTTGAATGACTTGCTGTTCTCACATCCGAAGCGTGATGGCTACGCTCAACCCTCAGACGATCTGAGTTCCGAGCCGCCAGCTCATCGTCGGACAGGCCGTCGATGCTTGTTAGCCCGGGCAAGTGGCAGCTAATCGACGCCTCTAGCTTCGCTTCAGCACCATCACAAGGCGGTCGACACGTTTGCCCTGCTTGAGGTGGTAGTTTACGATTTCGTCAACATCCTCAGGCGTGGTCGCGCGGTACCACACTCCATCGGGATAGACGACCATCAAGGGACCAGAGTTACAAAAGCCAAGGCAGCCTGCCATCGTGAAGCCAATATCGTTGAGACCTTGCGCTTCGATCGCCTTAGCCATCCGATCCCATAGGGCTTGCGCGCCGGAGGCGCCACAGCTGCCGTGCGGATGAGTTGGCGGACGCTGCGTGTTGCAGGCAAAGACATGATGCCTATAAAGCTGAGGAATCTCGAATTCGGTTTCTGAGTTCATGCGCCTGCCTCTCCTGAGTCAATGGGCTTCATCTGAAAAGAGCCTGGATTGCGAGCACATCGCCCCCACAATTCTAACAGCGCATCAACCAATCGATGCTAACATTTCCACTCGCGCTTGAGAAAGCAGACGAAATGGGTGGGCGCCATCGTGATTGTCGTCGCTAGATCAGTGATAGATATTCTCGCGACCAGAGGAACCCCCTTGATCAGTTCCAACCTCTTCTGCCCTCATTCCGGTCTTTCCGCTCCGGCATCACTGTCCAACTTCTCCAAAGCAAGTTGCGCACCAGATGCGTAACTTTCGTTTTCTGCAACGATCCCTTGCTTTGCGCGACTCACAATTGTTGCGAAGGTTGCGACAATGTCGTTCGCTTCTGTTTCGGACACGACAAACCTCGCATAGCGTTTGACCTCCCGCTTCAACCTTCCGTGCGCAGAATAACCTTGAAGCTCGGCTACTCTATCTAGCTCTTGCGCTATCATATCTTGGAACGAGCAGTGATCTTCATGACCGTCGAGCAGTCTAGCGAGAAGCTCGAAGATGGTGTGGTGAATCGATCACGTGTTCTGCCATTGCTGACCGCATTGACCGGCGCGGGTCACAGCATCTTTTTCGCCCTGAAGCTAGACGCTGCGTTCGGCCGCTGCCTACCTGTCGTTTGCTCAACAGATGCCGTCTGTCCCGAGAGTCGCCGAGCCACATTTGCGGCAGCAGACCAAGCCGGTCGCAATCAATGCTAGACCCGCAACACAGCGGCCCGCGATTGGGACCACGCTTCACACGATACGCGTCAAGACGAGCGTGCAGTGGAAAGTGCGAAACAACGAGCACGGCCCATTAATGCATTTGCTCCTAACGAGCCCTAACTGACGATGGTGACGCCATTCGCTAAGAGCGTCCCACGAACCGACGTTTGGCACGCCAGTTGCAACGCAGGCAATAAAGCCAGCTGTACCGGCCGGCCTTCTGACACAGGATCGTCGTTCCTCATCCCCAGACGATCCTGTCAGTCTGGGTCCCGCCATCTCCAAGCCCAGACGATGCCCTCGGCGAACTTCCAGCCGCCGGGGGCATTTCCCGCTCAAACATATCAGCGGCGGTAGCAAGCATGTCCCGCCTGCCGGCTCGATTTGGCGAGCCAGCGCAGGAGCAGCTCTTTGGTGCTACGGAGGTTAAAGGCTGTGACACGCATCTAACAGCGCTCACGAGCACAATGGCCTCATTCGAGGGCAAAGCGCCTCAGGCAGCTCGAGCACAATAAAGCGCTAGGCCCGTTAGTCCGGGTGGATCGTGATATCCATGGTTTCGTCGCTGTCTCCGAAGGGGTCGGCAAACCGATCGTCCTTGAGCAGCTTGACGCCGCACAGGCAAACATCACCTTCGATCACGGCGAGCGCTACCGGGTCAAGCGATTGTCCATCTCAGGGGCCGTCGATGCACACCCCAGTTTCGATCTCGAATCTTGCACCGTGCCAGCCGCAGCGGAGAAAGGAACGGTCCGCCGAGAAACACGCACCGCAGCCGATGTTCAGCCAGACACTCTCATGCGGACAACGATTGACGTAACCAAAATAGTCATTGCCGAAGGTGCGCACCACAATAAAACGGCCGGCGCTCGCCCCTATCATCAATCTGCGACAGGCTAAAGCTCATTGCCCCACTCCGCTCGATGGCATCGCCCTGGCAGACGACAAAAACCTCGGTGCGACCGCTCATCACGTATAGGTTCGCTCATCCCGGCCTCCCAGTTTGCTGCTTGAAGGCTTCAATCGCAGCCCGGGTCAGCTGAAAAATCCCACGGCCACGAGCGAGCGGCCGAAACGCCGAGCTGGCATGGGCGTTGAGGACATCAAACCACTGGTTCGGCGTGAGCTTCGCCGGACGCTCGCTGATTTGGATCACCCTCCCGTTGGGAGCGAAGCGGACGTGGATGATGACTTGTTGCGAGTTCATAGCGATCCCCTATTTTTGCTAACTCTAATGATCTTGAGTGGTCACCGAGAATCTCAACTGTGATGTGCTTGGTTTCCTGCACCTTGGCGCGTGGGCCTCTAGCCGCGGCCTGGACCCGGCGCCTCCTCTACTATCGATCAGTCCTTCTTCGCGCTCGCCTGGAGCTTTCTCTTGCGGGGTTAAGTCGAGTGCATCCGCCCGCTGGAGAATTGCTGCGAACACAGCAGCGTCTCCACGCCGAGAGCTCGGCGGCGGTGATATCGGGATCGGACAGTGGAATGAATAATGTATTCTCCTCCACAGTGTGCGCACATCAAGCCGATACTCTGCTGGCTGAGTGCTCACCGCCCAAAATTCCTTTCGGCCAACACGATCTCGATCGCCCGTATCGGATTGGCCGTAATCCGCACGCAGCGATCCGATCCATCGACTCGACCAGATGAAGGTCGAAAACGCGCATACTGCCGGAACGGCGGATTCGCCAAATCCGAGGCATAAAGCCGCGCCCAAGCAAGCTGCCAGCCGCTCGACTTCGATCAATTCCTCCGCGGTAAGCGCGATCGTGGTTCCTCTGACTCGTCAAAGACGGTTCGTCATTGCCAGAACAGACGCTCCGGATCCGCATTCAACTCGTCGATTGCAGAGGTCAACCGATGGTAAAGGCTGTAAAATTCCCAGATTCCTCGCGCATGATTCTTACGAAACAGCTTCCAGATCCCGCTCACGCCATCATAAAGAAGCAGCGCGACATCGATGAGAGCGCCATCCTTGGCGATGTTGCGCGAGCAACAGGGACTCTCGACGAGGTAGCCGCCCCTCACCGGCGTCACGTAGGGCGAGACGTAGAGATAGCGTTTGCGCGAGCTTAAGCCGTGCTCGATCCGCTTGCGATCGAGCTCGTTGGGGTGAGGCACCAGCCCGGCCTTTGCCTTTCTCATCAGCGCAGCATTCATGGCGAAAGCCTCCATTCAAAGCACTGTAATTTCTTCTTCAAGACAGCCGATGAGCAGCTGATCACCGAAATCGACAATGTAGATCGGCACGTTCGCTTCCGTATGGATCGCGACGTTGATGATCTCACCGATCGCTCCGGCGGCGAGCAAGACTCCATCGGGCTTCGTATCGGGAAATGAGTCGTCGTTGATAAGGTCGACTGCGGTCTTGACCCGCTGTCCCCGCCGATATTTCGGAGAGCCGCGCTGCGTCATGACTCCTCCGGCAATGGCAGATCATCGACCTCCTCGCAGGCGTCCGCCGGCTCTAGTTCCTTGCGTTTCATGCCAACGCGATAACCGCTTTCCAGATATTCGACGCCGTAGATGTAGAATTGCTGCAGGAATGTGCCGATCGAGACGACGTAACCCACCTCTCCCTTCTTCACTAACACGTCGCCAATCTCCTTGCCTCGATAGGTGCCATCATTGCGGATGGTGCGATTGGCTCGCACCTTTTGGCCAAAGCTGAAGACAGGCGGATCGCTGAGCTCGACGACGTCGCTGTCGCGAACGATGCTGTTCATGTGCCGCGCCTCATGGATCGCTCCTTCAGAGATGCGCGGGCCGCCTCGCCCAGGCGAGATCCTGGATCACGTTATCCTCCTGCGTCATCGCGAAGCGCCTTCGGATCGCCGCGCGGAATGAAATGCCCACCAGGAACGTGCTGCCGACCAGCAACAGCACGCCGGAGGGCAATCCAGCACGGTCCTCGTGCGTGATGGAGGACCGAACGTCGTCTATGCCGGCGCCAACGCGCAGCACGAAGCTTACAATGCTTTCCAGCACTACTGGTCGCATGCCGATGGGGTTCACGCTTTAGGCTGGCGCCTGCTAGCGAGGCACGGATGTGTCAACCACGCAGGTATTGTCGACTGGACAGGCGGCGACACATTGCGGCTCGTCGAAATGGCCAACACATTCAGTGCATTTCGCCGCTTCAATGACAAAGCTTCCTCCCTTTTCCGAGATAGCAACGTTCGGGCATAGGGGTTCGCAGGCTGAGCAGCTCGTACACTGCGAGGCGATGATCTTAAATGGCACATATTTCCCCTTACGCTGCAGAGATCAGAGATCCTTGCGGGAGCGCGGCGCCTCCTCGCCGCACGTGCTGGAACTCCCCGCGCTTCACCTTGTCCAGATAGGATTTGAACCAGGCGATCGCCGACTTCTCAATGAACTCATGGGCGTATTGATCGACCGGCTCGATCCCCGCCTTGATCAGATTGCTTTTCGGGCAGCCGCCGATCTTAGACACGAAGACCGCGTGGCAGTCATGGATGCCGCGCATGATGGCGGAAAGCCTGTCCTCCTCGCCATAACCGCCCTGGCAATAAACGTCCACACGGCGGTGCCCGACGAATTTGGCACCGGATGTGGAAAGTTCGTAAACCTGGAATTCCTTTGCATGCCCAAAGTGCTCGTTGATCAACCCCGAGCCCTTGGTTGCGACGGCCACTAGAAGAGTAATCGCGCTCATCTCTCCGGCAAATTCCGCAAGCTCCTTTTGAGCGGCCGCTACTTTGGCGGCACGCTCATCCTCTACCCTGCCCTGATATGCCTCGCGCATCTCCAAATCATATTGGACGTCCATTCTCATGACCTGATCCGTGGTGAACTCTGCGCTGCGATCTTCCCCGAGTAGCCCAACCGCATCGGCGCGGCACTGGCGGCAATGCCGCATCATTTTTATCTCTCCTTCGCAAGCATCTTGCAGCGCCTTCAACTCCTGCGCCGTCGGTCCGCGCTGACCGTTGAGGCCAAATACTGTGCCGTGCTCGGGCGCGGAGATCAGGGGCATGATATTGTGAAGGAAGGCACCGCGCGACTTAACCGCCTTGTTGACCTCGACGAGGTGGTCGTCGTTGATGTTTGGAATCATCACCGAATTGACCTTGCACAGGATACCCCGTTCGCTAAGCATCTCGAGGCCCTGCAGCTGGCGATCGGTCAGTATCTTTGCCGCGTCGATGCCGGTGTAGCGCTTGTGGTTGAAGAAGATCCACGGATAGATCTTGGCGCCGATTTCGGGATCGACCATGTTGATGGTGACGGTGACGTGGTCAATTTTGGACCTGGCGATGGTATCAATATGGTCTGGCAGAGCCAATCCGTTGGTTGACAGGCACAGTTTGATGTCGGGGGCGGCCTTGGCGACCAGCTCGAACGTCTTGAACGTCTTTACTGGATTGGCGAGGGGATCGCCGGGACCAGCGATGCCAAGCACTGTCATCTGCGGAATTCTAGTCGCGACCGCGAGCACTTTTCTTACCGCCTGCTCAGGAGTGAGCTTCTCGCTCACCACGCCCGGACGCGATTCATTAGCGCAGTCGTATTTTCGGTTGCAGTAATTGCACTGGATGTTGCAGGCAGGCGCGACCGCAACATGCATGCGGGCGTAATGATGATGCGCTTCTTCGCTGTAGCAGGGATGGTCCTTGACCTTTTCCCAAATTTCGGACGGCAGATCGCGTTGACCTGCCTGCGAGCCGCAGCTCGCCTGCCCGGTCTTGGCAGAAGCGCGGCAGCCGGCGGACCGCATAATCGTGCCGCTATCCACTCCAGCTTTGACATGTTTTCCGCGTTCGACGACCGCGTTCATTTTCGTTTTTCCCTGCAGGCATCATCGACCACCCAGGACCATCCGTGAGCGAGCCTCAAGACTCTGGGTAGCAACTTGCATGCCATGGCGGAGACGATGAAATTGCAGCCATGCGCCAACGAGTTAGCGGAAGCGATCGTCGCTGGCGCATAGAAGAACAGCAATGATGCGCTTGTTAGCGATGCGACAGATACGTCATTATTCTCACGCAGAGCTCCATGGCTTGCGCGTTCATTCTCACGCAGCTCGCCAGAACTCCATCTGAACGGGTTTTCTCGCGTTGGGCTCTCACAATATGCCGATATGAGCTGGGAATCCGGGGGTTTCCAATGCCACCAATGGTGAGCAGTATCTCAAGCGCGCAAGGGAGCCCATTCGCAAGCGGTGTCAGACTGTGCAGCACCGTCGCCCAGCTCCCGGCCATGGCACCGGCGACTCTTGGCCAACCGCATCGTAAAAGCGATGCCAGCGATTCTCGCCAATGCCGACGCGGGTGATACCCTGTACTTCGCCCCAGCGTCGGCTCGACTGCCGAGCAAAGGCCTGTGTCATCGATGCCGTCCCGGCGGGTTGACGTTTGCTGCCGACGCCTAGGCATTTGGCTCTAGCCGGCCGCGGCAACGCGAACCTTATTGGCGAAGAAGCCGGCAAACGCCTCTGGTGTGGTCGGCAAATCGGGCTTGGACAATTCGGCGCGGCCAGGACGGAGATTGGAAGCAATGCTCGAAGCCCTCAGGCCGGCAGCGACGTCCACGAGCGCCTTTGCATCGGCCCTATCGACGAACTCGATCTGCGGAGGCGCCTTCACGAACCGTCCCCGTTCTCTCCCCGTTTTTTAGCGTTGATTGTGATCGGTAACGGGGTGTCGCTCGCCATCTCGGGCAAATCGAGAACCCAGCCATTAGCCACTTTGATCCAGCCGCCCCACAGTGTCTCGTACTCGGATTCTACGATTGGCTCTTCGAGATCCTTTTTTGGCACGTAGATCGACAGGCCCTCCGGAGACCGGCGGATCATGATTTTCACGACATCTACTCCCTGACTGTGACGCGGGAGATGGCGCGCATGCGAGCCACGATGTCTGACACCGCGCACACCACCTCATCGACCTCCGCAAAGGAGGTTTCACGCGACAGAGAAAAGCGAATGGCGCCGTGCATCCGCCACCGCGGCAGCTGCATGGCACGCAGAACATGCGATGGCTGCATGGAGCCGGAGCTGCAGGCTGATCCTAGCGACACAGCGATGCCCGTCCGATCGAGATGGTGGGCGATGGCTTCGCCTTCGAGATGGTCGAAGGCAATATTGGCCGTGTTCGCCAACCGATTGCTGGTGTCACCGAGCACAACGCACTCGCCATTCTTCAAGATTCCCTGCTCAAGACGGTCGCGCAACGCGGCAATGCGATCGCGCTCGGGTTCAAGCCGCTCCGCCGCAAGCTCGGCGGCTTTTCCCAGGCCGACAATGCCGGGAATATTCTCAGTCCCGCCTCGGCGCCCTCGTTCCTGTGATCCGCCGCAGATCAGCGGCCGGAATTCTGTCCCTTTGCGCAAATATAGCGCGCCGATCCCCTTGGGGCCGTGCAGTTTGTGCCCGGATAGCGACAGCATGTCGATCGCACTGTCCTTCAGGTTCACGCACACCTTACCGATGGCCTGCACCGCATCAGTGTGAAACAGCGCGCCCGCCTCCCGAGTCAACTCGGCTAGAAGCTCCACAGGAAAGATCGTTCCTGTCTCGTTGTTGGCCCACATAACCGAGGCAATCGCTGTGCGTGGCCCGAGTGCGCAGCGAAACGCCTCGATGTCGAGCCGGCCGCGGGAATCTACGGGTACGATGTGCGTCTTGACTCCTGTTCTCGCCAATTGCTCGGTTAGCGCAAGAACGGCGGAGTGCTCTACCGAGGTGGTGACGATCTCGTCGCGATCTTCCTGTGTCGCAAGCGCAGAGAGGATGGCGGCATTATTGCCCTCGGTCCCTCCCGAGGTGAAAACGATTTCATGATCGTATGCGTTCCCTAGCAGGATACGCAAGCTACGCCGGGCCTGCCTCACAGCGACTGCGACCTCGCTGCCAAAGGCATGCGTGGACGAGGCATTGCCGAATTGCTCGGTGAAGAAAGGCAACATGGCTTGCACGACGGATGGATCAGTTCGAGTCGTTGCATTATTATCGAGGTAAATCAGCATTCGATTTCGCTCAATCCACTGCCTCGCCTGCAGCCGCGACGGGGATCAGGCGCACCAATTCGCCAAGTTTTCGACAAGCCGCGCCTGAATGCCTTTCCTCATGTTCGAAAACTTACAGCAACGTGCGGGCAGTGGACAGCCTGACCATGACCCTGCCGCCATCGATCCCGATCAGGTGACAGTCGCCACCATCGCGTCGCAGATTGGGTCGAATCTCGTTCGATGGCGCCGCGAATGCGACGCTCTCGGTCTGTCGCAATGGGCGACGATTGCCTCAGTTGTTTCGGTTCGGCCGGCATGCTTCTATGTCCTCCTCATCAGCTGAACGATTTGTTTCATCAGCTGAACGATTTTCCGCATGAGCAGTTCGCAGTGGCGTTCGGGTTGTGAAACGTAAAGCCAGAACTCTCCAGTGCCATCACGAAATCGATGGTCGTGCCGATCAGATGCTCACGGCTCTTGTTATCGACGAACACCTTCAGCCCATCGCAGTCGATCACGGTGTCGTCAGGCTTCGGTTCTTCGACCAGACCCATCTTGTATTTGAATCCATTGCAGCCGCCCGCTTCGATCATGACGCGCAGACCGCCGGTCGGATGGGTCGACGATGAAATCGCGCTCTTGATTGCGTTCACTGCGCTATCCGTCAGGTTGATCACGGCTTTCCCTCATCAGCTTCGATCCAGCTGCTAAGGGCAAGCCACGTGCCAGCGCGCAGACGCTTGATGATGCTCACTTTTTTGGATTGCGCCTGTTGGCGTTGAAACCGGTGTCGGGTTCCCGACAGGCTCCCTGAGTGTTAGCAGCCACTTACGCGTTTTCTTCTAAGCTGCGGCGAAGGCCGCTATGCATGCGACGGCAAGCAATTTGCATCGCATCTGGCACCGGCCAAGGCGTCGGAAGAGTTTAGATCGAGGAAGAATTTAATGACTGCAATCGAGAACACCGCACTCGGCAGACTTGAGAAGGAGGGCCGCCTGCTCAATGCCGTACTCAAAGGCGGGACTACCAAGCCGGGCCGGTTCGGCTTTCGCGGCGACGTGGCACTAAAATTCCAGACTCAGGTTGCGGACGAGAAACGGCCGCCAGACTATTCGATTGAGCAGGTGTTGACGATCGCACAGGACGGCGAACGCACTATTCCGGTGCTGGCCGGCTATCTGCATTCCTTCGCCTATCTTGCTGACGTCGCGAGCGTCCTTGACGGCGCCTTAAGCCCAACCGGCAGCTACTTCATCTTCTGCAACAACATTGATTTACTGGCGAAGTACCGAGTGAAGTTCGGTGATATTAGCTTCCACGTCCTACCGTGCGATGAATCCACGGTTTGGAAGGAGATGATGGACCTGGTCGGGCTCAACAAGGACGACATCAAGAAGCTCGATCCGGGCGGCAAGCTTGATTACCTCCTCGATGCCGCAAAGGATCTCGACCTGTCCTATGAGGAGATCTCGTACGACGAAGGGCTAAAGAGGATGGAGCCCGTGAAAAACCGCAACGAGAATCGGCCGGTCTGAGCGCCGTCTTCACTTGTTGGCCGATGCATCGTCTTCGACAAGATGCACACCAACGACGCAGATATCACCGTCCAGAACTGCCAACGCGATCGGCGTGAGCGTTCTACCTTGACATGGACCTTCGACGCACAGGCCGGTGCCGAGTTCGAAGGTCGAACCATGCTTGCCGCACATCAGCCGGATACCGTATGGATCAAGGAATACGTTCCGCTCCCAGTCCAAATTGACGTCGTTGTGCGGGCATTTATTGACGTAGCCAAGCACCTTTTTGCCCCAGCGCACCACAATGATGGACCACGGCCGGTGATTGCCGTGATCGTCGACGACCATCAGGTGGAATCCCTTGGCCTGGCGGCTCGAAATGTCGTTAAAGCTGCAGATCGCGTAGATGGGATTTGGCTTCACTTATCGCCCATTGATTGCAAGACGCTTTTCATTGTCGCTGTGCAATCAACCTGCAAGAACCGTACAAGTGCCGGTCTGATAGTGTCTGTTGTAATCCAACGCGCAAGCCAGCCCTTGCTGGCTCGCCCAATTTTTCGCCGCATCATTCAGACTAATCAGTTCGATAATTTAGGCCTTGCTGCCGTTTCCATGCAGGCCGTGCAGCTGCAGCTTTCGGGTCCAAGCCCTCTGCACTATTTGTCGGACAGCTGCCCGCGGTGGCTGGTCGTTGCTGCTCGTTGCTGCTCGTTGTGGCCACTCCGTAGGGAGCCCCCGTTACGCCACCTCGGATCGCGCATCCGACCGCAGCTTCGTAAGCGCCTTCGGAGAAGGTTGTTGAACGGACGTTTCAGCCGGCGAGGGCGACGCAGCAAGCGCGCGCCCCTTTGAAGCAAGCCGTTGAGCTCGGGATAGAACGGTCAAATGTCCGTCATTTCAGGCCCGATGCTGCTATTGCAGCCAATTTACTCCATGTGCATCCCTCTAAGAGCGCGCTCCAAGTAAAATGAAGGGTCATCGTCCGACGAATCCGTTTCGTAGCTTCTCTGAGGACCGACATCACTGCCCCCATCTTTGGAAAGATACTTCGTAGGCTTGCCTACCCGCTGCCACTCGTCGTTCTCGTTCTTCGTCCACACATCGGGGCGTTGGTGAGGATCAAGCACCCAGTGGTTACGACCCACGGGAACAAAACCCATGTCTGCTAGACGAGGTTCCATGCCAGCTAGGGCTGGCCGCGACAAGATCAGCGGATGGTCCCCGTCCTCTCGCAGTTGATGTTCTAGCAAGATATCGCCAGCGTTCTCGACAAGCGGATGAGTCACCCTAAGATCTACCACGGATGTGATATCGTTGCGCCCAAACTGCTGCTGAAAATGGTCTCCTTTAATCCGAGCCGGGCCTCCTGCTCTTAGAAGCCCGACAATTTCGTCGCCCAACCGGTAGCTGTAAAATCGTGCTGGCTTATTTGGATCATCGTAGGTGTTGGCGTAACTTCCAGCAACCGTCGCTGCGCGCTCAGCCTTCTGGGAGACGAAGTCCGAGTACTCTTCTGGGTTCTCGCTGATGTGCCTGATATCATTGCGCAAGAATCTCACAACTCCGCGCAAGAAGGACTCTCGGTCGATCTCTCTGATGGGCGGTTCGGAAACGAGAGAGTATGACGCCGCTGGTTCGGACGACGACCCACCTCGCTCCATTGCTGCAACTGTTTCCGCAAACCGTGGACTATCTCCCGCTTCTGACGAATCGTCAGTTTGGTTACCGGTAGTGAACTGGCTGGATGAGCCAACGCTTCTGCCATACATGAGAGCGCTCTCCTATCGGCAAAGTTGCACACAATTGAGCTCGTGCCGTGCGAGCTCTGCCACGACTAGGATAAAATTCCTAGCTGACCACAACCTGACCAAAGCACTCTGCGCGCTTCGGCATGACTACCCGACGCACTCTGCGCGTAAGTTACAGATACTCGCTGCGACAAGCCGCGATCTGCACAGCATCCACTCGGATCAAATCGCCCGACCCGAACGCTCGACACACCTTGTGGCTGCGCCTCTTGACCAGCGAGACAGAAAGTGCCGCGGACTTCGTCAAGTTGCACGATGTGTCAGAGAGTCAAATCAACCGAGCGATGGTGAATGATCGTCTCCTCGAATCTCCGGCCTTCATCTACTAACCCAAACAATGGCGCCGAGAGCGCGAAAGAGACATCATGGCCCACTACATCGTCCGGTTCTTCAAGACCCTTACCGGAGATCAGGGACAAGCCCGTGAGGCCTGCCGGCGCGTTATTGACATCAATGCGTGTAACGCGACCGAAGCAGCATCCCTTGCCAAACGGCAGTTCTGCGAGCTCCGGGAGATCCGAGAGTGGTCGCTGCTCGCGGACCGGATCGACGTCGGCCTGCCGATTTTCCCCTCATGAGGTGATGGCCCGCCAGGTGCCGGCATACTCTTCAGCTATCTGATAGGTCCGACTGCTCTCCCAGGCTGAGCCGGCGCAGTTTGCCTCCTAAACAGCACAATTGCATGGCCAAAGCTTGCCACGCGCTGGTGAGTGCCCCGAGCAGGAGTCAGGCCGCAGGTCGCTGGCTGCGGTGGATAGCCAAAGCAAGCCTCAGAAGGAGGACAATCGAGACGTTGCCCTTCCCGCTCTCGATCTGAGCGATGTATCGCTCCGAAATGCCAGACCTGCGGGCGAGCTCCCGACGCGACATGCGGCAATGCATGCGCGAGCGGCGCACACGGTCGCCGAGTTCGAGCAGGAATTCGGTCTCGGAGCATGGCGGCTCAGCATTCCCACCGGGCAACGCTTCGCCCGCGAACTCGACGACCTCTTCCAGCATTTTTTTGTCCTCTCTTCCCGAACCTAAGACTATGGCTGGTCTTCAGGTCTCTCATTGACATCGATCAAATAGCCGGCTCGCTATCGAGCTCTCGCAGCTGATTGCGGTGCTCCTTCGGAATGAAGCGAATCTTCTCCGGAAAACATAAAGTTCCAATACGGCAGTTGAATTGAGCCAGAGCAAGGTCGTCTGGGCACCGCTGCGTTAGCTAGTCCGGAGATGGAGGACCGCACATGCGACCCGACTTAGTGCAATCCTATGGCAACGACAGCCTCCCTCGGTATACGAGCTATCCAACCGCCCCGCACTTCTCGCCCGAGATTTGCGAAGTCGATTATCGAAAATGGCTCAAATCCGTGCCGCTCCAGCAGCCGGCTTCGCTTTACCTGCATGTGCCATTTTGCCGCTCCATGTGCTGGTACTGCGGATGCCATACCTTCGTAACGAAGCACGATGAGCCAATCGCCCTCTATGCCTCTGGTCTGCGCCGCGAGGCGCAGCTTACCGCTGAGGCGATCGGGCAGAGGCTGCCGGTCTCTCACATCCACTTTGGCGGCGGTACGCCGACCGTCATGCGACCGGAGACGTTCGCGGAACTGGTCGATCTCTTGCGGTCTTCGTTTCTCGTCCTTCCCCATGCCGAAATCGCCATCGAGATAGATCCTCGCACCCTGACTAAGCCGATGACGGAGGCCCTTGCCTCCTGCGGTGTCAACCGCGCGAGCCTGGGTGTTCAGAGCTTCGACCCAGCCGTCCAGCAGGCCATCAACCGGCATCAGACTTTCGATCAGACCGCGACCTCCGTCGAGCGGTTACGCCGGCAGAGCATCGGCCGGATCAACTTTGACCTTCTCTATGGCCTTCCCCTGCAGACCGTGGAATCCTGCCTGGATACCGTTCGCAAATGTCTCGAGCTGCGCCCTGATCGCTTTTCGGTCTTCGGCTACGCCCATGTTCCATCATTCAAGAAGCATCAGCGAACGATCTCCGATGACTCGCTCCCAGACAGTCTCGAGCGACACCTCCAGTCAGAGACCATTGCTCAAGCCTTACTTGATGCGGGGTACGTGCGCATCGGCCTCGATCACTTCGCTCTTGCCAACGACAGCCTTGTCGCCGCAGGCCGGAAAGGCAGATTGCGACGGAATTTCCAGGGTTACACCGACGACACCGCAGACACGCTCATCGGTCTTGGCACCAGCGCCATCGGCCGCATGCCTCAGGGCTTCGTGCAGAACGTCGTTCCCATACGCGATTATCTGGCCCGCATTGCCGAGGAACGCCTCGCCACGACGAAAGGCTACGTGCTTACCGACGAAGACCGATTCCGCGCCGCTATTATCGAGCGAATCATGTGCGATCTTGCGGTTGATCTCCGCCAAGTATCGCGTCTGCATGGCCGCGACCAGGAGTCCGCCGTAGTTGATCGCGCTCGGATTGATAGTCTCATCGCTCATGGCGCCGTGACAATGACCACGGACGGCCTATCAGTGAACGCCGGGGCAGAATTCTTGGTGAGGAGCGTGGCTTCGGCCTTCGACGCCCACCTTGCGCATCCCGCAGCCACTCATAGCCGTGCAGTCTAACCTCCGGGCTCCTCACGAGGCTCGCTACCATGAGACAATGGAAGAGGCTGGGCTCTTCCCGGCTGCCCTCACGCCCGCCAAGGCCATCGTCAAAGCAATCAGCAGCAGGCAGGCCTGCGAAGAAAGTCGACCGCCTGGGGTATTAGAGATTCCTTTCTGAGCGCATCGATCGTATAAGCGTTCGGGCAGTACTCTGGATATTGCAAAGCCGCCGTTCCTGCCCTCGTCTCACGATTGCATCGCCGCTTTGATGCACAAAGTGCGCACACCATTGTCAAGTCATGCAGCACGCCTGGCTGCTTGCGCGCAATCGACCTTTCATCAATCCCGAACACATCGAGCAGCCGTGACAATTCCTTGGCACCGTGCCGGCCATGAGCAATGAGGGCTTCGAGCTCAGCTCGCTGGACGCGAAGGTCGCGCGCAATGGACTCGATCTCGGAGGCACTGAGTGCACGGATGTCGGCGGATTCGCGAAATCGTTCGAACCAATCCGCAATCCTTCCCAACAACCAGCCCGCGATCGACGCTGATTTAGTGATCGATGTCATGGCAACCTCACGAACTTTAATAGACGCAATATTCTACCGCGGAGCGGCGCCTGCATTGCGCCAGGTCAAATGGGGCGCAGTTCACCACCGCCAGCTGCTGTCGAACGGACCTTGGGCTGGAGCGATGGCGACTCAATAGCGTCCTCAGCAATCGCGCGCCAAGCGGCCCCGTCGAGATCGTCAAACTGACCACTCTTCAACGACCATAGGAATGCCAGTAGCCCGATCACGCCAAGCAGCAATGCCAGCGGGACGAGGAACACGATCACTTCCATAGCTCATTCTCCCGTCGCAGACGGCGTCCGCGTAGCGAATTCAGCATGACCAGGATCGATGAGCTGCTCATCGCTGCCGCCGCAATCAACGGCGTGAGAATCCCGCTGATCGCGACCGGAACGGCCAGGACGTTGTAGCCGATCGCGAGCCAGAGATTTTGCCGCATCAAATGCAGGGCCTTGTGCGAGGCATCAATAGCTGCAACGACCGGGACCAAGGGACGACCCTGGAAGACGAGATCGGCCGTAGCCTGGCTCAGATGTGCGGCCGAGATCGGCGACATCGAGACATGGGCCGCGGCGAGCGAGGGCGCATCATTCATGCCGTCGCCGACCATCAGCACCTTTGCGCCGCGTTGCTTCAGCTGCTCGATCCGCGCGATCTTGTCGGCCGGCGTTATGCCGGCGCGCCATTCCGGGATACCAAGCGCATCGGCCGCCGCCTGCACCGCCGGCTCGCGGTCGCCGGAGAGGATCTCGACCCCGATATTGCGTGCCTTCAGTGCCGCGATGACGGGCTTCGCGTCCGGGCGCAGGCCCTGGCGCACCAAAAGGATGAACTTCTCGCCGCCCTTGGCGAAGGCGACGATGGAGGCTTCGGGATCAACGGTGCCCTTGTCGAGGAGCGCATCCGTGCCGCAGAAGGACGGGCGGCCGAGACGAAGGTCCTGGCCGTCGAGCGTCACACTAACGCCCTGTCCCGCCTCTTCCACGGCACCGACGATGGGCGAAACGGCACCGGCGGCCTGCGCGATCGCGGCCGCCACGGGGTGATGGCTCGACAGCGCGAGCCGACCGGCAAGTGCGAAAATCTCTGCGGGAATCTCGGCCGCGTTCATCACTTCGAGATCGGGCAGCGTCAGCGTCCCTGTTTTGTCGAAGATGACGTGGTCGGCCTCCGCCAGCCGCTCGATGGCATCGCCCGAATTGAGCAGCACGCCCGCTTTGAACATCGCACCCGAGGCCATAGTCTGCACCGTCGGAATGGCAAGGCCGAGCGCACAGGGACAGGTGATGATCAGGACGGCAACGCCGGTGACGATGGCGTCGTGCCAGCTCGCACCAAAAGCGACCCAGCCGAGGATGGTCAGGAGCGCGGTCGCATGCACCACCGGCGCATAGAGCCGCGAGGCGCGGTCGGCGAGCCGCATGTAGCGAGAGCGGGCCTGGATTGCGTTGTCGAGCAGCCGCGTAATCTCGGCGAGCAGCGTCGCCTCCGAGGCCGCCGAAACCTGCACCCGTAACGTGCCAGAGATGTTCATGGAGCCAGCATAAACAGGCGTGCCGTGCTCGGCCGTGACATAGAGCGTCTCGCCGGTGATCAGGCTCTGGTCGATCTCGGAGCGGCCCTCGATCACGGTCCCATCCACCGCGCAGCGCTCGCCGGGCCGCAGCAGCACGATGTCGCCGGGTCGGATCGCAGCAACCGGCACCCGCGAGATCTCGTCGGCGCCGACGAACTTGGCGGCAGTCTCCGCCTTGAGCGCGGCGAGATTGCCCGCAACCGCGCGGGTCCGTCGGCGCATGTTCTGGTCGAGGAAACGGCCGACCAGGAGGAAGGTGAGCAGCATGATCGCCGCATCGAAATAGGCGTGCTCGGCATGATGGACGGTCTCGACCAGGGACATGCCGAGCGCAAGGATCACTCCGATCGAGATCGGCACGTCCATGTTGGTGGTCCTGGCCGACAGCGCGCGCCAGGCCGAACGGAAGAACGGCTGGCCGGCATAGGCCGCGGCCGGCAGCGCGATCAGCGCCGATAGCCAATGGAAGAAGTCGCGCTGCTCGGGCAGCATGTCCGAGCGATTGCCCGACCACACTGGGATCGAGAGCATCATCACGTTCATTGTGGCGAACGCCGCGACGCCGAGGCAGCGCAGCAGGAAGCGGGATTCGGCGAACTCGCTCGCTTCCGCGCTCTCGGTCTCGTAGGGATAGGCCTTGTAGCCGAGCTCCTCGAGGCGATCGATGAAGCGCGCGGGATCGAGCGTGCCGGCCTTCCATTCCAGCGCAACGCGGCGGTCGGTGAGGTTGACCCGCGCCAGCGTGACGTCGGGGATAGCCGACAATCCGCGCTCGATCTTGGCCATGCAGCCGGCGCAGTGAACGCCTTCGACCACGAGGTCGATGTGCTGGACGCCCTCGCCGGCGCTGCGGACATAGTGCGAGAAATCCCGCGTGACGTGCATGACAAAGTCCCTCAGTTCAGGATCACGCGGTTGCGCGACAGGAAGACGCGCTGTCCCCGCGCCTCAGCCTCGATCACGAGGTCCCACTGCCCCGGCGCGACCGCCGCAGCATTGCCGCGATAGAGCCCGATGCCTGCTTCGCTGAGCTCGACCGACAGATCAGCCCGCTTGTCGGTCGGCCGCTCCAGGCGTCCGGCGAATTTCAATCCGGTCATCGGCTGTCCCGCGGCATCGCGCGGCTCGAGCTGGATCATGGCGCCGCCGTCGGCGCGCCGCTCAATATGGGCGTTGACCTGCCAGTTTCGTGCGGCCTGGTCGTGCGCCGCCGAAATCTCGCGGTCATAGGTCAGTCCTGCGGCATAGGGGCTGTCGACATCGGTGCCGGGCAGCGTTGCGATCGCGAGCTTCATCATGGTGACATTCACGCCGATCACGACGCCGAAGAAGGCGACGAGCATCAGGAAGACCTTGGTTCCGGTCAGCGGTTTGGATGCCATGGTAGATCTCCTGAGCCTCAAGGCGAGACGAAGTTGTCGGTCGTGCTCGCCGCCACGCCAAGCCCGATATCCATGACGTGGAAATGGACGGGAATCGACTTCTCCGGATTGTTCTCCGCTGGTGCAGTGACGAGCAGCCGCAGCTCGCTGGTCGTGTCGCGCGGGATCACGATCATCGGCCTGTCGGGGGTCACGGAATCGACACCGACGACGTGGACGGTCGCGTTGACAGGCCCGTTCGCGTCGATCGCGATGACGCGGTCATAGCCGCTCTTGTTGAGCAGCCGCACGGTGTAGGCGTTGCGGATCGAGCCGTCGCTGAGCTTGACCGCGACCGGATTGCGATCGTGCAGCACGTTGATGTCGAGCAGCCCGCGGGTCGCCAGCGTGTAGATCATGAAGCCGCCGACGACCGCGATGATCGCGCCGTAGACGATGGTGCGGGCCCGGACGATGCGGTAGATCGGCGTCTTGCCTTCCTGGCGGCGATGGATGTTGATGTCGGTATCGTAGCCGATCAGCCGCTTCGGCCGGCCGATCTTGCTCATCACGTTGTCGCAGGCGTCGATGCAGAGGCCGCACTGGATGCATTCCATCTGCGGTCCGTTGCGGATGTCGATGCCGGTCGGGCAAACCGCGACGCACTGATAGCAATCGACGCAATCGCCGACCTGCTGGCCGAGCGCGCGAAGTTCGGCGGCCTTCTTGACCGAGGTGCGCTTCTCGCCGCGATCGTAGCGATAGGTGACGTTGAGCGCCCATTCGTCGGTGAGCGCAGCCTGAATCCGCGGCCACGGGCACATATAGGTGCAGACCTGCTCGCGCATGTAGCCGGCGAGCAGATAGGTCGTTGCTGTGAGGATGCCGATCCAGATATAGGCGATCATCGGCCCCTGAAAGGTGACGAGCTCCTTCACCAGCGTCGGCGCATCGTTGAAGTAAAGCACCCAGGCGCCGCCGGTCCACCAGGCGATCAGCAGCCAGATTGAATGCTTGAGCACGATCTCGGAGATGCGCTCGAGCTTCATCGGATCAGTCGAGGCATCCTTCTTCATGCGCTCGCGCCGGTCGCCTTCGATCAGACGCTCGACTGCATAGAACAAATCGGTCCACACCGTCTGCGGGCACAGATAGCCGCACCAGATCCGGCCGCCGATGGAGTTCATCAGGAACAGTGCCACCGCGGCAACAATCAACAGGCCGGTGAAGTAGTAGACCTCCTGCGGCCACAGCTCGATGAAGAAAAAGTAGAAGCGGCTGTTGGGAAGGTCGATCAGCACCGCCTGGCTGGGCGCGCCGAGGCCGCGATTCCAGCGCACGAAGGGCAGGAAATAGTAGACGCTGAGGCAGAACGCCATCAGGCCCCATCTGATCCGGCGGAAGGTGCCGGAGACGCTCTGGGGATAGACCTTTTTGCGGGCTGCGTAGAGTGGCCCGTTGTCGTTACCCGATATGACGTCTTTGGGGTTCACGGTCTTGTTCATCGCCAACGGCTTTCGAGAGGTGCGATTGAACCTAGACCGGACATCGTCGCGCCAGTTGATCCAGCGCAAACGGAGGCACTTTTGTTCGCCTCCGTTTGCGGCCGGTCTGCTATTTTCCGCCACCGAGCGAGTGGACGTACACGGCCATCGCCTTGATGGTGGCGAGATCGAGCCGCCCTTCCCAGGCCGGCATGACACCGGCGCGGCCCTGGCTGATGGTCTCGATCAAGGTCGCCTCGTCCGAGCCGTAGAGCCAGATCTTGTCAGTCAGATCAGGTGCGCCCAGCTCCTGGTTGCCCTTGCCGCCATCGCCATGGCAGGCGACGCAATTCTCGGCGAAGATCTTCTGGCCCCTGGCGGGGTCATATCCCGTGCGCGTCGATAGTCCCGACAGCGCCCGGACGTAATTAGCGACCGTGACGATCTCGTCCGGCTTGAGCACGCCGTCCTTGCCGAAGGCGAGCATCTGGCCTTCATGGGTCTTGGCGTGACCGGAACGCGCGCCGAACTGGATGGTCTGCATGATCTGGTCGAGCGTGCCGCCCCACAGCCAGTCGTCGTCGTTCAGGTTCGGGTACCCCTTGGCGCCGGCCGCGCCGGAGCCGTGACAGGGCGCACAATTATCGCCGAATACGGTCTTACCCTTGGCGCGGGCGAGCGCCAGCAGGGCCGGATCCTTCTCGATGTCGGCGAGCGAGGCCGCGCCCAGCGCCACCATCTTGTCGCCGCGGATCTTCTCGAGATTGGCGAGCTCGACGGCGACGTCGGCGCGCGAGGAGTAGCCGAACACGCCGGTCGTGTTGCTGGAGATCAGCGGCCAGGCCGGATAGACGATCCAGTAACCGATCGCCCAGAAGATGGTGAGATAGAAGGTGATCACCCACCAGCGCGGCAGCGGCGTGTTGAGCTCCTTGATGCCGTCCCATTCGTGTCCGGTCGTGGACTTGCCGGAGAGGGAATCGATGTCGCTATGATGATCGGTCATGGTCTCTACTCCTCCCGCAACGGCAGGCGTGCCGCCTCCTCGAACGTAGCCTTGTTACGGGGCCAGAATGCGTAGGCGATGATCGCGAGAAAGATCACGACGAACACCGGCGTCCAGATCGTGGTCACCAGACCGGACGCGAGATTGTCGAGTGTCAGGATGGCTTTCATCGTTGATGCCTTCTCAGCGAAGATTGACTTTCTCGTTGTAGATCTTGAAATCGACCAGCGTGCCAAGCATCTGCAGGTACGCGATTAGCGCGTCCATCTCGGTCGGTGTGCCAGGCTTGCCGTCGAAATTGCGCACGACAGCCTTGAGGTAGCGCTTGCTGAAGGCATCCGCGCCGGAATTGTCGGGATCGGCCTGGGCCTTCAGATCGGCGCCAGCGTTGGCGATCTGGTCGTCGGTATACGGCACGCCCACCGTGCGCAGCGTACGCATGTGGTCGGCGATGGCGTCAGGGTCGAGCTCACTCGCGCTGAGGAACGGATAGCCGGGCATCACCGACTGCGGCACGATCGCGCGCGGATTGGTCAGATGGGTGACATGCCAGTCGTCGGAATATTTGGCGCCGACGCGGGCAAGGTCCGGCCCCGTGCGCTTTGAGCCCCACTGGAACGGGTGGTCGTACATGCTCTCGGCCGCGATCGAGAAATGGCCGTAACGCTCGACCTCGTCGCGCAGCGGCCGGATCATCTGCGAATGGCAGAGATAGCAGCCTTCGCGGACGTAGACGTTGCGCCCGGCGAGCTCCAGCGGCGTGTAGGGCCTCACCCCGTCGACCTTCTCGATCGTGCTCTTGAGGTAGAACAACGGGGTGATCTCGACGAGACCGCCGATCGCGATCACCAGCAGGATGCCGACGACCAGGATGATCGAGTTCTTCTCAAAGACTTGGTGGCGCGTCCAGAACGACATTGTCTTGCTCCTCACTCCGCCGGCTGAAGAGCGACGGGCATCTGGACTTCCTGCTCGCCGGCGCGAACCGTCATCCAGAGATTGTAGGCCATAATCAGCGAGCCGATCAGGAACAGCGCGCCGCCGGCGGCACGGATGATGTAGAAGGGATGCATCGCCTCGACGGTCTCGATGAAGGAATATTCGAGGAAGCCGAGCGAGGTGTAAGCGCGCCACATCAGGCCCTGGAGGATGCCGGACACCCACATCGCCGAGATGTAGAGCACGATGCCGAGGGTCGCGATCCAGAAGTGCCAATTGACGAGCTTCAGGCTGTAGAGCCCCTTGCGATTCCAGGCCCACGGCACCAGGCAGTACAGCGCGCCGAAGGAGACGAAGCCGACCCAGCCGAGTGCGCCGGAATGCACGTGACCGATGGTCCAGTCGGTGTAGTGGCTGAGCGAGTTCACCACCTTGATCGACATCATCGGTCCCTCGAAGGTCGACATGCCGTAGAAGGCGACGGAGACGACCAGCATGCGCAGCACGGGGTCGGTGCGCAGCTTGTCCCAGGCGCCCGACAGCGTCATCAGGCCGTTGATCATGCCGCCCCAGGAGGGCATCCACAGCATGATCGAGAAGGTCATGCCCAGCGTCTGCGTCCAGTCCGGCAGCGCCGTGTAGTGCAGATGGTGCGGACCGGCCCAGATGTAGAGGAAGATCAGCGCCCAGAAGTGGATGATCGAGAGGCGGTAGGAATAGATCGGCCGCTCGGCGCGCTTGGGGATGAAATAGTACATGATCGCGAGGAAGCCGGCGGTCAGGAAGAATCCCACCGCGTTGTGGCCGTACCACCACTGGAACATGGCGTCCTGGATGCCGCCCCAGGCGACGTAGGACTTCGAGCCGAACACCGAGACGGGCAGCGGGGGATTGTTGCCGAGATGCAGGACCGCGATCGTCACGATGAAGGCGAGGAAGAACCAGTTCGCGACGAAGATGTGCGGTTCCTGGCGCTTGATGACGGTGACGAGGAAGACGAGCAGATAGACAATCCAGACGATGGTCAGCCACAAGTCCGAGTACCATTCGGGCTCGGCGTATTCCTTGCCTTGCGTGACGCCGAGCAGATAGCCGGTACCGGCGATTAGGATGAAAAAGTTGTAGCCGAGCACGACGAACCAGGGGGCTAGCTCGCCGGCGAGGCGCACGCGGCACGACTTCTGCACCACATAGAACGAGGTCGCGATCAGCACGTTGCCGCCGAAGGCGAAGATCACCGCCGAGGTGTGCAGCGGCCGCAGCCGGCCGAACTGGATCCAGGGCAGGTCGAAGTTGAGCGCTGGCCAGGCCAGCTCCGAGGCGATGATGAGACCGACCAGGAAGCCGGCAATGCCCCAGAACATCGCCATGAAAGACGAGAACTTGATCGGGCCCATATTATAGTTGGGCGGACCATTGATCTCCGCCGGCGGCAGCGCCGCCGGGCGATCTTGGTAACGGTTGATGATGCAGAACACCGCAGCCGCGCTCGCCGCCGCACCAAGCGCGGCGTGGAAGGCGAAGGGCGCATCGAGGGCCTTGGCCGAGGCGACCACGCAAAGGAAGGCAGTGACTGCGAACACCACAGCCAATCCGCTTTCACCGATGGTCATGGATTTGGAGATGGAGGGCTGGCTCATGCGGATTCTCTCTGAAAGAACACAGCACCAGAAACCACGTTCGCCTTCGCGGGGAATTGATTGAAATCAAGATGGATGGATTTCTGTTAATGTGAGGCCGATGCGTCACGACTTGAAATGCCCTCGTTCCTTTGTGCGCAGGGCGATCGCATATGGTCCGTATGCGGCCTGAACGCGCGCCTCGTCCTTCGAGACGATCGCCGCGCGTCTCCTCAGGATGAGGCTCAGCGCCGTCTTGCGCGCTCTTGAAAGTTCCGACGCGTACTCCACCGTCATCCTGAGGGCCGCCAAGGCGGGCGTCTCGAAGGATGCGTTGGAGTCGGCAACAAAGGGAATAGCCCGATCTGCGTCCCTATCAGTCGCTCGCCGTCGCCTTGAGCGCTGCGATGACGTCCTCGCGGGCGATGATGCCGACCAGCTTCTGCGCGGCATTCAGCACGATGATGCTCCGGATGCGGTGCTCGACCATGATCTGGAGCACGCGAGTCAGACGCGTGTCGCGGCTGACATAGATGAACTCGGGCGTCATGACGTCGCCGACCTTGCGGCCCATCAGCTCGTGATAGCGTGGCAGCATCTGGGCCGGCGTGAAGGCGAAGCACTTGAGGATGTCGAACTTGGTGACGATGCCGACGACCTGCCCGTCGTCCTCGACCGGGTAGGAGTTGAAATCGTCGCGTTCGAACATCTCGCTGAGCGCGAGCATGTCGAGGTCGCGCTTCACCGTCGCGACGTCGCGCGTCATGTAGCCGTCGACGGTCTTTTCCAGAAATTTGTACACGGCGCGTCCTCCTCGATGACCTTTGCGGCCGGCCGTCAGTGCGACAGCAGCACGCTCCGCGCGGATTGCGTGACCAGATGCTGGGTGACGCCGCCAAGGATCAGTTCGCGAAATCTCGAATGACCATAGGCGCCCGCGACGGTCAGACCGGCACCGAGGTCACCGGCGGCTCTCTCCAACTGCGCGGCGGCGGATTCGTTCGGCGCGCCCTCGCAGATGCGCGCCGTCGCGGTGATGCCGTGACGGGCGAGCCAGTCGGCAACGTCGGTGACGCCGGCCGTCGCGACCGACCGTTCGTCGCCCTGCTCCAGAATCATGGCAATGGTGACGTCTCTCGCTTTGCGCAACAGCGGCAGCGCGTCGGCCACCGCGCGCCGCGCCTCTGGCGTATCTTTCCACGCCACCAGCACGTTGCGCAGGTCGAGCCAGTTGACGGTGTCGGGAACAACGAGAAGCGGACGACCGACCTGCATGACGAGGTCCTTTGGACTTGCGCGCGCGAAGGCGTCGGAGAAGGCCGGGCTGCGTGCGCCGCTGACGACGATGTCGGCACAGCGCGCCTGCGCCAGGACGAACCGCGCCGGAAAATCCAGTGCGCAGCGCCACTGCGCATGTCCGCCGCGATTCTTCGTGGCGGCGCGGAACTCCGCTTCCAGCCCGGCCAGACGCCACTTGATGGACGCTTCGCCTTCATCAATCAGCCCCTGCGCCTCGGCGCTGTCGGTGAAATAGAGCGGCGGGGCGAACTGCGCGGCTGCAACGCCGACAATGGCGGCTTCGAATCGTTCAGCGAGCTCGCCCGCGACCTCTAGACGCGGCTCGTTGGGCTGATCGAGCGCCAGGCTGACCATCACGGTCGCGTATGTCATCGGGATGCTCCGAAAAGGCAATGACCGCGGCGAAATCTAGCCGCGTTGGCGCCCGGCGGGATGAGATAGATCAAATCGCCGGGCGGCGTGTCGCGGGCATCGCCAATGGAAACAGACATCGGAACTTGCCTCCGGCCCGGCCTTGGGCGAAATTGCCGCCAGGGTTGCGGCGCCATGCCCGCCGCACGGAAATGGGAGCCCCGGTTGCCGTCGATCCGAGTCACGCATCCGCCGGACGATAGCCGCGGTGAGCATTTCCGGGTCCGGATCGAAGGGTTCGGCGTCGGCACCTGGGATTTCGACCTGGCCACGCGGGATTTGGAATGGTCTGATACTGCGCGGACCCTGCTCGGTGTCGCGGAAGGCGAACAGCCGAGCTATGAGTCGTTCCTGTCACGCATCGAACCCGAAGACCGCGCACGCGTCGAGAGCGCGATCAGGCGCGTCTCCGAACGCGGCGGCGGCCTCGACGTGTCGTTCAAGGTGGCTGGCGCCTCCCGCGCGGGACAGTGGATCCGCGCCCGGGCCGCCGTGATCCGGGACGAGACCGGTACCGCCCGCCATCTGAGCGGGATATTCCTTGACGTCAACGAGGAGAAGCATCTCGAGGCAGCCCTGCGCGCCCAGGAGAATCATCTGCGCTCGATTCTCGAAACGGTGCCGGACGCCATGATCGTCATCGATTCGCGCGGCATCATGGAGCTGTTCAGCAGCGCAGCCGAGCGATTGTTCGGCTACAGCAAGCAGGAAGCCATCGGCCAGAACGTCAGCATCCTGATGCCGGAGCCGGACAAGTCACGTCACGACGGCTATCTGGAGCGCTATCTCAAGACCAATGACCCGCACATCATCGGCATTGGCCGCATCGTGACCGGCAAGCGCCGCGACGGCACGACCTTTCCGATGCACCTTTCGGTCGGGCAAACGCAGCGCGGCGGTGAGCTTTATTTCACCGGCTTCGTCCGCGACCTCACCGAGCATCAGCAGACCCAGGCCCGGCTCCAGGAATTGCAGTCCGAGCTCGTCCATGTCTCGCGGCTGACCGCGATGGGCGAGATGGCCTCGGCCCTGGCGCATGAGCTGAACCAGCCGCTGGCGGCGATCAGCAATTACATGAAGGGATCGCGACGCCTCCTGGCCGGAAGCCAGGACCCGAACACGCCGAAGATCGAGAGTGCATTGGACCGCGCCGCCGAACAGGCCTTGCGCGCCGGCCAGATCATCCGACGCCTGCGCGAGTTCGTCTCTCGCCGCGAATCCGAGAAGCGGGTCGAAAGCCTCTCCAAGCTGATCGAGGAAGCCGGCGCGCTCGGACTTGCTGGCGCGCGCGAACAGAACGTGCAGCTCCGCTTCATCATCGATCCGAACTCTGATCTCGTCCTCGCCGACCGCGTGCAGATCCAGCAGGTGCTTGTCAATCTATTCCGCAACGCGCTGGAAGCGATGGGGCAGTCTCAGCGCCGAGAGCTCGTCGTCACCAATCGGCGCGTTGGTAACGAGATGATCGAGGTGGAAGTGTCGGATACCGGCTCCGGCTTCAGGGACGATGTCATTCCAAACCTGTTTCAGACCTTCTTCACCACCAAAGAGACCGGCATGGGTGTGGGATTGTCGATCAGCCGCTCGATCATCGAGGCTCACAGCGGCCGCATGGTCGCCGAAAGCAACGCGTCGGGCGGCGCAACATTCCGCTTCACCTTGCCGACAGCCGACGAGACCTGAGCCATGACGACCAAGGGACATGTTTACGTCATCGACGACGACGCGGCGATCCGGGATTCGCTGAATTTCCTGCTGGATGCCGCCGGCTTCGGCGTCACGCTGTTCGACAATGCGCAGAGCTTCATCGATGCCCTGCCCGGCCTCGGCTTCGGCTGCGTCATGTCCGACGTGCGCATGCCGGGTCTCGACGGGATCGAGCTGTTGAAGCGGATGAAGGCGCAGCAAAGCCCGTTCCCGATCCTGATCATGACCGGTCATGGCGACGTGCCGCTCGCGGTCGAGGCGATGAAGCTAGGGGCTGTCGACTTCTTGGAAAAACCGTTCGAGGACGACCGACTCACCGCGATGATCGAGACAGCCATCCGCCAGGCGGAGCCGGCCGCCAAGAACGACGCCATCGCGCAGGACATCGCCGCCCGTGTCGCCTCCTTGAGCCCGCGGGAGCGCCAAGTGATGGAAGGCTTGGTCGCGGGCCTCTCGAACAAGCTGATCGCCCGCGACTATGACATCAGCCCGCGCACCATCGAGGTCTACCGGGCCAATGTGATGACTAAGATGCAGGCGGGCAGCTTGTCGGAACTGGTGCGACTCGCCATGCGCGCCGGGATCGTGAAGGATTAAGGCAAACCGTCTTGAGGTAGGTCAACACGGCCCATTTCTCGTGTGCTAAACCAAGCACAATGAGCGAGATCGGTTCCCATCGTAATCGGCTGATAATGGAGGCACCCGGACAGCCGGTTGTCTACGTCGTCGACGACGATGATGCCGTGCTCCGATCGCTGCGCTTCCTATTGGAGACCGACGGATTCGCGGTGCGAACTTTCCGGAACGCCACGGCGCTGCTAAGTGCTATGAACAAGCCTGGCGCTGACTGCTACGTGATCGACTACAAGATGCCGGATATCAGCGGCATTGAGCTCGCCGACCGGCTGCGCCAGTCGTACGGCGAAACCCCCGTGATCCTGATCACGGGCTATCCGGACGAAAATATCTCGCCTCGAGCCGCTGCCGCCGGCGTCACGGACGTGATCTTGAAGCCCCTTCTGGCGGAACACCTGGTCAAGCGCATCCGCCACGCGATCCAGAGCAGACGTGGAAACTCGGTGCGGCGCTAGACCGCGCTCCCTGTGCGGCGAACCTAGCTGGGGGATCGCAAAAATCCAGATCGGTTCGCAGCACGCTCTTGGGCCAAGATTGGGTCATACAGGCAACATTCAAGTTTGGGCTGCAATCTGGTCGCCCTCGAGCGGTATCTGACCCTGCAAGTGACCTACGGAGTTCTACGTAAGGGTACGCCCTTAAGATATCACGCGAACTTTTCAACCGACCCGGCACGGCGTAGGAACTCCGTCATCACAACGGAGATGGCGCGGATGCTGACCCAAACGATCAATACCCAGGCAATCAACACGCAAGTTCGTGGCAAGATTGGCTCGGCACTTCCCGCATCTGACCAGTTTGTCGCCATCGCCGACCATGTCGGACTGATCGCCACCGAATTGTCGTACCGCAAGGAGGAGGAGATCTATGGCGAGGACGAGCCGGCCGAATACGTCTACCAGGTCGTGTCAGGTGCGGTCCGCACTTACAAGCTCCTCTCAGACGGCCGCCGCCAGATCGGCGCCTTCCACCTCCCCGGCGACGTGTTCGGCCTCGAATCCGGCGCCAGCCACCGCCTTACCGCTGAAGCCATCATCGAGACCAATGTGCGCGTGGTAAATCGCGCGAGCCTGGAGAAGGTCGCCGGCATCGACGTGCACGTTGCCCGCAAGCTCTGGGCCATGACCTCCGGCCAGCTGCGCCACGCTGAAGACCACATGCTGCTGCTGGGACGCAAGACCGCGATGGAGCGTGTCGCAACCTTCCTGCTCGAAATGGATCGTCGCCTTGCAGTAGCCGGCATGATGGCACTGCCGATGTGCCGCCGCGACATCGGAGACTATCTGGGCCTCACGCTCGAAACCGTCTCGCGCGCGCTCTCGCAGCTTCACTCACAGGGCATTCTCGGCTTTTCCGGCGCACGGCAGATCGAGCTTCGCAACCGGCAGCGCCTGCGCAATATCGACGCCTTGTAGTGGCTACCTGCCTTTGAACTATGCTCTTCAGATTCCATCGTGACGGGCACTTCGATCCACTTGGTCCTGCGCTAGAGAGCTCGCCTTCTACGAATAGGCGCATCTTGGAGACGAGTGGTTTGTGAGCAACGCCTATTGTATCGGCATAGCATAGCCGGCGCCCAACCATCACCGGGCAATGCTTGCGCTTTAGTTATTCGATGTCTAATCGAGACCGCTCTGAACGCGCCGTCCTCACGTTGAGTTCACCTGATCAAAATGGCATCTTTCCTCACCTATATCTTATCTCGCCTGCCGCGACAGGACGAGTGCGTTCGCTCACGCTGCTTCCGGTACGGCTGAAGCGTGAGTCTGGCAGTTGGCCGGGCAAACCCTGGCGCATGCACCGCACCCAATGCAAGCACCTTGATCATTCAGAACCATAGTCTTCTTTTCGATCTCATCGTCGTCGTCATCGAGGTTGACAAATTCACCATCCTCGCTGATTCCTTTCAAAGTCATGACATCTCGGCCGCACACTTTGAAACAGCGGCCACAGCCGATGCACTTCTTGGCATCGATCGAGGTCAGGTATTGTGGCGTCCAGTCGCGTCCGTCTCGTGTTTGAAACGACATGCATTGCCCCTTTATGTATTTTCCAGCGCCTTCAAGTCGAGGCTCTTGCGCTCAAGTTCGGCATAAGCATCGTACGCCTTCTGCGCCACCACCATGATCGAGGTCCAGTTAATGGGCAATTCTTCCGAAAGATCGTGCAGATCCATCTTGGCCTGCGTCGCCTTGGCGGACACCTTCCTTAGTTCGGCCTTCAGTGTTTCACGATCTTTCATGAGTATCCCCAATGGTTCACCACGTCTGGAAATTTCCGAATCAGGGCGATTCCGTCGCTGACATATTTGTCGCCCGCCTCCGCGAGCTTTGCCAAGTTATCGAAGCCGAAGCGATGTCCATCCCGAAGCTGCTTGTTTACGACGATCAGCCGCCCGGAGATCAGCACCACGCGGCCCACGCCTTCATATTGCAGGTTCAGAATCGGCTGGATCAACACGCCGGTCGCCCTCTCGATCGAGAGGGCGACCGCATGGAAGAACAGCTCAAGGCGCCGCAGCGTATCGGGATCAGGATCACCGATAATCGGCAATGCGCGCCCCTTCTCTCCGTCCAGAATATAGGGTTCGAGCAGATCTAGATCGCTCTTTGCCTTCAAGGCTCCATTGATACCGTGAACGCGCCAAATCTTAATTAACTCCTTTAGGAACGGCGCGTCGACGGCGCTGCCTTTCTGCTCTCGTTTTGTGGTCATATCACCTCATTCGTCGAAGTCGAACGTACGCCGTCGGTCCTTTGCCATAGCCTTGCGTAGCCAGGGAGGTGGCGTGCCCTTCAGGACGCGCTCGAGTTTTTCGAGCAACACCAGAATGCTTTCGGGCTTATTCACCTTGATAGGATGGATCTTGTTGGCCACCACTCGCGCAGCCCCGGCACCGCCAATGGCAGCGACGTAAAGAATCGCGCAATCCTTGATCGCCTCGATTTTCGGCGCCAACTTATCGTCGTTGCCGTCTTCCTTAAGGTCGCCCTCAAACTCAATCGCTTTGAGAAACACGTGCCCGCCAGGGGCGACATCGTAAATCGCGATATTCTTTGCCCAACCAAAATGGGCATCGACTCGTCTCAGATCTTGAGTGGCAAACGCGACCTTCATGCAATTGACCTCCCGGCCGCGCCGTTGGAGCTGCGATTGCCTGAGCATCGCGGCAGTCCGGCCGCAGTCCGCCATGTATCGGGCGAAGGCTGATCGTTCTCCTCGCGGTGCGCGATCACGAGGTTGGCGATCTCGAAGATCAGATTGCGGGTACCACGATAGCCCACGGACAGTTGGTGTCCCGCACCAAGTCGATCGAACATCGGAAAACCCGTACGATAGAAGGGCAATTTCAGCCGAGCCGCCGCTTGCCTGCCATGCGAATGGGTGATCAGCAGATCGCAATGGTTTGTCTTGGCAAGCGCTTCCAGATCCTCGAGATCGCCAATGAGGACCTCCTTGGTCTTGATCCGCTCGATCACCTCCGACTGAGTGGTCGTCACGGCCGCGGTCACCTGCGCGCCCATGTCATGCAGCATGCCGGACAGATCGAACAGAAGATCTGGCTCAGCGCCGATAGCAATTTTGCGACCGCCAATATGGAAGTGCGCATCCAGCATTGCATCGGCGAGTTGACTGCGCTGACGCCGATATTTTAAGGGTATGGGGCGGCCGCTGATCTCGCTCAAGAACATCATGAATTCGTCGTTCGGACCGAGACCACACAGCCGCTCGAACACACGAAAAGGCACGCCGGTCTTGACCTGCATGACCTCTGCCGCACGCTGCATCTGCGCCCCGATTGCAATCGTCCATCCGGCGCGGCCCATGCTCGCAATTTCGTCGACGCCGATGCCGCCGATGGTCGTTGGCGTAAACTCATCGGGGATATGCCCATCGAGCGATCCCGCCAGGTCAGGCAGGAAGGACGGGCACAAGCCAAAATCCTCCACTATGACGCGGAGTTCATCAAGATCGCCGGGCGTGAGGTGACATCCCGGCAGAACATTCACTTTCGATGGATCCCGCAGCCCATTGGCACTGGGCCCTTCCACCAGCACGTCCACAATGCGCTCCACAGCCTTCTCCCAGCCGTCCTGGAACGCGCCCTTGAAATCAGGCGTCGAGACATAGACCAGTGGCAAGTTTGCGAGTTGCGGATGCTTGCCCCGGATTAGCTTGAGGTAGGCATCCACATCGTCGCCGTTGGTCTCAGTGACACCGGTCGAGCAGATTCCGATGATCTTTGGCTTGGCACGGCTGTAGATGTTCAGTATCGCCTGCTCAAGATTCTCATAACCGCCGAGCACGGTCGCGACCTCGCTCATCGCGGTGGTCTGCAGCGGTACTGCCTCTTTGAAATGCCGTACAAAGAGCGTGAGCCCGAAGGATGTGCATCCCTGGGAGCCGTGCAGAAGCGGCATCGCCCCACGCAGGCCCATGAAGGCGAATGCGCCGCCGATCGGCTGACTCATCTTCAGCGGGTTGACAGCGCAGGCTTTCGTCGGCGCCGTGACAATGGCCATGACGCCTCCTTATTCTGCGGCCTGTCGCATGGCAGATGGCTCGGACACCAAGATCCCTTCGGTGCGTCTTTGGCAGCAGTCACCGACCGCATTGGTATGCTCTCTGACCGCTGCGACGCTCCTCAGGCCGTGCGCGTAGATTGCATCCTCAAACGCGCCCAGATCGACCGTGTTACACACGCAGTTTTTCCTCGCGTGGCGCGTGGTTTCGGCGAACGCCGGATCGCAGGCGATCGCGGCGATCGGCGATTGCATCTGCTCCACTGCCTTTGCCAATGGCTCCCATGGTGCGGGTCGACGTAGCTGCTCCCACATGGGATTGGAGAGCGATTTGTCGATCTCCTCCACCAGCTTGACCATTCCGACATAGCCCATATAGGCGTGGCAACGCTCCTGATTGATATCGAGCCAGGGCATCGCCGCTTTCAGCGCGACGAACTGCGACTTGCCGCCCGATAGCATGATGTCCGCTTCTGCGTCCTTCAACATCTTGTACATTTCGCGCGGCGTCATATCCTCGATCATGTGGGCGTCCCGCCCCATGAGCTCCTTGATGCGCTCCTTGTCTTTCGTGGTCGATTTCTTGACGCTGGTTCCGACTAACTCGAGCCCGGCTTCCTGGAGTGCCGCAACGACCGACCATGACTTGACGCCGCCGGTAATCAACAAGGCCTTCTTGCCTTCAAATCGAGGCTTGTACGGCTCTATCGCAGCCCAGGCTCGCGCTTCCTCGCGCGCGATCACCGCTTCAGTGCGTCCGAGCAGATCTGTCGGCGCGCCGCGTTCAACCAATAAGCGGGCAAGCTGACGCAACGATTTGCTCGAATCTTGAATACCGTAGAACGACCCCTCGAAGAACGGGATCCCGTAGCGTTGCTCCATCTTGCGTGCGAGGTTGATCATGGACTTCGAGCAGACCAACATCGCCGCCCGCGCGCGATGAGATGAAGCGACTTCCCGATATTTGCCATCGCCGGAGACGCAGGAGAGAATCCGAACTCCAAGCTCGTCTAGCAATGGCTTTACTTGCCAGAGCTCTCCCGAAAGATTGTATTCCCCGATCAGGTTGATATCGTACGGCGTAGTGTAATCCGGCTCTTGCGTCCCAATCACGTAGTCGAGCAACGCCTCGCCGGCGAGTTTGTTACCGAGGTTCTTCGAGCCGACAAAGCCTGGGGAATTGATCGGGATCACCGGCTTTGTGAACCTTTGAGATGCTGCCTTGCAGACTGCGTTGATGTCGTCGCCGATCATCGCCGGGATGCAGGTTTGATAAACGAAGATGGCGGGCGGGTCGCACTTGTCGATGATCTCCTTGATCGCTTTGCAGAGCCGCTTCTCGCCTCCGAATACAATATCGGTTTCGCTCAAATCGGTTGTGAATGAGGTGCGCCACAGATTCGAGCCGGACGACGCCGCGCCGCGATTGTCCCAGGAATTACCTTCGCACGCGATCGGACCATGCACCAAGTGAGCGACATCGGTGAACGGCTGCAGCGCAACCTTCGCGCCATCGAAAGCACAGCCGCCGGCAGCGCTACCTGGCTGCAGTTGCTTGGTGCATCCGTTCTTGCGTTCAGCCTCCGACTTACTGCCGTTCTTGGCGCAGCCAGGCTCGTCGAACATATTCCGGACCGTGGCCGCTAGTGAACTCATCCCTTTTTCCTCCCAGCGCGGACTAATTGCATGGTCGACCGTCATGTGCTTGTGCCATCGTCGAGTGCTTGGGCGATGGCACCGCACGGTCGCTCATTAGCGAATGATGTCGAAGCTGTAGTCAGTTTTGCCAAGAACGTTCGTCTTCTTGTCGATCTCATCGAAGATCTTGTCCAAGATCTTCACCAAAACATTCAGGCCGCCCTGGTACCCCCATAAGGGGGAGCGGTGATGGTGATGCCGATCAAAAATCGGAAAGCCGATGCGGATCAGTGGCGTTCCAGTATCGCGCTCCAGATACTTGCCATAGGTGTTGCCAATTAGAAAATCGACCGGCTCGGTGAACAGGAGTGAGCGCATGTGCCAGAGGTCTCGGCCCGGATAGGCTTGGCAGTCCTGCCCAAATGGCGAGCTTGCAAGCAGCACCTGCATTTTCTCGTGCCAGGCCTTGTTGCCATTGGTGGACAGCACATGTGTGGGTTCGGCGCCAAGTTCGAGCAGAAACGCAGCCAACCCGTAGCAAAGATCGGGATCGCCATAGATCGCGAACTTCTTGCCATGGATATGCGCGCTAGAATCAGCGATGGCGTCGACCAGACGGCCACGTTCTCGCGCGAGTTGCTCGGGAATCTCCTTGCCGCTGATGCGTGACAGCGCCACGATAAGGTCATCCGTCGCGGATAGGCCCACCGGGTAGTTGAACGATGCGACATCCTGGCCGTGCTCAGCCACAAATGGCAGCGTTTTTTCGGTGCACCACTGCTGCATGGAGATTGTCGCCTTGGCGTGTATCGCGTTGGCCGCATCTTCCAGCGTCGTACCACCGTCATACATCCGAAATTCGCCGTCGGTCGGAGTATCGAAGACTTCAGAATTATCCGCCAGAATCGTGTGCTGGATGCCCATCAACGCCAAGATGCGCTTGATCTCGCGAAGGTTTCCGACGGTATAGCCATCGAACCCACCAATGATGTTGATCGCCCCGTTCTGCTTGCGCTCCAGCTTCGGCGCAGTTCCGGCCTTACCGTCCCAAAAATGCTCAAGAATGCCCTTGAGCGCATTGTCATAACCGGTGACGTGGCTGCCGACGAACGCCGGCGTATGGGCGAATGGCACGTCGAAGTCGGCCGGAACTGAGCCTTTTTCTTTCGACGTCTTGATGAAGGCGTTGAGGTCATCGCCAATCACCTCGGCCATGCAGGTCGTCGAGACCGCAATCATTTTGGGTTTGTACATGTTGTAGCTGTTCGCGAGCCCGTCGATCATGTTGTTCAGGCCGCCGAATACAGCAGCGTCTTCCGTCATCGACGAAGAGACGCAGGAAGCCGGCTCCTTGAAGTGCCGCGACAGATGGCTGCGGTAATAAGCCACGCAGCCTTGCGAGCCGTGGACGAAGGGCAGCGTGCCCTCAAAGCCAACAGAGGCGAATACGGCGCCAAGCGGCTGGCATGCCTTGGCCGGATTGACCGCGAGTGCCTCTCGCGCAAAGTTCTTTTCGCGATATTCGGCCGTTTTCGTCCATTCCTTAATGCGTTCGACCTCGGCGGGATCGCGAGGATTCTCGAACATCTTCTTCTTGGCCAGCATCTGCTGGTATTCTGGACCGCGGAACAGCTCGAGGTGATCGAGCACGTGTTCGGCACTCTGCGCCATTGTTGAAATCCTTCACTATCGAGATTGGTGTCGCCCCGGCTTTGCCACAGAGCGAGATGAGTTGGTTTATTCTGCAGCCAGGAGTTTGGCCCTCGAAGCTTCCTTCCAAGGGGCCTTCGTTTTCTTCCAGACCGGCGAGTTGATCGCCATGTCCATGTCACGCGCGAAGATCGCAAAACCGTCATAGCCGTGATATGGGCCCGAATAGTCCCACGAGTGCATCTGCCGGAACGGCACACCCATTTTTTGAAAAACGTATTTTTCCTTAATGCCCGAGCCGACGAGGTCAGGCTGGAGCTTTTCGACGAAGCGCTCGAACTCATAGCCATTGACGTCATCGTAGATGAGCGTGCCGTCCTTTACGTAGTGCTGAGCTGTGCGCTGATAGTCGTCGTTGTGACCGAACTCGTATCCGGTGCCAATGACTTCCATCCCGAGGTCCTCGTATGCGCCAATCACATGACGCGGACGGAGCCCGCCGACGTACAGCATCACCGTCTTGCCCTCCAAGCGCGGGCGATATTTTGCGATCACAGCGTTCACCAGCGGTTGGTACTTTTCAATCACCCGCTCGGCGCCTTCCTTGATCTTGTCGTCGAAATAGCCCGCAATCCTGCGCAGAGACTCTGCGATCTTTGAAGGTCCGAAGAAGTTGTACTCGCACCAGGGGATACCGAACTTCTCTTCCATGTGGCGCGAGATGTAGTTCATGGAACGATAGCAATGCAGAATGTTGAGCTTTGCCTTCGGCGTTGCCTCGAGCTCAGCCAGTGAACCGTCGCCAGACCACTGCGCGATCACCCGCAGGCCCATCTCCTCCAGCAGAATTCGCGATGACCAGGCGTCGCCGCCGATATTGTAGTCTCCGATGATCGCAACATCGTACGGCGTCGGCTCAAATTTTGGTTTGCCATCGGACTCGACCTGGTCGAAAATCCAATCGCGCACCGCGTCATTGGCAATGTGATGGCCTAGTGACTGCGACACGCCCCGAAAGCCCTCACAGCGGACCGGCACGATGGTCTTGCCGCCATATTCCTTGGATTTCGCTCTCGACACGGCCTCAATGTCGTCACCGATCAATCCGATCGGGCATTCCGATTGGATCGTGATGCCGTTGTTGAGCGGAAACAGCTCCTGGATTTCGTCAAGAATTTTGACTAGCTTCTTGTCGCCGCCGAATACGATATCCTTTTCCTGGAAGTCGGAGGTGAACTGAAGGGTCACGAAGCTATCGATGCCCGTCGTGCCAACGTAATAATTGCGTCGCGAGCCCCACGAATACTGACCGCAGCCGACCGGGCCATGGCTGATATGGACCATGTCCTTGATCGGTCCCCAGACCACCCCCTTTGACCCTGCATAGGCGCAGCCTCTGATCGTCATCACGCCAGGTATAGATTTGATGTTGGACTTCACCCCGCAATCTGACTTGCCGGCTTGGTGAACGTTGAGGTGCTTGGCACGCCGTTTCGCGGTTTTCTCCGGATAGACCTTCAGCACCTCCTGGATCAGCTCTTTGTTGCGAGCCCTGATTTCTACGATGCTCTGGGTCGAGGCGAGACTCATCTGATGTCCTTCAAAGGTTAGCTGTTGCGACGGCGACTTCTTGACCAAGACTTTTGCAACCAGCATGCCAGGGTCTCTTGGGCGCAAAAAACAGAGCAATCAAAATCGCTTAACGCGCCTCGTGCGGTGACGGGGGGATTTGTTGCGAACCCGACATCACGCTTTGGGCAGAAAACTCTTGGTTTGGCCCAGTTCGAAATGAAACAGGGCTGGTTAGCTATAAAATTGCCCGCCAATTCTCGCGCGTGTCCGCGGGTCGCAGTACTCTCCGATCGCGCTCGCCGAAGGCGCCGCACCGCAAGACCGGCCGCAGGGGCGGCTGGCCGACACAGGCCTGCCAATGTTATCTATTCTTGCGGGCGCGCTACAGGTGCTTACCTGCTGCGATGCGATGAGGTGCGTGACCTCATCCTCCAGACCTCAATGCGAGCTGCCTTGCCACCTGGACATCGTAGGCTCGCCGTCAGGAGAACAGCTGCCGCGCCTTGATAAGCGCACGCACGAGCACATCAATCTCATCACGTGTATTGTAAAGTCCGAATGACGCACGGCACGTCGCCAGCACGCCGAAGCGCTTGAGCAGCGGCATCGCACAATGGGTCCCCGCCCGCACCGCTACACCGGCGCGGTCGATGACGGTTGCAATATCGTGCGCATGCGCACCCTTCATATCAAATGAAATGATCGGTCCTTTGTCGACCGGGGTCCCGATCATGCGCACGAAATTGATCTCCGCCAATCTCTCCTGCGCGTAAGCGAGCAGTACGCTCTCGTGCCTGCGGATCTGCACCTTGCCTATTGAATTGATGTAATCGATAGCCGCGCCTAGCCCGATGGCTTCGACGATCGGCGGCGTACCCGCTTCAAAGCGATGAGGCGGATCGCCATAAATGACGCCAGAACGCGAGACCTCGCGGATCATCTCCCCGCCCCCATTGAAGGGCGGCATCGATGCCAGATGTTCAGACTTGCCGTAAAGCACACCGATCCCAGTCGGACCATAGAGTTTGTGGCCCGTCATGACGTAGAAATCGCAATCTATATCGCAGACATCGGCGCTCAGATGGACGCATCCTTGCGAGCCGTCGACCAGCACTGGGATACCACGAGCGTGCGCGATGCTCACCACGTCTTTTACGGGCAATACCGTGCCGAGCACGTTCGACATTTGTGTGATTGCAACCATCTTGGTGCGCGGGGTCAGCAGTCGCTCAAAATCATCGAGCAAGAGGTTTCCGTCATCATCCACTGGCGCCCATTTGATCACTGCACCGAGTCGTTCCCTGAGAAGGTGCCATGGCACAATGTTCGAGTGGTGTTCCATGATCGAGAGAACGATCTCATCACCTGGAGTAATGCGTTCGCGGCCAAAAGTCTGCGCGACTAGATTGATTGCCTCCGTGGCGCTCCGGGTGAAGATGATCTCTTCATTTAGACGCGCGTTCACAAACCGCGCCACCTTGGTACGGGCGCCTTCATACGCCTCGGTCGCCGCGTTAGCGAGGTAGTGCAAGCCGCGATGAACGTTGGCGTATTCGCTGGAGTACACCTGCATCATACGGTCAAGAACCTCGTTGGGCTTTTGCGCGGATGCAGCGTTATCGAGGTAAACAAGTGGCTTGCCGTACACCGTCATGGCGAGCGCAGGAAAGTCCGTACGCACACGGTTCACCTCGTAACTGCCATCGCTCACGGCCGGATGTGCGCTCATCGCCGCGCCTGCAGCCAGCGTTCAGTTTCTACTGTCACAAAATCGCGCAGATTCTCGGACGTGATCCCCTCAATCGCCTCACCAATGAACGCTTTAATCAGCAACATCTGCGCATCTTTCTCGGATAGCCCCCGAGCGCGCAGATAGAACAAGAGAGTGTCATCCAGCGCACCCGATGTCGCTCCGTGGCTGCAGACCACGTCGTCAGCTAAGATTTCAAGTTCCGGCTTGTTGTCGGCCTCGGCCTGGTCGGAGAGGAGCAATGCTCGGCTGGTCAGGGTGGCATCCGTCTTCCGGGCGGCGGGACGAACGACGATTCGGCCCTGAAACACCGAACGGCCGCAATCGTCGATAACCGCGCGGAACTTCTCCCGACTGGTGCAATGTGGCACAGCGTGGTCGACCACGATCGTTGTGTCCGCGTGGAGCTTGTCCCTGACGAGATTAACGCCATTCGCCGAGAGCTTGGTTCCTTCGCCGGTCAGCGTTATGAATCCCTGATAGCGGCTGATGGAGCCGCTACAGGTCATGCTGAAGAGGTCGAGCTTAGCCCTTGCGCCGACGGCGATGATTGCCGACGAGATGTTCACGGCGTCTGAGGCAGCGGCTGCCACCCGGATATACGAAAGGCTTGCCTCCTCACCAACCAGGGCGATCATCGCATCGTTGGCTTGATAGCCGCTCGCGCCTTCAGCCGGGACGAAACTTTCCACGATGGCCGCATGCGCTTCTTTTCCGAGCTGCAGATAGGAGCGTGTATAGGTGGACACCGACGAGCCGGTTGCGACATGAACGATTTGAATTGGACGCTTCACCGCATTGCCGTCGTTGACCGTAATCACCAGACCATCCGTCGCCATTGCGGCATTGAGCGAGATCGCCGAATCGCTCGTCGTGGACAGCACCAGACCGGCCATAGCCCCAGTGGCCGAATCCTCCAGAACCTCTCGCAGCGACCGAACAACGACTCCATTTTCTACCCTGCCGACATCGGATAGCTCCGGCGCGAATATGCCATTTACCAAAACGAGTTTGACCGCCTGATCGGCAGCCACTTGCTTGGCCGACACCTTTGCGCGCACCAGCGCCTCCGCGTCTGGTCGCGGAGCGAGTGGCAGCACCTCGCCGATCAGGGCGCGCAGATCAGTGTATTTCCAATCCTCCATGCGCCGATGCGGGAGGCCGGCACGCTTGTAGACGTCGAATGCCCTCGCCCGGATTTGGGCGACAAGGCCTACACCAGGCAGCCGTCCACGCGCCGCAGCGAAAACATCGCCCGTTGCGCGTTCGGCGTCGGCTTTGGCCAAAACCTGCTTCATCGGGGAATCCCTAAGGCCGTCAGGCCGCGTCTTCAAATTGGGCATAGCCGCAAGCCTCGAGCTCCAGCGCGAGTTCCTTGCCACCGCTCTTCCTGATCCGACCTCTCGACATCACGTGCACAATGTCTGGCACGATATGGTCGAGAAGCCGCCGATAGTGCGTGATCACGATCATTGCTCGCTCCGGCGAACGCAAGGCGTTGATGCCGCTGGCGACGGTACGCAGCGCGTCGATGTCGAGGCCGGAATCGATCTCGTCAAGGATACACAGACTCGGCTCGAACAATGCCATTTGCAAGATTTCATTGCGCTTCTTCTCGCCGCCGGAGAAGCCGACATTGACGCCGCGCTTGAGCATGTCCTGCGGGATATTCAGCGACCCGGCGACCTCGCGGACTCTTTTCAGAAACTCGGGGGTGGAGAATTCCTGTTGGCCGCGCGCCTTGCGCTGGGCGTTAAGTGCCGCCCGCAGGAAGTTCGTGGTGGTCACACCGGGGATGTCGACCGGATACTGAAAGGCCAGGAACACGCCCTTGGCAGCGCGTTCATTTGGCTCCATCCGCAAGAGGTTCTCGCCCCTGAACAAAACTTGCCCGCCAGTGATCTCATAGCCCGGCTTGCCGGCGATGACGTGCGAGAGTGTCGATTTGCCGGAGCCATTCGGCCCCATGATCGCGTGCACCTCATCCGCATTGACGTTAAGATGCAGGCCGCGAATGATTTCGCGGTTTTCGACACCAACATGCAAATCTCGGATTTCGAGTAGCGCCATTCTGATCTGATCCCTGAAACGCGTCATCTGGCGAGCCGCATTCGAGGCGGCTCGCGGGGTGTTTATCCGACAGATCCGTCGAGCGAGATCGAGATTAGCTTCTGCGCCTCCACTGCGAACTCCATCGGCAGTTTTTGCAGAACTTGCTTGACGAAGCCGTTGACGACGAGGCCGACCGCCTCTTCCTGGCTGAGGCCGCGCTGGATGCAGTAGAACAGCACGTCCGCGGAGATCTTCGAGGTCGTCGCCTCGTGCTCGAACGTTGCCGAGGAGTTCTTGGCCTCGATGTAGGGCACGGTGTGCGCGCCGCATTTGTCGCCGATCAGCAGCGAGTCACAGGCGGTGAAATTGCGCGCGCCGGTCGCCTTGCGATGCGCGGTGACGAGACCGCGATAGGTGTTCTGCGACTTGCCGGCGGCGATGCCCTTGGAGATGATGCGGCTCGACGTGTTCTTGCCGAGATGGATCATCTTGGTGCCGGAATCGACCTGCTGGAATCCGTTCGAGATCGCGATCGAGTAGAACTCGCCGCGGGAGTTGTCGCCGCGCAGGATGCAGCTCGGATATTTCCAGGTGATCGCAGATCCCGTTTCGACCTGGGTCCACGAGATCTTCGAATGGGCGCCGCGGCAGTCGCCACGCTTGGTGACGAAATTGTAGATGCCGCCCTTGCCTTCCGAATTGCCGGGGTACCAGTTCTGCACCGTCGAATATTTGATCTCGGCATCGTCGAGCGCGACGAGCTCGACCACGGCGGCGTGCAGCTGGTTCTCGTCGCGCTGCGGCGCGGTGCAGCCTTCGAGATAGGAGACGTAGGAGCCCTTGTCGGCGATGATCAGCGTGCGCTCGAACTGGCCGGTATTGCGCTCGTTGATGCGGAAATAGGTCGACAGCTCCATCGGGCAGCGCACGCCCGGCGGCACGTAGACGAACGAGCCGTCGGAGAACACCGCCGAGTTCAAGGTCGCGTAGAAATTATCGGAGGTCGGGACAACCGAGCCGAGATATTTCTGCACCAGTTCAGGGTGCTCGCGGATCGCCTCCGAGATCGGCATGAAGATCACGCCGGCCTTCTTCAGCTCGGACTTGAAGGTGGTCGCGACCGAAACCGAGTCGAACACCGCATCGACCGCGATCTTGCGGCGGGCCGGGTCTTCCTCGCCGACCTTGGGTTCCACGCCTTCGAGCATGGCCACTTCCCGCAAGGGGATGCCGAGCTTCTCGTAGGTCTTGAGGATCTCCGGGTCGATCTCGTCGAGCGAGGTGACGGTCTTCTTCGGCTTCGGTGCCGCGTAGTAATAGAGGTCCTGGAAGTCGATCTTGGGATAGTCGACGCGCGCCCAGGTCGGCTCCGTCATGGTCAGCCAGCGCCGATAGGCCTCCAGCCGCCACTGCAGCATCCAGGCTGGTTCACTCTTCTTTGCGGAGATAAAGCGGACGGTGTCTTCCGACAGCCCCTTCGGAGCCTTGTCGGACTCGATCAGTGTCTCAAAGCCATATCGATACTGATCGACGTCGATGCGCCGGACGCGCTCGATCGTCTCTTGTACAGCTACCATTGCCCGCTCCGTCGGCGCAACGACAACTCCCGCCGGTGAGGGTTCCGCCGCGATCTATCTGAGTGGATCGCGCAAGGCGCCGCCGACGCGGGGCCAGCGAGTGAGAGAAACAGAAGACGAGTCCAATAGGCGACGGCTGTCGATACCGTCTTCATAACGTTTTGCGCAGGAGCTCCTCTCATCGGCAACTCCACCTATGCCGGCACGCAGGTGTCGGGCACCGGGCAAACGACGGCGCATTGCGGCACGTCAAAGTGCCCCTCACATTGGGTACACTGGGTCGGATTGATCACATATATGTCGTTCTTCAGGCTGATCGCGGCATTGGGACATTCGAACTCACATGCACCGCAGACCGTGCACTGGGATGCGATTATCTTGTAGGCCATCACTGCGATTCCATGAGCGAAAGTTGCGGGACAGTTTGTTGGCCTTCAAGACTTGTGCCAGGGTTAAACTTGATTTTGTTTGAGCTATTTTCTACTGACGCAAGTCGCCGCCTCGACTGCGTGTCGCAAATCCTACAACGCGCATGACAGTCGCTTGTGGGGTTGCGCATCTCATGGCAGTCAGCGATTAGGTGAACTGCGTTCGCCAGCATCAGGGAACGATCTGCGATCCTTCCTAAGGCCGCCATGCCGCGGCAATGATGGATGCGCCGCGCGACTTCCAAAAGTTCTCCGCCGGTGTGTCAGGTCGATCCGCCGCCGCATCTTAATGGTTCCACTCACCGGGGCGGCGGCGGCTTCATCGACAACACCACGACAACAATCCGCGCATTCATCGCCTGCCGGTCGGCGTCTCCAACCGCGGGACGCATTCTCAATTGCCTTGGATTACCTGGCAAAAACCGGCATTCATATGCGCTGTATGGAATTGTCTCGCGTCGTGCGGGGACTAAAGCCAGGCGCGCTCGTCTGGTGATCCTCCGCTTCGCTTCGCGTTGGAAGTAAATGCCGCCGCCGGTCGGCAGATCGATGGAGCAAAAAAAAGCCACCCCGAAGGGTGGCTTAAGTCAGGGAGGAAAATGCCCATAAGGGCCTCTGGGATCAGGCCGCAGCCTGTTCGATCGGTGAGAAGGGCAGTCCGAGGCTTTCGGCGACCGCTTTGTAAGTTAGCCGGCCCCGATGGACGTTGAGGCCTGCGCGCAAATGCGGATTCTCGAGCACGGCGGAAAAGCCCTTGTTGGCCAGAGCCAAGCCAAACGGGAGGGTCGCGTTATTCAGTGCCTGGCTCGAGGTTAGCGGCACGGCCCCGGGCATATTGGCCACGCAATAATGAATGATGCCATCCACTTCGTAAGTAGGTTCAGCGTGAGTGGTTGGGTGCGACGTCTCAAAGCAGCCACCCTGATCGATAGCGACGTCCACAAGCACCGCCCTCTTGCGCATCGAGCTAAGGATGCTCCGGCGGACCAACTTCGGCGCGCTCGCACCCGGAACGAGCACCGCACCAATCACCACATCCGCCGCAAATACCTCTTCCTCCACGGAGTCGAGAGTCGAAAACCTGGTGCGAACGCGTCCTTCGAATAGCTCGTCCAACTCGCGGAGCCGGAGTATCGAACGGTCGATGATGGTCACCTCTGCGCCCAGACCAACCGCCATGCGTGCCGCGTGCGTACCAACGACGCCACCTCCGATCACCACGATCCGGGCAGGCTGAACACCGGGCACCCCACCGATCAACAGCCCTCGTCCGCCTGCACTCCGCTTCAGGGCGCTACCAGCCGCTTCGATCGCAAGCCTACCCGCGACCTCGCTCATCGGCGCGAGCAGCGGAAGACCACCATGCGCATCTGTTACGGTCTCATAGGCGATCGCAGTGCATCCAGATTTCAGGAGGCCCTTGGCCTGATCCAGGTCGGGGGCAAGATGCAGATAAGTGAACAGGATTTGGTTTTCCCGCAGCTGACACCACTCGGACGGCTGAGGTTCCTTAACCTTTACGATCATCTCGCTCGAGGCGAATACCTCAGCTGCGGAAGTTAGAATCGTTCCACCAGCATTGCGATAATCGTCGTCGGTTGCACCAATGCCAGCGCCGGCATTGGTCTCGATCATCACGCTGTGGCCTGCCGCCACGTATTCGCGGACAGCTCCCGGGGTAAGGCCCACGCGATATTCGTGCACCTTGATTTCCTTGGGGACTCCGACCTTCATTTAAAAACTCCCTGCCTGGAGCGCCTTTCTAATCGGAAGCGAGCAGCGATATTGCGACCCAGCCATCAAAATGGCGCAGAAATTCAACGATATTTGACAAGCTTCGCAGGATTTCAAACCCATGGGTACCGAGCGGGTCGTGTCACCATCCTCCCTGAGCTTTACCGTCGAAACTGCGCGATGGCGCTGAATCGTCTCGAACTTCGTTCTCGGCTCGTGGAAAAGCTAACAAGCGAAACTCAGCACGCCTAAAGAGCGAAGTCGCAGTCTGCCGGTTGGGCAGATTGCCGATAGAAGGGATAGTTTCCGTCAGCTACTGGGTGATGGGTAATGGCTCATGACCATTGATCATAAACTTGGTTTCCGAAAGCTGGACGATGCGCAGCGCGTTCAACAGATGCGAGGCAATTGTTCGCCCCACAACCAATCGACGATTCGTCGACCGCCGAAACCGGTCGCCATCTGCACAAACTTCCGTTCGTCAGCCACCGCTTCGCCGATATCAGCTGCCTCGGCCCCGAGCGGGTGCGCCTTCATGGCTGCAAGCACCGCATCGGCCAAATCAGGCGCGACGATCGCAACGAGCTTGCCTTCGTTGGCGACATGGATCGGATCGAGTCCAAGGAGTTCGCAGATAGCCGCGACCGCCGGCTTCACCGGAATGGATGCTTCCTGCAGACGGAACCCGAGCCCCGATTGATGCGCAATCTCGTTGAGGGTTGCGGCAAGCCCACCCCGCGTGGGGTCGCGCATCACCCGGATGCGGCTGCCGCCAGCGGCAACCATGACCGCTACGAGGTTATGCAACGCGGCGGAATCCGAGACGACCTCGGTTTGAAAAGCGAGGTTCTGACGCTTTGACATGATCGCCACCCCATGATCGCCGAGGCTACCGGACACAAGCACACGATCCCCGACCCTTGCCTTGTCGGCGGAGAGATCGAGCCCATCGGCCACAATCCCGATCCCGGTCGTAGAGATGAACAGGCCATCCGCCTTGCCGCGCTCGACGACCTTGGTGTCTCCGGCAATGATGTGAACGCCGGCTCTGCGTACTGCCGCACCCATGGAATCCGCGATCGCCTTCAGATCAGAAAAGGCGAAGCCCTCCTCGATGATAAAACTGGCTGACAGATAGAGGGGACGCGCGCCGGACATCGCGACGTCATTGATCGTGCCGTGCACAGCCAATGACCCGATATTGCCGCCTGGAAAGAACAGCGGCGAGACCACATAGCCGTCGGTCGTCATCACCATCCTGCCTGCGGCAACGTCAAACGCGGACTGATCGTTGCAGCGGGCGAGCCATTCATTACCAAAGGCTTGGTGAAAAAGGCCGGAGATCAGCTGCGCCATGGCACGGCCCCCCGATCCGTGGGAAAGATCAACGCGTCCGTTCTCGATGTCGAGCTTGCGTTGATAGCCCTTTGCGCTCATGACGGCCGCCTCAACGGTTCATCGCGAACTCGACCATAGGTCCAATACGCCGCACAGGCGCCTTCCGATGATACCATGCAGGACCCTATGGGAGTTTCCGGCGTGCAGACCGTTCCAAACAGCTTACAGTCGACCGGCCGCTTGGCGCCACGCAGGATTGCGCAGCACTCGCACGCCGGATTGTCTGCGACACGCAGATCGTGGATCGCAAAACGCGTCTCAGCGTCGAATTGCGCGTATGCCCGTTTCAGCTCCAGTCCGCTGTTGGGCACGGCTCCGAGCCCCCGCCATTCAAACTGCTCGCGCAGCTCGAATATCTGCGATACCTCCTCCTTGGCGCGCCGATTGCCTTCACGCGTGACGGCTCGACTATATTGGTTCTCCACCTCGTAGCGATCTTCGTTCACCTGCCGCACCAGCATCAGGATCGCCTGCATCACATCGAGCGGTTCAAATCCCGCGACCACGATCGGCTTGCCAAACTGTTCTGCCAGGGGCTCGTAAGGCTGCGTACCGATAATGGTGCTGACATGTGCAGGCCCGATGAAGCCGTCAATTGGAACCCCGCCGATGTCGCGGATTTTGGGGTTCTCGAGAATGCTGTGCATCGCAGAGGGTGTAAGCACGTGGTTGCAGAACACGCTGAGGTTCTTCAGGCGCTTCTTCTCGGCAATTCGGATCATCACCGCCGTTGCGGGCGTCGTGGTCTCAAATCCGATGGCAAAGAAGACCACCTCGCGGCTCGGCGCCTGTTGGGCGAGCCGGATAGCGTCGAGCGTCGAGTAGACCACCCGAATGTCGCCGCCGAGCGCTTTAGCTCGCAACAGGGACTGTCCGTGCGACCCAGGCGCGCGCAGCAGGTCGCCGTAGACGCACAGCGTGACCTCTGGTCGGTCGACAAGCCGGATCGCCATATCGATTCGACTGGCGGGCAGAACGCAAACGGGACAACCGGGCCCGTGGATCATGCGGACGTTCGCGGGCAGCAGATCCTCGAGGCCATAACGGGAAATCGCATGAGTGTGCCCGCCGCAGAATTCCATGAAACGATACTCTCTTTGCGAATTGACCTCGACGCCAATCGCACGCGCAATTCCCTGCGCGATGGCCTTGTCGCGAAATTCGTCGGCATATTTCATGATCGGCGTTCCCCTGCGCTGCCTAGCTCCTGGAGCAGCTCCAGCGTGCGCTTGGCTTCCGCCGGATCAATCTTGGCAAGCGCATAGCCGACATGGACAAGGACGCAATCGCCGACCTTGAGCCCGTCGAGGAGAGCAATCGATATCTCCAGGCTGATGCCATCGATGGACACCATGGCCATGTCGTTGGGAAGAATCTTCGCAATCTTTGCCGGAACCGAAAGGCACATATCAGGCTGTTCCTCCCCTGGCGGACTGTTGAGCTATCTGCAGAGCGGCAATCCAGGCCTGGCCAAGGCTCAAACCGCCATCATTGGGCGGCACCCGCCGAGGCACGAGCGGCGTAAGGCCAGACGCGATGCAACCGCGCGGGATTTCATCCGCCAGCGCCGCGTTCAGGAAGCAGCCGCCGCTCAGAACGACGGTATTAACGCCCGTTGTCCGGGCAGACCGCGTGACCCAGTCAACGCAGGCAGCGGCGAAGGTGCCATGAAACAGCCCGGCGCCGCCCACCGCGTCAATGTCATCTTCAATGAACCGTGCAAACAGCGGACGAAGTGACAGCACGCTGTCCTCGATCGTCCAGCCGCCTTCGAGAATCTCAGTCCGCCGCACCAGCGCCTCGAGCTTCATCGCCGCTTCGCCCTCATAGCTCTGCAAACACGCAATCCCCAGCAGCGCCGCCACCGCGTCGAACAACCGGCCCGCACTGGTCGTGGTGGCCCCGCCCGGCTGATCGAGCAAGGCCGACACAGATCCGGCCTGTCGTTGCGCCGCAAAGCGCAGCCCGATTTCGTTACCCCGGCCGACCAAGTGCAATACTGCGCTGGCCATGCGCCACGGCTCGCGGGCTGCACGATCTCCACCAGGCATTTGCAGGGGCGCCAAGTGCCCGATGCGTCGGCACCTCGTTCCTTCGCACAACAATAGCTCGCCACCCCAGTTACCGCCCTCTGAGCCAAGGCCATGACCATCGAGCACGAGAGCAAGCGCAGGTCCTGCATGGCCATGCTCGGCGATCACTGCGGCAGCGTGGGCGTGGTGATGCTGGACCGCGACCAGCTCGCGGCCATTTGCTTCCGCAAACCGGGTAGAAGCCATATCGGGATGCAGATCATGGGCGATCGCGACAGGCTCCACATCAAGGGTCGATGTGAGGTGTCGGATCGTCTCCTCGAACGCACAGATGCCTTCGGCCGTATCCAGATCACCAATATGCTGAGAGACAAACGCCTGGTTGTCCCGCGTGATGGTGATGGTCGATTTCAGCGCGCCGCCGACGGCGAGCACGGGCGGCACAGACTTCGCAAGCCTGATCGGTTCGGGAACATAGCCACGGGCGCGACGAATGAATTGCGGCTGGCCAGCCACCACCGACACAACGGAGTCATCAGCACGCGTCAGTATATCGCGATCATGGGTCACGACAAGGTCGGAGATCCCGTTGAGCCGACGCAGCGCCTGCGCGTTGTCGATCAGGAGCGGTTCGCCGCAAAGATTGGCACTGGTGGCGACGATGACCGGGCCGGTCCCCGCACATGCTCCTGCCGAGCGAAGCGCATGAAGGATGAGGTGATGCAGCGGCGCCACAGGCAGCATAACACCCACACGCGATAAGCCAGGAGCTATGGCGGGCGCCAGATTGTTGCGCGAAGGCAGAAGGACGATGGGACGTGCTACGGATTGGAGCAGCGCAAGCTCGGGTGCGTTCGCCTCCGCGATGTCGCTGACGCGGGCCACGGTATCGACCATGACGGCGAACGGCTTCTGAAGGCGCTGCTTTCTCCTGCGCAAACGCTGCACGGCATCCTGGTTACGCGCATCGCAAAGAAGCTGGTATCCGCCCAGCCCCTTTATCGCCACGATTTGTCCTCCCGCGATTGCAGCGACAATGGCGCTGATCGCATGGCTGAGCCGAGGCCCACATGTCGGACACGCGATCGCCTCCGCATGAAACCTGCGGCTCGCCGGATCGGCATATTCGGCCGCGCAAGCGGCGCACAGCCTAAAAGCCCTCATCACAGTGTTGCGGCGGTCGTACGGAATCCGTTCGGAGATGGTGTAGCGTGGGCCGCAATGGCAGCAACTGATGAAGGGGTAAAGGTAATGGCGATTTTCTGGATCGAACAGCTCATTGAGGCATTGCTGGCAGACGGCGGCATCACGGGCAATCTGCGTTGACAACTTGCCGCCTTCGCTCGTGCCGATCGAAAAGTCTTTCGCCCCCAGCGCTGCAGTCTCCCGAACGCAGATGTGGTCGATGCGTGCCAATGGAGGCGCCTCGAGCGGCAACGTTGCCACAAACTCCGACGCGCGGCGGCCCTCGACCTCGATCGTAACGCCCTCCGGGCCATTGATGACAAAGCCCGCCAATCCGTGGCGCTTGGCGAGTCCATAGACGTACGGACGAAACCCGACCCCTTGCACTGTCCCACTCACGCGCACGCGCAGCCGCGTTCCGCAGGTGGTTGCGGCGCTCATCGCCTTGTGTCCTCTATGGAGCGCCTCTGATGCCCCGCCTGCCTATCGATCCAGGCGTAGAGCGCGCCAAACCCCTCGCCTGTGCGAGCCGAAACGACAAGCACCTCGATCTTTGGATTGACTCGTCTGGCGTATTCGATCGTCTTGCCGAAATCGAAATCAAGCAGCGGAGCCAGATCGATCTTGTTGATCACCATGAGCGAAGACGCGGCAAACGTATCAGGATATTTGAGCGGCTTGTCTTCACCTTCGGTAATCGACAGCATTACGATCTTGCAGGCCTCGCCAAGATCAAAGGCGGCGGGACAGATCAGATTGCCGACGTTTTCGATGAAGAGAATACCACCCGTGAGCTGCGGCAAACGGCGATAGGCCTCGCCAATCATCGCCGCGTCGAGATGGCAACCCTTGCCGGTGTTAACTTGGATGGCTGGCACGCCGGCGGCCCGAATGCGTTCGGCATCGTTCGAGGTCTGCTGGTCGCCCTCGATGACCCCGACTGGCCGGCTGCGCTTGAGCTCAGACACGGCGCGGACGAGCAGCGTCGTTTTACCTGCACCAGGACTGGACAAAAGATTAAATACAAACAGGTCATCAGCGACGAAGAACGCGCGGTTGTCCGCCGCAATCCCATTATTCTTGGCAAGAATATCGCGCTCGATCTGAATGACCCGTTCCCTGCTCACGCCGGCGACCTTCAAGCCAGCCGGCTCGGCGCCGCTCAGAAGCGCCTGCCCGCCATGAGCCTGGTGATGGGCAGAGCAGCGGTGACGACTATGACTATCGCCAGCATGGTTTAAACGCTGAAGGCCTTGCTCGCCATGCGGACGGGCATAATGGTGATCGCAATCGACCTGCACATGGGCATCGTATCGCTCATGTCTCTCCACATCATGCGCCTTGGCGCGTTTGGTCGACGGCGACCCTTCGTTGCAGCCGCAAACGGTACACATCAATCGATCTCCAGTTCTTTCACGCGCATCTGTTCGCCCGCGGTTACCTGCAACTGATAGCTGCCGCAGCAAGGACAGCACTCACCGCGTTGCGCAATCTCGACGTTCTTCGAACAGCTCATGCACCAGGCAACGCCTGGCAGTTCGACGATGTTAAGGACTGCACCTTCGGCAACGGTCCGCGCTGCAACCGCAGAAAAGCAGAACCTGATCGCTTCAGGCGCGGCATGACTCAGCGCACCCATCTCTAGGCAGACGCTCCGCACCCGCGAAAACGATCCGTGACGTACTTCCTCCTCGACAATTTGAATGACGCCAAGACAAATCGCCATTTCATGCATGGCCAACTTCGCGAAAACTGAGAGTGAACCCGACGCACGGATCGAGCGATGCAATCACCGCATCGACTGCATCCCGACGTGGTCTACCCGTCAGCACCGCGCCCTGCAGGCTGCGGACAAGCGGTCCGCACGGGTGGAAATTCCACTCCGTCGGCGCAAGGAATTCGAAGCGGGATATCCGGCCCTGAGGATCAAGCTCAACCGCGTGGTAGAGACGCCCCCTGGCGCACTCGACCGCGGCCGCCGCACGGCCGAATCCTAACTTATATCTTTCGACAATCCCATGCTCCGCCGAGTCAATCTGAGCACCGGCCTTGAGCCAGGCACATAATCGGAGCGTTTCAGCAATTCTGGCAACCAGCCGCTCGGCCGCACCGGAGGGGCTCGGCGGGAGCCGATCACGCGTCATTTGGCGCGCCCATGGACCCGTCTCGGGCACATGTCCGTCAAGATCCGGACGATAGCAAAATGTCGGGCCATCCACGAGCAGCCGTTTAACGATATTGAGGTCGTCAGCAACGGACAGGAACGAGTGGTCCGCTGGAATTGGCTTCAGGCCGATCTCATCAAGCGCTGCAATGCGAAGCGCCAATGGGCTACCGGACCTCACCGCGCGCCCCTCATCCGACATGCCGAGCGCGTTCAGCGCACCTACGATCCGCGCTGTTGCTTCGCATTGGGCAGAGCCCCAGGGTGAGTGTGCGCTGCCAAGAAGCGCTGACATTCCCCGCATCAAGGAGCGGATTGCCGCCGCACCCGCGACGTCTTGCGCAAGATGTCCGACAAACAGACTGCGTAGCAAATCCGCAATGCGCTCAATAACGATAAGCGCAATACGACGCTGTTTTGTTGCGCGAGTGATCGCTTCGTCGCGCGCCGTCTCGACCGCGGACAGTAGTGCAATTTGCTGTGCAGCGGCACACAATGCGAAGAGCCGCGGCAGCACGTTGAGCAGCGACGAGGCTTGTTTGCCAGCGAACAGCCGTGCCAGCGGAGGCCGGACTCGCGGCAGGATCTCGATCGCGGCGACTACGTCGGAAGCTAGCGATACGGTGACATCGATCTTGTTGCCGGCAGCGAGGCTCATGCGCACCGCTCCACCAACATCCTGCGCCACGTAAGCCGGCGGTCGCTGCGCCCGCGCCATCTACGGAATCTCACCGGACGGCGAGCGCTCTCCAAGCTCTTCATGTGAAGTACGCCTCAATAATTTCCTGCATGCGCTCGGCAGAGTCCTGGAAATCCTCGTCGGCAGCCAACGCAACAATTGGAACGTCGCCGATCTCCAACGTATCAAGGATGATATTGTCCGTAGAATTGAAGAACTGCACCGACCAGACGTTCCTGATCCCGGTCGCCTGCACACGGCACGTGCTGTAGCCGCGAAAGATGAGTTGGACCGGACCATTGCCCAGGCTTTGCTGCAGGAATGCTAGGTCGATAACGCTCATCGGCAGCAAGGTGAGATTGATGACATGCGCGCGCATGCCAAAGCGCCAGCCGCGGGCCCGCTCGCGTATTTCGGCGAGCACCGGTTGCACGTTCATTGCGCCCACCGGCGCCGGGCCGATCGCAAGATCGACGGACGTCAGGTCATTTGCAGCGCGCCGGACAATCTGCGGGATCGCTCCGACCTCAAGATATTCGCGCGCTGGCCCGCTTCCGATGCGCACGCGCCAAATTCCTGCAAGCACGGACTCACGGATTTGCGCCAAAGAGCCATCTGGCAGCGCAACCACGCCGGCGACCTCACCTGCGCCGAGCACTTCGGCTATCAGCTTGCGCTCGGGATCGCTGAGATTAGCGAGGCCGTACAGTTGCGTCCGAGCGCCGCTTCTCTGCCTGGCGACGGCAGCAGCGGCGTTCGATAGTACCGCGGTGGCATTCGGATAGGTCCTTGCAAGCTCGTTGCCGTCGCGCCAGGCTCGCTGGGCGAGCGCACGCGCACTCGTCAACCCGCTGTAGAATACATCGAGACTTCTAGTGCCCGTGGCAAGGTCATTCGCCGCCCCGTCGGCGCCATCGGATATAACGCGGATCGCTGTTTTCATAATGCGATGATCCGTTGGCTGGATCGAGAGGCAATGCACTTGCCGACACAAGCGCTGCCGGCGTGTGGCCGAACCATCGGTACCGAAATGCGATCGATCGCGATGAAAGGGACCGGCCTCCTGCCGATCAGGCGGAGTGTATCGTGCCGTTGGCCGAGGATCAGCGTCGACGGGGCTCGTAGGCCGAGCCACTCAACCAGTTCGCCACCTACGCCGCGCGCAGGCACTGCACCTTGCCTGCGCCGCCGAAACGTATTGGCCATCTCAGGAAGTAAGAATGCGACGTGGATGATCCGGAGCAAATATAGGGGATCGGCCACCGGCAGCGGCATCACGGCCGCCCTCACGGGAGCGTTCGCGACCAGGCGCGCATGGACGCTGACGCCCTCCACGTCGAATGGAGCGGGTCGCGCCAGACCATGCTGCGTCGGCTGCAACTTCATCACACGCCTTCCCTGACAATGTTCGGTTCCGCTAGCAGGGTAATAGCAAGGGGTATGCCAATCACTTTCTGTCCGCGTCTCGCGCTCGAACCAGCGGGTCGAGGCGCCTGACATTTTCGATGCAAAGGTACGTGCGACTGGGATACGATTTGTGAGAAGCCTGGTCGGCGCAACTGGCGAGCGGAACTGCTAGCGCAGGTGCTCCGGCAATTGCGGCTCATGAGCGATCAAGTCCGCAAAGAAGCAATCGCAGTCCTGGCCGTTGAGGCTGGCCTCAAGCCCCTCAAGTGCCTCCGAGATCAGCCTTGCTTCATTTTCGTCCAAAAGCCGCACCGCGCTGTCGATATGAACGAGCACCTTGGCGCCGGCCGAGGCGTCGGAGAGCAGCACGACCGAGACGCGCCGCTGTTCATCGCCATACTCGCACAGCGCTGTGATGCCGTCGGTCTCGATAATCGTCATTGGCAATCCAAGGCACATGATCAGTCGGCGCCAGCTAAGCCCCCATCTCATAGTTTGCATCGTCGATATTGTTCGCTAACAGCCGTTCTGATGCAGGCAGCGGCGAGGTCCGCGGCTTTGCCGGCGAGTCCCACTGCGCCAGGAGTTTGCAAGCCAGTTCAATCGCAGGCGCAATCTGAAGGCGTACCGGGACTGTCAGCGGACCGCCCCAATGCTCTAGGTCCAGCGGCTGACAGCCGATGAGAGCGAGCTCCCGCGGGCACCGACCAAGCAGGTCGGCCGCACTCAAGACCTCCTGGAAGCCGGTCTGATGCAGGCTCACCTTCTTGGCGGCGGTAAATTTTGGCACTTCGTCATCTCGCACCAGCTTCAACTGCCCGGGCAGCATTCCATAGTCGACGGCATCGAAGACGATCAGGCAATCGGCCTGCTCCAGAAAACTGACGAGATAGAGTCCCTGTGTACCGCCATCGAGGACGGTTACGTTGTCATCGATCGCGTAGCGGCGGTGAAACTCCTCGACCACCCTTACGCCGAATCCCTCATCCGCCCACAGTATATTGCCGATGCCGAGCACCAGAATCCTTTTCTTGTTTTCCGGATTCATCCGCGGCCCAGTCAATCGCGAAACCCGCGCTCACCCGATATCATTGAAGAGATGCTCCGGCGCGACATGAGTCTTCCCGAACCGCCGCGTAGATGTGGACCAGCGCAAAAGTCACGATCATCCACAAGCCGAGATGATGCCCGGTGTGGACATCCTGACTGTTCGGCCAAATTGAAAATACCCAACCAAACAGCTTGTACTGCCAGCTGTCAGTACCGGCACCTTGCCCATAAAGTGCAAAGCCGGTGACGACCATGAACGTCATCGTCTGCGTAAACATGAAGAACATTGCTAACTGAGCAAGACGGTTGTGCCCGAGCCGCCTCTCGGGCTCAACTGTAAGGAACCCGTACCAGCGAATCTCGTGGTACACTTCGCGCCAAAAGCACCTGCGCCAGAGCGGCAACCAAAATATCTGCATGGCATGCGCGTTTCCGATCAACGCCCAGTAGATCCGCAGAAGAAAGCCGATACTGAGCACATATCCCGCCGAGAAATGAGCAAAGCGGATATAGCCGAACAGGAAATTGCCGCTTGCCTCTCCCGACATCGCGGGTGTACCGGTTCCAATGAGATAGCCGGTTAAACTCAGCATCAGAATTGCCGCCGCATTAACCCAATGCCACAGTCGCACCGGCGCGTAGGCGGTGCCAGCGCCGATGCTCCGGTCAATGGGTTCCGCATCGGCGGCGGCAAGGAGCTTTCGGGCTCTATCCAGCATGTCGCTAACGAACATTGACCGAAGCCATTTCTTGGCCGTCGGGACTCATCACGTGGGTCGAGCAAGCCAAGCACGGATCAAAGGAATGGATCGTGCGCAAGATCTCCAGGGGCCGGTGTGGATCGACCATCGGGGTACCGATCAAGGAGGCTTCAAAAGCGCCAATATTGCCCTTGGCATCGCGAGGAGATCCGTTCCACGTCGTTGGCACGACACATTGATAATTGTCGATCTTGGCGCCCTTGATCTTGATCCAGTGCCCAAGCGCACCGCGCGGGGCTTCACTGAACCCGTAGCCCTTGGCCTCCTTGTGCCAGCTTTCCGGCTTCCACCTGCTGACATCGGCAGTTGCCGTATTGCCTGCCTTGATGTGCATTACCAGCTTATCCTGGAAATAACGCATCTGATGCGCCGCCCACTGGCATTCGAGCGCCCGCGCCGCAGTGCGGCCAAGCGTCGAGAACAGCGCAGTCAGGGGAAGATTGAGCCCCTTGAGCAGTCTCTCGGCCGGCTCCTTGAACCCAGCTTTGCCTTGCGCATAACCGATGATGTATCGCGCCAACGGCCCGACTTCCACCGCGTGGCCGCGCCAGCGCGGCGCTTTGATCCAGGAATACTTGCCGCCTTCGTCGAGCTCCTTAATATCTGTCTTGCTGCCTTTGAGTTTTGGCCCAAGTTCAAAACGCGGCTCGGTGATACCGTCCCAGGGATGCAATCCACAGCAATCACTTGGATATTTATACCATGAATGCGCGACGAATTCCTGGATCTGCTCGGGATCACCATGGTCGATCGGCAGTATCTCGTTCAGATTGCCCCCAAGAATGACCCCGCGCGGCAGCTTAAAGCTTTTGGCGGAACAGTCATTTGCGTTTTCGGGGATGTCGCCATACGACATCACGTTCTTGCTCGAAAGTCCGCCGCCATGGAGCCAGTCCTTATAGAACGAGCAGATCGCGACAATGTCGGGCAGATAGACGTGTTCGACAAACTCGATCGAACGGTCGATGATCGAGGAGACGATGTTCAGTCGCTCCATATTGATCGCACCCACCGCACCAGTTCCGTCGGTATTGATCGCACAGGGCACGCCGCCGACCAGCCAGTTCGGATGCGGGTTCTTACCACCATAGATAGCTTGGATCTTGACGATCTCCTTCTGGAAGTCCAGCGCTTCCAGATAATGCGCTACAGCCATGAGGTTGGCTTCCGGTGGCAGCTTGTAGGCCGGATGCCCCCAATAGCCATTCTTGAACGGACCATGTTGCCCTGATCCGAAGAATTTGGTGAGCCGGATCTGCAAATCCTTAAAATAGCCAGGGGACGACAGCGGCCAGGGCGAGATAGACTGCGCGAGCGCGGAGGTCGACTTCGGATCGGCCTTGAGCGCGGAGACCACGTCGACCCAATCCAGTGCGTGCAGGTGATAGAAATGTACGAGGTGATCATGCACGAGCAGGCACAGCTGCATGATGTTGCGGATCGAATTGGCATTCTCCGGAATCGCAATTCCTAGTGCATTTTCAACCGCGCGCACGGAGGTGAGCGCATGGGTGCCGGTGCAGACCCCGCAAATCCGCTCGGTGAACGCCCAGGCGTCTCTAGGATCGCGCCCGCGCAGGATGACTTCGATACCACGCCACATCGTCCCGCTCGAGACCGCATTGCGGATCACATTGTCGGAATCGAGATTGGCTTCGACACGCAGGTGGCCTTCGATCCGCGTCAACGGATCGATGACGATTCGCCTGCCTGAACGATCAAGATTGAACCCATTCGGTGTCTGGACGGCCACCGTCGCCCCCTCCTCAACTCGGTTTGCTTTTGTGGGGTGCGCGATCCGGCTTGTGGGTCATCCGCTTCACGGCCGTGATCGCCGCATGTGCAGCGACGGTTAGCCCAACTACGCCGGCAGCGGCCATGCCGATCTGGTCGGCGTTCTCCTCGATCCCGAACTGCTTGATGGTTGTGAGTCGGTCGTAAAATGACCCCTTATCCCAGAAGCCGTCTTCGGAGCAGCCAAAGCAGCCATGGCCGGATTGAATCGGAAATGAAACGCCGCCGTTCCACCGAAGGGCCGAACAGGCATTGTAGGTGGTTGGCCCCTTGCAGCCCATCTTGTACAGGCAATAGCCCTTGCGTGCGTACTCATCGTCCCACTCTTCGACGAATTGGCCAGCGTCGAAATGGGAACGCCGATAGCACTTGTCGTGAATGCGCTCGGAATAGAACATACTTGGACGCCCTTGGCGATCGAGCTCCGGAAGCTTTCCGAACGTGGTGATGAAAGTCACGAGGCCACTCATGACCTCCGCGATAGGCGGGCACCCAGGCACCTTGATGATCGGCTTGTTCGTGATCACCTTATCGATCGGCGCCGCGCCAGTCGGATTGGGCTTGGCCGCTTGCACGCATCCCCAAGACGCACACGTACCCCAAGCGATGATGGCCATGGACTCTTCCGCCATGGACCTGAGCTTTTCAACGAACGGCTTGCCGCCGTCAATGCAGAACATGCCACCCTCGTTCAGCGGTGGATTGCCTTCGACGGCGAGCACATACCTGCCTTTGTACTTGGCACGAGTTTCCTCCAAGATGGCTTCGGCCTGGTGTCCCGCCGCCGCCATGATCGTATCGTCATAGTCGAGCGAAATCATCGACAGCAGCGCGTCCTTGATCAAGGGATGGGCCGAGCGGATAAAACTTTCCGAGCAGCAGGTACACTCGAGCCCGTGCAGCCAAATGACGGGCAAACGCGGTTTGGTCTCCAGGGCATTGGCAATACTGCTTGCGGCGAGCGGACCAAGCCCCAAGCTCGTGGCAGTCAAACTGCAGAATTTGTGGAAACTACGACGCGTCATACCCTGACGTCTGATCACGCTGTAGAACGTTTCCGTTGCACCACTCATGAAGCGTTCCATGTGAGTTGTCTTCGGCCGTAACGAATTACTGACGTTCAGCAAGAAACAAGCCACCGAAGCGAAACACTTGACAGATACCATGTCACCGCTTCGGGATTTGCGGACTGTCGAAAGCAGCCAGCGAGCCACAAGCTGCGCGATTGATCTGTCATGCCAATGGTGTCCGGTTTTGGACGTCCATGTGAGCACTTCAACAGAGCAGCACGATGTTTCACCACTGCACGGCGACTACGTCTTGCTCCCGTTTGCATGACCGCGACACTCACGTGTTATGCCGGTTGTTCAATGGAATTGGTGCAGTTGACGGGCACCGAACTGCCCCCCCAGTGTTAATCAGACTTGCCGATTGTTGACCAAAGGGGCGTTAATCCGCTCATAGTCGCAACTGCGCAAGCAGCCCGTACCAAAGCGTCTGTCGATAGACGAAGAGAAGCAGCAATGTGAGTCGGACACCGCCCTCGCTTTTTTGGTCTGATCGATCCAGTCTGCCTTTAATTCAAAGCGCCTTGCCGCACGGCATCGCTGCAGGATCGTAAGCGAGAGCCTGGACGTTCGGAGCTATCACAGGAGCGTTCATCGCGCGAGCCGATCGACAGCAATGCGCGATCGTCTTGGCGCATCGCGACGGCAAACCCGCTTGCAAGAGTTTCTTCGGGATAGCGAAGCCGATCTCGTTGTTGAAGCACTGGCGCCATCCGCGCCAACGCGGATAGCAGGTAACGGCGCCGACTTTCAATCGAATTGATGCGCAGTAGCAGCACTGTCTGCCGACCACCCCAAAAAATTGTTGGCCGAGCCTTTCGGCCGAAAGCGGATTATCGGATTATTGCAGCATAGACGATATATTGGACTTGTTCGCGGTAATACTTCCGGATTTCTCCGGGCGCTGCCGTTCCGACCACCACGACGAGACGCTCCTTTGGGTCGCAGAAAAATTGTGTCCCGTAGGCGCCAGTCCAAGTGAACTCACCTGGATTGCCCGGAACCGCCGAGAGACCCTCGTTTATGCGTACAGCTACTCCGAGCCCGAAGCCGAAGCCGGCACGGTGCGCCTCCACATTGGCCACCTTATTTTTGATCTCTGCCCCGAGATGGTCGGAAATCATGTGGCGCACCGTCTTCGGACCGAGAATGCGCTGCCCATCGAGCTCCCCGCCGTTGAGCAGCATTTGTCCAAAGCGCACGTAGTCACCGACTGTCGCAAATGCGCAGGCTCCCCCGCAGTCAAACTTCGTCGAACTTTCGAGGAGCTCGATGTCCTGTGGCTTTCCCGTAAGCGGGTCGGCTGGAAATGGATGAGCGAGGCGTTCGCGTTGCGATTCAGACAAATGGAAAGTGGCATCCTGCATTTCGATGGGCGTCCACAGATTTCTGGCCAGATAGTCGCCCAATCGCTGTTCGCTGACCTGTTCCACGACAGCTCCCAGCACATCGGTCGAGAAGCCGTATTCGAATTCCGTCCCCGGTTGGTGCGCTAGCGGCAGCTTAGTAATTGCTTCGATGAACGCCTGCTTATCGCCCCTTAGTGGCGGAGCGGCGAAATCGGGATAGAGACGCGCCACTTGGTCTGAGCTGTCGGGGGGCACGCCATAGGTGAGCCCGGATGTGTGGCGATAGAGATCGTGGATGTAGATCGGAGAACTCTGCGTTTGAAACTCCAATGAGCCGTCATGCTGTGGCACTCCCACCTTCATGTTTGCGAATTCCGGGTAATAATCCGCAAGCCTGGCCCGTAGAGGCAGGCGGCCTTGCTCCATGAGGATAAGTCCCGCAACGGCCACCATCGGCTTGGTCATAGACGCAAGTGCGAACATCGCGTCGAGCCGCATCGACTTTCCTTTTGCAGGATCGAGTTGCCCGTACGCCTTGTAGTGAATCAGCTTGCCGTCCCTGGCGATTGCAACCACCGCACCCGGCACGCGTTTACTAGCGATTTCGCGAGCGAAGAACTCGTCGAGCTTGGCGAGGCGCTGCTGAGAAACGCCGACGTCATGGGCCGTCGCTTCGGGCAGAGGCGCGGAGTGCACTGAATTGAAGCCGATTCCAGCAGCCGCTACGGCCATAACAAGCTTGTTCATTGTAGCCTCGCAAGGATTGATGGATCCGGCTTGCATTACTGCTGCTCGGTCGTGATCGGATATGTCCGGCCGGCTAACCTAAGACGGCTCGGTGCCTCTCCTGGCACAGTGTCTGTCGATGAGGGATAAGGTGAAGATTGCCGCAAAGGCGAACATCACCATACCGCCGGCAAGCACACTTGCCTCGCGCCAGCGCGATGCTTGGACGTAGTCTACCACGTAGGCTGACAAAACCTTGGTGCGCCCAGGAATGTTGCCGCCGATCATCATCACGACGCCAAATGTGCCAATCGTATGAGAAAAGCCAACCACGGCGGCTTTAACGAATTCCAATCGCGCCAGCGGCCCCCTGATGGTAATGAGGGCATACAATGACGAAACGCGCCCCGTAGTTTCCATCTGGTGATCTCCTATCGCAACAAAGGCGTTACGGATCGGCTGCACCACCAACGGCAGCGCCGAGAGGACCGATCCGATCACGATTCCCGCGAAGGTAAAAGCGAGCGTGCGCTCGCCCCACAAAGAGGCGAGAACGCCACCCGGTCCGTTTGGGCCGAGCAACACGAGTAAGCAAAAGCCGAGAGCCGTCGGCGGTAGCACTAGCGGCAGCGCGATCATCGTCGTCACCGCCTCGCTCAAAAGAGTCTTTGAGCGCGCTAGCCACCAAGCGAGGGGCACACCAATCACGAGGAGGATCACGGTTGTTACGCTGGCGAGCTCAATCGTGAGCGCAACGGATTGCGCAATCTCTGCCGAAAAGACATCCATATGCGTCAGCCCAAAAATGAAAGTAGGTCGGCTTACGGGCCCAGTGATCGCCTGCATGTCCGGCTCGCCCAGGTATGTGGCGCGGATCGCCTTTTAGTCGCGCCGCACTTCATGGCGGCCGTCACATTCACGCGCGTCGTTTCTACGAGCAAGAGTAGCGTCGCAAGTCTCATCGGCAACTCCTGTGACAGGGCCGCTTCCATCCATCTGACGGCGGCACCTCCTCGTTGAAATCAGCAATTCCTGTGCCGCGTGCGAACTATGGGACGCGCTATGCGCAACATGGAGGAAATTCGCATAGACGTTCGACGTCGCTGTGGCGTGGACCTAACGCCATGTCAGATTTCTGGCATCTCTGTCGCCGAGCAGACAGCGACGGTCGCGCAACGGAACGGCAGAATTTGACGCCGCCAGAGATGCCTATTTGGTTTGTCGGTGGCTCAAACGCCGCACTCGCTGCCGGTAATAGAACGGATCGCAGGAATCCTGCCCTTTGGCAGCAACGCGAACGATCTAGCTGAGTAATCATCGTGACGGTGCTTCTGCGACGCGGCAAAAGGCGCTGAGGGGCCAACAGCGAAGGCCGTCTCTCGACCAACCTGCCTAATGCGTATCGTTAGCGCAGACCTGGAGACAAATGCCTCGTGCACGAACGAGCTTTGCCGCTAGTGACAAGGCAGTGCATCGATTCAAGATTATTGCCGCGCAATCGAGCTCCTAAACCAGGCTTCCATCGCGTGGATGAGTACAATCCAAACTATCAATTTTACCAATGTCATCTACTGTTGCATCCATCTCAGCAGTTGGCGCATATCGATAACGCTCGGGCTTCCATCACGAGACGGGACTCCGCTAATGCGCTCAGCCGATCAAGTTACGCGTCTCACTGCAACTTTTTGTTCGACCTTGCGAACGCGGGCCGAGCACTCAAACCGATGCAGCCCAGAGACAGACGGTTTGTCCGAGACTCTTAATCGGGCGCACTTTGGGCAACTGGTGCATATCTTGCTTAACGAGAAAGGATAACGCAACTAAACGCCTGCCTTTGGAACGACGCACCGGCTCTCGGAACCGTCTTCAATCGGACACGGCTAAAAACGATGAGTCTCGTATGACGCTGTCGTCTCTCAATGACGCGGCGGCTCACATTCGAGTATATTCGGGAAGGAAGCGTCATGACCACCATTGCAACTGCGGCGCCCGCACGCGCGTCGCAAGCTTGGTATAAGATTCTCTACGTGCAGGTGCTGATCGCGATCTTAATTGGCGCTATGGTCGGTTGCCTATGGCCGTCTGTCGCGACCAACGACTGGGTCAAGGCGCTCGGTGACGGGTTTATCAAGCTTATTAAGATGGTGATCGCGCCGATCATTTTCTGCACCGTCACATCTGGTATTGCGCATATTCAGGATGCAAAGAAAGTCGGGCGCGTCGGCGTCAAGGCGCTGGTCTATTTCGAGATCGTCTCCAGCTTCGCCTTGGTGTTGGGCCTTCTTATGGGCAATCTGGTCCAAATCGGTCATGGCCTTGCGGTGAAGCCGGATGCTGCGGCGGTCGCCAATTACGTCAAGCAGGCGGAAGCCTCGAAGACCGTCGATTTCTTTCTCAACATCATTCCCGATAGCGTGGTCGGCGCCTTCGCTCGTGGCGATGTTCTGCAGGTTCTCCTGTTCGCGATCCTATTCGGCTTTTCGCTGATGGCGTTAGGAAGCCGTGGGGAGCGGCTGCGAGGAATGATTGACGACGTCGCGCACGCGGTGTTCGGCGTGATCGCTATCATCATGAAAGCGGCCCCGATCGGCGCTTTCGGCGCCATGGCCTTCACTATCGGCAAATTCGGGCCGGCAGCACTCGGCAATTTGATCGGCCTGATCGCGCTGTTTTACGCGACGGCGGCGTTATTTGTCATGGTGGTGCTCGGTTTGATCGCGCGCCTCGTTGGCTTTTCAATCTTCAAGTTCATTGCCTATATCAAGGACGAGATTCTGATCGTGCTCGGCACATCGTCCTCTGAAAGCGCGCTGCCGCAATTAATGGAGAAGCTCGAACGGCTGGGCTGCTCGAAGCCCGTGGTCGGCCTGGTGGTGCCAACTGGCTACTCTTTCAACCTGGACGGCACCAATATATACATGACACTTGCGACATTGTTCATTGCCCAGGCACTCGGGGTGGACCTCACCTTTAGCCAGCAGCTCACGATCCTGCTCGTGGCGATGCTAACGTCGAAGGGAGCAAGCGGCGTCACCGGCGCGGGCTTCATCACGCTTGCTGCGACGTTGTCGGTGGTCAACCCAGCGCTGGTGCCGGGCATGGCAATCGTATTTTCGATCGACAAGTTCATGAGCGAGGTGCGCGCCCTTACAAACATCACCGGCAATGGCATCGCCGCCGTGTTCGTATCCTGGTGGGAAGACGAGCTCGAGCACGCGACGCTGCAGGCGCGGCTCAACGAGCCCACTGCTTCCACCACTATCGACACACGATGAGATAGGCCCCGTAACTTAACAACCGCCGTTCGAAGACGCACCGAATACAAGCGCAGCCACATTTCTCGTTGTTCGAATCGACACAGCCGACTTGAGACGAGCCCAAACTTTCACGCGCGATCTTCGGTGCGCAGCCCTTGCCCCGCGTCTGCCCCCCGCAGCCGCCCTGAAAAGATGCCAGCCGAGCAAAACAGTAGGAGCTTTCAAGCGTCATTTTCAATCGCGTCTTGCGCCTTCACGTCTTGCGCCTTCAAGCCCCCGGACATCTGAACGCCTGCCGTGCAACATAACAGGACTGCGACAGAACGTGTCCAGCCTGACGGACGTAGGTGCTGCTGCGCCTACAATTGCCCATGTGCGCGCTCTGCGCTTGCGTCGTCCGACCGACGACTTGGTTGAGATCTTGCTGCCCCAACTCGTCATCCCTTGTCACGGTCCGCGCTGCCGCATTAGATCGATGCTGTGATCAGCACTGATTAGATGGCACCTCGGCGGAGCCGTGGCGTCCTACACGGCTAGTGTGGGGCTCGGCGTCGCTGCGCGAGCTCGTTTCGGGCCAACCAGACAAGTCCTCCGCACCCAGGCGTGACGGCCTTAGGAGATACAAAGCAGTCGCGTAGCTTCGCCTTCGTATCTCGGCACAGTGCCATTGCGCTTTCTTCCGCATGACCGATCGTACCGGCGCGATGAGTGGTCCGGCAGCTTGTCTCTGTTCTTTCCGGTTCGACTAGGCGCGCCTGATTATTCCGGCTCAAAGTCTTGACTGAACTGCAGCCGCTGTCCTCGTGCGGCTGGCGTAAGGGAATTGTCCTCGGCAGCAGCCTCGAGCGCCTGCCCGGAGTAATAGGCAGCGGGGGCAGACATCAGAGTTTCGATTGCAGCCGTGTCAGCTCGCCATATTGAAAGGTTTAGGACAACTATACGTAGGTCTGTGATGCATTTTTTCTCCGCGCGTGCTCTGCTTAGCACGAAGCAATCGATCTCGGAAGCGCTCGCCAGCGAGTGCTGGTGCCGAGTATTGCCCTATTTTTGCCTAAAACGTTATAGCTCTCCCGCCGGAGAACAGGCCGGACGGTATCAGAATGCGTAGCCAAATCAGCAGTTTAGAACGTTCAGCCCTTCAGTTTACCTTCGGCAGCATAACGCTTGCCGTGGTAACATTGGCCTACTTGTACCTTCACGCGCATTTCGCCGCGACGGCGTTCGCCTATTTGTTAGTGGTATTGCTGTTTTCGTTGATGGGCAGCTTCATCGCGTCGTCTGCGCTTTGCATCGTAGCCATCGCTGCTCTCGCTTACTGCTTTGCGCCGCCGGCGTTCAGCCTGCGAATCGATGACCCCCAAGATCTGCCGGTGGTTGTTGCATTCTTTATTGCCTCGATTGTGGGAGCGCACCTGATCGAAAAGCTCCGCCAGGAAAGAGAGGCTGCGCGTGTGGTTGCGGCCAAGCTTCAGCGGAGTGCGGCCGATTTGGAGGATCGCGAAAAACGGTGGCGCGCCATCTTCGAGCACAATCCGGCCATGTACTTCATGGTCGATGAAGCCGGCACTGTCCTCAACGTCAATACGCTCGGCGCGACACAACTCGGCTATGCTCGTGCTGAACTGATCGGTCGATCCGTGCTGGACGTATTTCTCGAGGAGGATCGCGCGTTCGTTCGCGAATGCGTTCGGACGTGCCTTGAGGATGTCGGACAAACGCGAACGTGGGACGTCCAGAAAGTCAGGAAGGGCGGCTCGGTGTTGTGGGTACGTGAAAAAGCCAAAGCCATGCTCTGGGGCGATGAGCAGCCCATTGTCCTTATCGCTTGCGAAGATATCACGGAGCGAAGGCGGACCGAACTTGCCCTGCAGCGGAGCGAAGCACATTTGGCCCAGGCGCAGGAGTTGAGTCACACAGGCAGCTTCAGCTGGAACCCCACTACGGGCGAGGCCTTCTGGTCAAAGGAAACATTTCGGATTTTTCAATTAGATCCTGAGACAGTGCCGCCAGGGCCGCAGCTCGTCGTTGAGCGCACTCATCCAGATGATAGGGCTTCGGTTAAGGAAATTATCGATCGCGCGATGCGAGAGCTGAGTGATTTCGAGCACGAATACCGGCTTCTGCTACCGGACGGCTCGGTAAAGCACATCCATGCGCAGGCACGAGCGACGAGAACAGCCTCTGGTGACATCGAGTTTGTTGGGGCAGCTACGGATATTACGGCCGCGAGGCGAGCAGAACAGCAGCTGCGCCGCAGCGAGGCCTATCTGGCCGAGGCCCAGCATCTCAGCCACACGGGCAGTTGGTCCTGGGACGTCTACGGTCTAGATTTCATATATCGGTCCGCGGAGGTCGATCGTCTGTTTGGCTTTAGCCCACAAGAGCCGGTATCGATCGAGACCATTCGATCGCGCATCCATCCGGAGGACTTGCCGCGGCTACAGGAGGTGCAGCGCCAGGCGATTGAACACAAGGAGCGGCGGTTCGAATATGATTTTCGTATCCTTCTACCAGATGGCGGGATAAGACGCATACACTCCGTTGCGCACGTGGTGGTTGGCAGCGATGGCAACGTCAGCGAGCTGATCGGAACACATATGGATGTGACCGAGCAACACGCAGCTAGGGAACGCCTGGAAAACACACTTGCCGCGCTGCGCGAAAGCGAACAGCGCTTTCGCGACTACGCCGAAACAGCTTCCGATTGGCTCTGGGAGACCGGGCCGGATCATCAGGTCACTCGCTTATCCGAGCACACCAGCGCTGCGGGAATTTTGGCGACAGGATTGATGGGCCTGCTTCGCTGGGACATTGCGTGCGACGTCGAAGAGGAACCCGAGAAGTGGCGGCAGCATCGGGCGACGTTGGAGGCCCATCTTCCGTTTCGGGATCTCGTCTACCGCACCGTGAATCGGACAGGTTCTCCGATCTACGTCCGCACGAGTGGCAAGCCTTTTTTCGACGGAAAGGGCAATTTTCTCGGCTACCGTGGCGTCAGCACTGACATCACCGCTACCATTCGCGCCGATCAAGCCGAACAAGAACTACGAAAGGCACAGTCGGAGCTCGCGCATGTGACGCGCGTAACGACTTTAGGAGAGCTGACAACCTCCATCGCCCACGAAATAAACCAGCCACTCGCCGCTATTATCAGCAACGCCGATGCGTGCCTCGGTTGGATGGGGCGGGAAGCGCCTAATCTTTCCGCAGCACGCTCTTCGGTGGAGTGGATCATCGAAGACGCAATCCGGGCAAGCGAGGTGATCCGTCGTATTCGCGCGCTCGCGAAGAAGGGCGAGATTGAGATGGTGCCGCTCGATATCAATGAGGTCGTTAAGGACGTCATTGCGCTGGTAACACGAGAGCTGGTGAGCCACCGAGTGACGTTACGAACCGAGTTGACGGCAGGGCTGCCTAGGATCGTCGGCGATCGGATTCAGCTACAACAGGTCATCATCAATCTGGTGATGAACGGAATCGAAGCCATGGACGCAGTTACAGACAGGGCGCGCGAACTGCTGATTCAATCATCGAAGGACGATGCGGGGCACGTCCACCTTGCCGTGACCGATTGCGGCGTCGGCATCGCCGAGAACGACGCGGACCGCGTCTTGGATCCCTTCTTCACCACCAAATCGACTGGCCTTGGAATGGGTCTTTCGATCTGCCGGTCGATCGTGGAAGCTCATGGAGGACGACTGTCAATGGTCCACAAAAGTGGACCGGGCGCGACCTTCCAGTTTGCCTTACCGCAGCATAAGGAGGCCGTCTCGTGACAGCACGATTTGACGCGCTTGAAGGCAGCAATGCCGAGGCCTCGACGAAGGCGACCGTCTTCGTCGTCGAGGATGACATCTCAATGCGTCGCTCGCTTACGAACCTTTTTCAATCGGTAGGGTTAGACGTCATTGCATTCGGATCGGCTCGCGAAATGCTGCAGAGCACAATTCCGGATGTTATTAGCTGTCTAGTTCTTGATGTCCGGCTGCCAGGCTTGAGCGGTCTTGACTTCCAGACTGAGCTAGCGAGGTTGAACATACATATTCCGATCATTTTCATCACCGGTCATGGCGACATTCCAATGACTGTCAGGGCCATGAAGGAGGGAGCGGTCGATTTTCTCAGCAAACCGTTTCGCGATCAGGAACTGCTTGATGCCGTGGTTGCGGCGACCGAACGCGATCGCAAAAGACGGGAGGCTCAGCAGACGGTCGCGAATCTGCAGTCTTTATTTGAGACCTTAAGCCCGCGCGAGCAGGCGGTGATGAAACTGGTCGCTGCCGGCCTGATGAACAAGCAGGTCGCCGCCGAGCTTGGGCTCGCCGAGATTACGGTCAAGATCTACCGGGGACACGTAATGAAAAAGATGCGTGCACGCTCGCTGGCCGACCTGATCAGAATGACTGAGACGCTGGGAATTCGCACTAATCGTCCTGAGCAAACCCAAGTATGATTTTACAATTTCATCAGTCGAGCCCACTTTTCGCGCAAGGTGGCTAATGCTTGCAGCCGCTATTCCCGCTTGAGGAGGACTCGTCTTGTCCACGTCTTTGATTTCCGTCGTTGACGACGACGCCTCAGTCCGTGCGGCGACAGAGAATCTTTTGAAATCGCGTGGCTACATCGCCCAAATATTTGCGTCCGCCGAGGAACTCCTGAGGTCCCCGCAATTGGACGAGACATCCTGTGTCATTACCGATATGCAGATGTCGGCTATGAGCGGCCTGGAGCTGTTGGCAGAGATGCGGACACGTGGTTACGACGCACCATTCATTTTCATTACCGCTTTTCCCAACGACCGCGTGCGCGCGTCAGCGCTGGGCGCCGGAGCGATTGGCTTCCTCGCCAAACCCTTTGCCGGACAAGCATTAATCGAGTGCCTCGACACCGCACTGAACGCGTATGACGGCCGAAGCGGCATCTGACGCAATCAAGCTGTGGCTTGAATTGATGTCCGATCTAAACGCTCCGCGCGTCGATCTCGCCACCGATCAACCTCTTCGCAGTCAAACACGCCACTTGCTCTAAAACTCGGGCGAGGGCCGCAAGGCACGCTAGCTCGGCTCATTCTGTAGGTCGACTTCAAACGTAATGCTCTCCAAAGGCAATCGACCGCCCTGAGCACTTCTTAACTCCTCTGGATCGAAGCTACATACTCCATTGGAGAGTGGAGCTGGCGCGAGAGCGCTCGGCGAGGCAAGAGATGGGTTGCCCCTAAAGAGACCAGTTCCTTCGATAACGGAAAACCGACTCTCTGCATGAAGCCACACGTTGTGTAACTCGGTCCCGTTGTCGGCTTCCTCCAAACAATAAATTAAGGAGCCACGTTGGATGGCCACCTTGCCGGCCAAATTGCGAGTTTGTGGATGGCCGTATGCGCGACGCACTTGCATTGGCAGCCATAGTTTGACGCGATCTCCCTGCCGCCACGTTCGGCGAATGTGTAAATAGCCCTTGCGCGGCTCGCAATTCACAAGCTCGCCGTTCAGGCTGCTCGTCTCCGGCGCGCTGCACCACTCCGGCAGGCGCAGGGCGCGCGTGTGGGCGATTGGCGGCACAGATTCGACGGTAATTTCCACCTCGTCTCTCCAGGGATAGCTGCCGCTTATGGCCAAGCGCAGAGCATGTCCGTCGACGGATATTGCCATCCTTTTACCAACGTAGAGAATCCATTTGATGACACACAGCAGCTGGGAAGGCCGCGGTGGCGCGTATGGTCCAACCGGATTGCGTAAGCCGCTGCTACGCGCGATCTAAACAAACTGAACTGCTAATCCTAAGCCATCGTCCCCGGGGATCGAAGTGCATGCTCAACTTGCCCGCCATGGGGCGGATGCTGGCAATCGGGAAAGGTAAGTTGTCGCGCGTGTGCGCTGCCAGCGAATAAGCGGCCCGAAGTCTATGTGTGCACTGACTTGCTCGTCGGCTTCAGCAAGGCGGGAGGATGAGTTAAAGAGTATCTGTTTTGCACCGAGCTTCAGGCTAATTGGCCCTGCAAAGCAGATAGCAGGCTGGGTAACCGAAAGCCGACCTGGATCTCCCAATTGTCCGCAATTCCCACTTGTTCTCGACTGCTCCGCTCGAGCGACAGGAAGGTAAGGCTCCCTCCTATTGACGTTAGTTGGTTGCCGGTGGTGACGCGAGCAGGACTAACTCTGCTCATCGAGCTGGATCGCGGTCTATGATTGACCTGTCTTAGCTGGGATTGTTCTCCTTGAGCTCGCCCAAGGCATTAGTGCAGACATAACACTGCCGCCTTATTCCACAGTCACCGATTTTGCTAGATTACGCGGCTGATCCACGTCCGCGCCCCTTACGAGGGCGGTATGGTAAGCCAAGAGCTGAACCGGAATGGCATAGACCATCGGCGTAAAGCTTGCGACCATCTCCGGCAGAACAATGGTCATGAGTGTGTCCACTGCCGCTTCCAAAGCACCCCTCGAATCGGTGATCAGGATGATCTTGCCGCCCCGAGCCGCCACTTCTTGCATATTCGAGACGGTCTTCTCGAAGACCTCGTCATAGGGCGCGATCACCACCACAGGCATTGCCTCATCTATCAGTGCGATCGGTCCGTGCTTGAGCTCGCCGGCGGCATAGCCTTCTGAGTGGATATAGGCAACTTCCTTCAGCTTGAGTGCGCCCTCCAACGCTAAGGGGGCCGATGTGCCACGACCGAGATAGAGCACGTCTCTTGTATCGGCGATATAACGCGCGAGCTTCTCGATCTGCGGCTCGATCAACAGCGCCGCAGCAATCAACCGCGGCACTTCGATCAGCTCACGCACAAGGTTCGATTCGTCGATCTCAGACAGCTTACCGCGCTCTCTTCCCGCTGCCACGGCAAGCGCGGCCAATACCATTAGCTGGCAGACGAACGCCTTGGTCGAGGCGACGCCGATTTCCGGCCCCGCGAGCGTCGGCAGAACGGATTCGCTCTCCCGCGCAATCGTCGACGTGGGGACGTTGACCACAGATATCGTGTGCACGCCCTGCTCCTTGGCGTATCGCAGGGCAGCTAGCGTGTCAGCGGTTTCGCCCGACTGCGAGATGACGATCGCGAGATCGCCCCGGCGCAAAGGCGCCTCCCTGTAGCGGAACTCGGACGCCACATCGATCTCAACAGGTAAGCGCGCCAGCCGCTCAAACCAGTATTTGGCGATGTGTCCGGCATAGCTTGCAGTGCCGCACGCGGTAATTGAGATGCGCTGTATGGATTTAAAATCGAACGGCAATGTAAGCGGCAGGGCGACGCGCTTGGCCGCGATGTCGAGATAATGCGCCAATGTCTTGCCGGCCACCGTCGACTGCTCGTGGATTTCCTTCGCCATGAAGTGGCGATAATTCGATTTGTCTACAAGCAGCGACGATACGCCAGACTTTGATGTTTCCCGCTGGACGACAGATCCGTCTGAGCTATAAATCACGCACATCGTGCGCGTAAGCACTGCCCAGTCGCCGTCCTCAAGATAGGTGATGGTGTCGGTCAAAGGCGCGAGCGCAATCGCGTCCGATCCTAGATACACTTCGCCGTTACCATGTCCAATCGCAAGGGGCGACCCCTTACGCGCACCGATCAAAAGGTCATCGTGGGCCTTGAAAAGGAATGCCAGTGCGAAGGCACCGCGCAGCCGCGGCAGCGATGCTTGTACCGCATCCTGCGGCGAGTAGCCCTTCTGGAGATAAGATTCGACGAGATGCGCCACCACCTCCGTGTCTGTCTCTGAGTTAAAATGGGCCCCATTCCGCTCCAGTTCGGCTCGCAGCTCGCGGAAATTCTCAATGATCCCATTATGAACGACCGCGACGTTCTCCGTCGCATGCGGGTGAGCATTGCTCTCAGTCGGCCTTCCATGTGTCGCCCAGCGGGTATGACCGATGCCGGTATGACCCGACGGAGGACAATAGCGCAGCTGCTCCTCAAGGTTTCTCAGCTTACCTTCAGCGCGGCGGCGCTCGATACGGAGACCTTCGAGAGTTGCGAGGCCTGCGGAGTCGTACCCGCGATATTCCAATCGCTTGAGCGACGCGACCAACTGCCCAACGACCGGTCCGCGCCCCAGAATGCCAACAATTCCACACATATCGATCAATGCAGCCCAAGTTAAGGATTCCGACGTCCTCTACAGGAACTCGGTCATGAAATTCGCTTGTCCCATGCTAACGGTGTCAAGTTCGGGATCTTTCGAGGCCGCCTGTATCGCCGCCGCATTCACAAGCGTGAGTTAGATCTCTTTCAGCCCTATCGCTTCGCCCGGCTACATCCCGCTTTTGGCCGCCGATCGAGTTCAAACCGCGCAGCAGCTCTAACTTGAATTGTCCTGTCTTAGTGGAGACATTTTTCCGGCGCGGATTTAAGAGACTTATCATACTCGAACCGAGGCAACTTACGCTCGGTCAAGGTTAAAGGATTGGCGTCGAAGCTCCATTGTACGAAGGTAAGCTCTCGGCATCAAAACGTTCGACGATCTATACCAACGTTTGCTACTCCTTCTCACTTGTCTCGCGTCGACCGTCCACTGCCTGCCGCGAGTTGGTTATTGGCAACGGCGCTTTGTGAGTGGACCTGCAGACTTCGTATTCTGTTCGGCAGTTAACAGCGCTTTGTAGACTGCGGCTCTATGGGCAGGCTTGTCTGTGTGCTGGCTCGCATGCCGTCATTCCAACAAATGCATTGACGAATGCGGCCTCAGCACGTCGCGCTCTCTCCCGCCATGACGAGACCACGCGAATGCGCACATGCGCCCGCGGATAGATAAGGAGCACGGACCTCACTTTGATCTCATTGGAAAGATTGCCCGAGGGCAAGCGCGCCCAGGGCGTAATGGCGTTTTGCCATCCATCTCGCCTGCTAAGTATCGCGTCGCTGGGGTTAGTGAGATTCATCTTTGAAGCCCAAGGCTCCTCCAGTCCAAATATAAATCAATGTATATAGTGTGCATTCCTGCATGATATGTATGACTGGAGCTAACGATCGCTTTCCTTTAATGGCGGGCGGGAGCGCGCGTGCGCATCTAGATTTTTCGAGAAACGGCTTCGCAATGGTGTTTCAGAGCGAGGCTCTTTGCGGCGCAACTAAGGGAGACCATGGCGGCTCAGGAGTCAAAGGGGCGCGTTGCGCTGATGACAGGCGTCACCGGCCAGGACGGCGCCTATCTCGCCGAACATCTGCTGTCGCTCGGCTACGTCGTGCACGGCATCAAACGGCGCTCGTCCTCATTCAACACCGCGCGTGTTGACCATCTCTACCAGGACCCGCATGTCGGTGAGGTTCCATTCCTGATGCACTATGGCGACATGACGGATTCGACCAATTTGATCCGCCTGGTGCAGCAGATCCGGCCGACCGAGATCTACAATCTCGCAGCTCAAAGCCACGTCGCCGTCAGCTTCGAGAGCCCCGAATACACCGCCAATGCGGATGCGATCGGCGTGCTGCGGCTCCTGGAAGCGATCCGCATCCTCGGCATGGAGAAGGAGACGCGGTTCTACCAGGCCTCGACCTCCGAGCTCTACGGCCTCGTGCAGGAGATCCCGCAGAAGGAGACGACGCCGTTTTATCCGCGTTCGCCCTATGGCGTCGCCAAGCTCTACGGCTATTGGATCACCGTGAACTACCGCGAAGCCTATGGCATGTTCGCGTCCAACGGCATCCTGTTCAATCACGAGAGTCCGATTCGCGGCGAGACCTTCGTGACCCGCAAGATCACCCGTGGCGTCGCGCGCATCGAGGTCGGTCTCGAACAGACGCTCTATCTCGGCAATCTCGAGGCCAAGCGCGACTGGGGTCACGCGAAAGACTATGTAGAGGGCATGCATATGATCCTCCAGGCCGACAAGCCGGACGATTTCGTGCTCGCCACCGGCGAGACGCGATCGGTGCGCGAGATGGTCGAGCTTGCCTTCGCGCAGGTCGGCCGCCGCATCGAATGGCGCGGCAAGGGCGTCGATGAGATCGGTATCGATGCCAAGAGCGGCAAGACCGTGGTGAAGATCGATCCGACCTATTTCCGGCCGACCGAGGTCGATCTCCTGGTCGGCGACGCCAGCAAGGCGCGCGAGAAGCTCGGCTGGAAGCCGAAGCGGACCTTTGCCCAGCTTGTCGAGGAGATGATGGCGAGCGATCTCGCCGAGGCGAAACGGGACGCGGTCCATGGCAAGCGCAGCGTTTGAGCTGACTGGCAAGAGCGTCTACATCGCGGGCCATCGGGGCATGGTCGGCAGCGCGCTGGTGCGCCGGCTGGCGCGCGAGAACGTCAAGATCATCACGGTGGACCGGCGTGAGGTCGACCTCTGCAACCAGGCCGCCGTGTTCGAGTGGTTCGCGCGGGTGCGGCCGCAGGTCGTATTCCTCGCCGCCGCGAAGGTCGGCGGCATCGTCGCCAACGACACGCTGCGCGCCGAGTTCATCTACGACAACATCACGATCGCGGCGAACGTAATCCAGGCCGCGCAGCAAAGCGGCGCCGAGAAGCTGATGTTACTCGGCTCCTCCTGCATCTATCCGAAGCTCGCGCCGCAGCCCCTGCGCGAGGACTCGGTGCTGACAGGCCCGCTGGAGCCGACCAACGAGCCCTATGCGATCGCCAAGATCGCCGGCATCAAGATGGCAGAGGCCTATCGCAGCCAGTATGGCAGCGACTTCATCAGCGTGATGCCGACCAATCTCTACGGTCCCGGCGACAATTATCACCCGGAGTATAGTCACGTGGTCGCCGCCCTGATCCGCCGCTTCCACGAGGCGAAGCTCGCGGGCTCGAAGAGCGTGGTGGTCTGGGGCACCGGCACGCCGCGCCGCGAGTTCCTCTATGTCGACGACATGGCCGACGCCTGCGTGCACCTGATGAAGACCTATTCCGGAGCGGAACTGATCAATATCGGCACCGGCGAGGACATCACCATCGCCGAGTTAGCACTCATGGTCGCGGCTGCGATCGGTTTTGGCGGCGAGATCAGCTTCGACACGTCCCGCCCTGACGGCACACCGCGCAAGCTGCTCGACGTACAGCGGCTGTCCGGGCTCGGCTGGCGCGCCACGACCTCACTTGAGGACGGCATTCGGCTGGCATACCGGGCGTATCGCGCCGACAGCGATGCAGTGGCACCAGAGTGATCGGTTCCCCCATAACGAGCCAATCCAAGCTACCAATCGGCAGTGAATGTCTAGCCTAGTGAACTTGCCGCTCACGTACGACCTACTTTGCTTCGCAATTGATAAGCGTTCATTGTCAACAACCGGGCTCAGTCCGACAAGACCCCCGAGTCACTCGCCGTATCCTAGATACGAGGCGACCAACCACTTCCAGGAAAAGGAGAGTGACCATGGTCGAAACCTGCCGCCACCAACTTGAGAGCTCATCGACTCTAAGCCCCTAAACGCCGGCCGTGGAATGTCGTTAGCCGGAATTTTCCTTCCGACCAACGAGTTAACGATGGTCTGTCATTATTATTCTCGCCGACAGCGTAACGATGCACATGAGCGCGCCTAACATCCCGAACGCCAAAGGTAAGCCAAAGATGTAGGCGACGAGCCCAACGCCGGCGGGTCCGACGAGTATACCCGCATAGCCCCCTGTCGTGATGACCGCGATCGCAAGGCCTACTGGCATCACTTTCTGTTTGCCGGCGCACCGACACAGTACGGGTACGACATTTGATATACCTAATCCAATAAGCAGGAACCCCGCCATACCGATTAAGGCAAATGGCGCGGCCATCACAGCCAAGAAGCCTGTCACGATAGGCAGAGTCCCCAGCATCAATGTGGCACGGTCGCCGATTCGTGCCACCACGGCATCTCCGCTGAGACGTCCTACGGCCATTGCGATTGAGAAGAGCATACAACCAACGCCCCCGTGCGCCTCCGCGACAAGATCTCGTTCAACGAGAAGCAAAGCGCTCCAATCGAGGATTGCACCTTCGACAAGAAAGGTGATAGCCGCGAGCACAGCTATTAGCAACACACTGCGATGGGGTAAGATAAATAATGGGTCCTTCTGTCCCGAACCCGTCGCGAGCAACCCCGGCCAGGCTGATACAATCGCGATCGTCATTAACGCGGAACAGACCAACGTCGAAAAAGACGGGCCAAGCTGCAGCGACAGGAACGAGGTCGCGGCGGCAGAGCCGGTGAATTCCCCAATGCTGTAGTGGGCGTGGAAGCCAGACATCAATGGACGCCCCGTGGCGCGCTCCAATTCAATCGCATGAATGTTCATGGCTACATCGATCGAACCGAGTGAACCGCCGAAAGCAAACAGCGTAGCACCGAGCCTGACAGGTGTGTCGGCAATTGCAAGGCACGGCAGCATTATCGCGAGTCCAAGTCCACCCGCGAGGATAATGGGCTTGCTGCCGTACCGCGCACTCGACACGCTGGTCAAAACCATTGCGATAACGGATCCCGTTCCGAGACAGAGCAGTAGATGACCAAGCATGCGGTCATCCACCGCGAGCCGCTGCTTGGCGAGTGGCACCAAAGGCGCCCAGGCCGCGAGGCCGAACCCGGCAACAAAGAATGCGAGCCGTGTCCCAAGCAGGCCCGCATACCAATTAGCAGACAGTATCACGGGCTCTCCTGAGAGAACGGGCATGCGAGCGCGACGCTCCTCATCCTGCGTGCGCCGCCTGCAAACGGCTATCGACAATGCCTCGAGTTGACATTCTCTATCCCTGCAAATGCAATGCCGTCGCAAACTGGACTACGTGACTGGGCGAGTGCCAACTAGGCGGCAATCATCGAGCCCGTAGATACGGTGTTTCGGCTGTCCCTTCCCGGATGGATTAGCCATGCGAGGGGTGATGACAGTTCTCGCTGGTCTGCGACAACGGAGGCGCAACGCTCAGGATGGCTTTGTCGCAAAGCCTACAAACCCTGGAAGGCCACGGCGCCCGCGCCACAAATGTACTTGGCATGAAACCCGTCGTAGGTTTTCTGACAGCTTCTGCAAAATCGGCAGCTCTCATCGCGAGTAATCGCGTTGACTCACTAAGTCGACCGCCATCGTACGCAGGCTGTCAATGTCAGCCAAAACAATTTTGATATTCGAATATTCCTTGTTTGCTGTTCCCCGCACCGCGCCTGCTGCGCAAGGCCTGGCAAGAAAAGCAAGGTGGCACTCGTCTCCAAGCCGCCGGCATGGCCTTCAGATTGACGAGGGGGACGTTGACGAAAACTTCAATGATGACCTGCGTCGGTCATGTATAGAGGGCTCCTGACGACGACCGTTCTCGATCCGTTCGTCCAGAGAATTGAACTCAATCAATCCTAAGGCGGTTCAAACCAGCGGTATCTTTTTTCAGATAGCAATGCAACGCGGTCGGGCGGAAGCAATTAGTTGTCCCTCAAAAGCCCTTGACACAAGAGGCAACGCCATTCTTTCAGGAGACCATGAATTCTCTTCTCATCGGCGAGGTCGCGCTTTTGCGTTCCGCTGCCGTGAAGTCCCGTGCAATTCACCTTAGCGGAGCAGCCGCGGATCACCGGACGTGTCTCAACCGGGCAACTGATGATCGCCAAGCTCGGCAGCACGGGCGTGACGATCTCAATGCGTAGGGAGCGCACCGCAGGCTGCTTCGCTCGCTACACTGAGCCAACCTGGATTGATTTTATCATCATTGCTTGGCCATCTGGGCATCAGCAGCGCCGGTGGGGTTGAGCTCGGTGCCAAACTTCGCGCGGCCGGAGCTCGCATCGGCACGATGATCGGACGCGATCGCGACATAGACCGCCGGCAGCACGAAGAGCGTGAACAGCGTACCCACGGACATGCCCGCGACGAGCACGAGTCCGATCGAGAAGCGACTCGCCGCGCCAGCTCCCGTTGCGGTCATCAAGGGTATGAAGCCCGCGACCATCGCCGCAGTTGTCATCAAGATTGGACGCAGTCGGACGCGCGCCGCCATCTCAATAGCCGAGCGACGGTCAAGTCTCTCCCTGAGCTGCAGCTCATTGGCGAACTCAACCATTAGGATGCCGTGCTTGGAAATCAACCCGACCAGTGTCAACAGTCCCACCTGGGTGTAGATGTTCATCGTCGCCCAGCCAAAGAATGGCGGAATCAAGGCGCCGACGATTGCCATCGGCACGCTGATTAGGATGATGAGGGGATCGCGCAGACTTTCGAACTGTGCCGCAAGCACCAAGAATATGATTATGAGTGCAAATGCAAAGGCAATGGCCAGTTGGTTGCCCTCGTGCACATATTGGCGCGCCTCGGCGAGGAAATCGTGGCTGAAACCTGCGGGCAGTTTCTTCGCCTCCGCTTCGAGGAAGTCCACAGCCTGACCGATCGTGACGCCGGGCATCGGCACGGCCTGAAAGGTCGCGCAGTTGAGCTGGTTGTAGTGGGTGAGCGCGTTCGGATCGACCGCAGTCTCGATGGAGACTACTGTCGACAGCGGGAGCATCGACCCCGCCGCAGTTTTCACATAATAGCTCCCGATTGCTTGCGGCACCAAGCGTTCCTCGCGTGGCACCTGCGGGATCACCTGATAGGAGCGGCCCTGCAAATTGAAGCGGTTGACGTAGTTTCCGCCAAGTAAGGTGGCGAGCGCGTTTCCGATGGTCTGCATGGTGATGCCAAGCTCGTTGGCCTTGGATCGATCAACCTTGATTCGTACCACCGGCTGGTTGAATTCGAGGTCGGAGTCGCTCACCACGAACAGACCGCTCTTCCGCGCGGCTTCCTTCAGCTTCGACATCTGCTCGTAGACGGATTGGAAGTCGAGCGTCGAATTGATCACCATCTGCACTGGTAAGCCATCCGAACCGCCCGGAAGTGGCGGCAAGCTAAAGGCAAACGCGTTGATGCCTTCGATTTTGGACAGCTCGGCCTGGACAAGGGACTTTAGCACGATCGATGATCGCTTGCGCTCGTCCCATGACTTGAGCAACATGCCGGCCATGCCACTCTGCTGGCCGCCAACGCCATTGAGCACAAAACTTAAATCAGTCTCTGGAAATTTCTGCAACGCGTGTTCGAGCTTGGTGCCGTAATAGTCGAGGTAGTCGATATTGGCGTATTTCGGCGCCTTGGTTACAGCGAATACGATACCTTGATCCTCCTCAGGTGCGAGCTCCTTGGAAGTATTCATATAGAGAAAGGCGACGAGGCCCAGCATGGTCAGCGCAAACAGGCCGGTAATCGGACGATAGTCGAGCGAGCGGTCAAGCTTGCCACCGTACCATCGTGTCATGGTGCTGAACCCGCGGTTCACAATGCTTGCAAACCGCCCCCCCTCAGCGCGCCTGAGAAAGACCGAGCACATCATCGGCGACAGCGTCAAAGCGATCACGCCCGACACGATCACCGCTCCCGCTAGCGTAAATGCGAACTCGCGGAACAGCGCACCAGTGAGGCCACCGAGAAACCCAATTGGGGCATATACGGCGGCTAAGGTAATCGTCATGGAGACAACGGGGCCGACGATCTCGCGCGCGCCCCTTATAGCAGCCTGTAGAGGCGGCGCACCGTCTTCTAAATGGCGATGAATGTTCTCCACCACAACGATCGCGTCATCAACCACGAGACCGATTGCGAGAACCATTGCAAGAAAAGTTAGGAGATTGAATGAAAACCCCAGCGCCAGCATCATGCTGCAGACACCAACGAGCGAGAACGGAATAGTGACCACAGGAATGATGACAGACCGCAGCGAGGCCAGGAACAGGAAGATTACCACCACCACGATCACGATGGCCTCGATGAGCGTCTTCTCCACTTCATCGAGCGACGATTGAATGAATTTGGTGGAGTCATAGGCCACTTTCATCTTCAGTGACGGCGGCAGATTGCGCTCCATTTCTGGAAACAGCGCCCGAACGCCTCGCGCTATGTTTAGCGGATTGCCTTGCGGGCTTGCTCGAACGCCGACAAAGACCGCGTGCTCGCCGTTCATCGCGACGCTAGTGTCTGTAGTCTGCGCGGCAAGCTCGACTACCGCAATGTCCTCCATGCGCACAAAGCCACCGTCATTGGATTTGACGATCATGCGCTTGAAGTCATCCACACTCCGCAGATCCGTGTTTGCAGTGACATCGGAGATAGTGAAATGACCCTTGGTCTGGCCCGCCGCGGCCTGGAAGTTGTTAGCGGCGATTGCAGCCGAAACTTCAGCCGGCGACACGCCGTGCCCTGCCATTTTCGCGCTATCGAGCCATAGCCGCATCGCAAAACTCTGGCCGCCCAGGATGTCTGCCGCTGCGACGCCGTCGACGGTTGACATAACAGGTTGCACAACGCGCGAGAGGTAGTCGGAGATCGCGCTGGCCGCCAGTTCCTCGCTGGAAAAGGCGATATACATGACAGCGGTGGCCTGACCGGTCGACTTACTGACGACCGGATCGTTTGATTCCTTCGGGATTAGGTATTTGACTGAGTTGACCTTCGAGAGCACCTCGGTGAGCGCTTCGTTGGGATCGAAATTGAGCTTGATGTAGACTTGGATCGTGGAGGTACCGAGCACCGATGAGGAACTAATGTAGTCGACGCCCTCGGCGGAAGCGACTGCCTGCTCTAGCGGAGTGGTGATGAACCCCTGGATCATGTCGGCAGAGGCCCCAGGATAGGAAGTCGTGATATTGACGACCGTATTAGATAGCTTGGGATATTGCCGGATCGGCAGGACGGCGGCCGCGCGAAAGCCGATCAGTAAGATCAGGCAACTGACGATGATAGACAATACCGGACGTTTGATGAAAAGCTCGGTAAATGCCATCTCGATTCGCATTTCAAAAGGGGGAGGCAAATTCGCCGCAACTCGTAAAGCGGCAATGATGACCAATGCGGGGGCTGTGCTAGAGCCCCCGTATGAGGGACGTGCTGTTCGCTACTCTAAGGGCTCGCGAGCGCGGACGCCTTATCCTTCGCTTCCATCTTCGTCGCTCGAGTGAATGCTATTCCGTTGCTCTGATATGGCAGATCGCGATCTCGATGGTGGGCACTTTGTATCAAGCCCCTGTCTTCTTGCGTGCTATCGGCCAAAGGTCCGACACCTGATCAAGCGCTCATAGCAATGCATCAGTTCAGGTTGCACTGACTCGCAGACCGAATGATCCAGGTTCGACATCGAAAGTACAAGCGATCTGACGCCTGCTCAACTCTACAAAGGTAAATGGGTGATATAGCTTGAGATGAAAAGCACTATACCAACGTTTGTCGAATTGGTTCGCTGATCGCCATTGCGCAAGTCGTGATGTTGCAGGACACAAAGTTCTCGGCCCCACGATATTCCGTGTGGAGCCATCGGCATAGCGCAGCGCCAGATCCCGTCGCGGATTGCAGGTGACGGCGAACTCGGATGGTGTGTTTTCCATCCGAGCTGCGAGGGGTCGCGTATCGTTGTGGTCGGCCCGCCAATGTCCGAGTTCGACCCTGGCCTGGGCCAGCGAAGTGAACAGGGTCGCGTTCAAAAATTCCTCTTTGCTCCCAAGTGGCTCAAATTCTCAAGGGCTACCAAGTTTTATCTTCGAGAAGTAAAGAAGGGCACCTACCAAAATCGGTTGGTCCCGTCCTCATCGGCGACTCTCTAAGCTGGGTCTTTGCCTTGAAGAAATTGGAGACACCAGCATGTCCAGACACGTGCGCCTTGCATGAACAAGAATGATAGGCCAAACACACATTAGAGACGCAAGGATGTTGGCGGAGTAAATCCAGACTGAGCGCGATAGAAGCAGTCCGTTGGAAAGATTATCCGAGACCTCAAAAACGCGACAGGAAGTACCGAAGAATGGGGGAGGTCATCTCCTTGGCGGAGACAATTGCATCAAGACAACAGCGGACGGAATTCAGCCAGGCAATGCGCCCTTTTCTTCCTGGGTGTTGCTGGTGATTTCGGAAGCAGTGCGGACGCGACTCGGCGTCGCTTGGTTGCGCTGGAGCAGACGCTGTCCCTACCCCGCCCGCACTGCCAGTTGAACTTAGCAGAACTTGACCCAGCGCTTGTCCCGCACGCATACACAGGGGCAGCGCTGTCCCTCCAACCCAGCTAGTTGCTCCAAACTCAGCTTCAACCGGTGGCAAGAAGCTGATCGAGAGCTTATCAGCTCGCAAAAAGAGCAAAATCGAGAGAACGAGAAGTAATTCGTGAGTTGGAAGCGGTGCGAACGCGGCTCGGCGCCTTTCGGTGGGGGGCATCATTAGGCACTATTTTGCCGCAGTGCAATGAGCTTAACGGAAGCGTGACTCGGCACACGGTGGTCCTTCAGCTCATGCGCTGTCTCTGCCACGCCCCGTTAAACCCAACGAATCTTTTATCGAGGCTAGCTTACCGAAAGCTGACAGAGCTGCGCAGCAATTTGCAAAACGAAAGGCCCAGGATTGGCCATTCGAACCCGAATACGTCGCGCCGCTTATTCGACACCAGGAAAACGGGATCGAACATCAGCAGACCAAGATCAGGCGTCCTTGGACCAATGGTCAGGTCGAGCGCATGAACCGCACGATCAAGTAAGCGACCGTCCAACGCTACCATTACGATCTACACGATCAGCTCGAAGCTCACCTACGCGCGGCGGCTGAAGACCGGCTTCACACCCTACGAATACATCTGCAAAAGCTGGACGTCCCAGCCAGAGCGATTCAAACTCAACCTGCTCCAGCAAATGCCGGGACTAAAGACCTAGAGCTCTGGCGAGGCCCGGAGTTTCCACTCAGGTATGCGCTAGATGGAGAGGGTGCGCACCTTCCCAGCGGTATCAATTCCGCACAAGCAAAGCCATTGGCTCCTCTCTTTTTCTTCGCCTGGGCATCCGATTGCACGACGAGCTCACAGGGCCCGTTGCACTTAGTTTTCATCCGAGCAGGATGCTCGAAATGATCAGCTCCCCCAACGTCTTGTCCACTGGCCCCAGCGCAGGTGCGTGCACCTGGTTGAGCTGCGCGATGGCTTAAAGGTTCGATCGTGCGGGATGTCAATCGCAACTTTTCGTTGCATACGAATCCAGACAAGGCGATCTTACGTCTCGCGCGAGTACTTGCGCGTGTGGCCGCGAGGGAAGATCATGAAAGACAGCTCACCGATGGAAGCGATAAGGAAAAGGGCGACGATCTATGCTCGATTCTCAACCGATCTACAGAACGAGAGATCGATTGAGGATCAGCTTTCACTTTGTCAGAGCTATGCCGAGCGCGAATGCTTGACTGTTATCAGTACCCATGAAGATCGGGCTCGTTCAGGTGGGTCTGTCATGGGCCGCGAAGGCCTTTTGCGGATGTTGGACCAAGCGCGGGAGAAATCCTTTGACGTGGTGATCGTCGAAGCGCTCGATCGCCTCTCTCGCGACATGGAAGATCTCGCTGGCATTCATAAGCGGCTGTCATTTCTCGGGATCGAGATCCGGGCGGTTCACGAAGGCGTCGTTAACACGGTGCTGGTCGGCCTTCGCGGCCTGGTCGGGCAACTCTATCGCGAGGACAACGCTCACAAAGTGCGTCGTGGCCAAGCAGGGCGGGTCAAGCAAGGTTTGGCGGGAGGTGGCCTGACATACGGATACGCCGCTGTCGCGGGAAAAAGCGGCGAACGGGTCGTCCTCGAGGCCGAGGCACAAGTGATCCGGCGCATCTTTCAGGAATACGTGGACGGTCGAACGCCTCGCGAGATCGCACACGATCTCAACAAGGAAAGGGTATCACCTCCGCGAGGGCGCGCATGGAATGCTTCAACTATCAATGGCAACGTTGAGCGCGGCGCCGGAATTCTGCAGAACGAGCTTTATGTAGGACGCCTCATCTGGAATAAGGTCAGGATGGTGAAAGATCCCGACTCGGGAAAGCGCCTGTCACGACCTAATCCGAAGAGTGACTGGCAGGTTGCTGAAGTGCCGCATCTTGCGATTGTCAATCCAGAACTATTCACTGCTGCCCAGCAACGCAAAGGGGAGCGCAGCCACGGCCACCCCAGCCATCAACGTCGGGCCCGTCGGATGCTATCTGGCTTACTCCGTTGCGGTTCATGCGGCTCGGGTATGGCAACGAATGGGCGCGACAAATCGGGGCGCGTGCGTATTCGCTGCTCGGCATCGACAGAGAGCGGCACATGTCCTGATGGCAAGACTTTCTATTTGGACACAGTCGAGCGTGCGGTTCTCAGTGGGTTAAAGGCCGAATTGCGCGCGCCGAAGGTTATTTCGGAATACGTACGCACGTATCTCGAGGAGCGGAAGCGCCTCACGGCTTCATCCAATGCAAAACGGCACCGCCTAGAGCAGCAGCTTGGGGAACTAAACCGGGAAATCGAACGACTGGTGGATGCGATCGCAAAAGGACATGGCGATCCATCCGTTCTCGGGCCGCGATCGACGGCCTTAGATGCCCAACGAAGGCGGATATCTGAGGAGTTGCAGAGTGAACCGCTCGCCCCGAAGGAAGTCGCGCTGCATCCGGCCATCCTCAAACGATACGAGGAGCAGCTCGGCCGGCTTGAAGAAGCGCTAGCAAAAGGTGTTAGTGCGGGCGACGGAGAGGCCGCCGAAGCCATCAGAGACCTGGTCGACACAGTCACTGTGTTCCGCGATAAAGCCCGGCCCGGTGGTGTAGCCGTGGAGATAGCAGGCCGGCTAAATGCCCTGCTTGGGGAAAAGGCCTATCCCAACCAAGTCAAAGGAGTGTGGGGAAAGGTGGTAGCGGGGGAGGGACTCGAACCCCCGACCCCAGGATTATGATTCCCGTGCTCTAACCAGCTGAGCTACCCCGCCACAGGGATCGCGGCGGCGAATAAGGCCGATCTCGCGAACGCGCGGCATATAAGGAAGGGGGCGGCGGGCTGTCAAGCAAAGTAGCCGGCGAGGCCGGCTGATTTAGCGATCGAATTCGCTTGTTTCAGGCTTCAGACTCGCGCTGAGTCCCCTCACCCGAAATCTGTGCAGGATTTCGGCCTCTCCCCGCGCGCGGGGAGAGGCAAAGGACGAGACCCCTATTTCGGTCTCACATTGGGGTCGCCACCGGGGCTGCCGGGGGGCGGGATCACCGGGGTATTGGCGCCGGTGTCGGGGGCCGGGGCGTGCATCTCGGGGTCGATGCCGGAGGGCGGGCAAAGCACGCCCTCCGATTTGGCCAGCTTGTCTCCGAGCGGTTCCCGGGACTGGCCGGTGGTGGTGCCGTCGGACTGGCGATTCGGACGGTCCTGCGGGGTGCAACCCGTCGCATGTTGCGGGGATGGCGGCGCGGTCTGTTGCTGCGGCGTCGCCGGGGCGGGCGGGGCCTGCGCGATCGCAGCGCCTGAAGCGGCGATCAGGAGGCCGACCAGAATGATGTTTGATGTCGTGCGCATGAGAGAAAAACGCGCGCGGTGGGCGGGCTGTTCCGCTCCCAGAACATTACGATTTGCGGTAGCGGATCAGCGAGAAGTGGCCCATCGGCGGCATGGGGCGGCGCTCGGTGAGGGTGATGCCGCCGTGCTTGGCGGCCCAGCCCTCGAGGCGGGCCCACGGGAATTCCGGGCGCCAGCCGAGGCGGCGGGCAATGGGGGCAAAGGCGAGCTCGAACAATTTTCGAGGGCCGTCTTCGGCGCCGATGTGGTTGACGAGGATCAGCTCGCCGCCGCGCTTGAGCACGCGCACGAACTCGTCGAGCGTGCCTTCGGGATCGGGCACGGCGGTGATGACATATTGCGCGACCACCGCGTCGAAGGCGTTGTCGGGGAAGGCGAGGTTCTTCGCATCCATCACCGAGAGCACTTCGACATTGGAGAGGCGCAGCGCGCGCACGCGCGCCTGCGCCTTGCGCAGCATCGGCTCGGAGATGTCGACGCCGCAGATCTTCGTGGTGCGCGCGTAGTCCGATAGCGACAGCCCGGTGCCGACGCCGACGTCGAGGATGCGGCCGCCGATGCGGTCGGCTTCCGCAATGGTCGACTGCCGGCCGGCGTCGAACACCTTGCCGAACACGAGATCATAGACCGGTGCCCAGCGGCCATAGGCCCTCTCGACCCCGGCCCGCGAGATGTCTGCTGCCATGCCCCCTGCCCTTCTTTACCTCTCCCGGAGGGAGAGGTCGGATCGCATCGACGATGCGATCCGGGTGAGGGGTTGCGGTCTGAATGACAGCTGCGGCCCCTCACCCGGATTGCACGGGACGATGCTTCGCATCGCCAGGCGCAATCCGACCTCTCCCCGTCGGGGAGAGGTAAACCCAGCCCAATCAGTTGCGCTAGATTTCGTCATCCCTCAGCCGCGGACTGCTTCCACCAGTGGCCTCGCTGCATCGTTCGTGACCTTCGCCGCGGCGCTCTGGATAAAGCCGCCGCCGAGCACGCGGGCCTGGCCGCCAGGTGCGTCGTAGAACACGCAGGCCTGTCCCGGCGAGACGCCTTCCTCGCCGGCAACGAGCTCGACCTCGTAATGGCCATTGCCGCCGCGCAGCCACGCTGCCTGGGGGCTGCGGGTCGAGCGCACGCGTACGAACATTTCGAGGCCGCCGCCGATGGCGCGGTCGATGTCGCCGCCGCCGATCCAATTGACGTCGCGCAAGCTGATGCGGTGCATCTTCAGCGCATCGCGCGGGCCGACGACGACGCGGCGGTGCGCTGCATCCAGCCGCACCACGAACAACGGCGAGCCGGAGGCGATGCCAAGGCCGCGGCGCTGGCCGACGGTGAAATTGGCGATGCCGTGATGCTGACCGAGCACGCGTCCATCGAGATCGACGATGTCGCCGGGATCCATCGCATTCGGGCGCAGGCGCGTGATGATGTCGGTGTAACGGCCCGTCGGCACGAAGCAGATGTCCTGGCTGTCGTGCTTGTCGGCGACCGCGAGCCCAAAGCGTCGCGCGAGCTCGCGCGTCTCGGGCTTGGTCATGTCGCCGAGCGGAAAACGCAGGAAGTCGAGCTGCTCCTGCGTGGTCGCGAACAGGAAATAGCTCTGGTCGCGGTCGCTGTCTGCCGCGCAAACCAGCGCGCGCGAGCCGTCGCGCTGACGGCGCGAGGCGACGTAATGGCCGGTGGCGAGCGCCTGGGCGCCAAGCTCGCGCGCGGTCTTCAGGAGGTCGCGGAATTTGACGCTGCGGTTGCACTCGATGCAGGGCACCGGCGTCTCGCCAAGAGCATAGGAGTCGGCGAAATTGTCGATGACGGACTCGCGGAAGCGGTCCTCGTAATCGAGCACGTAATGGGGAATGCCGAGCTTGGCGGCGACGTCACGGGCGTCGTGGATGTCCTGGCCGGCGCAGCAGGCGCCCTTGCGGTGGGTAGCCGCGCCATGGTCGTAAAGCTGCAGCGTTATGCCGACGACGTCGTAGCCCTCAGCCTTCAGCAGCGCAGCCGTCGTCGAGGAATCGACACCGCCCGACATGGCGACGACGACTCTTGTGTCCTCGGGACGGCCTTCGAGATCCAGACTATTGAGCATGGGCCCTAAAGCGTTGTGACGGCGGCGTAGCGCGATCCGCGATTGCTGTGCCTTCTCGCGGGACATCGGCAATCCCCCGGAACTTTAGTTCCCGAAGAGCACGACTGCCCAAGTCGAAAGCGGTTGAGAGTAACCTCTTTAATATAGGCGGCATTCCGGTGAAGCAATCACGCGGGCAGCCGGCTTTGGGCAATTCTTGCCGAGGCGGCAGAAATGGCGGGGCCGCAGAGCGCTGCCCGGCTGCCGCCGCAAATCGTCAAAATGTTGATTTTGCTAGATAAACTGACGCGAAGAGACGCTGGCCCGCTCCTTGCTACCACTTGTCCGAAGTTGCTTCCAAGGGGTTGCCTGTGGTTGGTCGTACGTCAGATGTCGTGGCAAGCGCGCAAGTCCAAAACGCGCAGCAAAAACCTGCCCGCTCACAGGCGCCGAAGGACGCGTCCGCGACAGACTCCTTCGGCTCGCTGGTCGACAGCAACACCCAGGCGATCAGCAACAATGCGCAGGCGCAGGACAGCGCGCCGCGCCGGAGCGATTCCGCGTCATCCTCGACTGCATCCGACCGGAGTTCACGCGACACCTCGTCCACGGACCAGCCTGCGCAGAGCAAGGCGAGCGACGATACCGATACGCCCGCGCCGGCGAAGAATGACAAGAGCGATGCGACCAGCGATCCGGCCAAGGACGCGGGCAAGGACGCCGGCAAGATCAAGAACAAGTCCGAGACATCGGACGCCAAACCGGCGGACAAATCCGACGAGAAGGCCGACAAGACCGAGGGCACCGACGCCCTCACCGCCGCGGCCGATGCGGCTGCCGCCGTGGCGGCCGATGCGGCGCAGACTGCCCTGCCCGATCCCAGCGTCGTCGTTGCCGCGCCGGTCGTCCCAGTCGATCCGAATGCGGCTGCGAGCCAGGCCGGCGATGCCGCCGCCTCACCGTTGACGATCGCCGCGGCAGGTCTAGCCGCCAGTGCCTCCACTGCGGCGCAGATCGCCGGCACCAAGACCGATACCGCCACCGCCGGCGACAAGAGCGCCAAGGCTGCAGGTGCCAAGGCTGCAGGTACCAAGACTGCAGGCGCCGAGGTCGATGCCGGCACCACGACGGCGCTCGGCGAGATCGCGACCGGCACGAGCGAGGCCGCCGCGACCGATGCCAAGGCCAATGGCGGGCTGATCGCCGTCGTCAGCCAGGGCACGCCAAAAACCTCGTTCAAGGCCGCCGCCACCGCGCAGGCTCAGACCGACGTCTCGAATATCGGCCAGGACGCCGGCAAGGCGAACGCCGCGACGACGCAGGCTCCGGCAACAGCGACCGTGACCGCCTCGCATGCCCAAGGCGTCAAGCCACAGGCAGATGGCGGAGCGACCGACGCGAAGGCAGGTCCCGCCGATCCGACACAAGGCGCGCCGGCCGCGCCCGCGCATGCGGGCACGCAAGCCGCTGCCGCCCCGACGGACACCAGCGCACAAGCCGCTTCCGCCGTACAGGCGCCGCTGACCAACACGACCTCGGCTGCCACGGCATCGACCGCGACGCTCACCGCGACCGCGGCGACCCACACCGCCGTGCCGATCAGCGGCGTGCCGATCGAGATCGCAGCCGCCATTCGCGCCGGCAAATCCCGGTTTGATATCAGCCTCGACCCGGCCGAGCTCGGCCGCATCGACGTGCGCATCAATGTCGACCGCAACGGCCAGGTTACCTCGCACCTCACCGTGGAGAAGCCGGAGACGCTGCAAATGCTGCGTCAGGATGCGCCGCAATTGCAGCGCGCGCTCGACGATGCCGGCTTCAAGACCGGCAACAACGGGCTGTCCTTCAGTCTGCGCGACCAGAATTCATCGGGACAGCAGTCCGGCCAAAACAACGACAATGGCAATGCCCGCCGGCTGATCATCAGCGAGGACGACAGCGTTCCCGCGGCGCCCGTCGGGCGCGGCTATGGCCGCATGCTCGGATCGAGCGGCGGCGTCGACATCAGAGTGTGAGGAGTATTCGACAATGACCACCACGAATGCCGCCACCGCCCCGACGCCCGTCTCCGGGACGACCGACATCCCGAAATCCTCGTCGAGTTCGTCGATGAGCTCGACCACGGGGTCGACGCTCGCCGGCAATTTCCAGACCTTCCTGACGCTGCTGACGACGCAGCTGCAGAACCAGAACCCGCTCGATCCGCTCGACACCAACCAGTTCACCCAACAGCTGGTGCAGTTCGCCGGCGTCGAGCAGCAACTCAAGACCAACGATTCGCTGTCGCAGCTCGTCACCCTGCAGCAGACCACGCAGGCGACCCAGGCGCTGGGCTTCGTCGGCAAGACCGCCCTGGTCGACGGCTCGACCGCGACGATGAAGAACTCGTCGGCGACCTGGCATCTCAACGTGCCCACCGACTCCACTGTCGAGATCACCATCGCCAATTCCAGCGGCCAGACCGTGTTCACCGGCAAATACACTGCCGCCGCCGGCACCGACATCCCCTTCACCTGGAACGGCATGGGCAATGACGGCACGCAATGGCCCGACGGCAAGTACACGATCTCGGCCACGGGCAAGGACATTGCGAACGACAATGTCGGCATCGCCGCGCAGGTGCAGGGCGTGGTGTCGTCGGTCGACCTGACCCAGTCGCCGCCGCTGCTCACCATCGACGGCGCCAGCTACACGCTGAGCCAGGTCAAGAGCATCATCGCGAGCAGCAATTGAGGCTCGTAACACCTCTCCCCGACGGGGAGAGGTCGGATTGCGCAGCAGTCCGGGTGAGGAGCCGCAGCGTCCGGTGAGAGCGTAACCCCTCACCCGGATCGCATCTTCGGATGCGATCCGACCTCTCCCTCCGGCCCTCCGGGAGAGGTGGATCAGAGTTCCGGGCTCGCGCCGAGCCCGCAAAAGCCGTTCGGCGTTAGTAAAGTATTTACCTTCTGCATTGCCCGGCCGGCCTTTCAGCGCGCCGGGCCGGCCGCGTTCCCGCAAGTTTCAACGAGAATTGTATTGAAGCCTTAGGCTTAGCGGATTTTTAAGCCGCGAGGCGTAGGGTTACGGCGTGAGTTCAGTGGTTGAGAGTTTGTGAGTACGCCATGACAGAACCCCATCGCCCGAGGGTAAAATACGTCATCGGGCCGGACGGCAGTCCGTTGACGATCGCGGATCTGCCTGCACCCGGCACCAAACGCTGGGTCATCCGCCGCAAGGCCGAAGTCGTCGCCGCTGTCCGTGGCGGACTTCTCTCCCTCGAGGAGGCCTGCAGCCGTTATACCCTGACGGTCGACGAATTCCTCTCCTGGCAGTTTTCCATCGACCAGCACGGTCTGGCGGGTCTTCGCACCACCCGCATCCAGCAATATCGCCAGTAAGCGATCCGGAAATCTGCGGCTTTCGACGAAAATCGGCCTCGCCCTGCGAGGCCGATTTTTTTCATGAGGCAGTTTTGTCCGACCTCTTAATCTTCGTTAACCATATGGAAACCATCACCTAGGCAATAATTGCCCAGTCGGCCTTTCCGGTGAAAGCAGCCGAATCTGTGGGGCGGTTGCTTGCAAGGGCTTGCGGACTTTCTGAAGAGTATCGGTGCCGCCCGGTTCGGGGCGATGATCGCGGTCACTGCCGCGCTCATCGGCTTCTTTGCCTTCGTCATCATGCGCGTCACCACGCCGCAGATGACGACGCTGTTCACCGATCTGTCCGTCGAGGATTCCTCCAGCATCATCAAAGACCTGGAACGCCAGGGCATCCAGTTCGAAATCCGCAATGAGGGCTCCATCATCATGGTGCCCAAGGACAAGGTCACCCGGCTGCGGATGAAGCTCGCCGAGGGCGGCCTGCCCAAGGGCGGCGGTGTCGGCTACGAGGTGTTCGACAAGTCCGACGCCCTCGGCACCACCTCTTTCGTCCAGAACATCAATCACCTGCGCGCGCTGGAAGGCGAACTCGCCCGCACCATCCGCGCCATCGACCGCATCCCGGCCGCCCGCGTCCATCTGGTGCTGCCCGAGCGCCCTCTGTTTGCGCGCGAGGCGCCGGAGCCGTCGGCCTCGATCGTGGTGCGCGTCCGCGGCTCGCTGGAAGCCCAGCAGATCCGCGCCATCCGCCACCTCGTCGCCTCCGCCGTCAACGGACTGAAGCCGCAGCGGGTCTCGATCGTCGATGAGGCCGGCCAGCTGCTCGCCGATGGCGCGGCGACCGATCCGGAACAGGCGGTCGGCGACGAGCGCCGCATCGCCTTCGAAAAGCGGATGCGCAAGCAGGTCGAGGACATCGTCTCCTCCGTGGTCGGCTCGGGCCGCGCCCGGGTGCAGCTCTCCGCCGATTTCGACTTCAACAAGATCACCCAGACCTCGGACAAGTTCGACCCCGAAGGCCGCGTGCTGCGCTCGAGCCAGACCCGCGAAGAGCAGAGCATGACGGCCGACAACAACGGCCAGGTCACCGTGAACAACGAGCTGCCCGGCAACCAGCAGAACAACGGCGTCGCGGCCAAGGACCAGAGCAAGAAGACCGAGGAGACCAACAATTACGAGATCTCCCGCACCACCAAGACCGAGGTGACCGAGGCCGGCCGGGTCAACCGCATCTCGGTCGCGGTGCTGGTCGACGGCATCTACACCAAGAACGACAAGGGCGAGCTGGCCTATCAGGACCGCACCAAGGAGCAGCTCGACCGCATCGCTGCGCTGGTGCGCTCGGCGATCGGCTTCGACCAGAAGCGCGGCGACCAGGTCGAGGTTGTCAACCTGCGCTTCGCCGACGCCCCCTCCACCGCCCCGATCGGTGAACCCTCAGGCTTCCTCGGCATGCTGCAGTTCACGAAGGACGATGTCATGTACTTCGTCGAGCTCGGCGTGATGATGCTGCTCGGCCTCGTCGTCCTGTTCCTGGTGATCCGCCCGCTGGTCAAGCGCATCCTGGCCTCCGACGAGGTCGCCGCCGCCATCTCCGGCGTGCTGACGGGCCCAGCCGCCTCGGAAGAGGCAGCACCGGCAGCTGGCCAGCCGCTGCTGCCGAGCGGCGCCGCCAGCGCCATCGACGTCGCCACCATCCAGGGCCAGGTCCACGCCCAGTCCGTTCATCGCGTCGGCGAACTCGCCGAGCGCAACCCCAACGAAACCGTCGCCATCATCCGCCAGTGGCTGACCGAGCCAGCCAAGTAACAGCCAAGCGAATCAAGAAGTGATCTGACATGGCCGCCTCTTTGCAAAACGCCAACTCCAACGACATCACCAGCGTGATCTCAACGCTCGGTCAGCGCGCCGGCAACCGCGCGGGCGGCGCCAAGACCGAAGGTCTGACCGGGCCGAAGCGCGCCGCGATCCTGATGCTGGCGCTCGGCGAGCAATATGGCGGCAAGATCTGGTCGCTGCTCGACGACGACGAGGTGCGCCAGCTCTCGCTGGAGATGTCGACGCTCGGCACGGTCGAGGTCGACACCGTCGAGGACATGCTGCTCGAATTCGTCTCGCGCATGTCGGCTTCGGGCGCGCTGATGGGCAATTTCGACGCCACCGAGCGCCTGCTCCAGCAATACCTGCCGCCGGAGCGCGTCAACGGCATCATGGACGAGATCCGCGGTCCCGCGGGGCGTAACATGTGGGAGAAGCTCTCCAACGTGCAGGAGGAGGTTCTCGCCAACTATCTCAAGAACGAATACCCGCAGACCATCGCGGTGGTGCTGTCGAAGCTGAAGCCGGAGCATGCCGCCCGGGTGCTCGCCATCCTGCCCGAGGAGCTCGCGCTCGACGTCGTCAACCGCATGCTGAAGATGGAAGCGGTGCAGAAGGAGGTGATCGAGAGCGTGGAAAAAACGCTGCGGACCGAATTCATGTCCAACCTGTCGCAGACCCGCCGCCGCGACGCCCACGAGGTGATGGCGGAGATCTTCAACAACTTCGACCGCCAGACCGAGACCCGCTTCATCACCTCGCTGGAAGAGGACAACCGCGAATCCGCCGAGCGCATCAAGGCGCTGATGTTCACCTTCGACGACCTCGTGAAGCTCGATTCCGGCTCCGCCCAGACCCTGATGCGCAACGTCGACAAGGACAAGCTCGGCGTCGCGCTCAAGAGCGCGAACGAGGACGTCCGCAACTTCTTCTTCGGCAACATGTCCTCGCGCGCGGCCAAGATGCTCCAGGACGACATGGCGGCGATGGGCCCGGTCCGACTTCGCGACGTCGACGAGGCCCAGGCGCTGCTGGTCAACCTCGCCAAGGACCTCGCCGCCAAGGGCGAGATCATGCTGACCAAGAACCGCGCCGACGACGAGCTGGTGTACTGATGGCCGCTCCGGCAAAATTCTTGTTCGACACCGACTTCGCGGCCCCCGAGCGGTCGACGCACGAGAAAGCCGCGACCGCAGCCGAGATCGCCCAGAAGGTCGCGGAAGCCGAGGCGCGCGCCTATCAGGACGGCTTTGCCGCCGGCCAGCGCGAAGCCAAGGCCGAGAGCGACCGCCGCGTCGCACTCGCCATGGAAGAAATCAACATCTCAATTCGGGGCGTCGCCTCGGGCATCGGCAGCATCGAGACCAAGATGGAGACCGAGGCGGTCGAGGTCGCCGTCGCGGTGGCGCGCAAGCTGTGCGCCGATCTCATCGCGGCCGAGCCGCTCGGCGAGGTCATCGCGCTGGTCAAGGACTGCTTCTCGCATCTGGTCGCGACGCCGCATCTCGTCGTCCGCATCAACGATTCGCTCTACGACAGCGCACGCGAGAAGATCGAGCGGCTCGCCAAGCAGAGCGGCTTCGAGGGCCGGCTGGTGATCCTGGCCGAGCCGGACATTGCCACCGGCGACTGCCGGATCGAATGGGCCGATGGCGGCGTCGTGCTGGAGCGCGGCGCCATCGCGGCCAAGATCGATGAAATGGTCGGACGCTATATCGCGTCCCGCAGGGGGAGCTAAACCATGAGCGACACTGACGGACAGGTCCCGCTGCCCGATCTCAATGGGCCGATGCCGCCTGCCGGCACCGACATCGGCTACAACGAGGACGAATATGCGGCGCGCGCGGCCGCCGACCTCGAAGCGGTGTTCGACGTTCCCGTGCAGGTCTCGGCCGTGCTCGGCCGCTCCAAGATGGACGTCGGCGAGCTCCTGAAGCTCGGACCGGGCACCGTGCTCGAGCTGGACCGCCGCGTCGGCGAAGCCATCGACATCTACGTCAACAACAAGCTGGTCGCCCGCGGCGAAGTCGTCCTGGTCGAGGACAAGCTCGGCGTAACCATGACGGAAATCATCAAGGCCGAACGCGGCTAACACACAAGGACATGACGCGCGGCAGCGCGGACAGACGGACAGGAGACTGACATGCGGCTTCTCATCGTTGGCACATTGAAGGGCCAGCTCACCACCGCCACCAAGATCGCGATGGAGAACGGCGCCACCGTGACCCATGCCGAAGATCACGAGCAGGCGATGCGCGTGCTGCGTGGCGGCAAGGGCGCCGACCTCCTGCTCGTCGATGTCGCGCTCGACATCCGCGACCTCGCGCTGCGGCTCGAGGCCGAGCACATCCACGCTCCGATCGTCGCCTGCGGCATCACCAACGACGCCCGCGCCGCCGTCGCCGCGATCCACGCGGGGGCCAAGGAATACATCCCTTTGCCGCCGGATCCGGAGCTGATTGCCGCGGTGCTGGCTGCCGTCGCCAACGATTCCCGCGAGCTGGTCTATCGTGACGAAGCGATGGCAAAGGTGATCAAGCTCGCCCAGCAGATCGCGGGCTCCGACGCCTCGGTGATGATCACCGGCGAATCCGGCACGGGCAAGGAAGTGCTGGCCCGCTACGTTCACTCCCGCTCGGCCCGCGCCAAGCGGCCCTTCATCTCGATCAACTGCGCCGCGATCCCCGAGCATCTCCTGGAGTCCGAGCTGTTCGGCCACGAGAAGGGCGCCTTCACCGGCGCGGTCGCGCGTCGTATCGGCAAGTTCGAGGAAGCGACCGGCGGCACGCTGCTGCTCGACGAAATCTCGGAGATGGACGTCCGCCTGCAATCGAAACTGCTGCGCGCCATCCAGGAGCGCGTGATCGATCGCGTCGGTGGCACCAAGCCGGTGCCGGTCGACATCCGCATCGTCGCGACCTCGAACCGCAACCTGGCGGAGGCCGTGCGCGAAGGCACGTTCCGCGAAGACCTGCTGTTCCGCCTCAACGTGGTCAATTTGAAGATCCCGCCGCTGCGCGAGCGACCGGCCGACATCCTGGAGCTCGCCCAGCATTTCGTGAAGAAATACGCCGACGCCAACGGCGTGCCGCTGCGCCCGATCTCGGCGGAAGCCCGCCGCGTGCTCTCCACCAACCGCTGGCAGGGCAACGTCCGCGAGCTCGAAAACACCATGCACCGCGCCGTGCTGATGGCGCAGGGCGACGAGATCGGACCCGACGCGATCATCACTCCGGACGGCGACCGCCTCGATCTCGCCAGGACGCCTCCGGCCGTGGCGCATGCGACCATGGCCGCCGAGCAGGTGACGCGCGCGCTCGTGGGCCGCACCGTTGCCGACGTCGAACGCGACTTGATCTTGGAGACGCTGAAGCACTGCCTCGGCAACCGCACCCATGCCGCCAACATCCTCGGCATCTCGATCCGCACGCTACGCAACAAGCTCAACGAATACGCCGACGGCGGCATCCCGATCCCCCCTGCGGGAACGCCGGGTGAGTATCCGCGGATGCCGATGGTGGGGGCGTGACCGGCTACGATCGTCGAGAGGATACGAATGCCCGGGCTGGTCCCGGGCATTTTGTTTCGTGCGTCCACCGGGAAGGTCTCGTAGATGGGGGAGCGGGCGGCCTGGTTGGTCGGCCCGTTACCCCATCTACGGGAGCTGAACACATGGCCGCACCGCATCCGGCGACTATGTCAGGCGTGCGCCAGGCCCTATAACCCCGCTCGACAACCACGCGAGGGACCACATGTCTGAAGCTCAAATCACGCAATGGCTGGCGTCGCAGAAGCAGGCCATGATCGACCTGCTGCGCGACGTCGTGAACATCGATTCCGGGTCCTACGACAAGGAAGGCGTCGATGCGGTCGGGGCACGATTCGAGCGGCATTTTGCCGAGCATGGCATTCCTTTTCGGCGCGAGGAAAACGACAGCTTCGGCGATGCGATCCATGCCGAGGTGGCCAAGCACGGCAGCAACGAGAAGCCGGTGCTGTTGATGGGACATCGCGACACCGTGTTCGGCAAGGGCGAGGCTGGACGGCGTCCGTTCACGATCCGAGATGGCCGCGCCTATGGACCTGGTGTCGCCGACATGAAGTCCGGCCTCGTCATGAACGTGTTCGTCGCAACAGCCTTCCACAAATTCGGCGGCGCACCGCATCCGATCAAGGTGCTGATCACCTCGGACGAGGAGATCGGCTCGCCTTCCTCCCGGCCCGTGATCGAACGCGAGGGACGCGCCGCGCGCGCCGTGTTCAATTCCGAGCCTGGCCGTCCCACCGGGAATGTGGTCACAGGACGTAAAGGCGGCATCTTCATGCATCTCGCCATCACCGGCAAGGCCGCGCATTCCGGCGCGAACTTCGCTGCCGGCGTCAGCGCGATCGGCGAGCTCGCGCACAAGATCGTACAGATCCACGCGCTGACCAATCTGGACAAGGGCATCACGCTCAATGTCGGCCTCGTCTCGGGCGGTCAGTCCGTCAACACGACGGCGCCTTACGCCGAGGGCCAGATCGACCTGCGCTACGTCGATCCGGCAGATCGGGCGACCGTGATGGCCGCGATCGAAAACATCGCCGCGACGTCGTACGTGCCGGGCACGAGCGCGACGCTCACCATCAAGGGCGAGTTCGTGCCGGTGGTGCAGAGCGCGGAGTCGAAGGCGCTGTTCGAGAACTACCAGGCCGCGGCAAGACAGGTCGGCCTCACCACGCTGCAGGGCGAGTTCTCCGGCGGCTGCGCCGATTCCGGCTTCACCGCCGCAGTCGGCACGCCGACCATCTGCGGCCTCGGCCCGGTCGGCGGGCTCGCGCACACGCCGGAGGAATATCTAGATATCGACAGCATCGTCCCGCGTGCGCAGGCGCTGGCACTGGCGATTTTGCGGGGGTAGCCGTTGCGCGCTCGCTCGTCATGCCCGGCTTGATCCGGGCGTGACGGTCGAGAGAGCCGCGCGCCACATTCGCCGCGCGCGGTCACCTCACGAATAACTCGGCGCGTCGGGCTTGCGGAAGATGTGAATGGGATCGCCCGGCACGATCGGCTGGCCCGAGAACATCGTGTAAGCGTAGAGCGCGAGATAGACGATCGCGAGCGCACCAATGGCGTAGAAGAACCAGGTCGCCACGCGCTTCATTGTCCCGCTCCATTGCCGTCCCGATGCGGAAGGCTCTGGGCGCTTCTAGAGCGGTGTCAGGGAAAAGGCCAGCCTCTGCGCCGACAGCCCGCGGCGATCAAATGCCGCGCCGGCTGCGTGCGGGAAGGCTGACATCTGCGAGCCTGGCCGCATCTTCGTCCTGATCGACCGCCACATATTGGCCGTGCCAATAGGCCAGTGCAGCGGTGCGAGCCGAGCTCCTGATGTTCCTGACCTGTCCGATGACGATGCCGTGCGAATGGCGTTCGACGATCTCCTCGACTTCGCAATCGAAGGCCGAGAGCGCGCCGACCAGGAGCGGGACACCCGAGACCGCCGTCACCCACTGACTGCCCGCGAATCGATCGGCACCCTTGAACCCACCCTTGCCGGCAAAGCGCTCGGCAACATCGAGCTGGTCGGCATTGAGGATGTTCACGCCGAAGGCACCATGCCGCTTAATCAGCGGGAAGGACGAGGCGTCGCGATTGATGCTGACCAGCAGCGTCGGCGGCTCGACCGACAGTGACGTCACCGAGGTCACGGTCATGCCGGTGATATCCTTGCCCCGCCCCGCGGTGATGATGCTGACGCCGCCGGTGAGGTGGCGCATGGCGCCGCGGAAATCGGCGGGCGAAACGGGGATTTCAGTCATGAGATCGCGGGGCACTACATTCATGGCATTGCTCCCCGAAATGGGGTTCCCTCTATTTAGGTACGATCGTCCGCCGACAAAAGGTGGCTCAGAATCGAGCCTTCGAGGCCGGCCAGCTCGGCCGAACCACGCTGGCGCGGCCTGCCTGCATTAACCACGACATCGTGGGCGATGCGGCCGTCCTCGATCACCAGCACCCGGTCCGCCAGCGCCACCGCCTCGGAGACGTCGTGGGTCACCAGGATCGCGGTAAAGCCCTGGTCGCGCCAGACCCGCTCCAGGAGGCGCTGCATCGAGATCCGGGTCAGCGCGTCCAGGGCGCCGAGCGGCTCGTCGAAGGCGAGCACGCGCGGGCGGGACACCAGCGCGCGCGCAAGCGCGACGCGCTGCTTCTGGCCGCCCGAGAGCAGCGAAGGCCACTGGTCGCGCTTGTCGGCGAGGCCGACCTCGGTCAGCGCCTTCTCGGCGCGGGCATGCGCATCCTTCGACGCACGGTCGCGGCCGAGGCCGACCTCGACATTGGCCAGCACGCGCGCCCAGGGGAGCAGCCGCGGCTCCTGGAACATCACGCGGATGTCTTCGGGCTGGATGTCCTGGCCGAAGCTGATGCTCCCGGCATCGATTTTTTCCAGACCAGCGATGAGGCGCAGCAGGGTGCTCTTGCCGCAGCCGCTCTTGCCGACGATCGCGACGAACTGGCCAGCGGGAATGTGAAGATCAATGCCGCGCAGCACCTCGTTATCGCCGAAGGATTTGCGCAAGCCCCGGATGCTGAGCGGCAGGCCGCTGGTGTGAACAGGGCGCTCTTCGCGCACCACGCGGGCATGTGGCGCGAAATTGGAGCGGCTGGCGAGCTCGGTCTCGGAAAGGGAGGTGCGAAGCGCTGTCTGCATGTGAGTCCCAGTGTTTCTGCTCAACGTTTCTGGAAGGCGGGGTGCCAGGCGAGCGTCGCCCGCTCCAGCAGGCGGGAGGCGCTGTCGGCGAGCTTGCCGAGCAGGGCGTAGATCAGGATCGAGAGCACGACGACGTCGATCAGCATGAACTCGCGCGCCTGAATCGCCATGTAGCCGAGGCCTGACGAGGCCGCGATCGTTTCCGCGACGATCAGCGTCAGCCACATGATGCCGAGCGCGAAGCGGATGCCGACGAAGATCGAGGGCAGCGCGCCCGGGAAGATGACGCGGCGGAACAGTTCGCCATCGGTCATGCCGTAGATGCGACCCATCTCGATCAGCTGCGGATCGACGGTGCGGATGCCGTGCAGCGTGTTGAGGTAGATCGGGAAGAACACGCCCAGCGCCACCAGGAAGAGCTTGGCGCTCTCGTCGATGCCGAACCACAGGATGACCAGCGGGATCAGCGCCAGATGCGGCACGTTGCGCACCATCTGCAGCGTGGTGTCAGTGAGCTTGGCCGAGAGCTGCGACAGGCCGTTGGCGAGGCCGAAGGCGAAGCCGATGCTGCCGCCGATCAAAAAGCCGACCGAGGCGCGCCAGAACGAGACCCAGATGTTGCGGACGAGCTCGCCGGAGAGCAGCAGCTTCCAGCCGGCCAGCGCGACGTCGCTCGGCGCAGGCAGCACGCGCGTCGGCACGAAGCCGGTGACGCAGGCGATTTGCCAGATCGCGATGACGGCGAGCGGCAGGATCCACTGGATCAGGCCGTCCACGCGCGGCAGGCGGATGCTGCGGGGAAGCGAGATGCTGTCGATGAGGCTCATGATTGCGACACCCGATGCTGCGGACGGAAATCGCTGCCGACGGTCTCGCCGAAGGGGCCGCCGTTGAAATGCAGCCTGGTCACGTTGCCGGGCTGATCCAGCGCGAGCAGCGGAAACACCAGCTCGGCGAAGCGATAGGCTTCCTCCAAATGCGGGTAGCCCGACATGATGAAGGTATCGATGCCGAGGTCCTGATACTCCCTAATGCGCGCCGCCACCGTCTGGGCGTCTCCGACCAGCGCCGTGCCGGCGCCGCCGCGCACGAGGCCGACACCGGCCCACAGGTTCGGGGCGATCTCGAGCTTGTCGCGCTTGCCGCCATGAAGCTGCGCCATGCGCTGCTGACCGACCGAGTCCATGCGGGCAAAGTTCTTCTGCGCCAGCGCGATGGTGTCGTCGCTCATGTGCTTGATCAATTCGTTGGCGGCGCGCCAAGCCTCCTCATTGGTCTCGCGGACAATCACATGAAGGCGGATGCCGAATGACAGCTTGCGGCCACGCGCGGCCGCGACCTCCCTCACCTTCGCGATCTTCTCGGCGACCAGCGCCGGCGGCTCGCCCCAGGTGAGATATTTGTCGACGGTGTCGACCGCGACGTCGATGCCCGCATCGGACGAGCCGCCGAAATAGAGCGGCGGCCGCGGCGACTGCACCGGCGGGAACAGCAACTTGCCGCCTTCGACATGGATGTGCTTGCCTTCGACGTTCACGGTCTTGCCGGCAAGCAGGTCGCTGTAGACGCCCAGGAACTCGCGGGTGACCTCGTAACGCTCGTCGTGAGCGAGGAAGATGCCGTCGCCTTTGTTCTCGACGGGATCGCCGCCCGTGACCACGTTGACGAGAAGCCGGCCATTGGTGACACGGTCGAGCGTCGCGGTCATGCGCGCCGCGACACTCGGTGACTGCAGGCCGGGGCGCACGGCCACGAGATAGCGCAGGCGCTCGGTGAACGGCGCGACTGAGGAAGCGACGATCCAGGAATCCTCGCAGGACCGCCCCGTCGGCAGCAGCACGCCGAAATAGCCGAGCTGGTCCGCGGCCTGCGCGATCTGGCGCAGATAGTTGAAGTTGACCTCGCGCCCGCCGATGCCGGTGCCGAGATAGCGGCCGTCACCGTGCGTCGGCAGGAACCAGAGGATGTTGGCGCTTGCTTGCTTACTCATGACTGTGCTCACGAACCTGACTTCCGAGCCACGTCGGAAATCCTGATGGATTTGGGAATCAAGCCCAGCGCGAAGAATGCGTCGGCAACCTGCTGTTGGTCGGCGATGACAGCGTCGGTGATCGGCTTGATGCCGTAGGCCTGCCGCTTCAGCGCCACCTCGACCACGGGGACCGAAAGACCGATCGACGGCGCGAGCTGCTCGGCCACCGCATGGATGTCGCCCTTGGCCCAATCGTCGACCGTGCTGAGCTCGGCTAACACGGCCTCGACGATCTTCGGGTTGGCTTCTAGGAATTTCTTGGAGGAGAAGTAGAACTGGTAGTTGGCAACGGTGCCGGTGCCGTCGGCCAGCGTGCGCGCGCCGGTGGCCGCTTCCGCCGCCGCCTGGAACGGATCCCAGATCACCCAGGCATCGACAGCGCCGCGCTCGAAGGCGGCACGGGCGTCGGCCGGCGCGAGGAATACCGGCTCGATCTCCGAGTATTTGACGCCGGCCTTCTCCAGCGCCTTGACCAGCAGATAATGGACGTTGGAGCCCTTGTTGAGCGCGACCTTCTTGCCCTTGAGATCAGTGACCGACTTCAGCGGGCTGTCCTTCGGCACCAGGATCGCCTCGCCCTTCGGCGCCGGCGGCTCATAGGCGACATACTGGATCGGCGCGCCGGCGGCCTGCGCGAAGATCGGCGGGGCTTCGCCGGTGTTGCCGAGATCGATCGCGCCGACATTGAGCGCTTCGAGCAGCGGCGGACCCGACGGGAATTCGGTCCACACCACCTTGTAGCCGAAGGCCTCGAGCTTCGGCTCCAGCGTGCCCTTGCTCTTGAGCAGCACCAGCTTGCCGTATTTCTGGTAGCCGATGCGGACCACCTTGTCCTGACCGTAGGAGGTGCCGACAGCGGCCGCGACGATGCCGATCGACAGCACGATGGCTGCGATCACGCGTTGGACGATACGCTTCATGTTCAGACCTCTTTGGATGGGAAGATCGGCCGGCACGATCAGGCCGCCGGGTTGCGCCAGACGATGTCTCGGATCACGATCGGCTTAGGGATCAGGCCGAGCTTGTGGAAGCGGTCGGCGACACCCTGCTGGGTCGCGATGATGTCGTCGGTGACGGGGCCGACCACGAAGTTCGCGCGATTGGCGGCGACGGTCTGGATATCCAGCGGGACGCCGGTGATCGCCGCGAGCGATTTGGCGACTTCGTCGCGATGCTGTTCGGCCCACTTGCCGGCCGCGGTGGTCACATCGACGATCTGCTGCAAGATCGCGCCGTGATTCTTCGCGAACTCGCGATTGGCGATGTAGAAGGAATTGGTCTTGGTGACCTCACGCGCATTGATCAGGATGCGGCCGTTCTGCTTGGTCTCGCCGATCGCGAAATAGGGATCCCAGATCGCCCAGGCCTCGATGCTGCCATTGGCGAAGGCGGGGCCGGCATCCGGCGGCGTCAGGTAGACCGGTGTGATGTCGGCATAGGTGAGACCGGCCTTCTCCAGCGTCTGCACCACGACGTTGTGGGCGCTGGAGCCCTTGGTGAAGCCGATGCGCTTGCCCTTGAGGTCGGCGATGTCGCGAATCGGCGATTCCTTGGGCACCAGGATGCCCTGGCCGTTGGTGATGGGCTGGCCGGCGGCATAGACGATCGCGGCGCCCGCGGCCTGGGCGAACACCGGCGGGGAATCGCCCACCGCGCCGAAATCCACGCTGCCGACGTTCATCGCCTCCATCATCGGGGGACCGGAGGAGAACTCGATCCATTTCACCTCGATGCCTTGCGGCGAGAAATGTTTTTCCAGCGCGGCCTGCTGGCGCGTGATGACCAGCACGCCGGTCTTCTGATAGCCGATACGAATTTCCTTCACCGCGCCTTGCGCGATGGCGGGTGACGCGAAGACAGCGGCGGCCGCTGTTCCAATCGACAGTTTCAGAAAGTCCCGACGCTGCATTCCACACTCCCGGCCGCACGCGGCCGTCATTCGTCTGCGTTCGGGAATGATGGTGCGCCTTATCGGACGTGTCGAGACTCGCGGAAAAATAGCGATGCGAGCACTGCGTGTGCGGCGGACCGCATGATTAATCTTTCAAGCGGTCGCGAGGATTCAGACGGAATTTTTCCGCACGCGAATGTGAGAGCCGCTCGGATTCCGTCCGAGCCCAGACGACCGGAGAATAAAAAGTCGCAAAACAACCCCATGCACCGTAGACGGGGCGTGCGAAAACAACAACTTACGCATTATCCGAAGTTCGTTAGGAGCAGAATGGCATTATCGCGGACTGGGGCTGGAGTGACGCAAGGCCCCTCCCACCTCGCTGTCATTTCCTGCCTTGTGCGCAATTGCGCACTGGGGAATCCAGTACGCCGCGGCCCATCGATTCAGCCACGACTGCCTCGAAGTACTGGATCGCCGGTCAAGCCGGGCGATGACACCGAACGTGTGACGGGTCACGTGCCACAAGCACCACCGGCCTAATGCAACCACATCACCGGCAGATTCTGCAGCCCCCTGAACGCCCAGCCGCCGATTCGCACCGGCTCGTCGTCGGCAATCTCGATGCGCTTTGCACGCGCGAACAATGTCGGCAGCGCGACGTCGGCGATCATCGCGCGCGAGGCGAAGGCGCCGGCGCAGAAATGCGGGCCGGCGCCGAAGGCGACGCTCTTGGTGGTGTCGCGACGCACGTCGAACTGATCGGCGCGGTCAAAATGCTTCTCGTCGCGGTTGGCGGAGCCGAACATCAGGAACACGCGCTCGTCGAGCTCGAACGACACATCGCGAATGGTCCAGGGCTTGGCAATGCGACGGGGCGACATGCCGATCGGCGAGATCCAGCGGGCATATTCCTCGAAGGCCTGCAGCCAGGACACTTCACTGCGCAGGACCAGATCGAGCTGCTCGGGATGGGTGAGCAGCGCCCATACCGTGCCGGCGATCGCCTTGCGCGGCTCGTTCTGGCCGCCCGATATCGCGAGCTTGACATTGGCGCGCACGCTCTCCATCGGCATGCCCGAGGCGAGCAGCACGCCCAAAATGCTCTGGTCGGGATGCTTGCGCATTACCGGCAGGATGTCGTCGATCGCGGCATCGATGCCCGCTGTCGCGGCGTGACAGCGTGCCTCGACCGCGGGATCGCCGGCGTAATTGGCGATGCCCTCGATCATGCCCTGCGACCACGCATCCATGTCCTCAAAGCCGATATTGGTGAGGCCGGTGATCGACTTCAGGCATTCGCCGGAAAACGGCAGCGCGAAGTCGCGCATGAAATCGATCCGCCCCGGCACGATGGCGTCGAGGATGCGATCGGCATGGGCCTGGAACTGCGCAGTCCAGTGCGCCTTCACCGTCTTCGGCGACACCGTCGGAAACATCGCACGGCGCTCGACCTGGTGCGCCTCGCCGTCCTTGCGCATCATGTTGTGGCCCATCAGCCGGTTCATCAGACCGGCCGGCTGGTGCGAGGAGAACACGTCGATCTGCTTCTCGGAGATCGAGATGTCGTCGCGGCTCGTCAGCAGCGTCGAGCCGAGCTGCGGCACGAACGCGATCGGCGCCTCCTTCCGCATCCTGGCGAGCATCGGATAGGGATCTGCCCAGAATGCGGCGGGGTCGATCTCGATGCGCGGCGCCGTGCTCAAGCTTCGCTCCCTTGTTGTCTCCTCAATGCCGAGGCTAGCGCCTTAGGGGGCCGCCGTCTGTCCCCAGCGATTGGGACGGGCGGCTTCGGGACGAGCCTGCATCGATCGCAACCAAAGGAGAAACAATTAAACTGAGCTTTCGGCCGCAATTCGTTCGAGACGTAATCGATGTCGATGGTCGGTCAGCAGATGTGCGCCCCCCAAGACGGCGGCCAGCGTTCCCAGCCCGGTCCCACCGGCGATCAGGAACATGATCAGCAGTTGATATTTTGCTGCATCGACCGGTTCGACGCCCGCAAGGATCTGGCCAGTCATCATCCCCGGCAAGGAAACAAGGCCGATCGCCGCCATGCTGTTAATGATTGGCATGAAACCGCTTCTTAGGGCGTCCCGTATGACTGGCAGCACGGCCTGGTACCGGGTGCCCCCCAGCGCAAGACAGGCTTCTACCGCGGCTCTCTCACGCACCAAGCCATTTGTCAGCACATCCAAGCCCAAGCTTATCCCGGTCATGGTGTTGCCAAGGATCATTCCCAACAGGGGTAGCGCATAGCGCGGATGATACCAGGGATCCGGCCGCAGCTCCGTCAACAGCGCAAAGATCGTAACCGTACCGGCTGCGAGCAGTGTGCATCCCGCGCCCAGGCCGTAGCTCAAAATGCCTGGCAGGCGCCGCTTCTGCCTCGCGACGATTTCCCGTGAGGCGAAGAGAACCATGATGAAGGCCGTGAGGGCAGTCCAAAGCGGCGAAACCGCGGCAAACAGGAACGTCAGTACGTAACCAACGAGGACGAGCTGGAGCACCATCCGCAGGGCTGCGATGGCCAGTTGTCTTTCAAGCTTGAGGCGCAAAACAATCGAGAGGGCGCCGTCCATGACGACGAGGAGCGCGGGCACGATCAAATCACCGTAGGCCAATTGAATGTAAGTCACGACCGATCTTCCCCGAGCACGCCGACGGCACTCATCACCAGGACCCTGGACCCGACGCGACGGGCTTGGGCGTTGTCGTGCGTGCTCCAAATGACGCTCGTTCCATTCGAAATACGTTCAGCGATCAAGGATTCCACGATCGCGGTCGAGGCCGCGTCGAGTGCCGAAGTCGGCTCGTCCAGGAGAAGAACCCGCGATCGCAGCATCAGGGCCCGCGCAAGTGCCAGCCGCTGTTTCTCTCCGGTGGAAAGTCGCTGGATCGACCAAGATCCGCAACCGGGCGGCAATCCCAATCGTTCGACCAGCGGCAATGCATCATTCCAGTCGTTGAAGTGCCCTCGCACCGTATCCGACCACCAGCCTGGCTCCGCAGCGAGGTAGGTCACTCGTTTCCGCCAGACGGGGGCGGGCATGGCCTCCTTCAGCGTTCCGTCCAGTTTGACTGTTCCTTCGTTTGGATCGAGATCTGCGATGGAGCGAAGCAGCAGAGTCTTCCCGGCGCCGGACGGTCCTTGCAGGGCGATGCATTCCCCGTCATGCAAGTCGAATGAGACGCAGATGTGCAAGCGCTTGAGCGCGTCGACCGTCAGCATGTGTCAAAGCTTGTCCCGTAGCCGGTCGGCAACCCGCCTGGCGATCTCCGCCGGCGCCTCGTCCGGGTAAGGATACACGGAGCTGACGTTGATCTCGCCCAGCACGTAGCTGTCGCTCCCGTCCCTCTGCACCGGGCCAAGCATGAAGTCGGCGTCCCAGATCATGGGCAGGTCACCTCGCGCAACATCGAGCGACGAGGTGAGCTGCGGCGTCCACTCGTCTTCCATCAACCGACGCAACCGCTGGAAGCGCGGGTCTGCGTTGGATGTGTACAGCCGCGGTCCAGCCTCTGAACGCGCGGCGGGCGAGTCGACCAGGGCTTTGACTTTGTGGTGGCCGAAACCGGCGCAGCGATCGCCTGCCATATAGCAGCGCACGACACCTTCGCCCAAGCGAGGCAGGTATGGTTGATCGACCACGCTGCCGTTTTCGAAGTACTCGGCGCAGCGGCGGAGAAACTCGTCAAGCGTCAATTCCTCGGATGCGTCCTTGGTCGCGTCCAGCACCCTCAGCATGGCAGAAGTCGGCAGCTTCTCGACCTTCCAAACGCCCTGGCCGCCATTGCCCCGGCTGCGCTTGATCACACGTGGACCGGTGACGAGCCGCTCAGGCAGTTCGTCGCGCATCGCCTCGACGGTTTGATACAGCGCCGTGTCGCTTCCCCAGCCCATCGAGCGGGTACGATAGAGCACCTCCTTGGTGCCCATCTTGAGGATGACGTCCGGATGAGCGCTGACCCACACGCCGCGCGCGGCGACGTCGCGCAGCAAGGCGTCAAGACCGGCGCGGGTTCGGCCGTCCTGGATTGGGTTGACCCAGACGAGCACGCCGTCGACCGCGAGCAGCTGTTCGCGGACCTCCTCGGCGAAACTTTCATCGTAGATCACAGGGCGCGCATCGATGCCGAAGGCAGCGAGCGCGTCGAAGACCTGCACGAAGCGGCTGTTCTGCGCGGTCGCGTCCCGTCGGGCGGAAGCATCGCCCCGCGAGAGAATGGCTACGGAATGTCGGAGAGGGGAACGATGTTCGGTGTCCATGCGCGAGCTCCACGTGGTGCGTGCTGCGCAGAGCTTGGACCGAAGTCTCTAGGGGGGTCTGCTTTCCCCCTTGGGAACACTCTACGGGAGAACGTCTGGATCTTTCAAGACGACGGGTCGGGATTTCGAGTGCTGGACCGCAACTCGGGTCGCATCGCAGGAGCGGTTGGAACCAGGGAAATCTTGGTGACGTTTCCGGCGCGATCTGTCGAGCTCGAGCGGGTTGACAGCCTCCTGATCAGGGGTTCTATTCCGGGCTCGGGGATCTGCGATCTCCCCGCGAGGCGACATGCCCAAGTATCGCGTCCTTAGTCACCGAGGGCGCCGCATGTCTTCAGCATACACCTCCATTTCGCCCGACAAACCGTCTCGATTGGTCGGCACGGCAGCTGCACCGGCGCTGAGCGAAGGAGCGGCGTGGCACCGATGCAGCGACATCGCCACCGAGGACAACGGACGCGGCCGCACGGTGTGGGTCACGCAAGCTCGTCTCAGGATCAAAGGCATCGCCTCCGTATCGCTCAAGATACTGGTCGCGACATTGGCCAGCGTCTTGCTCGCCGGCGTTCCGGCAGGCGCTGAATCGCAAGACGGCGGGCCCTTGCAGTTGGAAGCCAAAATATTGCTCGGCCACGTGCGGGGCCGGATCGATCACATGGCGGTCGATCTGAAGCGTCAACGTCTGTTCATAGCTGAGCTTGGCAACGACAGCGTCGGTATCGTCGATCTCGCCAATCGCAGCGTGATTCACACGATCTCCGGATTGAAGGAGCCGCAAGGCGTCGGCTATGAGCCAACGACCGACACTGTCTTCGTTGCCAACGCCAAGGACGGTACGGTCAAGCTGTTTGACGGCAACGACTACAGGGCGGCGGGGCAAATCGAACTCGGAAGAGATGCCGACAACATCCGCATCGACGTCGCCGCGCGGGTCGTGATTGTCGGCTACGGCAAGGGCTCTTTGGGCTACATCGATCCGGTGACCCGCAGCAAGGTCCGGAGCTCGCCGCTAAAGGCTCACCCCGAGAGCTTTCAGCTCGATCCCGACACGAATCGAATTTTCATCAACCTTCCCGGCGCTCACGCCGTGGCCGTGGTGGATGGAAAATCCGGCAGGCAGCTCGCCAACTGGCCCGTGGAGAAGAGCGGAAACTATGCGATGGCGATCGACCGCGAGCGAAATGCGCTTCTTATCGCGTTCCGCGAACCGCCCGAACTCGGAGTCCTCGAGTTGAGCGGCGGCAAGTCCGTCGCGACCGTCGAGACATGCAGGGACGTCGACGATCTCTTTGTCGATGCCAGGCGCAAGCGCATCTATGTCAGTTGCGGCCAGGGCTTTGTCGACGTCTTCGAGGCAAATGGCGCCACGTATCGACAAATGGCTCGCGTTCCGACCGTCGCCGGAGCGCGGACGTCGCTGTTCGTTCCGGAGATGGATCGGCTGATCGTGGCCGTCCGAGAGAGCCTCGCCGGGCCAGCGGCGATATGGATATTGAGACCAAGACCTTGACGTATGCGGGTGGGAGGTCGCCATGTCCAAGCGACGTCGTCATTGTGCGAGCATTCCGCAAGAGCTTGTGAAGGGCTGCATCGCGGCGTTGTGCTTCGTGGCATGGTCCCGGCCCGTACTGGCCTATCGTCCATTCGACGGCACCGATGCCGCGGTCGCGGCGAAGGGCGAAGTCGAAATCGAGCTGCAGCCTGCCGGACGCCTGCGCGATGAGAGCGGGGCGAGCCTGATCGCGCCGGGCACGGTCATCAACTATGGACTGACCGCGGATTGGGAGGCCGTGCTCGAAGGGATCGGCCAGACGCCGCTCTCGCCGCCTGGAGCAACGAACCTCACGGCTGCGGGCGCATTCCTAAAGCACGTCGTGGTTCCCGGCAGCCTCCAGGACAAGACGGGGCCGAGCATTGCGACGGAGTTCGGTGTCCTGCTTCCCGACAGCACCGGCAATTCGGGCGTCGGTGCCAGCCTGGCCGGCATCGTCTCGCAACGCTCGGAGTGGGGAACGATCCATTTGAACGTCGAGACGGTGCTGACCCGAAACCATCATGCCGACGTCTTCGTCGGTGCGATCCTCGAAGGTCCGTCGACCTGGACGGTCCGGCCCGTCGCCGAGGTCTTCTACGAAAACGAGTTCGGAAAGGCGGAGACGCTATCGGGACTGGTCGGCTTGATCTACCGGGTTCGCGACAATCTCAGTTTCGACATCGCCGTCCGTCACGCACTGACGAACCATCATCCAGTGAACGAAATTCGCGCCGGCCTGACATTCGGCTTCCCGCTGTCGTCAATAGTGAGCCACGCCGCACATCGGGACGCGTTGCCGGGCCTGCGTTGAAGCTCCAACGATTCCAGGCGATCAGGGTGAGCCCGCCAGTCGCGGCTTACCGTTTCGCGAGCGCTGTACGTGTCGACGTGCTCGCTACGGTCGCGATTACCTTCGCTCTCCTACGCGTAGACGGAGGACCGAGTTACCGGGCCTCGGCGATCTTCGGTTCAGGTGACAGCATCTGCGCGTTGGCTGCCGAGGTCCGGTTGGACGACGCCGGGTCGGGCGATCGGGAGGCGGCGTCGGCCGGCGCTCCCTGGGACGGCCTGCGGGCAGCATTTGCCGGAAGCACGATCACTTTCGCTCCGACCTTCACCCGCTCATAGAGATCCACGACGTCCTCGTTGGTCAACCGGATACAGCCGGACGAAACCCGCTTGCCGATCGTATCGGGCTTGTTGGTGCCATGAATTCTATATTCGGTCTCGCCCAGATACATCGCGCGCGCGCCGAGCGGATTGCCGGGACCGCCTGCCATGAACCGCGGCAGATAAGGCTGACGCGAGACCATCTCCGCAGGCGGATGCCAATCCGGCCATTCGGCTTTACGGGCCACGGTTTGCTCACCGGACCATGTGAAACCTTCGCGGCCGACGCCGATGCCATAGCGCATCGCCTGCCTGTCGTTCAGGACGAAATAGAGGAACGTGTTTCCGGTGTCGATGATCACGGTGCCCGGCGCCTGGTGACTGGCGTAGTCGACCACCTGCCGAACCAATGCTCCGGGAACGTCAGCGTCGGCTTTTGGTGGTTCGACCAGCGGCGCCGCGGCCGGAATCGGTGCCGGAGCCGGCACGGATGCATGAACTGGAGGTGCCACGTAAACCGGAGTTGACGATGCCTTGGCTTCCTGTGCGGACGGCTTGCGGACCGGTTGCACGCTCGCCGGGCGATACAGCAGACCGTACCCCAATGCGGCGACAGCGACGGCGCCGATTGCGACTCTCGCGGCCATGGGTATTGCGAGGGCCTCTGCCTTTCTGCGTTTGGCCCGCTTGCTCATGTCTTTCCCCAGGTCACCATGCCTGGAAGAGGTACCCAGCAAAATTTAAGAAACTTCGAAGCGATATCGCCCAAGCCGGAACCGTCAGAGATGGTTAACGCCGAACTAGTTCGGCAACTCAGTTGAGGCCGTGAGGCGCCGAGAGCAGCCGCAGCACGATTGCGAACAGCTCGTTCTGCGAGGAGATACCGAGCCGCTCATAGGCGCGCTTGCGGTAGGTCAGCGTCGAATGCAGGCTGATGCGGAGCGCTTGCGAGATCGCCTCGGAGCTGAAGCCTGCCAGGATGCGGCGGCAGACGTCCTGCTCGCGCGGCGTGAGAGCGGAGAGCGGCGGGCGGGTCGCGAACAGTGCGGCGAGAGACTGATCCGGCGTTGCCGCCTCCTGAAAATGGCGGGCGACGCTTGCCGCGATCGCCGGCGCGATGGCCTCAAGCCGCTCACGCTGCGTGGCACTGAAACGTCCCTGCGCGGCGATGCGGTAGAAATTGACGTAGAAGCAGGTGTCGCCGGTCCAGATCGCGGTCGCGCATTTGTCGACGATGCCGGAATCCTGGAAGAAGATCTTGCGGTAACGCGCGCCGTACATGCGCGGCGCGAACTGAGGCAGCATGATCGGCGCGCTGCCCTCGGCTTCGAACAATGCATCGCGGTTGGGATCGGATTCGTGGAACTGGCCGGCATAGGCCGCCCCGAGATCGCCACCGATCGGGATGTTGCCGGCATCGAGCAGGCAGCGCGCGGCACCGGCCCGGCTCAGCGCGAACACCATGCAGTGACCGACCTCTGCCTGCCGGCGCAGCGTGTCGATCAGGACTTTTGGGAAATCGGGCCGGCCGATGGCGAGCACCGCGGACGTGACATCGCCAGGTACCGGATTTGCGGGCACCGCCTGAGATTGCATCGTTTCCTCCGCAAGATCTTGTTTTGCGGGAGGATAGCAGCAAGGTGATTTCGGCGGAAGGCAGAGACCTTTCAGCCCCCCGATCGTCATCTGAGCAGTTCAAGCGACGAGTTCGGCTTGTCATTCGACCGCGTGCGACGTTCAGCCCACCGGCCCCAAAGGCCAATCGCCCCCTGAGAGCGGGCTGACTCTCACGTCCTTGATGACTCCGCGCTCAAGGCTCGGATCGAAATGGCGCATCGTGCGCTCGTTGAAGTCGATGATGCGGCCGGGCCTGAGTGGACCCACGTCATTGATCTTGACGATCACCTTCTTGCCTGCGGCCTCGACGAGGGCATATTTCGGCCTCGCGCCAAATTGGACCCCACCAAATTTCTTTCGCAGGCTCGTCTTGATCGCAGCCGTCCAGGCAGAGGGATCATAACGCTCGCCGGAGGCTGTGCGCGGTCCGCCCTCCTCCTTGCCCGGCTTGAATGGATTGTACATGGATGCAGCGCCGACGACCGCATCCCTGGAGGCGGCATCGGCGACGGCGTTTGAGTGGACCCCACGCGTTTCACATCTAGCAACGGTAACAGACACGGCAAGCGCAACCAGGGCGCCGCAAAGTGCGGCGCTCGAGCGGAACGTCATCATAACTCCTGTGATTTTTCGTCGTCCGGTTCCCGGCCCCGCAAAACGCGGGCAAGCGAACGCGAATGCGTTCATGATGCTTGCGCCGATGTTTTGCGGATTCGCGCCAACCCCTTGGCTATGGAACCGGTGTGCGAACCAGGGCGGTTCCCACGCAGTGTTTTAAGTTGTCACCGACTAAGACAGAGATTGCGTCAGCAACATGACTTAACGGACAGCCTAGCCCGCCGCGGCGTTCACCGGGGCGACATTGATCGCGAGCTTGCCGTATCGATCCGTAAAAGCCCGGGTGTCGATCTCTTCCAGCTTGATCTCGCCGCTCATCACGCCTTGCTTCCAGGCCGCTTGCGCCGGATCGTTCTGGAACTCGGGCATCACCTCGCGGCCGAACAGCTCGAGCGATTCGCAGATGTGCTCGTGCCTGTTCTTGCCGGCCTGGTTGAGCAGGATCACCTGGTCGATATGCGACGACTGGAAGCGCTTCAGCTTCCTGCGGATGGTCTCCGGCGAGCCGATCAGGCCGCCGCGCAGCGCCGCCTCCTGCGCCTCGGGGTTGTCGCGCTTCCACTTGTTGTACTCGTCCCACATGTTGACGGTGTAGGGCGCGGGACGCTGGCGGTTCTGCGCGGCGCCGTAGAAGCGCAGTGCGAACTGGAAGAAGGTGGCACCCTCGGCGCGGGCGCGCGCCTCCTCGTCCGTCTTGGCGCACATGAAGAACGAGACCAGCGCCATGTTCGGATTGATCTCGTAGTCGGCGAGCTTGTGCAGCCGCTTGGTCATCGCGTTGTAATAGGCGTGCACCCAGGCATGCGCGGCATCGGCGCTGACGAACTGGAAGCCGAGCGCGCCGAAGCCGTGGCGGCCGGCGCGCTCGATGGTCGGCAGCTGCGAGCAGGCCATCCAGAGCGGCGGGTGCGGCTTCTGCACCGGCTTCGGCACGACGTTACGCAACGGGATGTCGAAATACTTGCCGTGATGCTCGCTGCCGGCATCCTTGAACATCGGAAAGATCGCGGCGACCGCCTCCTCGAACACCTCCTTCTTGGTCTCCATGTCGCGGCCGAACGGCTCGAGCTCGGTAATGGATGCGCTCTCGCCCATGCCGAACTCGCAGCGGCCGTTGCTGAGCAGATCCAGCACCGCAACGCGCTCGGCGACGCGCGCCGGGTGATTGGTGGTGAGCTGGAGAATGCCGTGGCCGAGCCTGATCTTCTGCGTGCGCTGGCTCGCCGCGGCGAGGAAGGATTCCGGCGAAGGCGAATGCGAATATTCCTCGAGGAAGTGATGCTCGACCACCCAGGCATGGTCGTAACTGAGCTTGTCGGCGAGCTCCATCTGCGACAGCGCGTTCTGGTAGAGGGCGAGCTCGTCGCCGGCCACCCAGGGCCGTGGCAATTGCAGCTCGTAGAAGATGCCGAACTTCATGGCGTCGCTCTCCCGCATTCTTGTCGTTGAGGTCATCTTAATAGGCGAGGCGGCGCTGTCCACGCCGTTGCAATTTCGCCGCGCGGGAGAACGATTCCGAGCCTGGCATAGCAGCACTCTCCCTGTTGGCTGTCGGGCCGCCGCGTGCTGGAGCACTGACATTCCGGCACCGTGACGCCGCGTGGCCGAGTTGTTCAGAGCTTTCCCTGAGGGCGTGTGCTTGATGCATCCGGACGACGCGCAGGAGGGCCCGCCAGAGGCGGGCGTCTCGAAGGATGGACCGCAGAGAAACGGCCTGCCCTGCGCTTGAACCGGCGCGACGAATGGTTAGTTTTGAGGATTGCGAATCGCCGCCTTTCGCCCTTCATCAAGACAGACATGGCCACTTTCACCCCGCATCAGGATGCCGCTCTGAAGGCCGTCGGCGACTGGCTCAAGGCCAAGCCGGGCCGGGGCGGCACGCCGCCGATCTTCCGCCTGTTCGGCTTCGCCGGCACCGGCAAGACCACGCTGGCGCGGCACATCGCCGATGGCGTCGATGGCGAGGTGAAGTTCGCCGCGTTCACCGGCAAGGCGGCGCTCGTCATGCGCAACAAGGGCTGCGACGGCGCCTCCACCATCCACTCGCTGATCTACCGTGCCCGGGAATCCGGCGAGGAGCAGCCGAGCTTCGAGCTGTGGGACGACGCGCCGGCCTCCAAGGCGAAGCTGATCGTAATCGACGAATGCTCGATGGTCGACGCCGAACTGGGGCGCGACCTGATGTCGTTCGACTGTCCCCTCCTGGTGCTGGGCGATCCCGCGCAGCTGCCGCCGATCCAGGGCGGCGGCTTCTTCACCAATTCGGAGCCCGACGCGATGCTGACCGAGGTGCACCGCCAGGCTCAGGACGATCCGATCGTGCGGATGTCGATGGACGTGCGCGAGGGACGCGAGCTCGACATCGGCCGCTATGGCGAGAGCGAGGTCGTCTCGCGCAAGGAGCTCGACCCCGACCGCGTCATGGGCGCCGACCAGATCCTGGTCGGCCGCAACAACACCCGACGCGCCTACAACATGCGGGTCCGCCAGCGCCAGAACATCGAGGACCAGTTTCCAGTCGCGGGCGACAAGCTGGTGTGCCTGCGCAACAACCGCAAGAAAGGCCTGTTCAACGGCGGCCTGTGGCGCGTCAAGTCGCGCAACACCTCGCGCTCGAAGTCGCGCATCCTCTCCATGCGGCTGTCGCCGGACGAGGATTTCGGCCACAAGGTGACGAAAGTCTCGGTGCGCGCCGATTGCTTCGAGGGCGGCATCGAGCAGATCGCCTGGGAGCAGCGCAAGCCCTACGACGAGTTCGACTACGGCTACGTGCTGACCGTGCACAAATCGCAGGGCTCGCAATGGGACGACGTCGTGCTGTTCGATGAGAGCTTTGCGTTTCAGGAGTCCAGGGCGCGGTGGCTGTACACGGGGATCACGCGGGCGGCGAAAAGGCTGAGCATCGTAGTTTAGAACCGCTGCGAGGGCCTGGTCGAATTTACGCATCATGCCGTAGGTGACTCAGCGGTTGCCGGCGATCTGCGGCGCGGACGGATCGATCTTCTCGGCCTCGGCGAAATCCGCGATTGCACCGTCGAAATCCTTCATCAGCGTTCGCGCGCGGGCGCGATTGGTCCAGGCGCCGGTCTTCACGGCCTCGTGTCCACGCCGCCGTAACAATCACCGGCGGTGGCCGTATCTCGAATGATGCGAAAACATCCCCGGGCAGACTGTTCGCCCGGTCGCGACCGCCCTAGACTGTCAGCCCTTCCGAAAGAGGATTGCCATGCGCCGAACCGCACTCGCCTCCCTGCTCGCCGCAACCACCGCCCTGACGCTGGCTTTCACCATGCCGTCCCGGGCCGCGGAGGATGCGGTCGTGATCCCCGCCCCCGCCGTGGACGCGGCGCCCGCGAGCGGCATCCAGACCGCCGTGCTCGCCGGCGGCTGCTTCTGGGGCGTGCAAGGCGTCTTCCAGCACACCGCAGGCGTCGTCAACGCCGTCTCCGGCTATGCCGGCGGCACCAAGGCGACCGCCGATTACCAGACGGTCTCGAGCGGCCGCACCGGCCACGCCGAGTCGGTCGAGATCAAGTACGACCCGAAGAAGATCTCCTACGGCAAGATCCTCCAGATCTACTTCTCGGTGGTGCACGACCCGACCCAGCTCAATCGCCAGGGCCCTGACGTCGGCCCGCAATATCGCTCCGCGATCTTCACCACTTCCGACGAGCAGAAGAAGGTGGCGGAGGCCTATATCGCGCAGCTCAACAGTGCGAAGGTCTTCAACAAGCCGATCGTGACCAAGATCGGCGCGCTCGAGGCATTCTATCCGGCGGAGGCTTACCACCAGGACTATCTGACGCTGCACCCGAACCAGCCCTATATCGCCTACAACGACATCCCGAAGGTCGAGAACCTGAAAAAGCTGTTCGCGGACAATTACATTGAGAAGCCGACGCTGGTGAATGCCAGCAAGGCCACCAACTGATCGCGAGATCACCAGAAAACGGGAAACCCATGCCCGACACCAAGACGAAAACCACCGACGACAAGGTCATCAAGAGCGAAGAGCAGTGGCGGCGCGAATTGACGCCGATGCAATACGCCGTGCTGCGCGAGAAGGCGACCGAGCGTCCCTTCTCCGGCGAATATGAGCACGAAGAGCGTGCCGGCACCTACGTCTGCGCCGGCTGCGGCAATGTGCTGTTCGAATCCGACGCCAAGTTCGATTCCGGTTGTGGCTGGCCGAGCTTCACCCAGCCCGCGGTCGAGAGCCATATCGACGAGGAACGGGATACGAGTCACGGCATGATCCGCACCGAAGTGCTCTGCTCCAAATGCAGCGGTCATCTCGGCCACGTCTTTCCCGACGGCCCCGGGCCGACCGGTCTGCGCTACTGCATCAACTCGGCGGCGCTGAAGCTGGAGCCGAAATAAACGCCGCGCGCGCCGGGTTCCCCCGTGGAACCCGGCGGCGTGATGTGCTTTTCTCCTCTGGCGGTGCGGCCGATCATCGCATCTCGGCGACTGCCAGGGAGGATGCCATGACGCTTGGGACCATCCTGATCATCCTGGTGATCATCTATCTGGTCGGCGGCCTGTCCGGCCGGTTCGGCGGCTACGGCTATGGCCTCGGCCATTCCGGCATGGGCATCGGCGGGGTCGTTCTCGTGGTGCTGATCGTGCTACTGCTTCTTGGCAAGATTTAAACCATTTAACACATTGATATTACTCGATTTATTCCGGCTGCGGAGCTGCCATGCGTGGATTCATCATCTCGCATCGCGGGGGTCGCATTTCTGTCAAATCGGCTTATATTAGTGGGCGAAAATGACATGCGGCGGGCCCGCTCGATTGCGGCCCCTGCCCTCCCCAAACCCCACGCGCTTAAAGCCCCAGAGAAGATCACGAGGTCTTTGACCATGCGTCCAATGCGTCCGTTCAACTTCAACACCTCCGCCGAACTCTTCCCCGCCGCGATCCGCAAGAAGAAGCGTGCAGGCTTCACCTATCGGCGGTTCGGCACTGCGGCCGAGGCCGTGCAGTTCGCGATGGAGCAGTTGCCGACGGACTCGTTGAACGGCGCCTATCTCCAGGTCGAGGAAGCGCGCTTCGACCAGAACGGCATTCGCTCGCTGTACGAGAGCGATGCCTTCCCGCTGCCCCGTCGGCCCAAGCCGGCTCCGGCTGCGGAGACTGACGCCGACGCGGCGTAAGCCTTTCGTAAAAACCTTCGATGTGCGCAAAAGGCGCGGTGACCGAGAGGTCATCGCGCCTTTTGCGTTTTGGGTTCTCCCTCTCCCGCTTGTGGAAGCGAGGCGACGACTCTCGTGCCCCGGACGCACCGCAGCGCTCCTTCAGCGGTGCGCTGCAGAGCCGGGGCCCACGGATCGATATTCACCGTGGCTGCTGGGTCCCGGCTCTGCGGCGCCGCGCTTACGCGCCGCACCTTGTCCGGGACACGAGAGCAAGGCAGAGGAACTAAAGAGACGCTACATCCGCGGCTGCTTCTCCAGACAGCGGCGCAAGAGACGGACGTTGCGCATGTTGGCTCGGAACATCACATCGAAGGCATCGCCCGCGAACGGGACCAGGCCGACCACGCCGTCGACCGCGACATTGCCGAGCATGCGCGCGGTGAGGTACCAGGGCGCTCCCAGCGCGCGGGCCTCGCGCACGAGCCACAGCGAGATCGCGGTGGTGATGATGTCGCCGACGACAGGGATCAGTCCGATCAGCCCGTCGATGCCGTAGCGGATGTTGGTGCCGGGCAGGATGAAGGCGACGTCGAGCAGCTTTGCGATCGCCTCGAAACGCGCGATCCGCTGCTCGCGTGTCAGATTGCCGAACGGGCTCGCTTGCCCGAATTCGAAGCGAAACTCGCGAAACCCCTCCTCCAGGCTTTCCGGCCTGATCTCGTGGCCCTCCTGGTCGATGATCGGCCCGCGCGCCTCATGGCGAGAAAAGGTCGCGCGCGAGCTGCTGCCCGTACGGGATTTGCGCGGAGCAAGGATGTCGTCCTCGGACATGATCATGGCTTTCGGTGAACGCGCCAGCGCGGCGGAGGTTGCTGCCGCGACCTGACGCGGCGCATCAGGTCGACGCCGCCGCCGCTCGCGGCTCCTCGATATAGCGATGCACGAGCCAGGACGACATCACCGCCGGCACGAACCCGACGAGGCCATACAGGATGAACTGCACCGCGCCCGAATCCGGTCCGCGCGAGCTGTAGGTGAGCGAGGCCAGAGCGAAGGCGAACAGGCCGACCAGGAGCATCCGCAAACCCGGGCCGATCCGGCGAATGTGGATCAGGATGTCGTCGACCGCGCCGATCATCAGTGAGGGCAGGAAGCCGAACAGATAGCTGTATTGCAGGGTCTTGAAAAACACGACGAACAGCTTGCCGACCTCGCCGAGACTGGTCTGGGCCCAATAGCCGGACTGGTAGGTCGTCGTCAGCAGCAGCAGGAACCCGCCGACGAACGGGCCAACCAGGGCAAACACCAGATAGCGTTTCATCCAACAACCCTCACACTTCGCCAGCGTTATAACAGCGCCGCGGGAACCTTGAACAGCCGGGGCGCGGGCGCGGCCTAGGGGAACAAGTGGCAGGACGACGAGTTCAGACAGGACCAGAATTTTCCCTGGCGGATTGGAGGGGCCGATGGCCCGCAAACTTCTCCTGGCGACGATCGCGCTGGCAGCCTTGAGCGGCCTGTCCGACGTGCCCGCTCTTGCGCAAGACCATATGGGCACGCCGCAGGAGCAGAAGGCCTGCTCGCGGGACGCCTCGCGCTTCTGCCGCAAGGATCTCGGCAATGACGGCGCGGTGCAGAGCTGCCTGCAAGCCAACCGATCCAAATTGTCGCGCGCTTGCAGCAAGGTCTTTCAGAGCCACGGCATGTGAGGACCGAGCCCCATCCCCCGCGAACGGAGTGTGAAGCCATGTTGCGCGACGAACAACTCTCGATCCTGCGGGACATCAGCCAATCCGTTGCGTTTGCCGACGACCGGCAGGGCATGGTGGGGCAGCTTATCGCCGAGGGCTACGTGATGAAGGACGGCGATCTGTTCGAGCTCACGGCCAAGGGCGTCACCGCCATCGAGGAACACGCCGCCGCTCTCGGCGGGATCGATGCGGAACAGATCTGATCGCGCGCGACGTGACTCGCGCGCAACAATTGCGAATTCCTTTGCGCTGACCATTGCAGGTCCGTGACAATGGCGCATACTTCGCTCGGGCGGCGTAGCACTTTCGATTCGAACATCAAGTAATCGAGCGACCACATGCGGGATCAATATCCCGGCGTGAAGGCTGTGACGTGCGGCAGATCAAGCCGCGTGCGGCGCCCCAAAACCAAGCGGCTCAAGCCCAGGGGAACTCGGGGACCATCCTTCATGACACGCTATCAGACCATCGCTTCGCTGTACGCACTCGCCAGCACCTTCGCACTCCAGACATCACCCAGTCTCGCCTTCTCGCAGGAAGCCCAGCAGATGTGCTCGGCTGACGCCATGCGGCTGTGCTCCAGCGAGATTCCCGACATCCCGCGGATCACCGCCTGCATGGTCAGGAACAAGGCCCATGTCAGCCCCGGCTGCCGCGCCGTGATGGACCGCGAGCACGCAGCCGCCGCAGCAGCGCGCAAGCGGGAAGCCGCGGCGCAGTAGCCGGCTCAACCTTGGTTGAATGATCGTCGCGAGAGGATTCGCTTCACCTCTCCCGTAGTGAGAGGTGAAGAGTTCAGTCGCCCCACTGGGCGAAGGCGTCGTTGAAGGCGCGCTCGCCGGGGGCGCCCTTCTCGATGGCGATGATGGCGCGGCGCTGGTCGGCGTAGACCAAGGGCACGTCGAACCAGGAGCGCTCCTTCAGGAGCTGCACGTTGCGGCTGCGGTCGGCGTCGACGTTGGAGAGGCCGACCAGGAAGAAGCCGTCGGTGACCTTGACCGCGAGGCCAGCGAGAGGCGTGCCGCGCGCCTGCTCGTTCGACTTCATCAGGATGCCCGGCACGTTGGAGACGCTGCCGCCGGGAAAATCCTGCGGCAGGATGAAGGTCAGCTCCGCGGTGTGGCTCGCCGGCAGCGAGGAGTCGGTGTTGCGGCGGAACGACATCGTCATCTTGAACTTGCGGTCGGGGATCTCGATGTCGGCGCGCACGGCAACGTCGGCCTTCTGGTTGCCGGAGGCCTTGATCGGCTCGAGCCGCCACACCACCGAGCCGACATACTGCTTGCCCTTCGGGTCGGACGGATCCGCGTCATAGAGCACGGCCCTCTGCGCCACCGGTGCGACCGGCTGGTCGCTGGGCTGGCCGACGCGATCGGGAATCTTTGGCTTGCTCTGCGGCTGCGAGGCATCCTTTGGCGCCTCCACCACCTGCGTCGCCGACGGCTTGAACAGATTGGTGGCGGTCTGCACCAGCTGCTTGCCCCAGAGAATGCCGGCCCCGACCAGAATCAGCACGATGCCGACGGCGATCGCGCTCTTGAACGGAAAGCCCGAGCGGGTGCGGGCGCGCTTCTTGGCGTCGCGGTCGGGCGCGATACGCGGACGCGGCGACGGCGGCGCGTAGCGCTCGGCCTCCTCGATCGATTCGTCGTAGGAATAGGGCGCCTCGGACTCGCCGGCGCGGTTTTCCAGGCTCGGCTCCAGCCGGTCGAATTCCGGCGAGGGCGAGGGCACGTTGGCATAGGTGCGCCGCGCGGCGCGGCTGGCCTGCGCGGCAGCGCCGCCGAGATCATTGGCATCGGCCGTGATGTCGCGGAAGCCGCGCACGCCGGGCGACGGCGGCAGCGGCGGTGGCGGTCCCGCGTCGGGCGGACGGCGCGCACCTTGGCGATCGCGCCCGGCCGGCGGCTCCGGCGTCGGCGGCGGGGCGGCGGGTCCTCCCTGGCGCGGCGCGTCGAAACGGGGAGCGCGCGGCGGACGCGGGGCCTCCCCCTGATCATCGACGTTGAAGGACGGGCGGTCGGCCCGCGGCGGCGTCGGGGCCGGACGCGTGCGCGGCGGAGCCGCAGCCGGGTTGCCCTCGGTGGCACGGGTGCTGGCGCGGCGGAAGGCATCGCCACTGCCGCCAGGGCGCCCCGCCCCACCTGCCCCACCTGCCGCACCTGGGCGCGAGGCCTCGCGGGCACGCTGGGCGGCCTCCGATTCGACCTTGCGGACGGCCTCTTCCAGCGACAGCCGTTCGCGCGTGATCTCGGATTCGGAAAGCGGCGGCTGCACGCTGCGCAGCTGCGCGATCAGGGCCGTGCGCGCCCGTTCATAGAGCGCGCGACGGCTTTCGCCGGGAGCGTTGGGGTCCAGGGCGGCAATAGCGCGGGCGATCAGCGGGTAGTAATCAGCCATTTCTACTCAACTATACGCGCGTCCCGGTAAGATATCGTTAAGCCTCAAACGGATTTTGCACCAGGATAGTATCTTCGCGTTCGGGGCTGGTGGAAAGCAGCGCGACCGGGCACCCAACCAATTCCTCGATCCGCCGGACATATTTGATGGCCTGGGCCGGGAGGTCGGCCCAGGACCGCGCACTGGCGGTCGGCTCCTTCCAGCCCTCGATGGTCTCGTAGATCGGCTCGACCCGGCTTTGCGCGCCCTCGCCGGCCGGGAAATGGTCGATCTCCTTGCCGTCGAGCTTGTAGCCGGTACAGACCTCGATCGAATCGAAGCCGTCGAGGATGTCGAGCTTGGTCAGCGCGAGGCCATTGATGCCGCAGGTCCGGACCGCCTGGCGGACCAGCACGGCGTCGAACCAGCCGCAGCGGCGCGGACGGCCGGTATTGGTTCCGAACTCGCGGCCGCGCTCGCCGATCTTACGGCCGATGTCGTTGTCCTGCTCGGTCGGGAACGGGCCCTGGCCGACGCGGGTCGTATAGGCCTTGCACAGGCCGAGCACGTAGCCGACCGCGCCAGGCCCGAGGCCGGCGCCGGTCGCGGCCTGCGCCGCCACCGTGTTGGACGAGGTGACGTAAGGATAGGTGCCGTGATCGACATCGAGCAGCGCGCCTTGCGCGCCCTCGAACAGCATGCGTTTGCCGGCGCGCCTCTCGATGTCGAGCAGCCGCCACACCGTCTCGGCATAGGGCAGCAGCTGCGGCGCAAGCGCGGTCAGCTCCTTCAGGATCTCCTTGCCGTCGAACTCCGGCAGATTGAGGCCACGGCGCAGTGCATTGTGGTGAGCCAGGAGCCGGTCGATCTTGTGCGGGAGCGTATCGAGGTCGGCGAGATCCATCAGGCGGATGGCGCGGCGGCCGACCTTGTCTTCATAGGCCGGGCCAATGCCGCGGCGGGTGGTGCCGATCGCGGTCGCGGCGCTGGCGGATTCGCGGTGCGCATCGAGCTCGCGGTGCAGCGGCAGGATCAGCGTGACGTTCTCGGCGATGCGCAAATTGTCCGGAGAGACCGCCACGCCCTGGGCCCTGAGCTTGGTGACCTCGTCGAGGAACGCGGCAGGATCGAACACGACGCCATTGCCGATCACCGACAGCTTGCCCTCGCGCAGGACGCCGGAGGGCAGGAGCGCGAGCTTGTAGGTCTTGCCGTTGATCACCAGCGTGTGGCCGGCGTTATGACCGCCCTGGAAGCGCACGACGATATCCGCCTGCTCCGACAACCAGTCGACGATCTTGCCCTTTCCTTCGTCGCCCCACTGGGCGCCGACGACGACAACATTGGCCATGCGCGGGTAATCCTTCGAAGATTTCTCTGTAAGTGGCATGATCCGAACGGAAAACCGGGACCCACTCTTCCGGGATCATGCCTGCGCCCAGCCCAATTCCCGGCCGAGGCCGGTCGCACGCGAGGCTGCCCAACCGGATAAAGGAAGCGGCCCCTCTAGGCAAGCAAGAACGGGGCTTTTTTCGGGCCCAGCGCGCGCTCCAAGCCTTTGATATCGCCGAAAAATCCAGAAACCTTCGCAGCCGGCGCGCTGGCTTCGACCAAAGCCTGAGAGGCCGCCTCCGCCGCCAGCATGGTCGCGATGCGTCCGCCCCCGTTGATGCAACCTCGTTTTCCGTGTCTTTGGATGCTGCCGGGTGATCAGCCGGCCCGGATCCCGCCGGGCCGGAGGGCTCGGCGTACTCCACGCGGGGCCCGCATCATCACAATGTCCGCCACCGGCCAGACCACGAGCGCGGAAACATCCGGCCACAGCTGGGTCGCCAACCAGCCTTATCTGCTGCTCAGCATCACGGCGCTGTGCTGGGCCGGCAACGCCATCGTCGGGCGGCTCGCCGCCGGCCACATTCCGCCGGTCACGCTGTCGTTCCTGCGCTGGTCCTTCGCCTTCCTGCTGGTGCTGCCGTTCGCCTGGAAGCACCTCGTGCAGGACTGGCCGGCCATCCGCGGCAAGCTCGGCCTGATGGTCACCCTCTCGATCACCGGCATCGGCGCCTTCAACACGCTGCAATATTGGGCGCTGGAGCATACCCAGGCGCTCAACACGCTGCTGCTGCAGTCGGCCGCGCCACTGCTGGTGGCGCTGTGGTCGCTGGTCATCCTCGGCATCCGGCTCACCGCGGCACAGGCTTTCGGCGTGCTGCTGTCGATGTGCGGCGTGCTGACCATCCTGCTGCACGGCGATTTCACCACGCTGTCGAGCATCGACTTCAACAAGGGCGACCTGATCTTCCTCCTCGCGCTCCTGATCTTCGCGCTCTATTCGGTGCTGTCACTGAAGCGGCCGCCGATGCACGGCCTCTCGTTCCTCGCCTTCACCTTCGGCTGCGGCGCCGCCTGTCTCGTTCCGCTGGAGATCTGGGAACTGTCCGCGCGTCCGGTCATGAAGCTCGACGGGCCGAACCTCTTGACCCTGTTCTACGTCGCCGTTTTCCCCTCGGCGCTCGCCTATCTCTGCTTCAATCGCGGCGTGCGGCTGATCGGCGCCAATCGCGCCGCGCCGTTCTTCCACGTCGTGCCGGTGTTCGGTTCGATCATGGCGATGGCATTTCTGGGCGAACACCCGCAGGCGTTCCACTTCATCGGCTTCGCGCTGGTGCTGGCGGGCGTGTTCGCGGCCTCGAGGAAGCAGGCGGCGTAGGCGCCACCAGGAGCGCGGCTCTGCACTTCCTTCTCCCCTTGTTGTGGGAGAGGGGAAAAGTGCACGCCGCGTGACAGGTATGCCTATTTGGGCCTGAACTTGCTGTACGCTTCGCTTGTCGCGATGATGACGTGCTCGGCGCAGGCGTTGACGCGATGGGGATCGGCTTCACGCTCGTAGGCTTCCGACGTCATCATGTCGAGAAAGGCCGCGACGGACGGGTAATAGACCAGCGCGACGAAGTCCCACTGGTTACCCTGATGCGGGCCGAGCGCGACCGCCTTCGCTTCACCGGTCCAAAGCAGAGTGCCGCCGCGCGCCCTGATCATCGGCACCGTGATCGCGCTGTAGCGCAGATACGCGTCCCATCCGGACCCATCGCCGTCGCGCGAGCGCGCGTGGAAGCGCATCAGGTTCAGCATCACCACCGGCGCATTCGGTTCGAGCTTCTCCAGGCCCTCGATGTTCAACATATTAACCGCCAACGGCACCTCCTCAGCTCATGCGCGCATTGTAGCATTGCGGCCCTGTGACTTGTGTCATCTCGGCGATCCGGCGCAAGCTTGCATGCAACGCCCATGACGATCGCTTCGCCCGCAACACCGACCGCCAGTCCGGCCAGCCGGCTCAACAACCAGCCTTATCTGCTGCTCAGTCTGAGCTCGCTGTTCTGGGCCGGCAACATCGTGCTCGCCCGCCATGTCGGCGCGCATGTGCCGCCGCTGACGATGACCACGATCCGCTGGTTCGGCGTGTTCCTGATCCTGTTGCCGTTCGCCTGGCCGCATCTGAAGCGCGACTGGCCTGCCTTGCGCAAGAGCCTGCCCTTGATGCTGTTCCTGTCGCTGGTCGGCTTTGCCTTCAACAATGCGATCTCGTACTGGGCGATGCAATACACAGAGGCGCTGAACGCGCTGCTGATCCAATCGGCAGGGCCGCTGTTCGTGGCACTGTGGTCGCTGGTGCTGTTCGGCGTGCGGCTGACCGGAGCGCAGCTCGGCGGCATCGCAATCTCCCTGGCCGGCGTGCTGATCATCATCCTGCGCGGCGACCTCGCCGCGCTCGCGAGCATCAGCTTCAACAGGGGCGACATCATGTTCGCCTCCTCGCTGGTGGCGTTCGGCCTCTACTCCGCCTTCATCCCGCGGCGGCCGAAGATCCATCAGCTCTCCTTCCTGGCCTTCACCACCTGCTGCGGCGCGACCATGCTGCTTCCCACCGCGATCTGGGAGGCGGCGAGCGGCCGCGTGCTGCACTTCGACGGGATGACGCTGGCGACGCTGGGCTACATCCTGATCTTTCCCTCCACCCTCGCCTACCTCTTCTTCAATCGCGGCGTGGCGCTGATCGGCCCGAACCGCGCCTCGCCGTTCTTCCATCTCGTGCCGGTGTTCGGCTCGGCGATGGCGATCCTGCTGCTGGGCGAAAAGCTCCAGCCGTTCCACCTGATCGGCTATGCGCTGGTGCTCGCCGGCGTCGTGCTCGCATCGCGCCAGGGCTCGGCGGCGAAGTAATTCCGTGTGACGGACGGGCGCGTGCGATCTCGTGTCCGGACAAGATGCAGCGCCTAAGCGCTGCATCGCGGAGCCGGGATCCAGTGTGCCGCGAATGTGGGCCCCGGTTCGGCAGCGCATCACGCCGCGAAAGCGGCGCGCTGCAGTGCGCCCGGGGCACGCAACTCCCGTCTTCCGATTTCAGCGAACAGACGCTAGTTTCCCGCCAACGAAAAAGAGGGAACGACCACATATGCTTTCAGGGCTGATTCGAAACCTGCGCACCATCGGCGCGGCCGCACTTTGCCTCGCCGCAGCTTCCACGGCTCAGGCCGACACTTATCCCAGCCGCAACATCACGCTGGTCTTGCCGTTCGCGGCCGGCAGCGGCACCGACACCACGACGCGCCTGATCTCGCAGCATCTGTCGCAGGCGCTCGGCGTCGGCATCGTCATCGAGAACAAGGCGGGTGCCAACGGCATGCTCGCCGCGACCTACGTCGCGAAAGCCGCCCCCGACGGATACACGCTGCTGGTGACGACCAACACCACGCATTCGGCCAACCCCTATCTGCTCAAGAGTCTCACTTACGATCCGGTCAAGGATTTTACCCCGATCGCCCGTACCGGCGATCTGCCCTTTATGCTGGTCATCAATCCGGAAGTGCCGGCCAAGTCCGTCGCCGAGCTCATCGCTTATGGCAAGGCCAATCCCGGGAAGCTGAGCTACGCCTCGGGCTCGTCGTCGGCGATCGTGTCGGGTGCGACCTTCGCGCACAATGCCGGGCTCGACCTCTTGCACGTGCCCTACAAGAGCTCGCCGCCGGCGCTCAACGACGTCATTGGCGGCCGCGTCTCGATGATGTTCGTGGACATCCTGACCGGCCTGCCCCATGTCAACGGCAACGCCCTGCGCGCGCTCGCCGTCACCACCAAGGAGCGCTCGCCGCTGGTGCCACACCTGCCCTCGATGCAGGAGGCGGGCGTGCCGGATTTCGACATCTCGTCCTGGCAGGGCTATTTCGGCCCCGCCGGCATGCCGAAGGAGATCGTGACGCGGCTCAACACCGAGATCCGCAAGATCGTCGAGAAGCCGGAAATCAAGGCGCAGCTCGCCACACTCGGCATGGACGCCTTCTCCGGCACGCCGGAGGAGCTCGGCACCTTCGTCAATGAGCAGCTCGTGCTGTGGGAGAAGCTGATCACCAACGCGAAGATCGAAAAGCAGTAGGATCAGTCCCCGTGTTCCGGACAAGATGCAGCGCGTCCGCGATGCATCGCAGAGCCGGGACCCCGACCGCCGCATGCCCCCGGCTCAGCAGCGCATCGCTGAAGGAGCGCTGCGCTGCGTCCGGAGCACGAGACCTCCGCATTCTCCGTCATGGCCGGGCTTGTCCCGGGCAGACGGCGGAGCAGATCGAAGCGTCGGTGCACGCGCGAAAACTACGCCGCGCGCACCTTGGCGAGGAAGTTGTCGACGGCGGTGCGCAGCGCGCCGGATTGGTTGTCCAGTTCGCGGGCATTGGAGAGCACGTCGGTGGCGGCACTGCCGGTCGCTTCCGCGGCCGAGGTGACACTGCCAATATGGGCGTTGATTTCGCTCGAACCGGCCGCGACCGACTGGATGTTGCGCGCGATCTCGCGGGTCGCCTCGCCCTGCTGCTCGATCGATGCGGAAATGCCGGCCGTGATCTCGCTCATCTCGGCGATCGTCTGGGTGATGCCGGAGATGGCCGCGACCGCGTCGCTGGTCGAGGTCTGCATCGCAGCGACCTGGGCGGAAATCTCCTCGGTCGCCTTCGCGGTCTGATTGGCGAGCGCCTTGACCTCGGAGGCGACCACGGCGAAGCCGCGGCCGGACTCGCCGGCTCGGGCGGCCTCGATGGTAGCGTTGAGCGCGAGCAGGTTGGTCTGCGCCGCGATCGAGTGGATCAGCTTGACGACCTCGCCGATCTTCTCGGCGCCGGAGGAGAGCACCTGAACGGTGGCGTTGGTACGCTCGGCGTCATTGACGGCACGGCTCGCCACTTCGGTCGAGCGCGTGACCTGGCGGGAGATTTCCGCAACCGAGCTCGACAGCTCTTCGGCGGCCGCCGCGACCGTCCCGACATTGCCGGAAGCCTTTTGCGAGGCAGCGCCGACCGTTGCCGCACGCGAGGAGGCGTCGCTGGCAGTGGCAGTCATCGATTGCGCCGTCGTCTGCATGCCCGCCGCGGCCGAGGAGACCGAGCGGACGATGCCGTTGACGCTGCGTTCGAAGTCGTTGGCGATGTCCTCCATCGCGCTGCGACGTTCCGCCGCGGCGCGCTCCTTGGCATCGGCCTCGGCTCGCTCGATCTCGCGGATGCGGACTGCATTGTCCTTGAAGATCTGTACGGTCGAAGCCATCTCACCGACCTCATCGCCGCGACCGACACCGGGGATGTCGCCTTCGAGCTTGCCCTCGGCGAGATCCTTCATGCGCATGCCGAGCAGCGCCAGCGGACGGCTGATGCTGCGTCCGATCATCCAGGCGACGCTGCCGGCAACGATGACGATGCCGAGCATGGCAAGGCCGAGCAGCCAGTAGGCCGGCCCCATCTTCTCGTCGATGTCATCGAGATAGGCACCCGTGCCCAGATACATGTCGAAGCCGGGGATGGCGACCGCGTAACCGAGCTTGCGGATCGGCTTTGGCTGTCCGGGTTTCACATACTCATAGAAGAGCAGGAGTTCGCCGTTGGCCTTGACGCCGTCCATGATCTCGCGGGACAGCTTGCGGCCATTCGTTTCCACGTCCATGCGGTTCTGGCCGATCTGCTTCGGATCCGGCGCGAGCTGCGTGATGCCGTCATAGGTGGTGCCGAACAGATAGCCGGACCCCTTGTCGTAAGTCATCGCGTTGCCGTAGCGGCGCAGGTCCGCGAGCGCGGCATCCTTGGTCATCTCGCCGGCATTGACCCGCTTCATCAGCGTCGCGGCGTAGTTGCGGGCCAGCTCGACGATTGCCTTGGTCTGGTCGACGCGCGCATTCACCATCTCGCGCTTCATCAGATAGCCGGCGAGAACACCGGAGGCGCAAAGGCCGAACAAGGTGACGCCGACAAGAATGCCCAGCTTGGGGGCGATCTTCAGATTGCTCAACTTCACAGGTTAGCTCCGGCAAAAGTGGGACACGGACACGCGACCAGATCGATCATAATCGAATCAATTTTTAGTGGCCGAGCCCTTAGCAAGTTACTTACGTGCCTCCGTAGAAGCCCGGACCGCGCGCGGAAAATCGGAAATATACCTCGCTCACGACAACCGCGAATTGTACGCACCGGCCGCGATTTCGCGTAAAAGACGCAAAGGCCCGCCACGAAGGCGGGTCACAACAAGAAACCAAATCGGGAGCAGGACATGCCGAAATACAGGGTGGTGACGCCGAAGGGTGCGAGCTTCACCGTTGCGGGCAGCGATTATTCCTATGAGCGCGAGGCACTCGATCCGATCGATGCCGAGATCGTCGAGGCGCCGGCCGACGAGGCCGGGTTCATCGCCGCCGCCAAGAATGCCGACGCCATCTATGCCAAGGGCATCCCGATCACCAAATCGATCATCGACGCGCTGGAGAGCTGCAAGGTCATCACGCTCGGCTCGGTCGGTGTCGACAGTGTCGACGTCAAGGCCGCCACCGCCCGCGGAATTCCCGTCACCAACATCCCCGACACCTTCATCGAGGAGGTCGCCGACCACGCCATGATGCTGCTGCTCGCGGGCTTCCGCCGCCTGGTCGAGCAGGACCGCATGGTGCGCGACGGCCGCTGGGCCGAGGGCCGGCCGGCACTGCTCAAGATCCCGCGGCTGATGGGCCAGACGCTCGGCTTCATCTCGTTCGGCCGCGTGGCGCGTGCGGTTGCGAAACGCGCCGCGCCGTTCGGCCTGCGCATGATGGCCTATGATCCCTTCATCCAGGAAACGCTGATGTACGACCACGGCGTGATGCCGGCGACGCTGAACGAGGTGCTGTCGCAATCCGACTTCGTCTCGATGCACGCGCCGGCGAGGCCCGAGGTGCATCACATGCTGACCGAAAAGCACTTCCGGCAGATGAAGAAGGGCTCGATCTTCATCAACACCGGGCGCGGTGCCACCGTGGACGAGGAGAGCCTGATCAAGGCGCTGCAAGAGGGCTGGATCGCGCATGCCGCCCTCGACGTGCTGGAGAAGGAGCCCCCCTCGCACAACAATCCCCTGCTCGGCATGGAGAACGTGACGCTGACAGCCCACGTCGCCTCGGCCTCGGCACGGTTTGACGAAGCGCGCAAGCGCCGGGTGGGCTACGAATTGTCACTGGTGCTTCAGGGCATGTGGCCGGTAAGCTGCGTCAATCCGTCGGTGCTGCAGAACACCGCACTCCGCCGCTGGCAGCCCGTCAGCATGGACCGCGGACCGAACAGCTAGACGGGCCGGCGTAAAACGCGCCGACGACCGAAACGGCCCTTCACCGGCGATCAACGCCGGGAAGGGAACATCATAGGGAGGTACTGATGAGGAACGACATCACACGTCGTGATGCCTTGGCGCTGGGCCTGTCCGCTGCAACGCTCGCGGCCACCGGTGCTGCAGCGCAAACACCACCATCAACGATCAAGGCCGCCGACGTTCCGGCGCCCAAGCTGCCGATCGAGAAGGGCGCATCCTTACGCATGCTGCGGCCCGTACGTTTCGTCCAGGCGGATGAGGATGTATTCCGCGCGAATGCAGCGAAGTTCACCAAGGAGACCGGCGTTGAGGTGAAGGTCGACTTCGTCGGCTGGGAAGACATCAACCAGCAGACCGCGGTGACCGCCAATTCCGGCGCCGGTCCTGACATCATCATCGGCTTCTCCGATGCGCCGCACATCTATATCGACAAGCTGATCGAGCTGACCGACGTCGCGGACTATGTCGGCAAGAAGTATGGCGGCTGGCTGCCGCTGGCGCAACGCTACGGCAAGAAGAACAAGAGCGAGACCTGGATCGGGCTGCCGTTCGGCGCCACCGCGGGGCCCCTGATCTACCGCAAGTCGGTCCTGCAATCGGTCGGCTTCGACAAGGTGCCGGAAGACCATGCCGGAATCGTCGACCTGTGCCAAAAGCTGCACAAGGCCGGCAAGCCGGCCGGTTTCGCGCTCGGCAACGCCAAGGGTGACGGCAACGGTTTTGCGAACTGGGCGCTGTGGTCACACAATGCCGCCCTGCTCGACGAAGAGGGCAACCTCACCATCAACAGCAAGGAGACGATCGCCGCGCTGAACTGGGTCAAGCAGTTGTACCCGACCTTCATCGCCGGCACGACGTCGTGGAACGACGTCAGCAACAACCGCGCCTACTCCTCGCAGGAGATTTCCCTGACCGCCAACGGCGTGTCGCTGTACTTCTCATTGAAGAACGATCCTGCCACCAAGGCGATCGCCGAGGACAGCGAACATCAGCTGCTGCCGAAGGGCCTGGCCAAGGTCTCGCCGATGGCGGGCCTGACCCTGAACGCGATGGTGTTCAAGCACAGCCAGTACCCCAACGCCGCCAAGGCCTTCCTGCAATACATGCTGGAAAAGGACCAGTACGAGCCGTGGCTCAATGCCAATTCCGGCTACTGGGCCCAGCCGCTCGCGGCCTATGCCGAGGCCGCCGTTTGGTCGCAGGATCCCAAAGTGAAGCTGTTCAAGGACACGATGAACAGCACCTATTACGACGGCTACAAGGGCCCGATCTCGACGGCGACGGGGGCGGTCAGCGCAGACTACGTGCTGATTCAGATGTTCTCGTCGGTCGCGACCGGCGCGGCCACGCCAGAGGCCGCGGCCGCGGAAGCCGAGCAGCGCTGCAAGCGGTACTTCCGGCGGCAAAACCGTTAGGCAGCTGAGCGATCGTCATTGCGAGCGAAGCGAAGCAATCCGGAGCGCGTCCGCGGAGACAGTCTGGATTTGCTTCGTCGCTTCGCTCCTCGCAATGGCGGTGGGATGACGTTCAACGACAGGACAAAAAGCTGATGTCCGTGACCACCCTCCCCTCTCCCGCGCTGGCCCAGCGGCAACCGAACTGGCTGGTGCGATTGTTCGACTACAAGCCGTTCCTGATCATGATGTGTCTGGCACCTGCGATCGGGCTGCTTACGGTCTTCCTCACCTATCCACTCGGCCTCGGTATCTGGCTCGCCTTCACCGACACCACGATCGGCCAGCGTGGCAGCTACGTCGGACTCGAGAACTTCCAGTATCTGCTCACCGATTCCCTGTGGTGGAACGCGGTGTTCTACAGCGTGGTCTACACGGCCATCGCGACGTTCGGGAAATTCGCACTCGGCTTCTGGCTCGCGCTGCTGCTCAACAACCATTTTCCGTTCAAGAGCGTGCTGCGCGCGATCATCCTGCTGCCGTGGATCGTACCGACCGTGCTGTCGGCGCTGGCGTTCTGGTGGATCTACGATCCGCAATTCTCGATCATCTCCTACCTGCTGGTCGACGTGCTGCATTGGCGCAGCGACAACATCGACTTCCTCGGCTCGCCCTGGCCGGCGCGCTTCTCGCTGATCGCCGCCAATATCTGGCGCGGCATTCCCTTCGTCGCGATCTCGCTGCTGGCGGGGCTGCAGACCATCTCGCCCTCGCTCTACGAGGCTGCGATGCTCGACGGCGCCAGCGCCTGGCAGCGATTCCGCTACATCACCTTTCCGATGATGATGCCGATCCTCGCCATCGTCATGACTTTCTCGATCATCTTCACATTCACCGACTTCCAGCTGGTCTACGCCATCACCCGTGGCGGGCCCGGCAACTCGACTCACCTGCTGGCGACGCTGGCGTTCCAGCGCGGCATCGCCGGCGGCGAGCTCGGTGAAGGTGCCGCGATCGCGGTGTCGATGATCCCGTTCCTGGTGTTCGCGACGCTGTTCTCCTATTTCGGCCTGGCCCGCCGCAAGTGGCAGCAGGGAGAGAGCAATGACTGATACTGTCGCGCAAGCCGCTGTCGCCGACGCGAAGGCAGCGCCCGACACGATGGCCTGGGATTCCGGGCTGCGGCGGCTGATGATGATCTATCTGCCGCTCGGCTGCTTCGTGCTGATCCTGCTGTTCCCGTTCTACTGGATGGCGATCACCTCGTTCAAGCCGAACGCGGAGTTGATGAATTACAAGGAGCACAATCCGTTCTGGATTTCCTCGCCGACGCTGGCGCACATCAAGCACCTGCTGTTCAACACCGCTTATCCGCATTGGCTGTGGACGACGATGCTGGTCGCGATCGGGGCGACCACGCTGTCGCTGATCGCGAGCACGCTGGCGGCCTACGCCATCGAACGCCTGCGTTTCCGCAGCAGTCCTTATGTCGGCCTCGGCATCTATCTCGCCTATCTCGTGCCGCCGTCGATCCTGTTCATTCCGCTCGCCACCGTGGTGGTGCAGTTCGGCCTGTTCGATTCGCCGCTGGCCCTGATCCTGGTCTATCCGACCTTCCTGGTGCCGTTCTGCACTTGGCTCCTGATCGGCTATTTCAAGTCGATCCCTTATGAGCTCGAGGAGTGTGCGCTGGTGGACGGCGCCACGCGGCTGCAGATCCTGCGCCGGATCACGCTGCCGCTTGCGGTGCCCGGGCTGATCTCGGCCGGCATCTTCTCCTTCACGCTGTCCTGGAACGAGTTCATCTACGCACTCGCCTTCATCCAGAGCGGCGCCAACAAGACCGTACCGGTCGCGATCTTGACCGAGCTCGTCACCGGCGACGTCTACCAATGGGGCGCGCTGATGGCGGGATCACTGCTCGGCTCGCTGCCGGTTGCGATCTTCTACTCGTTGTTCGTGGACTATTACGTGTCGTCGCTGACCGGCGCGGTGAAGGAGTAGCCTCGCTCGCTCGCCCTGCCTCTCCCCGTTGTCGTGGGGAGAGGCGAAGAGGGCTGCGGCCTTTGGCCCGGCTTCACAATACTGCAACATGCGATCCGCATAAGGCGTGCGTCCGCCAACAGGAGACGCACATGCGCGCGACTTTTCTCAGCTCCGTCGCAACGATCATTCTCACCGTAAGCACCGCGCTCGCGCAGAGCGAGGGCGAATTCCCGGCCAAGCTCGCCGGCCACGTGGTGATGCCGGCCGCCACCTTCATCGATGCTCCGGCCGATGCCCCCACCGATCTCAAGACCTCCGGCAAATACACCACTGGCAAGCGGGTCGACGCGCTTGGCACTGTCATGGGCAAGTCCTATGAGCGACCGACCGGCGTGTCGTTGCCGTTCAAGAGCCAGCCACTCCAGGGCCATTCCGGCATCAAGACCATGCCCGACGGCAGCTTCTGGGTCATCACCGATAACGGTATGGGTGCGCGCGCCAACTCGCCGGATTCGATGCTGTACCTCAACCGCCACAAGATGGATTGGGCGAACGGCAAGATCGAGCGGCTGGAGACCATCTTCCTGCATGATCCCGACAAGAAGGTGCCGTTCCGCATCGTCCATGAGGACACCGAGAAGCGCTATCTCACCGGCTCCGATTTCGATACCGAGGGTTTCCAGATCATCGGCGACACTTTCTGGATCGGCGACGAGTTCGGCCCCTACGTCCTGAAGGCCGATAAATCGGGCAAGATCCTCGGGGTTTTCGAGACCCTCGCCGACGGCAAGCCGGTGCGCTCGCCGGACAACTGGGCCGTCGCGACGCCCGGCGCACCCGGCGCAACCTACACCAACGTCAATCTCCGCCGCTCCAAGGGTTTTGAGGGCTTCGCCTCGTCGAAGGACGGCAAGTTCATCTACGGCTTGCTCGAAGGACCGCTGTGGGATGCGGAGAAGAAGGACTGGGAGAAGGTCGACGGCAAGGAAGCCTCGCGGATCCTCGAATTCGACGTCGCCGCGGAGAAATTCACCGGCCGCTACTGGCAGTACGTGTTCGAGCAGAACGGCAACGCCATCGGCGACTTCAACATGATCGATCAGGCCTCCGGCCTCGTCATCGAGCGCGACAACGGCGAAGGCACCGCCGACAAGGCGTGCCCGCAGGGTACGCGCGGCGAGAATTGCTTCCCGGATCTTGCCAAGTTCAAGCGCATCTACAAGATCGAGCTCACCGACTCCAATGTCGGCAAGCCCGTGCGCAAGATCGGCTATATCGACCTGATGAAGATCAGGGATCCCGACAAGAAGGCGAGGAAGCCGCTCAACGACGGCGTCTACACCTTCCCGTTCTTCACCATCGAGAACGTCGATCGCGTCGACGACACGCACATCATTGTCGGCAACGACAATAACCTGCCGTTCTCCTCCAGCCGCGATCCCAACAAGGCCGACGACAACGAGTTCGTGCTGCTCGAGGTCGCGGATTTCCTGAAGGCGAAGTAAAGCTCTCTCCCTCTCCCCGAGAGCCCTCACCCCAGTCCTCTCCCGCAAGCGGGAGAGGGAGCGCACTTCGTTCGCGGCTGGCAATCTACCCCGCCGGCACGATCACCATGCTCTGGTCCTTCGGCCAGCGGACGCGCCAGGCGAAGTTGATGTCCTTGACTTCGCCGGGCTTGGCGTCGAACGACCATTCCAGCACGCCGCGCTTGTCGCGGATGTTGGTTGCGGTCGGCTGCGTGCTCGAGGGCAGCATCTCGACGATGATGTCCTCGTTCTCGCTGACCGGCAACTGGTCCTCGATCGCGACCTTGATCGGGAAGTCGTGACCGTTGCGGATCGTGGTCTTGAACGCGCGCTCGTCGGTCTTCGACGTCGTCACGAGCAAGCCGGCCGAGCCCTCGTTGCGCTTGAGCACCGTGCGCTCGATTCTCACCTTGTCGTCGGCGCCGAAGCCGAGCCGCACGATGTCGTCCTTGGCGGACGCCGTGATCTTGCCACGGCCGACGAAGACGCCGTCGCGATAGATCGCGACCTTGCCGGGCAGAAGCGTCGTGTCGTCCGTCTGCTTGAAGCTGGCTTCGAGGAAGGCGGTGGGATCGATCACCGGCGCCGCGCGTACGGCGAGATCGGCGGGCACATTCACCGAAGCGATACGCAAGCTCTTGGCGCCCTCGGCAGCGCCGAGGCTGACGCGGCCGGGAATTTTGAAGGTGGCCTGAAAGTCGCCGATCTCGGCGACGGCCTGCTGCTCGTCGGCGCGCTCGCGCGGCTCGGCCGCTTCTGCGATCTTGGCCATGGCCGGTGATTGCGCCTGACGCGTCATCGGTGCAGGCCGCGCCAGATCCGAGGCCGTGCCGAGCGCCAGCGGCTTCGGCACTTGCGGATATTGCGCCACCAGCGAGCTCAGCTCCGGCGCGCTGCCGCCGCGGCCGAGACGCACGGTGGAGACGCCGAGCGTCACGTTCGACCAGTCCTCGCCGGTCGACTGCGTGACCTCGGCGCGACGGACGAGTTCGAGTTGCGGCTTGCGATCCCTAGCGCCGGTGTCGAGCCGGGCATCGTAGAGCGGCACCCAGCGCGCGTTGCGCACGGTGTAGGTCACGCGCAGCATCGCCTTGGTCGCGGCGGCCGATGCCACGTCGATCCGCACCTCCAGCATGCTGGGCGGCTTGGCCGAGCGCTCGGCTTCCAATTCGGCGATCTGGCGATCGATCTCGCGCTGTTTTCGCGTGGCATCGCGAATTGCGGTGTCCGCGGTCGCGATCTCCTCGGCAACCGCCGCAAAGGCCGCGCGCCATTCGGTAATCGGGCGCGCCTCGCCCTTCTCGCCGAGGCCGGCCGGCGAGGCTTCGGCAAAGTGCTGCGCAAACTTGCGCCGCGCGTTGGCCGAGTCGATCGCACCCTGCAGGTCGGCCCGTTGATCCCTCAGTGCTTCGATGCGCTTGTCCAGCCCGGAGAGGTTCGCGGGCGGTGCGGCCTTCGGCGGCCGCGCATCGATCGCGCCGATGGTGAGCTTGGCGCCCGCCTCGCCCTCAACGCGGAGGGAAGACGGATCGAGCGAGAGCGGAAAGTCCTTGGCGACCAGCGTCGAATCACCGGAGGCGAGGTCCAACGAAATGACACGGGTGACGGTGGCGCCGTCCGGATAGACGGTGACCGTCTCGATCGTCGACGTGGCGTCCACGTTGGCCGCCCATGACGGCGACGCAATGGCCGTGGTCACCAGGACCAGGCCCGTGGTTGCCAAGTCTCTTGCGGTGATGCGCATGAAGTCCCTCCTGCCTATCGCCGCGCCGCCAGCCGGACGCGCGCGATGAAATGCCTCGCCATCGTGGTTGGACGCGGCAGGGAAGGAACCGGTTCGATTGGGGTTTCCGCGGGGCGCCGACGCGGCGGCACCATGGCCGCTGAACGCTTTGAAGTCCCTTTAGGCCTGGGTCGGCGCGCCCTGGCCGAAGATGCGCCGGAGCAGATCGGTCACGTTGCGGGCGCCGGCCTTCTTCAGGATGCTGGCGCGATAACCTTCGACCGTCCGGGCGCTCAGATGCATCCGCCGGGCGATCTCCTTGTTGGTGAGACCAACGGCGAGATGCTCGAGCACGTCGCCTTCGCGCTCGGTCAGGGGCTCGCAACCGGGCAGCCAGCATTGCCGGATCGCTGCGGGCTGGGCGAACTCATCGATGGCGGCATCAATCCGGCCGACGACGTCGTGGGTGCGGAACGGCTTTTCGATGAAGTCGGCCGCGCCGCTCTTGATGGCGTCGACCGCCATGGCAATGCTGCCGTTCGCGGAGGTCACCAGTACCGGCGCCATGCAGTTCTCGCCGCGCAGCCGCTTGAGCACCTCGAGGCCAGAGTGATCGGACGGCAGCTCCAGCAGCACGCAGGCCGGCATCCGCGCCTTTGCTGCAGACAAGAGAGACGCACCGTCGGCGAAACAGATCACCTCATAGGCGTTCTGTTGGAGCGCGGTCGAAAGTTGTTCGCGGGAGGCAGCGTCGGTGTCGACGACGAATATCTCACCCTTGGAAAGCATGTTTCCCGGCACGATCCCGATCCAGCAATGTCCTGGTCAAATGGCCCGAGACGGTAGCCGGCTCCATCGCCCTGCCGCGCCGTCGTCAACACGGCATTCACGCCCGTGCTTCGGTCTCCCCTATGTATGTTCCGTCCCGTTCCTGGATTTGACTGACCGGGACAGAAATTTTACATTTCGGGACATCCTTGGGAATGGCTGGCAGGAACGGTTCGCATGACCGACCTCATTCGCAGCTCAAGCCTGAGTTATTATCCGGAGGTTGCCCGGTCAGTCGGTCTCGACCCCATGCAGATGATGCGCAAGGCGAGGCTGCCGCCAGCCTGCCTCGACAAGCCCGACACGCCCATTGCCGTCGCCGCCCTGCGCCGTCTGCTCGAATTGTCGGCGGAGGCGTCCGGCTCCGAAGATTTCGGCTTGCGTCTCGCCGAGCGCGGCGGCCTGATCAATTTCGGCGCGGTCAGCCTGATCGTGCGCGAACAAGCGACCGTCGGTGAGGCCATCGATGCGTTCTCGCGCTTCATCCATATCCATCACGATGGCATGCGACTGGACGTTGCGCGCGGCAAGCAGACCGTGACCGTCGCGATGCATCTGCGTGGCCGGCACCCGAGCGCCTCGCGCCAGTCGATCGACATGGCGCTCGGCAGCGTCCACCGCATCATCCAGTCGCTGTTCGGTCACGACTGGCGGCCGCAGGAGGTGCACCTGCATTATCCACCGCCGCACGACCGCAAGCGCTACCGCGAATTCTTCGGCTGCCGCGTGATCTTCAACGCGAAGCATGACGCGATCCTGTTGTCGGCGCACGATCTGGGACGCCGGATCCCTAGCGCGCATCCGCTGATCGCGAATTACCTACGCAAGCGGATCGAGGCGATCGAAACACGGCCCGCAAGCTGGGAGCAGAAGGTCGACGAGGTCGTACGCCTCCTGCTCGCCGGCGGCGACTGCACGGTCGAGCGCGTCGCCGAGCATCTTGCCTGCACCCGCCGCACCATCCACCGCCGCCTCGCCGCATCGGGCACCAGCTTCTCGGCCATCCTGGATGCGCAACGCGCCGATCTCGTGACCCGGCTGATCGACGACCCCGGCCGGCCGCTGACCGACATCGCGGTGCAGCTTGGCTTCTCCGCGCAGAGCGCCATGGCGCGCTGGTTCCGCGGCCGGTTCGGCTGCACCATCACCGACTGGCGCAAGGGCGTGCGGCCTCTCACCGTGCCGCCCTCGGCGACTGCAGCTTGAGTTCAGCGAGCCGGCGCCGGCACGCCCATCGTGGCGACGGCGCCCCAGCGTGAATCCGGCAAAAACTTGTCGCAGCGCAAACACTCTTGCCGTGATAGGCGCACACTGCACCCGTCATCGAAACCTTTTCAGATGAAGGATGCTTCCGACGTTGACCCGCAGAGCCGCATTGATCAGCGCCGCCCCTGAATCTCTTCGGGACGCGCAGACCGTATCGTCATGCGCGCCCCCTTCGCGAAGCCTCAGGTGTTCTGAAGCCTCAGGTGTTCTTCAGCGCGATGCGGAATTCGGCTTCGGTCTTGGCCTTGACCTCGTCGAGCGAGACGCCGTCGGCAAGTTCGATCAGCGCCATGCCGCCGTCGCCGTGCTTGTCGATGGTGAAGACGGCAAGATCCGTGACGACCATGTCGACCACGCGTTCGCCGGTCAGCGGCAAGTTGCACTTCTTCAGCAGCTTCGGACCATCCTTGGCCGAATGCTCCATCACCACGACGACGCGCTTGACGCCGGCGACGAGATCCATCGCGCCGCCCATGCCTTTGACCATCTTGCCCGGGATCATCCAGTTGGCGAGATCGCCGTTCTGAGCCACCTGCATGGCGCCGAGGATCGAGAGATCCATGTGGCCGCCGCGGATCATGCCGAAGGAATCCGCGCTGGAGAAATAGGACGTCGAGGGCAGCTCGCTCACGGTCTGCTTGCCGGCATTGATGAGATCGGCGTCTTCCTCGCCCTCATAGGGGAACGGGCCCATGCCGAGCATGCCGTTCTCGCTCTGCAAGGAGACGTCCATGCCGTCAGGGATGTAGTTCGAGACCAGCGTCGGGATGCCGATGCCGAGATTGACGTAGTAACCGTCACGCAATTCCTTCGCGGCGCGCGCAGCCATCTGTTCACGGGTCCAGGCCATCTTGGTCTCCTGTCGATTCTTTAGTGGCGCATGATCTGATCGGAAAAGCGGCTTCCACTTTTCCGGATCATGCGCTGGGGCGCGGGCGGGTGTTGCGGAATTCGATGCGCTTCTTGGCCGTACCGACCTCGACGATGCGCTTCACGAAGATGCCGGGCGTATGGATGTGGTCGGGATTGAGTTCACCGGCCGGAACCAGATGCTCGACCTCGGCCACAGTGATCTTGGCGGCGGTCGCCATCATCGGGTTAAAATTGCGCGCGGTCTTGCGGTAGATGAGGTTGCCGGCGGTGTCGCCCTTCCAGGCGTGCACGATGGCGAGGTCGGCGAACAGACCGCGCTCCATCAGATATTTCTCGCCGTCGAACTCCTTCACTTCCTTGCCTTCGGCGATCAGCGTGCCGACGCCGGTCTTGGTGTAGAAGGCCGGGATGCCGGCGCCGCCGGCGCGGATGCGCTCGGCCAGCGTGCCCTGCGGGTTGAATTCGAGCTCCAGCTCGCCGGCGAGGAATTGCTGGGCGAACAGCTTGTTCTCGCCGACATAGGACGAGATCATCTTCTTGATCTGGCGGGTTTCGAGAAGGCGGCTGAGGCCGATGCCGTCGACGCCGGCATTGTTGGAGACCACCGTCAGGCCCTTGACGCCGGACTCCCGGATCGCGTCCGACAGCTCCTCGGCGATGCCGCAGAGGCCGAAGCCGCCCGACATGATCATCATGTTGTCTTTTAGAATGCCTGACAGCGCCGACTTGGCGTCGGGATAGACCTTATTCATGCAAAAAACCTCGACTGAACCTTCGGCTTGCAGGCGTCGCGCCTTATTGGCGGCGATTATTAGGCGAAATCGTCCGAAGCCGTCAATGATACGGGGTTCTCCGCTCCGCCGCTGGGTGATAGAAGCTGCCCACGCCGTGGGCATAACCGTGCCGCGGCCTTGAAAGCGTCAAGAAAACCCATCAAGTTGCGGGGGTTGGGCGTGGGCGCGCAGGTTTCCCGGCCCGCCCTTCTGGCTCCAACGACCAACCCGATCAGGACATGCCATTGACCATGGCCCAAGGAATGAAGCGCCTCGGGACGCCGATCGCGGCGCTGCTCGGCGTCGCGCTGATCGCCCTGATCGCGACCTCCTGGCTCATCAACCGCGACGCGCTGCGCAGGGCGGTCGAAGCGCAGATCCGCGACGTCACCGGGCTCGAGCTCAGCGTCGCGGGCAGCATCGACATCTCGGTGCTGCCGGCGAGCTACATCTCCTTCCACGACGTCGGCCTCAAGGGCGGCGGCACCAGCGCTCCCGCGCTCCAGGTCGAGGTGCTCACCGCGAATTTGCGGCTGCTGCCGCTGCTGCTGCAACGATTCGAGATCGCCGACCTGATGCTCCTGCGGCCACGCATCCATGTCAGCCTCAAACCGGACGGCGAAAGCAACTGGACGCCCTTCATCCAGACCATCGCACGCACCATGAAGCCCGGGGCGGAGAACCAGGTCTCGTTCTCCGAAATCCGCATCCAGGACGGCGTGCTCGACTACGAGGACCCCGCCACGCATGCCACCGAGAAGCTCGAGGACATCGACCTGTCGCTGGCCTGGCCTTCGATCTCGCGCTCCTTTGCTGCGACCGGACAGTTCGACTGGCGCGGCGAGCGCGTCGACGGCTCGATCAGCTTCTCCGATTTCGTTGCCGCCCTCTCCGGCGACCGGTCCGGCCTGAAGGCGCGAATCGCCAGCGCGCCGGTCAAGCTCGCCTTCGACGGCAGCGTCGCCAATCGCACCAGCCCGATGATGGAAGGCACGCTCACGGTCGACAGCCCGTCCTTGCGCAACGCGCTGCGCTGGACCGGGCAGCCGCAGCCCGGCAGCGGCGGCTTCGGCCGCTTCGCGCTGAAGGCGCGCGCCAACGTCGTCGGCGCCTCGATCGCGCTCACCAATGTCAATGTCGAGCTCGACGGCAATGCCGCCGAGGGCGTCATGACCTACGCCAACAACGGCCGGCAGACGCTGCAGGCGACGCTCGCCGCCGACGCGCTCGACTTCACGCCCTATATCTCGACGTTCCGCCTGCTCGCGAGCGGCGCGCGCGACTGGAACAGGCAGCTGTTCGATCTCAATGGATTGTCGACCACCGACCTCGACATGCGCCTGTCGGCTGCAAGGCTGACGGTCGGGCCGACGAAGCTCGGCCGCACCGCGATCGGCGCCAATTTGCGCAACGGCACGCTGGCGCTCTCCGTCGGCGAGGCGCAGGTCTATGGCGGGATCGCAAAGGGCTCGTTCGGTATCGCGCGGTCCGACACCGTCGCCGACATCAAGGCGCAATTCCAGTTCACCGACGTCGATCTCCAGGCCTGCGCCACCGAACTGTTCGGTCTCAACAAGCTGTCAGGCCGCGGCAACATCAACGTCTCGCTGCTCGCCTCCGGATCGAGCCCGTTCGGTCTCGTGCAGTCACTCGACGGAAGCGCCAGCGTGACCGGGCATGACGGTGCGATCTCGGGCTTCAACGCCGAGCAGCTCCTGAAGCGGCTGGAGCGGCGGCCGCTGTCGGGCGGCGGCAATTTCCGCAGCGGCTCGACGCCCTACGACAATCTCACCATCGCCGTGAAATTCTCCGACGGGATCGCCACCGCCGAGGACATCCGCGTCGAGGGGCCGGCGACGAAGATCACGCTCACCGGCACCGCCTCGGTGCCGGCACGCGAATACGACATGAAGGGCGTGGCGAGCCTCAACGGCGCGTCGGGGTTCGAACTGCCCTTCGTGGTGCAGGGCCCCTGGGACGATCCGCTGATCTTCCCGGATCCGGAAAGCCTGATCCGCCGCTCGCCGGCCTCCGCGCCGCTGCTCGACATGCTGAAGGACCGCAAGGGGGGTGACGCCGTGCGCTCCGCAATCGAGCGCATCACCGGCACCGGAAAGCGTCCCGCACCGGCGGAATCGCCGACGGCGGAGAACGCCAAAGAGAGCGCCAAGTCCAACTAACGCGCACTGTCGGATTCGGCACTTCAGCGCCACGGGCTCGATTGCTTGATTGGACATTGCGAGCGGCTCGATCGCAACGTGCCGTCAAGCGGCCGATTGCGTGGTCGCGATCCAGCTTTTATCCTCCCGCACCGCCGTTGCCTCGCCGGTCTTCGTTCCTGCCGCGGGCGTGAGAGTGCTGCCCTGTCCCAGCTCACGGGCCAACACCTCGCGATCACAGGCGTCCTCCCACAGCGAAATGGTGATGGATGCGACACAGTTGCTGATCATGCTGGTCAGCGCCCGCGCCTCCGACATGAAGCGGTCGATGCCGACGAGCAGCGCCACGCCGGTCACGGGCAGATCCGGCATGACAGAGAGGGTGGCGACAAGCGCGACGAAGCCGCTGCCGGTGACGCCGGCCGCCCCTTTGGACGTCAGCAGCATCAGTCCGAGCATTGCTGCGATCTGTCCCCACGACAGGTGAATGTCACAGGCTTGCGCGATGAAGATGGACGCCAGGGTGAGATAAATGGCGCTGCCGTCCAAATTGAAGGAATAGCCCATCGGCAACACGAGCCCCGACACGCCTTTCCGGCATCCAAGCTGCTCCAGCTTGCGCAGCGCGCCAGGCAGCGCCGGCTCCGACGACGACGTGCCGAGCACGATCAGCAGCTCTTCCTTGAAGTAGCGGATCGTCTTCCACAGGCTGAAGCCGTTCAGCCGCGCCAGCGCACCCAGCACGACCACCACGAAGACGGAGCAAGCGATATAGAAGGTCAGGATCAGCAGTCCGAGCGAGCCGATCGAACGGATGCCGTAGCGGCCCACCGTGAACGCCATGGCGCCGAAGGCGCCGAGCGGGGCGAGCTTCATGATGAAGCCGAAAGACACAAACAGCACCTGTGAGAACGAGGCGACTGCCTTCGTCACCACGACACCCCCATCGCCGGCACGGCTGAGGCCAAAGGCGATCAGGATGGAGATCAGCAGGACCGGCAGCACCTCACCATCGGCGAACGCTCCAAAGAACGAATGCGGAATGATGTGCAGCATGAAGTCCGCTAATCCGGTCGCACCGGCCTGCTTGGTGAATTTCGCGGCCACCGATGGGTCCAGCGTATTGACCGCAACATGCATGCCGGCGCCCGGTTGGATCAGGGACACTGCGATCAGCCCGGCCAGCAAAGCGAGCCCGGTCAGCAGGTAGAACAGCGCCATGGATTTCACCAACGTGCGGCCGACCTCGCGGGAATCGCTGATGCTGTTGATGCCGCTGACGATGGTGCAGAACACGATCGGCGCGATCATCATCTTGACGAGCTTGACGAAGCCGTCGCCAAAGGGCTTCAGCGCGGCGCCAAATTCAGGCCAGAAATGGCCCGTGAGGACACCCAGCATGAGGCCGATCAGCACCTGGACATAGAGAATCCGGTAGAATGGCTTTCCCGCCTCGGTGCTCGGATGCCCAACCGGTGCTTCCTTTTGCATTCTCGTTTCTCCCATGGCTCTGATTGTTCTTGATGGTTTCGGAGGCGGCGGGCTTCAGGCCGCCAGCACCGAATGAGTCACGTGCGATCGACGGGCAAAGACGTGGCCCTCAAAGATTCGCCGAGCTGTTCGCAGCACCCGTGCAACCGGGCCGGGCTCCAGCCTGACCACGAGCTGGCCGGAAGGATGGGCAAGCGTGATCGGCACCGGCGGCGCCAGTGGTCCGACCATCTCTGCCGCGATCGTTCCAGGCGTGACGCACGCCGTCGCGATCGCGACGGCGCCGGTCACCGCCAGCGCGTTGTGACAGTCATGCGGCATGAAGTACCTGACGTTCAACGTCGCCTCCCTCGCGGGCGCAATCAGAACCGGTTTCGGGATCACCATCGTTGCGGGATCCGGAAAGCCCATCCGGCGCCCCGCCTCGATGCGCAAGTCTTCGAGACGCGCGCGAAAGCGGCCGTCGATGAAGTCAGAGGGCGCCTCACTGCCGGTCCATCCCAGATCCGCCGCGCGGACCAACATGACGGGCATCGCCGCGTCGAGGCAGGTCACATCGATCCCTTCGATGCGGTCGGCCGGACGTCCCGTCGGCAGCAGGCGGCCAGTGCGTGCACCGGCCGCATTGGGGAACGACAGTTCGATCGGCGCGGCCGTCCCCGGAACACCGTCGATCCGCGCCTCGCCGTCGTAGGTCACGCGTCCTGCGGGTGTCGGAACGGTCGCGTCAATCAACTTGCCGGTATTGACGTTGTGGATGCGCACATGGGTGCGATCTGCCGCGGCGGCGACCAGTCCGGCTTCAATTGCGAACGGCCCCACAGCCGCCAGCATGTTCCCGCAATTCGGCGAGGTATCGACGATCCCCTCTCGAACCCGCACCTGGGCAAACAGGTAATCGACATCGGCGCCGGCCACCGTTGCCGGTCCGACGATCGCGACCTTGTTGATGACGGCATTGCCGCCGCCGATCCCATCGATTCCAAGATCGTGTCCTCCTCCCATCACGGACAGCAGGACCGCGTCGCGCAGTTTGGGGTCGGCCGGAAGATCACGGGCCAGGAAAAACGGCCCGCGTGAGGTTCCCCCACGCATGACCACACAGGGAATGGCAATCTGATCGTTCATGGAGCTCTTCCGTTCGGCGACATCTTCGCGCGAGCCAGAGCATCCTCCGGCAGAACTCTTTTGTGAAATGCAAATATCTGAGGTATTATTCCGGTTATCGATATAATTGGAGGCTGCCGCGATGAACGCAGAACTGCTCGACCTCAAGGCGTTCATCACCGTGGCGGAGACGGGAAGCTTCGTCCGCACCGCGAGGGCGCTGAACCTGTCGCAGCCGGCGCTGAGCCGACGCATTCAGAAACTGGAAGAAGGCCTCGGTGCGCCATTGCTCGAACGGTCGACGCGCCACGTCAATCTCACCATGACCGGCCGCGACTTCCTGCCGAAGGTGCGCCGCCTCATCGACGAGTTCGAGACCTCGGTGCTCGCCATCCACGATATCGGCGCGCGAAGTTCAGGCCTCGTCTCGGTGGCTGCGGTGCCGACGGCGGTGTTCTACTTCCTGCCGCGTGCGATCGGCCGATTTGCCGAAGCGTATCCGCGCATTCGCATCCGGATTCTGGACATCGGTGCCAACGAGGGATTGGAAGCGGTCGCACGCGGAGAAGCCGATTTCGGCATCAACTTCATCGGCGCTTCGCATGCGGAAATCGAATTCGAGAAACTGGTCGAGGATCCTTTCGTCCTGGCCTGCCGCCATGACCATCCGCTGGCGTCGCGCAAACAGGTCAGCTGGTCGGAAATCGTGTCGCACCGGGTCATCACGGTCGGTCGCAACAGCGGCAATCGCGCGCTGATCGACAATGCGCTGGCGCGACATGGCCTGCAGCTGAACTGGTCCTATGAAGTCGCCCACCTCTCCGGTTCGCTCGGCCTGGTCGAAGCGGGACTTGGCATCGCCGTGCTGCCGAGGCTCGCGACGCCGGCGGCCGGCCACCCCATCATTCACACGGTTCGGTTGGTCGAGCCGGAGGTGTCGCGGACGATCGGAATCGTGCGCAGGCATGGGGCGACACTATCTCCTCATGCCAGCCAATTTCTCAAGATGCTGCTCGAGGCATGGCGCTCGCCTTCCCGGACGAGCGGACAAGGCAGGCCACGATCCCGATCCGCTGACACGAGCCCGAATGCCGCTTTGACCGGCCTCAAAGGGAAACGATGACAAGGCCACGAGGCGAATTGATTGGCATGCATTGATGCGAGCTTTGGATCAATGCGCGAATTCGCCACAGCCCCTCCACCCCCAAGACATTGGTCTGACAAGAAGTCGCTAGATCGGAGGACGGCCATGCGCTAGTGTTTTATACGACCGGTTAAAACACCGGCCGTTTGAGGGAGAAAAACGTGAAATCCAAGGTTATTGGCGCAGTATCATTGGCGGTCGCTGCGGTTGGGCTGTTTGCCGCCACTGCACCCGCCTTTGCGCAGCAGAAGACGATCACGGTCTGGTGGGGCAAGGGCTTCTATCGTTCCGAAGACGACGCGCTGCTGGAGACGATCAAGAAATTCGAAGCCAAGACCGGCATCAAGGTCGAATTGTCGCAATACGCGATCCAGGACATGATCCCGAAGACGGTCGCAGCGCTCGATGCCGGCACCGTTCCCGATGTGGCTTATTCCGATTCCTATGACGTGCAGGCGCAGGGCAAGTGGGCCTATGAGGGCAAGCTCGAGGACCTCACGGACATCATGGAGCCGATCAAAGACCGGTTCGTGCAGAACACGCTCGATGCGTCGATCCTCTACAATGATGTCACCAAGAAGAAGGCCTATTATGGCTTCCCGCTGAAGCAGCAGAGCATGCACGTCCAGATCTGGAACGACATGCTGGAGAAGGCCGGCTTCAAGCAGAGCGATATCCCGAACGACTGGACGGGTTATTGGACGTTCTGGTGCGACAAGGTGCAGCCGGCGATCCGCAAGGCCACCGGCCAGCGCATCTACGCCGTGGGCCAGCCGATGGGCGTGGAATCCACCGACGCCTTCCAGTCCTTCTACACCTTCATGGATGCCTACCACGTCAAGCTGGTCGACGACGACGGCAAGCTGCTGGTCGATGATCCCAAGGTCCGCGACGGCCTGATCAAGGCGATGAAGGACTATACCGACACCTACATCAAGGGCTGCACCCCGCCGTCCTCGACCACCTGGAAGGATCCCGACAACAACGTCGCCTTCCACAACAAGACGATCGTGATGACCCACAACTTCACGATCTCGATCGCTGCGAAATGGTATGAAGATTCCCAGAATCAGAACCTCACGCCGGAACAGCGCGAGGCCGGCAAGAAGGCTTATGAGCAGGACATCATCACGGCGTCCTTCCCGAAGGCGCCGGATGGTTCGACCATCAAGTACCGCTCCGACGTCAAGACCGGTCTGATCTTCACCGCGGCCAAGAACAAAGCCGAGGCCAAGCAGTTCATCAGCTTCCTGCTCCAGGAAGAGAACGTCCGTCCCTATATCGAGGGTGCGCTCGGCCGCTGGTTCCCGGTGACGAAGGAAAGCCAGGAAAGCCCGTTCTGGCAGGCTGACAAGCACCGCAAGGCCGTCTACACGCAGTTCAAGGGCGGCACCGCGGCGTTCGACTTCACCAAGAACTGGAAGTTCACGATTCTCAACAACGAGAACGTGTGGGCGAAGGCGATGAACCGCGTCGTCAGCGAGAAGGTTCCGGTCGACAAGGCTGTCGACGAACTGATCGCCCGCATCAAGCAGGTTGCAGGTTAGTCATCGGCCCCTCTCCCCGCGTTGCAGGGAGAGGTATAAGAACAATACCGGCCGCGTTTCGCGGCCGGCTTCTCTTTGAAGAGTCCGAAAAGAATGGCAATCACGCTCTCTGGCGATCAGGCAATTCCCGGCCCGCCCCTGTCGTCGCGGCTGAGCCCGGCGCAGGTCTGGGGCATCATCCTGCTCGCGCCCTATCTGCTCGTTTTCCTGGCCTTCGTCGTCTATCCCGTCGGCTACGGCTTGTGGCTGGCACGCGCGCCGGAAAACTACGTCGCGCTCTACAACGATCCGATCTTCGCGCGCGCCGCGGTCAACACGCTGATCTTCCTGGTCATCGGCATCAACATCAAGATGCTGATCGCGCTGTTCTTGTCCGGCTTCTTCGCGCAGCAGCGCACCTGGATCAAATGGCTCTCGGTGATCTTCATCCTGCCCTGGGCGGTGCCGTCGATCCCCACCATTTTGTCGGTGCGCTTCATGCTCAATCCCGAGTGGGGCATGATCAACCATTTCATCTTCTCTCTCACCGGCGATGACGGCCCGAACTGGCTGAACGATCCGACCGTGGCGCTGAGCATGGCGATCGCCGTGCACATCTGGAAATCGCTGCCGTTCTGGACGTTGATCCTGATCACCGGACGCCTTGCGATCTCGCACGATCTGTTCGAGGCCGCCGAAGTGGACGGCGCCAGCTGGTGGCAGAAGTTCCGCTACATCACCTGGCCGTCGATGCAGACGCTGTACGTGACCTGCACGCTGCTCTCGATGATCTGGACGCTGGGCGATTTCAACAGCGTCTACCTGCTCACCGGCGGTGGCCCGGCCGACCTCACGCACGTGCTGTCGACGCTCGGCATCCGCTATCTCCGGCTCGACCAGCTCTCGCTCGCGATGGCCTCCATCGTCTGCGCGATGCCGTTCGTCCTGCCGCTCGTGTACTTCATGATGAAACGGTTGTCGCGATGAAGCTTCCCTCTCTCCGTGACGTCGCGACGGAAGCGCGGCTGCTGCTGATCGGCATTCCCGTCTTCCTGTGGACGATGATTCCGATCTATCACATGTTCCTGTTCGCGATCTCCCCGAAGGAGGACGCGTTCTCGGGCAAGCTGTGGCCGGACCATCCGACGCTGCACAACTTCGAGATCGTGTTCAAGCAGCAGCACTATTTCCTGCGCGACTTCTACGTCCAGTTCTGGAATTCGACGCTGATCGCGGCATCCGTCGGCGTGCTGACGCTGTTCATCGCCACGGCCGCGGCGTTCTCGATCTCTCGGCTGAAGGTGCCGGGCGGACGCATGGTGCTGAACCTCGCGCTCTTCACCTACTTCATCCCGGCGGCGTTCCTCGCGGTGCCGATGTATCGCACCATGGGCAATTACGGCCTGCTCAACAATCACTGGTCGCTGATCCTGGCCATGGTGACGATCGCCTCGCCTTACGCGATCTGGGTGCTCAAGCAGGCCTCCGACAAGCTGCCGGTGGAGCTGGACGAGGCCGCGGTGATGGACGGTGCCACGACGCTGCAGATCTTCCGACTGGTCTATCTGCCGCTGATGATGCCCTCGCTGGTCGCGATCGGCACCTATGCGGTGCTGCTGGCCTGGAACGAATATCTCTACGCGTTCCTGCTGCTCTCGAACGATCGCGAGATCACGCTCCCCGTCGCGCTCGGCAACTTCCTCGCCGCGGACGACTCGCCGTGGGAGCTGTTGATGACGACCGGCTTCATCTACGCGCTGCCGCCGGCCGCGGTCTACTACGCCTTCCGCCGCTACATGGTGGGCGGGCTCACGGCGGGTGCGGTGAAGTCCTGAGTGCGTATCGAGGCGGCTTCGGTTCACCTCTCCCCGACGGGGAGAGGTCGGATTGCTTCGGCGCGCAATTGCGCGCCTGAGCAATCCGGGTGAGGGGCCGCAGCGATCAGCGAGACCTCAAGCCCTCACCCGGATCGCATCTTTGATGCGATCCGACCTCTCCCTTCGGGAGAGGTGATCTGCCTTCTGGGCTCGCATCGTTTCAAGCAAAAACTCATCCTGCTCTAAAGCGGTGCCGCGCTCTCGCCCTGCGAGCTCGACAGCTTCGAGGCGAGCGAGGCAATGACGATGACGACCGCGATCAGGGCGATCACCAGCGTGCAGATCGCGTTGATCTCAGGCTTCACACCGAGCCGCACCTCCGAATAGATGCGGATCGGCAGCGTCGCCGAGCCGGGGCCGGTGGTGAAGCTCGCGATGACGAGATCGTCCAGCGAGAGCGTGAAGGCGAGCATCCAGCCTGCGACGATCGCAGGCGCGATCAGCGGCAGGGTGACGGCCATAAACGCCCGAACCGGGTCGCAGCCGAGGTCCATCGCGGCCTCCTCCAACGAACGATCGAGCGAGCCGAGTCGGGACTGCACAACCACCGCGACAAAGCACATCGTCAGCGTGGTGTGGGCGATCGTCACCGTCCAGAAGCCGCGCTCGGCGTTCAGCGCGACGAACAGCAAGAGCAGCGACAATCCGGTGATCACCTCCGGCATCACCAGCGGCGCATAGAGCATGCCGGAAAACAGCGTGCGGCCGCGGAAGCGTTCACCGCGCGACAGCGCCACCGCCGCGAGCGTGCCGAGCAGCGTGGCGATCGTCGCGGAGGAGACCGCGACCCGCAGGCTCATCCAGGCCGCCTCGATCATGGCGTGGTCGTTGAAGAACTCGCGGTACCAGCGCAGCGACCACCCGCCCCACACCGTCACCAGCCGGGAGGCGTTGAAGGAATAGAGAACGAGGATGAGAATCGGCAAATAGAGAAACGCCAGGCCCAGCGCCAGCGACGCGATGTTGAAGCGGGATAGGCGCGAAACCCTGCGCATCGTCTCAGCGCCCCTGTTCCAGCTGCCGCTTCTGCAGCCGCTCGTACAGCAGCAGCGGCAGCAGCAGCACAACCAGCAGCACGATGGCCGCGGCGGAGGCGACCGGCCAGTCCTTGTTGGTGAAGAATTCGAGCCACAGGGTCTGGCCGATCATCAGCGCATTGGAGCCGGCCAGGAGATCAGGGATCACGAACTCGCCGACGATCGGGATGAAGCACAGCAGCACGCCGGCCCCGACGCCGGGCAGCGACAGCGGAAAGGTGACGAGCCAGAACACCTGCCAGGGCGGCGCGCCGAGATCGGAGGCCGCCTCCTCCAGCGCCGGCTCCATCTTGGCGAGCGTGGCGTAGAGCGGCAGGATCATGAACGGCAGATAGGAATAGACGATGCCGATATACATCGCGGTGTCGGTGGAGAGCCACACTACGGGCTGGCTGACCAGATGCAGCGCCAGCAGGATCTGGTTGAGCAGGCCATCATGCTGGAGGATGTTGATCCAGGCATAGATGCGGATCAGGAACGAGGTCCAGAACGGCACGATCACCAGCACCATCGCCACCGCCTGCCAGCGTTTTGGCAATCGCGCCATGCCATAGGCGATGGGATAGCCGAACAGCAGCAACAGTGCAGTCGCGGTCACGGCGACGGTGAGGCTGCGGACATAAGCAAAGACATAGATGTCGTCGGAACCGAGCAGCCTGAAATTGTCGATCGACAGCGCGGCTAAGGCGGCCTTGAGCGCTTCCCATCCCGCCGTCAGGTCGAACACGGGCTCATAGGGCGGCTGCGCGATCGCGGTCTGCGACAGGCTGATCTTGAGGACGAAGGCGAACGGCACCAGGAAGAACAGCGCCATCCAGACATAGGGTGCGATCGCAGCGAAGCGCGCCGGCCGCGCGAAGATGCGGCGGGAGCTCATGACGCCAGCACCACGCAATCGTCGGGCGTGAACCAGGCGACGACATGCTGGTTGAGGCTGTAGGCATCGACGTCGAGGCGCGCGCTGTTGACGACCGAAGCCTGCAGCATCCCGCCGGAATCGAGCTTCACCTTGTAGGTGGTGGTGCCGCCGAGATAGCAGATGTCGGCGATGACGCCGTCCAGCAGGTTGATCGCCGTCTCACGGCCTACCTCGCTCACTGGGGCGCGACGCGACAGCTTGACCTTCTCGGGGCGGATCGCGACCGCGAATTTTCCCGTGCCGAGCGGTTCGCGCGGCTCGGCGACCACCAGCGCACCCGCATCACGCGTGCCGATGACCAGACGATGACCGTCGCGCAATTTTGTCTCACCGTCGAACAGATTGATGTCGCCGACGAACTCGGCGATCCAGCGCGAGCGTGGTGCCTCGTAGAGCTCGCGAGGACTAGCCACCTGCGCGAGCTTGCCGGCCTTCATCACGCCGATCCGGCTCGCCATCGTCATCGCTTCTTCCTGGTCGTGGGTAACGATGATGAAGGTCATGCCGAGCCGGCGCTGCAGCTCCATCAGCTCACCTTGCGTGCTCTCGCGCAGCTTCTTGTCGAGGGCCGCAAGCGGCTCGTCGAGCAGCAGGAGTTGCGGCCGGCGCGCCAGCGCGCGGGCGAGCGCCACGCGCTGGCGCTGGCCGCCGGAGAGCTGGTCCGGCTTGCGTTTCTCCAGGCCCTCGAGCTTCACCAGAGCGACCATTTCCGCGACGCGGGTGGCGATCTCGGCGCGCGCCATGCCGGCACGCTTGAGGCCGAAGGCGATGTTGTCGCGCACCGACAGATGCGGAAACAGCGCATAGTTCTGGAACATCATGTTGATCGGACGCTCGTGGGGTAGCGCCTGCGCGATATCCTTGCCGCCGAGCAGGATGTGTCCCTCGTCCGGCGCCTCGAAGCCCGCCAGCATGCGCAGCAGCGTGGTCTTGCCGCAGCCGCTCGGCCCCAGCAGCGCGAAGAACTCGCCGGACTTGATGTCGAGCGACACGCCGTCCACGGCCCGGAACGTTCCAAAGCGCTTGGCCACGCCCTCGATGCGCAGCAACGGCTGGCCCGCCGCGGGAAGCGCATCTCCGCCAGTCACATCCGCTTGAACATCCCTTCCGGGCAGCTCTTCCGCCATGATCCCTGCCAACCCCGATTCCGCCGCACGCTAGCGGTCGATCGTGTTTAGCTCAACCGGTTCAGGGCGGATGACCGGAAATTGGCCTTCATGCGACGCGCGTCAAAGGGCGTATGATCAGGACATGACCAAGTTGCCGGATCAGGCCCTGGAGATCGCACGCGGTCTGCCCGCAGACGCGCAGGACGATATTGCCCGCATCGTACTCCAGCTTGCCGGTACCGATGCAGCGCCTCCTGTCATCCTGTCGGATGACGAGAGAACGGCAATTGCCGCATATGCCATCCGCCAGGGGGCTCGCGATCCCGGAGGGATGCCGGGTGCGCGAGGTCCCGCCTAAGTCAAATCCGCCATGAACGCCGCCAGCGCCTCACAGTCCGCCGCAGGCATTGTCAGGCCCAGCTTGGAACGGCGCCACAGAACGTCATCCGGAAAACGCGCCCATTCGCGGGTCACGAGATAGCGCACCTCGGCGCCGGTCAGTCGGGGACCGAAAGCCGGACCAAGCTCTTCGCGTGTCCTTGCTTCGCCGAGCACGGCCGACAATCCCGAGCCGTAGGCCGCAACCAGGCGCTGGGCTTCCGACTCCGGCAGAAAGCGCCAGCGGTCGCGCGCAAGGTCGACCTCGGTGTCAAAACGATCCCAGGCGAAATCTCCGCCGGGCAACGCCGCACCCGCGGTCCAGGGCGGCGACATCGGATAGAACGGGGTCAGCTTCGTCACCGCCCACTCCGCGCGCAAGCGCGAGGTGGTGACGTCGCCGCCGAAGATCGTGAGCAGCGGCGCCTTGCCCCGGCGCGCGTGGAACAGCGTCGTCTCGTCGCGGCCGCGCGCGGACGCCAGCGTCAGGTTGACGCCCGACACCGTGCGGACCACGTCGATCGGGGCGACGCGCTCGCGGAAATAGCGGCTGACGGCCTCGCAGAGATAGCTGATGTCGGCTCCTCGCATCGCAACGATGGCGGGATCGCCCGTGAAGGCGTGCGTGACCGTGCCGATCAGCGTGAAATCGCGCTCGAAGGGCCGGGCGAAGATCAGCTGTCCATCATTGTTCTGGAAGACGTAGACGTTTTCAGAATCGAACAGCCTGGGCACGATGATCTGGCTCATCTGAGTGGCCGCCATCACCGGCTGCGGCTGCCGCAGCACGGTCTCCGCGACCATCGAGGTCCAGCCGCCGGTCGCGTTGGCCAGCGCCCGCGCCGTGACGGTACGGCGGTGTCCGCGATCGACCACCGCGAGGCGCCAGATCTCGGTTCGGTCGGCACGGACGCAGCGCGCCCCGGTCCGGATCACAGCACCACGCTCGGCGGCATCCAGGGCCGTGAGCACGACAAGACGGGAATCGTCGACCACGCAGTCCGAATATTCGAACGCCGTGCCGAACGGACGTTTCAGCGCGTTGCCCACCGGATGATGCGTGATGTCGAGGGTCGTCGATCCGGGCAGGCCGTTCCGGCTGGCGAGGCTGTCATAGAGGAACAGGCCAGCGCGCAGCAGCCACGGTGGACGCTCGTCCGCATGGGCCGGAATCACGAAGCGCATCGGCCGGACCAGGTGCGGCGCGATGGCGAGCCAGATCCGGCGCTCGGCGAGCGCTCGGCGCACCCGCCAGAAGCCACGGCGCTCCAGCACCGCGAGATCGCCATGGATCAGCCGCGGTGTCGCCGACGACGCGGCGCCGGCGAGATCACCCTGCTCGAACAGAATCACGCGCAGGCCGCGGCCGGCCGCATCGCGCGCGAGGCTGACACCGTTCAGGCCGCCGCCGATGATCGCAAGATCGTAGTCCGCCATGAGGCCGTCGAATGGGAGCGTTGGTAGCGCTCAGCATCACTAGCCGGTCTTGAGCGCGAGCTCCATGACCTCGGCACGGCCGACGAGATCGGCATATTTCCCGATCGGCAGCGGCTTGCCGAGCAGATAGCCCTGCACGCCGTCGCAGCCCTCCTTGGCGAGGAAGGCGAGTTGCTCCACCGTCTCGACGCCCTCGGCGATGATCGACATTTCGAGGCCGTGGCCGAGGTCGATCACGGCACGCACGATCGCCGCTGATTGGGGGTTGCGGCCGAGATTGATGATGAAGGCGCGGTCGATCTTGATCTTGTCGAACGGGAACGCCTGGAGGTAGCTCAGCGAGGAGTAACCGCTGCCGAAATCGTCCATGGAGATGCGCACGCCGAGCGCCTTGAGTCGGCGCAGCAGCGCGAGGCCCCGATCGAAATCCTCGATCAGCACACCCTCGGTGATCTCGAGTTCGAGCCGGCCCGGTGCAAGGCCCGTCTCGATCAGGATCGAATGGACGAGGCCAACCACGTCACCATGCATGAACTGCGCCGGCGACAAATTGACCGCGACCTGCAGCGGCTTCGGCCAGGACGCCGCCTCGCGACAGGCCTCGCGCAGGATCCACTCGCCCATCTCGACGATCAGGCCGCTCTCCTCAGCGATCGGGATGAATTCGGCCGGCGAGACCTGACCGCGGACCGGATGCTGCCAGCGCGCCAGCGCCTCGAAGCCGATGATCTCGCTCTCGGCGACGCTGTGGCGGGCGGCCCCCTGCGGCTGGAAGGCGAGCGAGAGCTCGCCGTTCTTGATCGCCATCGAAAGATCCTGGTGCAGCACGCGGCGATTGCGGATCTGCTGGTCCATCTCCGGCTGGTAGAGGCTGATCGTGCCGCGCGACTTCTGCTTGGCGCGGAACAGCGCGGCGCCGGCGTTGGCGAGCAGCGAGGCGCCATCCGTGCCGTTGTGCGGGAAGATCGACATGCCGGTGGTGACGCCGGCACGGACCGGCCGGCCATCGATCTGGAACTCCTCGGCGACGGCTTCGCCGATCTGCTGCGCCAGCGCGAGCCCCGCTTGCGGCTGCTTGCCGTCGATGATGAGACCGAACTCGTCGCCGGACAGGCGCGCCACCACGCCGCCGCGGGCGGAGTCCTGGAGCCGCTGGGCCACCTCGATCAGGAGCTTGTCGCCGAGCGCATGGCCGAAGACGTCGTTGACCTCCTTGAGCCCGTCGAGGTCGACGCAGAGCACGGCGAACTCCTCGCCGGTGCCTTCGCAGGCCTCGATCATCTGAGTCAGCGCCTGCAGGAAGGCGGCGCGGTTCGGCAGATCGGTGAGACCGTCGTGATAGGCCATGTGTGCCATGCGCGACTCGGTCTGTCGGCGATCCGTGACGTCCTCGTGGGTCTTGATCAGATATTGCGGTTCGCCGGCGTCGCTGAGCACGGTGGCGCGGCGGGTCAGGAACAGCCGCAGACCGTCCTTGGTGGAGATCGGATGCTCCTCGGTGATCATCCCGCGTTTCTTGATCGCGGCCTCGTCGCGCGCAATGATCAGCTTCGCTTCCTTGGCGTTGAAGATGTCGGAGGCGGTCAGGCCGGTGGCTTCCTCGCGCCTACGGTTGAGGATCGTCTCCGCGCTGCGGTTGGCGAGCAGATAGCGCCCGTCCTTGACCTGCTCCACGATCAGCGCGACCGGAATATTGTCGACCACGAGCTCGAGGAACTTCTTGGTGCTCTCCAGCTCCTTCGACAGCGAGCGGCGGTCGGTGATGTCCTCGAACACGATGAGCAGGAATTCGGGCTTGTCGCTCTCGTTGCGGACCACGATCCGGATCGAAGCGACCATGCGCCGTTCTTCGCCCCGCTCGAGCTCGAATTCGTTGCGGAACTCGCCGTCCGGCGAATTGAGCGCCGCCCGGTCGGTCGCCTCGATCGTGGCTGCCGAGACCGGCGCAAACAACTCGCGCGCATTCTTGCCGACGACATGATCCCGCGAGAACCCCCAGAACCGCTCGCAGGCGCTGTTGGCGAAAATGTAGCGGCCGTCCTCGATGTTCTTCGCCGCGACGCAGGCCGGCACGTTGTCCAGCACCGTCTCCAGGAACTGCTTGGTCGAGGCGAGCTGCCGTGACAGCCTGCGCTGCTCGCTGACGTCCAGATGCGTCGCAACCGAGCCGCCATTGGGCAGCACGAAATATTTCACCAGGATGGCCCGCCCGTCGGGCAGCTCGGTGATCAGACCATTAGGGCTTGCCGCCTTCTCGTAGAACTCGTTGTCAGAGACGCCGCCGAGGACGCCCCGCTTGCGCCTCAGCTCGAGGATATCATGGGCGGTCATGCCGGTCCAAAGGTCGGAGCGGGTCAGGCCGTAAATATCGAGATAGCGGTCGTTGCAGAAGATGATGCGCCGCTGCGCATCCGTCATCACCACGCCCTGGTTGAGATTGTTCAGGGCGGACGAGATGAAGGCATTGCGCCGCAACTGCAAACGCCGGGTCTGACGCAGCGAGGAATGGATCCACAGCGCGATCGCGCCGAGGAACGCGCAGATGACGATGCCCGCGATCAGGGCTTCCCAGATCACGTTGGGATCAAGCTTGGTGAGATCGCCCGGAACGGTGAACCCGTCCGAAGCCGCAAAGGCGCGCACAGGCGCGGCCGCGCCGGCTAGGCACATGACGGCCTGCACAGCAATCGGAAGCGTGCTGCCCACGTGCCAGTTCTTCTCAGCCATCAGCCACCCGCGATTTCAACGTGGATTGTCTGGCCTCGCGGGTTTGGATCGGGTAAACGCTTGTACCCACAATAGAAAAATGTGACGCGAAATACGGCAATTGCCCTGACATGATAAATGCTTTCTTAACGGAAAATTCCCCTGCGCAGCCGCTTCCAGGCCTGACGCCACCGGCGCTTCCAGCGGACATCCTGCGCAACCATGGATAGGGTCGACTGCGTCGTCATCGGAGCCGGCGTGATCGGTCTCGCGGTGGCCCGAAAGCTCGCGCAGACCGGGCGCGAGGTGATCGTGCTCGAGGAAGCCGAGGCCATTGGGACCATCACCTCCTCGCGCAACAGCGAGGTGATCCATGCCGGCATCTACTACCGCGCCGGAAGCTGGATGGCGCGCATGTGCGTTGCCGGCAAGCACGCGCTCTACCGCTACTGCGCCGACCGCGGCATCCCTCACAAGAATTGCGGCAAGCTGATCGTCGCGACCAGCCCGAAGGAGACCGAGAAGCTGCAATCGATCAAGGCGCATGCCGAAGCCAACGGCGTGCTCGACATGCAGCTGCTTTCGGGCGAGGCCGCACGCGCGCTGGAGCCGGCGCTCGCCTGCGACGCTGCGCTGCTGTCGCCGTCAACCGGCATCATCGACAGCCACGCCTACATGCTCTCGCTGCGCGGCGAGGCCGAGGACGCCGGCGCCGCCTTCGCGTTTCACACCCCGCTGATCCGCGCCAAGGCGGCGGCCGGTGTCATCGAGATCGATGCCGGCGGCGAGGCACCGATGACTCTGCAATGCGACCTTCTCGTCAACGCTGCCGGCCTCTCGGCGACGAATGTGGCGCGCAACATCGACGGCATGCCGCTGGACCGGATTCCGCCGGCCTACCTCGCCAAGGGAAACTACTTCAGCTGCAACGCCAAGGCGCCGTTCTCGCGCCTGATCTATCCGGTGCCCGAACCCGGCGGATTGGGCGTGCACCTGACGCTGGATATGGCAGGGCAGGCCCGCTTCGGGCCTGACGTCGAGTGGATCGAAACGATCAATTACGAGGTCGATCCTTCACGCGCCGAGCGCTTCTACCCGGCGATCCGCAAATACTGGCCGACACTGCCCGATGGCGCGCTGATGCCGAGCTATTCGGGCATCCGCCCGAAGATCGTGCCGCCGGCCGTGGCCACGCAGGATTTTTTGATGCAAGGCCCGCACGATCATGGCGTCGCAGGGTTGATCAATCTGTTCGGCATCGAATCGCCGGGATTGACGTCGTCGCTCGCGATCGCCGATCACGTCGCCGAGCTCGCAGGCATCTAGAGCGTCTTCGTGCGAAGTGGATACCAGTTCGCGTCAGGGCAACGCGTCCAAACAAAGACCAGCGCCGTGCAAAGATCTTGCACGGCGTGCACCCTGCAGCAGGGATGAGCACGAATGCTCTCACCCCTGCGAAGGATGTGATCAACTCTGCGGTGTTACGGGGTTACTAGTGGAGCGTGTCGCCTTGCTTCAGACGCTCGATCTGGTCCTTGACCATCAACTTCCGGCGCTTCAACTCAACAATTTGCAGGTCGTCTGTTGAAAGGTGCACAAGAGCTTCGTGCAATTCGTTTTCGAGAAGTTTGTGCTTCCGTTCCAATTCAACAAGATGTGCCTGAATTGTCATTCGAAACCTCCTCGGTAGGGTTGAACCTCAGGATTCGATCCGGACAGCCAAGTCTACATCACCGATTCGTCCTGTCGATGGGTATCCGTTGTCGCGCCGTCATTTTTGAAAGTTCATATGTAAGGAAGCGTGACCAAGGGAACCACGCGGGAAAAATCCATGATATCAATGCAGCTGCGCAAGGCCACAGCTCCTCGCAGAAATATGTTGCGGGAGATCGGCGAGCGAGGGTCGCAGATCGCTTGCGATCACGCCGCGCAAGGACGATAATTTCCACAGGGCATCCACAGCCCAGATTTCACGCCTATCGGTTTTCGGCCACCGCAGACATGACCAATGAAGATGAGCGTGAGCTCGAAGCCGAGCTCACCCGGTTGCAGCAGGAACACCGAGATCTCGATGCGGCGATCGATGCGTTGCATCAATCGCCCGCGCCCGACCTATTGCGGTTACAGCGGCTCAAGAAGCGCAAGCTGTTGTTGCGCGACCGCATCGCGTTCATCGAAGACCAGATTACCCCCGACATCATCGCCTGAGCCTGAGCCGGTCTTTCGCGGCGCTCGCCGCAGCTGAATCCACTTGACTCAAAAAGAACAAAATAGGAACATTCGAAGGATCCCAGCGGCCCCAGGAAAATGCAAAGACAAGGCACAAGGACAACTCAGATGTCGGCAACGCCTCTTCTCGACAACAGCCATTATGAACAGGCCTGCGATCAGGCGATCGCGATGTGCGACGGCAATCTGCGCAGCACCATCAAGGCGCTGATCATGGCCAACGAATATCTGGAAGCCGAGCTGGAGGAATTGCAGGCGGCGATTTCGGCCGGCTGCATTCCGGAAACCTCGCGGAGCAAGAGCAGCGCCGCCTGAGTTCATCATTGGAGCAACGCCATGTCAGATGTGACCTACTACGTTGCAATGCCCTTCTTGATCGATGCCGACGGCTCGCCGGTCGCGGGCGCCGCGGAGGAGTGTCAGTCCTCGACGGCGGCGCTACGACGCGCAGAGATTCTCGCGCGCGGCGCCGGCCATGTCGGCGCGATCGCGTTCAGCCGCAGCGGCGATCCCATGACCGGCGAGTTCGGTGACGCGACGCTGCTGCGCAAATTCGGCAACGTGCCCGAAGATCTTGCGACCCTCTAGCGCTCGCCGCTGGCCAGCCTGATCCGCGGCTCGTGCCGGCGGTGCGCCTTGCGGACGTACATGGCGGCATCGGCCTCCTCCAGGGCGCGGCCTGCGTCGGAGTGGGGACCGAGCAACGCGACGCCGGCAGAGGCGCCTGCGGTCACGTGCTGCCCGCGGAAGACGAAGGACAATTCGTCGATCGCCTGCTCCAAGGCCGTGGCCTTCGCCTTGGCATCGGTCTCGCTGAGATTCCAGAGCAGCAGCGCGAACTCGTCGCCCCCGAGCCGGCCGACCACGTCGGAGGCGCGCACCTGTCGCGTCAGCGTGGCGACAATCGCCTTGAGCACCTCGTCGCCGGCGGCATGGCCGAAGGAATCGTTGATCGGCTTCAGCCGGTCGACGTCGAGCACGATCAGCGCCCCGCTGGCGCGGTAGCGCTTCATATAGGCGATGGCGCGCGCGAGCTCGCGCTCGAAGCCGCGCCGGTTGTGAATTTCGAGCAGGAAATCGGTGTCGGCCGCAGCTTCCAGCTCCGCGACCCGGCGCTGCGCTTCCTTGAGCTTGGCCCGCAAGCCCCGGATCGTCGCCCTGACGTTGTCTCTGGCTCCGTCATCATCCAACGCGGCGCGCCGCGACGGCTTCGCCCGACGCTTGGTCGGCCGTTTGGGGGCGGCATTGGATCGGCCGGCGCTGGTCTTCCGGCCCTCTTTGGCCTTCGCGGCGCTAGCCCTTTTTGGTTTCTTCATGGGCATCCTGCTCAATGAAGGCTTGCGGGGATTCACCAAGACAGGATAGTGGATTCCCTTCTCCTTGCCACCGCCTTGCGAGCCGCCGGCCGGAACCTTTAATCTGGCCTATCTTTCTGTTTTTCCGGGCACATTTGATGTCATGACCGCGCCGATCGCCATCATCATGGGAAGTCAGTCGGACTGGGACACGATGCGGCATGCCGCCGACACGCTTGACGCGCTCGGCATTGCCGCCGACAGCCGCGTCGTCTCGGCCCACCGCACTCCCGACCGGCTGTTTGCTTTCGCCAAGGGCGCCAAGGCCGCGGGTTACAAGGTCATCATCGCCGGCGCCGGTGGCGCCGCACATCTGCCCGGCATGGCGGCGGCGCTGACGGAACTCCCGGTATTCGGCGTTCCCGTCGAATCCAAGACGCTGAAGGGCGTCGATTCGCTCTATTCGATCGTCCAGATGCCAGCGGGCATCCCGGTCGGCACCCTCGCCATCGGCAAGGCTGGCGCGATCAACGCCGCGCTGCTGGCAGCCGCCGTGCTGGCATTGTCCGACCCGGCCTTGTCCGATCGCCTCGCCGCCTGGCGCAAGGCTCAAACTGAGGCGGTCGCCGAGCGCCCGGAGGACAAGGCGTGACCGACACCAGGCACGTGAAGCTGAAGCCCGGTGACACCATCGGAATCCTCGGCGGCGGACAATTGGGCCGGATGCTGGCCATGGCCGCGGCCCGGCTCGGCCTGCGCTGTCAGGTGTTCTCGCCCGATCCGGATTCGCCGGCCTTCGACGTCGTGCTGAACGCGACCTGCGCCGAATACGCCGATGTCGAAGCGCTCGAGCTGTTCGCGAGCGACGTCGATGTCATCACCTACGAATTCGAGAACGTGCCGGCCGCCGCCGCGATGGTGCTGGACGCGCGCCGCCCGGTGCTGCCCAATCGCAGGATCCTCGAGACCACCCAGGACCGGCTCGCCGAGAAGGATTTCGTGACGAAGCTCGGCATCGGCACTGCGGCCTATGCCGACGTCACCTCCGTCTCCTCGCTACGCGAGGCGATCCTGAGGATCGGCCTCCCGGCCGTGGTGAAAACCCGCCGCTTCGGCTATGACGGCAAGGGCCAGGCCATCATCCGCGAGGGCGACGACATCGCCAAGGTGTGGACCAGTCTCGGCACCAAATCGGCGATCCTGGAGGCCTTCGTGCCGTTCGAGCGCGAGATCTCCGTGATCGCTGCACGCTCGGCCACAGGCCAGGTCGAGTGCTTCGACGTCACCGAGAACGAACACCGCGACCACATTCTGAAAATCTCCCGCGCACCGGCACCGATCCCGGACGCTCTCGCCGATGAAGCGCGCAGCGTCGCGACCAAGATCGCAAACGCGCTCGATTATGTCGGCGTGCTCGCCGTCGAGATGTTCGTGCTCGCCAATGGCACCGGACCGAAGGTACTGGTCAACGAGATCGCCCCGCGCGTGCACAATTCCGGACACTGGACGCTCGACGGCGCTTCGGTCTCGCAATTCGAGCAGCACATCCGCGCGATCGCCGGCTGGCCGCTCGGCAAGCCGGTGCGCCATGGCGAGGTCGTCACCATGACCAACCTGATTGGGGACGAGATCAACGATTACGAGAAGTGGCTCACCGTGCCGGGCGCCACCGTCCACATCTACGGCAAGGGGGCGCCGCGTCCCGGCCGCAAGATGGGCCACGTCACCGAAGTGCGCCCCACCATCGGCAATTAACGGGACCGCAGCTTCGACCTGCGATCCCGCTCTTTGCGATCACGCGGTCTTCACGCCCGCGACGACGCCGGTAGGCTCCTCGCTGAGCCAGCGATAGATCACCCCACCCAGAGCGCCGCCGATCAGCGGTGCAACCCAGAACAGCCAGAGTTGCGACAGCGCCCAGCCGCCGACGAACAGTGCCGGGCCGGTGCTGCGCGCCGGGTTCACCGACGTGTTGGTGACGGGAATGCTGACGAGATGGATCATCACCAGCGCGAGCCCGATCGCGAGCGGTGCGAAACCCGCCGGCGCGCGGCCGTGGGTGGCACCCATGATGATGAACAGGAACATCATGGTCATCACCGCCTCGGTGAGGAAGCACGCGATCATGCTGTACTGGCCGGGCGAATGCGCATCATAGCCGTTGGAGGCGAAGCCCTTGCCGACATCGAATCCGGGCGCTCCGCTCGCGATGACGTACAGCAGCCACGCGGCGACGATCGCACCCGCCACCTGGGCGATCACGTAGGGCAGGATCTGACCTGCCGGAAAGCGGCCACCGGCGGCGAGACCGACCGTGACAGCCGGGTTGAGATGGCAGCCCGAGATGTGGCCGATCGCATAAGCCATGGTGACGACGCTCAGGCCGAACGCGAGGGAGACACCGACCAGGCCGATGCCGACCTGGGGGAAGCCGGCGGCGATGACCGCGCTCCCGCAGCCTGCGAAAGTGAGCCAGAAGGTGCCGATGGCCTCGGCGGCGTATTTTTTCATGTCCATGGACAGTCCCCTCATTTCAAAGAGGCCGGAACAAAGCCCCGGTCACGGCCCCCCAAATGGCGCCAAATCTCCAAAATCGGGGCCGCATGGAGGTATTTTCGCCGCATTTAATGGCCGAACTTGGCCCGAAAACCCGCTTGGCCGGTGGACATCTCTGGTTTTGTCTGATACATCCCCGCGCTCAAGGTTAAGGGCGCCGGGCTTTTGCCATCCCCTTTGACTTACCAGAATTCAAATCCGATCCACCTGAAGAGGATGCCGCGTGCAGGTTCTCGTTCGCGATAACAATGTTGATCAAGCCCTCAAGGCGCTGAAGAAGAAGATGCAGCGCGAGGGAATTTTCCGCGAGATGAAGCTCCGCGGTCATTACGAGAAGCCCTCCGAGAAGAAGGCCCGCGAAAAGGCCGAAGCCGTGCGCCGTGCGCGCAAGCTGGCCCGCAAGAAGCTGCAGCGCGAAGGCCTGCTGCCGATGAAGCCGAAGCCGGTGTTCGGCGCCGGCCCGGGCGGTGATCGCGGCGCTCGTGGCGGCGCCGGTGCAGGCCCGCGCGGCCCGCGCTGATTTGCCGAACCTGTAAGACCTCAGTTTTCGATGACGCGGGCCCTTGGCCCGCGTCATTGTTTGTGAGCGGTGCCTTTCCGGGACGGGCACTACCGATGCGGCGCTAAAGCGCGAATGAGACTGGGACGAATTATCATCGCGCTTTGGTTTTGTTCGAGCATGATCTCTTCGGAAAACCGCTTCAGACTTCCGGAGCATGCTCTAGCGCGAGCGAACCGTGGATGGCCTCTCCCTTCCCCGAGCGTGGCTTGCCGCGGCTACGCCAGATCTGGCGGCAGCCGTTCGCGCTGGCCGTGATGGGGATTGCGCTCTGCGGCTGCTCATTCGATCTCGGATCGCTACTCCCCGAGAAGGACAAGCCGCAAGAAGCACCCAAGACGGCCGCGCCCACCGAGAGCGCGGTGAGCGCCGGCAACATCGCCGAAGCTCAGGCCCACACCGCAAAGGCCCAGTCGCTGGCGAAGTCAGGCGAGACCGCGGCAGCGCTCGACGAGTTCAATCGCGCGGTCGGGCTCGACCCCTACAATGCGCAGGCGCTTTATGGCCGCGCGCTGATCTACCAGGGCAAGAACCAGCACGACTTCGCGATCGCCGATTTCAGCGCTGCGAGCGGGCTCAACCCGCAAAAGGCCGAGCCGCTGCTCGGTCGCGCCAACAGCTATCTTGCGCTCGGCAAGAACAAGGAGGCCGCAGCCGATCTCGATGAAGCCTCCGAGGCCGATCCGCACAACGCCCAGGTCTGGACCACGCGTGGACAGGCCTATGAGCGGCTGGGCGACAGAGCCAAGGCGGCGGCGTCCTACACCAAGGCGGTCGCGCTGCGTCCACGCGATGACGCCGCCCGCAGCGGCCTCGCCCGCGTCGGCGGCTGACGGTTTGGCGCAACGCGGAGCGCAGCTCAGTCGGGGGTAGCGCTCTTCGGCAGAACCGCGTTGAACATCGACTTCATGCCCGACAGCATCTCGTCGGCGACATTGGTCTTCTTCGGCCGCGGCATGGAGGCGCCAGCGTCGGCACGCAGATCGAGCGGTGGCGCGATGACCGGCACGGGAATGTCAGCCGGCGGCCTCACCCGATTCGGATCGTCGTTGCTGACCGAGGCCGTGTAGGGCGGATTGGAGCCACCATTGCCATAGGCCTCAGATGAGGGCGTCGATACAGTGATCGGGGGCGGCAGCGGACGAACCGGGGCCGGCTCCATGCTGACGACCCGCGGAGCCTCCGGCGTGCGGGTGGCTTCCCGCACCACGGGCTCTGCCGGCCGCTCGGCTTGCTTGGTCTCCGACGAGCGAACCTCGGCGGGCCTGGTTTCGGAAGATCTGGCCTCAGCAGCCTTGCCCTCAGGCGACTTGCGCAGGCGCTCGATCGCGGCACGCGCGAGATCGTTGGCGTCGGGGGTGGCGGCTGGAGAAGCCGCGGTCGCGGCCGAATTGGCCTCAACCACGGGAGCAGAGGCAGCCGGAGCGGACTTGGCCGCGGCCTTGTCGCGCGGACGGCCGCGCGGGCTGATTTCGGCGGGAGCCACGTCTGCGGCCTTGGTCTCGACAGGCGCCTGATGATCGGCAGGCTTCTCGGCCGCCGCCTTGTCCGTGACGTTCTTCTCGGAGATGCCCTTGGCTTTGACGCCGGGGGCAGGAAGGTTGGCGGTATCGGTGGGCTTGTCACTGCCGGTCTTGGCAGGCGCGACCGCGGCGGCTGGAGTGTCGGCCGTCGGCTTGGCGTTGATGTAATGATTAACGATGTAGGCCCCGATGATCGTCGCGAGCACCGAGGGGAAAATATCCATCGAAATTTTTGCGAGGTATTTCAGCATTCCGACCACTCCCCGCGCGATCTGATGCGGGAACTTTAGGGCATTGTGAGGGATCAACTGCGACGGATCGATGGCAAACGGTCGCGCCAACTCAACGTTTTAGCTCGACTTCAACGAACACGATCTCAGTTGAGGTTTCGTTAAGTACGTCATGTTGGACGCCCGCCTTGCGGAAGTAGGATTTTCCGGCGGCGAGTTGCGCCTTGGACCGTTCGCCATTGGGCGCCACGATGGTCATCTCGCCGGCGAGCACGGGCACGATCACATAGTCCATGCCGTGGGTGTGATGGCCGGTCGCGCTGCCAGGCGGAAGGCGCCATTCCGTGACCCGGACCTCTTCGTTGTCGACCTGAACCTCGGACCTGGCGGCAAGCATCTGGAGTTCCTTCTACGGCACGAAAACCATGAACACGTAGACGGCAAATACCACCATATGGACCAGGCCGAACAGGACATTGGTCCTGCCCGTGCCGAAGGTCAGCATGCTCAGGAAGAAGGTCAGCAGCAAAAGCACGCTGCCCTGGGCGCTGAGGCCGAGTTCGAGCTCCTTGTCGAGCGCGTAGGTGGCGACGCCGACGGCGGGGATGGTCAGGCCGATGGTCGCCAGCGACGAGCCGAGCGCGAGATTGATGCTCTTCTGGAGGTCGTTCTTGCGGGCCGCCGCAATGGCCGCGACACCCTCGGGCATCAGGATCAGCAGCGCGACCAGAAGGCCGGCGAAGGCCGGCGGCGCGCCGATCCTGGCGCCGACCGCATCAACCACCAGCGAGAATTTCTTGGCCAGCAGCACGACTGCCAGCAGCGAGACCAGGAGCAGCGCCACGGTGAGCGCGAGCATCCCGGCCGACAGGTGCCCCTCCCCGCCCTCGCCCTCCGGCCGTTCATGAACGAAGTAATCCTTGTGCAGGACGATCTGGGTGTAGAGAAAGACCCCATACAGCGCGAGTGTGACGACATCGACGAAGCCGAGCTGGACCGAGGAATAGACCGGGCCAGGTGTGGTGATGGTGTAGTTCGGCAGGATCAACGTGATGGTCGCGAGCGCGAACAGCACGCTGAGATAGACGTTGGCGCCGGAGAGCTGAAAACCCTGCTCGCGATAGCGCAGGCCGCCGATCAAAATGCAGAGGCCGACGAGGCCGTTGCAGACGATCATGACCACGGCGAACACGGTGTCGCGGGCCAGTTCCGGCGCAGGCTTGTCGCCCAGCATGATCGTGGTGATCAGCACCACCTCGATGATGGTCACCGAGAGCGTCAGCACCAGCGTGCCATAGGGTTCGCCGACCCGCTCCGCGATCACTTCGGCATGATGAACAGCGGCGAACACCGTGCCGAACAGGATAACCAGAAGGACGATGGCGAAGAGAAGCCCGCCAAACGACAGCGTGAACACATAACCGGTCGCGCTGACGGCTGCGAACAACAGCACGGCGAGCGCGGGGAAGATCCAGGCCGACCGGGGCATCGGACTATATGCGCTCATCCACCGCTTCCAGTTGCTTGAATGAGCAGTATCAAATCAGGCGCGAGATTCAATGCCACTGCAGGATCGGGGCGACCGGCAGGAACGTCAGCAGCAGGAACAGCGGGACCAGCACGGCGCCCGCGCGCAGGAGATAGCCGAAGAAGCTCGGCATCTCGACGCCATTCTCGCTGGCAATGCTGCTCACCATGAAGTTAGGCGCGTTGCCGATATAGGTGAGCGCACCCATGTAGACCGCCCCCATGGAGATCGACGCGAGCGTGCCCGAGAGCTCATGCATCAGCACCCGCGGGTCGCCACCGGCGAGCTCGAAGAACAACAGATATGTCGGCGCATTGTCGAGGAACGCGGACATCAGGCCGGTGAACCAGAAATAGGCGGCCTCGCGTGGTGCGCCGTTCGGCTCCGTCACGGCCGACAGCAGCCAGGCGAACGCACCGTCATGGCCGGCATTGAGCATGGCAATGACCGGGATGATGGCGACGAAGATCCCTGCGAACAGCTTGGCGACCTCGCGGATCGGCTCCCAGGTGAAGCCGTTGGCTTGCCTGTGCTCGTCGGGCGTCAGCCACACCGAGAGCGCCGCGATCACCAGCAGCACCAGATTGCGGACGACATCCTCCAGCTCCAGCTTGGTGCCAAGAATGTCGAAGGCGATGGCCGGCTTCCAGAGCGCCGATGCGAGCAGGCTGGCGACGATGGCCGCGATCAGCAGCAAATTGACCAGCCCGCGGACGCGGACCGGCTGTGCCGGGCCGGTGTCATCGAGCGGCGGCTCGCTCCGGAAGCGCCAGACGTCGACAGCGACGAAGATCGCGAGCAGCAGCCCGGCCACGATCACGGTCTGCAACCAGATGGTCCGCGTGGTCCAGAAGAAGTCGACGCCGTGCAGGAAGCCGACGAAGAGCGGGGGATCGCCAAGCGGGCTCAGCGCGCCGCCGACATTGGCAACGAGGATGATGAACAAGATGACGACGTGGGTGTTGTGGCGCCGCAGCCGGTTGGCGCGGAGCAAGGGGCGAATCAGAATCATCGCGGCACCCGTGGTGCCGACGACGCTCGCCCCGAACGTGCCGAGTGCAAGAATGCCCAAATTGCTCGCCGGCGTCGCCTTGATGTCCCCTGTGATGAGGATGCCACCGGCCACGACGTAGAGCGAGAACAGCAGCACGATGAAGCCGAGATATTCGGCGAGCATGGCGTGAACGAGCGCCGCCAGCGTCGCCATGCCGCCGGCAAAGAAGACGAGCGAGGCGAGCGCCAGCAGCGCCCAAGCCGCGGCGATCTTGCCGTAATGATGGTGCCAGAATTTCGCAAAAAGCAGCGGCCCCAAGGCGATCGACAGCAGCAAGCCGGCAAAGGGCAGCGCATAGGGCCAGCGCATCGCCGCACCATCGAGCCCCGTCGCCGCCAGCGCATTCTGCGGCAGAAGCGTCAAGCAGAAGACAGCGAGTACGAGAACGCAACGTTGCACCAAGCTGTCAGCCGCCAATGAACCCTCTCGCCGTTTCGATCGCGCCATATTGATCGAGATTGTCGTGCCCGCCGCCCACCATGCGAACGAACCGCTTGGGCTCATGGGCGAGTGCGAACAGACGCTCTCCGAAGATGATCGAAATGGCAAGGTCGTTAGTGCCATGCATGACAAGCAGCGGCACCGTGACGCGCGCCATGCGCCGGTCCGAATGGAACGGATCGCGCATCAGAAGGCGGACCGGCACGAACCAGAACGACGAAGCCGCAACGTCGACGGTCGATGTATAAGGCGCCTCCAGGATGAGCTTTCCAACGCGATGTTCCGAGGCGATGGCAACCGCCACGCCCGTCCCCAGAGAGAAGCCCCACGCGACGATTCGTTCCGCTGCATAGCGCGCAGCGGTGAAGGCGTAAGCGGCCGCAGCGTCGTACAGCAGCCCCTGCTCGCTCGGCATCCCGCTCGAGCCCGCATAGCCGCGATAGGACAGGGCAACGAGGCCGGTGCCGTCGGCGGTCATCGCCTTGAAACGGCTGATGCGGCCGGCGAGAAAATCGCCATTACCCGGGAAGTACAGGATCACGGAATGGCCGGGCTTGGCGGGCACGTGCCAGAGGATGACTCTCTCACCGTCCGACGTGGTCAGGACATGCTCTTCCGCCTCGGGAAGGCCGGCGGCATCGGGAGCGGTGCGGCCGACGGGCGGGATCGGAAACAGCATCTCGCGCTGGCGGACATACAGCACGAGGAGACAGGCGCAATAGACGGTCACGAGCACAATGGCGATCCACTTGACGATGGTCATCATTGCACGGCCCGCCCTCGGGTTGAGACCAGGGCTTGCGACGGCTCCGCAGCAAGGCAGCTGCACGCCACCTTGTGGGCAGCGCCATTTGACGCGCCGCTCGCGCATGGCTTTGGGCCGCCCCGGATGGGACGGTCCCTTCCGCGATTACATCGCCTTGACGATGTTCTCGGTGACCTTCTTGGCGTCGCCGAGCAGCATCATGGTGTTGTCGCGATAGAATAGCGGGTTGTCGATGCCGGCATAGCCGGAGGCCAGCGAGCGCTTGATGAACATCACAGTACCGGCCTTCCAGACCTGGAGCACCGGCATGCCGTAGATCGGAGAGGACTTATCCTCTTCGGCAGCCGGATTGGTGACATCGTTGGCGCCGATCACGAAGGCAATGTCGGCCTGCGCGAACTCGGAGTTGATGTCCTCGAGCTCGAACACCTCGTCATAGGGCACGTTGGCTTCGGCGAGCAGCACGTTCATGTGGCCCGGCATGCGGCCGGCGACCGGGTGAATGGCGTATTTCACCTCGACGCCTTCCTTCTTCAAGATATCGGCCATTTCGCGCAGCGCGTGCTGAGCCTGCGCCACCGCCATGCCGTAGCCGGGCACGATGATGACCTTGGAGGCGTTCTTCATGATGAAGGCGGCGTCGTCCGCCGAACCGAGCTTGGCCGGCTTCTGCTCGCCCGTACCGCCGCCGGCGGCAGCGGTCTCGCCGCCGAAGCCGCCGAGGATGACCGAGATGAACGACCGGTTCATCGCGTGGCACATGATGTAGGACAGGATCGCGCCCGACGAGCCGACCAGCGCGCCGGTGATGATCAGCGCGGAGTTGCCGAGCGTGAAGCCGATGCCGGCCGCGGCCCAGCCGGAGTAGGAGTTCAGCATCGAGATCACGACCGGCATGTCGGCGCCGCCGATCGGGATGATCATGAGCACGCCGAGCAAGAGTGCCAGGATGACGTTCAGCCAGAAGAACACCGGGCTGCCGGTCATCACGAGGCCGACGATGCACACGACGAGCGCAATCGCGAGCGCGATGTTGATGAGGTGCCGCGCCGGCAGGATGATCGGCGCACCGCTCATGCGGGCAGACAGCTTCAGGAAGGCGATCACCGAGCCGGTGAAGGTCAGCGCGCCGATGGCGACGCCGAGCGACATCTCGACCAGGCTCTGGGTGTGGATGTGCCCGGGCGTACCGATGTCGAAGGCTTCGGGCGCATAATATGCTCCCGCCGCGACCAGCACCGCGGCCATGCCGACCAGCGAGTGGAAGGCGGCGACCAGCTCCGGCATCGAGGTCATCGGCACGCGCCGCGCGATCACCGCGCCGATGCCCCCGCCGATCGCGACAGCGAGGATGACCAGCACCCAGGCGAGGCCATCCGCCGGCGGATGATTGGCCAGCGTGGTGGCGACCGCGATCGCCATGCCGATCATGCCGAACAGATTGCCCTGGCGCGACGATGCCGGGCTCGACAGCCCGCGCAGCGACAGGATGAACAGCACCCCCGCCACGAGATACAAGAATGCAGAGAGATTGGCGCTCATCTCAGGTCCCCATTGATCCCTTCAGCCCGAGGTGGCCGCTTACTTCGACTTCTTCTTGTACATCGCCAGCATGCGCTGGGTGACAAGGAAGCCGCCAAAAATGTTCACGCAGGCGAAGATGAGCGCGACGAAGCCGAAGCCGCGCGCCCAGCCCGAGCCGCTCGAAACCATGCCGACGCCGACCGCGAGCAGCGCGCCGACCACAATCACCGAGGAGATCGCGTTGGTCACGCTCATCAGCGGCGTGTGCAGCGCCGGCGTCACCGACCACACCACGAAATAGCCGACGAAGACGGCGAGGACGAAGATCGACAGCCGGAAGATGAAGGGATCGACGACCTGTGCAACATGCTCCATGACGGGTCTCCTTAAACCTTCGGCTGGAAGTTCGGGTGGATCACGGCACCGTCTTTCGTCAGCGCGGTCGCCTTGACGAGCTCGTCGTCCCAGTTCACGGCGAGCTGCTTCTCCTTCTTGTCGACCATGGTCTCGATGAAGGAGAACAGATTGCGGGCATAGAGGCTGGAAGCCGAGGCCGCGACGCGGCCGGCGACGTTGGTGTAGCCGACGATCTTGATGCCATCGAGATCGACGACCTCGCCGGCCTTGGCGCCTTCGACATTGCCGCCGCGCTCGACGGCGAGATCGACCAGCACCGAGCCCGGCTTCATCGACCTGACCATGTCGGCACTGACGAGCTTCGGCGCCGGGCGGCCCGGGATCAGCGCGGTGGTGATCACGATGTCCTGCTTCTTGATGTGCTCGGCGGTGAGCGCGGCCTGCTTGGCCTGGTATTCCCTGGACATTTCCTTGGCGTAGCCGCCGGCCGTCTGCGCGTTCTTGAACTCCTCGTCCTCGACGGCGAGGAATTTCGCACCGAGCGATTCCACCTGCTCCTTGGTCGCGGGCCGGACGTCGGTTGCGGTGACCACCGCGCCGAGGCGGCGCGCGGTCGCGATCGCCTGGAGGCCGGCGACGCCGACGCCCATCACGAACACCTTCGCCGCGGGCACGGTGCCGGCCGCGGTCATCATCATCGGGAAGGCGCGGCCGAACGCCTCGGCGCCCTCGATCACGGCGCGGTAGCCCGCAAGGTTGGCCTGCGAGGACAGCACGTCCATCACCTGCGCGCGGGTGATGCGCGGCATCAATTCCATCGCGAAGGCAGCAACGCCGGCATCGGCCATAGCCCTCAGCGCAGCCTCGTTGCCATAGGGATCCATGATGGCGATGACGAGCGCGCCGCGCTTGTACTGCGAAAGCTCGGACGCCTCCGGGCGTTTCACCTTGATGATGATATCCGCGTCCTTGAGCGCATCGGCGCTGACGGTGGCACCGGCGGCGGTGAACTCGGAATCCGGCAGGCCCGACTTGATACCGGCACCCGGCTCGACAGCAACCTCGGCGCCCAGCGCCTTGAACTTCTTCACCGTATCGGGCGAAGCAGCGACCCGCGGCTCGAGCGGATCGATTTCCTTGGCAACGGCGATCTTCATAGCTCCTCCGGCGGCGCGGGACAGCGCACGCGCAAACTAAGCGTTACTCCCGCGGCGTTCGATACCGGTTCTGGGACCGGTTTGTATGCAAGTTTTCTGAGCAGCAGCTGCCGTTGGCGTGTGCAGCTGCCGAAGACGGGTCAGGTGAGGAAGATCGCCATCAGGATCACGATGAGCGCGACCGAAGCCGTGCCGTACTTCACCAGCTTGATGAAGCCCTCATAGGTCTGCTCGTGCGAAACGTAGTCGTTGCCGTCGGCGGTGCTGTACGCAACTTCGCTATGATCTGCCATGGATGTCCCCAGTCGAAAGTCGAATTCTTCGGCTGGGATACCTTAAACCGTCGGACAGGGCAACGGCACGGAGGGGCGGTTTTCCAGCAAATAGGCTCATTTGGAATCCCGATTATCGCGGATCCAAAGCGCTCGCTTGCCTTTGCTGAACCGCGGTTCAACGGATACCCGGCGCCGCCCCTGCCCTGAATTCGGGCACCCTCTCCTCAGCCCATTGCCTCCAGCTCGTCGATCATGCCGGCGATGACCGAGAGACCGCCATCCCAGAACTTGGGGTCCTTGGCGTCCAACCCGAACGGGCGCAGCAGCTCGGAATAGTGCTTGGTGCCGCCGGCGGCGAGCATGTCGAGATAGCGCTCCGCAAAGCCTTCGGCCGCGTTCTCGTGGACCGCATAAAGCGAGTTCACGAGACAGTCGCCGAAGGCGTAGGCGTAGACGTAGAATGGTGAGTGGATGAAGTGTGGGATGTACATCCAGTAGTTCTCGTAGCCCGCCTTGATCTCGATCGCCGGACCGAGGCTCTCCCCCTGCACCGACAGCCAGATCTCGCCGAGCCGGGTCGCGGTGAGCTCGCCGTTCTTGCGCTCGGTGTGGACCGCACGCTCGAAGGAATAGAACGCGATCTGCCGCACCACGGTGTTGATCATGTCCTCGACCTTGCCGGCGAGCAGCGCCTGTCGCTGCTTTGCGTTCCTGGTCTGGGCAAGGAGACGCTTGAAGGTGAGCATCTCGCCGAACACGCTCGCAGTTTCGGCCAGCGTCAGTGGCGTCGGCGCCATCAGCGCGCCGTTCTTTGCCGCCAGCACCTGATGGACGCCATGGCCGAGCTCGTGGGCGAGCGTCATCACGTCGCGCGGCTTGCCCTGGTAGTTCATCAGCACGTAGGGGTGTGCCGACGGCGTGGTGGGATGCGAGAACGCCCCCGGCACCTTGCCCGGCCGCACCGGCGCGTCAATCCAGCGGTCCGTGAAGAAGCGCTCGGCGATATCGGCCATCTCAGACGAGAAGCCGCGATAGGCCGTCAGCACCATGCTTCGCGCCTCCGGCCAGGCGATAACGTCGGTCGCCGCGAACGGCAGCGGCGCGTTGCGGTCCCAATAGGCCAGCCGCTTCTTGCCGAACCACTTCGCCTTGAGCGCGTAATAGCGATGCGACAGCTTTGGATAGGCTGCGCGCACCGAGGCGACCAGCGCGTCGACGACCTCGCGCTCGACGCGGTTGTTCAGATGGCGGGAATCCGCGACGTCCTTGAAACCGCGCCAGCGGTCGGAGATGTCCTTGTCCTTGGCCAGCGTGTTGGTGATCAGCGCAAAGGTGCGTTCATTGGCCTTGAAGGTTTTCGCCAGCGCCTCCGCCGCGCTCTTGCGCTTTAAGCCGTCGCGGTCCTGCAGCAGATTGAGCGTCGGCTCGATCGCGAGCTCCTTGGAGCCGACCTTGAAGCGCAGGCCCGAGATGGTCTGATCGAACAGCCGGTTGAAGGCGGAATAGCCGGTCTGTGCCTTCTCCAGGAAGAGCTGCTCGAGCTTGTCATCGAGCTGGTAGGGCTTTTCCTTGCGCAGATCGTCGATCCAGGGACGATAGTGCGCGAGCTCGGTGGCCTGCATCGCGCGATTCAAAATATCGTCATCGATCCGATTGAGCTCGAGCGCGAAGAACAACAGATGCGTGGACGCCGCCGTCAGGCGCTCGGACACGTCGCCGTAAAACTTTGAAATCGCAGGGTCCACGCTGTCGCCGGCATGCACGAGGCCGGCATAGGAACCGAGACGGCCGGCGAGATCGTCGATCGCCTCATAGCGTCGCACCGCCTCGGCGAGCCATTTTCCGCCATTTTCGTTTGCTGTCCCTGTCGCCAGCTTGCCCTTGTAGTCCGTCTCGAAGGCAACGCAGTCGGCGTCCAACGTTTCGAGATCGCGCGCCACTTCCGGCGCATCGATCCCGGAATAGAGATCGGCCAGGTTCCACTCCGGAAGCTTGCCGGTCTTGCTCGCAGCCTTGGAGGGTTTTGTCTTGGCGGCAGATGTCTTGGCGACAGATGTCTTGGCGGCAGATGTCTTAGCGGCAGATGTCTTAGCGGCAGATGTCTTGGCGGCAGATGTCTTGGCGGCGGTGGTCTTGGTGGCGGGCTTGCGGAGGGCAGACTTTGTGAGAGCGGTCTTCGTGAGAGCGGTCTTGGAGCGCGAATTCATTGTGTGGGAAACCTGTGTTCAACAATCGCGGCGGCGGGCGGGGGCATCAAGGTTTAAGCGTGCGTTAATCGGCTTCGGCCAGAGTGCCCCGATTCGAGACAGATAGTAGTAGCGTGCGGGGAACACCATGGCTGCCAGTATTTTGATCGCCGACGACGACGCTGTAGCCCGCCGGCTGGTCGAGAACATGGTGCAGAAATGCGGCTACGAGACGGTCGTCGTGGACTCCGGCGACGCCGCAATCGCCGCCCTCACCGCGCCCGACGCACCGGCCATCGACGCCGTCATCCTCGATCTCGTGATGCCCGGCCTCGACGGCATGGGCGTATTGGCGAAGATCCGCGAAGCGGGCCTGAGCATCCCCGTCATCGTGCAGACCGCCCATGGCGGCATCGACAACGTGATCTCGGCGATGCGGGCGGGCGCGGCCGATTTCGTCGTCAAGCCGGTCGGCGTGGAGCGGCTCCAGGTGTCCTTGCGCAACGCGCTCAACACGTCGGCGCTCAAAGGCGAATTGCAGCGTATCCGTCACAGCCGCGAAGGCCGGCTGACCTTCTCGGACATCATCACGCGCTCGGAGGCCATGACGGGCGTGATGCGAGCCGCACAGAAGGCGGCAAACTCCGCGATCCCCGTGCTGATCGAGGGCGAGTCCGGCGTGGGCAAGGAGATGTTTGCGCGCGCTATCCATGGCAGCGGCGAGCGCAAGGCCAAGCCGTTCGTCGCGGTCAATTGCGGCGCGATTCCCGACAATCTCGTCGAGTCCATCCTGTTCGGCCACGAGAAGGGCGCCTTCACCGGCGCCACCGAGCGGCACATGGGCAAGTTTGTCGAGGCCCATGGCGGCACGCTGTTTCTGGATGAAGTCAGTGAGCTGCCGCTGACCGCGCAAGTGAAGCTGCTGCGCGCGCTCCAGGAAGGAGCCGTGGAGGCAGTCGGCGGCCGCAAGCCGGTCAAGGTCGACGTCCGCATCATCTCGGCCACCAATCGCAAGCTGCTGGAGCGGGTGAAGCAGGGACATTTCCGGGAAGACCTGTTCTATCGCCTGCACGTGCTGCCGCTGACGATCCCTTCGCTGCGCGCCCGCCGTGAGGATATCCCGCATCTGCTCAGACATTTCATCGCGCGCTTTGCCGCCGAGGAGAACCGCCCCATCACCGGCATCAGCGGCGAGGCCGTGGCTCAGCTTGCCCAGCTCGACTGGCCCGGCAACATCCGCCAGCTCGAGAACGCGGTCTACCGCGCGGTGGTGATGAGCGACGCCGACCAGCTCGGCCTCGGCGATTTCCCCCTGCTCGCCTCCCAGGCGCATCCCATCACGGATATTCCGACCGCGCCGCTGATGCTCGAGCCCCCAATGCCTTCTGTGGTCTCAGGTAGTGAAATACCAATCGCTCCGCTCCCCGCCGTAGGAACTCTCGCCCTGCTCACCGCGACGGGGGATGTCCGCTCGCTGGAAGACATGGAGAACGAGATCATCCGCTTCGCGATCTCGCACTATCGCGGCCAGATGTCCGAAGTGGCTCGCCGGCTCAAAATCGGCCGGTCAACGCTGTACCGCAAACTCGACGAGGCGGGGGTTCCCGGACATGGCGGCAAAAGCGGTGAGGAGACGCACTGAGCCCAGTGCGAACGGCGGTTCGCGCAACGGCGCGAGACGCCCGTAAGCCGTTCGCATGACGACAGAATTCGACTGCGATTTGAACCGTGACTTGGAAGTGACAGACAGAGGGAAAAGCGCGTGGCAGAAGCGCACAATCCGTTGCCAAGAGGCTCCGTTGAAGTCAGTTTGTCGTGAGTTGTTCCCGGTAGCGCTGGCTGCAAAATCGGGGCCTGTATATCGTCTGCGTAGGAATCGTTGCGTGCAGGTGTGCAACTTTCGAGAGGCCGGCGCGGTTTAGCCGAAACTCACCAATAGGCGATAACGAAGCTGTTCCACGAGGGGACAGCTCACCCGAGGGGTGCGACACAATGCGTGACTGTTTGAACCACCGTGCGGGCTTTGACCGTGTCTTGATGACGGTCGCGGCGACCTTCCTCACGGTGTCGGCCAGCTCGGCCCTGGCGCAGGATCAGGCGCGCAGCAGCGCAGCAGAGCTTGCGATCGAAGCTGCGATCCCGCGCCCCGAGCCGGCCAACGTCCCGCCTCCGACTGCGGCCGACATCAAGCTCGACACCACCGCCACAGTGCAGGACTCCAGCAAGGAAACTGCGAGGGAGTCGATTAAGGCGGACGCCGCGCCGGCACCGGACAAGGTCGAGACCAAGCCGTCCGACGTCGCCACCACGCCCGCGCCCGAAGCGCCGAAGAGCGAGACGGCGAAGACCGAGCCCGCCAAGACCGAGCCTGCCAAGACCGAGCCCGCCAAGGCTGACACCGCCACCGTCACGCCGGCCGCTCCCACGGCACCTGCTGCCGCAGCGGCTCCCGCCGCTGAGCCCGTGAAGGCAGCGAGCAACGTGCCCGCCGCCGACCAGCCGGTCGCGGACAAGCTCAAGGACGTCATCGGCGCCAAGGCCTCGCGCTATTTCGACCGCAAGAACGAGCGCGCGGCGGTCGAGAAGTTTTACGGCGCCCGCGATTTCGCGCCGGTCTGGACCCAAGGCGGCGCCCTGACCGCCGCGGCCAAGGGCGTGATCGCGCGGCTGAAGGACGCGGCGTCCGACGGCCTCAATCCCGCCGACTATCCGGTGCCGGATTTCGCCGCCGCCACCACCCCCGATGCGCTGGCGGATGCCGAGCTCAAGCTCACCGCCAGCATGTTCGACTATGCGCGCCATGCCCAGAGCGGCCGCATGCACTGGTCGCAAGTCAGCGCCGACATCCTCTATCCCGAGCATCCGGTCGATCCGAGCGAGGTGCTGACCAAGGTCACGACCGCGGCGGATGCCTCCGCGGCGCTCGACAGCTACAACCCGCCGCACAAGCTCTACAAGGCGCTGAAGGCCAAGCTCGCCGAGCTGCGCGGCCAGGGCAATGGCCCGGTGATCGAGATCGCCGAGGGCCCTTCGCTGAAATACACCCCGGCCGGCAAGAAGCAGGCTGAGGTGGTGGTGGAAGATCCGCGCGTGCCGCAGCTCCGCGCCAAGCTCGGTATCACCGAGAACGCCAGCGACACCCGCTATGACGCAGCGGTCGCAGACGCCGTGCGCAAATTCCAGAGCGGCGCCGAGATGAAGCCGACCGGCATTCTCGACGACAAGACGGTCAAGGCGCTCAACACCCCGAAGCGCGATAAGCAGATCGACACCGTGCTGGTGAACATGGAGCGCTGGCGCTGGCTGCCGCGCGATCTCGGCGCGCCTTCACTGGGCGATGCCTATGTCATCCTCAACATTCCCGACTACACGCTGAAAGTGATGCAGCACGGCCAGCAGGTCTGGACCACCCGCGTCGTCACCGGCAAGCCGGGGCAGCACGCCACCCCGCTGCTGACCGAGACGATGAAGTACATCACGGTCAACCCGACCTGGAACGTGCCGCCGTCGATCGTCTACAACGAATATCTGCCGGCGCTTCAGCAGGACCCGACCGTGCTCCAGCGCATGGGCCTCAAGCTCGAACAGAACCGCGACGGCTCGGTGCACATCTCGCAGCCGCCGGGTGAAGCCAACGCGCTCGGCCGCATCCGCTTCAACTTCCCGAACAAGTTCCTGGTCTATCAGCACGACACGCCGGACAAGAACCTGTTCGCCAAGGAAGACCGCGCCTTCAGCCATGGCTGCATGCGAGTGCAGAATCCGGATCAATACGCGTCCGTGCTGCTCAACATCACCATGCCGAGCGAGAAGTACACGCCCGAGCGCGTGCGCAGCATGTATGGCAAGAGCGAGATCGACCTGAAATTCCCGACGCCGATCCCGGTCAACATCACCTATCAGACCGCGTTCGTGGACGATGCCGGCAAGCTGCAATTCCGCAAGGACGTTTACGGCCGCGACGCGACCATGCTCAACATCCTGAAGAACAACCGCGGCAAGGACCTCGAGGCCGTCGTGGCCCATTCTCAGCCGAGCTATTCCCGCCCGGCGACGACGCTGCCATCAGGGGTCGCGGTGGCCAACAATGGCGGCGGCTTCGGCTCGTCTGGACCAAACTTCTTCGAGCGGCTGTTCGGAGCGCCGGCCTCGACCCAACCGCCAGCGCCAGTCGGCCGTCGTCCGCAGCGGGTGTTTACCCGCTGAGCCCGGCTCAGCGCCTGGTTCACAAGAATTCTGCAATGAAATCAGCGGCCCTGTCCTCTGGATGGGGCCGTTTAACGTTAACCATTCTCCAACCTGCGTTCGGGCAGCGGGCGTTTTTTTGCCACAGTCAACCGTTTAGGATCGTAGTCTGACTTGGTTTGGGGGCGGGAAGGTCAACCTCGAATTAACCTTCTCGCTTTAAGAAAGCGTTCATCCTCTTTCGCGCTGCTAACGGGGTTGGCGGGAGAGTCCATTTGAACGCTCGTCGACTGGGTGGGCTCATACGTGCTGACTGGTTTCGCACGCCAATTCGCTGTGCTGTCGTTGTCCCATGCGGGCGTGAAGGCCGGATCCCGGATCGGCCTCGCGGCTGCATTGCTGCTTGCGGCCGCCGGTTCGGTTCATGATGCCGCCGCGCTGAACGAGACCAAGACGCTCTCCTTCCACCATACCCATTCCGGCGAAGATCTCACCGTCACCTTCAAGCGCGACGGGCGCTACGACGAAGCGGCGCTGAAGCAGCTCAACCACTTCCTGCGCGACTGGCGCACCCAGGAGGAGACGGTGATGGACCGTCGCCTCTTCGACATCCTCTGGGAAGTCTATCGCGACGTCGACGGCAAGCAGCCGATCCAGATCATCTCCTCCTATCGCTCTCCCGCCACCAACGCCATGCTCCGCCGCCGCTCATCCGGTGTGGCGCGCTTCAGCCAGCACATGCTGGGACATGCGATGGACTTCTACATCCCGGGCGTGCCGCTGGAGCAGATCCGCTTCGCCGGCCTGCGCCTGCAGCGCGGCGGCGTCGGCTTCTACCCGACCTCCGGCTCGCCTTTCGTGCACCTCGACACCGGCAGCATCCGGCACTGGCCGCGCATGACGCATGACCAGCTCGCGCGCGTGTTCCCGGACGGCAAGACGGTGCATCTGCCAACCGACGGCACGCCGCTCAAGGGCTATGAGCTCGCCAAGGCCGAGATCGAGCGGCGCGGCAGCGGCGACGATGCCGGCAGCAAACCGAATTTCTTCGCCGCCTTGTTCAAGGGCAAGTCGGCAGCTCCAGCCGCCAGCGACGAGGATGACGAGGGCGCGCCCGCCCCGGCCGCGAAGCCGGCGGTGCCGACCGTCATCGCAGCCGCCGCTAAGCCCGCCGAGCCGGTGCCGACGCCGCGCGCCAAGCCGCAGATCGGCGCAACCCTCCAGCTTGCTTCGGCCGATGCGCAGATCGTTGCGCCGCCCAAGCCGAAGGCCGGGCCCGTGGCTGACAAGCCGCCGACTGGCAAGCCTGTTGACGGAAAGCCGGAGACCCCGGCCGACATCATCAATGCCCGCGGCTTCTGGGATGATGTCCCGGCTGCGCCGCAGCAGGCCACGCCAGTGCAGGTCGCAGCACTGAAGGCTCGCCAGGCACTCGCCGCCACCACCGATCCGCAACCAACCGCGAGCGTGTCCAACGCAGCCTTCCAGGCCCTGGCTTACGCGCCCGCGGCCTCCCCCGTCGATCGCGCCAATGTCGTCGCCGCCTCCGCGCCGATCCCGCGCACGGCCCGCCCCGCCGCGACGTCCCGCAGCGTGGCTCAGGCGACGGAGATCAACACGGTGGTCGGCAAGAGCATCGACGGCAGGATCGCAACCGCGACCCGCCTCTCCGCAGCCAAGGGCGAGAGCGTCTGGCTCAAGATCCTGATGCTATCGCCGAGCGCCAGCCGCGCCATGTCGGTGACGCTGATGGGCGAACTCGATTTGGCTGCGCTGCGCGGCTATTTCGTCAAGCCGAAGGCCGTGATCGCGATGGGCTTCTCCGACGACCCGATGCAGGGCCTGTCCTGCGACAATTTCTCCGGCAGCGCGACCGCAAAGCTCGAGACGACCTCGTTCGTCGTGCGCACCGCCGCGCTGCGCTGATAGCCCTTACTATTTTCAAGAAATCAATCTCGTAGCCCGGATGGAGCGAAGCGCAACCCGGGAAAGCGGCGCGTGCTGCGCGAGACCCCGGATTTCGCTGCGCTCCACCAGGGCTACAAGTCCGCCTTATCGCGCTTTTTTGCCCCGCCGATCCAGATGATAGGTCAGCGCCAGCGACAAGCAGACGGCGAGCTCCCGCTTCGGCAATTTGCCCGCAACCGGCAGCAGCAACGCCCTGGTCTGCCGGTACTCGAACTGATCTGGAAAGCGCTCGCGAAAGGTGTCGACCAGTGTCGTCTTGCAGTTGAACAGAATGGCGGCGTGATCGGAATCCTTCAGGCGGCCGAGCCTGATCGTTGAGCCGCTGCCTGTCTCTTCGGTCAGATAGGCGGGCTCGCCCCATTTCAGCGTTTCGCTGAGCCGGCCGACCTCCTCATGCGCCGCGGCGGTCGCAAAGATCAGATCGCGCACCTGAAGGAGCCGCCGGCGCATTGGCGCCGGAAAGGCATCGAAGGCGCGGCTCACCTCGCGCCGCAATATCGGCTCGGTCACAGTCTCACTCTCGATGGATCGGCAATCGGTCTCCGCCGTGCGCCAGATCAGGGAGGCAGGCCTGCCCGGAGGAGGCCTGCCTCATAGCGCTGACGATCGACCTCCCGCTTATAATGCTGGGTGGAAAGATGATTGGCGACGGAAAATGCCGGCTCACGCTTGAGAACTTCGGCCGCGTGCGCGCCGGCAGCCACGGCATTGCCCATCTGCGCGAAGATCCCGGCGAGGAACGCATGATGGGTGTGATCGGGGCGTGAGATCCGCGAGAGGGCTTCGGCGGCTTCGGCGTATTTCTCGGCACAGTAATAGGCGCGCCCGAGATGGCTCCAGAATCGTTCCGGGTGATACGGGTTGAGCCGCATCGCCTTCTTGATCCAGTCGATCCCCTCCTCCGGTCTTCCCAGCCAGGTCAGCAGTTCGCCCTGCTGCACCACTACGAGGTCATAATTCGGGTTGAGCGCGAGCGCGCGTTCCTGATGGTAAGTGGCCTTATCATGGTCGTCGCGATTCAGATTGAGTGCCGCGAGGATGCGGTGGACGTCGGCGTCATTGTCGTCGAGAACCAGCGCGGTTTCCAGCTCTGAAGCCACCTGCTGGAAGGTGGCGTCGCGATCCGCGCACCAATTATAGACCCAGGTCTGGCCCAGAACGCACGCCTTCCACGCATGCGCGTGCGCATAGCTCGCGTCGAGTTCGAGCGCCCGGTCGAGCAGAAGTTGCGCCCGCGCATTGTCTTCGCGATTGGAGCGATGATGCAAGACCTTCGCGGCCAGCACGCATTCGTAGGCCGCCATGTTGTCCGTCGGCTTGCGGTTCGCGCGATCGTGCGTCGCCGCCTCGACGCGGCCGGGCAACGTGGCGGCGATCGCCCGGGTCATCTCGTCCTGGATGGCGAAGATGTCCTTGAGCTCGCCATCGTAACGCTCGGCCCAGATGTGCCGATCCGTCTCCGCATCGATCAGCTGCACGGTGACGCGGACGCGATCCCCGGCCTTTCGCACGCTTCCCTCGATGACGTAGTCGACACCGAATTCGCGGCCAACATCCTGTACCTTGACCGACTTTCCCTTGTACACGAAGGTCGAGTTGCGCGAGATCACCAGCAGATCGTGGAAGCGTGAAAGCTCGGTGATGATGTCCTCGGTGAGACCGTCGGCGAAGAACTCCTGCTCCGGATCGCCGCTCATATTGGCGAACGGCAGCACGGCGATCGAAGGCTTCTTCGACTTGCCAGTCGGCTTTGCGGCGGCCGTCGCACCGGCTGGCGTGCTTGCCGGCACATCCTCCAATCGGATCCGGTAGACGCGGATGGCGCGCGCGATGTTCTTGACGTTCTGCTCGCCGATGTCTTCGAATGCGACGCCATCGAGGCGCTCGCCGAGCTGGTCGCGAACCGCGCTGGAGACGCAGATGCCTCCGGGCTCGGCGAGCGTCTCCAGCCGCGCCGCGACGTTGACGCCATCGCCGAAAATGTCGTTCTGATCGACGATGACATCGCCGAGATTGATGCCGATGCGGAATTGTATCCACCGCGGCGGCGGCACATCCGCGTTGCGCCGCGCCATGCGATGCTGAACCTCAGCGGCACACAGCACGGCATCGACGACGCTGTGGAATTCGACCAGCAACCCGTCGCCGGTCGTCTTGATGATACGACCGCGATTCTTGGTAATAGCGGGATCGATGAGTTCGACCCGATGGGTCTTGAGGCGCGCAAGTGTGCCGGCCTCGTCGACCTCCATCAGTCGGCTGAAGCCGACCATGTCTGCGGCGAGAACTGCGGCAAGCCTGCGCTCTGGTCCCGGCACATCCATCGCTCGGTCCCTTCACCGAGCACTCTAGCAGATGACGAGATTTCGCCCAAGCTTGGTGCGCTGCAACGCCTCTAGGCAAAACGCCTCAGAGCATCCCCAGCGCCTGCATGTAGGTCTCGAGAATGGTCTCGGCCTCCGCGCGCTCGTTGGGGTCCTGCTTGCGCAGGCGCACGATGGTGCGCAGCGCCTTGACGTCGTAGCCGTTGCCCTTGCTCTCGGCATAGACGTCGCGGATGTCGTCGGAGATCGCCTTCTTCTCTTCCTCCAGCCGCTCGATGCGCTCGATGATGGATTTGAGCTGGTCCTTGGCAAATTTCGTCGCGGGCTCGTCGTCGCGGACGGCGGCGGAGGTGGCCATCTTGGTACTCCCAATGGAACTGGCAAAACGAGGTGACGCCGGCATCCCTCACCGCGCGTGCTGGGTAGACCCTTAGGGTCGGCGCTCCCAGCGTTCAAGCAAGCATCGCGCTCGTCCACAGCGCGCCCACACCTTCCTGCGCCGACGCGAAGAAAGCTGTTGTGTGGTGCGACTCAGAGCGGCGGGACGAGGCGTCAGTGCCCGTTGGGATGGACCTTCTTCATCGCCTCGAGCTGCTCGGGCGTGGCCGTGCCCTGGTACTTTGCCTTCCAGGTCTCGTAGGGCATGCCGTAGATGGCCTCCCGGCTCTCGTCCTTGCTCAGGGGCACGCCCTGGGCGTCCGCGGCATCCTTGAGCCAGTTGGAGAGGCAGTTGCGGCAGAAGCCGGCCAGATTCATCAGGTCGATGTTCTGGACGTCCGTCCGGCTCCGCAAATGCTCGACCAGGCGCCGGAAAGCGGCCGCCTCGAGCTCCGTTCTGGTTTTGTCGTCGATTGCCATGGCTGTCTTCCCTAAGGCCCGTCCCGATGGCGGTCACCCTTACGGGATCAGGTGGGTCCTGTCACAGATTTTGCCATATCGCGGCGCAAACGGGCCACAGCCCGGCTATGGGGCAGTTCCCCGGCCCTACGCCAAATCGTCAATGATCTGGTATAGCTTCCGCGACAATGATTGCCGAATCTCCCCGCTTCCCGCTTCGCCTGCTCGCCCGGTTGGTCCCGGTGCTGATGGTTGCCCTGCTGTGCCTCTGGGCCAGACCGGCCTCCGCCGATTTCCGCCTCTGCAACAACACTTCGAGCCGGGTTGGCATTGCGCTCGGCTACAAGGACGCCGAGGGCTGGACCACCGAGGGCTGGTGGAACATCTCGTCGCGTTCCTGTGAGACGCTGCTGCGAGGCACGCTGGTCGCTCGCTACTACTACATCTACGCCGTCGATTATGACCGCGGCGGCGAGTGGTCCGGCCAGGCCTTCATGTGCTCGCGCGACAAGGAGTTCACCATCCGCGGCACCGAGGACTGCCTGGCGCGCGGCTATGACCGAACCGGCTATTTCGAGGTCGACACCGGTGAGCAGCGGGCCTGGACGGTGCAGCTGACCGACGCCAACGAACAGCCGGCGCAGCAACGCGTACCTGGCCTGCCCGGGCCGGTGGGCCCGGGCGGCGTTCCGGGTTTGCCCAATAGTCCGCCCGGTGGTACGCCCCCCGCCGCGCCCGGCCTTCCGCCGGCGCCCCCGCCCCCGTCTGGAAATAAGCCATGAGGCGTCTTCGCCGTATCAAGATTCTCGCGACCCTGGGCCCCGCCTCTTCAGACCTCGCGATGATCCGCCGCCTGTTCGAGGCCGGCGCCGACCTGTTCCGCATCAACATGAGCCACACCCCGCATGACAAGATGCGGGAGCTGGTGGCGACGATCCGCAACGTCGAGAGCAGCTATGGCCGGCCGATCGGCATCCTGGTCGATCTTCAGGGACCGAAGCTGAGACTGGGCGCCTTCGCCGACGGCGCGGTCCAGCTCCAGAACGGGCAGACCTTCACGCTGGATTCCGACAAGACGCCCGGCGATGCCACGCGCGTCCACCTCCCGCATCCGGAGATCCTGGCCGCACTGCGGCCGGGCCATGCGCTGCTGCTCGACGACGGCAAGGTGCGGCTGATCGCGGAGGAGACCTCGAAAGAGCATGCGGTGACCCGCGTCGTGGTCGGCGGCAAGATGAGCGACCGCAAGGGCGTCAGCCTGCCCGACACCGACCTGCCGGTCTCGGCGATGACGCCGAAGGACCGCGCCGACCTCGAGGCGGCCCTCGTCACCGGCGTCGACTGGATCGCGCTGTCCTTCGTGCAGCGCGCCGAGGACGTGCTCGAGGCCAAGAGGATGATCCGCGGCCGCGCCGCGGTCATGGCCAAGATCGAGAAGCCGCAGGCGATCGACCGCCTCGCCGACATCATCGAGGCATCGGATGCGCTGATGGTGGCGCGCGGCGACCTCGGCGTCGAGCTGCCGCTCGAGCGCGTGCCGAGCCTGCAGAAGCAGATGACGCGGATGGCGCGCCGCGCCGGCAAGCCGGTGGTGATCGCGACCCAGATGCTGGAATCGATGATTCAGTCGCCGGTGCCGACCCGCGCCGAGGTCTCGGACGTCGCCACCGCCGTCTATGAGGGCGCCGACGCCATCATGCTGTCGGCGGAATCGGCGGCCGGCAAATTCCCGGTCGAGGCGGTCTCGACCATGAACCGCATCGGCGAGGAGGTCGAGCGCGACCCGACCTACCGCTCGGTGATCATGGCCCAGCGGCCGGACCCCGAATCGACCGTCGGCGATGCCATCGCAGACGCCGCGCGCGTGATGGCGGAAACCCTGGACCTGCCCGCTTTGATCTGCTGGACCTCATCGGGCTCGACCGCCGTGCGGGTCGCACGCGAGCGGCCCAAGCCGCCGATCGTGGCGATCACGCCGAACATCACGGCGGGGCGCCGCCTCGCGGTGGTGTGGGGCGTGCATTGCGTCGTGGCGGAGGACGCGCGCGACCAGGACGACATGGTGGGCCGCGCCGGCCAGATTGCGTTCCGCGATGGCTTCGTCCGCGCGGGCCAGCGCGTGATCATCGTCGCCGGCGTGCCGCTCGGCATTCCCGGCACCACCAACATGGTGCGCATCGCCTCGGTCGGCCCCGGGGGCGACGCGGATATGTAGGCCCGCCAGCGCGGCCAAAACAAAAAGTCGAAAAACAACCCCATGCACAGTAGCCTGGCCGGACTGGCGGGCTCGCTGGGATTTCGCGAAAAGGCACGCTCAGGCAATGACCTGAGCGCGATCAGGGCGTCGCCTCGACCGCGGCGCGATTTTACGCCCCAACCAGCGCCTTCGTCGTCGGCAGTAGCGTCTGCTGCACCACCAGGCCGCGGGCGCGGGCGTCCATGACGCCGACGGCGCGCAGCGCCAGCAGCGTCACGGTCTGCACCGCATCGCGCATCTTGACGGGATCTCCGAGATTGTCGGGCGCAAGCGGCCCGACCAGAGCCTCATGCAGCGCTCCCAGCAGCGCGGTGGCGGCGAGCGCAGTGTCCTGCGCCGGCAGGTGACCGGCCCTCACGGCGGCGTCGATGCGGCTCGCGATCTCGCCGGCGATCTCGCGTCGGCTGGCCAGCCTGGAGGCGCTGACATCGACATCGACGGGCTCGGCCAGGATGCCCCAGGCCAGCCGCCGCTGCGACAGCGTATGGACCGCCACGGTGGTCACGGCGGCCGCCAGCGCCGAGGACGGTCCCGGCGCGGCGTCGGCCGCCCGGCGGATCGCCGCGAGCTCGTCGCGAGAGACCTCGGCAATGAGTTCGGAGATCAGCTCGGCCTTGGAGGGAAAGTAACGGTACACCGTGCCGGCTGCGACATTGGCCCGGACCGCGACCGGCGCGATCTGCACCGCCGCCATTCCGCCTTCCGCCGCTGCTTCCCGCGCCGCCGCCAGAATCGCGCTGCGCCGCGCCGCAAGGCGCTTAACCACTTGATGCGTCCGCCGATAAACCATGGCGCGCTTCCTGTCCCACACGCCAGCCACACGCCCTGCGGCCGAACGCTTCGTCACGTCAAAAGATGCAAATCGCCCCGCAAGGACTGAACAACTATTCAGAGTGAATGACAAGATGGGAAATGCGTGGAGCGTCTCTCAAGGAGGCGGGACTTCACCCCAAAATAACGGCGACTTGGTTGGTGACGGCTAACCACGATTGTTACCGCGATCTTAAGACTGCGCCGCGACTGTACGGGATACTGCGATCTCACCTCGGTGCAGCATGGTCGACACGGACGCCCGGACCGCCTGGCAGCTTTTCCATCTGAACTGGCTTCCGATCGCGGCCATGGGCGGACTGCTGGCGATCGGCCTGCCTTGGGCAGACCTGAGCCTCGAGCCGGTTGCTTACGGCGTGACGTTGGCGATCGCCGCATTCCTGCTCGCGGTCGCCTATGGCCATCGGATCGTCAAAGCGGAGCTTGCGGATCCGAAGCTGGTGTTTTCGCTCGGTGCGATCGGGCAGGTCATTCTCACCTGCGCCATCGTCGGACCGCTCAGCTACGTCGCGGGCAAGCTGAGCTGGCCGCTCCAGGACCAAGCGCTGCTTGCGATCGACCGCGCGCTCGGTCTCGATCCCGAAGCGATCGCGCGATACGTCAACGATCATCCCTGGCTCGCGACCATCTTCGCGCGCGGCTACGGGCTGATCAAGCTGCCACTGCTCGGCGTTCCCGTCGTGCTGGCGTTGACGGGCCGCTATGTGCGCCTGCAATCGTTCATGCTTGCGACGAGCCTCGCGCTTGCGGTGACCATCGCAATCTCCGCCGTGGTGCCGGCGATCGGCACCTATTACGCGCTGCAACTGCCTGCCGCGCATCTGCCTGAAATCAACACCGCCGTTTACGCCGGGCAGTTGCGCGACATTCTCGCACTTCGTGACGGCAGCCTGCACGAGCTCCGCCTGTTCTTCCTCTCCGGCATCGTCTCGTTTCCAAGCTTTCACGCCGCCTCCGCGGTGCTCTATATGTGGGCGCTGTGGCCGGTGCGCGGCATCGGCATCATCGCAGCCGCCCTGAACCTCCTGATGATCGCGTCGACGCCGGTGATCGGCGCGCACTACGTCATTGACGTCGTCGGCGGCATCGCCGTCGCTGCAGCATCGATCTGGGCGGTGAAGCTCTTTGTTCGTTGGCTGCACGGCGCGTCACGGATTTCCGGCGCGCCTGCCGCGTCGGCGGTCTGGCAGGTCAGCCTCGCCGAATGACGCTGCACCAGCCGTCACCACAGTTTGCGTAGCGGCAGCGACTTTGAATCATTCGCCAAAAAGAAAAGAGCCCCGTCCAGGACGGGGCTCTCGAAACTTGATGGTCCGCCAGCTTACTTCAGGCTGGACTGGATCGAGGTGAATTTGGTGTTCAGCGTGCCGCCGAGCTGGTTGACGACGGTGATGATCGCCAGCGCAATGCCGGCAGCGATCAGGCCGTATTCAATGGCGGTGGCGCCGGATTCATCCTTCACGAAACGCGCAACGAGGTTCTTCATAGAGTGCTCCAAATGAGTACACGAGGCTTACAACTGATCCGGTCTTTTCGGCTTCCCAGCGCCGCCCGACCATGGAACCGAACCTAGAGGCAAAGAATTGCGCCGCGGTTAATTCGACTGCGTAAACACCGAGCGGTTTGCGTGTATTCGCCGATGGTAAATCGAAATCCAAAACAGTCCATTAAATTGTCGAGACTTTGAATCTGCCTGGCGCAGCCGGTTTACCCGAAGTTATGAGCGCCCATGCTCCAATGTCGTCCGCTCGGTCAGCTCGACAAGAACAAGCAGGACAACGAGACGGCATGTCCCTCTCCTTCGCCAACAGCATCGCCGTGCAGAGCCGCACGCGGGCCCTGGTGCCGCTGTGCGTCGGCGCCGGCGCCTATCTGTTCTTCCTTTTTCTCGGCGATAGCCTGCTTCAGGATTCCGACTCGTTCTGGCAGATCAAGATCGGGCAATGGATCCTCGATCACGGCGCCATGCCAACCACCGACTTCTATTCCTTCACGCGAATGGGCGCGCCGTGGATATCGACGTCGTGGCTGTCGCAGGTCGCGTTCGCCTTCTCCCATGCGCAATGGGGCTGGGCAGGTCCCGTCATCCTCACCGCAGTCGCTCTCGCGCTCGCGGTCGCAATCTTCGTCCATCTGCTCGACGCGCAGATCGAGGCACCGCGCGCGGTACTGTTCGCGACGCTGGCGCTGCTGCTGTCGATCCATCACGTGCTGGCACGTATTCTGGCGCTGCCCGTCATGGTGGCGTGGGTCGGCTTGTTGATGGCAGCTGCCGATCGCAAGAGCGCGCCGTCCTGGACCTGGCTGCCGCTGATGGCGCTCTGGGCGAACCTGCATGGCGGCTTCGTGCTGGGCCTCGCGCTGGTCGGTCCGATCTCGCTCGAAGCGGTCGAGCACGCCGAGAAGGGACGGCGTCTTTCGCTGTTCATGCGCTGGGTGCTGTTCGGAATCGGCGCGCTGATCGCGAGCTGCTGCACGCCGTACGGATGGCGGACGCTGCAGGGCGCGAGCAACGTCCTCAGACTCGGCGAGCTGCTGTCGCTGATCTGCGAATGGATGCCGGCGAACTTCGCCACGTTCACCCCGTTCGAGGGCGCCCTGCTCGCCCTGATCGCATTCGGCTATTATCGCGGCCTGGTGCTGTCGGCGCCCCGGATCTTCCTGATCCTGTTCCTGACCTGGAGCGCGCTGACCCATGTCAGGAGCATCGAGGCATTTGCGTTCCTGGTGCCGCTGGTGCTGGCAAGGCCGCTCGGCGAGATGTTCCCGCGCCGGACGCCTGACGCCACCGGTGCCGACCGCTGGCCGGCCCGCACTGTCACCGCGCTTGCCGCGCTGATGATCGTGGCGGCAGGCTGGACGTCGACGTCGCTCTATATGGGGCATCACCGCTTCACCTTCACGATGAGGCAGACGCCGGTTGCGGCGGTCGACCTGCTCGAGCGACGCAAGGTACAGCGCATCTTCAACGCCTACCAGTTCGGCGGCTATCTGATCTCGCGCGATATTCCCGTTTTCGTCGACGGCCGCGCCGAACTGTATGGCGAGAAGTTCGTCATGGACTTCTTCGAGGCGACGGAAGGCAGGAAGCCCGAGCTGCTGCCGCGCCTTCTGGACGAGTACAAGATCGACGCGACGCTATTGGTCGCCGACGCGCCGGGGCCGCAGATCCTCGACCAGCTCAAGGGCTGGAAGCGGATCTACGCGGACGACGTCGCCGTCATCCACGTGCGCGACACCGCAGACGGCGCGGCGGCGCCTTCGAAGTGAGGACGCTCGTCTCCGGCCTCAGCTGCTCCATCAGATGGTTCCCACCAGCCAGCCGCCCCCGAAAAATCCGGCGCGTCCCGACCCGGACCGAATCGTGGCGACCATCGTTCTTGCGCTGCTGGCGGCGGTCTCGTTTCTCCCGGTGCTGCTGACACCCATTCCCGCGATGGTCGATTATCCCAATCACCTCGCGCGCATGTACGTCCTGAGCCAGAACGGCACACCGGGTGCCAATCCGTATTACGAGGTGACCTGGGCCTTCTATCCCAACCTCGGAATGGACCTGATGGTCCCGCAGCTGGCGCGGCTGATGAGCGTCGAGGACGCCACTCGGCTGTTTCTCCTGCTGAGCCAGGTCCTGATCGTCACCGGCGCGCTTCTGCTCGAATGGGTCCGGAAAAAGCGCATCCATCTCGCCGGCTTCGCCGCGCTCGCTTTCCTCTATTGCCTGCCGTTCAGCTGGGGTTTTGTGAATTTCGAGTTCGGGATCGGTCTCGCGCTCTGGGGCATGGCCGTCTACCTGATGCTGGCCGAAAGCGCCTGGCCGCTGCGCTTCGCCGCCCATTCGGCCTTCGTCGCCGCGCTCTATGTGGGGCATTTCTTTTCGCTCGGCGTCTACGGCGCAGTGCTGGGCCTTGTCGAGCTGTCGCGCATCCGCCAAGGGCAGACCACGCATCCCGTCGTGGCCGCGCGGCTCGGCGCGCTGGCCCTGCCGGCGCTTGCGCTGCTTTCGATCATGCATGTCACGGCAGGCGCGATCGGAAGCCAAGGCAACGATTGGTTCCTCGCATTCAAGCCGGTCTGGCCGCTCCGCATCATGAACGGCTACAATCTGACGGCCGCGGCGGTGACCGGGCTGACGATGATGACCGCGCTGCTGTTCGCCGCAAGGCGCGGCGTTCTCAGGCTCGAGCCGCCCGGGATCTGGATCGCGCTCGGTCTTGCGCTCCTGTACGTGGCCATTCCCTCCAGGCTGTTCGGGACCTCGTTTGCCGACCTCCGCGTGATTCCTGCTGCGGGGCTGATCCTGCCGGCGTTCTGCTCGCTGTCGTTGCCGAGCCGGGCGTGGAGAATGGGCGCGCTCGCTGCGATCAGCGGCATCACACTGATCAATCTCGCCGTTGTCTTCACAGTGTGGCTGCCCTACCGCGCTGACTACGCAGCCACCATCGAGTCGTTCCGCAAGATCGAACGCGGCTCGCGCGTTCTCGTCAGCAATGCGGACGAAGCTGGCGATCCGCCCTTCGCCGACCTCACTGCGTATCCGATGTATTATGCGCCAACGCTGGCGGTGCACTATGCCAACGCCTTCGTGCCCAATCTCTTCACGGAAGCGGGCAAGCAACCTGTTCGGGCCGTCGAGGCCGTGCGCCAGCTCGCCACTCCGGATGGCGGACTGGTGTCCTCAGGCCTGCTCACCGCGATTGCAACGGGCCGCCCGCCGGCGGACTCGCCGCGCTTTGTCCTCACCTGGTACCGGGATTTCGACTACCTCTATGTGCTGGGACCGCGGGCCGCAAATCCGCTGCCGGATCTGCTGGAGATATTGGAGACCTCGGATCGGTTTGTCCTCTACAGGATTCGCCGCAAGTCCTGAGAAAGGCGACCTTAACCACCTGCTCATAGACTTGCGCCCCTCCAACCCAGCGGGACTCCTTCGCATGGCGGCCAATTCCAGATCGATCCGCTACAGCCTCGTCATTCCCGTATTCAACGAGGAAGCGGTGCTGCCGGTCCTGCTGCGCCGGCTCGACCAGGTCATGTCCAAGCTCGACGGGCCGGCGGAAGCGATCTTCGTCGACGACGGCAGCAGCGATTCCAGCTCGATCGTGCTGCGAGCGCTCGCCGTGCGCGACACGCGCTTTCGCTACCTCGGCCTGTCGCGCAACTTCGGCCATCAGATCGCCATCACCGCCGGCATGGACGCCGCGCAAGGCGACGCCATCATCGTCATGGACGCCGATCTGCAGGACCCGCCCGAGGTGATCGAGCAGTTGATCGCAAAGTGGAAGGAGGGCAACGACATCGTCCACGCCCGCCGCCTCTCGCGCGAGGGCGAAAGCCGCTTCAAGCGCGCGACCGCGCATCTGTTCTACCGGCTGCTCGGCAGGATGTCCTCCGTCGGCATCCCTGCGGATGTCGGCGACTTCCGCTTGATCGACCGCAAGGTGCTCGACGCGCTCAGGCAGATGCCGGAGCAGGATCGCTTCGTGCGCGGCATGATCGCCTGGCTCGGCTTCCGGCAGGCCGAGGTCGCCTTCCACCGCCTCGAGCGCGCCGCGGGCGAAACCAAATACCCGCTGTTCAAGATGATCCGCCTGGCGGTGAACGCCGCGCTCGGCTTTTCCGATCTGCCGCTGCGGCTGGCGATCTGGTGCGGCTTGACGGTCTCGGCCCTTGCGCTGCTCTACGGCGGCTGGGTGATTCTGTTGTGGCTCAGCAAGGACAGCCATCTCGTGACCGGCTGGTCTTCGACGATCGTCCTCATGTCGCTGCTGTGCGGCATCAACATGCTGATGACGGGCATCGTTGGGCTCTATGTCGGCCGCATCCATGCCGAGGTGAAACGCCGCCCGCTCTACGTGGTGCAGGCACGAATCGGCTTCGATCGCGACGCGACGGCGTCGACACAGGCGATCCACACCATCAACGAGTGACCCGGCGCACGAGCGAGCTCTTCCCGCCGCTCACTTCGAACCTGAATTGGCACGCGTCCCTCGAAGAGGTCTTCGGCAGCGGGTCGATCGAGGGCCGATGTGTCGCCTTGGCGCCCGACTTATTGTCGCGGCGTATCTCGCCGCTTGTGAACGACCGCCACATCGTCGCTGTAGACGCGCTGCCACTGGGGCAGTCGGTCGAGCATCGCTATCGCGGGCGTTTGCGGTGCGAGCAGTGTCGCGTCGATGTTGTATTCGTCGAGCAATCTGAGGAAATCTCCGAGGTCGATCAGCGCCAGGGCGCGATTGTAGCGGTCGATGAACGGCCCGCCGTACAGTTCGGAGCGGCCATCGATAAAGGTGGGAATGCCGGCAAAGATCAAATAGCCGCCGAAGGCGTAATCGTTGAGCACGCGTCCCGTCCCGGCCAGGTCGGCCTGAGCGATGGCAGCCTGCGGGGTGATGGCCGGAGCCGGCCGGATGTCCCGCGCCAGCGCCGCCCCGCTCATCGCGACCAAGACACCGAGCGCGGCCAGATTGAGGCCGCGCGAGCGGCCGGCCGCATCGATCCCGGTCGGTCCGCCGAACGTCCGCCCCAGCGGGGCCGCCAGATAAAGCGGCGCCAGCATAGCCAGCAAATCCGCATTGCGGATTTGCGCCAGCGCGAAATGGAGCAAGCCGATCACCACCAGGACCCGAACGACCGGCAGTGTCACGCCGCGCGAGAGCGCAAAGATGCCAGCCAGCAGCAGCAATTCGAAGCCACCGCTATGGCTGAAATCCTGCGGCCGCCATTCCGAGATCCAGGCGAGCGCGGGACCTGCGGCCAGCGTCGTCAGCGGCATCAACAATGGTTCCGGCCCGTGCGGCGTCAGGCAGGACGCTACGACCGCCAGTGCCGTGAATGGCAGCCACCGCAGCAACACGTGCAGCCATTCGCTTCGCTTCTCACGCAGCAGCGCCTCGAGCACCGCCGGGCCAATCAGCCCAAGCGCCAGCATGCCGCTGCCGTGCAGATTGGCCCACAGCACCAGCAGCGGCAGAGCCCAATATGGCGGAGGCGAGCTGCGATCCATGCAGCGCACCAGGGCAGCCGCCCAGATCACCATCACCGGCAACACGAGGACGTGCGGCCGCGCCAGCATGTGCGGCGCCAGCAGGACGATGGCCGCGATCACCATCAGCACAGTCAGGGCCGGGGAAAGCTCCCGCAGCAGGAAGAACGTGAGCAGGCCAAAGGCGAGCGCGATCGCCGCAGCCGCGATCGCGACGACGGCCGGCCAGCCGGCCAGCGCGTAGACGGCGGCATAGATGACCTCGGATAGCCATTCGAAGGTGATCCAGGGCGCGCCGTGCTTCGAAAAGGAAAACAGGTCGCTCGTCGGCAAGGTGCCGTGCGCGATGATCCAGCGTCCGAGCTCGATGTGGGAATAGCTGTCGGGATCGCCGAGCAATCGCGGGCCGAGCGCCAGCAACACGGTGTAGAGGCTGAGCCCCACGCCCCAGGGGAGCACGGCACGTGCCGAAAACGGTTGAACCGCGCTGTAGACGGCTTGATCAGTCATAGCGGGCCAAAATAGGCCGCAAGCATTAAGTTCTTCTTTAGTGTTTGGCGCATTTGCCCCGAGCACGGTGCGCTTCTGCCCCCCGCTTCAGGCCTCACACGCTGGCTTGCTGCGCCCAGCTGGCTACCCAACAAAAAAACGCGGCGTTTCCGCCGCGTTCTTCATTTCGATCTGCCGCTTCTCGATCAGGCCTGCGGCTGTGGCTCGAGGCCAGGATCCGGATCCGGACGCGGGCGCGGCTTGCCGGCCGGGGGCACGGCGGAGGCGCGCGGCGTGGTCGGCTCGAGCACGGACTCGCGGTTCGGCTTCTTGCCCCTGAGCAAGTCGACGATCTCCTCGCCGGTCAGCGTCTCGAACTCGAGCAGGCCCTTGGCCAGCGTCTCGAGATCGGCGCGCTTCTCGGTGAGGATGCGGGTCGCTTCCTTGTAGCCTTCCTCGACCAGGCGTTTGATCTCGGAATCGATCTTCTGAACGGTGGCTTCGGATGCGTTCTGCGTGCGCGACACCGACATGCCGAGGAAGACCTCGTCCTGGTTCTCGCCATAGGAGACGGTGCCGAGTTCCTCCGACAGGCCCCAGCGCGTCACCATCATGCGGGCAAGGCGCGTGGCCTGCTCGATGTCGGAGGCGGCGCCCGAGGTCACCTTCTCGCGGCCGAAGATCAGCTCTTCGGCGACGCGGCCGCCCATCATGATGGCAAGGCGCGAGGTCATCTGCTCCAGCGACATCGACAGCTTGTCGCGCTCGGGCAGCTGCATGACCATACCGAGCGCACGGCCGCGCGGAATGATGGTCGCCTTGTGGATCGGATCGGTCGCGGGCACGTTGAGACCGACGATGGCGTGGCCGCCCTCGTGATAGGCCGTCAAGAGCTTCTCTTCTTCGGTCATGACGAGCGACTTGCGCTCGGCGCCCATCATCACCTTGTCCTTGGCCTCCTCGAACTCGGCCTGCGTCACCATCCGTTTGTTGCGGCGGGCGGCGGTGAGCGCAGCCTCGTTGACGAGGTTCATCAGGTCGGCACCGGAGAAGCCCGGCGTGCCGCGCGCGATGGTCTTGAGGTTGATATCGGGGGCCAGCGGCACCTTGCGGACGTGAACCTTGAGGATCTGCTCGCGGCCAACGACATCGGGATTGGGCACAACGACCTGGCGGTCGAAGCGGCCCGGCCGCAGCAGCGCGGGATCGAGCACGTCAGGACGGTTGGTCGCGGCGATCAGGATCACGCCCTCGTTGGCCTCGAAGCCGTCCATCTCGACCAGCAGCTGGTTCAGCGTCTGCTCGCGCTCGTCGTTGCCGCCGCCGAGGCCGGCGCCGCGGTGACGACCGACAGCGTCGATCTCGTCGATGAAGATGATGCAGGGCGCGTTCTTCTTGGCCTGCTCGAACATGTCGCGGACGCGGCTCGCGCCGACGCCGACGAACATCTCGACGAAATCCGAACCGGAAATGGTGAAGAACGGCACGTTGGCTTCACCCGCGACCGCACGCGCGATCAGGGTCTTACCGGTGCCGGGCGGGCCGACCAGCAGCACGCCGCGCGGGATGCGGCCGCCGAGGCGCTGGAATTTGCCGGGGTCGCGCAGGAATTCGACGATCTCCTGCAGATCCTGCTTGGCCTCATCCACGCCGGCGACGTCCTCGAAGGTGACGCGGCCATGCGCTTCGGTCAGCATCTTCGCGCGCGACTTGCCGAAGCCCATCGCCTTGCCGGCGCCGCCCTGCATCTGCCGCGACAGGAAGATCCAGACGCCGATCAGCGCGATGAAGGGCAGCCAGGAGACCAGCAGCGAGACGAACCAGGGCACGTTGTCGCCCGGCGGCTTCGCGGTGATCTGCACCTTGCTGTCGTAGAGCCGCTTCACCAGCGTCGGATCGTTCGGCGCATAGGTCTGGAAGCTCGAGCCGTTGGTGAAGGTGCCGTGGATGTCCGGGCCCTGGATCACGACGTCGCGGACATTGCCGCGATCAACTTCGCTCAGCAGCTGGGAGAAGGCGATGTCCTGCGAGGACGCCCGCTGACCCGGATTCTGGAAGAGCGTGAACAACGCCAACAGCAGCAAAACAATGATGACCCAGAGGGCGAAATTGCGCAGATTGGCGTTCATCGATCTTCCTTCGTGGTCGCGCGGATCGCGGCCTGGTCCTTCAGGAGCTACTTGGGCAAGCTAGAGAAAATCCCCAAGGAATCCTCTCGGTTAGACGCATACAATTTAGGTGCCGTCCGGGTCGCTGCCAAGGGAATGAGATGGGACTATTTAGCCCATCTTAGAGCGATTCCCGCTGAAATAATGGCGCCCGGAGCGGGGTTTTTCCTGCCTGGTTAAGGTGTTCTGATGGCGCGGGGCCGAAATGGCTGGTGTCATGATCCGCCCCAGTCCCGAGCTCATCCACTCCCACGGCGCCTTGCCGGCGCCGGTGCGATTTGGATACGCCCGCCGGCGAGGCTGATCAAGGCTCCCGCGAGGGTTTGCTTCAGGACCGGCCGGCCAGTGGCGCGGGCATCGAGACTTGCGGCAATGGCCTCGTCCAATGCGGACAGCAGGGTTTCGACCTTCCCGAGTTCCGCCGGTCCTTCATGTCCGAGCGCATTGATGGCCCGCAGCAGGAGCCGCAGCCGGACCTCCTCCGGCAGGGCGGCAAAGGCCGAGGCCTCGAAGCTTCGGACGTCCGCCTGCGGCGCACCGCCGCGATCCCGCAGACGGAGGAAGCGCTCGGCGCCGTCGGCCAGCACCTCGACCGCCGCATTTGCCCGCGCCAGCCTTGCCGCGAGCCGCGCCAGATTGCGGGCATCGCCGCCCTCGGCCGCGAGAAGCGGCAGCAGCGCGCGCAGCCGCGGCCGGGTGAAGGCAGTGTCCCGGTTGGTGGGGTCCTCGACAAAGCCGACCTTCGCCCGCCTCAAGGTCGCGATCAGCTGCGATTTCGGAACATCGAGCAGCGGACGCGCCAGCACGATTCCGTCGCGCTCGCTGAGGGGCGCCATGGCCGACAGCCCGGCCAGCCCGCTGCCGCGGAAGAGGCGCATCAACAGGGTCTCGGCCTGGTCGTCGCGGGTGTGGGCCGTCAGCACATGGCTCGCACCGGCGGCACGTGCGGCCTCTGCCAGCAGGCGGTAACGCGCCTCGCGCGCAGCGGCAGGCAGGCCTGTCTTCGGCTTTGCGCCACGCCAGTGCAGGGTCCGATGCGGCAATCCGAGCTGGTTCGCGAGCCGCTTGACCTCGCGTGCCTCGCGGGCTGCCTCGGGGCGCAGGCCGTGGTCGACGGTGACGACGGTGAGTTGCGGGCCGCGCGCGAGGCTGCGCTGCCAGCGGGCGGCAAGCCACATCAGCGCGACCGAGTCGGGCCCGCCGGAGACCGCGAGCACCAGCGCCGGCGCAGCCTTCAGGCCGGCGAAGAGCCGCCTCGCCTCGCGCGCCGAGATGGGAGAATTGTCGTCGTCTGACATGACGCGGCCCTGACAGTCGCCGGCGGATGGTTCCGATGTCTAGCGCAGCACCATCCGCGTTGTCAGGACCCCGGACGTCAGCACTTCACCCGCTTCTGTTCGCGGTCGACCGCGACTTTGACGCCGGCGGAGGCACGCGGATATTTGCGGCCGATCTCGCCGAAGGCGGCGCAGGCGGCCTCCTTCTCCTTCAGCGCGGCGAGCGACTGGCCGAGCCGCAGCAGCGCATCCGGCGCCTTGGCCGATTTTTCGTATTTGGTGGTCACGGCGAGGAAGGCCTCCGCGGAGTCGCGATATTGCTGGCGCTGGAAGTAGCTCTCGCCGAGCCAGTATTGCGCGTCTCCGACGAGCGGGTCGCTCGGAAATTTCTGCGCAAAGTTCTTCATGGTCTGCTCGGCAAGCGCATAGTCCTTGCGCTGCATGTAGCCGATGCCGAGGTCGAACTCGTCGCGCGCCGTCGCCGAGGGCGGTAGCGTCGTCAGGCCAGTGCCGCCCGATGGCGCGGGATAGCCGGGTTGGGCCGGCGGATAGCCGGGCTGCGCGGCTGGCGGCACACCTTGCTGGTAGCGGGGGCTGGTATTGGCGAGATCGAGCGGCTCGCCGGCGCCACGGCCGCCGGGTGCCCCGCTCGGAGTTCCTGCCGGCATCGGCTGCTGGCCGCCGCCGAGCGCGCGCGGTGCGCCCGGCGCGTTCGGGTTCTGGCTCGGGTCGAAGGCATCGCCGCGGCGGCGCGTGCCGGGTGCGCCGGGCGCCGGCTGCTCCTGAACGATCGGCGCAGGCGCGGCGATCTGCGGCTGCTCGTAGGTCGGCTGCACGGCCGGCTGTTGCGGCGGCTGGCGATAGCCGGGCGCAATCTGACTTGGTGCCACCTGCGCGGGCGGCATCGCCGCGACGTTGGGTGCCTGTCCGGGCGCGCCTTGCGCGCCGCCCTCGAGCGCCCGCAGCCGCTCTTCGAGCTGCCGGTTGCGGTATTGCAGCTCCTCGTTCTGGCCGGTGAGCTGGCGCAGCTGGTTCTCCAGCCGCTCGATCCGCATCTCCGGGTCGGCATCATCCGACTGCGCGAAGACCGATTGCGCAAGTGCGGGCGACCCCAAAGAAAGCAGCGCGGCGGTCGCCACGGTGCCGGTAAAGACCTTAAATCTGGATGACATCTTGCCCTGACGACAAAAGCGAATGGCCTGCGACGGAACATTCGACGCGCCACACATTGAAGTGGAGTACGCCAAAAATGTGACTGGTACCAAGGGGTTTTAAGTCACAGAATGCTGAAACGAAACCGGCGCCCGAGAGGGCGCCGGCATCATCCAATTCCGAAGCTGAACGGCACCTGACCGGACGTCAGGAGCTCGCGTTCAAGACAGTGACGGCGCGGCGGTTCTGCGACCAGCAGGAGATGTCGTTACAGACGGCCACCGGCCGCTCCTTGCCGTAGGAGATCGTGCGCATGCGATTCGGATCGATGCCGCGCGAGGCGAGGAACGAGCGCACCGACTGGGCACGGCGGGCGCCGAGCGCGATGTTGTATTCGCGGGTGCCGCGCTCGTCGGCATGACCTTCGATGGTGAAGCTGTAGCGCGGATAGGTCTGGAGCCACTGCGCCTGCTTCTCCAGGGTCACGATCGCCTGCGGGGTCAGATCAGTCTGGTCGCTTTCGAAGAACACGCGGTCGCCCACGTTGACGACGAAATCCTGCTGGCTGCCGGGCGTCGCCGCATTGGCCATCGCATCCGTCGCAGCATTCTTGTTGGCGCAGGCGCCCATCGACAGCGCGACGGCGAGCACCGCGGCCAGCTTCAATCCCTGGAGGATACGCATAGGATGTTTCATTCCGGAGCCTCCACGCTCACGTTAGTCCACTGCTGTCCGGTCTACAGGGGGTTGGTTAAGCGAACGTTCCGTCAACCTTGACGGAACCTTGCCACAGCCGGTCAAATGCCCCCAACCAGCGAAAAGCAACCGGCATGGTTAATGAGTTGTAAATGTGGCGCGAGGGTGAAGGCAAGCCGCGTCGGTCGGCAAACCCGCCGGCTTTTGCTGGAAATTTGGGCCGAATCGAAGGTGTGGATGGTCCTAAAGCATGATCCGGAAAAGTGCGAAGCGGTTTTCCGGAAAGATCATGCGTAAACAACAAGCTAAAGCGCGATGACGATTCATCCAAATCTCATCGCGCTTTAGCAGGCAGAGCCGAATGCTGGGGCCGTCACATCCAGGTTCCGCGGCGAGGTCAGCAGCACCGGCCGCGTGGCCGCCGGCCGCGAGGTGCTGCGCTCAAACAGCATGCGCCGCTCAAACGCACTGGAGCGCATGATCGGAAAGCGTGCCAGCACCTTATCCCGCTGCCGCCGGACGTCGGTGGCCATCAGGACCGCCTTTTTGGTGGGCCAGCCCGGAAAGCCCCGCGGCTCCGGTGAAATGGTCTCATGCAGGAAAATGCGACGGTAAAATGCCTGATGATCGGTCCGGATCATGGCAAGCCCGGTGTCGGCATTGAAATGATCGCACGCGACAAAGGCCAGGCGGACCGTCAGGTAGGGCAACTCGGGGAAGCGATGGTGCTTGTCGGGATCTGCAACAAGCCGGCACGGATCGACAAAGACCTCGCCGCGATCGAGGCGGGGATGCAGGATGTCGCCGAACACCTCGGTGGTATAGGACATCCGCCATTCCGACGTCAGAAGATGGATACGGACGGAGCTGCAAAGCTCTCCATCAACATAAATCCCGAAATTCCAGGTGTTGGGCGTTTCGTCGAAGCGATCGCTGACGCGCAGTGAAGCCGACGGCTCGATCAGACCGGCCTGCAGATAGGCGCGGTAGCGCATCAAATACAGGTTGTCCTTGTCCTCGGGAGTCTCGATCAGTCGGTAATCGATACGGTCAAACAACGCGGCCCCTCGGGGAAGGAGCGCCGGGGTCGGTTCGGCTCCGGACTTCATCTGCTACCTCAAAACTCCAAGCAACTTCCGCGAGTAGCAGCAGATTAATGGTTCCTTAACGAAATTGCAAAGCTTTAGAACTGTTAGGGTTAACCTTTGCGGGTCCGCAAGATTACGGAGCAAGCGCGAGCCGATTGCGATGAAGGAGCCGCCGGAAAAGGATCAGGCCGATCGCGACGACACGAGGGCGAGCTGGTCGTCAGGCATACGACGGCCATGCGAGGCGTTGAGCAATTGGCGGATTCGCACCGCCGGAACGGGCCGGCTGAACAGGTAACCCTGCCCTTCGGTCACGGTGCCGTCGGCGCTGATCAGCTCGAGCTGCTCGTTGGTCTCGATACCCTCGACCACGACGGACATCCCGAGGTCGGCGGACAGCCGCGCGACGCCGCGCAGCAGCGTCAACGGCCGGTCGGCATCGATGCCTTCGAGGAAGGAGCGGTCGATCTTCACTTTCTGCATCGGGAAATTGTGCAGGTAGCTGAGGCTGGAGTAGCCGGTGCCGAAATCATCGAGCGAGATGCGCACGCCGAGCGCGTGCAGTTGCGACAGGATGTCGTGCGTGAGCTGGGTGTTGCGCAGCAGCGAGGACTCGGTGATCTCGATTTCCAGTCGATGCGCCGGCAAGCCCGACACTTCGAGCGCGTAGCGGATTTCGCTCAAGACATCGCGCTGGTGGAATTGCTGCGGCGAGAAGTTGACGGCGACGCTGACGCTCTCCGGCCACTTCATGCATTCCATGCAGGCGCGGCGCAGGATCCAGCGGCCGAGATCGACGATCAGACCCATGTCCTCGGCGACCGGGATGATATCGACCGGCGAAACCGTGCCGCGCACCGGATGATTCCAGCGCAGCAGCGCCTCACAGGTGGTGATCTTGCCGGACTTCAGATTGACCAGCGGCTGGAAGAACAGCTCGAATTCCTCGTTGGCGAGCGCCTTGCGCAGGTCGAGCTCGAGGATGCGGCGCGCCTCGACGGTCGCCGCCATCTCGTCGCGGAAGAAACAGAACGTGCCGCGGCCGTCGGCCTTGGCGCGATACAGCGCCATGTCGGCGTTCTTGAGCAGCGTATCGGCGCTGGTGCCGTCCGGCGAGGTCAGTGCGATGCCGACGCTGGCGCCGATCTCGACCAGGTGATTGTCGATGCGATACCGCTCGCTCAACCGCTCGACGATGCGGCGGGCGAGCGCTGCGGCGTCCTCGGGCGTGTTGAGGTTCTGCTGGAACACGACGAACTCGTCGCCGCCGAACCGGGCGACGAAATCCTCGGGGCGCAGCATCTCGCGCAGGCGGTTGGCGACGGCGCACAGGAGCTGGTCGCCGCAGGGATGGCCCAGCGTGTCGTTGACCTGCTTGAACTGGTCGAGGTCGATGAACAGCAGCGCGGAGAGCTGCCCCGCGTCGTGCGAGACAGCCAGCAGGTGCTCGATTTCGTCGCGAAAATTGACCCTGTTCGGCAGGGCCGTGAGGTCATCATAGCGCGCGAGGTGACTGATCTTGGCTTCGGCATTGCGCCGCTCCGTAATATCCTCGAGCAGCAGCACCGCTCCTCCGTCCGCCATCGGCTGAACGGTCCAGGACAGCGACCGATTTCGCTCGATGTTCGTATCGACGGTGATGATCTCATTCTCCCGCGAACTCTCGAGGCCAGCGATGATCTGCTCGCCGTTCGCAGCCGAGATGGCCCCGGCTTTGACACAGGCGGCGATGATGTCGCGTGCGCTGGCGCCGCTCTGCGGCAGATTATCGGGCAGGCTCATCATCGCGGCGAAACGGTGATTCATCACCGCGAGCTGCCCATCGAGGTGGAACATGCAAAGCCCGTGCGGCATGTTGTTCAGGGCAGTATCGAACTGACCCGCGAGCGCCGACTCGCGCTCACGCGCCACCACGGCTCCCATGAATATCCTGTGGAGGTTGGCCGAGAGCTGCATGATCGCGAGCAGGAAGGCAGCACTCACAACGGCCATTGCGATATAGTAGGGCGTGCCGCGCCACGCCAATGCCAAGACCGCCGGGGTGAAGATGAGCACCGCCTGAAAATGGAAGATCGACGGTCGTCCATACGCCCTTCCCGCTCCCCCTGCGGCAATGCCTGTAGTGACCGACAGAGCAATCATATGTGAGACCGCGTCGTCGGTAGCGAGCAGGGTCGTGCCGCACCAGGTGCCAATCGCAGCGGCCTGAATCATCGCCCCGATTTGATAGCGCGTCTGCCAGCGTTTGGCCGCCTCGGCGGTCACGTTCGACTTGCGCGCCTGATAGCGGCGCAAATCGATCGCCCGCACCGACCCGGCCAAGACGAGAAACGCCACACACGCCCAAACGAGGGGCTCGCCCGTCTTCAGCGCCGTCAGCGCAGCACCGATCGATACGAAGATGAGCCCGGCCAGCAGTGGTCCCGGCGCTTCAAAGAGCGAATCGATCTGCGCTGCCGGGTTGACCGGCGGCGGCTGCCCCTGCTCTCCGCTCTGGCTTGCGAACTGCATTTGGTTTGTACGCGCGTCCTGTTCGGCGCGTAGTCTTACCGAGCCGAGATGAAGCTTTCCTGAGGGAACATCGTTAAAGCCGAGTTGTTTTTCGGCAATAGCGAAGCGATTTCTTCTTACATATCAAGCAGCTAGGCAAGCCTTGCCGGGCACAAGGTGAAGGAAGTCTTGCCCTTCGCAACGAACGCGGAAAAATCGGCGCGCTTTTTCGAAAACATCGCGCGTCTGAACACGCGATGCTTCAACTGCGATGTTGTCAGCCCGACGTGGAGGACAGCAGCGGCGACCATGCCGGGTCGGAGGCGAAGCCCGGTGTCGGCACCTTCAGCTCGTTGCGGCCGGAGATGTCGACGGTGTAGAGCGAAGGCCCGCTGTTGCCGCCGGGATCGCGGAAGAACATCAGCACGCGGCCGTTCGGCGAGAAGGTCGGACCTTCATTGTGGAAGCCGGAGGTGAGCAGCCGCTCGCCGGAGCCGTCCGGCTTCATGACGCCGATCGAGAACTGCCCGCCGCCTTGCCTGGTGAAGGCGATGTAATCGCCCTTCGGCGACCACACCGGTGTCGAATAGCTGGCGTTGGTGTCATCCTTGGAGAAGGAGATGCGCTGCGCCTGTCCTCCGCCTGCCGCCATCACATAGATCTGCGACCTGCCGCCACGATCGGACTCGAAGCAGATACGGCTGCCGTCCGGTGAGTAAGACGGAGACGTGTCGATCGCCGGCGTGTCGGTGAGACGCGTGGTCGAGCGCGAGCGCAGATCCATCACGAACAGGTTGGAATTGCCGCCCTGTTGCAGGCTCATGATGACGCGCTGGCCGTCCGGCGAGAAGCGCGGCGCAAAGGTCATGCCGGGGAAGTTACCGACGATCTCGCGCTGGCCAGTCTCGATGTTGAAGAGATAGACCTTCGGATCGCCCTGGCCGAACTCCATGTAGGTGATCTCTTGCGAATTCGGCGAGAAGCGCGGCGTCAGCACGAGGTCGGAGCCGCGGGTCAGGTAGCGCACATTGGCGCCGTCCTGGTCCATCATGGCAAGCCGCTTGACGCGGCGCTCCTTCGATCCGGTCTCGTCAACGAACACGACGCGGCTGTCGAAATACCCCTTCTCGCCGGTCATACGCTCGTAGATCTGGTCGGAGATGATGTGGGCGATGCGGCGCCAATATTCCGGCGACGTGAAATATTGCTGTCCCGCGAGCTGCTGGCCGGTGACCACGTCCCACAGGCGGAATTCGGCCTTGAGGCGGCCGTCCGGCTGCCGCGTCATGCGGCCGGTGACGAGGGCCTGCGCGTTGATGGTCTTCCAGTTCTGGAATTGCGGTGCGACGTCGATGTTGCTGATGCGCTCGATGAAGGCGGCCTGATCGATCGGCGCGAACAGGCCCGAGCGCTTCAGGTTGTTGGTGATGACCTGCGTGACGCCGTTGCCGACGTCGCCGTCGGACGGGGAGCCTGGCACGAAGCCGGAGATCGCGATCGGGATCGGCTGGAATTCGGTGGGATCGATGCGAAGCCGCGGCTGACTCTGGGCGAAGGCGTGGCCGCCCCCGAGCATGGCAAGTGCCGATCCGGTGACGGTCATAAAGCGGCGGCGGGTGATCGATCGGGCGTCATTCATTGCAAAATTCTTTTGTTCGGATGTCACAACATATCTTTCAGACCGAAGGTCATCGGAATGAGCTTCCAGCTCTCATACTGCTGCTTCGGCATGAACGAATAGACCTGGCACTGCACGATGGCGCGCTTGGCGCTCTCGGCAACCGCCTGAGCGATCGACCGCGACGGTCCCCTCACCGCGACGACGATGGGCTCGGATGCGAGCGATCCGTCGATCTTCATGGGAATGTCGATGTCGGCTTCGTATTGATCGGCGTCCTGGCCGTTGTAGGTGGGCGTGAAGCAGCGCTTGACCGCGCCCTGGAATGCACCGCGCCAGGTCGCGACATTGTTGGCGGCCGTCCCGGTCGCCGCCCCCAGAGAGGCCGACGCATTCAGCGCCGTGCCGGCAAGTTCGTGCCGGGTCGCGGCGCGCTTGTCGAGATCGCGCTGGATCTGCGCGGGATCGAAGGTGCGCTCCTTCGGCTTCGGCTGCTGCTGCGGCTGCACTGCCGCGACCTTCTGCTCCACGGGCTTGGGCGGCGGCTTCTTGGTCTCCAGCTTCTTCTGGAGCTCGGCGATCGGATCTTCCTTGGCCGGATCAGGCTTCTTTTCCTGCGGCTTCGGCTCTTCCTTCGGCTTGGCCTCGGCGACGGGCTTCGGCGGCTCGGGCTTCTTCTCCACCGGCTTCTCGACCGGCTTCGGCGGCGGCTCCGGCTGCGAATTGGTCTTGATCAGCTCTTTCTTCTCGGTGACCTTGCCGACCGCGTCTTCCTCCGGCTTGGCTTCCGCGATCTTCTCGACCTTGGGCTTCGGCTCTTCTTTCTTGCCGGTCTTCTGTCCCGCCATCATCTTGGCGAGCTGATCGGTGGAGATGATGTCGACCGGAAGCGACTCCTCCGGCGCGATGTAGGCCTTGCTGCTAAAGGTAAGGAGGCCCCATCCCAGCACCAGGACATGGAGGGCAATCGACGCAACGAGTGTCTTGTCGACGTTCACCTTCACGGCTTCAAGATCCCTGATCCGCTTCCGTGACGAGGGCCAGCTTCTTGAATCCGGCGCCGGACAACAGGCCCATCACCTTGGCCACCGTGCCGTAATCCGCCTTCTTGTCGGCGCGCAGATAGATGCGCTCCTCGAGCCCGCCGCGCGCGTCCGTGATCGCCTTCAGCTTGGGTATCAGCTCGTTGATCGCGATCTCGGCATCGTTGATGAACACCTTGCCCTTGATGTCGACCGACATCTGGATCGGCTTCTGGTCGTTGTTTTCGAGGCTCTTGGCCTGGGTCTGGGGCAGGTCGAGCGGCACGCCGACCGTCAACATCGGCGCGGACACCATGAAGATGATGAGCAGCACCAGCATCACGTCGACCATCGGCGTGACGTTGATCTCGGCCACGACCGGCTTGCGCCGGCCGCGGCGTCCACCGCCGCCGGACGAACTCGCAACGTTCATGGCCATGATCGCGTGCCCAAATTGCCCTTCACACTATACATGCCGTCCGTCAGCCCCGCTCGTCGATCTGACGGGACAAGATGGCTGAAAATTCATCAGCGAAGCCCTCCAGCCGCTGAGCCTGACGGTTCACCTCGGACGTGAACTTATTGTAGAAAATAGTGGCAGGAATGGCGGCGATAAGGCCGACTGCGGTCGCAAACAGCGCCTCGGCGATACCGGGGGCGACGACTGCCAGGGAGGTATTTTTCGACGCCGCGATCGACTGGAAGCTCGACATGATGCCCCAGACCGTGCCGAACAGGCCGACGAAAGGGCCGGCAGAGCCGACGGTCGCCAGCACCAGCAGGCGCCGTTCCAGGCGCTCGACTTCGCGCGCGATCGAGACGTTCATCACCTTGTCGATGCGCATCTGGAGCCCCGCGACCGAGCGGGCATGGCTCTCGAAGGAACGCTTCCACTCGCGCATCGCCGCCACGAAGCAGGCCGCCATGGAATGCGTCGGCTTGGCCGACAGCGTGCGATAGAGCTCCTCGATCGACTCGCCGGACCAGAACGCCTGCTCGAACCGGTCCATCGACCGCCGGGTGCGCGCGTAAAGAAAGACCTTGTCGATGGCGATCGCCCAGACCCAGACCGAGCAGGACAGAAGTCCCAGCATCACCGCTTTCACGATCCAGTGAGCCTGCCAGAACAGCGCAATCAGCGACACGTCGGCGGAGGCAGCAACCGGAAGGGCTGACTGAGCCACGTCGGCCGGATTCATAAGCAGTATCCTCTCAAGGCGATCGTTACCTAACGTCATTCGGCCAGCAAATCGCTGCCTGTATTCCCGAACAGCCGCGCTAGTACCGGCGCGCGGGCCAGCAAGCCCGCTCAAAGCCTTGTCATTCTGAGGTGCAGGGCTGGTCCAAAGGCTCGTCCAAAGCCGGCCGCCTGCATTCCCCGCCAAGATGTCAAAACTAAGGGCCTCGACACGGCTTCGGGCGCGACTGTCCGCTCTTACCAGAGCCCGGCGATAGTTAATGCGGGGTTACCGGCCACGAATTTGGCTGCCGGAAAGGCAGGCAGCGCAGGGGGATGGCGGCGGGCGGCCATGGCTCGTGTCCGGACGCACCGCATCGTCGAAGCGACGCTGCGCTGCGTCCGCGGCATAAGTTCCACGCGCACGTGCAACCGAGGGAACCTCCCTCGCCCCGGAATTATTGTCCGGAAAATGACTTTCGGCGAGCCCCTGCCATGACCATCAACCCAAAGACGACCGCCGCCATCGGCGATCACCCGCTCCACCCCATGCTCATCCCGTTCCCCGTCGCGTTCCTGGTTGGCGCGCCCATTGCCGATCTGGCCTTCATCGGAACCGGCGACGCTTTCTGGGCGCGCGCCGCGATGTGGCTGATCGGCGCCGGCATCGTCATGGCGCTGGTTGCCGCCGTAGCCGGATTTGCGGACTTCCTGAGCGAGCCGCGCATCCGCAGTCTCAATGACGCCTGGTACCACATGGTCGGCAATCTCACGGCCGTCGTGCTGGCACTGGTCAATTTCTATCTTCGCTACGCGCAAGGTGCTGCGGAGGCTGCGATCAAGCCGTGGGGCGTGGTGCTTTCGCTGATCGTGGTCGGCATCCTGCTGTTCACGGGATGGAAGGGGCGGGAGATGGTCTACCGGCATCACGTCGCCGTGCTGGATGCACCGGGCCAGACCAGCTCGGAGCCGGCCACGCCGCCTCATGGCGGCGAAAGCCACCGCCGCGCCGCCTAAAGCGCGATGAGATTTGGATGAATCGTCATCGCGCTTTAGCTTGTTGTTTACGCATGATCTTTCCGGAAAACCGCTTCGCACTTTTCCGGATCATGCTTTAAGCGAAGGACGTCTCAGGCGGCCAAGGCGGACTCGGGGCAGTTGGTCAGTCGCGCAGGATTGCCGACCGCCGTGCAGCCAGCGGGGACGTCGCTCGTCACGACAGTGCCGGCGCCGATTTTTGCGAGATCGCCGATGCTGATGTCGCCGAGGATGCTTGCGCCCGCGCCGATGTAGACGCCGCAGCCGATGCGCGGCGAGCGCGCCGGCAGTTCGCTGCTGCGGCCGATGCTGACGTTCTGAAGGATGGTGACGTCGTCGCCGACGACGACGTCGGCGCCGATCACGATGCCGGTGGCGTGATCGAGATACACGGCGGACCCGATGCTGGCCGTCGGATGAATACTGACCTGGAGCAGGTTCGACGCCTCGTTCTGAAACAGCAGCGCGGCATCGCGATGATCATGGCGCCAGAGCCAGTTCGAAACGCGCCAGGCCTGCAGCGCGATGTACCCCTTGTAATGCAGCAGTGGCGGCAGCAGGTCGGCGACGGCGGGGTCGCGGCGCGCGATGGCCAAGAGGTCTCGGCCGGCCGCTTCGATCAAGTCCGGCTCGCCCCCAAAGGCGGCGCGGCAAAAAGCCATGAAGCGCACGCGCTCCGTGGCGTTGCTCGCAAGCCGCCTCCCGATGAGATCGGCCAGGGCCGCGGCGAAATCATCATGAGCGAGAATGGCACCGGCGACGGCTTTGCCGAAAACAGGATCGGCATTGGCCGAGCGCTGCGCCTCGTCGCGAACCTTTTGCCAAAGGCTGTCGCTACCCGCCATAGCAGCTTCCGCCATCGTCGCTCCGCTCGCCTGTGCCGTGACGGCGAATATAGGCGGTCCACATCGAGGCGCCAGTCTCGCCTTCGCGACGTGCTTGCTGTCGGCCGCGGGGCCTGACGATCGAGGCGCTGTACAAGCCAAACCGCCCGCCTGCGGGTCACGCAGACGGGCGGCTCGGGGCCATCAGGACTTTGGGGGCATGCGCCTGAAGGCTTTGAGAGGTGCGAACCTTCAGATCAGCCTTGCTGCTGGTCGGTCGGCGGCGGGGTCGGACGTGTCCGGTGCTGCGCCATGAACTGGTCGAACTCTTCCTTGTCCTTGGCGTGGCGCAGACGGGTCAGGAAATCCTTGAACTCGCGCTGCTCTTCCTCGAGGCGCTGCAGCGTCTCGGCGCGATATTCGTCGAAGGCGCGGTTGCCGGAGGACGGCGGGCCGAAGCCAAAGCCGAAGCCGCGGCGCTCCATGCGGTCACGCATGCGATCCATCTTGTACTGCATCCGCTCCATCTTGTTCTGCCAGCGATCCTGATGGCTCCAGCACGACATTCTTCTGCTCCCGAGTGTGAAAAAGAGAAGGGCAAGTCCGATCGGCCACCAAATGATGAAGCCGAGAATGGTCACGGCGATCCAGCCGGGATGCCAGGGCGTATCGAGCATGCCGGGACGCTCGTACTGTTGGTATTGGTCCGAAGGGCCGCGCCATCGATTGATATCAGCGGTGTAGGCCATTTCCCATCTCCATCACGGCATCCGCGCCGTTGTGAATGTAAATAACATTTACATAGCTAGACCATCCCGCGATTTTGTCAAGCTGGCCGCAAGACACGCCCGCGTGATTATTTGCGCAATCTTATTTCGGCTTGCCCCAGGGGCCGCCGGGCGGGACGCCCGAACCGGAGGGAGCCTCCGGCGGCACCGGCGGCGGCTCGGCACTCTTGCCGGCCGGACGGCGGTCAATCGGGAAGCCGAGCCCGCGCAGATAGATCAGCACCTCGGCCTCCAGCAGCTCGTCCGGCGACATCGGCAGCTTCCGCCGCGCTGCATCGCCACGCGAGAACAGCGAGGCGACGCCATGCGACATCGACCAGATGTGCAGCGCCATCATCATCGCCGGCGGACGGGGAGTGCCGGGCGGCGTCAGCGCGGCGAGGCGCTCGGCGGCGGCACGGATGATGTTGAAGGCCCGTTCACTGGCCGCCTGGAGTGCCGGATTGGCATCGACCGGCACGCCGGATTCGAACATGGCATTGTAGAAGGCGGGCTCCTCGCGGGCGAAGGCGAGATAGGCCTTGCCGACACGTTCGAACGCGGTGACCGTGTCGGGCCGCCCGTCATCCCAAGCCGCGGACAGGCGCGCCTCGAACTGCTCGAATCCACGCTGGGCGATCGAGGACAACAGCTCGTCACGGTCGCGGAAATGCCGATAGGGAGCCGCTGCGCTGACGCCGGCCATGCGCGCGGCATCGGCAAAGGTGAAGCCCGCCGCGCCCTTCTCGGCGATGAGGCCGAGAGCGGCCTGCAACAGGGCCTCCTTCAGATTGCCGTGGTGATAGCCGCGCTCGGCGCGGCGCTGCTCCTTGCGCCAGCTCATGTGAACGACCTTTACATGAGCCGGGCGTGAAGGTCACTAGCGGCGATGAGGCAGAATTAACTCCGTATTCTCCGCAGTCATTCCGGGACGGCTCGAAGAGCCGGACCCGGAATCTCGAGATTCCGGATCCGATGCTTCGCATCGCCCGGAATGACTGCAGGACCCCAACGGCCCCGCAAAGACCTCACCCGAAGCTACATCTGCGGAATGGGCAGCACCGGCATCACTTCGATCGCCTCGCCCGGAAAGATCGCGAAATGCGGATGGTTCTCGAACAGCTTGGCAGCTTCCTCTTGCGATGCGGCGCGCACTACGGTGAAACCGGTGAGCGCGTTGCTGATCTCGGTGATGCCATTCGCGTCGATCCTGCGGGTCTTGCCGAGCGGGCCGCCCAGATCGACGATGACCGACTTGTGCTTCTCGACCCAGCCGTGCCAGGCAGCCATGCCCTCCTGCTCCTTCGCCTTTCGCTCGGCCTCGGGCAGCGCGCGCCAGGCCGCCATTTTCGACCCGGTCATGCTGCCGAGATAGACGGCGAGGAATTTGTGTTCGGTGCTCATCGGCCTCTCCTCTGTTGATCGATTGATCTGTTGATCGATTGACGACAGCCGCGATCTCATCGCGGCCGCGGTGGTTACTTCTTCAGTTCCTCCAAACCGGCGGCGGCCTGCTGCACGTCGGGCGGAAAATCGCTCATCTCCTGTACCTGCCGGATCTCGATGATTTCGTTCGGCGAAGCCGGGCACTTCTTCGCCCAGGCGATCGCCTCCTCGCGCGAGGCGACCTCGATCATCCAATAGCCGCCCAGGACTTCCTTGGCTTCCACGAAGGGCCCGTCGGTCACGACAGGCACGCCGGTCGCGAACGAGACGCGCGCGCCCATCGAGGGCGGATGCAAGCCGTCGAGCGTGATCAGCACGCCGGCATCCTTCAGCGCCTCGTTGTAGCGCATCATCGCGGCAACCCGCTCGGGATCGAGCTGCACGTCCGGTGGCGCGTTCTCGTAGCCGAGCGGAATCATCAGCATCATGAATCGCATGAGGTTTCCTTGCTTTCACTGTCGGGGCGAGCAGCGGCGGGCCACGCGCCCTCGCTTCCAAGACGAATGAACTGTCAGGGAACCGACATGGATGACGAAAATTATCTGGCAGCTCGGCGCGCGGCGCTGGCCGTGCAAGGCGCGGCGAGCCTCCAAGGATGAAGCGGCCCGACGCAGCCGGGCCTTTGCCCTTGCCGCTGAAGAAGCGGCGGCCCCAGGCTGACGGAGATGGACTGGCGCTCTTCTTACCGCAACGGAAGCGAAGTAAAAGGCGCTGGCCGCCCGTGCGGCTTCCGTTTCCGCCAGAAGGACAGATCAGCCAATGCCGCAAGCCGCGCAAAAAGTCGCCCTCGTCACCGGAGCCGCACGCGGCATCGGGCTTGCGACCGCGAAGAAGTTCCTTTCCGAGGGCTGGCGCGTGGCGCTGCTCGATATCGAGGGCGACCTGCTCGGCCCCGCGATCGCCGACATCGGCCAAAACGAGGCGACGCTGGCGCTGACCTGCGATGTCTCCGACGCAGCCGCAGTCAGCGCTGCAATGACGACGATGGAGCGGCGGTTCGGCCGGTTGGATGCGCTGGTCAACAACGCCGGCATCGCGGTGTTCGCGCCGCTGATGGAGACGTCGGAGGCTGACTGGCGCCGCGTGCTCGAGGTCAACCTCACCGGACCGTTCCTCTGCACCAAGGCGGCGGTACCGCTGATGCGCGACGGCAATGGCGGCGCCATCGTCAACATCACCTCGATCTCGGCCGTGCGTGCTTCGACGCTGCGTTCGGCCTACGGCACCAGCAAGGCGGGCCTTGCGCACCTCACCAAGCAGCTCGCGGTCGAGCTCGCTTCCCTCAACATCCGCGTCAACGCGGTTGCGCCGGGACCGGTCGACACCGCGATGGCGAAGCAGGTGCACACCAAGGAGATCCGCGCCGATTACCACGACGCCATCCCGCTCAACCGCTACGGCCTGGAGGAGGAACTCGCGGAAGCGATCTACTTTCTGTGCTCGGAACGCGCCAGCTACATCACCGGCCAAATTTTGGCCGTCGATGGCGGTTTCGATGCGGCAGGTATCGGCCTGCCGACGCTGCGCGGCCAGCGCCGCAACGGGTAGGAGTGCTCATGCAACGCGCCGCGTTCGTCACCATCACGATGCTCGCGGCCGTGTTGATCGCGGCGACACCGGCGCGAGCCGAGATCCGCATCATCCAGTCCCCAGGCGGACAGGTCGGGCCCTTCCTCGATCTGTTCGAGAAAGTGCGCGAGAGCGGCGAGCGCGTGGTGATCGATGGTCCCTGCCTGTCCGCCTGCACGCTGGTGCTCAGCATCGTCCCAGGCGAGCGCATCTGCGTCACCAAGCGCGCGGTGCTCGGCTTCCACGCCGCGCGCTCGGTGGACCGGCGCGGACATTTCTATGCCGAGCCGGAGGCATCGGTCGCGGTGCTTGCCGCCTATCCCGGCCCGGTGCGCGACTGGATCAGCCGCCGTGGCGGCCTCACCTCGCGGTTGCTCCTGTTGAAGGGACGTGATCTCGCCGCGATCTATCCGCGTTGTCGCTGATCAAAGCCGGCAGCCGCCAGGCGCGTGACGTGAGTGAGCGCTGGGAACCGCATCACCATCAAGGCGATTTGCCTGGCTGGTTCAAGGCCATACGCCATGTTCCCTGCGCTCGCATCCAGCGTGCGCACCGGGTGATCTGCGCCATCAGGCGCTGGCTACGTTCAGAAAAGAGTCTGTATCACCGGTACCAGCTTTGCGCTGGCGCAGATGAGCATTCCCCAAAGAGCAAAATTGATCTGTAGCGCCGCCGCCATCGGTCGCTCCCCTTGCAAGTGACGTCCATCCCAGTTTGTAGCTTTTATGAATCACCAATAGCGATTCTGGCGTGCAGATCACAGCCCAATATTGCGCCAATTGTTGTGCGATGCAGTTGGTTTCACGAAGCGGCCTCACTGCGCCCGCAAAGTGATGCCGAAAGCACGACTCACATTCGGCCATGCCGGCAGATTTGTTTTGCTTTGAGTTCCATCGAACTGACGTGGTGCGTGTGTCTCACCCGCATTCTGTGCGTCCCATACGTAGCGAAGGCCTGGCATGATTCGATACGGCTTCATCTTGCTCACTTTTTGCACAGCGCTGCTCGGAGGCGCAGGCGCTCCAGCGCAGGAACGTCGCCCCATCGCGTGGGATGGTCTTGGCAAGGATCCGAATCGTCCTCACGTCGCGAAGCGGCGCGTCACGGACCGCGCACTCACGGCAAGTGATCCCAATCAGGAGCGGGAAAGGGTACTCGGTACTTTGCGTCCATATTCCGAGGCATGGTGGGCGGTCCATGACGAAATACAGGCGGAGAACGACAGGCAGCTCGGCAGCAAGCTCGTGATCTGTCCTCGTTGCCTGGAGCCTTCGCCGCGCGAGGACGTCACCGGGTCGATCCGGTGAGAGGACAGACGGCCGATCGGCGCCGTAACGAGTCCATGCATATCCCCTCTCCCGCAGCATCGAGAGAGGGGACCGCAACTCAACGGATCGCGCGCGGTCGCGCCCGTCACATTCCCTCCGCCGGGCAGTTCACCATCCAGGGAATGCCGAACTTGTCGACGCACATGCCAAAGCCCTTGGCCCAGAAGGTCTTGCTGAAGGGCATGGTGAGGCTGCCCCCATCGGCCAGCGCGTTGAACTTGCGCTCGGCATCCGCGAGATCCGTGACCGTGAGCGAAATCGAGAAGCCCTGCGGCTTCTGAAAATGCTCGGGCGGCGCGTCGGAGGCCATCAATACGCTGCCGTCGGGCAGCGACATGCGCGCATGCATGATCATCTTCTCGCGGCCGGGTGCCGCGGGCATGTCCGGCGGCGCCTCCGAGGCCCGCATCATCGCATCGATCTTGCCGCCGAGAACCTTGGCGTAGTAGTTGAACGCCGCTTCGCAGGTGTCCTGATAGAACAGATAGGGATTGAGCATCGTTTCTCTCCTCTTCTTCGTTCGCAGTGAGACCTATTGCTTCTCGGTGAGCTTCTTCAGGCCGGCGAGGCCCGCTTCGAAATCCTTGCCGATCATGCTGTCCATGTTGATGAAGACCTGCATCAGCTTGGACAGGAACGGGGCCGGACCGTACATCGCCCATGTGACGAGCGTGGCATCGCCTTGCGGCACAAAGGTGAACTCGGCGACATTGTGCCCTTCAAATGGCCGCTCGAAATCCAGCTTGATGCGGAGGTTCGAGGGCCCGTTCGCCTCCAGGATCTCCATATGGCCGGCACCGACATTGTTGTTGCCGTCCCAGGCATAGGTCGCCCCCTTCCCCGCCGCGGTTCCGCCGAACGCCCGCTTCATGGCGGGATCGCGTCCCTCATAGGGCGACCAGGCGGTCCAACGGCGGAAATCGGCAACCAGTGGATAAATCGCATCGGCCCGCGCCTTCACGGCGAGGCTGCGCTCGACGCGGAATGTGTCAGGCTTGGTGAGGGCGAAGACGAGAATGCCTGCGATTCCGATCGCGAGCACGACGGCAATGATGGCAACGGCTCTCAGCATGAATGGCTCCTTGGATACCGGATTAAGACGAAGGGGCGCGGCAGGGGCCGACAGGAGCCGATGAGATTTTTCTTGCCCGTCATTCCGGGATGCTCCGAAGGACCAGACCTGGAATCTCGTCATTCCGGGTTCGCCCTCCGGGCGCCCCGGAATGACGGTGAGACATCATTTCGCCTTGGCGCTCTCCTTCGGCTTCGGCTGGCTGTCCCGGATCAGGCGATCGAGATGCATGCGGATGTGGGCGGCTTCGGCCGATGTATTGGCGAGCGCGATGGCGCGGTCGAAGGCGATGCGGGCTTCGTCGTTGCGGCCGAGCTGCATCAGGAAGGCGCCGCGCACGCCGTAGAAATGGAAGTAGTTGGCGAGCTTCGGCGCCAGCGGCTCGATCAGGTCGAGCGCAGCCTGGGGCCCGCGCACCTTCGAGACCGCGACCGCGCGGTTGAGTGTCACCACCGGCGAGGGCTGCACCACTTCGAGCGCCCCATAGAGCAGATCGATCTGGGTCCAGTCGGTCTCCCCCGGCGTCGCTGCGCGCGCATGCAGCGCGGCGATGGCGGCCTGGATCTGGTAGGGTCCGCTGCGGCGGTGGCGCATCGCCTTGTCGATCAGCGCGAGGCCTTCTGCAATCATGGTGCCGTTCCACAAGGAACGATCCTGATCGTCCAGCAGGATCAGCGATCCGTCCTCGGCAAAGCGCGCGGCGCTGCGCGCATGTTGCAAGAGAATCAGCGCCGTCAGGCCCATGATCTCCGGCTCGCTCGGAAACAGCCGCAGCAGCAACCGCGCCAGCCGGATCGCCTCCTCGCACAGCGGCTTCCTGATTTCGGCGGTGTCGCCACTCGCCGAATAGCCTTCGTTGAAGATCAGGTAGATCATCGCCGCAACTCCGGCGAGCCGTTCGGAGCGCTCGACCGCGCCGGGCGCCTCGAACGGCGTCCCGGCCTCGGCGACCTTCGCCTTGGCGCGCGTGATGCGCTGCTCCATCGCGGCTTCCGAGACCAGGAACGCGCGCGCGATCTGCTTCACCGTGAGGCCGGAGACGATGCGCAACGCCAGCGCGATCTGCTGCGTCGCCGGCAGCCCTGGATGGCAGCAGATGAACATCAGCCGCAAAATGTCGTCGCGATAGTGTGAGCCGTCGAGCCGCTCGGCGAGCGCGCCCTCGGCGTCGTCGAGATCGGAGATCGCCTGGTCGTCCTCGGGCAGCGGCTGTTGCTTGCGGGCGCGCCGCACCTCGTCGATTGCGACGTTGCGGCCGACCATGATCAGCCAGGCCGCGGGATCGCGCGGCGGCCCGTTCTGCGGCCAGGTTTTCAGCGCGCGCAGGCAGGCGTTCTGAAACGCCTCCTCTGCGGTATCAAGATCGCGGAAATAGCGCAGCAGCGCGCCCACCGCCTGGGGTCGCGCCGAGGTCAGCGCAGTCTCGATCCAAGCGGTGTCGGCATCGCTCACGTCAGGTTTCCTCCGGGCCGGAAGACGCCGACGGGACGCACCTCGTAGGCGCCGCCGGGATTGGCGGCTCCAAGCTCACGCGCGACGTCGAGCGCGTCGTCGAGATTCTTGCAGTCGACGATGTAGAAGCCGAGCAGCTGCTCCTTGGTCTCGGCATAGGGACCGTCGAGCACCAGTGGCGGATCCTCCTTGCGCAGCGTCGCCGCCGCGGTCGTCGGCAACAGCCGCGCCACCGGCCCGAGCCGGCCCTGTTTGGTGAGCTTCTCCTGAACCACGGCGAGCTTCTTCATCACGGCCTCGTCCTGGTCCTTGCTCCAGGAGCCGACGAAGTCCTCATCGTGATAGCAAAGAATGGCGTAAAGCATGGCCGGCACTTTCCTCGTCTGTTCTGAAGACGCGCCAATATGCCCCGCCCCGACAGGGCTGCGGAAAAAATTTGCAAGAAAAATCCGGCAGATCGTGCCAAGGAGGGTCCTTCATCAAGCGGAACCGACGAGGCACTTCGAATGACCCTGGGCACACTGGCCGTCCTCATCAACAGCACGCAGCAGAACTGGCTGCCGGAGCGCTGGAAGGCTCGGTTCGAAGCGGTCTGCGGCGACCGCCGCGTGGTGCTGCTGCCGGACGCCGGGCTCGATCCGGCGGAGGTGCACTATGCGGCGGTGTGGAAGCCGGTGCCGGGCGATCTCGGTGCGTTCCCCAATCTTCGGGCCATCTTCAATCTCGGCGCGGGCGTTGATGCGCTGATGGCGGACAGGAGCCTGCCCGATGTGCCGCTGGTGCGCGTCGCCGTGCCCGATCTCACCAATCGCATGACCGAATATGTCGTCCTGCACGTGCTGATGCATCACCGCCAGGAGCTTTACCTCAGGCAATCGCAGCGCGAGAAACGCTGGGAACCAAAATATCAGTGGCCGGCAAGCGCGATCACGGTCGGCGTCATGGGATTGGGCACACTGGGGGCCGATGCGGCCGACGTGCTGCGGCGGCTCGGCTTCCGTGTCGCCGGCTGGAGCCGCAGCCCGCGGACGATCGACGGCGTGGTGTGCTTCCACGGCGCTGCGCAGATCGACGCGTTTCTGCGCACGACCGACATTCTGGTCTGCCTGCTCCCGCTGACGCCTGACACAAACGGCATCCTCAAGCGCGACCTCTTCACAAGGCTCCACCGCAACAGCCCGCTCGGCGCGCCCGTGCTGATCAATGCCGGCCGCGGCGGCCTGCAGAACGAAGCGGACATTCTCGCCTGTCTCGACGACGGCACGCTGGGCGCCGCCTCGCTCGACGTCTTCGTGCAGGAGCCGCAGCCGAAGGACAGCCGGTTCTGGACCCATCCCAAGGTGGTGTTGACGCCCCACAACGCTGCCGACACCGATGCGGACGCGATCTCGGCCTATGTCGCCGAGCAGATCGCGCGGTTCGAGGCCGGCGGCGCACTGGAGAACGTGGTGGACCGGGTCAGGGGGTATTGAGGCCGGCGGAGAGGCGTACGACCGTCTCGTAGTCGCGGTCGTCCCCACATGCTCGGACCGATCAGGGACTTTTCCGGCAAGCCGCTCGGCGCCCTCGAGCCCGTGATGGACAATGCCGATTACGAGGCCTCGGCCGACCGTGCCTGGTGGCTTTCAATCGGCATCGCCGCGCTGGGCTCGTGCTCGCGACAGAAGAGATCGGCGCGCAGGTCATTGCCGTGCAAGGCGAGACATCAGGCGCCGACGGCATCGCAGCCACGGGTGCGGCCGCGGAGGAAGTGCTGGGCTCGACCATCGAGCTGTCGAAGCAGTCGCAGCGGCTCCGCGACGAGGTCGATCTTTTTCTTGCGCAGATCCGCGCCGCGTAGCTGGCAATTGCGCGCAGGGGCCGGGACGACAGCTAGGACTTGGCTCCCGCCATCACATCGATCGCGCCCTTCACGATCGCCTCGAGCTCCTTGCGCGGGACGCGCGCGCGCGAGCGGATGGCGATGGTGTGGATGGTGGCGGAGGCGATCTGTGCCAGCGCGACTGGATCGGCGCTCTCTCGCAACTCGCCTTTCTCCTTGGCGCGGCGGAAGCAACTGGCAAAAGCCTTGTCGAGTCCGGTGAGACCGTCGAGCACCATGGCGCGGATCTCGGGATCGCCAACGGCCTCGGACGCCGCGGTCACGACCGTGAAGCAGCCGCGCGGGCCGGTGTCACCGGACAGATAGATGTCCAGCGCGGACGCGTAGATGCGCTCCAGCCGCTGCCGCAGCGGCATCTCCTGGCGAAAAATCTCGACCATGGAAGCGCCGGCCTCCTCGCGATAGCGCTGGTAGCTCTTGATGTAGAGCTCGCGCTTGTCGCCGAAGGCGCCGTAAAGGCTCGGCCGGTTCATGCCGGTCGCTTCACTGAGATCGTCGAGCGAGGTGGCCGCGAAGCCTTGCTTGCGGAACAGATCGAGCGCCTTGCCGAGCGCGACATCGGGCTCGTAGGCGCGGGGACGGCCTCGGCGCTTGGGTTCGCCGCGGCGCTCAGGCTGATTGGCAGCAGCTGGCGGCTTCGATTTTTGTACCATTTCGCAAAATAATCCTTGACCACGCCCATATTATGCAAGATGGTACAAAAATCAATCTGGCCAGGTTGAGCGACACCCAAAGAGGAATTGCCCAAGGAGGCTACAGATGGATCTCTATTTCTCGCCGCTCGCCTGCTCGATGGCGACACGCGTCGCGCTGTATGAAGCCGGCGCCGAGGCGAACTATCTCGAAGTCGATCCACCCACCAAGAAGGTGCTGAACGACGGCTCCGACTTCCGTACCATCAATCCGATCGGGCTCGTGCCGACGCTGCGCACCGACGAAGGCGTGGTGCTGACCGAGAACGCCGCGATCCTGCAATATGTCGCGGACCGTTTTCCGCAGTCCGGTCTCGGCACCGCAGCGGGCATCGAGCGCACGCGGCTGCATCAATGGCTCTGCTTCATTGGCACCGAGCTGCACAAGGGCCTCTTCATTCCCGTGCTCGACCGCAAAGCACCGCAGGAGACAAAGGCCTATGCGCTCGAGAAGTACCTGTCGCGGCTCGATTATCTCGACAATCACCTGAAGGGGCGCGACTTCCTGCTCGACCATTTCAGCGTGGCCGATGCCTATCTCGTCACGGTCATCAACTGGACCATGGCGACGCCGCCGATCGAGCTCGCGAAATGGCCGAACGTGAAGGCGTACTACGAGCGGCTGCGCCAGCGACCTTCGATTGCTAGGGCGATCGCGGAGGAGTTCGAGCTGTACAAGGCCGAGCAGGCGCGGAAGAAGGCGGCGGCGTAAGGCTCGGAAATGGAAACGCCGTCCCGGCCGTGCAGCCGGGGCGGCGCAAAACATTATCCGTACAGCACCCGCGGCATGAATTGCTCCCCTCCTTTCGCTAGCCAGACGCCGAATGGCGTCACCGCGCGTATCCATAAACTGAAGCCGCATTGTCGGCAGACACGAGCCCGCTTTCGATGTCGTCCTCGATGGCCGCCCGATCGCGCTCGGTTGGCGCACCGATGCCGGCGCCGCCGGGCGTCAGCACCACGAGGCGATCATCCGGAGGCACCTGCTGAAAGCCCTTGCCGCGCAGCTTCTTCCCGGATTTCAGGCCGACATAACCAGCCTCGCCGTCCCGGCCGCCATCGCGCCCGCGCGGCGGATGATCGATGCGGTCGAACGCAGCGAGAATGTCGAACGGCGCATCGACGCCGCTGCCGACCTCGATGATCTGGCCGAGGCCGCCGCGGGTGCGCCCTGCCCCGCCGGAATCCGGGCGCAGCTCCTTGCGCCAGAAGATCAGCGGCGTCTGCGTTTCCGCGATCTCGACCGGCGTGCCGCGCACGCCGCTTGGGTAAGCGGTTGCCGACAAGCCATCTTTGCCGAAGCGCGCGCCGGTGCCGCCATTGGAGGTGACCGCCATGGAGAACCCGTAATTGCCGCCGACGCCGCTTCGCGTCTGCCCGCGCACGTTGAGATTCCACAGGCACGACGTACCCTCCGCCGGCACGCGCTCGGGAATGATCTGGCGCAGGCAGCCGAACACGACGTCTGGCAGCATCTGGCCGATGACGTGGCGCGAGGCGACCGGCGCCGGCTTCGGCGCATTGAGGATCGCGCCCGCCGGCGCCGACACCGTCAGCGGCGAGAGCGAGCCGGCATTGTTGGGGATTTGTGAGGCGACGACGCAGCCGAGGCCGAACACGGTGTAGGCGGTGGTGTAGGACAAGGGCACGTTGATGCCGAACTTCGAGGCCGCGGAGGTACCGTCGAAATCGACGTGAATGCCGTCGTCCGAGATCGTCAGCGTCGCGGCCAGCGTCACCGGCTCATCATAGCCGTCAACCACCATGGCGTTGCGCCAGCTGCCCTTCGGCAGCTTGGCGATCTCGGCCAGCACGGCCTCGCGCGAGCGATCGCATATGTAGTCGCCGAGCTCGTCGAGCGTGTCGATGCCAAACTCGTTCATCATCTCGACCAGACGCTCGCAGCCGACGTCGTTGCAGCCGGCGAGCGAATAGGTATCGCCTTCGGTGTCGATCGGCAGCCGCGTGTTGGTGCGGATCATCGCCATCAGCGTCTCGTTGACGACGCCCTGGTCGATCAGCTTCAGCATGGGGATGTAGAGCCCCTCCATGAACACGTCGGTGGCGTCAGGCCCGAAGCCGATGCCGCCGATGTCCATGAGATGGCTGGTGCAGGAGAACAGCGCGACGACCTTGCCGTCCTTGAAGCAGGGCGTCGTCACTACGAAGTCGTTGAGATGGCCGGTGCCCATCCAGGGATCGTTGGTGATGTAGGCATCGCCCTGCTTCATCGTCGCGATCGGAAAGTGAGCAATGAAATGCTTGACCGATTCCGCCATCGAGTTGACGTGGCCGGGCGTACCGGTCACCGCCTGCGCCAGCATCCGCCCGCTGAGGTCGAACACGCCGGCCGAGAGGTCGCCGCATTCGCGCACAATCGGGCTGAACGCGGTGCGGAGCAGCACCTGCGCCTGCTCCTCGACCACGGCGATCAGCCGGTGCCACATGATCTGGAGATCGATCAGGCTCGCGCCATTTGCCTTGCTCATGGTCAGGCCGCCTTTCGTTCCATGACGATGCTGCCGGCACCGTCGATATGCGCGTCGAAACTGGTGGAGACGAAGGTCGAGGTTTCGTCCTCCGCGATCACCGCGGGACCGGCAATGGTCGCGCCCGGCGCCATGTCCTCGCGGCGATAGAGCGGGATCTCGATCACTGCGCCCGCCCGGCCGTCGAAGAACTTTCGGCTGCCGGATGCCTTGGCCGCGGGCTTGCGCGCGACGGAAGCGGCGGCGGGCGGGTTGCGCGCCTCGGTGGTGGCGAGCACCGACCAGCTCAACACCTCGATCGCAGCGCCCGGGATCGGCCGCTCGAACATTGCGGAATAATCCGTCTCGAACTTCTGCCGCAGACCGGCGAGATCGGCCGTCATCAGCCGCCGGTTCGGCAGCTCGACCGTGATCTCGTGGCCCTGGCCGACATAGCGCATGAAGGCCGCGCGGCGCTCGCGCACCGGCGCACCGGCGGCGCCGGGCTCGACCAGCGCACGCGCCTCATTCGCCATTTCCTGCAAGAGATTGGAGACCGCCTCGGTGTCGAAATCATCGAGGCGGACATGCCGGCTGCGCACCAACTCATAGGCGATGGGCGCGGCGAGAAAACCGACGGCCGAGCCGACGCCGGCATTCGAGGGCACGATCACGCGGGAGACGCCGATCTTCTCGGCGACCCGCGCCGCATGCAGCGGCGCGGCACCGCCGAACGCGATCAGCGTGTGCTGGCCGACCACGGCGCCGCGCTCGACCGCATGCACGCGCGCCGCGCTCGCCATGTTCTCGCAGACGACCTCGTGCACGGCATAGGCGGCCGTCTCCGCCGACAGGCCGAGCGGCGCACCGACATCGCGCAGCAACGCCTGCTTCGAAAGCTCCGGATCGAGCTTGATCGTGCCGGCCGCAAACGCATCAGGATCGATCATGCCGAGCGCGACGTCCGCATCCGTCACCGCCGGGCGCTGGCCGCCGCGGCCGTAGCAGGCAGGCCCCGGCTCCGAGGAAGCGCTCTCCGGACCCACGGTGACGCGCTTCATCGCGTCGACATGCGCGATCGAGCCGCCGCCGGCGCCGATCTCGACCATCTCGATCACGGGAATCCTTACCGGCAGGCCGGAGCCTTTGAGGAAGCGCGCGGCGCGATCGACCTCGAACACGCGCGAGGTCTCCGGCTGGTATTTTTCGATCAGGCAGATCTTTGCCGTGGTGCCGCCCATGTCGAAGGACAGCACCTTGCTCTCCCCGAGCCGCGCCGCGATCTGTGCCGCGAAGATCGCGCCGCCGGCCGGACCGGATTCGACGAGACGAACGGGAAAGCGCCGCGCCGTCTCGATCGAGGTCACGCCGCCGCCCGACGTGACGAGATAGATCGCGCCGCGAAACTGCTCGACCTGCAGGGCATCGGCCATGCGGGCGAGATAGCCGTCGATCAACGGTTGCACATAGGCGTTGGCGACCGCGGTGGAGGTGCGTTCATATTCGCGGATCTCCGGACACACGGCCGATGACACCGTCACCGAAATGCCGGGCATCTCCTCCCCGATGATCGCGGCCGCGCGCCGCTCGTGCTCGGGGTTGGCATAGGAGTGCAGAAAGGCGATCGCGACGCTCTCGACGCCCAGCTCACGCAATTTCGGCGCGAGCGCGCGCACGGCAGTCTCGTCCAGCGGGAGACGGACGGCGCCATGGGCGTCGATGCGCTCTGGCACGGTGAAGCGCAGGGAACGGGGCGCCAGCGGCTTCGGCTTGTCGATGCTGAGATCATATTGGTCGTAGCGGCTTTCGGTGCCGATATCGAGCACGTCACGGAAGCCCTCGGTCGCGATCAGCGCCGTCTTGGCCCCGCGGCGCTCGATGATGGCATTGGTCGCGAGCGTGGTGCCGTGAATGAAGACGTCGATGTCGCTGATATGCGCACGCGCATCAGTGAGGATGAGGCGGATGCCGTCCAGCACCGCCTGCTCGGGGCGCTGCGGCGTCGTCAGCACCTTGCGCGTCTTGCGGTCCTGTCCCACGTCCAGCACGATGTCCGTGAACGTGCCACCGATATCCACGGCAAGCCGCACCTCGGCTCCCTCAAGCATTCCAAATTCTCCGTGCTGATCGTCAAGACCGGGTTGCGAAAACGCAGCAATTTCCGTGCCGTGAGGCATGCCGGCAACGCTGTGCCCGGCCATTCTGCGCGGCACCTATACAATAGGCAAGGCGTGCGCGCCGCTGGCGCGATCAGAGCAGGAATGCAAGCGCTGACTCGCAGCGCTCCTCGACCTTCAGCGTCAGGAGATCGTCGGCGCGGGTGCGGCCGAGATTGACCGCGGCGATCGGGATATTACCGCGCGCGGCGGCCTGGACGAAGCGGAAGCCGGAATAGACCATTAGCGAGGAGCCGACGACGAGCATGGCGTCGGCCTCTGCCAGATGATCCTGCGCGGTGGCAACGACGTCGCGGGGGACGTTCTCGCCAAAGAACACGACGTCGGGCTTGAGGATGCCGCCGCAGGCTTCGCAGGCAGGCACCTGGAACGACGAGAAATCCTCGTGCTCCAGATCGGCATCGCCATCAGGTGCATCGGCGGCATCGAGCGTCAGCCACGCCGCGTTCGCGCGACCGAGCGCATGTTGAAACTCGTCGCGCGGTGTCTTGCGGCCGCAGGCCATGCAGCGGACAAGATCGAGCCGACCGTGCAGGTCGATGACCTGCCGATGGCCGGCCGATTGATGCAGCCGGTCGACATTCTGGGTCAGCAGCATCCCACACCGGCCTTTCGCCTCGAGCCGGGCCAGCGCACGGTGCGCATCGTTCGGCTTCGCCTGACCGAACCGCCGCCAGCCGACCAGGCTGCGCGCCCAATAGCGCCGGCGCGTATGCTCGTCCGACATGAAGGCCTGGAAGTTGACCGGCTGGGTCCGCTTCCAGTTGCCTTGGCCGTCGCGATAATCGGGAATGCCTGAATTGGTGCTGCAGCCGGCGCCGGTCAGCACGAACAGACGTTCGTGCCGGCCGATGAAATCCTGGAGTGGGGAATCTGCCATGGCGCAGATGTAGTCTGCGCCGGCGGATTCTGCCAGATGCCGCGCGGCTCCCCGCCTGCCGGGCCCGACTTAGCTCGCCCAGTTCTCGCGAAACTCCGGAAACAGCGTGACACCTCCGCAGGCGTAGATGGTCTGCCCGGTGATGTAGCTGGCATCATTGGAAGCGAGGAAGGCAAACACGGCGGCGATCTCTTCTGGTGTCCCCACGCGGCCCAATGGAATGTGGCTGGTCACGACGCCGCGCTTTTCCGGATCGCCAGTCCAGGCCGCGTTGATCGGTGTGTCGATCGCCCCTGGACCAACGGCATTGACCCGAATGCCCCGGCCGGCGAATTCCAGCGCCAGCGTGCGCGTCAGATTGGCCATGCCGCCCTTGCTGATGGAATAAGCGAGATAGCCGGGCTTTGGGATGATCTGGTGGACGCTGGAGCAGTTGATGATGCTGCCGCCTCCGCCGCGCGCGACGAAATGCGCCAGCGCCTTCTGCGCGCAGAGCACGGCGCCGTTGAGGTTGACGTCGATGATGCGGCGATAGGTTTCGACGTCGAGCGCCTCGCTCGGCGACTCTCGCTGGAAGCCGGCATTGTTGACGAGACAGTCGAGGCGCTTCCAGCGCGCGAGGACCGTTTCGAACATCGCAGCGATATCCTCTTCCTTACCGACATCGGCCTTGACGATGATGTGATCGAGCCTGCCGTGACCGCGCTCGCTCGATGCCGTTCGCGCAAGAGCGAGCGTCTCCTCGGCCCTCCCAGGGTGATCGAAATAGTTGATGGCGACGGTCGCGCCTTCCTGCGCCAGGCGGATGGCCACGGCGCGGCCGATGCCTTGCGAGGCGCCGGTCACCAGGGCGTTTTGGCCGACGAGGCGCGATGGAAAGGAAGTTGAGCGTTCGGTTTGCGGCATGTGTTCTCTCCGGAATGAATCATCATGGATGGAACCGGCGTTTTGTTCCATCCCTTCGGCATATCGCCGGGATTCACGCGGCGCGCTGCGCCAGGGGCGAAGTCAGGATCTGATAAAGGATGATGGCCCCGAAGGTCGCGGTGCCGATCCCGCCGATCGTGAACGCGCCGAATTTCAGCGTGAGATCACCGGCACCCGCAGTCAGCGCCACCGCAACGGTGATCAGGTTTGCAGGATTGGCGAAGTCGACCTTGTTCTCGATCCAGATTCGGCCCGCCATCGCCGCGATCAACCCGAACAGCACGATCGAGACGCCGCCGATGACTGCGCCGGGGATCGACAGGATCAACGCACCGAATTTCGGCGAGAAGCCGAGCAGGATCGACACAATGGCTGCGAAGGCAAACAGCAAGGTCGAATAGACCTTCGTCGCCGCCATGACGCCGATGTTCTCGGCATAGGTGGTGACCCCGGTGCCGCCGCCGCAGGCTGCAACGATGGTCGCGAGGCTGTCGGCGAACAGGGCACGGCCGAGATAGGCGTCGAGGCTCCGGCCCGTCATGGCGCCGACGGCCTTGATATGCCCGAGATTCTCGGCGACGAGAATGACGGCAACCGGCGCGATGAGGAAGATTGCATCGGCATGGAAGCTCGGCGCAGTGAAGTTCGGCAGGCCGAGCCACGGCGCGGCCGAGAGTTGCGCGAAGTCGAGCGGCTTGCCGAAGCCGAGGCCGTTCGCGAACAGCAAGTACAGGAGATATCCACTGATTGCACCGACGATGATCGGCAGGCGGCGCCACAGGCCTGGCGCGGCAACGGCAACCACGCCGATGATCAGGACGGTCGCGAGCCCGATCCAGGTGTCGAACGCATTGGCGCTCACCGCCTTGACCGCCACGGGCGCGAGGTTGAGGCCGATCGCGGCGACCACGGCGCCGGTGACGGCGGGCGGCAGCAGCCTCTCGATCCAACCGACGCCGGACCACATCACGATCAGCGAAATCAGACCGTACAGGACCCCGGCGCCGACGATGCCGCCGAGTGCAACCGGCAGGTTCGGGTTCGGCCCCTGCCCGGCATAGCCGGTGGCCGCGATGACGACGGCGATGAACGCGAAGCTCGAGCCGAGATAGCTCGGCACGCGCCCCGCGACGATGACGAAGAAGATCAGTGTGCCGACGCCGGAGAACAGCACCGCAACGTTGGGATCGAACCCCATCAGCAACGGCGCGATGATCGTCGATCCCGACATCGCGACGCAATGCTGCAAACCGGAAACGATGGTCTGGCCCCAGGACAGCCGCTCCTCCGGCATGATCACGCCAGAGGTCTTGAGTCTCCAGCGCGGAAAATAGCCCTGTGCCTGCTCGTCCGAGTCTGTTGCGATCGTCATGTTCCCCCCGCTGCGGTCCAGCGATCGATGTTCGTGCGATCCGACAAAAATGTGATTGTCGCTTCTGCGGCGCCCATCACATGATGAAATCATGCAAGATCAACACGTTCCCGGGCCTACATTATGACACAAGTCGCGATCCAGCCAGCCATCCGCCGCCGGCACCAGCCCTGGTACAAGATCCTTTACGTCCAGGTGCTGATCGCGATCGTGCTCGGCGTGCTGATCGGCTACTTCTATCCCGATCTCGGCAAAGCCTTGAAGCCGCTTGGCGACGGCTTCATCGCGCTGATCAAGATGATGATCGCGCCTGTCATCTTCTGCACCGTGGTGCACGGCATTTCCTCGATGGGCGACCTCAAGCGTGTCGGCCGGGTCGGATTGAAGTCGCTGATCTATTTCGAGACGGTCTCGACCGTCGCGCTCGCGGTTGGCCTGCTGGTCGGCGAGATCCTCCAGCCCGGACACGGCTTCAACATCGATCCCGCCACCATCGACCCGGGATCAGTGGCGACCTACGTCACCAAGGCCAAGGAGGAGGGCATCGTCGCCCATCTGATGGCGATCATTCCCGACAGCTATCTGGGCGCCATCGCACGCGGCGACCTCTTGCAGGTGCTGCTGATCTCGATTCTCTCCGGCTTCGCCATCGCCTTCCTCGGCAAGGCCGGCGAGCCCATTGCGGACGCGATCGACAAGGCCGCAAAAATGTTCTTCGGCATCATTCGCATCATCGTGCGCGTCGCGCCGATCGGCGCCTTCGGCGCGATGGCGTTCACCGTGGGGGCCTACGGACTCGGCTCGCTGCTCAATCTCGCCGCGCTGATCGGCACGTTCTATCTCACCAGCATCCTGTTCGTCCTGATCGTGCTGGGTGCGATCGCGCGGCTGGCAGGCTTCTCGATCCTGCGCTTCATCGCCTATATCAAGGACGAGCTCTTGATCGTGCTGGGCACCTCGTCCTCCGAGACGGTACTGCCGCAGATGATCCAGAAGATGGAGCATCTCGGCGCCTCGCGCTCGGTGGTCGGCCTCGTGATCCCGACCGGCTACAGCTTCAACCTCGACGGCACCAACATCTACATGACACTGGCGACGCTGTTCCTGGCGCAGGCCACCAACACGCATCTGACCATCTGGCAGGAGCTCGGCATCCTCGGCATCGCCATGATCACCTCGAAGGGCGCTTCGGGCGTCACCGGCGCAGGCTTCATCACGCTCGCCGCGACGCTCTCGATCGTGCCTGATATTCCCATCCAGTCGATCGCGATCCTGGTCGGCATCGACAAGTTCATGAGCGAATGCCGCGCGCTGACCAATCTGATCGGCAACGGCGTCGCCTGCGTCGTCATCAGCATCTCCGAAGGCGAGCTCGACCGCGAGGCGCTGCACGAGACCATGGCTCATCCGCTGGAGATCGGCGAGACGTTGGAACCGGGTGGAGGTGCATAGCACGACGTCCGGTTCCGATGCGGTAGTTTCCCGGAATGGAAAAGCGGTGAGATACGCGTCACAACAATGGCGTTGGGATCACCGATTGATAGTCAATCTTTCAGCCCGACGCGCTGGGTGCAGGCGTCGGGCTTTTGAAAATCTTCCAGGACTGCGCGGCAGAAGTGCAGGATCAAGCCGCAGCTTGAGGAGACGACAGCGCGGCGAGCGCTGACGTCCCATGGGTCGATGCGATCAGCCCTTGAGCGCGGTGACCACCACCTCGATCAGCGCGCCGCCGCCGAGATCGGCGACGCCGACGGTGGCGCGGGTCGGCAGATTATCGCCGAAGAACTCGGTCCAGGCTGCGTCCATCTCCTTCTTCTTGGAGAGATCGGTGACGAAGATCGAGGCACTGACGACGCGGCTCTTGTCGGTGCCGGCTTCCTTCAGATAGCCGGCGATCTTGCCGAGGATATTGCGGGTCTGGTCGCCCATCGAGACCGAGGTGTCGTCGGCGATGGTGCCGCCGAGAAAGACGAAGCCATTGGCCTCGACGGCGCGATGCATGATGGGCGTGCGGATGCCGCGGGTGATGCTCATGATGTCCTCTTGTTGCTAGTGCGTGGAAGGATGGAAGCGGTCGATGCCGAGATCGCTGACGCGGGTCTGGGTGCCGCCGCTCACGATCAGCTCCGCCATGACGGCGCCGGCACCGGGGCCGAGCTGAAAACCGTGCAGCGAGAAGCCGAACTGGTGATAGAGGCCCTTGTGGCGGCTGCTCGGCCCGAACACGGGGATGTCGTCCTTCATCTTCGCCTCGATGCCGGCCCAGGCGCGGACGATGGTCGCGCTGCGCATCACCGGGAACAGCTCGAACACGGTCTGCGCGCTGGTCGCAAGACTCTTCCAGTCCAGCACGGTCTCGTTGCGGTCCTGGTACGGCGTCGCGAGGTGGCCGCCGCCGATCAGCACCGTACCGTTCTTGAACTGCTTGAAGGAGAGCTTGCGCCCGCGCAGGATCACGACGGGGTCGATGAAGTGGGGCACGCGCGAGGTGATCATCAGCATCGGCGCCACGGTCTCGACCGGCACCGGCTCGCCGAGATCAGCCGCGATCTTGCCGGCCCAGGCGCCGGCAGCGTTGACCAGCACCGGCGCGGCAAAGCTCTCCGAACCGACATCGACGTGCCAGAGGCCGTCACGATGTCGGATGTTGGTAGCGGCGACGCCCTCGCGCACGGTCGCACCTGACTGCTCAGCCTTGCGACGGAACGCCGTCGTCGTCTGCGCCGGATTGGCCGCGCCGTCACGACGCGAGATCACGCCGCCGGGACAGGTCTCGGCCACCGCGGGCACCAGCCGGCGCAATTCCGCCGCATCGATCAGCTCTTCATGAGTGAAGCCAAGCGCATTGAGCTCGGCGACGCGGGTGCGGCAGACCGCGAGCTCGTCCTCGTTCTCGGCAACCAGCACCTGGCCGTAGCTCTCGAAACTGCAATCGTCGTCGACGAGCTCCGAAATCTTCTCCCAGATCGCCATCGAACGGATCGACAGCGGAATCTCAGGGATGTGCCGTGCAAGCTGGCGGACGCCGCCGGCATTGACGCCGGAAGCGTGGCGGCCGGCATAGTCCTTCTCGATCAGCACCGGCTTCATGCCGGCAAGGCACAGGTGCAGCGCGGTCGAGCATCCGTGGATGCCGCCGCCGATGACGATCGCATCCACGTTTTTGCTCATCCGCGCACCACGGCCTTGACGTCGGCCTCGCTCTTCGGAACGGCGGCGAGCTCGGCGAGCGTGATCGGCTTCACCGGCGCGCGCAGCCGATAATAGCCGATCTCCTGCGGGGTCTTGCCGCGCGCCTGCGCCATCAGCTCGGTGACGGTGAGGCCGCAGAGCCGGCCCTGGCACGGGCCCATGCCGGTGCGGCGATAGGCCTTGAGCTGGTTCGGCCCGGTCGCGCCGATCGCCACGGAATCCAGAACGTCCTTTGCCGTCACCTCCTCGCAGCGGCAGACGATGGTGTCGTCAGAGGGAATGCGGAACTGCGGCGCGGGACGGAACAGCGTGTCGAGGAACAAGCGGCCACGCTCGGCCTTCGCGAGCTCGGCACGGAGCGTCGCCGTTGCGGGGAGTTTGGCGGCAGAAGCGGGCGCCAACGCTTCGACCGCGGCGCGCGCGGCAATACGACCGCGCACCACGGCTGCATTGGCACCCCCAATGCCTGCGCCGTCACCGGCGATCGCGATGCCGGCGACTGAGGAATTGCCACTCGCATCCAGTACCGGCGACCAGCACAATTGAAGGTCGTCCCAGCGATGCTCGATGCCGGCCGCCATCGCCAGGTTGACGTTCGGCACGACGCCCTGATGCAGCAGCAACAGATCCGCAGGAATGGTCTCGCGCTTGCCGCCGGCGAAATAGCTGACGCTCGCGAGCTGGCCGTCGCCAGCCGCGGCAAGCTCGGTGAGGCCGGAGACGACCTGCACCTTGGCCTTCACCTCGCGCATCATCGACAGGCCCTTGGCGAAATAGGGCGAGGTCAGGAATGCAAAGGCATGCGGCAGCGCCGCGAAGTAGTTGCCGCGCTCGGTGGTGTCGAGGATGCGATCGATGCGACCGCCGAGGCGCAGGATCTGCGCGGCGAGCAGCCAGAGCAGCGGGCCCTGCCCTGCGATCACGGTGCGGCCATCGGGCACCATCGCCGAGGACTTCAGCATGGTCTGCGCGGCACCCGCGGTCATCACGCCCGGCAGCGTCCAGCCGGGAATCGGGAACGGCCGCTCCAGCGCGCCGGTCGCAAGGATCACGCGCTTGGCCTTGATGAAGGCGGAGGCGCCGCCGATCGAGACGGCGATCTCGAGATTGCGGTCGAGACTCCAGACCGTGGCACGCTGGATCACTTCCGCATTGCTGGCGCGCAGCGTCTGCACGAGATCGGCACCGACCCAATAATCGGCGCCGAGCTGATCGCGCTCGGTCACCGGCGTGGAAGAGATGGCGCGGAACACCTGGCCGCCGGGGCCGATGTTCTCGTCGAGCAGCAGCGTCGACAGGCCAGCCTCGGCGGATGTCGCGGCGGCAGCAAGACCCGCCGGCCCCGCGCCGATCACCACGACGTCGTAGTCTTCGCGCCTGGGAGCCACAGTCATTTTCCGATCTCCCGCTTGCCCTTCTGAATCTCGATCTGCATGCCCTCGGCGACGGGCACGAGGCAGCCCTGTCGATTGCCGACGCCATCGATGGTGACGAGACAGTCGAAGCACACGCCCATCATGCAATAAGGCAGGCGCGGCGCGCCGCTCACCGCAGTCGAGCGCCGCGCATCGCGGCCCGAGGCCAGCAGCGCGGCGGAGACGGTGTCACCCTGACGCGCCGCGACGGCAACGCCGTCGACGAAGATCTGCACCTGCGGCCGCTTGTCCTGTTCGGATCGTCTAAACATGGGGATGCCTCTTGGCTCCTTGATATCTCTAATAACCGCTGCTGTTCGCCGCGCCAGCGCCACCGAAACGGCTGGCCGAGAACGCCCCGACCAGCTCCGGCTCGAGCGCGCCCTGCGCCACCATGCGCGCGATCTCGAAGGCGTGGTTGGAGGCGAGCGTCACGCCGGAATGGCAGCAGGCGACGAAGGCGCCGGGATGCGTCTCCGACTGGTCGTAGATCGGAAAGCCGTCCTGCGGCATGACGCGAATGCCGGACCAGCTCCTGACCACGTTGAGCCGCGCCAGATGCGGGAACATGCGCTGGGCGCGATCGGCCATGACGCCGCTGATCGAAGGCTTCAGCACGCGATCATCCAGCTCATCCTCCTTGCTGTCGCCGATCATCACCGTGCCCTCGTCGGTCTGGCGGATCGTGGTCAGCGGATGCGGCAGGAACGGCATGGTGCGCTCGGTCACGACGATCTGGCCGCGAGTCGGCCCCATCGGCGCGTAGAGACCGACCATCGGTGCGAGTGTCTGGTTCGCATTGCCGGCGGCGAGCACGATCTTGGCGGCACGCAGTTCGCCCTTGGGCGTCGTCAGGCGGAATTCGCCGCCGCTCTTGCTGATCGCCGAGACCGGACGCTCCGGAAAATAATCGATGCCGAACGCCCTGAAGCCGGTGTGGAAGGCGCGGAAGGTGCGCAGCGAATTGACGTGGCCGTCGAGCGGACAATAGCTGCCGCCGGAGACCTCGGGCCCGATCAGCGGCAGCGCCTTCTTGATCTCGGAGGGCCGCAACATCTCCATCTTGTAGTCGGCAGCGCCGACCTGGTTGTGCATGCGCTTGACGAGCTCGGCGCGCTGGCCGAATTCGTCCTCGCCGAGGGTGAGATGAAAACCGCCATTCTGCTGGAGGCAGACGTCGAGGCCGGTCTGTTGCTTCAGCTCGGAGGCAAGCCGGCCCCATGCCTGCGAGGCCTGCACGGTCCAGCCTGTATAGGCGGGCATGCCGAGGCCCTTGCTCTGCACCCATACCAGCGCGAAGTTCGCGCGCGAAGCACGCTTGGTGATGTCGCCTTCGTCGAGCACGGCGACGCTCTTGCCGAGGCGGCCGAGGCCCCAGGCAATGGCGGAGCCGAGCAGTCCGCCGCCGACGACGGCGACGTCGTAATCCGTTCGCATGGGTTCTCCTATCGTCCCGTGTCGCCCTTGCCGGCGAGCACGCGGTCGAGCCCGTAGAAGCGGTCGAGCAGAATGAGGGCGGTCATGGTGATCGCGATCACGCAGGCCGAGACCGACGTCACCAGCGGATCGATGTTGTCCTGGATATAAAGGAACATGCGCACCGGCAACGTCTCGGTGCCGGGCGCGGCGAGGAAGACGGTCATGGTGAGATCGTCAAAGGACTGGATGAAGGCGAGCGCCCAGCCGCTGATCACGCCGGGCAGGATCAACGGCAAGGTGACGCGGCGGAACAGCGTCCAGCTGCCCGCACCGAGTGAGACCGCAGCCATTTCGACCGAGCGATCCATGCCGGTGGCCGCCGCCAGTGTCAGCCGCAGCGCGAATGGAAACACGATGATGACATGCGCGATGATCAGCGCGGCAAAGCTGCCGCCGAGACCGGCTGACGTAAAGAATCTCAGGAAAGCGATGCCGAGTACGACATGCGGGATCATCAGCGGCGACAGGAAGAGAGCTGCGAGCACATCGCGGCCACGGAAGCGATAGCGCGCGATCGCGAGCGCGGCAGGCACTGCGAACAGCAACGCGACCAAAGACGATAGCGCTCCGAGCCCGAGGCTGACCCAGAAGGCATGGATGAATTCGGGGTAGTTCGCGATCGTCCTGAACCAGCGCAGCGAAAAACCATTGGTCGGCAGCGACAGAAAACCTTCGGGCGTGAAGGCGACGAGGCAGACCACGAGGATCGGCGCCACCATGACGATGACGAAGATGGTGTGGAAGATCAGCGCCAGCGGGCCATTCCGTCTCATCGGAACACCTCCGCGTAGCGCCGCTCGATCAGCGCGTTGCTGCCGACGACGATCAGCACCAGCGCCACCAGCAGCAGCGTCGCGACCGCCGCCCCCAGCGGCCAGTTCAGCGTGTTGAGGAACTCGTCATAGGCCAGCGTCGCCGCGACCTTGAGCCGGCGGCCGCCGATGATTGCAGGCGTCGCAAAGGCGCTGGCCGAGAGCGAGAACACGATGATCGCGCCCGACAGCACGCCCGGCATGATCTGCGGCATGATGATGCGGCGGATGATGGTCGCAGGGCTGGCGCCGAGCGACATCGCGGCATTCTCGATCTGCGGATCGAGCCGCTGCAGGGCCGCCCACACCGAGAGCACCATGAACGGCATCATGACGTGGGCGAGCGCGACGACCATTCCCGTCTCGGTGAACATGAAGGGAATTGGCGAGCGGATCGCGCCAAGCGACATCAGCAGCTTGTTGACGAGGCCGTTGTTACCGCCGAACAGCAGCGCCCAGCCGAGCGTGCGCGCGACGACGGAGATCAGCAGTGGTCCGAGAATGACCAGCAGGAAGAAGCTCTTCCAGCGACCACTCATGCGGTTGAGGATGTAGGCTTCGGGTGCGCCCAGCAATGCAGTGAGCAGCGTGGTCAGGATCGCGATGCGAAACGTCCGCCAGAACATTTCGGCGTAATAGGGATCGGTCGCGATCTCGTGCCAGTTCTTGAGGATGAAGACCGGTTCGATGCCCTTGTACTGGCCCCAATCGTGGAACGACAGCATTACCGTCATGGCCAGCGGGATCAGCAGCACGCCGACGAACAGCATCAAGGCGGGCGCCGTCAGCGCCCACGGCGCACGCGCGCTGCGTTCCTCGGCGGCCATGCTCATGCGACCGCCCTCGCACGCACGCTCATGTCTTCCGGACGCCAGGACAGGCGAACGGCCTCGCCTTCGGCAGGCTGCGCCTGGCCGTCATTCTGGCGGATCACGATGGCTGGGCCGCATTCGCTCTCGCACTGGAACAGCCAGTGATTGCCCTGGAAGATGCGCGTGACGATCTTTGCGGTGAGGCCCGCATCGCCAAAGCCGATACGCTCGGGGCGAACGCTGACGGTCACAGCACCGTTGAGGCCAGCCGGCGCCGGTGCGCTCCAGGAGCCCGCCACCAGCTTCGCGGCCGCGGCAGTCCGATCGATCATCGCGGCAAAATCGTTGGTCTTGCCGAGGAATTGCGAGACAAAGGCCGAGGCCGGCTTCTCATAGGTTTCCTGCGGCGTGCCGATCTGCTCGATCTTGCCCTGGCTCATCACCACGATGCGGTCCGACAGCGACATCGCCTCGTTCTGGTCGTGGGTGACGAGAATCGTGGTGGTGCCGATGGTGCGCTGGATCTGGCGCAGCTCGATCTGCATCTCCTCGCGCAGCTTTGCGTCGAGATTCGACAGCGGCTCGTCGAGCAGCAGCACGCTCGGCTTGATCACCAGCGCCCGCGCCAGCGCCACGCGCTGCTGCTGGCCACCCGACATGCGGCGCGGATGGCGGTCCTCGTAACCGGCGAGCCCCACCATCGCGAGCGCGGCGCGGACGCGCTCGGTCCGCTCATTGCGCGATACGTTGCGCATCTCCAGGCCAAAGGCGACGTTCTCCGCCGCGGTCATGTGCGGAAACAGCGCGTAGCTCTGGAACACGATGCCGAGACCACGCTTGGCCGGATGGACCGCGGTCAGGTCCTTGCCCTCGAGGCGGATCGCGCCGCGTGTCGGATCGAGGAAGCCCGCGATCATCTGCAACGTCGTGGTCTTGCCGCAGCCGGAGGGGCCGAGGAAGGAGATGAACTCCCCCTTGCCCACCGACAGACTGAAGTCATCGACCACAGTCTGCGCGCCGAACTGCTTTGCGACCCGATCGAGCTCGAGATAGGCCATGACGCTGTCTCCGCTGCCGACGATCAGATCAGCGCTCGACCTCGCGATTCCAGCGCTTGGTCCACTCCTCGCGCTTCTCGTTGATGACGGTCCAGTCCGGATTATAGAGCTTGGCCGCGCGCTCGCCGATCGGCGCCATCTTGCCGAGCTCCGGCGGGATCACCAGCGATTTCAGCACCGGGCCGTAGCCATAGTCCTTCAGCATCACGAGCTGGATCTTGGGATCGAGCAGCATCTTGACGAAGCTCGCCGCCAGCGGCGAAGCATTGGGCTTGTTGATCGGACACGCCGTCGTCAGCAGGGTCGCCGCGCCCTCCTTGGGATAGACAAAGTCGACGGGAAAACCGGTATTGGCAAAGCTCTGCACGCGGCCGGTGCCCCACACCGCGATCACGGCCTGGCCGGACTGGAACAGCTCGGTCATCTTGCCGGGTGACGGCTCATAGGCGAGCACGTTCGGATTGATCTGTTCCTTGAAGATCTTGAATCCGGAATCGACGTTGGTCTCGCCGCCGCCGTTCATCTTCGACAGCATCACCAGCGCTTCGAGACCATAGGTGTTGTTGATCGGCGGGATCACGAGCTGCTTTGCGTATTTCGTGTCCTTCAGGTCGTTCCACGAGGTCGGCGGCGCCCAGCCTTTCTCCTTGAACATTTTGGTGTTGTACATCAACCCGGTCGCGACGATGCCGATGGCGACCGCACGATCGTCCTTGAAGCGCGCGGTGTCGTAGAGATCGGTCGGCAGGCCGTCGAGCTTGCCGCAAAAGCCGAGCTGAATCGCCTGATACATCGGGCCATCATCGACGATGGCGACGTCGATCTGCTGATTGCCCTTCTGCGCCTGGAGCTTGGCCAGCGTGTCCGTGGAATTGCCGGCGACGTATTCGACCTTGACGCCGTTCTCCTTCTCGAAGGCCGGGATCACCTCGTCGCGAATGGTCTTCTCGAACGAGCCGCCATAGCCGGCGACATAGAGCGTTTTCTGCTGGGCCGAGGCGACCGACGGGGCGGCAATGAGCGCCGCGATGCTGACCGCTGTCAGAAGGCGAAGAGTCTTCATTTGGACCGATCTCCAATACCGGAATGAGGTGACGTGCCGACGAGTCTCGCTGGCTGAAGCGCCTGCCGCATTTCCTTCCGCACCAATCCGTTTCCGATCAGGGCTCCGGCCCCCATTCGGGCGGGTCTTGGCGCGATCTGGAGGTTTGAACCCCTCCAATCTGCCGAAAAAGCGGGCTGTCTCCAGTCCTGATGAAAAAGATCGCAACCTATACTTCCATCGTCCAATGAATAATGGCACCCTTTGCATGCCGAAATATTATGAAGGGATGGGATGGCGCGGATCAATTCGCGGCAGGTCGAGGCCTTCCGGGCGACGATGCTGACCGGCAGCGTCACCGAGGCGGCGAAGCTGATGGTGGTGACCCAGCCGGCGGTGAGCCGGCTGCTGCGCGACCTCCAGGCACTGCTCAAGATGGAGCTGTTCGAGCGGCGCGGCACCGGCCTGGTGCCGACTGCCGCGGCGATGGCGCTCTATACCGAGGTCGAGCGCTCCTTCGTCGGCCTCGAGCGCATCACGGCGGCAGCCGAGGAAATCCGCGGCCGCCGCACCGGCTCGCTGCGCATAGCCGCGCTGCCGGCGCTGGCAAACGGCTACTTGCCACGCCTTGCCGGGCACTTCCTGATGGAGCGGCCCAACCTCAACCTCGCCTTCTTCGGCGTGATCTCGCCGATCGTGGTCGATTGGGTGCTGAACAATCAATGCGACATCGGCTTTGCCGAAGTGCCGATCGCACATTCCGGCCTGCCGAGCCAGCGGCTGCCGGCATTGGCGCGCGTCGCGGTGCTGCCGACCGGTCATCGCCTGGCCGAGAAAGAGGTGCTGGAGCCGCGCGATTTCGAAGGCGAGACCTTCATCTCGCTGTCGGCGGGATCGTCGAGCCGGCATCTCGTCGATCAGGTCTTCCACCGCCACGACGTCCGCCGCGTGCTCAGGGTCGAGACCACGCTGTCGGAGATCATGTGCGGCATGGTCTCGTCAGGGCTCGGGGTCTCGATCTGCGATCCCTTCACCGCGCAGGAGTTTGCAACGCGCGGCGTCGTCGTGCGCCGCTTCCTGCCGCGCATCGACTTCGAATTCTCGGCGGTCTTTCCGGCGCAGCGCAGCCCGTCGCCGGTCGCGCTGGATCTGGTCGAGACCATGCGCAAGGCGTTGATGGAGTTCGAGGACCAGGGCGAGACAGTGGTCAGCCGTTGAACGCCGCCTGCGCCTCCGGCAAATCCCAGATCTTGCCGATTGCGGCGGTGCCCGCCGCAATGATCGCCGCCTCGTCGGCGCCGAGATAGCATCCCTCGTCGACCAGCACGCGGCCATCGACCATGACCTGATCGATATTGGCACGGTTGGCGAGCGCGATCAGCGCGCGGCGCGGATCGAACAGCGGCTGAAGATGCGGATGGGTGAGATCGACCACGGTAAGATCGGCGGTCGCGCCCGGCTCGATGCGGCCGAGGTCCGGCCGCTTGATGACGTCGGCGGCCACCGCCGTGTTCGCCTCGATCAACTCGGGTGAGTTCGCGACGTCAGGACGCGCCGAGGTGATCTTGGAGATCAGCGAGGCCGCATTGAGCTCGCCGAGCAGATCCATGTTGTAGCCGTCGGTGCCTACTACGGTGCGTACGCCGTGCTCGGCGAAGCGGCTGAAGGCGGCGGTGATGCCGGCGCGCGCAAACACGCGTGGGCAGTTCAGCACGGTCATGCCGCGTGCGGCCATCAGCTTGAGATCGTCGTCGCTGCTGAACATGCAGTGCGCGGCCATGAGGTCGGGCGCCAGCAGGCCGAGCCAGTCCAGATATTGCGCCGGCGTGCGGCCGCCGTAACGCTTGCCGATGGTCTCGACCTCGGCGCGGCTCTGCGCCATGTGCGTCGTGATGGGTACACCGAGCTCGCGCGCCCGCGCCGCGCAGGCCTTCAGGAGATCGGGGCCGCAGGTGTCGGTCGCATGCGGGCTCATGGCGAGGCCAATGCGGCCGTCGCCGCGATTGTTCCAGCGCTGGTAGAGCGCATCCCACGTCGCCATGTCGGCGGCGCCGTCGTCGCCGGAATAACGGACCACGCCATCAGCGCCGGCCTTGGCATCCGAGGTCGAGAACAGATAGGGCGCCCCGTAGAAGCGGATGCCCATCTCCTCCGCCGCGTCGAACATCTCGGGGATCGAATTGCGGAACGGCTCCATCACCGTGGTGGCGCCGCCCTTGAGCAGCTGGAGGATGCCGAGCCGGGCCACCGCCATGCGCTCTTCCGCCGACAAGATATCGGCGCCGCGCTTGGTCAGCGGCAGCAGCACCGTATAGACGATGCTCTGGTTGTTCTTGCGGCCGTTGCCGTCCTCGGTGTGGCTGCGCGCCACGGCTTCCGAGAAGCAGTGATTGTGCAGATTCAGCAGGCCCGGCAGCACGAAGCGGCCGGGGCGGTCATAGACCTGGTCCGCCCGCGGTTTGTCGCGCGTGACCGCGGCGATTGTCTTGCCTTCGACCAGGACCCAATGGTCGCGCAAGACATCCTGCGCGCCGTCTTTGCGCGACAACACATAGCTGCCGAAGATTGCTGTGGTGCTCATGCAGGGCGTACGTTCCAGAACACGGCGGTGCCGTCGAGAATGCCGGTGATGGCCTTGCGATAGGCGGTCGGCTGCTTGTACAGGCCGATCGGAATATAGGGGATTTCCTCGAACGCGACCGCCTGAATCTCGCGGCAGATGCGCTGCTGCTCGGCGAGCTCGGAGGCCGCCAGCCACTGGCTGCGCAACGCGCCCATCTTCGTGCTCGCATACCAGCCGGCGACCTTGCCTTCGCCACGGATGTTGGTGTTGCCGGCCGGGTTGAGCCAGTCGATGCCCTGCCAGTTGCCGACCGCTGCGCTCCAGCCGCCCTGTCCGATCGGGTCCTTCTTCAGCTGGCGCTGCAGCACGACGGCAAAATCGAGCCCGGCATATTCGACGTTCATGCCGGCCTTGCGCAAGCTGTCCACCGCGATCTCGCCGAGCGGCTTTTGCGCCAGCGAGTTGGTGGGGACGAGCAGCACGATCTTCTCCCCGTTATAGCCGGCGGCCTTGAGGTCGGCCTTGACCTTTTCGTAGTTGCGCGGGCCGCGGAACACGTCGAGGCCGACATCGCTCGCCATCGGTGTGCCGGGGGCGAAATAGCCGATCGGCGAGACCTGGAACGCCGGATCGGTGCCGGCGACAGCGGTCATGAAGGCGGACTGGTCGATCGCACCCAGCAGCGCGCGGCGAATGGCGGGATTGTCGAACGGCGGCTGCAGATGATTGAGGCGCAGCATGCAGGCGTAGCCACGGGGATCGAGAATGCGGGTCTCGATGTCGCCGGCGGCCCTGATCACCGGCAAGAGATCATGCGGCGTGGTCTCCTGCCAGTCCTGCTCGCCGGTCTGGAGTGCGGCGACGCCGGTGCCGGCGTCGGGCGTGGTGGTCCAGACCACGCGATCGTAATGCACGATCTTCGGACCCGCGGTCCAATCCGGCTTGCCGTCGGTGCGCGGCTGGTAGCGCTCGAACTTGGCATAAGCGTTGCGCGCGCCCTGCACGCGCTCGTCGGCGAGATAGCGGAACGGGCCGCTGCCGACGACCTCGGTGAGCGGCTTGAACGGATCCTGGCTCGCCAGCCGTTCCGGCATCATGAAGCAGGCATTGATCGCGGCCTTGCCGAGCGCCTGCGGCAGCAGCGGGAATGGACGCTTCAGACGGAAGCGGATGGTGCGGTCGTCGGCGGCCGACAGCTCATTGGTTGCCTCCATCAGCTCGCCGCCAAAGCCATCGCGCGCCGCCCAGCGGCGGATGCTGGCGACGCAGTCGCGCGCGAGCACGCGCTCGCCGTCATGCCAGAACAGGCCGTCGCGCAAGGTGAGATCCCACTGAAGTTGGTCGCCGGAGACGACATGGCCCGACAGCATCTGCGGCGAAACCTGGAGCGATGAGCTCATGCCATAGAGCGTGTCATAGACCATGAAGCCGTGGTTACGCGACACCTGCGCGGTCGAGTAGATGGGATCCACGAAGGCGAGATCGATCACCGGGATGAAGCGCAGCGTGGATTGAGATTCGGCGCGGACGATGCCCGGCAGCGACAGCGCCGGCATGGCTACGGCGGCCTTGAGGAGCGAACGGCGAGAGATAGGCATCACAAAGGGCTCCTGACCGGATCTTACGTGTTCAACAAGACCGCCCCGATCGCGGCCGCGACCGCCTGCTGCGCCGGCTCGACCACGGGCACGCCGATCGCATCCGCAATCGCCGCGCGATGCGAGGCCATGCCGGCGCAGCCCATCACCACAACATCGGCGCGACATTGGGTGACCAGCGCGCGGCCGGCTTCGATCAGCCGCCCGCGGATGTCGGCGCCTGCCGTCTCCGCTGCGCTCGCGCCGACGGACCAGCTTCCGGCATAGCGACCATCGACGCCCATCACCCGCACCATGCGCTGCTGGCGGCGGATGCTCGACGGCGACAGTGCGATCACGCCGAAGCGTTCGCCCAGCATCAGAGCACGAAAGATGCCGCATTCGGCAATGCCGAGTACCGGGCGTCCACCGGCCGCCTCACGCACCGCATGCAGGCCGGGATCGCTGAAGCAGGCGAGCACGAACGCATCCGCATCGTGGCGCGTCACGCGGTTCACCAGCGGCATGACGACGCTGTCGGCATCGCGCTGCGAGCTGATGCCCGGCGGACCCTCGGCAAGTCCGATCACTTCGATGTCGGGCCCGCCGGCGATCCGCAGCGGCGCCACTGCATCGTCGATCGCCGCCGTCACGGACGCCGAGGAGTTGGGGTTGATGACGAGGATGCGGCGGCGGGTCATGGCACTGCTCAGCGGCTGCCGGCTTCGTGGCGTAGGAAGTTCTCCGCGATCTTCTCGCCGGTGGTGATCCAGACATCCGGGCACGACTTCACGTAAGTCAGGAACTCGCGCAGCAGCCGCAGCCGCATCGGACGGCCGCTGCATTGCGGGTGCAGCACCGTCGTCACCATCGCGCCCCAGTCGCGGACCTCGTCGAGCTCGTCCTTCCACATTGAGAGCACATGCTCTTTCGGGAAGATCGAGCGCGGACTGAAGCGCGCCGAGAGGCCATGCATCCAGTCGTCATAGCTCGCGGTGACCGGCAGCTCGATCGTGCCGGGCTTGCCGTCGGCAAGACGATGGCGATAGGGCCGCACGTCATCGCGGAACGATGAGGTGTAGACGATGCCGTGGCGCACCAGCGCGACGCGCAGCTCCTCGGTGAACTCGCCGTAAGGGGCGCGATAGCCGGTCGGTTTGACGCCGAGCCGGCGCTTCAGCGCCTCGAAGCCGCGCTCCAGCTCTTCCTCGATCCAGGGATCACCGGGATCGGGCAGCAGATGGTGGTAGCCGTGATGGCCGATCTCGTGGCCGGCCTTCAGAATCGATTCGGCCATCGCCGGATGCGCATCGACCGACCAACCCGTGACGAAGAAGGTCGCCTTGAGATCGAGCTGGTCGAGCAGCTCCAGCAGCTTCGGCGTGCCGACGCGCGCCTCATAGCCCCCATAGCTCATGGTGATGAGCCGCTGCGCGTGACCTGCGTCCTTGCTGGTCCAGGCGCTCTCGGCGTCGACGTCGAACGACAGGAACATCGCGGATGTGTACGGCTTCGGCCATGGATAGTTTGGCGCGGGATCCGCGGTGTTGGCCGGAACGAGCGGGATGCTCTCGAGTGCCTTACTGTCCAGCATTGATGGTCGCCTTCTCTATTGCGTTGTCGCTCAGTTTCCACTTCGTCAGCAGGGTCTTATAGGTGCCGTCCGCGATCAGCGCATCGACGGCTTCGAGCATGGCCTGCTGAAGGGCCTTTTCCTTGACAGGCAGCGCGATGCCCGTGAACTGCGTCGCGAAGGGATCGCCGACCGGCGCATAGGTGCCCGGCTCGAGGTCCATCAGATAGGGCAGCGTCTCGTTGCCCTGCACGGCGGCGTCGATACGGCCCTGCCTGAGCTGGTTACGCGCATCGGCCGAGCCGTCGGTGCCGACGAACTGGACCGGATTGCTGCCGCAGTTCTTCTGGCTCCACTTGTCGATCTCAGCGGGAAACATGGTCCGGCGGCTGGCGCCGACCTTCTTGCCGCAGAGCGCAGCCATGTCCTTGAACTCGGACGCACGGGACTGCTGCACGAAGAATTTTGGACCGCTGCGCAAATAATCGACGAAGGACGCGATCTCGTGCCGGCTCGCATAGTCAGTGAAACCCGACAGGATGGCATCCACCCGTCCCGTCGAAATCGACGGCATGAATTCGGCAAAGCTGGTCTCGGTCCACTCGATCTTGACGCCGAGCTTGCGGCCGATCGCCTCGCCGAGATCGATATCGAATCCGGACAGCGCGTTGGTGGCGGGATCGCGGAACTCCATCGGCGGATAGTTCGGCACCAGCGCCACCTTGAGGCTGCCGCGCTTGACGATGTCGGGCGGCAACTCGATCGCCATCACCGATGCACTGATGGCGCCCAGGAATGCCGCCGCAAGCAAAAGTCTCTTCATCACCACGCCCCCTATTTCAGATTACAGCCGACAGAAATGCCTTGGTGCGCTCCTCGCGCGGCGCACCCAACACGTCCGAGGCGCGGCCCTGCTCGACGATCGCGCCCTGGTCCATGTAGACGACGCGGTCCGAGACCTCGCGGGCGAAGCCGAGCTCGTGCGTCACCACCATCATGGTCATGCCGCTCTTCGCCAGCTCCTTCATCACCGCGAGCACCTCGCCGACGAGCTCGGGATCGAGCGCGCTGGTGGGTTCGTCGAACAGCATCAGCATCGGCTTCATGGCGAGCGCGCGCGCAATCGCCACGCGCTGCTGCTGGCCGCCGGAGAGCTGTGCCGGATACGAGTCCGCCTTGGCTGCCAGCCCGACGCGCCGGAGCAGTTCGAGTGCCTCGGCACGTACCTCATCGGCTTTGCGCCCCTGAACCTGGGTCGGACCTTCTGTGATGTTCTCCAGCGCGGTCTTGTGCGGAAACAGGTTGAAGCGCTGGAACACCATGCCGGTCTTCAGCCGCTGCCGCCCGATCTGTTGCTCGCTCAGTCGATGCAGCCGCCCGCCGTGCTCGCGCACGCCCAGAAGCTCGCCGTCGAGCCAGATGCCGCCGGCATCGATCGTGGTGAGCTGGTTGATGCAGCGGAGCAGCGTGGTCTTGCCCGATCCGGAGGCGCCGATCAGGCACATCACCTCGCCGGGCCAGACGTCGAGCGAAACGTTCTTGAGAGCCTGGAACTCTCCAAAGCTCTTGCTGACGGAGCGGATCGCGACGAGGGGCTTTGTCATCGCGCCGGCCGCAATGTGCCGCGCGCAAAGCGGCGTTCGAGCAGCATCTGCAACGGGGTCAGGATCGAGACCACAAGCAGGTACCACAGCCCGGCGACGATCAGGAGCTCGATGACGCGGGAGTTGGCGTAGTAGATGTTCTCGGCGTTGTGCAGCAGCTCCGGATATTGGATGACGCTGGCCAGCGAGGTCGCCTTCACCATGCCGATGAACTCGTTGCCGAGCGGCGGGATCACCACGCGCATCGCCTGCGGCAGCACGATCCGGCGCAGCGCGCGCAGCCGTCCCATGCCGATCGCCTGCGCCGCTTCGTACTGACCGACATCAACCGACAGCATGCCGGCGCGCATCACCTCGGAGGTGTAGGCGCCCTGGTTGATGCCGAGCCCGAGCAACGCGGCGAGAAACGGCGTCATGACGTCGACGGCCCGCGCGGACCACAGACCAGGAATTCCGATCGTTGGAAACACCAGCGCGAGGTTGAACCACAGCAGCAATTGCAGGATCAGCGGCGTGCCGCGGAACAGCCAGGTGTAGCCGGCAGCCACCGACTTCAGCACCGGATTGGGCGACAGCCGCATGATCGCGACGACGATGCCGAGAAAAATGCCGAGCATCATCGCCAGCACGGCCATGACCATGGTGTTGACGATGCCTTCGAGGATGACCTTCACGGTCAGGAAGCGGCCGACATAGGACCATTCGATCTGACCGTTCGCAAACGCGCGCGCGATCGCCGCGAGCACGAGGACGATCAGGGCCGCGCTGAGCCAGCGGAACCAGTGCGGCTCGCGCGCGATCCGCATGCCCGACAGATCGGGAAATCCCTCCGCGAGTGCCGGCGCCGGCTTCATTGCGGCGCCGCGTTCAGCATGGGCTGGGCCACCGCATTGGCCCCGAGGCCCCATTTGTCGAGAATGGCCTTGTAGGAGCCGTCGGCGATCATGGCGGCGAGCTTCTCCGTCACCACCTCGCGCAAGGCGGCATCGTCCTTGCGGAACATGATGCCTTGGTAGCCTTTTGCAAACGCCTCGCCGACGATGCGGTATTTGCCGGGCTCCTGGGATTGCGCATAGGGCAGCGTCTCGCTGCCCTGCACGGCGGCGTCGATGCGGCCCTGCTTGAGCTGGTTGCGGACGTCGATCGAGTTCTCGCCGGGGACGTACTGGATCGCCGGCTTGCCGGCCGGCTCGCAATTCTGCTTGCTCCACTTCTCGATCTCGACCGGGAAGCTGGTGCTGCGGGTGGTGCCGACCTTCTTGCCGCACAGATCGGTCGCATCCTTGACCGGACTGTCCGCCATCACGAAGAACTGCGGGCCGGTCGCGAGGTAGTCGACGAAATCGGCAGTCTCACGCCGCGAGGCGCGATCGGAGATGCCGGAGATGATGAAATCGGCGCGCTTGGTCTGAAGCGAAGGAATCAGCTCGGCGAACGGCGTCTCACTCCAGACGATCTTGAGGCCGCCGAGCCGCTTGGCGAGCTCATTGGCGAGATCGATGTCGAGCCCGACCAGCTCGCCCGTCGCGGGATCGCGATATTCCATCGGCGCGTAGGTGGAGTTGACCGTGAGCTTCAACGCGCCCGCCTGCTTGATCTCCGCCGGCAGCTCGGCGGCTCGTGCAGAGGTCACCGCAGCCAGCGTGGCAACAGCGAGAGAAAATGAGAGGCGTGTCATGTCAGCTCCTTTGCCCATGTCAGCTCCGTTGCCAGCGCCGTTGCGAGCGCCGTGCCACTTGCTCAGTCGGCATCGAGAACGGCCGGCTCGATCACGCCAGCGCGTTCGGTGATCACCCTGTATTGCTCGGGCCGCCGGTGGGCGGCGAAGTTGAACATCTTGTCCTTGCCCTGACGGCAGAGATCGAGATCGATGTCGGCGACGATCACCTCGTCGGCCAGCGTCTGCGCCTGCGCGACGATGCGCCCATTGGGATCGACGATGCAGGAGCCGCCGATCAGGCCGGAGCCATCCTCCTCGCCCGCTTTCGCCACCGAGATCGCCCAGGTCGCATTCATGTAGGCATTGGCCTGCGTCACGAGCGTGGAATGGAACGTGCGCAAGGAAGCGTCTTCGGTGATGCCGCCGTTCGGATCATAGGCCGCCGAATTGTAGCCGATGCAGACGAGCTCGACGCCTTGCAGGCCGAGCACGCGCCAGGATTCCGGCCAGCGTCGATCGTTGCAGATCATCATGCCCATGATGGCGTGGGCCCACGCCGACCCGGCACGGAAGGCGGGGAAGCCGAGGTCGCCATATTCAAAATAGCGCTTCTCGAGCTGCTGGTAGCGCGCGCCCTCGCGAGGCTCGACCGAGCCCGGCAAATGCACCTTGCGATAGCGGCCGAGAATCTCGCCGTCGCGATCGACCAGGATAGAGCAATTGTAGCGCCGACCGTCCGGGGTCAGCTCGGCATAACCGACATAGAAGCCGACGCGGAGCATACGTGCGCGGTCGAACAGCTTTGCCACCGCCGCGTTCGGCATGCTGCGCTCGAAATACCGGTCGAGCGCCTCGCCTTCGAGCAGCCAGCGCGGAAAGAAGGTCGTGAAGGCAAGCTCCGGAAACACCACGAGGCTGGCGCCACGGCCGGCGGCCTCCTCCAGAAGCGCGAGCATTCGAGCCAGCGTGTGCTCGCGAGGATCTGCTTTTTGCGTCGGCCCCATCTGGGCTGCGGCGGCGCGAAGGACACGAACCAAGATTGCCTCCAATCTATGCGCAGTGCTGCCTCAATGGGCGAGTGAACCCTTTGATGCGATGCGCAAATCCGCTGCCATTACGAGTGAGCGGGGCTGCAAAATCAATTCGCTCTGCTATGATCTTTTGGCCCTGAGTATAACCGGCAGTGATATGAACCTGCGTCAGCTCGAGATTCTCCGTGCCGTCATCCGCCACCGCACCACGGTTGCGGCGGCGGACGAACTGGCGCTGTCGCAGCCCGCGGTCAGCAATGCGCTGAAAACGATGGAAGCGCAGGCGGGCTTCGCGCTGTTCGAGCGCGTCAACAACCGGCTGTTTCCGACCGCGGAAGCGATGGCGCTCTACAAGGAGAGCGAGGCGATCTTCGCGCTGCACGCCAAGCTCGAAAACCGTGTGCGCGATCTGCGGGAGAACCGCTCCGGGCATCTCGCCATCGTCGCGACGCCGCCGCTCGCCTACAGCATCATTCCCTCGGCACTGTCAGGGTTCCTGCGCCGCCGCCCGGAGACGCGCATGTTCTTCGACGTGCGCCGCTACGAGGGCATCATCGAGGGCGTGCTCAGCCGTGTCGCCGAACTCGGCTTCGCGCTCGGGCTGACGCATCATCCCGGCATCGCGCACGAGGTGGTCCACACCGGCGAGATGGTCTGCGTGCTGCCGCCGCAGCACCCGCTCGCCGACAGGCCGGTGATCTCGGCTGCGGACCTCTCCGGCCTGCCCTTCATCGGCCTCGAGCGCGGCACGCGGCTGGGCGAAGCCGTGCGCGACAGCTTTGCCCGCGCCGGCGCGCCGTTCCAGCCGAGCGTGGAGGTGCGCTATTGCAACACGGCCTGCGTGCTCGCGGCCGCGGGCGTCGGCGCTGCGGTGGTCGATCCCTTTTCGCCGCGGCAGAACGGCGGCAGCGGCCTCGTCGTCCGTCCGTTCACTCCGACGACGCAGGCGGTCGCCTATATGCTATGGTCGGAAGCCGAACCGCTGTCGCGTCTGGCGAAGGCCTTTCTCAACGAGGTCCGCAAGGAGAGCGCACTGCTGGAGCGCACAGCGCCTCACCAGCAACATGGGACAGAAAGCAACTGAGCTTGCGATCACACGCGCAACGTTTCAGCCTGGGGGCATATGGCACGCATCACGATCATCGAGACCGGGCAGGTACCGCCGAAATATCGCGAGCACCACGGTTCGTTTCCGGACATGTTCGAACGCATGATCCGTGCCGAGGATTCGACGGCGACGGTCGAGGTCGTCAGCATTCCGAACGGCGATGCGCTTCCCGATCCGAGCAAGCTCGAGGCCGTCCTGATCACCGGCGCTGCGGCCGGCGTCTATGACGGGCTCGACTGGATCGCGCCGCTGGAAGATTTCGTGCGCACGGCTTACGCCAACAAGACACCGATGGTCGGCGTCTGCTTCGGCCATCAGCTGATCGCGCAGGCGCTGGGCGGCACCGTGCGCAAATCCGAGAAGGGCTGGGGCATCGGGCGGCACGTCTATCAGGTGCTGCCGGAAAACGGCGTCATCGATGGCGAAGCGGTCGCGATCGCCGCCTCACATCAGGATCAGGTGATCGAGCCGCCAAACGACGCGCTGACGATCCTCTCGTCCGACTTCACCCCGCATGCTGGCCTGCTCTATGCCAACGGCACGACGCTGACAGTGCAGCCGCATCCGGAATTCGATGTAGCGTTCGCGGAAGTTTGCTGCGAACTGCGCGAAGGGAAAGCGCCGGATGATGTCGTCGCGACGGCGCGGGCGTCGCTGGCGGAGCCGATGGACAGCGCGAAGCTCGGTGGGGCGATTACGAGGTTTCTGGCACGCAAACCGATCTCCTCAGCTTGAGGAGCGCGCTCTCGCGCGCGTCTCGAAGGATGGAGGCCCCTGCTGCACCAGCGGGGCCTGCATGGTTCGAGACGCCGCTTCGCGGCTCCTCACCGTGAGGATTGAGAGTTGCCTGCGCGGCTCAGAACGGATCCGTCCCCAGCCCCGGCACATCGGCCGGCCGCGGTCCCGGCGCCGCCCAGTGAAACCGGCGATCCTTCTCTGCAATCACGATGTCGTTGATCGAAGCCTCGCGCCGCTTCATCAGGCCGTGCTCGTCGAACTCCCACTGCTCGTTGCCGTAGGAGCGATACCACTGGCCGCTTGCATCGTGCCATTCGTACTGGAAGCGCACCGCGATGCGGTTGCCGTCGAAGGCCCAGAGATCCTTGATCAGGCGGTAGTCCTGCTCCTTCTCCCATTTGCGGGTGAGAAAGGCGACGATGGCTTCGCGGCCCTGAAAAACTTCCGAACGATTGCGCCAGCGGCTGTCCTCGGTATAGGCGAGCGACACGCGCACGGGATCGCGTGAATTCCAGGCGTCCTCGGCCATGCGGGCCTTTTGCGCGGCGGTCTCGCGGGTGAAGGGTGGAAGCGGCGGGCGCGACATGATGGCCTCATCGGTTGATCGGGGGCCGAGAATTTATCGCCGCGTTTGGCGGAGTCGATAGGCCATCACAAATCAGGCGATCACTTATCGGGCGATCAGGAAATCAAATCGGCTTTCATCAGCGTGCGGATCGACTTCGGGATCGGCTGGGCGCGGCCACCGCTGATGAAGGCGACGCGGACCTCGGCTTTCACCAACACGTCGTTGCCGCGTCGCACCTCCTGCGCCAGCATGATGGAGGCGCCCTTCACCGCGATCGGCCAGGTCACGACATCGAGCACGTCGTCCATCCGCGCGGGCTTCAAAAAGTCCAGATGCATCGAGCGCACCACGAAGGCGAAACCGGCGCCTTCCGTCTCGGTCTGCTCGAACAGCGCCTGCTGCTCGGCGCCCATCAGCCTGAGGTGATTGGTGCGTCCGCGCTCCATGTAGCGCAGATAATTGGCGTGATAGACGATGCCGGAAAAATCCGTGTCCTCGTAGTAGACACGGACCTGCATGTGGTGGCGACCGTCGCGGATCTCGCCGTCGAGATGGGCAGTCACGTCGCGAGCCTCTTCGCTTGTCGCTGTCGGCCCCGTTTTGCGCAAAAACCGAGGTCCGCGCAAGCGTGTCAGGACACGACCGGCGCAGTCCGCCCCAGCGTCACCTCGACGATCTCCGGCGGCACGCCGACACGAACGGGCATGATGCTGCAACCGAGGCCGCCGGAGATGATGACGTCGCATTTCAGCCTGAGATGACCATAGGCAAGCCGGATGCCCTGCTGCTTTGGAACGGCCGGCGACCAGCCGAGCAGGCGGACCTGACCGCCATGGGTGTGGCCGGACAGTTGCAGCGCGACGCGCGCGGGCACGCGCGGCGCGATGTTGGGCTCATGCGCGAGCAGGATGATGGGCGCATCGTCCGTGACCTTGGCGAGCGTCGCATTGAGATCGTCGGCACCGAAGCGCACCATGCTCCGGAAACGTCGCGCCGGCAGGAAGGCGAGCTGATCGCCGAGGCCGGCGAGCCAGAACGAGCGGCCGTCCTTGGTGAGGCGCACGACATCGTTCTCGTAGACGGGGATGCCGGCCGCCTCCAGTGCACGATGCGCGACGGTCGCCCCCTGCCCGGCCCGCTGCACCGTCCCGTCGTCCCAATAATCGTGGTTGCCCATGACGGCATGGACGCCGAGCGGCGCCTTGAGGCCCGCCAGCACTCTCGCCCATTCGCTCGACGGGATGATGCGCGTGACCTGATGCAGGCCGGCCACGTAGTCGCCGAGCAGCACGATGAGGTCGGGCTTCAGCGCGTTGGTGCGATCGACGATGGCCGCGATCCGGTCCAGCGGCATCCAGGGATCGCAGGCATGGATGTCGGCGACGACGGCGATCTTCAGCGGAAGATCCGCCGGCCACTGCCGCGGCGTCGGATGATAGCGGGTGACGCGGAGCCGCAGCATCGGCTCGACACCGACGCCATAGGCCGCGGTCGAGACGCCGAGGGCGGACAGGCCGCCGATGGAACGGATGAGATGACGGCGCGTGATCATGGAAGCTCGATGGTGATGCGGCGTCTTGATGATATCTGATTGGAGCGGAATTGGGGTGCGTTCGTGCAGATCGTCTGCACGAGATTACCGGAAGTTCATCAAAGCCGGAACGGCGGACGCTTCAGCAGGTCACTCGTCGCCGTCATCCGTGCCGAACAGGCCGAACTGCGCCGCCGCATCGCGCGAGGGTTCGGCGATGCCGAGATGGCGGAAGGCGTGCGAGGTCAGCAGCCGGCCGCGCGGCGTGCGCTGCAGATAGCCGCACTGGATCAGATAGGGCTCGATGATGTCCTCGATGGCATCGCGCGGCTCCGACAAGGCCGCGGCCATGGTCTCGACGCCGACGGGGCCGCCGCCATAGTTGAGAGCGATGGTCGAGAGATAGCGCCGATCCATGGTGTCGAGCCCTGCGGCATCGACCTCGAGCGCGCTGAGCGCGTGATCGGCGATCTTGCGATCGATCTTATCGGCATCGGCCGCGGAGGCGAAATCGCGCACGCGACGCAGCAGGCGGCCGGCGATGCGCGGCGTGCCGCGGGCGCGGCGCGCGATCTCGTTGGCGCCGTCCGCGCTCATGCCGACATTGAGCACACGCGCGCCGCGGCTGACGATGCTCTCGAGTTCTTCAATGGTGTAGAAATTGAGCCGGATCGGAATGCCGAAGCGGTCGCGCAAGGGATTGGTGAGAAGGCCTGCGCGCGTGGTGGCACCGACCAGCGTGAACTTCGACAGCTCGATCTTCACCGAGCGCGCCGCCGGGCCCTCGCCGATGATGAGGTCGAGCTGAAAGTCCTCCATCGCGGGATAGAGCACCTCTTCCACCGCGGGGCTGAGGCGATGGATCTCGTCGATGAAGAGCACGTCGCGCTCTTCGAGATTGGTCAGGAGCGCCGCGAGGTCGCCGGCCTTGGCGATGACAGGACCCGACGTGGCGCGAAAGCCGACGCCGAGCTCCTTCGCCACGATCTGCGCCAGCGTGGTCTTGCCGAGGCCGGGGGGACCGACGAACAGCACGTGATCCAGCGCCTCGCCGCGCTTGCGCGCCGCTTCGATGAAGATCGAGAGATTCTTGCGCGCCTGCTGCTGGCCGACGAAATCGGACAGCGATTGCGGGCGCAGCGCGGTGTCGCCGACATCGTCGCTGCGGCGTTCGGGCGAGACCATGCGGGGGGGAGTGGTCATGCGGAAGTCCTGCACAGTCGCTTGTCGATAAGAAGGGCAGCTTGAGCACCTGCAAAGAAGATCAAACTTACCACAAGCAAAACAAATGCCTCAGCCGGTTCACTCAGTGTTCTTCCAACAGAGCCAATCACCAGCGCCGAAAGCAAGCTTGCAACGAGAACGTTCCACCAGACAACGGAGCCTCGGATTTGCAGGAAGATTGCAACCATCAAGGCCACAACGGCCGCGGGCAAGAACAAGCCTTTCACGGCAAACCAGCTGAATCCGATCAGGTCGCGCGAGACCGAAAAGCATCGAATGACACGACTAAGAAAACAACCTGATGCCGAAAACGCCAGCATTGCAAGATACCCGGCAAAAAGTGTTCCGCAGAAGACGACGACGAACATACGGCCGAGGCGCCGCAAATGCTGGCGTGCCGCACCTTGACCCCACTCGGAGAGGCGCCGGCCGTTGTTCACTTGGCCAGTTCCTTCAAACCCAATCGAATGAGCTGCGCCGTCTCGGCGCCCTCACCTGCGCTGCGCGAGGCCGATGCAATCGCGGCGGCGGCTTGCGGCTGGCCGTAGCCGAGATTGACCAGCGCGGAGATCGCATCCGCCACCGGGCGCGGCGCGCGCTGATCGTCGACGGCACCAGCGAGATGCACCACGGCCGGATCGACATTGGCGAAGGCCGGTGCCTTGTCCTTCAATTCGGTGACGATGCGCTCGGCGACCTTGGGGCCGACGCCGGGCGTGCGCGCCACCGCAGCCTTGTCGCGCAGTGCGATGGCGTTGGCGAGATCGGCAGGCGACAGCGTGCCGAGCACCGCGAGCGCGACCTTGGCACCGACGCCCTGAACGGTCTGGAGCAGGCGAAACCATTCGCGCTCCTGGTCGGTGCGGAAGCCGAACAACTTGATCTGGTCCTCGCGGACATAGGTCTCGATCGACAGCACGGCGGCCTCACCCGACGACGGCAGATGCTGCAGCGTCCGCGACGAGCAGTGCACCTGATAGCCGACGCCGCCGACGTCGAGGATGACGAAGTCCTCGCCGTAGGAATCGATCAGGCCCTTGAGCTTGCCGATCATATCCCCACCACCTTCAGCCGGAGCGCGGTGCTCTGGCGGTGATGGGCGTGGGTGATGGCGATGGCGAGCGCGTCGGCCGCGTCGGCGGACGGCGGCTCGGCTTTCGGCAGCAAGATCTTCAGCATCATCGCGATCTGTTGCTTGTCGGCGTGGCCGGCGCCGACCACCGTCTTCTTGACCTGGTTCGGCGCGTATTCGGCGACAGAGATGCCGAACATTGCGGGCGCCAGCATGGCGACGCCGCGGGCCTGACCGAGCTTCAGCGTCGCAACGCCGTCCTTGTTCACGAAGGTCTGCTCGACCGCGGCTTCCATCGGCTGGTGATCGGATAGAACGGCCGCCAGCCCTTCATGGATCGCGAGCAGCCGACCCGACAGCGGCAGATTGTCCGGCGGTTCCACCGAGCCGCAGGCGACGTAGATCAGGCGATTGCCCTCGGCCTCGATCACGCCCCAGCCGGTGCGGCGCAGGCCGGGGTCGATGCCGATGATGCGAACGGGGCCACGAATCGGGAGCTCGGTCATGGGCCAGTGATAGCGGCTGGCCGGACCGAGGGAAACAGAAACAGAACGGAAGTAAACAGGGGAAGTGGGGCAGGAGCTGCCACCACAGGGCATGCCGTCATACCCCGCGAAAGCGGGGTATCCAGTACGCCGCGGCTTGTCCGGATCTCGCAGGTGTCTCCGGAATACTGGGTCGCCCGGTCAAGCCAGGCGAGACAGTGGAATTCGGAGCTGGCTATCAGCCACCCATCTTCGCCATCAGCGCGTCCGACACCTCGAAATTGGCGTAGACGTTCTGGACGTCGTCGTGCTCGTTGAGCAGGTCCATCAGCTTGAGCAGCTTCTCGCCGGTTTCGTCGTCGACCGTAACAGTGTTCTGCGGCTTCCAGATCAGCGCGGCCTTGCGCGGCTCGCCGAACTTGGCTTCCAGCGCCTTGGCGACGTCGCGATAGTTTTCAGTCGAGGCGTAGATCTCGTGGCCGCCCTCGCCGGAAACCACGTCATCTGCGCCGGCCTCGATCGCGGCGTCCAGCACCGCGTCGTCGGAGGCGACGCTGCGGTCGTATTCGATGATGCCGGTGCGGTCGAACATGAAGGACACCGAGCCGGTCTCGCCGAGATTGCCGCCGGACTTGGTGAAGAAGGAGCGGATGTCGGAGGCGGCGCGGTTGCGGTTGTCTGTGAGCGCCTCGACGATGACGGCGACGCCGCCGGGGCCGTAACCCTCGTAGCGGATCTCGTCATAGTTCTCGCCCTCGCTGCCGATCGCCTTCTTGATGGCACGCTCGATATTGTCCTTCGGCATGTTCTCCTGGCGCGCCGCGATCACGGCGGCACGCAGGCGCGGGTTCATGGCGGGGTCGGGCGTACCCAATTTGGCGGCGACGGTGATTTCCCGCGCCAGCTTGCCGAAGATCTTCGACTTCTGGGCATCCTGCCGCCCCTTGCGGTGCATGATGTTCTTGAATTGGGAATGTCCGGCCATGCGTGGTCTCTTAAGGAATCGTCAGCCAAGGGTGAGCGTGGGAAGCGCGGCCTTATAGGCTGCCAACCCACCGGAATCAAAGGGCTCTGGTTGTCTCAAGGTAGCACTGTAGAGGTAGCCGCCGTAATGGTTCGTGCCTAAAGATCGGGCATCGTTAACCCTGATTTCATTCCGGCCTGCAAAAATAGCCTCCGCCCGTTCCCCGACAAGAGAGACGTGATGGCATTCGGACTATTTCGGAGGCGTCTGCCTGACATCGCTGCGCCCGTGGCAGCTCCGCAGGCCGCGCAGCCGGTGGCCCATTCCGAGCCCGCCCCGGCCAGCGAGGGCGATTCCGCCAGGGAAATCCTGGAACTGCTGGAACTCGAGCTCGGCGCCATGATTCGCCAGCTCGAGCGCGCCGCCAATTCCGTGGCCGGCGGCGCCGAGGCGACCGCCGCGACGCTCGCCGCCATTCGCGCCCGCACCGACGCCCTTACCGGCCGCACCAATGCGGCGCAGTCGACCGCCTCCACCTTCGCCCATGCCGCCGACAAGTTCACCCAGTCCGCGCAGGGCATCGGCGCGCAGGTCCGCGAAGCCGGCATCCTCGCCGACGAGGCCAGCGCCGCGGCGCAGGAAGCCCGCGCCAACGTCGATCGCTTGCGCGAATCCTCCGCCGCCATCGGCAATGTCGTCAATCTGATCGCGCAGATCGCGCGGCAGACCACGCTGCTCGCGCTCAACTCGACGATCGAGGCCGCGCGCGCCGGCGACGCCGGCAGGGGTTTTGCGGTCGTCGCCACCGAGGTCAAGGCGCTCGCAGTGCAGACGCAAGGCGCCACGGAAGAGATCACCCGGAAGATCGACGCGCTGCAGCGCGACGCCGCCGGCTCTGCGGATGCCGTGCATCGCATTTCGCAGGCGATCGAGGCGATCCGCCCGGTGTTCGACACCGTCAACGGCGCGGTCGCCGAGCAGACTGCCACCACGAGCGAAGTCTCCGGCAACGCCGCCAGCGCCTCGGAGTTCATCATCTCGGTCGGCGAGAGCGCGGCCGAGATCGATGCCGCGACCAAGGCAGCCGAGACCCATGGCGAGAGCGTCGCCAGTGCCGGCAAGGCCGTCACCACATTTGCTCGGAAGCTGAAATCGCGCTGCGCCGTGCTGCTGCGTCAGAGCGAGCACGACGACCGCCGCAAGAGCGAGCGGCTGCCCTGTCACCTCAAGTTCGAGACCACGCGTGGCGTGATGCCGGTCTATGAGATCGCGATGGAAGGCGTACTCATCGGCGGCCCGGACGCAGGCGGGCTTGCACCGCAAGCGATGATCGAAGGCAGCCTCGAAGACATCGGCGCCTGCCGCCTGCGCGTGGTCGCACAATCCAGCGCCGGCGCCCGCGCGCAATTCGTCGGTCCCAACGCCGCGCTCAACGAGAAGATCGAGGATAAGCTCTGGTCGATCCATGAGGAGAATACGGAGTTCGTCACCCGTGCCATGGAGGCGGGCAATGCGCTGACGAAAATATTCGAGCAGGCGGTTGCGCGCGGCGAGGTCAAGATGGAGGACCTCTTCGACACCGACTATGTGGAGATCGCCGGCACCAATCCGCAGCAATACCGCACGAAATATCTCGACTGGGCCGACCGCGCGCTGCCGCCGTTTCAGGACGCCTTCCTCGCCAAGGACCCGCGCATGGCGTTCTGCGCCATGGTCGACCGCAACGGCTTCCTGCCGGTGCACAACAAGATCTATTCGCATCCGCAGCGGCCGGGCGACATCGCCTGGAACACCGCCAACAGCCGCAACCGGCGCATCTTCAACGATCCGGCGGGGTTGGCTGCGGCGCACAACCAGCGCTCGTACCTGGTCCAGAGCTACGCCCGCGACATGGGCAACGGGAGCACGGTCATGATGCGCGAGATCGACGTGCCGATCCGCGTCAAGGGACGGCACTGGGGCGGATTCCGCACGGCTTACAAGCTGTAGTGCCCGCTCTCCTGCACCGGTCTACTTCAACACAGTTGCTCCTGGGCAGGCACGGGGGCGCCTTCCGGATGGGTTTCCGGCAGGGCTGACGGGCGCTCCTGCGGCCCATGAATCAAAAACCTGAAAAACAACCCCATGCACAGTAGCCGGGGTGTGCGAAATCAATGGCTTATGCAGGCAAGCCGTGGCGCGCTTTGACTTGTCGGGCAAAACAGGGGCATAATGCTATTATTCCGAAGTTGCCACCTCGGGCGTCTCGATAGTGTCCCAAGCGGCATCTCATCGAAGGTGCGCCCCCGATACTGCCCTGCCAGTACGGTTCTTGCGAACGCCGCCCCATTGTTTGAAAAAAATGCCGCGCCGCTTCGCGACACGCGCTCTCGATCTCACGGACCCACTCCTCCGCCATTGGTCGGGAACGTGGTCCACTTTCACCTCGAACGATTGCCCATTGGATGCCCGTCACAAATCTCGGCGATATCGCTGGTCTCGAATGCGGCGTTGATGCGTTCCGCAATCGCTTGGCGGTTCGTTCGAGATGATCTGATAGATCGCTTCGCAATCTTTTCGGACATCCGCATGCAACAAAAAGGCCGGGCAAACCTGCCCGGCCCATCATGCTGGAAAAAGCGTCGAGAAGAGGGTCAGTATTTGGCCGCGACCGGAGGATAGCCGTAGCCGCCGAAGCGGTAGTTAAACCGCACAGTGACCATATCCACGTCCTGGCTAATCCGATCGTTGAGTACGGCCGCAAGGCGCGGATCGGCGACGGAGAAGGAGTTATTGGCGTGTCCCATCCACAGATGGTCGTATTCAAGACCGACCGACCAGTTCGGTGCGAAACCATACTCCCAGCCGACACCCAGGGTGCCGCCCCAGCGCGTGTTATCTGCCGAGACCAGCCCGATCCCGGTGGTGTTGTCGAAGATTGTAAAGCGGTTTCTGGTCACGGCCGCGCCGCCCTTCACGTAGAACAGTGAGGCGTTCCATGCCCAACCGAGTTGGCCCGTGAAGAGGCCGATGGCATCGGTCTTCACCGTGGTTGAAAGCGTCGGGTTGAACAGGCTGACACGGGTGTTGCTGAGGTCGGCCCAATCGCCCTGTGCCTCCAATCCGAACACAAACTGATTGGTCTGCCAGCGATATCCGATCTGCCCGCCGACAACCCCTCCGGAACGGTCACGGCAACCGCTTGCGACTGTTCCTGCGAGCGTGACGAAATCCACGCAATTGTGGCTTTGGCCCCACCCGCCGTTGGCGCCGATGTAGAAACCGGTCCAATCATAGATCGGCGCGACCGGGGGCGGCGCCTTGACGTAAGGTTTAGCAGCCAGATCAGCCGCCGACGCGGGCGCGGCCATGCCCACGGCCAGCAAGGCCACGGTGCTCAGCAAAAACTTCTTCATTGTCATTGCTCCATCCCGTCGTTTCGGTCTGAAACGACCGCGAGTTACTTGTTGCGGCATTCCGACCTGAACGTAGCTGATTTGATGAGCATGCGATGTATCGGGGCGGCAACACTCGAAGTTTCGATTTTGGCCAGCGCGCGGTTTACGGGAGGTACGATTATGCGCCTTCCAGTTGTGGCAGAAGTGCTGACCAATCGGATACACTGAGCCCTTCTGTTTCAGTATGATTGTTGGCAAACGCAGAGACCGACAGGCTTGTTGTCGGCACTCAAGATGAGCGAGCCTAAAGCGCGATGGGATCAGGATGAATCACCATCGCGCTTCAGGTTATTGTTTGAGCATGATCTTTTCGGAAAACCGCTGCACGCTTTTCCGGATCATGCTTTAGGGCCTTCGGTGCCCAGATTTGGCTCGCACCGGCACTGTTGTCGAAGTCGGCCTTCGCACAACAGGCATTACAGTGCTGTTCGATGGCGCCACAAGACCAACTGTCCTGCACCGAAATCATATAGCTCCTTTCTCGGAGTAGACTTCCGGTCTGCGCTCCACTTCGGACATGTCCCTGCTGCGCCCAAACGGTCGCGATGGGCACAGATCCGGAGTTCCGAAACGGCTTTGCCATGGGCTGGCGAACGCTTCGGCTTCGCCAAACCCTGGGGGATGTCGGCCTTGCACAAAAGCAGACATCGCCGCTGCTGCCGTATAATGGGCGGAGCACACGCGGCTATTTAAGCCTGAGCATCGAACTACTTTGCTTCAGTCCTCGTTCTCCTGAAACTGCGCACGGCGCCGATCTACGACGTTGCTCATATCGTGGATTACAAAGATCGCGAGCGCCGCCATGCGCCGCCTCTGTTCTTGGCTAAGCGTACCGTAGAGTGGCTGCCACGCCTCGGCGAGCTTATCCAAATCGGCTGAACGTTGAGCCAATGCTTGCGAGCGTTGTTGCAAAAAGGCGATGGGGTCACGATTGCGCATGAGTTCGACACGGCTTTCGTTGGCCGCTCTACCCACTGTTTCCTGGATTTTTGCAATACGGGCTCTCCGATCCTCCGCATTGGCACGAATGGCGCTCTCTACGGGCGGCCAAAGCTTTTCCTGGTCAGGTGTCAACTGCAACGCGGCCTTCACCAGATCAACCCTCATATCCGTAAGTGTATTCTGGTCGGTTGCATTTAACCGTTCCGGTATCGCAGGAGAGGAGGTTTGCGAGGATTGTGCGTTGGCAATCGAGGAGGCAGCAAGGAAGAGCGCGGTTGTTCCGATCACTACTGTCTTCAACATGGCAATCTCCCAGGTAGGTTACGCCCCCAGGCTCCGTCGCAGAAATGATCACGCACTGCGAGGTCGCTTTGAGCTATATCAAAGGATCGAGCAGGTTTGACGGCGACCGCCGCTGTTCAGCGAGCGCAACCGTCCAACTTCCAGCTCTTTGCTTTCAACTTGCTGGAAGTGCCTCAAGGGGGCCCAAGGGGAGAGGGCACAGCAATGGGCCGCCCGACTTTCCCAATCGCACGATTTTCGTCATCGCATGATTTTGCGCATTCGCACGACGATCTGCGGCGTTAGACCACGCAAAGCGACGAAAATGCATCGAAATATGACGTTTATCATATCAAATAGCCTGGAATAGGCGCAGCGGTCGCCGCACAAATTCGTGAATGTCATGGTCTGCCGCTTCGACCGCCCAAATATGCATTGCTGCGAATTTGGAAGCTTCATCGCGTCGCATCGATATGATTAGGGTCACGCGCAAATCGCCGACGCCGTAAGCGCTCGTCGAGCAAGGGGATGCACATGGCAACAACACTCTCTATCAACGGCGAAACGAAATCGTTCGACGCGCCACCCGACATGCCGCTGCTGTGGGTGCTGCGCGACATCCTCGGCATGACCGGCACCAAGTTCGGCTGCGGCATCGCGCAATGCGGCGCCTGCACGGTGCATATCGACGGCAAGGCGGTGCGCTCCTGCGTGTTGCCGGTGAGCGCGGTCGAGAACCGCAATGTGACCACCATCGAGCATGTCGGCAGCACGCCGGCGGGCGCGAAGGTGCAGAAGGCCTGGCTCGAGGCCGAAGTGATCCAGTGCGGTTACTGCCAGTCAGGCCAGATCATGGCGGCCGCGGCGCTGCTGGCGGCAACGCCGAATCCTGACGATTCCGATATCGACGCCGCGATGGCCGGCAACATCTGCCGCTGCGGCACCTATGTGCGCATCCGCGAGGCCATCAAGCAGGCCGCCAACGGCCGCCAGTCCTGAGGTTCGCCATGAATGCACGCAACAGCCTCTCCCGCCGCTCGCTGCTGACCGGCGGTCTCGCGGGCGGCTTCCTGCTCGCCTTCCATCTGCCGCTGCGCGCCGCAATCAACGAGCCGGTGCAGCCGCTCGACAACACCCAGGGAAAGTTCGCGCCCAACGCGTTCATCCGCATCGACGAGACCGGCCGCACGGTGCTGATCATGCCGCAGGTCGAGATGGGCCAGGGCACGTACACGTCGATCTCCGCGGTACTCGCCGAGGAGCTGGATGCCGACTGGAGCAAGGTCGAGGTGCAGCACGCCCCGCCGAATGACAAGCTCTACGGCAATCCCACCTTCGGCCTGCAAGTCACCGGCAACTCCAACTCGATCCGCGCCTGGTGGCTGCCGCTGCGCAAGGCCGGCGCGACCGCGCGCGCGATGCTGGTGCAGGCCGCAGCCGCCCAATGGGGCGTCGAGCCTGCAAGCTGCAGCGCGTCGAAGGGCGAGGTCGCGCATGACGCGAGCGGCCGCAAGCTCGGCTATGGCGAACTGGCGCTTGCCGCGCAGGCCCAGACGCCTCCGAAAGATGTCGCAATCATGGATCCCAAGGACTTCGTCCTCATCGGTCAGCCGTTGAAGCGGCTCGATACGCCGGACAAGGTCAACGGCAAGGCGCTCTACGGCATCGACGCGATCCTCCCCGGCATGAAGATCGCCGCGATCGCCAATTGCCCGGTATTTGGTGGCAAGGTCGGCAAGGTCGACGACAGCGCCGCGACGAAAGTCGCCGGCGTGCGCAAGGTCGTCGTACTCGATGACGCAGTCGCCGTGATCGGCGATCACATGTGGGCGGCAAAGAAAGGTCTCGAAGCGCTCAAGATCGAGTGGAACGAGGGGTCGAACGCTGAGATCTCCACCAAGGACATCTGGGACGATCTGCGCAAGGCCAGCCAGAAAGACGGCGCGATCGCCAGATCCGACGGCGACATCGCCAAGGCGCTGGCGAGCGGCGACAAGTTCGAAGCGGCTTACGAGCTGCCGTTCCTGGCGCATGCCTCGATGGAGCCGATCAACGCCACGGTGCACGTGAAGCCCGACTCCTGCGAGATCTGGACCGGCACGCAGATCATGACGCGCGTGCAGTCGGAGGCGGCGAAGGCCGCGGGGCTGCCGGTCGACAAGGTCATCGTCAACAACCATCTGCTCGGCGGCGGCTTCGGCCGCAAGCTCGAGCCGGACATGGTTGTCGCGGCGGTCAAGATCGCAAAACAGGTCGACTACCCCGTGAAGGTGGTGTGGACCCGCGAGGAGGACATCCAGCACGACGTCTACCGCCCGGTCTATCGCGATCAGATCACGGCGTCGCTGGTCGACGGCAAGGTCTCGGGGTGGAAGTACAAGGTCGCCGGCTCCGCCGTGCTGGCGCGCTGGCTGCCGCCGGCGTTCCAGAAGGGAATCGATATCGATGCAGTCGACGCTGCCGTCGATGCGCCCTACGACTTCGCCAACTTCCACGTCGAATATGTCCGTGCCGAACCGCTGTCGGTGCCGACAGGCTTCTGGCGCGGCGTCGGCCCGAACAACAATGTGTTCGCGGTCGAATGCGCGATGGACGAGCTCGCGCGCAAGGCGGGCAAGGACCCCATTGAATTCCGCAAGTCCATGCTGACGAAAAACCCGCGCATGCTGGCGGTGCTCGACCAGGTCGCGGAGAAATCCGGCTGGGGCCAACCGCTGCCTCCGCGCGTCGGCCGCGGCGTCTGCGTGCAGCCCTCATTCGCAAGCTTCATCGCGACGGTGGTCGAGGCCGAGATCGACGACATCGGCGAGATCACGCTCCGCCGCGTTACCTCGGTGGTCGACACCGGTATCGCGGTCAACCCCGATACGGTGAAGGCGCAGATCGAGGGTGGCTTGATCTTCGGCCTCACCGCCGCACTCTATGGCGAGATCACCATCGACAAGGGCCGCGTGCAGCAGTCGAACTTCCACGACTACCGCATGATGCGCATCAACGAGACGCCGAAGATCGAGGTGATCGTCGTCAAGAGCGGCGAGGCGCCGGGCGGCATCGGCGAGGCCGGCGTCAATGCCGGACCACCGGCGTTGCGCAACGCGATTTATGCGGCAACCGGTGTGGCGCTGCGGCGCCTGCCAATCGATCGGAAACTGCTGGCTGCGGGGAAGAAGGCATGAGCGGCAAGATGCGTATCCTCACGAGCCTGCTCGTGATCGCCATCGTCGCGGTGGCGCTCGGCGTCTGGATCATCCGCGGGCCCGGCCCGCTCGACTTTGCAGGCGGCACCAAGGTGGCGCTGGCGGACTACCGCGCCGGCAAGCCGACGGGCGTGCCGGCCAAGCTGGAGAAGGCAAGCCTGGCCGAACGCGGTGAGTATCTCGCAAAGGCGGCCGACTGCATGGTCTGCCACACCAAGCCTGGCGAGAAGGAGTATTCCGGCGGGCTCGCCTTCAAGCTGCCGTTCGGCACGCTCTATTCGACCAACATCACCCCGGACAAGGACACCGGCATCGGCAATTACAGCGATCAGGATTTCCTGAACGCGGTCCAGCACGGCAAGCGCCGTGACGGCGCGCGGCTCTATCCGGCGATGCCGTACACGTCCTACACCTTCATGACCGACGAGGACGTGCTGGCGGTGAAGGCCTATCTGTTCAGCCTGCCGGCGGTGCGCGCCAAGGCGCCCGAGAACACGCTGTCCTTCCCGTTCAACCAGCGCTGGGCGATGATTGTCTGGTCGGCGGTGTTCAATCCGGATACGCGCTTTGCGCCTGATACCTCGAAGAGCCCGGAGTGGAATCGTGGTGCGTATCTCGTCGAGGCGCTGGCGCATTGCGGCGAATGCCACACCCCGCGCAATCTCGGCTTCGCGCTCGACAACCGCAAGAAGTTCGCCGGCGCCATCACGGCGGGCTGGCGCGCCTTCAACATTTCTTCCGACAAGGCGACCGGTCTCGGCAACTGGAGCGATCAGGATCTGATCTCGTATCTGTCGCTCGGCCATGCACCTAGCCACGGCTCGGCCTCGGGTCCGATGGGTGAAGCGGTCGACCACAGTTTCAGCCGGTTCGCACCCGAAGACATCAGCAGCATCGTTGCCTACTTGCGCAGCGTGCCGCCGCAGCCCTCGCCCGACCTGCCGGCCACCACGGCGCCCGTCGCCCCCGCCTCGCACCGCGACGGCGTCACCGCGGACGCGCGCGGCAAGAAGGTGTTCGCCAGCGCCTGCGCCAGCTGCCACGGCTGGAGCGGCGAGAGCCCTGTCTCGCCGATGGCGACGCTGACCGGCACCTGGGCCGTCAACGACCCCGCCGCCACCAACGTCGCGCAGATCGTGATCTCGGGCACCAAGCGGCATACGCCTGATGGTGCACTGTCGATGCCCGCGTTCGGCAATGCGTATACCGACGACGAGATCGCGGCGGTGGCGAACTACGTCACGGCGCGGTTCGGTGCGAAGGGCTCGAAGCTGACGGCGAAGGACGTGGCGGAGTTGCGGGGTCAGACGGCGGAGTAGCGCGCCGCTCTTACCCTCCCCTGGAGGGTGGCAGGGGCGATTGCTGCATGACCGTCAACTCAACCAGAACTTCGGCGTCGCGGGCTCCAGCCTTCCGCCCACACGCACCGGCGCGATCCTGAGCGCGAGGCCCGTTGCATCGTCCGTCTCGACCGCAACGGCGCTGAGCGTCGCAGCGCCTGCGGCCGGCTCGAAGCGCCCCGACGGAATCCCCGTGGTGAACCGGCGCAGCGGCTCTTCCTTCTGCATGCCGATGATGGAGTCGTAATCGCCGGTCATGCCGGCGTCGGTCATGTAGGCGGTGCCGCCGGACAGGATCTGGTGGTCGGCGGTCGGGACATGCGTGTGGGTGCCGACGACGAGGCTGGCGCGACCGTCGCAGAAGAAGCCGATGCCCTGTTTCTCGCTGCTCGCCTCGCAATGGAAGTCGACGACGATGGCGTCGGCGGCGACGCCGAGCGGGCAGGCTCCCAATTCGCGCTCGAGCGCGGCGAAGGGATCGTCGAACGGGGTCATGAACACGCGGCCCAAAGCGTTGACGACGAGTGCATGCTTGCCGTTCTTGGTCTCGACCAAGGCGGCGCCGCGGCCGGGCGTGCCGCGCGGATAGTTCGCGGGCCGCACCAGGCGGTCGGCGCGCTCGATGAAGACGAGCGCCTCGCGCTGATCCCAGGAATGATTGCCGAGCGTCACCGCGTCGGCGCCGGCCTCGAGAAACTCCTGGTAGATCGCTTCCGTGATGCCGAAGCCGCCGGCCGAATTCTCGCCGTTGACCACGACGAAATCGAGCGACCAGTCCTTGACCATGCCGGGCAGATATTCGGCGACGGCCTCGCGCCCGCTACGGCCGACGACGTCACCCACGAAGAGAATGCGCAACTTCAGAACTCCGGAAATCGAACACGTCCGTTTCCGTTAGCACATAATCCAGCGCGACGTCGTGCGATAGTGCCGGAACCGTCTCGATCTCCTGTGCTGCAAACGCAAGGCCGATGCCGACGATGTGCTTGGCTTTCCGCAGATGCGCGAAGGTGAAATCGTAATGTCCCGCGCCATAGCCGATGCGATGGCCGAGGCGGTCGAACGCGGCGAGCGGCGTCAGCATGATATCGGGGACGACCTCGGCCGCTGCAGGCGACGGCTCGGGAATGCCGAGTGGGCCGAGCATCAGGCGATCGTTCGGATGGAAGAGGCGGAAGATCAGCGACTGGCCGCGCGCAGTGACGCAAGGCAGCGCCAGCCTCGCGCCCTCCTCCGCGAGCTTGGTCAAAAGCGGCATCGGATCGATCTCGCTGCGGATCGGCGAATAGCCGGAGACGATGCTGCCCGGCAGCAGCTTGAACGGCAGCCCGCGCTTGGCGAGCTTTGCGGCGGCGGCAGTGCGCTTCTTCTCGCTCAGCGCATCGCGCTTGGCGAGGGCTTTGGCGCGGAGCTCGGATTTCGAGTTGGACATGTGCTGGTCCCCCAAAGTCATCACCCGCCTTGTGCGCCATTGCGCACTGGAGCAGGCGATCCAGTATTCCAGAGCCGGTGGTGATTCACACAAAGGCCGCGGCGTACTGGATGCCCCGCCCCCGTACGCAATTGCGCACCAGGCGGAACATGACACCTGTTGAACCGGCCGCAGTCGTTTCAACAAGCACAAATCAAGCAGACAACAAATCAAGCAGACAAGTGCGAAGCCGCGTACGCCGTTGAAGCACTCGATCCCGGAGTTCCCTACGAAAGTAGGTGGGCACCATATGTCCGGGCCCACGGGCCCGGCCAGGGACAGTTCCCTAAAGGATCGATAAGGCCCCGGGGATATATGGCTCCTGACGCACGTCGCAGCCTCGCTCAGGCAATCTAACAACGATACTGACGAATCGCCAGCCCGAGTCGCGGCTGGTTCGCAACTCCTTGCGCGAGAGGTCGACGCGCGAAGCGCGGCGGGTGAGGGCTCTCTCCTCCTGGGGGTTCTCGCCCAGCGGAAACACCCTCTCCGCAACCCTCCCCCGCGAGCGCAGGGCTATCGCATCTGAGATCCTTTCCCTGCGGCCATCCTTCGAGACGCCCGCCTTAGGCGGGCTCTCGAAGGACGAGGCGTGCGCGCAGGCTGCAGCCACGACCCATATGCGATAGCCCTGCCCGCGAGCTGGGGAGGGAGCGCACCGGTCGCGTGGCTCTCGCCTACCCGATCGCAATCCCGTTGCCGACGGTGCGGTTCAGCACCTGGGTCGACTTCTCGATGCGTTCGGCGGCGGCGTTCAGTGCGTTGACCACGGCGGTCTGCGTCATCCTGGCGCGCTCGACGGCGGCGTTGCGGAAATCCCGGAGCTCGGTCAGCTCCTGCTCGAGGGTTCGGACACGGTTGCTGGTGTCGATCAATTCGTCACACACGGTCAGCGCCGCCATCACGGTGAGCCGCGCATCGCCGATCTCGCCGAATTTTCCGCGCAGCGACTGGATGCGTGTCTCCAGGGTTTCGGCGAGCTTGAGCAGCCGCACCTCCTGGCCCTCCTCGCAGGCCATGCGGTATTGCCGGCCGTTGATGGTGACGTTGATGTGGCTCATCCGTCCTCTCCGGTATCGAGCACCGAGCGTATCGTGACGATTGCGGAATCCAGCCGGTCAGAGATCTCGCGATTGGCGCGCTCGAGCTTGCGCGCCTTCACCAGTGCGCCGTCGAGCTCGTCGGCAAGGCGCGAGCGATCCGCGCCGAGCGCCTGAATCCGCGCCGCGAGCTCGTTCTCGTCGCGATCGGCATCGCGCCGCCGCTCCACCGCACTTTCGAGCGCGTCGAGCGCCGCCGTGAGCCGGCGGGTCGCAATCTCGATCTCGACGGCAGATGACTCCGTCATGGCGGAACTGTTTGATACGCGATCGTTCATGCAGTCAGCGGCGGAACCTGGCGGCCTTTGCCCAGTGGCCTTTCCCTGGAGCTTGCCGTCCGGCAAAAGACTCGGTTCGGCAAGCGGTTAGAAGCAGAAATTTACGTGGCAGGAAAGCCCAGCGCAACGCCGCCGCAAAGCTATGCACCGATAGATGGGATCCGGCATCCCGGCCTACCGGTTCCCGTGTGCATGATCTTTCGGAAAAACGGTTCCCACTTTCCGGATCATGCCTTGATAATACCTGGATGATACTTGGGCGATTTTTCGCGCTCGGAACGCGCTTGATTGCCTTGGACTCCCGGAACCGAGATGCTATCCAGCCCCAGCTCCCGTGACCGCCAGTCTCGATCCAGCGCGGCGCACACGGCCATCAAGCACCTCATTCCAGACGGATTTTCACCATGATGCAGCTCGATGCCACCCGTATGGCCCATACGCAGGTCGACCACACCCGCATGGCCAACGCGATCCGCGGCCTTTCGATGGACGCTGTCGAGAAGGCCAAATCGGGCCATCCCGGCCTGCCGATGGGTGCCGCCGACATCGCCACCGTGCTGTTCACGCAGTTCCTGAAATTCGATGCCGCCGCGCCAGCCTGGCCTGACCGCGACCGCTTCGTGCTCTCGGCCGGCCACGGCTCGATGCTGCTCTATTCGCTGCTGTATCTCACCGGCAATACCGAGATGACGCTGGACCAGATCAAGCAGTTTCGCCAGGTCAACTCGCTCACTCCCGGCCACCCCGAGAATTTCCGCACCAAAGGCATCGAAACCACCACGGGACCGCTCGGCCAGGGCATCTCGACTGCAGTCGGCATGGCGCTCGCCGAGAAGATGCTCGCCGCCGAGTTCGGCAAGAAGATCGTCGATCACCATACCTATGTGCTCGCATCCGACGGCGACCTGATGGAAGGCGTGTCGCAGGAAGCGATCGCGATGGCCGGGCATTGGAAGCTCAACAAGCTGATCGTGCTCTACGACGACAACGGCATCTCGATCGATGGCCCAACCTCGATCGCGGATTCCGTCGACCAGGTGAAGCGCTTCAAAGCGGCGGGCTGGGCGGCCGAGAAGATCGACGGCCAGGACCAGGCCGCGATCGCCGACGCCATCACGCGCGCCAGGAAATCGAACAAGCCGACGCTGATTGCCTGCCGCACCACCATCGGTTTCGGCGCGCCGCACAAGGCCGGCACCGCGAAGGTGCATGGCGAGGCGCTCGGGGCCGACGAGCTCAAGGCCGCCAAGGAAAATCTCGGCATCTCGCTCGAGCCGTTCTCCGTGCCTGACGACGTGCTGAAGGCCTGGCGCGCAGCCGGCAGCCGCGGCGCTGTGGCGCGGCAGGAATGGGAAGGACGGATCAGTGAGCTCGGCAGCCGCAAGCGTGCCGAGTTCGAGCGCCGCCTGCGACATGAGCGTCCGGCGTCGCTCGCAAAGGCGCTGCGCGCGCACAAGAAGGAATTGCTCGAGAAGCCGCTGACGGCGGCAACCCGCAAATCATCGGAAGCCGCGATCGAGGCGATCGCCGCCGCGATGCCGATGGAATTCCTGGCCGGCTCCGCCGATCTCACCGGCTCCAACAACAACAAAGCGAAATCGGCGACTGCCTTCTCGGCCAAGACGCCGAAGGGCCGCTTCATCCATTACGGCATCCGCGAGCACGGCATGGCGGCTGCGATGAACGGCATCTTCCTGCACGGCGGCTTCGCGCCGAACGGCGCGACGTTTCTGGTATTCACCGACTACGCCCGTCCCGCGATGCGCCTTGCCGCGCTGATGGGTGCCGGCGTCGTCTACGTGATGACTCACGACTCCATCGGCCTCGGCGAGGACGGCCCGACCCATCAGCCGGTCGAGCATCTCGCCGCGCTTCGCGCCATTCCCAACATGCGCGTGTTCCGTCCCTGCGATGCCATCGAGGTCGCCGAGTGCTGGGAGCTCGCGCTCAACCGCGTGGACGGACCGACCGTGCTGGCGCTGACGCGGCAGAACCTGCCGCAGCTGCGTACCACCGCACCGAACGACAATCCCTGTGCGGCCGGCGCCTATGAGCTCGTCCCAGCCCAGGGCGAAGCCAAGGTGACGCTGTTCGCTTCCGGCTCCGAGGTCGAGATCGCGGTGGCTGCCCAAAAACAGCTCACGGAACGCGGCATCGCGTCACGCGTTGTCTCTGTTCCTTCGCTCGAGCTGTTGTTAGCGCAACCAGAGGCGAAACGCGCCGCAATCATCGGCAACGCGCCGGTCAAGATTGCGATCGAGGCCGCCGTGCGCTGGGGCTGGGATGCCGTGATCGGCCAGGACGGCGAGTTCATCGGCATGCATTCCTTCGGCGAAAGCGGTCCTGCCAAGGAGCTTTACAAGCATTTCGGCATTACCGCCGAGGCCGCGGTTAACGCTGTGCTGAAGCGCGTTTCCTGAGAGTTGAGCTTGCCGCAAAAAAGGACTACGTAATCTCCCATATGATCAAGCACCGCCCGGCCGAACCGGGCGTCCGCCCCTAAAAAACCCTCGCAAGCGCGCCAAGCGCGCGTTGTGCGGGATGACAACGGTCATTGAAGGAGACGAAACATGGCAGTCCGCGTCGGAATTAACGGTTTTGGCCGCATCGGCCGCAACGTCCTGCGGGCTATCGCCGAGTCAGGCCGCAAGGACATCGAGGTCGTCGGCATCAACGATCTCGGCCCGGTCGAGACCAACGCCCATCTCCTCCGCTACGACAGCGTCCATGGCCGTTTCCCCGGCACCGTCACCGTCGAGGGCGACTCCATCAGCCTCGGCAGCGGCAAGATCAAGGTGACCGCCGAGCGCGATCCTTCGAAGCTGCCGTGGAAGGATCTCGGCGTCGACATCGCGCTGGAATGCACCGGCATCTTCACCTCGAAGGACAAGGCTTCCGCGCATCTGACCGCCGGCGCCAAGCGTGTGCTGGTCTCCGCGCCCGCCGACGGCGCCGACGCCACCATCGTCTACGGCGTCAATCACGAGACGCTGACCAGGGATCACCTCGTCGTCTCCAACGGAAGCTGCACCACCAACTGCCTCGCGCCGGTCGCCAAGGTGCTGAACGATCTCGTCGGCATCGAGACCGGCTTCATGACCACGATCCACGCTTACACCGGCGACCAGCCGACGCTGGACACGCTGCACAAGGATCTCTACCGCGGCCGCGCCGCGGCGATGTCGATGATCCCGACCTCGACCGGCGCTGCGAAGGCGATCGGCCTCGTGCTGCCGGAACTCAAGGGCAAGCTCGACGGCGTCGCGATCCGCGTGCCGACCCCGAACGTCTCGGTCGTCGACCTCAAGATCGTCGCCAAGCGCGCCACCGACGCCAAGGAAGTCAACGCGGCGATGAAGCGCGCCAGCGAGCAGCAGCTCAAGGGCATCCTCGGCTACACCAACGCGCCGAACGTCTCGATCGACTTCAACCACGACCCGCACTCCTCGACCTTCCACGAGGACCAGACCAAGGTGCAGAACGGCACGCTGGTGCGCGTGATGTCCTGGTACGACAACGAGTGGGGGTTCTCGAACCGCATGGCGGACACCGCCGTCGCGATGAGCAAGGTGATCTGAGGACGCTCCATGTCCCGGACGCGATGCAGCGTGAAACGCTGCTTCACAGATCCGGGACCCATCTCAACCGCGGGACTCGCCGCAACGTGGGTCCCGGTTCTGCACAGCAGCGCTGCGCGCCGCGGTGCGCCCGGGACAAGGGCCTCTCAGATGACCAACAAATTCCGCACCCTCGACGACGTCGACGTGAAGGGCAAGCGCGTCTTGCTGCGCGTCGATCTCAACGTGCCCATGGAGAACGGGCGCGTCACCGATGCCACGCGGCTCGAGCGCGTTGCGCCGACCATCAGCGAAATCTCGGACAAGGGCGGCAAGGTCATCCTGCTCGCGCATTTCGGCCGGCCGAAGGGACGCGATGCCAAGGACTCGCTCAAGCCGGTTGCCGAAGCGCTGTCCAAGGTGGTGAAAAAACCCGTCGCCTTCGCCGACGATTGCATCGGCGAGCCCGCAGCACAGGCGGTGGCCGGCCTGAAGGACGGCGACATCCTGTGTCTCGAAAACACCCGCTTCCACAAGGAAGAGGAAAAGAACGATCCTGCCTTCGTCGCGGAGCTCGCCAAGCTCGGCGACATCTGGGTCAATGACGCCTTCTCGGCCGCACACCGCGCCCACGCCTCGACCGAAGGCCTCGGTCACAAGCTGCCCGCCTATGCAGGCCGCACCATGCAGGCCGAGCTCGATGCGCTGGAGAAGGCGCTGGGGTCGCCGACCAAGCCTGTGATCGCGATCATCGGCGGCGCAAAAGTCTCGACCAAGATCGACCTGCTGGAAAACCTCGTCACCAAGGTCGATGCGCTCGTGATCGGCGGCGGCATGGCCAACACCTTCCTGCACGCGCAGGGCGTTGCGATCGGCAAGTCGCTGGCCGAGAAGGACCTCGCGCCGACCGCGCTGCGCATCCTGGAGAAGGCGAACGCCGCCAACTGCGCCATCATCCTTCCCGTCGACGCCACCGTCGCCTACCATTTCGCCGCCAACGCGCCCGCGCATGCCTATGGGCTCGACGCGATCCCCGCCGACGGCATGATCCTCGACGTCGGCCCACAATCGGTCGCGCGCGTCCACGCCGCGATCGACGATGCGGCGACGCTGGTCTGGAACGGACCGCTCGGGGCCTTCGAGCTGCAGCCGTTCGACCGCGGCACGGTCGCGGCCGCCAAGCACGCCGCCGAGCGCACCAAGGCCAAGAAGCTGATCTCGATCGCGGGCGGCGGCGACACCGTCGCGGCGCTCAACCAGGCCCATGTGGCCGGTGACTTCACCTATGTCTCCACCGCCGGTGGCGCGTTCCTTGAATGGATGGAAGGCAAGCCCCTGCCCGGCGTCGAAGTTCTGCGCACCAAGTAATCAAGCGGCCTTGCAGGCCCCAACGGGAGAAAAAGACAGATGGCTCGGATCACGTTACGTCAACTGCTCGACCATGCGGCGGAGAACGATTACGGCGTACCGGCCTTCAACATCAACAACATGGAGCAGGCGCTGGCGATCATGGACGCGGCCAACCAGGTCGATGCGCCCGTCATCATCCAGGCCTCGCGCGGCGCGCGCTCCTACGCCAACGACGTCATGCTCAAGCACATGATGGACGCGGTGACCGAGATCTATCCGCACATTCCTGTCTGCGTGCATCTCGACCACGGCAACGAGCCCGCGACCTGCATGACCGCGATCCAGGCCGGCTTCACCTCCGTGATGATGGACGGCTCGCTCAAGGCCGACGGCAAGACCCCCGGCGACTGGGGCTACAATGTCGGTGTCACCAAGACCGTGACCGACATGGCCCATCTCGGCGGCATCTCCGTCGAGGGTGAACTCGGCGTGCTCGGCTCGCTCGAGACCGGCATGGGTGACAAGGAAGACGGCCACGGCGCCGAAGGCAAGCTCAGCCACGACCAGCTCCTGACCAACCCGGACGAGGCCGTGAAGTTCGTCAAGGAGACCAAGGTCGACGCGCTCGCGATCGCGATGGGGACGTCCCACGGTGCCTACAAATTTACCCGCAAGCCCGACGGCGACATCCTCGCCATGAACGTGATCGAGGAGATCCACCGCAAGCTGCCGAACACGCATCTCGTCATGCACGGCTCCTCGTCAGTGCCGCAGGAGCTGCAGGACATCATCAACGCCTATGGCGGCAAGATGAAGCCGACCTGGGGCGTACCTGTCAGCGAGATCCAGCGCGGCATCAAGAACGGCGTGCGCAAGATCAACATCGACACCGACAATCGCATGGCGATGACCGGCCAGATCCGGAAAGTGCTCAAGGACAGCCCGGAAGAGTTCGATCCGCGCAAGTACCTGAAGCCGGCGATGGAAGCCATGACCAAGCTGTGCAAGCAGCGCCTGCAGGAGTTCAACACGGCGGGCCAGGCCTCCAAGATCAAGAAGGTGCTGACCACCGCCGAGATGGCCAAGCGCTACGCCAAGGGCGAGCTCGATCCCCGCGTCGCGTAAGCGATCGCGAAGGTGGCGTAAGCCGTTTCAAGCCCATTCCCGGGTTTCCGGGACGCGCGAAGCGTGGGCCCGGAATCCATAACCACAGCCTGGGGTTATGGATTCCGGGCCTGCGCCTTTCGGCGCATCCCGGAATGGCAGAAAGCCCCTTTACCCTGCGACGAACGTTAACTCGGCAATTGCCCGAGAACGGTCTATTTTCGCGGGCAAGGGCAGAATCGTTTTTGGGAGGACCTCTCGATGAATCTGACTGAGCTCAACCGGATCGCGACCGCCATGGTCGCCCCCGGCAAGGGTATCCTTGCCGCCGACGAATCCTCCGGCACCATCAAGAAGCGGTTTGATGCCATCGGCGTGGAATCGACGGAAGAGAACCGCCGCGACTATCGCGAGATGCTGTTTCGCTCCAAGGACGCCATGAGCCAATACATCTCCGGTGTCATCCTCTATGACGAGACGATCTGGCAGGATGCCAAGGACGGCACGCCGCTGATCAAGCTGATCGAGCAGAGCGGGGCCATTCCCGGCATCAAGGTCGACGAGGGCACGCAAGCCCTGCCGATGTGCCCGGGCGAGCTCGTGACCGTCGGGCTCGACAAGCTCGCCGAGCGCCTGAAGAAATACTATGAGCGCGGCGCGCGCTTCGCCAAATGGCGCGCGGTGATCGACATCGGCAGCGGCATCCCCTCGATGACGGCGATCAACGTCAACGCCCACGCGCTGGCGCGCTACGCCGCGCTGTGCCAGACCGCGCAGATCGTGCCGATCGTCGAGCCGGAGGTGCTGATGGACGGCGACCACGACATCGATCGCTGCTATGAGGTGACGCAACGCGTGCTCGACAACACGTTCCAGGAGCTGCGCGTGCAGCGCGTGGCGCTCGAAGGCATGGTGCTGAAGCCGAACATGGCGATCTCAGGCAAGAAATGTCCCAAGCAGGCCTCTGTGGAAGAGGTCGCGGAGAAGACGATACGGCTGCTGAAGGCCTGCGTGCCCGCGGCGGTGCCCGGCATCGCCTTCCTTTCCGGCGGCCAGTCCGACGAGGAGGCAACCGCGCATCTCAACGCCATGCACAAGCTCGGCCCGCTGCCCTGGAGCCTGACCTTCTCCTACGGCCGCGCGCTGCAGGCCGCGCCGCAGAAGGCCTGGTCGGGCAAAGCCGAGAATGTCGCGGCCGGCCAGCGCGCCTTCAGCCATCGCGCCCGGATGAACGGCCTTGCGTCCAAGGGCGAATGGCAAAGCAGCCTGGAACAGAAGGCAGCCTAGATCTTGTCGAACAAACCGCCTCCGCCGCGCCCGGCGCCGCGCCTCTACCTCGCGACGCCTGTGGTCGATGATCCAGCTGCGCTGGTCGCCGAGCTGCCGGCCCTGCTCGCCTCCGCCGATGTCGCCGCCGTGCTGCTGCGGCTGAAGGAGACCGATCAGCGCACCATGATCTCGCGCATCAAGGCGTTGGCGCCGCCGGTGCAGAAGGCAGGCGCAGCGCTCCTCGTCGATGGTCATCCTGAAATCGTCGCGCGCGGCGGCGCCGATGGCGCGCATCTCTCCGGGATCGCCGCCCTGGAGGAGGCGATGCCCTCGCTCAAGCCCGATCGCATCGCGGGCGTCGGAGGACTTGCCACGCGCCACGATTCCATGAGCGCGGGCGAGATCGGCGCCGACTATGTGCTGTTCGGCGAGCCCGACAAAAACGGCCAGCGCCCGTCATCCCAGGCCATTGCCGAACGGCTGGACTGGTGGGCCGAGCTGTTCGAGCCGCCCTGCGTCGGCTTTGCCACTTCGCTGGACGAGGCGCACGATTTCGCCGCCAGCGGGGCCGATTTCGTGCTGGTCGGCGACTTCATCTGGGCCGATCCCCGCGGGCCCAAGGCCGCGCTGATCGAGGTCGATGCTGCGATCAAGAAGGCCCATGCGACGGCGCCGGCCGGCCAAGATCCTGCGAGTCAGGAGCACGGCTAGCGCCCGACATGAAGCTCCCATGCATCACCATGCTGGCCACGCTGCTGCTCACAGCGTCCGCGGCCGCACAGCTCCAGATCACGCCGCCGGCCACAACGCCGAGCGCACCCGCCGAAAAACCGAAGCCGAAACCGCACACGATCACCAAGAAGAAGGAGGCCGCGCCCGCGCCGAAGCCTTCGGCCTCTCCCAAGCCGTCGCCCTCGCCCCAGCCGGCCGCGACCGTGATCCCGGCGCCGCCCAACGACGACCCCAATGTGGATCTGGTGTTCGGCGCCTATCAGCGCGGCCAGTACAAGACGGCCTTCGAGCTCGCCACCGGCCGCGCACAAGCCGGCGATCCCAAGGCGATGACCATGCTGGGCGAGCTCTATTCCAACGCCATGGGCATCCGGCGCGACTACGCCAAGGCAGCCGAATGGTACAAGCGCGCGGCGGATGCCGGCGACCGCGAGGCGATGTTCGCGCTCGCCATGCTGCGCATTTCGGGTCGCGGCGGTGCGGTCGACAAGAACGAGGCGGTCAAGCTGATGGCCTCCGCCGCCAAGCTCGGCGAGCCCAAGGCGGCCTACAACCTCGCCTTGCTCTATCTGGACGGCCAGACGCTCCCGCAGGACGTCCGGCGCTCAGCGGAGCTGCTGCGCCAGGCCGCCGACGCCGGCCTGCCCGAGGCGCAATACGCACTCGCGACCTTCTACAAGGAAGGCACCGGCGTGCCGAAGGACCCGGAACGCGCGGTGCGGCTGCTCCAGGCTGCCTCGCTCGCCGACAATGTCGATGCCGAGGTCGAATATGCGATCGCGATGTTCAACGGCACCGGCACGCCGAAGAACCAGCCGGCTGCCGTCGCGTTGCTCCGCAAGGCCTCCCGGCAAGGCAACGCGATCGCGCAGAACCGGCTGGCATGGGTGCTGATCAACGGCGTGGGCACCCCCATGGACAAGGTCGAGGGCTTCAAATGGCACCTGGTGGCCAAAACGGGCGGCAAGGGCGACCCTGAGCTCGACAAGCAGTTCTCTGAACTGCCGGCTGAGGACCGCGCCAAGGCTGAGGCTGCCGCCAGGAAATGGCTCGGGACCAAATGACTTGACGTTGGCGTCCTCGCAGGGCACCCCATCCCTCAAACAGGCGCGGTTCTGCGCCATTTCCCCGATCTAGACCGAAAGCTCATGCTGTATTCCGCCACTATCAACGTCATGGTCAAGGCGGCGCGCCGCGCCGGCCGCAGCCTCAAGCGCGATCTCGGCGAGATCGAGCATCTCCAGGTCTCGCTGAAGGGGCCGGCGAATTTCGTCTCGCTTGCCGACAAGCGCGCCGAGGAGATCCTCTATCAGGATCTCGCCAAGGCCCGGCCCGGCTACGGCTTCATCGGCGAAGAGGGCGGCACGCGCGAGGGCACTGACAAGAGCCACACCTGGATCGTCGATCCGCTCGACGGCACCACCAACTTCCTGCACGGCATCCCGCAATTTGCGATCTCGATCGGCCTCGCGCGCGAAGGCACCGTGATCGCCGGCGTGATCTACAACCCCGCCAATGACGAGCTCTACATCGCCGAGCGCGGCAAGGGCGCCTTCCTCAACGACCAGCGCCTGCGCGTCGCCGGCCGCCGCCAGCTGAATGAATGCGTGGTGGCCTGCGGCCTGCCCCATATCGGCCGCGGCGACCATGAGGAATTCCGCCGCGAGATGACCGCGATCCAGAACCGCGTCGCGGGACTCCGCCGCTTCGGCGCCGCCGCCCTCGACCTCGCCTTCGTCGCGGCGGGGCGCCTCGACGGCTATTGGGAGCGGAATTTGTCGCCCTGGGACATCGCGGCCGGGCAGATCATGGTCAAGGAAGCCGGTGGCACGGTGAGCGACATCGACACGCCGGGCGATGCGCTGGCGACGGGTCACGTCGTGTGCGGCAATGAGTTCGTGCACGGGGAGTTGGTGAAGATTTTGCGGAAGCCGGCGTAAGGCAGAAGCTCGCTCACCCACTTCGCTGTCATCACCCGCGAAAGCGGGTGATCCAGTATTCCAGAGACGTCAGTTTGATACGGACAGGCCGCGGCGTAGTGGATGCCCCGCCTGCGCGGGGCATGACAATGTGCCTTACGGCTTCACCGGCGCCGGCGGTCCATACGCCTCGCCTTCCTTCGCCGCCTGCGGCTCCCGATCTCCGCCCAGCACGCGCTGCACCGAGACGAAGAACACCGGCACCATCAGCAGTGCCAGGATCACCACCGCGATCATGCCGCCCATCACGACGCTGCCGAGCGCCTGCTGGCTGGCGCCACCGGCGCCGTGGGCGATGGCCATCGGCAGCACGCCGCAGATGAAGGCGAGGCCGGTCATCAGGATCGGGCGGAAGCGCAGGCGGCAGGCTTCGATGGTGGCTTCGACCAGCGGCTTGCCCTCTTTCCGCAGATCCTTGGCGAACTCGATGATCAGGATCGCGTCCTTGGCCGCAAGGCCGATGATCGTGATCAGGCCGACGGTGAAGTAGACGTCGTTGGGCAGGCTCCGCAGCGTCGCTGCGGCGACCGCGCCGACGATACCCAGCGGCACGGTGAGCAGCACCGCCAGCGGAATGGTCCAGCTCTCGTACAGCGCGGCGAGGCACAGGAACACCACAAACACGGAGAGCGCGAGCAGGAACGGCGCCTGCGAGCCGGAGAGCTTCTCCTGGAGCGACTGTCCGGTCCATTCATAGCCGAAGCCGCGCGGCAATCTGTCGGCGAGCCGCTCCATCTCGGCGATCGCATCGCCCGAGGTGAAGCCGGGTCTGGCTTCGCCTGAGATGCGCACCGCCGGATAGTAGTTGAAGCCGGCGATCTGCGTCGGCCCGCGTGCCCATTCCACCGTGGCAAAGGACGAGAACGGCACCAGCTGGCCGCGGCTGTTCTTGACGTTGTAGTTGAGGATGTCCTCGGTCCGCATGCGGTCGCGGGCGTCGGCCTGCACCACGACGCGCTGCATGCGGCCGCGGTTCGGGAAATCGTTGATGTAGTTCGAGCCGAGATTGGTCGAGATCGTGTTGTTGATGTCCTCGAAGGTGACGCCGAAGGCGCCGGCCTTCTCGCGATCGATCATGAGATTGACCACGCCGGCCTCGGGCAGGCCTTCGATATAGACCTTCTGCAGCACCGGGCTCGCATTGGCCTCCGCGATCAGCTGGTCGGCGGCGCGCATCAATTGCTGATAGCCCTTCTGGCCGCGGTCCTGGAGACGGAACGAGAAGCCGGAGGAATTGCCGAGATTGTCGATCGGCGGCGGCTGCAGCGCGGAGATCTTGGCATCGCGGATCGAGGACAGGTCGCGGTTGATGTCGTTGACGATCGCCGAGGCGGAATCCTTCGACCCGCGCTCCGACCAATCCTTTAGCGTGATGAACGCCTGCGCGGTGTTCATGCCCTGGCCGGAGAAACTGAAGCCGGTGAGGAAGGTGACATCCTTCACGCCCGGCCGTGCGGCGAGATATTTCTCGACCTTCTCGATCACCGCCTCGGTGCGGGCATAGGACGAATCCGACGGCGTCTGCACGTCGGTGGTGACGAAGCCCTGGTCGTCGACGGGCAGGAAGCCGCCGGGCAGATTGACGAAGGCCCAGGATAGGCCGACCAGCAGCGCGGCATAGACCAGCATCAAACGGCCGGTGCGCTTCAGCGAGAAGCCGACAGTGCGCGAATAGCGCTCCTTGCCGCCTTCGAGCATGCGGTTGAACCAGCCGAACACGCCCCGCCTCGCATGACCGTGCCCGGCCGCAACGGGCTTGAGCAGGGTGGCGCACAGCGCCGGCGTCAGCGACAGCGCCAGGAAGGCGGAGAAGCCGATCGCCGCGACCATGGTGACCGAGAACTGGCGGTAGATGATGCCGACCGAGCCCGGGAAGAACGCCATCGGCACGAACACCGCCATCAGCACCAAGGTGATGCCGATGATGGCGCCGGTGATCTGCGACATCGCTTTCCGCGTCGCTTCCTTCGGCGAGAGACCTTCCTCGGCCATGATGCGCTCGACGTTCTCGACCACGACGATGGCGTCGTCGACGAGGATGCCGACCGCAAGCACCATGCCGAACATCGAGAGCATGTTGATGGAGTAGCCGGCGAGGAGCAGCGTGGAACAAGCCCCTAACAGCGCTACCGGCACCACGATGGTCGGAATGATGGTGTAGCGGATATTCTGCAGGAACAGGAACATCACCACGAACACCAGCACCACGGCCTCGACCAGCGTCGACAGCACCTTCTTGATCGAGGCCTCGACCACGGGCGTGATGTTGTAGGGGATCTCGTAGGTGATGTTGGCCGGGAAGAAGCGCGACAGCTCCTTCATCTTGGCTTCGACCGCGCTCGCGGTCGCCAGCGCGTTGCCGCTCGGCGACATCAGCACGGAGAGACCGGCGGTCGGCTTGCCGTTGAGGCGGGTGTTGAACTGGTAGCTGAGGCCGCCGACCTCGATGCGTGCAACGTCGCGCAGGCGTACGGTCGAACCGTCGGCATTGGCGCGCAGGATGATGGCGCCGAACTCCTCCGGGGAGGAGAGCTGACCCTTGACCAGCACCAGTGCGGAGGTGCGCTGGCTCGACGTCGACGGCTCGGCACCAAGGCTGCCCGAGGCGACCTGCGCGTTCTGCGCGGCGATCGCCTTGTTGACGTCGTCGGCTGTCAGCCCATAGCCGACGAGCTTGGCCGGATCGACCCAGACGCGAAGCGAGCGCTCGGTCGAATACAGCGTGGCGCGCCCGACGCCGGGAATGCGGCGGATCTCGCCGAGCACGTTGCGGATCATGAAGTCGCCGAGGCCGACCTCATCCAAGCTGCCGTCGGTCGAGTTCAGCGTGATGATCTGAAGCACCGCGCTGGAGGCTTCCTCGATCAGGATGCCCTGCTGCATCACTGCGCGCGGCAGGCGCGCCTCGACGCGCTTGATGCGGTTTTGCACCTCCACCGAGGCGGCGCTGGTATCGGTACCCGGCTGGAAGTTCGCGATGATCTCGACCTGGCCGAGCGAGTCGCTGGTCGATTCGAAGTTGAGGATGTTGGCGGCGCCGTTGAGCTCTTCCTCGATCAGCCGCGTGACGCTGTTGTAGAGGTTTTCGGGCGAGGCGCCGGGATAGCTGGTCGAGACCGAGATCGAGGGCGGCGCGATGATCGGATATTGCGCGATCGGCAGCAGCGGCACCGCGATCGCACCGATCAAGCAGATGAACAGCGCGACCACCCAGGCGAAGATCGGCCTGTCGATGAAGAAGCTCGGCATTTGCCGCTTTACCCTCGTTGTTTCGTTCGGGCTTGATGAAGTTAGGTTCGGCCGGTTGTCCGAGGTCGGCTTGCACCTCGCGATGCGAAGCATCGTCCAGAGCAATCCGGGTGAGGGGCCGCAACGCTCCGTGAAACTGAAACCCCTCACCCGGATCGCATCTTTCGATACGATCCGACCTCTCCCTACGGGAGAGGTGTTCTGAGTGGCGCTGGCGCGTTACCGCGTGAGCTTAAGGGCGTGCCTGTTGTCCGCGGTTGCCTCCGCTTCCGACCAGGATTGCGGCTTGACCCTGTCGCCGGCCGCGAACTTCTGGAAGCCCTCGACCACGACCTTGTCGCCGGCCTTCAGGCCTTCGGTGATGAACCAGAGTCCGTCCTGCACCGACCCGGTTCGCACCGGCTGCACCGCGATATGGTTGTCGTCCTTGACCACGAACACCTCGCTGCCGCCGCCGCCATTGCGCTGGATCGCCTGCTGCGGCACCGCGATCGCGTCGGAATCGAGGCCCTGGTCGATACGGACCCGGACATACATGCCCGGCAGCAGTTCGCGCTTGGGATTGGGGAACTCGCCGCGCAACGTCACCTGCCCGGTATGGGCATCGACCTTGGCGTCGGAGAACAGCAGCTTGCCGTCGAGCGAGTATATGGTGTTGTCGTCGAGCACCAGGCGCACCTTGGCGGCATCCGCCGCAATGCGCTCGAGGTCGCCGGTCTCGAAGGCACGGCGGAGCTGGTTGAGCTCGGTCACCGACTGGGTGAAGTCGGCATAGATCGGATCGAGCTGCTGGATGGTGGCGAGATTGGTTTCGTTCTGCACGACGAGCGCGCCCTCGCTGACCAGCGCCGCACCCACCACGCCGTCGATCGGCGCGCGCACGGTCGCGTAGTCGAGATTGAGCTTTGCGCGCGCAAGCTCGGCCTTGCGTCCCTCGACCTCGGCCTGAGCCTGGCGTTCGGCGGCGATGGCCTTCTCGTTCTCGGCCTCCGGCGCGGCGCGATCCTTGGTGAGCGCAGCAATGCGGCGTGCCTGCTGGTGCGCCTGCATCGCGGCGGCTTCGGCCTTGGCAAGCGCGGCCTCGCTCGCCATCACCTCGACCTCGAACGGACGCGGATCGATGCGGTAGAGCGGATCACCCGCCTTCACCTCGCTGCCCTGGCGGAACAGACGCTCGACCACGATGCCGGACACGCGCGGCCGCACGTCGGAGACCCGCGTCGGTGCGATGCGGCCCGGCAGCTCACGCACCACGGCGCGCGGCTGCGGCTTGACGACGACGATGCTGACGTCAGGGTCGGGCGGCTGGGCGGCGGACACGGCGGAGCTGGATTCCTCGCAAGCGCCCAGCAGCGGCGCAAGGGCCGCGAGCATCATTGCAACGCATGCCGATCGCGCACGAAGTCCTGACATGAAGTGGGGTGCCCCGGTGTTGTTGAAACTGATCACACTCCGCGCGGGCCCGTTCTGGGTCGCGGCGCGCGGCCGATGCCGTCAAAATAGAATGGCGGTGCTGCGACGCAACGCATGCCGCGGGCGGCTCATTGTCACACGGCATATCCCGTTGAGTTCAGATGGCTTTTGCAGACTCACCCGATTGTGAGTCGAGTTCCATCGCGGCGTGCTGCGACGGAACAGCGCAATCAGGCGGCGGACAAGCTGTCCCCGAAATCGGCGCATCCGGCGCTTTTTTTGGGCTGGCGCTGTGCCATAGTGCGCCCCGCAATCAAGCTTCGTAACGGATGATACAGGCATGCGGTCTGGCACTTCCCGCTCCACCATGGATATCGAGTACACCAAACTGTCCTCGCCGAGCGTCTTCCTGGTGCGGATGCTGGTCTTCCTGGTGCTGTGCACGCTGGTGGGCGTGGTGCTCTACAAGCAGATCATCCAGGCCTTCTTTGCCAATCCCGGGCTCAATGCCCTGATCGGGGCGGTGCTGTTCATCGGCATCGTGCTGGCCTTCCGCCAGGTGATCCGGCTCTACCCCGAAGTCTCCTGGGTCAATAATTTCCGTATCGCCGATCCTGGCGTTGCCCCGGCCCGCCACCCCAAGCTGCTGGCGCCGATGGCGGCGATCCTGGGCGGCGAGCGCTTTGGGCGGATGACCATCACCCAGACCACGATGCGGCACCTGCTCGATTCGATCGCGACCCGGCTGGACGAAGCCCGCGATATCTCGCGCTACATGACCGGCCTCTTGGTCTTCCTCGGCCTGCTCGGCACTTTCTGGGGCCTGATCGAGACGGTCGGCTCGGTGGGCAAGGTGATCGACGGGCTCAAGGTCGGCGGCGATGCCGCCTCCCTGTTCGACACCCTCAAGGAGGGCCTCGCCGCCCCGCTCGGCGGCATGGGCATCTCGTTCTCCAGCTCGCTGTTCGGCCTTGCCGGCTCGCTGATCCTCGGCTTCCTCGATCTGCAATCGAGCCAGGCGCAGAACCGCTTCTACACCGACCTGGAAGACTGGCTCGCCACCACCGTGCGCGAGTATGGCAAGGACGAAGTGGCGGCCGCGGCCGGCGGCGGTGGCGTGGCCAGCGGCGAACTCCAGGCCGCCGTCGAGCGGCTGCGCTCCGTGCTCGAGGAAGGCAGCGCCAACCGCGGCACCACGGCGGCGATGGCGAGCCTTGCCGAAGCGATCCAGGCGCTGGTCTCGCACATGCGCACCGAGCAACAGATGATCCGCGAATGGGCCGACGGCCAGGGCGAGCAGAACCGCGAGATCCGACGCCTCTTGGAGCGCATCGCGCGGCAGCCGGAGAAGAGTTAGCAGCAATGGAGAGCGCGTGCCCCGGACGCAGCGCAGCACGCAGTGATACGCTGCCGAGCCGGGGCCCAGAATCTTCAACCAGCGCTGGATCCCGGCTCAGCGGCGCACCGGCAAGGCGCTGCACCGCGTCCGGGACACGAGAGAAACGGAGACGGAAATGGCTCTAGCGCGCGGCCGCCGCAGCGAAGGCGCATTCAACTACTGGCCCGGCTTCGTCGACGCACTGTCGACGCTGGTGCTGTCGATCGTGTTCCTGCTGTCGGTGTTCCTGGTGGTGCAGTTCTTCCTCTCGCAGGAGGTCACCGGCAAGGACAAGGCGCTGGAGCAGCTCAACGCCAAGATCGCCCAGCTCAACGAGCTGTTGTCGCTGGAGAAGCTCGGCAAGCTCTCGCTCGACGACCAGGTGTCGCAACTGAAAGCGGGCCTCGCCTCGGCCGAGTCCGAGCGCGACCGCATCAAGGGTCTCTATGAGGGCTTAGCCGCCGCCGGCAGCGACGCGCAGGGCAAGACCGCCGAGCTCGGCAAGGCGCTGGAGTCGGAGAAGGCTGTCTCGGCGCGAGCGCTGGCGCAGATCGAGGTGCTGAACCAGCAGATCAGCGCGCTGCGCCGGCAATTGGCGGCGCTGGAAGAGGCGTTGGATGCCAGCGAGAAGCGCGACAAGGAATCGCAAAGCCGCATTGCCGATCTGGGCTCCCGCTTGAACGTTGCATTGGCGCAGCGCGTGCAGGAATTGTCGCGCTATCGCTCGGAATTCTTCGGCCGGCTGCGCGCCATCCTCGGCAACCGCCCCGATATCCGCATCGTCGGCGACCGCTTCGTGTTCCAGTCCGAAGTGTTCTTCGACACCGGCCAGGCGACGCTGCTGCCCGAGGGGCGCGCCGAGCTCGACACCCTGGCCACCGCGCTGATCGACCTCGACAAGAAGATCCCGAGCGAGATTCCCTGGGTGCTGCGCGTCGACGGCCATACCGATGTGCGTCCGGTCAACGGTCCGAACTTCAAGTCGAACTGGGACCTGTCCGCGGCCCGCTCCATCTCGGTGGTGCAATATCTGATCTCGCTCGGCGTGCCGGCCCAGCGCCTCGTCGCCGCCGGCTTCGGCGAATTCCAGCCGCTCGATACCGGCAACACCGAGGAGGCCTATAAGCGCAACCGCCGCATCGAGCTGAAGCTGACGGAGCGGTAGTGAGCGCGTTCCACCTCCGCCCCTACCGCACTGAGGACGAAGCCGCTGCGATCGATCTCTGGCATCGCACCTGGCAGCAGGCTTATCCGCAGATCGACTTCGCCGCGCGGCGGGACTGGTGGCGCGAGCGCTGGCGCAAGGATCTGGTGCCGAAGGCCCAGGTCGTGGTGGCGGAACAGGACGGCGCGCCGATCGGTTTCGTCACCATCGACGGCGAAGGCTATCTCGATCAGCTCGTGGTCGATCCCGTCCATTGGGGTTCGGACGCAGCAAGGCTGCTGGTGGATGAGGCCAAGCGGCTGTCGCCGTCGGCCGTCACGCTGCTCGTCAACAAGGACAATGCCCGCGCCATACGCTTCTACGAGCGCAACGGCTTTGCCCATGCCGGCGACGACGTGAACCCGACCTCGGGCCGGCCGGTGCTGAAGATGGTATGGAAGCCCTGCTAGGGGTTTGCTGCCGCCACCCTCCCCCGCCTTCGCGGGAGATGACAGCTGTCGTGGTGAAACGGTCAGGCTCACGCCCCCTCGAACTGCAACCGCGCCAGCCGCGCATAGAGCCCGTTGGCCGCCACGAGCTCGGCATGCGTGCCCTGCTCGACGATCCGGCCCTGGTCCATCACCAGGATGCGGTCGCAGGAGAGCACGGTGGCGAGGCGATGCGCGATCACCAGCGTGGTGCGGTGGCGCATCAATTCTTCCAGCGCGGTCTGCACCAGCGTCTCGCTTTCGGCATCGAGCGCGGAGGTGGCTTCATCCAGCAGCAAGAGCGGCGCATCGCGCAGGATGGCGCGGGCGATCGCGATGCGCTGGCGCTGGCCGCCTGACAGCGTCACGCCGCGCTCGCCGAGCGCCGTCTCGAAACCTTCGGGCAGGCGGCGGATGAACTCGGCGGCGTGGGCGAGCTCGGCGGCGCGCTCGACCTCGGCATCGGTCGCATCGGGCCGGCCGAACCGGATGTTCTCGCGGGCGGTGGCCGCGAACACCACCGATTCCTGCGGCACCAGCGCGATGCGGGCGCGGAAATCACGGGGAGCGGCGGATTTGACCGGGACGCCGTCGAGCGCGACCGTCCCGCTGCGCGGATCATAGAAGCGCAGCAGCAGATGAAAGATCGTGCTCTTGCCGGCACCGGAAGGACCGACGATCGCGACCTTCTCGCCGGGCCGCACGGTGAACGACACCGCGTCCAGCACCTTGACGTCGGACCGCGCCGGATAGGCGAAGCTGACCCGATCGAAGCCGACCTCGCCGCGCACCGGCAGCGGCAGCGCAAGCGGCGCCGCGGGCGCGGTGATCTCGGGCTTTACATGCAAAATCTCGAACAGGCGCTCGGCCGCGCCCGAAGCCGCCGAGACCTCGCCCCAGACCTCGCTGAGCTGGCCGAGGCCCGCTGCCGCGAACACGGCGTAAAGCACGAACTGACCGAGCCGGCCCGGCGTGATGGCGCCGGTAAGCACGTCATGCGAGCCGATCCAGAGGATCGCGACCACGCTTGCGAACACGATGAAGATGATGATGGCCGTGAGCACGGCGCGGGCCTGGCTCGAGGTTCGCGCGGCTTCATAGGCCTGCTCGACCTCGCCGCCGAAACGCGTCTCGGCAAACCGCTCGCTGGTATAGGCCTGCACGGTACGGATCGCACCGACCAGCTCGCCCGCATAGGCGGAGGCCTCGGCGAGCGTGTCCTGCGCATTGCGCGACAGGCGCCGCACCCAGCGGCCGAATGCGACCAGCGGCAGCACGATCAAAGGTATCGCCAGCAGCACGAAGCCCGACAGCTTCGGGCTGGTGATCACCATCATCACGGCGGCACCGAGGAACATCATCAGGTTGCGCAGCGCGATCGACACGGAGGCGCCGACGGCGGACTTGATCTGCGTGGTGTCGGCGGTGAGGCGCGAGATCAGCTCGCCGCTGCGCGCCGAATCGAAGAAGGCGGGTGAGAGCGACAGCAGATGGGCGAAGACGTCGCGGCGCAAATCGGCGACGATGCGCTCGCCGATCGTCATCACGAGGTAGTAGCGGGCGGCGCTCGCGAACGCGAGCACGCCGACGACCGCGAGCATGACCGAGAAGTAGCTGTTGATCAGCTCGATGCCCTCGGGCGTCAGGCCGAAATCGATCATCCTGCGCACCGCGACCGGCACCAGCAGCGTCGTCAGTGCTGCGATCGTGAGCGCAACGAAGGCCAGCGCCGCCCGGCCGCGATAGCGGCTCACATAGGGCGCGAGCGCAAGCAGCGGCCGCAGCTTCGCGCGTCCCTTGGCGGGCTGTTCGATCAGCTCGGCCTCGATCGAGGGGATGTCCGCGGAGTTCATTGCAGGCCGTTCGACTTCGTGGTCATCAAGCCGTTCCACTGCGCTCATGATATCCGACCTATTGCATTGCTTTGCTCCCAATAGGCCGGTGTGGTGGTAGTGGCAAATCCGGGAAGTCCCTTAGGGGCAAACCCGGTCCAGCCGCCCGGGATGGCTTGTTTTGCTGGGTTTCGTGAGGTATAGAGCCGCCCAAATCCGTCATTCGCTAGCCACCAGAACAGGCGCCGGGCGCCGAGGAATTTGCCATGAAAGCCGAAATTCATCCGAATTATCATACGATTAAGGTCGTGATGACCGACGGAACCGAGTACCTGACCCGCTCGACCTGGGGCAAGGAAGGCGACACGCTGAACCTCGACATCGACCCGAAGTCGCACCCGGCCTGGACCGGCGGCTCCGCGCAGATCATGGATCGCGGCGGCCGCGTCTCGCGCTTCCAGAAGAAGTTTTCGGGCTTCCTCAAAAAGGATTGATCCGGCCGCAAGGCTGAGACGAAAAACGCCCCTGGGAGACCAGGGGCGTTTTTGTTTTGCGGCTATCGTTATTGCGAGGAACGCTTGCGACGAAGCAAATCCAGACTGCCCCTGCAGCGGGATTTCTGGATTGCTTCGCTTCGCTCGCAGTGACGGCAGATGGGCCTTACCGCTCGAACGCGGCCTTCAGCGCGTTGAGGTGCGGCACCAGCGGGTTGCCGATCGCGGAGTGTTCCGCCGGCGGGGTGTGGATGGTGGTGTCGAGGCGGCGCACACGGGACTGCAGGCTCATCGAGCGATGGATCAGGTCCTGGAGCTGTGCGGGCAGCTTCTCGATGGTGTCGGCGGGGCCGGGATCGGCGGCGGTGAGCTTGACCTTGGTCTTCTCGCGGTTGGCCTGCACCAGCGTCATCTCGCCTTCCTTCACCGCGCGGTGCAGCAGCAGCCAGGAAGCGAGCTGCATCAGGCGCGTGGTGAGACGCATGCTCTCGGTCGCATAGGTGAGGCTGACGGCGCGGTCGAGCGCCTTGGCCTCGACGCGGCCTGCGCCGTCGAGATAGGCGGCGGTTTCCTCGACGAGATCCATGCCTTCACGGAACAGGTTGCCGAACGCCGCAGAATTGGTGAACCTCTCGCTGAGTTGAACGAGAGCGCCCTCGGCCTGCAAACGTTCCATGGTTAACGCCTCTTACGCAACTGTTTGACTGTCCGGCTTGGGCGCCGGCTTATGATGAACAAATCATTGCGCGGGCGGAGCGCGGAGTCCAGTGACAAGCGCGGATATGGTTTCCGCGGGTCATCCTTTGGAATTCAACCGGGAATAGACGCAAAACAAAAAAGAGCCGCCGGAGACCGGCGGCTTTGAAAGTTGATAACAGGGAGGCGTCAAACAGAGTGGACAGGAGCCACTCGGTGTCCAAACAAGGACAGTTCCGGTCATAAACCCGAAAGCTTAATCTGAAGTAAACGAGCTAATTTTTTGAGAGTTCGTTAGCCATGTCGGCCAGTGGCCGAGCCGCCGACGTGCCCCGGACGCAGTGCAGCACGAAGTGCTGCGCTGCTGAGCCGGGGCCCAGTCCTTTGGCTGAGACGTTTGGCGAGGCATGGGTCCCGGCTCTGCGGAGCAGCGCCATGCGCTGCACCGTGTCCGGGACACGAGAGGAGAGTCCTACGACTTGAAGAAACTGTTCGCCGCATCGCGCGAGGCGCGTTTCTTGGTGGCAGCTTCTTCCAATCTTGCGATCTCGGTCTTGAGCAGCGCGACGCGCTCCGTCAGTTCCTCGAGCGACAAGAGTGAGAGATCCTGGCCGATTTCGTGGGTGACCTTCTTGCGCGGACGGTCGTCGTCTTCGATCGGCATGTCGTTCCTCCTGCATTCGCGCTGGACCATGGCCGAGATGGTTGCCAGCTTGGATGGCGCTGGCTAAGCAAGGGCCTCGTTTCCTCCTGCACCTTTGCTCAAGGACACATCATGGACAAGCTGCCCGCGCAAATGACCGTGGTCGCCATCTCCAAGCCCGGCGGACCGGAGGTGCTGGTGCCCGAACAACGCGCCGTGCCGCAGCCGGGTCCTGACGAGATCCTGGTCAAGGTCGAAGCAGCCGGCGTCAACCGGCCCGACGTCGCGCAGCGCTCCGGCGCCTATCCGCCGCCGCCCGGCGCCAGCGACCTGCCCGGCCTCGAGATCGCGGGTGAAGTCGTCGCGGTCGGCAGCAACGCCAAGCGGCACAAGATCGGCGACAAGGTGATGTCGCTGGTCGCCGGCGGCGGCTATGCGCAGTATTGCATCGCGCAGGACGCCCAGGCCATGAGCGTGCCGCCGGCACTGTCGATGAAGGAAGCCGGCGCGCTGCCGGAAACCCTGATGACGGTCTGGCACAACGTGTTCGAGCGTGGCGGCCTCAAGGCCGGCGAGACCCTGCTGATCCATGGCGGCTCCTCCGGCATCGGCACCATGGCGATCCAGCTTGCGAAAGCATTCGGCGCGAAGGTGTTCGTCACTGTGGGATCGCAGGACAAGATCGACGCCTGCCTCAAGCTGGGGGCCGACCGCGCCATCAACTACAAGACCGAAGATTTCGTCGCCGTGGTCAAGGCGGAGACCAACAACGTCGGCGTCAACCTGATCCTCGACATGGTCGCCGGCGACTATGTCGATCGCAACTATGATGCCGCCGCGGTCGACGGCCGCATCGTCCAGATCGCGACCCTGAACGGCCCCAAGGTCAGCGTCAATATCGCCAAGGTCATGCTCAAGCGCCTGACTCATACCGGCTCGACGCTGCGCCCCCGTAGTAATGCGGACAAGGCGGCAATGGTGGCCGCGATCGAGCAGAAAGTGATGCCGCTTTTGCGCGAAGGCCGCATCAAGCCGGTGATGGACAGCAGTTTCCCGCTGGAAAAGGCGGCGGACGCCCACCGGCGCATGGAGACGAGCGCACATATTGGCAAAATTGTGTTGGAGGCCTAGGCCGCCGGCCCACCAAAGCAGGCCGGAAACCCTTTGATTTTCCTCGCTTTCGTGGCATCTATCGCGACGCACCGAACCACCTCGGTCCGGTCTGAAATCGCCTTTTAGATTCGCCTTGCACTAAAGAGTTTGCGTCGAACGCGGAGAGCTGACCTTGCGTCTGATCAGGTGCCTCGCGCCCATCGCGCTGGGCCTCATGATTCTTGTCGCCGCGTATCCCGCGCGTGCGCTCGACGCCGTCAGCGTCCGTAGCGACGCGCCCGCGATCGACCTCACCGGCGTGCTCGAGCATCAGCGCAGTGATGCCGATCGCATCCAGGTCTCCACGGCGCCCGGTACCGACGGCATCGTCCGCCGCATCGAGGTGCGCGCGCGCGAAGGCGGCCAGAACTGGGTGGTGTTCGCGCTCGCCAACAACACCGACGACCAGCTCGACCGCCTGATCGTCGCCCCGCATTACCGCATCGTCTCCTCAGGATTGCTGTGGCCCGATCTCGGGCTGTCAAGGATCGCGACCATCACGCCTTCGATCGGTGACCGGCCCGAACGTCAGGAAAGCGCCACCGCCGACGTGTTCCGCATCACGCTCGATCCCGGCGCCGTCGTCACTTTCGTCGCCGAGCTGCGCACCGACAAGCTGCCGCAACTCTATCTGTGGGAGCCGGAAGCCTACAAGGACAAGGTCAACTCCTTCACGCTCTACCAGGGCATCGTGATCGGCATCTCCGGTCTGTTGGCTCTCGTGCTCACCATTCTGTTCGTGGTGAAGGGCAGCATCATGTTCCCGGCGGCCGCGGCGCTGGCCTGGGCGGTGCTGGTCTATATCGGGGTCGATTTCGGCTTCTGGGGCAAGGTGCTCGACATGTCGAACAACGCCGAGCGCATCTGGCGCGCGGCGGGTGAGGCGATCCTGGCGGCGACACTGCTGGTGTTCCTGTTTGCCTATCTCAACCTCAGTCGATGGCATGTGCGCTATTCGCACATCACGGTCGGCTGGCTGGCGTTCCTCGGGTCTCTCGTCGCACTCGCCTTGTTCGATCCGGCCGTCGCCTCCGGCATCGCGCGCATCTCGCTGGTGCTGATCGCCTTCGCCGGCTTTTCGCTGATCGTCTATCTCTCCACCCACGGCTTCGACCGCGCCGTGCTGCTAATCCCGACCTGGTTCCTCCTCGTGGTCTGGGTGGTCGCAGCCGGCATGACGGTCGCCGGCTCCGTCACCAACGACATCGTCGGCCCTGCCCTGCTCGGCGGCCTCGTGCTGATCGTGATGCTGATCGGCTTCACGGTGATGCAGCACGCCTTTGCCGGCGGCGGCGCCACCACCGGCGTCGTCTCCGACATCGAGCGCCGTGCGCTGGCGCTGGCCGGCTCCGGCGACCTGATCTGGGACTGGGACGTCTCCGCCGACAAGGTCTTCACCAGCCCCGAGACCGAAGCCCTGCTCGGCCTCAAGCGCGGCACGCTGGAAGGGCCCGCAGCCTCGTGGCTCGAGGTGCTGCATCCGCTCGACCAGGACCGTTTCCGCGCTGCGCTCGACAGCGTGCTCGACCAACGCCGCGGCCGCCTGGTGCAGGATTTCCGCCTGCGCACGCCGGACGGCCATTTCATGTGGTTCGCGCTGAAGGCCCGCCCCGTCGTCGGCTCCGATGGTGAAGTCTCGCGCGTGGTCGGCACCCTCACCGACGTCACCGAGCTGCGCAACGCCGAAGAGCGCCTGCTGCACGATTCCGTGCATGACAACCTCACCGGCCTGCCCAACCGAAAACTGTTCATGGACCGGCTCGGCGCGGTCGCAAACTTCGCCAAGACCGTACCGACGCTGCGGCCGACGCTGATGGTGATCGACCTCGACCGCTTCAAGCAGGTCAACGATTCCGTCGGGATTGCGGTCGGCGATTCCATCCTGCTGACCCTCGCCCGTCGTCTCACCCGCATCCTCAAGCCGCAGGACACGCTGGCGCGGCTCGCCGGCGACCAGTTCGGCCTGATCCTGCTGTCGGAGCAGGATCCGGCGCGGATCACCAATTTCGCCGAGACCATCCGCAAGACCATCCGCGCGCCGATCGCCTTCAACGATCGCGAGATCTTCCTCACGGCATCGATCGGCCTTGCGCTCTCCGATCCGCAGGTTCAGCTGACGGACGAGATCATCAAGGACGCCGAGCTTGCGATGTATCATTCCAAGCGCATCGGAGGCGACCGCATCGACGTCTACAAGCCGGCGATGCGTGCGCGGAAGACGGATCGCCTGACGCTGGAGAGCGAATTGCGCCGCGCCATCGAGCGGCAGGAGATCACCATTCTGTACCAGCCGATCGTGCGGCTGGAGGATCGCTCGATCGCCGGCTTCGAGGCCTTGGCGCGCTGGGACCACCCGAAGCTCGGCCGCATGGCGCCGTCGGAGTTCATCACCATCGCCGAAGAGACCGGGCTGATCGTCGACCTCGGCATGTTCGTGCTCGACCAGACCGCAAAGCAGCTCTCGGTTTGGCAGCGCGCGATGCGCTCGCGCGAGCCGATCTTCGCCTCCGTCAACGTCTCGTCACGGCAGCTGTTGCGCCACGACCTCATCCACGACGTCCGCACCGTGCTGTCGCGCTCCTCGGTGGCGCGCGGCACGCTGAAGCTGGAATTGACGGAATCGCTGGTGATGGAGAATCCGGAGCACGCGGCGCAGATGCTGACGCGGATCCGCGAGCTCGGCACCGGGCTGTCGCTCGACGATTTCGGCACCGGCCACTCGTCGCTGGCCTATCTCCAGCGCTTCCCGTTCGACACCATCAAGATCGACCAGTCCTTCGTGCGCACCACCAGCCGCGGCACCCGCCCGGTGATCCTGAAGTCGATCATTGCGCTCGCGCACGATCTCGGCATGGATGTGGTGGCCGAAGGCGCCGAGACCGATTCCGACGCCGTCGAGCTCTACCAGATGGGCTGCGAATACGCGCAAGGCTTTGCCTTCGGCGAGCCGATGGACGCGGACGCCGCAATGCGCCTCTTGACGGAAGTGCGGCTGGAAGCGGCGAGCTAGATTCTCTTACCCTGCCCACAAGGGCCGCCCTCCAGGGAGGGTGGCAGCGTGCCGCACGCGCTACCGCCGCCGGTCGCTCTTCTGCTTCCTGAACCGCACGCTCTGGCCATCCGGCATCCGCATCGCCACGAAGCCGGCGGCGAGGCAGGCTTCGCGTTGCGGCATCTGGATGTCGGGGCTGCGCAGGCTGTCCCACCAGGAGGCACGATGCGCTGCGCGCGGCAGTGCCGCGCCGATGATCTCCTCGATCTGCTCGAAGCTCAGCACGAACTCGTCCTGCTTCTGCCGCATCAGATAATCGCGCAACGCGTGGTAGTCGTTCACAATCGTCCTCTCGTCCCGCTCACATGCGGCTGCCCAAAACCGTGCGCCGCATACACCGATTCTTAACTCATTGCGGCAGCGCCGTCCTGCCTTAAACACTGCTCAAGCTTTCGGGCGCATCCACTAGTGCCAGGAGCGAACAATGTTGTCTGGATGGCGCGACGTCACGGCCCGCCAGCCGTGGCGGATTTCGGCGAAGCTGCTGATCATCTCGTCCGTGGTGACGGTGATCGGCTTCTCCGCCATTTGCGCCAACGTGATGCTGGACATGCGCCGCGGCGAGGAGGCGCTCGCCCACCAGACGCTGGAGAACCTCGCGACGACCATCGAGTCCGACATCAGCCGCAACATCGAGATCTACGACCTGTCGCTGAAGGCGGTCGCCGCCAACATGCTGCTGCCCGAGCTCGCGACGGTCTCCAAGCCGATCCGTCAACTGATCCTGTTCGACCATGCGGCCACCGCCAGGCATTTCGGCGCCATCCAGGTATTCGATGCCGAGGGCCGGCTGACCATCGACGCCTCCACGCTCGATCCCCTCCCCGACAACCGCAGCGAGGAGGACTACTTCAGGGTTCATCGCGACAATTCGGAGCTCGGGCTCTTCATCAGCCGCCCGATGCTGTTTCGCGGCGCCTATTCCATCGTGCTGAGCCGGCGCATCAGTGACGGTGACGGCGGCTTCATGGGCGTCGTCGCAGGCTCGATCCGCTTCAGCTATTTCCACGAATTGTTCGAGCGTCTGAACCTCGATCCCGACGACACCATCACCGTGCTCAAGCGCGACCGCACCATCATGATGCGGCGGCCGTTCGATCTCGACATCATCGGCACGAACCTGAACGACCGCCAGAACTGGAAGGCCGACAATCTCCCGGCCGGCGCCTCGTATTCGGGACAGGGCCCGGTCGATGCGACGCTGCGGCTCTATGTCCGCAGCAGCAACGGTGGACCGCTGTTCGTGGTGGCGGGCAAACCCCTGGCCGCAGTGTTCGCGCTCTGGGAGAAGGAGGCGCTCCGCATCGGCGTCGTGGTGCTGGCGCTCGCGCTGTTCGTGCTGGGATCGACGCTGGTGCTCGCGCGCGAGATCGGCCGGCGCGCCGATGCCGAGCGCAAGCTCGAGGAGATGGCGACGACGGACGCGCTCACGGGCCTGAAGAACCGCCGCAAATTCGATTCCGTCATCGACGCCGAATGGCGACGCGCCATGCGCCAGAAGGCACCGATCGCGCTGTTGATGATCGATGCCGATCATTTCAAGGCCTACAACGACACGTTCGGCCATCAGGCCGGCGACCAGGTGCTGGTGGGCATCGCCATCTGCATTTCCGATTCGGTGAGCCGCGCCGGCGACTGCGCCGCGCGTTATGGCGGCGAGGAATTCGCCGTGCTGCTGCCGAACACCTCGGCTGCCGATGCCTTCAAGGTGGCCGAAACGATCCGCCTCAAGGTGCAGGGCTGCTCCGACGATCAGGCAAGCACAACTGTCTCCTGCGGCATCGCCGGTCTCGTCCCTGCCGCCGGCATGGACTGGTCGGTCCTCGTTGCCGCCGCCGACAAGGCGCTCTATGCCGCCAAAGCCGGTGGGCGCAACCAGTCCGTGGTCGCGAGCCTGCCGAAGCTGTCGCTGGTGGCGTGAGGCGCTCTCCCCCCGTCATTGCGAGGAGCTCTTGCGACGAAGCAAATCCAGACTTTCTCCGCGGAAAGATTCTGGATTGCTTCGCTTCGCTCGCAATGACGGCGGGAGCTACTGCCCCAGATACTTCTTCATCTCGGCGATCAGGCCGTCGCGCAATTCCGGGCGCTTCATGCCGTAGGCGATGTTGGCGCGCAGGAAGCCGGGCTTGGAGCCGCAATCGTGGCGCTCGCCCTCGAACTCGACGCCGTAGAATTTCTGCGTCTTGGCAAGTCCGATCATGGCGTCGGTGAGCTGGATCTCGCCGCCGGCGCCGCGCTCCTGGGTCTCCAGGATCTTGAAGATCTCGGGCTGGAGGATGTAACGGCCGGTGATCGAGAGGTTGGAGGGCGCCGTGCCCTTGGCCGGCTTCTCGACCATGCCGTCGACCTCGAACATCTTGCCATTGCGCTTGCCGACGCCGCAGATGCCGTATTGATGGGTCAGATGATCGGGCACCGCCTCGACCGCGATCAGATTGGATTTCTCGCCAAGCGAGGATGCCATCTCGATCATCTGCTTCAGGCAGCCGGGCGTGTTGAGCACGAGCTCGTCGGGCAGCACGACCGCGAACGGCTCGTCACCGACGATGTCGCGCGCGCACCAGACGGCGTGGCCGAGACCGAGCGGCGCCTGCTGGCGGGTGAAGCTGACGGCACCGGCGTCGGGCTGGTTCTGCGCCAGGATGTCCTGCTCGGCCTTCTTGCCGCGCGCGGCCAGCGTCGCGTCGAGCTCGAACATCCGGTCGAAATGATCCTCGATGACGCTCTTGTTGCGGCCGGTGACGAAGATGAAGTGCTCGATGCCGGCTTCCTTCGCTTCGTCGTAGACGTACTGGATCAGGGGCTTGTCGACGATGGTCAGCATTTCCTTCGGCATCGCCTTGGTGGCAGGCAGGACGCGGGTGCCGAGGCCGGCGACTGGGAATACAGCTTTGCGAATTTTCATGTGATCGATCGAATACCTGAGGACGTGAACGGAGCAATGGCATCTTGCTAGCCTGTTTGCAGCCGCCAACAAAGGCGGATGTGGGGCCTCGCCCCGACAGAGTTAAGAAAAAGGCCGCCACCAAAATTTCACCTTTGTTAAGCTATTGGCAACGCTAACCAGGCCTCCTGTGGCGGATTTTCGGGCCGACGGGTGGGACATGATGCAATCAGTGGCAGGACGGGTTCGATTCCTGGCCGGGACAGCGATGATCGCGGCAGCTTTGCTGATGCCGGCATGCGCGCACGCCCAGGCGCAGAACGGCCTGTCCAATCTGTTCGGCGGCATCTTCTCCGGCCAGAATTCGGCGCCAACGCAAGCAGCGCCCGGCGGCGCGCAGACGGGAGCGTTGCCTTGGAGCGGCGAGGACGGCGCCTCCGGCCATCCGCTGATGACGGCTGCCGCGATCCGCGAGGCCGCCGGCAACTTCGACAATTGCGTCGCGGCGATGTGGCCTGATGCCGCACGGCGCGGCATCACCCAGGAGAATTTTGAGCGCTTCACCGCCGGGCTCTCTCCTGACCTGCGCATCATGGACCTCATGGACTCGCAGCCGGAGTTCACCAAATCGATCTGGGACTATCTCGACATCCTGGTGAACGACAACCGCCTCGCCAAGGGCCGCGAGATCCTCGCCAAATACAAGGCGCAGTTCGACGCCACCGAAAAGGCCACCGGCGTCGACCGCTACATCATCGCCTCGATCTGGGGCATCGAATCCAACTACTCGACGCAGATGGGCGACCGCAGCGTGCTGCAATCGACCGCGACGCTCGCCTGCATCGGACGCCGCCAGGCCTATTTCAAAGATGAGTTCCTCTCCGCATTGGAGATCCTCAACCGCGGCGATCTGCGCCCGGAGCAGATGCGCGGCTCCTGGGCCGGCGCCTTCGGTCCGACCCAGTTCATGCCGACCGCGTTCAAGCGTTTTGCGGTCGACGGCGATGGAGATGGACGGCGCGACGTCGTCGACAATCCGGCCGACCTGATTGCATCGACTGCCAACAATCTGAAGAAGGATGGCTGGCAGCCCGGCCAGACCTGGGGCTTCGAGGTCGTGGTGCCCGAAGGATTCAACTACATGCTGGCCGACCGCGCCAAGGCGATGCCGATCGCGCAATGGGAGAAGCTCGGGCTCAGGCGGGCGAATAACCAGCCCTTCCCGCATCCGGCGGAGAAAGCCTACCTGCTGGCGCCGGCAGGCGCGCAGGGGCCAGGCTTCCTGATGCTGCAGAACTACCGCGTCATCATGAAGTACAATCCGGCCGAAGCCTATGCGCTGGCGATCGGCCATTTCGCCGACCGTCTGCGCGGCGGGCAGCCCTTCGTGCAGCCCTGGCCGCGCCAGGAGCGCGAGCTGTCGCGGACCGAGCGGCTGGAACTGCAGCAGCTCTTGGCCCAGCGCGGCTTCTACAAGGGCACTCCGGACGGCCAGTTCGGCAGCCAGACACGGGAAGCCCTGCGCAACTTCCAGGCCTCGATCGGGATGCCCGCCGACGGATTTGCCTCGTCCGACGTGCTGGACCGGCTGCGCGGGCGGTAAAATCGCGCCGAAAGTAACCCTGAACGGGGATTTTGGCCGGCAGCTTTGACGGAGCCGGCTGTTCCCCGGTGTATGGGACAAGAATCTGCGATGGAATTTGCCCGTTTGGCGCCTGATTCCGTTATTATGTCGAGCTACTCCTATCCCCATTGCGCGTGCCCGAGATCGCATGTCGAAGAAGTCCCTGTTCAAGGCGCTGACCGAGACCGGCCCGTTGATCGCGCTGGGGACGGCGCTTGCGATCCTGGTCTCGGTCGCAGGACCTGCCTCGGCACAGTTCTTCAACTTCCCCGGCTTCGGCGGCCCGCCGCAACGTTCGGCCCCACCGCCCCGGGGCGGCGGAGGTGGCGGCTGGTTCGGCGGCGATTTCTTCGCGCCGTTCCAACAGCCGCCGCCGCAGGCACCGCGCCAGGATTTTTCGCGCGCGCCGGCACCAGCCAAGCGCGACACGATTCCTGAGAAGAACGTGCTGGTGATCGGCGACGCCATGGCCGACTGGCTCGCCTATGGCCTCGAAGACGCCTACGCCGAGCAGCCCGACATGGGCGTGATCCGCAAGCACAAGACCACGTCCGGCCTCATCAAGTATCAGCCGAAGGGCGAGCCCGCGGACTGGGCGGCCGCAGCCAAGGGCATTCTCGAGACCGAGAAGCCCGACGTGATCGTCGTCATGCTCGGCCTCAACGACCGCATCGCGATCCGCGAGCCCGCCGCCGACAAGTCGGACAAGGCTTCAGACAAGGACAAGAAGAACGACAAGGGCGCGCGCGCCAAGCAACCGGCCAAGCCCGGCGACGCCAGGCCCGGCGACGCCAAGCCCGACACCGCCGCCAAGCCTGACGATAAGCCTGCCGATGCCGACCTGCCGCAGGACGACGCCGACAATGCCGACACGCCGGCGGCCGCGCCGGAGAAGACTGCGCGCAATCCCAATGGCCTGTACGAATTCCGCGACGAGCGCTGGGTCGAACTCTACGGCAAGAAGATCGAGGAGCTCGCGGGCGTCCTCAAGGCCAAGGGCGTGCCGGTCCTTTGGGTCGGCCTCCCCGCAGTTCGCGGACCGAAGGGCACCGCGGACACGCTGTTCCTGGATTCGCTGTACCGTGAGGGCGCGGCCAAGGCCGGCATAACCTATGTCGACGTGTGGGACGGCTTCGTCGACGAAGCCGGCCGCTTCCTGCAGAAGGGCCCGGATTTCGAAGGCCAGATCCGTCAGCTCCGCAGCTCCGACGGCGTGTATTTCACCAAGGCCGGCGCGCGCAAGCTGGCGCACTATGTCGAGCGCGAGATCACGCGCCTGCTTGCGGGGCGCTCCGGCCCGATCACGCTGCCGAGCGAGCCTGCGACCCCCGATACCAGCGCCGAGCCGGGCAAGCCTGCACCGCGCCCGCTGGCCGGGCCGATCGTGCCGCTGGTTGCAGCCTCGATTTCGACCGATCAATTGCTGGGCGGGCCAGGCACGCGTCCCGCTGCCGTCGATGCGCTCGCTGCGAAGACCATGGTGAAGGGTGAGCCGCTGGCCGCGCCGGCCGGCCGCGCCGACGATTATGTCTGGCCGCGCCGGGAAGTCGGCCGCGAGCAGGCCAAGGGCGATACGCCGGTGGCCGCAACGACGCCCGACGGCGGCGCCGCCTCTCCCAATGCATCAGGGGCGGCCGCGGCGATCGCTCCGCCAAAGCTCGCGCCGAAAAAGCCGCAGGTCCCGCCGCAGCAGCCGGCGCAGGCAACGCCCTCATTCCGGGATTTCTTCGGCTTCGGCTCTCCGCAACCTCCGCCGCCGCGTCAATTGACGCCAGCCCCAGGGCCGCGCAATCCGAACTCAAATCCAGCAATCCCGCGCCCGCCGGGCAACGTCGGGCGATCGGCGGAGATGTTCCGGTAGGCTTCTGAGCTGCGGTCTCGTGTCCCGGACGCAACGGCGTCGAAGACGCGCGTGAACGCGCTGACGGTGCTACGCTGCGTCCGGGGCACGATGATCGGCTGTCGCTCAACCGTAATAGCGCCAACGCGGCGGCGGGCGGCGCGCGGGGCGCGACATCAGAAGCGCCAGCGCGAAGCCGATGCCGCCAGCAACCAGCAGCGCGCCAAGCGGGTTGTCGTGCACCTTCTGCGCGATGGCTTTCGAGCCGTCGCGGAAGCTCTCGCCACTGTTCTCATAGGCGTCCTTGGCATAGCTCGCGGCGGTGTCCGTGGCATCGCGCACCGCATCCTTCGCCTGGCCGTAGAGATTCTGCACCGTGCCCGCGGCTTCCCGTGCCTTGCCTGAGGCCTGCGTTTTCGCGTCTCCCGCCATCTCGCCGACGGTGCCTTCCACGCCCCCCGCCATTTCCTTGGCTGATCCAACGATCCGATCCGCGTCCATGATAATCCTCCTCGGTGATCAGCCGAAGTAACCGATCAAAAGCAGCGCGGTTCCTTGCGATTGCCTACAGAATGAGCCCGCCATCGACGACCAGCGTCTGGCCGATGATGTAGGACGACAGCGGCGAGGCCAGGAACAGCGCGGCACCCGCCATGTCGGCCGGCGTGCCCAATCGCCGCAGCGGGATGCGGGCGAGCGCGCCCTCCAGGCGTTTCGGATTGTCGGTCGTGACCTTCGTCATCTTGGTGTCGACGAGCCCGGGCGCGATGCCGTTGACGCGGATGCCGTCCTCGGCCCAGGCCTCGCCCAGCGTGCGCGTCAGTCCGACTGCACCGGTCTTCGATGCATTGTAGGCGGGATTGCCCATGGTGGAATGATAGGCCGCGGTCGAGGACACGATGATGAGCGACCCCTTGGAATCCCGCAACATGGAATGAAAGCGGCTCGCGCAGGCCATCAGACTCATCAGATTGACCTCGACCACCTTGCGAAAGCCGGCCATCTCGAACTCGCCGCGGCGATAGAGCACCGCGCCCTGCGCGAGCACGAGGATGTCGAGCCGGTCGAACAACGGCTTGAACGCCTCGATTGCGGCGGCATTGCTGACGTCGAGTTGCGCGTAAGCGAGGCCGGTGAGATCGGAGCCTTCTTCAGCTGAATATTCCGTTGCGCGAGCGCGCGTGCCGCAAACGGCAACAGTTGCGCCCTTGGTACGAAAAGCCTGCGCGATGCCGTTGCCGATGCCGCTGGAACCGCCGACCACCAGTACCTGCTTGCCTGAGAAATCGAGCTCGTTCGCCATTCTCGGCCTCCCCTTTGTCTTGCTTGTTTGACCTGTCTGCGGATCGATGCCAGCCTTGTCAATCAACAAGAACAAGCCCCGCGCGAGGAAACAGCATGTCCGACTTTAGGGAGCTCAGCCGGTCCGTGAGGGGCCTCACCGTTCTCGTCACCGGCGCGGCCAGCGGCATGGGGCGCGCGACCGCGCGCGTGTTCGCCGCCGAGGGTGCGAATGTTGCCGCCACGGATTTCGACGAGCAAGGTGCGCATGCGGTCGCCAAGGAGATTGCAGCGAGCGGTGGCGCTGCAAGGGCCTGGAGGCTCGACGTCGCCGACGGCGGCGAGATCAAGCGCGTGTTCGGTGATGTCGCGGCGCATTTCGGCGGGCTCGACATCCTCGTCAACAATGCCGGTATCTCCGTGCGTGTCGCGATCGACGACGAGGCCTATGAGGACGCCTGGGCCAGGGGCATCGCCGTGATGTTGACGGCGCATCCGCGCATCATTCGCGCGGCGCTGCCCTACCTGCGCAAGTCGAAGAGCCCGCGCATCGTCAACATCGCCTCGACCGAGGCGCTCGGCGCCACCGCATTGCACAGCCCCTATTCGGCAGCGAAGGGTGGCGTCGTGAGCCTCACCCGCTCGCTGGCGGTGGAGCTTGGACGCGAGGGCATCACCGTCAACTGCATCTGCCCGGGTCCGATCCGCACCGCCATCACCGATCGCATCCCGGAGGAGCACAAGACCATCTACGCCAAGCGCCGTACTGCGCTCGGCCGTTACGGCGATCCCGAAGAGGTCGCGCATATGACGCTGAGCCTGTGCCTGCCGGCAGCGTCGTTCCTCACCGGTGCGGTGATCCCGGTCGATGGCGGGCTGATGGCGCGGAATGCGTGAGAGGCATCGAAGGTGCGTAGCCCGGATTTCGCTGCGCGTAATCCGGGGCTCTCACCTCGCGGAAAGACTTCCCGAATTACGCTGCCGCTCTATCCGTGCTACGGGCAGCCATGCGCTGCGAGCGTTGACAACGCCTGTTGCGGGAGTAGCTTTTTCGCCAACAGAGCGGGACCAACCGCTCGCAATCCGCGGGAGAAAACGCCATGACCATCGCCATCCGGCAGCTTCAGAAGCATTTTGTCGGCGAGGTTTCCGGCCTCGACCTGCGAAAGCCTCTCACACCGGATGAGGCGCGCGAGGTCGAGGCGGCTATGGACAAATATGCGGTGCTGGTTTTCCATGACCAGGACATCACCGACGAGCAGCAGATGGCCTTCGCGCTGAATTTCGGCCGGCGCGAGGACGCGCGCGGCGGCACCGTGACCAAGGAGAAGGACTACCGGCTGCAATCCGGCCTGAACGACGTCTCCAATCTCGGCAAGGACGGCAAGCCGCTGCCGAAAGACAGCCGCACGCATCTGTTCAACCTCGGCAATTGCCTCTGGCATTCCGACAGCTCGTTCCGCCCCATCCCGGCAAAATTCTCGCTGCTGTCGGCACGCGTGGTGAACCCGAAAGGCGGCAACACCGAATTCGCCGACATGCGTGCGGCCTATGATGCGCTCGACGACGAGATCAAGGCGGAGATCGAGGACCTCGTCTGCGAGCACTCGCTGATGTATTCGCGCGGATCGCTCGGCTTCACCGAATACACCGACGAAGAGAAGGAGATGTTCAAGCCGGTGCTGCAGCGGCTGGTACGGACCCATCCCGTGCATCGCCGCAAATCGCTGTATCTCTCATCGCATGCCGGCAAGGTCGTCGGCATGAGCGTGCCGGAGGGACGCCTCCTGCTGCGCGATCTCAACGAGCACGCGACGCAGCCGGAGTTCGTCTACGTCCATAAATGGAAGCTGCATGACCTCGTGATGTGGGACAACCGTCAGACCATGCATCGCGTTCGCCGCTACGACCAGTCGCAGCCCCGCGACATGCGCCGCGCGACGGTGGCGGGGACCCAGCCGACGGTGCAGCAGCAGGCGGCGGAGTAGGGGTCAATCACCACTGCACAGCGCTACTCAGCCCTGGTGTCATCGCCCGGCTTGCCGCCTTCGCTGAAGCTTCGGCGGCCGAGCACCCCTGTAGGCCCGGCGTAGCCTAAAGCGCGATGAGATTTGGATGAATCGTCATCGCGCTTTAGCTTGTTGTTCACGCATGATCTTTCCGGAAAACCGCTTCGCACTTTTCCGGATCATGCTTTAGCGGAGCCGGGAACCGGGCGATCCAGTACACCGGGAAGGTTGTGATAGAAGATAAGCCGCGGCGTACTGGATGCCCCGATCAAGCCGGGGCATGACAGCTGAGGGTGACGCGCAACAGCGGAAGGTGTCGCGCCAGCTACGCGTGCCCCGCTTCGTTCGAGAGCATGCCCGGATCGATGCCGATCTTCTGCAAAGCGCGATTGTATTTGTCCTCGACGTCGTCGCCGAAAATCAGATCCGTATCCGCATCGCAATGCAGCCAGCCATTGCTCTGGATCTCCGTCTCGAGCTGGCCCGGCGCCCAGCCGGCATAGCCGAGCGCGAGGATGGCGTGCTTGGGGCCGGAGCCATTGGCGATCGCGCGCAGGATGTCGACGGTCGCGGTGAGGCAGACGCCGTCATCGATCCGCAGCGTCGCATTCTCGATGTAGAAGTCGCTGGAATGCAGCACGAAGCCGCGGCCGGTATCGACCGGCCCGCCGCGCAGCACCTTCATGCTTTCGGCATTCTCCGGCAGCTTGATGTGGTCGCCCTTCTTGATGATCCCGAGCTGCTCCAACAGCTCGGGGAAGTCGATGCTGCCGGCCGGGTGGTTCACGATGATGCCCATCGCGCCCTCGGCGGAATGAGCGCAGAGATAGATCACCGAGCGCTCGAAGCGGGGATCGCCCATCACGGGCATCGCGATCAGGAGCCGGCCGTCGAGATAACCGGCCGAATTGGGCAGCGGGGGGCCCGAGCTGCGGGTGCCTTCGCCCGTCCTCTTGCCAGTGGGAGCCATCGGTGAAGCACTCCGGTTTCAATTCCTATCCTGATGTCGGACCTAGCCGCTGTCAAATCAAGGCTTGCGGCGATTGGATTCGAGTGCATCCATCACAAGCAATTCAATGGTTTGGCCTGGGACGACCCTGTAAAGACGTGCCATGCTCACAAGAGTTCCCCTGCGTGCGGCGATTGGCGTCGCGACAACCCTGCTCGCGTCCTCGTTCGCCATCGCAGCCCGCGCCGATGACGCTTCGCCGTGGCAGCGCGACGGACATTCCGCGGTGCGGCTACTGGCGGGATCGCGCAGCGGCGCGGTCCTGCTGGGCGGTATCGCGTTCCAGCTCCAGCCGGGATGGAAGACCTACTGGCGTACCCCCGGCGATTCCGGCGTTCCACCCCGGTTCGACTTCTCGAAATCCGACAATGTCGAAGCGGTGACGATCATGTGGCCGGCGCCGCTGAAATTCGACGACGGCGCGGGCGGCCATTCGATCGGGTATCACGACCAGATCGTACTGCCCCTGCGTATCGTCGCCAAATCGGCCGACAAGCCGGTGACGCTGCGCGCCGAGATCAATTACGCGGTGTGCGAGAAACTCTGCATTCCCGTCGAGGCCAACGCCGAGCTCGGCTTCAACAGCGTCGCCTCGACCGAGGATGCGAACCTGCGCGCGGCGCTCGACACCGTGCCGAAGCCCGCCAATATCGGCGACCCCAATCCGCTCACCATCCGCGACGTCAAGCGTGACGGGCCGAAGAACGTCGTGGTCGACGTGGTTGCGCCCGACAGCCGCAACGTCAATCTGTTCGTGGAAGGGCCGACGCCGGACTGGGCGCTGCCGATTCCGGCGCCGGTGCAGCCCAGCCCGCCTGGGGTGATGCGGTTTACGTTCGAACTCGACGGTCTGCCGCCGGGCGCCAAGCCCGAGGGCGCCGCGCTGAAGTTCACGCTGGTCGGGCCGGACAAGGCGTACGAGTTCAATACGAATCTGGAGTGAAGAGTCGTCCCGGCAACGGTCAGGACGGCGGCGAGTGAGTTGCGCTGTCTCGCCCACTCTCAGCTGTCGTCCCGGACAAGCGCGCCCCAAGCGCGCGCCGAGACTCGGAGTTAACAGCTCGCGCTCCAACGTCTCCCTGGGCTATGGGCTCCGGATCGGTGCTTCGCTTGTCCGGGACGACACCGAGGATGGGACGGCCACCCAACCGAATCTTAACGAATGGTTGCTAAGTCCCAACCCTGTAGCGCGTGCGGAACGCGCTTGGGGATTTTCGAATTGGCCGTGACGGATGCACAACCCGCAACGACCGGAGCGGCCGGCCTGATCGCGCGGCTGCGGGCTAAGCTCGCGGGCGGATCGAGCGAGGCGTCGCTGACGCGGCGGCTCGCCGGCACCATCTTCGTCATCCGCGTCATCAGCGCCGGGCTTGCCTATGTCTCGCAGGTGCTGCTGGCGCGCTGGATGGGCACGTCCGACTACGGCATCTATGTCTATGTCTGGACGTGGGTGCTGCTACTTGGCAGCATGATGGATTTCGGCATCTCAGCCTCCGCGCAAAAGATCATCCCGGAGTACCGGACTAGCGGCGAGCATGCGCTGCTGCGCGGCTTCCTCTCCGGCAGCCGCTGGCTGACCTTTGCCGTATCCACCCTGGTGTCGCTCGGCCTCGTCGCCATCGTCAAGCTGCTGTCGCCCTGGATCGATCCGGCCGAGGTGCTGCCGCTCTATATCGGCTGCATCACGCTGCCGGCTTTCGTGGTCGCCAACACCCAGGACGGCATCGCGCGCTCGTACGACTGGATGCAGCTCGGCCTGATGCCGCAATTCATCATCCGTCAGGCCCTGATCATCGGCATCACGGCCGGCGCGTTCGTGCTTGGTTATCACCTCGGCGCGGTCGCTGCGATGGTGGCGAGCGCCGCCGCGGTCTGGATCGCGATGACCGGGCAGATTGTGGTGCTGAACCGCAGGCTCGCCGATCACATCGAGCCGGGCCCGAAGGCCTATGACGTCAGGGGCTGGCTCGCCGTGTCGCTTCCGATCCTGTTGGTGGAGAGCTTCTACCTGCTCTTGTCCTACACCGACGTGCTGGTGCTGCAGCAGTTCCGCCCGTCCGACGAGGTCGGCGTCTATTTCGCCGTGGTGAAGACGCTGGCGCTGGTCTCGTTCATCCATTACGCGATGTCGGCGACGACGGCGCACCGATTTGCGGAATACAATGCGCTCGGAGACAAGGCGCGCCTGTCGGCCTATGTGGCGCATGCCATCAACTGGACGTTCTGGCCGTCGCTGGCCGCGACCATCGTACTGCTCGCGCTCGGCAAGCCGCTGCTCTGGCTGTTCGGGCCGCAATTCACGGTCGGCTACGACATCATGTTCATCGCTGCGATCGGCCTCGTGGTGCGCGCCGCGATCGGCCCGGTCGAGCGCCTGCTCAACATGCTCGGCCAGCAGAAGATCTGCGCGCTGGCTTATGCGCTGGCCTTCGTGATGAACGTTGCGCTCTGCGTGATCCTGGTGCCGCGCTTCGGCGGTCACGGCGCGGCGGCCGCGACCTCGATCTCGCTGAGCTTCGAGACGGTGCTCTTGTTCTGGATCGTGCGGCAGCGACTGGGACTGCACGTGCTGGCGTTTGGTAAATAGCTCCGCCTGCCCTGCCGCTTGAGAAACGCCCATGGCGTGAAAAGCCCGGCAACGAGGCAAAACGACTACCCGCCCCCGGTCGGCAGCATGATTTTTCTTATTCCTCCTAAGTAGTTGCGCCCCAGGGAAAGTTTATTCTACGTCATATTGCTCAACCGACGAGATAAACCCAACATTCCCCGGACCATGATCGATCCACTCTACGTCGCCTCCGGATTTGGTGTCGGCCTGCTCGTCGGCATGACCGGCGTAGGCGGCGGCTCGTTGATGACACCGCTGCTGATCCTGTTGTTCGGCGTCCATCCATCCACTGCCGTCGGGACGGACCTGCTCTATGCCGCCGCGACCAAGACCGGCGGCAGCATCGTGCATGGCTGGTCGCGCAGCGTGCACTGGCCGGCGGTACTGCGGCTGGCCTGCGGCAGCATTCCGGCGAGCGCGCTGACGCTGCTGGTGCTGTGGAAGCTCGACCCCAGAAGCGACACCGAGCGCAGCCTGGTCAACGTGGTGCTGTGCTTTGCACTGCTGCTGACCGCCACGTCGCTGATCTTCCGTAAGGCGCTCATGGAGCGCTACCGCAAGAGCCTGGAGCGGGTCGACGAGCGCACCACCGCGGTCGCGACCGTCGTCACCGGTATCGTGCTCGGCGCGCTGGTCTCGATCTCCTCCGTCGGCGCCGGCGCGGTCGGCGTCACCGTCTTGCTGCTGCTCTATCCGCGCCTGCCGATGGCGAGCATCGTCGGCTCGGACATCGCCCATGCCGTGCCGCTGACGCTGGTCGCGGGCGTCGGGCACTGGGCGCTCGGCGACGTCGACTGGGGCCTGATGGGCGTGCTGCTGATGGGCTCGCTGCCCGGCATCGTCGTCGGCAGTTATAGTGCAACGCGCGTGCCCGAACCGGTACTGCGCTTGACCCTCGCCAGCGTGCTGTTCGTGGTCGCCGGCAAGATCATGTTCGCGGAGCTGAATTTGTCGTCGGCGATCGTGACGGCGCTGGCGTGGAGCCACTAGCGAAGGACGGACATCGTTCCGTCTCGCTGTCCTCGCCCGGCTTGACCGGGCGATCCAGTATTCAGAGGCGGCTGTGGTTGAGCCGAGAGGCCGCGGCGTACTGGATGCCCCGCCTGCGCGGGGCATGACATCGGCAAGACAAGTCGGTGCCGCTACTCCGCGGTCCAGCCGCCGTCGATCGACAGGTTGGTGCCGGTGATCTGCGCGGCGTCGTCGCTGCACAGGAACAGAGCGAGGGCTGCGACCTGCTCGGAGGTGACGAACTCCTTCGTCGGCTGGGCATCGAGCAGCACGTCGTTGATGACCTGCTCCCGTGTCAGATTGCGCGCCTTCATGGTGTCGGGGATCTGCTTCTCGACGAGCGGCGTCCAGACGTAGCCGGGACTGATGCAGTTGCAGGTGATCTTGTGGGTCGCGACCTCCAGCGCCACGGTCTTGGTGAGGCCGGCGATGCCGTGCTTGGCCGAAACATAGGCCGACTTGAAGGGCGAGGCGACCAGCGAATGTGCCGACGCCGTGTTGATGATGCGACCCCAGCCCTTCTTCTTCATGCCGGGGATTGCGGCGCGGATGGCATGGAAGGCCGAGGACAGGTTGATGGCGATGATCTGGTCCCACTTCTCGAGCGGGAATTCCTCGATCGGCGACACGAACTGGATGCCGGCATTGTTGACGAGGATGTCGACCGAGCCGAACGTCTTCTCGCCGAGCGCGATCATCCCGGCGATCTCGGCCGGCTTGGTCATGTCGGCAGGCGAGTAGATTGCCTTGACCTTGAAGTCGGATTCGATCTTGGCGCGTTCCTTCTCGATGTCCTCGGGCGAGCCGAAGCCGTTGATGACGACGTTGGCTCCGGCGGCGGCGAAGGCGCGCGCATAAGCGAGTCCGATGCCGCTGGTCGATCCGGTCACGACAGCGTTCTTCCCTGACAGACTACCCATTCTATTCGCTCCTTTTTGCCGGGGGCGCGGTGACGTCCCCCGTGAGATCGTAGGTCACCATGGTCTCGCCGGACTGCGGCCGCTCCAGCCAATCCTTGTGACGCATCGACAGATGCACGTCGCGCACGCCGGCCTCCCAATGCTCGACCATGGCGACGTGCGAGAAATCGTAATCCTTGGACGAGGATTCGTAGTTCTTGCTGCGATAGATCAGATGCACCACGGTGACGGTGCTTTCACGCGACACTTTCGCCAGGAATTCGACGGAAGGATCATTCTTGAGATAGTCCGGCAATTTGCCGATCAGGTCGCGCACGGCCCTGCGCGCGTTGTGCAGCTGCTTGTTCTTGTCGGTGTTCATCCGCGTGCGGCTCGAATAGCGGATATCCTTCTCGCGCTCGGCGGCCTCAAGCAGCGAATTCGGCAGGTCGCCGCGCGCGGAAAACAAGTCGACCTGGAAGATCAGCATGTCGCGTTCGACCCCGGCATCGAGCACGTAGTCGAGCGGGGTGTTGGAGGCGATACCGCCGTCCCAATAATGCTCGCCGTCGATGACCACGGAGGGAAAGCCGGGCGGCAGCGCGCCCGAGGCCATGATGTGCTCGGGGCCGATCTTCTTGCCGAGCTTCTTGAACTCGTAATTGTCGAAATATTTGAAGTTGCCCGAGGTGACGCCGACCGCGCCGACCGACAGCCGCGTCTCCAGATCGTTGATGCGATCGAAATCGACGAGACGCTCCAGCGTCTTCTTGAGCGGCGAGGTGTCGTAATAGCTCTCCGCTTCGGGATGTCCCGGCGGCCAGAGCGGCGCCGGCGGAATGCGCGGCGTGAAGAAACCGGGCACGCCGAACGTCGCGATCAGCGCAGCGCTGGTCGAATTGAACAGCTCGCGGCTGTGGTCGCTCTTGCCGACCGGCTTCCACGGCACGGGCGCAGAGACCATTTCCCAGAATTCCTTCAGCCGCTTGACGCGGGTGTGGCCCTCGTTGCCGGCGATGATGGCAGCGTTGACCGCGCCGATCGAGATGCCGGCGACCCATTCCGGCTCGAAGCCGTAGCCGCACAGTGCCTGGTAGGCGCCGGCCTGATAGGAGCCGAGCGCGCCGCCGCCCTGGAGGACCAGGACGCGTTGCGCATTGGCGGGGACGCTGGTGGATTCCGGACTATGATCGATCATGCGGAAACAATAGCAAATGGCGCACCACCGTGGCGACACTCCGCCGCGGCGTCAATGCATCCCGGATCAAGTCTGGCTTATCGGGGCTCCGTCGAGGCCAGGATCATGGTCCAGAACACCTTGTATTTGGTGCCGGGAGCATAGCTCGCCGCGATGCCTAATTTTGTGACACCGCCCTTGAGCATGTTGGCGCGGTGAGGCGGCGAGTCGCGCCAGCCGGAAAACGCTTCCGCCAGCGTATGATAGCCGGCCGAGATGTTCTCGACCGCCACGGTCGCGGGATAACCGCCGGCGGCAAGGCGCTTGGCCAAGGGCGCACGGACGTCGTGGTCCATCTTGTTGGCCGCGGCCATGGCCTGGGATTGGGATTCGGCAAGCCGCATCAGGTCGGCGTCGACCACGACCGCGCCGAGCATGTTGTTCTGCCGGTATTGCGAGATCATCACCGCGGCGGCCTGTGCATCGAGCTTGGAGCCCGGCACCGCCATGTCGGTATACATCGACGGCTCCTGGACCGGTGCTTCGTTGCCGGCACAGCCGGCGAGCAGCAAAGTGATGAGAATTGCGGCCGCAGCGCGCATTTTTAGAAGCCCCCAAATGAGGGGCCGTTGTTGCATACCAACAGTGGCTGAAAGGTGAATTTTGAGGAAAATCGTAGTTGTCATTCCGGGACGATGCGAAGCATCGAACTATGGTGCGCAATTGCGCACCTGAGAATCTCGCGCCAAAACCTCGGGATTCCGGGTTCGCGCTGGCGCGCGCCCGGAACGACGGGATTAGCCCGCAAAGATCCGGTAACGGCGAGGTTCCAGGCCGATCGTGTCGCCGGCACGCAGCTCCTTGTCGCGCGGCGCGTCGATCTCGATGGTTTCGCCGCCTGATAGGGCGACCTCGGCGCGCTGCACGGGACCGAAATTGCGGACGTGCTGCACGGCACCCTCGAAGGCGCCGCTGCCGGGCGGACCGACCAGCATGTCATGTCGCCGCACGAACAGTCGTGACGCGCCAGGCACCAATCCATCCGCTGCGAGCTTGAGCGGCTGCTCGCCGAGCCTGATAACACCGTCCGCGACCTGAACCGGCAGCTCGATGCATTCGCCGATGAAGCCGTGGACGAAGGCGGTCGCCGGCGTCTCGTAGACGTCATCGGGCGAGCCGATCTGCTCGATCCTGCCCTTGTCCATCACCACGACGCGGTTGGCGACTTCCAGGGCTTCCTCCTGATCGTGGGTGACGAAGATCGAGGTGACGTTGATCTCGTGGTGCAGCGAGCGCAGCCATTTGCGCAGCTCTTTCCGCACCTTGGCATCGAGCGCACCGAAGGGCTCGTCGAGCAGGAGGATGCGCGGCTCGATCGCGAGCGCGCGGGCGAGCGCGATGCGCTGGCGCTGGCCGCCGGAGAGCTGGCTCGGATAGCGGTCCGCGAGCCAGTCGAGCTGGACGAGATCGAGCAGCTCTTTTACGCGCGCACGGATGCTCGCTTCGTCCTTCCGGACTGCGCGCGGCTGCACGCGCAGGCCGAACGCTACGTTCTCGAACACGGTCATGTGGCGGAACAGCGCGTAGTGCTGGAACACGAAGCCGACATGCCGCTCGCGCGCGCCCTGCGCCAGCGCGTCCTCGCCGTTGAACGAGACCTCGCCCGAATCGGGCCAGTCGAGGCCGGCGATGATCCGCAGCAAGGTGGTCTTGCCGGAGCCGGAGGGACCGAGCAGCGCCAGCAATTCGCCGTTGTCGACCTTGAGGTCGACGCCATCCAGCGCGGCAAAGCTGCCGAACTTCTTGACGAGATTTCTGACTTCAATGGTCACTGGCGTCTTCTCCTTCGTCGAGATGACGTTCGAGAACGGTTTTTACGATCAGCGTGATCAGCGCGAGCATCGCCAGCAGCGAGGCGATCGCGAAGGCGGCGACGAACTGGTACTCGTTGTAAAGAATCTCGACCAGCAGCGGCATGGTGTTGGTCTCGCCGCGGATGTGGCCGGAGACGACGGAGACCGCGCCGAACTCGCCCATCGCGCGGGCGTTGCAGAGCAGGACGCCGTAGAGCACGCCCCATTTGATGTTGGGCAGGGTGACGCGGAAGAAGGTCTGCAGGCCCGAGGCACCGAGCGAGATCGCAGCCTCCTCCTCCTGCGTGCCCTGCTCCTGCATCAACGGGATCAGCGCCCGCGCCACGAACGGGAAGGTCACGAAGGTGGTGGCGAGCGCGATGCCTGGCACCGCGAACAGGATCTGGATGTCGTGATCGCGCAGCCAGGTGCCGAAATAGCCCTGCGCGCCGAACAGCAGCACGAAGACGAGGCCCGAGATCACCGGGCTGACCGAGAACGGCAGGTCGATCAGCGTGATCAGGAAGGTCTTGCCCTTGAAGTCGAACTTGGCGATGGCCCAGGCGGCGACGAGGCCAAACACCAGATTGAGGCCGACCGAGATCGCCGCGACAATCAATGTCAGCTCGATCGCCGCCATCGCCTCCGGCTCGGCGAGCGCGGCGAAATAGGCGAGGAGGCCGCGCGAGAACGCCTGCGCGAACACGACGACGAGCGGCAGCACGACGAAGACGGTGAGAAACATCACCGCCAGCGCAATGATGACGATGCGTACCGCGCGCGGCTCTGTGCGGAGGTTGTCGCGGGCCGCCGCCGCATGCGCGCGCGCCTTTGCACGTGCCTTGGCCTCGGAGGCCGATAGCGACACGGAATCTGCGATCTGCATCGTCATGATCCGCCCTCAGCGTGCCGGGATCCGGCTCTGCGCCCAGCGCTGGAGCCGGTTGACGGCGAAGATGATGACGAAGGAGACGACGAGCATGACCACCGCGATGGCGGTCGCATCGGCGTAGCGGAATTCGGAGAGCCGGATCACGATCAGGAGCGGCGCGATCTCGGAGACGTTGGGCAGATTGCCGGCGATGAAGATGACCGAGCCATATTCGCCGACCGCGCGGGCGAAGGCGAGCGCGAGGCCGGTGAGCAGCGCCGGTGCGAGCGACGGCAGGATCACGCGCACGATGGTCTGCCAGCGGCTGGCGCCGAGACTGCCCGCAGCCTCCTCGATCTCTGGGTCGAGATCCTGGAGCACCGGCTGCACCGTGCGCACTACGAAGGGAATGCCGATGAAGATCATGGCGACGAAGATGCCGACCGGGGTGAACGCCACCTTGATGCCGAGTGCTGCGAGCGGCGCGCCCAGCCAGCCCTTCTCGGCGAACAGCGCGGTCAGCGCGACGCCGGCGACCGCCGTGGGCAGCGCGAAAGGCACGTCGACGATGGCATCGAAGATGCGCCGGCCGGGAAAGCGGTAGCGGACCAGTGCCCAGACGATGATGCTGCCCATCACCAGATTGACGCAGGCCGCCGCGAAAGCGAGCCCAAACGACACGCGGAGCGCGTTCAGGGTGCGGCGACTGGAGAGAATGTTCCAGAACTGCTCGGGACTGAGCTCGAGCGATCTCAGGAACAGGCCGGCGAGCGGAATCAGGATAATGACGGATAGCCAGGAAAGCGTCAGTCCCATGGTGAGACCGAAGCCCGGCAATGTCCGACGTCGTGCAACGACTGCGCTCACCCGGCCCCCTGCTAAAGCCACCTACAACAGCGCGCGATCAGTTCTTGTAAATCTGATCGAAGACGCCGCCGTCGGCAAAATGTTCCCGCTGTGCCTTCGTCCAGCCGCCGAAGACGTCGTCGATCGTGAACAGTTCGACCTTGGCGAAGGCATTCTCATACTTTTTGGCGATCTCCGCATCGCGCGGACGGTAGAAGTTGCGCGCGGCGATCTCCTGCCCCTCCTTGGTGTACCAATATTGGAGGTAGGCGTCGGCGGCATTACGGGTGCCTTTTTTATCGGCAACCTTGTCGACGATGGCGACCGGCGGCTCGGCGAGGATCGATTGCGGCGGCGCCACGATCTCGAACTTGTTCGCGCCGAACTCTTTCAGGGCGAGGTACGCCTCGTTCTCCCAGGCGAGCAGCACGTCGCCGACGCCGCGCTCGACGAAAGTCACGGTCGCGCCGCGCGCGCCGGTATCGAGCACCGGCACCTGCTGATACAGCTTGCCGATGAACTCCTTGGCCTTGTCGGCCGAGCCGTATTTCTTCTGCGCAAAGCCCCAGGCCGCAAGATAGTTCCAGCGCGCGCCGCCTGATGTCTTCGGGTTCGGCGTGATCACCGCGACGCCCGGCTTGAGCAGGTCGTCCCAATCCTTGATGCCCTTGGGATTGCCCTTGCGGACCAGGAACACGATGGTCGACGTATAGGGTGACGAATTCTGCGGCAGCCGCTTCTGCCAGTCGGCGGCGGTGAGGCCCTTGCCGGCGATTGCGTCGATGTCATAGGCGAGTGCCAGCGTCACCACGTCAGCCTGCAACCCGTCGATCACCGCGCGCGCCTGCGACCCGCTGCCGCCATGCGACTGCTTGATCTCGACGCTCTTGCCGGTTTCCTTCCGATAGGCGTTCGCGAACGCCTTGTTGAACTCGACATACAGCTCGCGTGTCGGATCGTACGACACGTTCAACAGATTGATATCGGCGGCGAGAGCCGAGCTTGCCAAGAAACCCGTTGCGAGCAGTCCTGCCACGAGCGGAACGATACGGCGCATCATGTCCATCTCCATTCACCTCGACGACATCGGCGTCATCGATGGCAGGCATAACTCGGGGCGAAACGCTCTTAAGTCAACGGAACCGGATTTTCTTGTTCGCAGCGTGGCAGCGTGACTGTGCTATCAAACCTTCATCGTGTGGATGCCGCATTCCGTCTTGGCGCGGCCGCGCCAGCGACCGGCGCGTGCATCCTCGCCTTCAGCCGTTCTACTGGTGCAAGGCATACACCCAACCGACAGGAATCCGGAGGCGGCCAACGGATGACGCGGCAATTTGGCGCGGGTGAAGATCGCCTCGATCTCCTCGCGCGAGACATTGGCGAAGGGATTGAACTTCAACCGCGCGCGATCGTCCTCGACGACCGGAATGTCGGCGCGCGCATTGCCCTGGAACCGCTTGCGGCCGTTGAGCCAGGCATCGAACGGTTTCAGCGCGCGCGCCAGCGGCTCAACCTTGCGAATGCGGCAGCAGGCGTCGGGATCGGAGAACCAGAGGTCGCGGTCGGGATCTTCGCGCGACAGCGTCTCCTCGGCGGGCTTGATCGAGCGGACGTCCTTCAGGCCCAGCGTCGCAATCAGCGTATCGCGATAGGCCAGCGTCTCCTCGAACAACCAGCCGGTGTCGAGAAAGATCACGGGGATCGCAGGATCGACATCCGCCATCACCTTCAAGAGCGTCGCCGATTCCGTGCCGAAGGACGACACGAGCGCGAGCTTCTCGCGCCCGACCGTCTTCAGTGCCGAGGCGATGATCTCCGCGGGCAAAGCATCGCGCAAGGCACGATCGAGCTCTTCCGCCGAAGGCAACGCGGACACGGACGAGAGCTGGGGTGCGATCACGTTCACGTGCCGACACCTTCGGAGTGACGCAGCTGCATGCGCCGGTGCAGCGCCGTGATGCGGCCGTCGCCGGTCGGCTGGTAGAACACCGAATAGCGCTTCGCGGTCTGCATGAACGCTTCCGCGTCGGCCTGCTTCTTGACCTCGAAGGCATCGAAGCCGGCACGCAGCATGAACACGAACTGGTCGCGCAGCACTTGGCCGGTCGCACGCAACTCGCCGCGATAGTTATAGCGTTCGCGCAGCAGCCGCGCCTGGCTGTAGGCGCGTCCGTCGCGGAAGGTCGGGAACACCAGCGCAACGGCCGCGACCTTGCCGAGATAGGGCACGAGCTCGGCGATGTCGCGATTGTTGGGCCAGATCACACCGACCTTGCCGGCACGCTCGAGCAAGCCCTCGGCCTCGCCCAGGAAGCGCTCGGCCGGCACCAGGATGTCACCGCCCTCGGGCAGCGGCGTGTCGACGGCGAGCTTGACGAAGCCGTCGTCGACGATCTTTCCGCCATTAACGAGTGGCATACACGCGCTCCTTGAAGGGTTCGACGCCGAGGCGCTTCACCGTATCCATGAACAATTCTTCGGGCCGCTCGCGCAGCGCCAGATAGGCTTCCACGATGTCCTCGACGACATCGGCGACCTCGTCGAACTTGACGCCGGGACCGATCAGGGTGCCGAGCGCGGCGTTCTCGTCGGCACGGCCACCGATGGTGATCTGGTAGACCTCCTCGCCGTTCTTCTCCACGCCGAGAATGCCGATATGGCCGACATGGTGATGGCCGCAGGCATTGATGCAGCCGGAGATGTTGATGTGGAGACGGCCGATCAGGTTGGCCAGCTCGTGATTGGCGAAGCGCCGCGTCAGTTCCTGCGCGATCGGGATCGAGCGCGCGTTCGCCAGCGAGCAATAGTCGAGTCCTGGGCAGGCGATGATGTCGGTGATCAGGTTGACATTGGGCGTCGCGAGGCCAAGCTTGTCGAGCGCCTTCCACAGCGCCGGCAGATCGCGCTTGGCGACATGCGGCAGCGCCAGGTTCTGCTCGTGGCCGACACGAATCTCCCCAAAGGAGTATTTATCGGCGAGATCGGCCAGCGCATCCATCTGCTCGGCCGTGGCATCGCCGGGCGGCCCGCCGGTCGGCTTCAGCGAGATCGTGACGATCGAGTAGCCCTGCACCTTGTGCGGGGCGACCGAGTTCTTGCGCCACGCCTCGAACTCGGGATCGGCCGCGGCCTGGCGCAGCTCGTCCGGCATGTGCGGCAGCTTCTCGTAAGGAGGATAGGTGAAGCGCGAGCGGATGTCCTCGATCACCTCGTCGTCGATCTGGAGCGAGGAGTTGCGGATCTGCTGCCACTCGTCCTCGACCTCGCGCGAGAATTTTTCGATGCCGAGCTCGTGCACCAGGATCTTGATGCGCGCCTTGTAGATGTTGTCGCGGCGGCCGTATTGGTTGTAGACGCGTAAAATAGCCTCGATATAGCTGAGGATGTCGCGGCCATGCACGAAGTGCTTGATGGTCTTGGCGATGAACGGCGTGCGGCCGAGACCGCCGCCGACCAGCACCTCGAAGCCGGTCTCGCCCTTCTCGTTCTTGATCAAGCGGAGGCCGATGTCGTGGATCTTGATCGCGGCGCGGTCATGGTCCGACGCGGTGATCGCGATCTTGAACTTGCGGGGCAGGAACGAGAATTCCGGATGCAGCGTGGTGTGCTGGCGAATCAGCTCCGACCAGATGCGGGGATCCTCGATCTCGCCCGGCGCGACGCCGGCCCACTGGTCCGAGGTGACGTTGCGCATGTTGTTGCCGGAAGTCTGCATCGCATGGATGCCGACCTTGGCAAGATCAGCCAGCGCGTCCGGCAGCTCGGCGAGCTTGATCCAGTTGAACTGGATGTTCTGCCGCGTGGTGAAATGGCCGTAGCCGCGATCATATTTGCGCGCGACGTGCGCGAGCGCCCGCAGCTGGTTCGTGGCCAGCGTGCCGTAGGGGATCGCGACGCGGAACATGTAGGCGTGGAGTTGCAGATAGACGCCGTTCTGCAATCGCAGGATCTTGAACTCGTCCTCGGTGAGCTCGCCGGAGAGGCGGCGCTTCACCTGGTCGCGGAACTCCGAGACGCGCTCGTTGACGAGCGTGCGGTCGATTTCGTCGTAAGCGTACATAGAGAATGCCTTAAACCTGGGCCGGCTGCCCGATCGTGACGCCGGTGCGGCGGATCTGTTCGCGCAGATTGCCCGGCAGGATCTTGCCGTCGTCGCCGACCTGCACGGGCGCGATATAGGGACCGATAGCACCGACGTCATCGGCCACGGCTTCCGCAAGCAACGCCTTGGCCTCGTCGGAGTTGCGCACGATCGCGGCTTCCGAAAGGTCCGCGGACCAGCCCTTGGCAGCGGTGCGATAGACCACGATGCCGTCCCAGGTGCGGTTGGCGGTCACGATCGAGGGGCCGGCGATCTTGATCTTCTTCTGTTCAAGCGGAGAGGTCATTCGGCTGCATCCAAGAGGTCAGAGATGATTTGCTTTGGGGTTTGGCGGCGAAGCGAGCCGGCATGCCGGACCACGTCGCCGATGATGAGGATGGCGGGACCGCCATGAATCCGCCGCACGAGCTCGGGCAGGTCGCGCAGCGTACCGATCGCGCTTTGCGCATCCGGCCGCGTGACACGGGCGAACACGCCGACCGGCATCTCCGGTGAGCGGCCCGACGCGAACAGGCCCGCGCGCACGGCCGGCGCTGCGGTCATGCCCATGTAGACGACGACGGTCATCTTGGTGTCGGTCAGCGTCGACCAGTCCACAGCTTCGGCATCGCGCGCCTTGTGCGCGGCGAGGAAGGTGATGCGGTTCGCTTCGTGACGATAGGTCAGCGGCACCTCGAAATCGGCGGCAGCACCGATCCCTGCGGTGATACCAGGAATGATCGAATAGGCGACGCCGGCGGCGCGCAGCGCTTCGACCTCTTCGCCGCCGCGGCCGAACACGAAGGGATCGCCGCCCTTCAGCCGCACCACACGCTGGCCGGCTTGCGCGGCTTCGATCATGCGCTTGTTGATGGCGTCCTGACCGATGCCGGGCTTGCCGACACGGCGGCCGACCGCAACGCGCGTGGTGTCGCGACGGATGCGGTCGAGGATCTCGGGCGAGACCAGCTCGTCGTGGAAGACGATGTCCGCGTCCTGAAGTGCGCGCAGTGCCTTGATGGTGAGAAGGTCAGGGTCGCCGGGACCGGCGCCGACAAGCGCCACCGAGCCCTCCGGCTTGTCGGCGCGCGCGAATGCGGAGGGATCAGAAATAGCACCGAGTGCCGCGTCCGCCTCGCCGTTGCGGCCGGCGAGCACGGCAGCGCCGATCGGGCCGTCGATCACGCGCTCCCAAAAGCGGCGGCGCAACGGAAACTCGGCAATGCGTTCGTTGATGGACTTGCGGAAGGTGCCGATGAACTCGGCGAGCTCGCCGATGCGCGCCGGCAGGAGCGCCTCGATCTTCTCGCGCACGCGCCGCGCCACCACGGGCGAGGTGCCGCCGGTGCCGACCGCGACCACGACGTCGCCGCGGTCGACGATGGCCGGGAAGATGAAACTGGAGTGCTCGAGATCGTCCATGACGTTGACGGGCAGACCAAGCGCCTTGGCACGGACCGACATGGCGACGCCGACGTCGCCCGCACCCGCGCACACGATGGCGATGACGCCGGAGAGATCAGCAGTCAGCGGATCGCCGGCTGCGATTTCGACGCGCGTCGCGTCCTCGGAGCCGAGGCCAAAATCCTGATTGCCGTCGATCGCATGCACGCGGATGCGCGCACCGGCAGCGGCGAGCACGCGCAGCTTGGCGCGCAAAAGCTCACCCGCGCCGATGAGGACCACCGGACCGGCCTTCAGATCGAGAAACACCGGCAAGAACCGCATGCGATACTCGCTTCCCCACAAACGGGGTTGACTGGAATTATTTTCTATATATGTCTCGCTACGAGCGCGCAAAGAGAAAATTTTTTCTTCTCTTCGGCGCTGCAACTATAGAATTTTCGCCTCCAAACGCAAAGTGGCAGAGATGCATCTTCTCAAGGACGATTCCGCTGCTGATCGACTGAGCAATCCGGCGCTCGCCGAGCGCGTGCGCACGCAAAAATTTTCTGCCGAGCTTGCTCCAAGCATGGACCATCTCGATCAGCTCGAAGCGCAGAGCATCTACATCTTGCGCGAGGCGTTTGCCCGGCTGAAGAAGATTGCGCTCTTGTGGTCGCTCGGCAAGGACTCAAACGTCATGATCTGGCTGGCACGCAAGGCGTTCTTCGGCCGCATGCCGTTTCCGGCACTCCATGTCGACACTGGCAAGAAATTTCCGGAGATGTATCGCTTCCGCGATCATTACGGTAAAGAGTGGGATCTCGACCTGCGTGTCGAGCCCTGCCCCCCGATCGATGCCGTCGACCCGACACTGCCGCCAGCCGCCCGTTCCGCCGCGCGCAAGACCGAGGGCCTCAAGATGGCGCTCGCCAAATATGGCTTCGACGGCCTGATCGCCGGCATCCGCCGCGACGAGGAGGCGACGCGCGCCAAGGAGCGCGTGTTCTCGCCGCGCGGGCTCGAGGGTAACTGGGACGTGCGCGATCAACCGCCGGAGTTCTGGGATCACTTCAACGCCTCGCCGCCGCAAGGAGCGCACTTACGCATCCATCCGATCCTGCATTGGACCGAGGCCGACATCTGGGCCTACACCAAGCGCGAGAACATCCCGATCATCCCGCTGTATCTCGCCAAGGACGGCAAGCGCTATCGCTCGCTCGGCGATCAGGACATCACCAATCCGGTCGCTTCGACCGCATCGAGCATCGACGAGATCCTGATCGAGCTCGAACAGACCAAGGTGCCGGAGCGCTCGGGGCGCGCGCTCGACCACGAGACCGAGGACGCTTTCGAGCGCCTTCGCGTCGCCGGCTATCTCTGATTCCCAAGGACGCGAGCGTCGCATGAACATGATCGTCACCACGGCTTCGCCGGCCACTCCGAACGGCACCACGCGTCCGCAAGTGCGCATCGTTATCGTCGGCCATGTCGATCACGGCAAGTCGACGCTGGTCGGCCGCCTCCTGCACGAGACCGGCAGCCTGCCCGAGGGCAAGCTCGAGATGCTCAAAGCCGTCAGCGCGCGGCGCGGCATGCCGTTCGAATGGTCGTTCCTGCTCGACGCGCTGCAGACCGAGCGTGACCAGGGCATCACCATCGACACCACGCAGATCCGCTTCCGCACCAATTCGCGCGACATCGTGCTGATCGATGCACCCGGCCACGCCGAATTCCTGCGCAACATGATCACCGGGGCGTCGCAGGCCGACGGCGCCGTGCTGATCATCGATGCGCTCGAAGGCGTGCGCGACCAGACCAGGCGGCACGGCTATCTGCTGCATCTGCTTGGCGTGAAGCAGGTCGCGGTCGTCGTCAACAAGATGGACCGGGTCGATTTCTCGGCCGATCGCTTCAAGGAGATCAGCGACGAGATCTCCGCGCATCTCAGCGGCCTCGGCGTGACGCCGACCGCCGTGATCCCGATTTCCGCACGCGACGGCGATGGCGTCGCCGAGCGCACCGACCGCATCGACTGGTACAAGGGTCCGACGGTGGTCGAGGCGCTTGATCGGCTCGAACCGGCACGGGCGCTGGAAGCGTTGGCGCTGCGCCTGCCTGTGCAGGCGATCTACAAGTTCGACGACCGCCGTATCGTGGCGGGCCGCATCGAGTCCGGCAGCCTGATTGCCGGCGACGAGATCGTGATCATGCCGGCGGGCAAGATCGCGAAAATCAAGACGGTCGAGAGCTGGCCGGTGACACCACTCGCAGGACGGCAAGGCGCCGGCCGCTCGGTCGGCATCACCCTCGACCGCGAATTGTTCATCGAGCGTGGCGACATCATCGCGCATGCGGGCAGTGCTCCGCGCGAGACGCGCCGCCTGCGCGCGCGGATCTTCTGGCTGCACGACAAGCCGCTCGCCAAGGGCGACCAGCTGCTGGTGCGCTGCGGGCCGAAGGAAAGCCGCGCCACCGTCGTCGCGATCGAGAAGGCCGTCGATCCCGGCGAGTTGTCGAGCACCGAGAACAAGGCGATCGGCCGTAACCATGTCGGCGAGATCGACATTTCTCTGTCGAACCCGATTGCCACAGATCCCTATACGGAGAATCCACGCACCGGCCGTCTCGTGATCGAGGTGTCCGGGCGCATCGCCGGCGGCGGCCTCGTGCTGTCGGTCGATGCCGGCCAACGCGCCATGCCTGTCGACATCGTGCCGGTGGAATCGGCGCTGCGGCCCGACGAGCGCTCCGCGCGCTATCGCCACAACGGTGCCGTGGTCTGGCTCACCGGCCTGCCGGCCTCCGGCAAGTCGACGCTGGCGCGGGCGCTGGAGCGGCGTCTGTTCACCAATGGCGGCTCGCCGATCCTGCTCGACGGCGACACGCTGCGCGCCGGGCTCAACAGCGATCTCGGCTTCTCCGCCGCCGATCGCAGCGAGAATATCCGCCGCCTCGCCGAGGTCGCGACGCATCTCGCCCGCAACGGCCACATCGCGATCGTCGCGGCGGTCTCGCCCGCGCGCGAGGACCGCGCCGCCGCGCGCCGCATCGCCGACACCGCGTTCCGCGAGATCCATGTCGCGACGCCGGCCGAAGTTTGCGAGGAGCGCGATCCCAAGGGCCACTACAAGAAGGCACGCGCCGGCGCGCTGGCATCGTTCACCGGCATCGGCAACGACTATGAGGCACCCCAGGCCGCCGAGCTCGTGATCGACACGTCGAAGCGGACGGTGACCGAGGCGGCGGACGAGATCGAGCACATGCTGAAGACGACCGGCGTCCTGTTCGACGAAGTCGTGGACCTCGCTGCGAATATTTGAGTCCGCCCTAAAGCGCGATGGGATCAGGATGAATCACCATCGCGCTTCAGGTTATGTTTGAGCATGATCTTTTCGGAAAACCGCTGCACACTTTTCCGGATCATGCTTTAGTCCCCGCTGTCGTCGCCCGGCTTGCCCGGGCGACCCAATATTGAAGAGACAGCGTTGGGATACGGAGAAGCTGCGGCGTACTGGATTCCCCGCTTTCGCGGGGAATGACACCGGTGCGTGGGGCCTTCTCCCCCTCTTCTTGACATTTTGACAAGCCCCTGGGGGTCTTCTCACCGCCCCGATTTTGGGGCTAATAGGTCCCGAAAGCTGCCCTGCGTGGGCGCATTTTGCTGCTGTCGGGTCAAAAGCAGCCAAAAACAGCCATTTCCAACAAGAAAGCCCATCATGAAACGCGTCGACGTCCACGGATTGAAGATCGCTCCCGTCCTGTTTGACTTCATCGCCAAGGAAGCGGCCCCGAAAACGGGGATCGCGCCGGATGCGTTCTGGGCCGGGGTGGCCGCCATCATCAAGGAGCTGGGCCCCAAGAACCGCGAACTGCTTGCTTTCCGCGACACGCTGCAGGCCAAGATCGACGACTGGCACCGCGCCAACAAGGGCAAGGCGTTCGACCTCGACGCCTACACCGCCTTCCTGAAGGAGATCGGCTATCTCGTCCCGGAGCCGCCGACTCAGAAGGTCGAGACCGCCAATGTCGACGAGGAGATCGGCAAGATCTGCGGCCCGCAGCTCGTCGTTCCCCTCACCAATGCGCGCTATGCGCTGAATGCGGCGAATGCACGCTGGGGCTCGCTCTACGACGCCTTCTACGGCACCGATGCGATCCCTCACGACCCCTCTGAAAGCGGCAAGGGTTACAACAAGGCGCGCGGCGACAAGGTGATCGCCAAGGCCAAGGCGTTCCTCGATACCGCCGTGCCGCTCGCGACCGGTAGCCACACCGACGTCAGCGCCTATAGCGTGGTCGCGGGCCAGCTTGCGGTGAAGCTCAAGAGCGGCAACGCCACCGCGCTGAAGAACGCCGCGCAGTTCGCGGGCTTCCAGGGCGATGCCGCCGCGCCGTCCGCTGTGCTGCTGGTCAACAACGGCCTGCATGTCGAGGTGAAGATCGATCGCAGCAGCGCGATCGGCAAGGACGATCCGGCCGGCGTCGCCGACATGATCTTGGAGGCCGCCGTCTCGACCATCCTCGACATGGAGGACTCGGTCGCCGCGGTCGACGCCGAGGACAAGGTGCTGGTCTACCGCAACACGCTCGGCCTGATGAACGGCACGCTGTCGGCCGATTTCGAGAAGGGCGGCAAGACGCTGACGCGTTCGCTCAATGCCGACCGCGTCTACAAGACGCCTGACGGCAAGGGCGAGCTCAAGCTGCACGGCCGCAGCCTGCTGCTGATGCGCAATTGCGGTCACCACATGTTCACCGATGCGGTGCTGGACGAGAAGGGCGAGGAGGTCCCCGAAGGCCTGCTCGATGCCGCAGTGTCGGGCCTGCTCGCCATTCACGACCTCAAGGGCAACTCCAAGGTGAGGAACAGCCGCACGGGATCCGCCTATATCGTCAAGCCGAAGATGCATGGCCCCGACGAGGTGTCGCTCACCTGCGAGATCTTCGACCGCGTCGAGAAGATGCTCGGCCTGCCCGAGAACACGCTCAAGGTCGGCATCATGGACGAGGAGCGGCGCACCACCGTCAACCTCAAGGCCTGCATCCAGCGTGCCTCCAAGCGCATCATGTTCATCAACACCGGCTTCCTCGACCGCACCGGCGACGAGATCCACACCTCGATGGAAGCGGGCCCGATGATCCGCAAGAACGAGATGAAGGCGCAGGCCTGGATCAAGGCGTACGAGGACTGGAATGTCGACATGGGTCTGATCGACGGTCTGCCCGGCCACGCCCAGATCGGCAAGGGCATGTGGGCCGCGCCCGACAAGATGGCGGACATGCTGGCGCAGAAACTCGCTCACCCGCAGGCCGGCGCCACCACCGCCTGGGTACCCTCGCCGACCGCGGCGACGCTGCACGCGCTGCACTACCACCAGGTCAACGTCATCGCGCGCCAGGAGGAGCTGACCAAGGGCGGTCCGCGCGCAAAACTCTCCGACATCCTCACCATTCCGGTGTCGAAGTCGAACTGGGCGCCGGACGACGTCAGGCAGGAGATTGACAACAACTGCCAAGGCATTCTCGGCTATGTCGTGCGCTGGATCGACCAAGGCGTCGGCTGCTCCAAGGTGCCCGACATCCACGATGTCGGCCTGATGGAAGACCGCGCCACCTTGCGCATCTCCAGCCAGCATCTCGCCAACTGGCTGCACCAGGGCGTGATCACCGAGGCCCAGGTGATGGAATCGCTCAAGCGCATGGCCGTCGTGGTCGACAAGCAGAATTCGGGCGATCCGATCTACAAGCCGATGGCGCCCGCCTTCGACGGCGTCGCCTTCAAGGCGGCCTGCGACCTCATTTTCAAGGGCCGCGAGCAGCCGAATGGCTACACCGAATACATCCTCACCGCGCGCCGCCGGGAGGCGAAAGCGCTCGGCTGAGCCATCTCACTGAATGACAAAAGCCCCGGCGCGAGCCGGGGTTTTTTGTCGCGTGAAACGTCGTGGCGGGCCCGGAACGCCTGCGCACGCCTAGCGTTGTCGGGCCATCAACCACGGGAGATGGTCATGGACTGGAATCGCATCGAAGGAAACTGGAAGCAGTTCAAGGGATCGGCCAAGGAGAAATGGGGCAAGCTCACTGACGACGATCTCCGATTGATCGAGGGCCGCCGCGAGCAGCTCGAGGGCCGGCTCCAGGAACGCTACGGCAAGGCCAAGGACCAGGTTCGCAAAGACGTCGACGACTGGCTGAAGTCGCTACACTGACACAGCATGACGAAGCCCCGGCTCACACCGGGGCTTATCGTTCGAGGAAGCGCAGCCCGGACGGAGCAGAAGCGTAATCCGGGACCCTCGCAGCATGAGGCATGACCCGGATTTCGCTTTAAGCTCCATTCGGGCTCCGCGTCTCGTTAGAACACCGCGAGATATTTCAGCAGCGACACGATACCGATGATGATGACGATCACGCGCGCGATCTGTTTGGCGCGACCATCCATCGGCAGCATGTTGATGAGATAAAGCACCAGAATGACGACGAGAAAGGTGACGAGTACACCGACCAGCATCGCTGGCTCCCCCTTCAGGCAAGTTGCTGACGTTGTCCTAACGCTCGCAGAGCGCGCCGGTTCCATCCTGGCAACCTATTGAAATCTTTTGTATTTCTGTCGGCGGCGCGATTCCGCTTGTAATTGTACGGCACTATTACTGTCTAAGTTTCTAGCCTTTTGGGGCCAAATGCGATTCGAGCGCCTGCCGCTGGCCGACGCCTTTGCTGCATACATCCCTTTGGTCGCTCGAAGTTCGAACGTCTCCACGCTGCTGAAAGCGGTGATCCTGTCCACCGCACTCGTCGTCGTGATCGGCTTCTCGATCAGTGCATGGAATTCATGGTGCCGGCTTCAGCAGGCGAACCGGATCGTCGCGGTAGCAGCGATCTCCGCCGATGTGTTCAAGGCGATGGCGAACATCCGCTCCGACCGCTCGACCAGCAGCCGTCAGGTGACCTCCGACATCCAGATGGACAAGGACGTCGAGACATACATCCGCGGCATCCGCGACGAGCTGATGCCCGCCCTGGCACGTGCGAAGGGTACGCCGGCGCAACACGATCGGTGTCCTCCCGGACAAGCGCAGCTTCCGGCGACGCGTAGCGTTGTCTCGAGCGGAGCGCCGATCTGGGAGCCATAGCGGACAATTGGCGCGCGAGCTGGCAACTCCGAGGCTTTGCCGAACACGCCCTGTGGCTATGATTCCCGGATCTGGCGCGCTTGTCCGGGACGACAAGCCTTGCAAGGCTGCTAGCGCGGCAACTTAGCCAACGCCCGCGTCCCTACTCCTTCGCCACCACCGGGACCTGGCGGAACTTGGCGCGCACCGACGCCGGCAACGGCGAAAAATTCATCGCGACGCCGCGGCCGTCGTTGGCATTGCGGCTGGCGACCACGAGGCCGCCGGCACCCGCGACGATGTCACCCTTGCGCAGGGTGGGGTCGTCTTCGACCTTGATCTGGGCGAGACCGACGGGGTCCTTGCCGTTGCAGGTGCAGCCCGCGACGATCTCGTTGCGATAGCGGAACGCGTTCGGCAGGTCGGAATAGGACTTTCCAGTCTCCGTCATGGCGTCGTCGATATTGCTGCCGTAGACCAGCGAGGTTTCCGACGCCGGGCAGAAGCTCTTGCAGGACTGCGCCTTGCTCTCGGCGTCGCTTCCCTGCGCCGGGAAATAGCGGCCGTCGCAGCCGCGCACGCAATAGGCCGTGCCGCCGCCATAGGAGGCCCGTTGGCGCGGCGCGTCATAGCGCGGCATGTCGTCGGTCGGGAACGGCATCCGGATCTCCGGCGGCGGCCGCATCCGGAAGCCGCCGAACAATGCCGAGAAGAAATCCTCCGCATGCGCCGACGGTGCCGACACCAGACCAGCGGAGACGGCGATCAAGATCACCGTACCGCCAACCACTTTGCCAACCAGGCGTCTGCTCATAGGACCTCGCTCATGCTTAGTTGACGGCCGATGTCGTGATGTTCAACGCCTGCCTGCCCGACGGCAACGTCGTCGCGGCCGGACGCTTGCGCACGGGGTCGACGGCCTTGTCGCCTCCCTTATCGCCTCCCTTATCGCCTCCCTTGGCCATCAAGGGAGCGTTCTTCGGCAGCACCACGACCTTGGTGCCGACATTGACGCGATTGAACAGGTCGATGACGTCCTCGTTGGTCAAGCGAATGCAGCCGGACGAAACGAACTTGCCGATGGTCGAGGGATCGTTGGTGCCGTGGATACGGTATTGGCTCGAGCCGAGATACATCGCACGCGCACCGAGCGGGTTGCCGGGGCCGCCGGCGACGAAGCGCGGCAGATAGGGCTGACGCGCGATCATTTCGGCCGGCGGATACCAGTCCGGCCACTCGGCCTTCCGGCTGACGCTCTGCACGCCGGACCAGGTAAAACCTTCGCGGCCGACGCCGACGCCGTAGCGGATCGCGCGGCCATTGCCGAGAACGTAATAGAGATAGGTATTGTTGGTATCGATGACGATGGTACCGGCCGGCTCGCTCCTATCGAAGCTGACGATCTGCTTGCGCAGCCGATCGGGCAATTGGGCGTCCTCGTCGGCGGCCTGCGGCGTCTCGTTGAAGCCGTCATGAGAGTAACCCTGGTCCTGCGGGTACGCCCACGGCTGGATTCGCGCGTAGCCGAACGTTTGCGCGCTCGCCGTCCCTAAGGGCACTGCGAGCAGAGCGGTTGCGAAAACGAATGCGGTAACAGCGCGCGGCGAGAAGCTGCGACGGACTGCAAACAACTTTTTCATGTGCTGCCCCGTTGGATATGTGCATCAGGGTGATGCGCTGCCCAACAAACTCCGCCGGCTGGATCGAAGTTCCGGCGCAGCGTGCGGCAGCGACGTCACAGTCAAGCGAGCGGCTATTCACGAAGGCGCGATGGAACCGGCACGCCGTCCACGCGTTGTGAGGTCGTCAATGGGCGCGCGGATCGCGTTTCCGTGCGGGAGAGATATTGTGCGCGTCCTTCCCAGTGAACGCCTGATTTCCGGCAACAGCGAGAGCGAACCGCTTCCCGACAGCCACGGTGAGCTGCCGCCAGTCATCCGCCGCACCGAGTTCATCGCTTTCGCACTCGCAGGCCTCCTGCTGATTGCGATCGCCACCGTGCTCTATGCCGGAAAAGCATTCTTCCTGCCCGTGGTCATGGCCTTCGTGATCGGCACCATGCTGTCCCCGGCGGCGAGCTTGCTCGAGCGATGCAAGGTGCCGCGCGCGCTCGCAGCCGTCCTGATCGTGGTCGCTGGGACTGCGGTGGTCGCGTTCGTCTTCGCGCTGATCGCCTCGCCGATTATGGAATGGAGCACGCGCCTGCCGGAGCTCGGCGCGCAACTGAGGGACAAGCTGCACGTGTTCGACCGGCCGCTGGCGCTGTGGCGCGAGCTGCAAGGCATGGTCGGCGGGTCGGAGCAATTCCCTAACTTTCAGATTCCGAAGTTCGAGTGGGTGCAACCAACGCTGGAATTCCTGTCACCGACCTTTACCGAATTTGTGCTGTTCTTCGTCACCCTCATTCTGTTCATCGCAAGCTGGCGCGACCTGCGGCGGGCCATGATCATGACCTTCAGTGACCATGACGCGCGGCTGCGCACGCTGCGGATCCTCAACGAGATCGAGGTCCATCTCGGCAACTATCTCCTGACCGTGACCGTCATCAACATCGGTGTGGGCGTTGGCACCGGCCTCATCTGCGCGCTCACCGGAATGCCCAATCCCGCCGGGCTCGGCGCGCTGGCGGCAACGCTCAATTTCATCCCGATCATCGGGCCTGTGGCGATGTTCGCGGTGCTGGTCGTCGTCGGGCTGGTCGCCTTCCCGACCATCGGCGGCGGCCTGATGGCCGCGCTCGCCTTCAGCGGCCTCACCTTCCTGGAGGGACACTTCGTCACCCCGACCATCATCGGCCGGCGGCTGGCGCTGAACGCGCTTGCGGTTCTGCTTGCGCTCGCATTCTGGACCTGGATGTGGGGCCCGATGGGCGCATTCCTGTCGTCGCCGCTCCTGATCGTTGGTCTGATCCTCAAGGAGCATCTGTTGCCGGCCGATTCGCCGCAGCTGCCGCAGGCCTGAGCGGTTTCAGCGAACGGAACTTACCCGTCGACGAAACGTTCTCCGCACATCTCAGCCGTCAACAGTTTGGAGCTCCCGATGTCCACGAGCAATGCCGAAGCCGGGATGAGAGACTGGACCGACAAAGCCACCAGAGAACGCCTCGAGAAGGATGTAGCAGCCGTGAAAAGCGATATCGCCGCCCTCACCGAGCAGATCACCGACGCACTCAATACCTTCGCCAATTCCACTAGCAGGCAGGCTCGCCGCGGCTACCGCCAGGCGCGCGAGAACATGGATTCCACGATCGACGACATGTCGGAGCGCGGCAGCGCGATGATGGAGGCAGCACAGGACGCCTATGGCTCGATCGAGGAGACGCTGGAAGAGGCGATCACACAGCGGCCGCTCGCGACCGTCGGACTCGCGCTCGGCATTGGTTTCCTGATCGGCGTCGCCTGGCGCCGGTAGGTTTGCGGAACGGAGCTCGAGATGGCGGCGCCGCCGGTGCCGGCGTGTGGCGGTTCGGCTTGTGGGGGATTTGAGGAGCAAGGCCATGTTTCAGCGCATCATCGACGGGATCAGTGCATCCACCGGCACGACTGTTCGGCTGACCTCCCTTGCCGCAGGCGCGGCCTTCGCGCTGTTGGTGACGACATGCTTCCTTTGCGCCGCCGCCTTCATCTCGGTGCTGCAGAAATATGGCCCGGTGCAGGCCTGTCTTACCGGCGCCGGCATCTTCTTCCTGCTGACCCTCGCCGCGGCAGGGTCCTATTGGGGCTACAAGCGCGAGGTGAAGAAGCGTGCCCAGATCGCGGCCGAGCGGGCCGCGAAGTCGGCGGCGCAGAGCATGCTTGCAGATCCGATGCTCCTCGCCACCGGACTTCAGATCGTTCGCGCCATCGGGATCAAGCGGCTGTTGCCGATCCTGGCGATTGGCGGTGTCGCCCTCGGTATCCTGGCGAGCCGCGCCGGTGCATCCGACGAGGTGTCGGCCGAACCTGCCGAGTAACGGTCAGAATGGGTTAGAAAATTTCGTCGCAGGTCCTGCGAGCGCATCCATCTGAAATCGACTCAGGCGACGCCGCGCAATTTTGCGCCGTCCGGCACGAATGCCTGCCGTTCACGGAAACGCTACTCGGATGGGCAGACGGTTGCCGGTAAAAGCATCACCCTGATTCCCAAAGCTATTTTACTCAATGAAACCGTCCGTCAAGGCGAACCTCGCCGCATTCCAGCACGACGCCAGGCTCTATTTGACGCTCGGCATCGCCAATTGGTCGGTGTTCGTCGACCACATTCCGCACAACGTCGTCAACCTTCTGACGCTGCGCAACTTCGGCTTCAGCGGCGCGGCCGATCTCTTCGTGTTCGTGGTGGGCTACGGCGTTGCCATCATCCATGGCAGGATGGCGCTGGAGCGCGGCTACGTGGTCGCGGCGACGCGGATCTTTCGCCGCGTCTGGCGGCTCTACGCTGCCTATGTCGTGCTGTTCGTGATCTATATCGACACCATCGCCTATGTCGCCTCGCAATCGATGGCGCCGGAGATCATCCACGAATACAACATCTCGGGGATTCTCGAGCACCCGCTGCGCATCCTGATCCGTGGTCTCGTGCTCCAGGAAGAGCCGCTGAACCTCGACCTGCTGCAGTTGATGATCCCGCTAATGACGTTCTTTCCGCTCGTGCTGTGGGGCCTGCTGCGATGGCCGAACCTGACGCTGGCGGCATCAATCGCGCTGTACGTCGCCGCTCGCTGGTTCGACTGGAACTTTCGGGTCTATCCGGACCAGGAATGGACCTTCAATCCGCTGTGCTGGCAGATGCTGATGGTGCTGGGCGGCTGGTTTGCCGTCACAGGCGCATCGGGGCGCATGCTGCGCGGCATGATCTGGCTGCGGATCCTCGCAGGCGCGTACCTCGTCCTCGCGATGGCGGTTACCCTGATGCGCCATTCGCCGGCGCTGTCAGCCTACCTGCCCGATTTGCTGCTCAACAACATCGCGCCGACCGACAAGGAAAATCTCGCACCCTATCGCGTGCTCCACTTCCTAGCCCTCGCGCTCGTCGCCACCCATCTCATTCCGGCCGATCATCCTGGCCTGCAACTGAAGCCGCTTCAGGCGGTCATCAGATGCGGTGAGGAATGGCTTGCCGTGTTCTGCGTCGGCGTGTTCCTGTCCTTCGCCGGCCATCTGATCCTGATCACCGGCCCCAACCTGATCGTGATGCAGATCGTCGTGAGCCTTGCGGGCTTCGCCGCGATGACCGCACTCGCCTATTACATCACCTGGTCGAAGCGGCAGGACCTGCCCGCGGCCCTGCGGCAACAGGCCTAAAGCATGATCCGGAAAAGTGCGAAGCGGTTTTTCGGAAAGATCATGCGTAAACAACAAGCTAAAGCGCGATGACGATTCATCCAAATCTCATCGCGCTTTAGAAGAAGAATCGTGCGATTCTGCTAGGCCGAAGGCGGCGGCTGCGCTATGCCGGAACTCTGCGTGAGGAGACCGGGCGTGGCGATGGGGAAAGGCGGGGGTGACGAGGCTGACAGCGCGCCCCGGCGCGGCCGACCAAGGTCGATCGAGACCAGCAACGCCATTCTCGAAAGTGCCTATGCGCTGATGGCCTCCACCGGCCTTGCCGCCACCACCATCGACGCGGTCGCGCGGCACTCCGGGGTCTCCAAGATGACGATCTACAAATGGTGGCCGTCCCGCGAGGCGCTTTTGATCGACGCCTTTCTTCACCACGCCGCGCAGATGCTGCCCCTGCCCCCGGCAAGCTCCGGCAGCCCCGCGGCGCGCGCGCGCCGCCATGCGGCCGCTTATGCCGAAGCACTCCAGGGCGAGTTCGGCAGGGTCCAGCTCGCTGTCATCTCCGAATGCATCTCCAAGACCGGCTCGGCGGAGCTGTTCTACGCGCGCTATCTGCAATTCCGCCGCGACCTGCTGGTCGAGATGATCGCCGCGGGCCAGAAGGATGGCAGCATTCTGGCCGAAGGGCTTCCTGAGGATCTCTACGACGCGATCTATGGCAGCCTCTTCTATCGCTATGTCTTCGGCATCGCGCCGGTCACGCCGGCTTACGCACGTAACCTCGTCAACCTCGTGTTGCGGCCGAAGGGTTAGCTGCGCACAGGCCTGACCGGCGCCGAGATCTTGTCGGTGCGGTCGCGCTCGGTCATGTCGACCACCGTCTCCATCGGCGCGGTCAATTCGTAGACGTAGGAAACGTCCGTGAAGAAGCGCTTGGCGGTGCCCCCTAACGCCTCGGGCGCGACGCGGTCGAGCAGGATCAGGCCGAAATCGGAGTCGGGCCGGCGCGTCGCCTCGCTGGTGTTGAACTCCTCCCAGCGGAAACGGAACACCTCGTCGCCCTCGTCGCCTGTCACCGTCCAGGTGGCGGTGATGTGAGGATGCTTTCCAACCAGCGACAGACCCTCGTCGGAATGCGAGGCAAGCTCGAAGAACAGCAGCGAGAGGCTCTGCGCCGCGCGTGCGCTGACCGCGATATCAGGACCGGTGACGGCGATGCGGTCGGCATGCGGGATGGCGCGCGCCTCGAACAGGCCCTTCAGCTTGACACCCTGCCACTGGCTCTCGCTGAGCAGCGAGACCACGTTGGACATGGCGTGGATGCGTCCGATCAAGAGCTCGCGCGCGATGTCGATATCCGAGCCATGGCGCAAGGTGCGCGTCACGATCGACTGGATCACCGCGAGGATGTTCTTGACGCGATGGTTGAGCTCGTCGATGACGGCGGTCAGCCGGCGCTCGAAGCCGATTCTGACCTGGATCTCCCGGCTGAGCCGCAGATTGTTGTAGGCGACATAACCGAACAGGCCGCACACCATTGCCGTGATCGCAAATCCGATCGCCGCCACGATGATCGCGGTCTGCTCGGCGCGGCGCATCGAGTTGGTCTTCGCGTAATAGCCGAGCTGCCAATCACGGCCGCCGAAGCTTACCGTGCGCGTCGCCGAGGGCGCCGGTCCGTCCGCCATCATGCGTGTCGAGACCACACCCTGATCGTTGGCGATCAGTTCGCCGCCTTCCTTGCGCGGATCCCTAAGCGCGACCGCGAACAACGACATGTCATCATTGGTCAGCATCAGCGAGGCGAGCTCGTAGGAAAACGTGACGAACCCGGCCGGCTCCATCGCTCCCTCGGGAATGACGGGCGCAGCCACGATGATGCCGATCGCGCCGTTCCCGCCGACCAACGGCACCGGATCGGAGGCAACCGACTTCTTCTCGGCGCGCGCGCGCGTCAGCATCGCGCTGCGAACCGGATCCTGATCGTAGCTGCGGCCGGGCAGCGTCTTGGTCTCGTTGCTGCGTGGCTCGAGGTCCATCAGCACGTCGATCGGCTGGGTGATTTCGGCCGTATTGATCGGCTTGTCGTCATAGGAGCGAAGCTGCGGATTTGGGAAGCCGGCGCCGGCAATGGCGGTCTGCGCGGCCGCAAGCTCGTTCGGCTTCAGCCGGGCGATCCAGCCGGCCACCACGAAATCGGTCTTGAAGGCGTAGATCGCCGAGCGCAGCGGCTCCAGCATGTTCGGCTTGATCACGGATGGCGCGCGGAACAGGCCTGAGGCGACACGCGCGAGCAGCTCCCGCTCGGTGAGGCGGTCCTGAACCAGACTCGCATGAACGTCGATCGCGCGCGCGAGCGCGATCCGATCCAGCGCCAGCTCCTGGTCGTGGACGCGGTAGGCCGCAAGCCCGGAGAGCAAGGCTCCCAGCAGAGCGATGAAGCCGATGATGAAGCCCAGCCTGACCACGCGACTACTCAGGCGAAAGCAGGAGGTCGGCAATAAACACGGAGCATATGAACGCCGCCCGAACGGCCATCTGCCGAAACAGGGTGAACCCCAGTGCCGGAGATAATGGAGGAGGAGGCATCGGTACGCAACTTGGGTCGCCTGAGAAGCTTAATCCGCCCGGCCGATGGTCTGGACGGGATGAATTCGCCCCCGCGCGCCGGAGGTAGTTAATCGCCGTGTCCGAAATTTGTTCCGCGGTTACGGCGTTGCCCCGGGCGTTAACGGCGAAAAACGCCTGCGCCAAGTGGTCGCGTCCGGTCAGCCCTGTCGTTTCAGGCCGCCTTTGGTCTCGATGAAGCCGACGATCCGGTCGAGGCCCTCGCTTTTCTTGAGGTTGGTCATCACGAAAGGACGCTCGCCGCGCATGCGCCTGGCGTCCGTCTCCATCTTCTCCAGCGAGGCGCCGACATGGGGCGCGAGGTCGGTCTTGTTGATGACCAGGAGGTCGGACCGGGTGATGCCGGGGCCGCCCTTGGACGGAATCTTGTCGCCGGCGGCGACGTCGATGACGTAGATCGTGAGGTCGGCCAGCTCCGGAGAAAAAGTGGCAGCGAGGTTGTCGCCGCCGGACTCGATCAGAACGAGATCGAGCCCCGGAAATTTCGCGCGCATGTCCGCGACCGCAGCGAGATTCATCGAGGCATCCTCGCGGATCGCAGTGTGGGGACAGCCGCCGGTCTCGACGCCGGCGATACGGTCCGGCGTCAGCGATCCCGAACGCACCAGGAACTCCGCATCCCATTTGGTGTAGATGTCGTTGGTGATCGCGGCAATGTCATAGCGCTCGCGCATGGTCTTGCAGAGCAGGTCCATCAGCGCGGTCTTGCCCGATCCGACCGGGCCGCCGACGCCGACACGCAAGGGGCCGTGAGATTTCGACATGTAACTCGCTCTCTCTTGATGGGTTAAAGGCCGCACAGGTCACGAACGAAACAGCCGCGTATATTGCGTCTCGTGCCGCAAGCTGGCGAGATCGGCGCGGAAGGTGGCACTGCCGAGATCGTCCAATGTCGTATTCAGCGCACGATTGGCGGTCGCGGCGACGGCGGCTTCCAGTCTCACCAGAACGCGCTGGCTATCGGTCTGGCCGAGCGGAATGAGCCGGCTGGCCGCGGAAATCCAGTTCGAGACCAGCGCATGCAGGAAGGCGTGCAGCGTCGGTGCCAGCGGAACGGCGTGCCTCGCCGCAACAACACCGACGGCGACCGGATAGACCAGCGGCGTGCTGCATGCCGCGATCGTGGCATCCAGCCCGTCGGCATCCCACGCGGCGCGGGCGATATCGATGAAGGCGCGGCCCTGCGAGGTCGTCTCCAGCTGCCGCTCGCGCGACGGCACGAAGGCGGCGGCGAGCTCGGCGATCTCGTTCAAAGCCGTCGTCTCGTCCGCTTCCGTGCTGCGATAGGCGTGGACCAGAAACGTCGCGTCACAAAAGCCGGAGCCGTCGCCGAGCATCGCATCGAGCCAATCCGCCAGCGTCGTCACGTCGGTGATGTCGCCCGCCTCGATCGCCCATTCGAGGCCGCTGGAATAGGAAAAACCACCGACCGGGAAGGCCGGCGACAGCCAGGTCATCAGCCGGTACAGCGCCGCCGCCTCACCCTCGGCGAGGTCACCGACGCCGACCGGCTCATTTGTGGTCATGAGCATGGGTGTGGCCGTGGTGATGGTCGGGATGGTCGCAATGCTCGTCGTGGTGATGGTGGTGCTCGTGGCTATGGTCATGCGCGGCACGATCATGATGGTGGTGACCATGGCCGTGATGATCATGGTGATCGTGATGGCCGTGACCGTGGTGCGCATGATCGTCGTGCCCATGGCCGGCATCGGCGTAGGCGCCGCCTTCGGGATCGAACGGCGCCTCGATCTCGATCACGCGCGCACCGAGGCCCTTCACCATGGCCTCGATGACATGGTCGCGACGAACGCGCAGGGCCTTGGCCATGATCTGCGTCGGCAAATGACGGTTGCCGAGATGCCAGCCGACGCGGATGAGGTGATGCGGATCGCGGCCGCGGATCTCCAGCAGCGGCTCCGGCGCCGCCACCACCTCGATCAGTCTTCCGTCCTCCAGCACCAGCGCATCTCCGCCGCGCAGCGCGACGGCGTGCTCCAGATCGAGCAGGAATTCGAGCCCCCGCGTGCCCGTCATCGCCATGCGGCGGCGGTGCCGATCGTCGAAATCGAGCACGACCGTGTCCGCCGGCGCTTCCGTGAAGCGGTGCTGTCCCTTGACCTGCGTCGCCCGGATCATGCGTCTTACCTCGTTACCGTGTCTCGACCTTCTCGGGCGTGATCACCTCGATCTTCGGCGGCGCCGTGAAGCACTTCACCGCGACGCGACCGAAGGTCTTCATGTGCTCCATGGTCCGATGCGGCACGAGCGCCTCGGCATTCTCCCACTGCTCGACGAATACCATCTTGCTGGGATCGGTGACGCTCTCATGCAGATCATAGGCGATGTTGCCGGGCTCTTTCCGCGTTTCCTTGATGCAGGCGGTGGCGGCTGCAATGAATTCGGCGCGCGTCTCGGGCTTGATGGTCAGGGTGGCGACGACGTAGATCACGAGAAATCCTCCCGGCTTTTCTTCTAGAGGTTACGATACCGGGCGGGACATTAGACCAGGCGGGACCGAACGCAAAACGGCAAAAGCCGTCCCCGGACACGCACTCCGAATATACTCGCGGGACATGCGTCGAGGCGCTATTTCAGTACATGAAATATCGCTGCGCCATCGGCAGCACCTCGGCGGGCGCGCAGGTCAACAGCTCGCCATCGGCACGGACCTCGTAGGTCTCCGGATCGACCTCGATATCGGGCGTGGCGTCGTTGTGGATCATGCTCTTCTTGGAGATCTTGCCGCGGGTGTTCTGGACCGCATAGAGCTTCTTCTCGATCCCGAGCTTTCGCGCCAGGCCGCCGGTGACAGCCGCCTTCGAGGTGAAGACGACGGAGGACGCGGTCCTCGCCTTGCCGAAGGCGCCGAACATCGGCTGATAGTGCACCGGTTGCGGCGTCGGGATCGAGGCGTTGGGATCCCCCATGGGCGCAGCCACGATGGTGCCGCCCTTGACGATGCAGTCCGGCTTGACGCCGAAGAAGGCCGGCGACCACAGCACGAGATCGGCGAGCTTGCCCTTCTCGACCGAGCCGATCAGCTTCGACACGCCATGCGCGATCGCGGGGTTGATCGTGTACTTGGCGATGTAGCGCTTGACGCGGAAATTGTCGTTGTCCTTGCCCTTGTCCTGCGGCAGCGAGCCACGCTGCTTCTTCATCTTGTCCGCGGTCTGCCAGGTCCGGATGATGACCTCGCCGAGGCGGCCCATGGCCTGGGAATCCGAGGACATCATCGAGAGCGCGCCGAGGTCGTGCAGGATGTCTTCGGCGGCGATGGTCTCCTTGCGGATACGGCTTTCGGCGAAGGCCAGATCTTCCGCGATCGAGGGATCGAGATGGTGGCACACCATCAGCATGTCCAGATGCTCGTCGATGGTGTTGCGCGTGAACGGCCGCGTCGGGTTGGTCGAGGACGGCAGCACGTTCTTCAAGCCGGCCACCTTGATGATATCGGGGGCGTGGCCGCCGCCGGCGCCCTCGGTATGGAAGGCGTGGATGGTGCGGCCCTTGAACGCCTTGATCGTGTCCTCGACGAAGCCGGATTCGTTCAGCGTGTCGGTGTGGATCATCACCTGGATATCGTGATCGTCGGCCACCGACAGGCAATTGTCGATCGCGGCCGGCGTCGTACCCCAATCCTCGTGCAGCTTCAGCGCGCAGGCACCGGCCTTGATCATCTCGACCAGCGCCGCGGGCCGCGAGGCATTGCCCTTGCCGGAGATGCCGAGATTGACCGGGAAGGCATCGAACGACTGGATCATCCGCGCGATGTGCCAGGGGCCGGGCGTGCAGGTGGTGGCGAAGGTGCCGTGCGACGGGCCGGTGCCGCCGCCCAGCATCGAGGTGACGCCACTCATCAGCGCGTGCTCGATCTGCTGCGGGCAGATGAAATGGATGTGGCTGTCGAAGCCGCCGGCCGTGAGGATCTTTCCTTCGCCCGCGATCACATCCGTGCCCGGACCAATGATGATGGTGACGCCGGGCTGGATGTCGGGATTGCCGGCCTTGCCGATTGCCGAGATCATGCCGTCCTTGATGGCGACGTCGGCTTTCACGATGCCCCAGTGATCGACGATCAGCGCATTGGTGATGACGGTGTCGGCCGCGCCCTGCTTGTTGGTGACCTGCGACTGCCCCATGCCGTCGCGGATCACCTTGCCGCCGCCGAACTTCACCTCCTCGCCGTAGGTGGTGAAATCCTTCTCGACCTCGATGATGAGGTCGGTGTCGGCGAGGCGCACCTTGTCGCCGGTGGTCGGGCCGAACATGTCGGCATAGACGGATCTCTTCATCTTGACGGACATCACAAGCCCCGTTTGCGTTTGAATGTCTGGTGGGTCACAGCAGCGCCCTCGCTGCTTTCACGGCATCGTCGAACTTCGTGTCGAGCCACGCATTGCCGCCACGGCAGCCGGCGACGACCTGCGTGGCCCACGCGACGTAATCGGCGAGATCGTCGCGTTCCTCGGCACTCGGGTCGGTTTGAATGCGCGCCTCTGTGTTGCTGATCTTGTCCGCGATCTTGATCAGCTTGGCGCCAGGGGACTTGTTCGGCGCTTCGAGCACCTGAAGGCGCCGCCGCTCGGCCTTCGGCAAACTCATGTCGTCGGTGCATTCGACGACGAGTGAAGCGACACGCTCCGAAAATATCTGCGCGAGCTCCTCGCGCGTGGTGTCGGTGTCCTCGATCGTATCATGCAGCCAGCCGGCTGCGACCAACTCGGCGTCGGCGCCCTCGGTCGCGGTGGCGAGCAGGTTCGCGACCTCGGCGAGATGGTTGATGTAAGGATCGTTGCCGCGCCCTTTTCGCGCCATGCCGTTATGGCGGCGTGCGGCAAGCTCGGCAGCTTCCGAGACGAGACAAACGGGTGACAGCATGGCAAGGACCTCCATTTCGGTCTCAACCGTGCCGCGCCGCGCTCGTTCCTGTGGAGGTCACAGCTTCCCCATGACGTCGCCGCGGAAGCCGTAGATCGTCTTCTTCCCCGCCATGGCGACGAGTTGCACTTCGCGGGTCTGGCCGGGCTCGAAGCGGACGGCGGTGCCGGCGGCGATGTCGAGGCGCATGCCGCGGGACTTCTTGCGATCGAATTTCAGGGCCGGGTTGGTCTCGAAGAAGTGGTAGTGCGAGCCGACCTGGATCGGCCGGTCGCCGGTGTTGGCGACCGTCAGCGTCACGGTCTTGCGGCCGGCATTGAGCTCGATCTCTCCGTTCTGGATGAAGAGTTCGCCCGGAATCATTCTATCCTCCTCGTCATTCCGGGGCTCGCGAAGCGAGAACACGGATTCTCGAAACCAAAACCTCTGGATTCCGGTTCGCCCTGCGGGGGCCCCGGAATGGTGAATTCTAGTTACCTGATCGGCTCGTGCACGGTGACGAGCTTGGTGCCGTCCGGAAAGGTCGCCTCGACCTGGATGTCATGGATCATCTCGGGGATGCCCGGCATCACCTGGTCGCGGGTCAGGACCTGCGCGCCGGATTGCATCAGTTCGGCGACGGTGCGGCCGTCGCGGGCGCCTTCGAGGATGAAATCGGAGATGATCGCAACCGCTTCGGGATGGTTGAGCTTGACGCCGCGGTCCAGCCTGCGGCGCGCCACGATCGCCGCCATCGAGATCAGAAGCTTGTCCTTTTCGCGGGGAGACAGGTTCATGCGAAATCTCTTCCGTTCAACACGTCAATTCAGCCAATCATCAGTTCAGCCAGAGCCGTGGCAGGGCCGCGCCGGTGCGCGCCAGCGCGGCCATCATGTCGGCGCGCAAGCGCGCAGCATCTTGGGCACAGAACCGCGCCATTGCAAAGCCATTCCATGCCGAGATTCCGACCTCGCCGGAGCAAGACTCCGAGGCTTCCCGAATGCGTTCGACCAAGGCCTCGTCACCGGGCACGATCAGGGCCGTGCCAATCGCCGCGCCGCCTCTGGCGACCGCGGATCGCGCGAGCTTTGCGCCGATATCGCCGTCGAGCCGGACGGTTTCTGCGAACACCAGCTTGCCGGCGCGGCGCATCCGCCAGCGGTCCACAAATTCGCCCTGCTCCATCCGCTCGCCCATGGCGGTACGGCCGAATACGACAATCTCACAAAGCAGAAGCGAGGCAGTCTCGTCGAGCGCGATGTCGAAGCGGCGTTGCACGCGGGCGCGGTCGAACAGAATCGTCTCCTGCGGAAGCCAGGACAAATGCGCGCCTGCGCTGGCCTTGAGCGAGATATTGAGCTGCGCCGCGGGCCCCGGCGCGCGATAGACCTTCTCCGCCGCCGCCGTCGTCAGCGTCAATCGCGCGCGATCCGCCGCCGATATCTCGATGTCGAAGCGATCACCGCCGGCGACTCCGCCGGCGGTGTTGACGAACACGCCGGACAGGCCCTGATCTTCCGGGGACGGAAAGCGGACACGGAGCGAACCGGATTCATGCAAGGTGCCGCGTCGCGTCACGCCGTCACGTGCGTGCACGTCGAACCGCACCGCGCCGCGGGCGCGGTTCGCCTCGAAAACCCCTGACGTGGTTGAAACGTCGCTGCGCATCCGCCTCCCCAGCCGGTTGCGACAGAATGGCTTACAGCGCCATCTGGCGGCTGATCTCGCTCGCGTCGAGATTGGAGCGGTCGCAGGTGAACTTCACCGCGCCGCGATCCATCACGGCAAAACTGTCGCCGAGTTCGCAGGCAAAGTCGAGATATTGTTCGACCAGCACAATGGCGATGTTGCCGAGGTTGCGCAGGTACGAGATGGCGCGGCCGATGTCCTTGATGATCGAGGGTTGGATGCCTTCGGTCGGCTCGTCGAGCAGAAGCAGCTTCGGCCGCATCACCAGCGCGCGGCCGATCGCGAGCTGCTGCTGCTGGCCGCCGGAGAGGTCGCCGCCGCGCCGGCCGAGCATGGATTGCAGCACCGGAAACAGCGAAAACACGTCGTCCGGGATGTGCTTGTCCTCGCGCTTGAGCGGGCCGAAGCCGGTCTTGAGGTTCTCCTCGACCGTCAGCAGCGGAAAGATCTCGCGGCCCTGCGGCACGAAGCCAATACCCTTGCGCGCCCGCTCGTAGGGCTTCAAGCCCGTGATATCATTGCCGTCGAGCACGATCGCGCCCGAGGAGATCGGATATTGCCCGACCATGGCGCGGAGCAGCGAAGTCTTGCCGACGCCGTTGCGCCCGAGCACGCAAGTCACCTTGCCCGGCGCGGCCGAAATCGAGACACCGCGCAGCGCCTGCGCCGCGCCGTAGAACAGGTTGATGTCCTTGACCTCAAGCATGGCTCAGCGTCCCAGATAGACTTCGATGACCCGCTCGTTGGCCGAGACCTGGTCGATGGTACCTTCCGCGAGCACCGTGCCTTCGTGCAGGCAGGTGACCTTGACCCCGAGCTCGCGCACGAAGGTCATGTCGTGCTCGACGACCATCACGGTGTGGGTCTTGTTGATCTCCTTCAGCAGCTCGGCGGTGAGATGCGTCTCGACGTCGGTCATCCCCGCGACGGGTTCATCGACAAGCAGCAGTTTTGGGTCCTGCGCCAGCAGCATGCCGATCTCGAGCCACTGCTTCTGGCCGTGACTGAGGCTGCCGGCCAGGCGGTTGCGGGCGTCGGTGAGGCGGATCGTCTCCAGCACCTTGTCGATCCGCTCGGATTCCGCCTTGCTGCCGCGCCAGAACAGCGTGCCGCGGACGGAGTGATCGACATTGAGCGCCAGCAGCAGATTGTCCTGCACTGTCTGACTCTCGAACACGGTCGGCTTCTGGAATTTGCGGCCGATGCCGAGCTCGGCGATGCGGGTCTCGTCGAGGCGCGTCAGGTCGGTGACGCCGTCGAACAGCACGGTGCCCTCGTCGGGTTTGGTCTTGCCGGTGATGATGTCCATCATCGTGGTCTTGCCGGCGCCGTTCGGGCCGATGACGGCGCGCATCTCGCCGGGCTCGAGCGTCAGCGACAGATTGTTGATGGCATGGAAGCCGTCGAAGGAGACGTGCACGCCGTCCAGGTAAAGCATTGCGGAGGTCGCGCGGGTATCCATGACGTTCATTGCGCCTACTCCGCCATCTTGGGTTCGACGCCATTTTCGGCCGCGGCGCTCGCAATGGCTGCAGCGGTGCTTTTTTCCCTGGTCGAGGCCCACCAGGCGTTGAAGGTGCCGACGATGCCTTTCGGCAGCAGCAGCGTCACCAGGATGAACAGCGCGCCCAGCATGAACAGCCAGTACGGCGCGAGCACGCCCGAGGTGAAGAATGTCTTGGCGTAGTTGACGACGACGGCGCCGAGCGCGGCGCCGACCAGCGTGCCGCGGCCGCCGACCGCGACCCAGATCACCGCCTCGATCGAATTCCCCGGCGCGAACTCCGAGGGGTTGATGATGCCGACCTGCGGCACGTAGAGCGCACCGGCGACGCCGGCCATGCAGGCCGATACCGTGAACACGAACAGCTTGTAGGATTCGACGCGGTAGCCGAGGAAGCGCGTGCGCGATTCCGCGTCGCGCACCGCGATCAGCACCTTGCCGAGCTTGGACGAGACGATGGCGCGGCAGATCAGGAAGCCGATGATCAGCGCCAGGCAGCTCAGCGCAAACAGCGCGGCACGCGTGCCCTCCGCCTGCACGTTGAAGCCCAAAATGTCCTTGAAGTCGGTCAGGCCGTTGTTGCCGCCGAAGCCGAAATCGTTGCGGAAGAAGGCGAGCAGCAGCGCATAGGTCATCGCTTGCGTGATGATCGAGAGATACACCCCGGTGACGCGGGAGCGGAAGGCGAGCCAGCCGAAGCAGAAGGCGAGCAGGCCGGGCACGACCAGCACCATCAGCGCTGCGAACCAGAACATGTCGAAGCCATACCAGTACCAGGGCAGCTTCTGCCAGTTCAGGAACACCATGAAGTCGGGTAAGATCGGGTTGCCGTAAACGCCGCGGGTGCCGATCTGCCGCATCAGGTACATGCCCATGGCGTAACCACCGAGCGCGAAAAAGGCGCCGTGGCCGAGCGAGAGGATGCCGCAATAGCCCCAGATCAAGTCGATCGCGAGCGCCAGGATCGCGTAGCAGACATATTTGCCCCAGAGCGCGACGAGATAGGTCGGCACCTGCAGGAACGAGCCCGCGGGCAGCAGCAGGTTGGAGAGCGGGATGAGGATGCCGCAGGCCGCGACGATCGCGAGGAAGATCGTCGCGCCGCGGTCCAGCGATCGCGTCAGCATGTGAGGGGTCATGCTTCCACCGCACGGCCCTTGAGCGCGAACAGGCCGCGCGGCCGCTTTTGAATGAACAGGATGATGAGAACCAGGATCGCGATCTTGCCGAGCACCGCGCCGGCGACCGGCTCAAGGAATTTGTTGGCGATGCCGAGCGTGAAGGCGCCCACGAGGGTTCCCCATAGATTACCGACGCCGCCGAACACCACGACCATAAAGCTGTCGATGATGTAGCTCTGGCCGAGATTGGGGCTGACATTGTCGATCTGCGACAGCGCCACGCCGGCGATGCCGGCAATGCCCGAGCCGAGGCCGAAGGTGAGCGCGTCGACGCGCGAGGTGGCGATGCCCATCGAAGCCGCCATGCGGCGGTTCTGCGTCACCGCGCGCATTTCGAGGCCGAGCGCGGTGTAGCGCAGCATCGCGAGCAGGATCGCGAACACGGCGAGCGTGAAGAGAAGGATCCAGAGCCGGTTATAGGTAATGGTGATCTGGCCGAGCTCGAACGCACCGCTCATCCAGGAGGGATTGCCGACCTCGCGGTTGGTCGGACCGAACATGGTGCGCACCGCCTGCTGCAGCACCAGCGACAGGCCCCAGGTCGCGAGCAGCGTCTCCAGCGGCCGGCCGTAGAGGAAGCGGATGATGCTGCGCTCGATCAGCACGCCGATCGCGCCCGCGACGAGGAAGGCGAGCGGCACGGCGATCAGCAGCGAATAGTCGAACAGGCCTGGATAACGGCTGCGGATCACCTCCTGCACCACGAAGGTGGTGTAGGCCCCTAGCATCACCATTTCGCCGTGGGCCATGTTGATGACGCCCATCACGCCGAAGGTGATGGCGAGCCCGATCGCGGCGAGCAGCAGCACCGAGCCGAGCGAGAGCCCGTACCAGGCATTCTGCACCATGGACCAGACCGCGAGCGAGTTCTGGATCGAACCGATCGCGCTCGTGGCGGCCTTGGTGACCGACGCCGGCTGGTCGCCCATGCCGGTAAGCAGCGCCAGCGCCTCCTGGTCGCCGCGCGCCTTGAGGGTTGCCACCGCCTCGAGCTTCTCGACCTCGGTCGCATCGGACTTGAACAGCAGGATCGCCGCGCGGGCCTCACCGAGCGCGGCCTTGACGGATCGGTTGGTTTCCTTGGCGAGCGCGGCATCGACCGCCTCGAGCGCGGTCTCTTCATGCGACTTGAAGACGGATTGCGCAGCCTGCAGGCGCGTCCCGACGTCCGGCGACTGCAGCGTCAGGCTACCGAGCGCGGCATCGACGCTGCGGCGCAGGCGGTTGTTGAGGCGAACCGCGCTCGCGCTGTCGGGAACGCTGGCAACGGTCTCGCCGGTCGCGGCATCGATCGACTTGCCGTCGGTGCCGGTGACGTAAACCTTCTTGCTGTCAGGATCCGCCATGAGGCGGCCGTCCTGGAGCGCGCTGATGATCGGAAAGGCCAGCTTGTTGCCGCTGCCCGCGACCACACCGATCGCCTCTTCCGTGTCGGAAAAATCGTCATTGGCGAATTTGGCGACTGCATCCTCGAACGGACCGGCGAAGGCCGGCAGCGCGAACGCGATCAGCAACAACGAGAGTGCAAGCGAGCAGAGACGGGCAGACAGATGGGCTGGCACTGTGAATGACCCCGGCAGAAATGAGTGGAGAAGGCGGCCGGATCGCCGCCCTCTCCGGTCGTGCAATGGGCGTCAGGTCGGGATCAGGAACCCGAGCCGAGGCACTTGTTGGTCTTGGTGTTGAAGTTGCCGCACTTCTTGCCGACCCAGTCGCCGATCAGGTCCTTGGAGCCCTCGAGCTCCTTCGACCAGGCGTCGCCCGCGACGAGGCCGGGGGTCTTCCAGACCACGTCGAACTGGCCGTTGGCCTTGATCTCACCGATGAACACCGGCTTGGTGATGTGGTGGTTCGGCAGCATCTTCGACACGCCACCGGTCAGGTTCGGCGCCTCGATGCCGGGAAGCGCATCGATCACCTTGTCCGGATCGGTCGACTTCACCTTCTCGACCGCCTTCACCCACATGTTGAAGCCGATCACGTGCGCTTCCATCGGATCGTTGGTCACGCGCTTCGGATTCTTGGTGTAGGCCTGCCAGTCCTTGATGAACTTCTCGTTCGATCCGTCCTTGGTCTTGATCGACTCGAAGTAGTTCCAGGCAGCGAGGTGGCCGACCAGCGGCTTGGTGTCGATGCCGGCGAGCTCTTCCTCACCCACCGAGAACGCGACGACCGGGATATCCTTCGCCTTGATACCCTGGTTGCCGAGCTCCTTGTAGAAGGGAACGTTGGCGTCGCCGTTGATGGTCGAGACCACCGCGGTCTTCTTGCCGGCCGAGCCGAACTTCTTGATGTCGGCCACGATCGTCTGCCAATCGGAATGACCGAACGGCGTGTAGTTGATCATGATGTCTTCCTGGGCGACACCCTTGGACTTCAGATAGGCTTCCAGGATCTTGTTGGTGGTGCGCGGATAGACGTAGTCGGTGCCCGCGAGCACCCAGCGCTTCACCTTCTCTTCCTTCATCAGGTAGTCGACGGCGGGGATCGCCTGCTGGTTCGGCGCGGCACCCGTGTAGAACACGTTGCGCTCGCTCTCCTCGCCCTCGTACTGCACGGGGTAGAACAGGATGTTGTTGAGCTCCTTGAACACCGGCAGCACCGACTTGCGCGACACCGAGGTCCAGCAGCCGAATACGACCGAGACCTTGTCCTTGGTGATCAGCTCGCGCGCCTTTTCGGCGAACAGCGGCCAGTTCGACGCGGGGTCGACGACGACGGCCTCCAGCTTCTTGCCGAGCACGCCGCCCTTCTTGTTCTGCTCGTCGATCAGGAAGAGGATGGTGTCCTTCAGCGTGGTTTCGCTGATCGCCATGGTGCCGGACAGGGAGTGGAGTACACCGACCTTGATGGTGCCGTCCGCGGCCTTCGCGCCAGTCAATGAAGCCAGACCAAGCACCAGTCCGGCCGTCGCGGCGAGCACGCCGCGGCGGCAAAATGACGCCGCGATATCGTGGGTGGATTTGCTAAACATGAGTGTCTCATCTCCCTGACGCAGACGTGAAAACGCTGCGAAACGGCCCCATGGCCGCCTGCGATTAACGGAATCGCAAGAACCATGCCATGGACTGAGCACCCATCAACTCATTGACTCTACTTATAAAATCGCCAGAAATCCAAGTTTCGCCGCAGTCATTCCGCCTAAACTACAGGCAATTTAAATGTATGCGAAAGCGGCATGCAGGCTATTTTCTGAGCAAATTACCAAATCTGGCTAAATTTCCGGCATCACTATTTCTGCGCCGCAACCGCTGTTTGAGACCGAGTTGCCTTGAAAGCGCCTCCTCGATGTTCCATATAAGCGGCGGAGACCTCTTGCGAATCAAGGGGTCGTAGCGAGCCGCGTGTTCTTAAGCCCCTCCGGGCCTCTGGCTTGCCCCATATCACCCAAGCCATCCGACACCCCAAACACGCAGGTGTCTTCTCGACACCCTTTTGCGCGCGCCGCGCTGAATGCGCCGGGCGTCCGCTTTTGACATGGAAAGAACCCCTCTTTTGACTTCCTTTCAGGACTTCGGCCTGGCCGATCCCATTTCCCGTGCCCTCCAAGAAGAAAACTACGTCACCCCGACCCCGATCCAGGCCCAGACCATCCCGCTGGCGCTGACCGGCCGCGACGTCGTGGGTATCGCCCAGACCGGCACCGGCAAGACCGCGTCTTTCGCGCTGCCGATCCTGCATCGCCTGCTCGAGAACCGCATCAAGCCGCAGCCCAAGACAGCACGCGTCCTGGTGCTGTCGCCGACCCGCGAGCTGTCCGGCCAGATCCTTGACAGCTTCAATGCCTATGGCCGCCATATCCGCCTGTCTTCGACGCTCGCCATCGGCGGCGTGCCGATGGGCCGCCAGGTCCGCGCCCTGATGCCGGGCGTAGAGGTACTGGTCGCCACCCCCGGCCGCCTGCTCGACCTCGTGCATAGCAACGGCTTGAGGCTTTCGAGCGTTGAATTCCTCGTACTCGACGAGGCCGACCGCATGCTCGACATGGGTTTCATCAACGACATCCGCAAAATCGTCGCCAAGCTGCCGATCAAGCGGCAGACGCTGTTCTTCTCGGCCACCATGCCCAAGGATATCGCCGAGCTCGCGGACTCCATGCTGCGGGACCCCGCCCGTGTCGCGGTGACCCCAGTGTCTTCGATCGCCGAGCGGATCAACCAGCGTATCCTGCAGGTGGACTTCTCGGCCAAGCCCGCCTTCCTGACCAAGCTGCTGCAAGACGAAACGATCAACCGCGCTCTGGTCTTCACCCGCACCAAGCACGGTGCCGACAAGGTGGTGAAGACGCTGGCCAAGGCCGGCATCGCTGCCAACGCCATCCATGGCAACAAATCGCAGAATCACCGCGAGCGCACGCTCGCCCAGTTCCGCTCGGGCGAGATCCGCACCCTGGTTGCCACCGACATCGCCGCCCGCGGCATCGACGTCGACGGCATCAGCCACGTCATCAATTTCGACCTGCCCAACGTGCCGGAAACTTACGTCCACCGCATCGGCCGCACCGCGCGTGCCGGCGCCGACGGCACCGCGATCTCCCTGGTCGCCGGCGGCGAGGAACTCAGCTATCTCCGCGACATCGAGCGGCTGATCCGCGTGGCCCTGCCGCAGGAGGACCATCGCACCGACGCCGGCCGCCGCGATGCCGGCCCCGCCCCGTCGCAGCAACGACAGGGCCGGCCAGGCGGCCGTCCCGGCCAGCGCCCAAAAGGCGCACGGCATGGCGACGGGCGGCGTGGCGACGAACGGCATGCCGATGGGCGCCACCATAGTGCCGGCAAGCAAGGCGACGGCAGGCACGGTGAAGGCCGGCACGCCGAGGCAAGGCATGCTGACGGACGGCCCGGCAGCGGCCCGAATGCGTCCAAGGGTTCTCGCCGCCGCCGGTCCGGTGGTAAGATGCACTCATCGCCTGTCGACCGTCCGGAACAGCGTTCCGCGCATAGCGCCGGGACGCCTGATGGGATACAAGGCGTTGCCTTTTTGCGCCGCGAGAGTCGGCCAAACAGCCAACCGAACCGCAAACCCTATTCGCACTAGCCGTCCACGACCTGGAGAAATTCATGGCTAAGGAAGAGCTGATCCAGTTCGAAGGACTGGTCACCGAAATCCTCCCCGACGCCCGCTACCGCGTGCAGCTCGACGCCGGACACGAGATCGTTGCCTATACCGCCGGCAAGATGAAGAAGAACCGCATCAAGACGCTCGCGGGCGACCGCGTGACAGTGGAGATGTCGCCGTATGACCTCGAGAAGGGCCGGCTGATTTTCCGCCACAAGGACGAACGCCCCAGCACGGCGGGCGGACCGCCCCGTCCCGGACAGCGTGGCGGCCAGTTCCGCCGCCGCTAGTCGGCTACGGCGCGGGGGCGCGAGATAAAACTCCGACCTGTATGATGATCTGCCGTTGACATCACGGCGGATCAAAAAATCGTGCACGTCCGGATTGTTTCGGGCCCCTGTTTCCGATAAAATGAATTAATCGATTTTCGGCCGGACGACATTAGCATCCACCGGTACAGCCGGTTCAGACACGCTGACGACCCTTCCAGAAATTCGATCTAACCTGCCCGTGCGAGCGGGCTTCGACATTGTGTTATCTGAGAAGGGACTACCCCCGTGAGCATGGGAACCGTGAAGTGGTTTAACGCAACCAAGGGCTATGGCTTCATTCAGCCCGACGACGGCGGCCAAGACGTGTTCGTCCACATCAGCGCCGTGGAGCGCGCCGGTCTCGGCTCGCTGCGCGAAGGCCAGAAGATCTCCTATGAGATCGTGTCCGACCGCCGCTCCGGCAAGTCGGCGGCGGACAATCTCCGCGCTGCGAGCTGAGCCCGCCGGCCCTGAGCCCCGACCGGCTCGAGCGAGGCAGAGCAAACAAAGCAACTAAAAAAGGCCGTGCGTGACGCACGGCCTTTTTCATTCCAGGGTCGGCTCGCAAATTCAACACGTCGACGGCACGCCGTTGTAAGGCACGCAGGCGACCTGGCGCGGCCGCGTGTAGGAGAGATCGCCCAGCGTTATGCTCGACTTCAACACGTAGCCGACTGCCGGCGTGTAAGTGTAGTTGGCCTCGCTCAGGATGAGATAGCTCGACGGAATCAAGAGCGTCGGGGGAATCATCGTGGTGACCTTGTCCCCGGCCTTCCGAGCCGAGGTCACCAGCGTGGCTTGTGTCGCGCCGCTCGCAATGGTGCCGGCCTTGCTCCACTGGACCGTGGCGATGCTGTTGGCATCGATGTAGATCTGGGAGATCGTGCCCTTCACGAGGGTAGCGTCGTAAGGCATGACGATCGAGATGCTTGCCGTAAACGTGTTCTGCATGTCGGCATCGGCGAGCGTCGTCGACTGCGACGTCAAATCGGACAGTGTCCGTGCAATCAACGTGACTTTGCGGTCGATCGCCACGGCAGACGAAAACTCGACGGTGCCGAAGAACATCACCAGCATCAGCGGTACGATGACCGCGAATTCGGTCGCCGCAAGCGCGCGCTTGTCGGCGACGAAGTCGCGCACGAAGCAACGTGCATTCCTCCAGATATTCGCAATCGCCTGCATCGGTCCGCTCAGATCCATCTGCCTCAGAAGGGTTCGTTCTTGAACGCCACGGTCGCCACCATCAGCCGCTTGTTGCTGCATCCCATGTTGTAGCCGAGGCCGGTGACGAAGAGCGGCCATTGATAGAACAGCCGCACCACGACCACCTGACCGGAAGTTCCGGCATTGTACTGCATGCCGGAGGTGGGATTGAAGTTGCAGGAATTGCCATAGTTGGTGAGGCTTAGCGCGCCGAAGGAACTGGTGCTGACAACGTCGACGTAAAGCTTGCTGCAATCGAACAGCGCCGGAATCTGGCTGCAGACATAGGTCTTGAACGTCGTCTGATCGCAAGCAGAGACCGTGTTGGGGGTGGTCTGACAGGCCGCCACCGAGCCGCCCTGCGCCTGCGCCTGGCCGGTCAGAATCGCGCGCGCCGAGTCCTGCGCGACGGTCTCGAGCACCTGGCTCGAGAAGAACATCAGCGCCGTCTCGATGACGGCGAACAACAGCGCGAAGAACATCGGTGCGACCAGCGCAAACTCGACGGCTGCGGAGCCGCGGCGGTTGCCACGAAACCGGGCCAGCGCTTTCCGGAGCGTGAACCTCGTAGGTGCGGGCGATGGCATAAGGTCAAATTCCCCAGCAACGGGCGATCATCTGCCCGTTCAATAGCGGAAACTGATTGTCTAAATGTTTCAAGCGATCCGCGTCCGGCGGACCGCGCCGTTAGGAATGCGTTAACCTGACGCCAACCGAAGCGCGGAAACGCGCCGCGCGCGAATCCGCAAGCAGCCTGGCGGGGATCCCCCGGCAGACCCGCCGGTCGGCTAGTTGGGTTTGGCGGCCGCACCGGCACCACCGCCGCTGCTGGCACTGCTGCTGAGCGAGCCGGCCTGGCTCATCGTGTTGTTGAAATAGGTGTCACTGTCGCCGAGCGTCACGCGACGCTGGCAAAGCGGTACGCAGCTGTAGGACTCGCGCTCAATCCCGCGATAGACGGTGACGAGCCGGTCGCTCGGGCCTTCAACCTGGATCTGGCGGTCGACCAGAATCTCGCCGCCCCGGTCGAGCGCGATGAAGTTGGTGGCCCCATAGCCCTTCCCGGTCACGACGATCATGCCGCCCGGCTGGAGCGTGACATCGGCGATCAGGGGATTGCCGACCACGATGGTCGCCACCTTGCCGGGCAGCCGCACCAGCTTGGCCTGATCGACATTGACGGCGATGATGTCGGCGGTAGGCTCGGCAAGGCCAGCGGCCGGCCATGCCAGCACCGCGGCGGCAACCAGAAGACAGACGCGCGCATGACGGCGCAGTAATTCTTTACGCATACTCTTACCCCGGGACGTCACAAACCGGCAGAAGCGATGAGATAACAGCGGAGCCGGTGCCCGACCCGGCCAACCTGCCTCCAATTCGTGAACGTTCCGCAAACTCGCCGACGATTGTTTGAACGGACTGGCGTTTGCGGGCCCCACTGGTCTCTCCTAATGGCGGAACGGATAGGCGAGCTGGCCTCCGATCTCCTTCGGCATGGTCGCTTCGTCCTTGCCGTAATCCTGCGGCAGCCTCCCCTCCGGCATGCGGAAGGTACCGAACAGCACGTCCCAGATCGGAAACGTCCCGGCGAAATTGGTGTCGCCACCCTCTTCGAGCGAAGTGTGGTGCCAACGGTGGAATACCGGCGTCGCCAGCACGTATTTGAACGGTCCGAAGGTCCAGTTCAGGTTGGCGTGCACGAAGGCCGAATGAAAGGTGGTGAACGGGCCGACCCAGATCATGATGTTCGGGGAGATACCGGCCATCAGCAGCACGACGTCGACGCTGATCGTCCCGAGCAAGAGATTGACGGGATGGAAACGGGCCGCGGAGATCCACCCGATCTCCTCCGACGAATGATGGACGGCGTGGTACTTCCAGAAGCCGCCGTCGTGGAAAAGCCGGTGCAGCCAGTACAGCATGAAATCGGATAGCACCAGGAACAGCAGGCCCTGCATCCATAGAGGCAGCTGCGACAGCGGACCGTGGCCATCGTCGTAGAAGGCGATGAGTTCGTCCGCGTCGTGGATGTTGAAGACGACGCCGGCACCGACGATCAGAAGCCCGATCCGCATGGTGCGGGCGAACACCGGAACGAAGAACCAGTAGCAGATGTCGGTGAGAATCTCCCGCTTGCGCCACCACGGCACGCCGGGATTGCAGGCCCAGAAATGCTCCAGCACTGTGAAGATCGCAGCAAGTACGAAGGTGACGGGGATCACCTTCACGATGGTCTCGCCGAGCATCAGGGCAACTTGCATGGGCAGGCTCGACATCGTCGCCTCTCTTGCGAATTCCGGTCCTGCTTAGGCCTACTCCGCGAAATTTAAGGGAGGGTGAAGCCGGCGCCGCGCTGCCGATGCATCCGGAACCGGAACGAATTGCAGCTACCGTCTTAAGGCGAAATTCACTCTGGGCAAAAGCATCGCGCCTGGCGTGGGTTTACCCGATCGAATTAACTCTACCGAAAGAGCTCGGCTCTCATGGTCATCGCGTCAAAGACAGCGCCGAGCGAGGCGATCCCACTAGACGGAGTGTTATTCATGAAGAACGTGATTGCGCGTTTCGCGAAGGATGAATCCGGCGCCACCGCCATCGAGTACGGCCTGATCGCCGCCGGCATCGCGCTGGCCATCATCACCGTCGTCAACCAGCTCGGCGGCACGCTGAACACCAAGTTCACCTCGATCCAGTCCAGCCTGAAGTAAGCAGCCGACGAACGACGGCAAAAGCCCCGGATCTCCGGGGCCTTTGTTTTTTGAAGACGGCGAGTTCCAGTGGCGTTGCGTAAGTACAGAACCGATGCTGCGGTGACGGCGAACGATGCGGGCGCGTCGCAGGCCGGCTCGCCCACTTATTGGGTCTGCCTTGCGCTGCTGCTCGCGACGATCGTACTCGGCGCGCGCATTGCCAGCCTGTTGTGAACTCGCTATCGGCGGGTTCTGCTGTTCAGACCATTGCTGCCGTTGTCGGTTTGTTTAGCACTGCCGGCTAGCATGCGGCGACGCCCGATCCGCGACTAAACCAGGCCTCAAGACGCAGCTCATGATCCTCGACCTTGCGCGCCTTCTGCTCTTCCCGGCCCTGATGGCATTCGCCGCCGCGAGTGATCTATTCACGATGACGATCTCGAACCGCGTCTCGCTGGCGCTGGTGGCGGGCTTCTTCGTGCTCGCCCTCGCCGGTGGCATGGCACCTTACGAGATGCTGAGCCATATCGGCGCCGGTGCGGTTCTGCTGGTCGTGGCCTTCACCTGCTTTGCGATGGGCTGGGTGGGCGGCGGCGATGCCAAAGTCGCGGCGTCCGTCGCGCTCTGGTTCGGCTTTGCACATCTTATGAACTTCCTGCTCTACGCTTCGCTGTTCGGCGGCGCGCTGACGCTGCTCCTGCTCCAGGTCCGGCAATGGCCGCTGCCCTACGGGCTCGCGGCTCAGGCCTGGCTCGCACGGCTGCACGACAAGGAGAGCGGCATTCCTTACGGTATCGCGCTCGCGCTGAGCGCGTTGATGGTCTACCCGGAGACCGAATGGGTGAAGGCGATCGACCTCACTCACCTCGCACTGCGCTGAACGCACCGGGTAAACCCCATAGGCGTTAAGTTTGTTCTTGAGTGTTGGAATCACACGTGATTCCAAGGCGGGATGGCAGACGAATCGCTTCTGAACGAGGACTGGACGAGAGTGGTTACGCAGCTCGGCGGGGCTGCGCAGCTTGAAATAAGTGCGCGCCAGACGAAGGCTTTCGTGCGGCGGCGCCAAATTCCAGATGCGGTGTCGTTACTTCGGCTGATGCTGGCCTATTGTCTGGGTGAAAGAGGGTTGAGATCGACAGCCGCGTGGGCCGCTTCTGTTGGCCTTGCCGACCTCAGCAGCGTGGCGTTGTTCTATCGCCTGCGTCAATGTGGCGATTGGTTTGCAGTGCTGGTGGAGGGCTTGCTCGCTGCGGCAGCCCCGAAAGCGAGCCGAGGCCGCCTGATCCGCATTATCGATGCGACGACAGTGCCTCAGGCAGGACCGGCTGCGCGCAGGAACAGTGAGCTTTGGCGCGTTCATAGTGCATTCGATCTGCCATATGAGCGCTTTGGTCACTTCGAGCTGACAGATCAGCAAGAAGGCGAAACGTTTGACCGGATACCGGTGGTCAAGAACGAGATCCGCATTGCTGACCGCGCTTATCTACAACCTGACCGCATCGCCGCTGTGCGCGACGCCGGGGCAGACGTTTTGATCCGAGCGGGCTGGAAGAACGCACGTTGGCTTGATGCCAAAGGCCTTCCGTTCGATCTGATGGCCCAATTGCGTGCGGCGAAGGCGCACGGACTGATCGATCGGAGGATTTGGATCAAACGCAAGGACGGTGCGCCTCTGGCTATGCGTCTGGTCGCAGTCAAGAAGCCCGCCGGTGCAGTCGCGGCGTCGCGCCGTAAAGCCCGGCGCGACGCACAAGACGAAAACCGCGTCATCTCCAAAGAAACTCTGGAAGCCGCGGATTGGGTCATTCTGGTCACGTCGCTCGCGCGGGACGAGTTCTCCACCAAGGATGTACTCGCGCTCTATCGACTGCGATGGCGCATCGAACTTGGCTTCAAGCGACTGAAGAGTCTGATTGGTCTCAAGACGCCACCTGGAACCGATCCGCGCTCCGCCAAGCCCTACTTGCTGGCACACCTCTTGATCATCCTGCTGCTCGAGCCGCTTGCCCGCGACTTCGAGGACTCTCCCCGCTGGACGCAGGCCGCCTGACGGCACCTGGCGCTTGGCGTGTTTTGCAACAACTCGTTGCATCCTTGCTACAAGCGATCATTCCACAACCAACCATCCGTTGCTTTCGCCGCAGAAAGCGAGCGCTTGGGCGGCACCTGCGCGAGCCTCCTCGAAAACGTCCGTATCAATCGATGCTCGCGCTACCTTAACGCCTATGGGGTAAACCCGGCGTTAAGGCGATTTAGATACGCCTCATTAACCATGCTTTGACGAATAGCTGGTCAACTGCCGATCACGGCGGCGGTAGCGTCGCGGCGTATTGTTGGAAAGTTGAAGCGTATGAATAGGGCACGCATTGTCGTCCTGACGGTCGCCATCTGCGCCGGCGGCATCGCCGCGTACCTGGCGAGCGGCACCGACAATTCTGCGCCGCCTCCGCTTCCGGTCGCGCAGCTGCCGACCGTCGACGTCCTCGTCGCCAAGAACGACATCGGCCTCGGCCAGACCGTGAAGCCCGAAGACGTGCAATGGCAGACCTGGCCGGCCGCGACCGCCAGCACCACCTTCATCCGCCGCAACGAGCGCCCCGATGGTGCGACCCAGGTGGCCGGTTCGATCGCGCGGGCTCCGTTCATTCAGGGTGAGCCGATCCGCGACCAGAAACTGGTCAAGGCCGAAGGCTCCGGCTTCATGGCGGCAATCCTGCCCACCGGCATGCGGGCGATCTCGACCGAGATCTCGCCGGAGACCGGCGCAGGCGGGTTCATCCTGCCCAACGACCGTGTCGACGTCCTGCTCACGCGCCGGTCGAAGAACCCGGACCAGGGCAGCGGCGCCCCCGACGTCGTCACCTCCGAGATCATCCTGGCCAATATCCGCGTCCTCGCCATCGACCAGGCGCCCAAGGAGAAGGACGGCCAGAACGCGGTGATCGGCAAGACCGTCACCCTCGAGCTCACTCCCGCGCAGACCGCAACGCTGTCCGCGGCGCGGCAGAGCGGCACGCTGTCACTGGCGCTGCGCAGTATCGTCGACGTCAAGATGAGCGAAATCACGCTCGATGACTCCGCGCAGAAGCGAGAGGGTGTTTCGATCATTCGCTACGGCATTCCAAGTCAGACGGCTAAGGCACGATGAAGACAGTCGATATGAAATGCAGGGCAAATTCGGCGACGATGCGAACCTCGCTGGTCCGCGCCCTGTCGTTTTCGGCCGCCCTCGCGCTGGCGCTCAACCCGGCGGTCGCTGCCGACTACCGCCCCGTGGCTCCGGCCGCGATGGACGGCCAGATCAACGCGCGTTTCCTCTCGCTCGGCGTCGGCAAGTCCATCGTGATCGACCTGCCGCGCGACATCAAGGACGTGCTGGTCGCCGATCCCAAGATCGCCAATGCGGTGGTCCGCTCGGCGCAGCGCGCCTATATCATCGGCGCCGCGGTCGGTCAGACCAACATCGTCTTCTTCGATTCCGCCGGTCAGCAGATTGCGGCCTATGACATCGCGGTCAAGCGCGACCTCAATGGCGTACGGGCCGCGCTGAAGCAGGTCCTGCCCAATGCCGACATCCAGATCGATGGCCTCGGCGATGGTATCGTCCTGACCGGCACGGCTGCCAACCCGATGGAGGCGCAGCAGGCCAACGATCTCGCCGCGCGCCTGGCCGGCGGCCCCGAGAAGGTGGTGAACTCGATCGTGGTGCGCGGCCGCGACCAGATCATGCTCAAGGTGACGGTGGCGGAAGTCCAGCGCAGCATCATCAAGCAGCTCGGCATCGACCTGACCGCCAACCTCAACTACGGCACGTCGGTGGTGAGCTTTTCCAACTCCAATCCGTTCACGGCTCTCGGCAAGAACCTCGTGGACAGCAATAACCTGACCACGAAGTTCGGCGCCGCGCCGTCGGTGCAGGCCACCCTGCGCGCGATGGAAACCGCGGGCGTGATCCGCACGCTGGCCGAGCCGAACCTGACCGCGATCTCCGGCGAGTCGGCGACGTTCATCGCCGGCGGTGAATTCCCGGTCCCGGCAGGCTATGCCTGCGACCCCACCACGCATGTCTGTACCACCCAGATCAGCTTCAAGAAGTTCGGCATCTCCCTGAACTTCACTCCCGTGGTGCTGAGCGAAGGCAAGATCAGCCTGCGGGTGATGACCGAGGTTTCGGAACTGTCGAACGAGAATGCGATCACGCTGTCGCAGGCGGTGACCTCGAATTCGGTGAACTCGCTGACGGTGCCCTCGATCAGGACCCGCCGCGCCGAGACCTCGCTGGAAATTCCCTCCGGCGGCGCGATGGCGATGGCCGGTCTGATCCAGCAGCAGACCAAGCAGGCGATCAGCGGATTGCCGGGACTGATGCAGCTCCCGATCCTGGGCACGCTGTTCCGCAGCCGCGACTTCGTCAACAACGCGACCGAGCTGGTCGTGATCGTGACCCCCTATGTCGTTCGCGCGGTGGCACCAAAGGATCTGTCGCGGCCGGACGACGGCTTCGCACCGCCTGCGGATCCGCAGGCCCAGCTGATCGGCAATATCAACCGGCTCTACGGCGTGCCCGGACGGACCGAACCGGCCAAAAGCTACCGCGGCACCTACGGCTTCATTACCGACTGAGGCGGAACGGGGACTTCACGATGATCACAAGACCACCCCAGCTTCGCAAACGCGCCATCCGCCTCGGTGGCGCGCTCGTCGGCATGGCGCTCGTGCTCGGCGGCTGCCAGCACGACGAGGTCCTCACGGCCTCGATTCCCGACGATTACAAGCAGCGCCACCCGATCGCGGTCGAGGAGCAGAACCGCTCGATCGTCGTCTTCGTCGGCCATGCCCGCGGTGGATTGACCGCCGCCCAGCGCGCCGACGTAATGGGCGTCGCATCGGCATGGTTGCACGAAGGCACCGGCGCCATTCGCATCGACGTGCCCTCCAATACGCCCAATGCTCGTCCGGTTGCCGATACGATGCGTGAGATCCAGGCGATGCTGGCGGCGGCGGGCGTTCCGGCACGCGGCGTCAGCGTCCACCCGTATCAACCGGAAGACAAGCGTTTCCTGCCGCCGATCCGGCTGACCTATTCCAAGATCGCGGCGGTCGCCGGCCCCTGCGGCCTGTGGCCGGAGGACATCGGCCCCTCGATGAAGAACAAGCGCTGGTTCGAGAACAAGGATTACTACAATTACGGCTGCGCCTATCAGCGCAACCTCGCGGCCATGGTCGACAATCCGTCGGACCTCGAGCAGCCGCGGCCCGAAACTCCGTCGTATACGGCGCGGCGCATCACCAGCCTGGAGAAGTATCGCAAGGGAAGCACGACGGCGACCACCTATCCCGACGCCGACAAGGCCAAACTGAGCGACACCGGCAAATGATCAGCTACGCGCGCCAGACACAAGAAGAGCAGCCGGCAGCAGCTCCTCCGCCGGTCGAGGAGCATATCGCGCCCGCGCCGCGCGTCTCGGTCCAGGCCTTCTGCGAGACCGTGGAGACTGCCGCCGCGGTCCAGTCGGCCGGCGAGGATCGCCGTCTCGGCAAGGCCCATCTGAAAATCCAGATGGGCGGCATGGCGGCCGCGATCGAGGCCTACCGCTCGGCCCCGACGCCGAACGTGATCGTGCTCGAGAGCGACGGCCGCAGCGATCTGTTGGGCGGCCTCGACCAGCTCGCCACCGTCTGCGACGCCGGCACCCGCGTGGTCGTGATCGGCCGCATCAACGACGTCACGCTCTATCGCGAGCTGGTGCGCCGCGGCGTCAGCGATTACGTGCTCGCGCCGGTCGGCGCGATCGATGTCGTGCGCTCGATCTGCAACCTGTTCTCGGCGCCGGAAGCCAAGGCGGTCGGCCGCATCATCGCCGTGGTCGGCGCCAAGGGCGGCGTCGGAGCCTCCACCATCTCCCACAATGTCGCCTGGGCAATCGCACGCGACCTCGCGATGGACGCCGTCGTCGCCGACCTCGACCTCGCCTTCGGCACCGCCGGGCTCGACTACAATCAGGATCCGCCGCAGGGCATTGCCGATGCCGTGTTCTCGCCCGACCGCGTCGACACGGCTTTCATCGACCGCCTGCTGTCGAAATGCACCGACCATCTCAGCCTGCTGGCGGCGCCTGCCACGCTCGACCGGGTCTACGATTTCGGCACCGACGCTTTCGACGCCGTGTTCGACACGCTGCGCTCCACCATGCCCTGCATCGTGCTCGACGTTCCGCATCAATGGTCGGGCTGGACCAAGCGCGCTCTGATCGGAGCGGACGATATCCTGATCGTGGCCGCGCCCGACCTCGCCAATTTGCGCAATACCAAGAACCTGTTCGATCTGTTGAAGGCCGCGCGCCCCAACGACCGGCCGCCGCTCTACTGCCTGAACCAGGTCGGCGTGCCGAAACGGCCCGAAATCGCCGCCGCGGAGTTCGCCAAGGCGATCGAGAGCCAGCCGGTCGTCTCGATCCCGTTCGAGCCGCAGATCTTCGGCTCGGCGGCCAACAACGGCCAGATGATCGCGGAGATATCCGCGAACCACAAGTCGATCGAGATGTTCCTGCAGATCGCCCAGCGTCTGACCGGCCGCAGCGAGACCAAGAAACAAAAGTCGTCCCTGCTTTCACCTCTGATTGAGAAGTTGCGGGGAAGATAAGCCGCCGCATGGAGTTGTTAAGTGTTCGGTAAGCGTAGCGGAACAGACACCGACTTTCGGGCGCCCAAGCCCGGCGCCGTGTCGCTCGAGCCTGCCCAGGCTCAAGCGCCGACGGTGTCGCGCGCTCCGCCTCCGCCGGCCGTCGCCTCGCCGCCGCTTGCCCCTGCCAAGGCCCCGCCGCCTCCGGCCATGGAGAGCCGGCGCTCGGACAATTATTACGAGGTCAAGGCGACCATCTTCGGCGCACTGATCGAGGCCATCGACCTTGCCCAGCTCGCCAAACTCGATTCGGAGTCCGCGCGCGAGGAAATCCGCGACATCGTCAACGAGATCATCGCGATCAAGAACATCGTGATGTCGATCGCCGAGCAGGAGGAGCTGCTCGACGACATCTGCAACGACGTTCTCGGCTACGGCCCGCTCGAACCGCTGTTGTCGCGCGACGACATCGCCGACATCATGGTCAATGGCGCCAACACCGTCTACATCGAGGTCGGCGGCAAGATCCAACGCACTGGCATCCGCTTCCGCGACAACCAACAGCTTCTCAACATCTGCCAGCGCATCGTCAGCCAGGTGGGCCGGCGCGTCGACGAATCCTCGCCGATCTGCGACGCGCGCCTCGCCGACGGCTCTCGCGTCAACGCCATCGTGCCGCCGCTGTCGATCGACGGCCCCGCGCTCACCATCCGCAAATTCAAGAAGGACAAGCTGACGCTGGATCAGCTCGTCAAGTTCGGCGCGATCACGCCCGAAGGCGCCGAGATCCTTCAGATCATCGGCCGCGTTCGCTGCAACGTGCTGATTTCCGGCGGTACCGGCTCGGGCAAGACCACCCTGCTCAACTGCCTCACCAATTACATCGAGCACGACGAGCGCGTCATCACCTGCGAGGACGCCGCCGAGCTCCAGCTTCAACAGCCCCATGTGGTGCGGCTGGAAACCCGCCCGCCCAATATCGAAGGCGAGGGCCAGGTCACCATGCGCGAATTGGTGCGCAACTGCCTGCGTATGCGGCCCGAACGCATCATCGTCGGCGAGGTTCGCGGACCCGAAGCCTTCGACCTGCTCCAGGCCATGAACACCGGCCATGACGGTTCGATGGGCACGCTGCACGCCAACAACCCGCGCGAGGCGCTGTCGCGCTGCGAATCCATGATCACGATGGGCGGCTTCTCGTTGCCCTCGCGCACCATCCGCGAGATGATCTGCGCCTCGATCGACGTCATCATCCAGGCCGCACGCCTGCGCGACGGTTCCCGACGCATCACCCACATCACCGAGGTGATGGGCATGGAAGGTGACACCATCATCACCCAGGACATCTTCCTCTACGACATGGTCGGCGAGGACGCCAACGGCAAGATCATCGGCCGCCACCGCTCGACCGGCATCGGCCGTCCGAAGTTCTGGGAACGCGCCCGCTATTACGGCGAGGAGAAGCGCCTTGCCGCGGCGCTCGACGCGGCGGAAGTCGCGCCGAAGACGTGAGCAGGTCAGCACCGCCATGAACATGCAGGTCCTCGCCCTCGCCTTCCTCGCCACCGCAGCGGTCGGTGGCATCGCCTGGGTATTCCTCTATCCGCTGCTGTCCGGAGAACGAAAGGCGGAAAGCCGGCGCGCCTCGGTCGCGCGCGCCGAAGCTCCCACGGCCCGCCAGGCCGAGAAGACCCAACGCTCGCGCCGTGAGCAGGTCGAGACCACGCTCAAGGACCTCGAGGCGCGGCGCGCGCAGGAGAAGAGCGCTCCGCTCAGCGTCCGCCTGTCGCAGGCGGGGCTAGACTGGACGCCGCAGAAATTCTGGACCGTATCCGCCGTCGTGGCGGGCGTATTTTTCGCGGTCGCTCTGTTCGCCGGCGGCGGCCTGATCGGCGCTGCCGGTCTCGCCTTTGCCGGTGGTTTCGGCCTGCCGCGCTGGGCTCTGGGCTTCCTGAAGAAGCGTCGTGAAACCAAGTTCCTGGCTGCGCTGCCCGACGCGGTCGACGTGATCGTCCGCGGCATCAAGGCGGGCCTGCCCCTGTTCGAGTCGATCAAGGTCGTGGCCGCGGACTCGCCCGAGCCGCTCCGCAGCGAATTCCTGGCCATCATCGAGACGCAGGCGATCGGGATGCCGCTCGGCGAGGCCTGCGCGCGGCTCTATGAGCGCATGCCGCTTCCGGAGGCCAACTTCTTCGGCATTGTGGTGTCGATCCAGCAGAAGTCGGGCGGCAACCTCTCCGAAGCGCTCGGCAATCTTTCCAAAGTGCTTCGCGACCGCAAGAAGATGAAGGAAAAGATCCAGGCGATGTCGATGGAGGCCAAGGCCTCCGCCGGCATCATCGGCTCGCTGCCGCCGATCGTGATGTTCCTCGTCTACCTCACGACGCCGCAATACATCTCGCTGCTTTGGACTCATCCCACCGGACAGCTGATGCTGGTCGGCTGCGTCGTCTGGATGTCGATCGGCATCATGGTGATGAAGAAGATGATCAATTTCGATTTCTGACGGTGCCGTATGGTCGAATTCCTCGTCTCGAAACTGCACGACGTCCGCTTCATGACCATGCTGCTCGCGGCCATCGCCGCGAGCGCCACCGTCTATACCCTGGTGATGCCGTTGTTCGCCGGCGAGGGCCTCTCCAAGCGGATGAAAGCGGTGGCGAGCGAACGCGAACGCATCCGGCAGCGCGAGCGTGAGCGTCTTCACAAGAACGAAAAGGTCTCGCTGCGCCAGACGCCGAAGCAACTCGTCTCCAAGGTGGTCGAGGACTTCAATCTGACCAAATGGCTCGCGCAGGAGGCTGCGCGAGACAAGCTCATCATGGCAGGTTACCGCGGCCAGGCGCCGTACATCACCTTCCTGTTCGCCCGCATGGTCGCCCCGATCGTGCTCTTGATCGGCTCGGCCCTCTACGTCTTCGTGATCGCGCATATGGAGCAGGCGATGCCGGTCAAGATCGGCATCTGCATCGGCGCGGCCTATCTCGGCCTCCAGTCGCCGATGCTGTTCCTCAGGAATGCGATCTCCAAGCGCCAGCTCTCGATCAAGCGTGCGTTTCCCGACGCGCTCGATCTGCTCCTGATCTGCATCGAATCCGGCATGTCGGTCGAAATGGCGTTCCGCAAGGTTGCGAACGAAATCGTGGGCCAGTCGATCGCGCTGTCGGAGGAGTTCACCCTGACCACGGCCGAATTGTCCTATTTGCAGGATCGCAAGGTCGCTTATGAGAATCTGGCACGTCGCACCGGGCTCGAGGGCGTCAAGTCGGTGTGTCTGGCGCTTCAGCAGGCGGAGCGTTACGGCACCCCGCTCGGCCAGTCGCTGCGCGTCATGGCGCAGGAGAACCGCGACATGCGCATGAACGAGGCAGAGAAGAAGGCCGCCGCTCTGCCGCCGAAGCTGACGGTGCCGATGATCCTGTTCTTCCTGCCGGTGCTGTTCGTGGTCATTCTCGGACCGACCGGCATCAAGATCACAGAGATGCACTGAGCCCGAGCGAACCGCGCCGTTCACCAATCAAGCCGAGATCAGACGGTCGGATCCGATCAGTCGGGCTGGCTCAGCGAGGCAACCGGCGTCCGCTTCGGTGCGCCGCGCGGGGCGTCGCTGCGGCTCAGCATGTCCTTGAGATAGGCGACATTGGCCGCGGCCTGGTCCGGTGGCAGGTCCGCTTTCACGATGGTCTCCGCTTCCGCGAAGCGGCCCTGGAGACCGACGACCAAAGCGAGGTTCTGCCGCACCCGGGCGCTCGCACGCGGCGAGGCGTAGGCCTGCCGCAGCGCCTCTTCGGCCTTCGGCAGGTCTCTCGACAACATGTAGGACAGGCCGAGATTAGAGAGCACGCCGGGATCACCCGGTGCGATCTTCAGCGCGCTCGCGTAATAGGATCGCGCCTCTTCGTGACGGCCCATCTGGTCCAGCGCGGTGCCCTGTACCGAAAGCAGGCGCCAGTCGGGATTGTCGGGCGAATGCGCCTTCGACAGAACGTCGTAAGCCTGCTGGAAATTGCCGTTGTCGGCGAGTGCGCGGCCGTACAGGGCAAGCAGCGCCTTGTTGCCGGGATTGGCGATGGTCGCCTGCTCAAGCACGGCGGCGGCCTGGGCGCGCTGACCGTTGGCACGCAGGGCCTGTCCGTAGGCGAGCGCGGCGTCGGCATCCTTGGGATTGGCGCGGTAGCGCTCGCCATAGACTTCGACCGCACGCGCTGGATCGGTGGGCGCACGATCGGTGGGAACCGCCTCCGCCCGAGGCCCGACCGAGCCGGTCACCTCGGAGAGTTTCGACATGGCCGTGCAGCCGCCGAGTCCCATCGCCAGCATCGCGACCAGCGACGTGGAGGCAAGTAGCCGGGTAAGACTGATCCGTTGACGCATGACGCCTTGACTCTCGAGCCGCTTGATCGAGCCGAACGCGTCAGCAATAGAATGTTAACCCTAACGGCCGGTTAACGCCGTCTCGGGCCTACTCCTCTCACGGCGGCGATTGTTACGACGGCACCTCACCGCCGAGATCCAGATGGAGGCCGAGCGTCTTCACCTGTTCGTCCAAGTCCCGCAGCAGTTGCAGTCTCTGCCGCGCCTGCCACTGAACGTCGACGCCCTCGCAGGGCAACCGCGGCACTTGGCGCAGGAAGTCGTCACAGTTGATCAGACCCCTCCCGCAGAGTTCACCGAGCTGAGCGCTATCGATGCCGAGCACCTCGGCGGATTGCTCGACCAATCGGCCGAGCAGCATTCTCACCGCCGCAAGCGTGTCGATGTCAGATCTGGGCGCGGACCTCGCGATCTTGCCTTCGAGCTCAGTCCAGGCATGCGACGAGACGACGTAGGCGTAGAGCGCATCCGCCCAGTTCGGGTCGGCTTCATCATAAAAGCTGCGGCGCATGAACAGCCGGCGGGTGATCGCCGCGATCTGATCCCGCTTCACTGAGGCGGATGAGGCGACCTCGATCGCCGCCTGGACGGCCGGATCACGGGAAAAGTTCCGCGCTGCCGGCAGTCTGATGACGCCGTCAGGCAGGTTCGAATCGAGCAGCGTGAAGGCGGCATCGTTGCGCAGCCTTGAATAGCGGGTGATCGCGAAACGATGTTCCGTGCGCCAGCCACGGGACGCGGGGCCGAAATGGATGAGGTTGAAGCCGGCGGCGTCGCCGGCTTGGCCGGTCGAGGATGGACATGAGAGCACGTAGATCGTGCGCCAGAACGCCTCCCTGCTCTCGCTCGATGTCGCGCGCGGATCGGGGACGGAATAGCGGGTCAGTCCCTCGACGTGGCGATGACCGTGCAGAACCAGATCGACATCGAGCGAGATGGCAGCCTCGAGGAAGGTCGCGGGCGCGGCGAGATACATCAGCGGTTCGTCGGGCACGCCGAGAAAGCGCTTTCCTTCGCCGGTCGCCTGCGGCAGCGGATGATGGTGCAGGGCGAGCACACGGACCAGGTTTTCCGCCGGCTCGGCATAATCGGCGCGCCCCGCAGAACCCATGCTGGCCGCGAGTTCGGCGCTGAGCCGGGCGGACTCTGCGACCATCGCCTTGTAAGTGCTCTCGTCGATCTTGCCGCTCGCGAGCGCCATCAGGCTTGCGCGATTGGAATCGAGCAGCGCCAGCTCGAGGCCTGCCTGCCGGTAATAGACACTCTTCGAGGTTCGTGGCAGATGCAGGTAATCATAGGCGTCGTGACGGCCGGCACGCTGGCTCGGCCGCTTGACATCGTGATTTCCGGCAACGGCCTGGATGTCGGTGAACAGCCCGGTCTGCCGGAAAGTCGCGATCACGGCGAGCGCCTCGTCGAGCGCGCGCGGATTCGGATCGTCCACCAGATCCCCCGTGATCAGCAGGATGCGATCGGGGACATCCGTGACGCCCGTCATCTTTTCGCGAATCGCGGCCCTGAGTGTCTCGACGGTCGATAGCAGCCGGCCCGACCCGTCCAGATGCAGGTCGGAAATCTGCACAATGACGAACGATCTATCCATTTTGCGCCGCTCATCTGCAAATGCTGCGCCGCCCAAACGATGAGAGAAATGCTTCGACGAACAGATTCAGGCCGTATCAGCCAAGAACGAACCTGGACAGGTATCAACCGCGTGCCGCCGCGTGTCCGCGTTCGGTGTATGCGGAGCGGACGGCACAATTTTAAATATTCGTCAATAATGCCACAACCACAACGCTAGTAAAGCCCTGCGGCGGTGCTTTTGCGAACGGCAGTCGTCGACGTGAGATACGAGATCCGCCGAGGACGGTTTCGTCTCGCCAGGTCAATATTCGACGGCGAGCCGCTTGCGGATTTCGTCTACGCGCTTGTCGAGCGCGTCGAACCGCGCGTGCACGGAGCGGTCGTGGAGATAGAAGACGTAGCCGCCGGCAAGGAACGCGAAGATCCAATGGTGATGCTCGACATAGCCAAAAATCGCCTCGATGGCCTGGCCGATGAACGTGACCACGCTCCACACGAATTCCATCGCATTTCCTCCCGGCGCTTCCTCATCGGTCGCCGGCGATCTCCACTTCAGGCGGCCGCTCTCCGGAACCTAGCATGGCCTCCTTGCGGCGAGTAGCGGCTAGCTGAACGGTGACGGCAAAGCCGATTGCAGCGGCGGCGAAACTCTGCGAAGTCTGGTCCGTTCGCATGACCCGCTTGATCCGACGATCCGGACCCGCCAATGCCTTCTGTCTTCGAGACCTCACCCACCGCCACCCCGATCACCTTCGTCACCAAGTCGAGCTGGGATCAGGTCGCCGAGACGCTGCCACCGGCGCACCGCCAGTTCGCAAGGGCGAGCGCCTTTGCCGCCAAGCCAGGCAGCTATCTGGCGCTGCCCGCGCCGGATGGCGCGATCGCGCAGGTGCTGTTCGGTCTCGAGGACGAGGGCGCCAGATCGCGCGACCTGTTCCGGCCGGGCGCCCTGCCCGGCCTGCTGCCGCCGGGCACCTATCGCTTTGCCAATGCACCGCACGATGCGCGACTGGCGGCGCTCGCCTTCGCACTGGGCTGCTACCGCTTTGCCCGCTACCGCAAGGCTGATCGCCCCGAGGTCCGGCTGGTCCCACCTGACGGTGTCGACCCGGCCGAGATCGAGCGTATTGCCGATGCCGCGATGCTCGCGCGCGACCTCATCAACACGCCGTCCAACGACATGGGCCCGTCGGAGCTCGCGGCGGCCGCGCAGGCGCTCGCGGCCGAGTTCGGGGCAAGCTTCGCCTGCACAATCGGCGAGGATCTGAAGACGAATTTCCCGCTGATCCACGCCGTCGGCATGGCCTCGAGCCGCGCGCCACGGCTGATCGACATCGGCTGGGGCGATCCTGATCATCCCAAGGTGACGCTGGTCGGCAAGGGCGTGTGTTTCGACACCGGCGGCCTCGACCTGAAGCCGTCGAGCGGCATGCTGATCATGAAGAAGGACATGGGCGGCGCCGCCAACGTGCTGGCGCTGGCGCGCATGGTGATGGATGCGAAGCTGAAGGTGCGGCTGCGCGTGCTGATCCCGGCGGTGGAGAATGCGGTCGCCGGAAATGCCTTCCGCCCGCTCGACATTTTTACCTCGCGCAAGGGCATCACGGTCGAGATCGGCAACACGGATGCGGAAGGACGCCTGGTGCTCGCCGATGCGCTGGCGCTGGCCGACGAGGAGAAGCCGGACCTGCTGATCGACCTGGGCACGCTGACCGGCGCGGCGCGCGTCGCGCTGGGGCCGGACCTGCCGCCCTTCTACACCAATGATGAGACGCTGGCCGTCGACGTCGCGCGCTGCGCGGCGAAGGAGAACGATCCGTTGTGGCGCATGCCGCTGTGGCCGCCTTACGATTCCTGGCTGGACTCCAAGACGGCGACCATCACCAATGCGCCGTCGGGCGGCTTTGCCGGCTCGATCACCTGCGCCCTGTTCCTGCAGCGCTTCGTCGAGCACGCCAAGAGCTGGTTGCATGTCGACATCTACGGCTGGACGCCGTCGGCGAAGCCGGCGCGGCCCGAAGGCGGCGAGTGCCAGGCCGCGCGCGCCATCTACGCATTGCTGAGCGAGCGCTATGCGTGATCCAGGACACGATCCAAGGCTGACGCCGGCGCGGGGCGACATCGCCGCGAAGTATCTCGAAGGCAAGGTTGCGGCGGAGCGCTTCGTCACCGGCGAAGAATTCGAGGTCATCGACGCGCTCGCGCCGTTGCGCGAGCAGCCATCCTCGAATGCGATGCTGATGACGGAGGCGCTGCGGGGCGAGCGCGTCACGGTCTACGACCGCAACGGCGAAGGCTGGGCCTGGGGCCAGCTCAATGGCGACGGCTATGTCGGCTGGCTGCCCGACGCGGCGCTGTTGAAGCCGACGGCCGCGCCGACGCACAAGGTCAGCGCACTCCGGACGTTTGCGTTTCCCGGCCCGTCGATCAAGCTGCCGCCGGCTGCCACGCTGGTCCTGGGATCAAGGCTCACGATCGCGCGCGAGGACGGGGCCTTCGCGGTGACGCGGGACGGAACGTTCTTGCCACGGACTCACCTCGCGCCGCTCGATCATTACGAGCCGGATTTCGTCGCAGTGGCCGAGCGCTTCATTGGCACACCTTACCTCTGGGGCGGCAAGAGCAGTTTTGGCATCGATTGCTCGGGCCTGGTCCAGGTCTCGCTGGCATCAGCCGGGATCGGCTGCCCGCGCGACAGCGACATGCAGCTCGCCGGTCTCGGCCGTGCGCTGGAGCCGCATGAGCGGAGCAGCCTGCTGCGTGGCGATCTGATCTTCTGGAAGGGCCATGTCGCCATCGTCCGCGACGGCAGCACCATGGTTCACGCCAATGCCCATCACATGGCGACCGTGATCGAACCGATCGAGCCCGCGATTGCGCGGATCAAGCAGGCCGGCAGCGAGGTCGTCGCGATCAAGCGGCTCTGATTGTTCTTGTGATTCCGGGGCACGCGCATCGCGCCTGAACTATGGTGCGCAATTGCGCACCTGAGCACCTCGCACCATAATCTCTGGGTTCCGGGTTCGCGCTGCGCGCGCCCCGGAATCACGAACGCTACGTCGCGACCGCCCCGTTCCCCGCGGTCTCCAGCCGGAACGCGGCCGCGAACAGCGCGCGCGTGTAATCCGTCTTCGGATTCCGAAACAGTTCGGCCGCCTGCCCCTCCTCGACCACCTTGCCGCCGCGCATCACGATGAGATGGCTGGCGAGCGAGGCGACGACGCGTAAGTCGTGCGAGATGAACATGTAGGTGAGGTCGCGCTTGCGCTGGAGCTCGCGCAGCAGATCGACCATCTGCGCCTGGAACAGCATGTCGAGCGCGCTGGTCGGCTCGTCCAGCACGACGAAATCCGGCTCCAGCACCACCGCCCGCGCGATGCTGATGCGCTGGCGCTGGCCACCCGAGAATTCATGCGGATAGCGGAAGCGCGTCTCCGGATCGAGCCCGACATCCTCCAGCGCCTTGACGACGCGTGCCTCGCGCTCCTCACGCGACAGCTTCGGCTGATGCACCGACAGGCCCTCGGCGACGATGTCGGCGACCGACATGCGCGGTGAGAGCGAGCCGAACGGATCCTGGAACACGATCTGCATGTCGCGCCGGAAGGGGCGCATCTCCTTGAAGCGCAGGCCCTGGATGTCCTTGCCTAAGAACACGATACGGCCATTCGAGGAGATCAGCCGCAGCAGTGCGAGCCCCAGCGTGGTCTTGCCCGAGCCGGATTCGCCGACCACCCCGAGCGTCTCGCCCTTGCGCACGGCGACGCTGACGCCATCGACTGCCTTGATGTGGCCGACCGTCTTGCGCATCAGGCCGCGCCTGATCGGGAACCAGACTTTGAGATCATCGGCCGACATCACCACCGGCGCACTCGGCTGCGGCGGCGCGGGATCCGGCTTCGGCTCCGCGGCGAGCAGGTCGCGCGTATAGGGATGTTTCGGGGTCTTGAAGACCTGCTCGACCGGCCCCTGTTCGACGATCACGCCGCCCTTCATGACGCACACGGTATCGGCGATGCGGCGGACGATGCCGAGATCGTGGGTGATGAACAAGAGGCTCATGCCGAGCCGCGAACGGATCTCGGCGAGCAGCGCCAGGATCTGCGCCTGCACGGTGACGTCGAGCGCCGTGGTCGGCTCGTCCGCGATCAACAGATCCGGCTCGTTGGCGAGCGCCATCGCGATCATCACGCGCTGGCGCTGACCGCCGGAGAGCTGGTGCGGATAGCTCTTCAGCCGCGTCTCGGGCTCGGGGATGCCGACCTGCGTGAGCAGCTCCAGCGTCCGTCTGCGCGCCTCGGCATTGCTGGTCGGATTATGCAGCTGGATGATCTCGCCAATCTGCGCCTCGATCGTGTGCAGCGGATTGAGCGAGGTCATCGGCTCCTGGAAGATGATGGAGATGTCGCTGCCTCTGATCTCCCGCATCTGCCGCTCGGATTGCTCGATCAGCTCCTGCCCCTTGAAACGGATGCTGCCCGAAGGATGGGAGGCGTTCGGGTACGGTAGCAGCTTGAGGATCGAGAGCGCGCTGACCGACTTGCCGGAGCCGGACTCGCCGACCAGCGCGACGCATTCGCCGCGCTTGATCTGGAACGAGACCTTGTCGACCGCGAGCGTGGTGGCGCCGGCCTGATGGAAGGCCACCGAGAGATCGCGCACGCTGAGCAGGGGCTGGTTGATGGCGTCCATGACCTTACCTGAACGTCTTGCGCGGATCGAAGGCGTCGCGCACGGCTTCGCCGATGAAGATCAACAGCGACAGCATGATCGCAACCGAGAAGAAACCTGAGAAGCCGAGCCACGGTGCCTGCACGTTGGCCTTGGCCTGCGACAGCAGCTCGCCGAGCGAAGGTGAGCCCGGTGGCAGGCCGAAGCCGAGGAAATCGAGGGCCGTCAGTGTCATCACCGAGCTCGACACGATGAAGGGCAGGAAGGTCATGGTCGCGACCATCGCGTTCGGCAGCAAGTGACGGAACATGATGACCGGGTTGGACACGCCGAGCGCCCGCGCCGCCTGGATGTATTCGAAATTGCGCCCGCGCAGGAATTCGGCCCGCACCAGACCGACCAACGAGACCCAGGAGAACAGCAGGAGGATTCCGAGCAGCACGAAGAAGCCGGGCACGAGGACCGAGGACAGGATCAGGAGAAGATAGAGCGAGGGAATCGCCGTCCAGATCTCGATGAAGCGCTGGAAGATGAGATCGACCCGGCCGCCGAAATAGCCCTGCACCGCTCCCGCCGCGATGCCGATAACGGACGAAACGATGGTGAGACAAAGGCCGAACAGCACCGAGATGCGGAAGCCGTAGATCAATCGCGCCACCACGTCGCGGCCCTGATCGTCGGTGCCGAGCCAGTTGTATTCGAGGTCGCGGCAGCTCTTCAGCCCCTTCTTCTCCACCACCGGCTTGCACTGCTTCTCCGTCAGCATCCAGGTCGGCGGCGACGGTGCCGGTGTCGGCAGGTCGAGATTATGCGTGTCGTAGGAATAGCGGATCAGCGGCCAGACGATGGTGCCGCCCTTGTCCTTGATCAGCTTCTGCAAATAGGGATCGCGGTAGTCCGCCGCCGTCTCGAAATCGCCGCCGAAGGTCGTCTCAGAATAGGTCACGAAGGCCGGCCAATAGAGACGGCCGTCGAATTTGATCAGGAAGGGCCGATCATTGGCGATCAGTTCCGCAAACAGCGAGACCACGAACAAGCCGATGAAAATCCAGAACGACCAATAGCCGCGCCGGTTGGCCTTGAAGTTCTGCCAACGCCGCCTGTTGAGTGGCGAAGGCGCGTAGGGCTTGCGCGTGATCGGTACGACCCCTCCCAGCGGAGACTTGGCCGTGGTCTCGATCGGCGTCGGCGCGGTAATCGTCATCAGACCTCCCGCGCCTCGAAGTCGATCCGAGGATCGATCCACATATAGGTCAGGTCGGAGATCAAATTGATCACGAGACCGACCAGCGAAAAGATGTAGAGCGTGCCGAACACCACCGGGTAGTCGCGGTTGAGCACGCTCTCGAAGCTGAGCAGCCCGAGCCCATCCAGCGAGAAGATGGTCTCGATCAGCAGCGAGCCGGAAAAAAAGGCGTGGATGAAGGTTCCGGGGAAGCCGGCGATCACGATCAGCATGGCGTTGCGGAAGACGTGGCCATAGAGCACCCGGCTCTCGGTGCAGCCCTTGGCCCGCGCAGTCATGACGTATTGCTTGCGGATCTCGTCCAGGAACGAGTTCTTGGTCAGGAACGTCATGGTGGTGAACGCGCCAAGCCCCATGGCGATCAGCGGCAGCGTCAGGTGCCAGAAGTAATCGAGGATCTTCCAGTACCAGGGAAACTGCGACCAACCGTCCGAGGTCAGTCCGCGTAGCGGGAACCAGTTGAAGAAGGAGCCGCCGGCAAACAGGATGATCAGGAGGATCGCAAACAGGAAACCGGGAATCGCATAGCCGAGCACGAGCACTGTCGATGTCCAGGTGTCGAATCGCGTGCCGTCCTTCACCGCCTTGCGGATGCCGAGTGGAATCGAGATCAGATAGGTCAGAAGCGTCAGCCACAGTCCGAGCGAGATCGAGACGGGCAGCTTCTCCTTAATGAGCTGGAGCACGCTGACGTCGCGGAAATAGCTCTTGCCGAAATCGAAGCGAGCGAAATTCCACACCATCAGCAGGAAGCGTTCCGGTGCCGGCTTGTCGAAGCCGAACTGCACCTCCAGCTTCTTGATGAAATCAGGGTCGAGCCCCTGCGCCCCCCGATATTTCGAATTGATGGCATCGCCGCCGGCACCGACCTGCCCAGGTGCGCGCTGCGCAAAATCGCCGCCGCCCGAAATGCGCGACGTGCCGCCGGTATCGGCGCCTGAGAGTTGCGCGATCACGCGCTCGACCGGGCCGCCCGGCGCGAACTGCACGACGACGAAGGACACGAAGAGGATTCCGAGCAGCGTCGGGATCATCAGGAGGATGCGGCGGGCGATATAGGCGCTCATGGCTATTTTGCCTGCTCGAGCTTGGCCGCCTTGGCGGGTTCATGCCACCAGATGTCGGGCGCGCCGACGCCGTTGGCATAGCGCGGCAATTTCTGCGGATGGCCGAACTGATCCCAATAAGCCAGCCGGTGCGTCTTGTTGTACCATTGCGGCACCCAATAGCGGCCGGCGCGGAACAGACGATCGAACGCGCGGCAGGCGATCGTCAACTCCTCGCGGCTGTCAGCCGCCATGATCTTCTCGATCATTGCATCGATCGCCGGACTGGCGACGCCCGCGAGATTGTACGAGCCCTTGGTGTTCGCCACCTGCGAGGAGAAGAACGCGCGCATGGCATCGCCTGGCGTCGCCGACATGCTGAAGCGCTGGATGGTCATGTCGAAATCGAAATCTTCCTGGCGCGCCTTGTGTTGCACGGCATCGACGAGACGCACGCTCGCCTCGATGCCGAGCGTCGCCAGATTCTTGATGTAGGGCGCATGGTGCGGCTGGAACGAGGGCTCATCCAGCAGGAACTCGATCCTGAACACCTCGCCATTCGGCAGCACCCGCTTGCCGTCCTTGATCGGCACGCCGGCTTCGTTCAGCAGTTGCTGCGCCTTGCGCAACAGGCTGCGGTCTTGCCCGGAGCCGTCTGACACCGGAGGCGTAAACGGCGCAGCGAACACTTCGTCGGGAACCTGACCGCGGAAGGATTCGAGCAGCTTGAGCTCCTCGTGCGAAGGAGGCCCATCGCCCGCCATGAGGTCCGAGTTCTGGAACGGCGACACGGTACGGGCATAAGCCCCGTACATGATGGTCTTGTTGGTCCATTCGAAATCGAAGGCGTTGATCAGGGCCTCGCGCACGCGCGCGTCCTTGAACTTGTCGCGCCGCGTGTTGATGAACCAGCCTTGCGCGCCGGACGGCGTGTCGTCGGGCACGACCTCCAGCTTGACGCGGCCATCCTTCGCGGCCGGGAAGTCATAGCGTGTCGCCCAGATGCGCGAGGTGAACTCCTCGCGGTAGAGATAGCTCTTGCCGGTGAAACCCTCGAAGGCGACATCGCGGTCGCGATAGAACTCATAGCGCACGACATCGAAATTGTAGGTGCCGCGGCAGGGCGGCAGATCGGCAGCCCACCAGTCCTTCACCCGCTCATACTCGATATAGCGATTGACCTCGAACTTGCCGACCTTGTACGGACCAGAGCCCAGCGGAGTCTCCAGAGACGATTCATCGAACGGGCGAGACGCGTAGTACGCCTTCGAAAAGATCGGAAGCCCGGCGACATAGAGCGGCACGTCGCGGGCGCGTCCCTTGGCAAAAGTGACGACGAGCGTCGCATCGTCGAGCGCTTCGGCGCTGACCATGTCGCGCATCTGCACGATGATGAGCGGATGGCCCTTGGTCTTCAGCGCCGTCAGCGAGAACGCCGCATCATGCGCAGTGAGCTTCGTGCCGTCGTGGAATTTCGCCTCGGGCCGCATGGTGAAGCGATAGACCAGCTTGTCCGGCGATATCCGCACGGATTGGGCGGCCAGCCCGTACATCGCATCGGGCTCGTCGTTTGCGCGGACCATCAGCGGTGCAAACGTCATGTCCATGCCCTGCGCGCCGTCGCCCTTCAGGATGAAAGCGTTGAGCGAGTTGAAGGTCTGGTAGGACTGGTTGTACGAGCGCACCGACGGGATCAGCGAGAACGTGCCTCCCTTCGGCGCGTCGACATTGACGTAATCGAAATGATGGAAGTCGGCCGGATATTTGAGATCGCCGAACGCCGAGATGCCGTGCGCCTCGGTCGCCGCTTCCGACGCTCGCGCACTGCGTAGCGGCTGCGCACCCAGCGACGCCCCGAGGGCGCCGCCAACGCCCAAGACCAACACATGGCGGCGTGACATCTGCGTCATGCGGGGGTTGTCCTTCACGACTTCTTTGCGATCCGCGCTGCCTTCTCTGCGTCATACCACCAGATGAACGGGAAGCCGGACAGGCCATATCTGGGCAATTCCCCCGGCCGGCCGAAGCGATCCCAGCGCGCGGTACGCAGCTTTGGATAATTCCACTGCGGCACGACGTAGTGATTCCACAGCAGCACGCGGTCGAGCGCCTTGGTCGCGGCAACGAGATCGTCGCGATCGGTGGCGTAGATGACCCGCTCGATCAGCTTGTCAACCGCCGGATTCTTGATGCCGGCAAGATTGCGCGAGCCGGCGATGTCGGCCGTCTTGGAGGACCAGAATTCGCGCTGCTCATTGCCCGGCGACTGCGATTCGGGCCAGGAGTTGGTGACCATGTCGAAATCCCACTCGCGGGTCCTGTTCTCGTATTGAGTTGGATCGACGGTACGCACGCTGACGGCAATGCCGAGCCGCTCCAGCGACGGCTTGTAGAACAGCGCGATCCGCTCGAAGCTCGGATCCGAATTCAGCAGTTCCAGAGAGAACTGGGCACCGGTCTTGACGTCGATCAGCTTGCGGTCGCGCACCTCGTAGCCCGCCTCCTTGAAGAGGCGCAGCGCCTCGCGAAGATTGTCGCGCACGGCCTCGGGGCTGCCGCCGACCGGATTGGTGTAGGCGGTGGTGAAGACTTCGGGCGGGACCTGGGCGCGGACGGTCTCGAGGATCTCGAGCTCCTTCCCCTGTGGCAGGCCGGTCGCCATCAGATCTTCGATCCCGTCGAAATAGCTGCTGATGCGCTTGTACTGACCGTAGAAGATCTGCTTGTTCATCTCCTCGAAGTCGAATGCGTAGTTGAGCGCGCGACGCACGCGGGGATCGCTGAACTTGGCGCGGCGCAGGTTCGGCACGAAGGCCTGCATCACGCCCGAGCTGCGATTGGGGAATTCCTCGAGGATCACGCGCTTTTCGGTCACCGCCGGGAAATCGTAGGCTGTCGCCCAGTTCTTCGCGCTGTTCTCGGTGCGCCAATCGACCTGGTCGGCCTTGAAGGCCTCGATCGCGACAGTGGCGTCGCGGAAGTATTCGTAGCGCAGCTCGTCGAAATTGTTGCGGCCGACATTGGCAGGCAGATCGCCGCCCCAATAGTCCTTGACGCGCTCCAGCGCGATCGATCGTCCTGCAACGAATTCCTTGACCCGGTAAGGGCCGGAACCGAGCGGCACTTCGAGCGTCGTGGCGGAAACGTCGCGCTTGCGGCCCTGCGCGTCCGTCCCCTCCCACCAATGCTTCGGCAAGACAATAAGCTGTCCCACGATCTGCGGCAGTTCACGGTTGCCGGGTGCGTCGAAGACGAACCGCACCTCGCGCTCGCCGACCTTCTCGGCCTTTACCACATGGCTGTAGTACGCCGAGTACATCGGATGGTTCTTCTTGAAGGAATCGAGCGAGAAGATCACGTCATCCGGCGTCACGGGCTTGCCGTCATGCCATTTGGCTTGCGGCCGCAAGCGATAGGTGACGAAGGAGAAGTCATCGGGGTGGCTGACCGCTTCCGCCAGCGCGCCGTATTCGGTCGAGACCTCGTCAAGCGAGGGCGTCGTGAGGGATTCGTAGATGAAGGCGATCGCACCGGCCACCTGCCCCTTCACACCCGATACGACGATGTTGAAATTGTCGAATGTGCCGACGGCGATCTGGCGCGCCACGCCACCCTTGGGCGCGTCCGGATTGACGTAGTCGAAGCGCTTGAAGTCGGCGGGGTACTTGACCTTTCCGAACAGCGACAGCGCATGGCGCCAGGGCAGCTCAGCTGCTGATTGCGCATGCGCCGAGCCGACGGCAACGCCCGCGACGGAACCAAGGGCGGGAAGCGCTGCGGCAGCAGTGCCGGTGAGCAGGAGATCGCGTCGGGTAATGGCCAAATCAACATCCCTGTCTTGAAGGAGGCTACTCCTTTAAGTTCCCAATATAGGCGAGGTTTCGACGGAATATGTTGCTTTTTCCTCATCTTGGAAGCCCCGACGACCCATCGCATGCGGCCAAACGCCCCGATAACGTCGTCGCGAGGTCCGGATAAGGAAACGGCCAGGCTTTTCAGCCCGGCCGCACATTCCGAATGAGTTCTGGAGGCCTTACTTCGACGCGGTCGGCAGCGACTGAGGATGGTCCGACAGCGAGTTCAGATAGGCAATGACGTCGGCGCGCTCGGAGTCCTTCGGAATGCCGGCGAAGCCCATCGCGGTGCCCGGAATGAAGCCCTTCGGGTTGGCAATGAACTTGTTGAGATCGTCGAAGGTCCAGGTGCCACCCTTGGCCTTCATGGCGGCCGAGAAGTTGAAGCCGCGGCCTTCGCCCTTCGGCTCGCCGACAACGCCATAGAGGTTCGGACCGACCCGATTCGGGCCACCCTTCTCGAATGTGTGGCAGGCGCCGCATTTCTTGGCGGCGGCAGCGCCCTTCTCGACGGAGGCAGTCTGGAGCAGCTTTTCGATCGGCTCGGAGGACGCTGCGGCGGCGGCACCACCTTCCTTGCCGTGGCCGGCATCTTCCTTCACCGCGATCTCAAAGCCCGGCTTTTCCGGCATCTTGGGGGAGAATAGCGCCTGGGCGGTGAAGCTCGTCACCAGCAGAACGAGACAGGTGCCGAGCACGGCACCGAGAATCTTATTGAGTTCGAAAGAGTCCATTTCCGGCCAGGCCCCACCGCAAGAAGGAAACAGCGGCCCGGATGGCCGCCAGGACGAGCCTCGGGAGAATCAAAACGTTCCTTATTGTTTCCCCGAGTTTTGTCATTGAGATATCGGTTTGCCCGGGGTCTGGCAACCCGTATAAGCGACCCGGCTTTCAGCCCGTCCCCACTCCATTTCTCGGCGCGGAAAACGCCCGGTTTCCAGGCTCTCGACCCCGGACCTTTGAATCCAAATGACCGATCCTCGCATCCTGGTGCTGATCCCGGCCCGCATGGCCGCCACCCGCCTGCCCGGCAAGCCGCTCGCCGATATCGCAGGTCTGCCGATGATCGTGCACGTGCTGCGCCGTGCCGAGGCCGCGGCAATCGGCCGGGTCGCGGTCGCCACCGACACCGACGAGATCGCCTCGGTGGTGACCGCCCATGGCGGCGAGGCGGTGATGACCCGCGCCGACCACCCTTCCGGCTCGGACCGCATTCACGAGGCCATGCAAAAGCTCGATCCCGAGGGCAAGGCCGAGATCGTGATCAATCTCCAGGGTGATTTCCCGACCATCACGCCGGCAACGATCCGCGAGGTGCTGCCGCCCTTCGACGACCCCGCGGTCGACATCGTCACATTGGCCTCGCAGATCCACACCGAGGAGGAGGACCTCGCCCCGAGCGTGGTGAAGGCTATCGGTTCGCCGATCGGGCCGAAGCGGTTGCGGGCACTTTATTTCACCCGCGCCACAGCTCCTTACGGCAACGGACCGCGATACCACCACATCGGCCTTTACGCCTATCGCCGCGCCGCGCTGGAGCGGTTCGTGTCGCTGCCGCCTTCGCCCCTGGAACGCCAGGAAAGCCTGGAACAGCTGCGGGCGGTGGAGGCCGGCATGCGCATCGACATCATGATCGTCGACAGCGTCCCCCGGGGCGTCGATACGCCGCCCGATCTCGAAACCGCGCGCAGCATCCTTTCCAAATCCTGAGCCGCTGCTACAAGGCCGACCATGAGCAAGATGAAGATCGCATTCCAGGGCGAGCCCGGAGCCAATTCCCACATCGCCATCGTCGAGGCCTATCCCGACGCCGAGCCGATGCCCTGCGCCACCTTCGAGGACGCGCTGTCGGCGATCTCCTCGGGCGAGGCCGATCTCGGCATGATTCCGATCGAGAATTCGGTCGCGGGCCGCGTTGCCGACATCCATCATCTCTTGCCGGCCTCCGGACTTTTCATCATCGGCGAATGGTTTCTGCCGGTCCGGCATCAGCTGATGGCGGTGAAGGGCACCAAGCTCGAAGACATCAAGAGCGTCGAGAGCCACGTGCATGCGCTCGGCCAGTGCCGGCGCATCATCCGCAAACTCGGCATCAAGCCGATCGTGCACGCCGACACCGCCGGCAGTGCCCGCGATATCTCCGAGCGCAAGGACAAGACCGTCGCTGCGATCGCCTCGCGCCTGGCCGCCAAGATCTACGGCCTCGACATCCTTGCCGACGACATCGAGGACGAGGCCCACAACACCACGCGCTTCGTGGTGCTGGCGCGCGAGCCGAAATGGGCGCCGCAAGGCACCGGCCCGCTCGTCACCACTTTTGTGTTCCGCGTGCGCAATTTGCCGGCGGCGCTCTACAAGGCGCTCGGCGGGTTCGCCACCAACGGCGTCAACATGACCAAGCTCGAGAGCTACATGGTCGACGGCAATTTCTTCGCCACGCAGTTTTATGCCGACGTCGACGGCCACCCCGATGACAAGGGCCTCGCCTTCGCGATCGAGGAGCTGAAATTCTTCTCGCGCGAATTCCGCATCGTCGGCGTGTATCCGGGACATCCGTTCCGGGCGACATTCAGCGAGACGCAGGATTGAGACTGTCGTTCCGGGGCACGCCAAGCGTGAACTATGGTGCGCACTTGCGCACCTGGGAACCTCGAGATTCCGGGCTCGATGCTTCGCATCGCCCGGAATGACGATCAATCGCTTAAGCCACTTGTCCTACCAAGCCCGAACGCCTCCGCCAGCAGCGAATAAGATTTCTTTCGCGCCTCGTGGTCGTACACTGCGGTGATCACCATCAGTTCGTCCGGCTTGCTCGCGTAGATCAGCGGCTGCAGCTTCTTCTGCACCGTCGCGGGGCTGCCGACGAACAGGCGCGAGCGGTTGCGCAGGATCGAGGTGCGCTCGGCGTCCGTATACGGATAGGCCATCGCCTCCTCGACGCTCGGCAGCGGCAGATATTGACCACGGTCACGGCGAAGGCGGTTGAGGTCGAAGGAAGAGGCGAGCCTTTCGGCCTCCTCGTCCGTATCGGCCGCGATGAGAGCAACCGCGAGGATCGCATGCGGCGCCGCGCGCCAGGCTGAGGGCTGGAAACGGTTGCGGTAATGTACCATCGCATCGATTGCGTCGTGGGAGGCGAAATGATGGGCAAAGGCGAAGCCCATGCCGACCTGGGCGGCCAATTCCGAGGAATAATCGCTGGAGCCAAGCAGCCAGATCGGCGGCAGCCTGGTATCGTCGGGCATCGCAACGACGCTGTTGTAGGGGTGCCCAGCGGGGAATTCGCGGGTCTCCCACAGGATCAGCTCGTGCAGCCGCTCCAGGAAATCGTCGCCCTCGCGACGGTCGAGCCGGCTCCTGAGCGCGTAGGCTGTGGCGCCATCGGTGCCCGGCGCACGGCCGAGACCGAGATCGATCCGGCCGGGAAACAGCGCCTCCAGCATCTTGAAGCGCTCGGCCACGACCAGCGGCGCGTGGTTGGGCAGCATCACGCCGCCGGAGCCGACCCGGATGTGCTTCGTCACCGCCGCGATCTGCCCGATCATCACATCGGGCGCGGGGCTCGCGACGGACGCGAGGTTGTGATGCTCGGCGAGCCAGTAGCGGACATAGCCGAGCCCATCGACGTGGCGCGCCAGGTCGATGCTGTTGCGCAGCGCCGCGGCAGGCTTGGTGCCGGTGGTGACCACGGAGAGGTCGAGGACTGAGAGCGGGATCATGGCGGCTTAAGGTAATGGACGTCCGCGCAGCGGCAATGGGCCAGCTCCGCAGGTCAGATGCGTGCCAGCGGAGCGCTCGTCACGCCCGACCGAGCGGAAGGGTGGGATTGAGACAGCTACAATGACGCAATGCTGGCGCCGCCCACGTAGGAGAGAGGCGCTTAACGTCGATCAGACCCCAGCCAATGCACTGATTTGTAATAGAAATATTTTTTGCGCCGACTTCCCACTCAGATCGATCAACGTTCAATAATTCGTCAATTCCTGGCCCAAGTGGGCCACTTCCCATCCCTGATGGGCTGTCGATCCAACGGACTTTGCCCTATCTTAGGCCTCCCCGAGCTGGATGCCGCTGCTGGCCGCTGTGGCTGAGCGAGACCCTGGAGTGAGTGGTGCCATGACTGACGCGACGACGCCTGGCCAAGCCAATGGGCAAGACGGGCACCTGAAGCGGCCTGCGATTTCCTTCGAGTTCTTTCCGCCCAAGACCGAGGAGATGGAGCGCAATCTCTGGGAGACCATCAAGCGGCTCGCCCCGCTCGAGCCGAAATTCGTCTCGGTGACCTACGGCGCCGGCGGCTCGACCCGCGAGCGGACCCATTCGACCATTGCGCGCATCCTCAAAGAAACCGCGCTGCTGCCGGCGGCGCACCTGACCTGCGTCGGCGCCTCGCGCGGCGAGATCGACGCGATCGTCGACCGCTATCACGAGGTCGGCGTGCGTCACATCGTGGCCTTGCGCGGTGACCCCGTCGGCGGCATCGGAACACCCTATTCCAGCCATCCCGACGGCTATCAGAGCTCGGCCGACCTCGTCGCGGGAATCAAGAAGCGGCACGGCGATATCGAGGTGTCGGTATCCGCCTATCCCGAGAAGCACCCCGAGGCGCGCGACTTCGATGCCGATATCGACACGCTGAAGGCCAAGGTCGACGCCGGCGCAACGCGCGCGATCACCCAGGTGTTCTTCGATAACGACTTTTACTTCCGCTATCTCGACCGCGTCCGCGCGCGCGGGATCAACATTCCGGTCGTGCCGGGCATCATGCCCATGCACAATTTCAAGCAGGCGCGCAATTTCGTCACCCGGAACGGCACCACCGTGCCCGACTGGCTCGCCGCGAAGTTCGAGGGCCTCGATGACGACGCCGAGACCCGCAAGCTGGTGGCGGCGACCGTCGTCGCCGGCCAGGTGCAGAAGCTCGCCAAGCACGGTGTCGATACCTTCCACTTCTACACCATGAACCGCGCCGATCTCGTGTTCGCGATCAGCCATTTGCTCGGCATCCGTGCCAAGACCGCCCAGAAGGCAGCGTAAGAGAAAATGACCTTACCCGTTTCCGCCAAGCGAACTGCCCTGCTGAACGCCGCACGCGAGCGCATCCTCGTGCTCGACGGCGCCATGGGCACGATGATCCAGAATCTGCAGCTCGACGAGGCCGCCTTCCGCGGCGAGCGCTTCAAGAATTTCCATCGCGACCTTCGCGGCAACAACGATCTGTTGATCCTGACCCAGCCGCAGGCGATCGAGGACATCCACGCCGCCTATTTGCGTGCCGGCGCCGACATCGTCGCGACCAACACCTTCTCGACGACCTCGATCGCGCAGGCCGATTATGACCTCACCGACATTGTCTATGAGATGGCGCGCGAAGGCGCCCGCCTCGCCGGCAATGCTGCCCGCCGCGTCGAGGCCGAGGACGGCAAGCCGCGCTTCGTTGCAGGTGCCATCGGCCCCACCAACCGCACCGCCTCGATCTCGCCCGACGTGTCCAATCCGGGCTACCGCGCCGTCACCTTCGACGATTTGCGCAAATCCTACGGCGAGCAGATCCGCGGCCTGATCGACGGCGGCGTCGACCTCCTGCTGGTCGAGACCATCTTCGACACGCTCAACGCCAAGGCGGCGCTCTATGCGATCGCCGAGATCACCGAAGGGCTCGGCATCGACATGCCCGTGATGGTGTCGGGCACCATCACCGACAAGTCCGGCCGGCTGCTGTCGGGGCAGATGCCGGAAGCGTTCTGGAATTCGGTGCGGCACGCCAGGCCCATCACCATCGGCTTCAACTGCGCGCTGGGCGCCGAAGACCTGCGCGCGCACATCGCCGATATCGGCCGCGTCGCCGATACGCTCGTGTGTGCCTATCCCAATGCCGGCCTGCCCAACGAGTTCGGCCAGTATGACGAGACGCCCGAATACATGGCGCGGCTGATCGGCGAGTTCGCGCGCGATGGCCTCGTCAACATCGTCGGCGGCTGCTGCGGCACCACGCCGGACCATATCGCCGCGATCGCCGCCGCGGTGGCCCCGCACAAGCCTCGCATCGTGCCCGAGATCGCGCCGCGCCTGCGGCTCTCCGGGCTCGAGCCGTTCGTGCTGACGGACGCGATCCCCTTCGTCAATGTCGGCGAGCGCACCAACGTCACGGGGTCGGCGCGCTTCCGCAAGCTGATCACCGCCGGGGACTACGCCGCCGCGCTCCAGGTCGCGCGCGATCAGGTCGAGAACGGCGCGGTAGTCATCGACGTCAACATGGACGAAGGGCTGCTCGACTCCGAAGCCGCCATGGTGACCTTCCTCAATCTCGTCGCGGCCGAGCCGGACATCGCGCGCGTGCCGATCATGATCGATTCCTCGAAATTCTCCGTGATCGAGGCCGGCCTGAAATGCGTGCAGGGCAAGCCGGTCGTCAACTCGATCTCGATGAAGGAAGGCGAGGAGAAGTTCATCCACGAGGCGAGGATCGCCCGCCGCCACGGCGCGGCCGTCGTGGTGATGGCATTCGACGAGGTCGGCCAGGCCGACACGTTCGCGCGCAAGACCGAGATCTGCAAGCGCGCCTACGACATCCTGGTGAACAAGGTCGGCTTCCCGCCTGAGGACATCATCTTCGATCCGAACATTTTTGCGATCGCGACCGGCATCGAGGAGCACAACAATTACGGCGTCGACTTCATCGAGGCGACGCGCTGGATCCGCCAGAACCTGCCGGGCGCGCATGTCTCGGGCGGCGTCTCCAATTTGTCCTTCTCGTTCCGCGGCAACGAGCCGGTGCGCGAGGCCATGCACTCGGTGTTCCTGTATCACGCCATCAAGGCCGGCATGGACATGGGCATCGTCAATGCCGGGCAGATGATCGTCTATGACGATATCGATCCGGAGCTGCGGCAGACTTGCGAGGACGTCGTCCTCAACCGCGATCCCGGCGCCTCCGAGCGTCTGCTGGCGCTCGCGGAGAAATTCCGCGGCAAGAAGTCGGAAACCAAGGAAGCCGATCTCGCCTGGCGCGAATGGCCGGTGGAGAAGCGCCTGTCGCATTCACTGGTGCACGGCATCACCGAATTCATCGAGCAGGACACCGAGGAGGCCCGCAAGAATTCCTCGCGCCCGCTCGATGTCATCGAGGGACCGCTGATGGCCGGCATGAACGTGGTCGGCGACCTCTTCGGCGACGGCAAGATGTTCCTGCCGCAGGTGGTGAAGTCCGCGCGCGTGATGAAGCAGGCCGTCGCTTATCTCATGCCGTTCATGGAGGAAGAAAAGGCGCGCAACCTCGCCAGCGGCATCGGCACCGAAGGCTCCTCGTCGGCCGGCAAGATCGTGCTCGCGACCGTCAAGGGCGACGTCCACGACATCGGCAAGAACATCGTCGGCATCGTGCTCCAGTGCAACAATTTCGAGGTCATCGATCTCGGCGTGATGGTGCCGGCGGCGAAGATCGTCGAGACCGTGAAGGCGGAGAAGGCCGACATCGTCGGGCTGTCAGGCCTGATCACGCCCTCGCTCGACGAGATGGCGTTCTTCGCCGGCGAGTTGCAGCGCGAAGGCTTGAAGCTGCCGCTGTTGATCGGCGGCGCCACGACGAGCCGCGTGCATACGGCTGTCAAGATCGATCCGAGCTATCGCGCCGGTCCCGTCGTCCACGTCAACGACGCCAGCCGCGCGGTCGGCGTCGCCTCTGCGCTGCTCTCGCCGGAGAAGCGCGAGACCTATGCCGCCGAAGTGCGGGCCGAATACGCCAAGATCTCGGAGGCGCATCTGCGCGCGCAGGCCGACAAGAAGCGCCTGAAGCTCAGCGACGCCCGTGCCAACCGCGTGCCGGTCGACTTCGTCGCGAACAAGCCGGTGAAGCCGACCTTCCTCGGCACCCGCAGCTTCGACGAATACGACCTCGCCGAGCTCGTGCCCTACATCGACTGGACGCCGTTCTTCCAGACCTGGGAGCTCGCGGGACGCTTCCCCGCCATCCTCGATGACGCCAAGGTCGGCGAGGTCGCGCGCTCGCTCTACGACGATGCGCGCAAGATGCTCGACACCATCGTCAAGGAGAAATGGTTCCGGGCCCGCGCCACGATCGGCTTCTGGCCGGCGAATGCGCAAGGCGACGACATCGTGCTTTATGCCGATGAAAGCCGGACCAAGAGCATCGCGACGCTGCACACGCTGCGCCAGCAGCTCGAGAAGCGCGAGGGCCGCTTCAATGCGGCGCTCGCCGACTTCATCGCGCCCGCCGGCGTTCCCGACTATATCGGCGGCTTCGTCGTCACCGCCGGGATCGGCGAGGATGCGGTCGCCGACCGCTTCAGAAGCGCGAATGACGATTATTCCTCGATCCTGTGCAAGGCGCTGGCCGACCGCCTCGCCGAAGCCTTTGCCGAGCGCATGCATGCCCGCGTGCGCCGCGAGTTCTGGGCCTATGCGCCGAACGAGGCGCTCACCAACGAGGAACTGATCCTCGAAAAGTATCAGGGCATCCGCCCCGCGCCCGGCTATCCCGCCCAGCCCGATCACACCGAGAAGTCAACGCTGTTCGCGCTGCTCGATGCGGAAGCCACCGCCGGCGTGAAGCTGACCGAGAGCTTTGCGATGTGGCCGGGCTCGTCCGTGTCCGGGCTCTATTTCGCCAGCCCTGCGAGCTATTATTTCGGCGTCGGCAAGATCGAGCGCGATCAGGTCGAGGACTACGCGGCACGCAAGGGCATGAGCGTCGCGGAAGCCGAGCGCTGGCTCGCGCCGGTGCTGAACTACATCCCGTCGCAGGAGGGAACAGACAAGGCCTTCCCGGCCAAGCCGGCGAACGACGAGATGCCGAAAGACCTCGCCTCGCATCCGCCGGGCTGCACCTGCGCGGTGCACCTCGTCTGGCAGAAGAAGCGCGCGGGGGCCGGATAAGCGCGCCTAAAAACAAAAAATGAGAAAACAACCCCATGCACAGTAGCGATGGGGTTGAAAAGGTTGCGCAATTTCGGTCTTGCCGAAAACGGGTTGCGACGTCGGGCAAAACAGGGGTAATATTCCATCATCAGCTGCAGTGCCGGCCTTCGCACTCCGGCGGATGGGAGCGCCCCTCACCCTGCTCTCGGTCTCGTGCCCCGGACGCTGCGCAGCGCGAAGCGATGCGCTGCAGAGCCGCGGTCCCACGTCTCCAGCGACGCGTGCCGCCTGGGTCCCGGCGCAGCGTTGCACGCTGCGCCGCAGAGCGGGACACGAGCCCGCCTCAGCCCTTCGGCGGCGCCAATGGCTGCACGATCTCCTTGAACGGGGCCAGTGCCTCGCAACGCTCGCTATGTGCCGCGAGCGCCGGGTACCGCGCAGGCTCGAACAGCTGCGGGTGTGCCTCGCGGGTGAAGCGGACGACGCAGGCGACCGCGATGTCGGCATGGCCGATGCGCATCCCCAGCCAGTACGGCGTCGTCACCTTGGCGCGCTCGGCTTCGAGCACGGCAAGCACGTCCGCGATCTGCGCCTGGCAACGCTCGACCCACAGCGCGAGCTGCTCCTTCCGCAGCACGCGCTCGTAGAGCAGGCTGACCGCCTTGTCGCCGAGACCGGAGGCGAGCGCGCAGATGCGCAAATGCTTGCGGCGATCGGTGCTGCCGCGCGGCAGCATCGCCTTCTCGGGTCCGACGAGATCGTCGAGATAATCGAGGATGATCATGCTTTCGATCAGCGCCTCGCCGTCGTCGAGCACCAGGGTCGGCACGCGGCGCAGCGGATTGTAGGGCGCGATCCTGTCGGCATCGCCGAAGGTCGACCACGGTCTGTGCTCGAAGGCGAGCCCGTAAAGCCGCAGCGCGATCGCGACGCGGCGGACGAAGGGGGAATCATATTGGCCGATCAGGAACATGGTTCTCGCTCTTCTCGATCATTGGACAAGGCAGGGCCGGCCAGTCTCCACGACCAGGTCGATGCGGCGCAACAAATATATCGGAAATGGAGCATTGCGCCAGCCGCAATGACGCGGCGACGGCCTCATGCGCTCCACGCTCATAGGCCGTCCTGGATCGCGCGCTTGATCGGAGCGATCGCGGTCTCGTTGCGCCTATACATCGTCCACTGCTTGATCCGTTTGGCTCGCACCAGCTTCGCAGCGGTCAGCACCCGCATGTGCTCGCCGCTACCAAGACCACCGCGATCCAATCAGCGAATTATTGAACATCGACAGCAATGACGGAGGAGGAGGCGGCCGGGGCTCTACTCGATGATCGGCACATGCTTCGCCGCCGTCCGCGGCGCGGTGCCGTCGAGGCGTGGGTCGTCGGCGATCTCGATCTGGCGGCGGAAGGGGCGAAAGCCGGACCGTTGATAGAACGCGAGCGCGGAGGGATGATCGAGCGTGCAGGTGTGGACCCAGACGCGGCGGAGGTCGCGTGACCAGGCAAGCTCCAGCGCGCGGTTCATCAGGAAGCGGGCGGCGCCAGTGCCGATCAAGGGGGCGGTGACGCCGAAATAGACCAGCTCGCATTGGCCGGGCTCGCGGAAGTCCAGTTCGAGCAGGCCTTCATCGCGGCCGTCGACGGCCAAGGCATAGACCTCGATGCCCGGCGCGTGGATGATTGCGGCGAGCTCCATGTCGGTCATGCGTGCGCGCGAGAACCACAGCCAGTCCTCGCCGACGCGGCGGTGGAGATCGCGGTACCAGGGAAGCGGCGGAGCTTCGACCTTGCGCAAGCTCCATGCGCCGGGCGGATCGTCGCGGCGCGCGGGAGGTGCGGTCATCTCCAGATGGGTCACGACGGCGGCGATCTTGCCGGCGGGCACGTCGGAATATCCGTCGGGGAGGATCATGGTTCGTTGCTTCCCTTCGTAATGGGCTAGCGGGCGGTGTCTTTTGAGGAAAGACAGCAGCGCCGCACTCCGTCATTGCGAGCCAACGGGTCCGCGCATAGCGCGGCCCGACGACAGGCTCCGCGAAGCAACCCAGAATCTTTTGCGAGGAGGCAGTCTGGATTGCTTCGTCGCAAGAGCTCCTCGCAATGACGACGTGAAGGCAGTTGCGCGCGCCTCGCGGCATCGAGCTGCGAGGCTGTGTCTACGCCTACCCCTCCCCCTCATCGCTCGCCAGCACGCCCTTCACCGCCCTCGCCCATCCCGCGAGCTTCCGCTGCCGCGTCGCCTCGCTCATGTTCGGCTTGAAGCGGTGTTCGAGGCGCCAGTTGTCGGCGAATTTGGTCGGCTCGGGATAGACGTCCGCATTGAGGCCGGCGAGGTAGGCGGCGCCCAGCGCCGTGGTCTCCTGGATCACGGGGCGATCGACCGGCGCGTCCAGGAGATCGGCGAGGCGCTGCATGGTCCAGTCGGAGGCGGTCATGCCGCCGTCGACGCGCAGCACGACGCTGGCGGTTTCCGAGCTCGGCCAGTCCGCGCGCATCGCGGCCCAGAGGTCGAAGGTCTGGTAACAAACACTCTCCAGCGCGGCGTGGGCGAGCTCGGCAGGGCCGGTGTTGCGGGTGAGGCCGAACAGCGCGCCGCGCACGCGCGGATTCCAATAGGGCGCGCCCATGCCGACGAATGCGGGGACGAGATAGACGCTCTGCATGGAGTCCGACTGATCGGCGAGAGGTCCGGTCTCGGCGGCGTGCTTGATGATGCCGAGGCCGTCGCGCAGCCATTGCACGGCGGAGCCGGCGACGAAGATCGAGCCTTCGAGCGCGTAGGTGCGTTTTCCCTCGAGCTGATAGGCGACGGTGGTGAGCAGCTTGTTCTTGGAGGCGACCGGCGTGGTGCCGGTGTTGAGCAAGGCAAAACAGCCCGTGCCGTAAGTGGATTTCATCATGCCCGGGCGGAAACAGGCCTGGCCGATAGTTGCGGCCTGCTGGTCGCCGGCAATGCCGGCAATTGCGATCGGTCCGCCGAACAAATCCGGGGTGCTCTCGCCGAAGCGGGCGGAGGAATCCTTCACCTCGGGCAGCATAGAGCGCGGCACGCCGATGATCTCCAGGAGCTCGTCGTCCCACTGGCCGGTATGGATGTTGAACAGCAGCGTGCGCGAAGCATTGGTGGCGTCGGTGGCGTGCACCTTGCCGCCGGTGAGGCGCCAGAGCAGGTAGCAATCGACGGTGCCGAACATCAGCTCACCGCGCGCGGCGCGTGCCCGTGCGCCGGGGACGTGGTCGAGGATCCAGGCGACCTTGGTGCCGGAGAAGTAGGGATCGATGATCAGGCCAGTCTTCTCAGAGATCACGGGCTCATGGCCGTCGGCCTTGAGCTTGGCGCAGATGTCGGCGGTGCGGCGGTCTTGCCAGACGATGGCTCGGTGCACGGCTTGGCCCGTGGCACGATCCCACACCACGGTGGTCTCGCGCTGGTTGGTGATGCCGATCGCGGCGATGTCTTTCGCGCTGATGCCGGCGTGCTCGATGGCCTCGCGGCAGACCATCACGGTCGAGGTCCAGATGTCCTCCGGCTCGTGCTCGACCCAGCCCGAGGCCGGGAAATGCTGCGGAAACTCGGCTTGCGCCTTCGCCGCAATGGAAATATCGCCGCGAAACACGATCGCGCGCGAAGAGGTGGTGCCCTGGTCGATGGCGAGGACGAAAGACATGGAAGTTAACCTTGGCGTTTTCCCAGAGAGGAGTCGTTGTGTCGCGCCAAAGGGAGCGGATTAGGACGGCAAGGTCAAGGTAGGTCTCGCTTACCCTCCCCTGGAGGGGTAGGGCTATCGCATATGGGCGAGGGCGGAGAGAAGGAAGTCATTATTCCATCTGGCTTGGAGCATTTTGTGGCTGATGCGGGCAGGACCGGGCGTTGCCTGCAGGGTATTGATGGCCAGCTTGCGGATGAGGGCGAGATTTTCGGTGGCGTGATCCTTGCGGCTGCGGCAGGCATCCTCGTCGAACAGGACGTCGAGGACCCAGTGCAGGTTGTTCTCGATGCTCCAGTGAGCACGCACGACCTCGAGCAGCTTTTTGGCCGACAGCAGGCGCGAGGCGAGGAAGTATCGGACCGTATGCTTGGCGGTCTTGCCAGAGTTTGCGCGCCAGCTGTCGATGCGACCGACTGCGGCGATAGCGGGGAAGTCGTATTGCTTCGCCAACTGAGGAGCCGGCGCGACGATGGCCTGCCGGCGCTCGGCGCGACCGTGGGCAGTGGCTCTTCGTTGACTCGCTCGCGCGGGCTTTCGGGCTGTATCGACCAACGTCTTGGCGGCCTTGAAGAGCCGGCCACGGTTGCTCTTGATGGCCAACACGTAGTGCCCCTTCCGATCGAGGATGGCCTGCGCGGTATCGGGCCGGCAATGCAAGGCGTCGGCGGTGACAAGAGCCCCGTCCAGATCGAGCAGCGCGAGGACTTCGCGAGCCCCGGCAACCTCGTTGCGGTTGGGAGCCTTTCTCTGGGCCAATGCCATGCGAGTGCCTGCGGCCCAGACATTGACCATATGCAGCGGCGTGGCCTGCCGGCCCCGCGTGTAGGCCCCGCGCAGCGCCTTGCCGTCGATGCTGACCACCCCCTTGATGCCGAAGCTCTTGCTGAACTTGCGCAGAACCGCTTCAAGCCCCTTCGGGTCCAGAGCACGGAAGACATTGCTGAACGTATCGTGGCTTGGGATGCCGTGCCTGAGCTCCAGGAAGCGCCGCAACAGCTCCTCGCGGCCTTGGCCAAAGAACTCGAACTCGGTGCAGGTCTTGGCGCCAGCCAGCGTCGCCGCCAAGGCGATGACGAGGATCTCCACAAGATCATGTCGGGTGTTGCTGGCGCGCGGGTCCTTGAGCGGTCGAAACAGGCGCTTGAGCTTGCGCATTCAGGTCTCCCTCTGGAATCGAGAGACACCCAAAGAATCCAGTTCCAACCGCTTGGCAACACCCTGCCAGCACCATATGCGATTCCCCTACCTGGAGGGGGAGGGTCGCTCGCGCCTAGCGCGAGCGGGGTGGGGTGAAGCCACAGCAATGGTGTCAACATCAATCCGACGCGCGGCCGCGAAGAAGCTGAGAGCCAACACCACGCCGCACGAGCGGATGTTATGGCGTGCGCTGAAGGAGCTCCCGCTCCAAGGCTCACACTTCCGCCGCCAAGCTCCAATTGGTCCTTACATTGTCGACTTCTTCTGTCCAGCCAAGCGCCTCATCATCGAGCTCGATGGCGGCCACCACAATGAAGACGATACGGCCGCACGCGACTTCGAACGTCAACGCTGGCTTGAGAACGAAGGCTATCGAGTCATCCGATTCTGGAATTCGGAGATCACGAGTGATCTGACCGCCGTTCTCGAATGCATCTATGTCGAGCTGTACGGATCGCGCGAGGCAGAGACGACACCCTTGAAGCACCGCCGAACGTAGCGGCTCGCGCGGCCCTTCTCTTACCCTCCCCTGGAGGGGTCCCCTCCAGGGGAGGGTGAAGTGAAGCGCCAGTTCAATACAATTGCAAGTGGTCAAACCCTACACCGCCGCCGTCGTCACTCCGCCGTCGATGACGATGGTCTGCCCGGTCATGAAGCTCGAGGCGTCGGAGGCGAGATAGGCGACGGCGCCGGCAATTTCGTGGGGTTCGCCGATGCGGCGGAGCGGCGTGGTGGCGGTGCGGCGCTTCAGGTTGGCTTCGTCTTCCCAGAGGGCGCGGGCGAAATCGGTCTTGACGAGGCCGGGCGCGATGCAGTTGACGCGGACGCCTTTCGGGCCCCATTCGCCGGCGAGCGAACGGCACAGTGCGAAGTCCGCGGCTTTGGAGATGCCGTAGGCGCCGATCACGGTCGAGCCGCGCAAGCCCCCGATCGAGGAGATGATGATCACGGAGCCGCCTCCGCGCTCGGCCATTTGCGGGATCGCCAGCGCGGAGAGCCAGATGTTGCTCTTGACGTTGCTTCCCATGATCTTGTCGAAGGCTTCATCGGTGATGTCGAGCAGCGGGCCGTAATAGGGATTCACCGCGGCGTTGCAGACGAGGATATCGATCTTTCCGTAATGCCTGGTCGCGCCTGCAATCAGCGCCTCGACCTCGTTCTTGCGCGCGATGTTGCAGGGGATGACGAGGGCATCGCCGCCGGCAGCAATGATGCCGTCGGCGACCTCCTTGCAGGGCTCAAGCTTGCGCGAGGAAACCACGACCTTGGCGCCGAGCTTCGCCAGGAGTTCAGCAGAGCAGCGGCCGATGCCGCGGCTGGAGCCGGTGACCACCGCGACTTTGCCGGTGAGATCGAACGGGGTGTTTTTCATTGTCGTTGCCTCGATGCTTCAACGGCCTCCGTCATTGCGAGGAGCTCTTGCGACGAAGCAATCCAGACTGCCTCAACGGAAAGATCCTGGATTGCTTCGCTTCGCTCGCAGTGACGTGACGGTGGTGATACTCAGATCAACCCGCCCGCGTCCGCGACGCGGCGCTGGTGGTAGTCGGTGTCGCCGAACGTGTTCTCGATCATGGTGAGGCGCTTGAAGTAGTGGCCGATCTTCGCCTCCATGGTCATGCCGATGCCGCCGTGGAGCTGGATCGACTGCTGGCCGACGAATTTGGCGGACTTGCCGATCTGCACCTTGGCCGCGGCGATCGCGTTGGACCGCTCCTTGGCGTTCTCGAAATCGTTCGCCATGGTCGCGAACATCGACATCGAGCGTGCCTGCTCGGCGGCGACGAACATGTCGGAGGCGCGGTGCTGGAGCGACTGGAACGAGCCGATCGCGACGCCGAACTGTTTTCTGGTCTTGATGTACTCGACGGTGGTCTTGAGCGATTCATCCATCAGGCCGACCGCCTCGGCACAGAGTGCGACGCGGGCGTCATCGACCACGCGCTCGATCAGTGCGAGCGAATCCTCGGGGTTGCCGAGCACGGCATCCGGGCCGACCTCGACACCGGTGAAGGTGATGTCGGCGGCGTGCAGGCCGTCCTGCGTCGGATAGCCCTTCCTGGCGACGCCCTTGGCATTCGCCGGGACCAGGAACACGCCGATGCCGGTCTTGTCGCGGCGGTCACCCCTGGTGCGGGCGGTGACGACAAGCGTGTCGGCATTCTCGCCATTGAGCACGACGAATTTTTCGCCGTCGATGATCCAGCCATCGCCCTTCTTCTTCGCGGTCGTGGTGACGTCGAACAGATCGTAGCGCGAGTTCTTCTCGAGCTGCGCGAAGGCCAGCGTCTTGCTGCCGTCGATGATCCCGGGCACGTGCGCGGCCCTCTGCGCATCGGTGCCGGCATGGCGCAGGAAGCCGCCGCCGATCACGACCGTGGCGAGATACGGCTCCAGCACCAGCGCCTTGCCGAGCGCCTCCATCACGATCATGGTCTCGACGCCGCCGCCGCCAAAGCCGCCGTCGGCCTCGCTGAAGGGTAGGCCGAGCAGGCCCTGCTCGGCGAGCTTGAGCCAGACGGTCTTGCTCCAGCCGCCCTTCTCCGCCATGTACTTCTTGCGGCTCTCGAAATCGTAGGAATCGGTCAAGAGGCCGTCGATGCTTTCCTTGAGAAGCCGCTGCTCCTCGTTCAAATCAAAATCCATGTTTCTCTACTCTCCCGGTATCTGATGTCGTCATGCCCGGCCTTGTGCCGGGCATCCACGTTTCTCCGTGCCGCTAGGCGTGGATGGCCGGGTCAAGCCCGGCCATGACGTCGAGTGCATGGCGACGAGTTGCAATCACAGCCCCAGCACCGCCTTGGCGATGATGTTGCGCTGGATCTCGTTGGAGCCGCCGTAGATCGAGACCTTGCGATTGTTGAAGTAGCTCGGCGCGATCTGGGCGGTCCAGTCCATGGCTTCGTTCGAGCCGTCGTCGCCGTGCACGTCGTAAGGCGCGGCGAACGGGCCGATTACTTCCATCAAGAGCTCGGTGGTGGTCTGCTGGATCTCGGAGCCCTTGATCTTCAGCACGGACGAGGCCGGATTGGGCTTGCCCTTGCCGTGCTTGCCTTCGTCGGCGACGACGCGCAGCTGCGTCAGCTCGAGCGCCTTCAGCTCGATCTCGCAGGCCGACAGCTTCTCGCGGAAGGCCGGGTCCTGGATGATCGGCTTGCCGCCGGATTCGACCTTGGAGGCGAGATCCTTGATGCGGCGGATGCGCTCCTTGGAGACGCCGACCCGCGCGATGCCGGTGCGCTCGTTGCCGAGCAGGAACTTGGCGTAGTCCCAGCCCTTGTTCTCCTCGCCGATCAGGTTCTCGATCGGGACTTCCACGTCGTCGAAGAACACCTCGTTGACCTCATGGCCGCCGTCGATAGTCTGGATCGGACGCACGGTGACGCCCTTCGACTTCATCGAGAACACGATGAAGGAGATGCCCATCTGCTTCTTCGCGGAGGGGTCGGTGCGGCAGAGGCAGAAGATCATGTCGGCGTGCTGGGCCAGCGTGGTCCAGGTCTTCTGGCCGTTGATGATCCACTTGTCGCCCTTGCGCTCGGCTTTCGTCTTCAGCGAAGCGAGGTCGGAGCCGGAGCCGGGCTCCGAAAAGCCCTGGCACCACCAGTCGTCGACATTGGCGATGCGCGGCAGATACTTCTTCTTCTGCTCCTCGTTGCCGAAGGTGTAGATGACGGGGCCGACCATGCTGACGCCGAAGGCGAGCGGCTGCGGCGCGGGATGCGCCTGAAGCTCCTCGTTGAAGATGTAGTGCTGCACGGCGGTCCACCCGGTGCCGCCATATTCCTTGGGCCAGTGGCTGACGCCCCAGCCTTTCTTGTTGAGGATGCGCCACCACGTCACCATCTCGTCCTTGGTGAGATGCCGGCCCTCGACCAGCTTGCGCCGCGTATCCGGCGGCACGTTGTCGCGGAAGAACTGCCGCACTTCCTCGCGAAACGCCTGCTCTTCTTTCGTGAATGCGAGATCCATCGGATCCTCCTGTGAACGTTATTCCCTATTCGTCATTCCGGGCGCGCGAAGCGCGAACCCGCAAATCTCGAAATTTTGGCTCGAGGTTCCGGGTTCATTCGCGTGCCGCGAATGCCCGGGAACGACGGGGCCCGTTACTGCAGCACCTCGAACAGCCCGGCAGCGCCCATGCCGCCACCGACGCACATGGTGACGACCGCATATTTGGCCTTGCGGCGGCGGCCTTCGATCAAAGCGTGGCCGGTGAGGCGCGCGCCCGACATGCCGTAGGGATGGCCGACCGAGATCGCGCCGCCATTGACGTTGATCTTGTCGGGATCGATGCCGAGCTTGTCGCGGCAATACAGCACCTGCACCGCGAAGGCTTCGTTGAGCTCCCAGAGGCCGATGTCGTCGACGGTGAGACCGTGGCGCTTCAAAAGGCGCGGCACGGCGAAGACCGGGCCGATGCCCATCTCGTCCGGCTCGCAACCGGCGGAGACGAAGCCGCGGAAGATGCCGAGCGGCGCAAGGCCGCGCTTGGCGGCTTCCTTGTCGCTCATGATGACGGAGGCGCTGGCGCCGTCGGAGAGCTGGCTGGCATTGCCGGCGGTGATGGTGAAGCCCTCGCCGCGCACCGGTTTGAGGCCGGCGAGGCCCTCGATCGTGGTCTCGGGGCGCGGGCCTTCGTCCTGCGACAGCGTGACCTCCTTCATCGACACGGCGCCGGTTGCCTTGTCGGTGACCGCCATCTGCGTCGTGATCGGCGCGATCTCCTCCTTGAACTTGCCGCCCTGCTGGGCCGCAGCGGTGCGGCGCTGGCTCTCCAGCGAATATTCGTCCTGGCGTTCGCGCGAGATGCCGTAGCGCTTGGCGACGACCTCGGCGGTGTCGATCATGGGCATGTAGACCTCGCCCTTGATCTTGAGCAGCGCCGGATCCTGGGCGTGGAAGCCGTTCATCTTGTCGTTCTGCACGAGCGAGATCGACTCGCCACCGCCGCCGACCGCGATCTCGACGCCGTCGAAGATCACCGAACGCGCGGCGAGCGCGATGGCCTGCAGGCCCGAGGCGCATTGCCGGTCGATGGTGGTGCCGGCGACGGCGACGGGCAGACCGGCGCGGAGCAGCGCCTTGCGCGCGATGTTGCCGCCGGTCGCGCCCTGCTGGAGGGCTGCGCCCATCACGACGTCCTCGATCTCCTTCGGGTCGACTTTTGCGCGCGCGACGGCTTCGCCGATGGCGTGGCCGAGCAGGGTTGCGCCCTCGGTGGCGTTGAGCGCGCCGCGATAGGCCTTGCCGATCGGGGTGCGGGCAGTGGAAACGATGACGGCGTCGGTCAAGAACGACCTCCTGATGCGGTTTTGGTGGATTGTGACGGTTTCTGCTGCTGGCGCAATTCGTGGCGCGACAATTTTCCGACCGGCGTGCGCGGCAGATCGTCGACGAACTCGACCGCGGCCGGCAGTTCGTGCTTGCCGAGCTTGCCGGCGAGCTGCGCGCGCAATTCGTCCAGCGAGAACGGCTTTGCGTCCGGCTTGAGCTTGATGAAGGCCTTCGCGGCCTCGCCGCGATACTGGTCGGGAATGCCGAGCACGATCACCTCGTGCACGCCCGGAATGGTGTAGATCGCCTGCTCGATCATCTGCGGATAGACGTTGAAGCCGCCGGAGATGATCATGTCCTTCTTGCGATCGACCAGGAAGAAATAGCCGTCGGTGTCGACATAGCCGATGTCGCCGGTGAGGAAGCGGCCGTCGACGAAGGCCTCAGCGGATCCCTCCGGCTTGTTCCAGTAGCCCTTGGTGACGTTCGGGCCCTTGATGCGGATCTCGCCGACTTCGCCCGGCGGCAGCACGCGTTTGGGATCGTCGAGCGCGACGACGTCGAGCTCGATGCCGGGCAGCATCAGGCCGATCGAGCCGGGCTTGTCCGGGCCGGTGGGCGGGTGGCCGGTGCCGGGCGAGCAGGTCTCGGTCATGCCCCAGCCGCTGCGCAGCTTCTTGCCGATCTTGCGCTCGAAGAAGCTCGCGATCTCCACCGGCAGCGGCGCGCCGCCGGAGCCGATGGTGGCAAGCGAGGAGAAGTCGCGCTTGTCGAGATCGGGGAGCGCGGCGATCGCGATCCACATCGTCGGCACGCCCGGAAAATAAGTCGCGCGTTTCACCTCGATATCGCGCATCACGGCCTCGACGTCGAAGCGCTGATGCAGCGAGATCAGGTTGCCGCGGCGAAGCGAGGACAAGAGCACGACGGTGAGCGCGTAAATGTGGAACAGCGGCAGCACGCAGATCACGCGCTCGATCACGTCGCCGCGGGCGGCGCGCGCCGGCTTGCCCCAGACGTCGTAGATCGACACCGCCGCGGTGAGATTGCCGTGGGTCAGCATCGCGCCCTTGGGCAGGCCGGTGGTGCCGCCGGTATATTGCAGCAGCGCCACGTCGTCGGCCGTCACGGACGGCCACTGTGCCGGTGCGGTCGCGCCCTCGACAAAGGTCTTGGAGGTGACGATGCGGGGATCATCGGGGATCGCCGCCTGCGGCGTGCCGACCTTGCCCCAATGATCGTCCTCGCAGACGACGAGGCGATCGATCAGGCCCTTCTCCAAAAATTTCAGCGCGGTCGGCAGCAGCGCCTGGAGGTTCGAGGTCACGAGCACGCGCGAGCCGGAGTCGGAGACCTTGTGGGTCAGCGCGATCTCACCGTCGAGCGGCGACAGATGCGCGACGCGGCTGCCTGCCTTCAGCGCGCCGAAGAAATTGATGGGGTGGTCGGGCGTGTTGCCGAGGAACAACGCCACCGACGTGCCCTTGCCGCAGCCGGCCCGCAAGAACGCCGCGGCGGCGCGATCCACCATCGCGGCAAGCTCGGTGTAGGTCATGGGCCGGTCGCGAAACTCGATCGCAGTGCGCGGGCCGTAATCGGCGGCGGCTTTCGACAAGAGGTCGGGCAGCGTGCCCTGGACGATGGTGTCGTCCCACCGCACGCCCTCGGGATAAAACTGTTCGCCGGGATGGATCATTGCTTCTCTAAACCACGCAGACCGTCATTCCGGGGCGGCTCGAAGAGCCGAACCCGGAATCTCGGGATTCTCAGGTGCGCAGCTGCGCACCATAGTTCGCCCTTCGGGCAGGGGCAGCAGCGGCCATCACGCCGCCTTCGACGCCGCCGCGAGCGAGGCGAACGTCTTGCCCTCCGCCGCGAGCCTCTTCAGCAGCGGCGCGGGCTCGAGGCTGGGGTCGTTGGTCTCTTTGGCATAGAAGGCGAGACGGTCGGCGATGTGCTTGAGGCCGACGGTGTCGGCCCAGTACATCGGGCCGCCGCGATAGATCGGCCAGCCGTAGCCGTAGAGCCAGACCACGTCGATATCGGAGGGGCGCGCCGCGATGCCCTCTTCGAGGATCTTCGCGCCCTCGTTGATCATCGGGTACATCATGCGCTCGAGGATCTCCTCGTCGCTGACGACGCGCTTCTTGCGGCCGAGGCGGAGAAGCGTCTCGTCGATCAGCTTCTCGACCTCCGGGTCGGGCAGCGGCGCGCGGGAGCCGGCTTCGTACTTGTAGTAGCCCTTGCCGGTCTTCTGGCCGAAGCGGCCGGCTTCGCACAGCGCGTCCGCGATCTCCGACTTGATGCCGCGGTCTTTCCGCGAGCGCCAGCCGATGTCGAGTCCGGCGAGATCGCCCATCGCGAACGGTCCCATCGGCATGCCGAACTTGGTGACGACCGCGTCGACCTGCTGCGGCAGGGCGCCCTCGAACAGGAGCTTCTCGGCCTGCTTGCCGCGCTGCGCCAGCATGCGGTTGCCGACGAAGCCATCGCAGACGCCGACAACGGCCGGCACCTTTGCAATTTTGCGCGCGATCGTGACGGCCGTCACGAGAGCATCCGGCGCGGTCTTGTCGGCGCGGACGATCTCGCACAGCTTCATGACGTTGGCCGGCGAGAAGAAGTGCATGCCGAGCACGTCCTGCGGACGCTTGGTCGACTTGGCGATCTCGTCGATGTTCAGGTACGAGGTGTTGGAGGCGAGCACGGCGCCGGGCTTGGCGTACTGGTCGAGCTTGCCGAACACCTCCTTTTTCACTGCCATGGTCTCGAACACGGCCTCGATGACGAGATCGGCATCGCCGACATTCTCGATGCCGACCTTGCCGTCGATCAGCGCCATGCGCTTGGCGGGCGCATCGGCCGGAATGCCGCCGCGCGCAGCGGTCGCTTCCCAGTTCTTCTGCATCACGCCCATGCCGCGCTTGAGCTGCTCCTCGCCGGTCTCGATCAGGGTGACCGGAATACCGGCATTGGCAAAGGACATCGCGATGCCGCCGCCCATGGTGCCGGCGCCGAGAATGGCAACACGGTTGACCGGACGCGGCTTGGTGCCATCAGGGACGCCCGCGATCTTGTTGGCCTCGCGCTCGGCGAAGAACGCGTAGCGCTGCGCCTTGGACTGATCGCTGGCGACGAGCTTGAGGAAGCCTTCGCGCTCCTTCTTCAGACCTTCGTCGAAGGGCAGGTCGATGGCATAGCCGACGGCGTCGGCGGCCGCGAACGGCGCCTCCAGGCCGCGCGACTTCTTGGTCATGGCGGCAACCGCATTCGTGAAGATCGAGCGGTCGGCCTTGGCGGCCGCGAGCTTGGAATCGTCGTCGCGCAGCCGGCGCAGCGGACGCTTCTCGGCGATGAGCTTGCGAACGAAGGCTTCGCCGCCGGACGCCGGTCCTTCGACGATCTCCTCGATCAAGCCGTTCTTCAGCGCTTCCGCCGCACCGATCGGGTCGCCGCCGACGATCATCTTGACGGCGAGCTCGGGCCCGACCGCGCGCGGCAGGCGCTGGGTGCCGCCGGCGCCGGGCAACAGGCCGAGCTTCACCTCGGGCAGGCCGAGCTTGGCTTCTTTCACCGCCACGCGGAAATGGCAGGCGAGCGCGACCTCGAGACCGCCGCCGAGCGCCGTGCCGTGGATAGCGGCAACGACCGGCTTGGGCGAATTCTCGATCTCGGACAGCACGTCGTTGAGGGCGGGCGGCTTCGGCGGCTTGCCGAACTCGGTGATGTCGGCACCGGCGATGAAGGTGCGGCCGGCGCAGGTCAGCACGATGCCCTTGATGGCGGGATCGGCGATTGCGGCCTTGATGCACTCGAGGATACCACCGCGGACTGCGGCACTCAGCGCATTGACCGGCGGACTGTTGACCGTGACGATCCCGACTTCGTCATGACGCTCAAGCTTGACCACTTCGCTCACGGTGTCCCTCCTTGGTGGGGATTTACTTTTGTTCGATTTCGCGGTGCGGAATTTAATTCCGCATCTTGACGGCAGGGTTATTTTGAAGCACGGACGTTGTCAACGACTCCGCGCAAGAAGCAGATCAGGGATGAAGCGTACAGGAAAGAAGGCTGCGACCGATCGGAATTTCGTCGTCGCGCTTTCCCGCGGACTGGATGTATTGCGCGCGTTCCAACCCAATGACGGCCTGCTCGGCAATCAGGAGATTGCGGCCCGCACCAAGCTGCCCAAGCCGACCGTGTCGCGGCTGACCTACACGTTGACCAAGCTCGGTTATCTGACGCCGGTTCCCCGGTTCGAGAAGTACCAGCTCGCCCCTGCAGCGATGTCCCTCGGCTACGCGGCATTAGCCAATCTGGGCGTTCGGCATTTGTCCGAGCCGTTCCGCGAGGAAGTGATGCGCGCGACCGGCGGCGCCGTCGCCGTCGGCGGCCGCGATCGTCACAGCATGATCTATTTCGGGCAAAGTCGCGGCAGCGAGACGGTCGGTGTTCAACTTGACGTCGGCTCGCGCGTGCCGATTGCAACTACCGCGATGGGGCGCGCCTATTACTGGGCCCTCGACGACGAGGGTCGCGCTGAAGTGTCGCGCATTCTGCGCGAACATTACGGCAGCCGCTGGCCGAAGATGCGCGACGGCTTGGAGCGGTCCGGCGAGATCATAGCGAAGTATGGCTTCGCCATTTCGGTCGGAGACTGGCACGACGACATCGGCGCCGCCGGAGTGGCGCTCAAGCTCAACGACGGAACCGGACCTTACGCATTCAATTGCGGCGCGCCAGCATTCCGTTTCACGGAAGAGCGTTTGATCAACGACATTGGACCGCGTCTGCTTGCGATGGTAAGGAACATCGAAGCGGCGCTCGGGGGTCTGATGCCGCATTCCAAAAAAGACATCAGCAAAAAGCTGAAATCAGGAGGAAAAGTTGCGCGTGTGGCCGAGGGATTCAGATAGCCTTTGTCGTCACCGGGAGCGGTTCGCATCGCCCCATCGCTCACTGAAGAACGTGAGCGAGACGAGATGACGCAGGCACAGCTCGCGCGGGGGACATCGCCCCTGCTCGCAGTTCGCGACGTCAGCGTCGTGTTCGGCGGCATCGTTGCGCTCAACGGTGTGTCCTTCGACATGCACAAGGGCCAGATCCTCGGATTGATCGGGCCCAACGGCGCCGGCAAGACCACGCTGTTCAACTGCCTCAGCCGGCTCTACCAGCCGTCGTCCGGCGACATTCTGATGGAAGGCGTGAGCATCCTGTCGCGGCCACCGCACCGGATCGCCGAGATCGGCATCGGCCGCACCTTCCAGAACGTGGCGCTGTTCCCGAATCTGTCGGTGATGGACAACGTCCGCGTCGGCGCGCATTCGAAGACCTCCAGCGACATCATCAGCGACTCCTTAAGGCTGGCCTGGGTCCGGCGCAGCGAGACCGAGGTCAACAAGAAGGTGCACGAGATCCTCGCCTATCTCGATCTCGAGGACGTCGCCCACACCGTGGTGTCAGGCCTGCCCTTCGGCACGCAGAAGCGGGTCGAGCTGGCGCGCGCGCTGGCCGCCGACCCGAAGATCCTGCTGCTCGACGAGCCGGCGGGCGGTCTCAATCATGAGGAGGTCTATGTGCTGGGCGACCTCATCCGCCGCATCCGCGATGAGCGCCACATGACCGTGCTGCTGGTCGAGCACCACATGGGCCTCGTGATGTCGATCGCCGACCACGTGGTCGCGCTCAATTTCGGCAAGAAGCTCGCGGAAGGCACCCCCGCCCAGGTGCAGGCGGACCCTCACGTCATCAAGGCCTATCTCGGGAGCAAAGACCAATGACGACACTGCTCAACGTCAAGGATCTGCGCGCCTATTACGGTCAGGTCCAGGCGCTCCATGGCCTGTCCTTCTCGCTCAACGAGGGATCGCTGACGACGCTGCTCGGGGCCAACGGCGCCGGCAAGACCACGACGCTGCGCGCGATCTGCAACATGGTGCGCTCGACCGGCGCGATCGAGTTCGACGGCAAGCCGCTGAACAACCGCTCGACCGAGAACATCGTGCGGTACGGCATTGCCCATGTGCCGCAGGGCCGCGGCACCTTCACCAACATGACCGTGGAGGAGAACCTCCAGCTCGGGGCGATCACCCGCAAGGACAGCGCCGGCATCGTCTCCGACATCGAGCGCATGTATGCGCATTTCCCAGTCTTGAAGCAGCGCCACACCCAGCAGGCCGGCACGCTGTCCGGCGGCGAGCAGCAGATGCTGGCGGTCGCTCGGGCGCTGATGCTGCGGCCGCGCCTGATGCTGCTGGACGAGCCCTCCTTCGGGCTCGCGCCGCTGGTGGTGCGCGATCTGTTCGGCATCCTCGGCAAGATCAACCGCGAGGACAAGGTGTCGATCCTGGTGGTCGAGCAGAACGCCCAGCTCGCGCTCGAGCTCGCCGATCAGGCCTATGTGATCGAGACCGGGCGCATCGTGATGTCGGGCAAGGCCAAGGACATCGCGAACAACGAAGAAATCCGCAAATCCTATCTGGGTTATTGAGGTGGGTGCATCGATGGAATCGATCTATCCGCGCGCTCGCTACACCTCTCCCGAAGGGAGAGGTCGATTTGCGAAAGCAAATCGGGTGAGGGGTTACGGTCTCTCGTTGGAGCGGCGCCCCCTCACCCGGATTGCTTCGCAATCCGACCTCTCCCCGCTGGGAAGAGGTGTCGTCGCCGACGCCGTTCTCGCTCAATCCCAACTCGCAGCGCTATAGGGGAGCCCGAGGTCCATGGAGCTTTTCACCAACCAGGTCCTGGCCGGCATCGCCACCGGCGCGATCTATGCCTGCATGGCGCTCGCCGTGGTCATGATCTACCAGGCGATCGACCATCTCAATTTCGCGCAAGGCGAGATGGCGATGTTCTCGACCTTCATCTCCTGGCAGTTGATGCAGTGGGGCGTGTCCTACTGGGCTGCCTTCATCATTACGCTGGCATTTTCCTTTGTCGCCGGCATCGCGATCGAGCGCATCCTGTTCAAGCCGCTCGCCAAGGCACCGGTGCTGACCAACGTCGCCGGCTTCATCGCCCTGTTTGCGATCATCAACTCCTCGGCCGGCCTGATCTGGGACTTCACCATCAAGCAATATCCGACCCCGTTCGGCTCCGCGCCGTTCCTGGGCAGCCAGCTGATCTCCACCCACCAGGCCGGCATGATCGGCGTCACCGTACTGCTGCTGCTCGGCCTCTATTTCTTCTTCCAGTACACCAGGATCGGCCTCGCCATGCGCGCCGCCGCCTCGGTGCCTGAATCGGCCCGCCTCGTCGGCATCAACACGAGCTGGATGATCGCGCTCGGCTGGGGCATGGCGACCGCGATCGGCTCGATCGCCGGCATGCTGATCGCTCCCGTCGTGTTCCTCGAGCCGAACATGATGGGCGGCGTCCTGATCTACGGCTTCGCCGCGGCGGTGCTCGGCGGATTGTCGAGCCCGTTCGGCGCCGTGGTCGGCGGCTTCCTGGTCGGCGTCTTCGAGAATCTCGCCGGCACCTACATCCCAGGGGTCGGCAACGAGCTGAAACTTCCGATCGCGCTCGCGCTGATCATTTCCGTCCTGGTCGTCAAACCCGCTGGCCTGTTCGGCCGGCACATCGTCAAGCGAGTTTGATCATGAGCGCTGCAGAAGAAGTCGTCGCCGAAGGCCACGAAGCGGTCGAGGCGGTTCCGAAGCGGGCCATGACGCTGGGCACCGGCACCTCGCTGCTGGTGCTGGCGGCGCTGCTGATCGTGCCGGTGTTCGTCAAGAACTTCATCATCTTCCAGATGACGATGCTCCTGATCTACGGGCTCGCGGTACTGGCGCTGAACATCCTGACCGGCGGAAGCGGCCAGTTCTCGCTCGGCCAGAGCGCGTTCTACGCCGTCGGCGCCTATACCTCGGCGGTGCTTATGGAGCACGCCAACATCAACTACGCGCTGACCATTCCGATTTCCGCCGCGGTCTGCTTCGCATTCGGCTACCTGTTCGGCAAGCCGGCGCTGCGGCTGTCGGGCGTCTATCTCGCGCTCGCGACCTTCGCACTCGCCACCGCGATGCCACAGCTGTTGAAACTGAACTTCCTCGAGCACTGGACCGGCGGCGTGCAAGGCCTCGTCGTCACCAAGCCGGACGCACCGTTCGGCCTGCCGATGTCGCAGGACATGTGGCTGTACTACTTCACGCTCGTCGTGACCGTCGCGATCTACATCTTCTCGGTGAACCTGCTGCGCTCCCGCTCCGGCCGCGCCTTCATGGCGATCCGCGACAACGAGATCGCGGCCTCCTCGATGGGTGTCAACGTCGCGCTCTACAAGACGCTCGCTTTCGGAGTGTCCGCCGGCATCACCGGCGTTGCCGGCTCGCTTGGCGCCATCGCCGTGCAATTCGTCGCGCCCGACAGCTACACCATCACGCTCGCGATCTCGCTGTTCCTCGGCATGGTCGTCGGCGGCGTCGGCTGGCTGCCCGGCTCGTTCGTCGGCGCGGCCTTCATCATCTTCGTGCCGAACATGGCGGAAAGCATCTCCAAGGGCCTTTCCGGCGCGGTGTTCGGGGTGCTGTTGTTCCTCGTCATCTACCTCGTGCCGCACGGCGCAAGACAGGCCGCAATCCTGGGCCAGCAACTCGCTGGCAAGCTCAGGAAGAACTGAAAACTCTCAAGGACAGTCGTTAACCAAGGAGACCCAATTGCTTTTCGGAAGAACACTGCGATCCGCCGCGCTGGTCACGGCAACGGCGGCCATCACTCTCACCTCCGGCGCTGCACTCGCCCAAAAGAAATACGACACCGGCGCGTCCGATACCGAGATCAAGATCGGCAACATCATGCCGTACAGCGGTCCGGCGTCGGCCTACGGCATCATCGGCAAGACCGAAGAAGCCTATTTCAAGATGATCAACGACAAGGGCGGCATCAACGGCCGCAAGATCAATTTCGTGACCTATGACGACGGCTATTCGCCGCCGAAAGCCGTCGAGCAGGTCCGCAAGCTGGTCGAGAGCGACGAGGTGCTGACCGTCTTCAATCCGCTCGGCACACCCTCGAACACGGCGATCCAGAAATACCTCAACGCCAAGAAGATCCCGCAGCTCTTCGTCGCCACCGGCGCCACCAAGTGGAACGATCCGAAGAACTTCCCCTGGACCATGGGCTGGCAGCCCTCCTACCAGAGCGAAGCGCACATCTACGCGAAATGGCTGATGAAGGAGAAGCCCGATGCCAAGGTCGCGATCCTCTATCAGAACGACGATTTCGGCAAAGACTACCTCAAGGGCACCAAGGACGGGCTCGGCGCCAAGGCCTCTTCCATGATCATCATGGAAGAGAGCTATGAGGTCTCCGAGCCTTCGATCGACGGCCACATCGTCAAGATCAAGGCGGCCAATCCCGACGTGCTGCTGATCTATGCGACGCCGAAGTTCGCGGCCCAGACCATCAAGAAGACCGCCGAGCTCAGCTGGAAGCCGCTCCAGATCCTCACCAACGTGTCGATCTCGGTCGGCAGCGTGATGAAGCCGGCCGGCTTCGAGAGCGCGCAGGGCGTGCTGTCGGCGGCCTATGCCAAGGATTCGACGGATCCGCAGTGGGTCAACGATCCCGGCATGAAGAGGTGGAACGAGTTCGTCGACAAGTACATGCCGGGTGCCGACAAGTCCGACACCAGCATGGTCTATGGCTACGGCGCCGCGTCGACGCTGGCCAAGGTGCTGGAAATGTGCGGTGACGACCTCACCCGCGCCAACCTCATGAAGCAGGCGGCGAGCCTGAAGGACTTTGCGCCGGATACCCTGCTGCCCGGCGTCAAGATCAACACCAGCGCCGCCGACTTCGCTCCGATCGCGCAGCTCCAGATGATGCGCTTCAAGGGCGAGAGGTGGGAACTGTTCGGCGAGATCATCAGCGGCGACGTCGCCTCCGAATGACACGCTGATGCAACAATTCAGCGCGAAGAGCCCCCGCAGGCAACTGCGGGGGCTTTTTGTTGACGTCTGGCCGCAATCTTGTTCAATGCGGCGCCGATCCAGCTCGGGGTAGGAGAACAATGACTGCCGTTCGTTTTCAGGTTGCGACGCTCTGGGTCGCATTCGCGTTGTGCACTGCAATGAGCAGCGAAGTGCTGGCGCAGAAAAAATATGACAGCGGAGCTTCCGATACCGAGATCAAGATCGGTAATATCATGCCCTATAGCGGTCCGGCCTCCGCCTATGCCGCGATCGGCAAGGCCGAAGAAGCCTATTTCAACAAGATCAATGCTGAGGGCGGCATCAACGGCCGCAAGATCAAATTCATCTCCTATGACGACGCCTATTCGCCGCCGAAAACGGTCGAGCAGGCGCGCAAGCTGGTCGAGAGCGACGGGGTGCTCTTGATCTTCGGCTCGCTCGGAACCTCCACCAACAGCGCCATCCGCAAATACATGAACGAGAAGAAGGTGCCGCAATTGTTCGTAGCGAGCGGTGCGTCGAAATGGAACGAGCCCAAGCAATATCCATGGACCATGGGCTGGCAGCCCTCCTACCAGAGCGAAGCGCGCATCTACGCCAAGTACATCATGAAGGAGAGGCCGCAGGCGAAGATCGGCGTGCTCTACCAGAACGACGATTTCGGCAAGGACTATCTGAAGGGACTCAAAGAAGGCCTCGGCGCCAAGGCTTCGATGATCGTGCTGGAAGAGGCCTACAACACCTCGGAGCCGGCGGTCGACGAGCACGTGGTCAAGTTGAAAGCCTCCGGTGCCGACGTCTTCATCAGCATCACCACACCGAAATTCACGGCGCAAGGAATCAAGAAGGCCGCGGAGATCAACTGGCATCCGGTCCAGATCATCTCCAACGTCTCGGCCTCGGTCGGCGGCGTGATCGAACCGGCGGGGTTCGAGATCTCGCAAGGCATCCTGTCGGCGAGCTACACCAAGGACGGCTCCGATCCGCAGTGGGATGCCGATGACGGCATGAAGAAATTCTACAACTTCCTCGCCCAATACGACCCCAAGGCCAACAAGCTCGATGCCGGCGTCGCGTTCGGCTATGCCGCCGCGCAGACCATGGTGAAGGTGCTGCAGATGTGCGGCAACGATCTCACCCGCGAGAACGTCATGAAGCAGGCCGCCAGCCTGAAGGACTTCGCACCCGACACGCTGCTGCCCGGCATCAAGATCAATACCGCGCCGGACAATTTCGCCCCGATCGAACAGCTCCAGATGATGCGGTTCAAGGGCCGGAAATGGGAGCTGTTCGGCGACATCATCTCGAGCGAGCTCGGACAATAGAGCCGTCGCGAGCAGCCGCAATTTGGAGTTAATTAGATCGGAGTGACGCAACTCCAGGTTCGCGCGATCGCGGGCGCGGCAGTACTGCCGCATGGAAATATTCCGCACCGCATCGATCAAATCACGCTCTCGACGATGGTTTCGCCGGGGGCGTTTTTCTTGCTGGGTGCGGGAGAAGGGTATTCAATGTGAGCCGGAGGGCACGAGACGAGCGCTCCCAATCAAGAACAAGCGACACATTCAACAGACCCAGGGAGATCGAGATGCCTGCAATGCATGTGCGTTTGGGGGCCCTTGCGGCTGCCCTCGCGCTGTCTGCCGCTCTGTCCACCGTAGCGTCAGCGCAGAAGAAATACGATACCGGCGCATCGGACACCGCAATCAAGATCGGCAACATCATGCCCTATAGCGGACCGGCCTCCGCTTACGGCGTGATCGGCAAGACGGAAGAAGCCTATTTCCGCAAGATCAACGCTGAAGGCGGCATCAACGGTCGCAAGATCAACTTCATCAGCTATGACGATGCCTACTCGCCGCCGAAGACGGTGGAGCAGGCCCGCAAGCTCGTCGAGAGCGACGAGGTTCTGCTGATCTTCAACTCGCTCGGCACGCCGCCCAACTCGGCGATCCAGAAATACATGAACTCCAAGAAGGTGCCGCAGCTCTTCGTCGCCACCGGCGCGACCAAGTGGAACGATCCGAAAGATTTCCCCTGGACCATGGGCTGGCAGCCCAACTACCAGAGCGAATCGCAGATTTACGCAAAGTACATCCTGAAGAACCATCCCGACGCCAAGATCGGCGTGCTCTACCAGAACGACGATTACGGCAAGGACTATCTGAAAGGCTTCAAGGACGGACTTGGGAACAAGGCCTCGATGATCATCATCGAGGACAGCTATGAAGTCTCCGAGCCGACCATCGACTCGCACATCGTCAGGCTGAAGTCGTCCGGCGCGGACGTGTTCTTCAACATCACGACGCCGAAATTCGCGGCGCAGGCGATCAAGAAGAATGCGGAGATCGGCTGGAAGCCGCTCCATTTCCTCAACAACGTGTCGGCGTCGATCGGCAGCGTGATCAAGCCGGCAGGCTTCGAGAACGCGCAGGGCATCATCTCCTCGCAATATTTCAAGGATCCCACCGATCCGCAGTGGAAGAACGATCCCGCGATGAAGGCCTGGAACGAGTTCCTGGACAAATACTATCCCGAGGCCAACCGGGCCGACGCCTCGGTGATGTACGGCTTCATCGTGTCCCAGGGTCTCGTGCAGGTGCTGAAGGCCTGCGGCGACGATCTGACGCGTGAGAACGTGATGAAGCAGGCGGCCAGCCTGAAGGATTTCGAACCGCTCGGCCTGCTGCCGGGCGTCAAGGTTAACACCAGCCCCACCGACTTTGCTCCGATCTCCCAGTTGCAGCTCATCCGCTTCAAGGGGGAAGCCTGGGAGCGGTTCGGCGACGTTCTCAGCAGCGACGTCGGAGGCTAGGGGATCGACAGGCGCGAATAACGACTAAAGACGCAGCCCCTGCGGCCAAGTCGCAGGGGCTTTTCCTTGAAGCTTTCGGGCAAATCGTATTGAATTGCGGTCGCGCCACCAAAAAACCCGAGACAAGAAAAGGGACGCACACACCAAGAAAAACAGGGAGATTGGAATGCCTGCTGTCACCGGCAAGCTTGCGGCCGCATCATTGGCGCTCGCGCTCATCGCGGCCTCGGCCTCATCTGCATCAGCCCAGAAGAAATACGATACCGGCGCGACCGACACCGAGATCAAGATCGGCAACATCATGCCCTACAGCGGACCGGCCTCCGCCTATGGCATCATCGGACGCACCGAAGCCGCCTATTTCAAGAAGGTCAACGACGAGGGCGGCATCAACGGCCGCAAGATCAACTTCATCAGCTATGACGATGCGTACTCGCCGCCGAAGACGGTGGAGCAGGCCCGCAAGCTGGTCGAGAGCGACGAAGTGCTGCTGATCTTCAACTCGCTCGGCACACCGTCGAACTCGGCGATCCAGAAATACATGAACTCGAAGAAGGTGCCGCAGCTGTTCGTCGCCACCGGCGCCACCAAGTGGAACGATCCGAAAGATTTCCCCTGGACCATGGGCTGGCAGCCCAACTACCAGAGCGAGACGCAGATCTATGCGAAGTACATCCTGAAGGAGATGCCGAACGCGAAGATCGCCGTCCTGTTCCAGAACGACGATTACGGCAAGGACTATCTCAAGGGCCTGAAGGATGGCCTCGGCGCCAAGGCCGCCAGCATGATCGTGGCCGAGGAAAGCTACGAGACGTCCGAACCGACGATCGACAACCACATCGTCAAGCTGAAGGCCACCGGCGCCGATATCTTCGTCAACATCACCACGCCGAAATTCGCGGCACAGGCGATCAAGAAGAACGCCGAGATCGGATGGAAGCCGATCCACTTCCTCAACAACGTCTCCGCCTCGGTCGGCAGCGTGATCAAGCCCGCCGGCTTCGAGAACGCGCAAGGCATCATCTCGGCGGCCTATCTGAAAGACACCACCGATGCGCAATGGGCCAACGACGCCGGGATGAAGGCATTTCTCGATTTCATGACGAAGTACTTCCCCGAAGGCGACAAGACGGACAACGGCACGATCGTCGGCTACGGCGTCGCGCAGACGCTGGTCCAGGTGCTGAAGAACTGCGGTGACGATCTCACGCGCGCGAATGTGATGAAACAAGCCGCGAGCCTGAAGGACTTCCGCACCGAGGTGCTGCTACCCGGCATCAAGATCAACACGTCGGCGACCGACTTCGCCCCGATCAGCTCACTGCAGCTGCAACGCTTCAAGGGCGAGCGATGGGAACTGTTCGGCGACGTGATCGACGCGGAAGCCGGCGGCTAGCGCGAAACACACGACGAGCCCCCGCGAGACGATCGCAGGGGGCTTTGCTTGCGCGTGGATTATGATCATGCGATTGCACAATCGAATGATGATAAAGGCCGCTTACGCTTTGCCGCACGATGCGGTAGGCAGATGGCCGGCGACCTTGTCGCCGCCACCTCAGTCTGCTCAAGGCCATCGTCCATGACCGACCGCCGTCCTTTGCTCCGCGCGCTCTACGACGCCGCCGTCGCCGCCGCCCATCCCGACGTGGTGCTGGCCCCTCATTTGCGGCCTGCCCCCAAGGGACGCGTGATCTGTCTTGCCGCCGGCAAGGGCGCCGGCGCGATGGCCGCGGCGGCGGAGCGGCACTATCTCGATACGCTCAAGCTCGCGCCGGAGCGGCTGGTCGGCATCGCCACCACGCGCCACGGCTACGGCGTGCCGACGCGCCGCATCCGCGTGGTCGAGGCCGGTCATCCCGTGCCCGACGAGGCCGGCCTGAAGGGCGCCGCCGACACGCTGGCGCTCGCCGGCGAGGCCGGGCCCGACGATCTCTTGCTGGTGCTGCTCACCGGCGGCGGCTCGGCGAACTGGATCGCGCCGGTGGAGGGCATCAGCTTCGTGCAGAAGCAGGCGGTCAACAAGGCGCTGCTGCGCTCGGGTGCGCCGATCGGCGAGATGAATGTCGTTCGCAAGCACCTGTCGCGCATCAAAGGCGGCCGGCTGGCGCGCGCCGGCAGGAATGCCGCCGAGATCGTCACGCTCGCGATCTCGGACGTGCCGCACGACGAGCCCTCCGCGATCGCCTCGGGCCCCACCGTGCCCGACGCGACGACGCTGGCGGATGCGCGCGCGATCGTGGCCAAGTACAGGCTCGACGTCGACGATGCGGTGCGCCGCGCGCTCGACGATCCCAATAACGAGAGCTGCAAGCCGGGTGACGCGGCGTTTGCGCGTGCGCATTTCGAGCTGATCGCGCGGCCCAAGCAATCGCTGGACGCCGCGGTGAAGCTCGCGCGCCAGTCCGGCTACGAGACCATCGATCTCGGCGCCGATCTCGAAGGCGAGGCCCGCGAGGTCGCCGCCGATCATGCCAGGCTGGCGCTGCAAGCCCGCGCCCAGGGCAAGCGCGTCGCGATCCTCTCCGGCGGCGAGCTCACGGTGACCGTGCGCGGCCATGGCCGCGGCGGACCGAACCAGGAATACGCGCTGGCGCTCGCCGAGCTGCTCCAGGATACGCCGGACATTTCGGCGCTCGCCGGCGACACCGACGGCGCCGATGGTGGTGCCGGCCACCCCACCGACCCCGCCGGCGCGCTGATCGACGCAGCGACGTTTGCGAAGATGAAGGCGCTGGCGCTTCAGCCGCAGGCCTATCTCGACAACAACGACGCGACGACGTTCTTCGAAGCCACGGGGGATCTGCTGCAGCCGGGGCCGACGCTGACCAATGTGAATGATATCCGCGTGATCCTGGTGGATTGAGGCGCGAAAGCGGGGAATCCAGTACGCCGCGGCTTATCGACAAATCACAACCGTCTCGGAGTACTGGATCGCCCGCCTTCGCGGGCGATGACGGCAGAGAGTGAGGATCCACCGCCGGTAGCCGCGGGGCTCAAAACTCGTTCGCGATCTTCGCGAGCATCGCGATCAGGGCCTCGCGGTTGGCCTGGCCGAGCAGATCGTTCAACCGGGCCTCGTGCTTGGTGGCAACGAGCTTTTTCGCGCGCGCCAGCACGGCCTTGCCCTTGTCGGTCAGGACCAGGATGTGCGAGCGGCGGTCGTTGGTGGAGCGGATCCGCGCGCAGAGGTCGCGGCTCTCCAAATTGTCGAGCATCGCCACGAAATTCGGCCTGAGGATGCCGAGGGTGGAGGCGATCTCGGTCTGGTTCCGGCCGGGGTTCTTCTCGACCAGCAGCAGCACCGAGAACTGCGCCGGCGTCAGCTGCAGCGAGGCCATGCAGCGCAGAAAGTTCTCGAATACCTTGAGCTGCGCCCGCTTCAGGACATAGCCAAGCTGCTCGGATAGCTCGCCGAGCTGGAGAGCTTCGCTCTGCGGCTCGGCCGCATCCTTGCGGCCCTTGGCCGCGTCAGCCGGCTTTTCGGAGGTCTTTTCAGCGGTTTTGGAAACGGTCATCGCCTCGTGCTCGTAATCCCGCTAAATTCGGGAGGGGTCGCTTCCCACCCTTGATGTTATATTTGATAATTGTTATGGACCATATCAAATATCGCATGCGTTTTTCAATGGCTGTGAGCGGACCGTCCACCGCAATCGAGAGGACCGGTCCGGATTAGGGGGAGCGTCCGGTCTTGAATACCACCATCATGCTGTTCCTGGTGCAGGACGGCATCACCAATGGCGCAATCTATGCGCTGCTCGGCCTGGCGCTGGTGCTGGTGTTCGCCGTCACCCGCGTCATCCTCATTCCCCAGGGCGAATTCGTCACCTACGGCGCGCTGACCTATGCCTCGCTGGCGGCGGGCCAGATGCCGGGCACGGCCAAGCTCGCGCTCGCGCTCGGCATCGGCGCCTTCGCCTTCGACCTGTTCGTGGCGCGCAGGGCGCTGCATGCGCGGCTGGTGGTTCGCAGCTTCATCACCAACATCGTGCTGCCTTCCATCGTGCTGGCGCTGACCCTCTACTTCGCCGCGCAGAAGCCGCCGGTGCCGGTCTGCATCGCGCTGTCGCTGGTGATCGTGGCGATGATCGGCCTCTATCTCTACCGCATCGCGTTCCAGCCGCTGGCGCACACCTCCGTGCTGGTGCTGCTGATCGCCTCGGTGGGCGTGCATCTCGCGCTACAAGGCCTCGGCCTGCTGTTCTTCGGCGCCGAAGGCCAACGCGGACCTGCCGTGCTGTCCGGCGCCTTCACTGCCGGCGCGCTGCGCTTCACCGGCCAGAGCATCACCGTCTACGCCATCACCATCGCCTTCATCGTCGCCCTCTGGCTGTTCTTCGGCCTGACGCTCTACGGCAAGGCGCTGCGCGCGACCGCGGTGAACCGGTTGGGCGCGCGGCTTGCGGGCATCCGCACCACGCTGTCGGGGCAGATCGCCTTCCTGCTGGCCTCGGTCATCGGCGCGCTGTCAGGCATCATGATCGTGCCGATCACGACGCTCTACTACGACTCGGGCTTCCTGATCGGCCTGAAGGGTTTCGTCGCCGCGATCATCGGCGGGCTGGTCAGCTATCCCCTCACCGCCGCCGCGGCGCTGGTGGTCGGCATCGTCGAGGCGTTCTCGTCCTTCTATGCCTCCAACTACAAGGAGGTGATCGTCTTCATGCTGCTGATCCCCGTGCTGCTGCTGCGCTCGCTCGCCGCTCCCGCAGTCGAGGAAGAGAAGGACTGACGCGCATGCAGAGCCGGCTTCCCATTCTCGTTTTCGCAGCTCTCATGGCGGCGATCCCGTTCGTCCCCGGCATGCCGCCGTTCTGGATCGTGCTGCTCGACAATATCGGTCTCGCGGCGCTGGTCGCGATGGGTCTCGTGCTGCTGACCGGCGTCGGCGGCCTCACCTCGTTCGGGCAAGCCGCCTTCGTCGGCTTCGGCGCCTACACCACCGCGGTGCTGTCGACGGCCTACGGCCTGTCGCCGTGGCTGACGCTGCCGCTGTCGCTCGTGGTCAGCGGATCGCTGGCGGTGCTGCTCGGGTTGATCACGGTCCGCCTCTCCGGCCATTATCTGCCGCTCGGCACGCTCGCCTGGGGGCTTGGCCTGTTCTATCTCTTCAGCAAGCTGGAATTCTTAGGGAGAAACGACGGCATCTCGGCCATCCCGCCGCTGTCGATCGGTGCGTTCAAGATGCTCTCGCCCGGCTCGATCTACTACGCGATCTGGGTCGCGGTGATCGTCTCGGCGCTGCTGACGATGAACCTGCTGGACTCCCGCACCGGCCGCGCCATTCGCGCGCTCAGGCGCGGCCATGTCGCGGCCGAGGCGTTCGGCGTGCACACGCCGCGGGCCAAGCTCCTGGTGTTCATCCATGCCGCGGTGCTCGCGGGGCTTTCGGGGTGGCTCTACGCGCATCTTCAGCGCGCGGTGAACCCGACGCCGTTCGGCGCACAGGCCGGCATCGAATATCTCTTCATCGCGGTGGTCGGCGGCGCCGGGTATGTCTGGGGCGGCGTGCTCGGCGCGGCGATCGTCGTGGTGCTGAAAGAGGTGCTGCAAAGCTATCTGCCGCTGATCCTGCCCGGCTCCGGCCAGGTCGAGACCATCGTGTTCGGCATCATGCTGGTGGCGCTGCTGCAGCTCGCGCCCGGCGGCCTGTGGCCCTGGCTGATATCGTTCCTGCCCGAGCGCACGGGTGGCAGGAAGCCTGACACCTCGCTGAAGCTGGAACATCGCGCCCGCACGGTTGGCGAGTCCGGCGTTCTGCTTCAGGTGGAGAAAGCGCGAAAACAGTTCGGCGGCGTGGTCGCGGTCAACAACGTCTCCTTCGACGTCCAGGCCCGCGAGATCGTCGCGCTGATCGGTCCGAACGGCGCCGGCAAGAGCACGACGTTCAACCTGATCACCGGCGTGCTGTCGGCGACATCAGGCTCGATCTCGGTGCTCGGCAGGAAGGTTGACAACGCGCCGCCGCAGGAGATCGTCAAGCTCGGCATCAGCAGGACCTTCCAGCACGTCAAGCTGGTCCCCGACATGACCGTGCTGGAGAACGTCGCGATCGGCGCGCATCTGCGCGGCCATTCCGGTCCGATCTCCTCGATGCTGCGGCTCGACCGCGCTGATGAGGCCAAGCTGCTCGCGGAAGCCGCGCGCCAGATCGAGCGCGTCGGCCTCGCCGAGCAGATGCACCAGCTTGCCGGCAGCCTCTCGCTCGGCCAGCAGCGCATCGTCGAGATCGCCCGCGCGCTGTGTGTCGATCCGATGCTGCTGTTGCTCGACGAGCCGGCCGCGGGCCTCCGCCACATGGAGAAGCAGCGCCTCGCGACGCTGCTGCGTGACTTGCGCGACGGCGGGATGAGCGTGCTGCTGGTCGAGCACGACATGGGCTTTGTGATGAACCTCGCCGACCGCATCGTGGTGCTCGATTTCGGCACCAAGATCGCCGAGGGCACGCCCGCCACGATCAAGACCAATCCCGAAGTGATCAAGGCCTATCTCGGAGTGGCGGCATGAGCGCGCTGTTGTCCGTCACCGATGCGCATGTCGCCTATGGCAAGGTCGAGGCCGTGCGCTCGGTCTCGCTCGAGGTCGGCACCAACGAGATCGTCACCATCGTCGGCGCCAACGGCGCCGGCAAGACCACGCTGTTGTCCGCCATCATGGGCATCCTGCCGCTGAAGGGCCGCGTCACCTTTGCCGGCCAGGATCTCGCCCGGCTCGACATCGAGGACCGCGTCGCGATGGGCCTCGGTCTCGTCCCGGAGCACCGCGAATTGTTCGTGACCATGAATGTCGAGGACAATCTCGAGCTGGGCGCCTTCCGCATCGAGCGGAGCCGGGCGAGGTCCTCGATCGAGCGGATCTATGCGCTGTTTCCGCGGCTCAAGGAGCGCCGCAAGCAGCTCGCCGGCACCTTGTCCGGCGGCGAGCAGCAGATGCTCGCGATGGGCCGGGCGCTGATGGGCGAGCCGAAGCTCTTGATGCTGGATGAACCGAGCCTCGGGCTCGCGCCGATCATCGTCGCCGACATCTTCCGCATCGTCACCGAGCTGCGCGCCAGCGGCGTTTCCGTGCTGCTCGTCGAGCAGAACGCCCAGGCCGCACTGAAGATCGCGGACCAGGCCTATGTGATGGAGCTCGGCGAGTTCGTGCTCAGCGGCAAGGCCAGCGACATCGCCGCGAACGAGCGCGTGGCGGCGAGCTATCTCGGCTTCCAGCACGAAGGCGCGAGCGTGTTGTGACTCTTACCCTCCCCTGGAGGGTAAGTAAGCAGGGCGTTACGACGCTCCCGTCCCCTTCTCCCCCTTCAACGCCGCGAGCTCCGCCTCCAGCTCCGCGATCCGCTGGTCCCTCGCCGCGAGCGCCGCGGCGACATCGCCTGCGTCGAATTTCTGCGGGATGTGCTGCGGGCAATTCGTATCCCAGGCGGCGATCTTGAACAGGATGACCTGCTCCGGCCGCGCGCGATAGCCCTTCGGCATCAGCGACGTGGTCAACGCTTCGTCGTCCTCGACGACGCGCGCCTCGCCCCAGATCTTCACGCGGCGGCGATGGGCGTAGTCCATCACGAAGATATAGGCCTTGGGATTCTCCGAGAGATTGCCCTGGGTGATGAACTGCCGGTTGCCGGCATAGTCGGCGAATGCCAGCGTCTGCTTGTCCAGCACCTTGAGAAAGCCCTTGGGCCCGCCGCGGTGCTGGATATAGGGCTGGCCCTCGGCTGAGGCGGTGGCGAAGTAGAAGCTGTTGGCGTCGGCCAGGAACGCGGCGAGGTTATCGTCGACCTCGGTGCGCCAGCCACGCTGCTCGCTATCCGCATAGGCCTCACGCGAGCCCTTGCGGGCCTGGATCGCCTTCACCGCCGGCGAGAAGGCGACGTCGCTGGCATAGGTGTGGGTTGCGGTGGTCATCGGAACCTCTCCTAAAATTCCGGCGCATCTCTGCGTCTTCGTCGATCAAGATGGAGCTTCCGCCGACTAGAACAATCTAGCCGCTTGACACTTCATCATTGCGGCATATGCAATAATGCCATGGACCGCCTCGACGCCATGCACGTCTTCGTCACTGTCGCCGATCTGCGCGGCTTTGCGCCGGCGGCACGCAAGCTGCGCCTGTCGCCGTCGGTGGTGACACGGATGATCGCGGCGCTGGAGGAGCATCTCGGCGCCCGCCTGCTGCAGCGGACCACGCGCCAAGTGACGCTGACCGACGTCGGCGCGCGCTATCTGGAGCGCGCGCGGCGCATCCTCGCCGATGTCGAGGAGGCCGACGGCTCGGCGCGGCAGGAGCGCAACCGGCCGACTGGGCGATTGGTTGTGTCGGCGCCGGTCGGCTTCGGCCGGCTGCATGTCGGGCCGGTCATGACCGCCTATCTCAAGCGCTACCCTGAGGTCGCCGCCGAGCTCAGGCTCTCCGATCACCTCGTCAATCTCGTGGAAGACGCCGTCGATGCCGCGGTGCGGATCGGCCATCTCGCCGATTCCTCGCTGGTGGCGCGCCAGGTCGGCGAGATGCGGCGGATCGTGGTGGCCGCGCCCAGCTATCTGAAGCGCCATGGCGAGCCGAAGACGCCGGAGGCGCTGCGCGAACATCAGACCATCCAGTTCGGCCCGTCCGCCAGCTGGCACTTCGTGCAGGACGGCCGCGACATCGAGGTGACGCCGTCGCCGCGCTTCACCAGCAACAGCGCCGACGCCGCCCTGCAATATGCCGCGGCCGGCGGCGGCGTGACGCGGGTGCTGGCCTATCAGGCGGCCGAGGGGCTGAAGCGCGGGCGCTTGAAAGTCGTGCTGGCGAAATACGAACAGCCGGCGCTGCCGATCCACATCGTCTATCCAACCTCGCGCCTGCTCTCGGCCAAGGTGCGCGCGTTCATCGATCTCGTGGTGGAGACGGCGGAGTGGCGGTTTGGGTAAGGCGTGTCCCGGACAAGCGCGCAGCGGCGCAGAGTCGGGACACGAGAGCGCGGCTACCCCTTCTTCGGCACGACGCGAAACGTGCCGCTGGCGCGCGCGATCACGGCGTCGTCGGCCTTGATCAGGCACTGCGCGAAGCAGATCGTATTGCCGGTCTTGATTGCGTCGCCCTCGACCGCGAGCCACTGGCCGATCTCGGCCGCGCCGACATAGTCGACCGAGAGCGAGATGGTGACGAAGGACGTCGTCCAGTTCGTCGCGTGGGCGCAGCTGTAGCCCATGGCGGCGTCTGCAAGCGCCGCGATCAGCCCACCATGGATCAGTCCGCGCGCGTTGGTGTGCGGCATTGCCAGGCGCAGCCCCACCGTGACGCCTTTCTCGGTCTTCTTCGAATAGAGCGGCTCCCAGGGATCGGTGAGCGGCGCCTTGCGGAAATGCGGCTCGAAGCCGGCGGGGATGTCAGTGGAGGTCATGGCTGTCTCGCGTGTCGTTGGCTGCCGCCATTGAACGCGATGTGAATGACGGTTTCACCGCCTACAAAGTTTTAAACGGGATTTGCGCGAGTGTTTGAAATGGCGACGCTGTCGCAAAATTCTCAAGACTGTCATCACCCGCGAAAGCGGGTGATCCAGTATTCCAGAGGCGGCGCGTCGACACCGAGAGGCCGCGGCGTACTGGATGCCCCGATCAAGCCGGGACATGACACCTATTGTGGGGCGGGCACCGTCTCAAAACGGCAGTCCCACGTAATTCTCCGACAGCGAAGTCATCGCGGCCTTGGACTGCGTGACATAGTCGAGCTCGGCGAGCTGGATGCGGGCGCCGATGGTGCCGGTGTCGGGGAATTTGTGCAGCATCGAGGTCATCCACCACGAGAAGCGCACGGCTTTCCAGACGCGGGCCAGCGCCTTGGTGGAATAGGCGCCGATGCCGGCGCTGGATTTCTCGTCGTAGAACTCGCGCAAGGCGCTCGACAGATAATGCGCGTCGCTGGCGGCGAGATTCAATCCCTTTGCGCCGGTCGGCGGCACGATGTGGGCGGCATCGCCACACAGGAACATTTTGCCGAAGCGCATCGGCTCGGCGACGAAGCTGCGCAAGGGCGCGATGCTCTTCTCGATCGAGGGTCCCGTGACCAGGCTATCGGCCGCCTCCTGGTCGAGCCGGCGTCTCAATTCGTCCCAGAAGCGGTCGTCCGGCCATTGATCGACATGATCGTCGAGCGCGCACTGCACATAGTAGCGGCTGCGTTTGGTCGAGCGCATGGTGCACAGCGCAAAGCCGCGGGCGTGGTTGGAGTAGATCAGCTCATGGCTGACCGGCGGCGTGTCCGAGAGGATGCCGAGCCAGCCGAACGGATAGACCCGCTCGAATTCTTCGATGGCCGAAGACGGCACGCTGGCGCGGCTGACGCCGTGGAAGCCATCGCAGCCGGCGATGAAATCGCAATCGAGCGTATGGGTGACGCCGTCCTTGACGTAGGTCACGCGCGGGTGACTGCCGTCGAAATCATGCGGCTGCACGTCCTTGGCCTCATAGACCGAGACGAGACCCGCAGCCTTCCGCGCATTCATCAGGTCGCGCGTGACCTCGGTCTGGCCGTAGATCATCACCGTCTTGCCGGTCGCGCCCTTCATGTCGATGCGGTGACGGCTGCCGGAAAAGGCGAGCTCGATGCCTTCATGCACCAGGCCTTCGGCATGGGCCCGCGCCCCAGCGCCGACCTGATCGAGCAGTGCGACGGTTCCTTCTTCCAGGAGACCTGCGCGAATGCGGCCGAGCACATAGTCCGGGCTCTGCCGCTCCAGGATGACGTTGTCTATGCCGTATGTGTGCAGAAGTTGCCCAAGCAACAATCCGGCCGGTCCGGCCCCGATGATTGCGACTTTTGTCCGCAATACTTGCTCCTCCCGATGCTGTAGGCTTCGTCGCGGCCTGCTTGTGGCGAAGGCCCGCAGACGATAATTATATCATATAACGGTCTGGCAAAAGGGGAGCGTTCGTCGTCCGAGCAGCGACAAACCCATGCAACATGGCTGACGTAGATGGCGCGGCAAGGCGCGCGTCAGTTCCGGCTTGAACGTGCCGGTCGATTAGATAACATGTTAATTAACGAGACCGGGCCATCGAAGCCCGCCGTCGAAAACAGGGAGAGAACGCGTGATGAAAAAAGCCTGTCTGGCGTTGCTGCTGGCAGCAAGCGTGAGCCCAGCGCTCGCGCAGGACAAGACCTTCGACCTGAAGGTCTCGCACTGGGTGCCGGCGTCGCACCCGCTGCAGAAATCGCTGGAAGACTGGGTGGCCGCGGTGAACAGGGATTCCGGCGGAACCATTACCGGCAAGGTGTTTCCGGCCCAGCAGCTCGGTAAGGCGTTCGACCATTACGACATGGCGCGCGACGGCATCGCCGACGTCACCTACGTCAATCCCGGCTACCAGCCCGGCCGCTTCCCGATCATCGGCGCCGGCGAATTGCCGTTCCTGATCTCGGACGCCAAGGGCGGCTCGATGGGGCTGGACGCCTGGTATCGCAAATATGCCGAGAAGGAGATGAAGGACGTCAAATACTGCCTCGCCTTCGTCCATTCGCCCTCCTCGTTCCATTCCCGCACCAAGAAGATCGTCAACCCGGAGGACGTGAAGGGCATGAAGATCCGCCCCGCCCACGCCACCATGGCGAACTTCGTGACCTCGCTCGGCGGCACCAACGTGCAGTCCTCGGCGCCCGAGGTCCGCGACATCATCGAGCGCGGCGTCGCCGACGGCGTCACCTTCCCCTGGGGTTCCCTCGTGCTGTTCGGCATCGACAAGGTGACGAAGTACGACATGGAGGCGCCGCTCTACACCACGACCTTCGTGTTCGTGATCAACAAGGACAAGTACAGTGCGATGTCCGACAAGCAGAAGGCCGCGATCGACAAGAACTGCTCGATCGAGATGGCGGGCGCGGTCGGCGAGCACTGGGGCAAGTTCGAGGATGCCGGCATCGACAAGGTGAAGGCGGAATCCGGCCACGAGGTCTACAAGCTGACGGCTGAGCAGACCGCCGCCTGGAAGAAGGCCGCCGAACCGCTGGTCAAGACCTGGGGCGAGGGCGCCAAGAAGGCCGGCGCCGATCCCGACGCGGCGCTGGCGGATCTGAAGGCTTCGCTGAAAAAGTACAACGCGCTCGCGGAGTGAGGCGATGGCAGGCTCTCTCTCCCCCTCTCCCCGTTCTTACGGGGAGAAGGTTGGGGTGAGGGGCTGCTTCCGCAAAGTTGCTGACAGATAGACTCGCGGAGAGTCCCCCTCACCCGGAATTCACGCTGCGCGCGAATTCGGGGAGAGGCGAAATGCGCAGCGAGACCTGAGCCCAAAATGACGCCACTCGATAGGACCACCCCATGAAGCGCGCCTGGATGGATCGCGTGATCGACTCGATCGAATGGATCGCGGCCGGCTTCGTCGGCCTCGTCGCGCTCGACATCTTCCTGTCGGTGCTGTTGCGCAACACGCTGAACTATTCGATCCCCGACAGCTTCGACATTGGCCGCATGCTGCTCGGCATCCTCATTTTCTGGGGCATCGCGGCGACCTCCTATCGCGGAACCCACATCACGGTCGACCTCGTCTGGGGCAATGTCGGTCCGCGCTACCAGCGCTGGATCGACGTGTTCGCAACACTGGTGCTGCTGTTCGTCGTCACCGTGCAGACCTGGACGCTGTTCGACAAGGTGCGCGGCACCTACAACGACAATGTCCAGACCTTCGACATGCACATGCCGACCTGGCCGTTCTTCGCGGTCGCCTGGATCGGCGACGTCTCCGCCGTGCTGCTGATCGCGATCCGCACCTACCGGCTGATCTTCCACCCCGAAGAGATGCACGACCCCAAGATCAAGGCGACGGAGTAACCATGAGCACCGATGCCGTCGCCGTTATCGGCTTCGTTTCCTTATTTCTCCTGATGCTGCTGCGCGTGCCCGTCGGCATGGCCATGGGCCTCGTCGGCGTCTCCGGCTTCTCCTATCTGGTCGGCGCGACGCCGGCGCTGAAACTGGTCGGCCAGACCTCGATGCGGACCGTGACCGACTACACCTTCGGCGTCATTCCGATGTTCCTGCTGATGGGCTCGTTCGTCTCCCATTCCGGCATGAGCCGCGAGCTGTTCCGCGCCGCCAACGGTTTCGTCGGACATCTGCGCGGCGGGCTCGGCATTGCCACGGTCGGCGCCTGCGGCGGCTTTGCCGCGATCTGCGGCTCGTCCGTTGCGACCGCCGCGACCTTCTCCGCCGTCGCCTACCCGGAGATGCGCCGCTTCGGCTATCCGCAATCGTTTGCCACCGGCGTGATCGCGGCAGGCGGCACGCTGGGCGCGATGCTGCCGCCCTCCACCGTGCTTGCGGTCTACGGCATCATCACCGAGCAGGACATCGGAAAGCTGTTCATCGCCGGCATCATCCCGGGCCTCTTGGCGATGACCATGTACATGATCACGATTTTCCTGATCGGCTATTTCAGGCCCGACTTCCTGCCCAAGGGGAAGGTGATGCCATGGCGCGAGCGCTTTGCCGGGTTGAAGGAGATCTGGGCGCCGGTGCTGCTGTTTGTCTTCGTCATCGGCGGCCTCTATGGCCTGCCGTTCCTGCCGCGCTTCACGCCGACGGAAGCCGGCGGCGTCGGCGCCACCGGCGCCTTCATCATCGGCGTGCTGACCGGCCGGCTCGACCGCGAAAAGGTGCTGGCCTCGCTGCTGCAGGCGACGCGCACTGCGGCCGCGGTGTTCACCGTGCTGATCGGCGCGCTGATCTTCGGCTATTTCCTCACGGTGACTCAGACGCCGCAGAAGGTCACTGAATTCCTCACCGGGCTCGGCCTCGGACCCTACGGCGTGCTGGCGCTGATCATGGTGATGTACCTCGTGCTCGGCTGCCTGATGGACGCCATGGCGATGATCATCCTCACCGTGCCGATCATCTTCCCCGTGATCATGCATCTCGGCTTCGACCCGATCTGGTTCGGAGTCATCATCGTGATGACGGTCGAGCTCGGCCTGATCCATCCGCCGGTCGGCATGAACGTCTTCGTCATCAAAAGCGTGGTGAAGGACGTCTCGTTCTCCACCATCTTCAAGGGCGTGATCCCGTTCGTGGCGACGGATCTCGTGCGCCTCGTGATCCTGATCGCCTTCCCGCTGCTGGCGACCTGGCTGCCGACGCGCATGATGGCGCATTGACGTTTTGAGGCTGGACAGTCGCCACAACGGCGGTGAGCCCCCTCGCCCCGCTTGCGGGGAGAGGCGAAGACGCCGGCGCCTTCTGACATGACAGTTGGAGTGATCGATGACCCCCACTCTCGAGACCAAATACGTATTCACCATCACAGCGCGCATCGGCGACGTCATCACCGCCGGCGAGACCGGCATCGGCGTTCGTCGCATCATCCCGATCATCGGCGGCGAGGTGACGGGCACCATCATCGGGAAGGTGATGCCGTTCGGCGCGGACTTCCAGACAATCCGTCCCAACGAGCTGATCGATCTGGAGGCGAAATACGCCTTCGAGACTGACGATGGCGCAATCGTCTATGTAGAGAACAAGGGCATGCGCTTCGGACCGGTCGAGTTGTTGCAGAAGCTGAAGCACGGCGAGCCGGTCGATCCGAAGCTGATCTATTTCCGCACCGTACCGAAATTCGAGACGGGTCACGAGATGTATCGCTGGCTGATGCAGCACATCTTCGTGGCCTCCGCCGCGCGCCATGCGGACCGCGTGGTGATCGACGTGCATCAGGTGATGTGAGGGAGTCCGTGCGTCCCTTGGACGGCCAACGAAGTTGGCCCGCAGGCATTCAATTTCCTGCAACCGATAGTAGCAATACCTCAACTGCGCACAGGGGGCGCGGGTACCAGCCGGCGGCTAGCTACCCTGCGCCTCCAAGCATTTCGAGGGAGCGCTGTCTGGCACAACGAGTGAAACGCACCGCGAGAAGGCAGACGTGCGCCCGACGCGACGTGAAAGTCGGATCGCAATCCGCCTTTGACCCAGGGCTCGGCTGGTTTCAGGATGGTCCGGCGCAAGGTTGCGCAGACCAGGGGAGTGCCACCATGTCCCTCATGGCTTCCAGCGGCTCGAGCCCGCAGCACCGCTTCGATCCTGCCGAAATGGGCGCTATTGCCCACCTCTACCGCGGCGAGGTCTATCGCTCGACCATCTGGCGAACGCGGCTCGACAACACGACCAACTGGGCGATCGTCACGATGGGGATCGCGCTGTCGACGACTTTTTCGACCCCGGGAGCATCGCCACTGCCGATGGTGCTCGTCGGCCTGCTGGTCGCCGTGTTCCTCGCCATGGAGGCGCGGCGCTATCGCTATTTCAACGTTTGGCGGGCTCGCGCGCGCTGGCTGGAGAAGAATTTCTACGCCCCGATGTTCACGGGCGAAGCACACGACGATACCTGGCAGGCCATTCTCGCGCGCGACTACACCGCACCCCGTCACCACATCTCGTTCGTCCGCGCCGCAGGACGGCGGCTGCGTCGCAACTATGTTTGGATCCTCGTCATCCAGGCGGTCGCCTATTACGGCAAGATCGCCATCCATCCGACGCCGGCCGCGAACCTGGCGGAGTTCGTCGATCGTGCCGCCGTCGGACCGCTTCCCGGCGGGATCGTCCTCATCATGGGCTTTGCCTACGATTTCGGCTGGCTGGCGTTTGCACTCGGCACGCTGTGGCTCGACCAGCGCGAGCACGGCGCCAAGGGCGACGGAGTGGCGATGGGCTAGCGACGGGGTGTTGCGACCAAAGACGCGGCGCGGCCGTCGCCACTGTCCTCGCCCCCTTGGGGCGGGAACCCTGTCCCATATTGACTCCCTCAAAATTCGTTATACAACATAACTATTCTGACAAGGACGCAAATGACACAGGGAAACGCCGAGACCGCGAACGCGGGCGCCTCCGGGCTACTCCGGATCGAGCGGGCAGACCGGGTTCTGACCGTGGGTCTGAACCGGCCCGCCAAGCGCAATGCGCTCAATGACGGCATCATCCTGGAAATCGGCGAGTGTTTCGCGAACCTGCCCGAGGACATCGGCGCGGTCGTCATCCACGGCATCGGCGACCATTTCTCCAGCGGTCTCGACCTGTCCGAATTGACCGAGCATGACGCCACGGGCGGCCTGCTCCATTCCCAGATGTGGCATCGGGTGTTCGACCGCATCCAGTACAGCCGCGTGCCCGTCATCGCGGCGCTCAGGGGCGCCGTGATCGGCGGCGGGCTGGAGCTTGCCTGTGCTGCGCATATCCGCGTCGCCGAGCCTTCGACCTATTTCGCGCTGCCGGAGGGACAGCGCGGCATCTTCGTCGGTGGCGGCGGCTCGGTGCGGCTGCCGCGGCTGATTGGCGTTGCCAGGATGATGGACATGATGCTGACGGGCCGCGTCTATAGCGCGACCGAAGGCGCGTCCTACGGCTTCGCGCAATACCTGACCGAGGCCGGCCACGGGCTCGGCAAGGCGCTGGAGCTCGCGACCAAGGTTGCGTCCAACGCGCCGTTGACGAATTTCGCCGTGCTCCAGGCGTTGCCGATGATCGCCGAGGCCAATCCGCAGACCGGCCTGTTGATGGAGTCGCTGATGGCGACCGTCGCGCAGAGCGATAAAGAGGCAAAGCGCAGGATCCGCGAATTCCTCGAGCACAAGACCGCAAAGGTGAAGCCGAAGTCATGAGTGCGCAGCCGTCCTCTTCCAGCATGGAGCGCGGCGCGAGCACTTTCCCGCTGCGGCCGATCTCGTTCGGCGATCCCGTCGTCAACATCGAGCGGCGTGAAGACGGCACGATCTATCTCAGGCCCAAGCAGCCGCTCGGCGACTATCCGGTCCGCATCACCGATCGCCTGCATCACTGGGCCACGACCACGCCGGACCGCGTCTTCATGGCCGAACGTGAAGGCGGCCGCGGCTGGCGCAAGATCACCTATGCCGAGCTGCTCACCGCGAGCCGGCACATTGCCTCCGCGTTGATCCAGCGCGGCCTGTCGGCGGAGCGGCCGGTCGTGATCCTCTCCGGCAATTCGATCGACCACGCGCTGCTGGCTTTCGGCGCTTTGTACGCAGGCGTTCCGTTCTGCCCGGTGTCGCCGGCCTATTCGCTGGTGTCGAAGGATTACGGCAAGCTATCTTACCTGATGAAGCTGCTGACGCCGGGCCTCGTCTTCGCCGAGGACGCCGACAAGTTCGCCGATGCGCTTGCCGCCAACGTCTCGCTCGGCACCGAGATCGCCGCGTCCTACGGCAGCGTGCCGGGCCGCGACGTCACCCTGCTTGCCGACCTCATGGCCGCGCCGATCCGCGGCGACCTCGACGACGTCCATAGCAGGATCGGCCCCGACACGATCGCAAAATTCCTGCTGACCTCGGGCTCGACGGGCAATCCCAAGGCCGTCATCAACACCCAGCGCATGATCTGCGCCAATCAGGTGATGCTGCGCGAAACGCTCGCCTTCCTCAAGGACGAGCCGCCCGTCATCATCGATTGGCTGCCGTGGAATCACACCTTTGGCGGCAACCACAATATCGGGCTGACGCTCTACAATGGCGGCTCGATGTATCTGGACGCCGGCAAACCGGTGCCCGGCGGCATCGAGGAGACCGTGCGCAATCTCCAGGAGATTTCGCCGACGGTCTATTTCAACGTGCCCAAGGGCTACGAATCGCTGCTGCCCTATTTGCGCGAGGACCAGGGGCTGCGCGCAAAGTTCTTCGACCGGCTGCACGCGATGTTCTTCTCGGGCGCCGCGTTATCGCCGTTCGTCTGGAATAGTCTCGACGAGCTCGCGGTGAAGGAGAAGGGCTATCGCGTGCCGATGCTGACCGGCCTTGGCGCCACCGAGACCGCACCGTTCTTCATGTCGGTCAATCCGCGCACCAGCCGCTCCGGTCATGTCGGACTCCCGGTGTCAGGCAACGAGGCCAAGCTGGTGCCCAACAACGGCAAGCTGGAGGTGCGCGCCAAGGGACCGAACGTGATGCCGGGGTACTGGCGCCAGCCCGACATCACCGCAAAATCCTTCGACGAGGAAGGATTTTACAAGATGGGCGACGCGCTCAAGCCCGCCGACCCGAATGATCTCAACGCCGGCTTCGACTTCGACGGACGCGTCAGCGAGGATTTCAAGCTGGCGAGCGGCACCTGGGTCAGCGTCGGCCCCTTGCGCGCGCGCTTCGTTGCGGCCTGCGCGCCCTTGGTGCGCGACGTCGTCATCGCCGGCCTCAACCGCGACGAGATCTGCGCGCTGGTCGTGCTCGATCTCGACGGCTGCCGCCTGATCAACCCGACGCTGCCGGCCGACGATCTGGTCGTCGCGACGCGCGACCGGCTGGTTCGCGAGGCTTTCCGCGAGCGCCTGACCGGTTTCCTCAGCCAGGCCACGGGCTCCTCGACCCGGATCACGCGCGCGATCCTGATGGACACGCCGCTGTCGATCGACAAGGGCGAGGTCACCGACAAGGGCTCGATCAACCAGCGCGCCGTGCTGGAACATCGCACCGCATTGATCGACGAGCTCTACGCTGCCAATCCGTCGGACCGTGTGATATCGGTCGCTTGAGAAATCATCACCAAAGGAGAACGCCATGTTGTTGAAGGATCAGGCAGCCATCGTCACCGGCGGCGCATCAGGGCTTGGCGCGGCCACCGCGCGAAAGCTGGCGGCGCAGGGCGCCAAGGTCGCGGTGTGCGATCTCAATACCAAGCTTGCCGAAACGGTTGCGGCCGAGATCAAGGGCGTGGCCGTGACCTGCGACGTCTCCGATGCCGCGTCCGCTGAAGCCGCGATCGCGCAGGCGACGAAGGCCCACGGCCCGGCGCGCGTGCTGGTCAACTGCGCTGGCATCGGCGTGGCAAAACGCGTCGTTGGCCGTGACGGTCCGATGGCGCTTTCGGACTTCGACAAGGTGATCAAGGTCAATCTGATCGGCACCTTCAACATGCTGCGCCTCGCCGCGGCCGAGATGTCCAAGCTGGAGCCGCAGGCGAGCGGCGAGCGCGGCGTCATCATCAACACCGCCTCCGTGGCGGCCTATGACGGCCAGATCGGCCAGTCCGCCTATTCGGCGTCCAAGGGCGGCATCGTCGGCATGACGCTGCCGATCGCGCGCGAGCTCGCGCAGTTCGGCATTCGCGTGCTGACGATTGCGCCCGGCCTGTTCCTGACGCCGCTGCTCGCCAACCTGCCGCAGGAAGCCCAGGACTCGCTCGCTGCCGCGATCCCCTTCCCGCGCCGGCTCGGCAATGCCGACGAGTTCGCCGCACTCGCCCTGCACATGGTCGAGAATGCCTATCTGAACGGCGAAGTGGTGCGCCTCGACGGCTCGCTGCGCATGGCGCCGAAGTAAATTGATGAGCGGGATTGCAACAGCGACCTCGACCTTACCTCTCCCATCGGGAGAGGTCGGCGCGCAGCGCTGGGTGAGGGGCCCTGCCCTATCGAGGGACCGTAACCCCTCACCCGAATTGCTCTTGACGATGCTGCGCATCGCAAGGAGCAATTCGACCTCTCCCTCCGGGAGAGGCGTGGCACAGCGCTAGTGGATGCATAAGCCATGTTCGTGAACCGGCGCGAGGTCCAGATCCAGTGGGGTGATTGCGACCCTGCCAACATCGTCTATTACCCGCGCTATTTCGCGATGTTCGACGATTCGACCTCGACCCTGTTCGAGGTCGCCGGCTTCTCCAAGCAGGACCTGGTCCGCAAGTACGGCCTGGTGGGCATTCCCATGGTCGACACGCGGGCCAAGTTCTACATCCCCTCGACCTATGGCGATTGGATCACCATCGAAACCAGAATCGAGAGCATCAAGCGCTCGAGCTTCGAGGTGAAGCACGACGTCTACAAGGGCGAGGCGCTGGCGATCGAGGGGTTCGAGACCCGCGTCCTGGTCGGCCGCGATCCTGCCAACCCCGACAAGCTGAAATCGGCACCGTTTCCGCCGGAGATGGTCGCCAAATTCACGGGACGCTAAATCGCCGCATCACCAAAAGAGGGGGCTGAATTGGCCCCCGATTTCTGCTTTCAAAGAACGACGTCAAGGGAGGAATAGATGAAACGCTTTTATTTGACCGCTGCCATCACTGCGGCCGCACTGGCGCTGCCGGCACTGCCTGCGCTGGCCCAGACCAGCGAAATCACCATCGGCATCACCACCACCACGACCGGACCGGGCGCGGCGCTTGGCATTCCCGAGCGCAACGCGCTGGAATTCGTGCCCAAGGAGATCGGCGGCGTGCCGCTGAAGGTGATCGTGCTCGACGACGGCGGCGATCCCACCACCGCGACCACCAACGCCCGGCGCTTCGTGACCGAATCCAAGGCCGACATCATCATGGGCTCGGCGCTGACGCCGCCGACGATCGCGGTCTCCAACGTCGCCAACGAAGCCGGCATCCCGCACTTTGGTCTGGCACCCTTCCCGATCACGCCGGAGCGCATGAAGTGGTCGGTGGCAATGCCGCAGCCGATTCCGATCGTGGGCAAGGTTCTGTACGACCACATGAAAGCCAAGGGTGTGAAGACGCTCGGCTATATCGGCTATTCGGACTCCTACGGCGATCTCTGGTTCAACGACCTCAAGGCGCAGGCGGTGCCGATGGGCATGACCATCGTCGACGAGGAGCGCTTCGCCCGTCCTGACACTTCGGTGACCGGACAGGTGCTAAAGCTCGTCGCGGCCAATCCCGACGCCATCCTGGTCGGCGCCTCCGGCACCGCCGCCGCGCTGCCGCAGACCGAGCTGCGCGAGCGCGGCTATCAGGGCCTGATCTACCAGACCCATGGCGCGGCCAGCATGGATTTCATCCGCATCGCCGGCAAAGCGGCCGAGGGCGTGCTGATGGCCTCGGGTCCTGTGATGGACCCCGAAGACCAGCCGGACGAAGCTGCCACCAAGAAGCCGGGCCTCGCGCTCAACTCGGCCTATGAAGCCAAGTACGGTCCGAACAGCCGCAGCCAGTTCGCCGGCCATTCCTACGATGCATTCGAGATCCTGAAGCGCGTGATCCCCACCGCGCTGAAAACCGCAAAACCCGGAACGCCGGAATTCCGCGAAGCGATTCGTCAGGCACTGCTGTCAGAGAAGGAGCTTGCAGCGAGTCAAGGCGTCTACAACTTCACCGAAAAGGACCGCTACGGCCTCGACGAGCGCTCGCGCATCCTGCTGACGGTGAAGAACGGCAAGTACTCGCTGGTGAAGTAGGCAGAGCGACAGTTTTGAGACGACGAGAGCCGGCCCATCGGGCCGGCTCTTTTGTTCTTCTTCGGGATCAAATTGCCGCCTGGGTCGTCATGCCCGGGCTTGTCCCGGCCATGACGATGTCGGGAGTTCGGCGCTTCACGAATAACCGACTTGCAAGCGCTAAGCCGCCTGCCGCAGCGGGGTCCAGGCGAACTCCGGATAGTAATCGTCCATCATGCGGTCGACATACGCCGTGAGGTTTGGAAATCCCTCGGCCCGCTGCCGCAGTCCAGATTCGAAGAATGGCGTCAAGATCCCGGCGAGTGCGCCGAAGGCGGTGGCGTCGACGCCGCAGGGCTTGTTGCCCATCAGATACGCCTTGTCGCCGAGCTGCACCGACAGCGCGAACAGCGAGCGCACGGCGAGATCGACGTCGTCATCGGGCGCATGGCGGCCGAGGCCGGAGAGCAGATAGTTCTCGGCGATGCGGAACTGTGCGTCCTCGCGGAGTTTTTCGCGGCTGTGCTCCGGCGCACCGTCGAAGAAATGCGCAGGGCCCTTGGCGAAGTTGACCGGATCCACCCAGCGGGCGCCGACCAGCGCCCAGTAGACGTGATGCTCGATCATGCGCTCGAACGCCCAAGCCTGCGCACGCTCCTGCAACGAGAGGCCGGCATCGAAATCGAAGCCGTAGCGGCGCTCGATGTGGGCGCGGATGAAGGTGGAATCGGCCACCGCCTCGCCGCCGTCGTCGATGAAAGGCAGCTGCCCCTTGGGCGAAGCCGGCGGCATTGCCCGCTCCTTCCGGTATGGCAGCCCCGCCATCTTGAGCTGCACCTCCGTCTTGGTGACGAAGGGGCTGATTTCCGGCAGGCCGAAGCCAGCGCCAAAGCCGTAAAGCGTGATCATGCGAGCTCTCCTGAACCTGTCGAACGAGAAGGAACCTAGCGGTCTGCTGCTGCCACCATGGTGGCAGCAGCCGTGATATCTTCTGCAAAGCGGGCCCCTCGCCAGGCGAGCCCCATGAAATGGCGGACCAGCGCATCCGCGGCATGAACCAGCGAACGCGTCACGGCGGTCCCGAGCGCAAGGCGGAGGTCGACAATGGTGAAATCGAGCGAAACGAGGCGGCTGAATGCCCAAGCCTGCCACGCCTGCACCTGGAAAGGCTGGCTCCGCCACAACGGGCCGGCCGGGCCGAAATGGGTTGGAATGATCATGGACAAATCCTCTTCAGTCGATGTGTTGCCCCGGTATAGAACTCACCTGCTGCCAACATTCTGTCAGCAGCCGCACGCCGCCTTCTGAGAAAGACCACCGAGAAAAAGCAGCGATAAGAGACCTGTCATGAGACGCGCCGACCGGCTGTTTCAAATCATCCAGGTGCTGAGGCGCACGCGTAAGCCGCTGACGGCGGACGCGATCGCAGCCGAGCTCGAGACCTCGAAGCGCACCATTTATCGCGACATCGCAACCCTGATCGGCCAGCGCGTGCCGATCCGCGGCGAGGCCGGGATGGGTTACATCCTGGAAAAGGGTTTTGACCTCCCGCCGCTCATGCTGACACCCGACGAGATCGAGGCGGCGGTGCTGGGTGCGCAATGGGTCGCAGGCCACGCCGACTCCGCTCTGGCGCGCGCGGCCGAAGACTTGATGGCCAAGATCGCCGACACCGTGCCTGAGCGCCTGCGGCCCTTCGTGCTGGAGCCGGCGAGCCGGGCGCGGCCGAGCTGGAACAGGGAGCCGGACCGCCTGGACATGGCGCGCACCCGCACTCATATCCACGAAGGCAAGAAGATCATGCTGCGCTATCGCGACGAGCAAGGCCGCCCCAGCGAGCGCGTGATCTGGCCGATTTCGGTCGGCTATCTCGAAGCGGTGCGGCTGCTGGCAGCCTGGTGCGAGCTGCGCGGCGACTTCCGCAGCTTCCGCACCGATCGCGTGGTCGAGGCGACCTATCTCGACGAGAAATATCCGGAGCGGCGCGACGTGCTGCGCGCAAGATGGCGGCAGAGCCTGGTCTGGGGTCCGCCAAAGGATACGTGAGGACGATGGAAGAGATCGACCTGTCGAGCTGTTGCCAGGGTTGCGGCGCCTGCTGCAGCTATTCGGAGAACTGGCCGCGCTTCTCGATCGAGAGCGACGAGGAGCTTGCCGCGATTCCCGACGCGCTGGTCAACGCGCGCCAGTCCGGCATGCGCTGCGAGGGTGATCGCTGCGCGGCCTTGCAGGGGGAAATCGGAAAAGCGACGGCCTGCGGCATCTATGAAGTGCGGCCGGACGTGTGCCGCACCTGCATGCCGGGCGATGCCGAATGCGCGATGGCGCGGCGGAAGTTCGGGTTGCCGATGATAGAGGCCGTTTAGGCCGGAACGGCTTCGCTGATCTCGTCGTCGAGCTCGTCATCGAGCGGTGCGAGTACCGAGAGCGGTTTGGTCGACAGCGTGATCGGCTTGCGCCCGCCCGACAGCGACGATGAGGATTTCGCCGTGCCTTCGCGCGACAGCGTGTAGAGCGTCGAGCCGACGCGGCCGCCGTTCTCGATCAGGTCGCGCTCGCTGCAGCTTGCTGCGATCGCGACCGCCAGCGAGTGCAGATGGCTGCGGCGGTAGCAGAACAGCGCCAGCCTGGCGCGAACATCAGGGGAAACACTCTCAACCAGCCTCGGCAGGCCACTCTCGCTGGCGCGATACATCTCGCCAAGGAGCTCGTCGCGGACCGGGCAGAAATCGCCTTCAAAGGTGTCGCGGCTTGAAAACATTGCAGTTCTCCCTCGTGTGCGGAAGATGCAGCGCAATTCTCTAACGAAAGGTTAACCACGCCGGGCGGCAGTCGTCCGGGGTAGTTGCGCGTGACCCGCGAATCAGGAGGGCGGGCTTTGCTGATTGCTGTCATTCCGGGGATCGCGAAGCGAGAACCCGGAATCTCGAGATTCTCTCAGGAGCGCAATTGCGCTCCATAGTTCGGTCCTGCGGACCGCCCCGGAATGACTGCGCAGCCCTCAGTTCGCCGCCATGAAGATGGAGAGGCCGAAGCCGGTCAGGTGATGCAGCGCCTGGTCGACTCCGATCAGGGTCCAGAACCAGGGATGCGCGAGGTCGACGCCGAAATTGGCGGAGACGAATCCCTTGGCGCGGTCGATCGTGATGTGGATCGCGAAATCAATGAAGGCCACGAACCAGAATTTTGGCGCCACGATCACGATCAGGGGCAGCGCAACGGCAAGGTGGACCAGGCAGTGCACCAGAAGCGGCAGGGCCCAGCCATGCTTCTGGTCCTTGCCGTGCGCCATCCAGGCGGTTTGGAGAACGAAATCGGCAATGATGTGCTTGAAGGTGAGCAGCAACATCCAGCCAATGAGCGCTTCAACCGGAATCGCCGATAACATGGTTGGAAACGACAAGCTGACGCCCTCATTGACGTGACGAGAAGAATTGGAGCGTTCAGCGCGACTTCTTCTTGGACCGGTCAAATCGCCGGGACGCGTGATTTATGACATCTCCCGCGGCGGAATGCAGCCGGGTGGAACCGGAAAATCGCCAACTGTGGCTAACGTGATAGGATGACCAATAGCCGCGGCCACATCGGGTAAGGTTACCCTCCGGCTCGAACTTTGCATTCCGCTAGCCCGGCGCTATCATCGCCGCTAGAGAATATCGTTCTTTTTTTCAGGCGTTTACGAATTACGGGGCGTCCGCCCATGAGCGCACTACCCGCCATCAAAGAGTAAGGCCAGAGTGCTGCCATGGGTACTGAAGGCCCCACCGCATCGCCGACCGTGCCTCCGCCCCGGCGCACCAAGGTGATCAAGACCAACCAGCAGCAGGTTTTCCTCTACGTCGTGCTGACCCTGCTGCTGTCGCTTGCCACCGTCTGGGCCGGCCGCACGCTGGTGCACAATTCGGAAACGCTCACCTTTGCCGTCGGTGGACCCAACAGCGACGAGGCACTGTTCGCGGCCAAGCTCGCTGCTCTCCTGAAGAACAACGCCTCGCGCTTCCGGATCAAGATCGTCAGCAACGCCGACAACGCCAAGGCGGTCGTCCAGTTCGACCGCAGGCAAGCCGACCTCACCGTGCTGCGCACAGATGCCAGGGTACCGCTGCGGGCGCGCACACTCGCGATCCTCGAGCACGACCTCGTGCTCCTGCTCGGTCCCGGCAACAAGAAGATCAAGTCGCTCGCCGAGCTGAAGAAGAAGAGGGTCGCGGTCGTCGCCGAGAACGAAGCCTCGCTCGCCTTCGTCCGCAGCATCCTCGACGTTCCCGACGGCCCTGACGCTGCGAAGATCCAGATGGCGCCGCAGGGCACAACACTCGACAAGCTGTTTGCGCCGTCAAACGGCTTCGGCGCAGTGGTCGCCATCGTCCACGCTTCGAAGGCGGTGCGGGACAAGTCCTATGAGCAAGCCGCCAAACGCGGCGGCTTCACGCTGAACGCGATCGACGAGGCCAAGGCGCTGGCGCGCAAATTCCCGGGTATTTCCGACGAGACGCTGACAGCGGGTACATTGTCGACCTCGCCGCAAATTCCCGACGACGATCTCGACACGATCGGGCTCGAATGGCTGCTGGTCGCACAATCCAGGATGTCCCCGACCACCGCCGGCGAGCTCGCACGCACCATTTACGAGAACAAGTCCGCACTCGGACTCGACAACGGCTTTGCCACCAGGATAGAGCCAGCCTCCGTCGAGAAGGACGCCTTCGTGATCGCGCATCGGGGCGCCGCCGACTACATCAACGACGACACCAAGTCGTTCATGGATAAGTACAGCGACATGATGTATCTGGGCGCCGCCGCGCTCAGCGTCATCGGCTCGATCTTCGCGGCGATCTACGCCAAGATCACCCGCATCGCACCGGAGAAGGCCAGCGAGCTCTCGACTGCGATTCTCGATATCGGCGAGCGGATCGAGCACGCCCACTCGCTGGATCAGCTCGAATGCCTCCAAGACGAGCTGGAGGCCATCTTGCGCGGCGCCGTGATCGGCCTCAGAGACGGCACGATCAGTACCGACGGGCTCGACACCTTCAAGCTCGGCTACGAATTCGTCCGCGACGAAATCGGCATGCGCCGCGACTATCTGAAACGTCATGCCAGCGAAGCTGAAAAGACCGCGCGCGATGCCGGCCCGGCCCCGCTGGACGACAGCAATGTCGTGGTGGTGAAGACCGCCCAGAGCGCCTGATCCACCGGGCTGGGCCAACCCACCACCCTCATGTCCCGGACAAGCTGCAATGCCGAAGGCGTTGCGGCGCCGAGCCGGGACCCAGGAACCCACCACACCATGCGCTGCCATCAATACGTGCTGCGCCGCGCCCGGGGCACGGCACTGAGGCTATGATGTCCCGCCTGATCGTGAGCCGGCGGTCTGGAACCCTGCCCATCCGCAACCGTTGGCTTTCAGTTACAACCGGAGAACGCGGCATGCGTGCACTCCTGATCACCCTCCTTCTGGCAATGCTTGCGGCGGCCGGCTACTTCGCCTATTCCGCGATGGCGGTCGAAGGTGAGCCGATCCCGACTGAAGGTTATGTGGCGCTGGCGCTGGGTGCGGGGTTTTCCGTCATCGTCGGCGTCGGGCTGATGGTACTGCTGTTCTTCAGCAGCCGTCGCGGCTACGACGAGCCGCCACACTTCAGATAGCCACTCCGCCAGCGATGGCGGCACGGACCGGCAAGGCCCGGCGCAGCGGCGCCTGCAAAACGGCCTGCGCCATCGTTGACGGCCTCCGCCCGGGCGGGCACTTTGGTGTCGACGTCCCAACCGGGGCCTCGAGACTTGCCCCGAGACCGAATAGCCTTCCCGCATGTCCAAGCCGCTGATCTCCGCTCTGGCCCAGTTCACGGCCGCCACGGCCGGCCGCAACATGACCAAGGCGGCTTATGTCGCGGTGATCGTCGGCGTGCTCAGCATGGTGTTGCTGACGGACAGCCAGGCCAAAGAGGCGCGCGGCTGGGTCGACGCCCTGCTCTGGACCTGCCTCGCCTATTTCGTGTTCGAATGGCTGGTGCGGCTGCGCCACATGGCGCGGCAGGGGCGTCTTTCGCTCTATGTGTCCTCCTCCGCCGGCATCGTCGACGCGATCGGGGCGCTGGCCGTGCCGGTCGCGCTTCTCCTCGGCGTTGAGCCGAAGACGGCCTGGCTGCTCAGCGTGCTCTGGGTGCTGAAGGTGGTGCCGGGCATTCCCGGCCTGCGGCAGCTGCGCCGCGTGCTGGTGCTGGAATCGGGGCCGCTGCTCAGCGTGCTCGTGATCTTCCTGATGGTGGTCTTCCTCGCTTCCGTCGCCGAATATTTCCTCGAGCGCGACGTGCAGCCGCAGACCTTCGGCAGCGTACCGGCCGCGCTGTGGTGGGCGGTGGTGACCCTGACGACGACCGGCTATGGCGACGTCGTGCCGGTCACGCCGCTAGGGCGCTTGGTGGCGGCCCTGGTGATGATCTCCGGCCTCGGCGTGTTCGGCCTCTGGACCGGTATTTTGGCGACCGGATTCGCCGCGGAGACGCGGCGCGACAATTTCCTCAAGACCTGGGAGTCCGTCAGCAAGGTACCGTTCTTCGCGACCCTGGGACCCGCGGCCATCGCCGACGTCACCCACATGCTGCGCACCATCGAGCTGCCGGCGCGCACCACGGTCATCCGCAAAGGTGCGCAAGGCGACTGCATGTATTTTATCGCCGCCGGCGAGGTCGAGGTCGATCTGCCCGGCAAGAAGGTGCAGCTCGGCGAAGGCGACTTCTTCGGCGAGATGGCGCTGCTCGGCAACAACAAGCGCGGCGCGAACGTCTCGACCACGAAAGTGTCGCGGCTTCTGGTGCTCGACCTCGTCGATTTCCGCGTGCTGATGGCGCGGCATCCCGATCTCGCCGAAACTATCGACGCGGAAGCAAAACGGCGTGCGCTCGAGAACAAGTAATGGAGACAAGAATGTCGGACACAGCCGAGGCGGCATCCAGCCCCCTGCTCGAGATCACCGGCGCCCGCGCCACCATCCGCCTCAACCGGCCGAAGCATCTCAACCGGCTCCAGGCGGAGGATCTCGGCGAATTGACGAGACTGTTCGACCGGGTCGAGGCCGATCGCGACATTCGCGTGCTGGTGCTGACCGGCACCGGACGCGCCTTCTCCGCGGGCTACGATCTCAATTCGGTGGCAGAACGCGCTGTCAGCGCCAGCGAGCAGCAGAGCGCGGGCTCGGCCTTCGAGGTGGTCGTCAACCGGCTCGAGGATCTCGGCGTGCCGACGATCTGCCGGCTCAATGGTGGCGTCTATGGCGGCTCGACCGACCTCGCGCTCGCCTGCGATTTCCGCATTGGCGTCGATACCGCGGAAATGTTCATGCCGGCGGCGCGGCTTGGGCTGCACTATTACCCGAGCGGTATCAAACGCTACGTGACCCGCCTCGGCGTGGAAAATGCGAAGAAGCTGTTCCTGACCGCACAAAAGATCAGCGCCCCGGAGATGCTGCGCATCGGCTATCTCACCGCGATGGTGCCGGTGGAATTCCTGGACGAGGAGGTCGACAAGCTCGCTGGCCTCCTCGCCGGCAACGCGCCGCAGGCGATGCGCGGCATGAAACGCGCGATCAACGAGTTCGCCCGCGGTGAGCTCGATGAGGAAGCCGCCGACCAGCGCCACCGCGACAGCATGCGCGGCGAGGAGATCAAGGAAGGCATCAAGGCGTTCGCCGAAAAGAGAGCACCGCGGTTTTGAACTCTCATCCACCCGCCGCAGCGGCATGCTGCGCCGCCATCTCGGCGTCGGCGGCGGTGACGCGCTGGAACGCCGGCCGCGCGGTCATGCGCTCGGCATATCTTACGAAGACGTCCTTCTTCGGGACGATGCCGAACATCATGGTCCAACTGAAGGCGACGCCCCACAAGATATCGGCCGCCGTCATGCGCTCGCCGAGCAGATAGGGTCCTTTCGCCAGCTGGGCCTCGAGCGCACCCAGCATGGTGTCGTAATCGGCATAGGGCGATTGCGTGATCGGCGCCGGCTCGCGCTGCATGAACTTGTCGATCAGGGCCGGCTCGAACGACGATCCGTAATAGGCGATCCAGCGCAGATAAGGCCCGCGCAGCGGATCGTTCAGGGCGGGCGTCAGCCCAGCCTGCGGGAACAGATCGGCGAGATAGATGGTGATCGCGACCTGCTCGGTCACCAGCGCTTCGCCGTGGCGAACCGCCGGCACCTTGCCGAGCGGGTTGATGGCGAGATAGGCGGGCTTGCGCTGCTCGCCGGCCTTCATGTTGAGAATATGGAGATCGTAAGGTGCTCCCAGCTCCTCCAGCAGCACCCGCGTGCCGGTGGCGCGCGTCTGCGGCGAATAGAACAGGGTGACGCGGATCGGATCGGTCATGGCACTCTCCATCTGGCGGGTTGGCAACGGCGCAGCTTGTAGCGGACCATACCTGACATCTTGTGTCAGGTATGGTTTAAGGGATCATGCGCGCGAGCCGGATGCTGTCGATCCTCACCACCCTCCAGGCCCGGGGACAGGTCACCGCGCCCGAGCTCGCCGAGGCCTGCGAGGTGTCGGTGCGCACGATCTATCGCGACATTGACGCGCTCGCCGCGTCCGGCGTTCCCGTTTACGCCGACCGCGGCGCGGAAGGCGGCTATCGCCTGCTCGACGGTTATCGCGTCCGGCTGAACGGGCTGTCGCAGAGCGAGGCCGGCGCGCTGTTCCTGGCGGGATTGCCCGGCCCGGCCGCAGCGCTCGGGCTGGACGCGGCGATGATCGCCGCGCAGAACAAGCTGATGGCGGCGCTGCCCGCGAATCTGCGCGAGGACGCCGGGCGGATGCAGGAGCGCTTTCACCTCGACGCGCCGGGCTGGTTCGGCGAAGCGGAAGACCCGAAGCACCTGCGCAGCATCGCCGGCGCCGTCCTGCGCGGCACGCTGATCAAGATCCGCTACCAGAGCTGGCGCGCGGAGAGGCAGCGCCGCGTCGCCCCGCTCGGCCTCGTGCTGAAAGGCGGCAGCTGGTACCTCGCCGGGCAAGTCGACGGCAGCGTGCGAACCTATCGCGTCGCGCGCGTGCTCGACTGCACGGCGCTCGACGACCGCTTCGATCGCCCCGCCGATTTCGATCTCGCCGCCTATTGGCAGGCCGCGACACTTCGCCTCGAGGCCGAGATGCATCCCAACGTCGCGATCGTGCGGCTGTCGCCGTTCGGCGTCAAGCTGCTCGACGCGCTGAGCCAGCCCTACGTCAAGACACGCACGCAGCTCGATGAGACGGCCGACGCAGACGGCTGGCGCATTGCGCGACTGCCGGTCGGCAAGACGTCGTGGCACGCCGCAGCCGAATTGCTGCGGCTCGGGCCCGAGGCCGAAGTGCTGGAACCCGCCGATCTCCGCGACAAGATGGCCGAGCTGACACAGGCGATGGCTGTGCGCTATCGCGCGGTACGAAGAGCCTGACAGCGGCACATTTGCCGCAGCGACGAAACAATCCTGAAACACGATTCTTCCCTCGCGCCATGAACGAGTTCGCGGCTCGCGCCGACGCAGACGCAGGGACACAACAACGGCCTCGCGCCAAACTGGAGAATGAAGATGTTTCGTAAGCTCGCTCTTGGTCTGATCGCTGCCGGCTCGCTCGGCGCTGCCGCTCTCGCGCCCACCGCCGCTTCGGCTCACGGCTTCCATCACTGGGGTCATGGCTGGGGCCCGGGCTGGGGCTATGGCGGCATCTACGTCAACACCGGCGTCAGCAACTGCTACCAGGAGCGCGTCGTCCGGACCCGCCACGGCCTGCGCGTGCGCGTCGTGAATGTCTGCGCCTACGGGATCTACTGATAACTCGCGTTCACGACAAAGCTCCGGTCGCATTGCGGCCGGGGTTTTGCGTTCGTTCAAGCGATTTTGGTGTCAGCCGGCCTGCCGCTGTCGGCGAAACCACGCCCAGGTCTCGCGCGTCGTCCTGATGTAGCCGCGCCCGCGATGGACGATCTCGCCGTCGACGATCTCGTTCAGTTTCGGTAATGCGTGAAAGGGAATCGAGGGATAGGCGTGATGCTCGACATGATAGGGCATGTTCCACGCGAACCATTTGACGATGGCAGCGGTATAGGTGGTGCGGGTGTTCTGGAAGGCGCTGCGGGTACGATCGCAACCGGTGTGCTCGGCCAAGAGATAGGGCCGCAGGAAGAATTGCCCGATGACCAGCGGAACGACCCAGACCATGAGCAGCAGCGCGGAGGAGAACCACAGCGAGAGCGCGAGCAGCAGAACATAGAGGGCGGCATAGACGCGCGCTTCGGTCACGATAATGGCGCGCTTGTTCTCGGGGATCCAGGGCACCGTGACGTTGCCGGTGACGGCATGGCCGAGCATCAGCCGGAGGCGGCCCGCAACCTGGAGCAAGCCGCTATAGGCGATCACGATCTGGGTGTCGGATTTCGGCTTCACGCCGACGATCAGCTCCGGGTCCCTCTCGGGATCCTGGGTGTAGCGATGATGGTCCCAGTGGAACAAGCAGTAATATTCGTAAGGTTGCCCGATGATGAAGGCCGAGAGATAGCCGACCGTGAGATTGAGGCCGCGGCTCTTGAACGCGGTCTTGTGCGCGGTCTCGTGCACCGCCATGAACAGGAAGGCGACGAAATAGCCCTGTATTACCATCAGCGGCAGCGCCCAAAGGACGCCATAGCTCGAGCTGACTTTCCAGATCAACGACCCGACCAGAATGACCACGCCGTAATGGCAAAGGCTGCGCACCGCGCCCTGGAAATTGGAGCGGGCCGACAGTTCGCGCAGCATCGCCGGGCTCAGCGGCTTCAGGCGATGGCCGGACTCGGAAACGGTTGCATCAGTCATGATCGGGTGCCTGTCTTACTTGCGGAGGAGCCCGGCGATCTCGGCCTTGATGAAGGCCTGGTCGCGGGGATTGTTGACGGGATTGCCGGCGCGATGGCCGTGCAGCGATGGGATCGGATGCAGCACGGCTGACTTTGCATTGATCAGCTTGCCGAGTTCGTCCTCGTTGTCGCGGACGTCGAAATAGCGATCGGTCGCGCCCGGCATCAGCAGCATATGCGCCTTGATCGCGGCGAGCGCGCGATCGAGATCGCCGCCGAAGGCCGAGCACCGGCTGATGTCGCCGCGCTGCCAGATGCCGATCTGCGCCAGGAGATCGTTGGCATCGCGCCGCGCGAAAGTCGCATCCCAGGCGCGGACGAGATAGTCCTCGAGCGAGGTGAAGCCGGCCTCGCGCCAGAGCTCGTCGCGATAGAAGCCGTGCGACATCGCCCAGCCGGCATAGACGCGTCCCATGGCGCGATAGCCGGCGACGGGCCTTTCGACGAACCGGCCGTCCCGGAAAGCGGGATCGCCGGTCAAGGCGGCCTTCACGCTTTCCAGGAAGACGTAGTTGTAGGGCGCGCAACGCGCGCTGCCGCAGACGACCGCGGCACGCGCGACCATATCAGGATGCAGTGCCGCCCAGTGATAGGCCTGCATGCCGCCCATCGACCAGCCATACACCAGCGCGAGCTTTGTGATGCCGAAGCGCTCGGCGAGAAGGCGATGCTGAACGGCGATGGCGTCGTGATAGCTGAGTTCGGGGAACGGCGCGGCGGAGTTCGACGGCGAGGATGACAGGCCGTTGCCGAACAGATTCGGGATGACGATGAAATAGCGCGAGGGATCGAGCACGCCGTCAGGCCCGATCAGCCACTCGGTGTCGAAGTGCTGCGCGCTGAACGAGGTCGGATAGAGGATGACGCTGTCTCTGGCCGGGCTGAGCGTTCCGTAGGTCTTGTAGGCGAGCTTCAGCTTCGGAAAGACGACGCCGGATTGGAGCACGACGTCGCCGGCCTCGAAGATCTCATAATCGCGCTCAGCCATTGTGCGTCCCACTCTCGCTCGCGGCCCCCACGACGCGACGCGGCAGCGGCGATGCATCGATCATGCCAGCAGCAGACGCGCCATTGCGTCACACTCAATAACTGTACTTATAGTACATTTATTATGGACCGGCAAGACAAATCCGATCGGGCGCCGGGTCTCAGGCGATGGCCGCGATATATCGCGCCACCGATGCCGCGAACGCGGCCTTGGCAGCGCTGGCGATGTTGCGTCCCCACCAGGCGCCATAGATGCGATCGAAGGCGAGCGGCTCGACGGCAGCAGCGATCCGCCGCACCGCGGCTGCGTTGAGCGGCATGTAGTTTGGATAGGAGTACATGAAGCTGACGAAGCGGCGGTCCATCGTCACCTGCGCGATGTCCCCGGTGAGCAGAGCGCCCGCGCCGTCCGTACCGCGTGCCCAGTGCAGCATGGTGGCGCCGGCGAAATGGCCGCCGGTGCGCAGCAGCAGCACGTCATTGGAGATGCGATGCTGATCGCCGGTCCAGTGCACGATCGACGGATGTGGACGCGTCACCCATTGGCCATCGTCCGCGTGCAGATAGACCGGCACGCCGCCGAAGGCATCGCTCCAGTCGGCGAGCGCACCATAATAATGCGGATGCGAGATCGCGATCGCTTTCAACCCGCCGAGCGAGCGGACGTGAGCGATCGCCTCCGGCGTCGCCAGCGGCACGCAGTCCCACATCATGCATCCATCCGCCTGCGGCACCAGCAGCGCGCGCTGGCCGATGGCGAAACTCGGCTCGAGGGCGAGACCGGTGAGGCCGAGATCGTCGCGCCAGACGACGCGGTGACGTTCGGCCACCGTCTCGCGCGTCATGAAGGTCTGCCCCTTCCAGTTCACATACTGGCGTTCGTCCTCGCAGATCGGACAGGATGCGGGCGGATGTCCGCTATCCGGAAATTGCGCGCCGCAGGTTTCGCAGGTCCAGAGTGGCATGGCCGTAGTCCTATTGAGACCGTCGCAAGTATGACATGACGTCGCGGGGCCGCGATCGCAAGGGCGATCGGAACCAACGTCATGAGCGCAGGTTAGGTTCTGGTCCGCCCGGGCACCTATGAGCCCGCAGTCTCCGCCTCATGCGAGATCCCAGTCGATCGGCAACATTGCGTTGAGCGTCTCGATGACATCGCGCCCTTCACCGTCTCGTATCTGGCCCCTGTTCGCGCTCAACTTCTTCATGGCCGACATGCAGTCCGGCATCGGACCGTTCGTCGGCGTCTTCCTGCAGGAGCGCGGCTGGGCCAGCGGGTTGATCGGCACCGCAATGACGATCGGCAACGTTGCGGGCATGCTGATCACCACTCCGATCGGCGGCTTCATCGATTCCAGCCGCAACAAGCGCATGTGGGTCGTCATCCCCGGCATCTGCGTGGTCCTTGCCTCCGCGATCATCCTGATCTCGCAAAACTTCTGGGCCGTCACCTTTTCCCAGGTCGCGCAATCGCTGGCGAGTGCGGCGATCGTGCCGGCGGTGACGGGTATCACGCTCGGCATCGCCAAGCAGAAGGGCTTCAACGCGCTCAACGGCCGCAACCAGGCGTACAACCACGCCGGCAACATGGTCGGCGCCGCGTTGTCGGGCTATCTCGGCTACAAGTTCGGGTATGTCGCCGTGTTCCTGCTGGCCGCCATATTCGGCGCCATCGCGATCGCCTGCGTGCTGATGATTCCAGCCCAGGCGATCGATGATCGCGCCGCGCGCGGCAGCAAGGAGGACGATTCCAAAGCTCCGCCGGATGCGCTCACGATGCTGCTCAAGCACAAGCCGCTGCTCGTGCTGGCGCTGACACTCGCGCTGTTCCATCTCGGCAACGCCGCCATCGTGCCGCTCTATGGACTTGCGGCGGTGGCCGACGGCCAGGCCAACGGCCCGAGCTTCGTCGCAACCACCATCGTGATCGCACAGGGCATGATGATCGTGACCTCGCTGATCGCGATGAAGGCGGCGAGCAAGCGCAATTACTGGCCGGTGATCCTGGTCTCCTTCATGTTCTTACCCGTCCGCGGCGTGCTTGCCTTCTTCGTCACGGGATGGTGGGGTGTCGTGCCGATGCAGGTGCTCGACGGCATCGGCACCGGACTGCAAACTGTCGCCGTCCCCGGCATGGTCGCGCGCTCGCTCAACGGCACCGGCCGCATCAATCTCGGCCAGGGCGCCGTGATCACGGTGCAGGGCGTCGGCGCGAGCCTCAGTCCCGCACTCGGCGGCTGGATCGCGCAATGGATCGGCTACGGCCCGACCTTCCTGCTGCTCGGCGGCTTCGGCCTCGCGTCTATGGCGCTGTGGCTGGCCTTTGGCGCGGCGGTGAAGAAGTATTGAGGGCCGCAACGCGGAGAAGATTGGGTTCCCGCAACCTCCTCCTCTCAGTCATCGCGAGCGCCGCGAAGCAATCCAGCCCTCAGCCAAAATTCTTCTGGATCGCCCTGTCGAGCGTCTCGCCGCCAACGAAACGCTGGCGCAGCTCACGCTTGAGCAGCTTGCCGCTCGGGTTCTTCGGCAGGCTATCCACGAAGATGACGCGCTTGGGCACCTTGAAATGCGCCATCTGGCCGGCGCAGTGCTTGATCACGGTGTCTTCGTCCAGCGTTTCGCCGCTCTTGACCACGACGATCGCGGTCACCGCCTCGATCCAGCGCGGATCAGGCAGGCCGACGACGGCGACTTCGGAGACGGCGGGGATGCGGTAGACCATCTCCTCGACCTCGCGGCTCGCGACGTTCTCGCCACCGGTCTTGATCATGTCCTTGACGCGGTCGACCACGGTGATGTGGCCCTCCTCGTCGACGGTGGCGAGATCGCCGGAGTGAAACCAGCCGCCGGAGAAGGCCGCCGCGGTCTTCATGGGATCGTTGTAATAGCCGGACAGCAGGTGCGGCGAACGGTGCACGATCTCGCCGACCTCGCCGATCTTCACGTCCTCCATCGCCGTGTTGACCACGCGCGTCTCGACATTGAGAACGGGCTTGCCGGCCGAACCGGCCTTGCGCAGCTGATCCTCCGGCCGCAGCACGGTCGCGAGCGGCGCGATCTCGGTCTGGCCGTAGAAATTCCAGAACTTGACGTTGGGTAGGCGGCGCTGCAGCTCGAGCAGCACCTCCACCGGCATGATCGAGGCTCCGTAATAGCCTTTCTGCAAGGTGGACAGATCGGTCTTGTCGAAGTTCGGCGAGCGCAGCATCGCGATCCAGATCGTCGGCGGCGCGAAGAACGAGGTGATCTTGTGTGCCTGGATCAGCGCCAGAATGTTGTCGGCCGTCGGCTTGCCCGTGATCACGCCGGAGGCACCGAGATAGATTTGCGGTCCCAGGAACACATCGAGCTGGGCGCAGTGATACAGCGGCAGCGCGTGCAGGAACTTGTCCTCCACGCTCATGCCGCCATCGATGATGCAGCTGACATACTGCCACATCACGGCTTCATGGGTCAGCATCGCGCCCTTGGGCAGTGATTCCGTGCCGCTGGTGTAGACGATCTGCGCGAGATCGCGGCTGTCGACGGAAGCGTCCAGGAAGGAGCCGTCGGCGTCGAGGAGATCGTCGAAGGTGGTGAGGCCCGCAGGCGCCGTGGCCGGATCCTCGCCGGGCAGCCAGATCATCTTCTCGACCGCGCAATCCTTGGCGCTGGCCGCGCGTCCGGGCTCGACGAAATCGGGTCCGGTCGCGAGCAGCTTGGCGCCGGAGCTCTTCAGGATGAAATTGATCTCGTCCGGATTGAGCATGAAGTTGATCGGCACCAGCACCGCGCCGATCCGCGCCACGGTGAAGCGTAGCGCGGCGAAGGCGTGCGAATTGCGCGAGAGCACGGCGAGGCGGTCGCCCTTCCTGACGCCGAGTCCCAGCAGGCCGCGGCCGAGCCGGTTGCAGATCGCATCCATCTCGGCAAAGCTCCAGCCGACATTGCCGCAGCTCACCGCGAGCTTGTTCGGCTCCCGGCCCGCCGAGCGGCGCAGGAGATCGCCGATGGAATGCTCGCGCGCTTTCGAGATGCTGGCTGCGGTGTCGCCGGTCATGTCCTTCCCCCTGAATCTTTACCCTGCGTGAATGGTGGCCTGAGCATCCGCCGGCCCACCGCATTCAAGCGTTTTGTGTTTGCGCAAACGTAGTCGGCACGATTGGCTGCGTCAAATTAGCCGGCCCGCGCGGCGCCAGCACGCAAGAATTGACACTCCGGAGCAGCAAATCTGGATTCGTGCACCAACTATAATATCAGGGGGAATACCATGTGCCGGACTATGTTCGCCGCATTTGCGGCCGCACTCGCTGCGTTTGCCATCTGCCCTTCTCATGCCCAGCAGGCGCCGCTCAAGATCGGGGTGCTCTCCGACTTCTCATCCGTCTATTCCGACATCGGCGGCATGGGGAACGTCGAGGCCACCAAAATGGCGATTGAGGATTTTGGCGGTCAGATGTTCGGCAAGCCGATCGAGATGATCAGTGCCGACGTGCTCAACAAGCCCGACGTCGCCTCCACCATCGCCCGCAAATGGTGGGAGACCGAAGGCGTCGACATGATCATCGACCTGCCGACCTCGGCCACTGCGCTCGCGGTGATGGAGCTGTCGAGGCAGTACGAGAAGATCATGATCGTGACGGATGCGGCGAGCTCCGATATCACCGGAAAATCCTGCTCGCCCTACACCGCGCATTGGACCTACGACACCTATGCCAACGCGCACACGGTCGGCAGCGCCATCGTCAAGAATGGCGGCGATACCTGGTTCTTCCTCACCGCCGATTACGTGTTCGGCCATTCGGTCGAGCGCGACACAGGTGACGTCGTGAAGGCCTCCGGCGGCAAGGTGCTGGGCAGCGTCAAGCATCCGCTCAACACGGCGGATTTCTCCTCGTTCCTGCTTCAGGCCCAGGCGTCCAAGGCCAAGATCATCGGCCTGGCGAATGGCGGCGGCGACACTATCAACGCGATCAAGCAGGCCGGCGAGTTCGGTATCGTCGCCGGCGGCCAGAACCTGGCTGCGATCGTGATGTTCATCTCCGACGTGCACAGCCTTGGCTTAAAGCTGGCGCAAGGCCTGATCATCACCGAGGCCTATTACTGGGACCTCAACGACAAGACCCGCGCCTTCGGCAAGCGCTTCCTGGAGCGCGTCAAGCGCATGCCGACCATGAATCAGGCCGCGACCTACAGTGCAACGCTACACTACCTCAAGGCCGTGCAGGCCGCCGGCACCAAGGACACAAAGACGGTGATGGCCAAGATGCGCGCGCTGCCGGTAAGGGATGCCTTCACCGATAACGGCGTGCTGCGCGAGGACGGCCGCATGGTGCACAGCATGTACCTGTTCCAGGTGAAGAAGCCCGAGGAATCGAAGGGCCCGTGGGATTACAACAAGCTTCTCGCCGAAGTCCCGGCCGACCAGGCGTTCCGGCCGCTGAAGGATGGCGGCTGCCCGCTCGTGAAGTGAGGCTCGCGGGGACGTACAACCGGTCGATCGGCCTCAATTCGCTCGCAGCGGCGCTGAGGTCGGCCGCAGCAGCATCGCGGACCGGCCCGAGGCAGAGTCAGGTGAACTCGTCGCCGCTCGCCAGCATCGCACTCAGCATCGCTTCGGCCTTGTGCTTCAGCGGCAGCGCGCCGCTGTCGGAGGCGAGCGCGATGGCGGCGCGCAGAGCGACAAAGATAGCGGCCTTGTTCGCCGCATCCGATGGCGGGGTCACGATGGCTTCGCCGAACAGGGCTTCGGCCTCGAGGCCCGAAAACCCCTGCTGACAGGCGGTGTTGCGGGCCTCGCGCAGCATGTTCTGCGCGGCCCTGATATCGCCGAGGCGGTGGGTGACGAGCGCGAGATAGATCGAGCTGCGCAGCACCGCCGAGGTATAGCCGACCGCCCTCGCCTCCTCGCGCGCCTCGGTCAGCATGCCGCGCGCCCGCTCCAACAGCCCCTGCTCCAGATAGGCGATGCCGAGATGGCAGGCGAGCACCGGCACGAACAGCCGGATGCCGTGCTTCTGCGCCAGGACAAAACCGTCTTCGAGAATGGCGGCGGCCGCCGCCGGATCGTTCTGCCCGAGCTTCAGCCAACCGCCGCTATAGGCGGCGGCGACGCGGTCGTAGGGGCGGCCGGTCTCCTCGGCGATCGTGGCGGCTTCGCGCTGGAGCTGCTCGGCGGCGTCGAGCTGGCCCATGACGGTGTGGGTGAAGCTCTTCATCATGCAGCAGAGGAGGAGTGTGTATTTCGGGGGCGTGGCGAAAGGCGCACTCGCTTCCATCCCCAAGAGATGAGTACGGGCCCGTGCGAAGGTCTGCTCTGCCTCGCGATAGCGCCCGGCAAGAAAGTACGCTTGGCCGAGATTGTATAGTGCGAGGTTGCGCCACCCCGGATTACCTGTTTCCTCGGCAAGACCAACAACTTCCTCACCGAGAGCAACAGCTTCGGTGGGCGTCCCGTAGAAGTTCTGCCCGCCGGCCATGACTGTCATGGCGGCAACCTTCCTACCGACGTCTTCGATCTCGTTGGCCCTGCGGTCGGCCTCCTTTCCCAGCTCGACCCACTCGGCAATCCGGCCGGACCAGATGAAAGCCATGCGCGCTTCCATCCGAAGATCGATGGCATTCATCTCGCGCGAACGCGTCATCGGGGTTTTGTCGAGCGCACTCATCGCCGTCTGGAAATAGTCGACCGCATCAGCATATGCCGAACGCAAAAGACACTTTTGTGCGGCGCTTCTCCCGTAGCTGAACGCCTTCGGCCAGTCCTTGGCACGTACCGCATGGTAACTGAGTGAGTCGGGATCATCTCTCCACGTACCGTCGCTCTCGAAAGCCGCAAGAACGCGCGCATGTATGCTCTCGCGCACCTTTTCGACCATCGATTCATACGTAACTTGGCGGACCATTTCATGCCGAAACTCAAGCGAGTTCTCGAGGTCGCTATCGATCCGAACGAGAAGCTCAGCGCGGTCGAGCGCCGCAAGGCAATCTTGGAAGGCGCTTTCAGGCAACTCCGAGACCTTCTGCACGACCGCTTCGTTCGATCGCGGCCCCAATGCGGCAGCCACTTGCAAGACGAGGCGCTCCTGCCTCGACACGCGATCCAGCCGCGCTGCAATCACGCCTTGGATGCTCGCGGGGATACCCAGCTCTTCAATCGGCCGAACGAGAGCCAGATCGCCCCACTGACCGCGCAGCGTACCGTTATCTTTCAGGCCCCGGCAGACCTCCTCGATGAATAGCGGGACGTTTGCCGTGTGGGAAATGATCCGGTTCTTCAAGTCGCCATTTGTCGCTGATGTGCCAAGCATGTCGGTCAGCATCGCCAATCCTGAATCATCGTCCAATGGACGCATCGCAATGACCTCGGCACGACAACGCGCGATCCATTCCGGCATTCCGTTCGGTCGGCTCGTCAGGAACACGAACAGATTGGGAGTCTGGAGCGACGCAATCGCCGCAATAACGTTGTCGCTGGCTCGATCGACCCAGTGTAAGTCCTCTATGAGCAGAATGGCGCTCTTTCCACGGACCACGCTTTCCACGATCGCGCAACTTGCCTCGGAAATCGCGCGACCACGCGCGTAAGGCTCCAGTTCGCTCCAGCGCGGATCGGAAATGGGCAAATCCAGCACTGCATCGATTGCAAGCCGATGCACCGCCGACAAATCCTCTCGAGGATCTCCACGGCGAGCGCAGTCCTTTGCGACGGCCTCGAGAATAGAAAGCACCAGACGCTTCAAGGTGCTGAATGGCGCCCCCTGAAGGTTAGGGCTGCATTCGGCGTCGACCAGCAGCCAACCATCGGTCCGAAGATCCTGCACAAACTCGTGTGCAAGCCGCGATTTTCCAATGCCGGCGTCGCCCATCAGCAGAACGGTCTGCCGACTCGTCGGAACCCTTTCCGCGGCACGCCAGAGCAGCGCCCGCTCCATCGTGCGATCAACGAACCGGGAAACGCTACGCGCACGCCGCACCCGCCAACTCGAAAGATCGCTCGCTCCAACAATGCGATACACAGGCAGGGCTTCGCTGAAGCCACGCAGGCTCTTGCGACCAAGAAAATCAAAGCGGACGTGCCCGTCTGCTAGCTTCTGGCAGGCTTCCGACACATAGATCTGGTTTGCCTCAGCCGCCGACTCCAGCCGCGCGGCCAAATGCTGGGCTGCGCCACCAATCTCATAAACCTTGGAAAACTCGCTGGAGACCATGTAGGCCACCACATGGCCCGAGTGGAGGCCGACGCGGACCTGAAGTCCGGGATCGCCAAGGCTGCCTACACGCCGGACCAGCTCGATGGCCGCGTGGCAGGCCAAGGGTGCATGGTTGTCGTCGGCGATCGGGGCGCCAAAGACCGCCGCCAGCCCGTCCCCCAACTCCTTGCTGACAATTCCGCCAAACTGACGTACCGCGGCCCTCATCGCTGCCAGCGCCGGCTCGAGGCGCGAGACGGCCTCCTCCGGCTCCAATTCGGCAACAAGACCCGTGGAATCCACGACATCAGCTCGCAGGATCGTCACAAAACGACGTTCGCTATCGGGATCGACCTGCTTGCGCACTGCGGCCCCGCATTTGGAGCACCAGCTATCGTCCGGATCGATCGCCGACTGACATGCGAAGCAATGCATCCCTGCGCCTCAAGGGTCGCGGTTCTTCTGTCGATCAGAATCCACCCGCAACTTTCGACAACAATACCTATCAAGAACCGCTTAGCAATCGCGCTCGCTCCTCAGTCAGCGGGCACGGTGCGGTTGGCGATCTGGACGAAGCACAGTCCTGAGTGGTAGCGTAAACAATCCCAGCAAAGATGGGGCACATTTTCGACGGCGTGAGGTCGGCCAGACTGATCAGCGTTGCCGGAGTTGTATGTCTATTCGCAAAGCCAAGGAAATATTGAGGGAAAGGCGATGGGCTCGAGAACTTACACCGGGGCTTCATTCAAGGATTTGATGAACGATAATTATTTCCCGCTGGAAAACATGCAGCGGAGCGTGGACATTCTGAAGGCGTCGCCGGATATTCATCTGCCGACCCTCGAGTATGGTCAATACCACCTGATCCTGACGCCGGCCGACAGATGGCCGGATGGGAGCGCTGCGTATTGGCACAAGGAGAAGGGCCGGGCTCGCGTCGATCTCAGCACCCAGCCGAACTGCACGCCGCTCTCCAACGACGAGCCCGGCGTCATTCCGCTGACTCGCTGCGATCTGCTCGATGCCAGCGTCCGCAAATGCTTCAACTCCGAGCCGCCGATCCCGATGAAGACGAACATCATCACGCATGCAGCCAGCGATGCGTTTGCGCACCGACACGAGATCCGGCTCAAGTGGGAATATGCCAACGGCGAGGACAAGGCGCCAACCCTGCTCTATCTGACGATGGTCTGCCCGTACAGGGACTGATCTTTCGCCGTCTTCGGCTTTGATCAAGGGTCACAGCAATCGCATCTCGCACGCTCCGGGCCCCACGGAGTAAAGACGCCGCCGTCAGCTCCGTGTCGGTCAAGCGCTGTCGCCACAACCGCATCGTTGAATGGTGAGCTCGCTGCTCTTGATCGGTGCTGTCGACGTGCGGCCCTTGATCTTGGGACCCTCGAAGACGTGGGTCGGCTGGAACGCCGCGCAATTCTGCGGAGTTCGTCGAGGGCGGAAAGACGATCAAGTTTCAGCCTGATCGCTTGGTGTGCGGGGAAGCACCCCCGAAGCTGGTCGGGACCGAAAGGCAATCAGGGACTTTTGAGAGCGGCCGAATCTAAAACGGAAATGGCCCGCTTCGCGCGGGCCATTTCCGTATCGGGGCGGCGCAAATACCAATACCGGCATTCGCTTCAAGTTGCGATCAGATCGAGGCACCTCCCGCGTCACGAACGCAGTGAACCTCCTTCAAGCCATTGATCTTTCGCAATCGCTCCCGGATCGAACGAAAACGTCAGATCGCGCGACAGAGGTGCATGGTTAGATTTGATGATCCCAATGATTTGCCTGAAGAGGATGATCCTCTGGACCGCACGGTGCGCCTGCCGCCCAACGACTGCTCGCTGGCCAGGACGGTGCAGCAGGGCCGCGACATGATGTTCGCGCAGCTCGCTGGCGTCGACATGACCGAAGCGAACTTTTACTGGGCGATGTTTCACGATGCGGTGCTCGAAGGCGCCATTTTGGCGCGTTGCGATCTGCGCGGCGCGACCTTCAATGACGCCAATCTGCGCCGAGCCGACCTTCGCGGTGCCAATTGTGGGCTCGACAATCTAGGCGGTTCGACCGATTTCATTGGAGCTGATCTGTCAGGTGCCGACTTGCGTCAGGCCAATATCGGCGGTGCGGATTTCACCAACGCGAAGTTGGTCGGCGCCGATCTTTCCGGTGCCAATGCCGTCAGCGAGTTGCCTAACTGGCGTCTCACATGGTTCAGGGGCGCCGATTTGACGGGTGTACGTCTTGCCGGGGCAAGGCTGAGCGGCGCGACATACGATGATCGCACTGTCTTTCCCCGCGGGTTCAATCCGAACGAGGCCGGAATGATTCTATTCATCGGCAGATAGATGAATGTGGTGGATGTAACCGCCTTCGGGAATTGCGGGAGCTGCACATTCGACTGAGCGACCAGAAGTCCGCACCGCTGCAACGTCTCGCCGAGCCGAGCCTGCCGACGAGGCCAAACGGCCCTGCAATAATCTCCGCCCAAACAAAAAATGGCCCGCATCAAGCGGGCCATTTTCGCATCGGATCCGGTGAAATCCGAATTTGGTTGCGGGGATAGGATTTGAACCTATGACCTTCAGGTTATGAGCCTGACGAGCTACCGGGCTGCTCCACCCCGCGTTAAACACTTGCGCGCCTTCGCCAAAATGCCGGGACGGTCGGTTGAGGCCGGCGCTGTTCGCGCAGCTTGCTTCTTCCGTCCCAAAGGCTTCCTTGGAAGGCAACCCGGGGGCAGTGCCCGTCGGGTGCGGGGCGTATGTATCAAGGCGAGGTGCCTTTGGAAAGGGCTGCGGGAACGTTTTTTTCGACTTTATGACAGGGAGATGGACGGATTTCGGCTCCGTTCCGCGCGCTCTTGCCAGAAGTTCCACAAAGGGCCAGCTTGCGGCAACAAGATTAAGGCTGGAACGCCGGTCGAGGGAGGAAAGCCGTGGACAAATCCCTGACGACCGCCCCGCTGCGGACGCTGGAGGAGGCCTTGCACGCCATGATCGTGCGGTCGCGGAGCGAGCCGGCGCCGGACCTTGCCGAGCGGCTCGACCGGCTGGCGCGGCTGCGCAGCGTCGTCGCCGACAATGAAGAGCGCTTCCGGCAGGCGATCTCGGCCGATTTCGGCCACCGCTCGGCGGTCGAGACCACCATCGCCGAGATCATGCTGGTGTTCTCCGAGATCCGGCATGCGACAAAGCACCTCAAGACCTGGATGACGCCGCAGCGCGTCGCCACCGCGCTGCAACTCCTGCCCGCACGCAACCGGCTGATGCCACAGCCGCTCGGCGTCGTCGGCATCATCGCGCCCTGGAATTACCCGCTCCAGCTCACGCTCGCGCCCGCGATCGGCGCCATTGCCGCCGGCAACCGGGTCATCATCAAGCCGAGCGAGCTGGTCCCGCACTTCGCGGCGCTGCTGAAAGAGGCGGTCGGGGAGAAGTTCGATGCCGCGGAGGTGCTGGTCACCGGCGTCGAGGACGAGATCGCCACGGGCTTTGCGGGCCTGCCATTCGACCATCTCATGTTTACCGGCTCGACGCGGGTCGGTCGGCTGGTCGCGGAGGCCGCGGGGCGCAACCTGACGCCCGTTACGCTCGAGCTCGGCGGCAAGTCGCCTGCGATCATCGACGCCTCGGCCGATCTCGACGAGGCAGCCGAGCGCATCGCCTACGGCAAGCTGCTCAATGCCGGACAGACCTGCATCGCGCCGGATTATGTGCTGGTGCCGGAGCGCTCGTTGCAGGCCTTGGCCGAGAAAGTGCGCGCGCAGATGCGGCGCATGTTCGGCACCGATCCCTCAAATGAGGACTACACCTCCATCGTTTCCGACCGGCATTATGCCCGGCTCGAAGGCCTGGTCGCGGACGCGGCGCAGCGTGGCGCAAAAATCCTGCAACCGGCAAAGCCCGATGATCCCAACTGGAAGGCGCATCGCAAATTCCCGCCGACGCTGATCCTTGGTGCGACCGAGGCGATGGCGGTGATGCAGGAGGAGATCTTTGGGCCCGTGCTGCCGGTGCTCGGCACTCGCGATGCGGCGGAAGGCGATCGCCTTCGTCAACGCCCGCGACCGGCCGCTGGCGCTGTACTGGTTCGGCAAGGAACGCAGCGCGCGCGATGAGGTGCTGGCGCGCACCGTCTCGGGAGGCGTCACGATCAACGACTGCCTGTTTCACTTCACGCAAATCAACCAGCCGATGGGCGGCGTCGGCGCCTCCGGCAGCGGCGTCTATCACGGCGAATGGGGCTTTAGGACGTTCAGCAAGCTGAAGCCGGTGTTCTATCGCTCCAAGTTCAACCGCCTCGCCGATCTCTATCCGCCCTACGGCGGCAAGATCGCGCGGCTGGAGAAGTTGATGCGGCTCATGTCGTAGATCGTCAAACACCGTCATTGCGAGCCGACGGGTCTGCGATGGAGACGCCGGCGCTGCGCGCGCTGCCAACTTGATCCTGTGGTTATGGGTCCCGGCCTTCGCCGGGACGACACCTGAGTGAATCGCGCTTCTCCGGGACGATGGAGAAAATCAATTCAGCAGGAACCCGCCGTCCACCGTCACCACGCTCCCCGTCATGTAGCGCGACGCCTTCGATGCCAGCAGCAGGATCGCGCCGTCGAGATCGGACTCGGCGCCGACGCGGCGCTGCGGGATGCGTTTGGCGAGGCGCTCGCCTGCCGGCGTCGACCAGAACGCGTGGTTCATCTCCGTGTCGATATAGCCCGGCGCGAGCGCGTTGATGCGGATGTTCTGCCCGGCGAGCTCCAGCGCCATCGCCTTGGTCGCCTGAATGATGCCGGCCTTGGAGATCGCGTAAGGCGAGACAGCCTTCAAGACGCCGGTGCCGAGCACGGAGGCGATGTTGACGATGTTGCCTGACTGCTTGCGCGCGATCATGCGGCGGGCGATCTCGGTCGCGAGGAAATAGGCGCCCTTGAGATTGGCGCCGATCACGGCATCCCAATCGGCCTCGGTCTGCTCGGTCGCGAGCTTCTCGATGGCGATGCCGGCATTGTTGATCAGCACCGTGACGGCACCGAGCGCCGCTTCCGCCGCATCGACGGCCTTCGCGATCGAGGCCGTGTCGGTGACATCGAGCGCGACCGCAGCCGCGCGGCCGCCCTTGCCGCGGATCTCCTCCTCCAAGCTATTCAGCTTGTCAGTCTGCCGCGCGGCAAGCGCGACGGCCGCGCCATGCGCCGCCAGCACCCGGGCAAACTGCCGGCCCAGCCCCTGGCTCGCGCCCGTGACGAGGATGGTTTCTTGACTGACGTCGAATAGGTCTGACATTGGCGATAACCCTTCGCTTTTGGAGCCATCAATACAGACGATTTTAACGATCTGAAACCGGAATGATCGGTTCGGCGTTCATTCGTCAGGCAGGGCTTTCGCTCATGAACAGTTTCGATCTCGCGGTCTATGCCGTGCTCGCCGTCGCGGTCGGCTTCGGCTTCAGGACCGGTCTGCTGCGCAGCGGCATGACCATTCTCGCCTATCTCCTCGCCGCGCCGGTCGCGGTGGCGCTGATGCCGATGATCGCACCGCAAATCGCCGCCAATCCAAACTCGCCGCTGCTGCAGAACTGGATCTGGTTCTTCGCCATCTTCGTGGTGGTCGGCATGCTGTTCGGCCATATGGGCCGCATCGCGCTGAACGACACCATCGGCGAGGCCGGCATCGGCGACCGGCTCGGCGGCGCCGCGCTCGGCGCCATCAGGGTCGGCCTCGTGGCCACAACCCTGGTGCTGGTGTTCGACCAGATCGTGCCGGCCAACCGGCAGCCGCAGTTCCTCGCCGGCTCGCATCTGCGGCCGCTGTTCTCGGCTGACGGCCAAATGGGATTCAAGTCGCTGCCGCCGGAGGCTGCGGCCGCGATCGACCGCCTCAAGCAGGAGCGGCGCATCTGATCAGGCGCATATGCATCGCCGCACGGAGGCGCATGCATTTTGGTGCGAGCGTCTCTCTTATCAGAGGCGTCACAGTTGGCTAGAGTGCGTCCCGTCCAAAACCTGCCTGACATTTACGGGAGTGAAACAGTGGATCTTGGGATCAAAGGTCGCCGCGCCATCGTCTGCGCATCCAGCAAAGGCCTCGGGCGCGCCTGCGCCATCTCGCTGGCGGAGGCCGGCGTTCATGTCACGCTGACCGCGCGCGGCGCCGAGGCCCTGAAGAAGACGGCTGACGAGATCCGCAAGGCCTATCCCGATGTGACGGTCACCGAGATAGTCGGCGACATCACGACGCCGGCCGGCCGCGAGGCGGTGCTGAAGGCCTGCCCCGAGCCCGACATCCTGATCAACAATGCCGGCGGCCCGCCGCCCGGCGATTTCCGCAACTGGACCCGCGACGACTGGATCAAGGCGATCGACGCCAACATGCTGACGCCGATCGAGCTGATCAAGGCGACGGTCGACGGCATGATGGCGCGCAAGTTCGGCCGCATCGTCAACATCACCTCGGCCGCGGTGAAGGCGCCGATCGACATCCTGGGCCTCTCCAACGGCGCGCGCGCCGGCCTCACCGGTTTCATCGCCGGCCTCTCGCGCAAGACGGTGATCAACAACGTCACCATCAACGGCCTGTTGCCGGGCCCGTTCGAGACCGATCGGCTCACCGGCACCGCGAAGGCCGAAGCTGACAAGCGCGGCGTCAGCCCTGAGCAGATCCTGGCCGAGCGCGCCAAGCTCAACCCCGCCGGCCGCTTCGGCCAGCCCGACGAGTTCGGCTACGCCTGCGCCTTCCTGTGCGGCGCCAAGGCCGGCTTCATCACCGGGCAGAACATTCTGCTGGATGGTGGTGCGTTCCCGGGCACGCTGTAGTCGGCACCGCAGGTGTGCTCCCGCGCCGCATTCTTAAGGGGCGCGGCGATGGGCTCGCAAGCGACACGACATGATATTGGTCACCGCCGCTTCGTCGATTCGTCCTCGTCCCGCGCGCTGGGATCGGAGGAATCGGCGGTGAGGCGCTCGCCGGTCCAGTCGATGCCGAATTCGTCGAGCCCATTGGCGAGCAGGTCGCCCAGCATCGGCTCGCCAAGCAGATAGTGCACCGTTTCGCGACGCGGGCTGCGATACTCCCCTCGCGCCTCGACGGCGCGGGCCCGCAGATCGTCCCAATCCTCGATCGTGCCGTCGCCGCGACCGAGCCAGGTCAGCGCGACGAGATCGAGCTGCTCGTCCTCATTCAAAGCGATCATGAAGCTTCCGAGTTCTTGGATGACGGGGTCGGAGCCATCGTCATCGAGGACATCGACCGCATCGTCATCGCTCGGGTTGGAGCCGGAATCCGGATCGGAGCCCGCCTCCTTGACGTCGAATTCGCGTGCCTTCTCGATGATGAAGGCGACCTTGTCGGCGGATATTGCAAGCTCTGGCATGGCTCCTCCTCCGGTTCCCGCGATAACGCCGCATTGCGCCAGATGATCCATTGCGCTTGATGGCGGAAAGCCGCATCTTTCGGCGCCAAAGCAAGAACACGGGAAGGTGCCGGATGCGGTGGAAGGTTGGCAGGGTCAAAATCACCAAAGTTGTGGAATTGGAGACGGTCGGCTCGACCCGCTTCATTCTGCCGCTCGCGAGCAACGAGGAAATCCGCAAGCTGCCCTGGTTGATCCCGCATTTCGCAACTGAAGAAGGCCGGCTGAAAATGTCGATCCATTCGCTGGTGGTGGAGACGCCCGGCAGGCGTATCGTGGTCGATACCGGCCTAGGCAACGACAAGCAGGGGCGCAACGTCCCGACCTGGAACAACCGCAGCACGCCATTTCTGGAGACGATGACGGCGGCCGGCTTTCCGCCCGACAGCATCGATACCGTGCTGTGCACGCATCTTCACGTCGATCACGTCGGCTGGAACACGAGATGGTCCGGCGGCAAATGGGTGCCGACTTTCCCGACGGCGCGCTACGTTTTCGGCAAGACCGAATACGAATACTGGCGCGACCATTCGACGGAGCCGGACAAGCAGGCCGTGTTCGGCGATTCCGTGCAGCCGATCGTCGATGCTGACAGGGCCGATTTGATTCCGAGCGACCACCGGCTCTGTGAGGAGATCAGCGTTGTCCCGACCCCGGGCCACAGCCCCGGCCACATGAGTGTCCTGATCCAGTCTGAGGGCGAACAGGGCCTGCTCACCGGCGATGTCGCCCATCATCCCTGCCAGATGGCGCATCTCGACTGGTCCTCGACCGCCGATTCCGACCGGGCGCAGTCTGCCAAGACGCGGGCAGCGCTGTTCGGCCGCTTCGCCGACACGCCGACGCTGGTGATCGGCGGGCATTTCGCGGCCGGGCACATCCGGCGCGACGGGGACGCGTTCAGGTTTGTGGCGCTGGCGTAGGTCTCATGCCCTGGACGCTGCGCAGCACGAAGTGATGCGCTGCTGAGCCGGGGTCCATACCGCGCCAAATCGGGCACAAGTGATCTGGATCCCGGCTCTGCGGAGCAGCGTTGCACGCTGCACCGCGTCCGGGACACGATCGCACCCATCGAATCCAGAAGCCTGCAATACGGCCCGTTATGAGCGGTTGAATTTCCTGCCGCCCTGTTCCATGAAGCTATTAACCGATCGGTCCAATCTCCAGGGAGAAACGAGAATGAAGCTTGTTCGTTATGGCGAGAAGGGTGCGGAAAAACCCGGCCTGATCGACAGATCCGGCCAGTTGCGCGACCTGTCGGCGCATGTGAAGGACCTCACCGGCGAGGCCTATTCGCCTGAGTCCCTGAAGAAGCTGGCGGCACTCGATCCCGCCTCGCTGCCCTCCGTCTCCGGCAAGCCGCGGCTCGGTGCGCCCGTCACCGGCATCTCCAAATTCGTGGCGATCGGCCTCAATTACAGCGACCATGCCAAGGAGACGGGCGCAGAGATCCCGAGCGAGCCGATCATCTTCATGAAAGCCAACACCTCGCTGTCCGGCCCGAACGATCCGGTCGAGAAGCCGCGTGGCTCGACCAAGCTCGACTGGGAGGTCGAGATCGCCGCCATCATCGGCACCCGTGCGAAGTACGTCTCGGAAGCCGATGCGCTCAACCATGTCGCCGGCTATTGCGTCTGCAACGACGTCTCCGAGCGCGCATTCCAGATCGAGCGCCTGGGCCAGTGGACCAAGGGCAAGTCGCACGACACGTTCGGGCCACTCGGGCCGTGGCTCGCCACCAAGGACGAGATCAAGGACGTGCAGAACCTGTCGATGTGGCTCGACGTCAATGGCCAGCGCCGCCAGACCGGCTCGACCAAGACCATGATCTTCTCCATGGCCAAGTGCATCTCCTATGTGTCGCAGTTCATGACGCTGCTGCCCGGCGATATCATCACGACGGGCACCCCGCCCGGCGTCGGCCTCGGCATGAAGCCGCCGACCTTCCTCAATGTCGGCGATGTCGTCACGCTCGGCATCGAGGGCCTCGGCGAGCAGCGCCAGGAGATCGTGGCGGCGTAGGCCGCACGCGCATCACACTCCGTCGTCATGCCCGGGCTTGACCCGGGCATCCACGTCTCGCAGTCTGACCACACCGCGACGCGTGGATGGCCGGGTCAAGCCCGGCCATGACGGAGGAGACACCGTTCGCAAAAGATCGATTGCAGGGAATAGTCCTCATGAAACTCACCTTCTCCCCCGCCTCGCCCTTTGCGCGCAAGGTGCGGATCGCCGCGATCGAGCTCGGGCTGATCGACAAGATCGAGCTCGTGCCGGCCACCGTCGCGCCGGGCACCGCCAACGAGGACTATTCGCGCATCACGCCGCTGAAGAAGCTGCCGGTGTTGATCACAAACGACGGCGACGTGATCTTGGACTCCTATGTCATCGTCGAATATCTCAACGAGCTGGCCGGCGGCAGCCTGGTCCCGGACTACGGCCCGCGGCGCTGGAAGGCCAAGACCAACCACTCGCTGATCAACGGCATGCTCGATTCCATGCTGCTGTGCCGCTACGAGAAGATGGTGCGGCCGCAGGGCCTGCAATGGCAGGCCTGGTCGGACGATCATTGGAACAGGGCCTGGACCGGCATGGCGCGCTTCGAGAACATGCCGGAGGTGCTGAACGGCCCGTTCGACATCTCGCAGATCGGCCTCGTTTGCGTGCTCGGCTATGCCGACTTCCGCTTCGCCGATTGCGGCTGGCGCAAGGCCTATCCCAAGCTCGACGCCTTCCACCAGAAGATGCTGGAGCGGCCCTCCATGAAGATTTCGGTGCCGCCTCCGGCGTAGTCGCAGGAGTTCTCATGAGCCTCACATACTCGGTCGGCGATCTCACCATCCATCGTGTCATCGAGCAGGAAACCTCGTTCGTCCCGGCGCTTGAGATGCTGCCGGGGCTGACGGGCGAAGTGCTGGCCGAGAACCGGGCATGGATGCGCGAAGCGAAGGCGCTGGACCAGCAGGATGTGCTGCTGCTGTGCTTCCAGTCCTATGTGGTGAAGACGCCGCACCACACCATTTTGATCGACAGCTGCATCGGCAACGACAAGCCGCGGCCGCAGCGGCCGAAATGGAACATGAAGACCGACGACACGTATTTGCGTGCTCTCAACGCCGCGGGGTTCTCGGTCGATGACATCGACTTCGTGATGTGCACGCATCTGCATGTCGATCACGTCGGCTGGAACACGCGGCTGGAGAACGGTCGCTGGGTCCCGACCTTCCCGAAGGCGCGCTACATCTTCGCGAAGCAGGAGTTCGATCACTGGTCCGCACAGAATGCGAAGGCGGAGATCCCCCCTTTCGCCGATAGCGTGCTGCCGGTCGTGGAGGCGGGACGCCATGAGCTCGTCGGCAACGACCATGCGATCGGCGACCACGTCCGCATCCTGCCGACGCCGGGCCACACGCCCGGTCACGTCGCCTTCACGATGGGCCGCGGCAAGGACGACGCGGTATTCTCCGGCGATCTCATGCATTCGCCGTTGCAGACGCACTATCCGGAGCTCTCGATCAAGTTCGACGTCGATCCGGACGCGGCGGCGAAAACGCGCCGCAGCTTCCTGGAGCGCTATTGCGACAGCGACACGCTGTGCTGCACCGCGCATTTCCCCTCGCCGTCGGTCGGCAAGATCAGGCGCAAGGGCAACGGGTTCGTCTGCGTGGCGGTTTAAGGCGACCTTTCTTTTCGGTCATGCCCGGGCTTGTCCCGGGCATCCACGTTCTTACAATCGATGGCGACGAAGGACGTGGATGGCCGGAACAAGCCCGGCCATGACGAGGAAGCAATCATGGCCGATCTGCCCGACATTCCCCTTCCCGCCGGCATCCGCTCGCGTTATGTCGACGACATCAACGGCCTGCGCATGCATGTGCTCGAGGCCGGCTTCGAAACCAGGGACCGTCCCTGCGTCCTGCTGCTGCACGGCTTTCCCGAGCTCGCCTTCTCCTGGCGCAAGGTGATGCCGGCGCTGGCCGCCGCCGGCTACCACGTGCTCGCGCCCGACCAGCGCGGCTATGGCCGCACCACCGGATGGTCCGCGGACTATGACGGTGATCTTACGCCGTTCTCGCTTCCGAACCTCGTGCGCGACGCGCTTTCACTGGTGTCAGCGTTCGGTTACAGGCAGGTCGACCTGGCCGGTCATGATTTCGGCAGCCCGGTCGCGGCGTGGTGTGCGCTGATAAGGCCGGATGTGTTTCGCTCGGTGACGCTGATGAGCGCGCCGTTCGGCGGCGCGCCGCCATTGCCGTTCGACACGGTCGATGGCCCGCGCAAGCCTGCGCTCGAAGATCCCGTGCATCGCGAGCTCGCCGCGCTGCCGCGGCCGCGAAAACACTATCAATGGTACTACTCGACGCGCGAGGCGAACGCCGACATGCACCGGGCGCCGCAGGGCGTGCATGATTTCCTGCGCGCCTATTATCATCACAAGAGCGCGGACTGGGCCGACAATAAGCCTTATCCGCTGAAGTCGTGGTCGGCGGACGAGCTCGCAAAGCTGCCGACCTATTACGTGATGGACCTCGGCGAGACCATGGCCGAGACCGTCGCCAAGGAAATGCCGTCGCCGGCCGCGGTCGCCGCCAACCAATGGCTGCCGGACAGCGATCTCGCCTATTACAGCGCCGAATACAGCCGCACCGGATTCCAGGGCGGGCTGCAATGGTATCGCTACGGCACGTCGGGCATGCTCAACAACGAGATGCAGCTGTTCTCGGGCCGCAGCATCGACGTGCCCTCCTGCTTCATCTCGGGCAAGCAGGATTGGGGCACTTACCAGCGTCCCGGCGTGTTCGAGACGATGCAGGGGCGCGCGTGCACGAAGATGCTCGGCTGCCATCTCGTCGACGGCGCCGGCCATTGGGTGCAGCAGGAACAGCCGGCCGAGGTGAGCCGGTTGCTGCTCGACTTTCTCGCAAAGGCCGGCACGGCCTGATTTGACCCGGAAACGGTGGCGTCCTATATAGTTTAGAATAATTCTAAACAATTGAAACAGGGCCGCCGTGAAGAATTTTGCCGATCTGACCGAGCGCGAGGTGCTGGCGGTCGCGATCTCCTCCGAGGAGGAGGACAGCCGCATCTACATGACCTTTGCCGAGGATCTGAAGGAGCGCTATCCCGACTCGGCAAAGCTGTTCGAGCAGATGGCCGAGGAGGAGCGCGGCCACCGTCACATGCTGCTGGAAATGTATGAGCAGCGCTTCGGGCAGCACCTGCCGCCGATCCGCCGCGAGGACGTCAAGGGTTTTCTGCGCCGCCGCCCGATCTGGCTGACCAAGAACCTGCCGCTCGACACCATCCGCAGGGAAGTCGAGACCATGGAGCTCGAGGCCGAGCGCTTCTATGCGAAAGCCGCCGAGCAGGCCGAGGACGTCAACGTGCGCCGGCTGCTTGGCGATCTCGCCGAAGCCGAGAAGAGCCATGAGCACACCGCCGCACGGCTGACCGGCGAAATCCTCAAGCCCGACGTGCGCGCGGAGGAAGACCGCACGCGCCGGCGGATGTTCGTGCTGCAATATGTGCAGCCGGGCCTCGCCGGCCTGATGGACGGCTCGGTCTCCACGCTGGCGCCGCTGTTCGCGGCCGCGTTCGCCACGCACCAGAACTGGCAGACGTTCCTCGTCGGCCTCGCCGCCTCGATCGGTGCCGGCATCAGCATGGGATTTGCGGAAGCCTTGTCCGACGACGGCTCGCTCACGGGGCGCGGCTCGCCCTGGCTGCGCGGCATCACCTGCGGCGCAATGACGACGCTCGGCGGGCTCGGCCACACCGCGCCCTATCTCGTGCCCGACAGCTGGGCGAACGCATTCTGGATCGCGACCGGAATCGCCTGCGTCGTCGTGTTCTTCGAGTTGTGGGCGATCGCCTTCATCCGCTCGCGCTACATGGACACGCCGTTCCTCCAGGCCGTATTCCAGATCGTGCTCGGCGGCGCCATCGTGCTGGCAGTGGGGATATTGATCGGGGCGGCGTAGGCCTCTCCGATCTTGCGAGGGCCGGCGTCACCGTCGCGCGCGAGAGCGCGCTGCTCCCGGACTTCGCGGAGACGTCGTGGCTTTACATGCGCATGCTGCTGGGCTTCCTCGGCGCGTTCTTACCTCCCGACGCGCTGGCGGATGCGCAGGCACGGGCGAGCCGGCTGTCGCCGGAGGACCGGAGCCTCGGCGCCGAACGACTGCGCGGCATCACCGCGAGCCACCGCGCCTGGGTGCTCGACGCAGGTAGCCGCGCCGGCCTGCGTGCGCAATGGCGCGCGCTGTTCAACAGCTTCGACGCGGTGATCTTGCCGATCATGCCGACACCGGCCTTTCCGCATGATCATTTGCCGGAACAGCGCCTGCGACGCATCAGCATCGACGGCAAAGACTACCCTTATTCCGACCAGCTTGCCTGGCCGGGCGTTGCGACGCTTCCGGGCCTGCCTGCGACCGCCGTTCCGCTCGGCCTGTCGAAAGACGGCCTGCCGGTCGGCGTGCAGATCGTCGGCCCCTTCCTCGAGGACCGCACGCCCCTCAAGCTCGCCGAGCTGATCGAGCGCGAATTTGGCGGGTTCGAACCGCCGCCATTATTTGACGATTAGCCTTGATCGTCATTGCGAGCGAAGCGCAGCAATCCAGCATCTTTCCGAGTCGACAGTCTGGATTTGCTTCGTCGCAAGAGCTCCTCGCAATGACGGAGCAGAACAATTTCGAGATTCCGGGTTCGCGCTCCGCGCGCCCCTCAGCTATCGAACACGATCACGCTGCGCAGCGTCTTGCCGGCTTTCATGCTGGCAAAGCCCTCGTTGATCTCGTTCAGCTTCAGCTTGGCCGAGATCCAGTCCTCGAGGTGCAGCCGGCCGCGCAAGTAGAAATCGACCAGGCGCGGCATGTCGACGCGAAAGTGGTTCGAGCCCATCGAGGAGCCCTGGATCTTGCGCTCGCGCAGGAAGTCGAAGCCGTGCAGCTCGATCTTCTGTCCGAACGGGATCATGCCGACGATCGTTGCGGTGCCGCCGGAGGCGAGCATCGCAAAAGCCTGCTCGGCGGTCTCCTTGCGGCCGAGCACCTCGAAGGAATGATGCACGCCGCCATTGGTGAGATCGCGCACCTGCTTCACGACATCGCCGTCCGCCGGGTTGATGATGTCGGTCGCCCCCAGCTTGGTCGCGAGCTGGAGCTTGGCCGGATTGGTGTCGATGGCGATGATGCGGCCGGCGCCGGCGATCTGTGCGCCGTTGATCGCGGCCATGCCGACGCCGCCACAGCCGATCACCGCCACGGTCTCGCCGGCCGTCACCTTCGCGGTGTTCACGACCGCGCCGTAGCCGGTGATGACACCGCAGCCGATCAGTGCGGCGAGATCCAGCGGCATCTCCTTCCTGATTTTGACGATGGCGTTCTCGTGCACCAGCATCTGCTCGGCGAAGGAGGAGAGATTGAGGAACTGGTGCAGCTTTTCCGGCTTCGACCATTGCATCCGGTTCGAGACACCCGGCATCATCTTGACCGTGGTGTCGGTGCAGAGCACGGTCCGGCCCGTGGTGCAGTTGTCGCAGGTGCCGCAGAACACGGACAGGCAAGTCACGACATGGTCGCCCGGCTTGACGTAAGTGACGTCCGAGCCGACCTGCTCGACCACGCCGGCGGATTCGTGCCCGAGCACCGCAGGCAGCGGATGCGGATAGAGCCCTTCCATGAAGTGCAGATCGGAGTGGCAGAGGCCGGCGACGGCGGTGCGGATCAGAACCTCGCGCGGACCCGGCTTCGGCAGGCTGATGTCCTCGATGACGAGCGGCTTGTTGACTTCGTAGAGGACGGCGGCCTTCATCGGTGTTTCCTCGTTGTTATGATTTCGTTGCCTTGCAGGGACTCCACCTCTCCCATGGGGAGAGGTGGACGGAGAGCCTACGCTGCCAGAACCAGCTCGCCAACCTCGCTCATGCCACCTGCGCGATCGCTGAGCAGCAGTTCGGCGATCTTCGTCTGCGCTGCATTTTCCGTCAGCCGGAACGGGTCGCTCGGCGAAACCCGATGGTCAATGACGAGGCGTGACAGCAGCAGTCGGCGCGCATCGCCGCGCCTCTCGTGGATGCGATGCGCCTCGCAGGCGAGCGCGACGGCGCTTGCAACATGATAGAGCAGGCTGGTGGCGCGGCGCGCATCAGCCTCGTTCTCGGACCTGCCCGCGACCTCGCGTGCGAAGCCGACCGCGCGATCTGTGAGGCCGCGCAGATGGTCGCGCCAGGCCTGCGGCACGGAGACGCTGTCGTCGAGCCGGGCGTGCAGATCGGCAGCAAGCGCGGACTCCGCGCCGTGACGGCCCACGGCGCGTCGCAGCGCATCGATTGCGACGATGTTGCCGGTGCCTTCCCAGACCGAGCCGAGATGGGCATCGCGCAGCAGGCGGGCGGTGGCGAATTCCTCGATGTAGCCGATGCCGCCGCGCATCTCGAGCGCATCGCCGCAGACCTTTCGCGCGTCACGCGTGGCACGGAACTTCAGCGTCGGGGTCAGGATACGCAGCAGCGCCGCCGCGTCCTGGCTTCCGGCTTCGGCGCGGTCTAGCGCGTCCGCGGTGAGAAAGCTCATCGACAGCGCCTGCTCGACCGGCAGCATGATCTTCATCATTTGCCGCCGCCCGAGAGGCAGATCGATGATGCGCCGACCGAATACGACGCGGTTGGTCGCCACCGTCATCGCGTCATGATAGGCGCGGCGCATCAGCGCGGCCGATTTGACCCCGTTGGAGAGCCGCGACGAGTTCACCATCTCGGCCATCTGCACGAAGCCGCGGTCGAGCTTGCCGACGGCATAGGCGATCGCGCCTTCGAGCTTGATCTCGCCTGACGCCATCGAGCGCGTGCCGAGCTTGTCCTTGAGGCGCACGATCCGGTATTGGTTCTGCGCACCGTCATCGAGGAAGCGCGGCATCAGGAACAGGCCGACGCCGCGCGTGCCGGGGCCGGCACCTTCGGGGCGCGCCAGCAGCATCACGACCTCAGCATCGGCGTTCGAGCAGAACCATTTCTCGCCGTAGAGACGCCAATGATCGCCCTCCTGCACCGCGCGCGTGGTCAGCGTGCCGACGTCGGAGCCGCCCTCCTTCTCCGTCATGAACTGGCCGCCCTGGGTCAGCTTGCTCATGTCGGTCGAGGTCAGGCCGTCCAAATATTTCGCCTTCAGCGCCTCGCTGCCGAAATTTGCGAGCAGCTTCGCGCAGCCGTCAGTGACGTTGATCGGACAGCCCATGCCGAATTCGGTCTGGTTGAACAGGAAGGTGAAAGCATGCTTGGCGACGACGGGATATTTGTCTGGCCAGCCCATGATGCCCTTGCGGATCGAGAGCGCGTGGATGCCGAACTCACCGAATGCAGCCTTTTCCAACTCGCGGTAGGCCGGGTGATATTCGATCCATTGCACGTCGCGCCCGAACTTGTCGCGCTGATGCAGGATGGGCGTGTGCCGGTCGGCCAGCCGCGCGCATTCGTCGAGATGGCCGCCGGCGAGTTCGCCGAGGCGGTCGAGATGCGGCTCGATATGGCGGAACAGATTATCCGGCAGATGGATGCGCAAGAGGTCCGCCAGCGCCGGATCGGCGCGGTAGAAATTCATGCCTGACGTATCGGGCGCCAGCAGGCCGGATGGTGCGGCCGCGACATTTTGTGGCTGCGCTGTGGCCGGTTTGTGCATGATCGTCCTCGTCGTTTCCGCCCGACGGCAATTCTTTGCGCTTGCCGCTTGGGATGATGTCGATCATGCTCCAGAGGCGGACGCCGATAAAGCCGCAAATCGTCAGGGCGGCATGACCGTGGCGAGGGAGCAATTCGCCCTGCGGAATTGTGGGCGCTCTGGCTGGTTGTTCGCGCGGGCCATGCATAGATCAACGGCTCCCCGTCCTGAGAGATCACGCCATGGAACATCCGAAATACAAGATCGCCCTCATCGTCGGCGCCGGCGAAGGCCTGAGCGCATCGCTGGCGCGCCTGCTTGCAGCGCAAGGCATCCGCGTCGCGCTCGCCGCGCGAAGGATCGAGAAGCTCGGCGCGCTCTGCACCGAGATCGGGGCCAAGGCCTATGCCTGCAACGCCACCGAGCCTGACGAGGTGGAGCGGCTGTTCGGCCTCGTCGAACGCGAGATCGGCACGCCCGACCTCGTCGTCTACAACGCCAGCGGCCGCACGCGCGGGCCGTTCATCGACCTCGTCCCGGCCGACGTCGCGCAGGCGATCGCGGTCAGCGCCTATGGCGGTTTCCTCGTGGCGCAGCAGGCGGCCAAACGCATGCTGCCGAACAAGCACGGCGCGATCCTGTTCACCGGCGCCTCCGCCAGCGTCAAAGGTTATGCGCAGTCGGCCCCGTTCGCGATGGGCAAGTTCGCGCTGCGCGGCCTCGCGCAGAGCATGGCGCGCGAACTGTCGCCGCAGGGCATCCATGTCGCGCATTTCGTCATCGACGGCGGAATTAGGAGCGCGGCGCGCACCGAACCGGACGACAAGCCCGACTCGATGCTCGATCCCGGTGCGATCGCGTACAGCTATTGGAACGTGTTGCAGCAGCCGCGCAGCGCCTGGAGCTGGGAGCTGGAGCTGCGGCCGTGGGTGGAGAATTTTTGAGGCGATAACGTCGCCACAACAACCGTCATTGCGAGGAGCCCTTGCGACGAAGCATCCAGGGCTGTCTCCGCGGATACATTTCTGGATTGCTTCGCTTCGCTCGCAATGACGGCAGGGAGGATCAATGACCACGGAAACCACCATCGACACCGGCACCAACGAGTTGCTCTGCGTCATCCGCGACCGCGTCGCGATTATCACGCTGAACCGGCCGGAAGCGCGCAACGCGCTGTCGGACGCGCTCACGCCGGCGCTGCGCAGCATGATCCGGAGCTGCGGCGAGAATCCTGATGTCGGCGCGCTGCTGCTGACTGGCGCGGGCGAAGCGTTTTGTGCCGGCGGCAACGTCAAGGGCATGGGCGCGCATCGCGACAGGGCAAAGCTCGACATGTCCTTTGACGACAAGGTCGCCGATCTGCAGGAGCGGCAGAGGCTGCTGACCGGAGCGCTGGTGTCGGTGCGCAAGCCGACGATCGCCGCCCTGCCCGGCCCCGCGGTCGGCGCCGGCCTCGCCATCGCCATGGCCTGCGACATTCGCATCGCCGCGCAATCGGCCTTCGTCGCCACCGGCTACGCCCGCATCGCGCTGTCAGGCGATTACGGCATCGCCTGGCTGCTCACCCGCCTCGTCGGCACCGCGCGGGCGCGCGAATTGATGTTCACCGGCGACCGTGTCGATGCCGCACGCGCCGAAGCGATCGGCCTCGTCAACCGCGTCGTGCCCGATGACAAATTGCAGACTGAGGCGTTCGCGCTGGCCAAATCGCTCGCCGAAGGCCCACGCCTCGCGCTGCGCTACATGAAGGACAATCTCGACGAGGCCTTGCTGTTCGACTTCGAGACCGCGCGCGACCACGAAGCCGAACGGCTGGTCCGCCTCACCACGACCGCCGACCACAAGGAAGCGGTTCAGGCCTTCATCGAGAAGCGCAAGGCGGTATTCACGGGGAAGTAGGATTGGTCCTCCGAGCAACCCCGACTATCAGCTGACTCCATATAGCAGGTACCCTACTTCATAGCAGGTACCCTATTTCAAGGAGCGCTGAATGGATATCTCTGGGGTCATCCGCCGTCCTGGCGGAGAAGACGGGCTATGTCACGTTCCATCACTTGAACGAGTTGATACCGTCGGCCAAGGCGGAACCTGAAGACATCGAGGCGATACTCACCGCTTCGAGCGAACGGGGCATCTGGATTGCAGAGGAATGGGTCGGCGCTCTTGCGGGATACGATTGAGTTCGTCTCGAAAAAAATGCCCGGCTCTGGCTGGGCCAGGCCGGGCTCGGAGTGTTGTCAGGCCGAGGCTGAGGGGTTGTCGGCCTGACGGGAAAGGGCGGCGAGGCGCCAGCTCGCGCAAGGGATCTCTTTCGGGCCAACGCTGATCTCCTTGTCGAAGCGCACCAGCTTCCAGTCGTCGGGATGGTTGACGAAGGCGAAGCCGGATTTGCGCGCGAGCGAGACCATGGCCTCGTTGGAGCGCAACGTGTCGCCGAACATGTGCTCGGCGCCGAGCGCGGCGGCGCGGCATTCGAGATTCTTCATCAGCGCGGTGGCGATGCCGTGGCCGTGCCAGCGATCATCGACCGAGAGGCCGAACTCGAGCGTCGCGGTCTCGGTATGGAAGGCATAGCGCGCTTCGGCCACGATGGTCTCGAAGCCGTCAACCATCATCGTCGCCACGATGGTGAAACGATCGCGCTCGCCGACCTCGAGGAAATCTCGCAGCAGGCCTTTCGGCAATTCGCTGACGGCGCCGAAGAAGCGGTTGTAGCGGGAGTGGGTCGAGAGCGAACGGAAATAGTGCTGCAGCTCGTCAGTGTCGCGCGGCTCGACGAAGCGGAGATCGAGCCGCTCACCGTGTCGGGTGCGCATCACGTCGGAATATTGCTTGAGGTCTTCGAGGCGAAGGGTGCTCATGACACACGCCATGCGGAAAAGGGACCGCCGGCGCCCCACAGACAGGCGGCGCCGGCCTGGCGGCCAATCAGGCCCGCCAGAAGGGTTTGTCGGCCTCGTAGGCGATGTCGGACCAGGACAGCCCGACGTCATGGAGGTCGCGGGCGGTCCAGTGGGTCAGTTCGCGCCGGGTTCGGTAGCGCTCGTGCCAGACGTGAAGGGTCTCGCCGATCTGGTAGAGCAGCCCGAGTGCATGATGATTTGTCATCGAATTGTCGGTCAACGTAGACATTTTCAGCTCCTGGAGCTAAGTTGATTGCTAATATCTGCCTCCTTCTGCGCTGCGACAAACGACAATTTGTACCTTTTCGCATGAAATAACGTCATGCATCCTGCTGCCAAATGACTGCCAGATTGCCATCCCTGAACGGATTGCGGGCGTTCGAGGCCGCTGCGCGCCATCTCAGCTTCACGCTGGCCGCCAGCGAGTTGAACGTGACCCAGACCGCGATTAGCCATCAGATTCGCAGGCTGGAGGAGGAGCTCGGCATCCGCCTGTTCATCCGGCAGAACCGCGCGCTGGCGCTGACACCGGAGGCGCGCGACTATTTGCCGGGCGTGCGCGCCGCCTTCAACGATCTCCGCCTTGCGACCGACCGGCTGCTGCGCAAGGACGACGACAAGGTGCTGACGGTCTCGACGCTGGCCTCGCTCGCGGCAAAATGGCTGCTGCCGCGGCTGACCGATTTCCAGGAGCAGCATCCCGGCATCGACGTGCGCATCACCACCTCGACCAGCCTCGTCGATTTCCAGCGCGACAATGTCGATGCCGCGATCCGCTATGGCCGCGGCCAGTGGCCGGGCGTGCGCGCCGAATGGCTGATGGCGGACGAGCTGTTTCCGGTGTGCAGCCCGTCACTGCTGCGCGGCGACAAACCGCTGCGCCGGCCCGAGGATCTGCGCAACCATCCGCTGCTGCACACATCCAATGCCAACAGCGACGACTGGCGGCTGTGGCTGACCGCGGCGGGCCTGCCGGCCGACATCGCGAGGCAGCCTGGCATCACCTTCGACATGATCTTCATGACCATCCAGGCCGCGATCGACGGCATCGGCGTCGCGATGGGGCGGACCTCTTACGTCCAGGACGACATCGCCAAGGGCCGGCTGGTGGTCCCCTTCAAGATCGCGCTGCCGGCCGATGCCGGGTTCTACCTGGTCGCGCCGGAGGGCCGCCGCGAGGCGCCGAAGCTTGCCGCGTTCCGGCAATGGGTGCTCGCGGCTGCGCAGAACAAAGCCTGAAGGACGCGATTTATCCCCCTAAGACTAAGAGAAGGCGAGGGAGCGCACCTGCCGTGCGGCAGCTCACAGCTCCACCACCACATAATCGCTCTCGATGCTGACCGTAACAGTCTCGGCAACATACGGTCCCTTCACCACGCTCGCGCCCGGCTCGACATTGGCCGGATAGGCCTTCACGCGGAACCGGCGAGGGTCGCAGTAGGATTGTCCGGTGCGGATGTCGAACTCCCAGCCGTGCCAGGGGCAGCGAATGATCTCGCCGAGTTTCGTGTACTCGATCTCGCCGGGATTCTTTGACTGCGCCAGCCCGATCAGCGGCCCCTCGCACAGCGCCGCGCCCTGATGCGGGCAGCGGTTCATCAGGCCGAAATATTCGCCCTTGATGTTGAAGACCGCGATCGGCCGTCCGTCGATCTCCAGGAATTTTCGCGTGCCGGGCGGAAGCTCGTCCACCGGCGCAATGACGTGTCTTGCCATCAGGAAATGCCGTAGAGCTTCTTCGCATTGCCGAGATAGAACGCCTCTCGATTGGCCTCGCTGACGCCGGCCGGCAAGACGCGCGACGGCTCGTCGTAGTCCCAATGCGGATAGTCGGTTGCGAACAGCAACTTGTCCCAGCCGATCCATTTGATGAGGTCGAACAGATCCTCGCGCCGCTCCGGATCCTCCATCGGCTGCGTCGTCCACCACACCTGCTCGCGGATATATTCCGACGGCGGCCGCTTCACATGCGGCACCTCGCTGCGCAGGCGCTGCCAAGCCTTATCGAGGCGCCAGCAAAGCGACGGCGCCCAGCCGAAGCCGGCCTCGATCATCACCATCTTCAGTTTCGGGAAGCGCTCGAACACGCCTTCGAGCACGATACTCGCCAGCGCCGATTGCTGGCATTGCGAGTGGCCGACCATCTCCTCGATATAATACGACGGCCAGCCCGACGGCGTGATGGGATTGCCGCCGAAGCCGAAGGCGTGCACGCCGACGGGAAGGCCCGCCTCTTCCGCGGCCTGATAGATCGGCCAGTAACGGCGCTGGCCGAGCGGCTCGACGTTGCGGCTGAGCAGCAGCACCTGCACGAAGTTCTTGTCGCCGGCGCGCTCGCGGATTTCGGCGGCGGCCGACAGCCCATCCTCATTACCGACGACGATGGATGCCTTCAGCCGCTTGTCCTTGCTGGTCCATTTATCGATCTGCCAGTCGTTGATCGCCGAGCACAACGCTGCCGAGAGCTCGTGATTGCGGATGCCCTGTCCGGTGTTGAGCGGATTGAGCACCCCAAGCTGCACATTGTTGGGATCGAGCAATTGCTTCTGCATGAAGGACAGCGAGGAGCCCTGCGGACCGCCTTCCGGCGGATAGGCATCGCGGCGCGAGGCGTTGGGCTGGGCCTTGGGATAGGGCGGGCCTTCCATCATGCCCTGATAGGCGTGGACGCCGTAGACTTCGAGGTGATGCTGCCAGCGTTTGGCGAGATAGGGATAGAGCTCGGTGCGGGTGGCGCGTGCCGGATGGATGTCGCAGTCCGCGATCGCGGTTCTTACGGTCAGTGGGGAAGCGGCTTCTTGGCTCTCGCGGAACTGGATATTCATCGCCTTGCCTCCTTTGGCAGCGGGCTCACGTCAGGCGGGGGTAGGTTGCATGGGGATTGTCGATCATGATCTTGCGCACGAGATCGGGGGACAGACCTTCGGGCAGCGCGTCCTGGCCGTCGAACTGCCAGTGCGGATAGTCCGTGGAGAATAGGACCAATTCGTCGGACTGCATATGCTCAAACAGGCGAATTAATGTCTCAGGTTCCGGCGGCGCATCAAATGGCTGTAACGAGAAGCGGATGTTGCTGCGCACAATCTCCAGCGGCGCACGATCGACCCACGGTGTCTCCATCCGCACCCCGCGCCAGAACTTGTGCAGGCGCCAGAGATAGGGCGCGATCCAGGAGACGCCGGACTCCAGCATCACCATTTTCAGCCGCGCATATTTGGCGAACACGCCCTCGACGATCAGGCTGGTGAGCTGGGTCTGAAACGCCTGGGCCTGCCCGACATAATCCTCGATGTGATAGGAGCCCCAGCCCACGGCGGTCGGCGGATTGTGATAGGCGGAACCGGCGTGGATGCCGACGGCAAGTTCCAGTCGTTCCGCAGCCTCATAGATCGGCCACAGCGCTCGCTTGCCCAGCGGCGTGTCGCCCATCACCAGCATGAGCACTTGCACGAAGCGTTTGTCCTGGGCGCAGCGCTCGATCTCGGCGACCGCCTTCTCGACGCTTTGCGTGGGAATCACGATGGAGCCGCGCAGCCGCGCGTCGCGATCGAGCCATTCCTTCGCCAGCCAATCGTTCAGCGCGCGGCAGAAGGCGGCCTGCATGTCCTCGGAGAACACCATCTGCACGCCGTACAGTGGATTGCAGATGGCGTAGCTGAGCTGGAAGGGATCGAGCACATGGCGCTGCATGGTCTCCAGACTCTCGCCGGGTTTGCCGGTCTCCGGCCGCCAGTCCGGCCGCGCCGTGATCGGCGAGTTCTGCGGATAGGATTGCGAGACGAGGTCGACCATGCCGCGCGTCGTCACCTGATCGCGCCAATAATCGTTCAGGTATGGCAGCAGGCTGGTCAGATGCGGCACGGCCGGATGCACGTCGCAATCGATGCCGCCGGCAATCAGGGACGCCATCACGTCTCCCTTCTCACGTTTCCTTGCATGTCGCTTCTTGCACCCGCCATTCAAGCAGGCCTGCCCGTCGCCCGCAACTCGGCCAATCATCCTGTCATATGCTAGGAAGGCTGAGCTCGGTTGCGAAGGAATGGGGTACCAGAGATGAAAGAACTCGTCGGCATCGCGCAACAGGTCGCGGCCCAACTGATGGCGCGCAAACAGACCATTGCGGTTGCGGAATCGTCAGCCGGCGGCCTGATCTCGGCCAGCCTGCTCGCGGTGCCCGGCGCCTCCGCCTATTACCTCGGCGGCGCCGTGGTCTACACGCGCGATGCCAGGCGCGTGCTGATGGATATTTCGGACGAAGGAATGAAGGGCTTTCGCTCCTCATCGGAGCCCTACGCCAAACTCCTCGCCGAACAGATGCGGAGCCGCTTTGGCTGCGACTGGGGCCTGTCTGAGACAGGCGCCGCCGGGCCCACCGGCAACCGCTACGGCGATGCCGCCGGCCATAGCTGCATGGCGGTTGCGGGCCCTGCGTCAGAGGTGATGACGCTGGAAACTGATAGCAATGACCGGTTCGCGAACATGCAGGTGTTTGCGGCGACCGCGCTGAAGCTGTTGCTGCGGAAGCTCGAGGGGTGAGTTGCTGTGCGGATGAAATGAGCCGGGATAGCCTCGCCACCAACACTACGGTCATCGCCCGGCTTGTTGTTCAGCCCGGGCGGTCCAGTACTCCGAGGCGGTTGTGATTGAATTGGTGGGCCGCGGCGTACTGGATGCCCCGGTCCCGGCTCCGCCAAGGCTACGTCGGGGCCACAAGAGTGCTCGGCCGCCGAAGCTTTAGCTAAGGCGGCAAGCCGGGGCATGACACCGAGAGTGAGGAGCGATGACAGCCGACCATGGAGCGATAGCAGCAGCTACCGCCCCAAATGCCGCGTGAAGATCCGCACCACGTGCCCCCTCACCCGCGGCGCCTCGTCGTAGAGATCCGACGCGAGCCGCTCGATGGTCTCGCGCAGCGACAGGAATTGCGCCTGCCGCGCACTGCTTTCGGTGCCCTGCATGCCCGCGAGCTCGTCCATCGCGGCGTCGCTGATCTGGCACTGCACCACATCGCCGTCATTGAGCATGGTGAAGCGAAAGGCCAGCCGTTCAAGGTCATGGCCGATGATCTTGTCGCGCGTCAGCGGCATCAAGTCTTCCCGGTCGAGCCCCACCACCGGACAATGCGGAAAATCGCTGCAATTGTCAGCAGCAAAGTGCAGCTTCGCTCCTACTGGAACGCGACTTCGGCAAAACTGCGAAGCTTGCGCGAATGCAGTCGCTCGGATTCCTGCTGCTTCAGTCGCTCCAGCGCCTTCAGGCCGATCTCGAGATGCTGACCGACACGGCGGCGGTAGAACTCGCTGGCCATGCCGGCGAGCTTGATCTCGCCGTGCAGCGGCTTGTCGGAGACGCACAGCAGCGTGCCGTAGGGAACACGGAAGCGGTAACCGTTGGCGGCGATGGCAGCCGATTCCATGTCGAGCGCGACCGCGCGCGATTGCGACAGGCGGCGGATCACGTCGGGCCCGGATATCTCCCAGTTGCGGTTGTCGACGCTCGCCACCGTGCCGGTGCGCATCAGGCGCTTGAGCTCGAAGCCTTCGAGCCCCGTGACATCCTCGACCGCCTCCTCGAGCGCGACCTGCATTTCGGCCAGCGCTGGGATCGGCACCCAAAGCGGCAACTCGCGATCGAGCACGTGATCCTCGCGCACATAGCCGTGCGCGAGCACGTAGTCGCCGAGGCGCTGCGTGTTGCGCAGGCCCGCGCAATGGCCGAGCATCAACCAGGCGTGCGGCCTCAGCACCGCGACGTGGTCAGTGACGTTGCGCGCATTGGATGGACCGGTGCCGATATTGATCAAGGTAATGCCGCGATAGCCGGGCGCGATCAGATGGAAAGCCGGCATCTGCGGCGCGCGCTCCGGCGCCGTCCCACTGGTGACGCCGCCACTGCATGTGATCACATTGCCGGGCGCGACGAAGCCATCGAGACCAGCCTCGCCGGACTGAAGCCGCTGCTGGCAGAGTTGTACGAAGGCCTCGACATAGAACTGGTAGTTGGTGAAGATCACGAAGTTCTGGAAATACTCAGGGTCCGTGCCGGTGTAGTGATAGAGCCGGCGCAGCGAGTAATCGACCCGGGCGGCGCGGAATAGGGACAGCGGCTCGGGCGCGCCCGGCTGGAGCTCGAAAGTGCCGTCGGCGATCGAATCGTCCATCGTCGCGAGATCGGGCACATCGAACGCATCGCGCAGCGAGCGCGTGACGGCGGAGTTCTCGCCGGTGGTGATGGCGGCCTCGATGTTGATGTCGCGGCGATAGGCGAAGTGGATCGGGATCGGCTCGGCGGACTCGCCGATCTCGACCGGCACCGCGTGGTTCTGGAGCAGCAATCCGATCTGCTCGGTGAGGTAGGCGCGGAACAGATCCGGCCGCGTGACGCTGGTCTCGTGCACGCCGGGACCATGGACGAAGCCATAAGCGAGACGCGAATCCAGCCGCGCATGCGTCGCCGTGGTGAGACGGACGAAGGGATAATAGGCCCGGACCCGCGACGTGATCGCCTCGCCATTGACGTAAGCTTCGAAACGATCGCGTAGGAACCTAGTATTGCGCTCGTAGATCTCTTCGAGCCGCGCGACGGCCGCGGACGCATCGGAGAAGGATTCGGTGGCGATGGAGGGTGGGGATTGCATTGTTCGACCGCCGGGTTTGCTGTTTGCAATCGCAGTATAGCAAACTGACAGCCAAGTCATCATTGCGAGCGCATCGAAGCAAATCCAGAAATCTGTCCGCGGAGACAGGCTGGATTGCTTCGCTGCGCTCGCAATGTCGAGGGAAGATGACGCGCTGTCGCGCGTCACTTCTCGCGGAAGGCGCGCATCAGCTGATCGTGCAGCGGCTTCATCAGATAGGACAACATGGTGCGGTCGCCGGTCTGGACGAAGGCTTCCACGGGCATGCCGGGAATCAGCTTGACGTCACCGAGCCGGGCGACCTCCTCGGGCGGCATCGAGACGCGGATGGTGTAGTAGCCTTGACCGGTGCGCTGGTCGGTGGTGACGTCGGGCGAGACGCGGCTGACGACGCCGTTGAGCTCGGGCGTGGTGCGCTGGTTGAACGCGGAGAGGCGCAGCAGTGTCTTCTGACCGATCTGGAGCTTGTCGATGTCGACCGGATTGACCTTGGCCTCGACCTGAAGATCATCGGCCTGCGGCACGATCAGCATCAGGGTATCGCCCGCGGTGACGACGCCGCCGACCGTGTGCACGGTCGATTGCAGCACCATGCCATCCTGCGGGGCGCGGATATCGACGCGGCGGAGCTGGTCTTCGGCAGCGACCTTGCGCTCGATCAGCTCGCCGATCTTGTCGTTGGTCTCGCGCAGGTCCTTGGAGACCTCGCTGACCACGTCCTTGTCGATCTGGATGATCTGGAGCTCGGTCTCGGTAATCTTGCCCTTGGCCTGGGCGCGTGAGGCGATGTACTGCGCGCGCTCGCCATTGAGCCGGGCCGAATCGCGCTCGAGCTGGGTTAGGCGCGAAATCTGCACCAGACGCTTGTCGTAGAGCTCGCGCACGCCGGTGAGCTCGTTCTGCACCAGCGCGATCTCCTGATCCTTGGCCTTCTCCTGGGCGCTGAGACCGGCGATTTCCTCGTTGAGCTGCGTGATGCGCTCGCGCAGCTGGGCTTTCTGCCCGGTGCGGCCGTTGACGCGGACGTCGAACAGCTTGGTTTCGGCGGCGAGCAGCGCCTTGACGTCGGGATCGTCGGCGCGCTCAAGGAGGCTTTGCGGGAATTCGATCTTGTCGAGACCGCGCTGCTCGGCCTGCAATCGGGCCGCACGCGCCTGCGCGGCGTCGAGATTCTTGGTGACGATGGCAAGATTGGCCTTGGTGACGGTGTCGTCGAGCCGCACCACGATGTCGCCGGCCTTGACCAGGTCGCCGTCGCGGGCGCGCACCTCGCCGACCACACCGCCGGTCGGATGCTGCACCTTCTTGACGTTGGATTCGACCACGATCTGACCCGGCGCGATCAGCGCGCCCGAGATCAGCACCGTCGAGGCCCAGCCGCCGAGGCCTACGACGAGGACCAGCACGATCCCAAGACCGAGCATCAGGTGGAACTTGATCGACTCGCGCACGGTCTTCTTCGCGGCAGGCTTCGAGCCGCCGATGGCCATCGTGCTCATGACTTTGTGCTCATGGTTTGGCCACTCCGCCTTCGCTGACGATCTTGATCGGTGCCGGCGGCGTCACGCGCGGCTGCAGCACCTGGGCGAGGACCTGTTCCTTCGGTCCGAAGGCCTGCATGCGGCCGTCACGCAGCACCAGGATCTGGTCGACCGCCTCGACGCCGATGGGACGGTGCGCCACCACGACGACGATCGCGCCGCGCTCGCGCGCTGAGCGGATGGCGCGGGTCAGCGCCTCATCGCCCTCGGTGTCGAGATTGGAGTTGGGCTCGTCGAGCACGATCAGGAAGGGGTTGCCGTAGAGCGCGCGCGCCAGCGCCACGCGCTGCGCCTGGCCTGCCGATAGCGCGGCGCCCTGCTCGCCGACTTGCGTGTTGTAGCCCTCGCGCATCTTGATGATCATCTCATGCACGCCGGCTTCTTTCGCAGCCGCGATGATGCCTTCAGAGGTCGCCGCCGGATCGAACCGGCTGATGTTCTGCGCGATGGTGCCGCCGAACAATTCGACGTCCTGCGGCAGATAGCCGATATGGCGGCCGAGCACGTCGCTTGACCACTGATCGAGCGCCGCGCCGTCGAGCCGCACCTTGCCGCGCACCGGCTGCCAGACCCCGACCAGCGCGCGGATCAATGACGACTTGCCGGAGCCGCTCGGGCCGATCACGCCGAGGCCGTTGCCCGCGGCGAGCGCGAAGGTGATGTCCTGCACCACGAGACGCTGGTCGCCCGGCGGCACCATGGCGATGCCTTCGACCGAGAGCCGGCTGGTCGGCGCTTGCAGCTGGGTGGGCATCGTCTGCGCCGGCATCTGCTCCAGCAGACGCGTGAGGCGCTGCCAGCTCTGACGCGCGGCGACGAAGGATTTCCAGTGCGCAATCGCAAGATCGACCGGCGCCAGCGCGCGGGCGGAGAGGATCGAGCCGGCGATGATGATGCCGGCGGTCGCCTCCTGGTGGATGACGAGATAGGCGCCGACCGCGAGCACGGCCGATTGCAGCATCATGCGCAACACTTTTGCGACCGCGCCGAGACCGCCGGCGACGTCGCTCGCACGCTGATTGCCCGTAAGATATTTTTCGTTGGCCTCGCTCCAGCGCTGATTCATCCGGCCGGCCATGCCCATCGCAACCATCACTTCGGCGTTGCGGCGGCTGGACTGGGCGAGATCGTTGCGCTGGGCGGCGAGACCCATCGCCTCTTTCGCCGGCTGGCGGGACATGAACTCGGTGACCAGTGTCAGCCCGACGAGGATGATGGCGCCGACCAAAGCGGTGACGCCGATCAGGACGTGGAAGGCGAAGCAGATGGCGAGATAGAGCGGCAGCCAGGGCAGGTCGAAGAACGCGCTCGGGCCCATGCCGCCGAGGAAGGAGCGGACATTGTCGAGATCGCGCAGCGGCTGCAGGCCTTCGTTGCGGCTGCCGACCAGGAGCGGCAGGCGCACGATGGTGTCGAACACGCGCTTGTTGAGGGCCTCGTCGAGCGAGGTACCGATCCGCCCCAGGATGCGGTTGCGAATCATGTCGAGCACGCCCTGCGCCATATAGAGGAAGCTGGCGAGGATGATGAGGCCGACCAGGGTCGGAATGCTGCGGCTCGGCAGCACCCGGTCGTAGACCTCCAGCATGAAGATCGACCCGGTCAGGTAGAGCAGGTTGATCATGCAGCTCATCAGGCCGACGCCGATGAATGCCGTACGACAAGCGCGCAAGGCATCACCGAGCTCCGAACGGCGGACGCCAGGGATGGCTGCCATCAGTCTGATCTCTTTCAGGTGGGGGCCACAGCCCCTGATTTCACGGGCATTCAGGGTACACGCCCCGGATTAACATCACGTTCGCTCTGCGTCCAACGCAGCCGAGTTCATCCAGAACCCTGACGGACCACATCTACCCCTGACGGCCCCACACGCAAGTCCGGTATTTCACAGGCTTTGCGGCTTTTTGGTGCAGAGGCCGCCGTCCTCCCCAACTCTGGCGAGGCGACAAGTTCCGACCGATCGAACCGAGCGGCTGGCTAAAGCGCGATGAGATTTGGATGAATCGTCATCGCGCTTTAGCTTGTTGTTTACGCATGATCTTTCCGGAAAACCGCTTCGCACTTTTCCGGATCATGCTTTAGAGCCGGCCGCCGCCACGCACCAGCCGCACCACCAGCAGCAGGATGACCGCGCCGATCGCGGAATAAACGATCTCGGAGACCAGGCCGGTGCCGAGCCGAATGCCGAGCTTCGGAAACAGCAAGCTCGCCACCAGCGCGCCGGCGACGCCGACCACGATGTCGCCGATGATGCCGAACCCGGCGCCCCGCACCACCTTGCCGGCAAGCCAGCCGGCGACCAGGCCAACGAACAGGATGACGAGCAGGCCTTCGTTCGAAATGTACATAAGTAAGGTCCCTCTCCGTGAACGGAGCCATGGAACGGGAACCGCGATGAATGGGGTGTGAATGCTGTTCGCGGCTCGCCGGTTGTGCGGTGGCTACGCTGCAACCACCGGCCCTGCCAGCACACACCTTGCCGCTCGTCCTGCCCCCACCTCGACACTCGCAGGCAATTGCTCCAGGCAGCGCGGCTGGGCCACGGCGCAGCGGGGAGCGAAGGAGCAATTGTGCGGCTTCTCGGCGAGCGAGGGTGGCGTGCCGGGGATGGTCTCCAGGCGGGCGCCGCGCTTGGCGCCGTGGATGGTGGAGGCGAGCAGGCCCTTGGCATAGGGATGCACGGGCGAACGCACGATGTCGCGAAGCGTCCCCTGCTCCACGATCTGGCCGGCATACATCACCGCGACGCGATCGCAGATCTCGATCGCAACACCGATGTCGTGGGTAACGAAGATGACGGACATGCCGAACTCGCGCTGCAGCTCGCGCAGCAGCAGAAGGATCTGGATCTGCACGGTGGCATCGAGCGCGGTGGTCGGCTCGTCGGCCAGCAGGATTTTTGGCCGGCAGGCGAGCGCCAAGGCAATCATCGCGCGCTGGCGCATGCCGCCGGACATTTCATGCGGATAGGCATCGAGCCGCCGCTTGGCGGAGGGAATGCGCACGACCTCGAGCATCTCCAGCGCACGTGCCCTGCCCTCTGCAAAACTCTTGCCTTCATGGCGCACCACGCTTTCGGCGATCTGCGCGCCGATGGTGTAGACCGGATCGAGCGCGAGCGCGGGCTCCTGGAAGATCATCGAGACGGTCTGGCCGCGGAAGGACGATAGCTGCTCGTCGTTCATCGCGAGCACGTCCTGTCCCATCACATTGACAGTGCCGGAGATCTGCGTGCGCTTCTTCGGCAATAGCCGCATCAGCGCACGTAGCGTCACACTCTTGCCCGAACCGGATTCGCCGAGCAGGCCCAGCACCTCGCTATTGCCGAGCGACAGGCTGAGGTCGTTCACGGCATAGACCGTGCGCTCGCCGGTGAAGCGGATGTTGAGGCCTGAGATCTCGACGAGTTTTGTCATGACGGCAGTTTCGGTATCCGGTCGTGATAGTCGGTGGCGCGCTGGAACGCGGCGCCGATGGTGAGCAGGGTTGCTTCATCGAAGGAGCGGCCGATCAGCTGCATGCCGACCGGCAAGCCGCTTCTGGTGAAGCCGGAGGGCACGGTGAGCGACGGCAGGCCGAGGAAATTCACCGGGCGGGTGAACAGCGTCAGCCGCTGCAACAGCGCCGGCGCGTTCGAGCCGCCGCCGACGTCGCTCTCCTCGATCGTCGGCGCCGGCACCGGGGAGGCCGGGGCGATCACCGCATCGACGCCGGCGGTTGCGGCGTTGTGGGCGGCGAGCGCAGGCCCGCGCCAGCGCATGGCCTCGAGATAGGTGATGGCGGGAACGGCGAGACCGTTCTGGAGCCGCATCAGGACCTGCGCGCCGTAATCCTGCGGACGCTCGATCATCCAGCGCTTGTGGAAGGCGGCAGCTTCGGCGGCGAGCACGAGCTGGCTGGCCGACGACAATTGCCGCTGGTCCGGCAGCTCGACCTTGACGATGTCGGCACCTTCGCGCTTGAGCACCGCGATGGTCTCGTCGAGCACGCGCGCGACCTCGCTGTCGAGATCGTCGACGTAGAAAGACGCAGGGACGCCGATCTTGAGACCCTTCAGCGAGCCGTTCGTCGCCGCGACATAGTCCGACAGCGGCTCGTGGCTGCAGGTCGGATCGGCGGGATCGGGGCCAGCCATCAGCGCCAGCAACAGCGCGCAGTCCTCGGCGGTGCGGGCGAGCGGGCCGACGGTGTCGAGTGATTGCGACAGCGGCATTGCACCGGCGCGGCTGACGCGGCCCACGGTCGTCTTCAGACCGGTGACGCCGCAGAAATGCGCGGGCATGCGGATCGAGCCGCCGGTGTCGGAGCCGAGCGCGGCATAGGTCAGCCGCGCGGCGACCGCCGAGCCGGAGCCCGAAGACGAGCCGCCGGTAATATGCGCGACGTTCCAGGGATTGCGCACCGGGCCGTAATGGGCGTTGTGCCCGGTCGGACCATAGGCGAATTCGGCGAGGTGCAGCGTGCCGAGGCGGACCTGGCCGGCGTCCTTCAGCCGCTGCAGGGCGGTGGACGTGACGGTCGGCACGAAATCGCGGCGGATCAGGGAGCCGCAGGTCGAGACGTGGCCCGCGTCATAATACATATCCTTGTGCGCGAGCGGCACGCCGTGCAGCGGACCACGGACATTGCCCTTGGCCAGCTCGGCATCGGCGGCATCCGCCGCCTTCAGCGCCGCTTCCGCTTCGATCGACATGAAGGCGTTGAGATGCGGCTGCCATTGCGCGATGCGGTGCAGCAGCGCACGCGTCACCTCATGGGAGGACAGCTGCTTCATCGCGATCGCACGCGCGACCTCGGTAAGCGGCATGAAGGCAGGCTCGGTGCTCATTTCGACACCTTCCGCGTCTGCGCGAGCACATGGCCGGCGGGCTCGAGATCGAATGGCAGCGTGCCGGCGATGGCGGCGAAGCCTTCGAAGGCAGGTCCGATGGCATTGGAGATGCGGGTTGCGATCTCGTCGTCCACGGGCACGCCGGCAATTTGCGCGATCGGCTTGATCTCTTCCGGTGTCGGTCTCGTCATTCGGTCTTCTCCCTGGGCGCGCGGCTATGGCCTGAACCCGGTATAGCCATGTAGCACGCGGCCTCATGGCCCATATTATCCAGCGCCGTGAGCTTTGGTGTCGCATTTGCGCAGAGCGGCTCCGCAAACGGACAACGGGTGTGGAAGCGGCAGCCCGAGGGCGGATCGATCGGATTGGGCGGATCGCCCGTGATCGGCGGCGTCTCGGTGCGCCTATCGGGGTCCGATGACGGCATCGCCGCGAGAAGGGCGCGCGTGTAGGGATGCGCCGGCTGATCCCAGACCTGGTCGACCGGGCCGAGCTCGACGACTTCGCCGAGATACATCACCAACACGCGGTCAGAGATGTAACGGACGACGTTGAGGTCGTGGCTGATGAAGACGTAGGTCAGGCCGAACTCGCGCTTGAGGTCGGCCAGCAAATTGAGCACCTGCGCTTCGACGGATTTGTCGAGCGCCGAGACGGCTTCGTCCAGGATCACCAGCCGCGGCGACAGCGCCAGTGCGCGGGCGATGTTGACGCGCTGGCGCTGACCGCCGGAGATTTCGTGCGGATAGCGGTTGGCGAAGTTTTCGGGGCGCAAGCCGACCTTGCCGAGCAGCTCGCGCGCCAGCGCCCGGGCCGTGCCGTCCGCCATGCCGTGGACCTTGGGGCCGAAGGCGATGGATTCCTCGATTGTCAGGCGCGGATTGAGCGAAGCGTAGGAATCCTGGAACACCATCTGCATACCGCGGCGCAGCTCGCGTAAGCTCAACGACTGCCCGACGGTCATCCCGTCATAGATGATGTCGCCGTGATCGCACGGCATCAGATGCATCAAGAGGCGCGCGGTGGTGGACTTGCCGCAGCCGGACTCGCCGACGATGCCGACCGTTTCGCCCTTGGCGACGGAGAACGAGACATTGTCGACCGCACGCACGGTGCGCTTGGCAGCGAACAGCCCGCCGCGCACGGGGAAATGCTTGGTCAGGCCGTTGACCTGGAGCAGCGGCTGCGCGACGCCGCCAACGTCCTCGACCTGCTCCAGCATGGCGACGGAGGTGTTGGTTTCGCTCATGGCCGTTGTCCTTCACCTCTCCACATCGGGGAGAGGTCGGCGCGCAGCGCCAAGTGAGGGGGCGCGACAAACTCGATCGAGCGTAACCCCTCACCCGGATTGCATCTTGAGATGCAATCCGACCCCTCCCTTCGGGAGAGGTGTAGCACCTCCAGCACCGCAACTGTGTGCGTCACTCTCATCATTCGCTAATTCCTGATGTCCATGGCGCTGCGCAGGCCATCCGAGAGCAGATTGAAGCAGATCGAGACCGCGAAGATCATCGCACCCGGCAGGGCTGCGACCCATGGATTGACATAGATCGCGGTACGCAGCGTGTTCAGCATCAGGCCCCATTCCGGCTCCGGCGGTTTCGTGCCGAGGCCGAGGAAGGAGAGACCGGCGGCCAAAATCATCGAGACCGAGATCAGGCTCGTCGCATAGACGAAGATCGCGCCCAGCACGTTGCCGAGGATGTGCACGCGCATGATGGTGAAGGCGCCGGCGCCCGAGGCGCGCGCGGCCTCGACGAAGTCCATGTTGCGCACGCCTGTGGTGACGCTTTCGGCGACGCGCGTGATTTGCGGCACGAACACGATGGTCAGCGCCACGATGGAGTTGAGAATGCCGGCCCCGAGCGCACCGGAGATCGCGATCGCCAGCAGCACGGACGGGAAGGCGTAGAACACGTCCACCGTGCGCATGATCGCGGTGTTGAGCTTGCCGCCGACATAGCCGGCGACGATACCGAGCGAGGTGCCGATGCAGAAGGCCAGAATCACCGGCAGGATGCCGATCACCAGCGACAACCGCCCGCCATAGATCAGCCGCGCCAGCATGTCTCGGCCGAGTTCGTCGGTGCCGAGCGGATAGCCTGTCGTGCCGATGTGGCGCAAGCGGCGGATCATCGAGCCTTTGTAGGGGTCTTCGAGACCGAGCCACGGTGCAAGGATCGCGGAGAGGAAGATCAGCAGCAGCACCAGCGCGCAGGCCATGCTGACCCTATCGCGCATGATGCGCCGTCCGACCGTCGCCCAATAGCCGCGCGCCTTGGTGGCAGGCGCGGCCTGCAGCGCGGCGTCGGCGGTGGCTGACAAGGGAAGCTCGCTCATCCCGCTAGCCCCGCTTGATGCGCGGGTCGATCGCGGCTTGGGCGATGTCGACCAGCAGGTTGAGGAAGACGAAGAACAGCGCCAGGATCAGGATCGTGCCCTGCAGCAGCGGCAGGTCGCGCTGGAAGATCGCGGAGTTGAGCAGGAAGCCCGAGCCTGGCCAGGAGAATACGGTCTCGATCAGGATCGAGCCGCCGAGCATGTAGCCGAGTTGAAGCCCCATCACCGCGAGCGCGGTGGGCGCGGCGTTCTTGATGACGTGGCGGAACACGCCGGTTTCGCGCAGGCCCTTGGCCCGCAAGGCTTCGACGAAATCCTGCGAGAGGATGTCGCCGGTCAGCGCACGCACGGTGCGGGTGACGATGCCCATTGGGATCACCGAGGTCGTGATCGCCGGCAACACCAGATATTTCAGGTGCGCCCAGTCCCAGGCCCAGGAATTGGAGCCGCTGGGGCCGGCGCCGACCGCGGGCAGCCAGTTCAGCTGGACCGAGAAGATGATGACGAGCAGCATGCCGAGCCAGTAATGCGGCACCGAGACGCCGGCGATGGCAAAGGAGGTCGCGACCTTGTCGATCCAGGTCTCGCGGAAATAGCCGGCGATCAGGCCCAGCAAAATGCCCATGGTGAAGCCGATGACGGCGGCGGCGATCGCGAGCGTGACGGTGTTGCCGACCGCGCGCATGACCTCGGCCAGAACCGGGCGCCCGGTCGCGATGGAATTGCCGAGGTCGCCATGAAGGGCACGGAGCAGCCACAGCCCGAACTGCACCGGCAGCGGGCGGTCGAAGCCGTAGGCGGCGCGCAGCTGCGCGGCGAGCTCCTGCGACGCGTCGGCCGGCAGCACGGCGACCAGCGGATCGCCCGGCGTGATGTGCACGAGCAGGAAGCAAACCAGCGCCACGCTGATGACGATGGGGACGACATAGACAATGCGTCTGGCGGTATAGGCGAGCACTGGTCTTCTTTCTTCCTTCTCCCCTTGCGGGAGAAGGTGGCATAGGCCGCCTCCGGCGGCCGTTTCTTAAGTCGACGCCGAAGCGAAGCTTCGGCTGCGGCGCCGGATGAGGGGTTCTATCCGCGGATACAGTCGTTACGAACGCGAAAGGGGTGTCCGCGGAAAGAGACCCCTCACCCGGCTTCGCTGTCGCGAAGCCACCCTCTCCCACAAGGGGAGAGGGTGCACGGAGTACCTTGCTAGCGCCTCACTACTGCATCGACACCAGCGAGAAGTCGATGAACCAGCTCTTCGGCTGCACGACGCCTGTCACTTTCGGGCTCATCGCGCGCGGGCCGACGTCGTGGGCGACGTAGAGGAAGGCCGCATCGTCGACGGAGGCCGCGTGCAACTCGGCGAGCGCGGCGTCACGTGCGGCGGGATCAAAGGTCTGACGCGCCTTCTTCACCAGCTCGTCGAATTTGGGGTTGTTGATGAAGCCCCAATTGTTCGAGACCGGCGGCGCCATGCCCGATTGCAGGAAGCGCACCAGCGCGAAGAACGGGTCCATCGCTGCATAGGTCACGTTGGTCGCGTGTGAGCCGTTGGCGCTGGGATCCTTGGCGCCGCGGCGCCAATTGGTGAACAGCGTATTCCATTCGATGACGTCGAGCTGCACATCGAAATAGCATTCGGCCAGCGCCTGCTGGAGGTACTCGTTCATCGGCAAGGGCTGCATCTGGCCCGAGCCGGACGCAGACGTCTGCGTCTTCACGGTCAGCTTCTTGTTGGGACCATAGCCGGCCTCCTGCATCAGCTTTTGCGCAGCCGCCTTGTCATACTTGATCTGGAAGATGGGATTGCCGCGCCAGGGATGGCCGGGCTCGAAGGTGCCGGTTGCCGGCACCATCAGGCCGGCGAGCAGGCCGTCCCTGAGGCCTTCGCGATCGACGCAGAGGTTCGCCGCCTTGCGCACGCGGATGTCGTTCCAGGGCGAGCCCTCGACGCGCGAGAACTGCCAGGGCCAGACATGCGGCTGCTCGTTGGCGTAGAGCTTGAAGCCGCGCTGCTTGAGTTCGGGCAGCGCGTCCGGTGCCGGCGCCTCGACCCAATCGACCTGCCCGGAGAGCAGCGCGGCGGTGCGCGCATTCGCTTCCGGCATCGGCAAGAGCACCATCTTGTCGATCTTGGGCACGCGCGCCTTGTCCCAATAGTTCGCATTCTTGACGAGCTCGAGCCGTTCGCGCGGGGTGAAGCTTGCCATCTTCCACGGGCCGGTGCCCGAGGCGTCCTTGGCGAACGCGGTCCACGCGGCCTGCGACTTCGCCTTGGCATCGGCACCTTCCGCCTTGTCGTAGAAGGCCTGCCACTTCGCCGGGCTCGCCATGAACAAATTGGTGAGGTTGATCGGCAGGAAGCTGTCGGGCTCCTTGGTGGTGAGCTCGACCGTCATGTCGTCGATCTTCTTCGCGGAGGCCAACGTCGGCATGCGCGAGGCCGTGACGCCGACCTGGCTGGCGTCGAATTGCGGCGCGTCTTGCTTCAGCACTTTCTCGACGTTCCACACCACCGCATCCGCGTTGAACGGCGAGCCGTCATGGAAGCTGACGCCGGGGCGCAGCTTGAAGATCCATTTTGTCTTGTCGGCATCGTCGACCTTCCACTCGGTGGCAAGGCCGGGGATGACCACGCTCGCCTTGTCGGCGGAGGACAGATCCCAGCCGGTCAGCGCGTCATACATGGTGAGGCCGGTGAAGCGGTTGCCTTCAAAACCCTGATCGGGCTGGCCCAGGGTGCGCGGAATATCGGCAGCGGTCATGCCGATGCGCAGCACAGTTTCCGCAGCTACCGCGCGTGGCCATGCGGCCGCGCTGCCGAGCGCCAAGAGCGCAATCAGCGCCGCGCGGGTCTTGTTGTTCTTGATTAGCATCGCCTCAGTCCTCTTCCGGCTTTCGATGATTAATTTTGATGCAATCGTATGCAATGGCTATGCCAGGGAGAAACTTATTCTGCAAATTGCCCATGCGGCGACAAGTCCTTGTGATGACGCACCGGCGGAAACGGCGCGCTGCCTATTCTGGCATCAAGATTGCACGTTTGGCTTCGACGTCTCCTGGGAGCTTTGGGCCATGCGTATTCGTCTGTCGACCTGTCTCGCCGTGCTTGCGCTGGCGTTGTCCGCGATCTCAGCGGGCGCCGAAACGGTGGTGCGCTATGGCATCTCGATGGCGGACATTCCGCTGACGACGGGCCAGCCCGATCGCGGCGCCGGCGCCTATCAGTTCACCGCCTACACGATCTACGATCCGCTGGTGGCCTGGGAAATGGATGTCGCCGATCGACCCGGCAAGCTGGTGCCGGGCCTCGCCACCGAATGGAAGGTCGACGATGCCGACAAGACCAAATGGCGCTTTACCCTCCGCAAGGGCGTGAAGTTTCACGACGGCAGCGAGTTCAACGCCGACGCGGTGATCTGGAATCTGGACAAGGTGCTCAACGATAAAGCGCCGCAATTCGACAAGCGGCAGAGCGCGCAGGTGAAGACCCGCCTGCCCTCCGTCGCCAGTTACGCCAAGATCGACGACTTCACGGTGGAGATCACCACCAAGACGGTCGATTCCTTCTTCCCCTATCAGATGCTTTGGTTCCTGGTGTCGAGCCCGGCGCAGTACGAAAAGCTCGGTAAGGACTGGGACAAGTTCGCAAGCCAGCCCTCCGGCACCGGCCCGTTCAAGCTGACGAAGCTGGTGCCGCGCGAGCTCGCCGAGCTCAGCAAGAATCCGGACTACTGGAACAAGAAGCGGATTCCCAAGGCCGACAAGATCGTGCTGGTGCCGATGCCGGAAGCGCTGACGCGCACCAATGCGCTGCTCGCCGGACAAGTGGACCTGATCGAGACGCCGGCGCCGGATGCGGTGCCGCAGCTGAAGGCGGCCGGCATGAAGCTCGTCGACAACGTCACGCCGCATGTGTGGAATTATCACCTCAGCGTGCTGCCGGGTTCGCCCTGGACCGACATCCGCTTGCGCAAGGCGCTGAACCTCGCGATCGACCGGGAGGCGGTTGTCGGCCTGATGAACGGTCTCGCCAAGCCCGCCAAGGGGCAGGTCGATCCGTCGAGTCCATGGTTCGGTAAACCCAGCTTCGAACTGAAATATGACCTGGCTGCAGCGAAGACGCTCGTCGAGGAGGCCGGCTACTCCAAGGCAAAACCGCTGAAGACCACCTTCATCATCGCGCAAGGAGGCACCGGGCAGATGCTGTCGCTGCCGATGAACGAATTCCTGCAGCAGAGCTTCAAGGAGATCGGCATCGAGATCGACTTCAAGGTCGTCGAGCTCGAGACGCTCTATACGCATTGGCGCAAGGGCGCGGCCGACGAGATGAACGCCGGCATCACCGCCAACAACATCGCCTATGTCACCTCGGACCCGCTCTACGCCATCGTCCGCTTCTTCCATTCGGGGCAGATCGCGCCTGTCGGCGTCAACTGGGGCGGCTACAAGAACCCGAAAGTCGACGCGCTGATCGACGAGGCCAAGCAGACCTTCGATAGCGCGAAGCAAGATGAATTGCTGGCGCGAGCGCATGCGCTGATCGTGGATGATGCCACGCTGGTCTGGGTCGTCCACGACACCAACCCGCATGCACTGTCGCCGAAGATCAAGCACTTCGTGCAGGCGCAGCACTGGTTCCAGGATCTGACGACGATCGGGGTGGAGTGAGGGGCGCCCGAGCACGCGCCTCAATGAACGTGGTCGTCGCGGCCTTCGTTGGGGCGACCGCCCGGGGTTATTGCGCACAATCGCCTCAGCAGACTCGTCATTGCGAGCGTAGCGAAGCAATCCAGGATCTTTCCGCAGCGGCAGTCTGGATTGCTTCGCTTCGCTCGCAATTGTCGATGTTCAATAATTCGCTGATTGGATTGCGGTGGTCTTGGAAGCGGCGAAAGCCTTGGGAGTTTGTCCTGCCAAGGCCTGATGGGGTCTGTGGTTGTTGTAGTAGACGAGGTACTCGAACAGTTCATTGGCGAAGTGGTCCAGGTTGTCGAAGGTCGTACCCTCGATGACGTCGTCATCGAGGGTACGCCAGAAGCGTTCGACCTTGCCGTTGGTCTGCGGCCGATAGGGCCTGGTGTAGCGGTGCTTGATGCCGAGCTCGAGCAGCATGGCCTCGAATGGATGCTCGGCCGGCTTGGTGCGGGCGGCGAACTCGGCGCCGTTGTCGGACAGGATTTCCTGGAAGACGAGCCCATAGGTGACGTTGAGGGTGTTGATCATCTTCAGGGTCTTGAACATGACCGGCAGCGCCTTCTTGGATGTCAGGACCTCGGCCCAGGCCAGACGCGAGCAGCTGTCGATCAGGCTGATGATGTAGGCCGTGACCGGGGGTGGCGCGAGGAACATATCGCGCGGCAATTGATGCAGATCGACGTGGCCCAGCTCCCCGAGCTTGTCCTTGATAATACGGCGTTTCTCCTCGCGCATCGCCGGCGTGCGGCGGTTCAGGCGGTGGCGCTTCAGCACCCGGTAGATCGTGATCGGCGAAGGTACCGTGTCGCGCGTTTCGCGCAAGACGGCATGAATCTCATAACGGTTCATCCCCCGCTTGCGATGGGCGACGATCTCCGCCTCGATCCCTTCCGGCTCGCGCCGTTCCCGCCACTTCGGGCCGCGCCGCCGCGGCAGCAGATCCGCGTCCTCGCCGCTCTGCAGATAGCGATTGTAATACTTGCGGAACGTCTGCGAGCAGGTCCCGTGGTGCCGGTAGAAGTCGCCGACCCGCTTGAACAGCGGCGATCGGCCAGCCTTCACCGCCTCATACTCCGAAATCAGAAAACGCCACTTCTGCAGATAGTTGCGTTCAACCGTTCGGTCATAGCTGTTGTCTCGCATCGGATCGTTCCTCCGCTGGAGCGATCCAATCAGCGAATTATTGAACATGCACAGCAATGACGGAGTGTGGGCGACTGCGAAGCCCACCCCACATCCCTACTTCGTCAGCAGCGCATATGCCCCGGTCCAGCCCTCCGCCGGCGGATTGACCTGGAAATCCCTGATCCTCGCCTCGTAAAGCCTGAACAGCTTCTCCAGCGTGTCGGCGTCCTCGCTCTTGCGGCCCCGTTCGATCGCATCCAGTGCGCCCTGCCAGTCGCGGCTGCGGTAGCAGCCGAGCATCTCGATGGTGATGTTGCGCAGGCGCTGGAACGCGCCCGAATGCATCACGTCCTCGCGGCCCGCGATGGCGTAGATCACTTCCGGCTCGGTCTTGCCCTTGACCATGATGAAGTCGAGCTCGAGGATCGCGAACTTCTCCTTGGCGGCGAGTGCGGTCCTGGAGCCGACAATGATGGGAAAGCCGTACTCCTTCGACTGGCCTTCCAAGCGCGAGGCCAGGTTCACGCTGTCGCCGAGCACCGAATAATTCTTCTTCAGGTCGGAGCCCATGTTGCCGACCACGCCGATGCCGGTGTTGAGACCGATTCCGACGTTGAGCGGGATGTAGACATGGCCGCCGTCGGCCGCTTCCTGCTCGCGCTCCCTGTTGACGGCATCGATCTTCTCGAGCATCTGGATCGCCGCCTCGCAGGCGTTGACCTCGTGCTCGGCATCGTCGAGCGGCGCGTTCCAGAACGCCATGATGGCGTCACCCATGTATTTGTCGATGTAACCCTTCCGCTCGATGATGACGTCGGTCAACGGCGTCAGGAAGCGGTTCATCAGCGCGATCAGCCCTTGCGGATCATGCTTGTAGCTCTCCGAGATCGTGGTGAAGCCGCGCACGTCGGAGAACATGATCGTCATCTCGCGCTCCTCGCCGCCGAGCACGAGCTTGTCTGGCGACTGCGCCAGCTGCTCGACCAGCACCGGCGACATGTATTGCGCGAACATGCCGCGGATCTGCACGCGCTGGCGCTGCTCGCGGACGAAGCTGGCAAAGATCAGCGTCAGATAGATCGCGGTGGTCGAGAGCAGCGGATAGGTGAAGTCGATGAGATAGCGGTACCGCGCGTAGAAGAACCAGGACACCCCGATGAGGATCGCCGCGAACATCGCGCCGGCAAGCACCAGACGGACGGGGCCGAGATTCGGGGTGAAGATGATGACCAGAATGCCGATGATCATCGCGGTGAGCAATTCGACGCCAAGCGCGTAATTCGGGCGAGAGATCGCTGCGCCGGTCAGCACGCTTTCGAGCACCTGGGCATGAATCTCGACGCCCGGCATGGCCCGCGACACCGGCGTGGTCTTGATGTCGTTCAGACCGACCGCGGAGGTGCCGACCAGCACCAGCTTGCCGGCAAGCTTGCTCGGCGGCACCATGTTGTCGAGGACATCGGCCGCCGAGACGTAGATCGATGGATCTTGCCGGGCATAGTGCACCCAGAGCTGACCGTTCTCGTCGGTCGGAATCTCGACGCCTTTGATGTGGATCGCGCGGATGCCGGTCTTGTCGGTGCGCACCAGCAGGGTTGGTGTTCCCGTGACGACCCGCAGGATTTCGAGGCTGAGCGAGGGCATGATGTTGCCCTGCGCGCGCATGATCATCGGCACGCGCCGGATCAAGCCGTCGCGCTCGATTGGAATACTGAACAGGCCGCGCCCCGCCGCGACCTTCTCGATGACAGGGACGTTGCGGAGCAGACCGGGGAACTCGAACAGGAAACGCTCGGCGTTCTCTTCTCCGACCGTGGCAACGCCGGTGAAGGGCAGCGTCTTGTCGATTTCCGACGTGACCTTCTGCTGCCCCGTCTCGCCCAGCACCACGCGCGAGTGCTTGATCGCGTCGGACAGGATCTGGTCGTTGGACGGCAGCTCGCGCAGCTTGCCGCGGGTGGCGTCATCGAGATAGCGCATCTGACCCGCGACCAAATCCGGATTGAGCCGGTCGGCTTCCGAGAACACCACGTCGAAACCGATCGCCACCGCGCCGTTGTTGGTGAGGTTCTGGATCATGTCGGCGATGCGCGTGCGCGGCCATGGCCACTGGCCAAGCTTGGCGAGGCTCTTGTCGTCGATGTCGACGACGGTGACCGGCCGCGCCGTCTTGTGGCGCGGATCGATCAACTGGAACATGTCGAAGACGCGCAGCCGCAATTCCTGGATCGGCGGCGGATCCCAGAGGCGGGCGCCGGCAAACAGAACCAGCAGCGCAAGGCACATCAGCCGCGCAAAGCCGAACTTCTGGGCAAACCACCGCCGCAGGATATTGAGACGCTTCATAGGGCCTGGATATCACGCTTTTGCGGCGAACGGCAGCGCGGATCGCGTGTGCAGACGCGCGGCGCGCCGGCAATCAGGCATTGAAGATAAAATCGCCGGCCTTGAGGTTCGCGGCAATGACGTTATGCAGCAGCAGGGACTCGTGCTCGATGACAGGCGCCCCCTCGCGCCGAGTGATCTGCTGTTGCCACGTCACCATCGCATCGCCGGACTGCTGGACGATGGTGAGATCGTTGATGGAGCTCACGTCCGAGAACTGGCGCAGGTCGATCTTGTCCACGCCAGTCGTGAAATCGGTAATGGTGTGCGTGAAATCGGTGATCGGCTGAGGGCCATAGCCGATTGAGCCCGGCGAGAACACGAACTGGTCCTTGCCGGCGCCTCCAGTCAGCGTGTCCCCCGTCTCGGTCGCGAAAATGACATCCTTGCCGTCGGTGCCTTCCAGAGTGACGCCTTGGCCGGTGTCGCCCGCCTCGTTGAAGATGAAGTGGACGGTATCGAACAGGCCGGTGGTCTTGTCCGTAACCGTAAGCGTGATCTGATCGGTATTCGGCGGCGTCTCGCCCGGATAATAAGTGACGCCATCCGTGAGGACCGAGTTGATGTCATCGAGGGATCCCCACGCTGCGCCCGGATCGACATTGCTGTCCGGATCATGGGCGGTGACCGCCGTGATCTTGAAGTCATGCGTCGCGGCGTCGGGATCGGTGTCGAGGACCGCTAGATGGGTAATGAGATCAGTGCCGCCCTCGTTGTCGTGCCAGACGTAGAAGTGCGTGGTATCGATGACGGGGCCGCTGTCGTCGTTGGCTCCAGTCAGGTCTACCGTGAGCGTTGCAGTGCCGGTCGCGCCATGCACGTCCGTGGTCTGCACCGTGAAAACATCCGAGTAGGAGCCTTCCGGCAGCGCGTTGATGGCGGCGGCGTTCGGAACGTAGCTGTAGCTGCCGTCCGGGTTGACCGTCAGCGAGCCGTACAGTCCCGTCGCCGTCCCATGACAATCCGCATTGAGGACCGCATAGGTCAGCGTCGCCGTCTCACCGCTGTCGGCGTCGGTCCCGGCGAGGTGGCCGGTGAGGCTAGGGAAGGTGTCGGTCGCAGCCGTGTCCGTGAGCGGGCCGATGTGGAGATCGGCAAGCTTCGGCGCATCGTTGGTGCCGGTGATATTGACGGTGACGACTGCGCCCGCGCCAGCACCATGGGCATCCGACGGAACGATCGTGTATTGCAGCGACAGCGTCTGGCCGGCGGCGAGGAAGTCGAAGGCCTGTCCCTGCGAGTTGAAGGACCAGCTGAACTGCGCGTGAGTGGCGGTGCCGTTCAGGATATCGCCGGACGGAACGGCGAGATAGTTCAACAGCGCCTCATGGGACAGCCCGCCGACATTGCCGGTTTGCGCTATGCCGTCGAGAGAGACCTGCAGCTGGCTGACCGATACCGTGACGTGATCGATCGCGTCGACGTCGGAGACCGCCAGCACACCGTGCGCAAGCTGGCCGGCATTGGTTTCCATGAGATCGGCGATGGTCCCACCCGGGCCGGAGGTGCCGCTCGTCCAGTCCGCATCACCCTCGATTGCGAGGCTCTTGGCAGGGTTGACGGCATTGGAAGCCGTGGTCCCACTGCCGTCGCTGAGCTGATAATACGCTGCAAGGTCCGTCTCACTGCCCGTGAGCGCGGTGAAATCGATCGACTGGATCTGCGCCTGCGTGAGCGCGGTGGTCCAAACGCTGACATCGGCGATCGCGCCGTAGAAGCCTTCCGCCCCGAAGCCCGCTGCGCCCGAGTCGCTCGCGGCACCAATCATCATGTAGGACGCAGACGGATTCGACGGACTGCCGTCGATCGGGTTGACCGTCCATGAGTGCGAATATTCGAGGTGCCCATCGAGATAGAGTTTGAAGGTGTCATTCTCGCGGGTCAGCGCAATGTTGTGCCACTGCGACGCCGTGAGTGCCACGCCGGTATCGGCGATCTGGCGGCCGCCCGCTAGAATCTGCAGCTCCATCGTGCCATCAGTGTTGACGGTGCCGAGGAGACCGAAACCGGTGGTCGAGGTGTTGCCGTTGTAGAACAGGATCTGGCCGTGACCGGCATCTGCTGCGCCGTTCCAGTTGACCCAGCCGTCCAGCGTCACGTCATCGGTGGCCGCAGTCGGCACCTCGCCGACGGCGATCGTCTGGCCGTCGAAATTCATGTAGTCCGACGTCACATAGGAAACCGCCGGCGCATCATTGGTGCCGGTGATCGTGACGGTCACGTCCTGGCTAACCTTGCCGCCATGGTGGTCGTCGAAGGTGACGGTGTAGACCTGAGTGATGGTCTGCCCTTCCGCCAGCGACTGCAGCACGGGATCGTCATTGTCCAAAGTGAAATGCCAGCCCAGCGTCGCGCCGTTGCTGGCTTCGGTCACCGACGAATCGATCGAGAACGTGCCGATATGCGAACCGGTCCCGAAGCCCGGCAGATCCGTGCTGACGGACGACGACTTGAACGACCACTCCGCCGTGTGGGTGTCGATCAGGTCGAGGTCCTGGATCGCCAGCGTGCCGCCGGTCGTCAGCGACGCGCCCTCGTCCTCGGTGACCGCGCCCCTCGCCGCGTCGGCATCACTCGTGATCGTCGGCGCGTCGTTGGCACCGTTGATCGTGACGGTGACGTCCTGCGAGACCTGCGCGCCGTGATCGTCGATGAAGGTGACGGTGTAGACCTGGGTGATGGTCTGGCCCTCGGCCAGCGATTGCAGCACCGTATTGCTGTTGTCGAGACTGAAGTGCCAGCCCAGGGTCGCACCATTGTCGGTGTCGGTGTTGAATTCGTGCACCGACGGATCAATCGTGAAAGTGCCGAGCGGCGTGTCATCGTCGAAGCCCGGCAGATGCGCACTTGACGTCGACGACTTGAACACGGCCTGCGCCGTGTGGGTGTCGATCAAATCGAGATCCTGGATTGCCAGCGTGCCGTCGATCGACAGAGTGGCGCAGGTATCCTCGGTGACGCTCCCCGAGGCCGCTGCTGCATCGCTGGTGATCGTGGGCGCGTCATTGGTACCGACGATCGTGACCGTGACGTCCTGGGATACCTGCGCACCGTTGTTGTCGGTGAAGGTGACGGTATAGACCTGCGTGATGGTCTGCCCCTCAGCCAGCGACTGCAGCACCGGATTGCCGTTGCCGAGCGTGAAGTGCCAGCCCAGCGTAGCACCGTTGCTGGTGTCGCTGTTGGATTCGGTCACCGACGGATCGATCGTGAAGGTCCCGAGCTGCGTGTTGCCGTCGAAACCCGGCAAATGCGCGCTCGACGTCGCCGACTTGAACACGGCCTGCGCGGTGTGCGTGTCGACCAGGTCGAGATCCTGGATCGCCAGCGTCCCGCCGGTCGACAGCGTCGCGCCGGCGTCCTCGGTGACGGTCCCCGTGGCCGCGCTTGCATCGCTCGTGATGGTCGGGGCGTCGTTGGTGCCGGTAATCGTGACCGTGACGTCCTTGGTCACCGTCCCGCCGTGATGGTCGTCGATCGTAACGGTATAAATCTGCGTGATGGTCTGGCCCTTGGCCAGCGACTGCAGCACCGGATCGTTGTCGTCGATCGTGAAGGTCCAGCCGACCGACCCGCGGGAGCTGACGCCTGGGCTCTCGCTCACCGGTTCAAGCGCGAACGTGCCGATATGCGAGGTGCCGTCGTTGAATCCGGGCAGATGCACGGTCGAATTCGTCGACTTCAGGACGAAGCTCGCGGTGTGCGTGTCCGTGAGATCAGGATCGCTGAAGGTGATGGTGCCGTTCGCGGTGAGCGTGGCCGCCGCATCCTCGGTCACCGCACCGGTCGAGGTGGTGGAGTCCTCGACGATCGTGGGCACGTCGTTGGTGCCCTCGACGTTGACGTCCGCACCGTTGATGGACACCGTGATCGGCGTGCTGACCACGCCGCCATGTCCGTCATCGACCTGCACCACATAGTTGAGGGTCAGCGTCTCGCCTTCGGCGAGGAAATCGAACAAGTGGTCGGGGACGCTGTAGGTCCAGGTCGCCGAGCCATTGTTGGCGTTCCCCGCGCCCTGCACCACCGTCAGCGGCACCTCGACGGCTGCGATCGCGGCGAGTTGCTGCGGCGTCAGCGTCGCGGTGACGTCGTGGCCTTGCGCATCGAGATATTTGAACGGCTGACTCGACGAGAGCGCCGCGCTGACGATCGGCCGGTCCGTCAGATCGACGTCGGCGAAGGTGACCGTGCCCGTGATGGTGTCGAGGGCCTCGTTGCCGGTCCCGACCTTCTCAATGACGGTTCCGCCCGACGTCGCGACGGTCGGCTTGTCGTTGGTCCCCGTGATCGTGATGGTGATCGGGATGAACGCGGACTCGGGGCTGACTACGAAATTGGTATCGACGCGGACCATGTAGGTCAGCGTCAGGGTTTCGCCGGCGGCCAGGAAGTCGAAGACCTTGTCCGGGATCGTGTAGGTCCAGACCGCCGAGCCGTTGTTGTTGTTGGCTGGGTCGGCAACGACACTGATGTGGATTTGCGTCGCCGCGATATCCTGCTTCTGCAGCGCGGTGAGCGAGCTGGTGACGTCCTGCTGGCCGGCGTTCTTGTAGACATAGTTCGGCGCCTCGGCGAGGCTCATGCTCACCGACGGCCGATCGCCGAGATTTTGATCGACGAATCTGATCAGACCGGAAACCGTGTCGGCATGCGTGTCGCCGGTGGTGTCCGCGCGTTCGGTCAGCGCGAACGCCGTCTTCACATTGCCGCCGAGATCGAAGCTTTGCGCAATCGGCTGGCCGGGAATGCGGACGACGGGCGGCGTGGACGTGCCAGGATTGTCATGTCCCTGCGGATTGAGGTTGACGAACGTCGCGATGACGACTGGGCCGGATCCCGACTTGAACACCAGGTCCTGGCCGAACGGTGTGATCGTGTCGGTGAAGTTCGTGGTCAGCTTGGTGTTGGTGTTGTTGTCGGTGAACTTCAGCGTGAACACGTCCGTGATCAGCTTCTGCACCTCCGGCGACATCAGCGCATTAGAGATCGAGACGTTGCCGCCGCTGATCTGGATCATCTGGCCGGCCTGGTTGACCGTCGCGATCGGCAGCAGTGTGATCTTGTCGAACAGGATGTAGGAGCCCGTCGTGCCATTCGGCTCGACCAGCACCTGGAAGCTCGCCTGCGGCTGCGGATCGCCGCCGCCGGCGGGAACGACGAAGTTGATCTGGGTCAGCACCGCGGTGCCGCGGATGCCCATGGTCGCGACCGGCGTGTCGACCTTCATGTCGCCGTGCTTGGCGGTCTCGCCGGCGACGAAGGTGATGGTGCCCGCAACCAGGCTGAGTAGCGAGGAGTTGCTCGACCCGTTGGGGTCATAGACCATCTCGTTCAGCACCATCCGCGCATTGGAGGACAGGCCGAACACGGTGCCGTCGATGAAGGTGATGCCGAGCGTCGAGTCGGCGCCGGTCGAGACCACGTCGCCCTTCTCGACATTGTCACCGTTGTTCAGGATGACCGAGACGCCGTTGCGGATCGCGGTCGCGCTGCCCACGAGCTTCGTGACATGACCGATGACCTGAGCCGCGGCGGCGCCGGGCGCAGCCTGGGCGATCTGGAAGTGGCCGGTGAGGGCGTTGACGATGTCGCCGGTGAGGTGGGCGCCGTCGGGCGAGGCGATCGCGGCGCGCTTGTCGCCCCTGAAATAGTCGTGAACCACGAACTCATGCCCTTCATGGGACAGCACGAGATCGAGGCCGGCGCGCTTGAACTCGCCGTTGAAGATCAGGTTGGGGTCGGGAACAATGAACGCGCCATCAGGCACATGACCATGCGCCTTTGCGATGAAGGGCTTGGCAACAGAGGGATCGGCATGGACATAGGCGGACGCGCTGGAACCCTCGCCGTTCAAGGAGGTCGCGGCGTCAAATTTGCCAGCGTAATTCAACCGGGCACCGTAAAGAGGTTAAAATCTAAGTAAGTATCGACTGCTTAAGCTTGCTTAGCATTACCAAGTCCTTAGCGAAACCGTCTACTGCTTGTGTGATTTCGCGTCACTTGGCCATAACAGCCGCCCCAGGGCGGCGCTTTCCCAGAAAAGGCAAAGTAATATTTCAAGCATTCTGAAGTCGAAACAAGCTTAGATGCACGCATTTCCCGTCACCCCAAGTCATCTATCGTACAGTTGGTTGAACAGATACTTGCGTCATCTTTCCTTCGTGGTGCCCTGCAACATCCTGCGGCAAATACGGGGCCAAATCTGTGAGCTAACTAACAGAACCCGTGAAATAGCGGGCTCTTAGCCATAAGAGGCGGAATCGGCAGCCCCGCAACTTCTGCCTGCAACTGGCTCGATTTCGCGGCAATGAGGCCCTCCTTGCCCTCGAATCGTAAAATTTTACGCAATTCGGGCATGTCCGTTTCAGCCTGTCACCCGGTTTTAGGGCCCGTGCTGGGCGCGTTAAGCAGAACAAAACGGCCCGCCTCACACTATCTCCGCGAAAGCAACAAAGCCCGGCACGTCGAGATCGAGGATATCTCGCGAAGCCCGGGAAGGGGATGTCAGATGGAGACCGCTGCTCGCTCGCGCGCCTGGCGCGCAATCCTTGTCTTGTGCGGCTTGGTCCTGCTCGGATCGGCCGCCGAGCTTCGCGCCGGTACGCTGCTGTCGCCGGGCGCCGGCGTCCTCGTGCGCAAATCCGCCGAACCGTTCGGCGTATTCGCATTCGCCATCTCGTCCGGCAGCCTGCAGCAGAAATGGTCCGCACTGAGGGACAAGTTCGACGACGACATGGTGCAGCTCGCACTCTGCGACGGCGACCGCGACAATTGCGCGTCCCCGGCGGCCTTGAAACTGCTCGCCATCGTTGACCAGGCCCGCGCCCGCGACGGCCGCGCGCGCCTCGGCGAGACCAACCGCGCCATCAACCTCGCCATCCACGCCGCCAATGACGGCACCGACGACGTCTGGAGCTCGCCGCTTGCGACCTTCGCGCGTGGCGCCGGCGATTGCGAGGATTATGCCATCGCCAAGCTGGCCGCGCTGCGACTGGCGGGCGTTGCCGCTGAAGACCTCCGCATCGTCGTGGTGCGCGACGTCAGGGCCGGCGAGGAGCACGCGATTGCCGCAGCGAAGCTCGACGGCCAGTGGCTGATGCTCGACAATCGCCGCATGACGATGGTCCGGGACGACGCGACGCGGAGCTATCAGCCGCTGTTCGTGCTCTACCGGTCGGCGGTGATGAAGTATGTCGACGAACCGGTGCAGGTCTCGATGGCGGCCGGCGAGGCGCGCTGATCACCTCGGCTGCACTCCCAACACAAACCCATTTCGCCGCGCGATCCCAGACGCTAGCATGGCGCCTTCCATGCGGGGGCGACTGGAATGCGATTCATCGTGCTGTCTGTGCTTGCGCTGCTGGCGTTCTCGGCGGCGCCCGCGTCCGCGCAATCCGACCGCTCGGTCGCCGAGAGGCTGCCGCTGTTTGCCAAGAATAACTGCCAGCAGATTCGCGATCCCGGCAACCAATTATTCTGCGCTGACGCCGAGCTTGCCGCCGCCGCCGAGAAGCTGAGCATCGCGATCGAGGCGCGGCTCGCCCGCCTGCCCGATCGCCTTCCCGCAATCGAGGAGAATGCGATCTGGATCCGCCAGCGCAACCTCAGCTGCGGCATCGTCGGCCAGACCGCGATCCGCGCCGACGAATTCGACCGGGTGAAGGGGTGCCTGCTCAAGGTCACCGAAGAGCGCGCCGCTATCGTGCGCGACCCTGATTTCGACTGCCTCGCGGCCAATACCGCGGCGGGCGCGCTGATCTGCGCCGAGCCGTCGCTGGCGCTTGCCGAAACCGAGCTCAACGGCCAGGTGCTCGGTCTGATCGGCAAGCTGGACCCGACCGCCGCGCGCTTTGCCTTCGCCGAATATGGAAGGTGGACACGAGAGCGCGACCGCAAATGCAATCTGGTCGGCAAGGAGAACGTGCCGCTGCAAGAGCTGGAATCCGCGGAAGACTGCCTCGCCGACCATTTGAAGCGCAAGAGCGACGAAATCCGCGCGGCGAAGGGCGATCCCAAAAAGGTGTTCGGCCGGCAGGTCGCGGCCCGTTCGCCCGACACCGACGCCGTCGATTTCTGCGCCGCGCGAATCCATGCGGCCAATTCCTGCGGCAACTTCCTGCGCATCAACCGCGTCTATGCGCTCGACAGCCAGGTGACCGAGCAGGAGGCGCAGGTCACGGGCGAGATCGAGATGGCCGTGCTGGCGCCCTTCACCATGTGCAGCAAGGTCGCCTCCACCTGCACCGGGACCTGCTGGGACGCGAGGACGGGTCGTCCGCAGCCGGGAGCCGGCAACAAGGAGCGCTCCGCAGAAGCCTTCAACGTCACGCGCCGCCTGCGGATCCAGCGAACTTTCGCCTTCGTGAAAGCCGCCGACGGCTGGCGCTGCCGTGAGGACGAGCTGGCCCCGGTGAATTCGGGGACGGCAGGCGGGGGGTCGTAGCCAGGGCTATCGCATTTGAGCGCTTTTCTCTGCGGCCATCCTTCGAGACGCCCGCTTAAGGCGGGCTGCTCAGGATGAGGACGGAGTGCGCGGCGCCAGTTTCAACGGCACTGACGCCGATTGGCCTCATCCTGAGGAGGCGCGTAAGCGCCGTCTCGAAGGACGAGGCGTGCGCGCAGGCCGCCGCAACGAGTCATATGCGATAGGCCTGCCGCAGGCGGGGAGAGGCGAAGAAGCATCAAAACATCAGATTGTCCTTCACCAGCACCCAGCGGCCGCCCTTGACCTGCTGCACCTGGGTGATGGTGTTGGCAAGATGGTCGGTCTTGGAGAACTTGGTCGGCGGCGAGTTGAAGATGTCGAGGAATTTCTCGCCCGACTCGAGCGCGTCCAGCATCTTCTGACCAGTGAGATCCTTGCCGGCCTTGCTCGCGTAGAACGCAAACGTCATCATCGCATTGTAGCCGATGATGGCCTGCGTGTTGGCGTCCGTGCCGAACATCTTCTTGTAGTTGACGAGCCAATCCTTCACTTTGCCCTTGGCCGTGTCCTCATAGGGAATCTCGAAGCCGCTGGCGGCATAGAGACCCTCGACGGCGTCCTTGCCCAGCGCCGGAACCTCCATCACGTTGGTGGGGGTGGCGCCGAGGAAAGTGACGTCCCAGCCGAGCTTCTTGGCTTCGGTCATCGCCCCGATGGTCTCGCGCAGCACGGTGCCGAGCACGACGAGGTCGCAGCCATCGGATTTCATCTTGGCGACCTGGGCGCTGAAATCGGAGGCGCCGCGCTTGTAGCTCGTGATCGAGGCCGGCTGCACCTTCATGGCCGTGAGCTGCTGGTTGAAGCCGTCGAGCACGTTCTTACCGTACTCATCATCCTGATGCATGATGCAGGGCTTCCTGAAATTCTTCCACTCCATCATGTATTTCAGCGCGGCCCGCGTGCTCTCGACGTAGGGCAGCAGATTGTTGAACTTCAATCGCTCCTGCGGCTTGGCCGGATCGAATTTGAAGGTGAACTCGGCCGCCGTCAGCGGGAAGAGCTGCAGGACGCCGGCGTCGAAGAGGATGTCCTGCGCGGCGAGCACTGTCGGCGACCCCATCGGCCCCACCATCGCGAAGATCTTGTCGCGCTCGATCAGTTTCTGCGAAGCCAGCACGGCCTTTTTCGGATCATAGCCGCTGTCCTCGACGACCAGTCGAATCTTGCGGCCGTTGATTCCGCCGGATGCGTTGATCTCCTCGGTCGCCATCTTCATGCCGTTTGCGACCGGCACGCCCCACCCCTTGATCGGACCCGACAAATCCTGGTGAGTGCCGATGACGATCTCGGTCGCCGAGATGCCCTCGTTGGTGACCTTGGTTTGCGCTCCGGCCGGCAGACAGGTGAGCACCACGGCACTCACAGCAAGGCCGAATGCGCTGAACGATTTCGACATCGACGTCTCCTCTCCTAAAGGCCCGTGTTGGACGAAGGGCGAGGGCCACAGCCCCTTCGCTTCTCGACTAGGCAGACGCGTCACGCCACCTCACGCTCGCGATACATCGCTTCGATCTCGGCGGCGTAGCGCTTGTTCACGAAGCCGCGCTTCAGCTTCATGGTCGGCGTCAGCTCCTCGTCCTCCGGGGTGAGCTGGCGCTCGATCAGATAAAACTTCTTGATCGTCTCGACACGGGCGAAGTTGCCGTTGACCTGCTCGATCTCGCGCCCGATCAGGTCGTGAATCTCCCTCGCGCGGCACAGGCTCGCATAGTTGGTGAAGGGAATGTCGTGATCCTGGGCGAACTTTTCGACGTTCTCCTGGTCGATCATCACGAGGCAGGTGAGATAGGGCCGCTTGTCGCCGACCACGACCGCGTCCGAGATATAGGGTGAGAATTTGAGCTGGTTCTCGATCTCGGACGGCGTGATGTTCTTGCCACCGGAGGTGATGATGATGTCCTTCATCCGGTCTGTGACGCGGACGAAGCCCTCATTGTCGATGGTGCCGACGTCGCCGGTGTGCAGCCAGCCGCGCGAATCGATGGTTTCCGCGGTCTTCTCCGGCTGGTTCAAATAGCCCATGAACAGGAAGTCGCCCTTGATCAGGATCTCGCCGTCGGGCGACAGCGCGACCTCGCCCCAGGGCACGGCGGTGCCGACCGAGCCGAGCTTGATCCTGTCCGCGGGCATCATGGTGGCGACCCCGCAATTCTCGGTCTGGCCGTAGACCTCGTGCATGTCGATGCCGAGCGCGAGATACCAGCGGATCAGCTCGGGCGCGATCGGCGCTGCGCCGGTGAACGCAATGCGACAGCGGTCGAGCCCGATCATGCGGCGAATGTTGCGGAAGGCGACCAGGTAAGCGATGCGGTTGGCGATGCGTAGCGATAGCGGCGGCGCTCGGCCCTCGAGCCTGTAGTCGACCATGCGATAGCCGATGCCGATGGCGCGGCGATAGACCCATTGCTGCAGCGGCGTCGCATCCTTCAGCGCGATGGTGATGGCGGAGTAGAATTTTTCCCAGATCCGCGGCACCGCGAGGAAGGCGGTCGGCTGCACCTCGCGCAGATTGTCCGGCACGGTTTCCGGGCTCTCGGCGAAATTCATCACCGAGCCGAGCGCGACCGAGATGTAATAGCCACCGACGCGCTCGGCGACGTGGCAGAGCGGCAGGAAGACCAGCCGGTCCTCGTCCTCTCGCGCCGGGATGAAGTCGTTGGCGTGCCGCATCTGGTGGGTGACGCTGCGGTTGGCGTGCATCGCGCCCTTGGGCGGACCGGTCGTGCCGGACGTATAGACGAGGATCGCGAGATCGCCGGCGCTGCGGCTGTCGATCATCTCCTGCCACAGCGCTTCGCGGCCGAGCATGTGGTTGCGGCCGAGCGCGCGAAACTCGTCGAGCGACATCACCATGTCGTCGGAGAAGCCGCTGAGCCCCTCCATGTCGAACACGATGATCTTCTGCAGGGACGGACACCGCGCGCGGCAGGTGAGGATCTTGTCGAGCTGCTCCTCGTCCTCGGCGAAGATCACCTTGGTGCGGGAATCGTTGACGAGATACTCGACCTGGGATGGGGAATCGGTCGGATAGATTCCTGAGGAGACACCGCCGGCGCACAATATCCCCATATCGGCGTAGACCCATTCGGGCACGGCATTGGCGATGATGGAGGCGACGTCGCCGGGCAGGAAGCCGATGGCGCGAAGCGCGTAGGCGATCTCCTTCGATATCGCGAGCCATTCGCGCCAGCTGGTCGGCTGCCAGATGCCGAACTTCTTCTCGCGGATCGCAGGCCGATCGCCCCGCGTCTCGGCGGCGCGCAGAAAGCTCTTTGCGATCGTATCAGCGACCGTCAGCACCGCCGGTCGGACCATGCGCCTCTCCTCCCTGTCGCCTGCCTCCGCTGCCTGCCTTGCCGGCGGTCTATGTTGCGGATGACGAGCTCATCTTACTGCCAGCTCTTCCTCACCGCCATGTCTTCTTCTTTTTCCAGCGCCGCTCGCCGCGTGCGCCCGCTTCCTTGGCGCCAAGGTAGAATTCCTGGATGTCCTGGGAATGCATCAAGCGGTCGCAGGTGTCGTTCATCACGATGCGGCCGATCTCCAGGACATAGCCGTAATGCGCCGTCTCCAGCGCGACTTTGGCGTTCTGCTCGACCAAAAGGATCGACATGCCCTGCTCCTCGTTGACCCGGCGGATGATGGTGAAGATCTCCCTTACCAGCAGCGGCGACAGGCCGAGCGAGGGCTCGTCAAGCAGCAGCAGCGTCGGCCGGTTCATCAGCGCGCGTCCGATCGCCAGCATCTGCTGCTCGCCGCCGGAGAGCTGACCGGCCGGCTGGTCGATGCGCTCCTTCAGTCGCGGGAAATAGCCGTAGACGCGCTCCAGATCCTCCACAACGCCATCGCGGTCCTTGCGCGGATAGGCGCCCATCATCAGGTTCTCGCGCACGGAGAGGAACGGAAACACCTCGCGTCCTTCCGGCACATGGCTGAGGCCGAGCCGCACGATCCGGTCAGCCTCCATGCGCTGGATCGGCTTGCCCATGAACTCGATCGTCCCCTTCTGCGGATCGAGGATGCCCGAGATCGTCTTCAGCACCGTGGTCTTGCCGGCGCCGTTGGCGCCCAGCAGCGTGACGATGCGGCCGCGCGGCACCTCCAGCGAGATGCCGCGGATCGCCATGATCGGCCCGTAATAGCTCTCGATGTTGGAGAGCTTCAGGATGATGTCCGGGCTCACCGCGGCTTCCATGCGTCAGGCTCCCAGATACGCCGCGACGACGTCGGGGTGTTCTTGCACCTCGGCGGGCGAGCCCATGGCGAGCACCCTTCCATAGTTCAGCGCGATGACGCGATCGGAGACGCGGTTCACCAGCGACATGTCATGCTCGACCATCAACACGGTGACGCCGAGCTCGCTCTTCATGTCGCGGATCCAGAACGACATGTCGTCGGTCTCCTCGACGTTGAGGCCGGAGGACGGCTCGTCGAGCAGGATCAGCTTCGGCTCGGAGCACAGGGCACGCGCCAGCTCGATCACCTTGCGCACGCCGTAAGGCAGGCCCGAGATCAGCTTGTCGCGATAGGGTTCCAGATCGAGGAATTCGATCACCTGCTCGACCCTGCGGCGATGCACCTTCTCGTTGGCACGTACGCTCGGCAGGAGCAGCAGCTCCTGCCAGAGCTGCGTGGTGGAATGGCGGTGACGCCCGACCAGCAAATTCGACAGCACGGTCGCGTTCTCGAACAGCTCGATATTCTGGAAGGTGCGGGCGATGCCGAGCTTGGCGATGTCGTAGGGCGGCTGCTCGGTGATGTCCTGGTCCTCGAAGAAGATGCGGCCCGAGGTCGGCCGGTAGATCCGCGAAATCAGGTTGAAGATCGAGCTCTTGCCGGCGCCGTTCGGCCCGATGATCGAGAGGATCTCGCCCTTCTCCACCGCGAACGAGACCGCATCGACCGCCTTGAGGCCGCCGAAATGCAGCGACAGGTTCTCGGCGCGAAAATAGCTCATCGGTTGCGCTCCGACTTCACGTAGATCTTCTGCCGCTTGAAGGTGGCGCGCTTGTAGAGCGGAAACAGCTGGAAGAAGAGCTTGATCTTCAGCCAGCGGCCGTAGAGCCCGAGCGGCTCGAACAGTACGAACAGCACGATGATGATGCCGTAGATCGCTCCCTTCAAACCATTGAGCGAAGCGAAAGCCGCGGCGTTCGACTGGATATTTCCCGCAGTCGCCGGGCTCGCGCCGAAGGTTGCGGCGATGCCGGCGATGATGCCGGGCATGTCGTCCTTGAGATAGGTCAGGAACGGATCGATCATCACGATGAAGATCGCACCCAGCACCGCACCGTGCAGGCTGAAGGTGCCGCCGATCAGGATCACGATGATGAACTCGATCGAGAGCTGCAGCGTGAACATCTCCGGCGAGATGAAGGAGAGCTTGTGCGCGAACAGCACGCCGGCAAAGCCGGTGATCGTCGCCGAGATCGCGAACGACTTGACCTTGTAGAGCGCGACATTGACGCCCATGCTGCGCGCCGCCGTCTCGGAGTCGCGGATTGCGACGAAGGCGCGGCCCGTCGGCGAACGTAGGAGATTGAGCGTGCCGACGATGGTCAGCACCAGCACGGCTAGACAGAGGTAATAAAATGTCGGGCTGTCGCGCGGCACGGTGACGCCGAGCAGCGACAGCGTCTTGACCCGCATGCCTTCATTGCCGTTGGTGACGCTCTCCCATCGCGCCAGGATCTCCTCGACGATCAGGGCAAAGGAGATGGTGGCGATGACGAGGTAGATGCCGGTCAGGCGCAGGGCGGGAAAACCGACCATCGCGCCGATGATGCCGGTCGAGGCTCCGGCGGCGAGGAAGTAGACCGGGAACGGCACGTTGTACTTCTGCAAATAGGCCGCGGTGTAGGCGCCGATCGCGAGGAACGCGGCGTGGCCGAGCGAGGCCTGGCCGGTGAAGCCGGTCAGGATCAGCAGCGCCACGCCGACGGTTGCATAGATGCAGACGAAGACGAGCTGGCTCATCAAATAGCTGGAGAGCACATAGGGCGCGATCAGCAGCAGCGCGAGCAGGAGGCCGTAGGAGATGATGTAACCCGAATGCGGGAACAGCTTGATATCGTCCTCGTAATCGGTCTTGAACAGGAAGCGCATGATGTTCAGACCTTCTTGCGGACGTGGAGGCCGAACAGGCCTTCGGGCTTCAGGAGCAGCACGGTCAGCAACACCACGTAGGGCGCGACGTCCTTCCAGCCCTCGGGCAGGTAGAAGCCGGCCATGCTCTCGATCACGCCGATCAGGACGCCGCCGACCACGGCGCCCGGGATCGAGCCGAAGCCGCCGAGCACCGCGGCGGGAAACGCCTTCAGGCCAAGCACGAGGCCGACATTGGAGTGAATGAAGGTGATCGGCGCCAGCAGCACGCCGGCGCAGGTCGCGACCGCCGCGCTGATCGCCCAGACGACCGACACCACGCGCTTGACCGGGATGCCCATATAGTAGGCCGCCAGCATGTTCTCGGAGCTGGCGCGCATCGCGGTGCCGAGCATGGTCTTGTTGAAGAACAGCCACAGCAGCGCGCACAGGATCATCGTCGCCGCGATCACCGAGAGCTTGTCGTAGGCGAGCACCAGCGAACCCATGCGGAGCACGCCCTGGCTGAACGGCGTCTCGATCTTCAAATCGTCGGTGCCCCAGATCATGCCGGCGACCGAGCGCAGGAAATAGCCGAGGCCGATCGTGGCCATGATGATCGAGAATTGCGGGTAGCCGAGGATCGGCCGCACCACCACGCGCTCGGCCAGCATGCCGAACAGCGCCATCGCGGCCACTGCACCGGCAAAGCCGATCCAGTAGTTCAGGCCCATCATCCCGATGAAGGTGAAGGCGAAGAAGCCGCCCAGCATCATCAGATCGCCCTGGGCGAAGTTGACGACCTCGGTGGCCTTGTAGACGAGCACGAAACCGAGTGCGATCAGGCCGTAAACGCAGCCGAGCGCAACACCGCTGACCAGCTGCTGAACGAAATCCAGCATCGCCGCGCATCCTCCCGATGCAACCAGCGGTTCTTCGTGACCACCTTGCCGCATCTTGTGTCCAGTCGCTACGCAGTCGTTTCGCTGCTTAGCGCCATTTGTCCGGCATCAATTCAGCCTGAACGCCCGCGCGCTGTCAACAAACGGTGACTTGCCTTTAGTCCAACCCGGATGGCGGAATTTGTCGGCCGTAAATTCACGGTGCCGAAACATCTTCAAGTCAAGGTCGCGGGCGATGCAAAACCGGATGGTATGGCCGTCATGAAGCCGGGCAACTCGGCGCTGGAAGTTCGAGGGTTAACGAAGCGTTTTGACCGCCTGGCGGTCGACAGCCTCGATCTCACCATTCACGCCGGCGAATTCTACGCCCTGGTCGGCCCCAACGGCGCCGGCAAGACCACCAGCTTGCGCATGGTTGCGGGCCTGCTGCGGCCCGATGCCGGCGCGGTCTCGATCTTCGGCACCGATGCGCTGGAGAATCCCACCGCCGCCAAGCAGGTGATGGCCTGGGTCTCCGACGAGCCCATGATCTACGACAAGCTGACCCCGCTCGAATATCTCGAATTCGTCGCGGGGCTCTGGGGCATCGCCCCGTCGGCCTCGGAACCGGTCGCGGAAGAGCTGCTCAGCTCGCTCGGGCTCGAGGCGCACCGGCACGAGCGCTGCGAGGGCTTTTCCAAGGGCATGCGCCAGAAGGTCGCTCTCGCGGGAGCACTGGTGCACGATCCCCGCCTCATCATCCTCGACGAGCCGCTGACGGGGCTCGATGCCGTCTCCGCCCGCCACGTGAAGGGCCTGCTCAGCGCGCGCGTGCGTGCCGGCTGCACCGTGATCATGACCACGCATATTCTCGAGGTCGCCGAGCGCATGGCCGACCGCATCGGTGTGATCGCGTCCGGGCGCCTGGTCGCCGAGGGCACGCTCAGCGAGCTGCGCCAGCGGAATGGCCATGCCGACACCAGCCTGGAGGATCTCTTCATCGCGCTGGTGACGCTTCAGGCTGCGGCATGAGCTCGGCAACCGCGCTGTCCTGGTTTGCCCGCCACGAGCTGCGGCTCGCCTGGCGCGAATGGGTCGCCATGATGACGGGCGGCCGGCGCAAACGTACGCGCGCTGCCGTGATCGGCCTCGTCTGCTTCGCCGCGCTGCTGCACCTGCCGGCCTGGGCAGTGATCGGCCGTTTCGCCGACCTGCAGCTGCCGCTCGACAAATCCTCGCTGATCGTGATTTCGGCGACGATCTTTCTCGCCTGGACCTTGATGCTGTCGCAGGCGATCGAATCGGTGACGCGGGTGTTCTACGCCCGCGCCGATCTCGACCTGATCATGTCCTCGCCGGCGACCTTGGCCAATCTGTTCTCGGTCCGCATCGCCGCGATCGCACTGACCGTCACCGTGCTCGCGCTGCTGTTCGGGACGCCCTTCATCGACGTTCTCGTGATCGGCGGCGGCGTGCGCTGGCTCGCCGCCTTCGGCGTCGTCGTTGCGATGGGCCTGTCGGCCGCGGCGATCGCCATCGCCGTCACCATTCTCCTATTCCGGCTGATCGGCCCGGCGCGAACGCGCCTGATTGCCCAGATCCTCGCCGCGATCATCGGCGCCGGTTTCGTGATCGCGCTTCAGATCGCCGCGATCATCTCCTACGGCACGTTGTCGCGCTTCACCATCCTGACCTCGGGGAGCCTTGCCGCCTACGCGCCTGATATCGGCAGCATCTGGTGGTGGCCGGCCCGGGCAACCATGGGCGACAGCGAGGCGCTGCTGCTGCTTCTCGCGCTCGCTCTGGTGCTGCTCGGAAGCGTCATGGCGATATTCTCGCATCGATTCGCCGACACCGCGATCGATGCGGCGGCGTACGGCACGTCCGGCCGCGTCCGCGCCACGGAGCGCCCGTTCCGCGGCGGATCGCGCCAGCAGGCGCTGCGGCGCAAGGAATTCATGCTGCTGTGGCGCGATCCCTGGTTGATCTCGCAGACATTGATGCAGCTGCTCTATCTGGTGCCGCCGGCGCTGCTGCTCTGGCGCAATTTTGCCGAAAGCTCCGCGGCTCTGACGCTGATCACGCCCGTGATCGTGATGGCGGCGGGACAGCTCGCCGGCGGGCTCGCCTGGCTGACGATCTCCGGCGAGGACGCCCCCGACCTGGTCGCAACAGCACCGTTGACGCCGTCCAGCGTCATCCGCGCCAAGATCGAGGTGGTGCTGATCGCAATCGCAGTCATCTTCTGCCCACTGGTCGGAGCGCTGGCCTTCGCCTCGCCGCTCCAGGCCGCGGTGAGTGCCGGCGCGATCATCGTCAGCGCGGCCTCGGCGGCCGCGATCCAGCTCTGGTTCCGGGTGCAGGCAAGGCGCAGCCAATTCCGCCGCCGCCAGACGTCTTCGCGGCTTGCAACCTTCGCCGAAGCCTTCTCCTCGATCGGTTGGGCCGCGACCGCCGCGCTGCTGCTCGCCCTGCCGCTGGCCGGCCTCATCAGCGGCCTGATCACCGCGAGCCTCGTCGCCCTTACCTGGAAGTTCAGCCCCAGGCGGGAGTAAGAGCGGGAGTGGGGGCCTACTCACTTGAAAGTAAGGCTAAATCGCCTTACTTATCGGGGAGCAAGGATTGAGGCTCCGATGAGTACGCTCACTGTCACGGCAAAGGGGCAGGTTACGCTCCGGAAGGATCTCCTGGAACACCTCGGTGTACATCCGGGCGACAAGATCTCGATAGAAAAACTTCCTGGGGGACGAGTTGAGGTGAAAGCCGCTCGACCAACCGGAAAGATTTCGGATGCCTTCGGCTTCCTGAAAGGGAAAACGAACAATCGATCACTGTCGATCGAGGAAATGAACGAGGTCATTGCTGACGCTTGGGCCGGTAAGCGATGAAGATAACACCCGATACCAATGTCCTGGTGCGGGTTCTGGTCGAAGATCACGCCGAACAGAGCAAGGTGGCCGAAGCCCTTCTCAAGAAGGCAGACCTCATAGCCATTTCGATCCCCGCATTATGCGAGCTGACCTGGGTTCTCTCTCGAGGCTACAAGACTTCGGCTGCCAATATCGCGGCTTCGATCCGGCACTTAATCAATGCCTCCAATACGGTTGTTGACCGGCCCGCAGCCGAGGCCGGATTGGCGTTCCTTGATGCCGGGGGTGATTTCGCCGATGGTGTCATCGCCCACGAGGGCAACTGGCTTGGAGCCGATACCTTCGTCTCTTTCGACAAGAGGGCCGTGAAACTGATCGAGGCAAGCGGCGGATTGGCGCGAATACCCTAGCGCGCGATCCTGCCACGTCAGGTCTCGAAGGCCGGCTGCGCGCTGCGCACTGCGGCAGCCTTGCGCCGATCCGTCAGGCGCCTGACCCAGTTCCGTCCGGGCTCTTCCACGAAGCGATAGGTTGCAACCGACAGCAGCACGGTCGACAGCAGCATTGCAATTTGCAGGAGATCCCCCAGCCAGAGCGATCCATTCAGGGAGACCACCTTCGTCGGTTCATGGCCCGAGCTCAGCGCATAGGAAACAAACAGCTCCATATGCCCGAGACGTTCGACGACCATGAGGATCGCCCGCACAACGGCTCTGACGAGCGGATGCAGCATGTAGATCGAATAAGTCAGTGTGCCGATCATGAGCATGGATGGCGCCGTCAGCCGACGGCTGACCGCACCGGCCTCACGCGCGAACACCAGAACGACCAGCGTGAACACCATGGGCGACGCCACCTGCAGTATGACGTTGCTTCCGGCGACCGAAACATAGAACACGACGAGCATGACGCTCGCCGCCTCGAGCCATGTTTCGCCTGATGGCCCCAGGCGTGCGCGCAACACCGGGAAGCGCTCTCGCAAATCGAAACAGACAACGCCGAGCGCAAAGCCATAGAGGCAACGCACGAGACCATAGTCGTAGGTCGCATTCATCCCATCGGGGCTGATGGTGGCGAGCACGGCCGGTCCGACCATGATCGGGAGCAGCCAGGGCAAGATCGCCGGCCCGATCCGGCTTACGACGACGGCGAAGATCGCATAGGCGGCGAACTCGGTGCTGATGCTCCAACTCGCGAAGTTCAGCCAGTTTTGCGGATTGATGCCGAGGCCCTGCAGCAGAAGGACGTTTGTGACGATGGCCTGGAGAAGGTTGGGACGGATGCCGTCCTTCGCAGCATCAATGGGAATGAACAGCAGCAACGTCACGAGATGCAGGGGATAGATGCGCCCCAGCCGCAGCACGAGAAAGCGGCCGGTGCCAAAGCCCTCGGCAAGGCGCGAGCGATAATTCGAGGCGATGACAAAGCCGCTCAATACGAAGAAGAAGTCGACGAACAAATAGGCGTGTCTGGTGAGTGGCAGGAAGGACAGATGGCTGATCACGTCGAAGTGAAACAGCGCAACCATGCAGGCGCAAATGCCGCGCCAACTGTCGAGCGCATGATATCGGGTGACGTTTTCAGCCGAGGCCATCGGAAACGGGTAGGCAGAAAACGCGACTGTCACAAGCAAGGGTTGAATACATGCTTAATGTGGCACGTGGTCGCGGAACCACGCAGCGCCCGCTTCGACTGATTGACCGTCGATGACTTGAAAAATCTAGAGTTGAAGTCCCACGAGCGGACACAGCCGACAAGTTTCGGACAGCATCGTCTCTTTTTCAGACACCCTCCCTCCAGCATCAGGACTCGATCTCTTGACAGGTGCCCCACAGACCATCGCCATCCTTCAAACCTATATGGCGAACCTGATCGCCACCCTGCAGGCCAGAACGGGAAATCTGAAGATCAACCTGGTCACCGATCCCGAGTTCGGCGCCGATCCAACCAACACGGTCGACAGTACCGCAGCTTTCGCCGCCGCTCTCGCAGGTCCCGCGGTGGCGGTCATCCCGCCGGGCACCTACAAGATCAACAATCTCGTTATTCCCAGCGGCGCCTGCCTGATCGGCTATTCCGCCTTTGGGTATGGCAACTCCGACGGCGTCAGTAACAAGATGATCCTCGTCGCGCTGAGCAGCTCGACGGTCCGCGTGTTGAACGTCGATGGCGCCTCGAACGTCATGCTGGCAGGTTTCCAGATCGACTGCTACTCGCCCTGAACAACGTGCAGAACGCGACCTGCGGCAATGACTCGCCGGCGGTCTGGGCGCGCGAAAGCGGCACCAGCGGCAACATCAGCTTCGTCGGCAACGACCTCTCCGGCACGACCGTACCCATGCCGATGGCGCTCGCCAACACGTGGTCCGGCAATCTTCCGACAAGTTACACGTTCTCGAACAATCTCGGCCTGCTCATGGACGAGCGGACGAGCGGACGACCCGTGGTCAAGAGCGGCTTTCCCTATCAGGACCTGCAGAACATCAACCTGTCGGCAAGCTCGACCGGCAGTACGGGAGGGTGGTGCACCGACAATCACGCCGTCGCCGGCGTTCGGAACCATAGGCACCAGCGGCTATATCGGATTCGGGTCCGGTACGCTGCAGCTCGGTTGGACCGGCATCGCCGCGGATGTCTCGACCTATGCGCTGAGCGTCCAGAACACCAGCGGTGCGACCCACTATGTCACCGCCCAGCTCTTCTGAGCTGCGTCACTTTTCCGAATCATGCCCTCGGCGGCATGACGCCGGAACAATTCGAAGATACAGTGACCGGATCGTCGACTGAATGGCGGACGGATCAGTGATGTCACGACTATGGCTGGCGGCTTTGGCGTTCCTCGGCTGGCTGCTGACCCCTGCCTTCGCCCAGCAGCCACAGCGCAGCGAATGCCTGGCGATGGCCAATGCGGCGCCGCGGGTCATGCCGGTCGTCTTCAGGCAGGCGACAGCTGCGGCCGAGGTCGAGATCACCTATGCCGGCCACTCCACCTATTTCATCGACACGCCCGCCGGCTTGCGCATCGCGACCGACTATAGCGGCGCATACCAGGTCGGGCGGCTGCCCGATGTCGTCACCATGAACCGGGCGCACAGCACGCACTACTCTTTGTACCCGGACAAGCGCATTCCCCACGTGCTGCATGGCTGGAGCGACGACGGCAAGCCGGCGATCGTGTCGGAGCGTATCAGCGACACCTTCATCCGCAACGTCACGACCGACATCCGCCGCTATTACGGCGACGATGCCGGCAGCGACATGATCCGCGACGGCAATTCCATCTTCATCTTCGAGGCGGCCGGCCTCTGCATCGGCCATCTCGGCCACCTTCACCACAAGCTGGACGACAGCCATTTTGCCCAGATCGGACGGCTAGACATCGTGATGGTGCCGATCGACGGCACTTACACCATGTCACTGGACGGCATCTCCGAGATCACCAAGCGGCTGCGCGCCTCGGTGGTGCTGCCGATGCACCGCTTCGCCACCCCGCTAGACGACTTCATGCGCCGGATCGGCCAGGAGTTCGAAATCGACCGGCGCATCGAGCGCTCGTTCCGGATGTCGCGGGATACGCTGCCGACGAGCCCGACCGTGATCATCCTCGACGGGGTCTGAGCGCCAGAACCGGAACGCATCAGCCGTCGACGATTCGGTTGCTCCGAGAGCCACGTCAGTCGGAGCAATCATGAACAAGCGGTTCCTCGTCATCGGCTCTTTTGCGGCAGCGCTTTGGTTGATCATTTCCGGCAGCGTGATCGGATTCGTCGCCTACAATTGGCTGCTCGAGAGCGTATCGACCTCCTTGGTGTCGACCTATACCTTCGTCAACCCGGTGATCGCGATGCTACTCGGCACCCCTGTGCTCGGAGAGCCGTTCTCTCGCATGATCCTGGTGGGTCTCGTCGTTGTCACCGTTATCGTCATCTCGCGCGCTGAACGCAGCCGCAAGACCTGACGACGGCAATTTTCTCCAAGTCGCCCGCGGCTCGTTCGTGCTGAAATCTCCGCAACAGGAGAGCAACATGAGCGACTTTGCGAGACTTCTGCACGCGAGCGGGCCGCATCCCGAACACGAGGCGGCGCTTCGGCTTTACGGCCGCTTCGTTGGCGACTGGAACAGCGAGATCACGGTACATGCGCCTGATGGCGCCAGGCACACGGCAATTGGCGAAATCCACTTCGGCTGGGTGCTGGAAGGCCGTGCGATTCAGGACGTCTGGATCATTCCCCGGCCTGCGGGCAGCCCAGCCTTTCCGATCGCCGGCAATTGGTACGGCACGACGCTGCGCGTCTACGATCCGGCCATCGATGCGTGGCGGATTTCCTGGTTCGATCCGGGCCGCCGCGTGTTCCGGCAGCAGATCGGCCGTCCGCGTGGCAACGACATCGTGCAGGAGGGCACGACCGAATCCGGCGAGCTGACGCGCTGGAGCTTTACCGAGATCACGGACGATTCCTTCCGTTGGCTCGGCGAAGCCAAGTCCGCAGCGGCACAGGATTTTCGGCTGATGGTGGAGGTCAAAGCACGACGGCGCAAGGCTATGACACCAGCGGACCCATGAAACGAGAAGAGGGGCCGGAATGCTGGTCCCGACCCCTCTTCGTCGTGGCCGCTGGGAAGCGTCCTTGAAAAACCTTGTTGTCCGCTTTAGCCGGCACCCATCAGCGAGGCGGGACGGCGTTCGCCGGTCAACGCGAACATCTTCTTCAGCTTGTTGACGGCGCGGATCAGGAAGCCGATCATCACCGGGTTGGTCTTGCGGCAGAAGGCGATCTTCTTGACGTGGCCTTCGACATGCCATTTGACATGCGCCCCGTCGCGGAAGAAAATGACGTCGCCGGGGCCGTAGCGCTTCGGCGGCATGCCATCACTTTCGAGCACGATCGATCCTTCCATGATCATGATCGTCTCATCGATGTCATAGTACCAGTTGAAGCGGCCCTCGGTGCAGTGCCAGATGATCGTCTGGGCAGTGCCGTCCGCGCTGGTCGACAGGACGCGCGAGCGGGATACCGGATTGCCCTCGATGATCCAGGACGGCTCGATCGGCCGCAGCTCGAGGTCCACGTTGCAACTACCGATTTCAATCAATGCGCGCGACATCTGCGTCCCCAGGAGATATAAATATGAATGGGCGGGTCTCGGCCCGGATTGCTTCGAAAGAAGCTGGGACGCTAGTAGCCGGTTTTTAATTCTTTCTTACGCAGAGCTCGACAATCAGCCCCTAGTTGCAAGTGCGAAACGGTTAACGTCGCGATTTCCCTGCAAATCCCTACACATGAACCGATCTTTTCCGGGGTGCGACAAAGTGCGCGAAGTATCGGAAGGAGCCGCACCGATGCCCCTCACGCCCGAGGTTCTGACCGCCAACGGCGAGGTGGTCGCCCGGCTCCGCAGCCTCGACATCTCCTTCGCGCCGGACGAGGAGCCGCAGGCGGCGACCTCGCCGAAATGCGCCGCGCGCGGATGCGCTTGAGGCGACACTCGACCACGAGCATGAGGTCAATGAGGCTCGCGAAGAAATCCGCGACGCGCTCGAGCTGCCGGAGAAGGATGATCCCGTCGGCGCGCTTTACGAGGCCGTGGCGGCTTCCGATGCCATCGTGCGCGCCACCGATGGCAGCCCGTTCACGACACTGTTCAACCGCTTCAGCATCGACAACAACCCGATGCTGCGCAACGCGGCCGCGTGAGGGTTGACGCTTGCGAGCTTGAACCTTCAAGGATCGTCATGCCCGGGCTTGTCCCGGCCATCCACGCCCTGCTACGGAAAAAGAAGAACGTGGATGCCCGGGACAAGCCCGGGCATGACGAGCAGCAGCGCTACTTCGCCCATTCGCCCTTGCGGAACACGGGCACCTTGCTGCCGTCGGCCAAAATGCCGTCGATGTCGGTCTCGGCCGAACCGATCATCCAGTCGATATGGATCAGGCTCTGGTTGCCGCCTTGCGCCGCGATCTGCTGCGGCGTGAGCTGGGCGCCGTTGACGAAGCATTTCGAATAGCACTGGCCGAGCGCGATATGCGAGGCGGCGTTCTCGTCGAACAGCGTGTTGTAGAACAACAGTCCGCTCTGCGAGATCGGCGAGGAATGCGGCACCAGCGCCACTTCGCCGAGGCGCCGCGCGCCCTCGTCGGTGTCGAGCACCTTGTTCAGCACTTCAGCGCCGCGCGAGGCCTTGGCGTCGACGATCTTGCCGTCCTCGAAGCGCACCGCGATGTTGTCGATCAGCGTGCCCTGATAGGACAGCGGCTTCGAGCTCACGACATGACCATAGACGCGGCGGCAATGCGGGGTGGTGAAGACCTCTTCGGTGGGAATATTGGCGTTGCAGCTGATGCCGTTCTTGGAGAGTGACGCGCCGCCTTCCCATTCGTGACCGTCGGCAAGCCCGATGGTGAGGTCGGTGCCGGGACCCGAATATTGCAAGGCGCGGAAGCGCTGGCCGTTGAGCCAATTGGTGCGTTCGCGCAGCACCGCATTGTGGCTCGCCCAATTGCCGATCGCATCCTCGCGATCGACACGGGACGCGGCGAAAATCGCATCAGCGAGCTTGCCGACCGCGATGTCCTCGGGATCATCAGGGAACACCAGCTTCGCCCAGGACGGGCTCGGATAGGCGATGATGTTCCAGTTGGTGTCGAAATTGACGATCTTCTCCAGCGCGGGCTGATAGGCCATCGAATTGGCTTTGCTCGCACGCGCCACTTTGGAAGGATCCTCGCCGGACAGCAACATGGGATTGTCGCCGACGATGGCGAGCCGTGCGGTGTTGTCCGAAAACGCCTTGGCCATGCCCTCGTAGAGCCAGCCGGCGGCACGATCGAAGCTGTTGTCGTGACCGTGGCGGTAGCGCGCCAGCGTCATCTCCTCGTCCGACAGGATCGGCGTCACGAGGCCGGCGCCGGCCTTGTAGGCATGCACGGCGATCCGCCGCACCAGCGGCAGCGCGATCGCGGGCGCGGTCAGCAGCAGGTCCTGTCCCGGCCGCAAGCCCAGGCCCACTTTCACCGCCACCTCGGCCAGCCGGTCGAGCTTCGCGGGATCGATGGGAGTGGAAGTATTGCGTTGATCAGTCATGCCGGGCCCTCTGCCGAAAGTCTCTCACTCAATCTAAGTCTAGCATCGCAAGACACAAGTGTGCGAGCGTCTTGCAAGGCGTGAAAGATACGCGGTTTCACGCATTTTGGTTTTCAACGCGTTGCCGATTTCAGCACCCGGTCGACCATCGCGGGCGCGAGCCCGAGGTAATTTTTCGGTGAGGTGAGCGCCTCGATTGTGGCGCGGTCGATGCGGCTCGATATCCGTGAATCGGCGGACAGCGCATCGGCAAGGCTCATTCCCTTCTCGGTGGCCCGACGGCAGGCGTCATAGACGACGTCATGCGCCTCCTGCCGGCCGATCTGCGGCGCGAGCCCCATCATGACCGCTTCGGCCACAATCAGGCCGCGGCTGATCGCGAGATTGTCGTTCATCTTCGCCTCGTCCACAATGAGGCCTGCGAGCGCAAACTTGGCTTGGTGCAGCGCGCCGGCGGTCAGTACGAAGCTTTCGGGGATCGCCATCCATTCGGCGTGCCAGGGACCGGTAGCTCGCTCGAAATCCTGCACCATCGCGTCCAGCATCAGGCCGGCGTGCTGGCGCACCGCCTTGGATGCCGCAAGCATCAGTTCCGATGAAATCGGGTTGCGCTTCTGCGGCATGGTCGAGGAGGCGCCGCGCCCCTTGACGAAGGGCTCGTAGACCTCGGCGAACTCGGTCGAGGCCATGATCATGATGTCGAGCGCGATCTTGCCGAGCGAGCCGGTGACGAGGGCGAGGAAGTTCACCGCCTCGGCAAAGCCGTCGCGCGCGACGTGCCATGTCGAGGCGGGAACGCCGAGCTTCAGTTCGGTGCAGAGCGCCTCCTGCACCTCGAACCCCTTGTCGCCAAGCGAGGCCAGCGTGCCGGCAGCGCCGGCGAACTGGCCGACCAGCACGCGCGGCTTCAGCTGCGCCAGCCGCTCGGCGTGGCGGTCGAACATCGCGAGCCAGATCGCGGTCTTGTAGCCGAAGGTGACCGGCAGCGCCTGCTGCAGGTGAGTTCGACCCGCCATCGCCGTGTCGCGATGGCGCTTCGACAGATCAGCCAGGATCTTGCGCAGCTCGGCGATGTCGCGTTCGACGATCTCGAGCGCGGCCTGCAGTTGCAGCACCACGGCGGTGTCCATGATGTCCTGCGTGGTCGCGCCCCAATGCACGTAGCGGCCGGCCTCGCCGCATTGCTTCACCATCTGATGCACCAAAGGGAGGATCGGATAGCCGACGATGTCGGTCTCCTGTCGCAGCAGATCGAAATCGAGCGCGCCAACCTCGGTCCGCGCCGCGATCGCTGCGGCGGCGTCCTGCGGGATCACACCGCACTTCGCCTCCGCCTTCGCCAGCGCCACCTCGACCTCGGCGTAGCGCGCAACCGTCGCGACGTCGGAGAACACCTCGCGCATCTCGGGCGTGCCGAAGGCGTCGCGAAACAGCAAGGAGTCGAGCACGGTGGTGGAGGCGGGGAAAGCAGGCATGAGCGTTTCTTCGTGGTTGGTGTTTGGTGTGAAGGCAGCTTACGCAGGCCACGTTTTTCGGCAATGGACATTCACCTTTCGCCACATCTGCCGCGCTCCGGCTTTACAACGGCGCGTCGCGCACGATGTCAGCAGCGCACGAAGAGCCTCGGGATGACGGTGTTGGATGGACGAATATGATCGCCTCGGCGATCGGCCCCAGACCGCAACATTCAAGCTGCGGTCGTATTCCCCTCCGGAAACGGCATGGCAGCCATCACGCAATCGCGATGAACCAAGCGCCACCTTCGCCAGACACACGATTTTCGACCCAAATTTCATTTTGTCGTTTTGCTTGCCCGATTTCGAAATGAGGCCTGAGTTCTCGACGTGCAGTTTCTGTTCCGGGACCACCTTCTCGATACCGACCGGCGCGAGCTGAGCCGCGAGCAGGTTCCCGTTGCCGTGGAGCCGCAGGTTTTCGATCTCGTCGTCCACCTCATGCAGAACCGCGACCGGGTGGTCAGCAAGGACGAGCTGATCGACAAGATCTGGCACGGGCGCAGTGTGTCCGAATCGACCCTGACCAGCCGGATCAACGCGGCGCGCAAGGCGATCGGCGACGATGGCGCGAGCCAGGCGCTGATCCGCACCATCACCCGCAAGGGTTTTCGCTTCGTCGGTGATGTCCAGACACAACACGGCGCGGTTCCGCCGGAACCGGTCCGCATCGCCCAACCTCAGGCAGCTTTCGCGCTACCCGAGCGGCCCGCGATCGCCGTGCTGCCCTTCACCAATATGAGCGGTGAGGCCGAGCAGGATTATTTCTCCGACGGCATCAGCGAGGACATCATCACCGCGCTGTCGAAGCTGCGATGGTTCTTCGTCGTCGCGCGCAACTCCTCCTTCGTCTACAAGGGCCGCGCCGTGCACATCCACGAGGTCGCGCGGGAACTCGGGGTGCGCTACGTCGTCGAAGGCAGCGTGCGGCGGAGCGGCGAGCGGGTGCGCATCTCGGCCCAGCTCAACGACGTTTCGACCGGCAGCCATCTCTGGGCCGAACGCTACGACCGCGAGCTCGCCGACATCTTCGCGGTGCAGGACGAGATCACCGAGGCGATCGTCGCCGCGATCGAGCCGCAGCTCTATGCCGCCGAAAGCTTCCGAGCCCAGCAGAAGCCGCCGGGCAGCCTGGATGCATGGGACCTCGTGATGCGCGCATTGTCGCATTACTGGCGCATCACCCGCGAGGACAATGCCGTCGCGCAAAAGCTGCTGGAGGAAGCCGTCGCGGTCGATCCCGCCTACGGCAAGGCGCTCGGCCTGCTCGCGACCAGCCATATGTTCGGCGCGCATATGGGCTGGGCCGACATGGCCGCGACCGCGCCGGTCGCTGAACGTGCGGCGCTCGCGGCGGTGGAGGCCGACCGCGAGGATGCCTGGGCCCATCACGGCCTCGCGTACACCTATCTGTTCCGCCGCCGCTTCGACGACGCGCTGGCTGAATTCGAATTGGCTTTGAGGCTCAATCCGAATTTTGCCATGGCGCATGCCTTCCACGGCGTGACGCTGTGCTATGCCGGACGATGGCAGGACGGCGATGCCGCCGCCCGCCGCGCACTGCGGCTGAGCCCGCGCGACCCGCTCGCGGCGATCTATTGCGGGGTTGCGGCCTATGCCCGGTTCGTCGGCCGCGACTATGAGGGGGCCGTGCGGATGGCACGGGAATCGATGCGCCAGCGCGGAGATTTCGTCGGCGCACACCGCGTGCTGACGGCCGCCGCCGGCATGCTGGGCAATCCGGTGCTCGCGGCTTCCGCCCTGGAGGGCCTGCGCCGCGCCCAGCCCGAGGTCTCGCTTGCCTGGATCACGCGCGAGCTGCCGATGCTGCGGGAGGAGGATCGTGCGCATTACCTCCAGGGCTTGCGGCGCGCCGGACTGAAATAGCCGTGGCGCGATGATGGCGGCGGACCTCCCCGTTGTCCATGGGGAGTGGAATTAAGCTGCGCCAATCGGCAAAGCACGAATCTTGCAAGCGCCCGCGGCATGAATGTCTTCGCGGAGTGCCCTTCAACGTACGACACGATCATCGTGGGCGCCGGCTCGGCCGGCTGCGTGCTGGCCAACCGCTTGTCGGCCGATCCAAGCCGCAAGGTGCTGGTGCTGGAGGCCGGTCACGCTGCCCCGCCCAACCTCCGACATTCCGTCGGACTGGCCGACGATGTTCAACACATCAGTCGATTGGGGCTTTCACACCGGGCCGCGAGCAGGCTGCCGCGGACGGCGCATCTACTGGCCGCACGGCAAGATGGTCGGCGGCTCCGGCGCGATGACAGCCGCCCCGATGTCGAGCCCGATCTCCAGCTCTATGGCGCGATCAGCCCGCACCGCGACTATGTGCGCTTCCTGTCGTCCAAGCCGGGCATCACCCTGCATGCGACCTTGCAGCGGCCGAGGAGCCGCGGCCGGATCACGCTGCGCTCGGGCGACCCGATCGAAGATCCCGCGATCGATCCCGGTTATTTCGCGTCGGACCCGAGTGGCAGCGACATCGTGACCATGATCGAAGGCGTGCGCATCAACCGTCGCATCGCAGCGCAATCACCGCTCAAGGAGATGATCGAAAGCGAGGTTACGCCGAGCGCGGAAGCGACCAGCGACACCGAGATCGCCGACTATGTCCGCGGCCATTGCACGACGCTCTATCATGCCGCCTCGACCTGCCGGATGGGCGCGGACGAGCTGGCCGTGGTCGATCCCAAACGATTGCAGGTGCGCGGCATCGACGGGCTGCACGTCGCCGATGCCTCGGTGGTCCCCGATCATGATCTCGGGCAACATCCAGACGCCGACGATCCTGATTGCCGAATGCGCAGCTGCGGCGATCACTGACTAGGCGCTAATCGTCGTCAGGCCCGAACAGCCTGATCTGCGGGAAGCCGCCGCGCGGCCGGCTCGCGGAATCGCGCGCATCGGAATCTTCGCGGATGTTGCGCGCAACGTCGTCCCAATCGGTGCGGTCGCGCATGCCGCGCGGCTCGCGGAATTCATAGTGCCGGCGCTCGGCCCAGCGCTCGCGACGCTCGGCTCGGCGCCGTTCGGACGCGGCGCGCTTCATGTCGGAATCCCTGGCCTTGGCATAGGCGTTGTTCGACGGGGATGACGGCTCGGTGGCGGCCTGCTGCTCGGCAGGTTTTGCTGCCTGTGGTGACGATGCCGGGGCCGGCTTGGACGGCTCGACTGCAGCGCCTTGCGAGGACTGCGGCGGCGGTGGTCCAGCATTCGCCGACGTGGTTTGCGTATCAGGCTTTGCGGCTTCAGGTTTTGCTTCGGCCTGCGCGGGTACTGCGATCATCGCGCCAAAGGCTTGGGAGCCGGTGAGATAATTGACGCGCTCGGACGGGGCATTCGCGCTCGCTGGCGTGGAAGCCTCCGTGCGCTGCGTCATCTTGCCGGTGTTCGGGCCCTGCTTGGGCGCGACTGGATTCATGATGTTGCCGGCAACGATACCGCCGCCGAGACCGATGGCGATGGCCGCGATGATGGTTCCGGCACCGACAAAATAGGCTGTCGCGGCGCGCATTCATCCACTCCTGTTTTGGAGCGGGCAACGCGTGGGGATTGCCAGATGTTCCTGATGGCCGCGGCTCCTCAAAGAGGAACCGCGCATGTCAGATCTGCTGCGCGACCTTCTCGAGCCCGATGAGGCGAGCGAGCTTGCGCACTTCTTCCTTCTGGTCGTCGCGGAGCTGGAACAGCAGCGGCATCGCGGCCGACTTCAACTGCTGCACCTCCTCGCAGTTCGGATCGATCTGCGCGCTGGGCGGCGCGTTTGGATTCGACAGCTTGTTCGCCTGGATCTTGCGGGCGACGTTGCGCAGCGCGGTCTCGACCGAGGGCCAGTAATATTCCTGCGACGACGACAGTTTCAGGCGATCCCTGATGCCGGCGATCTGCACGTCGGACAGCAGCGAATAGGACTTCTGCGGCTGCGGCTTGGCGACGACCTTCGGCTTGGCCGGAACTTCGACGGCTGGAACCTCGGTCGCGGCGGGCGCCTCGTGCGCGCTTGCTTTCGGCATCGGGAAATCAGAAGGCGTGGCCGCGGCGAAGGCCTGGCGCAGCGGCTCGGTCAGCATGGGAGCCTGGGCAGGCTTGTCGGCGGCGACCTGGACCGGCTCGATTGCAGCCGAGGCCAGAGCGAGCGTCGGGAGCAGACGGTCGGCCTTGGCGGCGCGGTTCGTTGCGAGCGGCTTGGGCGGGGGCGTCTGGGCGATCATCTCGGCGCTGATGCTGGGCACGCTGTCGCGGCCGAGAATTGCGGTGGTGGCGGCGCCGAGGACGAGGAAACAGGTCAGCGCGACGATGGTGATGGCTTTGGACAAACGTCCCTCCGCGTCCGACTTCAAGTCCAAGTCTGCAAGTCCAAGTCTGGAAGTCCAAGTCTGGCTTCAAGTTCAAGTCTGGCTTCAAGTTCAAGTGATCACTGCCCGGAAACTGGGCGATAATTAAGGCTTAACCGTGCCATCGCGGCGGCAATCGCGCGGACTACGACGACATCGCCCGGGGATCCCAAGCAGATCAGGCAGCTGCCGCGAGATCATAGGCGTCCTGGATGTCGGCCACGATCTCCGAGGCCTCCCAGACCGCGCGCGGCTCGACCGATTGCAGCGTCACCGTCCAATTGCCGCCACGGCGGGTGCGGGGAACGCTGACGATGTCGAAGCGCACATTGCGGCACAGCGGGTGGCGGGCCAGCGCATGGGCGACGCGAACGCGGATCTCGTCCAGCGTCGCAGCTCTCTTGCCGTTGAGATAATCGAAGTCCATCGCCTGTCCCTCTCGCTCCTGATTGGCGGCCGTGACGGGGATTCTTGGCGGGCGATGGTTAATCTGCCGTTAAATGAACGGAGCGGAAGCGTGCGGGATCAACCGTGATGGAGGGCTCTCTCCGAAACCAAGGTGGCAGTTGGACTCGCGGAGGCTCCCCCTCACCCGCCGCGCTCGGACGATGCTTCGCATCGATCGGCGCGCATCGGCCGCTCCCGTAGGCGGGAGAGAGGCGAACAGCCTACCGCGCACACGCCTGACGATATTCGGCGACTGTTCGCGCGACGAGATCATCGACCGCGAGCACGTCGGTCACCCCCGAAGCCGAGTGGCCGGCGCTCCAGACGTCGCGCCAGCGCTTTGGCCGGTTCTCGCGCGCGGCGACGTCGATATCCTCAGCGATGTCGATCGCGCCGCGTGCCGGCAGATCGTCTGGATCAAGCCCGGCGGCGACGATCGACGGCCTCAACATGCTGGTCTGCAGTCCCGTGAACGCGGTGGTGAGCAGGATGTCGTCCGCGTTGCTTTCGACCAGCATCCGCTTGTACCGGTCATCCGCCATGCTCTCCCGCGTTGCAATGAACTTCGTGCCCATGTAGGCGAGATCGCAGCCGAGCACGTCGGCGGCGTGCAGCGCGCGGCCGTCGCTGATGCCGCCCGCGAGCACGACGATGCCGTCGTAGAATGCGCGTACCGCGCGGACGAAGGCGAACGGGTTGAGCCAGCCCGTCTGCCCGCCCGCACCAGCCGTGAGCAGCACCAGCCCGTCCGCGCCTGCTTCCACCGCGCGCTTGGCGTGGCGGATCGAGGCGACATCCGCCAGCACCAGTGTGCCGGCGTCATGCAGCGGCTTCAGCACCGGTGCTGGCGAGCCGACCGACGTAATGACGATCTCCGGCCCGTGCCGGAGCAGCACGGCGAGGTCCTGCTCAAGCCGCGCGTTGGAGCGGTGGACGATCAGGTTCGGACAGAGCGGCGCTGCCTTATGGCCGGTTTCGTCCTCGTGCCGCCGCAGCCGCGTCTCGATCTCGGTGAGCCATTCATCGAGTTGTTCCGCGCCACGGCAATTCGCGGTGGGAAAGCTGCCGATCACGCCATTGCGGCAGGCTGCAGCCATGAGCTCGACGCCTGACACCAGAAACATCGGCGCCGCGATCAGCGGCAGCGCGAGACGATCACCGAAGCGTTGCAGTCGGTCCGATGGCATGCATGCCTCCCTCTCGCGGGCTTTGTCGTTTCCTCCCGCGGTCTCTGTGCTAGCGTCGTCAGCAACATTGGCACGCCAGAAGCCGATGACAAAGCAACGAGGAAACACATGTCTGATCCGCTCCACGCATCATCCCCGGCTTGCGCACAGACGCTACGGGCGCTGTCGCGCTATCCCGATCGCACCGCTTTCGCCTGGCCTGAGGGATCGCTGAGCTATCAGGGCACCATCGACCTGATCGGACGCATCCAGGGCGTTTTCATGCGGCTTGCATTAGGGTCTGTACTCAATAGGGATTCCCGCTGAGGCGGAGTTGTGATTCAAGACCTCCGAGTCGAAGGGGGGCTTGATGGGGCAAAAGCTATATTGGCTGAGTGAGGCGGAGTGGAAGCGGATTGAACCGCTGTTGCCACGTGGGCGGCGCGGCGCCCATCGCGTGGATGACCGACGCGTGATCAGCGGGATCCTCCACATGCTGCGATCGGGCGCACGCTGGCGAGACTGCCCGGCAGATTACGGCCCCTACACGACCATCTATAACCGCTTCAATCGCTGGAGCCGCCAAGGCGTGTGGGGCAATATTTTCTACGCCTTGACTGGCTCAACCGGCCGGGTCGGGACAATGTCCATCGACGCGACCCACATCAAAGCCCACCGCTCGGCGGCGGGCGCAAAAGGGGGGACTTCCAGCAGGCGGTCGGCCGCTCGCGAGGCGGACGCACCACCAAAATCCACGCGCTGACCGAGGATTATGGACGTCCGATCGCCTTCGTGATCACGCCTGGCAACTGCCATGACCTCACGGCGGCGCGCGATCTGCTGCCTGCCGTCTCTCCTGCTCGACGATTGCTTGCTGACAGGGCCTATGACGCCAATAGCCTGCGTGAGTGGTTGGCCGAGCGCGGAACAAAGGCAGTAATTCCGCCCAACCCAACTCGCAAGCATCCGCACCGGTACGACGTGAAGGCCTACAAAGGACGCAATCTCATCGAACGCATGTTTTGCCGCCTCAAGGACTTCAGGCGGATTGCGACCCGCTACGACAAGCGAGCCGACAACTTCCTCTCGGCCATCCTCTTGGTCGCCGCCGTTACTTGGTGGATCAATTGAGTCCGGACCCTAGAGCCCGGCGCGCGCGTCGCCTTCCTCACCGCGAACCGCGCCGATACCTGGTGCGCCGGCGTCGCCGCGCAACTGGCGCGGCTCTGCATCACCTGGCTGCATCCACTGGGATCGCTGGAGGACCAGCTGTTCCAGCTCGAGGATTCCGAGGCCGAGATGCTGGTGGTCGATGCGGTCGCCTTCCGTGACCGCGGCGGCGAGCTCGCTACGAGGGCGACCCGGCTGAAGGCGGTCTTCACCATGGGACCGGCCGACTATGGCACCGACCTGTTGCAGGCGATCGAGACCGGAGGCCATTTTAGCGCGCGATGCCTCGCCGGCTCTGACGACCTCTCCACGCTGAACTACACCGGTGGCACGACCGGCAAATCCAAGGGCGCGCTGCGCTACCACCGCGAAAATGCCGGAGCCGCTGCCGCGATCCTCGCCGACTTCGAAATCCCGGAGGGTGCGCGCTATCTGACGGTCGCCCCGATCAGCCATGTCGCCGGCACAAAGGTGCTGCCGACCCTGATGCGCGGCGGCAGAGTGCACATGCTGAAAAGCTTCGATCCCGAAGCCGTGCTGGCCACGATCGCACGCGAGCGCATCAATTTCACGCTGCTCGTGCCGACCATGATCTATGTGCTGCTCGATCAGCCCGCGCTCGGCAAGACCGATTTGTCCTCGCTCGAGCTCGTGCTCTATGGCGCCTCCGCGATGTCGCCGACCCGGCTAGTCGAAGGCATCGAACGCATCGGCCCGGTGTTCTCGCAGCTCTACGGCCAGACCGAATGCTATCCGATCTCGGTGCTGCGCAAATCTGATCATGACCCCAAGAACCCGGAGCTGTTCCTGTCCTGCGGCTTCCCGATCGCGGCGTGCGAGGTCAAGATCCTCGACGACAACGACCGGGAAGCGAAGACCGGCGAGGCCGGCGAGATCTGCGTGCGCGCCCCGCATGCGATGGCGAAATACTGGAAGCGGCCGGACATCACCGCCGAGACGCTGAAGAACGGCTGGGTCCACACCGGCGACATCGCGCGGAGGGACGAACGCGGCTACATTTGCATCCTCGACCGCAAGAAGGACATGATCGTCTCCGGTGGCTTCAACATCTTCCCGCGCGAGGTCGAGGACGTGCTGTCGCAGCACGCCGACGTCGCGATGGTCGCGGTTGTCGGCATTCCCGACGAGAAATGGGGCGAAGCCGTTACCGCCATCATCGTACCGCGTGACGGCGCAAGGCCCGATCCGGACGAGCTGATTAATCTCGTGAAGACGCGAAAGGGCTCGGCGCATGCGCCGAAACAGATCCAGTTCGTCAAGCAACTGCCGATGACCGGCGTCGGCAAGGTCGACAAGAAGGTGCTGCGCGCGGGCTTCTGGAGCGGGCGGGACCGGATGGTGGGGTAAAAACCCCGGGATCTTACGGTGTCGTTGTGGCCCCGGCACCACAGCGGGCAACGGAGTGCGCGTCGGCGATGCCCACCCGATTGCCGGCGAATCAGGGAATCACCTAGACCGCTGATGGGGCTGGGAAGCGGAGTAAGACATGAGAGTCGCTTCCCTGGAAAGTGCAGTCGCCGCGGTTACGTTGATCACGGCTATCATCGTGGTGCTGTGGGAGATCAAGATCTTCTACGGTCTGTGAACTGGCAGGATGGCAAGCATCCCTTCCGCGGCGGCGGAAGCCTGCCGTTCAATTGGTCCACGCGGCCGCAAGCCTCCGCATATTCGACACAGCGACCACACAATAGATGTCATCGCCCGCTTGACCGCATAGGCGTTAAGGTAGCGCGAGCATCGATTGATACGGACGTTTTCGAGGAGGCTCGCGCAGGTGCCGCCCAAGCGCTCGCTTTCTGCGGCGAAAGCAACGGATGGTTGGTTGTGGAATGATCGCTTGTAGCAAGGATGCAACGAGTTGTTGCAAAACACGCCAAGCGCCAGGTGCCGTCAGACGGCCTGCGTCCAGCGGGGAGAGTCCTCGAAGTCGCGGGCAAGCGGCTCGAGCAGCAGGATGATCAAGAGGTGTGCCAGCAAGTAGGGCTTGGCGGAGCGCGGATCGGTTCCAGGTGGCGTCTTGAGACCAATCAGACTCTTCAGTCGCTTGAAGCCAAGTTCGATGCGCCATCGCAGTCGATAGAGCGCGAGTACATCCTTGGTGGAGAACTCGTCCCGCGCGAGCGACGTGACCAGAATGACCCAATCCGCGGCTTCCAGAGTTTCTTTGGAGATGACGCGGTTTTCGTCTTGTGCGTCGCGCCGGGCTTTACGGCGCGAAGCCGCGACTGCACCGGCGGGCTTCTTGACTGCGACCAGACGCATAGCCAGAGGCGCACCGTCCTTGCGTTTGATCCAAATCCTCCGATCGATCAGTCCGTGCGCCTTCGCCGCACGCAATTGGGCCATCAGATCGAACGCAAGGCCTTTGGCATCAAGCCAACGTGCGTTCTTCCAGCCCGCTCGGATCAAAACGTCTGCCCCGGCGTCGCGCACAGCGGCGATGCGGTCAGGTTGTAGATAAGCGCGGTCAGCAATGCGGATCTCGTTCTTGACCACCGGTATCCGGTCAAACGTTTCGCCTTCTTGCTGATCTGTCAGCTCGAAGTGACCAAAGCGCTCATATGGCAGATCGAATGCACTATGAACGCGCCAAAGCTCACTGTTCCTGCGCGCAGCCGGTCCTGCCTGAGGCACTGTCGTCGCATCGATAATGCGGATCAGGCGGCCTCGGCTCGCTTTCGGGGCTGCCGCAGCGAGCAAGCCCTCCACCAGCACTGCAAACCAATCGCCACATTGACGCAGGCGATAGAACAACGCCACGCTGCTGAGGTCGGCAAGGCCAACAGAAGCGGCCCACGCGGCTGTCGATCTCAACCCTCTTTCACCCAGACAATAGGCCAGCATCAGCCGAAGTAACGCCACCGCATCTGGAATTTGGCGCCGCCGCACGAAAGCCTTCGTCTGGCGCGCACTTATTTCAAGCTGCGCAGCCCCGCCGAGCTGCGTAACCACTCTCGTCCAGTCCTCGTTCAGAAGCGATTCGTCTGCCATCCCGCCTTGGAATCACGTGTGATTCCAACACTCAAGAACAAACTTAACGCCTATGCGCTTGACCGGGCGATCCAGTACGCCGAGACGCCTGTGATTCAACAGGTAGGCCGCGGCGTACTTCATGCCCCGGCCAAGCCGGTGCATGACAGCGAAAGTGATACGCTGGCGTCGCGCTCCTTACCGTTTCTCGATCACCAGGCTCTGCACGGCGCGGCCGAAATAGCCCTGCCTGTCCGCCAGCCGCGACATCGCAAGACCCGCGCCGTCAGGGCCGATCCAGGAATCGCCATCGAGCAAAATCCACTCGCCGATCGGCTGGCGCGCAAAGCTCACGGTGAGATCGGCGTTGATGTAGGTCCAGGCGCGGAAGTCGAGCGAGGAGGCGGTGCCGTTGGAGAAGTCGGCGGCGACCACCGCGCGCATCGCCTGCGAGACCGCTTCACCGGCGATCAGGGGGTGGTCGACGCGAAACCAGATCGCGCCGGCACCGGCCTGGCCGAAGCGGCCGCGCGCGGCACGCATCGACACCGATCGCACGAACGGGCTGGTGGCGGCGTGACCGTCCTCGACCAGCGAGTCCTCTGGAGACGGCAGCGTGATCGGCAGCTCCTTGACCTCGTCCGGCAGCGCCTGGGCCTGTCGCCTGATCTTGAGCACGGTGGCGCCGACCACCTGCACGCCGTCGGCGAGCAGCTTGATTTCGCAGAGCTGGATCTTGCGGCCCTCGCGCAGGACCTCAGTCGCAATCGTGAGCGGCGCGACCGGCACCGGGCGCATCAGATCGATGGTGACGCGCGCGATGTCCATCGCGACTGGCGTCGGGATCCGTTCGGCCGCCCACGTCACCAGCGAGGCCGGTGCCGAGCCGTGCTGCATGCGCCGGTCCCAGGGACCGGCGGCATCCGGACTGGTGACGACGCTGTTGCCTTCGACGCGGTAGATGGGAGACATTTGGTACTCACTCTCACGGCGCGTTCCCCGGACGCCGCGCAGCGCGTAAGCGGTGCGCTGCTGAGCCGGGGTCCAGTCGTTGCGCGATGGGTCCCGGCTCGGCGGCGCGGCACTTCGCGCCGCACCACGTCCGGGACACGGCAATCACAACGGCGGATCGATCGCTTCGTCGTATTCCTTCTTGAAGCGCGCGATCAACTCGGCGGCCGGCACGACCTTGTCGATGCTGCCGATGCCCTGGCCCGAGCCCCAGATTTCCTTCCAGGCCTTCGGCTTGGCGCGCTCGCCGGAGGCGTCGGTGCCGAAATTCATCTTGGAGGGATCGGACGTCGGAAGATTCTCCGGATCCATGCCGGCGGCGAGGATGGAGGGCTTCAGATAGTTGCCGTGCACGCCGGTGAAGAGGTTGGAGTAGACGATGTCGTCGGCGCTCGAGCCCGCGATCATTTCCTTGTACTTCTCGACGGCATTGGCCTCCTTGGTCGCGATGAAGGCCGAGCCGATATAGGCGAAGTCGGCGCCGAGGATGCGTGCGGCGCGAATCGCCTTGCCATTGCCGATCGCCCCGGACAGCGCAATCGGGCCATCGAACCATTTTCGCGTTTCTGCGACGAAAGCCAGCGGCGAGATGGTGCCGGCATGGCCGCCGGCACCGGCTGCGACCAGGATCAGGCCGTCGGCGCCCTTCTCGATCGCCTTGTGCGCGAATTTCTGGTTGATCACGTCGTGGAAGACGATGCCGCCCCAGCCGTGCACGGCCTGGTTCAGCTCTTCGCGCGCGCCGAGCGAAGAGATGATCATCGGCACCTTGTACTTGGCGCAGAGCTGCATGTCGTGATCGAGCCGGTTGTTCGACTTGTGCACGATCTGGTTGACGGCGAACGGCGCCGACGGCTTGTCGGGATGCGCGCGGTCATAGGCCGCAAGCTCTTCGGTGATCCGCGCCAGCCATTCGTCGAGCAATTCCGGCGGCCGCGCATTCAGCGCTGGAAACGAGCCGACCACACCCGCCTTGCACTGCGCGATCACGAGATCGGGCACCGAGACGATGAAGAGCGGCGAGCCGATCACGGGGATCGACAGGCGCCCTTTGAACAAGGCAGGCATGGACATTGCGGAACGATCCTCTTCTGGCGGTCAAACTGGAGTTGGGAGCCATACCAACAAGGCAATCTTTCCACTGTCAAGTATTGCGTTTTGGCGCCGCAGCGGATGCAGTTACCGCAATTCCAAGCAGCGGAATTCTTACCCATCCGCCTCCTCCGTCATTGCGAGCGCAGCGAAGCAAATCCAGACTGTCTCCGCGGAGGGACGCTGGATTTGCTTCGTCGCAAGAGCTCCTCGCAATTGTGCGAGGCGAGAGCTGCGGATGACAGCCCCTACCCAATCAAATCCGGGTTGATCAGCCGCTCGAACGAGAACATCTCGTCCCATTTCTCCTGCGTCAGCAGCTTGCGCTCGACCACGACGATCTGGTGCAGCGACTTGCCGCTCTTGTAGCCCTCGCGGGCGATCTCGGCGCATTGCTTGTAGCCGAGCAGCGGCTTCAGCACGGTGACGATGCCGAGCGAGTTCAGCACCATATTGCGGGTGTGCTCCTCGTTGGCGGTGATGCCGACGACGCAATTCTCACGCAGGCTGTTGACCGCGCGCTCCATGGTGCGGATCGAGAAGAACAGCGCGAACGAGATCACCGGCTCCATCACGTTGAGCTGGAGCTGGCCCGCCGAGGCCGCCAGCGTCACCGTGGTGTCGAGGCCGATGACCAGGAAGCTGGTCTGGTTGACCACCTCCGGGATCACCGGATTGACCTTGCCGGGCATGATCGAGGAGCCCGGCTGCAGCTGCGGCAGGTTGATCTCGTTGAGGCCAGCGCGCGGGCCCGACGCGAGCAGGCGGATGTCGTTGCAGATCTTTGTCAGCTTGCTCGCCGTGCGCTTCAGGACGCCTGAGAGCTGCACATAGGCGCCGGTGTCGGAGGTCGCTTCGACGAGATCGCCGGCGAGCACGAAGTCGACGCCGGTGAGCGCGCCGAGGTGGCGAACGGCGAGCTTGGGATAGCCGACCGCGGCCGTGACCGAAGTGCCGATCGCGGTGGCACCGAGATTGATCTCGCGCAGCAGCGCGCGTGCCTCCGAGATGCGATCGACCTCCTCGCCGATCGTGGTGCCCCAACCGCGGAACTCGGCTCCCAGCGACATCGGTACCGCGTCCTGCAGATGGGTGCGACCCATCTTCAGCACGCGGTCGAACTCGCGCCCCTTGGCGAAGAAGGCCTCCTGGAGCTGGCGCAGCGCCGTCATGTAGCTCTCGAGCCGCAGGATCAGCGCCAGCCGGAAGGCGGTCGGATAGGTGTCGTTGGTCGACTGGCCGTAATTGACGTGATCGTTGGGGCTGACGTGCTGGTAGTCGCCCTTGGTGAAGCCCAGCGATTCCAGCGCGAGGTTGGCGATCACCTCGTTGGCGTTCATGTTGGTCGAGGTGCCGGCACCGCCCTGGATGAAGTCGGTGACGAACTGATCCATCATGTCGCCGGCGATGACGCGGTCGCAGCCGACGATGATGGCATCCGCGACCTTGGCGTCGATCGCGCCGAGATCACGATTGGCCATGGCGGCAGCCTTCTTGACGTAGCCAAGCGCCTTCACGAAGTAGGGCTCCTGGCTCATCGGAATACCGGTGATGTGGAAGTTCTCCTTACCCCGGATGGTCTGGACGCCGTAATAGATGTCGTCGGCGATCTCACGCTGTCCGAGGAAGTCGTGCTCCGTCCGGCTCATGGGCGCTCCTTGTTGCTTGTGCGCTGGGCCATCACGTCAATTCTGGCACAGCGCACTGGTCACGAAAGTATCGGTGCGGCAATCATCCGGCTTACGTTGCCTGCCCGGGATGAGAACCTTGGCCGAGCATTTCTCTGCGGAGTCGGCGTTGAGGCTCTTGCCTTCCTTGTAACCCTTGCCCTGGCAGAGCTGGTCGGCGGCCTGCTTGCAGTCGGGCGCGCCGTTGGACGAGACCGGGCAGACCACGCGCCCCGACACCATGGTCGAGGGCTTGGCCAGCCGCGACAGGTCGTCCATGGTTTGGCTGGGGCGTTTGATCGGCGGCAGGATCGAGGGCAGCTTGTCGAACAGCTTGCCCATTTCATTGATCAGCCCGGGATTTTCCTCGTGCGCCGGCGGCGCCGATGGAGCGGGTGTCGATCCCTGCTCCTGGAGGCCGAGCGCCGGCGGGGCGGATTGTGTCCACCCTGTCCCGCCGCCACCGAGCAGAAGCAGCATCGCTGCTGACGTCAGCGTCCCGAACCGCATGGCCGGATTGCCGGATCGAACCATCATGACGGCAACCGTAACCGAAGCCGGCGCGGCGGCAAAGCCGCTGGCGCTAGATCAGCTTGATGGCCACCACGAAGCCGAGCACCAGCACCGCGGCGCCGATCGCAACCCACAGGCCGAGATGCTTCTCGATCCGGACCCGGATCCAGTCGCCATAGCGGTTGAGCAGGATCGCCACGACGAAGAAGCGTCCGCCGCGCGCGACGATCGAGCACAGGACGAACAGGACGATGTTGTAACCGGCAAAGCCCGAGGTGATCGTGACGAGCTTGTAGGGGATCGGCGTCAGCCCCTTGAGCAGGATGATGATCGCACCCCATTCCGCATAGGAGGCGCGGAAGGCGTCGACCTTGTCGCCGAGGCCGTAGACCTGGATCAGCCATTGGCCGACCGAGTCGAACAGCAGCGCGCCGATGGCGTAGCCGACGATGCCGCCGACCACCGATGTGATGGTACAGACCATTGCATAGACCCAGGCGCGCTTTGGGCGCGCCAGCGACATCGGGATCAGCATCACGTCCGGCGGGACCGGAAAGAAGGAGCTTTCTGCAAAAGCCACGGCGCCCATGATCCAGAGCGCGTAGGGCTTGTGGGCGGCGTCGATGCACCAGTCGTAGATACGTTTCAGCATGGCGCCGCGATGAAGCACCATGAGACGGATTTGTCCATGCCGAGATTGAGGCGATTTTTGACGTTTCTAGTGGCGCTTGCGCCCGGCGCGGCCTTCGAGCGCGACAATTGGCCGCCGAGAGGCCATGCGCGGTGACGCGACTTTGGGCAGCTTCATCGGCGACTTCGGCAGCTTCTCGGCAATACCGAGCAAGTCTTCTCGCCGCGTCATTTCCCGCCAGACGTCCTCCGGACGTACTCCGGCCGAAGCCCACAGCACGGTGAGGTTGTAGAGCAGGTCGGCGCTTTCACGGATCACGGCCTCACTATCGCCATTGACCGCATCGATGACGACTTCAATGGCCTCTTCGGCCAGCTTCTTCGCCATTTTGGAGGGCCCACGCTGAAACAGCCGGGCCGTCCGCGATGTTGCCGGATCGAGATCCTTGGCCGCGAGCACAGCCAGATATAGCCGCTCAAGCGAATCACTCATGGTACTCAAAACTACTCTAAACAAATGGCGGGCGTGTTAACGCGCGGCAATAAAAGCAGAAAACAGGCCGGCGCGGCAAGCGCGACGGCCTGTCATGGTCACCCTTCGGGCTAGTAGCAGTTCTGATAGTAGCCCTGGCCGCAGAACTCGGACGGGGCCGTACCGCCATAGCGCTGATACGGGAAGTTCGGGCCTGGACCATAATACGGCCCATAGGCAGGGGCGCTGTAATAGACGGGACCGCCGTAATAGCCATAGCCCGGACCGTAGTCATAGGCGTAGGCGTCACGGCTTGCGGCGATGGCAAGACCGGTGCCGATGGCGGCGAAAGCCGCGGCAGCAGCCGCGCCACCGCCACCATGCCAGTGGCGGCCGCCCGCATATGACGCAGTCGGGGCGATTGTGGTCAGCGCCAGCACCGCGGCCGTGGCAAGAACGGCCTTTCGGCCCGCAAACTTGGAGAATCGCTCGAACATGTCTTGGGCCCTCCTTTGGGACCTGGAATCGACGCCTGCGGACAGGCTCATGCCTCTCAAACCCGCAGTACCTAAGTTGGGTTCCCCAACCCCAACACGAGCTGAACGGGGTTGCGTAATCGTGACGCAACCGCCGCTCATCCGCCGTTCATGTTGGCGCGCGCACGCTTGCCGCGGGCCGGCGCTGCAAGCGTCACGAAACCATAACAATGCGGGACCGGCGCAATCGATGTCAGGATTCAAGACGATCGCCCTTCACGGCCTGCTGGCCCTTGCAATCTCGTTCGCAGCATTGATTGCGTGCGAGGCCACGGGGGCCGAGAGCGGCGTCCCCTCCACAGCGATCCACTTCACCTTCGACCGTCCCATCGATGCGAGCATGGCGCCGTTCTTCCTTGCGGCGAAGGACGGCGGCTTCGGCGCCGAGCGTCTCAACGTGTCCTTCAACAGTGCGAGCGGATCGCCGGAGGCGCTCGCACGCGTCGCCAAGGGAGACAGCGAGCTTGCGCTCGTCGACATCAACGAGCTGATCCGCTTCCGTGACAAGGACGACGTGGCGCCGGTCAAGGCGGTGTTCGTGCTGTTCAACCGCGCTCCCTATGCGATCGTCGCGCGCAGGAGCCGCGGCATCCACCTCCTGCCCGATCTCGACGGCAAGACCGTCGGCGTTGCCGACAACGATCTGTCGATGCGGCTATGGCCGGCCCTGGCGCAGCAGAACGGCATCAAGGCATCACGCGTCAAATTCCACAAGATCGGCGCGGCGGTACGCGAGCCGATCCTGTCCGCGGGCCAAGTTGATGCGGTCGCCGGCTTCAGCTTTCTCTCGGCGGTGAATCTGCGCGACCGCGGCGTGCCCGGAGCCGATCTCGTCGTGCTGCGCTATGCGGATTATGGCTGCGAAGCCTATGGCTTTGCCGTGGTGGTCAATCCGGCCTTCGCCACAGCAAAGCCGGACGCCGTGAAGGGCTTCGTTCGCGCGTTGATCGCGGGCATCAATGCCACCGTCAGGGAGCCGGGGCGTGCGGCGGAGGAGGCGGCGAGCCGCATCGAAGACGGTGACCGCAACCTCGAGCTGGAGCGCCTGCGCACCGTCCTCGCCGACAACATCCTGACCGATGAGGTCAAGCGCAACGGCCTCGGCGGCGTCGAGCCCGCGCGCCTGGAGCGCTCGATCGACCAGATCGCGCAGGACTTCAAATTCCGCAAGCGGCCGATGGCGCGCGACGTCTTCGACGACCAGTTCCTGCCGGCGGTGGCGGAGCGGCTGATCAATTGAGAAAAACTGACGGCTTCCGCTATATCTCACGCGCGATCCCGGGTTAGAATACGGGCTCCGTTATCCGCTCGAGTTCGTCGTCCGCATGTCCGTGCTCCGTCTCTACACCCGCGTTCTCGAGCTGCTCGGCAAGGAGGCGCGGCTGGGCTGGCTGCTCGCGGTCGCCAATCTCCTGCTCGCAGGCTCGCAATTCGCCGAGCCTGTGCTGTTCGGCCGTGTCGTCGACGTGCTCTCGGGCAAGACGGTGGCCGGATCGAACTCGGCCTGGCCATTCCTGGCCGCCTGGGTCGCATTCGGGCTCTTCACCATCGCGTGCAGCGCGCTCGTGGCCTTGCAGGCCGACCGGCTCTCGCACCGCCAGCGCCAGGCGGTGCTGACCGACTATTTCGAGCACATTCTGCAACTGCCGTTGACCTTCCACTCCGGTATCCATTCGGGCCGGCTGATGAAGGTGATGCTCAACGGCACGGATGCGCTGTGGCGGCTATGGCTCGGCTTCTTCCGCGAGCACTTTGCCGCGATCCTTTCGGTCGTGGTGCTGCTGCCACTGTCGCTGTACCTGAACTGGCGGCTCGCGATCCTGCTGTTCGTGCTCTGCATCGTCTTCACCGCACTGACGACCTTCGTGGTGCGCAAGACCTTCGGCATGCAGATGGAGGTCGAGGAGCATTACAGCGAGCTCTCCGCGCGCGCCTCCGACGCGCTCGGCAACGTCGCGCTGGTGCAGAGCTTCGTCCGCGTCGAATCCGAGGTCAAAGGGCTGCGCTCCGTCGCCGACGAGTTGCTGGCCGCGCAGATGCCGGTGCTGTCCTGGTGGGCGCTCGTCACCGTCATCACGCGCGCCTCCACCACCATCACCGTGCTCGCTATCTTCACCCTCGGCATCGCGCTGCACGACCAGGGGCTCACCTCGGTCGGCGAGATCGTGATGTTCGTGAGCTTTGCGACACTTTTGCTCCAAAAGCTCGAGCAGGTCGTGAGCTTCATCAACAACGTGTTCATGGAAGCCCCGCGCCTGCGCGAGTTCTTCAATGTGCTCGACGCCGTGCCCGCGGTCCACGACAGGCCCGACGCGATCGATGCCGGCAGGTTGTCCGGCCTCGTCGAGTTCCACGACGTCACCTTCTCCTATGACGGCAAGCGCCCTGCGGTCGAGGACCTCTCCTTCACCGCACTGCCCGGTCAGACCATCGCACTGGTCGGCCCGACCGGTGCCGGCAAGTCGACGGCGATTGCGCTCTTGCATCGCGCTTTCGATCCACAATCCGGGGTCATCAAGATCGACGGCATGGACGTGCGCGGCGTCACGCTGACCTCGCTGCGGCGGAATATCGGCGTGGTGTTCCAGGAAGCGCTGCTGTTCAACCGCTCGATTGCGGAGAACTTGCAGGTCGGCAAGCCCGACGCGACCGAGGCCGAGATGCGCGAAGCTGCCGAGCGCGCGCAGGCGCTCGAATTCATCGAGCGCAGCGGTGGCTTCGAGATCAATGCCGGCGAGCGCGGCCGCATGCTGTCCGGTGGCGAGCGCCAGCGCCTGTCCATCGCCCGCGCGCTGCTGAAAGATCCGCCGATCCTGATCCTGGACGAAGCGACCAGCGCGCTCGACGCCGTCACCGAGGCCAAGGTGAATGCCGCTCTCGACGAAGTGATGAAGGGCCGCACCACTTTCGTGATCGCCCATCGCCTCTCCACCATCCGCAACGCCACGCGGATCCTGGTGTTCGAGAACGGCCAGGTGATCGAAAGCGGAACTTTCGATGAACTCGTGGCGAAAGGCGGCCATTTCGCCGAGCTCGCCAGGGCCCAGTTCATGGTCCAGGAGAACGCACGGGCCAGCGTGACGGCGGCCGAGGCTGCCGCGACGGCCGCCAAATCCCCCTAGCGCGATGCGATCAGGATCAATCGTCATCGCGCTTTAGGTTATTGTTTGAGCATGATCTTTTCGGAAAACCGCTGCACGCTTTTTCCGGATCATGCTCCAGCAAGTCCCCACAGCATCGTCGAAATTCGGCCCATTTCATTGCGGAATACCGTGCCCATCCCCCTATTATCGACGCACCAGCCGGTATAGGTTTGCCACGCCGCAAGCGGCGGCGCCGGATTTCAGAATCGACAATCAGATCACGAGAGCCGTCCGTATCAGGCGGATCTCCAAGGACCGGAATCGGATAGTGCACGCCCTTCGCCCGCTGCTTCGCAAATTTCTGTTCAAACTGTTCGCTGCGACGCTCGCATGTGCCGCAGTGCTCGCGCCGCGCGCGGCGAGCGCAGAAGCGCTGCTGCTGATCGAGGCCGACAGCGGCAAGGTCCTACAGGCCGACAACGCGACCGTCCCGTGGTACCCGGCCTCCGTCACCAAGATCATGACCGCCTATGTCACCCTGAAGGCGGTCAAGGACGGCAGGCTGACGCTCGACACGCTGCTCACGGTCTCGCCGACCGCGGCCTCGCAATCGCCCTCGAAGATGGGATTTCGCCCGGGAACGCAGGTCACCGTCGACAACGCGCTGAAGATGATGATGGTCAAGTCGGCGAACGACATGGCCGTGGTGCTCGCCGAAGGCGTCGGCGGCTCGATCGACGGCTTCTCCGCGATGATGAACGACACCGCAAAGAAGCTCGGCATGACGCAGACGAGTTACGTCAATCCGAACGGCCTGCCCGCCGACGGCCAGATCACGTCGGCGCGTGACCTCGGCATTTTGGCGCGCTCGTTCCTGCGCGACCTGCCGGAATACGAATATTTCGTGCACATCCCGGCGATCCGCTTCGGCAAGCGCGTCACCGGCAATTTCAACAAGCTGATCGGCCGCTATCCCGGCGCCGACGGTTTCAAGACCGGCTTCATCTGTGCCTCCGGCTACAACCTCGTCGCCTCGGCCACGCGCAACGGCCGCAGGCTAATTGCGGTGGTGCTGGGTGCCAATTCCGGCACGGCGCGCGCGGTGAAGGCCGCGCAGCTGCTCGAGCGCGGCTTCGCTCAAGACAACCTCACCTGGCTGCGCCCTTCGCTCGGCACCGTCGAAAATCTCGTGCCGGTCGACGCCACTCCGCCGAATCTGCGCGACGAGATGTGCGGCGGCCATCGCAAGCGGCCGGCCACCGACGAGGACGATGCGCTGATTGCGGCCGGTGGCGGGACGACCGGATCGGCCTCCGCCACCGGCGGCGAGGCCCAGGTCACCTTCTTCACGGCGGGCCTGCAGCCGCCGCTGATGAAGGCTTCCGAGCTGATGGCCTCGGCCCCCGCGGCGGTCGAACCCGTGCTGGTCTATACCGGCCCGACCCGCACCGGCACCGCGCTGATCGCGGCGGTCGCGGCCGACGCCGACCAGCAGACCGCGTCCAAGCCACGTGGCAAGAAGTCGCGCGTCGCCAAGAAGCCCGACGCGGCCGACAAGCCGACGGACAAGCCCAAGGACACCAAGACGGCGGCGGCGAAACCGAACGCCAAGCAGGCCGACGGCAAGAGCGACGGTAGGACCGCGGCCAAGCCGGCCCCCACCAAGCCGGCCGGAGCCAAGCATGCTGCGGCCAAGCCCGATGCGGCCAAACCTGCCGAGAAGCCTGCGGCAAGCGGCGATCAGGCGGCGAAGCCTGCCAAGCCCAAGGCTACAACGAAGCCCGCGGCTGCCGCCAAGCCGGCGAACAACAGTTAACGTCCTCCGGGCATTTGCACGGTAGCCCGCGCTTCGCACCTGCGGCAGCGCGGTTTGCGACGATTCCAGTAGCTGCGACCCGACCTTTGCCCTAAGCCACGACGGCTTGCCACCCGTTCCGGCAAGCTGGATACTGGCGGCAATGCGGCAAGCCCGAGACACAACGGGCCCTGATCAATGAGGGGAGTCTTCCATGGAGCGCATCTGGCTCAAGCAATATCCGCCCGGCGTGCCCGCCGATATCGAGCCGACGCAATACACATCGCTGGTCGACCTGCTGGAGGAGAGCTTCACCAAGTTCGCCGACCGCAAGGCGTTCATCTGCATGGATAAGTCGATCAGCTATCGCGACCTCGACCAGATGTCGATCGCGCTCGCCGCCTACCTGCAGGGCCGCGGACTGCAACGCGGCGCCCGTGTTGCCATCATGATGCCGAACGTGCTGCAATATCCGGTCGCGACCGCCGCCGTGCTGCGCGCCGGTTTCGCCGTGGTGAACGTCAATCCGCTCTATACCCCGCGCGAGCTCGAGCATCAGCTCGAGGATTCCGGCGCCGAAGCGATCATCGTGCTGGAGAACTTCGCTCACACGGTCGAGCAAGTGATCGCCAAGACGCAGGTCAAGCACGTCATCGTCGCCAGCATGGGCGACTTGCTGGGCTTCAAGGGCGTGATCGTCAATCTCGTCGTCCGCCGGGTCAAGAAGATGGTACCAGCCTGGTCGCTACCGGGGGCGGTGGCCTTCAACGACGCGCTGTCGGCCGGACGCGGCATGACCTTCAACAAGCCCAAGCTGTCGCCCGGCGACGTCGCCTTCCTGCAATATACCGGCGGCACCACCGGCGTCTCCAAGGGCGCCACGCTGCTCCATCGCAACATCGTCGCCAACGTCCTGCAGAACGACGCCTGGCTCCAGCCGGCGCTCGCCGCGCCGCCGCATGTCGACCAGCTCATGATCGTCTGCGCGCTGCCACTCTATCACATCTTCGCGCTGACGGCCTGCTACCTGCTGGCGGTGCGCGCCGGCGGCTGCAATCTCCTGATCCCGAACCCGCGCGACATTCCCGGCTTCATCAAGGAATTGGCGAAATACCAGGTCAACAGCTTCCCGGCCGTGAACACGCTCTACAACGGGTTGATGCACCATCCCGATTTCAAGAAGCTCGACTTCTCCAAGCTGAAGATCTCCAACGGCGGCGGCATGGCGGTGCAGCGCACCGTCGCCGATCAGTGGAAGGCGATCACCGGCTGCTTCATTGCCGAAGGTTACGGCCTGTCGGAGACCTCGCCGACGCTGACCTGCAATCCGGCGACGGCAACGGAGTTCACGGGTACGATCGGCATTCCCGTGCCTTCGACCTGGATCTCGATCCGCGACGACGATGGCAACGAAGTCCCGCTCGGCCAACCCGGCGAGATCTGCGCCAAGGGCCCGCAGGTCATGTCCGGCTACTGGAACAGGCCGGAAGAAACCGCCAAGGTGATGACCGCCGACGGATATTTCCGCACCGGCGATATCGGCGTGATGGACGAGAAGGGCTACACCAAGATCGTCGACCGCAAGAAGGACATGATCCTGGTCTCCGGCTTCAACGTCTATCCCAACGAGATCGAGGAAGTGATCGCGAGCCATCCGGGCGTACTGGAATGCGCCGTGATCGGCATCCCCGATTCCAAGTCGGGCGAAGCCGTGAAGGCCTTCGTGGTGAAGAAGGACCCGAACCTCACCGCGGAAGCCGTGATCAAGTTCTGTCACGAGCAGCTCACCGGCTACAAGGTGCCCAAGCACATCGAATTCCGCAACGACCTGCCGAAGACCAATGTCGGCAAGATCCTGCGCCGACAGCTTCGCGACGAGAAGAAGGCGGAAGCGGCGTAAGGCGACGCCTCTGGCCGATGACTGAGGTTGGCGACATCGAGCCATCAAGCATTCTCGCCTTCTGGCGCGAGGGCGGGCGCGAGCGCTGGTATAAGCGCGACGATGCTTTCGATGCCGAGATCAGGCGCCGCTTTCTCGCCCTGTGGCAGAAGGCGGTCGCCGGTGAACTCGGAGCATGGGAGACAACGGACGAGGGCGCGCTGGCGCTCGTCATCGTGCTCGACCAGTTTCCCCGCAACATGTTCTGCGGCACGCCACAAACCTTTGCCAGTGACGCGCAGGCACGCGACGTCGCCCGCCGCGCCATCGGTCGAGGCGTCGACCGCAGGCTCGATCCCATGCTGCTCGAATTCCTCTATTTGCCCTTCATGCATTCCGAGCACCTGGCTGACCAGCTGCACTGCGTCGCGCTGTTTCAAAACACCGACAATGCCGAGAACCTGAAATACGCTCGCGAGCACGCCGACATCATCCGGCGGTTCGGCCGCTTTCCCCACCGCAACCGCCTCCTCGGTCGCGACACGACGGAGGAAGAGCAGGCCTTCCTCGATCATGGTGGATTTTCCGGCTGATGACATCATGGTGAACTGCCGCCGCCTTCGCCGCTTCCGCCGCCGGCAATATTGTGCAGGTCCGCCGCCCGGTCTAAAAAGCGGGACCGATTTTCAGGGAGACTGACGATGGCGATCCAGATTGGCGACAAGCTGCCCGAGGCGAAATTCCGCGTGATGACGGCGGAAGGCCCGCAGGTGAAGAGCACCGACGATATCTTTAAAGGCAAGAAGGTGGCGCTGTTCGCGGTGCCCGGCGCCTACACCGGCACCTGCCACAAGATGCATCTGCCGAGCATCTTCCTCAACGCCTATGCCATGAAGGACAAAGGGGTCGACACCATCGCCATCGTCTCGGTCAACGATGCCTTCGTGATGAACGCCTGGAAGCGCGACACCGACCAGCGCGATGAGGCCGTCTTCCTGGCCGATGGCAATGCCGACTTCACCAAGGCGATCGGCATGGAGCTGGATGCCTCCGCCAACGGTCTGGGCATTCGCTCCAAGCGCTATTCGATGCTGGTCGAGGATGGCGTGGTGAAGAAGCTGAACCTCGAAGCGATGCCCGGCAAGGTCGAGGTCTCCGGCGGGGATACGCTGCTCGGGCAGCTCTGAGCCATACGCGCAGTTCTTAGCCGCAAATGACACTGTCATGCCCCGGTCAAGCCAGGCTTGACCGGGGCATCCAGTACCGTGAGACAATCACAACTGCCTCTGGGATACTGGATCGCCCGCCTCGCGGGCGATGACAGTTGAGAATGAGGCAACGACGGTGCGCTACTCCCTCACTCTCTGCTGCAAGCGCGCCATCGCGACGCCGTCGCGCGCCAGCTGATCGGCGCGTTCGTTCTCGGGGTGACCGGCGTGGCCCCTGACCCAGTGCCAGCGGACCTCGTGCTGCTTCAGGGCGGCATCGAGACGCTGCCATAGCTCGACATTCTTCACCGGCTTCTTGTCGGCGGTGCGCCAGCCGTTGCGCTTCCAGCCGAAGATCCAGCCGGTGATGCCCTGCCGGACATACTGGCTGTCGGTGTAGAGATCGACCTTGCACGGCTTCTTCAGCGCCTCGAGCGCGGAGATCGCCGCCATCAGCTCCATCTGGTTGTTGGTGGTGTGTGGCTGGCCGCCGTTCAGCTCCTTTTCCTTGTCGCCGAACTTCAGGATCGCGCCCCAGCCGCCCGGCCCTGGATTTCCCGAGCAGGCACCATCGGTATAGATCGTGACATTGGGAAGCTCGCTCACGCCACCAGCCCCGACGGCGTCAGCCCATAGTCGCGCGCGCTCGTCACGCTTTGGTGGAAGCGCAGCTTGCGAACATATTCCAATGGATCCTTCGGCTTGACCAGCGCGCCCGGCGGCACGTTGAGCCAGTCGACCAGCCGCGTCAGCAGGAAGCGGATCGCAGCACCGCGCGCCAGCAGCGGCAGCGCCGCCTCTTCCGCCTCTGTGAGCTTTCGCACGCGGCCATAGGCGTTGAGGAAGGCGCGCGCCTTGGTGACGTTGAAGGAGTGATCCGGCTCGAAGCACCAGGCGTTGAGGCAGATGGCGACGTCATAGGCCAGCATGTCGTTGCAGGCGAAGGTGAAGTCGATGATCCCCGAGAGCTTGTCGCCGAGAAAGAAAACGTTGTCGTTGAAGAGGTCGGCGTGGATCACGCCCTCGGGCAGGTTGGTCGGCCAGATGCCGCTGGAGAGATGATCGAGCTCGGCGGCGAGGAATGCGCGCAGGCCCGGCTGCACCTCGTCGGCCCGGCTCGATGCCGCGTCGAACAGCGGCCGCCAGCCCGAGACCGACAGCGCATTGGCACGCCGGACCGCGAAATTGGCGCCGGCAAGATGCATCCGGGCCAGCCCCTCGCCGACGCCGGCGCAATGGGTCGCGTTCGGCTTGCGCGGCCAGACGCCCTCGAGAAAGGTGATGATCGCGGCGGGGCGGCCCGACAGCTCGCGCAGCGCCTCGCCGTCGCGTCCCTTCACCGGCAGCGGGCAGTTGACGCCGTGCTCGGCGAGATGCGTCATCAGCGCAAGGAAGAACGGCAAATCGTTCTTCGCCACGCGCTTCTCGTAGAGCGTGAGGATGAACGACCCCTGGCTGGTGTGCAGCAGGAAATTGGAGTTTTCGACGCCCTCTGCGATGCCCTTGTAGGAGAGCAATTCGCCGAGATCGTATTGCTTCAGGAAATCCGCAAGCTCGTCGGCGGCGACGTCGGTATAGACCGCCATAAAAGTCTACTCGGCGGCAGCTTCAGGGCGCACCTGACGCGGCAGCGGGAAGAACTCGTTCTCTTCCGCGGCCGAGACCGTCTCCACATGCAGCGTGTAGCGCTCGGCGAAGGCGTCCATGATCTCCTCGACGATCACTTCCGGCGCGGAGGCGCCCGCGGTGATGCCGAGGCTGGCGATGTTGCCGAACTTGCCCCAATCGATGTCGGTGGCACGCTGCGCCAGCACCGCGATCTTGCAGCCCTCGCGCTCGGCGACCTCGCGGAGACGCTGCGAGTTCGACGAATTGGGGGCACCGACAACGATGAGCGCGTCCACCACCGGCGCCACCTTCTTGACCGCGAGCTGGCGGTTGGTGGTGGCGTAGCAGATGTCTTCCTTGTGCGGCCCGTTGATGTTCGGGAAGCGCTCCTTGAGCAGCGCCACGATCTCCGCGGTATCGTCGATCGACAGCGTGGTCTGGGTCACGAAGGCGAGATTGTCGGGGTCCTGCGGCGTGATGGTCTTGGCGTCCTCGGCGGTCTCGATCAGGGTCACGGCGCCAGGCGGAAGCTGGCCGAGCGTGCCGACCACCTCGGGATGGTGGGAATGGCCGATCAGGAAGATCTCCCGGCCGCGCTTGAAGTGGATCGCAGCCTCGCGGTGCACCTTGGTCACCAACGGGCAGGTCGCATCCAGCGAGAACAGATTGCGGGACTGGGCGTCGGCCGGAACCGACTTCGGCACGCCGTGGGCCGAGAACACCACCGGAGCGGTGGTATTTTCCGGGATCTCCGCGAGCTCCTCGACGAAGATGGCGCCCTTCTTTTTCAATCCATCGACGACGTACTTGTTGTGCACAATCTCATGGCGAACATAGACGGGGGCGCCGTACTTATCGAGCGCCCGTTCCACGGTGTCGATCGCCCGGACCACCCCGGCACAGAAACCACGGGGAGAACAAAGCACGATCTTGAGGTCTGGTTTGGCTGACATTGAGCGATCTCGGGACCGAATCACCCGTTTCGCCTTCTGGCGGGGGGCGGTCGATGGATGGAATAGGGCTTAAAGCTGTCGGCTTGAACCTTACAGCAGTTCAAAGGGAATTGGGCCCCCTTTCAGGCGGTGTCAAGGCACTATCTATAGCAGAACCATTGCATGGCTACCCCCTCCGGGCTTATATAGCGCGAATTCCCTGTCATCGCTGATGACCACCGGTTTCGCCTCCAGAGGGGTGGGCGAAGCACAAAGGAGATTTGCCATGAGCAACGCACCTCTGATGCCCAAGGCGACCGCCGTCTGGCTGCTCGACAACACCGCGCTCACCTTCGACCAGGTCGCCGATTTCACCAAAATGCACCCCCTCGAGGTGCGCGCCATCGCCGACGGTGACGCCGCCCAGGGCATCAAGGGCATGGATCCCCTCTCCAACGGCCAGCTGACCCGCGAGGAGATCGAGAAGGGCGAGAACAACCCGGATTACCGGCTCCGCCTCCAGGAGAGCAAGGTGGTGCTGCCGCCCCAGCCCAAGCGCAAGGGACCGCGTTACACCCCGGTCTCGCGCCGCCACGAGCGTCCAAGCGCGATCCTCTGGCTGCTGCGCAACCATCCGGAGCTCAAGGACGCCCAGATCATGCGCCTGGTCGGCACCACCAAGAGCACGATCGCCAGCGTACGCGATCGTACCCACTGGAACACCTCGTCCCTGACCCCGATCGACCCCGTCACCCTCGGCCTCTGCTCGCAGATCGAGCTCGATTTCGAGGTACAGCGCGCCGCCAAGGAAAAGCCGATCGACGCAAGCTATGGCGGTGCGACCCTGCTGCCGGCCTCCGAGACCACCCGCAAGGACGAGTACGAGCCCGCGGAGAAATCCAGCGACGATCTCAACGTCGACGCCGTGTTCGCCAAGCTGAAGACGCTCGGCGGAAAGAAGCAGGAGGAAGAGGAGTAACTCTCCTCTGTCGGTTCGCTTTCGAATCCGGTTTGAACGCGGCGGGCCGACCCGCCGCGTTTTTATTTGGGCTTGCGATCTAGATCGCGCCGATTGTCGGCGCGGGAGTCGTATGTGCGGCTCGCCGAACGGCGGATCACCCCAGCTCGATTGTGTCGTTGATCTCGTGGACGAGTCCGACGTTGTCGATCGTCAGCACCATCTTCGCGTTGAGTTTCTCGTGGCCCTTGATCCGGCCCGCCGCGATCGCGTCGCGCACGGCCTTCTCGATCTCGCGCTGCGAGGTGACACCGACTTGCTTCAGGAATTTACGCAGGCTGGTGTTGAACTGGTCTTCGTTCATGACGGCCTCCGTAGGCTGGGGCGGCTCACGGCCGCTCGGGATGGTTCAGCATGTATTCGCCGAGATCGCGCTGGCGGCGGTCGGCGCGGGCGATGGCGGCATTGCGCTGGACGTCGCGGTCCTTGCGGCAGGCCACGTATTCCGGCGAGCCCTGGGCATAGCCCCGGCCCTGACAGACCGCGTCGTCGTCGTCGCCGCCCATCGCCACCGGCGTCTGGTAGCGTGCCGAGCAGGCGGAGAGAGCGATGGCGAGCAGCATAGCTGCAAGCAGGCGCGGCACGGTGGCAAGTGGCATACGAGGTCCCCTGTTGGCCGGCCCTGTTTAGCGCGGAATGCGGAGAATGTAAGTCCTTGGCCGCCGTTCCTCACGCGCTGTCATTCCCCGGGAATCCAGTACGCCGCAGCGGTCATTGGCTCACACAACAGCCGCGGAGTACTGGATCACCCGCTTTCGCGGGTGATGACAGCTGAGGTTGGAGGGACGGCCTCGCGCCTCACGCGTATGATGACCGCGGACTTCCTCACACCCGTCCCTTCAACGCCTCCCCGATCTCGTCGAGTGCCTTGGGATCTTCGATCGTCGCCGGCATGGTCCAGGATTCGCCATCGGCGATCTTCTTGATGGTGCCACGCAGGATCTTTCCGGAGCGCGTCTTGGGCAGGCGGCCGACGGTGATGGCGAGCTTGAAGGCGGCGACCGGGCCGAGCTTGTGGCGCACCAGCGCGACGATCTCCTTCTCGATCTCGGCAGGCGGGCGCTTCACGCCCGCCTTGAGCACCAGGAAGCCGCAGGGCACCTCGCCCTTGATCGCGTCCTTGACGCCGAGCACGGCGCATTCGGCGACGTCGGGATGCGAGGCCAAGATCTCCTCCATGCCGCCGGTGGAGAGCCGATGGCCGGCGACGTTGATGATGTCGTCGGTGCGGCCCATGACGAAGACATAGCCGTCCTCGTCCTTGTAGCCGGCATCAGAGGTCTTGTAGTAGCCGGGGAATTCGCCGAGGTATGCCTCCTTGAAGCGCTCGTCCTGATTCCACAGCGTCGGCAGGCAGCCCGGCGGCATCGGCAGCTTGATGACAATCGAGCCCATGGTGTTGGGCCCCACTGGCTTTGCCGCTTCATCGACGACATCGACCTGGTAGCCCGGCATCGGCACCGTCGGCGAGCCGTGCTTCACCGGCAGCATGCCGAGTCCGACCGGATTGCCGGCGATGCACCAGCCGGTCTCGGTCTGCCACCAATGGTCAATCACCGGCACGTTGAGCTGCTGCTCCGCCCATTCCACCGTCGGCGGATCGGCACGCTCGCCGGCGAGGAACAGCGTGCGGAATTTGGAGAGATCGTACCGCCGGATGAACGTTCCTTCGGGATCCTCTTTCCGGATCGCGCGGAACGCGGTCGGCGCGGTGAAGAAGGCCACCGCCTTGTGCTCGGAGATCACGCGCCAGAATGCGCCGGCATCGGGCGTGCCGACCGGCTTGCCCTCATACATGATCGAGGTCGCGCCATGCAGCAGCGGCCCGTACACGATGTAGCTGTGGCCGACCACCCAGCCGATGTCGGAGCCGCACCACCAGACCTCACCCGGCTTGACGCCATAGAGGTTGAACATCGACCATTCCACCGCGACGAGATGACCGCCATTGTCGCGCACGACGCCCTTTGGCACGCCGGTCGTGCCGGAGGTATAGAGGATGTAGAGCGGATCGGTGGCAGCAACAGGCACGCAAGGTGCCTTCTTGCCGTCGTTCATCGCCTTGCGGCGCAGGCTTGCCCAGTCGTAGTCGCGGCTTGGCGTCATCTCACAGGTGAGCTGCGGACGCTGCAGCACGATGCAGGCTTTCGGCTTGCTGCCGGCAAGCCTGATCGCCTCGTCGAGCAGCGGCTTGTACTGCACGATGCGGCCGGGTTCGATGCCGCAGCTCGCGGAAAGGATGAGCTTCGGCTGCGCATCGTCGATCCGTGTGGCGAGTTCTTTCGCGGCAAAGCCGCCGAACACCACGGAGTGCACCGCGCCGAGCCGCGCGCAGGCGAGCATCGCGACCACCGCCTCCGGCACCATCGGCATGTAGAGAATGACGCGATCGCCCTTGCCGACACCGAATTCCTGCATGATGGCGGCGAGCGCCTGGACCTCCTTCAGCAGTTCGGCATAAGTGAGTTTGGTGACCGAATTGGTCAAGGGCGAATCGTGGATCAGCGCGACTTGATCGGCGCGGCCGCGTTCGACGTGGCGGTCGAGCGCGTTGTAGCAGGTGTTGACGATACCGCCGGCAAACCAGCGGCCATAGGGTCCTTGCGAGGAATCGAAGATCTTCTTCGGCGGCTCGATCCAGTCGATCTCCTTGGCCGCCTCGCCCCAAAAGCCTTCGGGATCGGCCAGCGAGCGCGCATGGACCTCATGATAACGGCTCTTCCCCTGGACGTTCATTTCGCGCTCCCGTTCCCTTTATGGCCTGGCCCTGACCCTTGTGGCAGGACTGGCGTCCCGCCATGACCAGGATCAATTGCTGGCCTTGTTTGATGGCTATTTTCCCGGGAACGGGCCGCGGTTCAAGCTGAAAAGGACGTGTCTCCCTCTCCCAGTTCTTACGGGAGGTTGTCGCAGATGCCTTCTTGGTGGCGGCCTGAACAAGCGCCTCGTCCTTCGAGACGACCGCTTCCAGCGGTCTCCTCAGGATGAGGCTAAGCAACGTTAGTGCCGGCTGAAATTGCTGCCGCGCACTCCGCCCTCATCCTGAGGGCTCGCCATCGGCGGGCGTCTCGAAGCATGGGCTGCGGGCGAGCCATCCGCCACGCTTCTTCATAGGCTATGCGATGATCTTACGAGAGGAAAGACCCCGCCTATCCCTCCATCGCATTCAGCCGCTGCAAGCGCTCCTGCATGACCTTCTTCAGGTCATAGCCGCGGCGACGGAAGCTCGCATCGCGCGTGGCGAGGAAATCGCGCTGGGACTTGCGCAGGCCATCCGCCGAGCGCTTGCTCGCGGATTTCAGCACACGCTCGTAAGCCTCGGCGATCTGGCGGTCGAGCACGCCGAGCTGCGGATCGGCGCAGATCACCTTCTCGACCTCGCGCTTGGCGGAGGCGCAGTCGAACGACGGGTCGCTGGCGGCGGCGTTCAGCACACGGGGCGGCTCGCCGCCAAATTTTGCGATCTCGGCGATCATCGCGCGACGGCCGCTCTGCGCGTTCTCATTGGCGGGATCGAGCCGCAACGCCGCCTCGTAATCGGCCAGCGCCTTCTTGCGCTCGCCCATCTTCTTGTAGAGCACGGCGCGGTTGTTGTAGGTCTTGGCAAAATTCGGATCGAGCTTCAGCGCGTCGTTGTAGTCCGACAGTGCAGCACCGAGTTCGCCCTTGAGCTGGTAGGAGTCACCGCGGTTGGTCAGGAAGTTCACCCGCTGCTCGAGACGGATCGCCTGAGCGTAATCGGCGATCGCCTTGTCATACTCCTTCATCGCGGCATAGGTGAGACCGCGGTTGTCGAAATACTCCGGCACCTTCGGATCGAGCCGGATCGCCTCGGTGTCGTCTGCGATCGCCTTGTCGAGCTCGCCGAGCTTCTTATAGGCAGCGCCCCGGTTGGTGTAACTGCGCGCCCGGTTCGGATCGAGCCGCAGCGCCTCGCTGAGGTCGGCGACGGCCTTGTCATAGTCGCCGCGCAGATAGAAGGTCGCGCCGCGGTCGGACCAGGCCTGGGCGAAATCCGACCTCAGCTTGATGGCCTGGTCGTAATCTGAAATGGCGCGGTCGAAGCGATGCTGGTTGGTGTAGACCACGCCGCGCAGCTCGTAAGCTTCCGCATCCTGTGGATCGAGCTCGATCGCCTTGGTCAGATCTGCCGCGGCCCGGTTGAGGTCGCCGCCGGCTTCGCGCAGGAGGTTGCCGCGCACGCGCCAGGCCTTTGCGTTCTTGCCATCGAGCGCGATGGCGCGGTCCAGATCGCGTAGCGCCTGCGACTGGCCTCCGGAAGTTCGCGCATTGGCTTCGGCACGAGCGACGAGCGCCATGGCGCGTTCGGACACCGGATTGGCCGTCTGGTCGATGATGACGCTGCACGCAGAGATCAGCTCCGCGGGAGCAGCCTTGCTCCCCGGCACGCAATCTGTGCCGGCGGCAGCCGGACCGATGAGGGTCAGGCCCATAGCCGCGCCAAGGAAGAAGGCGCGAAGCGAGGTTTTGGCAAACGAGGACATTTGCGCGGAACGGGGCATGCCGCACATGGCTTTGGACTCCGTGACAGGGACTTTCCCCGTTGTCGCCGCCATCCAGCAACGGGTTCAAACGGCGCGCTCTCCCTCCCGCCGCGGTCCGGAAGGGCAGAGAGCGGCATCAATATCCGTCCACGCCGTTGATCTGTTGCAAGCGCTCCTGCATCGCCTTTTTCAGATCGTACCCCGGCCGCCCGAATTCGGCGTTGCGGCGGGCGACGAAGGCGTCCTGCTCGCGCTGGATCTTGCGTGCCTCCGTCGGGCTCCGGGCCTCGCGGAGGGCGCGCAGATGGGACCCATAGATTTCGCGGTCGAGATCGGCGAGCTCGCGATTGCCGCAGATCGTCTTCTCAACGGCGAGGGTCGCGCGGGCGCAGTTGAAGCTGGGCTTGCCGGCCACCGCCATCTGCGCGCCGATCCGCTCGAGCTCGCGCGCCATCGCCTTGTGATTGGCCCTGGCCTTCTCGTGGTTCGGATCGATCTTGAGCGCGGCACCGAAATCCTGCACCGCCTTCGGCTTGTCGCCCTTCTTCAGCCAGAGCTCGCCGCGGGCGTTGAAGATGTCCGCGAGCGTGGGATCGAGCAAAAGGGCGCGGGTGTCGTCGGCGATCGCGCGATCGATCTGGTCGTGCCTTGCCAGCAGCGCACCTCGCGCGATCAGCGCCTTGACCAGGTCCGCCTTCGTCGTCTTCTCGTTGTCGATCACGGCCGCGCAGGCGGAAGTCGCCTTGTCGACGTCGTCGGCCGCGCTGGCCGCGAGGCATGGCGCGATATCGACCTGCGTAATGGCCGGCTCGCCGCCCGTCGCAGCATGAGCCGCGCCGGTCGGAAGCGCCGAGAGCACCGCGACAACTGACCATGGGATGAGCTTTTGAAAACGCATGCTGTTGCAGTCGGAAGGTCTTGCTTCACTCTTGCGTTGGGGCCGCATTTTCCATCATACGGCCGGATCTGGTGTTAGCTTGTGGCGCCGCTCAAATCGATCTCGGGGACTGTCGTGTCGACATTCGAATGGATCATCGCGCTTCTGCTCGGCGCCGTTGGCTTATCGGCGCTGGCGCGGCGGATCAAGGTCCCCTATCCGACCTTCCTCGCCATCGGCGGCGCGCTGGTCGCCTTCGTGCCATCGAGCCCGTCCTGGGTGCTGGAGCCGGACCTCGCCTTGGCGCTTTTTGTCGCACCGGTCCTGCTCGATGCCGCCTTCGACACCTCGCTGCGCGATCTGCGCAACAACTGGGTTCCGGTCTCGACCCTGGTCGTCGCCGCGGTCGGCCTGACCACGGCCGGCGTGGCCTATGCCGCGCACCGGCTGATGCCTGACATGCCCTGGGCCGCCGCGGTCGCGCTCGGCGCCATCGTCGCGCCGCCGGACGCCGCGGCGGCGGTCGCGATCCTGAGCCAGGTGAAGCTGCCCCACCGCATGGTCAAGGTGCTGGAAGGCGAGAGCCTGCTCAACGACGCGACCGCGCTCCTGATCTATCGCATCGCGGTCGGCGCAGTTGCCACTCAGCACCTGACGTGGAGCCAGGTCGCTCCGACCATGGCGCTGGCGCTGGTCGGCAGCGTCATCGCCGGCCTGCTCGCGGGCCGAATCATTCCGCTGTTCATGGAACGGGTGACGGAGGCGCCGAGCGCCATCATCGTGCAGTTCGCCACCACCTTCCTGGTCTGGATCACCGCCGAGCATCTCGGCCTCTCCGGCATCCTCACCATCGTGGTCTATGCCATCACCGTCGCACGCACGGCGCCCGCGCGCATCCCGGCGCGGCTGCGGGTGCCCTCCTATGCGGTCTGGGAGACGATGGTATTCGTGCTCAACGTGCTCGCCTTCATGTTGATCGGCATGCAGATGCGGCCGATCTGGACGCGGCTCGACGCGGACGTGCGTTGGGAATATTGCGTGGCCGCCGCCTGGATCCTGCTCACGGTCATGCTGGTGCGCCTCGGCTGGGTGACGTTCTACCGCATGACCTTGCGTGTGCTGGTGGCGCAGGGGATCTATCATCCGAAGGACCCCGGGGCCGTCGCCTCGCCCAAGGGCGGCCTCATCATCTCCTGGTGCGGCATGCGCGGCCTCGTCACGCTCGCCACTGCCTTTGCCCTCCCTGAGAATTTTCCCTATCGCGACTTCATCGTCTTCATTGCCTTTGCGGTGGTGCTTGGTTCGCTGGTGATCCAGGGCCTGACGCTGCGGCCGCTGATCCTCGCCTTCGACCTCAAGGACGATGATCCCGTCGGCATCGAGGTCGCCCGCGGGCGCGCCGTCGCCTATCGCGCCGCGCTCGATGCCATCGAGAGCGATCCGTCGGAGGAGGCGGAGATCCTGCGGCTCGAATATCGCGCCATCCTGATGCAGACCGAGACCGATCCGAACGGAGGCATTGCCAACGGCGAATTGCCCGCCGATCCCTTGCGCCGCCGCGCCATCGAAGCGGCGCGCAAGGCGATCTTCGATCTACGCGCCACCGAGGTGATCGGCGACGATGCGTTTCATCGGCTCGAGGAGGAGCTCGATCGCGCAGAATTGAGCGCGGGGGGTTAAACCTCCGCTGTCGTCCCGGACAAGCGTGCCCAAAGCGCGGGCCGATTCGGGACCCATAGCCACGAAATTCTGTTTGGCGGAGACCCGGAGTTGCCAGCGAGCGATACAACCCCCTCTTGTGGCTATGGTTCCGGATCGGCGGCGCTTACGCTTGTCCGGGACGACACTGGAGGGTGGACGGGGAGGCATTGAACCAAATCCCGCTTCCCCGGACTCACCCCTGATGACAACCCTGATCGACGACCGTCGTGTACGCGCGCGTGATGCGTCGCCTGCACGATATTTTTATCTCCACATGGCACTCGCCTGCGCGGCGACGGCTTTCCTCGGCTTCGCGCCGACCTATTGGGTGCCGCTGGCTCACCGGACATTCTCTGCAAGCCCGGTGATCCACTTTCACGGGCTCTTGTTCTTCACCTGGACGCTTTATTTCGTGCTCCAGACCTGGCTCGCGGCTTCCGGCCGCGTGGTCAACCACCGCTCGCTCGGCATTGCCGGCGTCTCGATCGCGACCGCGATGGTCATTTTTGGCTTCTTCGCATCCGTGACTTCGATGAAGAACGCCGCTGCCGTTGGCCAGGCCGATGCAGGCATCGCCTTCTCGATCGTGCCGCTCAGCGGCATCGCGCTCTTCGCGGTGGTGTTCGTGCTTGGGATCATGAATACGCGCAGGCCCGAGATCCACAAGCGCCTGATGCTGCTCGCCGCGGTCTCGATCCTCGACGCTGCGATTGCGCGCTGGTTCCTGACCTTCCTCGCACCTCCCGGACCGCCCGGCCCGCCGCCGGTACCCGTGACGATTGCGCCGGCTGTGGTCGCCGCCCTTCTGCTCGTCGTCGCCATGGTGCGCGACTGGCGCACCGAGGGCCGCGTGCATCCGGTCTACATCTACGGCACGCTCGCGCTTTTGGCGGTGAAGGTGCTGAACTGGCCGGTCAGCGAGACGGCAGCGTGGCACGCATTTGCCGGCGGGATTCTGGCGCTGGCGCAGTAACTCTGTAGCGGCAACACCAATGTGATCCCGTCACCCCTGAGCTGGCCGCTTCTTCAGCGGCCCTCGAAGAGCGACGGCCCGGCTGCAACGGGGCCGCTCATCCTTCGAGGCTCCCCGCGCGATGCTCTGCATCGCGCCTCGCACCTCAGGATGACGGAGCTAGTTGGGTTACGCCCCCGCCTTGCACGTGATCCCGCCATCGACCACGAGCTCGATGCCCGTCACATATTTCGACTCGTCCGAGGCCAGGAACAGCGCGGCGTTGGCGACGTCGAAGGCATCGCCCATGTGGCCCATCGGCACTTGCGCATCGCGTGCGCGCCACATCGCTTCGACGTCGCCCTTGGCGTAACTATTGGCGAGGCCTGCGGAGTGCTCGACCATCGGCGTTTTCATCAGGCCGGGCAGGATCGCGTTGACGCGGACATGATGGCGCGCGAACTCGATCGCCGTGGTGCGCGTCATCTGGTTCATCGCCGCCTTCGAGGTGCCGTACGTGACGTAGGAGATGCCCATGTGGCGGATCGAGGCGATCGAGGAGATGTTGATGATCGAGCCGCCGCCCTGCTTCACCATCACGGGGATGACGTGCTTCATGGCCAGATAGGCGCTCTTGAGATTGACGCTGAAGACGCGGTCCCAGCTCTCCTCGCTCACCTCGACCACGCTGCCCATCTCGGCGATGCCGACATTGTTGTCGAGCACGTCGATGCGGCCATAGGCCTTCAGGCACGCCGCCACCATCGCCTCGATCTCACTGGCGCGCGAGACGTCGGCCGTGAACGCCATCGCCTTGCCGCCTTCCCCGGTGATGATCTTCGCGGTCTCCTCGGCCGCTGCACCATTGCGATCGACGCAAAACACCTGCGCGCCCTCGCGCGCGAAGGTCACCGCGGTCGCCTTGCCGTTGCCCCAACCGGGCCCGATCGAGCCGGCGCCCACCACCATCGCAACCTTGCCCTTGAGCCGATCCATCCTGTGTCTCCCGTGTTGTTCTTGTAGCCCGGATATCGTTGCGCTCATCCGGGCTGCGGTTCTACGGATCCTTGCAAACTCTCATCGTCGTGACGTTAGCACCGATCGGATGCCCGACAATCTCCGACAGTGTCCGGCACTTCCCGTCATGGCACAGCCGCCACTCTCCCGCCGCGCCCGAATTGCCCAGCACGACCTCCGGCATCGGCGGTCGCTGCGGCCGCCATTGAAACCAGCCGTCGACCAGCCTCGCCTCAGGCGGCGGCTCCATGCCGGGGCCGGTGCCCTTGACGCGCGCCTGCACCAGCTCGAGGCCGGCGGGCGTGACGCGCCAGTCTTCCTGCCAGTCGACCTTCGCGATCGAATGCGTCCATACGAGCGTGAACGCGGACAGCACCAGCGCCTTCACACCGACCGCCGTTGCGAAGCAGAGGCTCACACCGCCTCGACCGCTGCCGGCGGACGCTGCCGCCATTGCCACAGCACGAGCGCCGCAGAGAGCACGAAGCCCGCGGTGTCGCTGAACGGGAATTCGCCGAGCAGGCAGAACGCGGCGCCGAGCGCGACCAGGCGCTCGATCGGCGTCAGCCGCGTGAACAGGAAGCCGATCGCGACCATGCCGAACAGCCCGATTGCCACCAGCGCCTTGACGGTCGCGAGCGCCACCGCCCCGTAAAAGCCGAGCTTTGCCGCCATGGGATCGCCGGCCTGGAGCATCAGGGCCGGCGAATAGACGAAGATGAAAGGGATGACGTAGCCGGCGAGCGCGATGCGCATCGCCTCCCAGCCGATCTTGTCCGGATTCTCCTTCGCGATCGGCGCCGCTGCCAGCGCGGCGAGCGCGACCGGCGGCGAGAGGTCGGCCATGATGCCGTAATAGAACGCGAACATGTGGCTCGCGATCAAGGGCACGCCGAGCTTCGCCAGCGCGGGCGCCGCGAGCGCGGCGGTGATGATGTAAGTCGGGATGGTCGGGATGCCGGTGCCGAGCAGGATCGACAGCAGCATGGTCATGACCAGCGCCAGGAACAGGCTCTTCTCGCCGAGCCCGATCACCCAGCTGCCGAAGATGGTGCCGACGCCGGTCTGCGACATCATGCCGATGATGACGCCGACGATGGCGCAGGCCATGCCGACGGTGATGGCCGACTTGGCGCTTTCGGCCAGCGCATCGCGGCACTCACGCAAGGCCTTGAAGCCGCCACGGATGAAGGCGGTGATCACGATTAGGCCAACGACGACGCTCGCCACCGGCACGATCTGGAGGCCGTCACGCGACAGCGCGGCAACGACCAGCGCAAGGCCGATCCAGAAAATATATCGGATCACCATCGACGAGGCGCCCGTCGTGATGGCGGTGCCGAGGATCAACGTCACGGTCAGCGCGAGGCCCATGCTGCCGGCATAGAGCGGCGTAAAGCCTTCGAACAGCATGTAGACCAGCGCTGCGAGCGGCAGCACGAGATACCAGCGCGTCACCAGCGCCTTCCAGGCGCTCGGGATCTCCGAGCGCTTCATGCCGACGAGGCCGTGCTTGCCGGCTTCGAGATGCACCATCCAGAACGCAGAGGCGAAATAGAGGATCGCAGGGATAGCGGCTGCTTTCACGATCTCCGAATATTGCACGCCGAGCGTCTCGGCCATGATGAAGGCGACCGCGCCCATCACTGGCGGCATGATCTGGCCGCCCATCGAGGCCGTCGCCTCGACGCCGGCCGCGAAGGCGCGGCGGTAGCCGAACTTGATCATCAGGGGGATGGTGAACTGGCCGACGGTGACGACATTGGCGACGCCCGAGCCGGAGATGGTGCCCATCATGCCCGAGGCAAACACCGCGACCTTGGCGGGTCCGCCGCGGGTGCGGCCGAACAGGCCGAGCGAGACGTCGGTGAACAGCTGGATCATGCCGGCGCGCTCCAGGAACGAGCCGAACAGGATGAACAGGAAGATGTAGGTCGCCGAAACGTAGATCGGCACGCCGTAAAAACCTTCGGTGCCGAACGACAGATGCGTGACGATCTGGTCGAAATCATAGCCGCGATGGTTGAGCGGCGACGGCAGATACTGGCCGAAGAACCAATACAGCAGACAGGCGCCGCACATCAGCGGCAGCGCCGCGCCCATCAGCCGCCGCGTACCCTCGAAGATCAGCACGGCAAGCAGCGTGCCGACCACGAGATCGAGCCGGGTCGGATCGCCGTCGCGGGCGATCAGGTCGGCGTAGAAGATCCACTGATAGAGCCCGCAGAGGAAGCCGGCGCCCCCGATTACCCAGCCGAGCGCGCGGCCAAAATGACTCTTCGCGGTGAAGTTGGCGATCAGGCCGAAGGTGAGCAGGATCAGGAAGCCGACATGGACGCCGCGCACCACCTGGCTCGGCAGATAGTTGAAGGCGGCGACATAGAGCTGGAAGCTCGCGAATGCGATGCCGATCCAGTAGGCGAGCTGGCCCCACCAGCCCGGGCCAAAGCCTTCGGGGAAGCCATGCTCGAAATTGTCGAACTCGACCTTGATGGGGGCCTCGTTGGCCTCTGCCTTTTCCAGCATTTCAAATCGTCCTCAGCCTGCGCCTGATAGCATTGGCGCGGGCTCCAAAAACGTCATGCCCGGGACAGTCCCGGGCATTCGCGATTTTCCTCTCCGTCATTCCCGGGCGGCTCATCAAGGCGAACCCGGAAATCTCGAGATTCGGGGTTCGATGCTGCGCATCGCCCCGGAATGACTGACGAGAGTTACTTGATCAGCCCCTTTTCCTTGTAATAGCGGATCGCGCCGGGGTGCAGCGGAACCGGGCTACCGGTGGCGGCGGTCTCGAGCTTGATCTCCTTGCCGGCGGCGTGCGCGTTGGCGAGCTCCGGCAGCGACTCGTAAACCAGCTTGGTCATCTGATAGGCGAGATCGTCAGATACGGCGGAGCTCGTAACGAGATAATTGATTACGGCCGCGGTCGGCACGTCCTTGTCCTGGCCGGTATAGGTGTTGGCCGGAATGATCGCCGAGACGAAGGGCGGGCCGATCTTGTCGACGGTCTCCTTCGGCACCGAGACCACCGTGATCGGGCTCGAGGTCGACAGGTCCTTCAGCGAGGCGACGCCGAGCCCGGCCGATTGCAGTGTGGCGTTGAGCTGCCGGTTCTTCATGAGATCGACGGATTCGGCGAACGGCAGATATTCGACCTTGCCGAGATCCTTGTAGCTCATGCCGGCGGCAGCGAGGATCGCGCGCGAGTTCAGCTCGGTGCCCGACTTCGGCGCGCCGACCGACAGGCTCTTACCCTTGAGGTCGGCGAGCGTCTTGATGCCGCTGTCGGCAGTCGCGACGATCTGGATGTAGTTCGGATAGATCGCGCCGATCACGCGTAGCTTGTCGAGCTTGGTCTTGAAGCCCGCCTCTTCCTCACCGTCCCAGGCCGCTTTCAGCGAGTCGCCGCGTGAACGCCAGCTCGCCGCGGCCCTGCTGCAGCAGGATCAGGTTCTCGACCGACGCCTTGGTGGCCTGCACCTGCGTCTTCACGTTCGGAATCTTGTCGCCGTAGATCTTTCCGATCGCGACGCCCAGCGGATAGTAGACGCCCGAAGTGCCGCCGGTCAGCACGTTGATGAAGGATTGCGCCTGCGCGCAAGGTGCCGATGCCGCCAGAGCAAGAGCCGCGGCCACGCCGAAAATCGTTCGTTTCATGGTTGTTGTACCCCCAAACCGGCGGCGAAATTGGCCGGATGAGGGGTGCGGGTCAACCCATCCAAAAGACAAAACAGGACTGCGGCAAGTGGCCGCTTTGGTTCGATTTTCGGGAACCAGCGGGTGCGGCGAGGTGGCGCAGTCGGGCGGTGGAGCGCGCCTCGCCCAGCTGGTAAGTGCTACTGGAACGTCATATCCAGGCACTTGGAGATGTCGGAGCCGAGACCGGAGGAGATGATGATGCAGCCGCGCACCTTCTGTGCGGTGACGTCGACGGCCCAGACCGAATAGCCGCCGGGGCCGAAGAACGAGTTGGTGTTCGGCGGCTCGGTCTCGGTGGCATCGAAGTCGTAGTGGCCGTCGGTCTCGAAGATGCGCGGCTTCTTGGTGCAGCCGCCGTCGGCCTGGACGTTGATGACCTCCTTGTTGTCGCGGGTCAGCGCCAGGGAGACCTGGCAGCGGAAATATTCCGAGGTCTTGGTGTTGAAGAGATAGGTGTAGGACTTGCAGGTCGCCGTGTTCAGCTTGCCCGGCGCAAGGCCGCGGCTGCACGAAATTCGCTGGTTGTGGCTGAGCTGGTAATCATCGGCCCGGGCTGCCGGCGCCAGCGCCGTCAGGGACACTAAAGCAGCCCAGCAAAGCTTGATCACATGGCGCATCCGAATCATCCCCACCAACAATTTTGTCGAGTTGCGTTCTAGACGGAAAGCGGAACATAGTCGCGAGGGGACGAAGGGAAAATCACAAGCTGCTGGGCAAGACGTGATGCGCTGTGGCGCTTTCGCAAATTGACCCGGACACATCGTTCGTGGTTTGTTCAAGCCTGGAATGTCCCGACCGTGGAGGATGGGATGACGGCATTTTCAATCAAGACATTTGCAACCGTAGCCGCGCTCGGCGCATTCGCAGGGCCCGCATTGGCGCAAACGGGAGCGACGCCTTGGGAGCTCAAGCCCGATATAGGCTACGCCTACGACAAGGACGGCAAGACTTATTCCTACAAGATGGGCACCAGCAACGCCGGCGAGCTGCTGAAGGGCGCCAAGAAAGTGCCCAAGGGCACGCTGTTCTTCATCGGCCACAACGGCCAGCTCTACATGCGCACCGGACCGTATCTGGAGGGTGACGGCAAGTTCAAGTTCGGGCCGGATCAGTAGGGGTTGAGGCGGCGGGGCGACACAGCCGCCACACTCTCGGCGTCATCACCCGCGAAAGCGGGTGATCCGGTATTCCAGAGGCCGTTGTGCTTGAAGCGAGAGGCCGCGGCGTACTGGATGACCCGGTCAAGCCGGAGCATGACGGCGAGATGGGGTAGGACGGAGAGCTAAAACGCGCCCGCCAGCTCCCTTGCGCCGGCTTTGCTACTGTTCGAGTCCATCCGCTCATCCGTCACCGCGAGCAGCTTCGCCACCGTGTTGTGGCGGATCGCGACGGGGTTGCGCTCATAGCCGCCGCGCTGGAAGAAGTTCGAGGTCGGCACCTGCTCGCGCATCGCCTGCGGCATCGTCACCATGTCGAGGCCGGTGCCGTCGCCGGTGAGGTTCATCATCTCTAGCTCGGCCGCGGTGAGCGGACGGCTGTAGCCCTTGGCGCGGGCGAACAGCACCGAGGTCAGCAGCTTGTGGGTCTGCAGCATCGGTCCGATGTCGATGTCGAGCACCATCGCATGCATGGCCCAGCCCTGCGCAGTGTTGCCGATCTTCTCGTGCTCCGACCAGGTGTCGGGCACCGACTTCGCATGCGCCACCATCTTCTTGAGCACGGCGAGCTTGTGCTCGAGCGCCTGGCGCGCAGGTCCTGACGTTCGCGCCACCTTCTCCGAGAGCGCACGAATGAATTCATGCCCCTGCTCAGCAAGCAGCTCGACGCTGTTGGTGGTCAACAGCTGGTTGTAGCCTATTGCCGTCGAGATCGCGCGCTTGCCGCCATGCTCGATGCCCGCCTGCACGTCGTAACCGCCGGTGCCGCCGGTCTCGAACGAATAGACCCGCACCGCCTGCTCGCGCGTCAGCCCCGAGGCGAGCGCGTAGCGCGCATAGGCGCGCTTGAACTCGAGCTCGCTGGACGGGCGTTGCGGCGTGAACTGGTAGAGCTCCTGCGCCGCGCGCAGCAAATCGGCGACCACCGGAATGGGCTTACGGGGCGGGCGTTCAGGCGCCTCCTCCGGCTCCGGGTTCACCGGACGCTTCGGCCCGGTATAGATCGGCGGATGCTCCAGCACGTAATCGTCGAGCGTGATCTGCTGTCCGCTGCGCCGCTTGGCATTGCGGGTCTTCCGCTTCTCCGAGATCTGGCTCCAATAGGCGCCGGCCTCGGCATCGAAGGCGGCGCGCGCGGCCTGATATTCGGCGAGCTTGCGGCGATATTCGAGCACCGCCGGCGAGGCCCCACCTTGCGCGAAAAACTGCGACAGCAGCTGGGCGTTGGCATTGCGAACGGCCGGCGGCAACGTGTCGGCCTCGCCGCCGCGCGCGGCCGGTGCGAGCAGCACGAACGCGAATGGAACCAGCGTCAGGACGCGTCGAATCGATATGTGATGCATGCTGCCCTCTTAGCAGGCATCCGGTAACCGTCACGTTAACGCGCCGTTTACCATCGTCACTTCCAGGCAAATATCGGCTGTTCCAGGTCGATGACGCGGGTGTGCCGGCCCGCCAGCACCTCGCGGAACTGGTAGATCAGCGCTGCCGTCGGGGCATGGATCAGGCTCATCTGGTGATGGAAGCGGATCACGCGGCGGCTGCTCTCGGGAATCGCGACGAAATCGAAAGCGTCCTCGCGTTCGATCGTGGCGAGCGCGATGCGATGAACGGACGCGACCTCGTCTGGGTTCGGTCTGATCGAGGCGCTATCGGCCGCCCAGACCACGACCGGCGTGATCAGATAGCCGGAACGCGTCGGGTAATCGTCCAGCGTACCGAGCACGTCCGCATCCGTGAGCCGAAGGCCAAGCTCCTCGTCGAGTTCGCGCAACGCCGCTCCGACCGGGGTCTCGCCGGGATCGCAGCGGCCGCCAGGCAGCGCCCATTGACCGCGATGGGCGCGCAGATGCGCTGCCCGCAGCGTGAGCAGCAGCGCAGTGTCGTCGCTCTCGCCCGCGGTCAGCGCAACCGCCACTGCGGCGCGCTTCAGCGTCGCCGGCGCATCATCCCCCCGCAGGCGCGTGAAGGCTGCGCAGGCATCCGCGATATTCCGTCGTGTGGCATCGTCGAACGATCTCATGATGCTTGACTACACCACGTCCGCCCCCGATGAAATGAGCTCGCAAGGCCAAGGAACGGACGACGAGATGACCAACAAGGCCGCCGCAAGGCTGAAATCCGACGGCTGGAGCATCCTGGAGACCACGGGCTTCCTGCACCTGATCGGCCCGTTGTGGGAGCGCAGGGTCGACGGTCATTACGAGTTCGCACTCGCCACCGAAGACAAGCACCACAACCGCCGCGGCATGGTCCAGGGTGGCGTGATGATGACCTTCGCCGACCGCACCTGCGGCATGACCGCCCGCTATGTCTCCGGCAAGGAGTACATGGCGACGGTGCAGCTCGACACACACTTCGTGGAAGCCGGCCAGATCGGCGACATCCTGATCTCTCGCCCGCGCGTGGTCCGCTCGACCCGCAGCCTGATCTTCATGAGCACCGAAGTGACGGTGGATAACCGCTGCATCGTGATGGCGAATGGCGTGTTCAAGATCTTGAAGGGGCCGGGGTAGCTGTTCGGTCAGGTTGCCACTGCCGCAACCACACACTCGTCGTCGTCCCCAACCTCGTCATTGCGAGCGCAGCGAGGCAATCCAGAATCCCTCCGCGGACACATTTCTGGATTGCCTCGCTGCGCTCGCAATGGCGACTGTAGCTGGCTATGCTGCCCTCCACCAATATCAAGGACCCCCGCCCATGCAATACCGCCAGCTCGGCCGCAGCGGCCTGAAAGTTTCGCCGATTTGTCTCGGCACCATGATGTTCGGCGGACCGACCGATGAAGCCACGTCACAACGCATCATCGACAAGGCGCACGCCGCCGGGATCAATTTCATCGACACCGCCGACGCTTATTCGAAAGGTGCATCCGAGGAAGTCGTCGGCCATGCCATCGCGAGCAAACGCCATGCCTGGATACTCGCGACGAAGCTCGCCAATCCCATGAACAACGAATTGGGCGATGATCCCAATCGCGGCGGGCTGTCGCGGCGCTGGGTGCTGCAGGCGGCTGACGAGAGCTTGAAGCGGCTCGGCACCGATCACATCGACATCTACTATCTGCACAAGGAAGATCATGCGACGCCGCTGGAGGAGACGGTCCGCGCGATGGGCGACCTGATCCGCGCCGGCAAGGTGCGCTATTTCGGCGTCTCGAACTACCGTGCCTGGCGCGTTGCCGAGATCTGCAACATCTGCGATCGGCTCGGCATCGACCGGCCTGCGGTGAGCCAGCCTTACTATAACGCCATGAACCGCATGCCCGAGCTCGAGCACTTCCCGGCCTGTTCCTATTACGGCCTCGGTATCGTGCCCTATAGTCCCTTGGCGCGCGGCGTGCTCACCGGCAAGTATAGGCCCGATGCAGCTCCCGACAAGGAGACGCGCGCGGGCCGCAACGACACCCGCATGATGCAAACGGAATGGCGGCCGGAATCGCTTCACCTCGCGCAGGAGATCAAGACGCACGCGGAGACGAAGGGCATCACCGCCGGCCAGTTCGCAGTCGCCTGGGTGCTCAACTCCGCCTTCGTCTCGTCGGTGATCGCAGGTCCCCGCACCGAGGAGCAATGGGACGGCTACATCAGCGCACTCGATTATCGTTTCACCGCGGAGGATGAGGCGCTGATCGACCGGCTGGTGACGCCAGGCCATCCGTCGACGCCCGGCTATAACGACCCGGCCTATCCGATCGAGGGCCGCCGCGCACGGACGGCGTGAGAACGGGAGACCACGATGGCGCTTGAAGACCGCTACGGCTTTCCGCTCTCCACCACCTCGCATGAGGCAGCAAGCGCCTATCGCGAGGGCGTCGATCTCATGCTTTCGGGGTGGACCGGCACGGCGGAGACGCTGGAGTGCGCGATCACGGCGGACCCGGACTTCGCGCTGGCCCATATCGCCCGCGGCCGCGTGCATGCTTTCTACCAGCAGGGCGATCTCGCGCGGCAGAAGGCGGCGCTCGCGCGCGAGCTCGTCGCCAAGCGCGGCACCGAGCGCGAGCGCTCGCATGTCGAGACGCTGGCGCTCGCGATCGAGGGCCGGCTGCCGGAGGCGATCGCATCGACGCTGAAGCACGTCGACGCATGGCCCCGCGACGCCGTGGTGCTGTCGCTGCCGCTCGGCGCGTTCGGCCTGTTCGCCTTCTCCGGCATGGCCGACCACGATCGGGCCCGGCACGAGCTCTGCGAGCGCGTCGCGCAGCATTACGGCGAGGACTGGTGGTTCCTCACCATGTCCGGTTGGGCGATGACGGAGAATGGCGACGTCGCGCGCGGCCGCGCCGTCACCGAGCGCGGCTTCAATCTGCGCCGGGCCAACGCCCACGCTGCACATGCGGTCCTGCACGCGATGTTCGAGGATGGATCGATCGACGCGGCCGATCGTCTCGTCGACGACTGGATTCCGACTTACGACCGCGCCGGAATCCTGCACGGCCATATCCGCTGGCATCAGGCGCTCGGCGCGCTCGAACATGGCGACGCCGCACGGGCGCTTGCGATCTATGCCGACGTGCTTCAGCCCGCCGCGACGCGGGCGCCGCCACTCAACGTCATCACCGACAGCGCCTCCCTGCTCTGGCGCCTGTCGGCTTACGGTCATACCGTGCCGCAGGCGCTGTGGCGCGAGGCCGACGCCGCGGCGCAAAAGCTGTTTCCGAAGTCGAGCCTGTCCTTTGCCGACGTCCACATGGCGCTGTTCGCGGCCGCCACGCAGAACCGCGAGGCGCTGGCCGCGCGCCTTGCGGTGATCGAGCAGCGGCTCGCTGACGGTAAGCTGCCGGCCGGCCCCGTGGTGCCGGCGATCTTCCGGGCGCTCGCGGCTTTCGTCGATGAGGATTACGGGACTTGCGTGCAGATGCTCGCGCCGCTCCTCGGCGAGGTCGTGCGCATCGGCGGCAGCCATGCCCAACGCGAGCTGATCGAGGATACCTTTATCGTCGCGCTCATGCGCAGCGGTGAGCTGCCCCGCGCCCGTGCCGTGCTGGACGCCCGTCTGCACCGCCGGCCGTCCCTGCGCGATAAGCGCTGGCAGGCGGCGATAGGCTAGCTCCGCCACGAAAAAAACACCGCTCTGATGGCAGGTGCCTCTTGGGACGGATTGGGCGATTTGGACGAATCGCTGTCGGGGTGACACGGTGGTATTCCAGACGGGACTTGCAGAACAAACGAGATCGCAACCAATTTGCGATACGATCGTTATGGTGCGGAACCTTTCCGCCGCCACGGCCCTCTGGCACACGAGCCCGACGATGCGCCTCTGCCGACCGGTCCTCGCCGCTTTGACCGTGGCTCTGGCAAGTCCTTGTTTTGCCGAGACTTCCAAACCCATTCCGCTCGACAATCCGCAGTTGCAGCAGAACGCCTTCATCGATCTGCTGGCGCTGATGTCCGGCCACTGCAAGACGTTGAGGGTCGCAGGCCGCACCTTCCCGTGCAAGACAGTGGCCTATGCCCACGGCGACAAGGGCCGGGTCAATTTCGCGGTCGCGGTCGACGATCCCAGCGACGACAGCCACGTCGTGTCGTTCTCGGGCGAGAACGGCAAGCGCGCCGACGACAATTCTTACGAGCTGCCGATCGACCGCATGCTGCTCAACTCCAAGGACCGCCCGAGGGTCGACGGCCTGCCGGTGCCGGCCGAGCAGACCTCCACCGGCATCTGCCGCCAGACCGGCAATTTCGCCGCCAGGAAGGTGCACGACGTCACCTGCTCGGCGACCGACAGCGATGGCCGGACCTACGAGCTCCTATTCGTCTCCGACGGCACGCCGGTCAGCGTGCGCCGCATTCGCCAGTCGGCACCGTCGATCCAGGACCCGTTCAAGTAGCTCAGATCACGGCGAGCGACCAGACGTGCCCTGGAGTGCGCAGGGTTCTCCACGTTGAACGCGACCGTCTCCTCGCGCACGCTGAGGCCGGGATGTTCGAGCGAGGGAATGCTCGAGAGCAGATCCCAGGTGCATTCGTAATGGTCGGTGGTGAGCATGCGCCGCCGCGGAGCGAGTAGGCGCCGTTCGCGAGCTGCGTGCCATTCGAAGCTGCCGCCGACCAGCGGCTGCGCCTCCTAGATCGCGATGTCGTGCCCCGGCAGCTGCGCATCGCGAACGAGGAACGCCGCGTCCGCGAGCGATCCAATGCCACCGCCGATGAAATACGCCTTCATGACCCGCCTCGACGTCCCGTTCGAATGTCGCGGCGACATTGCATCGCGCGGCGCGCGGTCAAAGTTGCGCTTGATCAAGGGCAGGCTGCCTGTAGATCACTTGAGTTGAGCCGATTGACTGATTGGCCTCGCCATGGCGTCCTTTCACGACGTCAGTGATTCCCCGGTGACATCGCGGCCAAGCTTCGGAACGACCCATGACGCGCGACCGCCTGTTTCTGCTGCAGCCCGGTTTCGAGGATCCGGCTTTTCCCGGCCAAAGCTTCTATTGCTGGCACTGCGCGCTGATCGAGGGCGTGCTGGCCTCGTTTCCACAGCTCGCCGAAAAGCTCGATGTCGAACGAATCCCCTGGCCACGGCCTCGGCAAGCCGTGATTGCGCTGGTCGGCGAGGAGAACCAATCGCTGCCGCTGCTCGTGCTCGCGACTGGGGCGACGTCGCCGCACCAGACCGGCAGCCACCAGGGCCGCGCCTTCATCGCCGACAAGGACGCAATCCTCGCCGCGCTCTCCGAGCGCCACGGCTTTCCCGATCCGCATCCGTGAGAGCGTGCGCGAAAATCTGCGTGCTCACTCCCGTGTCGCGGACGCGCTGCAGCGTTCCTTGCGCTGCTGCGCAGAGCCGGGACCCACGCAGCCGACACACCAGGAACATGGGCCCGGCTCAGCATCGCATCATCTAAGAGACGCTGCGCTGCGTTCGGGGCACAAGTCCGCAGGCGACGCATCGTCATGCGAAGATAGAACGCGCGGCATTCGAACATCCACTGACGTTAGCGCGTGTTGATCGGAACTCATATCTGCGTCGTTTCGACGCCCGCACTGGCGGGAACACGCTGGATGCTCATCTATTGTCACACGACATTCAACTGGAGTGATGACATGAAATATCTCATTGTCGCGATGGCCGTCGGCGCTGCGGCGCTTACTGGCGGATCGGCGGCGAACGCAGCCGGTGGCACGAGCGCCAGGCAGGCCGCGCAGGAAAGCCAGTCCACCGACATCAGCGCGCAGCGCAGGCACCATCGCTGGCATGGTCACCACCATCATTGGCGTCCTCATCACGGCTATTACCGGCCCTATTACAGAAGCTACGGCTATTACCCGCGCCACGGCTATTACGGCGGCGGCCCCTATGGGTACTACGGCGGCGGTCCCGGCGTGACGTTCAGCTTCGGCGGCGGACGCTGGTAAGACGCAAGCGGCCCGCAGAGATGCGGGCCTCTTTTGCTATCCCTGCAAGATCATCCCCGCCGTCTCCAGGCCACTCGCGAGCGCCGCCTCGACCGTGCCCATGTCGCGGCCGCGATAGAGTGCTTCGCCGGAAAACAGCACCCGCCCGCCTGCACGCGAGAGGATCGCTTGTGCCTCGCGCGTCCGCGGCGTCGCCCACGAATAGGCGCCGCGCGCGAAGCGATCATGCGCCCAGTTGGCCGCAGCTCCGGCCACCAGCTGGCGCGCGATGTCATCGCGCGGCAGGCTGAAGACGGCGGCGAGCGAGCCAAGCCCGGCCTCGATCAGGCCTTGCGGATCGAGGCTTTCCAGCTCCATCGTGCGCGGACCGCCGAACCAGCCCGTAAGCACGGCATGCTGGCTCGGATATTGCGTCCACCACACCGGGATCGCCTGGTCCGACAGCAGGAAGGTCATGTCCGCAAGGTCTTCCTTGCGCTCGCGCCACCATGGCCGTGCGAAGCGCAGTACGATCTTGATGACATTGCCAAAGCCGATGTCGTCGGCAGCAGCAAGCTTCGCGCGCGCCCCCGCCGGCAGCGCGATCTCGCGCAGCAGCGGCAGCGGCACGGTGAGGATCACGCGATCGCAGGCATGCACATCGCCGCCGGCGCATCGAACGGCTACCGCGCCGCCCTCCTCCGCAATGGCCGATACGACGCAACCGAGACGGATAGTCACGCCGTGCCTGCGGCAGTCGGCGGCCAGCACGTCGATCATCGCGCCGTATCCACCATCGATGCGCGCCTGCGGAGCGTGTCCGCCATCCATCCATTCCGCGCGCAGCGCTAGCGTCGACGCGCGCTCAGGATCGGCCGCGTCATAGCCCTCGACCATCCGTTCGATCGAATGGCGCATCGACGCGTACTCGTCCCCGGAAAAATGCCGGCGCAGGAAGTCGGCGACCGTGAGGTCGTCCTTCAAGTCCCTTAGCACGGCCTGAAGCTCCGCTTCGTGAGGATCGAGGCGATCCTCGCGCGAAAGCTTCGTCCCGTCAAAGCTCCACTGTTCGCCTTCGATCTCCTGAAGCGACAGCGCGGCCTCGCGCAGGAGTGCGCGCGTGACCGGCGCCTCGCCATGAACGAACTCGGCGCCGCCATCGGCGGGATAGCCGAACTCGGAGACCGGTAGCGGATGAATGCGACCGCCACAGCGCTGGCGCGCTTCCAGGATCGTCACCTTGCGGCCGGCACGCGCCAGCTCGCGCGCCGCCATCAGGCCGGCCGCGCCCGCGCCGACGATCACGATGTGCTCGGACGTATCGGACATGGCCGCGCCTTACCGGCTCGCGGCTTGAGGATCGTTCTCGATCAGATATCGCAGCAGCAGGACGCCGCCGCCGAGCTCGCGCGTGCTCTCCAGCGTCATCGCCGTGATCGGCGCGCGCCGCTCGCTGTCCGCCTCGGTCGAATCGAACACGAAGGGGGCGCCTTTCGCGCCGTCGATCGCGGGGCTGAGGATCAGATTGAATTCGTCGATGAGGCCGGCGCGCAGGAACGCGCCGTTGGCGACGCCGCCGCCCTCGACCAGCAGACGCTTCACGCCGAGTTCATGGCTGAGAATGTCCAGCGTCAGGGCCAGGTCGATCTCGGATTTACCGGCAAAGATGTAGGACACGCCCTCGCCGCGGAGGCCAGCGAGATGCGAATCCGGAACGTTCTCGGTCAGCACGACGACGATCGGATCGCCGCCGATGTCCGCACGCCCCCAGCCGATCTTGCCCTGGGCATCGAGCACGACCCCATAGATTTTCGCATCGCGCTGCGCAAACCAGTTCTCGCGTGGAAATTTCGCGTTCGTCACGGGATAAGGCTTGCCCTTGGCGAACTCCGACCCGGTGACGCGGCCGATCACCCAGGCATCGCCGCCGAGCTCGTCGTGGATTTTTTCGAACCAATCCGTGCCTGCGCCCTTCGGACGCCAGCGGCTGGGATGTGTGCGGCCGTCGAGGCTCGAGTGCATCAGACAGATGACATACGGCTTCATGCAATCCTCCGAGTAGCGCTCAGGCCGCCGATCCATCGCCGCCTGCATTCTCCTTGGCGCGCGCGTTCACGATCAACGCCAGCGGATTGAGCTTTGGCGGCGCGACGAGCTGGAGCGTGTTGGTGTCGCGATGATTGAACGGCGCGCCGCGCACGAACAACTCGGTCTGGATCAGATAGGTCCAGCTGCCATCGTCGTTGAAGGTGATGTCGCAGCGGTAAGCATCGGTGCGGAAGGCCTGTTCCAGAAAATCGGTCGAGCAGATCCCGTAAGCGGTGTCGCCGCGCTTGGCCGTGACCGAGATTGTCCTGTCATCGGGCCCGGCCTTGCCCGAGGCCAGCAGCACCTGTCCGCGCGGGATCGCCAGCGTCTGCATGACCAGACCGGTCGCCGGCTCCCACAGCCAGTAGCCGACCTGGTCGTGGAACGTGATGTCTTCCTCGGGTGTGTTGATGTGGATGTGATAGCGTAGCCCGTACAACAGCTGCGGCCCGTTGGCCTGCGGATCGATCGGATCCATTCGGATGCGCTCGATGAACGTCCGCCGCTCGGGCCCTTCCGCCTTCGGATTGATGTCGATGCCCTTGTCGGCCTGCCAGGTGCCGGCAAGACGGCGGAGCGGGCCGAGATTGGCAAGTCCGTCGGGCGAGACGTCCTCGGGCTCGGTGAAGATATCGGCGGGAATGGGGAGCATAGAGGCCTCGCGGGGTTGTCGGGGCCAGCAATATCACAGGCAGGCGCGGCGTGAATTCAACTCATGCCGCCGACAGGCATTCGAGCCATGCGATGATGCTCGTTGCATTCGGCCCCGTCCTCGAAGCGACAGCCTGCAGGCTGCCGCCGTTGCTGACGTTGCCGGTGTAAGCCGCAAGCCACTCTCAAGCCGCCTCCGACGTTGATCTCGCACGCTGCTCGAGCATGCCGATCGTCGCGACCAGATTATCGCGTCGGGCGCGAAGGTTGAGCGCAAGAAGCGGGTAAGTCGGCTGGTGCACGTCGAACACCCCGGCGCGAGCTTCTTCCTCGAGAATATCGGTGTTGATCAGCCGAACGCGCCACCACAAATCCGCGATCAACGCGTCGAGCCGGAGTTCATCAGCAGCACCAGAACGGGACACTTCCTGCATCGCTTGCCTCAACCTGAAACGGCCTCTTCGCCGAGGCCTGGCTTGGGCCCTGCTTGAGCAAGCACAGTGCCAGGAAATGTCGGGCCGCGATCTGGCTTGGGAATTAGCTCCGCGCGGCGCTGCTTCGGCTCTCGTCGGAGGCCGAACGTGTCAGTGGGCCGACCAAGCCTTATCGTCTAAGCCATTCATGATGCGAGGCAATTTATACGAAGGAAGATCACCTGCTCAGCTTCTGCTCTTGGATGCAAGGGCTGCAGTGGCGCCATGACGACAAACGCCGAAGGCATTCGGCTCACGCCGCCCGACCTTTGCGGCGCCCCGTGCGGTCTTGCCAGGAGAGGCCGGCGAGCGGCACGGGCTTGCTGAAGTGAAATCCCTGGCCGAGCGGGATGCCGAGTGATTGGAGCCGTCTGACCTGTTCAGAGGACTCGACCCCCTCGGCGACGATCGACAGCTTCAACGTCTTCGCGAGCTGCACGATGGACTTCAGCACGGCGACGGTCTCGCTTCGATCGATCCGGTCGATGAATGACTTGTCGATCTTGACCTTGTCGAACGGAAACGCCATCAGGTAGGACAATGACGAGTAACCGACACCGAAATCATCGAGGGCAATGGAGACGCCGAGCGCCTTGAGGCGCTGAAGCGTCTTGAGGTTCTCCTCTGTGTCGGCGAGAAATACGCTCTCGGTGATCTCGAGCTCGAGCCGGGTTTGCGGAAGGCCACTCTCCACCAACGCAAACGTCACGGCGTCGACGAGATTGGTGCCGGCAAATTGCAGGGCAGAGAGGTTGACGGCGACCTTGACGTCGGCCGGCATGCTGGTCGCATCGCGACAGGCTCTGGCGAGCACCTGATTGCCGAGCTCGACGATCAGTCCCCCCGCCTCCGCAACGGCGATGAACTCTGCCGGAGGAATGTAGCCCCTGCTGCGGTGATGCCAGCGCGCCAGGGCCTCGACCGATTTTACCCGACCGGTGCCGAGCTCGATCACGGGCTGATAAAACACCTCGATCTCCTCACGCCAGATCGCTTCGCGCAGCTCGATCTCGAGCACGTTGCGCTGCTCCGCTTCGGCCTTTAGCTCCGCTGAATAGACGTGGAAACAGCTTCGGCCGGCATTCTTCGACCTGTAGAGCGCAAGATCGGCGTTGCGAAGGATCTCGTCGACCCGCGTGCCGTGCTCGGGCACGAGTGCAAGGCCAATGCTACAGCCGATCACGACCGGATGGCCATCGATATGATAGGGCTCGGCAATGGTCTGGACCAGCCGCGCCGCCAGACTTGCAGCGCCGCCGCGCATCGCGGCCCGGCCCGGCGCCACGATCACGGCAAACTCGTCGCCGCCGATCCGGGCCGCCATGTCGATGTCACGGATCTGCGCCTTGATCCGGACGGCGACCTGCTTCAGGAGCGCGTCGCCGCATTGATGGCCGAGCGCATCATTGACGGACTTGAACTTGTCGAGATCCAGCAGGAGTACTGCAAACGTAGGCTCCAGCGGGCGCGAGCCGGCCAGCGCCTCGTCAATACGCTCCTTGAACAGATTGCGATTGGCAAGGCCGGTCAGGCTGTCATAGTGCGCGAGCTTCTCGATCCGGTCCTCGGACGCCTTGCGCTCGGTGATGTCCTCGTGGGTGGCGACCCAGCCACCGCTCTCGCGACGGCCGTAGGAGATGTAGACGACCCGTCCATCCGGAAACTGGACGGTGTTGGACGTGTGCTCCGATTGAGCGAGCCGATTCTTCAGATCGACGAGATAAGCCCCGACGTCGAGCACGGCGGTCTGTTTCGCGAATACATCCCGGAAATCCATGCCGATCCGGATCTCCTCAGGCACCAGCCCATAGAGTTCGAGCCATTGCCGGTTGAACGCGATCAGGCGGTCACGGCCGTCGAACATGCTCAAGCCCTGCGGAAGGTTTCGGAGCGCATCCTCGAACTTGCCGGCAAAATCGCGCAGCTCACGGTGGGCACGATCCAGCGCCTGTTGCCGCCGCCAATGGAATGCCGCGGCGGCCACGATGATGAACGTGAGCAGCAGCGTGCCGCCGAGATAGACCTTCTGTCTGAAGGCGGCGCGGGAATAGATCTCCTGCTCCGAAATGCCGACCGTGAGGATGAGCGGAAACGCGAGCGACCTGCGCGCGGTGATCAGCCGGTCACTGCGGTTCGGCCGGTTCTCGTTCCAATATTGTGCATAGAAGCCGTCTCCCAGCTCACCCTCGACGCGGTTCGGCGCGCGTTGTCCCAGCACGGAGCCCTGGTCCACGCCGCGCGCGGCGAGCACGACATGGTTCGCATTCCTGAGCACCAGCGTTCCTCCGGCACCCAGCTTCGCCGTTTCGTAGAACTTGCCGATGAGGTCCACGCTGATCGAGCCGACGACTACGCCGGCCGGATTCCGCGCAAGGTCGAACACCTTTCTCGCGAGCTGGATGGTCCACTGGCGCGACACCCGCCCCACCACCGGCTTCGCCACGTAGAGGCTATCATCGGCTTGCGCCATGGCCTCGATGAAGTGCTCGCGATCGCCGAGATAGAGCGGCGGGCCGGAATAGCCCGCCGTGGTATCGAGCAAGTAGCCGTCCGGTCCGATCAGCGAGAACTGAACCACGTCGCCACTCGCAATGCGGGTCTTGTCGGACCAGAACTTCAGGCTGAAGGTCAGCGGGTCCTGGGCGTAAAGTGCGCGCACCACCAGCAACGACTGATCGACCTGTTCGAAGATGCGTTCGGTGTTTTCCTCGAACAATTCGGCGACGCTATCGCCGTGCGACCGCGCCTGCTCGACCGCGTCCGCCCGCTCCGATGACGTGATCGCGAAGTAGCCGATCCAGACCAGGGGCAGGAAGAACAATGCGATCTGCAGTGGCGCATTGCGCAGAACCGTCAGCGCCGCCCTGCGGAGTGATCTCGGGCGCATGATCATGCCCGCTCGCGCCAGCCACAGCGGCCGAACAGCGCTGATCGCCGAAAACAGCATCGCCTCTCTCCGCCTCGATTGCACAGAGACGGCCACGGCCGAAAGCGGGACGCGGGCCTGTCCATGGCCCGAATCTAGTCAGGACAGCCTTAAGTTTCGGTTGGAACAAAGCTTAGCTTTTGGCTTGCGAGGTCCGTATGACCACGGGAGCATGGCGGCTTTGAGCGGCATGGCGGTGTCCAGGTATTGACAGTGATGGTGTCCTACCAACACCCGCGCGGGGGCTTCTCACATCGCGCGTGCAAGCATGATCGCACCGGACAGGATGAGGGCCCCGCCTGCCGCATGGCTCAGTCTTCGGCCAAACGGCAGCAGCTTCTCACCGGCGACATAGAGCGCGATGGCGATGATCCAGACAGGATTCATCACGCCACCGACGAACAACAGGACCATCAATGACCAGCAGCAGCCGACGCAGTAGCTGCCATGGCGAAGTCCCATGCGGAATGCCCCGCGCGTTCCAGGTTGCCAGTGTCGGCTGAGAAATAGCAGTGGGCTGTCGCAGTAGCGCAAGCAGGCATGCTTGAGCGGCGTGAACTGGTAGAGCCCAGCGGCAACCACAATGAGGCCGCCGAGGATGGCGCTGGTGCTTGCCATCGCCATCGACAGCAACCCGAAGCGCTCGAGCGCCCATTGCGTCAGCACCGCGAAGACGCTGAATCCCGCCCATGTCGCGAGATAGCCCGCGAGAAAGATCCAGGCATCGATTGCGGCGCGGGATGCAGTCTCCTGCTTGCGCTTGACGCTCGCATACAAGAGCACGGTGGGCGCCGCGCTCGGCGCCATCATCGCGACCATCATCACCCACCACATCACGAACAGCAGCACTGCATAGTCCGGCGTCCATGGCATCGGCGCCATGTCCGGCATGTCGGCCATCATCTCGGTGTCCATGCCGGCGCCTGCAGCGAGGTAGGCCCAGGCGAGCGCCACGACTGCGGCGGTCCCGATCGCGACGATCAGCCGGTCGCGGTGGAGCAGCTGTTCCAACATCGGGCGCCCCTGCATCGAGTTGTCCAGGATGGCGATGAGGAGCTGACACCGGGATGTCGTCTCGGTGTCAGCGCCGCATCACGCCGCAACGCCCTCGGGCGTCTGCACGACATTGGCGAGCGAGCTGTGCGTACCCCGGGTCTCGAACGAGATCGCGCCGGTCGAGCGGATATTGGCGGACGCGACCTCGGCAGCCCGGTGCTCGAAGCCCTCGGGCATGACCACCTGAACGCGATGGGGAGCGCCGGTCACGGGATTCTTGATCGGCTCCACCTCGGTCTCGAGCACATCGCCGGCGACGAGTTTTGCGATACGGCCATTCTTGTCGAAGGAAAATTCGAACGGCGCGAAAACCGGGTCGCGAATGGTCGTCACGATCAGGCTGAAGATGTGGAACAGCGTGCCCTCGGCCGAATGCTTGCCCGACAGAATGTTGAACAGAGCCTGTCGCTGCTCCGGCGTGGCACGCTGGTCGACGATGGGCTGCATCGTGCCGTTGCCTTGATGCAGTGCGCCGGGGAAATCCACCACGACGGCAAAACAAATGCCGTCGAGCTTGACGCCCTCAAAATGCCCCCTCGTGATCCGCATGCCGACCATGCCTTTGCAATAGCCGTGGGTCGGTAGAGCGTTGAAATCGCAAGGGCAGCCAAACGCGCAATTGCAATTCTTCATCCATTCGCCTTCGAGACGCCAGTCCGATGCAGCCATGGCACATCTCCCAATGTGAGCGGGGACACAGCAGCCCTTGACGAATTTGTTCAGCGTTCTTGTCGAGGCAACGCAAAAAGGGCGCGAGCGGGATCGAGTCCGATCAGAAAGCCGGCATCGCAGAAAAGTATGGTGGCGAGCTGCCGTTTACCGTCCCGGCATCATATCAGCGGCAGCCGGGCGCGTATAGCGAACGGCGTTAGTGGCTCAGGCGCAGCCGGAGATGTTCGACGTCAGGGACGTGGCGCCCCTTCGGCGCTCGCCCGCCCGATACGCACAGCGCCACTCCCTTCAAACCAAAGCTGCGAACTCCTATCCATTTGAGACATAAATACAATTCATCCAGGAAACGGGCCATTTTGCCGGGAAAACGCTCTGATTGCGGCATTCGGGGGCAAGGCCTATGCTGAAGCCCGGCAATCACGCGGCCGCCCATCGTGCGGCGGGGGCAGCCTCACGGTGGATGGCTCGCACACCCATCCGAAAGGCTACGCCATGACCATTGCCCACACATTGCACCGATATCTGGCTGCCGAGAACATCGAGTATGCCGAGATCCCTCACGCCTTCACCATGTCATCCGCGCGCACGGCGCAGGCTTGCCACATCTCGGGCGATCACCTCGCCAAGGCCGTCGTGCTGCGGCATGACGGGGGCTATATGCTCGCGGTCTTGCCAGCATCGCACCATCTCAACCTGCCGGACTTGAAGGAGAGGCTCGGCGAAGATCTTGTGATGGCCAACGAGACCGAGATCAACCGGCTGTTCGCGGACTGCGCGCACGGAGCCGTTCCGGCGGTCGGCCGGTGCTACGGGCTCGATCTCGTCGTCGACGACAGCATCCGCGACCAGCCTCAGGTCTATATCGAGGCCGGCGATCACGAGACGCTGCTTCAGCTCACCCATGCGCAGTTCGCGCGCCTGACGGCCAACGCACCGCATGGACGCTTCAGTATGCACGACTGACGCGGCATGACAGTGGGGATGATTCCCGGCACGCCCGTCGCGGCGACGCGTGCGGTCGCGCCCGGTTCGTTGTATAGTCAAGTCGCGGGGGCTGCGTTCGCAACGGAGGTCCTCCATGAAAGTCAAAGAGGCAATGCACAAGGGCGTCGATTGGGTCAGCCCCGACACCCCGATCACCGAGATCGCGAAGTTGATGCAAGGCCACGACATCGGCTGCATTCCGATCGGCGAAGACGACCATTTGATCGGGATGGTGACCGACCGCGACATCGTCTGCAAAGGGCTTGCGCGCAGGGACTTCAACGCCGCGCGCATGACAGCACGGGACGTGATGACTGAAGGCATCCATTGCTGCCGGGAGGACGACGATCTGGCGAAAGCCGTGCATCACATGCAGACACTGAAGATCCGCAGGTTGCCTGTGATCAACAAGAGCAAGCGGATGGTCGGCATGATCAGCCTGGGTGATGTCGGGCAATCCGCCACGGCAGATTTGTTGACCCAGTGCGTCAAGGGCGTATCGGCGCACCATTGAGGCAACATCGGCTCGATCCGGACCTTCATCGGATCGGTCGCAGCCCCCCGCGGCCGCGGAGTTCTCTCGAGCGTGCATTGACTGCACTATAGCTCGGTTCGCCGCACTCTGCGGCCATTTCCGCTCGGGGCAAGCGGCAGTAACCGGCTGGAGCGTTTCCCAACGAAGTGGACACCGGCTTCGCGTAAAACGCGTCAAAACAAGAATCTGGAGCCCCGTTCCGATGCAATCGGAGCGGAAGCGGCCCTCGTCAAACCCGAACGCTGAGGCGGGATGGTGCCCAGGGGCGGAATCGAACCACCGACACTGCGATTTTCAGTCGCATGCTCTACCAACTGAGCTACCTGGGCGTGCTCCAAGAGAGGGGCCAAAGCCCATCGAGCGGGCGGTTTATAGTGGGCTCGGGGCGGCCTGTCCACCCGGCTTCGCCAAGAGGCTTCCCCGGGCACGGCCCGGCTGTGCACAAGGAAGGACGGGCTTGCCGCGATTGGCCGGCGGCGGACCGGACATTCACGCAAAGAATTGATATCGTTTATTTATTCGACGTCATCCGGATCGTCGTCGCGGCCAGGGATGACATAGGAACCCTTCAGCCAGCGGTTCAGATCGACGTCGCGGCAGCGCGAGGAGCAGAACGGGCGGGTGGCCTGCGACTGCGGCTTGCCGCAGATCGGGCAGGTCTTGAGCGGGCTTGCGGGTTTTTTGACTTCGTCGTCCATGACGTCGGCAGTTTACCTGAGGTGAAGGGGTTTAAGCGCCGGCCGGCAAACGGGTTCCTTCGACGGCAACCCCCGCATTCCGCAGGGGCCGAAGCGGGCTGCGCCGGCTTGGCCGCCGACTCACACTGCGGTGGCGTTGAGCCAGCCGAAACGGATCGGAAAACCTTCGCCACCGAGCAGCGTCGCGGTCTCGTAGAGCGGCAGGCCGACGACGTTGGTGTAGGACCCCACCATCTTGACCACGAAGGAGCCGGCGATGCCTTGCACGGCATAGCCGCCGGCTTTGCCGCGCCATTCGCCGGAGCCGATATAGGCCTGGATGTCATCCTCCGAGAGTCGCTTGAAGCGCACGCGGGTCTCGACCAGGCGCTGCCGGAAGGCTTCGCGCGGCGTGACGAGGCAGATCGCGGTGTAGACGCGATGGTTGCGGCCCGACAGCAAGCGCAGGCATTGCGCGGCCTCGTCGACCAGATTGGCCTTGGGCAGGATGCGGCGGCCGACCGCCACCACGGTGTCGGCGGCGAGGATGAAGGCGCCACGCAGCTCGTCGTCGAGCTGCACCGATTTGAGTGCTGCATCGGCCTTTGCCCTCGCGAGCCGATTGGCGCAGGCGCGCGGCAGCTCACCCCGCCTCGGCGTCTCGTCGACATCGGCTGGCCGGAGCGCGTCCGGCTCGATGCCCGCCTGGTTGAGCAGCGACAGCCGACGCGGCGAACCGGAGGCAAGTACGAATTTGGGGCGGCCTAGCATCAGGTGATTTGGGGGGATGAAGCGGGGTGAATTGCGCGCGGAACCTATCGGAAGGGGGCCGGTTTCACAACCCGGGAACCAGTGGTTTGGTGATTCGAGGCTGGCCCAGCACGCATGTGCCTACGCTCTGTGACGCGGGTGTTACGGACGCCGCTTGCTACCCGCTCGCCGCGCCCGCCTTGGCAAAGCGCCGCCGGATGCGCATCAGGAGCTGGTCGCAGAGCTCGCGATAGGCCGCGAGCTTCTGGTCGCGGCTGCCTTCGATGGTGGTGGGATCCTGCGTCGGCCAGTACTCGACCTCGGCCGCGAGTGTCCGCGTCAGATCCAGCGCCTTGTGATGCGCCTCGGGCGAGAGTGTGATGATGAGGTCGAAATTCAGCCCTTCCCAATCCTCCAGCTCCTCGAAGGTCTGCGGCTTGTGAGCCGAAATGTCCTGGCCAAGCTCGGCCATCACGGCCACTGCGAATGGATCGAGCTCGCCCTTCCTGGCGCCAGCCGACTTCACGTAGAGGCCTTGCGGAAACATGTGCTGCAGCAGGCTCTCGGCCATCGGCGAGCGCACGCTGTTCATCGCACAGGCGAACAGCACCGATTGCGGATCGCGTGCGCGTGGCGGACCCGCCATCGCTTACGCTCTTTCGTTTTGGCGCATGATCCGATCCGAAAACCGGTTCCCACTTTTCGGGATCATGCGCGCTCACCCCTTCCAATGCAGGACGGTGATGAGCGTGAATAGCCGGCGCGAAGTCTCGAAATCGACCCGCACCTTGCCCTTCAGCCGCTCCTGCAGCGTGCGCGATCCCTCGTCATGGATGCCGCGGCGGCCCATGTCGATGGCCTCGATCTTGTCCGGGGTCGCGGTGCGGATCGCCTGGTAGTAGCTGTCGCAGATCATGAAATAGTCCTTCACGATGCGCCGGAACGGCGTCAGCGACAGCAGATGCGCGACCACGGGCGTGCCGTCCTCGCGGCGGATATCGAACATCAGCCGGTTGCCGGTGATGCCGATATGCAGCGTGAACGGACCCTTCCCTTCGGCGCCATCGGGCGCGAACAGGTTCTGCTCGATCAGATCATAGATCGCGATCGCCCGCTCATGCTCGATGTCCGGCCCGGAACGGCCGATCGAGTCCTCGTCGAGCGTGACGGCGACGATGCGATTGGTCGAGTCGTCCTGTTCGGGCGGCTTTGTCATGACAGATTGAGGCGCAATCCAATCGAGCGCGAATGGGCATCCAGCCCCTCCGCCTTGCCGAGCGTCATCGCGGCTGGACCCAGCGCACGCAATTGATCGGGTCCGCATTTCAGAATCGAGGTGCGCTTCATGAAGTCGTGCACCGAGAGCCCCGAGGAAAATCTCGCCGATCGCGCCGTCGGCAGCACGTGGTTCGAGCCGCCGACATAGTCGCCCATCGCTTCAGGCGTATGCGGCCCGAGGAACACCGCGCCGGCGTTGCGGATCTCTGAGGCGAGCGCGTCCGGATCCGCCGTCATGATCTCGAGATGTTCGGCAGCGATGGCATCCGCGAGCGGGATCGCATCCTCGAGGTTCTTCACCATGATGACGGCGCCGAAATCGGCCCAGGAACTGCTTGCGATCGCGGCGCGCGGCAGCGTCTTCAGCTGCGCCTCGACCGCCTTTTCGACATCGGCGGCAAGGCGCGCCGAATCCGTGATCAGGATCGATTGCGCGCTCGCGTCGTGCTCGGCCTGCGCCAGCAAGTCGGCGGCGATCCAGTCGGCGTTGCCGGTGTCATCGGCGATGACGAGCACCTCCGAAGGGCCGGCGATCATGTCGATGCCGACTTTGCCGAACACCAGCCGCTTTGCGGCGGCGACATAGGCGTTGCCGGGCCCGACGATCTTTGCGACCGGTGCGATCGTCGCGGTGCCGTGCGCGAGCGCGGCGACGGCCTGTGCACCGCCGACACGGTAGATCTCGGTGACGCCACCGAGATGCGCGGCCGCCAGCACCAGCGGATTGAGCTTGCCGTCCGGCGAGGGCACCACCATCACGAGACGTGCAACGCCGGCGACCTTCGCCGGCACGGCGTTCATCAGCACCGAGGACGGATAGGCCGCGGTGCCGCCGGGCACGTAGAGGCCGGCCGATTCGATCGCGGTGTAGCGCCAGCCGAGCTCGACGCCGAGCGGGTCGGTGAAGCGCTCGTCCTTCGGGAGCTGACGGCGGTGATAGGTCTCGATGCGGTCCCGCGCGAGTTTCAGCGCGTCCAGCGTCGCGGCGTCGCAGGCCTTCACGGCGGCCTCGATCTCAGCGGCGGAGACGCGCAAGGAGGATGCATCGAGCCTCAAGCGGTCGAATTTTGCCGTGGCCTCGAGCAGGGCGGCGTCGCCGCGCCTGGCCACATCATCGACAATCGCGCGCGCGGCGGCCTCGACGTCGGCCGAAGCCTCGCGCTTGGCGGCGAGGAAGGCGGCGAATCGCTGGTCAAAATCGGCGCTGCTGCGGTCGAGGCGAACGGGCATGTTTCGCTTGGCTTCTGGCTGGTCTTGAGGGGCGGATCGGCGCAGGTCCCCTGCTCAATGGCGCGGCGGGGAAGCTGCGTCAACCCTCGGGAGATGCCGTTCCGGCGAGGGCTGAGCCCGTTTGGCTGGTATACCGGCCACGTCACCCCTCCCCCTCAATTCCCACTCCCAACTCGTCCGCCCCGAGGTCGGTCAGCTCGCATTCCAGGCACTCGACGTCCAGGCGGATGGCGCCGCCCTGGGCGAACAAAAGCAGGGCACTGCCGCCAGGCTCCTCGTGCCGCCCATCCTGGGGATGAAATTCAATGCCGATCAGGTCCAGCACCTTTTCCGGCACAGCGAGGTCGATGTTGCGCGACTTGCAGGCGAGCACACGGTCGAAACGGAGCGCGGCGACCAGCCGGCGCGGCTCGGCCTCGCCCTCCAATGTCTGCTCCCAGTCCAGCCGGCTCATGCCGACCACAAGCCGCTTCTCGCTCTGCCGCCAGATGATGTCGGACGTCTGGACTCGGGCGTCCTGGACATGGGTGGAGATCACCGCGAGATCGTCGGCGTCGAGCGCAATCAGTTTCAGCTGGGGCGACATCGCCGACACTTCTCCTTTGGAGCGGACGGGACTCAACGCGCGCGGGCCGCGAAATTTCCGTACAAACTAGCAGGTCAGAGGCTATTGATATCCGTCATCTCCAGCATCCTGCGCGGATACCCTCCGGGCAACGCGGATCATGGCGCGGCCGAATCTGCTCGGTCGAGGTCACGAGCCGCGGGGGAAATCCGGCGTAGCACCGACCTTTCGCCGTCGGCTGTCAACGGCTGCGACAATCGGCCGACCCAATGGATTTATTGACGCCAGGGCCGTTCGCAATGAGGTTGGTCCGCCGGGATAGCCGGCAAGGTTCACCGGGCCCAGCCGGCGGCGAGGCTGCGGCAACAGCCGCGCCAGCAAGCCTTCATTGTTGACGAGGGGATCTTGTCGTCTCACCTGGAGCGCTGCGGAATATGAGACGGGGTGGGGTGACGGGTCTCTCCGCATTGAGCAGGGCCCGATCGGAGAGATCGCTTCACCCCGCTCGCGCTTCGCGCGATCGACCCTGCCCTCCAGGGCAAGAGCCTCAGTCCTTGAAAAACGCAAGGAGATCCGCGTTGATCGTTTCGGCGTGCGTTGTCGGCATGCCGTGAGGGAATCCCTTATACGTTTTCAGAATGCCCTTCTTGAGCAGCTTGGCCGAGAGCGGCGCCGAGTCGGCATAGGGCACGATCTGATCGTCGTCGCCGTGCATTACCAGCACAGGCACGTTGATCTTCTTCAGGTCCTCGGTGAAATCGGTTTGCGAGAACGCAACGATGCCGTCGTAGTGCGCTTTCGCACCGCCCATCATGCCCTGGCGCCACCAGTTCTGGATCACCGCTTCCGACGGTTTTGCGCCGGGGCGGTTGTAGCCGTAGAACGGGCCGGCGGGGAGGTCGCGATAGAATTGCGTGCGACTGGCGGCGAGCTGCTTCTGGAGATCGTCGAACACGCTCTTCGGGAGCCCGCCGGGATTGGCCGCCGTCTGCACCATCAGCGGCGGTACCGCCGAGAGGATCGCCGCTTTCGCCACCCGGCTTTCCCCATGACGGGCGATGTAGTGCACGACTTCGCCGCCGCCGGTGGAATGCCCGACATGAATGGCATTCTTGAGGTCGAGATGCGCGGTCAGCGCGGCGAGATCGTCGGCATAATGATCCATGTCGTGGCCGTCGGCGACCTGCGCCGAGCGGCCGTGGCCGCGGCGATCATGGGCGATGACGCGATAGCCGCGCGTGACGAAGTACAGCATCTGCGCGTCCCAGTCGTCCGAAGAGAGCGGCCAGCCATGGCTGAACACGATCGGCTGGCCCGCGCCCCAGTCCTTGTAGAAGATCTCGACGCCGTCTTTGGTGGTGATGGTGGGCATGGATTACTCTCTTTCGGTGAAATTGGTGCGCGCGAACAGGCACGCGCCGACGATCTGCAGGTGGTTATGCGACGTTCCGAATGCGATGCCCGCATCAACTGGGAACGTCGAGAATCGTGTGATCAGGCAAACGCCATCGGCCTGAAGCGGCGCCAGGCGCCGATCGTCAGCACCACGAAAAACACCAGCACGATACCCTGCACGACGGCGAATACCGGCCCCGATGGCGGCGCCGGCGGTACGGCGGGCGCGAGCGCGGCAAGCGCCGGCACCTTCAGGAACGACTGGATCACCAGCACGAAGACGTTGAAATACAGCGAGATCATCGCGGTCACGATGTAGACCGGACGCCAGACGCCGGCGAGCCTCATGCCGTAGAGCGCGACGCAGGCGATCGCGAGCAGCACCAGCGAGATGATGCCGATGATGTGCGAGGGCAGCAGCTCCCTGGACGGGAATAGGAATCCGGTGGCGCTGGTGAGGATGGTGAACAGCAGGAAGATCGCGGTGAGGCCTCGCATCGGCTTCGAGCCGAGCAGACCGAACATCACGACCAGGCCGGCGGCGATCGCGATCAGGCTGATGATGACATGGACCAGCGTGACGGCAGGCAGGCTCAACCCAAGGACCATGACATCTCTCCTACTCTCCGCATTGAGATGATGAGAGTAGTATTACGGCCCTCATGGAATTGCCACCTGCGTTGTCGCCACATACAGAGGTGCAGCCACGCGTCATCGTGCGAATCGACAAACGCATGGCTGAATTTCTTGCAGCGCCGTCGCGCACGACGGCAGTTGTTAGTTTGTAGCCCGATGGAGCGAAGCGAACTCCGGGAAACGTGCCACATGCAATAGCTGCCCCGGATTACGCTGCGCTCCATCCGGGATCTACGGGCATTCAGGCTTTCGACGAAGGTTGAATCGATCCCTCACACGTCCTTGGTGTCGAAGATCAGCATGTCGGCACCGCCGCTGGCGAATTTCGGCACGTCGGCGCCGGTCGCCTTGCCTTCCGGACTGGCGAATGCCGCCTGGATGTCGGCCACGCTGTCGAAGGTGAGGATGGCGACGAGATGGATTCCGGAAGGACCTGCGGGAGATGCAACCGGCCCCTTGCTGACGGCGTATTTCTTCAGGCCGGGAAGTTTCTTCGCGAGCGGGATGTGCGTTTCGGCATAATACTTGTCGAAGGCGTCAGTATCCTTTGGTGTTTTGTACAGCACGACGATTTCAGCCATTTAGTTCTCCCGTTGAAACTTGTTGTCGTAATTCCTCATGGTGACGAGCGTGCGAAGCAGGCGTCTCGAACCATGCAGGCCCAGATGCATCCGGGCCTTCCCTCGAGACGCGCGCAAGCGCGCTCCTCAGGATGAGGGATAGTCACGCATCGCGCGGCTCGATGGCAAGCCGGATTCGGCTTGCCATGCGCTTGCCTTCTGCTTGACTAAAGCGCCGGTTTTGCGGCGTCGCCGAGATAGCCGTGCAGGGAGGCTACGACCTGCGCCCCTTCGCCGATGGCGCCGCCCACGCGCTTGACCGAGCCGGAGCGGACGTCGCCGACGGCGTAGACGCCGGGCACGGAGGTTTCCAGCGGCGCCACCAGCTTGCCCTGGTTCTGCTCGGACTGCGCGCCTGTCACGACGAAGCCGCCGCGATCGAGCGTGACGCCGCAGCCGTCAAGCCACGAGGTGGCCGGATCAGCGCCGACGAACAGGAAGAGATTGCGGATGTCGGCGGAATCCTCGGCGTCGGACAGCCGGCTCTTCCAGCGGATGCGCCGCAGCAGCGAGGCCTCGTCGCCTTCGAGCGCCGTGATCTCGGTGTTGAACATCAATTCGATGTTCGGCGTCGCTTCGATGCGCTCGATGAGATAGCGCGACATGCTGGCCCCGAGGCCTCCGCCGCGGATGATCATCAGCACTTTTTTCGCGTGGCCCGACAGGAACACCGCGGCCTGTCCGGCCGAATTGCCGGCACCGACGAGCGCCACCTCCTCGCCGGCGCAGAGCCGCGCCTCGACCGGCGAGGCCCAGTACCAGACGCCGCGCCCTTCGAACTTATCGAGATTCGCGATGTCGGGCCGGCGATAGCGCGCGCCGCTCGCGACCACCACCGCGCGCGAACGCAAGGGATCGGCGCCTTCGAGCGCCACCGAAAATACGCCATCCTTGCGCGTGCAGTCGAGCGACTTCACCGTGACCGGAATCATGATGTCGGCGCCGAACTTTTGCGCCTGGGTGAAGGCGCGCGCGGTCAGCGCCTGGCCGGAAATGCCGGTCGGAAAGCCCAGGTAGTTCTCGATGCGCGCGCTGGCACCGGCCTGGCCGCCGAAGGCGCGGGTGTCGAGCACGGCGACGGACAGTCCTTCGGACGCCGCATACACGGCGGTGGCGAGCCCGGCGGGTCCGCAGCCCACGACCGCAACGTCGTAGATGCGGTCGCCTTTCGCGCCGCCGATCATGCCGATGGCACGTGCAAGCTCGGTCTCATTGGGATTGCGCAGCACCGCACCGTCAGCGGTGACGACCAGCGGCCAGTCTTCGGCCTTGGGCGAATAGCGCGCGATCAATTCGGCGGCGTCGCGATCGCGATCGGGATCGAGCAGATGATGCGGCTGGCCGTTGCGGGTGAGAAAGCCCTGCAGGCGCACCACGCCGGCGGAGTTCGACGGTCCGATCAGCACCGGGCCGCCGACGCCGCCCTGGATCAGATTGACCCGGCGCAGGATCAGCGCCCGCATGATACGCTCGCCGAGCTCGGCCTCGGCGACCAGCAGCGCGCGCAGCCGGTCCGGCGGCAGCAGCAGCGTCTCGACGTCGCCCTCGGCCCGGCCGTCGACCAGCGCCGGCCGGCCGGAGAGCTGGCTGAGCTCGGCCAGGAATTGCCCCGGCCCCTGGTCGATCACCGGGGTGACGTGACCGAGCCCGTCGCGCTGGGTGATGGCGACATGGCCCTTCAGGACGACGAACATGCCGCGCCCGGGCTTGCCGGTCTCGAACAGCAACTCGCCATCCGCGTAGGTGCGGATTTCGCCGAAGTGCCTGATCCGCGCGATCTCGGCGGGTGTCAGCGCCGGAAAGGTCTGCTCGGGGCGCGTGAACCGCAACATCTGCGCGTCACGGTCGGTTCGTTGCGGTTGGTCGTGCCCCATCGCCACTGCATGCACTCCAAAATTCTAGCGGCCGGCCTTGTTGCCGGCGGCCCCCTCATCTAGGGAACGATCGTCGTTCTGCGAGGGGTCGGTGATTGCGGCGCGTTCGCGCGCCTGCGCCTTCCGCCGCTTCAGGTTCTCGCGCAGCGCGGATTTCAGGCGGTCGTCGCGAGACGCTCTCGCCTGGCTCGCGCTCTTGTCGTTCTGGTCGGTCATCAAAGGTCCATTCACGGGATCAGCGGCAGGATGCCACCGAAGTATGGCAGCTCAAGAGGCCGACGCGATCCGATCGTGCGAAACGCGAAATGGATCAAATCCGGGCCTTGCTCCAACTGGCCAGTTGGCGGGGGCATTGTCCCCGAATTGGCGGAAAGTCGCGCGTTTCGAGCGAAAACGGGCATTTTGACCCCGATATCGACCCGATTTTCTCGTTTTGACGGGGCTTGCAAGCTTGCACAGGAGGGGGGCTTGTGGCAGATATCGGCCCGCTTGGTAGGCCCCCGTGGCGGCCGATCTGATCCCAGCACATGCTGCCGTAGCTCAGTGGTAGAGCACTCCATTGGTAATGGAGAGGTCGACAGTTCAATCCTGTCTGGCAGCACCAGCTCTCCCAAGCGAGCCCTCCGCCTGGCCAGCGTGCCCGCAACAGACCGAAGACGCGATCGTGATCAAACGTTCCCTGCCCTACGAAGGACTGCTCCACGAGATCGTCGAGCATAATGGCGTGCTCTATCTCGGCGGCATCGTTCCCGAGGATGCGGGGCTCGACATGGCAGGACAGGCCGACGATGTGCTGCGCCAGTTGAAGACCCTGCTCGAGGGGGCCGGCTCCGATCTCTCCTGCGTTCTGCAGGTGACGATCTTTTTGACTGATCTCGCCGACAAGGCGGCGTTCAACCAGGTGTGGAAGCGCTATTTCGCCGCGGACCATCTGCCGGCGCGTGCCGCCATTGGCGTTGCGGATCTCGGTCCAGGCGTCAGGCTGGAGCTGACGGCGATCGCCGCCCGCCGCTGATAGACAAGCAACCGGCAAGGCCAGAAAGCTCGGTCGTTTCGCCAGCACCAGTGCTCCACACACGCCGCAGCATTCTCGCGGCCCGAAACGCCCGAGTTTTGCTCGTTTCCTTGTCCCTCTTCTGTGGAGAGCAACTGTGGCGAAGTAGCCCGGCGATCGGCCGGCCTCAAGGCTGGCGCTGGCGCGCCCCCGCCTGCGGCGGCTGACGGCCTTGACCCCGTCCGCTCACCGGTCTGTTGGCTTTGCATGCGCTCGGCCGAGGTCCGAGCGCGAGATAGGCGCGCTCGTCAGGCCACCCTGTATTTCTTCGGATCCCACGTCTCGCCGCGCGCGATCATGGTGTTGAGGATGATGATCAGCTTGCGCATGCAGGCGACGATCGCGACCTTTGGCGGCTTGCCCTTGGCAATCAGCCGTTCGTAGAAGGCCTTGAACACCGGATTGTTCAGCGTTGCGGCACCGACACAGGGCATGTAGAGGGCATTTCGCACCCAGCGGCGGCCACCCTTGATGCAGCGTTCACCTCGACGTTTGCCGCTATCATCGTCATAAGGAGCAACGCCCATCAACGCGGCGGCAACTTCGTCGCTCACCTGCCCCAGCTCCGGTAGTCCTCCAAGCAGCGCCATTGCGGTCCCCTCAGCAAAGCCTGGTACGCTCTGGATGATCTCGGCGCGTTTGGCAAAGTCCGGCGTTGTCTTGATCGTCGCCGCGATCGCGGTCTCGAGCGCGGCGATTTCGTCAGCCAGCTTCTTAAGAAGACGCGCGCGAGCCTTCTGAACAAGGGCCGGCGCCTCATGCTCCTTCTGCATTTCCAGGCGAGCCCTGACGTCAAGCAGGCCTTGGCGTCCCTTCACCAGTGCCTTCATCTCCTCGTGAGCGGGATTGTCGACTTGGCTGGGAGCCTCGCCGAATGTCTCGGCGAACCAGGAGATCATCTCCGCGTCGATCTTGTCATTTTTCGCAAGGCGTCCCGCCGATTCCGCAAAGTGGCGAACCCGTTTGGGATCGACGATCCGTACTTCCAGCCCTGCTTGGCGCAACGCCTTGGCCCATACCCGCTCGTAGCCGCCGCTTGCCTCCATCACTGCCTTGCCGACCTGATGCTTGCGAAGCCATGCAATCAAGCTCCGTCGCCCCGCCGCGGTTGTTGGGCAAGTCTTCCGCTCCGTTACGGTCCGAATGCACGCATCAATCTTGTCTTTAGCGACATCGATGCCGACGACAACCAGATCGTCTTGTGTCATCATCCACTCCCTTCCTTGCCTGGTACGGGCTCGCAGCCCTTGCAACTGTTCGGGTTCAGGAAGACACCGGAGCTGTCCCTTGCTCTTTAGCAGGCTCTGTCGCCTTTGGGCGCAACGGGCTCAGTTCCGGCAACGGGCGGTTCTGATCCAACCGCCCGTTGCCACATTCTGGCAGATTTCGGGGACACAAGGGCGCAGGGAAGGCCGCATAGGCGTTAAGGTAGCGCGAGCATCGATTGATACGGACGTATTCGAGGAGGCTCGCGCAGGTGCCGCCCAAGCGCTCGCTTTCTGCGGCGAAAGCAACGGATGGTTGGTTGTGGAATGATCGCTTGTAGCAAGGATGCAACGAGTTGTTGCAAAACACGCCAAGCGCCAGGTGCCGTCAGGCGGCCTGCGTCCAGCGGGGAGAGTCCTCGAAGTCGCGGGCAAGCGGCTCGAGCAGCAGGATGATCAAGAGGTGTGCCAGCAAGTAGGGCTTGGCGGAGCGCGGATCGGTTCCAGGTGGCGTCTTGAGACCAATCAGACTCTTCAGTCGCTTGAAGCCAAGTTCGATGCGCCATCGCAGTCGATAGAGCGCGAGTACATCCTTGGTGGAGAACTCGTCCCGCGCGAGCGACGTGACCAGAATGACCCAATCCGCGGCTTCCAGAGTTTCTTTGGAGATGACGCGGTTTTCGTCTTGTGCGTCGCGCCGGGCTTTACGGCGCGAAGCCGCGACTGCACCGGCGGGCTTCTTGACTGCGACCAGACGCATAGCCAGAGGCGCACCCGCTGCCGCGTCCACCGCACCCCGATCCACGTTCGTTACGACGTACGATCGCCCCTCTTCGAGGACCGGGATGGCGGAATAGTGCAGCAAATCCGAATTTCTGTAAATCGGAATATTTTTATGAAAGGGGTTGACGGGTTTGGTTGCGAGGTGGGTATTTTGCCCGACGGGTCAGAAGCGTTGCGATCGATCGGCTTTCGGTTCCGCCTCTTCGAAAAGGTGCGGTCACACTGTGCGTTGAACACCTAATTTCATGGTGATAGTCTTCTGGCTCGCGGCCTGTCCGGGAGGACACCATGGGATGGTTTGACCGGCTGTTTGGAAGGATGTCGAAGCCTGCGAGCCCCCTCTTTGCGAGATTTAGGCGGAAATCACGGGCACCGACCGACCCTGACCTTCTGAAAATCGCCAAAGACCGGAAGGGGCATGTCTCGCGGAGAGCCGTGAGAGACGAGTACAATCGGCTGGTCCTGGAGAAATACGCGCACGACAAGTCGTGATCGCTGAGCCCCATCGAGGCTTTGCTCAGTGGCGAAACATGATGCTTTCGCAACTGCCCTGTCCCTACGCACCATCATCGCCGTCATCCACCGACAGTGCCGCGAAACGATCGTCCGCCCGGCGCAGCCGCCGGCAAAGCTCGCGATTGATGTTCTGCAGGACGATCACATAGGCATGGATGTCGGCCTTGTAGCAAGCGTAAAGCTTCTGGGCCGTGAGTTCGTACAGCACCGTCGTCGCCTCCGCGACCACCGTAGCGGAGCGGTTCTGCATCTCGATCAGCGTCATCTCGCCGAAGAAATCGCCTGGCTCCAGAACAGAGATCGGAATGACGATTCCCGAATTCGCCCGTTTGCTCACGGCCAGCCGGCCGGATCGGACGATGAACATCGAACGTCCCGGCTCGCCTTCGACAACGACAGTCGCGCCGGCATCGAAGCGGCGCTCGACGAGCATCGACATCAGGAAGTCGAGGCTTGCGTCGGAGAGACCGCCGAAGAAGGGCGTGGCGAGCAGGAACGCTTTCAGATCGGGAGCGCTGACAGCCATCCCGCAAAGCTACGCCTCATCATCATCTGCGACAAGCTACGCTAACATTCCCATGCGCGGCTCCTATATGTGAACCCCGGCGCACATCGCGCGCCCCTCACCGGTTCTCCACATGATCCCCTTCTCCATCCTCGACCTCGCACCGATCCGCCGGGGTGGCGATGCCGCCCAGGCGTTTCGCAATTCGCTCGATCTCGCGCAGCACGCCGAGAAATGGGGCTACAGACGCTTCTGGCTGGCCGAGCATCACAACATGACGGGGATCGCGAGCGCGGCGACCTCAGTGGTGATCGGGCATGTCGCGGGCGGGACCAAGACGATCCGCGTCGGCTCCGGCGGGATCATGCTGCCGAACCATTCGCCGCTGGTCATCGCCGAGCAGTTCGGCACGCTGGAATCGCTCTATCCGGGGCGGATTGATCTGGGCCTCGGCCGCGCGCCGGGCACCGACCAGTTCACGGCAAGAGCGCTGCGGCGCGATCTCGCCACCACGTCCGAGAATTTTCCTCATGACGTGCTCGAGTTGCAGGCGCTGCTCGGCGACGTGCAGCCCGGCCAGACGATCCGCGCCGTGCCCGGCATGGGGACGAAGGTGCCGCTCTGGATCCTGGGATCGAGCACGTTTGGCGCGCAGCTTGCGGCGATGCTCGGCCTGCCCTTTGCGTTTGCCTCGCATTTCGCGCCGCAGATGATGATGCCGGCGCTGCGCGAATATCGCGCGCGGTTCGAGCCATCGGCGCAGCTCGACAAGCCCTATGCGATGATCGGCGTCAACGTGTTCGCGGCAGACACCGAGGCGGAGGCGCAGCGGATGTTCTCATCGTTGCAGCAGCAGTTCATCAATCTGCGCCGCGGCACGCCCGGGCCGCTGCCGCCGCCCGTCGACGACATGGACGCGCTGTGGTCGCCGGCCGAGAAGGCCGGTGTTGCGCAAGCACTGTCGTGCTCGGCGGTCGGCTCGCCCGATGTGGTGGAAGAGAGGTTGAAGACGCTGATCGCCGAGACCGGCGCGGACGAATTGATGACGACGGGGCAGATCTACGACCACGCCGCGCGGCTGCGCTCGTTCGAGATCGCAGCCGAGGTGCGGGATCGGCTGGCGGCGCAGCCGGCGGGGTGAGCGAAGCACGTCGAGCCTTCTCGAAAGATCGTCATGCCCGGGCTTGTCCCGGGCATCCATGTCCTTGTGCCCGAGCCAACACGTGGATGGCCGGGACAAGCCCGGCCATGACGCTGTCGAGGCTTCAGCGCCCAGCCCTCTCAAGTCACCTTGAAGCCAGCCCCCTTCAATCCGCAAACCCGAACAACTTCGCCGGATTGTGCACCAGAATCTTCTCCAGCTCCGCCTGGTCCGCTGCGTAGCGGTACATCAGCTCCAACAGGTCGGCGTCGTTCGGCGGCTGCTTCACCGACACCGGATGCGGCCAGTCGCTGGCCCAGACGCAGCGGTCGGGCGCAGCCTCGATATAGGCGCGCGCGATCGGGATCACGTCGTCGTAGGGAGCCCCAGTCTTCGAGGTCTTCTCGCCGAGCGACAGCATGACCCAGAAATTGCCCTTCTGGAGCAGCTCCAGCATCTTGCGCAGATTCGGATCGTTCTTGCCGGCTTCCGGATCGGGACGCGCCATGTGGTCGATCAGCACGGGCACGTCGAGGTTCTCGTACTTGTCGACGCTGGACATGATGCCGTCCTTCTCCGGCTGGATCTTGACGTACCAGCCGAGCTCGCGGATGCGCGCGATGGCGCGGGCGAAATCGGCATCAGACAGCACCGCGCCGAGCTCCTGGCGGAAGCTGAAGCGCGCGCCGCGCACGCCTGAAGCGTGGAGCTTGGCCAGATAGGAATCACTCGCCTCCGCAAACACCAGCGCATTGGCGCAGCCTCGATAGTTCGGACCCATCGCCGCGAGGCCGTCGAGCACGACGGCATGGTCGGCGCCGTAGGTCGTGGTCTGCACGATGATGCCGCGCTCGATGCCGAGCGCCTTGTGCATGCGCAGCGCCGCTTCCCAGGTCGCGGTCGGCATCCGATACGCGGCGCCGGGACGCTCCGGGTATTTTTCGATCGGACCTAACACATGGAATTGGCTGTCGATGGTCTTCGGCGGCGGCGCCTTCAGCGGGCGGCGCGGATTGGGATCGAACGGCAGATAGGTCGGCATGCGCAAAACTCCTCAATCGAGCACGGCGGTGAAGTCGCACTGCACCAGCGCACCGCCGTCCATGTTGTCCATAGGCAGCGCGTGGCGCGCGGGCCGCGAATGCTCGTCCGGAAACATCTTGAGCCATTCGACATTGACCGGGCCGCGCTGCGAGCGATCCTTCAGCCACACCGTCATCTTGATGATGTCGGAGGTCGAGCCACCGGCCGCCTCCACCGTCGCCTTCATATGCGCGAACATGTTGGCGCATTGCGCCTCGAGGCTTTCCGGCATCGCATTGGTCGCGGGATCGCGCCCCAAGATGACGCCCGACATCACGAGATTGCCGATGCGGCAGGCGTTCGGAATCGGATTGACGTGCTTGAAGCCGCCAATGTGGATGCTCTTGCGCCGCGTTTGACCATTCATGGTGCGCTCCCTGGTTGTTGATTCAGACGAACTGGCACGACACCGAGCCGAAGGCGCCGTAATCGGCATGAAACGTGTCGCCGCGGCGGATGTCGACCGGACGCGTGAACGATCCCGCCAGCACCACCTCGCCGGCGGCGAGATGCTCGTCATGCGGCGCGAGACGGTTGGCGAGCCAGGCGATGCCGTTGGCGGGGTGGTTGAGCACGCCGGCGGCAAGGCCGGTCTCCTCGATCTCGCCGTTGCGGAACAGCAGTGCGCCGATCCAGCGCAGATCCGCATCCATCGGGCGGATCGGTCGGCCGCCGAGAACCAGCGCGGCGTTCGCGGCATTGTCCGAGATCGTGTCCATGACTTTTCGCGTCTTGCCGGTCTCGGGATCGACGCGATGCATGCGCGTCTCCAGAATTTCCAGCGCGGGTGTGACGTAGTCGGTGGCATTGAGCACGTCGAAGATGGTGCAGTCGGGACCACGCAGCGGCGCCTTCAGCACGAAGGCGAGCTCGACCTCGATGCGCGGCGCGTGGAAACGATCGAACGGAACGGGCGTGGCGTCGGCGTAGAACATGTCGGCGAACAGCACGCCGTAGTCGGGCTCGGCGATGCCGACCGCGTTCTGCATGGCTTTCGAGGTCAGGCCGATCTTGTGCCCTTTGATGACGCGGCCGCGGCCGAGCTGAAGTTTTGTCCAGGCGCGCTGGATGGCGTAGGCGTCCTCGATGCCGAAGTCCGGATAGTCCTTCGAGAACATCGGGATCAGCGTCTTGCTGCGCTCGGCCTCGTCCAGCCGCGCGGCAAGGCGTTCGATCGTGGCGCTATCCAGCATGCTCTATTGCTCCGCGACGACGGTGTTGCGCAGCACGCCGATGCGGCTGGACTCGACCTCGACGACGTCGCCGATCTTGAGCCAGCGCGGCGGGTCGAAGCGCGCGCCCGCGCCGGTCGGCGTGCCCGTCACGATCATGTCGCCGGGCTTGAGCGTGGCGAAGGTGGAGAGATAGGAGATCAGGAAATCGAACGGGAACATCAGCCGTTCGGTGGTGTCCTGCTGCCGCACCTCGCCGTTGACGCGCGTGACGATGTCGTGAGGCCCGCGCGGATCGAGCTCGTCCGCCGTGACGATCCACGGGCCGATGCTGCCGGAGCGGTCAAAGTTCTTGCCCTGCGTGACGTTGAACTTGCCGTGGCGCAGCCAGTCGCGGACCGTGCCCTCGTTGCACAAGGTCATGCCGAAGATGTGCGACCACGCCTTTTCGCGCGGGATGTGACGGCCGCCCTGCCCGATCACGATGACGAGCTCGCCTTCGTAGTCGAGCTGGTCCGAGACTCCCGGCTTCTCGATCGGCTGCTCGGAGCCGGTCATCGAGGACATGCTGCGCACGAACAAGCTGGGATATTTGGGCAGGTCCGAATTGTCTTTATATTCTGCATTGCGCTCGGCGTAGTTGACGCCGATGCACCAGAGCTTCTCCGGCGCCAGCACCGGCGGCAACAGGACGAGCTCGTCCAGCGCATAGTCCGGCTTCTGTCCGGCCACCGCCTCCTGCGCATCCGCGAGCGCATCGGCTGCGATCAGCGCTTTCACGTCCGAGAAGTCGCGACCGATGCGGTTGGTCAGATCGACCACGCCGCCTTCCACGGCCGCGCCGTAGCGCAGCTCTCCGTCCAGGAGATAGCTCAGGAGACGCATTGTATTTCCTCCAATGATCTTGAGGCAGCTTGGCCGACGACTGGCCCGCGCTCAGTCCTTCGATTTGGGAGTCTGGAAGACGGTGTTGAGCGTGACGATCTCACCGAGGCGGGCGTAACGCGGGCCGCCGATACGTGCGATCGGGTCGAGCGCCTTGGTCTCGACCTTGCCGTCGTTCACGAGACCGTCGCGCAAATGGAACATCACGACCTCGCCGACGATGAGCCGGCTCTTGGCCTCGCCGAATTCGAGGCATTGCCGGAAGCGACACTCCATCGCGACCGGCGCGGCGGCAAGCCGCGGTACCTTGATGAGATCGCAAGGCAGTGTTTCGAGCCCGAGATGCTCGACCTCGCTGATCTCAGGCGGATGCTCGACGGAGCTGTCGTGCACCGCCGACATCAGCGGGGTGTCGGCGATATGAATCACATACTCCTCGGTATCGAGGATGTTGTGTGCGGTGTCCTTGTAGTCGGCGCCCTTGCGGCCGACGCTGATGGCGAGCATCGGCGGCTTCTGCGAGACAAAGGTGAAGGCGCTGAAGGGCGCGAGATTGAGCACGCCGCTGCGCGACAGGCTCGTGACCCACGCGATCGGGCGCGGCACCACGATGCCGGTCATCAGCCGGTAGATGCGCTCGGCGCCGAGCTCGGTGGGGTCGATCCGCATCGGTCAATCCGCCCTGATATTGGCCTTGCGCACCACCGGAATCCACTTGGCGTCCTCGCGCTCGAGATAAGCCTTGAACTCGGTCGGCGTCATCGCGGTGGCTTCGCCGCCGAGTTTTTCGAATTTGTCGATCACCGCAGGGTCTTTGAGGATCGCGACGAGCGTTTCGTGCAGCTTGTCGACGATCGGCGCCGGCGTGCCTGCGGGCGCGAACAGGCCGGTAAACGTCTGGCCGTCGAAGTCCTTGTAGCCGAGCTCGGCGAAGGTCGGCACATCAGGCAGCGACTTCAGGCGATGCGGACCGGTGACGGCTAGCGCGCGGAACAGGCCGGCCTTGATGTGCTGCAAGCTGACCGTGAGCTGGTCGAACGCGAATTGCACCTGACCGCCGAGGAGGTCATTGATGGCGGGCGCGTTGCCGCGGTAGTGCGCCGTGACCCATTGCAGATCGAGGCTGGACTGCATCAGCTCGCTGAGCAGATGATTGGTGGTGCCGGGGCCCGGCGAGGCCATGGTCAGCTTGCCCGGCTCGCGCTTGGCGAGGTCGATGAATTCCTTGAAAGTGTTGGCCTGCACCGACGGATGCACCTCGAGCACCAGCGGCGTCATCGAGATCGTCGAGATCGGGAGAAAATCCTTCTTCCAGTCATAGGCGTCGCGCTTGTTGATCTCGGTCGCGAACAGCACCGGGCCGTTGGCCCCGACGAAGAGGGTGTAGCCATCGGGCGCCGATTTCGCGAAGGCTTCGCCCGCGATCATGCCGCCGGCACCGGCCTTGTTCTCGATGACGAAGGGCTGGCCGAGCTTTTCCTGGAGCTTGTCGGCGATGATGCGTGCGGCGCTATCGACATTGCCGCCGGCGGGATAAGGCACGATCAGCTTGACGTTGCGCGCCGGCCATTGCTGGCCCGACGCCGGCGCAGCCAGCATCGCGGTGGCGGCAGCTATGGCAATCCAGATTGATCTCATGTTGACCTCCCGGCGGCGCTTCCAACTCACGTCGAATCCTTGATGTCGTGCAAGCAGCTCACAAGGCATTCCGATCGGAGCGCAATCTCCAAATGCGCGCTTGCCCTGTCGAGTGAATTGTGGCGTTCTTGTCCATAATATGGACAAAGGACGATCACCTAAATCCGTCCGCAGCGCCGTGGAACCGCGACAGGGCGCGCAGGCGATCCGGCGCGCGCTCGCGGTGCTGCGCATCCTTGCCGCAGGTCGCGAAGAAGGTGTGCCACTGGCCGAGGTGATCCGGGCGACGGGCCTCACCCGCCCGACCGTGCATCGCATCGTCCACGTGCTGATCGAGGAAGGCATCGTCGAGCGACATGGCAGGAGCGGCCGCTACGCGATCGGCAACCAGGTGCCGGAGCTGGCACTGGCACGACCGCGGCCGTCGCGGCTCTTGGTCGCCGCAAATCCGTCGCTGCAGCGCGCATCTGCCGAGATCGGCGACACGCTGTTCCTGACGGTGCGCACCGGGAACGACACGCTCTGCGTCGATCGCCGGATCGGCGTTTATCCGATCCAGGTGCTGTCGATCGAGGTCGGCGCGCGCCGGCCTCTCGGCGTTTCCAGCGCCGGCGTCGCCATCCTCGCCGCGATGCCGGCGCAGGAGGCGCGAAAGATCGTCGCGGCGAACGAGAAGCGGTTCGAGCCCTACCGGACCGACGTCGCGACGGTGCTCGGCGAGGTCACCGCTGCCAGGCGGCTGGGCTACGGCATGAGAGAGATCGGCCTGGTGCAGGGGACGAAATCGATCTCGACATGGATCAAGACTCCCGACGGACAGCCCGCCGCGGCGATGACCGTCTCCGCCGTTCGGACGAGGCTCGGCCCGCGCCGCGAGCAGGAGGTCGCGGAGATATTGCTGCGGGAGGCGCGGATCATCGAGCAGGCGATCGGAGGCTGAAGCGCGGACGGGACCTGTTCGCCTCTCCCCGCTTGCAGGGAGAGGCCGGAACTTGCGGGAGCAAATTCCGGGTGAGGGGGAGTCTCCGCGAGTCTAACTGCCACCGTCTTCGCGGAAAGAGCCCCTCACCCCAACACTCTCCCCGTAAGAACGGGCGAGGGAGCGCACCGGCGATGCGGCGCTGTCAATGGCTGACTTCGTGCGTCGTTTTATGGCACAACGCCCGCCATCGCTGACCGACCAACGAGGCCACGCATGCCCGCGCCAAAGCCGCCTGCCTTCGAGACCCTGAGCCTGCATGCGGGCCAGCATCCGGATCCCGTGACCGGCGCCCGTGCGGTGCCGATCTACCAGACCACGTCCTACGTGTTCCAGGATTCCGATCACGCCGCGGCGCTGTTCAACCTGGAGCGCGCCGGCCACATCTATACCCGCATCTCGAACCCCACCACCGGGGTGCTGGAGGAGCGGCTCGCGGCGCTTGAAGGCGGCGTCGGCGCGATCTGCACCGCGAGCGGTCAGGCGGCGATGCACCTGGCCATCGCGACGCTGCTGAGTGCCGGCGACCACATCGTGGCGTCGAGCTCGCTCTATGGCGGCACCATCAACCTGCTCGCGCACACGCTGCCGCGCTTCGGCATCACCACGACGTTTGTGAAACCACGCGATCTCGACGCGTTCCGCGCGGCGATCAGGCCGAACACGAAACTCGTGATCGGCGAGACCATCGGCAATCCCGGCCTCGAGGTGCTCGACATGCCCAAGGTAGCGGCGATCGCGCATGAGGCAAAGATCCCGCTGCTGACCGACAACACCTTCGCTACGCCCTATCTCAGCCGGCCGATCGAGTTAGGGGCCGACATCGTCATGCATTCGGCGACCAAATGGATCGGCGGCCACGGCATCGCGATCGGCGGCGCCATCGTCGATGGCGGCCGGTTCGACTGGCGCGCATCGGGCAAGTTCGGCGTGCTGACCGAGCCCTATGGCGGCTATCACGGCATCGTCTTCGACGAGCAGTTCGGCACGGCCGCCTTCATCATGCGCGCCCGCACGGAAGGCCTGCGCGATTTCGGCGCCTGCCTGTCGCCGACCAACGCATTCCAGCTGCTGCAGGGCGTCGAGACGCTTCCGCTGCGGATGGACCGCCACATGCAGAACACTTATCTCGTGCTGGAAGCACTGAAGGCCAACAAGGCCGTCGACTGGGTGCTGCATCCGTCACTGGAGGACCACCCCGACTACCAGCTCGCCAAGACGCTGCTGCCGCGCGGCGCCGGCTCGATCGTGTCCTTCGGCATCAAGGGCGGGCGGCCGGCAGGCCGCAAGTTCATCGAATCGCTGCGCATGATCAGCCATCTCGCCAATGTCGGCGACGCCAAGACGCTGGTGATCCATCCCGCCTCGACCACGCATCAGCAGATGGACGCCGAGCAGCTCAAGGCCGCCGGCATCGGCGAGGAGCTGGTGCGCCTCTCGGTCGGCATCGAGACCGCAAGCGACATCATCGACGACCTCAACCAAGCGCTGCGCATCTCGCAAAAGGCCTGACACCATGAAGCTTTCCGTCAACGGCACCGAGGTATTCGTCGCAACCGGCGGCCGCGATTTCGACAAGTCCCTGCCAGCGGTCGTCTTCATCCATGGCGCCGGCTTCGATCATTCGACCTGGGCGCTGCATACGCGCTGGTTCGCCCATCATGGTTTCTCCGTTCTCGCGCCGGACCTCCCGGGCCACGGCCGCTCGGCCGGACCTTCGCTCGGCAGCATCGCGGAGATGGCCGACTGGACGGCGGCGCTGCTCGAAGCGGCGGGAGCCGCGAAGGCGCATCTGATCGGCCATTCCATGGGCTCGCTGATCTCGCTGGAGACCGCCGCGCGGCATCCCGACAAGGTCTCCGCGCTCAGCCTGATCGGCACCGCCGCGACCATGACGGTCGGCCCGGATCTCTTGAAGGCCGCCGAAGCCAACTCGCAGGATGCCAACGACATGGTCTCGATCTGGGGCCTCGGCTTCAAGGCCGAGCTCGGCGGCAGCCTCGCGCCGGGCCTGTGGATGCATGGCGGTGCGCAGGCGGTGTTGAGGGCTTGCGAGCCGGGTGTCCTGTTCAAGGATCTGTCGGCCTGCAATGCCTACGCCAATGCGCTGACCGCTGCCGCAACCGTGAAGGTGCCGACGACGCTCATTCTTGGCGAGCGGGACATCATGACACCGGCCAAGGCCGGCAAGGCGCTCGCCGCCGCGATCCCGCACGCAAAGACCGTCATGGTGAAGGGCGCCGGCCACATGATCATGGCCGAGCGGCCGGATGAGTTGCTGGCTGCGCTGAGGAACTAAAACGGATCGATCTTCTCCCTTGCGCGTTGCGTCAGATATCCCTGCCAATCACGAAGGGGAACTCGACCATGCCAAGACAAGAAGTCATTCGCAAAGCCAGGCGGGACAAGCGTGCCGGCAAGTCGGCCAGCACGCAGGCCGGCGAATTCGTCAAGGACGAGATCGACAAAATTCGCAAGGGCAAGCACGGAGCGCGCTCGACCAAGCAGGCGATCGCGATCGGCCTGTCCGAAGCGCGTCGCGCCGGCGTCGATCTGCCGCCGCCGCGCAAAGGGCGCACCAAGAAGGCGACACGCCGCAGCGCCAAATATGCCTATGAGGTCGGCCAGGGCAAGCGCACCGCGAAACGCCGCCCGCGCGTGTCACGTGCCGTCGAAGGCGTGTTGAAGAAGGAGCCGCGGTCGACCGCATCGCGCGGCGCGCTGTCGAAGCAGGCCAAGCAGGCTGCAAGCCGGCGAACCGCAGCGTCCCGCTCGGCTGCCGCGCGGAAAGCGAGCCACACCAAGGGATCGAAGGTCCGCTCCGCCGCCGCCAAGAAGGCGGCACGCACCAGGGCGCGCCGCCGGAGTTGATCAGGCGCGCCGGTTCAGGAGCCCGGCGTCCATTTCCAGACGATGTCGGAGATGGTGACCGGCTTCGGGATCAGGCCGAGCTTTGCGAAACGATCAGCGACGGCCTGCTGGCTTGCGACAATTTCGGCATCCAGCGGCACGACGCGGAAGTTGGAGCGATCCACGAAACGCCTGACGGCCTCGATGTCGACGCCGGTCGCGTCCGCCTGCGCTTTGGCGACGTCCTCGTGGTGCTCGTTGGCCTAGACGCCTTCGGACGCGAAGGTCGTGTTGAGCTTCGCGACCAGCGCCGGATACTTCTCCACGAAATCGGTGTTGGCGATGTAGAACGCATTCGGCCTGTGCACGTCCTTGTCGAAGGCGATGACGCGCGCGTTCTCCTTCAATTCGGCAAGCGCCAGATACGGATCCCAGATCGACCAGGCATCGACCGAGCCCTTGACGAAGGCGGCCGTCGCATCGGCCGGCGCGAGCGGCGCCGGCGTGATGTCGGACCAGGACAGGCCGGCCTTTTCGAGCGCCGCAACGAGGAGATTATGCGCGCTCGATCCCTTACCGAAGGCGATACGCTTGCCCCTGAGATCAGCGAGCGAGTGAATCGGCGAATCCTTCGGCACGATAATCGCCTGGGTGTTGCCGTCCGATTTCACCGCGGCGACGTAGCGTATCTTGGCGCCGCCGGCCTGCGCGAAGATCGGCGGGGAGTCGCCGACATAGCCGAAATCGACGCTGCCGACATTGATGGCCTCCAGCAGCGGCGGACCGAACTGGAAATCGACCCACTTGATCTCGATGCCGAGCGGCTTGAAGGCGTTTTCGAGCGTCTGGCGCTGGCGCACCGCCGGGAAGAAGCCGCCCTTCTGCGTGCCGATGCGGATTTCCGCCGGCTTGTCCTCGGCGCGCGCGGCCAAGGCGGTCGCGAGCAGGAGCGTCGTTGCTAGGATGTTTCGTCGGGTGATCATAATGCGGCCCTTTCGGTGAGATCAGTTGGCGAAGGTTGCGAGCTCGCGCGACGGCTACGCTCGGACAACACGGCACGGGCGGCCCGCTCGGCCTCTCGCGCCGAGCGGAACTGGCGGCCCTCGAGGCTGTCGAACAGGCGCTCGGAGGAGAAGAAGCGGAAGCCGCGCTCATCTCTCGTGATGATACCGGCAGCGCGGTCGTGGATTTCGATGATGTAGGCGTTGGATTGGGCTTGGGACATGACTGCTCGCTCGCCGGAATTTCGGCGTTCCTCTTTTGCGTCTTTCGGTGTGCGGTGTTGCCAGGAGACGATCAGCAACAACAACAGGCGCCCGTTGCCACCGAGAAGCAGCACCGCGTCATGCATGCTTGCATGTCGTTCTGATTGCGCTGGCGATCGGTTGTCATGGTCTTGGGCTCGAGGAGCAGTCTTGACGCTCTGAATATCAAGCGGTTGGCGCGATTGGTCAATGAAATGGCTATCCATATTTGCGACACATGCGCTGGGGCGTTTCTCCCGCCGCAAGCACCGGCAGACGGATTCATCTCGCGATGAGTTCAACGCGCGTGAGCTGCAAGCATGATACGATCGATGCAAGGCAAGCGGATGATTGGGAGGTTCCAGGCATGGCGGATGCTCTGAAGGGGCGCACGGCGCTCGTGACCGGAGGCTCGCGCGGAATTGGCGCGGCCGTCTGCCGTGCGCTGGCCGAAGCAGGCGCGGCGGTGGCGATCAACTGCCGCGAAAGAATCGGCCAGGCCGAGCAACTGGCGAGCGAGATCGGCAAGCGGGGCGGCCGCGCCATCGTCGTCGCCGCCGACGTCTCGCAGCGCGAAGCCGTGACCCGCATGATCGAGCGCGTCACGGCCGGGCTTGGTCCAATCGACATCCTCGTCAACAACGCCGGCATCGCCATCACACGCAGCGTCGACGATCTCACCGAAGACGATTTCGACCGCACCATCCTGGTCAATCTGAAATCCGCCTTTCTGTGTACGCAGGCGGTGCTGCCGACGATGCGCGCGCGGAAATGGGGCCGTATCGTCAACATCTCCTCGGGTGCGGCGCGCGGCGCCGGCGCGATCGGCCCGCATTACAATGCGTCCAAGGCCGGCATGGAGGGGCTGACGCGAGGCTATGCGGCGCGACTGGTGAAGGAAGGCATCACCGTCAATGCGGTGGCGCCCTCACTGATCGAGACCGACATGATGAGCGGCCAACCCGGCCTCGTCAGCCGCATCCCGCTCGGCCGCTTCGGCACGTCGGAGGAAGTTGCGAAAGCCGTGATGCTGCTGGTCGACAATGCCTACATGACCGGGCAGACCGTCGCGCTGAGCGGCGGGATGGCGTTTAACTGAAGCGGAGCGACGGGCTTGCTTCACCTCTCCCCGCTTGCGGGGTGCTTGCGGGGAGAGATCGGATTGCATCGAAGATGCAATCCGGGTGAGGGATACAGGTCCCACGGCGATCTCACGTGCGGAGAGAGGCCCCTCATCCCGCCCTCTCCCGTAAGAACGGGGCGAGGGAGACGAGAGAGCGGACGCTCACCACATCGTCGCGGCAGCGCGCTCCGGCCAGATGCGGTCGTACTCCGCGCCGCCGACCTTGTTGTCACTCATCTCGGCGAGAATCTGACCCGGCGTCGGCAGCGTCTTGGGATCGACGCGCTTGTCGGGATTCCAGAGATCGGAGCGGACGATGGCGCGGGCGCACTGGAAGTAGATTTCCTCCACGTTCATCACCATGACACTGCGCGGCGCCTTGCCATCAACCTTGAACGAGGCCAGCACGTCCGGATCGATCGACAGATGCGCGCGACCATTGGCGCGGACGGCATTGCCGGAGCCGGGGATCAGGAACATCAGCGACACCCTGGGATCGCGCACGATGTTGCGCAGGGAATCGACCCGGTTGTTGCCGCGGCGGTCCGGCAGCATCAGCGTCTTGGGATCGTGAATGCGGACGAAGCCGGGCAAGTCGCCGCGCGGCGAGCAGTCGATGCCCTCCGGCCCGATGGTGGCGAGCGCGGCGAACGGTGCCTTCTCGATGAAGATGCGGTAGAGCGGCGTGACGTGGTCGGCGACTTTCACGGTCGAGGCGTCATTGGTGGCGCCGTAGATGGCCTCCAGCTGTTCGACCGTTTCGATCACCGTCATTCCACTCTCTCCTTGTTGTTGCCAGCAACTAATCTTGCCAGCCTTCATTCCTGATCACGCGCACGAGCTGGCGGCCGTGATAGTCCGCACTGCCGGCATTGAGGATGGTGACATCGGCCTGCGCCGACGAACCATCGACGCTGCGCGACAGCCGCTCGGTGATGTCGCCGTCGCTTTGCCGGGCGCGCGCCGCGAGCCGCTGCGCCAGCACATCGGGCGGCGCCGTGATCGCAACCACAACGACATTAGCATAGGCCTCGCGCAGCGCGGCGATCACGGTGCGTGAGACATTGACGACGACCGCGCGGCCCGCGCGGATGTCATCGTTGATTTCGAGCGGCAGCGCGTAGGCGTGCCCATGCGCCTCCCAGTGCACGGCGAAGTCGCCTTGCTCGCGCGCGCGGCGGAACTCGTCCGGGCTCATCGCGATATTGTCTTCATCGGACGACGATGCACGGGTCACGACGCGGCGCGGGAAGACGATTTCGGGATCGTCGATGCAGGCCGCCTGCGCGAGGCGCAGCAGCGTATCCTTGCCGGCGCCGCTGGGGCCGACCACGAGCACGAGCCGGCCGGGGCCGATCTTACCCGCCTCCCCCTGCGCCGTGGTGACCATCTTGCTCATACGACCCGGCTTCCCTCGCGCCAGACGCTGCGGACAACGGGAATGTGCCCTGCGACATGCACGCGGATCAAATCGGCACGCTTGCCGGTCGCGACCTCGCCGCGGTCGGTGAGGCCGACCGCCTCGGCGGGCGCCTTTGTCACGGTGCGAACCGCGGCCGGCAGGCTGATCGCGGGCACATGCTCGGGCAGTTGCAGCGCGGCCATGAGAAGGCTGGACGGAATGTAGTCCGACGACAGGATGTCGAGCAGGCCTTCGCGGGCGAGATCGACTGCGGCGATGTTGCCGGAATGCGAGCCGCCGCGCACGACGTTCGGCGCCCCCATCAGAATGTCGATGCCGGCCTGATGCAGGCCGCGCGCCGCCTCCAGCGTGGTCGGGAATTCGGCAACCGAAACACGATCCCGCACGGCGTCGGCGACGTTCTCCTCGGTGGTGTCGTCGTGGCTCGCCAGCGGAATGTTGTACTGATGCGCCAGCGCCACGATCTCGCGCATGTTGGCCGCTGCATATTTCTTCTGATATTCGAAGCGCTTTGCGAACAGCTCGTCGAGCTCGGCATCGGTCTTGCCGCCGCCCTTGCCGCGATAATAGTCACGCAGCTTGACCTCGTCGCGGAACTGGCGCTGGCCCGGCGTGTGGTCCATCAGCGACATCAGCTTGACGTCGGGACGGTCGATCAGCTCCCTGGCCTCCTCGACCACGCTCGGCATCGGGATTTCGCAGCGCAGATGCAGGAAGTGGTCGGCGCGCAGCAGGCTGGCCTCGCGCGCGGTGGTGATCGCGGCGGCAAGCACGCCGGCGCGGCCATCGACCTCCTCGGCGCCGTCCTCGCGCCAGACGCGGAGCGAATCGAACACGGTGGTGATGCCTGACGTCGCGAGCTGGCCGTCATAGGAGATGACCGCGGCGACCGGATTCCAGAACACCTTCGGCCGCGGCACGTAATGGGCTTCGAGATGGTCGGTGTGGAGCTCGATCAGGCCGGGCATGATCAGGTCACCGCCGGCATCCTCGGCGCCGGCGGGCGCAGTCCCATCGCCGATCTCGGCAATGCGTCCGTCGGCAAGAGCCAGCCAGCCCTGCTCGATCACCCGGTCGGCCAGCACGATCCTGGCGTTGGCGATCAATGTGTCCTTCGGCTTGGCGTTCATTTCCCTCTTCCTTCAGGCCGCGGCGGCAAAGCTGGTGACGTCGACGATACGGTCGGCAATCAGATGACGGATTTCGTCGTCATGGACAATGGCGACCATGGCGACGCCCCTGCGCTTCTTCTCGGCAACCAGCTCAACCACGACAGCGCGGTTGGCGGCATCGAGCGAGGCGGTCGGCTCGTCGAGCAGCAGGATCGGCAGGTCCGAAATGAAGCCGCGCGCGATGTTGACGCGCTGCTGCTCGCCGCCGGAGAAGGTTGCCGGCGGAAGCTGCCAGAGGCGCTCGGGAATGTTCAGACGATGCAGCAGGCTGCCAGCGCGCTGCTGCGCTTCGGCCCGGCTCATGCCGTTGACGATCAGTGGCTCCGCGACGACGTCGATGGTGGCAACGCGCGGCACCGCGCGCAGGAACTGGCTGACATAGCCGATGGTGGAACGGCGGATGTTGAGAATCTGCCGCGGCTCGGCGGTGGCGAGATCAATCAGCGCGCCGCGATGGCGGATGCCGATGCGGCCGCTATCGCAGCGGTAATTGCCGAAGATCATTTTCAGGATCGACGATTTTCCGGCGCCTGACGGGCCTGACAGAACGACGCATTCGCCCGGATTGACGTGGAAGGTCACGCCGCGCACGACAGGCAGTTCGATGCCGCCCTGCAGGTGCATCGTGAACGTCTTTTGCGCATCGGTAACGTCGATCATGACGGTCATTGGAAAACTCATGGCGGCAGAATCGAGGAGACGAGGAGCTGGGTATAGGGCTCGCGCGGGTCGTCGAGCACCTGGTCGGTGAGACCGGTCTCGATGACGCGGCCGCCCTTCATCACCATCACGCGGTGCGACAGCAGGCGTGCGACCGCGAGATCATGGGTGACGATGATGACGGCGAGATGCAGCTCGGCAACGAGGCTGCGCAGGAGGTCGAGCAGGCGCGCCTGCACGGACACGTCGAGGCCGCCGGTCGGCTCGTCCATGAACACCAGGCGCGGCTCGGTGACGAGGTTGCGCGCGATCTGGAGGCGCTGGCGCATGCCGCCGGAATAGGTGCGCGGTGCATCGTCGATGCGTGCTGTGTCGATCTCGACGCGGGTGAGCCAGTCCGACGCGGTGTCGCGGATGCGGCCGTAGTGATTCCAGCCCACCGCCATCAGCCGCTCGCCGACATTGGCGCCGGCCGAGACCGCCATGCGCAGGCCCTGTGCTGGATCCTGATGCACAAAGCCCCAATCGGTGCGGAACAGGAAGCGACGCTCGGCCTCGCCCAGCGTCGAGAGATCGCGGGTGACACCGTCGCGCATCCGATACGAGACATGGCCGGAACCCGGCGCGAGCTGGCCCGACAGCATTTGCAGCAGCGTCGACTTGCCCGAGCCGGATTCACCGACGATCGCCAGCACCTCGCCGGGATAGAGCGAGAACGACACATCGCGGCAGGCGGCAATGCGGCCAAACGACTTGCTGAGGGACTCCGCGACCAGCAGCGGCTCGTCGTTCTCGACCAGATTCTGATCAGCCATTCGAGGCCTCCTGCGCCTTCTCCTTGTACGGCGCGGCGCTGAGGCTGCCGCGATGGCCGGCGGCCTGGCGGCCCTCGCAATAATCGGTGTCCGAGCAGACGAACATCCGCCCGCCCTGGTCGTCGGTGACGATCTCGTCTAGGTAGGAATTCTCCGCACCGCACAGTGCGCAGGGCGCGTTGAAGCGGTAGGGCTCGAACGGGTGGTCCTCGAAATCGAGCGAGACCACTTGCGTATAAGGCGGGATCGCGTAGATGCGCTTCTCGCGGCCGGCGCCGAACAATTGCAGCGCCGGGCAATTGTCCATCTTGGGATTGTCGAATTTCGGCGTCGGCGACGGGTCCATCACGTAGCGCGCGTTGACCTTGACCGGATAAGCGTAGGCGGTCGCGATGTGGCCGAAGCGGGCGATGTCCTCGTAGAGCTTCACATGCATCAGGCCGTATTCGGCGAGCGCATGCATGCGCCGCGTCTCGGTCTCGCGCGGTTCGAGGAAACGCAGGGGTTCCGGGATCGGCACCTGATAGACCAGAACCTGGTTTTCGTTCAGCGCCTTCTCCGGGATGCGGTGGCGGGTCTGGATCACCGTCGCTTCGTCCGTCGCCGTCGTCGTGGCAACACCGGCGGTCTTGGCGAAGAACTTGCGGATCGAGATCGCGTTGGTGGTGTCGTCGGAGCCCTGGTCGATCACTTTCAAGACGTCCTGCGGTCCAAGGAGCGCTGCGGTCACCTGCACGCCGCCGGTGCCCCAGCCATAGGGCATCGGCATTTCGCGGCTGGCGAACGGCACCTGATAGCCGGGAATCGCGATCGCCTTCAAGATCGCGCGGCGGATCATCCGCTTGGTCTGCTCGTCGAGATAGGCGAAGTTGTAGGCGGGCGCGTTCATTCCGCGGCCTCCTTCATGGCATCCGGCGTATTGGCCTCGGCAAACTCCTGGCGCAGCTTGCGCAGGAGGCCGAGCTCGGACTGGAAGTCGACATAGTGCGGCAGCTTCAGATGCTCGACGAAGCCGGTGGCCTGGACGTTGTCCGAATGCGACATCACGAACTCTTCGTCCTGCGCCGGCGCACGCACCTCCTCGCCGAGCTCGCGGGCGCGCAACGCACGATCGACCAGCGCCATCGACATGGTCTTGCGCTCGCTCTGGCCGAAGGCGAGGCCGTAGCCGCGGGTGAAGCACGGAGCCTCCGTCGCAGACCCCTTGAACTGGTTGACCATCTGGCACTCGGTGAGTTCGATCGCGCCGAGCGGCACGGCGAAGCCGACCTCTTCCGCGAGAAATTCGACCTCGACCTCGCCGAAGCGGATCTCGCCGACAAAAGGATGGTTGCGGCCGTAGCCGCGCTGGGTGGAATAGCCCATCGCGAGGAGAAAGCCTTCGTCGCCACGCGCGAGGTTCTGCAGGCGCAGGTCGCGGTCGGCCGGAAAATTCAGCGGCTCGCGGGTGAGATCGCCGACGCTGGCGCCGTCCTCGGCTTCGGGCGAGGATTCGATCAGCCCGTCGCGGCCCAGAATATCCGTCACGCGCGGCGTCGGCGCTGTGGATGCTTCGGCCGTCGACGGAACCTGCGGCACGACGCCTTGCGCGAGCGAGGGATCGAGCAGGCGGTGCGTGTAGTCGAAGGTGGGCCCGAGGATCTGGCCACCCGGAATGTCCTTGAAGGTCGCGGACACCCGCCGCTGCACCTGCATGGCGCCGGTGTCGACCGGCTCGCTGGTGCCGAAGCGCGGCAAGGTGGCGCGGAAGGCGCGAACCAGGAAGATCGCCTCGATCAGATCGCCGCGCGCCTGCTTGATCGCCAGCGCCGCGAGCTCGCGGTCATAGAGCGAGCCTTCGCTCATGACGCGATCGACGGCGAGGCCAAGCTGCTCCGAGATCTGGTCGAGGGAGATTTCCGCAACGCTTTGATCGCCGCGCCGCTTATGTGCGAGCAGGCGATGGGCGTTCTCGATGGCGCGTTCGCCGCCTTTGACTGCGACATACATGCTTCAGATTCCCCTGCTCACGACGCGCGTGGTGCGGGGGATCGCGACCACGGCATCATCGGCGACCAGCACCACATCGATGCCGCGCGGAAACAGTGCTTCGTTCATACGCAGCCGCTCGAACAGATCGAGAGGCTTGATCGACGCCTGCAGCGTCGCGACCCCACCGATGCCGGGGCCGCGCAGCTCGAAGCTGCGCCCCGAGTTCAGGCTATCGACCTGAATGATCACCGTGGTCGAACGGTCCGGATACTCGCTGGTGCCGAGCGCGAATCGCTCGAGCGAAGGCAGCGCATCGCCATCACCGATCAGCGCAAAACTCGCGATCGAGGCGTCCTGCACGACCGGCGCACCGGTGTGGAACTTCAGCCACTTCGTCACATCCGAGCTCTCCGCCATTCGCGCGTCGAGCCAGAGCGGCGTATCGTGGTCGAACAGCGTCAGCGCGATCGCGGCGGTGCCGCGCATCATCGGCCCTGGCGTGCCGACCATCGGCACGATTTGCTGGACGGAGCCCGGCCGCGCCATGGCATCCATGACCGAGCGAAAGGTCGATTGCGCCGACAACACCTTGTCGGCGAAACCCGGCGGCAGCTCCGCAATCGTGGTCATGATCTCACCCCTCACCGCGCACCATGGTGTAGAAATCAACCTTCGTCGCGGCGGTCTCTTCCGCCGCCTGCCTGCGCCTGACCATAAGCTGCTCGCGCAACGGCGCGATAACGCCACGCTCGACGAGCCCGCCGAAATCGCGGGACTGCACCAGCGCATCGCACAGCGCGATCAGCCGCGCCTTCTCACCGTCGCGGCCGAGCGTGTAGCCGAAGCCGACCTCGCCGCTCGCAAGCCGCACCGCCGCGCGCGACACCGTGGCTTCACCGAGATTGAACGGCGCCCCGTCGCCGCCGATCCGGCCGCGCAGCATGACCAGCCCGTTTTCGGGCGCGCGCAGATCCTGATGGGCCGGGAGGGTGAAGTTGCGGAGGCGAGCGGCGATCTCGCCCGCCTCCGCGTGCGCCAGCACGGCCATGGCGGCCTTGCGCTGGGCTTGCTGGTTGTTGTGCTGCGTCACCTGGTCCACCGAACCTTCTAGAAAACTTGCCGGATCGAAGTTGTCTATGATAATAGACAACTTCATACGGACGCGCCATGACTGTTTCGTGACAATGATGTGATTTCTGGAGTAGGTTTCCCGCGACATGAGCATGCAGGACACAGCCTCCTCGGGAGTCGCGCTGTGGCGCCTCGTTGCCGACGGCATCGAGCGCGGCATCGCCGACGGCCGCTTTGCGGCCGGCGACAAATTGCCGGGCGAAATGGAGATCGCGGAAACCTATCGCGTCAACCGCCACACCGTGCGCCGCGCGCTGGCCGCGCTTGCCGAGCGCGGCCTGGTGCGCGCCGAGCGCGGCAGCGGAACCTATGTCGAGGCACAGAAGCTCGCCTATCCCCTGCGCTCGCGCACGCGCTTCTCAGAGATCGTCGGCGCGGGCGGACGCGAGCCGCATGGCCGGCTGATCGAGGCGACCGATGACGTCGCGACGCGCGAGCTCGCGCGGGAGCTGGGATTGAAGACCGGCGGGCCCCTGGTGCGGATCGAGGCGATCCGCCTCGCCGACCGTACGCCGATCTGCGTGTCCACGACCTGGCTCTCGGCCGAGCTGTTTCCGGACGCGGGCGCCGTGTTCGCGGCGACGCGCTCGATGACGAAATTGCTCGCGCATTACGGCATCCGCGATTATCGCCGCGGCGCGACCCGGATCACCGCCGGCATCGTCGACGCGACCGACGCCGCAAGACTCGATCTTGCGCTGGGACGGCCGATCCTGGTGGTCGATGCCACCGACCACGATCTCACGGGCAAGCCGCTGGTGACGAAGCATTCGCGCTTTGCCGCGGAGCGGGTCGAGTTTCTGGTGGAGTCGTAGGCCTCTTCCCCTCTCCCCTTGTGGGAGTGCCCACGATCTTTCTCGATCATCAGAAGCGGTGGGCACGCTACGCGTTGACCACCCTACGGCACCGAGGACACGTACCCCCCATCCGGCGCTTCGCGCCACCTTCTCCCACAAGGAAGGAAGAGAGCCGCCTACGCCACCGCCCGCCGGCCGATGATGGCAAACCGCAGCTTGCCCGAGATGAAATCGATTGCGGCGACGGCGACCAGGATCATCAGGATCAGGAACGACACTTTCTGCCACTCCAGCACGCGAATCTGCTCGGCGAGCTGGAGGCCGATGCCGCCGGCGCCGACGATGCCGATGATGGTGGCCGAGCGGGTGTTGGATTCGATGAAGTAGAGCACCTGGCCGGCGATGACGGGCAGGACCTGCGGCAACAGGCCGAAGCGGATCTCGTGCAGCGCGCTGCCGCCGGAGGCGCGGATGCCTTCGACCTGCTTCTGGTCGGCGCCCTCGATCGCCTCCGAGAACAGCTTTCCGAACGCACCGAAATCCGACACGGCGATCGCGAGCACGCCGGCGAACGGGCCGAGCCCGACCACGTTGATCCACACCAGCGCCCAGATCAGCGTGTCGATGCCGCGGATCGAATCGAGCAAGCGCCGGACGGGAAAGCGCAGGATGTTCGACGGCACGACGTTGCGCGCCGCGAGCAGGCTGATTGGAAGCGCGAAGACCGCGGCGAGCGTGGTGCCGAGCAGCGCGATCGACAGCGTCTCGCCCAGCGCCTTCAGATAGACCGGCAGCGAAGAGCCGGGATCCGGCGGGATCATCATCAGGCTGATCCAGCCGAGCTGGCTGAGGCCGGCGAAGAAGCGCGACGGCGAGAAATCGAGATCGACGAGGCCGTAAGCGAGGATCGCCAACGCCGCCACGATCATCGCCGGCGTGGCGAGCCGCGCCGAGGCGGGCCGGTCGAACACGTCAGGGTAGCGCGCGCGAATTTGCGCGGTATCGACCTGCTGCGGCCTCGTCACGTCCGCGCCTCCTCGCCGAACAGGCGGCCGCGCAGCCAGCCGGTCGTGATGTCGATGATGAAGACGGTGACGACGATGGTGAGCAGGATGGCGCTGACGTCGGAGTAATAGAACTTGCGGATGACGACGACGAGCTCCTGGCCGATGCCGCCGGCGCCGACGAAGCCCATCACCGAGGCCTCGCGGACGTTGATCTCGAAGCGCAGCAGCGCATAGCTGGCATAGCCCGCCGTCACCTGCGGTACGACCGCAAAACGCATGCAGGAGAGCCAGCTCGCACCTGTCGAGCGAATGCCCTCCACCGGCTTCATGTCGGCATTCTCGACGATCTCCGAGAACAGTTTTCCCAGTGCGCCGGTGGAGTGGATAGCAATCGCCAGCACGCCGGCCATCGGTCCGAGCCCGAAGGCGATGACGAAGACCAGCGCGAAGACGATGCCGGGGACGGTGCGGGCGAATTCGAGCAGGCGCCGCACGACGAAGCGAAGCCAGGGCGCGGGCGAAGTGTTCTCGGCCGCGAAGAAGTTGAGGGCGAAGGCCAATGTCGCGCCGATCAGCGTGCCGACATAGGAGATCAGCAGGGTCTCACCCAGCATCTTCAGCCATTTGCGCCAGCCCCAGAACCACTCGCCGACATCGGTCCAGACCCGCTGGCCGCTGTCGAGCGTGAGGATGCGGTCGAAATAGCTGACGAAATTGCCGAAATAGGTGAACAGGGTATGCAAATTCACTTCGGCGCCGATCGCGGCGAGCACCAGCGCTGCGGCGAAGACCGCGGCTCCCAACAGGAGACGGAGCCGCCTGCGCGAGACCGCCTGGCGATAGGCGGCATTGAGCGCGGCAAGCTGCTGCTCGGGGAGGATCGAAACCGCTGTCGTCATCGATCGAAACAGGTCCCGTCAAAGAAAGAGCCGGGTCCTAGGACCCGGCTCGGGTGCATCGTCCCGATGACTCAGGACGCCTTCTTCTTGCGGAGCGCATCGACGAACTTGATCAGCTCGATCGTGCCATCCCAGTCCTTGGTGGTGGCGGGATGAAAGCCCTTCTTCTGGCCGTCCGACAGGCGATCGAACGCGGCCTTGTCCTTGGCCGGCGCGTCGAAGAAAGCCTTGGCGATGGCGGCCTTGGCGTCGTCGGGCAGGTCGGAATTGTAGGCATAGGGACCGTTGATGATCGGCGCCGACTTGTGGATGATGCGGAAATCGTCCTTCTTCATCGCCGAGCCGTCGGCGTTCTTCAGCATGCCCTTGGTCAGCATCTGCGCCAGCGTGGAATCGTCGTCGCTGGTCCACTGGTTGGCGGCGACGTCGACCGTGCCTTGCGCCAGCGCGAGCATCGCATTCTCGTGGCTGCCGGTGAAGACGACCTTGCCGAAATAGCCCTCGGCATCGTGGATGCTCATCTTGTCGAGCTCGAAGCGCGGCACGTTGTTGCCCGAGGTCGAGTTCGGGTCGACCAGGCCCAGGTTCTTGCCCTTGAGATCATCGACCTTCTTGTAGGAGCTGCTCGCCTTGACGAAGAACACCGAGTAATAGCCGGTCGAACCGTCGGCATTGATGTCGTTGGCGAACGCGTCGGTCTTGACGCCGGTCAGGCGGGCGCGGGCGAACGAGGCCGAGCCGTAGCTCGCGATGTGGATGTTGCCGGCGCGCTGGCCTTCGATCACAGCGGCATAGTCGTTGGCGATGCGCAGCGTGACCTTCACGCCCAGCTGCTTCGAGAGGTATTCCACGAACGGGGTCCAGCGCTCGGTGACGCCGGAGGCGTTCTCGGCCGGCACGACCGCAAAGGTCAGTTCGGGATATTTGGCCTTCCAGTCGTTCGCCGAGGCGGACGCCGTGAACGCGAGCGCGGCGGCGCCGGCAAGGATCAGTCTGCGAGTGATCATGGTATCCTCTTCATCGGTTGAGGTCGGTTGACGCAAAGACTTGAACTAAACAGGCGAGGCTCAGGCCGCCGCGGCCGTCCCGAGCGCCGGAACGCCCTCGGGCGCCGGTACAGGCATGCCGCCCATGACGTCGGCGGCTTCGAGATCGTAGAGCTCGCGCGCCACGTGATCGGTCAGCGCGGACGGCGCACCATCGAACACCACGCGGCCCGCGGCCATGCCGATCAGGCGGTCGCAATAGGTGCGGGCGAGATCGAGCGAATGCAGGTTGCAGAGCACGGTGATGCCGAAATGCTTGTTGATGCGCAGCAGTGCATCCATGACGATCTTGGTGTTGCGCGGATCGAGCGAGGCGATCGGCTCGTCGGCGAGGATGATGTCGGGCTGCTGCACCAGCGCGCGGGCGATCGCGACGCGCTGCTGCTGACCGCCGGAGAGCTGGTCGGCGCGCTGGGCGGCGAGCGAGGCAATGTCGAACTGCTCGAGCGCGGACATCGCCAGCGCCTTGTCCTGCTCGGGCCAGGCCTGCGACAACGAGCGCCAGGCGGGCATCGTCGCAAGCCGCCCCATCAGGACGTTGGTCAGAACATCGAGCCGGCCGACCAGGTTGAACTGCTGGAAGATCATCGCCGAGCGCGCGCGCCACTGCCGCAGCTCCTTGCCGCGCAGCAAGGTGACGTCGACGCCGTCGAACAGGATGCGGCCCCCGGTCGGCGTCACCAGGCGGTTGATGGTCCGCAGCAATGTCGACTTACCGGCGCCGGATCGCCCGATCACACCGACGAAGCCGCCGGGGGAAATTTGAAACGAAGCGTCGTCCACCGCGGCTTTCGCGCCGAAGCGACACGTCAGACCTTCAACCACCAGCATACAGGGCTCCAGAGTAGCTGGAGCCAACCGCTAACGCCCGTGCTTAACACTTGTGTGACACACGCGCTGCGGTGCGGCGATCCTACGCACGTCATCCCCTGTCATCTCGTTGTCATGACACCGTCATCCAGCCGCCCGAAGAGAAACGCCCGCCCTCGCAGTTCGGATGCAACATGGTCGCCAAAGCTCTTTCGGTTCAGCCGACCGTCGATCCCTCGGCCAAGCTGCATGAGACGAGGCTCGGCGCCTATACCGAGGTCGGCGCGCGCACCATCCTGCATGACGTCGCGATGGGCGATTACTCCTATGTCGTGAACGATGCGCAGATCACCTACAGCACCATCGGAAAATTCTGCTCGATCGCGGCGATGACGCGCATCAACCCCGGCAACCATCCGATGCATCGCGCGACGCAGGCGCATTTCACCTATCGTTCGAGCGCCTATTTCGAAGGCGAGAGCGACGATGCCGAGTTCTTCGACTGGCGGCGCCAGCATCATGTCCATGTCGGCCACGACGTCTGGATCGGCCACGGCGCGATCGTGCTGCCGGGCCGCAGCATCGGCACCGGCGCGGTGATCGCAGCCGGCGCCATCGTCACCAAGGACGTGCCGGCCTACACCATCGTCGCCGGCAATCCGGCCCGGATCGTACGGCGGCGGTTCTCGGAGGAGATCGCGGGGCGCCTCGGGAAGCTCGCCTGGTGGGACTGGGATCACGACAAATTGCGCGAGGCGCTGCCCGATTTCCGCAAGCTCGGGATTGAAGATTTTCTTTCGACATACGAAGCACGGGCGGGCTCTCTCACCAATTCTCCTGCCAGCAAACGAAGCGCAGTCGCGTGACAGACATATTCCTTGAAGGCGGCCGGGCCCTGATCGGCGCCGAGCTCATCGAAACCTCACTTCTCGTGTCCGGGACAGACATTGCGGAGATGGGCGCTTCTCGCGGCCGGGCCGGGCTGGCGATTGATGCACGTAACCTGCTGTTGCTGCCCGGCATCGTCGACCTGCACGGCGATGCCTTCGAGCGACAGATGATGCCGCGCGCCGGCGTCGATTTTCCGATCGACGTCGCGCTCGCCGACAGCGACCGCCAGGCGATCAGCAACGGCATCACCACCGTGTTTCACGCCGCGACCTGCTCGTGGGAGCCGGGCCTGCGTAGTGCCGACAATGCACGTGGCCTGATGGAGGCAATCGAGCGGCAGCGTCCGCAATTCGCCGCCGACATCCGCTTCCATCTGCGCCACGAGACCTACAATCTCGACGCGGAGGCCGAGATCGCCCAATGGCTCGCCGAAGGCCGGGTCGACCTGCTCGCCTTCAACGACCACATGGACGGCACCGTCGCCGACATGGCCAAACCGCGCAAGCGCAACCGGATGGTGGAGCGCACCGGCCTTTCGAGCGAAGAATTCGACCTGCTGGTCGAGCGCGTGATCTCGCGCGCCGACGAGGTGCCGGCTTCGGTGTCGCGCCTGGCCGCTTCTGCCCGCGCGGCGGAGGTGCGGATGCTCTCGCACGATGACGCAACGCCGGCGATGCGGCATGCGTTTCGCGAGCTCGGCGCGAGAATCGCGGAGTTTCCGATCAACGAGGAGACGGCGCGGGCGGCAGCCAGCCACGGCGATGCCATCGTCTATGGTGCGCCGAACGTCGTGCGCGGCGGCAGCCACACCGGCTGGACCAGGGCATCCGACATGATCGCCAAGGGGCTCTGCTCGGTGCTGGCGTCAGACTATTATTATCCCGCACAGCTGCTCGCCGCATTCCGGCTCGCGGCAGATGGTGTGGTGCCGCTGGCACAGGCCTGGGATTTGGTCTCCGCCAGTCCTGCCCGCGCGACCGGCCTCACCGATCGCGGCACCCTCGCGGAGGGACGCCGCGCCGACATTCTCCTCGTCGACGACAGCGTCAAGCTGCGGCCGCGGCTGATCGCGGTGATCTCGGGCGGCAAGCTCGTGCATCTCACCGATGCGACACGGCTGCTCACCGCCGTGGCGGCGCCGCGCGAGGCTGTCGTCGCCGCGTAAAACCGCTATGCTGAGACGAATGACAGGATTTCCCCGCTACGCGGTCTATTTTGCCGCAGGCGCCGACAGCGCCCTCTCCCGCTTCGGCGCCGAGCTGCTCGGCTACGATGCCTATACCGGCGACGAGCTGCCGTTCCCGCGCGAGGCGCTGCAAATTGCGCCGGACTGGCGTGACATCAGCGCAGATCCCCGCAAATACGGCTTTCATGCCACGCTGAAGGCGCCCATGACTCTGGCGTTAAACAAGACCGAAGCCGAGCTGATGGCCGCGTGTGCGGCCTTCGCCGGCAGGGCACGGCCGCTTCCGGTGATCCGTCCCGTCGTCGATGCCATCAGCGGCTTCATCGCCGTCATTCCGGCCGAGCCGGTCGATACGCTCCAGGAGCTGGCGGCCGACAGCGTCCGCGATTTCGACGCTTTCCGTGCGCCGCTGACGCCGGAAGATCGCGCACGGCGCAAGCCCGAAAAGCTCGGCGAGCGACAGCGCGACTATCTCGACCGCTGGGGCTATCCTTACGTCATGGAAGAATTCCGCTTCCACATGACGCTGACGGGACGGCTCGATGCGGAGCGGCGCGGGCCGATTCTGCAGATGCTGCGGGGGCGGTTTGCGGCGTTGAAGCTCGATGCGCTTGAGATCGATCGCATCGCGCTGTTCAAGCAGGATGACGCAAAGGAAAGATTCCGCATCATCGGCGAATGGGCTCTGGCACGGTAGACCTCAGCGCCAGCTCGCAAGATTGAAGGCGAGCGCCACCGCGCCGACCAGAACGAGGCTGGTCGCCCAGACTGCATCCAGGTTGAACCAGCTTCGCGAAACGAACTTCAATCCCAAATAGCGGTAGACCAGCCACGCCAGAGATCCGCCGGCGCTGATCATGGCGGCAACGTGCACCAGGGACACCAGCACCGCCATCCCGACACTCGCCTTCATCAACTCGCCCGCCGCCTCATGGCCGGCATCGAGCTCGAAGGCCTGGCAAAGCCCGAGATAGATCGGCACCAGCATCAACGCGGCGCCGTGAGCAATGGCGACGGCAAACGACCAGAGCGCCAATTGTGTCGGCGGGATTCGTGCCAGCGCGCGGGGATGGCGCCGAACGATCAACCGATAGACGCCGAAGCCGATGACGAGAAGGCTCGCGACCAGCTGGATCGGACGCTGCCACTCCGCCAGCACGAGCAGGAACGCGAATGGCAGCAGCACGAGAAGCGTGGCCACGAGATGCCCGGCCGACAGGGCCCACAAGGCGCGGAGGAGCGCGCGCGGGCTCTTGTCCATGAGCCCCGCCGAAACGGCGAGCGGCCATCCCATGCCAGGATTGATCCCGTGGTAGAGACCGCTCGCAACAAGAGCGAGCCACAGCCAGCCGAGTGCCGGGCTCGCGTGCCCCCAATCTAGACCGACGGATAGCAAAAGGAGTCCGTCGAACAATCGCCGCCCTCGAGCCTGATCTGGTGCGCACGATATCCGTCGGGGAAGCTCACGAAATAGTTCTTGTCGAGCTCGAGGCCGCCGTTGCGACCGACATTGGCCATGACCTCCACGCCCGGAACCCCATCGGGATAGAACTGGTCGTCCCAGGTGGAATAGAGCGAATTGGTCCAGTAGACGCGCTTGCCGTCGCGGCTGATCTCGACCATCTGCGGACCCGCCGCAAATGGCTTACCGTTTGGATGGGGCGCGCGGCGCGCGATGCCGCCGATGTGGACGGAGCCCGCAAGCTTCGGCTGGCGCGGATCACTGACGTCATACTGGCGCATTTCACCCGTGCCCCAGCACGAGACGTAGAGAAACCGGTCGTCCATCGACAGGTCGATGTCGGTCACCAGCGGCGGCACGGCGCCAAATCCCTGCAGCAGCGGCGGGAGCTTCTCCTTGGGCGCGGGCTCGGGTGGGATCGTCGCCGTCTTCTCGGCATGGAATGTCCCGCCTTCGCGCCACCAGGTCCAGATCGATGCTTCAAGGTTGGTGGTGTCGACCACGACGCCAACGAAGCCGTACTCGCGAACCGGATCGTGCGCCGGTCGCACCTCCAGCGCCATCTGATGATTGGCGCCGAGGTCGATGGTCTGGACGTTGCGACGGGCGCGAAGATCCCAGAAGTGGAGACGATGGCCATATTTGTTCGACAGCAGATCTTCCGGGACGATCCCGTTCTCGAACTGCGGCGGCAATGCCCATTCGCTCGTCACCATGTAGTCGCGCGGCAGGTTCCACCAGAAATCATAATGCAGTGTCTGCGGACCGCGGTCGATCTCCCATCGACCCAGCACCTCGAAGGTCTCGCAATCCATGATGAAAACGCCGGGAGGACCGTTGGTGCCGTCCTTGCCGCCGCCGCCCAGCGTGCTCACGTAAATGCCGTCCGGCCCGCAATGGATCGTGTGCGGCCGCGAGTAGCCGGTCTTCTTGAAGACTTCCTCCGGCTCGATGATTTTGTGGATCCTGGCTTTGGTCGGATCGGGCTTGGTATCGATGATGTAGATTCGCGACGAGCGGAGCCCTGGGATGATGAGATAGCGCCGCTCGATGAAGGCATGTCCCGCCAGCGGCGACAAGGCCGAGGAGCAAGCATTCCAGCCGAAATGATGAAACTCATCGCCCTTGTTGGGCATCGTCACGGTGTGGACGATCTGGCTGTAGGTCGGCGATCCCGGCTTGACGTCGATGACCGCGAGAGCATCCGGCTTCGAGAAATCCGGACTGAGCAGCAACGTGTAGGCAAAGTTCTCCGCAGGTGCTTCCATCGCAAGCTTGGGCGATGCGTGAAAGGTGGGATCCGGCCTCATCGTCATGGCACTGCCTCCCTGTTCTGTCGGTTCGCGCCAACTTGGCTCGGGATAACGGCATAATGAAGAGGTGTTGGGCGACGTTTCGAGATTGCTCCGCGGGGCCTGGTTGGCGGGCGTACAATATGCCATCGCGGAGCTGCGGGAAACGGCCTGGAGCCGCGCTAATTCGACGCCTTCAGCCCGGCGGAATACGGCCGGAGCTCGTAGCTCACATCCGGTGTCGTCCCGGCCTGGTGCGCAATTGCGCACGGGGGCCAGGACCCGTATCCGCAGCGAGAAGTTTGGCGCGAGCTGGTAACCCAAAGTCTTCGCCAAACCACTCCCTGTGGATATGGATCCCCGATCTGCGCGCGCTTCTTGCGCGCTTGTCCGGGACGACAATGAATGTCTGGCGCCGCTACTTCCCCCACCGCAGCGCCAGCGCGTCGCGTTCCTTGGCGAGTTCCAGCAGGCCGGCGCGCGTCGCCGGATGCAGCGGCTGCAAGGGATGCCGTACCATCTCGGATTTGATCACGCCGCCGGCCTGCATCATGACCTTGCAGGCGATCAGTCCGCATTGGCGGTTTTCGTAGTTGATCAGCGGCAGCCAGCGTTCATAGGCGGCCTTCGCCTTCTCGCGATCGCCGGCGAAATAGGGATCGATGATCTGGCGGATGCCGTCGGGATAGCCGCCGCCGGTCATGGCGCCGGTGGCGCCGGCGTCGAGATCGGCCAGCAGCGTGATCGCCTCCTCGCCGTCCCAGGGACCTTCGATATCCTTGCCGCCGGCCTCGATCAGGCTGCGGAGCTTCGAAGCCGCGCCCGGCACCTCGATCTTGAAATAGCGGATGTTGGAGAATTCGCGCGACAGCCGCGCCAGCAGCTCGACCGAGAGCGGCGTGCCCGCCACCGGCGCATCCTGAATCATGATGGGAATGTCGATCGCGCCCGAGAGCACCTTGAAGAACTCGACGATGCCCTTCTCCGGCACGCGGAAGGTCGCGCCATGATAGGGCGGCATCACCATCACCATGGCGGCCCCCGCCGCTTCGGCCTGCTTGCTGCGCGCGGCGCACACGGCCGAGCTGAAATGCGTCGTGGTGACGATCACGGGGACCCGGCCAGCGGCATGTTCCAGCACCGTATGCATCACGGTCTCGCGCTCGGCATCGGTGAGCACGAACTGCTCGGAGAAATTGGCGAGGATGCAGAGACCGTGTGAGCCGGCATCGATCATGAAGTCGATGCAGCGGCGCTGGCCCTCGAGGTCGAGCTCGCCGCGCTCGTCGAAGATGGTGGGCGCGACCGGGAACACGCCGCGATACGGGCGCTGGGCCTTGTGGGGGGTGACCGGCATCGAACTCTCCATCCCTGATGTGTCTTACGTCCGTCGCCGCGCTCGCGCGGCGTGGCTGACACATCTACCCGTCGCGCGGACCGGCGGCAATGCCCCGCGCGACACCTGATGAAGAGACGACGAGATTATGCCGTCTTCACGGCTCCCAAGAAGCCTTCGACCGCGACGCGGAGACGATCGGCATCGGCCGACATCTTCTTGACGGAGTCCGACAGCACCGTGCCGGCGTTGCCGGTCTCCTGGTTGAGCCTCGCGACGCTGCCGATGGTGTCGGTGACCTCGCGGGTGCCCTGGGCTGCCTGCTGGAAATTTCGCGAGATCTCGGTGGTGGCCGCGCGCTGCTGCTCGACGGCGGCGGCGATTGCCGTCATCTTCTCGTCGATGCCACTGATGGCGCCGCCGATCGAGCGGATCGCGGTGACGGCCTGGCCGGTGGCCCCCTGGATCTCCTCGACCTGGCGCGAGATCTCTTCGGTCGCTGTGGCCGTCTGGGAGGCGAGGCTCTTGACCTCGCCGGCGACCACGGCGAAGCCGCGGCCGGCCTCGCCTGCGCGCGCAGCTTCAATGGTGGCGTTCAGCGCCAGAAGGTTGGTCTGGGCCGCGATGGCGTTGATCATCTTCACGACCTCGCCGATGCGGCTCGCGGTCTGATCGAGGATCTCGACGATGGCGTTGGTTTGCTCGGCCTGTGCCACGGCCTCGCGGGCCTCGCGTGCGCTCGACTGTACCTGTGCGGAGATCTCCCCGACGGATGCGGAAAGCTCCTCGGTCGCGGCCGCGATGGTCTCGAGGTTGTTGGTGGCTTGCTCGGCCGCGGACGAGACCGCGGCGGTCTGGCTGCTCGATTCCAGGACCAGCGAGCGTACGCCGGTCGCGGTCGCGTCGAGCTCCCGCGTCGAGGCCACGACGCTCTGGATGACCGCCTGCACGGTATCGTCGAAGCTGCGGCAGGCCGCATCGACGGTGCCGGAGCGGGCGAGCTGAAGCGCCTGCTGCGATTCGCGTTCCTGGCCCAGCCGTTCCGCGGTCGCCGCGCTCTCACGCAGGCTTTCGAGCGCAGCAGCCATGGTGCCGAACTCGTCGGGATGCCGGGATTGCGGAACCGGTGTCGCATAGTCGCGGGCGCTGATGCGCGCGATCGCGTTGAGGATTGCGCGCACCGGCCGCATGAGGCGATTGCGCACCACGAACACGGCGGCCAGGATCACGGCCAGCGCGAGCAGGAACGCGAAAGACTGCACGATGAGATTGGTCAGGGCCTTCGCCTGCACGGCCTCGGCGTGCGCGATCGACAGGTCGAGCGCTTTGCTGGCGATCGCGACGATGGATGCGAAGGGTGACTGGCACAGCGCATTCCACTCCGCAGCGGGCATCGCGGGCTTGCCGCTGCCGTCGAAATTCCTGGTGATCTCTCCCATCTTCTTGAGCGCGCCGTCGGTCTTTGCCCGCGCCTCCTTCGCCGCCTCGACCAGATCTGCGGCCACGTCGGGCGCGGCCAGCAGTTCGTCCATGCCGGTCCAGCCGACGGCAACGGTTCCGTTCCAGCCGGCCACCGTCTGCTTCTGGTTTTCGTCGAGCGGCTTGCTGGTGTTGACGTTCGGCCGCAGCGTCGAGCACGGGATGCCGTAGCGGTCGCGCACCTACCAGGCGAGCCGGCGGACCTGAATCATGCGGGCGATGAACGGATCGTTGATCCAGGCGCGGTTCGACACCGCGGTGGAGACCAGGTTGGCGGTATCGATCACCTTGGTGATGGAATCGTACCAGATGCTGGTACGCTCCAGCTTGCGCTCGGCGCGCGGCTGCTTCGCCTCGTCGTAGAAAAGCTGGAATTTCGGTGCAGCCTCGCTCCAGCGCTGCTTCAGCGTGCTGGCGAGCTCGTCGCGCCGGGCGAATTCGACCGTCGCGAGCGCAGCGACAATCGCGTCATAGCCGGCGTGTTCGGCCTTATCGGCGGCATCGAGCTTGGCGCGTGGATCGTCCTCGCCGAGCAACGCACTCTGGGCGTCGCCGCGATTGTTGCGCAGCGCGACCACGCCATGGAAGATCGCCTTGTCGGCGGCGGCAAGCCGGGCCGTCTCGAGACTGTCGCTGTAGCGGCCGAATGCTCCGGCCATCTGGATCGCCGTGCTGGTGAGCGCGCTAGCCGCCAGCAGAGCCATCAAGACCAGGAGAAGCGTGCTTACCGATTTCTTAAGAATTGACATGGACCGAAGACCTGCTTGTCGCGAGCAGTCATCTTGCACGGCAACATGCCAAATTTTCGTTAAGGTTTATCTCAAGTGATATGCCTCCCGGAGTTGCCGCCTTTTTAGGCAGCCGGCTCACGCCACCTTCGTGAAGTCCGGCGGCCGGCGCTCGGCAAACGCCGTAAACGCCTCGCGCGCCTCGGCGGTACGCAGGCGCTGCGCGAACTGCTCGCCCTCGGCCTGCATCTGCGCGACCAGTGCCTCGCCGTTGCGCATCAACCGCTTGGTCGCGATGAGGGCACCGGCCGGTTGGCGGGCGAGACGCTGGGCGAGCGCGAGCGCCTCGGCATCGAGCTTGTCGAGCGGCACCACGCGGTTGGCGAGGCCCCATTCCAGCGCCGACTTGGCAGGAACGGCCTCACCGAGCGCGAACATCTCGTAGGCGCGGGCGTAGCCGATGCGTGCCGGCATCAACAGGCTGGACGCAGCCTCCGGCACCAGCGCGAGGCTGACGAACGGCGTCGACAATTGCGCGTCCTCGGCAAGCACGACGAGATCGCAATGCAGCAGCATCGTGGTGCCGACGCCAACGGCACGGCCCTGCACGGCCGCAACCAGCGGCCGCGTGCAGCGGGCCAGCGACTGGATGAAGCGCACGACGTTGCGGCTGCCTTCGGACTTGCCGGCGGCAACTGCGGCGAACTCGCCGACGTCGTTGCCGGCAGTGAACATGTCGCCCTCGCCGCGGATCAGGATCACGCGAGCGGACGGATCGAACTCGGCGGATTCGATTGCATCCGCCAGCTTGCCGTACATCGCATCGGTCAGCGCGTTCTTCTTGTCGGGACGCGCCAGCGTGAGGGTGAGAATTCGGTCGCTATTCTCGATCCGGACATGCTCGGTCATGGCTCTGCTCCTTCTATTCGTCTGAATGTCTTGCTTCTGAAGATCTTGGAAACTTGTCCTGAATGCTGGTCAGCCAGCGCGCGACGATGTCGATCTCCGCAGCCGTGAATCCGTCCGTCAGCGCCGCGTTGACTTCCGCCGCGGCAGCTTTCGCCTGCGCCAGCACGGTCCGTCCCTTCGGCGTCAGCCACACGCGAAAGGCGCGTCCGTCCTCGCGATCGGCCCTGCGCTCGACCAGCCTTGCCGCAGCACTGCGATCAACCAGCCCGGAAATCCCGGCCGGCCCCATGTCGAGCGCCGCGCCCGCCTCGCCCATGAGAATGCCGTCCTGCTTGCCGAGAATGAACAGCAGCCCGGCCTGCGCCGGCGTCACCTCATTTTGCGGTTGCGCCGCCATCCAGCGCTGCAAACGCCGCTGTGCGACGTTGAGCAGGTAGATCAGCCGGTGATGCCTCGCCTCTGGCGATTTATTTCGCATGCGAAACATATAGTCGAGCTCCGGCGGATTGTCAAAACCTGCCGTCGCTTAGTTGCCCAACGGCCCGCGACAGCCGTCGAGCAGAATTGCGGCGCATACCTTCGCCCGCTTCTCGATCTCCTTGCGCGAGGGCAATGTCAGGTTCGCATAGATCGCAGCACGCTGCGGCGCCGACACCATCATGCCGATCATCATCCCGGCGGCTTCATCGACGTTTTCGAGCGTGATGCGCTTCTTCTTAACTTGATCGCGGAGCCAGCCCGCGAGTGCCGCCGCCGTACGGGAGATGCCGTCCCTGTAGAAATTCGCGGCAAGGTCGGGAAACGTGGCCGACTGCTGCAGCACCATACGCTGCAGCGCCACGACCTCCGGATCGAGCGCGAGATCGGCACAGGCGACAAGCACGGCAGCTAGGCTCGTTTCGATGTCGGCCTGATTGTTGGCGTGAAGATTGACATCGGAGAGCAACCGGTCGAGCCGATCTGCGCACATCGCCTCGAACAGCGCCGCCTTGCTCGGAAACAGCCGATAGAGAGTCTTGGTGGAGATGCCGGCGCCACGCGCCAGCTCTTCGGTGCTGGTTGCTGCGTAGCCATCGACGGCGAAAGCGTGCCGTGCCGCCTCGATCACGATCCGCTTCGTCTCGTCGTCGCTGCGCACCGGCGGTCGCCCGCGCGGACGGCCTTCTGATGACGGGTTTGCCTGAGCCATGTTTTTAGATGATGCCTGTCATTCCATTGACTCTCCCCAAGCTAGTCCTATTTTGGAAATCGTCAAGTTTCCTAATTCAGGGACCCGGCCATGACCGTGCACACCAACCCGTCCAAGAGTGAAACCATCGTGGTGCCAACCAGCCCGCCCGAAGGCATCCTGCCCGCCGCGCCGGCCCCCGCTCCGCGCCGAAAGCTGAACCTTCGCAAGCTGTTGCTGGCCGGCGTGGCCGCCATCGCGCTCGCCGGCGCGAGCTGGTACGGCTACGACTACTGGACCGTCGGCCGCTTCCTCGTCTCCACCGATGACGCCTATGTGAAGGCCGACAACACCACCATCGCGCCGAAGGTCAGCGGCTATCTCGACCGCGTCCTGGTCGCCGATAACGAGCATGTGAAGGCCGGCCAGATGCTGGCCCGGATCGACGACCGCGACTTCCGCGTCGCGCTTGATCAGGCCAAGGCCGACGTCGCCGCCGCGAACGCGACGGTGACCAGCAAGCAGGCCCAGCTCGAGGTTCAGGAAGCGGTGATCGCGGCCGCAAAGGCGACCATCGATGTCGACACCGCCGCGAAGATTTTCGCGCAGCAGGAGAACAAGCGCTACACCGATCTCGCCAGGACCGGTTACGGCAGCGTGCAGAATGCGCAGCAGGCGCAGGCGCGCGATGCCGGCGCGGACGCCGCGATCGCGCGCGACAACGCCAACCTCATCTCCGCACAGAAGCAGGTCGATCTGCTCAAGGCCGAGATCGTGCAAGCCAGGGCCGCCGCCGCGCGCGCAGCCGCAGTCCAGCAACAGGCCGAGCTCAATCTCGGCTACACCACGATCGTCTCGCCGATCGACGGCGTCGTCGGCAATCGCACCTTACGCATCGGCCAGTATGTGCAGGCGGGCACGCAGTTGATGTCGATCGTGCCGGCCACGGGCGCCTATGTGGTCGCCAATTTCAAGGAGACGCAGCTCACCCACGTCCACGCCGGACAGAGCGTCTGGATCGAGGTCGACACGTTCCCGGGCCAGGTCGTGCATGGGCACGTCGATTCCATCGCGCCGGCCAGCGGCCAGGAGTTCGCGCTGCTGCCGCCCGACAACGCCACCGGCAACTTCACCAAGATCGTGCAGCGCATTCCCGTGAAGATCGCGCTGGACGCCGAGACCGCGCCTGCGATCGAGCTGCGGCCCGGCATGTCCGTGATCCCGACGATCGCAACGCGCTCGGCGCCGACCGCTCAGGCGGCAGCGACGCCCAAAGCAAAACCTGTTTCCGGAGGGTCGTGCCATGTCAAACAGCCTCTCAATATCGATGCCAGCACAAGCAATTCCGGCCGCGACGCCTGAGCGCGTCGCTGCCGACCCCAATCGGGCCAGCGCCACGATCTGGATCGCCGTGTTCGCGGCGATGATCGGCGCCTTCATGGCGATCCTGAACATCCAGATCACCAACGCCTCGCTGCTCAACATCGAAGGCGGCATCGGCACCGGCGCCGACAACGGATCCTGGATCTCGACGTCCTACCTGATCGGCGAGATCATCGTCATTCCGCTGACCGACTATCTGTCGCGGGTGTTCTCGTTCCGCAACATCATCCTGGGTTTCGCGAGCCTGTTCGCCGCCTTCTCGGTCGCCTGCGCCTTCACCCACGATCTGCCGTCGATGATCGCGATGCGAGGTCTTCAGGGCTTCTTCGGCGGCGTGCTGATTCCGATGGCTTTCACGCTGGTGTTCACCAAGCTGCCGAAGGGCCAGCAGCCGATCGGTCTTGCCATGTTCTCGCTCGCCGTGACGTTCGCACCCGCGATCGGCCCGACCATCGGCGGCTTTCTCACCGAGAATTACGGCTGGCAGACCATCTTCTTCGTCAACGTGCTGCCGACCGCGGTGATGGTGACCACGCTGTTCTTCACGCTGGAGCGCCGACCGCTCAACCTCACTCTGCTGCGCGAAGGCGACTGGTTCGGCATCGCCACCATGGCGATCGGCCTCGCTTCGCTGCAGGCCGTGCTGGAGGAAGGCAACAAGGACGACTGGTTCGGCTCACCCTTCATCGTGCGTCTCGCGGTCATTGCCGCGGTCAGCCTGTCGCTGTTCATCGTCAACGAGCTCGTGGTGGAGAAGCCGCTGCTGCGCCTGCGCCTGTTGACGCAGTGGAATTTCGGCATCGGCACGATCGCGGCTGTCTTCCTCGGCTTCGCGTTGTTCGGCTCGGTCTATCTCCTGCCCGCTTATCTCGGTCAGGTGCAGGGCTACAATGCCGAGCAGATCGGCAACGTGCTGGCCTGGACCGGCCTGCCGCAGCTCCTGCTGATTCCGCTGGTGCCGAAGCTGATGCAGCGGTTCGACGGCCGCTATGTCGCCACCGTCGGCCTGCTGCTATTCGCCGCGAGTTCCTTCATGAACATCCAGATGTCGCTCGATTATTCCGGCGATCAGTTCCTGGTGCCCAATATCGTGCGGGCGGTCGGCCAGGCGCTGACGCTGGCGCCGCTCTCGGCGCTCAGCCTCGGCAGCGTCGCGCCGCAGGATGCGGCGGCCGCCTCCGGCATCTCCAACATGATGCGCAACCTCGGCGGCGCCATCGGCACCGCGGTGCTCGCCACCATCGTCACCAAGCGCGAGCAATTCCACTCCAACATCATCGGCCATTCCGTCACGCTCGGCCGCGAGGAGGTCCGCAACCGCATTGTGCAGATGACGGACTATTTCATGGCCCACGGCGTCCCCGATCCCTATGCCGCACGCGAGCAGGCCATCATCGCGCTCGGCAAGACGGTGAAACGCCAGGCGCTGGTGATGGGCTATTCCGACACCTTTGCGGTGATCGGCGTGGTGCTGGTGCTCGCCGCGATCGCGGTGCTTCTGACGCGGCGGGTAAGGGCGGCGGGTGCCGGTGGTGGCGCGCATTAGGCTTTTCACCTCTCCCCGCTTGCGAGGAGAGGTGAAAACTCACGGCGCGCAGGCAAAACTCGACGCCTCCGTCACCGGTCCCGCTTTGTAATGCGGCCAGGCCGGCCAGCGGCACAGCGGCAACGAGCGGGTCACCGCAAAGGACGGCGCCTCGACCTTCTGCTCGCTGACTTCGAGGTCGCCGGGCGCCTTGCCGTTCTCGACCCAGTCGACCAGCACGCTCAGCATGTCGACATTGGCCGGCGCGCCGGAGCCGACATGATCGACGCCGGGCGCGGTGTAGAGCCGCGCGAATTCCGCCGTCTCTGCCCTGCCCATCTTGCGCTCGACGCTTTCGAAATAGCGGATGCCGGCATAGGGGCTCTGCGCATAGTCGGCCATGTGTTCGAGCATGATCAGCCGGCCGCCCCGCGCGCGAAAGCGGCTGAGATCGGGATCGGTCGAGTCCATCAGGCTGGAGACCTCGAGCAGCCGCGCCTTGTGGTCCTCCACCTTGTAGGTGGTGAGGTCGAGCTTCGGATCGCGCGCGAAGACATATTGAATGCCGCCGGCGCCGTAGATCCAGGCGATGCCGTTGTTCGGCGCAGGCGGCTGCGCCGGCGGCGCGGTGCCGAGCCACCACGCGACCCAGCCGCCGGTCGGCCCGATCGCCGGCGTATCCTCGCCCGACACGCCCCAGCCCGGATAGTCGTCGAGACCATTGGCGAGCGAGAACGGGAATTTGTAGGTCGCGTGCAGCGTGTTGATCGCCTTGATCTGCGCATCGGTGAGACACTGATCGCCGCTCTTGCCCGCCGCGCAGCGCAGCGTCTCGGCCTTGAACGCCGCCTTGCAGGCGACGGGGTCCTGCACCAGCGCGTCGTCGGAGCCGTCGGCCTTGTCGCAGGCCGCGCGCACTGCATCGGCGACCAGCTTCACCTGCGCCGGATTGATCCAGCCCTCGCCCATGCTGACGAGGCCGGAGCGCGTGCCGGCATGCTGCAGGCCGACCCAGTTGATCACGGGCACGCGGGCGAAGATGCCGTCGAAATCGTCGGGGTAGCGTTGCGCCATGGTGAGGCCTTCGCGGCCGCCTTCGGACGAGCCCATGAAGTACATCTTCTCCGGCTTCTTGCCGTAAGCGCGCTGCATCAGCGCGACGGCAGCATCGCGCACCTTCTTGTAGGCGCGATGGGCGAAATTCTCGAAAGCCTCGTCGTTCAGCGCGAACAGCTGCGGCGGCTCGCCCGGCTTGGATTCGTGGCCGGAGTCCGTGCCGTAGGTGACGAAGCCGCGCGCGAGCGGCGATGGCTTGTCGAAGGGATAGGCCGGCGGCAGCGCGAGGCCCGTGATCAGCACACCGTTGAAGCCGCCGCCGCCATATTGCAGCGAGCGGCCGTTCCATTCGACGGGAAGGTTGACCTGGAATTTGACCGGCGGCGCCGTGGGATCAACGGGGTCGATATGGCCAAGCACCTTGCAAAAGGCTGGATTGACGGGCGTGATGCGCCCGGACGGGGTCGGCCCACGTTCGGCGACGGCGAGCTGCGAGGGTGCCTGCAACGCTGCGGAATCGATCTTCACGGCGTCAGTGCCGCCATTGAGCCCCTTGCAGACGGTCTCCGCGTCCTCAGGCAATGTCGCGGCGAGCGCGGCGTTCGCGCTCAGCGCAGCTGCCGTCCCCACGAGCCATGCGCACAGCTTCGCCCTCGTCAGAGTCATCGTTTCCACCCAGCTGTTGTTCGATCTGTCAGGAGACCACATTGAATGCGACCTCCCGAGGGCCGTCAACAAGCCTCTAGTGCTCGAACACCAGCCGCGCGCCGACGGTGCCGTCGAGGGCGCGGATCTGCTGGAGGAGCTCGCCGGAGTCCTGACCACCGAGATCGGCGTCGAGCACGACATAGCCGAGGTCGCCGGCGGTCTCCAGATACTGCGCGGCGATATTGATGTCGCGCTGGAGGAAAACCTCGTTCAGCCGCCGCAGCATGCCCGGCACGTTGCGATGGACATGGCTGAAGCGCGCGCCGGAGGGACGGAGATGCAACTGCACTTCGGGGAAGTTCACCGCGCCCATGGTCCAGCCGGTGATGAAATAGTCGACCAGCTTGCGCGCCACCTCGCCGCCGATCCGCTCCTGCGCCTCTTCGGTCGAGCCGCCGATATGCGGCGTGAGGATGACGTTCTCCAGACCCTGCACCGGGCTCTTGAAGCGTTCGGCGTTCGACGAGGGCTCGACCGGAAACACATCGATTGCCGCACCGGCAAGATGGCCGTCGCGCAAGGCACGCGCGAGCGCGTCGAGATCGACCACAGTGCCGCGGCTGTTGTTGATCAGGAACGAGCCCGGTTTCATCGCCCGCAGCTCCTTCTCGCCTATCATGCCTGCAGTCTCCGGCGTCTCCGGCACGTGCAGGCTGACGATGTCGCTCTGCGCCAGCAACTCCTCCAGCCTCTCGACCGGCTCGGTGTTGCCGTGACGAAGCTTGTCGGTGCGGTCGAAATAGATCACACGCATGCCCATGGCTTCGGCCAGGGTCGAAAGCTGCGAGCCGATATTGCCGTAGCCGACAATGCCGAGCGTGCGGCCGCGCACCTCGCGGCTGCCGGTCGCCGACTTGTCCCAGCCCCCCGCATGGGCTGACACCGAGCGCGGAAAGATCCGCCGCAGCAGCATCACGATCTCGCCGATCACGAGCTCGGCGACGCTGCGCGTGTTGGAGAACGGCGCGTTGAACACCGGAATACCGCGCTTGCGCGCCGCTGAGAGATCGACCTGGTTGGTGCCGACGCTGAAGCAGCCGACCGCGAGAAGCTGGTCGGCGGCGGCGAGCACCTCATCGGTGATCTGGGTGCGCGAGCGGATGCCGAGCAGCGACACGCCCTTGAGCGTGCGCCGCAGGTCCTCGCCGTCCAGCGCCTTGGTCAGCCGCTCGACATTGCTGAAGCCCGCGCTCCGGAACAGGTCCACGGCGCTGTCATTGACGCCTTCGAGCAGCAGCGCCTTGGCGCTTCGCTCAGGGCTTTGGCCTGGGGCTGACATGGAATCTCCGTAAATAGCAGCTTTGCCGCAGCTCATAGACCGCGGGCGGTGCGCAGCACAATAGGGCTTGGACACGGGGAGAAGATGGCGAGGCGATGGGTGGGCTTGGCATCCCACCGACTCGGTCAAATCACGTAGAACCCGTGCGTGCCGTCGCGGCGGAGCTGCTCGACGAGGCCGTATTCCCAGTCGAGATAGGCCTGCATCGCGGCTTCGGCAACATCAGTGCCTTCGTAGGGGCGGCGGTAGCGGTGTGCCGGATCCGGCTTTGGCAAGAGTTGCGGCGGGCCGACCTCGAGCGCACCGTCATAGCCGCCTTCGAGCACATAGACTTCCCAGCCCATCTGCGCCAGCCAGGACGCGGTCATGTCGGCGCGGACGCATCTGTCGTCGGTCAGGAGGATGCGCGCACCGCGCACGGGCGCGGCCATGTCGGTTTCCTGGACGAGCTGGCCGCCGGGATAATGGCGGAAGCCGGGGAGATGGCCGGCTGCATATTCCTCGGCATCGCGTACGTCGAAGCGATACAGCGTACGATGGGTCTGCGCGGCAAGCGCCGACATCTCGTTAGCTCCGATGTGGCGGACACCGGCGCGGTAAGCGACATCGCGGGCATTGGCCGGGCCACCCTCGAACGGGCCGATTGCGCCTCGCCTGTCGGCGCCGTGATCGAGCGCATGGCGCGCCAGCGTCCAGCCGATGGTGCCGTTGCGCAGCGCGCGGACCCTGTTGGGCACGCCGGCATTGATCAGCGACTGGGTGCCGATGATCGAGCGGGTGCGGCCCGCACAGTTGACGATGATCGTCGTCTCGGGATCGGGTGCGGCTCGTCCTGCCCGGAGCACCAGCTCCGCGCCGGGCACGCTGACCGAGCCCGGGATGTTCATGGTCGCATATTCGTCGAAACGGCGGACGTCGAGGATGGCGATGTTGGCCTTGTCGGCGATGAGCTTTGCGACCTCGTCGGCGCTCAGCGAGGGCGTGTGGCGGCGCGACTCCACCAGTTCGCCGAACGCTTTCGAGTAGGAATTGACGTCCTCGAACAGCTCAAAGCCCGCAGCGCGCCAGGCCGTCAGCCCGCCGTCGAGTGTGCTGATATTGGTGTAGCCGAGCGCCGCCAGGCGCTCGACTCCGGTCGCGACCAGCCCCTCCCCGTCATCATAGAGCACGATCGGCACATCCTTGCGCGGCAGCCGCACCTGCGCCTCGACCGCGATCCGGTCCGCCGCCATGTTGGCGGCGAACAGCGGATGGCCGGTCGCGAAGGCCGCCTCGCATCTGAGATCGAGCAGCGCGATTTCTTCGCGCAGGAGCAGTACGCGGCGGATATCGGCGGGAGTGACGGTCGGAAGCTTCATGGCGTGGACCCTGGGAAGGACAGGCCATGGGCTTTTGAACGATTGAGAGCGCGTTGGCTAGCCTTGCCGGCTCATTCGCCGGGAACGAGGCGCCCAAGCGGGCGCTGTGCCGGGCGCCGCAGCTTGCGGCGCGACAGATAGAGCAGGATGCCCGTGACCGAGAACAGCGGCATCAAGACTGCCGCAATCATGAAAACGAGCTTGCCCGGCCACCCCAGGATCGCGCCGCGATGGATGTCGTAGATCGCCGCGATGATCTTCTCGCCGAACCTCTTGTCGTCGTAGCGCTCGGCGGAGACCAGCTGCCCGGCAGCCGCATCGATGCGAAATTCGTCACGCGTGGCCTCGAGCGTGCGGTCCTTCCCCCACGACCGGATCCGAATCACGGTGCCTGGGCCGGCCGGCAGCGTCAGCAAGGCCCTGGAGAAGCGGTCCCCCTCCTCGCGCTGGAACGTCGTCCATGCCCGATCGAATCCGATCGGCTGAGCCGGCTCGGAACGGTCGGCCCCACGGGGCGGTTTTGGTGGCATCTTGGGCGGCATCTTCGCAGCAGCAACCTGCGGACGCGACAACAGCCAGATGAGCCCATCCTTGTACCATTCGAAGGAGAACCACAGCCCGGTGAGCGTCATCGCCAGATAGACCGGAAGGACCCAGGTGCCGATCACCGCATGAAGCGAGCGGTGCAAGCCGCGGCCGCTGAGCCCGAGATTCGGCTTCAGCCACGTCTTGACGCTGCCGGCGCGACGCGGCCAGCGCAGCACGAGACCCGAAATCAGCATGACGACCAGACCGAGCGCGACGGTGCCGGTGATCGGGCGCCCCCAGCCCCTGGCGTCACCGGGGATCAGCAGCCAGCGGTGCAGCCTGCGCACGGTCGCGAAGAACGCCTCGCCACGTGGCAGGCCCAGCACACGCGCGTCGTAGGGATCGACATAGAGCGAGGCCGGCCGGCCGCCGTGCTCGTCGCGCGCGAAGCGGACATGGACGGCCGCCGCCGGATCGCTCGACAGCGTGACGGCCGAGACCTTGCCGACGTCTTGCGCTGCCTTCAGTCGCGCGATCAGGTCATCAGGCGTCAGCGGCGGCATCTCGCGGGGTATGACGCACATGATGTCGGCGTTCAGATGATCGACGATCTCGTCCTCGAAACTCATGATCGCGCCGGTCAGCGCGATCAGGGCGAGCAGCAGCGCGAGCACGAGCCCCGCGATGGAATGGACCTGGAGCAGGACCGCCTTGATCGTGTGCCCACGCAGCCGCATCATCGCTAGAACTTCACCGTTGCCGACAGCGATACGCGTCTTGCATCGCCGATGGCGACGCCCAGATTGTTCTGAGCGGAGGCATAGTAGACGGTGTCGAACAGGTTCTTGACGTTGAGCTGATAGATGACCGGCAGTGCCTGGTGCTTCGTCTCATAAGTCGCGAAGATATCCGCGACGACATAGGACGGCAGCACGAACGTGTTCGACGCATCGCCAGGCCGGTCGCCGACATAGCGCGCGCCGCCGCCGAGCCTGAGCTGGCCAGGAAACACCGTGCCAAGATCGTAGACCAGATAGAGCGAAGCCGTGTTCATCGCAACGTTCTGCAACTGCTTGCCCGCATAGGTCGGATCCTCGGTCACACGCGCATCGGTGTAACCATAGCTTCCGATCATGCTCCAATCGTCGGAGAGCCGGCCGGTGACGTCGATCTCGAGGCCGCGCGAACGGACCTTGCCGGCCGCGGTGTACACGTTGAGACCGGTTACGGTGTTGAGCTGGCTGACCAGCACGTTCTGCTTCTCGATGTCGTAGACCGCGACCGTACCCGAGAGGCGCTTGTTGAGATCGAACTTGAGTCCGGTCTCGTACTGCGTGCCCTCTTCGGGCGCGATGTTCGATCCGAGCACGACGCCACCGCCATTGCTCAATGGAGCAATGGTCGAGTTCGGCTTCAGCGACTGGGTGTAGCTCGCGTAAAGCGAGATCTGGTCGGTGAGCTTGAAGATCGCGCCGCCGAGCGGGAGCACCGCATCCGCCGAAACGTTGGTGTTGGTCTTGAACGGCTTTCCGCGCCCGGCGAGCTGATCATAATCCATGTAGCGCACGCCGCCGACCAGCGCGAAACGCTCGGTCAAATGCAACGTGTCCTGGAAGAACAACGACCACTGGCCGAGCTTGTCGGTCTGGGCGCTGTCGCTATTCGAAACCGTCGTGCCCGGCCCGATCGGACCGTCGACCGGGTTGTAGACATTGAACGACGGGGCCGCCTGCCGGATCAGATTATCGCGGTAGATCGTGCGATACTGGCCGTCGCCGCCGAACAGCACCTCGTTGCGCATGTCGCCGAGCCAGAAGCCGCCGGAGATGTAGGATGTGCCGTAGCTCGAATTGCTGAGCGAACCCTGCGTGCCGTCATTGCTGCGCGTCTCGACGCCGGTCTTCGCGTTGACGCCGGTGACGCGTAGCTGGTTGGCGCTGAAGGTCTCGGTGTTGTAGCTGTAGCCGGCAAAAAGCTTCCAGTCCTGATTGAGGCGATGCTCGATGGAGGCCTGAATCAAGTCGGACGTCCCCCACATGTTGTTGTAGGGCTCGTCCAGCCGGCGCGTCGCCGGGATCGCCAGCGGCGCGCCGTTGACGAAGGCCGTGCCGCGGTCGAACGGAGTGATGAACTCGCGATGCTCGTAGTTGAGCTGCACCGTGGTATTCTGGCCGTGCCACGCGAGCGACGGTGCAATCAGCATCTCGCGATGGCGCCCGAAATTGCGCCAGTAATCCTCGCTGACGCCATAGCCGATGAAGCGATAGGCAAGACCCTGATCGCCGATCGGGCCGGTGACGTCGAGCAGGCCGTCGGCGCCGGTTTTGGACGAATTGTAGGCTGAGCCGAGCAGTGTGACGGAGCCGTGCTGATAGAGTTCGGGGCGCTTGCTGATGGTGTTGACGATGCCGCCGGGATCCATGATGCCGTAGAGCAGCGAGGCCGGCCCCTTCAGCACTTCGACGCTCTCGACTGCGGGATTGAGACTGCGGCCCTGCACCAGCGGCATGCCGTTGCGCATGATCGAGCCGTCGCGATTGTCGCCGAAGCCGCGGCGGATCACGGCGTCCTGCGTGCCGGCGAGCGTGTTGGTCTGGGTGATGCCCGAGACGTTGATGAGCGCATCGTCGATGTTGCGCGGCAGCTGGTCCCTCAGCACCTGCTCGGGCACGACGTTGACGGCCTGCGAGGTGTCGAGCGGCGAGGCGCCGCTGCGCAGCGTGGTCGCGCTCGGCATCGCGCGGTAGCCGAGCTTTGCGGCCTGCTGTGCGGCGGCCTCCGCGGCGGCACGCTCCGAGGGCGTCGGCGCTGCGGGGGCGGGATTATGATTGGGCTGGCGCGCGGCTTGCGTGCGGCGTGAAGAGTGATCCGATGCGCGCGCTGACTTCGGCCGCTGCGCCGGCGCGTCCACGGTCACCGGCGGCAGAGCTGATTGCGCCTGCGCGGTCGTCGGGGTGGAGGGGCATTCGGCGAGCAGCACCGCTGCTCCGATGAGAAGACCTGCACGGCTCTTGCCGGCACGAATTCGATGGCCGCTGTCGCGACCACCCAGATGAGCACGCACGTTCGATTCACTTCCAGGTCAGACACTGCATTGAAGCTCGCGCGTCTAACAGCCGCCATGCGTGAAGAGAACCGTGAGCGGACTTGAATCGCTCTAGTGTCGAATCGTTCTAAGAATAGGCGGCGCTGAATGGCAATCTCCAATCGCCGTCACGCCGAGAGCAGCGCGCGGCACGCGCGTTCGCGGCCGCGCGGCGCGATCTTGCGCAGGCTCACGCGAGCGCAGGCGCGATCAACGCGTCGAGCTTCCGCTTGAACGCAGTGCCGTCCGACAACGCGCGGAGCGGCGGGCGCACGCGCAACCAGCCCCTATCGCCGGTCTGCACGGCGAGGATCGCCTTCAACGTCGCGACCAGAGACGGCGTCTTCACCACGACGTCGATCGCCGCCTGCATGCGCGCCTCGACATCCCTGCCATCGAGCATGCCCTTGACCAGCTCCGGCACGACATTGGCCATGCCGCAAATGGTGCCGGCGCCGCCCGCGGCGATCGCGCGGGCGATGTCGGCTTCGTTGCCGACAGTGATGGCGAGCTCGGGCGCGGCATTGCGGAACGCCTGGAACTGTTTGAAGTCGCCGCTGGAGTCTTTCAGGCCGGCGACAATCTTGCCGTAGCGCCGGCGCAGGCCGGCGGCAACTGTCGTCGGGATCGCGACGCCCGAGACCTGCGGGATGTGATAGAGCGAGGCGCGCAGCCGCTCGTCGGCGACACCATCGATGATCGCGGCAAAGGCATCCTCAATGCCTTCAGGCGTGACGTTGCGGTCGAAATAGGGCGGCAGCAGCAGCACGTGACGCAGGCCGAGGCCGAGCACGGCGCGCGTGAGTGCGATGCTGTCGGTGATGGCGGGGAAGCCGCCGCCGATTCCGATGCGCTCCGGCGCGACGCCGGCCTTGAGCATGGCCTCGATGGTTGCGACGCGTTCGCCGGCGTTGAATGAGGTGCCTTCGCCGGTGGTGCCGAACAGGACGACGCCTTCGACGCCCTTGCTGAAGAGGTGCTTGGCATGGCCGGCGAGCCGGGCGTGATCCACACTGCCATCGGCCGCCAGCGGCGTCGCCGACGCCACCCAGAACCCGCGAATTGCCTCCGTCATCACACCGCCCTTTGCTGCCGCCCCGAACTAAGCCGCTGATCCCCAATGATCTTCCGCGCTTCCGAAGCCCTGTTTTTACTTTACTTTTGATCTTGTACCTTACATACAAGGCGGGTGCAAACCCTTTCCACCGTCACGGCGCGCATGAGGCGCAGCCGAATCCAGAGGAGGTCTCGCATGAACATGGTGACCCCCATTGAAGGCCCTGACCAAGTGTTCGGCGCGTTGCGCGACAGGCTCGGCGCGGCCGCGGTACTGACCGGCAGCGAGGTGCCGGCGCGCAATTGCAACGACTGGAGCGCGAGCCTGCCGCAAACCCCGCTTGCGGTGATCCGGCCGCTCGATGCGCAGGGCGTTGCCGATGCCATCGCGATCTGCCGGCAGGCGCGGCTCCCCTTCGTGCCGCAGGGCGGACTGACCGGCCTATGCCGCGGCGCCTCGCCCGAAGCGGGCTGGGTCGCGATCTCGCTGGAGCGCATGACCGGCATCGAGGAGATCGATCGCGCCTCCGCGACGATGACCGTAAAGGCAGGCACGCCGCTGGAGACGATCCAGAAGGCTGCGGACGAGGCCGGCTTGTTCTTTCCGCTCGATCTCGGCTCGCGCGGCTCGTGTGCGATCGGTGGCAATCTCTCGACCAATGCCGGCGGCAACCGCGTGATCCGCTACGGCATGACGCGCGAGCTGGTGCTTGGCCTGGAAGTGGTGCTGCCTGACGGCACCATCATCACCAATCTCAACAAGCTGATGAAGAACAACGCCGGCTACGATTTGAAGCATCTCTTCATCGGCTCGGAAGGCACGCTCGGCATCATCACCCGTGTGGTGCTCAAGCTGTTTCCGAAGCCGCGTTCGACCATGGCCGCGCTCTGCGCGCTGAAGGATTATGCCGCGGTGATCGCGCTGCTGGATGCCGCGCGCTCGGGGCTCGGCCCGCTGCTGTCGGCCTTCGAGGTGATGTGGCCGGACTATTGGGACGTGATCACGATGCGCGCCGGCGTGAAGCCGCCGGTCGCAGCAGGTCACGGCCTTTACGTGCTGGTGGAAGCGCAGGGCACCGACGAGAGCATCGATGCGCCGCGCTTCCAAAGCTGGCTCGAAGAACTGATGGAGCGCGGGCTGCTCGCCGACGCCGCTGTCGCGCAATCGCTGGCGCAGACGCAAGCCTTCTGGCGCGTGCGCGACATCTGCGCCGAATTCGGCCAGGTGCTGGGCCCGCACATCTCCTACGACATCGGCCTTGCGGTCAAGCGCATGGACGAGTTCGTCACGCGCTGCAAGGCCGCGCTCGCGGACGGCATCAATGGCTGCGAGAGCGTCTATTACGGCCATATCGGCGACGGCAATCTGCATCTCGTCTCCTGGGTCACCGGCCTCTCCGTCGCGCAGCAGCCGAAGGAGGAGATGGACGCGATCATCTACGGTCTGGTGCGCGAGATGGGTGGCAGCGTCTCCGCCGAGCACGGCATCGGCACGCTGAAGAAGCAGTGGCTGGGCCATGCCAGGAGCGAGGCCGAGATCGCGCTGATGCGCACCCTGAAGGCTGCGCTCGATCCCGATCACCTGCTCAATCCCGGCAAGGTGATCTGAGGGCACCATGCGATCGCTCAAGCTCGATACGCCGAAATCGCTGGCGCTGCGCGTGATGCAGCGGCTGCGCCAGGCCATCATCGATGGCGAGTTCGCGCTCGGCGCCGCCATCTCCGAGGAGATGGTGGCAAGTTCCTTCGGCGTCAGCCGCACGCCGGTGCGCGAGGCGATGGGACAGTTGCAGGCGCAAGGCCTCGTCGTGATCCGGCCGCAGGTCGGCAGCTTCGTGTTCACGCCGAGCGCCGAGGACATCAATGCGCTCTGCACCTTCCGCATCGCGCTGGAGCCCAAGGCGGCCGAGCTCGCCTTCCGCCACGACCGCGACGGTACGATTGCGGCGATGAGCGCAGCGATCGCGGCGATGGAGCCCGCGGTCACGGCGAAAGACAACATCGCCTATGGCCGCGCCGATGCCGCCTTCCACGAGGCGCTGTTCGCCCATTGCGGCAACCGCTATCTCGCCGAATCCTATCAGCTCGTCTCTGGCCGCGTCGCCGCGCTCCGCACCAATTTGACCTCACCGATCGACGTGCGCACCCGCACGTCCTTCGACGAGCATCGCAAGCTGCTCGATTTGTTCGCACGCGGCGAATTCGCCGCCTTCGAAGACCTGATGACGACGCATATCACCAATTCGGGCGTGGTCTATGCCAAGGCATTGAAAGTAGAGGCGCTGAAGGTAGAGGCGCTGAAGGTCGGTTAGGCGCCACTACGTCCCCTCCTTCGGTCCCGGCCTGTCCAGGAAATCCAGCGCGGTGTTGATCTGTTCGAGTTGATGCTCGATCCTGTCGCGGTCCTCGACGGCTTGCGCCTTCTCGAGTTCCTCAACGAGCTTCTGTTTCCGCGTCAGCAAGTTCTCTATGACCGTGCTCACAATTCCCCCATCGCCAGAGGCGATGTCACGAACGCCGAGATTGAGGGCGCACGCGACCCGGGCTCGTTTCGAACCCTCAAGCAGAATGTTCGCAGGCGCGGTTGGTTCCTCGGACCGGCATCGGTCCGTAGCGTCGCGGCCGGAACCCCTCGGCTGACCGTCGCACCCGGCGACACATCGATCGGTTGAATTCGTGGCCTCGGAGCCCTATGCGTAGGCGCCATGGACACCCAGATGATCACCGCCGAAAAACCGCTGATGGCCCGGGCGCAGCCGCGCAAGCCGGCGCCGTTCCTCCCGATGAGCCGCGCCGAGATGGATGCGCTCGGCTGGGATGCCTGCGACATCGTGCTGGTGACGGGGGATGCCTATGTCGACCATCCGAGCTTCGGCATGGCGATCATCGGCCGCCTGCTGGAGGCGCAGGGCTTTCGCGTCGGCATCATCGCGCAGCCGGACTGGCACTCGGCCGAGCCGTTTAGGGCGCTCGGCAAGCCAAAAGTGTTCTTCGGCGTCACCGGCGGCAACATGGACTCCATGGTGAACCGCTACACCGCGGACCGGCGCATCCGCAGCGACGATGCCTATACGGCGGGCGGCGAAGGCGGCAAGCGGCCGGACCGCTGCACGATCGTCTACGCCCAGCGCTGCCGCGAGGCGTTCAAGGACACCCCGATCGTGCTCGGCGGCATCGAAGCCTCGCTGCGCCGGATCGCGCATTACGATTACTGGTCCGACAAGGTGCGCCGCTCGGTGCTGGCCGACGCCAAGGCGGACCTCTTGCTCTACGGCAATGCCGAGCGCGCCGTCGTCGAGGTGGCGCATCGCCTCGCCGCCGGCGAAACGGCGCGCGAGCTGGACGACATCAGGGGCGTCGCGCTGTTCCGCAAAGTCCCTGCGGACTACGCCGAGCTGCACGCCGACGATCTCGATTCCGCCGACGAAGGCGCAACGCGCCAGAAGGGCTTGACCGTGATCCGGCTGCCCGCGCTGGAGCAGGTCGAGCAGGACCGCGAGGCCTATGCGCGCGCCTCGCGCGTGCTGCACCGGGAGAGCAATCCCGGCAACGCACGGCCGCTGGTGCAGCGTCATGGCGACCGCGATCTCTGGCTCAACCCGCCGCCGATCCCGCTCACCACCGAGGAGATGGACGCGGTCTACGACCTGCCTTACGCGCGCGCCCCGCACCCGTCCTACGGCGATGCCAGAATCCCCGCCTGGGAGATGATCAAATTCTCGGTGACGATCATGCGCGGCTGCTTCGGCGGCTGCACCTTCTGCTCGATCACCGAGCATGAGGGCCGCATCATCCAGAACCGCTCGGAAGGCTCGATCCTGCGCGAGATCGAACGCATCCGCGACAAGACGCCGGGCTTCACCGGCGTCATCTCCGACATCGGCGGCCCCACCGCCAACATGTACCGGATGGCGTGCAAGGACCCGAAGGTCGAGGCGGCGTGCCGGCGGCCGTCCTGCGTCTTCCCCGAGATCTGCCCGAACCTCAACACCTCGCATGACGATCTGATCCGGCTCTATCGCAAGGTGCGCGAGACCAAGGGCATCAAGAAGGTGATGGTCGCTTCCGGCGTGCGCTACGACCTTGCGGTCGAGAGCCCCGAATACATCAAGGAGCTCGTCACCCATCACGTCGGCGGCTATCTGAAGATCGCGCCCGAGCATACCGAGCGCGGCCCGCTCGACAAGATGATGAAGCCGGGCATCGGCGCTTACAACAAGTTCAAGCGGATGTTCGATGAAGCGGCCGAACGCGCCGGCAAGAAATATTATCTGATCCCCTACTTCATCGCGGCGCATCCGGGCACGACCGACGAGGACATGATGAACCTCGCGCTCTGGCTCAAGAAGAACCGCTATCGCGCCGACCAGGTGCAGACCTTCCTGCCCTCGCCGATGGCGACCGCCACGGCGATGTACCACACCGGCGTCAACCCCTTGCGCGGCGTGCGCCACGGCGGCAGCGACAAGGTCGAGGCGATCAAGGGTCTGCGCCAGCGCCGCCTGCACAAGGCCTTCCTGCGCTACCACGACCCCGACAATTGGCCGGTGCTGCGCGAGGCGCTGAAAGAGATGGGCCGCGCCGACCTGATCGGCTCGCAGCCCCACCAGCTCGTCCCCGCCCACCAGCCGCCCGGCACCGGCAAGGCCGCCGGCACGCGGCGGCCGGTGCGTCCGGGCGGCAAGACGCAGCGGTTCACGACCAAGGGGCTGAGGGTGATGAAGTAGCGGGCGAGGGCCGGATCAGGTCCGGTTCGGCGTGGCGCTTTCGCACCTCCAAACAAAAAGCTCGAAAACAACCCCATGCACAGTAGCCGGGGGCAGCAAAATCAACGGCTTACAGCGCGATGAAATGGGATGGATCGCCACCGCGCCTTCGCTCGTCGATCAAGCATGATCTTTTCGAAAGGCCGCTGCGCATTCTGCTGATTTTACGAAACTGTTGCACCGTCGGGCAAAACAGGAGCAGGATGGCAGCATCGGAAGAACCAGGATAGCGCGAGCCCCGCGCAGCTCCGTATCAAGAGTTTCCAAGGCTACGCGGAAGTCAGCCGCCTTCAGCGTGATAGGAGGCTCGCAATCCATTGCAGACTTGGCGGCTGCAGGTGAGATCGCCTTGCGAGACCGAATGAGAGCCGAGCACTCGCGGCGGAATGATTGATGCTTCGTCGAAGGCGCAGAGTACCGGTGCGGTGACTCCGGGCCGCACACGCTGAGCAAGCTGAGGTCGCCTGTGGCGCTAAGGCGAAGAGATCGAGATCGCGTCCGGCACGTCAGCAGTTAAGGCCATACCGGACGCGCCGAGGATGTAGCTAAGTCGACGCGATTGACCCGGAGCAGACCAATGCGACTCGCCACACTATCCCGCGCGGGATAGGATGCGTCCAATCCTCATGTGCGGGCTGCCAGGCGCTGGCGTGTTCGGCACCCCAACGCCTCCGCCCCGGAGCGCGGTTGCGCATGACGCCTTGCGGCAGCGAAGGCGATGCAAGGTGAGGATTTGACCATGTTAATTTGCTCGTGCAACGCAATTCATCGACGCGACGTCGTGTGCGGCGGCGGCGCGGCCCTGTTCAGCACCATTGTGGCCACGCTGATCGGCAGCGGGAAGCCGGTGCGCGCAGAAACGATCACCGGCAAGGTTCCGGAGATCGAGCGCGTGGCAGTGCGCGTCGTCGTCGACAGCTACCAATTCGCTGTGGCACCGAGCCGGAAGATCGCCGATGTCGACATCGAGCACTTCGGCTGGGGCATCGGCGAGGGCAAGCCGCCCGGCAAGACGCTGATCAGCGAGTTCGGCCTGTCGATGCATGTCGAGTCGCGGCGTGGCGCCGAAACACGAAATATCCTGGTCGATTTCGGCTTCACCCCTGATGCGCTGGTGAATAATGCCCATCTCGTCGGCATCGATCCGGCTGCGCTCGACGCCCTCGTCTTGAGCCACGGTCACTACGATCATTTCGGCGGCCTCGCCGGCTTCCTGAAGCAGAACAACGGCAAGTTCAAAGCCAAGCTGCCGATTTACATCGGCGGCGAGGAGGCATTCTGCTCGCGGGAATGGACGGCTCCGCCGGTGCGCGGCGACTTCGGAGCTCTGGATCGAAAAGCACTCGAAGACGCCAATGTTGCGGTGACGTATGTAGAAGGGCCCGCATCGGTTGCCGACCACGGCTTCTCCACCGGCCCTATCGGTCAGGCGAGCTTCGAGAAGCTGCTCTCACCCAGCGCCATGAAGATCGGCGTGGACCACGGCATTGGATGCTATGCTGACAAGCTTCCGGAGGACGAACGGACGAAGGCTGTCATCCCGGACCAGTTCCGGCACGAGATCGCCACCGCGTTCAATTTGAAGGGGCGCGGGTTGATCGTATTGACCTCCTGCAGCCATCGGGGGGTCATCAACGCAATCAAACAAGCCCAAGCGGCTTCGGGTATTAGCAAGGTTCATGCGGTGATCGGCGGTTTCCACCTCGCACCCTACAAGGAGGACTATGTGCGCGAGACGATCGCAGCGCTGAAGGGTCTCGATATCGACTACGTCATTCCACTGCATTGCACTGGTGAGCCGTTCTACGAAATGGCAAAGGCCGAGATGCCGAACAAGCTCCTGCGCTCCTACACGGGCACACGCTTCATCTTCCATGCCTGAGCGATAAGGACACACGCAATCCTCGCGCGCTCGCCGAACGGGGAGCAATTGCTGGCCGCTCGCGGGTACTCAACATTGGCTCGCGCCCTGTGAGATAGCTTTTTGCATCGCAAAAGCCCAGCGTAGCCCGGCGCAAGGCCGCCGCCACTTCTAAAGCGCGATGAGATTTGGATGAATCGTCATCGCGCTTCAGGCTGTTGTTTTGCGCATGATCTTCCGGAAAACCGCTTCGCACTTTTCCGGATCATGCTTTAGGGAACGCCGCGCGGCGCAATGGTTCCACCCATTCACAAAGGGTTTGCGACGGCTTACTTTCCGAGCACGGCATTTTGCCCGGAAATCACGAGCCAAAGATATGAGAACTATGCAACCGAACTTCCGGTCCCCGGAAGCTTTGATGGCTGAAGCACAAGACGCGTGGCATCGGCTGTTCGAGCATTCCCCTGTCCCGGTACTGTTGCTCACGCCGGACTTGAAGATAGTGGATGCCAATGAGAGCTATCTTCGAGAGGTATTGCGTACGCGGGACGCGCTGGCTGGCCTGCACATGTTCGATGCATTTCCCGACAACCCGCATGTCGCACTCGCGGATGGGGTAAGTAATCTGGCGGCATCATTTGAGAAGGTGCTCCACGAAGGGCGCGGGCACGTGATGCCTCTGCAACGGTATGATATCCGACCAGACGGACGGCCTTGGCAGGTGCGCTATTGGCTTCCGAAAAACTGGCCTGTGGTGGATGAAAAGGGATCGATAGTCGCGCTCGTCCATCATGTAACCGACGCGACCGCAGCCGTTCTGATGCGAAAGACCAACGCGACCGCATCCGTTCGGACGAGCTCAGACGCACGTTTCTTAGACCTCTTGCAAAGAGCCGATAAGGCAATTTTGGAAGCGGGAGAGACCATAAGGAAAACGCAGGAAGCCATTTTGAGAGCCCGCGCCGAAATGGACTATGTGCGTTCTAGGAGGTTGTTGAAGCCAATATGATTTCGATTTGATCTGGTCAAACCGGGGCGATCTCCCGCCGGTCCAGTAATTTCCGTTATTGGCCCCCACCCCCAGCTGCCCTTGTCGCCGGCGGTTCTGCGTCCTGGCAACGGGACCTGGTCGCGCTTCCGCCTGTCACAGGGAACGCCGGGATGGTGTTGCCAGGTTTCCGCTTTTTCCGTCTCTCGTCTCTCGACAAAGAGCACGACGCTCGTCACTTGGCGTCGGGACGCGCGGCTATTGCGCTGGGCCGCAAAGTGCTTTCGGAAAATCCTCGACCCAACATTCCAAAGACCCCGCAGCACGAGATCAAAAAACCATCACCTCAGCAGCCTGATGGCTTTCGGATGCAAGCAGCTGTCGATAGAAAAAGGAAGGCGCAGGAGCGGCAATCTTTTGAGCGGCAACAGCTATCAATTGCCAACAAACACGTAGCGAAAGCTGAACGCGTGATCGTAGAGCAAGTGGCCTTGACCGAGAACCTACGACGCGACGGTCAAGACACGAAGCTCGCGGAGGAAACGTTGCGGGTATTCGAGGCCAATCTACACGTATTGCGCGAACACCGAGAGCTCATCGTTAGGGCCATCGAGGAGGCCGACGAGGGACTTCAAGGCAACCTCATCAATGGGCCGTCGGTGTTGGCTCCGCATGGGTAAAGCAGAAGGAGCCGATTCGGTCGGACCTTGTAAGGTCCAGTGATCAAGCCAGCCCGTTGTCGATCTGCTCAATCGTTCTGACGATTATCTCTCGATGCTCACGCAGTGTCTTTGGATTGTGCTCAAAGCCCGTGAGCATCTCCTCCGCAACTTTGGTGTCGTGACCGTTTCCTCCTCGTCTTCGTCGGGGTCCCTGGGTGGCATCACGATGCGCGTCGGCATGAGTAGTGTCCGGCCGACCGCTGCGGTGGAAAATGCTTCGGAGGTGTGTTGCTTCATGTCCGTGTGCTCCTTGAAAAATATGCGCAGTCGCAAAGTCTTTGCCGGCAAACGCCGGTGCCAGGCGCGATCGTCGCCAACGCGATGCGGGTCAGGTTGACTGCGTCATGAGCGGGCGGCAGGCCATGCAGCAGGCAGCGTATTCGGCCACTTGATGCCTCAGGACCCATTAGGCTCTATGTTTACCAAAACCTCGCCGGCAGCGATTTCAGGAACTCCAAGGTCGAGGTCAGGTAGACTGGCTTGAACAAATGCCAGTATTTTTGCGTTCGCTGCGTTGGCGCTTTCGCGGTCGTCAAATATCATCACGGCGATACCGACACCATCGCCCGCATCCAGCACATGATAAGATCTGAATCCGTGCGACTGCCTTAGGATCTCACCAACGCCGCTCTTAGCGCGACGAGCGGCGTCCGCTACCGAACGAACCTTGCTGTACTTGCGAATGACCATGTACATGGAGTCACCACGCGCCATACGCCCCTTCGCATCAAACTATTTCGGTCTTAGTCGGACTAGTGCCAACTTCCGGGATGGGCCACAGCGTCCGGTTGGGCGGATCGCAATGCGCCTTTTCCAACGAGCCATCCTCGCCCGAGAAGGGGCGAGGTACTGAGGCTCAGGAGCCCTCGAACTTGAACGATACGTTGAGCTTGGCGCGATAGGCCTCGACTTTTCCCTTGTCATCCAGTTGCATATCGAGCTTGACGACCTCTGCAATGCGAAGATCCCGGAGAGATCTGGCAGCTTGGTCGACCGCATTAGCGGCCGCCTTCTCCCATGAGTCGGTGCTGGTACCGACCAGTTCTATGACCTTGTAGACGCTATCGGGCATGTTCGTCCTCCTAATCGGTAGGAGCAGGAAGTCTAGCACCAGGATCTCGACTCTGATACGTCTCGGGGATGCCGCGGAAAGGGTCCGATTGGCTGTCACTTTCCTGTTCGACCCAAAGAAGAACTCGGGTTGTCCTGTCGGGGATTACGTTCACATTTTCAGCCCGGACCAACGCGGCTGGATCCCGAGTGTAATTTTGCACGCCAACGTCGTCATTGCCGCTAAGGTTCTGATCCATGACGCGATGGCACCGCGGAAGCATCAGCAGCACGGCTGACTCTGGCGTGTGCCGAGACCTCACGGACTACCAACTCGAAGCGGTGCTTTTGAACCCATTGCAGACCATGTAACGCCGATAGGCGTCTCTATCGCTCCACTGCATAGATGCGCCACTCACCGGGGATACCCTTAAGTGAGCGGGTGCCCCGATCGTTGAAGCGCAAACCAGAGCCGGCCACCAGATCTTTGACTGTGCTCGAAACCAAAACCTCGCTGCCGGCGGCAAGCGCGGCGACCCGCGCGCCTATGTGAACAGCAATACCGCCAACATCACTACCGATCATTTCGCACTCGCCTGTATGAAGCCCAGCACGGACCTCGATCCCAAGCGGTCTCATTTCCTCGACAATAGCGCAAGCGCAGCGAACACCGCCGGCTGGGCCGTCAAAGGTGGCGAGAAAACCGTCTCCAGTCGTTTTCACTTCATGGCCTCGAAAGCGCGCGAGGTTGCGCCGGATCGTCGCATGATGGCCGTCGAGAAGGTCGCGCCAGCGTTGATCGCCAAGTGCAGCGGCTTTCTCGGTTGAGCCTACAATATCGGTGAAGAGAACCGTGGCGAGGACGCGGTCAACCGAGACCGGAGATCTTGAGCCAGTTAAGAATTCTTCGATCGCATCGAAAATTTCGTCTGCGTTTTCTCCCACGTAGAAGATGTGGTCGCTTCCGGGCAGCTCAAAAAGACGGGCTCCAGGAATGTGCGCCGCCACATCGCGCCCACCTTCTACACTAACAGTTTTGTCTCCAGTCCGGTGAATCACGAGGGTTGGTACTCGAACGGCCGGAAGAATGCCGCTGATTTCAATTTGACTGTTCATGCTCATGAGAGCCTTCACGGCGGCGGGGCTGGCACCAAGACGCTCGTTGCGGCCCCACCAGCGTTGAAAAGCGGCGTCGTTTGCGCGCGAAGGCGCGAATTTCTGCACGCTTCCGCCCGTACCCCATGCCTGCTCAACGTAGCCGAAGAACGCTTCGAGTGCCTCTTTGGTCGGAAACCAGTAGGAAAATCGTGAAAAGCTGCCGTAAAGTATCAGCGCGCGGCACCGGTCGGGATAGGTTGCGGCAAACAGGACGGACAGCGGCGCGCCTTCAGATATCCCAAAGAGTGCCGCTTGCTCCATGCCGGCGGCGTCCATGACGGCTCGAAGATCATCCATACGCTGGTCCAAGCCGGGGAGCTCTCCGCCGCGATCCGACATGCCGGTCCCGCGCTTGTCGAAAGTTACCACTCGGGCGTAGCTACCCAAACGGGTCAAAAAGCGAGCGAGATCGGGCTCGTCCCAATAATTCTCGACGTTCGACACGAACCCCGGAACCATAATCAGATTTACCGGGCCGCTGCCAAACAACTGGTAGGCGATGTGAACGTCACCGCTTTTGGCGTATTGCGTAGCCGGTTGCATTGGTGTCCTCACTGCTTGACCGGATTTACCCTGCCTATTCTGAAGCCTGACCCGACGATTGAAAAGCAGCAAGTCCGCAGTGTCGCCTGTTGGCCCGAATGCAAAGTTCGCGCGGCATTCCGCGTTGTCGGCTCAGGGAGTTAGACCGGAAATGACCGGCCAACCTCCGAACGGCGCTTGTGCCCCATCTCGGACATGACTCATTGCCCGGGCCGCCGGACCTCATCTTCGTTCCTCCGGCTGGTGGAACGCCTTCAATCCTAGAATGGCAGTCGATTTAATCCCAGTACGGAATAGCTGGGCGGGCGATCATCAGCCAGAAGATCACCAGAACGGCTGCGAACGCCGGGAATCCGAAGACGAACCACCAACGGAAGAGCTGATGATAACCGGCTGGCAGCTTGGTGCTGGTCGCGACCGCACCGACGGCAAGATCGCGCATTTGCATCTGCATCCACACCACCGGCAGCCAGAAGGCGCCGGTCACCAGATACAACGCGATGGACGCCGCGATCCAGCCATCCCGAAGCGAATACCCGCTCGACCATGCGAGCCATGTGCCAGTGATGGGCTGCAGGATCACGGCACTCGCCGTAAACAGAAAGTCGGCCAGCACGACGGTCCGCGCAACCCCGGCGATCTCGCGCGGGTCTCCGCGCAGATGTGCCACCAGCATGAAGAAGGCGATGCCGGCACCCGTGCCGAGCAAGACTGCAGCACCGATGATGTGCACCATCTTAACAAGGAGATAGAGCATCAGCGATCTTCCCGGATCGCCATGGCGACCAGATTGAGCATCAGCACCGGCCAGATCTTCAGCATTGGCCCAAGCGGCTCGGCCCACAGCCGCGGCACCAGCGCCGAGCCGATCACGACGTAGGTCAGCGAGATGATCAGTGCTGCCCACAGCCCATAGCGGCACAGAGGCCGCCAAAGAATAGCAAGGCCAATGACGATGTCGGCGAGCGCGCCTGCGAGGACGGTGAGGGCCGCGCCCTTTTCTGGGAGCCCGCCTTCCCGCAGCAACGAGATTCCGATTTCCCAGCCCGGGCCGAGCGAAATGATACCGGTGACGATCCAGAACAGGCTGAAAACGCCGAATATTGCCGGCTTGAGCGCATATAGCCGGGCAAACCAGCGTTCCTGCACCGAGGCGGGTTCGCGTGCGAGCGCGACTTCGAGATCGCGCGGTCTGATGCCGGTAAGCTGACGCCAGGGCTCGGGATCGCCGGTCGCGCCGCGTCGCATTTCTGCCTGCGCGGTCGAGTTGATGGGTGTTGCCCAACCCAGCATCTGCGCGACGTCACCCGCGCGATAGGCGGCCGAGGCCGCCCAAGCCGGCAGGTGCAGGCGGTAAGCGGGCCTCCAGCGCAGCCAGCCGCGAAACAGCGCCACCGCGTCACTGAAGGCCATCCGCGCTGGACCCGCCAGATCAAGTGCGAGGCGGGAGGGAGCGCCCGGTCGCAGGAAGAACACCACCGTCTCAACCACGTCGTCGAGATGCACGGGTTGAACAGCTGCGGTGTCGGGCATGACGGGCAGGATCGGGAGCGACGCCAGACCTCGCAACAGCGCGCTGCCACCATAGGCGGGCCGGCCCACGACGACGGAAGGCCGCAGTATGACCCAATCGAGATCCCTTGCCATCAAGGCGGCTTCGCCTTCCTGCTTGCTGCGGGAAAAATCGGTCAGGGCACCGCGATTGCTGCCGATTGCCGAGAAAAGGATGATGCGGCGCACGCCCGCGCCTTCACATGCCGCATAAAGCGCCGCGCTGCCGGCGACGTGAACGCCTTGAATGTCCTGTCCCTGCAAGGCTCCCGCCGCGTTGATGACGGCATCGATGCCTGCAAGAAGTCTCTTCCATCTCGACGGATCGGTGGTCCGAGCGACGTCCAGAGTGATATGGCGCGTGGCGGGCGCAGCCGCCGGATGGCGCGACACCAATGTGCATTCATGCCCTTCGGAGGACAGCCGCGCGTAGATTGCCGATCCAACAAGTCCTGTACCGCCAACGAGAAGGATGCGCATTGACTCGTCCTTGACCGGCAGCGGGGTAGCGCGAACCGCCGATCAAACTCTGAAGATGCAGACGAATAAAGCGGGGCTGCTGCGATCGTTCCTCGCAGTGGAACTGGTGAATTGAGGAGAGCGGCTGCTCATTTGGCATTTGATGGAACCGGAGTTCAGCGCGCGGGGTGGGCCGTCGCGGCGGCCAGGGACGGCCCGTATACGTCAGTATAATCGTCACGAGGCATATTCCTGGCCGATCATTGGGCGCTGCGAGGCCAGGTTCGGCCCGCCGTGCATCGGTAGCGATCGCCAGCGCTGTTTGCCACTCCGGGCAAGAGACGGGCCCGCACTCCGGTAGAAGAAGTGCCTCGACTGATCCATCGCTCGTGAGCAAGAGGTGATCATGCAACATCCGATTCAAGTGCCGTCGGTCGCGCTCGATTCGAATGAGCGCAAGCGCCCCGAGGAGGCGCTGCGCGAGAGCGAGGAGCGCTTTCGCACGCTGGTGCAATTCTCCTTCGATGTGTACTGGGAAACTGACGCGCAGCATCGCTTCATCCGCCAGGAGTTCGCTGAGACACTTGCCGAGCCGCCCGTCTCCGAAATCGGCAGGACACGATGGGAGGTCCCTTATCTGGAACCTGACGCAGAGGGCTGGCGCAAGCACCGGGAGATACTCGATGCCCACCTTCCGTTTCGCGATTTCGAGCTCGCGCGGCCGACGCCCGACGGCGGCAAGCGTTATGTGTCCGTCTCCGGGCTGCCCATCTTCGACGACACCGGGCACTTCATGGGCTACCGCGGTGTCGGGCGCCACATCACGGAGCGCAAGCGCGCCGAACAGGCGCTGATCGAGAGCGAGGCCCGTTTCCGTACCTTCGTGGACCACGCGACCGACATGTTCATGCTCCACAGCGAAGACGGTCGCGTTCTCGACGTGAATCGAAATGCCTGCGAAAGCCTCGGCTACGGCCGGGGCGAACTGGTCGGGGCAACTGCCTCCTTCTTCGATCTGCAGATGGATCAAGCGGCCTGGCGGATCAACCGCGACCGCCTCAAGGCCGGCGGCATCGCTACGCTCGAGAGTCGCTATTGCCGAAAGGACGGCACTGTGTTTCCCGTCGAAATCCGTATGCGGGAATTCTGCGAAGGCGGCCGGTCACAGATCATTTGTCTGAGCCGCGACATAACCGAACGCAAGCGAACCGCCGAGACGTTACGCGAGATGCAGGCTGAACTAACCCGCGCCAACCGCGCGGCGGCAATGGGCCAGGTCACGGCTTCGGTGACACACGAATTAAGCCAACCAATCACCGCGACGCTCTGCAACGCAGAAGCCGCACTCAGCTGGCTGGAAACGCAACCTCCGGATTTCGAAAAGGCACGGCAGGCGCTCGCATCCATCGTCGCGGAAGCCAACCGAGGCGGCGAGATCATCGGCTGGATCCGTTCCCTGATCAAGAAAACTCCGGCACCGAAGGAGAGCGTCGATATCAATGGTGCAATCCTGGACGTGATCACCATAGCCCGGAGCGAGCTGCTCAAGCATGATGTCTCGATCCAGACCGACCTCGCTCCGGGCTTGCCGCTCGTGAAAGGCTATCGCGTCCAGCTGCAGCAGGTCGTTCTGAATTTGATCCTCAACGCGATCGAGGCAATGAACTGCCTCGACGTTGGCGGACGGGAGCTGCGGATCAGCACGGCTGAAGATGCCTCGGGTCGCGTCGTCGTCGCCGTGCGGGATAACGGTCCCGGACTTGACGGGGCATTGGTTGACCGCCTGTTCGAGCCCTTCTACACCACCAAGCCGGATGGCACCGGCATGGGCTTGTCGATCTGCCAATCGATCATCGAGGCGCACGGAGGACGACTTTGGACGCGTGCGAATGAACCGCGGGGGGCCGCGTTTCTGTTTAGTCTGCCTTCGGAACAGGGGTGATCCACGTCGCTTTTCATGAGCGAGCGCTGCGCAGGCCGGAGCCCACGACCTCAAATCCATCCACGCCACGGACGCGTGGTCCTTCGATCACACCTGCCGGAGCAGCGCAACGGGATCGGCGAGTTCGTTCGCGTGTCAGAGCGGGGAGCGTCCGCCGTCGGCGCGAAGCGGACGTTCCGTTCGTCACGCACGTCTCAGAAAGGTGCGAAATGATGGCGCTGTCTGCTTAGGTCCGCTTCCCCCCAAGAAGCCGCCCTCGCGAGTCCACGCCTTTCCAGTCTGCCCAACTTTCCTCCGGGCGAGGTATCGCAAACTCCCGTGATCATGCTTACCTTGGCGCGATGAAAAAGATCGGATTCCTCTCCTTCGGGCACTGGACGCCCTCGCCGCAATCCCAGACGCGCTCGGCCAGCGATACGCTGCTGCAATCGATCGAGCTGGCCGTCGCCGCGGAACAGTTAGGGGCGGACGGCGCCTATTTCCGCGTGCATCACTTCGCGCGCCAGCTCGCCTCGCCCTTTCCGCTGCTCGCGGCCGTCGGCGCCAAGACCAGCAGGATCGAGATCGGCACGGCCGTGATCGACATGCGCTATGAGAACCCGCTCTACATGGTGGAGGACGCGGGAAGCGCCGACCTCATCGCCGGTGGCCGGCTGCAGCTCGGCATCAGCCGCGGCTCGCCCGAGCAGGTGATCGACGGCTGGCGCTACTTTGGTTATCGCCCGGCAGAGGGCCAGAGCGATGCCGACATGGGCCGGCGCCACGCGGAGGTCTTCCTCGACCTCCTGCGTGGCGAAGGTTTTGCCGAGCCCAATCCGCAGCCGATGTTCCCCAATCCGCCGGGGCTGCTGCGCCTGGAGCCGCATGCGCAGGGCTTGCGCGAACGGATCTGGTGGGGCGCCGGCTCGAACGCGACCGCCGTATGGGCGGCCAAGCTCGGCATGAACCTGCAGAGCTCGACGCTGAAGAACGACGAAACCGGCGAAGCTTTTCACGTGCAGCAGGCCGCGCAGATCCGCGCCTATCGTGCCGCGTGGAAGGAGGCGGGCCACGCCCGCGAGCCGCGCGTGTCCGTCAGCCGCAGCATCTTCGCGCTGATCGACGATCGCGACCGCGGCTATTTCGGCGGCGAGCGCGGAAGCGAAGACCAGATCGGCTTCATCGACCCGCGCACGCGCGCGATCTTCGGCCGAAGCTATGCGGCGGAGCCGGATGTGCTGATCGAGCAGTTGCGGCAGGACGAGGCGATCGCGGAAGCAGATACGCTGCTGCTGACGATTCCGAACCAGCTCGGGGTCGATTATTGCGCGCATGCGATCGAGGCGATCCTGACGCATGTGGCCCCGGCGCTGGGGTGGCGGTGAAATAACGGGAAGGATGCCCTTCCCCGCTCTCACCCCGTCTTCGTCCCCGTGATGACGGCCAGCGCCTCGACGAGGCGGTCGAGATCGGTCTCGTCGGTGAAGAGAGCCGGCGTCACACGGATGCACTGGCCCCTGGCGACGCCCGCCCGGCGCACCGTCATGATCTTGTGGCTGTCCCGGAGCTTCGCAACGATGGCCTCGTTGTCGGCCTTGCCAGTCTTGCCGGCAAGACGGAAGGACGTGATCGCGCCATATGAGCCGGCTTCATCCGGCGTCAGGATCTCGATGTCCTTGAATCCGCGGACGCGGCTCACCCAATGGTCGCGCAAATGGCGCAGGCGGGCTTGCTTCGCCGCCGCGCCGATCTGCTGATGCAGCGCCACGGCCGTGGGCACCGTCAGCACCGTGGCGAAATTGACCGTGCCGGTATGCACCCGCGAGCGGATGTCCTCTTGCGGAAAATCCTCGTCGCCCATGTCGCGATCGATGGCCGCGAGGCGATCCTTCCTGATGTAGAGGAAGCCGACGCCGAGCGGCGCGCCGATCCATTTGTGCAGATTGAAGCCGACGAAATCGGCCTCGAGCTCACTCACCCGGAAGTCGATCTGGCCCCAGGAATGGGCGGCGTCGACGATGGCGTCGATGCCCTTGGCCTTCGCCATGCGTGCGATCTCGGCGACCGGCATGACGAAGCCGGTGCGATGGCTGACATGGGTCAGCAGCAGAAGTCTCGTCTTCGGGTTCGCCTCGATGGCGCGGGCATAGGCGTCGAGCACCGCCTGGCGCGTCGCGGGCTCCGGCACGTCGAACTTGACCACGTCGACGCCGCGGCGCGCCTTCAGCGCGTTCATGGCATATTGCATCGAATCATAGTCGAGGTCGGCGTAGAGCACGGAATCGCCGCGCTTCAGCCTGTTGTAGCCGCCGATGAGGAGCTGCAGCGCTTCGGTCGCGCCGCGGGTGAGCGCGATCTCATCGGGCGCGGCATCGACCGCTTCCGCCACCTTGGCGCGCACGGCCTCGAAATCCGTACCCGCACGCAGCCGCGCATAATAGGTGTTCTGATAGTTGACCATGTCGGACTGGCGGATGAACTCGCGCCTCACCGGCTCGGCCATGATGCCCCAATAGCCGTTCTCCAAATTGACGACATCGGGCGTGACGGAATAGAGCCCCTTCACGGCCGCCCAATAGGCCTTGTCGGTGGCGACAGCGGCCGCCGGACCGGTCGGCTGCGCCGGAAGGCCCTCGGCGGCAAAAGCCGGTGCCGCAAGCGGCGCCACCGCTGCTGCCGCGAGGCCCTTGAGCATCGAGCGGCGGTCAGCCGAAATCGTCTTGATCAGTTGCATGTCAGCTCTCCCCAGAGCGTTTTCGAGCGACGTGGCGTCCGGCTCGCATCAAGAAAACGCGTCAAACGATCATCCAGGGCCCCGTTTCGATGTCAACGAAATGGAAGAGGCCCTGGCGCGCGGCGAAAAGAGCAACGGACGATGCAGCTAGGATGACCGGAGCATGACAATGCGATGATCGGGACGGCTCGGCCAATGTCGGGCTTCACTAAAGCGCGATGGAATCAGGATGAATCACCATCGCGCTTCAGGTTATTGTTTGAGCATGATCTGTTCGGAAAACCGCTGCACACTTTTCCGGATCATGCTTTGGGAGCGCCGAGCTATGTCACGGGCTGGTAGCGCGTGATCTGCTCGAGCCCGGCTTCCTCGCCGGCGACCGTCTGCATCCTCACATGGCTGCCGATGACGAGGCCAGCGAGCGAGAGCATCAGGCCCAGCGCGAGAGGCGCGAACAAGGCCTCTTCCTGAAACAATCCATTGAGCAGCACGACCATGACGCCGAAGCCGGCGAGGCCCTGTGTGAGATAGCCTGACGATGCGTAGAGGCGCCAGGCCTTGAGGGCCATCGCGGAATAGAAGGCCAGTGGCACGAAGGCCGCGATGCCCATCTGGTACAGGAGGACGCCGATCGCGCTTTCGACCGCGCCGTCAATCGTCCCGGCCGCCTGCGCGGCGCCCCAATCGATCGAAAAATAGCTCTCCGACAAATTGCCGCCGACGCCGAGACCCCGGCCGAGCGGTCTCTCCACAAATCCGTTCAAGCCGCCCATGAGACCGATGATGTGATAGTCGCCGATCTGCAGGCCGACGCGAATCGCGAGAATCGCGAACGCGATGAGGCCCAGGATGCCGAGCAACAGCGTCACCACGGCGCCGAGCAGGCGGGTCGACATCCAGGCCGCGGCCACGAAGATCACCACGATGAGCGCTCCCTTCACGCTGCAAAAGACCAGGAGCAGCAAGGCCGCGAGGGCGAGGAATGGACGTCCCACCGAGAACAGGAACAGGGCGAGAAAGCCGATCCCGTAGGCGAAGCTGATCGGATGCATGTTCGGGCCGTGGATACGCAGCATCTTCGACAGGCCGAATCCTTCGAGCAGAGGCGTGTTCAGGAAGTCGAAGCTGAAACGGTCCTTCAGGTCGACGGGCACGTTTCCGGTGGCGCGCATCTGGGCCTCCCAGACGCCCGAATGGGTCGCCTTGAGCTCGTCAAAGCCCCAGAAGGCATGACCGTTGGTGATGGCCAGCCAGACGTCCCGGAACGCGAGCTCGACGTAGCCGCACAGAATGAGGATGACCGCGAGCGTCACCAGGAACGGCGTGATGCGCACTTCATAGGTCGCCGCCGTCAGCAGCGAGACCTGAAACAGAAATAAAGGAAGCACGATGTTGCGCAGATAGACCGCGGCGGCCTGTCCGTTCTGGCCGAAGCCGATCGCGAAATACAGCGACACCACGGCGAGCGTGGCGACACCCCAGCGCATGATCCTGTTCACGTCGCTCGACTGCTTCCTCCGGCCCAGCACGTACAGAGCGAACGTCGCCAGCCACATGACGGAGCAGACGAGGAAATTGTATCCCTTGATGAAGTCGAGATCGGACGGGAGCGGGACCAGCGGCGACAGGATCGAGACGAACAGATTCTGGAAGAACAGGACGAAGATCGCGACGGCCGGCGCATAGGTCGGGACCGCAACGACGATGGCGATGCCGATGAGGACCTCGACGGTGATGGCCAGCGCCGGATTGGCGAGGTGCAGAACCGGCGCAAAGCCGATCGTTGCCGTGGCGATGCAGAAGGTCGGGACCAGCTCGCGCCAGGCCGGCGGCGATGGTCCGGCCTGCATACTCCGACCTTGCGGTGAGTACCCGGCGCTCATCAATCGTCCCTCATCATCGCGCAGGAGCACGGTAGCCGGGCGATGCGTAAAGTTTCGTTAACGATCGCGGCGCGCGGCGGGAGCTCGGGACGCGCCGAGCAGCGCCCGCATCACGTCGGGATCGGCCTTGCCGGTAGCGGCGTCGACCAGACCAAAACCCTGCGCCAGCTCCCAATGCGCCCAGCCCCAGCAATGCTCGCGGGCATAGGCCGTGACCTCCGCCAGCCAGCGCAACCGGCTCTCCCTGGGCGCAGCGGCTTTCAGCACGCCGAATTCGTTGACGATGATCGGCCGTGAGAATTGCTGCTGCCAGGCGAAGGCGGGCGCGAGCCAGCGATCGGCGCCCGGCTTGTCCTTGGCGGCCACAATCGCGGTGTCGAGTATGCCGAGCGCCTTGGTCGCGCTTCTGTCCTGCAAGTCCCGGCGAAGCGCCCGCACGGCGGGATCTGCGGCACTGATCGGGTACGGCAGGTCGCGGATGTCGTGCAGCGGATCCCGCTCATCCCAATGGCCCTGGTGGGTGAACACCATCGGATCGTAGAAGTGGATGGCGTAGACGACGTCGGGGTCTGCCAGCGGACGAAACCCCGCCAGCGAATCCGCGCGCTGCCAGTTGACCGGACCGACGATCAGGGTGGTGGCGGGGAGCAGCCGGCGGACGAAGGCGGCCAGCGCCTCGACCTCCCTTTGCCACCTCTCGGCTTCGACATCGGGCTCGTTGAGCAGCTCGGCGAAGACGCGATCGGCAGGATGGAATCGAATGACCTCTGCAAGAGCGCGCCAGGCCTCCTGCATCTCGCCCATCGCCGCAGCCGGATCATCCTTGTGCAGACGGTTGAAGCGCTCGCCGGGATGAAGATCGACGGACGTGGAGTAGCCGAGCGAGGCGAGCTGCTTCAACGCGCTGTCGAGCACGCGCAAGCTCGCCTCGCGCTCGGCCTTCGCGGCAAAGCGCGGCATCACCCGTTCCGCCGGCACCGGTAAGCGAACATGACTCATGCCCGCCCTGCGCAGCTGCTGCAGCAACGCGCGGCTTGGCGGCGCACCGTTGATCCAGCCGTCGGCATTGAAGCCACGCGACAGCGCAGCAAGCCTCTCCGGCGCGACCGTCGACGGCAAGGACACGCAATTGTCGGCGAAGACCGGCGGGCCGAATGAGATCGACAGCAGCATGGCCGCGATCAGCAGACGGCGGCGCGATGCTGTCGTCAAACCGCAAGACCCAATGCGCCCCCCTCGGGGTGAGGCGCCACCGCACCGGCGGGCACATGATTGACGACGAGGCCGGTCGGCACGGCCGCATATTTCGACAGCGCTGCGGTCACCCTGCGCATCGCGGACGAGCCGAGCTCGCCGGCGCGCGCCACCAGGACGATCAGGTCCGCGTGCGCGGCCAGGGCGATGGCGTCGGGCTGCAAGGCGAGATTGCTGGCGTGGACGATGATCAGGTCGAACTCCGAACGAATATCGTCCTCGGGCCTCGCATCGGGTTTGCGGCCGGCGCTCAGGAGCTCGTCGATCGACTGCAACCCCGCCGTGGTCGAGCCGTCGTGCCATTCGGTCACCGGCGGCTGGTGGCCTGCGAATTCCGGCTGGAGCCGGATCAGCACGCTCATCATGCCCCGATTCACGGCGGCGCGATTGAGGGAGCACGCAACCGTGTTGCCGCCTGCGCTCTTGCCGACCGACAACACCAGCGCGACCTTGCAGCCGCGCACCGGCACACGGTCGATGCGTTCGAGCAGCGGCCGCAGATGGAGGCTGAGATCGAGTTCGGCGGCCGTGGTGATCGGTCTTTGCCAGACAGTGTTGGTCCCGGCCCCTGGCGCCAGCTCGGGAATGCGGGCCCAGACAGGAAGGCTTGGCAGCGCCTCGGCCCGGTGCGCGGCGGCCGGACGCTGGACTTCCCGGACGAGCGCCTCCTCCGCTTCCACAGATCCAGGCGCCTGAACGGATTCGGGCTTTTCGGCCGACACGCTCGTCGTCACTGCGACGGCGGCGGTGGAGGTCAACAGCGAGCCGATCGCCAGTGCCGCGAGCAGCAAGGCGAGCGGCGGACGCGTCGAACGCAGCGGCGGAATGGCGATCGAAGCGATCTTGGTCTGGGACGCCTGCAACTGACGCTGCTCATTGGTGGTCTTGAACCGCGACAGGAACTGCTCGTAGATGTTCCTGTTGGCATCGGCGTCGCGCTGCAGCTCCTGCAGCTTCACCAGCGCCTGGCCGTCGACCAGCATCTTGGTCTCGACCGCCTTGAGCTGCTTTTCCAGCGCGTTCTGCTGCTCCAGCTGCGCCTCGTATTCGGATCTGGCCGTGTCGATGTTCTTCTTCCGCTCGATCTCGATCTGCCGGTTGATGTCCGCCAGCTGGCTGTAGGAGATCGCGAGATCGGGATGGCGGTCGCCATACACCGCCTTCTTCTGCGCGATCTGATCGTTCAGGGCCGAGCGCTGCGCGCGCAGCATGCTCAGGAGGTCCTGCTTCACCGGCCCTTCGACATTGGCCTTGACGTCGCGCTGCGCCTGCTCGTAGCGCGCCCTGGCCTCCTCGGCGCGCGCGCGGGCGGCGGAGACCTGCTGCGTGAGGTCGGTCACCCGCAATTGCTGCGTGGTGGATTCCTTGCCGGCATTGACGATGTTGTGCTCGAGACGGAAGGCAGCGACGGCGTCTTCCGACGCGCGCAGGCGCTCGCTCAGCGTCTTCAGCCGGTCCTTCAGCCAGTCGGCGGCCTCGTCCGTCGCCTCGGTGCGGACGCGGCCCTGGCTGGCAACGAACGCCTCGGCGATGGCATTGGCGTAATAGGCGGCCCGGTCCGGGCGGTTCGAGGTGAAGGAAATCGCAATGACGTAGGTGAGCCCGCGCCGGGTGATCTCGAGGCGGTTGCGGAATTTCTCGAGCAGGCGCGTCATGTCGGTATAGCCGCCCGCGACGTCCTCGTCGTCCGCGATCTTGAGCTGCTCGATCAAGGGGCGGAGAAATCCGTCGGATTTGGCGATCTCGATCTGGCTCTGAAGCGCCGCGGCATCCTGGCCGATGCCGGGCAGCACGTCCTGATCCGAGGTCACGCGCAGCTCGCGCGGATCGAGCACGACCAGAGCCGTCGCGGCGTAGCGGACCGGAAGGACCATCAGAACGACGACGCCGAGGGCGAACAGCGCGAGGGCCAGCGTCAGGATGCGCCGGCCGTTCTCGCGCAGAAAGGCGAGCGTGCCGGAGACCGTCAGCGATCCCTTGATCAGTGCCGGCCCGGTGCCGTCAGGCTTCGCCTTCGCAGCCCGCGGTGCTTCCCACGAAGCCGCTTGCTCCGTCGGGGCGATGCTTCGCGGAGATGCGCGGCTACCGAACGCCATGGGGTTGGACTCGAAATCAACTTGACTGTCAAAGCTCAGAGGCTTGTCACACCGTAAATATCCATGGTTAACCGCCGGTTACGGCCGCGCGAAGCCATCATGGCACGCGGCTCGGCCATGCCGGCGCCGGCCATCGCGGCAAATTGCACGATGTTCAATCCGACGCCGCCGGCCCCGAAAACGACGACGGCTTCGCCAATGGCGATCTGCGCATCGTTGTTGACGACACCGAGCGCGGTCGTCACCGCGCAGCCGAGCAGCGGCGCGCTGGTGCGATCGATCGAGGCGGGAACGGGCGTGACGCAATTCTCCGACACCACGGCATATTCGCGGCGGCGCCGCCAAGAACCGGCCACCGAGCGTGAAGACGCCGGTATACGCCGCGGCAACCGGGCACCACATGCCGAGCGGCTGGCGGCGGCCGCGACATGGAGACGCTGGAACGGGAGCGCGCAGCACGGCGTTCGCCCGCAAGGGAGTCGATCATGCCGACCAAACCGACCATCGCCCGCATCTGGCGCGGCCGCACCCGCCGCGACGCCGCCGACGCCTACCAGGCCTATCTGCAAGCGGAGGGCATTCCGCCGCTGCTGAAGACCGCGCTCGGTGTGCAGCAATTGCGCGAGGACCGCGGTGAGGAGACATGGTTCACGACCATCTCCTACTGGCCGGACATCGCAGCCATGACGGCTTTCACCAAGGGCGAGCCGACCAAGGTCCATCATCTCGCACGCGACGCGGAATTCCTGATCGAGCTGCCCGAACGCATCGAGATCCACCGCATTCTGATCGACGAACAGGGCCTGCGGTGAAGGCCGATCACCCGCAGCGAAGGCTCTGGGCAAGCACCGGCATTCCGATCGAAGCGATCAACGCGCCGCCGAGACTGATGCAGGCGCAGGCGGCTCACACTCGTGACTGCAAAGGTGATGAACCTTTTGACCCGCGCTGCCACGTATTTCTGCGCAGGGTAGGCGAAATAGAGTCCGGTCAGGGGCGAGCGAAGAGCTGGCAGCACGCGCACTAGCCGTTGTTGGTCTGCGAAAAAGGCCGGCAGGAATCCGATCCCCAGCCCGATGGCGACGAAGGTTCTTACCGTCAACAGGTCATCGCAGGTCAGGTCGCCCGATAGATCGATGCTGACCTTCCGCTTTCCCATCAGCATGGGCAGAGGACGGGCCCAAGGCTTGCCGAATCCAATCAGGTCGTGGTGTTTGAGATCATCCACATGACTGGGGACGCCGCGTCGGTCGAGATAGTGTTGGCTTGCAAACAGTCCCGACGGGCCCGTCACAAAAGACCTGGTCACCAGGCTGGAATCGCGCGGCGGGCCGATCCGGATGGCGAGATCGACGCCTTCGGCGATCATGTCGACGATCCGGTCCGTTACAATCAGCTCGATTTTCACCATCGGGAACGTTTCGCGAAACGTGCTGATGATGGGCGGCAGCAGACTTTGCGCGATGTCGACTGCCGCTGTGAGCCGAAGGAGGCCACTGAGGCTTCCCGCCTCCGACGTAATTGCAGCTTCGGCTGCCTCGATCTCACGAAGCCCGGCGCGGCACCGTTCAAAATAAGCCTGGCCCGCCGGCGTGACGCGGAGCTTGCGGGTCGTACGCCGGATCAGGCTAACACCGAGGCGCTGTTCGAGCGCCGCCATCTTTGCGCTCACCGTGCTGGCGGGCATGCGGAGCCTCCGGGCCGCGCCGGCAAAGCTGCCTGCCTCCAGCACCTGGACGAAGACACTGATCTCATCGATGCGCATCGCCAGGTCATTATGCAGAATTATGGACAGTAATTCCAGATTATCCTGACTTGCGGCGAAACGGCTTCTGCGATCTGCTTCGATCGGGGAAGGCCCTAAACCGCGATGGGATCAGGATGAATCACCATCGCGCTTCAGGTTGTTGTTTGAGCATGATCTTTTCGGAAAACCGCTGCACACTTTTCCGGATCATGCTTTAAGGAGCTGAAGGATGACGGGACTGATCACGCCGGTGGCCGACAGCGAACCGATCGACCCGCGCGTCCGCGTCGGGCATGTTCATCTGAAGGTGGCGGACCTCGAGCGATCACTTGCGTTCTATTGCGGGGTGCTCGGCTTCGGCCTGCACGGACTGATTGGCAACGAAGCAGCGTTCCTCGCCGCCGGCGGCTATCATCACCACATCGCGATCAACACCTGGGAAAGCCGGGGCGGTTCGCCGCCACCTGAAGGATCGACGGGCCTCCACCACGTTGCCTTTGTCTATCCGACGCGAGCCGCGCTCGGCGACGCACTCCGCCGCCTCCGAGCAGCGGCCGTCCAGCTCACCGGTGCCAGCGACCACGGTGGTTCGGAGGCGATCTATCTCCGCGACCCGGACGGCAATGGCGTCGAGCTCTACTGGGATCGACCTGAGGAGGAGTGGCCGCGCAATCCCGACGGCTCGTTGAAGATTGTCAGCAAGCCGCTCGATGTCGAAAAATTGGCGGCGGAGGGATCGTCCGAATCCCCGATCCAGCAAGGATAGATTGAGCCTCGTCATATCGGCTGATCGTCGACGTGACGGTCGCTTTCGTCATGGCCACAATCGCCCACGCGGACCCGGACGTCGCGAGGTCCCTCGTTCGGGATGTCGTGTCGAGCGCATCTTGAACTGGCGGTCCGCCGCAGTGCGCGAACGCGGCGCCCCTGCACAAGGCTTACGATCAGCTCGTCGGCGAAGGGCGGTGGCTTGCGCCCAAAGGCCTCGGAACCTTTCCGATCCGCTTCCCGGCGACGGAATCTCCTGGACTATTGCACCTCGATGTTCGCGTCCTTGACCAGCTTGCGCCAGCGGTCCTCCTCCTGCCCAACATAGCGATCGAGCTGTTCGGGAGCGCTGCCGACCATGATGAGACCTTCGTTGGCCTCCAGCTGCTTGAAGGCGCCGGACTGAACGGCCTTCGCGACCGCCTGGTTCAGGCGCGCAATCACCGGCGCGGGTGTCTTGGCCGGCGCGTACAGTCCATACCAGGACTCGGCGGCGTAGCCGGGCACTCCCGCCTCAGCAACGGTCGGCAATTGCGGGAACGCGGCTGAACGTTCAGCCGATGTGACGGCCAGCGCCCGGAGCTGCCCCGCACCACCAGCGAGGCCGCGCTGGCCACGGTTGTGAACATCACGTCGATCTGCCCGCCCAGGAGATCGCTGATCGCAGGCGCCGCGCCTGCGCGCATGTCGTCGCTCATGGCATTGCGCCGTTCCGGCCGGTTGAAGGCGATCGTCGCAACACCGGCCTCGACGGAAAATTCGATGAGCTGATAGGACATGAGCTGATAGGACATGGCAAGCTCCGTGGCTGGCGTCGGATCGATCACCGATAGCGGCTTGCACCCCCCTGGACATCCCCTTAATTCCACTGAGTGGAAATGGCGGGGAGGATGGATGTGGCACAGATGCGCAGATATGCGGGCGGGGTTGATGGCAACCGGTCGCTCGAAAGGGGCATCGAGATCATCAGGGCTTTCCGGCCCGGCGTCGACACGCTGGGCAACGGCGAGATTGCGGAGCGAACCGGATTGCCGCGATCGACGGTCAGCCGGTTGACACGAACGCTGGTCAATTCCGGAATGCTCGACGAGGTCCGCAGCCAGCGGACCTACCGCCTTGCGGCGTCCGTCATCAGCATCGGCCATGCCATGCGCACGGGATCACCCGTGCTCAATGCGATCGGCCCGATGATGCGGGCGGAATCGGCCAAGCGCCGGCTGAACGTCGGGCTCGCGACGGCTGATAGAACCATGATGGTTTATCTGGAGTCGATCCGCTACAGCCCGCGCGCGGCGCTGCGCAACGTCGTCGCCGGCCAGCAGGTCCCGATGGAGCTGACCTCGCTCGGCCGCGCCTATCTCGCCGGCATTCCAGAGCCCGAGCGCGCGAGCGATTGCTGAAACTGTTCAGACGGCGCAGCGCTGCCGCGACCAAGGCGCTGCTTGCGGACATCAGGAGATCGATCAGCTCCGTCCAACGCGACGGCTATTGTGCGGTGTCGTGGCAGCCCGCCGTTCTTGCCGTCGCAACGCCCATCGTGCTGGACGGGCTTCCGGTCTACGCACTCAACATGAGCCTGCAGAACGTCGAGCGCTCCGACGCGCTGGCGAGCGAGCTTGGCGCGTACCTCAACGCGTTCGCGGCCAAGTGCATGGAGGTGCTGCGAAGCGGATGAAGTACATCGGCATCGGTGGGCGCATGCCGCGACTGGAACCTGCAATCGCTTGCGGCTGTGCGGTTTCGCCGCAATGTTTCCAGCGGAATGAATCACTATAGTGCGCATGTCATGGCATATGTCGTCGACATAGATGCGCGCACCGCGCGTTTTGGTCTTCACGCCGGCCGCCTCCAAGCAGGCGGTTAGCCGGACGGTGTTCGCGCCGTCCGGGCTCTTTTCCAGCTTTCGTGGCCTCCACCCGAGAGGTCGTATTGAAGCCGAAGGAGTGTGCCGTGCTGCCTCTTCCAAGAATCGCGCTCATCGCATCTGACTATCCGCGGCTCGAACAGCTTGCGCGCCGTGCCGCCGAAAAAGGGGACTTGGACGGCATCTTCCTCATGGGTGAGATCAACCGGGCCGAGATCGTGCCGGACGAGTCGGACGATCTCCGCTCGCTGGTGACCGTGGGATCGTGGGTCACCTATTGCACGAACCGGGGCGCTCCGCCCGGCACCGTGCAATTGATGTGGCCCGAGGAGTGCTCGTCGGATCCCGCCCGCATTTCAGTCCTGACACCCCTGGGGGCGGCTTTGATCGGACTGAAGGCAGGCGATCAAATGCCGTACGTCGTTGCCGGCTGCCTGAACGTCGTCAGGGTTCAGAATGTGACCCGATCAGGCCCGAACGTCGTGCCTCTCTTCCGGGGGGCTCGGCGAGGCGAGCCGTTCGATGACGATCCTGGACCAACTGCAGCATAGGAGAGTTCAATGCGCAACTTCGACGCCGGGACTCGGCGAGAACAGCCGGCGTTGCCGCCGATCAAGATCGCAGAAGCCGAATCGCGACGCCTCAGCGCGCTGGCGAATTCAACGATGGATCTATTTCCCCGTGTCGCCCAATTCCTGGCGCGGGAGCTGGAACGTGCGACGGTCACGGAAGAGAACGACTTGCAAGGCGTGATCAGGATGGGGTCGAAAGTGACCTATCGCGATGACGAGACCGGCGCGAGGCGGGAGATCGTGCTCGTCTATCCGCACGAGGCGAATATCGAGCTCAACCGGATCTCGATCCTGACGCCCGTCGGAGCGGCGCTGATTGGCCTCTCGGCCGGACAGCGGATCGAATTCGAGACGCCCGACAAACGCACCAGAGGCCTGACCGTTCTCGCCGTCCACGAGTGAGGGGCTTCGTCCGACCCGATGGCGCCGTCTTGCTTCCATGACAGAATGGATTTTCGACGGCACGTCCCATCGGCCACCGACGAGAGCCCTGAATAGAGTGGTCGCTCCGCAGGGAAGGCCAACGGGCCGCGGATCGCCAGGGTGCAGCAGCGCAAGAAGTGCAACCGCGCCTTAACCGGCGAAGATGGGCACGACACCATAGTGAGGCCCGGGCAGGGCCGCCGTCACCGCCCCTGATATTCGGCCCAGCAGTCCGCCGTCTCGTAGACGCGGACCGCCCACAGCTGCCGTAGGCTCGGCTGCAACCGATCCCAGATCCAGACCGCGATATTCTCGGCGGTCGGGTTCGCGAGCCCATCGACCTCGTTCAGGCAGTGGTGGTCCAGCGCGGCCATGATGTCGGCGAAGCTTTTCTCGATATCGAAGAAGTCCGCGACGAAGCCGGTGTGCGGGTCCACCGGACCGTCCAACTGGACCTCGACCCGATAGGAATGACCATGCAGCCGGCTGCACCGGTGAGTCTCGGGCACGTTTGGCAGCCGATGCGCCGCTTCGAACTTGAACGCCTGCGATATCCTCATCCAGCTCCTCACACGGCGCGGCCATCCGGTCTCGAGCCGGTCTGGCGACCAGATGCTGCCTTGTCCTGACCTTCCGCCGAAGAATGGCGCGCCCGGAACGATTCGAACGTCCGACCCTCAGATTCGTAGTCTGATGCTCTATCCAGCTGAGCTACGGGCGCGTTTTCGCAAACAGCGCGGGCATGACCCGCAAGCAGCCCCCGGGCGGAGCCGGAGGGGGTGCGAAAGAGCGCTCTGACTAACCGCTCTTGCCGGCGTTGGCAAGGTCCGGGATGGGGAGATTTTGCAGGGCGATAACGGTTTGAATGTCATTCCGGGCAGATGCGCGCAATCGAACCCGGAATCTCGCGCAAAACCTCGGATTCCGGGTTCTCGCTACGCACGCCCCGGAATGACGCGAGGCTGTAGGCCTCTGGCCGACCTAAAGCGCGATGAGATTGGGATGAATCGTCATCGCGCTTTAGCTTGTTGTTTACGCATGATCTTTCCGGAAAACCGCTTCGCACTTTTCCGTATCATGCTTTAGGCCCTCTGCCGCTCGTTGCGGATGGAGAGCAGTTCCACGGGACGGTCGGGGATGACGATGCGGAAGGTGGCGCCGATGGTGCCTTCGACCAGGTGGATGTCGCCGCCATGGGCGCGGACCAGCTCGGCGGCGATGGCAAGGCCAAGGCCGCTGCCGCCGGGGCGGCCGGAGGTCTGGAAGGCCTCGAACAGGTGCTCCCGGGTCTTCTGGGGAACGCCGGGACCGGTGTCGGAGACCTCGATAATGGCGACGGCGCCTTCGCGCTTTCCGGTGATCCGGATCTGCTGCACCCGGCCCTCACCCGAGGCATGGCTTTCGAGCGCCTGGGCGGCGTTGCGGACGAGGTTGAGCAATACGCGGAACAGCTGGTCGGGATCGGCATCGACCGCGAGCCCGCGCTCGATCGCAGCGACCCAGGCGATTGAGGCGTCGTTGGTGAGGCCTGCGGTCTCGCGCACCTCCATCACCACGGGCTCGATCAGGATCATGCGGCGGTCGGGCGCGGCCTCCTGGGCGCGGCCATAAGACAATGTCGATTGGCAGAAGGCGATGGCGCGCTCGAGCGAGCGCACGAGCTTGGGCGCAAAGCGCTGCACCCGCGGATCCGGCACGCTGGCGAGCTGGTCCGACAGCAGCTGGGCCGAGGCGAGCAGATTGCGCAGGTCGTGATTGATCTTGGAGACGGCAAGGCCGAGCGCCGCGAGCCGGCTCTTCTGGTTCAGCATCGACATCAGATCGCGCTGCATGTCCGACAATTCGCGCTCGGCCACCCCGATCTCATCGCTGCGCTGGCTCGGCACGATGATCCCGGCCGAACTCTCGGGGTTCTCGTGGAAGCCGACCAGGCTCGCGGTCAGCCGCCGCATCGGCCGCACGAAGAGATAATGGAGCGCGAGATAGACGAGGCCCGCGGTCAAGACCGCGATGATCAGCGCGACCACCACGACGTTGCGGGAGAAGCGGTACATCTGCCGCCGCAGCGGCAGCTCGTCGGTGACGATCTCGATGAACTGGGCATTGCCGACCCCGGGACCGACGACGCGGATGGCCTGGTTGCCGGTCTCCAGCATCATCCGGAACGAGCCGGTGATCGCCTCCCAGGCGGTCATGTCGCGCAGGTCGATGTCATGCTCGATGGCGGAGGGAATGTTGTCGCTGGCGAGCAACCGGCGCTGCTGGCCCATCTTGATGGCGACGGCGCGGGCATTGATGCTTTTCAGGATCTGACGCGACAGCGAATCAGGCACCATGCCAAGCGGTGCCGCATCCAGCACCAGCGCCGCCGTGTTGGCCGCCGCAACGCGGTCATTCAGCCGGTTGACCCAGAAATTGGCGATGGCGGGCACGTAGAGCAGCACGGCGGCGATCATCACCAGGGGAATGGTGAGCAGCAGCAGCTTGCCAGATAGCCCGAGCCCGCGCGAGCCGCGGGGCCGCATCGCCGGCTGGTCCGGCTGATCCAGATCCTGGATCGGCTGGCGATCTGTGGATGCCACGAAATTCGCCCCTGTTGGCCTTGGCTGATCGAGGATGCGACCCGTCCGCAGTGCGGTCAAATTACGGATCGCTAATCTACCGAGGTAGGATGTAGGCGCTGATATCGCGAGTCGCCACCTCAAGAGTTAAAAACCCCGCGCAAACAGCGATATTGACGAGAATCGCGCGCTTGTGCGGCGTTGACGAAAAGAAGGCGCTCCCTTATAAGCCGCGCGAATTGTCCGCGATGACCCGGTGCGACACCGGGAGCGGCTCTCTTGGGGCCGAAAAAGGCCCGTTTTGGGCCGCATCTTCCGGACTCTACCATCAATTCTACAGGCAAATTGCCCGGTCAGCGGAGAAAAACCCGTGAAGCGGACTTATCAACCCAGCAAACTGGTGCGCAAGCGCCGTCACGGCTTCCGCGCCCGCCTCGCCACTGCCGGCGGCCGCAAGGTTCTCGCCGCCCGCCGCGCCCGCGGCCGCAAGCGTCTGAGCGCCTGAGCCGGACCCCCTTTTGGGATTTCATCATGGATCGGCTGAGGCAGCGGGCGGATTTCCTCGCCGTTGCCAATGGCGCGCGGGTGAATAGTCCCGCGTTCGTCCTGCAGAGCCGCCGCCGCGATGATCTCGGTCCGATCCGGATCGGCTTCACCGTCACCAAAAAGAACGGCAACGCCCCCGAGCGCAATCGCATCCGGCGCCGGCTTCGCGAATTGGTGAAGCGGCTCGATCCGGTGTCGATGCAGCCCCATCATGATTATGTCCTGGTCGGCCGAAGGGACGCGCTCTCGCGCGACTTCGCCACCATGCTCGACGATCTGCGCATAGCCTTCTCGAAGCCCGCGCGGCATACGGCCAAGGCGACAGACAAGGGCCCGAGCAAAGGTCCCGCGAAAGCACGTGGCCAGAGGCCAGGCGCCACCGCCCCCGCCAGCCGCAAACCGGATTGATGACGAGACATTAGAGATGACCGACAATCGCAATACCATTCTCGCCGTCATTCTGTCGGGCCTCGTCCTGATCGCCTGGCAATATTTCTACAATGTGCCCCAGATGGAGAAGCAGCGCGCCCAGCAGCAGGCGCAGTCCGAGCTCCAGAAGGGCAGCACGCCGCAGCCGACGGCCTCCGCAACGCCCGGCGCCGCGCCGCAGCCCGGCAGCACGGCACAGCCGTCCACTCCGGCCGCGAACCAGCAGGCGCAGCCGGTCGTCAGCCGCGACGCCGCGATCGCCGCCAGCCCGCGCGTGAAGATCGACACGCCGCGCATCGCCGGCAGCATCTCGCTGAAGGGCGGCCGCATCGACGACATCGCGCTGGTGCAATTCCGCGAAACCGTCGACCCGAAATCGCCGCCGATCGTCCTCTATTCGCCCTCGGGCACCGCCGAGCCTTATTACGCCGAATTCGGCTGGGTGGCGGCGACGGGCGTCACGGCGAAGATGCCCGATGCCCAGACCGTCTGGCAGCAGGAGGGCAGCGGCAACCTGACGCCGACGAGCCCGGTGGTGCTGAAATGGGACAATGGCGACGGCCTCACCTTCCGCCGCACCATTGCGGTCGACGACCATTATCTCTTCACGGTCAAGGACGAGGTGAGCAATGTCGGCAATGCGCCTGTCACACTCTATCCGTTCGCGCTGATCTCGCGCCACGGCGCGCCGCAAGTTTCGGGCTATTACATCCTGCATGAAGGCCTGATCGGCTATCTCGGCGACCAGGGCTTGCAGGAATACGCCTACAAGAAGGTGGACGAAGCCAAGCAGGTGAACTTCAACAACGTCATCAACGGCTGGCTCGGCATCACCGACAAGTATTGGGCCTCGGCGCTGCTGCCCGACACCAACGCCAAGCTGCAGGCGCGATTCTCGTCGAACCCATCGGGCAATCTCCACACCTACCAGACCGACTATCTGCTCGATCCCGTCACCATCGCGATCGGCGGCACCGGGACCGCCAATGCGCGGCTGTTCGCCGGCGCCAAGGAAGCCGGCGTCGTCGGCGTGTTCCCGTTTGCGGGTCTCGGCGGCTACAACAAGGCGCTGGGGCTGAACCATTTCGATCTGTTGATCGACTGGGGCTGGTTCTACTTCATCACCAAGCCGATGTTCCTCGGCCTCGACTTCTTCTACCGCTTCTTCGGCAATTTCGGCATCTCGATCCTGCTCGTCACCGTGATCGTGAAGCTGCTGTTCTTCCCGCTGGCGAACAAGTCCTACGCCTCGATGGCGAAGATGAAGTCGATCCAGCCGCAGCTTCAGGCGCTCAAGGAGCGCTACCCTGATGACAAGGTGAAGCAGCAGCAGGAGATGATGGAAATCTACCGCAAGGAGAAGATCAACCCGGTCGCCGGCTGTCTTCCCGTGGTGATCCAGATCCCGGTGTTCTTCTCACTGTACAAGGTGCTGTTCGTCACCATCGAGATGCGGCACGCGCCGTTCATCGGCTGGATCAAGGACCTCTCCGCGCCGGATCCGACCAATTTGTTCAACCTGTTCGGACTGATCCCGCTCGATCCGACCACGATTCCGGTGTTCGGCCATTACCTCGCGCTCGGCATCTGGCCGATCATCATGGGCATCACGATGTGGTTCCAGATGAAGCTGAACCCGACGCCGCCGGATCCGACGCAGCAGATCATCTTCAACTGGATGCCGCTGATCTTCACCTTCATGCTGGCCGGTTTCCCGGCAGGCCTCGTGATCTACTGGGCCTGGAACAACCTGCTCTCGGTGATCCAGCAGAGCTACATCATGCGCCGCAACGGCGTGAAGGTGGAGCTGCTCGACAATCTCAAGGCGACGTTCGCGAGGAAGGCGACGTAATCGTCATTGCGGGCGCAAATGCCTCCACGTCGTCGTGCCCGGGCTTGTCCCGGGCATCCACGTTTAGGAGGGTGCTCGACAGCCAGATGTGGATGGCCGGGACATCTGAACGGGAAGACGCGCTTCGCGCTTTTGCCCGGCCATGACGAGAGGATAGACCGAGCGGATGAACGACAAGACCGATGAGCGACTGATCGAAGCCGGGCGAAAACTATTCGCCCGCGACTGGCAGTTCATCTGGGCCTCGCCCTCGATCGAAACGCTGCCGCCGATGGCGGGGCTGGAGATCGCCTTTGCCGGCCGCTCCAATGTCGGCAAGTCCAGCCTGATCAACGCGCTCACCGGCCGCAACAACCTCGCGCGCACCTCGCATACGCCGGGCCGCACCCAGGAGCTGATCTTCTTCGAGGTCCCCGGCAAGACCGACCTCCGGCTCGTCGACATGCCCGGCTACGGCTACGCCAAGGCGCCCAAGAGCCAGGTCGCGTCCTGGACCGAGCTGATCCACAAATTCCTGCTGGGACGCGCGTCGCTGGCGCGCGTCTACGTGCTGATCGACGCACGGCACGGCCTCAAGGACGTCGATCTCGAAGTCCTCAAGACGCTCGATCGCTCCGCCGTCAGCTACCAGATCGTGCTGACCAAGGCCGACCAGGTGAAAGCCGCCGAGCTTCAAACGCGCATCGCCGAGACCGAGGCCGCGCTCGCCAAACACCCGGCCGCGTTCCCGACCGTGCTCGCGACCTCGTCACGCAGCTCGACCGGCATGGAGAGCTTGCGCGCCGCGATGGCGAAGCTGTTGGAAGAGCGGGCCCCGTGATGCTCGCGCACCGCCTGTTGCTTGGGCTTGCCGGTTTGACGGGCGCCGCCGGCGTTGCGCTGGCCGCCGCCTCCGCTCATGGCGCCGATGCCGGCCGGCTTGCCTCGGCAAGTGCCATGCTGCTGTTTCATGCAACGGCCATACTCGCGACCGTCGCCTTGCTCGCGCGCGGCCTTCTGCACGGCGGAATTGGACTCGTGGCGGCGTTCGGCTTCGTGATCGGTGCCGCGCTGTTCGCGGGCGATCTCACCTTGCGGCAATATGCCGGACACTCGCTGTTTCCGTACGCGGCGCCGACCGGGGGAACGGTGATGATCTTGAGCTGGCTGACGGTGACATTGGCGGCGCTGGTGCCTAGCAAGTGATGCTTTCTTCCTTCTCCCCTTGTGGGAGAAGGTGGCGCGAAGCGCCGGATGAGGGGTGTCTCTCCACAGGAGTGCTCGCGGAGAGAGGCCCCTCACCCGCCTCGCTTCGCAAGGCACCCTCTCCCACAAGGAGACCCACGAGGGGAGAGGGGAAGAACATCGCTTTGCGCTGCCCCCGCCAATCGGATAGAACGCGCACCGACCGACCCGCCAGCGAGACCGCGATATGACCGACATCTCCCCGCTCGACCAGGCCCGCATCCTGTCCGAAGCGCTGCCGCACATGCAGCAGTATGACGAGGAAACCATCGTCATCAAATATGGCGGCCATGCCATGGGCGATGAGGAGACTGCGAAGAACTTTGCCCGCGACATCGTGCTGCTCGAGCAGACCGCGATCAATCCTGTCGTGGTGCATGGCGGCGGGCCGCAGATCGCGACCATGCTCAAGCGCCTCGGCATCGTCTCGGAATTCGCCGCGGGTCTGCGCATCACCGATGCCGCGACCATCGAGATCGTCGAGATGGTGCTGGCGGGCTCGATCAACAAGCAGCTCGTCGGCTACATCAACGAGGCCGGCGGCAAGGCCGTCGGCCTCTGCGGCAAGGACGGCAACATGGTGAAGGCGTCGAAGACGACGCGCACCATCATGGATCCGGACTCGCATATCGAGAAGGCGGTCGATCTCGGCTTCGTCGGGGACCCCGAGAAGGTCGACCTCACGCTGCTCAACCAGCTGATCGGTTACGAGCTGATCCCGGTGCTGGCGCCGCTCGCGACGTCGCACGACGGCCAGACGCTGAACATCAACGCCGACACCTTTGCCGGCGCGGTCGCGGGCGCGCTGAAGGCCAAGCGCCTGTTGCTGCTCACCGACGTGCCTGGTGTGCTCGACAAGTCCAAGAAGCTCATTCCGGAGCTGTCGATCAAGGACGCGCGAAAGCTGATCGCCGACGGCACCATTTCAGGCGGCATGATCCCGAAGGTCGAGACCTGCATCTACGCGCTCGAACAGGGCGTTCAGGGCGTCGTCATCATCGACGGCAAGATGCAGCACGCGGTGCTGCTCGAGCTCTTCACCAACCAGGGCACGGGCACGCTGATCCACAAGTGATGCGGGAGCGGAAAAGGAAAGCCGTCATGGCCGGGCTCGTCCCGGCCATCCACGATCTTTCGTCCCGCGCCAACAACGTGGATGCCCGGGACAAGCCCGGGCGTGACGAGCGGAGAGAGCAGAGACAACACCACCGCCGCTCGTCCCTCACCCGCTTCATGATGACGGTGCCGGCCGCGGTCGTGTCGTTCCTCTTCTCCTCCGCGCCGGCTTTGGCCGATCTCAAAATCTGCAACCGCATGTCCTATGTCGTCGAAGCCGCGATCGGCATCGACGACAAGGCGGCGACCGCGACGCGCGGCTGGTTCAGGATCGATCCCGCCGCCTGCCGCGTGGTGGTGCAGGGCACGCTGACCGCCGACCGCATCCTGCTCAACGCCCGCGCGCTCGGCGTCTACGGCGCCTCCCCGATCCCGCAAAGCGGCAGCGACATGCTCTGCGTGGCGCAGGACAATTTCGTCATCGCCGCGGCACGACAGTGCCGCAGCGGGCAGACGCAAGTCCCGTTCACGCAAGTGACGCCGACGCAAGGCGCGGACGGCAACCTCGTTGCCTACCTCGCCGAGGATTCCGAATATGACGACGAGCAGGCGCGCCTCGCCGGCATCCAGCGACTGCTGGTGATCGCCGGCTACGACGCAGCGCCGATCGACGGAGTCGACGGGCCGAAGACGCAAGCCGCGCTCGCCGCCTTCCTGAAGAGCCGCGGCCTGTCGTCGGACATCGTGGGCTCACAAACCTTCTTCAAGACCATGGTCGATGCGGTGCAGACGCCCTCCGCGACCGGGCTGACCTGGTGCAACGACACGCCGCACAAGGTGATGGCGGCGATCGCGACCGATGACGGCAAGTCCGTGACGAGCCGCGGCTGGTATCGCATCGATCCCAAGACCTGCCTGCACCCCGACGTGACCGGTCAGCCGAAGCAGATCTTCAGCTTCGCGGAAGCGGTCGATGCCGACAACCGCGTCGTCAAGCTCAAGGACCGGCCGCTGAACTGGGGCGGCGACAGGCAGCTCTGCACGCGCGAGACCAAGTTCGAGACCAGCGAGCAGACCGATTGCGGCGCGCGCGGTTTTACGCCGACGGGCTTTGGCACCGTCGACATGTCGAGCGGCGGCAAGACGCTGCGGTTCGCGGTGCCGTGATCGAGATGGTTGTCATGAAAACTCCCCGCAGCTTCGCGCATGTCGACACCTGGGTGTTCGATCTCGACAACACGCTCTATCCGCATCACGTCAATCTGTGGCAGCAGGTCGATGCGCGGATCGGGGAGTTCGTCTGCAACTGGCTGAACGTCGGCCCGGAGCAAGCGCGCAAGATCCAGAAGGATTATTACCTTCGCTTCGGCACCACGATGCGCGGCATGATGACGCTGCATGGCGTCCGCGCCGACGACTATCTCGCTTACGTCCACAAGATCGACCACTCGCCGCTCGAGCCGAACCCGGCTCTCGGCGCAGCCATCGCAAAGCTGCCGGGCCGGAAGCTTATCCTCACCAATGGCTCGGTCGACCATGTCGACGCGGTGCTGGCGCGGCTTGGCTTCGCCAGCCATTTCGACGGCGTGTTCGACATCATCGCCGCCGAGTTCGAACCGAAACCGGCGCCGCAGACCTACCAGAAATTCCTCAGCCAGCATGCGGTCGATCCGACCCGCGCCGCCATGTTCGAAGACCTCGCCCGCAACCTCACCGTCCCGCACCAGCTCGGCATGACCACGGTGCTGGTGGTGCCGGACGGGACGAAAGAAGTGGTGCGCGAGGACTGGGAGCTGGAGGGTCGGGACGCGGCCCATGTCGATCACGTCACGGATGATCTGGCGGGGTTTTTGGGCAGGCTGTCACCACAATAGCCGCCGCCGTCCCGGGCGAGCGTAAGCGCAGACGCGGGCCCCATAACTACGGGATTTGGTCGTAGCGCGAGGTCGCAACTTCCGAGTCTTCGCCAAAGCGCTCCCTGTGGTTACTGCGCGCGCCTGATGGCGCGCTTGTGCGGGACGACGGGAGAGTATGCTTGACTCCACCCTTCCAAATCCCGAAAAAGCGCTCCAATCTCGTCAAAATTCCCGCGTCCCCAGAGGAAATTCCCGATGTCCCTTGCAGCCCTCGAATCCACCATCAACAGCGCCTTCGAGGCGCGTGACGGCATCTCGACCACGACCAAGGGCGAGGTGCGCGAGGCCGTGGACCAGGCGCTGGAGACCCTGGACAAGGGCGAGGCGCGCGTTGCCGAGCGCGGCGCTGACGGCAAGTGGAAGGTCAATCAGTGGCTGAAGAAGGCCGTGCTGCTGTCCTTCCGCCTCAACGACATGGGCGTCATTCACGGCGGCCCGGGCAAGGCGACCTGGTGGGACAAGGTGCCCTCGAAGTTCGAGGGCTGGGGCGAGAACCGTTTTCGCGATGCCGGATTTCGCGCGGTGCCGGGGGCAGTGGTGCGCCGCTCGGCGTTCATCGCCAAGAACGTCGTCTTGATGCCGTCCTTCGTCAATCTCGGCGCTTATGTCGATGAGAGCACGATGGTCGACACCTGGGCCACCGTCGGCTCCTGCGCGCAGATCGGCAAGCGCGTCCACATCTCCGGCGGCGCCGGCATCGGCGGCGTGCTCGAGCCGCTGCAGGCCGAACCTGTCATCATCGAGGACGACTGCTTCATCGGCGCGCGCTCCGAAGTCGCCGAAGGCGTGATCGTGCGCAAGGGCGCGGTGCTGGCGATGGGCGTGTTCCTGGGCGCCTCGACCAAGATCGTCGATCGCGAGACCGGCGAGGTCTTCATGGGCGAAGTGCCCGAATATTCGGTGGTGGTGCCCGGCGCGCTGCCCGGCAAGCCGATGAAGAACGGCCAGATCGGCCCGAGCACCGCCTGCGCCGTGATCGTCAAGCGCGTCGACGAGCGGACGCGGTCGAAGACGAGCATCAACGAGCTGCTGCGGGATTGATCGGAGGGCTGGGACCAGAGCCGCGAGATCGAAATTGTCCCGCCCAGCGCTAGCCCACCCGGCGGCATGCATGTTAAGCGGGGCGCATGACCGATGCTCTCTCCATTGCCCGTGACCTCATCCGCTGCCCCTCGGTGACACCGGCCGATGCCGGTGCGCTGGGGGTGCTCGAAAAAGCCCTCGGCGCCGCCGGCTTCACCTGCCACCGCGTGACCTTCAGCGAGGAAGGCACCGCCGACGTCGACAATCTCTATGCGCGGATCGGCACGGAAGGACCGCACATCACCTTTGCCGGCCACACCGACGTGGTGCCGCCGGGCGACGAGAGCGCCTGGAGCGTCGGCGCGTTCTCGGGCGAGGTGAAGGACGGCGTCCTGCACGGCCGCGGCGCGGTCGACATGAAGGGCGGTATTGCCTGCTCGGTCGCTGCAGCGCTGGAGCATCTCGCCGCCAATGGCGGCAAGCCGCGCAGCGACGGCAAGGGTTCGATCTCGTTCCTGATCACGGGCGATGAGGAAGACGTCTCCATCAACGGCACCATCAAGCTGCTCAAATGGGTCGCCGAGCGCGGCGAAAAATTCGATCATTGCGTGCTCGGCGAGCCCTCCAATGTCGAGACGCTCGGCGACACCATCAAGGTCGGCCGGCGCGGCTCGCAATCGGGCACGCTTTACGTCGACGGCGTGCAGGGCCATGTCGCCTATCCGCACCGCGCCTCCAATCCGGTGCCGGATATCTCACGGCTGATCGTTGCGATCTCCGACGAGCCGCTCGACCACGGCAGCGCGCAATTCCAGGCCTCCAATCTGGAATTCGTCTCCGTCGATGTCGGCAACAAGGCCTTCAACGTCATCCCGGGCGAGGCCCGCGCGAAATTCAACATCCGCTACAACGACAACCACACCCAGGCGTCCTTGCGCGAATTGGTCGAGACGCGTCTCGCCAAAGCCTGCGGCAACCGCATCAAGGCCCGCATCGTCTGGGAGCCCTCGAACTCCAATGTGTTCGTGACCAAGCCGGGGCCGTTCACCGATCTTGCGGTGTCCGCGATCGAGGAGGTCACCGCTCGCAAGCCCGAGCTGTCGACCTCGGGCGGCACGTCGGATGCGCGCTTCATCTCCAGCTATTGCCCGGTGATCGAGTTCGGCCTGGTCGGGCAGACCATGCATCAGGTCGACGAGCGCGTGCCGGTGGCCGATTTGGAGAAGCTGACGAAGGTGTATCGCGGGATTTTGGCGAGGTATTTTGCTTGAGGCACGATATCGCCAAACATTCCGCCGTCATCGCCCGGCTTGTGTTCAGCCCGGGGACATGACCGACGGGTGTTCGGGGACATAGCCGACACATCATAGTGCAGGGATTTGGCAGTAAAGGAGGCCAAGTCCATGCCCTGGCGAGAGGTGTCGGTGATGGATCAGCGGCGGGAGTTCGTGCGGCTTGCGATGCAGGAGGGAGCGACCGGCGGGAGCTCTGCCGGCGGTTCAATATCCATCCCGACACGGGCTACAAATGGCTTGCACGATGGCAAGCGGATCAGAATGTCGACGACCGCTCGCGCCGACCGCATGCGAGCCCGGGACAGACCGATTGCGAGCTTGAGGCACGTATTCTCGCGGTACGCGATGCCCATCCGGCATGGGGAGCTCGCAAGATAGCTCACTGCCTGGAGCGCAATGGCTTGCGTTCGCCAGCAGTCTCAACAGTTCATCAGATCTTGCGTCGGTCTGGCCGCATCAAGCCTCCGATCGGCGGCCCGACGGCAAGCCAGCGTTTCGAGATGCCGGCCCCCAATCTGTTGTGGCAGATGGACTTCAAAGGCTGGGTTCGGCTCGGCAATGATACCCAGTGCCATCCTCTGACGGTGGTGGATGACCACTCCCGCTATGATCTGTGCCTGCAGGCCTGTGCCGATCAACGCACAGATACCGTGCGCAGCCGCTTGGAGAAGACCTTTCGCCACTACGGGCTCCCGGAGGCTTTCTTCGTCGACAATGGTTCGCCCTGGGGTGATCCTTCCGGCGAGCGATGGACACGGTTCTCGGTGTGGCTGCTCAAGCTTGGCGTCGCCGTCATCCACAGCCGCCCATATCACCCGCAAAGCCGCGGCAAGAATGAACGATTCCACCGCACCCTCGCGGCTGAGGTGTTCGCACTGCGACAGTTCCGCGATCTCGCAGAGACGCAGCGTGCCTTCGACGCCTGGCGGGAAGTCTACAACTTCGAACGGCCACACGAGGCGCTCGGACAACAGGTCCCGGCCAGTCGATATCGGCCCAGCCAGCGACCAATGCCCGATCGATTGCCACAGGTCGAATACGACAGCCATGAGATCGTGCGCCGCGTCTCCACGACCAAAGCCTATGTCAGCTTCAAGGGACGTCTTTGGAAAGTGCCACAGGCCTTCCGTGGCGAGCGCCTCGCCATCCGCCCCTCGGCAAACGATGCGCAATACGGGATCTTCTTTGCCGCCCACCAAGTCGCTATCATCGACTTGGCGAGCGGAGAATGTGTCGGCTATGTCCCCGAACACCCGTCGGTCATGTCCCCGGGCTGAACACTTGACCGGGCGATCCAGTATTCCAGAGACGGCAGCGATTGAGCCGAGAGGCCGCGGCGTACTGGATGCCCCGGTCAAGCCGGGGCATGACACCGAGGGTTTGGCAAGAGCGTGTCCTGTGCGCCGCTCGCCTAATAATCCACCTTCATCAGATACAGCCCCTCGGGCGGGGCGACGATGCCGCAGGCGGCGCGGTTGCGGGCTGCGAGTGCGGCGGAGAGATCGTCGGCGGTCCAGCGGCCCTCGCCGACCCAGACCAGCGAGCCCACCATCGAGCGCACCTGGCTGTGCAGGAACGAGCGCGCCGAGGTGATGACCGTGATCTCGCGGCCGTCGCGGATCACGTCGAGCTGGTCGAGCGTCTTCTCCGGCGATTTGGCCTGGCACTCGGTGTCGCGGAACGTGGTGAAATCGTGCTTGCCGAGCAGGCGCTGTGCCGCCGCATGCATCGCGTCGGCATCGAGCTTGCGCGGCACGCGCCAGGCGTGGCCGACGTCGAGCGCGAGATTGGCGCGGGTGTTGATGATGCGGTAGCGATAGTGGCGCTTGACGGCCGAAAAACGCGCCTCGAACGTATCAGGCACGATCTCGGCCTCGAGCACCGCAATCGGATGCGGGCGCAGATGCGCATTGAGGCCGTCGCGAAAACGGCCCGGCGGAAACTGCTTGTCGACGTCGACATGCGCGACCTGGCCACGGGCATGCACGCCGGCATCGGTGCGGCCGGCACCATGCACCCGCAAATCCGCGCCGGTCATCGCCTTCACGGCCGCCTGCAGCGCGCCCTGCACCGAGGGCAGCGTCTCCTGCACCTGCCAGCCGAAGAACGGCGCGCCGTCATATTCGATGGTGAGCTTGTAGCGGGGCATCAAGAAAACCGCATCGGCGGCTTGACCGGCACGCCGCGCAGGAACTCCGCGGCCTGCATGCGCGCCTTGCCCTCGCGCTGCAGCTCGATGATGCGGATGGCGCCGTCGCCGCAGGCGACGGTGAGGAGATCGTCGAGCACCTCGCCAGGGACGCCGGAGCCCTTTGCCAATTCGCAACGCAGGATTTTAACGCGCGCATTCTCGAGCTCGGCCCAGGCGCCGGGGAACGGCGAGAGGCCATGGATGTGCCGAAGCACCGCGCGCGCGGGCTTGGTCCAATCGATCCGGGCCTCGGCCTTGTCGATCTTGGCGGCATAGGTGACGCCGTCCTCGCTCTGCTTCTTGAGCTGGAGGCCGCCGCGGTCGAGCGCGGCCATCGCGCGCACCATCAGGTCGGCTCCCAACCGGGACAGGCGATCGTGCAGGTCCTGCGCGGTCATGTCGTCGGTGATTGCGATCCGTTCGGCCATGGCGACGTCGCCGGTGTCGAGGCCGACATCCATCTTCATCACCATCACGCCGCTCTCGGCATCACCTGCCATGATCGCACGGTTGATGGGCGCGGCGCCGCGCCAGCGCGGCAGCAGCGAAGCATGCAGATTGTAGCAACCGAGCTTGGGCGCATCGAGGATCGCCTGCGGCAGGATCATGCCGTAGGCGACGACGACGGCCGCGTCGGCATCGAAGGCGCGGAACTCTTCCAGCGCCTCCGGCGTCTTCAGCGTTTTCGGCGTCAGCACGGGAACGCCGAGCTTTCGTGCAGCTTCCTCGACCGGCGTCGGCTGCAATTGCAGGCCGCGCCGCCCGCCCGGCTTCGGCGCGCGGGTGTAGACCGCCGCGATCTCATGGCCATGCGCGACGAGCTCGAGCAGCGTCGGCACGGAGAAATCGGGCGTGCCCATGAAGATGAGGCGGAGGGGCATGTGGCTGCGTTCGGTGAGAGCTCTGGTTCTCCGTCATGCCCGGGCTTGTCCCGGGCATCCACGGTCTCGGCGACAAAGCAAGCAAGGCGTGGATGGCCGGGTCAAGCCCGGCCATGACGACGTGAGAGAGGCCTATTCCGCCGCGCGTTTGGCGGCTTTCTCGAACTTCTTCATGACGCGGTCGCGCTTCAGCTTCGACAGATAATCGACGAACAGCACGCCGTTGAGATGGTCGATCTCGTGCTGGATGCAGGTGGCGTAGAGGCCTTCGGCGTCCTCCTCATGCACCTTGCCGTCGAGATCGGTGAAGCGCACGCGCACCTTCGCGGGGCGCTCGACCTCCTCGTAATATTCGGGGATCGACAGGCAGCCCTCCTCGTAAGTGGAGAGTTCCGCGGAGGAAGCGAGGATCTCGGGATTGATGAAGACGCGCGGCTCGTGCTTGGTCTCGCCGCTCTCGTCGCGCTTGGCGAGGTCCATGGTGATCAGACGCAAGGGCTGCGCGACCTGGATCGCGGCGAGGCCAATGCCGGGCGCGTCGTACATGGTCTCGAACATGTCGTCGGCAAGCTTGCGGATCTCGGCCGTGACCTTCTCGATCGGCTTGGAGACCAGGCGCAGCTGCTTGTCGGGCAGGATGATGATTTCTCGTAGGGCCATGGCGGCGATTTAAGCTGCGCGCCGGGTGCGGTCAATGCGGCCAGGAACCCCGTTAACCCTCCGCGGACCACAAAGCTTCAGGTTTCGTTAACCAAAAAAGGTAGGGAGTTGTTAGCCGCCGATGTTCCCTCTTCGTTCGCGCCTGACCGCGAATCGGCTAGAAGGGCTGGCATGAACGAGATCATTGTCATGCTCGGCGACTGGCCGGTGCGCACCGTCGATGCGCTGATCGGCTTCGGCGCCCTGGTCCTCATCCTGCTGGTTGTGATTGCGGTGGTGATCGCGCGCTCGGGGCGGCGCGGCGCGGAACTCGCGATGGCGCACGCGATCCGGGCCGACGAGCTCGAGGAGCGCCTCAGCGAGGTGCTGCGCGCCCAGAGCGAAGCCTCGGGCCGGGTCGACGCCATGACCCAGGCGCTGGCCGGCCGGCAGGCCGAGATGGCGCGCGCGGTCAACGAGCGGCTGGATTCGGTCACCCACCGCGTCGGCCAATCCATGGAACATTCGACCCGCAACACCATGGAGAGCCTGCGCGCGCTGCATGAGCGGCTCGGCATCATCGACAGCGCGCATAAGAACCTCACCGACCTCACCACCCAGGTGACCACCCTGCGCGACGTGCTCGCCAACAAGCAGTCGCGAGGCGCCTTCGGCCAGGCCCGGATGGAGGCGATCGTCCAGGACGGTCTTCCCAAAGGCTCCTACGAGTTCCAGTTCACGCTCTCGACCGGCAAGCGCCCCGACTGCGTCGTGTTCCTGCCCGATCAGCGCCCGCTCTGCATCGATGCGAAGTTCCCGCTGGAGGCGATGACGGCGCTGCACGATGCCCGCACCGACGAGGAGCGGCGCGTTGCCACGCAGCGCCTGCGCGCCGACGTGATGAAGCATGTCAGCGATATCGCCGAAAAATATCTCGTCACCGGCGAGACCCAGGAGATGGCGCTGATGTTCGTGCCGTCGGAATCGGTCTATGCCGAGATCCATGACGGCTTCGACGACGTGATCCAGAAGGCCTATCGCGCCCGAATCGTGCTGGTGTCGCCCTCGCTCTTGATGCTCGCGATCCAGGTGATGCAGCAGATCATGAAGGATGCGCGCATGCGCGACGCCGCCGACCAGATCCGCACCGAGGTAATCAAGCTCGGCGACGACCTGGGCCGCCTGCGCGACCGCGTGCTGAAGCTGCAAAAACATTTTGCCGATGTGAACGAGGACGTCCGCCAGGTGCTGATCTCCGCCGACAAGATCGAAAAGCGCGCGGGGAGAATCGAGGAGCTCGATTTCAGCAAGAGCGATGCGGCGGCGGAGGGCCCGCGGCTGGTCGCGACGGCTGCGCCGGAACTGTTTCCGCGGAAGCTCCAGGCGGGGGAGTGAGATTAGGCACACTGTCATGCCCCGCGAAGGCGGGGCATCCAGTACGCCGCAGCGGCTGTGATTGTGCCGAGACGCTGATGAATACTGGATCGTCCGCCCCCGTGCGCAATTGCGCACAAGGCGGACGATGACACCGTTGGGGTGGTCGCATGGGCGGACGCCATTACTACGTCTACATTCTCGCCAGCAAGATCGGCGGAACGCTGTACATCGGCGTGACGAACGATCTCATCCGCCGAGTGGCCGAGCACAAGTCAAAACTCATCGAAAGCTTCACGGAGAAGTACGAGGTCGCTCGACTTGTCTACTTCGAGCAGTTCGACGATCCCGAGAATGCGATCAAGCGGGAGAAGCGGTTGAAGAAGTGGAACAGGGCCTGGAAGGTTCGGTTAATCGAGAAAGAGAACCCCAATTGGGATGATCTTTATCCCGGGATAGCCGGACCACCATGAGGGTGTCATGCCCCGCGAAGGCGGGGCATCCAGTACGCCGCGGCGGCTGTGATTGAACCGAGACGCTGGTGATTACTGGATCGTCCGCCTTCGCGGACGATGACACCGAGAGGGCGACGACAGCTCCTTTGTGGCGACAGGAACGACACCCGTCCCCAAAATCTGCTAACACCACCCCATGACCGCACCCGACGCGACTTCCCCTGCCGCGACTTCCGCACCCGCCATCTCCTGGCGCGACAGCCTTGCCGTTTACCTGCAGCCGCGGGTGCTGATCGTGCTGTTCCTCGGCTTCTCCTCGGGGCTGCCGCTGGCATTGTCAGGCTCGACGCTGCTGGTGTGGATGCGGGAGGCCGGGGTCGATCTCAAGACCATCGGGCTGTTCGCGCTGGTCGGCACGCCCTATACGCTGAAATTCCTGTGGGCGCCGCTGGTCGACGCGATGCATGTGCCATTGTTCACCCGCGCCTTCGGGCGGCGGCGCGGCTGGCTTGTATTCTCGCAGTTGCTGCTGATCGTCGCGATCCTGCTGCTGGCGATCACCGATCCGGCACGGTCGCCGTTCTACGTCGCGCTCGGCGCGCTGCTGGTGGCGACGACATCGTCGACGCAGGACATCGTGGTCGATGCCTTCCGCGTCGAGAGCCTGCCCGAGAGCGAGCAGGCCGCCGGCATGGCATCATACGTCGCGGCCTACCGCATCGGCATGCTGGTGTCGACCGCGGGCGCGCTGTTCATCGTCTCCGGCTTCGAGGGCACCGGCATCACCCGCACCTCGGCGTGGATGTGGGGCTATGTGGTGATGGCGGCAATGGTGCTGATCGGGACGATCACGGCGCTGATCGCGACCGAGCCCGAGCAATCGGTGCGCGCCGAAGCCGCGACCAAGGCCGAGACTGCGTTCGCGCGCGTGCTGCACGCGGCGATCGGCGCCTTCTCGGAATTCCTCTCGCGCAAGGATGCGCTCGCTGCGCTCGCCTTCGTGGTGCTGTTCAAGTTCACCGACGCCTTCTCGGGCACGATGACGGCGCCGTTCGTGATCGACCTCGGCTTCTCGCGCAACGACTATGCGGCGATCGTAAAGGGCGTCGGGCTCGCTGCGACGCTGATCGGCGGCTTTGCCGGCGGCTTCGTCGCGCGCCGCTACTCCCTGGCGACCTCGCTCTGGATCGGCGGCGTGGTGCAGGCGCTCGCCAATTTGTCCTTCTCCTGGCTCGCCGTGGTCGGCACCAATCAATGGGCGCTGGCGCTCGCCATCTGCGCCGAGAACTTCACCAGCGCGATCGGCACCGTGATCTTCGTCGCCTATCTTTCGGCGCTGTGCCAGAACCCGCTGCACACGGCGACGCAATATGCGCTGCTCACCGCGCTCGCGGCGGTGGGACGGACCTATCTGTCATCCGGCGCCGGCTTCGTGGCCGACACCACGGGCTGGGCGCTGTTCTTCGTGATCTGCGTGCTGGTGGCGATCCCGAGCCTGATCCTGCTGGCGTACCTGCAGAAGCGCGGGCATTTCGAGGCGCTGGGGCCGGTGCGGGTTTGACGCTCTACCCGCCGTCTTGCGAGCGAAGCGAAGCAATCCAGACTGCCGCGGTCGGAAGCAGTCTGGATTTGCTTCGTCGCAAGGGCTCCTCACAATGACGGCGGAGAGAGCGGTATGCGTCGCCCGCCCCCTACTGCTTCTTGATCAGGCTCCACTTCGTGATCACGGCCTCGCTCATCTGGCCGGCATCGCTGGCGCAGGCGATCTCGTCGACCTTGACCGAGATCTCCTTGCCGACGAACGACTTCAACTGCGCGGCCTGCGCGTCGCTGGAGGTGACGAGCTGGAAGGTTTCGGGGCCGGTCTCGAGATTGCAGAGCCCGTTCGGCGGCGGCAGGCGGCGCGGCTCGGAGGTGATCTGGTAGGTCGCAACGCGCTTGCCGTTCTTGGCGTCGCGCACCTTCATCGCGTTGAGCTCGCCGGAGAGCACGTCGCCGGTGTTGATCGGCTTGCCGGGCTTGGACGGCGGCGGCGCCTCGTCGCCCTGCTGCGCGGAGATGGCCGGGCTCACCAGCATCGTCATCATCGCGACCAAAGCCAAGCGTGTGGCGAAAAGTTTCGTCATGTCGTCCGTTCCGTAAAGTCTGGATGGAGATTCTCGTTTTGACGCGTTTTCTTCACGCGAACCGGTATCCACTTCGCTCGAAAACGCCTTAGAACAGGGTACGCTGCCGCATCGCAGCCGATAGCGTACCTTCATCGAGATAATCAAGCTCGCCACCGACAGGCACGCCATGGGCAAGCCGCGTCACCTTCACATTGGCGTCCTGAAGCAGGTCGGTGATGTAATGCGCCGTGGTCTGGCCGTCCACCGTCGCATTCAGCGCCAGGATGATCTCGTGCACCTGCGGGTCATGCGCGCGCGCCACCAGCGCGTCGATGCTGAGATCCTGCGGGCCGACGCCGTCGAGCGGCGACAATGTCGCGCCGAGTACATGATAGCGTCCCTGGGTCGCATTGGCCCGCTCCAGGGCCCAGAGGTCGGCGACGTCGGCGACGACGACGATGATGGAGGGATCGCGCTTCGGATCGGTGCAGACGATGCAGGGGTTTTGCGTGTCGATGTTGCCGCAGGTCTTGCACACCTCGACCTTGTCGAGCGCGACCTGAAGGGCCGAGGACAACGGCATCATCAGCGCTTCGCGCTTCTTGATCAGGTGCAGCGCCGCGCGCCGCGCCGAGCGCGGACCAAGGCCCGGCAGCCGTGCGAGCAGCTGGACCAGCCGCTCGATCTCAGGACCTGCAACGGCGCCCATCTTACTGGCCGAACAGCCCCGGCGGCAGGCCGAGCCCGCCGGTGAGGGCCTGCATCTTCTCCTGCATGGCGGCCTCCGCCTTGCGGCGCGCATCACCAAAGGCGGTGACGAGCAGGTCTTCCAGCACCTCGCGTTCCTCCGCCTTCATCAGCGAGGGATCGATCTTGATGCCCTTCACGTCCATCTTGGCGGTCATGCGCACGGCGACGAGGCCACCGCCGGAGATGCCCTCGACCTCGACGTTGGCGAGCTGGTCCTGCATCTCCTGCATCTTGGATTGCAGCTGCGCCGCCTGCTTCATCATGCCGAGAAAATCAGCCATCGGTGCCTGTCCTTGAAAGATTGGCTCAGAGATCGTCGCCGTCGGAACCGTCGAGCGGATCGTCACTGCCATAGTCCGCGTTAATATTGGATTCCGGCGTCTCGGGGGCAAGCCTCCGGACCTCGACGACCTTGGCGCCGGGGAAACGCGACAGCACCTCCTGCACACGCGGATCGGCTTCCGCGGTACGGGCATGCTCCTGCTTCGCGGCCTGGTTCACCGAGCGCAGCGTCGGCTGGCCCTGCTCGTTGGAAACGATCACGGTCCAGCGCCGGCCGGTCCAAAGCTCGAATTTTTTCGCGAGCTCCGAGATCATGGTCTTGGAGGCGTTGGGCTCGAGCGCGACTTCCAGCCGCCCCTCCTCGAAACGGACGAGGCGCATGTCGCCCTCGAGCGCGCCCTTGGTGAGGAGGTCGCGCTTCTGGCCCGCCAGCGCGACGAGCTGGGTGAAGCTGGTGATGCGCAGCTGCGGCGCTGCACCTTGCGGATCCGGCGCCGGCGCCGCCATCTGCGGCCGGGCAGCGCCGCCGCCGAACGAGGACGGCGAGGATGTCGGCATGCGCACGGGGGCTGCGGACGCAACCGGCGCGGAAGGCGCGCTGCGCGCCGCACCGCCGCCGCTCACGACCTGAGAGCCGCCGCCGTTCTGCTCCAGCATCCTGATCGCTTCGTCGGGCGTCGGCAGGTCGGCCACATAGGCGATGCGCACCAGAACCATTTCCGCCGCCGCAGCGGGGCGCGTTGCGGCCTGGACCTCGGCGATGCCCTTGAGCAGCATCTGCCACATCCGCGACAGCACGCGCATGGAAACCTTGGATGCGAAGTCCCGCGCGCGAACCCGCTCGGTCTCGCCATAGGCGACATTGTCGGCCGTCGCCGGCACGATCTTCACACGGGTGACGAAATTGACGAATTCGGCGAGGTCGGAGAGCACGACGATCGGGTCGGCGCCGACATCGTACTGGTCACGGAACTCCCTGAACGCGGCCGCGATGTCGCCGCGCACCAGCGAATCGAACAGGTCGATGACACGGGTGCGGTCGGCGAGGCCCAGCATCTGCCTGACCGCATCGGCCTTCACGGCGCCAGCCGCATGGGCGATCGCCTGATCCAGCAGCGATAGCGAATCGCGCACCGAGCCTTCGGCGGCGCGCGCGATGATGCCGAGCGCCTCGGGCTCGATCTCGACGCTCTCCCTGACCGCAATGTTGGCAAGGTGCTTCATCAGCACGTCGGCCTCGACGCGGCGCAGGTCGAAGCGCTGGCAGCGCGACAGCACCGTGACCGGAACCTTGCGGATCTCGGTGGTCGCGAACACGAACTTGGCGTGCTCCGGCGGCTCCTCCAGCGTCTTCAGGAAGGCGTTGAACGCTGCCGTCGACAGCATGTGGACTTCGTCGATGATGTAGACCTTGTAGCGGGCGCTGGCGGGGGCATAGCGCACGCTGTCATTGATCTGGCGGACGTCGTCGACGCCGGTGTGCGAGGCGGCGTCCATCTCCAGCACGTCCATGTGCCGGCTTTCCATGATCGCCTGGCAATGCACACCCAACGTCGGCATGTGGATGGTCGGCCCCTGCACCGAACCATCCGACATCTCGTAGTTGAGCGCGCGGGCGAGGATGCGCGCGGTGGTGGTCTTGCCGACGCCGCGGACGCCGGTGAGAATCCAGGCCTGCGGGATGCGGCCGGTCTCGAACGCATTGGAGACGGTGCGGACCACGGCCTCCTGGCCGATCAGGTCGTCGAATGAAGAAGGGCGGTATTTGCGCGCCAGCACCCGGTAGGGCGCGTTGCCAGCCGGGCCGGCGCTATCAGGATTGGGAGGGGCGCCAGCGTCGGTCATCGGTCGATCCGCAATGAAATCTCTCTCGGCCGGCTTTTGCGGAAAGGAGCGCGCTGGCAGGGGACCCGCCGGCGCAATTCGCTCGGAAAAAGGTAGGAGACTGACGAGCGACCCGATCCGGACCTCGTTAGGGCTGCTTCCTTCCGGACCTGACCCGGTTGGCGAGTGGCTCGTCCACCGCCAATCTCCCGGTCCCTATTTGGGGCCAAAGGGAGCGGAAAGCAAGCGGGTATCGGGTCGAACGGCGTGAGTTTGCCCAGCCTCCGGGCAATTCCCGGCCTGCCCAGCCGATAGGCTGTGCTTTCGCCGCCGGGACCACCTTGCTAAGAACGCTGCCGGAACTCCATCCAACCAGAAGAGCGATTGATCCCAATGGTTACACGTCGTGATGTTGCATCGATTGTCGGGCTTGGTGCGGTGACCGCCGCCGCGCTGGCTGCGCCGGCCGTGGCCCAGACCGCTGATCCGAACGAATCGACCTTCGCCCGCATCCGCCGGACCAAGAAGATGCGGATCGGCGCGGTCGGCGGCGGCGCGCCGTATTACATGAAGGACCTCGCATCCGGCCAGTGGAAGGGCTTTTACATCGACATCGCCAAGGCCCTCGCCGACGATGTGGAGGCCGAGCTCGAGATCACCGAGACCACCTGGGGCAATTCGGTGCTCGACCTGCAGGCCAACAAGATCGACATCTTCTTCGGCCTCAACCCGACCCCGAAACGCGCGCTCGTGGTCGACTTCTCGGTGCCGGTGTTCAACAACGCCTTCGCCATCCTCTGCAAGAAAGACTTCAAGCCGAAGAGCTGGGCCGAATTGAACTCGCCCGACATCAGGATCGCGGTCGACCAGGGCTCCTCGCACGACCAGGTCGTCAGCCGCCTGACGCCGAAGGCGCAGATCACGCGGCTGAAAACCGCGGACGATGCCACCGCCGCGCTGCAGACCGGCCGCGTCGACGCGCAGTGCCTGATCACCATGCTGTCGCTCACCGTGCTGAAGAAGAACCCCTCGCTCGGCCAGCTCGTGCTGCCGACGCCGATCTTCGCGACGACGTCGAATGCCGGCTTCCGCCGCGAGACTGACAAGACCTGGCGCGACTACGTCAACACCTGGATCGACTTCAACAAGGGCCTCGGCTTCATCCGCAACGCGATCATCACCAACATGGAGCTGGTGGGTGTGACGGAGGCGGACATTCCGCCGGGCGTGTCGCTGTAGCGCATGATTGGGCGCCGCTGCATCGGTAATCTCGCTGCGCCCCCTCTCCCGCCTACGCCGCTTGCGGGAGAGGGTTGGGGAGAGGGTGGCTCAGCTGGCAAGACTCCCCCAGAGGAAAGAACCCTCACCCGTGCCGCATCTTCGATGCGGCACGACCTCTCCCGCAAGCGGGAGAGGTGAAGCAAGAAAGCACGCATGTATCAGTGGGACTTCGGCATCCTCTGGAGCTATCGCTGGCTCTTTCTCAACGGGCTCGGCGTCACCGTCGGCTTTACCGTGGTCATCGTCGTTTGCGGGCTGCTATTCGGCCTGCTCGGCGCATTCGGCAGCCTGTCGCGCCTTCGGGTGCTGCGCCTTGCCGCGCTCGCCTTCATCGAGGCGTTCCGCTGCACGCCGATCCTGGTACAGCTGATATGGTTCTATTACGCGCTGCCGATCCTCGCCGGCGTCGAGATGACGCCGATCACGGCCTCGGCGCTGGCGCTGTCGCTGTATGGCGGCTCGTTCTATTCCGAGATCATTCGCGGCGGCATCGTCTCGATCGACCGCGGCCAGTCGGAGGCAGGCGCCGCGCTCGGCATGACGCCGAGCCAGACCATGCGGCGCATCGTGCTGCCGCAGGCGATCAAGCGCATGATCCCCGCGCTGATGAACCAGTCGATCATCCAGTTCAAGAACACTTCGCTGGTGTCGGTGCTGGCGGTGCCCGACCTCGTCTATCAGAGCCAGGTTGCGGCGCATGACAGCTACCGGCCGCTGGAAACCTACACTGCGGTTGCGGTCGCCTATGCGGCGATCCTGATTCCGCTGACCATCATCGTCCGGCGCGGCGAGAAGCGACTGGCGGTGAGCGAATGAGCGAGACGCCGAAAATCGAGATCCGGTCCTTGCGCAAGAGCTTCGGCAGCAACGAGGTTCTCAAGAACATCAATCTCGATGTCGCCAAGGGCGGTGTCGTCGCGCTGATCGGGCCGTCGGGCTCCGGCAAGTCGACACTGCTCCGCTGCATCAATCTCCTGGTCGTGCCCGACGGCGGCAGCGTCCGCGTCGGCGACACCCGATTTTCATTCGGTGATGGCACAAAACTCCCCGATGTGAAGACACTCGCAAAGTTCCGCGCGACCACCGGCATGGTGTTCCAGCACTTCAACCTGTTCCCGCACATGACGACGCTGCAGAACGTGATGGAGGGACCGGTCACTGTGCGACGCATGGCCAGGGCGGACGCGGAGACGCTCGCGCGTGCACAGCTTGCAAAGGTGGGCCTCGCCGAGAAGGCCGACCAATATCCGGCGACACTCTCCGGCGGCCAGAAGCAGCGCGTTGCGATCGCGCGCGCGCTCGCGATGGAGCCTGACGTGATGCTGTTCGACGAGGCCACCTCGGCGCTCGACCCTGAATTGGTCGGCGAGGTCTTGAGCGTGATGCAGCGACTGGCGTCCGAGGGCATGACGATGGTCATCGTGACCCACGAGATCGCGTTTGCCCGCGAGGTCGCTGACCGCCTGATCTTCATGCGCGACGGAATCGTGATCGAGGAAGGCCCGGCGCGGCAGGTGATCGACCATCCGCAGGAGGCCGCGACACGCGCCTTCCTCGGCCATTTCCACCGCACCGGCGCCTTGTCGCCGGCAAATGCAGCATCGTGATGTCCGATATTGAACGCGTCTATCTCGTCACCGGCGCTGCCAGCGGCATCGGCCGCGCCACCGCAAAGCTGCTCGCAGCGCCCGGCATCGGGCTCGTGCTGCACACGCGATCGAACGAGGACGGACTCAAGGCTACCGCGGCGGAGGCGCAAGCCTGCGGTGCGGCCGTTGCAACATGCCTCGGTGATCTCGCCAATGAAGTCGCCCTGACGCGGGCATGCGCGACTGCACATCTCGATTTCGGCCGGCTCGACGGATTGATCCTGATTGGAGGCCACGCCCGCCGCGGCAGCGCGATCGGCACGCCGGCCGATCAATTCATGCAGGCGATGGACGAATCCGCTCTCGCCTTCACGCGTTTCGTGAAGCTTGCGATTCCGCAACTCCGTGCTGGGCGCGATGCGCGGATCGTCGCCGTGTCTTCCTTCGTTGCGCACGCGATCCGCCCCGAATTCGCGCCCTTTGCCGCGACCGCCGCGAGCCGCTCCGCGCTGGAAGCGCTGGTGCGGCTGACCGCGGTCGAGCTCGCTAGCGACGGCATCACCGTCAATGCGGTGGCGCCGGGCCTCATCATGAAGGACAAGCCGAGCGAGAGCAGGCTGTCGCCCGAGCAGATCGCGGCGACCGAGGCGCTGATCCCGATGCGCCGGCGCGGGCGGCCGGAGGAGGTCGCCGAGATCATCGCCTTCCTGGCATCCCCGAAAGCATCCTACGTCACCGGCCAGGTCTGGCACGTCAATGGAGGCCTGACATGACCGAAGCGAGCATCGAACGTCTCAGGCTGTTCCTGATCGAGAGCCCGATCAAGATGGCGCGCCTGCAGGGCGTCGGCAACGTCAAGGGCACGGTGAAGCGCGTCTTGATCGAGCTGACGTCGAGCGACGGCGTGGTTGGCTGGGGCGAGGCGGCGCCGTGGGAGGTGTTCACGGGAACGCCGGAAGCTGCGTTCTCCGCGCTCGATATCTATCTACGCCCCATCGTGCTCGGCAAGCCGGTGCGCCGGATCCGCGCGCTGATGGCGGAGCTCGACCGCGCACTGGTCGGACATGCCGAAGCAAAAGTCGGCATCGAGATGGCGCTGCTCGACATCGTCGGCAAGTCGTCGGGACTCTCCGTTGCCGATCTCCTCGGCGGCCGCGTGCGTGACACCATTCCCCTCTCCTTCTCGATCGCTGATCCGGATTTCGTCGCCGACCTCGAGCGCATGCGCAAGATGGTTCCGGACGGCAATGTCATCTACAAGGTCAAGACCGGCGTGAAGCCGCATCGCGAGGATCTCGCGCATCTCGAAGCGATCCGGAAGGAGTTCGGCGACAAGGTCGATCTGCGCGTCGACTACAATCAGGCGTTGGCGCCGTTCGGCGCCATCAAGACCCTGCGCGATGTCGAGGAGTTCGCGCCGACCTTCATCGAGCAGCCGGTGCCGCGCAAATTTCTCGACGTGATGGCGCAGCTCACCGCGGCACTGGAGACGCCCGTGCTCGCCGACGAGAGCTGCTTCGACCGCCGCGACATGATGGAGGTGGTGCGCCGCGAGGCGGCCGACGCGGTCTCGATCAAGCTGATGAAGGCCGGCGGCCTGTTCGAGGCCCAGGCGATCATGGCGATCGCCGACATCGCGGGCCTGCCCGGCTATGGCGGCACGCTGTGGGAGGGCGGCATTGGGCTCGCCGCCGGCACGCAGCTGATTGCGGCAACGCCGGGCATCTCGCTCGGCTGCGAATTCTACATGCCGCATCACGTGCTGACCGACGACGTGCTGGAGGAGCGCGTCGCGAATCGCAACGGCCATGTCGTGGTGCCGGATGGACCGGGTCTCGGCATCCGCGTCAGCGAAGCCTCGATTCGCGCCAATGCGCGGGTGCTGGCGGAGGTGTAGGTCGCCGCTCGCGCTACAATCTCCGCCATCGTCCCGGGCAAGCGCCAGCGCAGACCCGGAACCCATAGCCACAGAATCGAATTTGGCGAAGGCTCGGAGCTGGCAGCGCGCATAACAACCACTCCCTTTGGTTATGGGCTCCGGATCTGCGCGCGCCTGAGGCGCGCTTGTCCGGGGCGACGACCGAGTATGCGGCTAGAGCGGAGCCCGGATCCTTCCCCTATCGGAATCGCTATCGTATGGTCGGACCCGATAAGCCCGATCCCATCGGGCCATCCGGAAACGCATATGCCCGAACCCGCCTGGTCGCTGCACTCCCGCCTGAAAGAGGACACCATCGACATCGGCGATCTGCCGCTGTCGAAGGTGCTGGTCATCAAGGACGCGCATTATCCATGGCTGCTGCTGGTGCCGCGGCGCGCCGACGCGGTCGAGATCATCGATCTCGACGAGGTGCAGCAGGCGCAGCTGATGACGGAGATCTCCCGCGTCTCGCGCGCGCTGAAGGAGATCACCAAATGCGACAAGCTCAACATCGCCGCGCTCGGCAATCTCGTGCCACAGCTGCACGTCCACATCATCGCGCGGCGGACCAGTGACGCGGCCTGGCCGCGACCGGTATGGGGCGTGATGCCGCCGCTGGCCCACGACGCCGCCGAGGTTCAGAATTTCATCAGCGCGCTTCGCCGCAAGATCTGGTTGGGTTGAAAGAACAAGAAATGTCAGCATTCGACGCGTTTCCGCTGGGGCAGCCGGCCTTCGTCACCAACATTCTCGACCGCGCCGCGCATCTGCGCCGCGATGACGAGAAGCTGTTCGCGCTGGAACAGAAGCCATCCTCGCGCGCCTATGTGGTCTATCGCGACTCGCTGCTGGTGAAGCGCGAGGGCGACAAGGTGCGCGCACTGCTCTCGATCGACGAGGCGCTGAAATGCGGCGCCAATCCCGGCACGATCTTTTTGGGCCTGCGCGACGGCGCGGCCGTGTTCGGCATGGGCCTGTCGCAGGCCGCCGCCGAGAAGCTGATCGGCCGCGAGGACTACACCGTGACCGAGCTGCGCGGCATGGCGATGCAAGGCGCGCTTCCGCCGCAGGAGCTGTCGGCGATCGCGATGGCGAAATCGATGGTGAGCTGGCATCAGCGCCACGGCTATTGTGCCAATTGCGGCACGCGTACCGCGATGAAGGAAGGCGGCTGGAAACGCGACTGCCCGGCCTGCAAGGCCGAGCATTTTCCGCGCACCGACCCGGTCGTGATCATGCTGGTCGCCTCCGGCGACAAATGCCTGCTCGGCCGCCAGAAGCATTTTCCGCCCGGCATGTATTCCTGCCTCGCCGGCTTCGTCGAGGCCGCCGAGACGATCGAGGACGCGGTACGTCGCGAGATCCTGGAAGAGTCCGGCATTCGCTGCACCGACGTGCAGTATTACATGACGCAGCCCTGGCCGTATCCGTCGTCGCTGATGATCGGCTGCAGCGCGCGGGCGCTGAACGAGGACGTCGTGGTCGACCGCATGGAGCTGGAGGACGCGCGCTGGTTCACGCGCGAGGAGGCGGCGAAGATGCTGACGCGGACGCATCCGGACGGGCTCGCCGGTCCGCATCCCTTCGCCATCGCCCATCATTTGCTCGGCCGCTGGGTACACGACAAGAGCTGACCGGCGATGTCGCTATCCGGGAGCGCGCCGCGCGTCGTCTGCATCGGCATTCCCGTGCGCGATCTCACCTTTCGCGTCGAGGCCGTGCCGGCGCGCGGCAGCAAGGCGAACGCCACGCATCTCGCGGAGATCTGCGGCGGCAATGCCCTCAACGCCGCCATCGCGATGGCACGACTTGGCGGCCGCGTCGCCTTTGCAGGTCCCATGGGCGATGCGCGGGAGACGTCGAGCGACTTCATTCTCGCGCAGATGGCGCAGGAGGGGATCGACACCACGCACATCGTGCGCATGCCGGGCCTGGCGACGCCGGTCTCCGCGATCATGATCGAGCCCTCGGGAGAGCGCACGCTCACGATCTATCGCGATCCCGGCCTGTGGCGCGTGAAGCTGCCCGACGCTGACGAGCTGCTGGGCGATTGCCGGGCGGTGCTGATCGAGAGTCGCTGCGGCACCTTCAGCATCGATCTCTGCACCGAGGCACAGCGGCGCGGCATTCCCATCATCGTTGGCGTCGACCGCGCGATGTCGTTGCAGGACGAGCTGCTCGCCGCCGCATCGCACCTGCTGTTCGCCAGCGAACAGGTGCAGGAGACGGCCGGCATCACCGGCGACGGCGAGGCGTTGAAGCGCCTCTCCGCCCTGACGCCGGCCTTCCTCGCCGCCACCCGCGGCCCGCATGGCACGATCTGGCTGGACGAGGCGGGCGCCCTTGAGGAGACTCCGGCCTTCCCGGTCCAGGCCGTCGATACGCTGGGCGCCGGCGACGTCTTCCATGGCGCATTCGCGCTTTGCCTCGCCGAGGGTAAGGGAGTGCGGGAAGCGCTGCGATTCGCCGCGGCCGCCGCAGCGCTGAAATGCACCCGCCATGGCGGCGGCCTCGCCGCCCCACAACGCCTTGAAGTTGAAGAGTTTTTACGTGAGCACCCCTGGAGCAATTCCACTGCCACGCGCAGATTATAGGCTTGCCGTGGAAGGATTTTCTCTATATCACGGGAATCTGCCCCTGAAATGGAACAAAGTTCTTCAAATGACTGATGTCGCCGTCCAGATCCCCGAGACCAGCCGCCGCCTCGATGCCATCGACCGCAAGATTCTGATGGTCCTCCAGGAAGATGCGTCCCTCTCCGTCGCCGAGATCGGCGACCGCGTTGGCCTGTCCTCGACCCCCTGCTGGAAGCGAATCCAGCGGCTGGAAGCCGACGGGGTCATCCTGAAGCGGGTCGCCCTCGTCGATCAGAACAAGATCGGGCTCGGCATCTCCGTGTTCGTGTCGGTCGAAAGCTCCGACCATTCCGACGCGTGGCTGAAGCGGTTCGCCGAAGCCGTCAGCGCCATGCCCGAGGTGATGGAGTTCTACCGCATGGCCGGCGACGTCGATTACATGCTGCGCGTCGTGGTCGCGGACATGCAGGCCTATGACGTGTTCTACAAGAAGCTGATCAGCGCCGTGCCGCTGAAGAACGTCACCTCGCGCTTCGCGATGGAGAAGATCAAGTCGGTCACCGCGCTGCCGATCCCGGCAGTGGTGGCGGCGTAGGTCGCACCACACAGACGCTGTCATCGCCCGGCGAAGACCGGGCGATCCACTATCCCAGAGACGGTCGTTGTTGAAGCGAGAGGCCGCGGCGTACTCGATGCCCCGATCAAGCCGGGGCATGACAGCGGAGAGAGAAGCGTGGATCGCTCCCCTCGAGCCCACCTCAGATCTTCTGATTGTACTCGCCGACTTCCGGATGCGTGCGCAGCACGCTGTTCACCATCTCGAACATGTCGTGCATGCGCTGCTCCGAGACCGGGCTCTCGACCACGACGACGAGCTCGGGCTTGTTGGAGGAGGCGCGCACCAGGCCCCAGCTGCCGTCCTCGACGGTGACACGCACGCCATTGACGGTGACGAGATCGCGGATCGCCTGGCCGCCGATCTTCGCACCCTCGGCCTGCAAGCCCTCGAAGTGCTTCACCACCTTGTCGATGACGCCGTATTTGACCTCGTCGGCGCAGTGCGGCGACATGGTCGGCGACGACCAGGTCTTCGGCAGCGCGTTCTTCAGGTCGGCCATCGACTTGCCGGGCGCGCGGTCGAGCATGTCGCAGATCGCGATCGCCGACACGAGGCCGTCGTCATAGCCGCGGCCGAACGGCTTGTTGAAGAAGAAGTGGCCGGACTTCTCGAAGCCCGCGAGCGCGCCCATCTCGTTGGTGCGGCGCTTCATGTAGGAGTGGCCGGTCTTCCAATAGGCGGTCCTGGCGCCCTGCTTCTGCAGCACGGGATCGGTGACGAACAGGCCGGTCGACTTCACGTCGACGACGAACTGGGCCTCCTTGTGGATCGCCGACATGTCGCGCGCCAGCATCACGCCGACCTTGTCGGCAAAGATCTCCTCGCCGGTATTGTCGACGACGCCGCAGCGGTCGCCGTCACCGTCGAAGCCGAGGCCGACATCGGCCTGGTGATGCAGCACCGCATCGCGGATCGCGTGCAGCATCTCCATGTCTTCCGGATTCGGATTGTATTTCGGGAAGGTGTGGTCGAGCTCGGTGTCGAGCGGAATCACCTCGCAGCCGATCGCCTCCAGCACCTGCGGCGCGAAGGCGCCGGCGGTGCCGTTGCCGCAGGCGGCGACGACCTTGAGCTTGCGCTTAAGCTTCGGGCGATTGGTCAGGTCGGCGATGTAGCGCGCCGGATAGTTCTCGTGGAATTGATAGGACCCGCCCGCCTTGTTCTTGAACTCGGCGTTGAGCACGATCTCCTTCAGCCGCGTCATCTCGTCGGGGCCGAAGGTCAGCGGGCGATTGGCGCCCATCTTCACGCCGGTCCAACCATTGTCGTTGTGCGAGGCGGTCACCATGGCGACGCAGGGCACGTCGAGATCGAACTGCGCGAAATAGGCCATCGGCGTCACCGCAAGGCCGATGTCGTGCACCTTGCAGCCCGCCGCCATCAGGCCGGTGATCAGTGCATATTTGATCGAGGCCGAATAGCCGCGAAAATCATGGCCGGTGACGATCTCCTGCCTGACGCCGAGCTCGGCGATCAGCGCGCCCAAGCCCATGCCGAGCGCCTGCACACCCATCAGGTTGATTTCCTTCTGGAACAACCAGCGCGCGTCGTATTCGCGAAAGCCCGTCGGCTTCACCATCGGCTCGGATTCGAAGGCGTAGGTGTTGGGCAACAATACGGATTTCGGCTTCGGGAACATTGAGACGGTCTCGTAAGAAGGGGGCAGGATTTGCTGCAGCCTTAGCGAATGCAAGGCCGCAACGAAAGACGGGAATGAAGGCTTATGGCCGATAATTGCGGCAGTTTGGTAACGAAGCAACGTTACCGCGAGGGCAGGCAGAGCAGGAAATCTTTCTGAAATGAGCCGCCCTGATCGCAACAGACTCTGCCTATTGCTCCAGCACCATCTGGCCGTCGGCGTATTCGAAGCGCTTGAGGCGAGACAGAAAGGAGAGGCCGAGCAGGTTCTCCGACAGCGCCTCGTCCGGCAGCACCATGGCATCGACGTCGCGCACGATGAGGCCGCCGACCTCGAGCATCGCAATGCGGGTGCGCGCGGCCTTGATGGTGCCGTTGGCGGTGGAGACGGTGGCGCTGTACTCGCTGCGCGAGGGACGCAGACCAAAGCGGGCCGCCGAAGTCTCATTCAGCGCAACCACGGAGGCGCCGGTATCGATCATGAAGCCGATGCGCTGGCCGTCGATCCGGCCCTCGGTCTGGAAGTGTCCGCGCGCGTCGCGGGAAATGGCGAGGCTGCGGCCTCCAGCTGGCGCGGTCGCCGCAACCGCGACCGTGGTGCGCGGCACCGAGGTTGCTGAGGCGGAGCTCATCTTGTCCGCCATCTGGGCCATGAAGGTGCCGAGGCCGATCATGACGGCCGCGATGATCATAATGTTACGCATCACACCACTTCCGAGCCGGAAAGCTCGATTTCACCACGCCGCACGTCTGCCCGCGAGCGAAGGCACGCCGGGGCTCCTGTCATTTTGACGAAAAGGATGAGCGGAGGGTTAATACGATTTCACGTCCCGCGCGGCTTCGCCCGCCTTGTCGGCACTGCGCTCGCGGGATCGTCGGGCCAGGGGTGGCGCGGATAGCGGCCGCGCAGATCGGAGCGGACGGCGGCGTAGCTGCCGCGCCAGAAGCCGGGCAGATCGCGCGTCACCTGGACCGGGCGCTGCGCCGGCGACAGCAATTCCAGCACCAGCGGCACCTTGCCGGCGGCGATCGACGGATGGGTGTTGAGGCCGAACAATTCCTGGAGCCGCACCGCGATGGTCGGCCCCTGCTCGGCCTCGTAGTCGATCGCAAGCATGCTTCCGGTCGGCGCTTCGAAATGCGTCGGCGCCTCGCGGTCGAGCCGCGCGCGCATCTCCCATGGCAAGAGCGCCATCAGCGCGTCGGAGAGATCGCCCGCGGAGATATCCTTGAGTGCGACCTTGTCGTAGAGCGCCGGCACCAGCCAATCCTCACGTCGCGCGATCAACCCGCCGTCGGACAGATCGGGCCAGCTGTCGCCCTCGGCCTTGCGCAGGAACATCACACGGTCACGCCACTGCCTGGCGGCCTTCGACCAGGGCAGCCGGTCGAGACCGGCGGCGATCAATCCATCGGCGAGAATGCGCGCGGTTTCCTCGGAAGGCGACAGTGCGAGGGTGGCTTCGGACAGCGTCATCGCGTGCAGCACGCGCTTGCGCCGCGCGCGTAGCGCCATTGCGCCGCGGTCGAAGGAGATCTCATCGGCGGTCTCGATATGCTCGGCGAAATGCCGCTCGATCTCGTCCTGGGTGATTTGCGCCGCGAGCAGGATGCGTCCGCTCGCCGCCGTCCCCGTCATCTCGCCGATCGCGATGTAGGGCGCGCGGGCGAGCGAGGAGGTCTGCTCGACGGCAGCGCCACGGCCGTTGGCCAGCACGAAGCTGCCGTTGCCGCGGTTGCGCGCGACGCGATCCGGGAATGCATAAGCGAGCATGAGGCCGGTCGAGAGATCCTCCTGCTGCGCCACTTTCTCCGACGCCGCGACCTGCGAGGCCCAGCGGCGCGCCAGATCGCGCGCGCTCGCAGCGCGCGGCGAGCGGTCACGGCGGAACTGGTGGCGGCGGTGCTCGAGATCGACGCTGTCGCCGCCAAGGCCGCGCTCGGTGATGATGGCGGCGATCTCGGCGGCAGCCTCGCCGCTGCCTACACGGTGCGAATCCACGATCATGCGCGCCAGCCGAGGCGGCAGCGCCAGCGAACGCAGGCTCTTGCCTTCCGCGGTAATGCGGCCGTCGCCGTCGAGTGCGTTGAGCTCGGTCAGCAGGCTCTTTGCTTCCTTCCAGGCCGGCTGCGGCGGCGGATCGAGGAACGCCAGGGCCGCAGGATCGCTGACGCCCCATTGCGCGAGATCGAGCACGAGCGAGGACAGGTCCGCGCTGAGGATTTCCGGCTGCGTGTAAGGCGCCAGCGAGGCGGTCTGCGGCTCGTCCCAGAGCCGGTAGCAGACACCGGGTTCGGTGCGGCCGGCGCGGCCGCGGCGCTGGTCCACCGCCGCGCGCGAGGCGCGCACGGTCTCGAGCCGCGTCAGGCCGATATCGGGCTCATAGCGCGGCACGCGAGCAAGACCGCAATCGACCACGATGCGCACGCCTTCGATGGTGAGCGAGGTCTCCGCGATCGAGGTCGCCAGCACCACTTTGCGTGTGCCCTTCGGCGCCGGCGCGATGGCGCGGTCCTGCACGGCGGCATCGAGCGCGCCGAATAGCGGCACGATCTCGATGCTAGCATCCTGCACGCGCTCGCCGAGAAAGGTCTGGGTGCGGCGGATCTCGGCGGCACCCGGCAGGAACGCCAGCACCGAGCCGCTATCGGCCCGGAGCGCGGAGGCGATCGCATCCGCCATCTGGCGCTCGATCGGCGCGTCCGCCTTGCGGCCGAGATAGCGCGTCTCGACCGGAAAGGCGCGTCCCTCGCTCTCGACGACGGGGGCATCTCCCAGCAGCTTGGCGACCCGCGCACCGTCGAGCGTTGCCGACGTCACGAGGATGCGCAAGTCTTCGCGCAGGCCGGTTTGCGCATCACGCGCCAGTGCGAGGCCAAGATCGGCATCGAGCGAGCGCTCGTGGAATTCGTCGAACAGGATGGCGGCGACGCCGGAGAGTTCGGGGTCGTCGAGGATCTGGCGCGTGAAGATGCCCTCGGTCACCACCTCGATGCGCGTGGCGCGCGAGATCTTCGAGCCGAAGCGGACGCGATAGCCGACGGTCTCGCCAGCGCGCTCGCCGAGCGATTTGGCCATGCGATCGGCACTGGCGCGCGCGGCGATGCGGCGCGGCTCCAGCACGATGATCTTCTTGTCCTTGGCCCAGGGCGCATCGAGCAAGGCTAGCGGCACGCGTGTGGTCTTGCCGGCGCCAGGCGGCGCCACCAGCACGGCGGCGTTATTGGCCTCCAGCGTGCACGACAAATCGTCGAGCACGGCATCGATCGGGAGGGGCGTGTCGAAGCTGCGGGGCAAGGAAGCATCCGGTCGTCATGCCCGGCCTTGTGCCGGACATCCACGTTCTTTCAGGCGAGAGTGAACAAGACGTGGATGGCCGGGACAAGCCCGGCCGTGACGGTTTCGTTCAACAAGGATGTGCAGCGATCAGCCCTGCACCGACGGCCGGCCGACGCTCTCATAAGTGAAGCCGGCGGCCTGCATGTCTTCGGGGCGGTAGATGTTGCGGAGGTCGACGACGACCGGCTGCGCCATGGTTGCTTTCAACCGGTCGAGATCGAGCGCGCGGAACTGCACCCATTCGGTCACGATGACGAGCGCGTCGGCGCCTTGCGCGCAGGAATAAGCGTCCTCGCAATAGGTGATATCGGGCAGCTCGCCCTTGGCCTGCTCCATGCCGACGGGATCGAACGCCTTCACCTTCGCACCCATGTCGATCAAGCCCGTTACCAGCGGGATCGACGGCGCGTCGCGCATGTCGTCGGTATCGGGCTTGAAGGTGAGGCCGAGCACGGCGATGGTCTTGCCGCGCAAGCCTCCGCCGAGCGCCTGGCTCACTTTCCGCGCCATCGCGCGCTTGCGATTCTCGTTCACGGCCAGCACCGATTCGACGATGCGCAAGGAGACGTCGTAATCCTGCGCGATCTTGATCAAGGCTTTGGTGTCCTTCGGGAAGCACGAGCCGCCGAAGCCGGGGCCGGCATGCAGGAACTTGGTGCCGATGCGGTTGTCGAGACCGATGCCGCGCGCGACCTCCTGGACGTTGGCGCCGGCCTTCTCGGAGAGATCGGCGATCTCGTTGATGAAGGTGATCTTGGTCGCCAGGAACGCGTTGGCGGCGTATTTGATCATCTCGGCGGTGCGGCGCGCGGTGAACATCAGCGGCGCCTGGTTCAGCGACAGTGGGCGATAGATGTCGCCCATCACCTTGCGGCCGCGCTCGTCGGAGGTGCCGACCACGATGCGGTCGGGGAACTTGAAATCGCGGATCGCCGCGCCCTCGCGCAGGAATTCGGGATTGGAGGCGACAACCACATCGGCCGCAGGGTTGGCTTCGCGGATGATGCGCTCGACCTCGTCGCCGGTGCCGACCGGCACGGTCGATTTCGTCACCACCACGGTAAAGCCGGTCAGCGATTGCGCGATCTCACGGGCGGCGGCGTAGACGTAGGAGAGGTCAGCGTGCCCATCGCCACGGCGTGAGGGCGTACCGACCGCGATGAACACGGCATCGGCATCGGCAACCGGCTTGGAAAGGTCGGTGGTGAAATCCAGCCGCTTGGCTTTGACATTGTTCGCCACCAGTTCGTCGAGCCCCGGCTCGTAGATCGGGATCTCGCCGCGATGGAGCGCGGCGATCTTCCTCTCGTCCTTGTCGACGCAGGTGACGTCGTGGCCGAAATCCGCAAAGCAGGCGCCGGATACCAACCCCACATAGCCCGTGCCGATCATCGCAATCCGCATGAAAAATCCTGTTCCAGCTTGGTTAACGGAAGCCCAATTCGAGGCGGTTTAGCATTTTCTCGAGGTCATGGAACAGTCCGCATGCAAAAACCGGCCCGCGATTTGAACCGGTAAAGAAGTCGGAAACCACTGGGCTCCAAACTGCCCCACGCCCACACAGGGACGGGCGGAACGCGCCTCGAAAAGGGACATCATGGCACGATCGGGCACAATCGCGGCGGCCGGGCTTTCCAAGGCGCCTTCGGCCCGCGCGTCGACTGGGTCGACTATGCCAAGGGCATCTGCATCGTCATGGTCGTGATGATGCATTCGGTGCTGGGGGTCGAGCTCGCCGCCGGGCAGACCGGTTTCATGCATGTCGCCGTGGCCTTTGCAAAGCCGTTCCGGATGCCGGATTTCTTCCTGATCTCGGGCTTGTTCCTGTCTCTGGTGATTGATCGGGATTGGCGAACCTATCTCGACCGCAAGGTGGTGCATTTCGCCTATTTTTATGTCGTCTGGGTGACAATCCAGTTCGGCTTCAAGGCGCCGGCCTTTGCCGCGGAGACCGGCTGGCGCGCGGTCGGCCTGCTGTACCTCGAATCCTTCATCGAGCCGTTCGGCACGCTATGGTTCATCTATCTGTTGCCGATCTTCTTCGTCGTCACGAAACTGACACGCAAAGTCCCGCCGCTCGCGATCTGGCTCGTTGCCGCGGCGCTGGAGACCGCACGGATCACCACCGGCTGGACCGTCATCGACGAGTTCTGCGCGCGCTTCATCTATTTCTATTCAGGTTATCTGTTCGCACCATACGTGTTCGCCCTGTCGGATCGCGCGCGGACTCGTCCCGTGCTTGCGCTCGCGGCGCTCGCGACCTGGGGGCTGGTCAATGCCGGCCTGGTCGCATGGGGCGCCAGCGAATGGATGCTCGTCTCGCTCGTGCTCGGCTTTGCCGGCGCCTGCGCCATCATCACCACGGGCACGCTGCTTGCGCGGGTGCAGTGGCTCAACTTCCTCCGCTTCTGCGGCGAGCATTCGATCGTGATCTATCTCGCCTTCTTCCTGCCGATGGCGGCGACACGAACGCTGCTGCTGCGCACCGGCGTCATTGCCGACATCGGTACGGTGTCGCTGGTGGTCACCATCGCCGGCGTGCTCGGAGCGCTGGCGATGTGGCAGGTGGCGCTGCGCCTCAACGCGCGCTTCCTGTTCGAGCGGCCGGATGTATTCTGGATCGCGCCGAGGAAGGCGGGAGCGATGTTGCAGGCGGGCACGCTGTCGTCGCCCGGCTTGACCGCGCGACCCAGTATTCCAGAGGCAGCTGTTATCGACCGATAGGCCGCGGCGTACTGGATTCCCCGCCTTCGCTGGGAATGACAGCGGAGCATGGGGGAACGACAGTGGGGATAGCGCCCCAAAAATCCGCCTCCCAAGGCTGTCAAAGCCCCCAAAAATTCATACATTGCGGCCATGCCCAAAACAGCCCCGAAGACCACTGCCAAAGCTGACACCAAGGCCGCGCCCAAAGCTGCGGCCGACACCAAACCCGCTGCTGCCAAGACTGCTGCCAACACTGCTGCCAAACCGGTCGCGGCCAAGGCGGCCGGCAAGGGCGACCACGTCTTCCTGGTCGACGGTTCCTCCTACATCTTCCGCGCCTATCACGCGCTGCCGCCGCTGAACCGCAAGTCCGACGGTCTCCAGGTCAATGCCGTGCTCGGCTTCTGCAACATGCTGTGGAAGCTCCTGCGCGAGATGCCGGAAGACAACCGGCCGACGCATCTTGCCATCGTCTTCGACAAGTCGGAGATCACCTTCCGCAATAAGATCTATCCGGATTACAAGGCGCACCGGCCGCCCGCGCCTGACGATCTGATCCCGCAATTCGCGCTGATCCGCGAGGCCGTGCGCGCCTTCGACCTGCCGTGCCTGGAGCAGGTCGGCTTCGAGGCCGACGATCTCATTGCGACCTATGTGCGACAGGCCTGCGAGCGCGGCGCCAGCGCCACCATCGTGTCGTCCGACAAGGATCTGATGCAGCTCGTCACCGATTGCGTCACCATGTACGACACCATGAAGGACCGCCGCATCGGCATCCCCGAGGTGATCGAAAAGTTCGGCGTGCCGCCGAACAAGGTGGTCGAGGTGCAGGCTCTTGCCGGCGATTCCACCGACAATGTGCCCGGCGTGCCCGGCATCGGCGTCAAGACCGCGGCGCAGCTGATCATCGAGTATGGCGACCTCGACCAATTGTTGTTCCGCGCCGGCGAGATCAAGCAGCCCAAGCGGCGCGAGGCGCTGCTCGAGAACGCAGAGAAGGCACGCATCTCGCGGCAGCTCGTGCTGCTCGACGACAAAGTCGATCTCGATGTGCCGCTGGACGATCTCGCCGTCCACGAGCCCGACGCGCGCAAGCTGATCGCGTTCCTGAAGGCGATGGAGTTCACGACGCTGACGCGACGTGTCGCCGAATATTCGCAGATCGATCCTGCCAACGTCGATGCCGATCCCGGCTACGCAAAGGGCGCGAGCGTATTCTCGCCGCTGCCGCCCTCGGACGTCGTGCCCCTGCCGGGGAGCGGCACGCCGGCGCAGACCGCGCCGGTCGAGCGCAACAAGTCGGCGGGGAAGGAGGACAAGGCTGCGAGCCCGAAGGGTGCGCCGATCTCGCTCGCCGCCGCGCGCGAAGAGGCGCTGCGCAAGCTTCCGGTCGATCGCGGCAAATACCAGACCATCAAGACGCTGAAGGAGCTCGACGCCTTCATCGCGCGCATCCACGATGCCGGCCATGTCGCGATCGAGACGAGAGCCAACTCGATTGATCCGATGCAGGCTGATCTTTGCGGCATCGCGCTGGCACTGGCGCCGAACGAGGCCTGCTACGTGCCGCTGGCGCACAAGCAGTCCGGCGGCGGCGCCGGCCTGTTCGATGCCGGCCTCGCGCCGGACCAGGTCAAGCATGACGACGCGCTGCAAGCGCTGCGGCCGGTGCTGGAATCAGCCGGAATTCTCAAGATCGGCTTCGACGTCAAGTTCACCGCAGTGATGCTGGCGCAGCACGGCATCACCCTGCGCAACATCGACGATGCGCTGTTGATCTCCTACGTGCTCGATGCCGGCCGCGGCTCGCATGCGCTGGAATCGCTGTCCGAGCGCTGGTTCGGCCATGCCATGCTGAAGGAAAACGAGCTGCTCGGCAGCGGCAAGGGCAAGATCACCTTCGACCAGGTGCCGATCGACAAGGCCGCACCACTGTCGGCGGAAGCCGCCGACGTCGCCCTGCGCGTCTGGCGCGTGCTGAAGCCGCGCCTCGTCGCCGAGCACATGAGCGCGGTCTACGAGACCCTGGAACGGCCGCTGGTATCGGTGCTCGCACGCATGGAGCGGCGCGGCATCTCGATCGACCGCCAGGTCTTGTCGCGCCTCTCCGGCGACTTCGCCCAGACCGCGGCGCGGGTCGAGGCCGAGATCCAGGAGATCGCAGGCGAGCCGGTCAATGTCGGCAGCCCCAAGCAGATCGGTGACATCCTGTTCGGCAAGATGGGACTGCCCGGCGGCACCAAGACCAAGACCGGCGCGTGGTCGACCACCGCCCAGGTGCTCGATGAACTCGCTGAGCAGGGCCACGACTTCCCGAAGAAGATTTTGGAGTGGCGCCAGGTCTCCAAGCTGAAATCGACCTACACCGACGCGCTGCCGACCTATGTCAATCCGCAGACGCATCGCGTGCACACGACCTACGCGCTGGCCGCGACCACGACGGGGCGATTGTCGTCGAACGAGCCGAACCTGCAGAACATTCCGGTGCGCACCGAGGATGGCCGCAAGATCCGCCGCGCCTTCGTCGCGACGCCCGGACACAAGCTGGTGTCCGCCGACTATTCGCAGATCGAGCTGCGCCTGCTCGCCGAGATCGCCGACATTCCCGTGCTGAAACAGGCGTTTCGGGATGGGCTCGACATTCACGCGATGACGGCCTCAGAGATGTTCGGCGTGCCGATCAAGGGCATGCCGAGCGAGATCCGCCGCCGCGCCAAGGCGATCAATTTCGGCATCATCTACGGCATCTCCGCCTTCGGCCTTGCCAACCAGCTCGGCATCGCGCGCGAGGAGGCGTCCGCCTACATCAAGAAATATTTCGAGCGCTTCCCGGGCATCCGCGCCTACATGGACGAGACGCGCGATTTCTGCCGGAGCCACGGCTACGTCACCACGCTGTTCGGCCGCAAGTGCCACTACCCCGACATCAGGGCCTCGAACGCCTCGGTGCGCGCCTTCAACGAGCGCGCCGCGATCAACGCCCGGCTCCAGGGCACCGCCGCCGACATCATCCGCCGCGCCATGACGCGCGTCGAGGATGCACTCGCCGAGAAGCAGCTCTCCGCGCAGATGCTGCTCCAGGTGCATGACGAACTGATCTTCGAGGTGCCCGACGACGAGGTCGAGGCGACGCTCCCCGTCGTGCAGAAGGTCATGCAGGACGCGCCGTTCCCGGCCGTGCTGCTGTCAGTGCCGCTGCATGTCGATGCACGCGCGGCGAACAACTGGGACGAGGCGCATTGATTGCTGCTTTCGCCGGATGCTGCGCAACGCGCCGCCCTTCCGGCGTGGTGCGCTGCTGATCCGGGGGCCACGCCGCACCAGCTGGGGCGCCGCTCTCGGCGCAAACTTTCACGCTGCGCCGCGTCCGGGACACGGAATCTGAATTGTCCTCCGAGCAATTGCGCGATGGCCCGGCAAGGCCTCGCATATTAGAACCGTGCCATCTCCCGCACTGGTTCACCATGCCCCACACCTCCGCCCTGCTCGGCTTTGCCCTCGTCTGCCTCGGCCTCGTGCTCACGCCGGGACCGAACATGATCTATTTGATCTCGCGCTCGATCACGCAAGGGCCCGCGGCCGGTATCGTCTCGCTCGGCGGCGTCGCGCTCGGCTTCGTGTTCTACATGCTGTGCGCGGCGTTCGGCATCACGGCGCTGCTGCTCGCCATTCCCTTCGCCTATGACGCGCTGCGCTTTGCCGGTGCCGGATACCTGCTGTGGCTCGCCTGGCAGGCGGTGAAGCCGGGCGGGCGTTCGCCGTTCCAGGTGAGGAAGCTCGCGATCGACAGCCCGCGCAAATTGTTCGCGATGGGATTCGTCACCAACCTGCTCAATCCGAAAATCGCGATGCTGTATCTGGCATTGCTGCCGCAGTTCATCGATCCCGCCTCCGGCAGCGTGCTGACGCAATCGGTGGTGCTGGGCGCGATCCAGATCGCGATCAGCGTCAGCGTCAATGCGATGATCGCGCTCGCGGCCGGATCGATCGCGCTGTTCCTGGCGAACCGGCCGAGCTGGATGCTGGTGCAGCGCTGGCTGATGGGAACGGTGCTGGCCGGGCTCGCGGTGCGGATGGCGGTGGAAGCGAAGAAGGTGTGAGCTCTCTTACCCTCCCCTCCAGGGTAGGGCTATCGCATATGGGCGAGGGCGGAGAGAAGGAAGTCATTATTCCATCTGGCTTGGAGCATTTTGTGGCTGATGCGGGCAGGACCGGGCGTTGCCTGCAGGGTATTGATGGCCAGCTTGCGGATGAGGGCGAGATTTTCGGCGGCGTGATCTTTGCGGCTGCGGCAGGCATCTTCGTCGAACAGAACGTCGAGAACCCAGTGCAGGTTGTTCTCGATGCTCCAGTGGGCACGCACGACCTCGAGCAGCTTTTTGGCCGACAGCAGGCGCGAGGCGAGGAAGTATCGGACCGTATGCTTGGCGGTCTTGCCAGAGTTTGCGCGCCAGCTGTCGATGCGACCGACTGCGGCGATAGCGGGGAAGTCGTATTGCTTCGCCAACTGAGGAGCCGGCGCGACGATGGCCTGCCGGCGCTCGGCGCGACCGTGGGCAGTGGCTCTTCGTTGACTCGCTCGCGCGGGCTTTCGGGCTGTATCGACCAACGTCTTGGCGGCCTTGAAGAGCCGGCCACGGTTACTCTTGATGGCCAACACGTAGTGCCCCTTCCGGTCGCGGATGGCCTGCGCGGTGTCGGGCCGGCAATGCAAGGCATCGGCGGTGACAAGAGCCCCGTCCAGATCGAGCAGGGCGAGAACTTCGAGAGCCCCGGCAACCTCGTTGCGGTTGGGAGCCTTTCTCTGGGCCAGCGCCATGCGAGTGCCTGCGGCCCAGACATTGACCATATGCAGCGGCGTGGCCTGCCGGCCCCGCGTGTAGGCCCCGCGCAGCGCCTTGCCGTCGATGCTGACCACCCCCTTGATGCCGAAGCTCTTGCTGAATTTGCGCAAAACCGCTTCCAGCCCCTTCGGATCCAGCGCACGGAAGACGTTGCTGAACGTATCGTGGCTCGGAATGCCGTGCCTGAGCTCCAGGAAGCGCCGCAACAGCTCCTCGCGGCCTTGGCCAAAGAACTCGAACTCGGTGCAGGTCTTGGCGCCAGCCAGCGTCGCCGCCAAGGCGATGACGAGGATCTCCACAAGATCATGTCGGGTGTTGCTGGCGCGCGGGTCCTTGAGCGATCGAAACAGGCGCTTGAGCTTGCGCATTCAGGTCTCCCTCTGGAATCGAGAGACACCCAAAGAATCCAGTTCCAACCGCTTGGCAACACCCTGCCAGCACCATATGCGATTCCCCTACCCTCCAGGGGAGGGTAAGCGGCAGCTCAATCCAGCTTCGCGTCCATGCCGCGCTTCACTCCCGGCCGGGCCATCAGAGCGTCGTACCAGCGTTCGACGTTGGGGAAGTCGGCCAGATCAACCTTGTGGCGAGGATGACGCCAGGCCCAGCCCAGGATGGCAAAATCGGCAACCGAGAGATCGCCCGCTACGAAGTCGCGACCGGCCAGGCGGCGGTCCAGCACCCCATAGAGCCGGCGCGTCTCCGCCATGAAGCGCTTCAGGCCGTAGGCGCGATCCTGCTCATTCTCCAATGCGATGAAATGGTGCACCTGGCCCGGCATCGGGCCGAAGCCACCCATCTGCCACATCAGCCATTCGTAGACGGGGATCCGCTGGCTAAGCGATTTCGGCAGGAATTTTCCGGTCTTTTCGCCGAGATAAAGCAGGATGGCGCCGGATTCGAAGATGGTGACCGGCTTGCCGTCGGGCCCCTCGGGGTCGACGATCGCGGGGATCTTGTTGTTGGGAGAGAGCTTGAGGAACTCGGGCGCCATCTGCTCGCCCTTGGTGATGTTCACCGGGATCACCTTGTATGGGAGCCCCATCTCCTCCAGCGCGACCGAGATCTTGCGGCCGTTCGGCGTGTTCCAGGTGTAGAGCTCGATCGTCATTCCCGTTTCCTTCCCCAAGAGGCTTGCCCTCAACTACTCCAGAAGGTTGCGCCCTCACAACCGGCGGACCGGGATGGCCGATCCCTGTTGACGGGAGACGCCCCCTCTGGAATGTCGCGGCCGTCGCGGATAAATTCCGCCTCCACCAAAAACGCTGTTCGAGGGACCGCCGTGTCGAAATCCGCCTCCCGCGCCCGCCTGTTCGAAATCATCCGCCGGCGCTCCTTCGGCCGCGGCGAGGTGACGCTCGCGTCGGGCCGCAAGAGCGATTTCTATTTCAACCTCAAGCCGACCATGCTCGACCCCGAGGGCGCGACGCTGCTGGCCGAGTTGACCTATGAGGCGCTGAAGGACGACCAGCTCGATTTCATCGGCGGGCTCGAGATGGGCGCGGTGCCGCTCGCCGGCGCGCTGGCGCAGATCTCCTGGATCAAGGGGCATCCGATCGCGGCGTTCTTCGTGCGCAAAAAGCCGAAGGAGCACGGCGCCAAGCTCGCCATCGAAGGCCTGCCCAAAGGTGAGACGCTGGCGGGCAAGCGCGTGGTGATCGTCGAGGACGTCACCACGACCGGCGGTTCGGCGATGAAGGCGGTGGAATCCGTGCGCGAGGCCGGCGCCAATGTGGTGCTGGTGCTGACCATGGTCGACCGCGAGGAAGGCGCCACCGACACGTTCGGTGCGGCCGGCTTGCCGTTCCGCTCGCTGTACAAGGCCTCGGAGTTCTTGAAGGCCTAGGTGACGAAATCTCCTCCGCCTTCTTGCCCGGGTGTAGCCAGGAAGCAACCATCCGTCGGAAGCTGTGCCCGGCCTTAAAGAGGTCACCGCCTCGACTTGAAACCGCCTCTGCTCAACGGCTCATTTACCATCCCACTTTATGGTGAATCATGTGCTGAGACCCGTAGGGTTCCAGCCGGTCAGTAGCGTCGGGTGGAGTAGGCGGTTGCGTACAATCTCGTCCCATGCGCGCCGGCGGCGTCGCGCGATGCCTGTGGCCGCCATCCTGGCCGCGCCACTGCTTGCGGCTCCGGCCCCGGTTTCGGCCGAAGGCCTGTTCGACTTCCTCTTCGGCGGAATGCAGCAGCAGCGGCCGCAGCGCGAGGTGCCGCAGCAAGCGAGTTCCTACACCGACCCCTTCACCGGCCAGCAGAATGCGGCGACCCCGCAATATGTGCCGCCGACCCGCGCGGCCGCGGCCGGCGGCTCGGGCCCGGCCTTCTGCGTGCGCAGTTGCGACGGAAAATATTTTCCGCTGATGCGCGGCCTCGCCTCGCCCGCACAGATGTGTCAGGCGTTCTGTCCCGCCAGCCCGACCAAGATCTATTTCGGCTCGTCGATCGATGGCGCCTATTCGCAGGCCGGCGAGCGCTACGCCGACAGCGAGAACGCGTTCGCCTATCGCAAGGCGCTGCGCGCCGACTGCACCTGCAACGGCCGCGAGCCCGCCGGCCTCGCCCCGGTCGATCTCGCGCTGGATTCATCGCTGAAGGCCGGCGACGTGATCGCTACCACCGACGGCCTCGTGGCCTACACCGGCATCCGCGTCGGCAACGACCAAGCCGCGGACTTCACCCCGGTTGCCTCCTATCCCGGCCTCACGGCCCAGGTCCGCGCGCGCCTCGGCGAGATGAAGGTGGCGCCGGTGCGGGCCGACACGGTGTCGGCAGATGCGCCGACGTCAACCGAGATCGTGCGCGAGCCACTGCCGGATGTGTCGGTGCCGAAGACGACGGCGCAGAAGCCGGCGAAGCGGGCGGGGCTGGATTAGCCCTCACCTGCATCCGAGCCGTCATTGCGAGGAGCGCTTGCGACGAAGCAAGTCCAGGATCCCTCCACGGAGAGATTCTGGATTGCCTCGCTGCGCTCGCAATGACGGAGTTTGCGGCACTCACCTCCCGATGATCACCCCGATCACGTTCGGTGCTGCCAGATATTTCTCCTCGATCGCCGCCCGCGCAGCGGCGCGGTTTTCCGGCGTCAGGAGGCCGCGCTTCTCGGCTAGGATCATCCAGCAAAAGCCCCACCAATCGGTCAGCATGCCCGCTTCGCCTATGAGGTCGTAACCCTGCTCGGCCGCGAAGATGCGGGCATGCGCCTCGTCCAGCGTGTCGAGAAACAGATGGTCCTCGGTCGAGAACAGATCGTCGCTGATGTCGTCGATGGTGTAGCCCCAGATCGACTGGCACACCGCGTTGAACTCGCGATCGAACTGGTCGTCATCGACGGCGTAGCGCCGTGCCGCCTGATGCAGCCGCGACAGCGAGCGCGCGAAATCGGCGATCCGGGTGAGGGCAAACTGGTCGAAGGCAATGGTGGACATGTAGTCCTCGCAAAGTCGGACAGACGCTAGATATTGTGTCGGCGATGCGCCGAATCACAATGATATATCAAAGACTTGCTAAAGTGTTCTTAATTTGTTCCGGGACGCGACCCATTCCTCAATAGCAGCGCGAGGCCGCAATGGCGTGGACGCGGCGGTCGCCGAGGATATGGGCGACAAAGCCGTTCTCCGGAAAGATCTTGGCGAAGGCGGCGTCGCGGATGCTGAGGCCGCCGGCATAGGCGCCGAAAGCGGGCATCACGGCACGCATCCCATCGCTGGCGAAGCAGCGGCGCTCCATCGAGCGGCCGCGCGCGGAGACGCGCGCCTTGGGATGCAGATGGCCGGCGATCTCGCCGGCCGCCCCGGTCGGCTCGTGGCGAAACGTGATGGGCCCGACCGCAACCTCGCCGGCGACGGTGCCGCCGAGATCGCGCGGCAGGATGGGATCATGATTACCCGAGATCCAGATCCAGTCGCGGCCGGTCTGGAGTGCGGCGACGGCGTCGCGGTCCTCCGCCGACAGCCGCTCATGCGCGGTGCGGTCGTGAAAACTGTCGCCAAGCGCGATGACGATACGTGGATCATGGCGGGAGATGACAGCAGCGAGCCGGCCGAGCGTTGCGATGGTATCGTAAGGCGGCAGCAGCACGCCGCGCGTCGCGAAGCTCGAACCCTTCTCCAGATGCAGGTCGGAGACGACCAGCAGGCGCTGCTCTTCCCAGAACAGCGCCCCGGAGAGATCGGTGTGGAGTGCGATGCCGGCGACATCCAGTCTGCCTGTCGAAGTAATCGATAGCGCAACATGCTCCGTCATGGCGGGGCTTGTCCCGCCTGCGCCGCCGAAGCCGCTTCGGCGCGGCGAAGGCCCGGCCATCCACGTTCTTGCCGCGGCAACAAAGACGTGGATGCCCGGGTCAAGCCCGGGCATGACGATGTGGATGGGATTGCGCGCCTCACCGGCAAATTCTCTACGACATCGCTTCCTTAACGAGTTCGTCGGCAGCTTCCGCCAACAATTCGTCTGCAGCCTCGCCATAGACTGACTCGCGGCCGATTTCCAGCATCACGGGGACCGCCAGCGGAGAGACGTGGTCGAGTTCCCGGTGCGTGATGCGGCCCTGGATGCGTATCAGCATGTCGCCGAGGCGGCGCAGGTCGAGCAGGCCCGTGGCGGCATCGGCGCGTGCGGCTCGGAGCAGGACGTGATCGGCCTGGTGCTTGCGCAGCACGTCATAGACGAGATCGGTCGAGAACAGCACCTGGCGGCGGCTTTTCTCTTCTCCGGTGTGGCGCCGCGCGATCAGGCCGGAGATGATCGCGCAATTGCGGAACGTGCGCTTCATCAGCGCGGATTCGGCGAGCCAGGCTTCGAGATCGTCGCCGAGCATGTCGGGGGCGAACAGCGCATTGAGGTCGATCCGATTGTTGCGGATCATGAAGGAGAGGTCGCCAAGTCCCCAGATCGCCACGGCATATTCGTTGGCGACGAAGCCGAGCGGCCGCGCGCGGGCGCGCTCCAGCCGCCGCGTCAGCAGCATGCCGAGGGTCTGGTGCGCGAGGCGGCCTTCGAAAGGATAGCAGACGAGATAGTGCTTGTTGGCGCGCGGAAAGCTCTCGACCAGGAGCTCGCGCACTGCCGGCACGCGCGAAACATCCTTCTGCAGCGACAGCCAATCGCGCACCTGCTCCGGCAAGCCGCCCCATGCGCGGCCATCATCGAGCAGGCGGCGGACGCGCTCGGCGAGATAGGTCGACAGCGGGAATTTGCCGCCCATATAGGAGGGCACTTTCGGATCCTTGTCGTGCGCACGCGAGACATAGACCTGATCCTCGACCAGCGTCTCGTAGCGCACCACTTCGCCTGAGAACACGAAGGTGTCGCCGGGGCTGAGGCCCTCGATGAAGGCCTCCTCGATCTCGCCGAGCAGCCTGCCGCCGCGCGCGATCACGCCGGTCGAGCCCGTACCGCCGCCGCGGGAGCGCACCAGGCGCACCTTCAGCATGTCGTCCTCGACGATGGTGCCGACATTCAGCCTGTAGCTCTGCCGCACCCTGGGATTGGCGACGCGCCAGCGGCCTTCCTTGTCCTGCTTGATGCGGGCGAAGCGCTCATAGGTCTTCAGCGCGTAGCCGCCGGAGGCGACGAAATCGACGACGTCGTCGAAATCCTGCCGCGACAGATCGGCGTAAGGCGCGGCGGTGCGCACTTCGTCGTAGAGCTCGTCGGAAAAGAACGGCTCGCCGCAGGCGCAGCCGAGCACGTGCTGCGCCAGCACGTCGAGTGCACCCGTGCGCAAGGGCGGCGTGTCCTGCGCATTCTCGGCGATCGCATCGATGGCGACGCGGCATTCCAGCACCTCGAAGCGGTTGGCCGGCACCAGCACGGCGCGGGAGGCTTCGTCGAGGCGATGATTGGCGCGGCCGATGCGCTGCATCAGGCGCGAAGAGCCCTTGGGCGCGCCGATATTGACCACCAGATCGACGTCGCCCCAGTCGACGCCGAGATCGAGCGAGGAGGTGCAGACCACGCCGCGCAGTCGACCCGCCGACATGGCGTCCTCGACCTTGCGGCGCTGTGCGACGTCGAGCGAGCCGTGATGCAGCGCGATGGCAAGGCCATCGTCGTTCATGCTCCAGAGATGCTGGAACAGCATCTCGGCCTGGCTGCGGGTGTTGACGAAGACCAGCGTGGTCTTGTTGGCCTTGATCAGCTCGTAGATCTCGGGGAGCGCGTGGCGCGCGCTGTGGCCGGCCCAGGGCAGCCGCTCGCGCGTATCGAGCATCTCGACCACGGGCGGCGCGGCACCGCCGGCCATGACGATGTCGGCGGCGACTTCCCGGGCTTCGGGCTGCGGCACCAGGAAGCGCGCGAGCTGCTCCGGCTCGGCTACGGTTGCCGACAGGCCGATCGCGCGCATTTGCGGCGCGAGGCGCCACAGTCGCGCCAGCCCGAGCGAGAGCAGATCGCCGCGCTTGGACGTCACCAGCGCATGCAGCTCGTCGAGCACGATGCGCTTCAGGGAGGAAAACAGGAACGGTGCGTCGTCGGAGGAGAGCAGCAGCGCGAGCTGCTCGGGCGTCGTCAGCAACACGTCCGGCGGATAGCGCCGCTGCCGCTGGCGCCGCGACACCGGCGTGTCGCCGGTGCGGGTCTCGACCTTGATCGGCAGCGCCATCTCCGCGATCGGCCGCTCCAAATTGCGCGCGATGTCGACGGCGAGCGCCTTCAGCGGCGAGATGTACAGTGTGTGCAGGCCACCGCTGCGCTGCACGTTGCGCCCGGTGGAGACGAGACTCTTCTTCGCGCCCGCATCTCGTGTCGCGGGCTGCGCCGAAAGCTCCACCAGCGTCGGCAGAAACCCCGCAAGCGTCTTGCCGGCGCCGGTCGGCGCAATCAAGAGCGCCGAACGGTCGTCGCGCGCCTTCTCCAGCAGCGCCAATTGATGCGCGCGCGGCGACCAGCCGCGGGCTGCGAACCACGCCTGGAAGGGATCCGGCAGCAGCGCGGCCGGCTCGGCCGATGTTTGGAGAATACGGGGCGGCACGGCATGACAGGTAAGCCGCAGGAGCGGATTCGTCGAGGGGTGGCCCTTCCCGCCTGCGCGAGAAGGGCCAGAGGTCTCACGCCCCGGTCGGCACCTGGTCCAGAAATCCGGTCACGCTGCTGATGCGCCCGTCCCTCAGCACGGCAAAATCGGTGCCTTTGATCGGGCTGTCGGCGCCGTCAGGACCAAGTCCCCACGAGAAGCGGATGTGGTCGCCGTAGCCGTCGGGCTCGCCGATCAGCTTGAATTTGAAATCGGGAAAGCGCTGCTGCACGCCGGCGATCAGCGCCTCGATGCCGTCGCGGCCGTCACCCTTCATCACGGGATCGACATAGCGCGCATCCGTCGTCCAGCTTTCGCTGAGCAGTTCGCGGCGACGACCTGCCGTGCGTTCGTTCCAGAGCTCGACATAGCGGCAGGCGATGGTGTTGGGATCAGTCATGATGTGCTCCTTCGATGGCGCCGTATTGTCCGGCTGACCCGACTATCGAAGGTTCACGCGCGTTGATCGATTACCTCGGAGGTCATCAACGCGCGTGAAGTTCTCGCGACATCACTTCGCCGCGGTCACCATGATCTCGACCGTGTATTGCGGGGCCGCCAGCTTGGCCTCGACGGTGGCGCGCGCGGGGGTGTTGCCGGGCGACACCCAGGCGTCCCACACCGCGTTCATCTCGCCGAAGGTCTTCATGTCGGTGATGTAGATCGTGGCCGACAGCAGCTTCGATTTGTCGGTGCCGGCCTTGGCGAGGTGGCCGTCGATGGTCGCCAGGATGTCCTGGGTTTGCTTCGTGACGCTTTCGCCGGCCGCCTTGTTGGCGACGACGCCGGCGAGATAGACGGTGTTGCCGTGCACGACGACCTGGCTCATGCGCGGGCCGGTTTCAAAACGCTGAATGCTCATTGGGGATCTCCTGGTGGAATGGCGGCCCTGTCTAGCCCAGCGATTTGCGGCGAGCCACCCCTGACACGCATGCATTGCCTGGCACGCATGCGTCGTTCACGGAAACTGACTGAAGAACGCCCAGATCGTTTCGGCGCCGTCGATGTCGCCGTTTTGCGGTCCGAGCAGGCTCCTCGCGACCTTCGGGAAGCGGGCATCCGGAGCAAAGCCGGGCATGCGGTGGCCGCCATGGTTGATGCGATAGAGCACGACGTCGTGCCCAGTCGGGCAGCGCGAGCTGATCCGTGTCACTGTGGACTGATCTGCGGGCGCCCTGTCGGGCAGGTCGGTCACCCCGGCATCATCGGTCTCGCAGCCATTGAGCCTGCGCCAGAACGCCAGCGTCTCCTCGGTCGACCAGAACCCGTCCGCGGCAAAATAGCTCGATCCGTGTCCGCCCTCGTAGGGCACCAGCGGGTCGGCCGTGCCGTTCATGAGCAGCATCGGCAGCGGCCGCGACGGATGGCAGGTGACGGCAGCCTCATCGGTGAGATTCATGATCACGCTCGCAGCGGCCGCGAACAGATCGGCCCGGGCGCAAGCGAGCGTCATTGCCATGGCGCCGCCATTGGAGATGCCGGTGACATAAACGCGCTTCGGGTCGGCCGTGCCGTCGGCCACCAGCTTCTCGACGAGTTTTGTGATGAACGCGACGTCGTCGGTGCCCTCGGGTGGGCCGCGCAGCGCGGGTCCCGCCTTGGTCCTCGCATCGGCCCAGGCGTGATTGAGTCCGTCCGGAAAGACAACGGCCAGACCCTCGCGCCTGGCAAGCTGCGGCCAGGCCGTCCGCGCGACCATGTCGGCGCCACGCTGCGTCTTACCATGCAGCACGATCACCAGCGGTGCGGGCTTTTTCGCCGGCAATTGCGCGGTGTAGGAGCGCTTCACGCCGTTAACATCGACGGTGTCCGCCCATGCAGGAGAGAAGCAGCAGATCACCGCCAACCAGAACAGGGCAACGTGCAAGGCGCGTCGTATCATCCAGGCCATGATCGGTATCATCGATGGCGTTTAGCCGGTTCGACGCCAACCAAGTTCAAGATTTCGGCGTGAACGTCGACCACATGTATATACCGCCTGATGGCACAAATATTATGCAGCAATCGCGAATTGAGCTGCGTGAACGAGCGATGTAATATAGACTGCAATTATTAGTTGAGACTTAATTTTCACGACGAGGGGCTGAATTGCGCCACCTGGAGAGCTACCTCGACGCTTCGGAGATACTTCGTCTTTTTGAAGAAAAATTTGGGACCGGCGTCTGGCACTGCGATGCTGAAGGCCGGATGCAGTGGTCGCGTGGCTTTTACGGCCTGCTGGGACTCGATCCCCATACCGTCGCGCCCAGCTATGCGGAAATCGAGAGACGAATTCATCCGGAGGATCGCCGTCCGCAGCGCGATCCACGCGGATTCGCGTTCGACCGGTCTTTGCTCGACGGCGAGTTTCGCATCATCCGGCCGAATCGTGCGCTGCGCTGGCTCCGCATCCAGTCCGAGACTTTTTTGAACTCAGCCGGCGAGCCGGAATGCGTGGTCGGCGTTGCCATCGACATCACCGAACATCGCAGATCGCTGCAGCCTCTCAAGATGGATGCGGATCGCTACGCGGCGCTGACGCAGGTCGCAGGCGGACTGCTGTGGGTCGGCAGCCGGGACGGCCGGATTACCGCGCTTTTGAACGCGGAGAACCAGCCGGACGCACACCGGTTTTTCGGCAAAGGCTGGCTCGACCTGCTTCCCGAAGAGGAGCGCGAAACGGCCTTGCGGATCTGGGCGGCCGCCGCCGAAACGGGACAGCCCTACGATGTCGAGCATCGACTGCGCCAGTCCGACGGCTCCTACCGCTGGTACCATTGCAGGGCTGTGCCGGTCCCGGACGCGGATGGCGGTATTCGGGAGTGGTTGGGAATCTCCACGGACGTGCACGAGGGGCGGCTCTCGGCCCAGCACGTCTCGACGTCGAGGTTGACCGGCGCGCAATTGCGCGCGGCCCGCGGCATGCTGAACTGGTCGGTGAAACAGCTCGCCGCGCGAACCGGGATTTCTGCCGCCGTGATTCGCCGGCTTGAGGAGCAGAACGGTCTCTTGCGGCTGCCCGACGAGACATTGACGAGCCTTCGCGACACGCTCTCGTCCGCGGGCATCGAGTTCATCTTCGGAGCCGGAAAACCTGGCGTGAGGCCAAGATGATCGTCACGCCGCCAATCGCGGTGGCGATCGATATTTGCACAGGCCGAATGAGATGCTTTGCACCTGTTTTGATGGTGGCGCAGCGCTCTGTCGATTGAGACGCAAAAAGCCGGCAAGCCCAGCGTTTTGATTCCGGCTGCGGAAGTAGCGCGCAATTTTTGTGCGTTGAGAGAGCTTGCGAACAAATTTTTCTTAATGCCGCAATAAGCAATTTTGGTCACCTTGTCGGCACACGTCCAAGTCAGAATCGAAAGGACGTGAAACTGACGGTAGTAGCGGGTAGCGGGTCGCTGCATCATCGTCCGGATTGCTCGAGCGGCGCGCGCTTCGATCTGTCCGGGATCATTGCCAGCCGAGCACGCCAATGCGCGGCACGATGGGGTATCGCCCAATCCGGTCACGTCAAACGACCGTGCCCGTCTGCGGCATTGTTCGCGCGGGAATTTTCATGCGACGTCTTTAGGCCTGAAGCCCATAACTTCGGAGTGTTTGCCAGTGTCCTATTTCAGATTGCGTATCGGTGGCCGGTTGATCGCCGGATTTGCTGCAGTCTGTGCCATCATCGCACTTTCCGTCGGCTACACCGTATTCGAAGTCGGGCGCATTTCCACGACGGTCAATCGCATGACGAATCTGCGCACGCCCGTCGCGCTGGCGAGTACCGAGCTGATCGGCAACCTCTATTCGACGCTCGCCACCTTGCGCGGCTATTTGCTCAGTGGGAATCCGCAAGGCAAGCTCGATCGCGCGTCGATGTGGAAGGAAATGGATAGGACAGTAGCCGCATTCGACGAGCAGGCGGCGCAGTTCACCAATCCGGAGAACCGGCAGAAGTGGGAGCAGGCCAAGCTGTTGCTCGCCGAATTTCGCACGGCGCAGGACAAGGCCGAAGCGATCGCTTTCACCCCTGATGCCTATCCCGCGACCAAGCTCATGGTCATCGAGGCCAGCCCGCGCGCAGACGTGATCTTCTCCGAGATCACGAAGATGATCGATCAGGAGGAGGCACAGGAAGCGACGCCGGAACGGAAGAAATTGCTCAAGGCAATGGCCGATACGCGGGGCAATTTTGCCGCTGCCACGGCTCAGCTGCGGATGTACCTGCTTTCGGGCGAAAAGACCGACAAGGATAAATTCGTGAGGCCATGGGAAGCCTTTGAGAAAGGCTATGCCGGAGTCAATGCGCATAAGGATCTGCTCACCGCCTCGCAGCAGGCGTCCTTCGATAGGATCGCAAAGGCGAAAAGCGAGTTCGCGCCCCTCCATGAAAGGATCTTCGCGCTTCGCGAGTCCCCGGACTGGAACGCGCCGGTTCATCTGCTGGTGACCGAAGCCGCGCCGCGCGCCGCAAGGATTCTCGACCTGCTCGACGGACCCAAGGGCGTCGATGGCACCCGCTCGGGAGGCATCAAGTCCGATCAGAAACGGATGCTCGCCGAGGAGACGCTGGGCGTGCAGGAGAGCATCTCGCTGCTGAAGCTGGTCTTGTGGACGCTGTTGGCAGCGGGAGTCGGCCTTGGCGGGACAATCGCATTGTTCACGTCCCGCTCAATCGCCGCGCCGATCCGGGGGATGACCTTTGCCATGGGCAAGCTCGCCGGCGGCGACACCTCCACGAAGGTTCCCTGCGTGGGCCGCACCGACGAGGTCGGCGAGATGGCCAATGCGGTCCAGGTGTTCAAAGACAACATGATCGAGGCCGACCGTCTGCGTGCCGAGCAGGCACAAATGGAGGCTCGCGCTGCCGCTCAGCGCAAGGCCGACATGCACAGGCTCGCGGGTCAGTTCGAAGACGCGGTCGGCGACATCGTGAACACGCTGTCGTCCTCGGCGACGGAGCTCGAAGCGGCGGCCCGGACCCTGAGCAAGGCAGCGGACAGCACCCAGGAGCTGTCGAGCGTCGTCTCTGCCGCCTCCGAGGAAGCCTCGACCAACGTTCAATCGGTTGCCTCCGCCACCGAAGAGATGAGCTCGTCAGTGACCGAAATCAGCCGCCAGGTGCAGGACGCCGCCAGAATTGCCGGCGCGGCGGTGGAGCAGGCGCAGAGGACCAATGATCGGGTCAACAGGCTGTCGCAGGCGGCCACCCGCATCGGCGACGTCGTCGAACTCATCAACACGATCGCCGGGCAGACCAATCTGCTCGCTCTGAACGCCACGATCGAAGCGGCGCGAGCCGGCGAAGCGGGGCGCGGCTTTGCTGTGGTTGCGTCCGAGGTCAAGGCGCTGGCCGAGCAGACAGCGAAGGCGACCGGAGAGATCGGTCATCAGATCGCCGACATTCAAGCCGCCACCCAGGAGTCGGTGGTCGCGATCAAGGAGATCAGCGGAACAATCGGCAGGATCTCGGAGATTTCTTCGGCGATCGCATCGGCAGTCGAAGAGCAGGGAGCGGCGACGCAGGAGATTGCCCGCAATATCCAGCAGGCGGCGCAAGGTACCAACCAGGTCGCAGCCAACATCGGCGATGTGAAGCACGGGGCAGCGGAGACTGGTTCGGCTTCGACCCAGGTGCTTGCCTCTGCGCAAATGCTGTCGAGGGACAGCGCACGATTGCACTCCGAGGTCGAGCAGTTCCTGACCACGGTTCGCGCGGCCTGACCCGAAGAGACCAAGACCCCGCCATGATGCATGAGGGAACGCGATGGCCGATCGAAACACGCAAGAAGCGCTAGCGGGGGCGGTCGATAACGTCATCGCGTTGCCGCTTCGCCAAACCAGCCTGGTCGCCGACATCATGAGAGACTGCGATTCGCTGCGGCAAGCCATCGTGACGATGCAGCAATGTCTCGGGGCGCTCGGCGACCTTATCCGAAATCTCGATGACAGGCCGGAGGAGGCCGAGCGACTTCGAGCCCACATGGCCGAGCTGAACGAGCTGTTGTCTCTGCGGCTCGATCAGCTCTCGCTGACCGAACGCCTGTTGCAGGAGATGGTTCGCCGCGGCTGAGGCCGGTGCGCCACCGTGCACCGGCCAGCCTTGTCAGTCACCCAACCGCCTTGGCGGCGGCACGGCCTGCATTGCGCCCGGAGAACAGGCAGCCGCCGAGGAAAGTGCCCTCGAGCGAGCGATAGCCATGCACGCCGCCACCACCGAAGCCGGCGGCTTCACCGACGGCGTAGAGGCCCGGAATGACCCCGCCCTCTTCCCCAAACACGCGGGAGTCGAGATCGGTCTCGAAGCCGCCCAGCGTCTTGCGGGTGAGGATGTTGAGCTTCACCGCGATCAGCGGCCCCTGCGCGGGATCCAGGATGCGATGCGGCGAGGCGGTGCGGATCAACTTGTCTCCGATATAGCGCCGCGCATTATGGATGTTCATGATCTGCGCATCCTTGACGTAAGGATTGGCGATCTCGCGGTCGCGCGCCTCGATCTGCATTTTGATGTGCTCGAGTTTGAGCAGATCGCTGCCGGCGAGCTCGTTCATGGCCGCAACAAGGTCCTCGAGCTTGTCCCGTACGATGAAGTCGACACCACGGCTTTTGAACGCCTCCACCGGCGCTGGCGCGCCCTTGTTGGTGGCGCGGCGCAAGGTCATGCGCCAGCTCTTGCCGGTCAGGTCCGGGTTCTGCTCCGAGCCCGACAGCGCAAATTCCTTCTTGATGATGCTCTGAGTCAGAATGAACCAGGAATAATCATAACCCGTCGACATGATGTATTTGAGCTGGCCGAGCGTGTCGGAGCCCGGGAACAGCGGCGCCGGCAATCGGGTACCGGTCGCGTCGAACCACATCGACGAGGGACCTGGCAGGATGCGGATGCCGTGGCGCGGCCAGATCGGCGACCAGTTCTGGATGCCCTCGACATAGTGCCACATGCGGTCGCGGTTGATCAGCCGCGCGCCGGTCTTTTCGGTGATGCCGATCATGCGGCCGTCGACATGCTCGGGCACGCCAGAGATCATGAACTTCGGGGGATCGCCGAGCCGCTTCGGCCAATTCTGCCGCACCAGCTCGTGATTGCCGCCGATGCCGCCGGAGGCGACGATCACGGCCTGCGCCTTCAGCGCAAACTGGCCGACGATGTTGCGCGAGGAACTCTTTCCGCGCTCGACATCGTCTGGCGCGAGCACGGCGCCACTGACGCCATCCACGGTACCATTGGTGACGGACAGCGCATCGACGCGATGGCGGAACCTGAAAATCAACCGGCCACTCTTCGTCGCCTCACGTGCGCGGCGCTCGAACGGCTCGACGATGCCGGGCCCGGTTCCCCAGGTGACGTGAAAGCGCGGTACCGAATTGCCGTGGCCCATCGCGTCGTAGCCGCCGCGCTCGGCCCAGCCGACCACGGGGAAGATGCGGTGGCCCATCGCGCGCAGCCAGCCGCGCTTCTCGCCGGCCGCGAACGCCACATAGGCCTCGGCCCATTGGCGCGGCCAGAAATCCTCGTCGCGGTCGAAGCCGGCGGTGCCGAGCCAGTCCTGCATCGCGAGCTCAAACGAGTCCTTGATGCCGAGCCGGCGCTGCTCCGGCGAATCGACCAGGAACAATCCGCCGAACGACCAGAACGCCTGACCGCCGAGCGATTGCTCGCCTTCCTGCTCGACGACGATCACGCGCTTGCCCGCGCCGGCGATTTCGGTGGCGGCAACGAGCCCCGACAGTCCCGCGCCGACCACGATGATGTCGGTTTCTTCAGCCATGTGTTTCCCCTTCCATGAGTTCCCCCCTGTAATTGCCCGGATTGAAGCCAGCGGTTGTAACTGAGATCAAGGGTATGGCGCGTAAGACCTCGTTAACGTGTTCCACTTTGGGATAGAGACAGGCGGAGTGCAGCGCGGACGCAACACTGGATTTGAATTTGTTTTGCGCCGGGCGGCCTGCCTAGACAAAACCTTCGTTACAACAGACGCTAGCTGTGCATCACCACCTGACACGCAGATTCGAATACGACTGGGGCGGGGGACAATGAAGTTTCTGACGGGATTGCTTGCGGCGGTTCTCTTGATCGCGGGCATGGGGGCTTCTCACGCGGTGGTTCGGATCGCTGATGACCGCGGCGGCCGAATTGGAACCTACGTCGATAGATACCAGGATCTCAGGCAATCAGGCGAGACCGTCATCATCGACGGCCTCTGCGCTTCCGCCTGCACCATCGTCCTCGGCGCCATCCCACACAACCGGATCTGCGTGACCTCGCATGCGACGCTTGGCTTCCACGCCGCCTGGGATTTCGGCGCCAACGGCCGCGCCGTCACCAATCCTGAAGCAACCCAGATGCTCTATGCGATGTATCCCTCGCAGGTGAGGCGCTGGATCGGCCAGCGGGGCGGGCTTACCCCACGCATGCTCTTCCTGAGGGGCAAGCAGCTCGAGGCCATGTACCGGCCCTGTTATCTGGATGCGCAGGCCTCGACGGCCAAGCCGTCGCGCCGGTCGCTCCCACAAGCGGAGCAACTCGAATCCGCTCGGGGCCAGTTCCTCCACTGATCGTCGCAGCATGACGGCGTCCCTTTGCGCCGCTGACAGCGTCTTGCCGGCAGGCGGCGCAAGGCCTATCTGAAAGCCTGGGAACCGGGACCTTCGTCCCGATCGTTGTCATGGCTCAACCACTACATCCCGCGCATCCACTATCGGACAATTCGCCCACTGCCGGCCGGATGTCATCCGTGCTGCTGTGGGCCGGCGCGGCAATCGGCGGTCTCGTCCTGATTGGCGCGCTGGCGCTCTGGTTCCACTATGGCAGCCAGGTATTCTTCGAAATGCTCAGGACCGGCTTTGCCGCCTGCTTCTGACCTGCGACAGGAAGTTTTTCACCCATGAGCCCCGCCACCCGTCCGCTGGTGATCGCGACTGCCTTTGCCGCAAGCCTCATTGCCGGGCTCCTGATCATGTTCTGGGCCATGGGCGGGGTCAGCAAGGTGGCGCAGCCGGCCGCGATCGGCGGCCCGTTCCAGCTGACCGACCAGAACGGCAAAGCCGTTACGGACAAGAGCCTCAAGGGCAAGCCGACCCTGATCTTCTTCGGCTACACCCATTGCCCCGACGTCTGCCCAACCTCGCTGTTCGAGATCTCGGAAGTGCTGCGGGCGATGGGCAAGGACGCCGATAAGGTCAATGCCGTCTTCATCTCGGTCGATCCCGAGCGCGACACACCGGCGACGATGAAGGATTATCTGTCGAGCTTCGATCCCCACCTCGAGGGGCTGTCCGGCGATCCTGCCGAGACAGCCAAGGTGATCACCTCCTACCGGGTTTATGCCAAGAAGGTCCCGACCAAGGACGGCGACTACACCATGGACCACACTGCGCTGGTCTACCTGATGGATCGCGACGGCCGCTTCGTCTCGCCGTTCAATCTGAAGCGAACGCCGGAAGAGGCGGCAGCTGATTTGAAGCGGTATCTCTGAGGGCCTGATCCAACCGCAGCTGCTTCTTCATCGTCATGCCCGGGACAAGCCCGGGCATGACGACCAAGAGACCTTTACCGAGTCCACAATCGGCACTCGCCTTCGCAGCCGAATGGTCTATAAGGCCCTCCGATCCCAACGAAATTCATTGCTTTCCGGTCGATGGCTTCATCGCAACAGGCGAAATCGTTCAAATCTGCCCGTGGCTTGCTGATGGGGTTGGCCGCCGCCGCGTGCCTGCTCGCAGCCCAGCCTGCCGAGGCCCAGACGCCAGCCAAGCGGCCTCCGGCAGCGCCACAGACCCCCCTCAGGCCGCCCCCCAAGCAGCCCCGCAGGCCGTGCCCGGCTTCTGGGACCCACGTCGGCGACCGGAGCGGCCGGACCTGTCGCGCCTGACCGTGATCCGCTTCCTGACCGAGACCGACTATCCGCCGTTCAACTTCACCGGCGCGGACGGCAATCCGGCCGGCTTCAATGTCGATCTCGCCCGCAGCCTGTGCGAGGAGATCAAGGTCACCTGCACGGTGCAGATGCGGCGTTTCGAGACGCTGGTCGATGCGCTCACCTCCAACCGGGGCGACGCCATCATCGCCTCGATGGCGGTGAGCCCGCAGCTGCGCGCCCGCGTCGACTTCACCGATCCCTATTACCGGGTGCCGGCGCGCTTCGTCTCGCGCAAGGATGCGGTGATGCCGGAGATCCGGCCCGAATATCTCGAGGGCAAGAAGGTCGGCGTCATCGCCGGCTCCGCGCACGAGGCCTATCTCAAGGCGATGTTCACCGATGCCGAGCTGCATGCCTATCCCGGTGACGACGCGATGCGCGCAGCTTTACGAAGAGGCGAGGTCGATTTCATCTTCGGCGACGCCATCTCGCTGGCGTTCTGGATCAACGGCACCGATTCCGGCGATTGCTGTGCCTTTTCCGGCGGCCCCTTCGTCGAGAGCCGTTTCTTCGGCGAAGGCATCGGCATCGCCGTGCGCAAGGGCAACGACGTGCTGCGCCAGGCCTTGAACTGGGCGATGTTCCGCGTCTGGGAAAAAGGCCGCTACACCGATCTGTGGCTGCGGTATTTCTCGGTGAGCCCGTTCTAGTTTCTTCGCTGATCTCTCCGCCGTCATTGCGAGGAGCCTTTGCGACGAAGCAAATCCAGACTGTTTCCGCGGAAAGATTCTGGATTGCTTCGCTTCGCTCGCAATGACGGTGCAAGAGGCTACACCGCCCACAAAATTGCATTCTGCCCGGAAATCGCTATTTTCCGCGGCCCGGAGGCCCCTGATGTCCGTTATCGATCTTGCCGCGAACCCGAGCGACCTGCGTGCGCTCGCCGAACAGTCCAACGCCTGGCCGTTCGAGCAGGCAAAGGCCATTGTCGCGCGGCTGAAGAAAAGCCCGAAGGACGAGGTGCTGTTCGAGACCGGCTACGGCCCGTCGGGCCTGCCGCATATCGGCACGTTCGGTGAGGTCGCGCGCACCTCGATGGTGCGCCATGCCTTCCGGGTGCTGACCGAGGACAAGATCAAGACGCGCCTCTTGGCATTCTCCGACGACATGGACGGATTTCGGAAAGTGCCCGACAACGTCCCCAACAAGGAGATGCTGGCGGAGCATCTCGGCAAGCCGCTGACGCGGGTGCCGGATCCGTTCTCCAACGAGTACCCGTCGTTCGGCGCGCACAATAACGCGCGCTTGCGCGCCTTCCTCGATCATTTCGGCTTCGACTACGAGTTCGCGAGCTCGACCGACTACTACACGTCCGGCCGCTTCGATGCGACGCTGCTGAAGATGCTCGCTGCCTACGACAAGATCATGGCGATCATCCTGCCGACGCTGGGGCCGGACCGCCGCGCGACGTACTCCCCGTTCCTGCCGATCAGCAAGACCACGGGCGTCGTGCTGCAGGTGCCGATGATCCGCCGCGACGTCGCGGCCGGCACCGTGACCTATGTCGATCCAGACACAAACGAGGAAGTCGAGACGACCGTCACCGGCGGCAACGTCAAATGTCAGTGGAAGGCCGACTGGGCGATGCGCTGGGTCGCGCTCGGCGTCGACTATGAGATGGCCGGCAAGGATCTCATCGATTCCGTGAAGCTCTCCGGCGCAATCGCGAAGGCGCTCGGCGGCACGCCGCCCGAGGGCTTCAACTACGAGCTCTTCCTCGACGAGAAGGGCCAGAAGATCTCGAAGTCGAAGGGCAATGGCCTCACCATCGACGAATGGCTGCGCTACGCCTCGCCGGAATCGCTGTCGCTGTTCATGTATCGCGAGCCGAAGGCGGCCAAGCGGCTGTATTTCGACGTCATCCCGCGCAATGTCGACGACTACCAGCAGTTCCTCGATGGCTTTCCGAAGCAGGACGGCAAGCAGCAGCTCGGCAATCCGGTCTGGCACATCCACAACGGCAAGCCGCCGAAGGGCGACATGCCCGTCACCTTCCAGCTGCTGCTCACCTTGGTGTCGTCGTCGAACGCGGAGAACGCCGAGACGCTGTGGGGTTTCATCGGCCGCTATCGTCCCGGCGTGACGCCGCAGACGCATCCGAAGCTGGATGCGATGGTCGGCTATGCCATCAACTACTACCGCGACTTCGTCGCGCCGACGAAACAGTTCCGCGAACCAACCGAGACCGAGCGCGCGGCATTGCAGGATCTGCGCGATGCGCTATCGCAATTGCCGCAGGACGCCACGGCCGAGGACATCCAGAACGTCGTCTATGAGATCGGCCGCCGCGAGCCGTTCCTCGATCAGATCAAGAAGGGCAAGGACGGCCGCCCGGGCGTCACGCTCGACTGGTTCAACATGCTCTACCAGGTGCTGCTCGGCCAGGAGAAGGGCCCGCGCTTCGGCTCCTTCGTCGCCGTGTACGGCGTGCAGAACGCGGTGAACATGATCGACGGCGCGCTGGCGCGGAGCGCGTAGATGCGGCCTGCTTCTACGGCATGATCCGGTGCATCTCGGGATAGCTCGTGAAATTGCTCTCGCTCACGTCGTCCGGATCGAATGCCGGAAGTCTCGGTTTCGATGGTGAGGTCACTTCGCTTTCTCCATCAGCCCAGGGATCGGCGCGGCATCGGCCGCGCGCATCAAGGTCAGCAGCACGCGGCAGAGCGGCGTTGCGATCTGGTGGCGCTCGCCGGCCGCGACCACCGCGCCGGTGAGCGCGTCCACCTCCGAGCGCCGCCCCGCCAGCCGGTCGAAATACATCGAGGTGCCGGCATCGGGCGGGAACGTCATCAGCATTGCCCGCAGCTTCAAGGCTTCGTCGTCTGCGAGCCGGGCGCCGTCGGCGCGCGCGACCGCGGCGGCTTCTTCCAGGGCGGAGAGCACCAGCGAGCCCATGTCCTCGCGCCTGAACACGCCCTGGCGCTGCAGCGTGAGCGCGGTGATCGGATTGGCGATCGCGTTGAGCAGCAGCTTGCGCCAGGCCATCGTCTTGAAGTCGGGGCTGACCAGGATCTGCATTCCCGTGCCTTCGAGCAATTCCACGAAGGCACGGCCACCGGCATCATCGCTCACCGCAAAATCATGGTCGCTGGCGCGGCGGTAGCGCACGCGGTCGGGCGCAAGCCGCTCACCATTGTAATAGACGATGGTCGGCACGACGGTCGCCGCTCCGACGAATGGCGCAAGCCGTTCGGTGTGGCCCATGCCGTTCTGCAGGACCGCGACATGCGTGCTGGCGCCGCAGAGCCGCTGCAGCCAGGGCGAGCTCGAGGCGGTATCCTGCGCCTTGGTGCACAGCAGCACCCAGTCATGGATGTCGGCCTGTGCCGGATCCGTCAATATACGTGGCCGCGCTTCGATCGTGCGGTCGGGACGTTCCACCACCAGCCGCGCAATCCCGCGTCTGACGCAGGCGGTGACGTCGTGCCGGCCGGTCGCATCGAGCGCGCCGGCGATGACGCCGCCAATGCTGCCCAGGCCGACGACGGCGACCCGGCGGCGCCCGGTCGTTGCGGCATGATCGATCGTGGACATCGCGGAACCTCCAGGCATCGCTTAAAATGTATGTTCCCTGGGAGTATTTGCTGAAATTGCGGCGTCAGCCAGCCCGCGCGGCCTGTCCAAACCGCAGGGGCGTGATGCCGTAGCAGCGCCTGAAGTGCTTGTTGAGTGCGGCCTGATCGCAAAATCCCGCCGCCGCGCGCTGTCCGCCAGCGAACGACCGTGTCTCAGGAGACGGCAAGCCGCGTTGAGCCCGATGTGCACGAGATAGGCGTGCGGGGTAAGGCCAACCGCGCTTGACCAGCTCGCCCGCCACGCAGGGCTCGCCATTTTCCAGCTGATCGGGCCTTCAATGCGTGACGGTGACTCATCATCTTCCCCCTCGAGACGAATTTGGTCGGCAATAGGGGGCGCAACCTGTGCGAGAGCGGCAGTGAGTCGCAAGGTCGCGGCAGACAAAACGCGGCCTGGCTGATGTCGTCGCCTGATCACGACGTCGGCGGGAAACAATCACTGGCTTGCCCACAGGATGCGCGCGATCCACGCGACATCGCCGGCCGCCATCGTGCGATCGGCCTGCGTCCCATCGAGCGGCTCGAGCTCCAGCGCCTTTGTGGTGCGGCGCTTCAGCGTCGCGACCGTCATCTCACCCGCTTTGCTCCTCACCACCACGCGATCGCCTTTGCGGATCGGCGCGCCGGGTGAGACCAGGACGATGTCGCCGTCGCGATAGACAGGCGCAAGTGCATGGCCGGAAATCTCCAGTGCAAACGTGTGGCGGTCCTCGGAGGTGGGAAGCGCGATTTCGGTCCAGCCCCTGCCGGATGGAAGGCCGGCCTCGTCGAAAGCGCCGCTCGTTCCGGCCTGCGCGAGGCCGAGCAGCGGCACCGAACGGCCGTCGCCCGCGCGGTCGTCCTCAATCAATTTCGCAAAGCTGTCGATCGAAGCGTCGGCGGCGGCCAGCGCCTTTGCGATCGATTCGGTCGAAGGCCAGCGCTCGCGGCCGTCAGCGGTAATGCGCTTGGACCTGTTGAAGGTGGTGGGATCGAGCCCCGCACGCTTGGCGAGGCCGGACGGCGACAATCCGGCGCGCGCCGCCAGCTGATCCAGCGCGGCCCAGATCTCGCCGTGAGTCAGCATCCTCTGCGCTTTGGCCTGTCTGACCATGGAAGGTCCAGCCCGTCGCAACTCAGGAAAACTGTCCTCAAATCAACCGGTTTTCCGTTTTTCGCGCAAGGGGCAGCGGGCGAAAGCGTTTTCAATCGAAATGGCTATCGGTTCGCGTCACGAAAACGCGTCAAAACAGGAATCCAGAGCGCCGTTTCCGATTTCATCGGACCGGAAAAGGCTCTAGGTCTTGAGTTCGGAAGGGCCGGCCTTTACGGTCGCGCCCGGGTTTCGAAGACCCGCGAGAGACGAAAAAACCCAAAAGACTCAAAGAACAAACAAGGCTGCGTAAGCGGTGGTCAAGATCTACAAAATCTGTCCGGCCTCGGCCTGGCGCGAGGCGGAACGGCAGGGCGTCTACCGCGGCAGCGCGGATGACGCGCGCGACGGGTTCATCCATTTCTCGACCGCCGCCCAAGTTCCCGAAACCCTGCGCAAGCACTATTTCGGACAGCGCGCGCTGTTCCTGGTCGAGGTCGATGGCGATGCGCTGGGCAGCGAGCTGCGCTGGGAACGTTCGCGCAACGACGAGCTCTTTCCGCATCTCTATGGCGAGCTCGATCTCGGCGCGGTGATCGCGGTATTGAACCTCAACATGCGCTCCGACGGTGGTCACGATGTGCCGGAGCTCGCCCCGTGATCCGCGCGTTCGACGCCTTTTCGCTGCCGGTGCTGCGCTGGCTCGATCCCGAGGACGCGCATCGCCTGGCGATCCAGGGCCTGCGCTTCCTGCCACCGGTCAAGCCGCGTGCCGACGATCCCAAGCTCGCGGTGCGCGCCTTCGGGCTGAACTTTCCCAATCCGATCGGCATGGCCGCGGGCTTCGACAAGAGCGCCGAGGTACCGGACGCGCTGCTGCGGCTCGGATTTGGCTTCGTAGAGATCGGCTCGGTGACGCCGAAACCGCAAGAAGGCAATCCGCGGCCGCGGCTGTTCCGGCTCGAGCGCGACGAGGCGATCATCAACCGCATGGGTTTCAACAATGACGGCGCGGAGGCAGCCCTGCGCCGGCTTGCGGCGCGCGCGCAGCACGGCGGCATCGTCGGCGTCAATGTCGGCGCCAACAAGGATTCGCCGGACCGCGTCGCCGACTACGTCAAGCTGATCGAGACCTTTGCACCGGTCGCAAGCTATTTCACCGTCAACGTCTCTTCGCCGAACACGCCGGGCCTGCGCAATTTGCAGGAAGGCGCACTGCTCGACGACCTGCTCGTACGCGTGATCGACGCGCGCGAGCGGGTGCGTCAGAAGGCCGGCGACACGCCGGTGCTGCTCAAGATCGCGCCGGATTTGAGCCTTGCCCAGCTCGACGACGTGGTGCAGGTCGCGCGCTCGCGCCGGGTCGACGGCATGATCGTCTCGAACACCACGATCGCGCGGCCGAGCACGTTGCGTGAGGAGTCGCGGGCGAAGGAGCAAGGTGGCCTGTCCGGCCGACCGCTGTTCCGCCTGTCGACGCGGATGGTTGCGGAAACCTATGTGCGCGTCGAGGGCGCATTCCCGCTGATCGGCGTTGGCGGCGTCGACTCGGGCGGCGCCGCGCTGACCAAGATCCGTGCCGGCGCCAGCCTGATCCAGCTCTACTCATCGCTGGTCTATAAGGGTCTCGGCCTTGTCGACGAGATCAAGCGCGACCTGACCTCCACGCTGCTCCGGACGGGGCGGGATTCGCTGTCCGAGATCGTCGGCGCGGATGCGGCGACACTCACCGCGGAAGACTGGCCGAGGATGTGAGGCGGTCTCGTGCCCCGGACGCAGCGCAGCGCTCCTTCAGCGGTGCGCTGCAGAGCCGGGGCCCATACCTGCTGGGTCCCGGCTCTGCGTCGCGTCAATTTCATGCCGCGTCGCGTCCGGGACACGACGGCTAGATTTTCGAAAACGTCGCCCCGTAGAGCGCCGGATAGCGCGCGCCCTGCAAGCCGCCGCGGGCGACATAGAACGCGATCAGCGCGCTCCACAGGCCGGCATTGCCGAACGATTGCAGCGCCAGCCAGACGCCGAAAAAGATCGCCAGCGATAGCAGCATCAGATTGCGCATCTCGCGCGCCCAGGTCGCGCCGACATAGATGCCGTCGAAGCCGAAGGCGAACACACCGGGAATGGGCGCAAGCACGATGAACGGCAGGAAGTCGCGCGCGACGCGGCGAACATCCTCACTCGCCGTCATGACATTGATCAGCGCTGGCCCGAACAGCGCAAACAGCACCGCGACGACCAGCGCAAAGCCGAGGCCCCAGAGCAGCACCAGCCGCATCGAATCCGCAAAGCCTTTTGGATCGCGCGCGCCAAAGGTGCGGCCGCAGAGCTGCTGGGCTGCATTGGCGAGGCCGTCGAGAAAGAAGGCGCTGACCAGGAGGAAATTGTTGAGCACGGAGTTCGCCGCCAGCGTGACGTCGCCCGCGCGCGCGCCCTTGGCGGTGAAGAACAGGAACACGGCGATCAGCGCCGCGGTGCGGATCATGATGTCGGAATTCACCGCCAAGAGCCGCATCAGCTTGGCGCGATCGAACAGCGTTGCGCGAGGCACTTTGAAGCCGCCGGTCGCATAGCGACGGCAGACGATCACGCCCAGCACGAAGCCTGTCGTCTCCGACAGCAGCGCCGCGATCGCCGCGCCGGCGATGCCGGTGTCGTAAACCAGCACCAGCAGGATCGTCGCCACCATGTTGATGAGGTTGATGACGACCTGCAGCGCGAGCGCCGGATTGGCGCGGGCCTGCCCGACCAGCCAGCCCAGGATGACGTAATTGGCGAAGGCAAACGGCGAGGACCAGATCCGGATCATGAAGTAGGTCTTCGCAGCCTGCGTCACGCCCGCGCTGCCGCCCATCAGGTCGAACAGCAGGCCCCCCAGCGGCAGCTGCAGCGCAATCAGCGCCGCACCGATCAGGCCCGCGACGATGAAGCCGCGCACCAGGATCACGGTCTGCTCGCGCGTCTCGCCGGCGCCCAGCGCCTGCGCGGTGAACGCAAGCGTGCTCATGCGCAGGAAGCCGAACAGCCAGAACAGGCAGTCGAAGATGACGGAGGCCATCGCGACGCCGCCGAGCAGTGCGGCATCGTCGAGCCGGCCGATCGCGGTGGTCGAGACCACGCCGATCAGCGGCGTCGTGAGGTTCGCGACCATCGCGGGACCCGCGATGGCGAACACCTGGCGGGAGCCTATCCTGGGATGAACCGGTGCGTGCATGTCAGAACACGAGCACCATGCGGTCTTCGGCGGCGAGGTGTTCGATTTCATCCAGACGCGTCAGCATGTCGTCACTCATATGGGTGAGGACCAGCCGCTTGGCGCCGATTTCGGGCAAATGCTGTTCCAAAGTCTTCAGGCTGAGATGGTTCTTGACCACCTTCTCGTACATGTAGGCCTCAGCGATGAAAAGGTCCGCGCCATGCGCCAGCGGAATGAGCGTCTCCGTCCATTCGGTATCGGCGCTGTAGGCGAGCGTGCGGCCCTCGACCGCGACGCGATAGGCGAGGAATGGACCGCCGGATTCGCCGTGCACGACCGGATAGGGCGTCACCGTCACGGCGCCGAAGCTTCGGCTTTGCTCGGGTGCGAGTTCGACCACGTTCAGCTCGAAGCGCTGCTTGGTCTTGGAGGAATGCTCGAACAGGGCTTCCATCACTTGGGCAAGCCGCGACGCAATGCCTTGCGGACCCGCGATCGTCAGCGGCCGCGTCCGCCGTGAGAATTGCGCGTCGAGCAAGACAAACGGCAGCCCGGCAAAATGGTCGCCGTGGAAATGCGTGATCAGGATCAGGTCGATCTCGTTGCAATCGATCTCGAGCCGCTTCAGCGCCGGCAGCGCCGACGCGCCGCAATCAATCAGGAAGTTGGCTTCGCGTCCCGAGACATGGAAGCAGGTATTGAGCCTGCCACCGGAGCCGAAAGCGTCACCGCAGCCGACGAAACGCAGTTGCATCGGCTGCGCACTCCCTCAATCACACCTTACCGGCCGCGCGGCGCGCCGAACACGCGCGAGAGCAGCCAGATCGGAATCACGATGACCGCGCCGAGCAGGAAGTAGCGCCACAGCCAGTTCACGGCATCGAAGCCGAGATCCCAGAGACGCTGGAACAAGAGGCGGATGCTGTGGATGATGTTCCAGGGGTCGAAGCCGATCGCCGCCAGCACGACGCCGACCAGGATCGAGAGCAGCACCAGGCGGAACGCGACGGTCAGCGGCGAGCCGCCGAGAAAGCGGTGCAGGCCGTCGCTGCGGCCGGCCGGCAAATCTCTGACGTCTTGGACCATCACAAACTCCTGAAGGCGGATTCGACCCCATTATAAGGCACGGCGAGGCACATGGGGAACCCGCAACCGGGCGTCAATCGGGTTACGGGAGTTTAATTCGGGCAGTGCGCCGGGCCACCTCTCCGCGGGGCGATTGCGAGTGTTTCCCTGCGGCCATTCTTCGAGACGCCCGTTTTAGGCGGGCTCCTAGGATGAGGACGGAGTGCGGGGTAGCAGGACAAGGGGCGCAACCGACCGGGTGAGAAACGAGTCCCGGCCCAGCACAGTTTCATATCTCAATCTCCTCCGGCTCCGCCTTCAGCATCCGCTCCAGCGTCTCCAGCCGGTCGGCCTCGCGCGGCGGCTTGTCCCAGCGCAGGCGGCTGATGCGGGGGAAACGCATGGCGACGCCGGATTTGTGCCTGGGCGAGCGCTGCAATCCCTCGAAAGCGACTTCCAGCACCAGACCCTTGTCGCCCTCGTGCACGACGTGGCGGACGGGACCGAATTTTTCGGTGGTGTTGCGGCGGACGAAGCGGTCGATCTGGAGCAGCTCCTCGTCGGTGAAGCCGAAATAGGCTTTTCCGACCGGGACCAGTTCCTCGCCATTCTCGGTCTCGGTCCAAACGCCGAAGGTGTAATCGGAATAATAGGACGAGCGCTTACCGTGGCCGCGCTGCGCATACATCAGCACGGCGTCGATGATGTGCGGATCGCGCTTCCACTTCCACCACTGCCCCTTCGGCCGTCCCGGCAGATAAGGCGCATCGCGCCGCTTCAGCATGACGCCCTCGATAGCGTCGGCATCCTCGCCGGCACCGGCGCTCGCGGGATTGGCACGTGCGGCGGTGAGCGCGTCCCAGCTTGCGAAGGGAACGGTGGGCGACAGATCGATACGGGCATCGTCGAGCTTCGCGACGAAGGTCTCCAGCCGTTCGCGCCGCTCCGCGAAAGGCAGCTCGCGCAGATCGTCCTCGTCGTCGCCGAGCAGATCATAGGCGCGCAAGTGAATCGGAAACTCCTTGATCAGTTTCGGCGAGACGACCTTGCGGTTGAGCCGCTGTTGCAGGACGTTGAAACTCTGCACGCGGCCCTCGCGCAGGATCAGAAGCTCGCCATCGATGGCGCCCGGCAGGTGCAGCGACGGCACGAGATCCGGAAAGCTGCCGGTGATGTCCTCGCCGGTGCGCGAATAGAGCCGCGCTGTGATGTGCCCCCGATCGTCGCGGCCGGCGACCGCCTGCACGCGGATGCCGTCCCATTTCCATTCGGCGATGTAGTCGGCGGGATCGAGCGCGGCGAAATCGCCTTCCTCGATCGCATGCGCGAGCATCACGGGCCGGAACGGCGCGGGATCGCGATTGACGGGTTTTTCGCCGCGTCCCTCCAGCCAGGCGAACAGGTCGAGATAGGGGGGACTAAGGCCGGGCCAGATCAGCTCGATATCGTGCGGGTCCTTGTCGCCGAGCGCGGCGGCCGCGGTCTTGGCCAGCCGCGCCGAGATGCCGATGCGCATCGCGCCAGTGACGAGCTTGAGCAGCGCCCAGCGGCCGGTCTCGTCGAGCTCGTCGAGCCAGCGCGCCAGCTGTGCCGGCATTTCGGTCTTGCCGAGCGTGCGCAGTGTGGTGACGACTTCGGTCAGTGTCGGAGGCGGCGGATTGTTGTGTGCCGCCAGCGCGGCCTTCGGCCACATCAGCGCCACCGTCTCCGAGAGATCGCCAACATAGTCGTAACTCAATCCGAACAGCACCGGATCGGCGCGCGCCGCGATCAGATCGCGGATCAGCCCAGGCTTGGCATGCTTGAAGCTGAGTGCGCCGGTCAGCGCCGCCAGCGCATAGCCGCGGTCGGGATCGCCGACTTCGCGGAAATAGCCGGTGATCAGCCGCAGCTTGTTGTTGCGGCCGGGCTCGTAGGCGAGGCGGTCCAGCAGCTCGGCGAAGCGGTTCATGCTTCGGCCTCGCCTTGAATGGGCGTCTCGCTCTCCTCCTCGTCGCCATAGCCGACGAGATCGAGCGGCCGCGCTTTCAGGCCCTTGCTCTGGCACCAATGCACCAGCGCATCTTCCTGGCCGTGGGTGACCCAGATCTCGCCGGCGCCAGTTGCGGCGATGGTCGCGGTAAGGCCGTCCCAATCGGCGTGGTCGGAGATCACCAGCGGCAATTCCACGCCGCGCTGCCGCGCCCGGGCACGCACGCGCATCCAGCCCGAGGCGAACGCCGTGACGGGATCGGGAAAGCGGCGCGTCCAGAGATCGGACGTTGCCGATGGTGGCGCCAGTGTAATGGTGCCGGCGAGCGCCGCCTTCTTCACGCCCTTCGCCGGCCGCAACTCGCCAAGTTCGATGCCGCGGCTCTGATAGTAATGCGTGATCGTCTCCATCGCGCCATGCAGGTAGATCGGCGCGTCATAGCCGGCCGCACGGAGCAGCGCGATAACCCGCTGTGCCTTGCCGAGCGAATAGGCACCGACAAGGTGTGCGCGCTCCGGAAACAATGCGACCGAGGCGAGCAGCTTCTTCACCTCGTCGCTCGCATCGCCGTGCCGGAACACCGGCAGCCCGAACGTCGCCTCGGTGATGAAGACGTCGCAGGGCACCAGCTCGAAGGGCGTGCAGGTCGGATCAGGCGCATCCTTGTAGTCACCGGAGGCAACGACGCAGGTGTCCTTAGCCGTCACCGCGACCTGCGCCGATCCCAGCACATGGCCGGCCGGGTGAAACTTGACGGTGACGCCGCCGAGCCGGATCTCCTCGCCATAGCGGACCGCTTGGGTCGATCCGGCAAAATTCTCACCATAACGTAGGCGCATCATATCGAGCGTTTCCTGCGTCGCCAGCACCGCGCCATGGCCGGCGCGGGCATGGTCGGAATGCCCGTGGGTGATCACGGCCCGCTCCACGGGACGGACTGGGTCGATATGGAAGGCGCCGGGCTTGCAGCATAGGCCGGCAGCAGTTGGCAGCAGGATGTCTTGCGGACGCATGTGAGTGATATAGGAACGGGCCGCTCCAAATTAAGCGGTCATGCGCGGGCTTGCCGTCTCCGCTAGGCTTCGCCGGCCCGGTGATGTACAAGCTCGCCGAAACCACTTGGTGAGGGCGGGACCCGCGCATCCATCTTCCTAAAGAGTTCTCTTATTGATGGATTGCCGGGTCAAGCCCGGCAATGACGAGTAGTTCCATGCCCCTGCGCCTGTTCCTGACCTCCGGCGATCTCATGGCCGACCGCCGTTTCGAGTTCGCGCGCGACCTGCAGCTCAAGGGCGACCTGCCCGCCGCCGCGGATCTCCTGGAGCAGGCGATCGAGCTCGCGTCTGATTTCACCTCGGCCTGGTTCACGCTTGGCGAGATCCGTCAGCAGCTCGGCGAGCGCGACAAGGCCATCGCGGCCTTCCGTGAAGCGCGCCGAACCGATCCCGAAGACCAGCACGGCGCCGGCCTGCACCTGATACGGCTCGGCGATGCGGAGATGGCGGAGATGCCGAAGGCCTATGTGCAGGCGCTGTTCGATCAATACGCGCCGCGCTTCGAGCACGCGCTGATCAACGATCTCGGCTATCGCGCGCCCGCGCTGATCTTCAAGGCGGTGCTGGCTGCGCGCGTCGCCGCCAAAAAGCCCGCCTACTTCAAGCGCACCATCGATCTCGGCTGCGGCACGGGTCTTGCGGCCGCCGCGTTCGCCAAGCAGGTCGACCATTTCATCGGCATCGACCTGTCGCCCGGCATGATCAAGGAGGCGCGCGCGACGAACCTCTATGCCGAGCTCGAACTCGCCGACATGATCGAGGGGCTGCGCGGCAAGGCCGACGCAAGCGCGAACCTCGTCGTCGCCGCGGATGCGTTCGTCTATCTCTCCGATCTCGCACCGGTGCTGAGCGAGGCCAGGCGCGTGCTCGTGTCAGGCGGCGTGCTCGCCTTCACGCTGGAGACGCATGACGGCAGTGGCGTCGTGCTTGGCGAAGGCCTGCGCTATGCCCATTCCGCGGAATATGTGCGCGGTGCCATCGCCAAGGCGGATCTCAAGCTGCTGACTTTGGAGCCGGCCTCGCCGCGCAACGAGAACAACGAGCCGGTGCGCGGCCTCGTCGTCGTTGCCGAGAAAACTTGAGTCTAGGCGCTGGCGCCTAGCGATTTCGAGCGTCATTGCGTCGCAAAGCTGCGACTTCCCACTTGCGAGCCGAGCTGCGATGCCAGCACAATGCGCTCGCTAGGGAGAAACAAATAATGACGAAGAATCCATCGCGGCGCGATTTCAGCGCCGCTGCGCTCGCCACCATCGCCGCATCCGCATTGCCGGCGCCTTACGTCTGGGCTGCGGAGAAGAAATACGACGCGGGCGCCAGCGACACCGAGATCAAGATCGGGCAGACTGTGCCGCATTCCGGCCCCGGCTCGCTCTACGGCGTGCTCGGCCGCATCGGCGAGGCCTATTTCCAGATGCTGAACGAGAAGGGCGGCATCAACGGACGCAAGGTCAAGTTTCTCACCATGGACGATGCCTACAGCGCGCCGAAATGCGTCGAGGCGACGCGGCGGCTGGTCGAGCAGGAGGAGGTGCTGGCGCTCTACGGCTCGCTCGGCACCGCACCGCAGACCGCCGTGCACAAATACCTGAACTCCAAGGGCGTGCCGCAGCTGTTGCTCAACACCGGCGCCTCGAAGTGGAACAATCCGAAAGAGTTCAAATGGACGATGGCGGGCCTGCCGCTCTATCCGACCGAGGCGCGCATCCTGGCCCGGCACGTCGTCAGCGTGAAGCCGAATGCGAAGATCGGCATCCTCTACCAGAACGACGATTTCGGCCGCGACTTCCTGGGGCCGTTCAAGAAGGTGTTGGCCGATGCCGGCGGCACCGCGCAGGTGATCATGGAGCAGACCTACGATCTCACCGATCCGACCGTCGATTCCCAGCTCATCAATCTCTCGAAATCGGGCGCCGACGTCTTCTACAACATCTCCACCGGCAAGGCGTCGTCGCAGTCGATTCGTAAAGTCGCCGAGCTCGGCTGGAAGCCACTGCAGTTGTTGTCGGCCGGCTCGACTGGACGCTCGATCCTCAATGCCGCGGGGCTGGAGAACTGCACCGGCATCGTCGCCATCCGCTACAACAAGGAGGTCGGCCTGCCGAAATGGGAGAAGGACCCTGACGTGATGGCGTTCGAAGAGCTGCGCAAGAAGTACCTGCCGAGCATCGACCCCGACAATACCATCGCCTTCGCCGGCTACGGCCAAGCCGTGACCATGGGCGAGATCCTGCGCCGCTGCGGCGACGAGCTCACCCGCGCCAACGTGCTGAAGCAGGCATCGACGCTCGCGGGTTTCCACTCGCCCTATTTCCTCGATGGCGTCACCTACAGCTACACGCCCGAGAACTACACGCCGATGAAGACGCTGTTCATCTCCACCTTCACCGGCAAGGACTGGGATATCTCCGACAAGCCGATGTCGGAGTAGGGTCGGCGAATTCCGCTGCCCCTTACCTCCTCGTTCCCCGCAGGGCGATCATATTTGAGATAGGATTCCCTGCGGCCATCTTTCGAGACGCCCGCTTTGGGCGGGCTCCTCAGGATGAGGAACGGGGTGCGCGGTGGTTGCTTCCGGGACACGGATGCCGCTTAGCCTCATCCTGAGGAGGCGCGTCAGCGCCGTCTCGAGGGACGAGGCGCGCGCTCAGGCGCTAAACGCGCGAGACCAGCCGATATGCCCGCGCCGCATTCACACCAAACGCCTTGTCCCGCACCTGCGGGCCAAGCCGCGCCAGGCAGGCCTCCAGCGCGGTCTTGATCTCGCCATAGCTTCCCGCAAGCAGGCACACCGGCCAGTCGGAGCCGAAGATCAGCCTGTCCTCGCCGAAACATTTTGCGGAGTGGTCGACGAACGGAAACAGCCGTTCCGCATCCCAGTCACTCCAGACCGCTTCGGTCGCGAGCCCTGAGATCTTGCACCAGACATTGCCGCAAGCAGCTAACGCGGCAATGCGGTCGGCCCATTCGTCGCTTCCACCGTCCGCGATCGGTGGCTTGGCGGCGTGGTCGAGCACGAAGCGCGCGTGCGGAAAGGCCTGCGCGGTTGCGATCGCCGCCGGCAGCTCGCGGGCACGAACGAGGAAATCGTAAGCGAGCTCGCGGGCGAATACGGCCGTGAGGCCGCGCTGGACGTCCTCGCGGAGCAGCCAGTCGGGATCGGTCTCGTCGTGGACCTGGTGGCGGATACCGACCAGCTTGCCGCCGCCCGGCAAGGCGCGCAGCCCGTCGAGCGTTTCGCCGAGGTCGCCATCGGTCAGATCGGCCCAGCCGACGACACCAACCACAGACGGCGTCACATGCGCGATGCGCAAGAATTCCTCGGTCTCCCCCAGCGCGGAGCGGCACTGCACCACGATACTGGCGTCGACGCCGTTTGCTTTCAGCAATGGCGCGAGATCGGCAGGACCGAAAGCGCGACGGATCGGCGCCAGCTCGTCCGCCGCCATCCACGGATAATCGGCGCGCGCCGGATCCCAGAAATGCTGGTGGCCGTCGATGATCATGTCCTACGCCCCGCCGGGAAGTGGCGCCCGCGCATCGACGAGCTTTCGTGCACGCAACTCCTGCCAGAACGCGGCGGGCACCGCCCTCTCCGACATCGCGATGTTGTCGGCGACTTCCGCGGCGTTGCGCGCCCCCAGCACGGCGACCGTCACCGCCGGATGCGCCATGCAGAACCGCAGCGCGGCGGCTTTCAGCTCCGTGCCGTGCCTGCGGCAGAGTTCATCGAGCTCCAGCGCACGCGCGACGAGCGCCGCATCGGCATCCTGATAGTTGAACTTGGCGCCAGTTCGCGGATTGGCCAGAATGCCGCTGTTGTAGATGCCGCCGAGCAGGATGCCGATGTTCCTGGCCTGGCAGAGCGGAAACAGCGCCTCCAGCGCGCCCTGATCGAGCAGCGTGTAGCGCCCGGCGAGCAGGAAGCAGTCGACCGGCACGACCTCGGCGAAGCGAACCAGCATCTCCGATTGGTTCATGCCGGCGCCGATCGCCTTGACTGTGCCCTCACTGCGCAGGCGCTGCAGCGCGCGGAAGGCACCGGCGACGGCCTCGTCATAATGGTCGTCGGGGTCATGCACCAGCAGGACGTCGACGCGGTCGAGCCCAAGCCGCTCCAGGCTCTCCTCAACCGATCGCATCACGCCGTCATGGCTGAAATCGAACACCGGCCGCTCGCGCGGCGTGCCCTTGTAGTGCTCATCCTCGGCGGCGCCATCATCGGGGGCGCGCAGCAGACGGCCGACTTTTGTCGAGATGGCGTAGGTGTCCCGCTTCTGTTGCCGCAGGAATCCACCGAGCCGCCGCTCCGCGAGGCCGAAACCGTAGAGGGGCGCGGTATCGAAAAAGCGGACGCCGGCAGACCAGGCGCGCGCGATCGTTGCCTCCGCGTCGGCGTCACTGACTGGTGCGAACAGTCCGCCGAGCGGGGCGGAACCGAGGCCGATCGAGGTGACATCGAGAGCGCCGAGCCGTGACCTTTTCATTCCCATTGCCTTCCAGGAGTCTTCTTCCAACCGCCAAATCATCTCCCCCGCTCGCGGGAACCGCAAGCGGGGGAGGCACGCAGGAGCACGGGGCTGGCGGAGCTCCTACTTCAGCATCTGCGCGACATTGTCCTTGGTCACGAGGTCGAGGCCGGTGTAGACGATCTCCGGCACCTTCTCGCCCTTCTTGATCGCGAGCAGCGTGTCCATCGCCTTCTCGCCCATCTCGAACGGACGCTGGCCGACCAGCGCATTGGCATAGCCGTCACGCAACAGCTCGAGCTGCATCTTCAGCGTGTCGGCGACGACCAGCGTGAACTTGCCGGAATCGATGTCCTTCTTGTTGCGGGAAGCGAAGGCCTTGAAGCCTTCGGGGGCGAACATCGGCCAGCCGCCGATGGGAACGATCGCGGCGAGGTCGGGCGTTGCCGTGCGCATGTCCGTCATCTGCTGGACCGCCAGCGCGGGATCGTCGTTGCAGAACGTCGGGGAGCCCGCGACTTCGGTCCATTTCGAACCCTTCAGCGCCTCGCGAACGCCCTCGACGCGCTCGGCGAGGTTCTTGGCGCCGGGACCACCGGAGACCATGGCGTACTTTCCACCGTCGGGCCGCATCTTCAGCAGTTGCTTGCCGAGGGCCAAGCCGAACTCCTTGTTGTTGGTGCCGATATAGGCGATCCGCTTGGAGCCTGGGGCATCCGCATCAAAAGTGATGACAGGAATGCCGGCGGCGGTTGCCGCCTCGATCGACTTGGTCATGGCCGCGACGTCGGCGACCGAGATCGCGAGGCCGTCGACCTTCTGGGTGATGAAGTCCTGGATGATCTGGGCCTGCGTCGCCGGCTCATGCTCCACCGGTCCCTTATAGATGCACTCGATGTTGCCGAGCTCCTTGGCGCGCTTCTGGCAGCCATCGCGCGCGAAGTCGAAGAACGGATTGTTCATCGCCTTGGGCACGATGACGAAGCGGTAGTTCGCAGCAAATGCCGGCGTCGCCATCAGCGCAACGGCGATTCCCGCAAGCAGAAGTTTCCTCATTATCTCCTCCACCCTCGTTTGGTGCCCATCCCCTCGAAAGTGCCCGGGAAGCGGACAGGCGGCATTTGGTTGCCTTCCCGGGATGACATGACGTCAGCTCATCCGCGAACGGATCCGGTCGACCAGCACGGCCAGAATGATGATCACGCCCACCAGCGTCTGCTGCCAGTAGGAGGAGACCTGTGCCAGCACGAGACCGTTGCGGATCACTTCCAGCAGCACGCAGCCGACGATGGCGCCAAGTGGGCCGCCGATGCCGCCGGCAAGGTTGGCGCCGCCGATCACGGCCGCAGCGATCACGTTGAGCTCGTAGGACGTCGCCATGTTGGCCGGCGCCGATCCCAGCCAACCGGAGATGATGATGCCCTGCAAGCCCGCGGCGAGCGCGCAGATCACATAGACCTCGATCTTCACCCGTACGACCGGAATGCCGGTGAGCTCCGCCGCCTTCTCGTTGCCGCCGAGCGCGAAGACATGGCGGCCGAACGAGGTGTGATGGAGCACCACCGCCATCGCCAGCGCGAGGATCACGAGATAGATGAAGGGCATGGGCACGCCGAGCACGTCGCCCGAGGTGAGCCCGTAGAAGTAGTCGGCGTCCGGGCCGCCCGGAAAACTGCCGCGACCATTGGAAACGACATAGCCGAGCCCGCGCACGATCGAGAGCATGCCGAGCGTGGTGACGAAGGGCGACAGGCCCAGCACGGCGATGCAGAAGCCGTTGACGAGACCCGCAATCAGCGCAACGCCGAGGCCCGCAGCCACGGAGATCAACAGGATCAGACCGGGTACGTTAGCGACCACCGTCTTGCCGTCGGCGGCCATGTGCACGAACAGCGAGGCGCCGAGCCCGCCGGGCGTCGACAGCTCGGTCATGACCATCGAGGTGATCATGGCGGAGAAGCACATCATCGAGCCGACCGAGAGGTCGATGCCGCCGGTGATGATCACGAAGGTGACGCCGAGCGTGGCGATGGCGATGAAGGAAAAATTCTTCGCCACGTTCTGCATGTTGCCTTCGGTGAAGAAATAAGGGCTGGCGAAATGCATGATCACCAGCAGCACCGCCAGCGCGATCAGGACATAGCCGGTCTGGGAGGCGAAGATGCCGCGCTGCCACCATCTGATCCGGCCGACATTGGTGAAACTGATCGGTGATTCCAAGGGCACGGCCATCACGCCGCCTCCTTCGCGCCGGTGATGAGGGCGGTGACTTCCTCCGGTGAGGTCTCGTGGATCGGCTTGTCGGCCCGCTTCTCGCCGCGGCGCATGACGACGACGCGATCGCAGACCGCGAACACGTCGGGCATGCGGTGCGAGATCAGCATGACGGCGACCCCCTGCTCCTTCAGCCGGTGGATCAGGCCGAGCACCTGCTCGACCTGGCGCACCGAGATCGCCGCGGTCGGCTCGTCCATCATCACCAGCCGCGCGTTGGAGAGCCGTGTCCGCGCGATCGCGACCGCCTGGCGCTGGCCGCCCGACATCTGCTTGACGAGATCGTCGGGGCGCGTCTCGGAGCGCAGTTCGCCGAACAGCTCCAGTGCCCGCGCCGCCATCGCCTTGTGGTCGAGCAGCGCGATGGGTCCGAACTTGCGCTTCAGCTCGCGGCCGAGGAAGACGTTGGCGGCGGCGGTCAGATTGTCGGCGAGCGCGAGATCCTGGTAGACGACCTCGATGCCGACGGCGCGGGCATCGACCGGGCGGTTGAAGTGGACCGCGCTGCCCGTAAAGCGGATCTCGCCGTGAGTGGGGCGGAAATTGCCGGCGATGATCTTGACCAGCGTCGACTTGCCGGCGCCGTTGTCGCCCATCAGGCCGACCACCTCGCCGGGGAACACCTGCATGTCGACGTCGTGCAGCGCGCGGATCGCGCCGAACTCCTTGCCGATGCCGGTGAGTTCGAGGACCGGTGTCGCGTCAGCTCTCGTCATCAGCGGCCTTCCTCAGACATAGCGGTTGACCAGGGATTCCAGATATTCCTGCCGGCCGGAGCGGGGCTGCGGATCGAAGCCGGGAGACATCGCACGGTCGGCGAGATCGGCGAGCGAACGCTGACCGCCGAGAATGGCCCTGCCCTCAGGCCCAGCCCAGCCCTCATAGCGCCTGGCAAGCGGTGTGGTGAGCACGCCGGCGTCGAGCATGTCGGCGGCGGCGAGGAAGGCACGCGCGCAGGCATCCATCGAGCCGACATGGGCGTGGATGAGATCATCGGGGTCGATCGACTGGCGGCGGATCTTGGCGTCGAAGTTGAGCCCGCCCGTGGTGAAGCCGCCGCGGTTCAGGATCTCGTGGAACACCAAGGCGAGTTCCGGCACGTTCATCGCAAACTGGTCGGTGTCCCAGCCGAGAAGATCGTCGCCGCGGTTGATGTCGAGCGAGCCGAACACGCCGAGCGCCTCGGCCAGCGCGACCTCATGATGGAAGGAGTGGCCGGCGAGGATGGCGTGGTTCTGCTCGATGTTGAGCTTGACATCGTTGAGGAGATCGAAACGTTCGAGAAAGCCGTAGCAGGTGGCGACGTCGAAATCATACTGATGCTTGGTCGGCTCCTTCGGCTTCGGCTCGATCAGGATCGGGCCCTTGAAACCGATCTTGTGCTTGTGCTCGACGACGAGGGAGACGAAACGGCCGAGCTGGTCGAGCTCGCGCTCGAGATCGGTGTTGAGCAGCGTCTCGTAGCCCTCACGTCCGCCCCACAACACATAGTTCTGGCCGCCGAGCCGGTGCGTCACCTCCAGTGCGGCCCGGACCTGGCCGGCGGCATAGGTGAAGATGTCGGGGTCCGGATTGGTCGCTGCGCCCGCCATGTAACGGCGATGCGTGAACAGGTTCGCGGTACCCCAGAGCAGGCGGACCTTTGCCGCGGCCATCTTCGCTTCGAAGATATCGGCGATCGCGTTGAGATTGGCAACGGACTCGCTGAGCGAAGCGCCTTCCGGCGCGGCGTCGACGTCGTGGAAGGTGAAGAAGGGTACGTCCAGCAGGCGGAACAGCTCGAAGGCGATATCGGCCTTGGCCCGCGCCATCGCCATCGGATCGGTGCCGTGATGCCAGGGCCGCAAAAAGGTCTCACCGCCGAAGGGATCGCCGCCGGGCCAGCAGAACGAATGCCAGTAACAGACCGCAAAGCGCAAATGATCCTCGAGCTTGCGACCATGTACGAGGCGATCCTTGTCGTACCAGCGGAAGGCGGGCGCGCTTTCCGCATCCTTGCCAGCGAAGGCTATGGGTGCGCTTGCATCGAAGAATTTGGCTGACACGTTCACTTAAACAGGCTCCTTCAATGCGGGATAAAGCGCGCGCCAGCGACGATAGGCCTCGTCATAGGCCGCAGTTACAGATGCACGGGGCGTGAAGCTCGCAAGCCGCCGCGGACGGGTGCAGACGTCCGCGGGATCTTCGCCGGTTACGGCGAGCCGTCCGAGCCGCGCGGCGCCGAGCGCGGCGCCGACCTCGCCTTCCTCGACCCGGTGGACGGGAATGCCGAGCACGTCGGCGCAGATCTGCGCCCACAGCGGCGAGCGCGAGCCGCCGCCGACGAGATCGACCTCGGCAATCGGCCCGCTCGCTGCGCTCAGCGCCGCCAGATTGTCGCGCGCGGCAAAGGCGACGCCTTCCAGCACGGCCTGCACGATCTGGCTCCGGCCGGTCGCGCCGCGCAAGCCGATGAAGGCGCCGCTGGCGGCGGCATCGTTGTGCGGCGTGCGCTCGCCGTCGAGATAGGGCAGGAATTTGATCGGGCTCGGGGCATCGACGCGCTCGCCGAGCGGCGCCAATAGCGTTGTGGCCGGCGTCTCCATCACGCCAGACAGCCACGCGAGCGAAGCCGCCGCCGACAGCATCACGCCCATCTGATGCCACAGGCCGGGCAGCGCGTGACAGAAAGCATGCACGGCCGATGTCGGCGCGGCGGCGAAGCGATCGGTGACGCGGAACAGGACACCCGACGTTCCCAGCGACAGGAAAGCATCGCCCGGCGCAATGGCGCCGAGTCCGATCGCGCTGGCCGCATTATCGCCGGCGCCGCCCGCGACCACGACATTCCCGGTCATGCCCCAGCGCCGCGCGTAGTCCGGCGCGAGCAATGCGCTCACCGCGCTGCCCTCGACGAGGCGGGGCATGTGGTGCAGGTCGAGCCCGGTGGCATGCAGCAGCAACGCGGACCAGCGGCGCAGGCCGACGTCGAGCCACAGCGTGCCGGCAGCATCCGACATATCCTCGACCATCTCGCCGGTAAGGCGATAGCGCACATAGGCTTTCGGCAGCAGCACCTTTGCCACGCGGTCGAATATCTCCGGCTCATGCCGCGCCACCCACAGCAGCTTCGGCGCGGTGAAGCCCGGCATCGCGAGATTGCCGGCGATCGCATGCAGCGAGGGACAGCGCCGCTCCAGAGCTGCGCATTCGGCCTGCGAGCGACCGTCATTCCAGAGGATGGCCGGACGCAGCGGCTGGCCGTCCTCGCCAAGCAGCGTCGCGCCGTGCATCTGACCTGACAGCCCGATGCCGCGAACCTGCGCAACCTCGCGCGAATGGCGCGCGGCGAGATCGTCGATTGCGCCGATCGTCGCATCGACCCAGGCATCGGGGTCCTGCTCGGACCACAGCGGCGCGGGGTGCGACAGCGCAAGCTCGCGCGGCGCCGTCGCGACAACCGCGCCGGCTTCGCTCACGAGCACCGCTTTCACACCGGATGTGCCGATGTCGATTCCGAGATACACGTCACCCTCCCTTTCGCATGCTGCGGCGCGCGATCTTGCGTCGCCTTGCCCCGCAGCGGGCCTTTTCGAAATCCACCTGCCGCTAAGGCAGATTGTCCCGCATCACGATGTCGATCCTGATCTTCTCCTGTTCGCGCAAGATCGGCTCGCCGCGGGCGAGCGCCAGCAGCACGCGCACGGCGGCGCGCGCCTCATGTCCGGGGTTCTGCGAGATCGCGGCGTCCATCACGCCCTGCAGCAGCAATCGGCGCGTCAACGCGGTGACGTCGTGCCCGACGAACACCAGCTTGTCGCGACCAGCCTCGTTCAACGCCCTGTCGTTCAGCGCTTTGGCAACGCCCTGCGTGCCGGCGCCGACGTTATAAAGGCCGACGATGTCGGCATGCCTGCCGAGCAGCTGTGCCAGCAGCTGTTCCGAGCGGTCGTCCTCGTCGCGCCCTTCCAGCACCGGCAGCACGTCGAGGCCGGGGAATTCAGACGCCATCACCTGGTTGAAGCCGAAGATGCGCTCGGCGTGGTCGCGCAGGCCCTGCGAGCCCGCGACGATCGCGACCTTGCCGGACCGCCCGCCGACCAGGCGCCCGATCAGCGCGCCGGCGGTGCGGCCCGCAGCGATGTTGTCGATCCCGACATAATGGTGGCGGCGCGAGGACGGCACGTCGGAAACCAGCGTCACCACCTTGGCACCGGCATCGACGAGGTCGTTGATCGCGGCGCGGACACCGGGATGGTCCAGCGCCACCACGGCAACGCCGTCATATGGGCCCGACAGCGCCTCCAGCGAAGCGGCGAGCACGGAAGGATCGAACACGTCGGTCGGGACCATCTCGACGCTGAGGCGGCGGGCCGAGAGCCAGGCCGCCATCTCGCCGAGATAGGCTTCGATCTGCTGCATGAACGGGTTCGGCCCCGACGGCATCACGAAGGCGAAGCGGCGGGCGCGGCCGCGGGCGAGCTCGGCGGCGGCCACATGCGGCTGGAACGAATTGCGCTCAATGGCTTCCTTGACGCGGCGGACCGTATCCGGGCGCACCCCCGGCCTGTTGTGCAGGACGCGGTCAACCGTCGCGAGACTGACGCCGGCCTCGCGGGCGATGTCCTTCAGCGTCAGCGCAGACGGGGTGAGAGTCTCGGCCATGGCTGAAGGCTAGCAGAGGTGTTTTGAGGTGCGCAACTCATTTAGCGTCGGCCATCCCCGGTCGCCGCCACCTTGAGGAACAGCTCCTCGACCGGGCCCGCGATCTGGAGGAAGCCGCCCGGGACATCGCCCCCGAGCGCGCGCTCGACGAGATCGAGGAGACGGCTCCTGATCTACCGGCGCGCCGGCGCCGACAGGTCAAGCGTCAGGAACAGACTGTTGGGATCCTCGACATAGCCGTCGAACGGGCCGCAGGCGATGAAGCCGTGCGCCTGATAGAGCGCGTGCGCCGGCTTGAAATAGTCCCACGAGCCGGTCTCGAGGCTGAGACGCCTGATGCCGCGTGCACGAGCCTCAGTCATGATGTGGCGGAGCATCTGGCCGCCGAAGCCCCGTCGCCGCGTAGTCTGAAGCGTGTGCATCGACTTCACCTCGCCGTGGTCAGCCGAGAGCGTCTTCAACGCACCGGTGGCGACCAGCGTCTCGCCATCCCAGCCGGTCCAGAACGCGATCTCGGGCGCGCGAAGCCCCGCGAGATCGAGCGCATGGGCGCTGCCCGGCGCGGTCTGCGCCCGCGCGGCCGCAACGTGATGATCGAGCAGCGCGATGACGCGCGGATCATGGGTGTCGCCGGTGCGGATCTGCATCATCAGGATCTCCTGGTCTCACATCTTGCCATAGGAGGCGCCGCGCCGCGTGATGATGACGTAGCGCGCGTCCTGCTTGGTTTCGTTCTCGAAGATCACGGCGCGCATCACGTCGAAATCCAGGCAATCGCCCTCACGCAGCCGCACCGCCTTGGCATCGATATGCACGGCGATGGCGCCCTCCAGCATCAACAGCTGCTGGGTGAAGGCGTTGCGGCCCCAGGGGCTGTACGGCACCCGCGCGCCAGCCGGCAGGTCGACGACGATGATCTCGATGCCGCTTGCCGCATCGGTCGGCGAGGCATGCCGCCTGCGATAGCCGCTCTCGGGATCGCGCCAGTGCGGCTGGTCGGCGAACCGCACCAGCCGCTCCGGTGGCTTCTCGGCCAGCGCGACGACATCGCTCAGCGACACGTCGAGCGCGGCGCAGAGCCTTCCGAGCAGCGCCGCCGTCGCACTGCTCTGCGCCCGCTCCACCCGCCCGATCATGGCCCGGCTCACGCCGGAGCGGCCCGCGAGTTCGTTCAGGGTCATCCCCGCCTGCGTCCGCAGCGTCTTCAGGCGCCGACCGATCGCGCGGTCGAGTTTCTGCTGGTCCATGACCTCCTCTTCGCATAACGCCCCGGCGCCAGGACCGTACGCGCGAAGACGACGGAGCTTAGCGCGTGAAAGGTCGAACGCCGGCAAATGGGGGGCTAATATATTGGAATCTCGCAGCTGCGGGCGAAATCCGAAGCAATCGGGCCCGGCTCGAGATCACGGTCGGTGAAACATTGGAGCGGGCGAAGGGAATCGAACCCTCGTATGCAGCTTGGGAAGCTGCCGTTCTACCATTGAACTACGCCCGCGGATGCGCGCCTTGCGCCGCTCCTGATTAGCCGAGACGGCGCCTCCCGCCAAGCGGTTTGGCGCGTCCGCCCGGACGGTTGTTAACGTCCTGGTAAGATTCCAGGTGCGCCGCATTGTGGCGGTGTTATGATTTGATCTGTCGGGGGAGAAAACGTGCACTGAGTGGGGCGTGTGCATGGTGGGGCGCGCGTACGCGATATTCGACACGGCGCTGGGGCGCTGCGGCATCATTTGGAGCAGCAGCGGCGTGGTCGCCGTGCAATTGCCGGAGGCGCGGGAGATCGACACACGCCGCCGGATCTTCCAGGTCCATCCCGAGGCGCGCGAGCAGCGCCCGTCCGAGAACGCCGAGCTTGCGATCGAGGGCATCAAAGGCCTGCTGCGCGGCAGTGATCCTGATTTCTCCGACGTCAGCCTGGATGCCGGCGGGCTGCCCGGCTTCAACCGGCGGGTCTACGAGTTCGCCTGCACCATTCCACGCGGAGAGACGCGTACCTATCACGAGGTGGCCAAGGCGCTGGGCGCCTCCGGCGCGGCGCACTCGGTGGCGCAGGCGATCGCGAGTAATCCCTTCATGCTGATCGTGCCTTGCCACCGGGTGCTGGAGGCCGGCAATTACACCGGCAGGCTCTCGCCCTATGGCGGCGTGATCTCCAAGCGACGGCTGCTGGCGCTCGAAGGCGCCCATCCCGTCGCCAGCAAGACGCTGTTCGAGGTGCTGCTGCCGGTTGCTCCGCCGCGCGCTGCTACCTAGATAGGCGGGATGGACGCGACCGCGCTGCTGACGACGCCATCGATGACGGTCTCCGAGTTTCGCTGCGATGCGGGACCGGACGACACGCCGTTTGCGGAATGCCGCACCGGCCATTCCATAGCCTATGTGCGCTCTGGCAGCTTCGGCTGCCATTGCCGCGCCGGCTTCTTCGAGCTGGTGGCGGGCTCGTTGCTGATCGGCGCGCCCGGCGAGGAATACACCTGCACGCATGAGCATGTCAGCGGCGACGTCTGCCTCGGCTTCTTCTTCAGCGAGGACCTGGTCGATGCCCTTGGGGGACGGCGCGAGACCTGGCAGATCGGCGCGACACCGCCGCTGCCCGAACTGATGGTGCTGGGCGAGCTGGCCCAGACGGCAGCAGATGGCAACAGCGACCTCGGCCTCGACGAGATCGGCCAGATCCTCGCCGGCCGTTTTGTCGACGTGGTCTCCGGCAAGGCCCGCAAGCCGGCCACGCCGACTGCGCGTGACCGCCGCCGCGCGGTGGAGGCCGCGCTGTGGATCGACGACAACTCGCATGCCGAGCTCGACCTCGAACAGGCAGCAAAGCAGGCCGGCCTCAGCCCGTTTCATTTCCTGCGGCTGTTCTCGAGCGTGCTCGGCGTCACCCCGCATCAATATCTGGTGCGCTCGCGGTTGCGGCACGCCGCGCGCAAGCTTGCCGACGACGACACCGCCGTCACCGACATCGCCTATGACGTCGGCTTCGGCGATCTCTCCAATTTCGTCCGCACCTTCCATCGCGCCGCCGGCGTGTCGCCAACCAAGTTCCGGCAGGCCTCGAAGGGGGAGCGCAAGATTCTCCAAGAGCAGCTTGCCCTCAACTGACTAGGGTCGTCTCCGGCGCGTGCCATTCGCGGCACGCTTCTACAATGGAGATGATCATGTACGACCACATCGGATTGCGCGTTGCCGACCTCGACGCCGCCACGCGCTTCTACACCGCAGTGCTGGCGCCGCTCGGTTATGTCGTCTGTTCCAGTGGCGACGGCTATGCCGGGTTCGGACCGAAGGGCGAGCCAGCGCTGTGGCTGCACCTGAACAAGGGACGGAAGGCCGATGGTGCGCATATCGCGTTTCGCGCCAAGGACCACGACGCGGTCAAGGCGTTCCACAGCGAGGGGCTGAAGAGCGGCGGCCGAGACAATGGCGGCGCCGGGCCGCGCAGGGATTATGGCCCGACCTACTATGCGGCGTTTTTGATCGATCCCGACGGAAATAATGTCGAGGCGGTTTGTGTGTGAGCTCTAGCCAATTGCTTCGTCATTGCGAGGAGCTCTTGCGACGAAGCAAATCCAGACTGTCTCTGCGGAAATATCACTGGATTGCTTTCGCTGTGCTCGCAATTGTCGATGTTCAATAATTCGCTGATTGGATTGCGGTGGTCTTGGAAGCGGCGAAAGCCTTGGGAGTTTGTCCTGCCAAGGCCTGATGGGGTCTGTGGTTGTTGTAGTAGACGAGGTACTCGAACAGTTCATTGGCGAAGTGGTCCAGGTTGTCGAAGGTCGTACCCTCGATGACGTCGTCATCGAGGGTACGCCAGAAGCGTTCGACCTTGCCGTTGGTCTGCGGCCGATAGGGCCTGGTGTAGCGGTGCTTGATGCCGAGCTCGAGCAGCATGGCCTCGAATGGATGCTCGGCCGGCTTGGTGCGGGCGGCGAACTCGGCGCCGTTGTCGGACAGGATTTCCTGGAAGACGAGCCCATAGGTGACGTTGAGGGTGTTGATCATCTTCAGGTCTTGAACATGACCGGCAGCGCCTTCTTGGATGTCAGGACCTCGGCCCAGGCCAGACGCGAGCAGCTGTCGATCAGGCTGATGATGTAGGCCGTGACCGGGGGTGGCGCGAGGAACATATCGCGCGGCAATTGATGCAGATCGACGTGGCCCAGCTCCCCGAGCTTGTCCTTGATAATACGGCGTTTCTCCTCGCGCATCGCCGGCGTGCGGCGGTTCAGGCGGTGGCGCTTCAGCACCCGGTAGATCGTGATCGGCGAAGGTACCGTGTCGCGCGTTTCGCGCAAGACGGCATGAATCTCATAACGGTTCATCCCCCGCTTGCGATGGGCGACGATCTCCGCCTCGATCCCTTCCGGCTCGCGCCGTTCCCGCCACTTCGGGCCGCGCCGCCGCGGCAGCAGATCCGCGTCCTCGCCGCTCTGCAGATAGCGATTGTAATACTTGCGGAACGTCTGCGAGCAGGTCCCGTGGTGCCGGTAGAAGTCGCCGACCCGCTTGAACAGCGGCGATCGGCCAGCCTTCACCGCCTCATACTCCGAAATCAGAAAACGCCACTTCTGCAGATAGTTGCGTTCAACCGTTCGGTCATAGCTGTTGTCTCGCATCGGATCGTTCCTCCGCTGGAGCGATCCAATCAGCGAATTATTGAACATGCACAGCAATGACGGTGTTTGCGGCAACGACCTTTCGAAATCAAGGACGCTTTCATGGTCTCCATCCACAACGACATTCCCCTCCCCGCCTCCGCGCGCGACGTCTGGGACGCGGTGCGCGATTTCGGCGCGCTGCATCACCGGCTGGTGCCGGGCTTCGTTACGGCCTGCACGCTCGACGGCGATGCGCGCATCGTCACCTTTGCCAACGGCTCCGTGGCGCGCGAGGTGCTGGTCGATTGCGACGATGCGCGGCAGCGTCTCGTCTATGCGATCAACAACGAGCGGCTGAAGCATTACAGCGCCTCGGTGCAGGTCATTGCCGACGGCGAAGCGAGGTGCCGCCTCGTCTGGATCATCGACATGCTGCCGAACGAGCTCGCGCCTTACGTTCAGGGGCAGACGAAGGAGGCCGTGGCCGCCATGCAAAGGGCATTTCCAGCTGCGGCGGCCTAGCCCCCCATCGCCGTCACAGCGCTAGTCGGCAGCCGAAAGCGCCGGCCTGATCGCAGCTTTGGTCGCGCGTGGCCCCCAGCGCGTCAGCACCACGCTGGAGCACGACAGCAGGCCGAGCACGACCATCGAGCTCGCGGCCAGCCAGAAAAAGCTTTGCACGCTAGCGTCGTGCGTCGACAGCCACCAGCCGACGCCTGCGATGTAGATCAGCCGTGCCGTCTGCGCCAGCACCGGCCCGATCACCTTGGCCGCGCCTTGCGAGGAGAAATACATTGTCGTGGCAAGGCCAAAAAACGCGTAGAACGGCCCGACCGTCGAGAGATATTGATGGCTTGCCGCGCGCACGGCCACGCTGTCGGTGAAGATGTTGACCCAGAGATCTGGGAAGATCGCAACGAGGCACGCCGGCGCGCCGACCGCGGCGAAAGCGGCAGCACTGGCGGTCCAAGCGATGCGCCGGGCCCGCGCGATGCGGCCGGCGCCGATCGCCATGCCGACCATCGGCACACAGGCGATGCCGAACGAGAAAGCGATCGAGGTCAGCAGGAATTCGAGCCGCGCGCCGATGCCGTAACCGGCGAGGATCGCGGTGCCGAACTTCGCCAGCATGTGGGTGAAGATCGAGATCGTCAGCACCGATTGCAGCGGCGAGAAGCAGGCGATGGCGCCGACCTTCAGGATGTCGAAGAACATCGCCCGTTGGATACGAAGGCCTCGAAGCTTCGGCGCGACCCGCGCGCGGCCGGAGAACAGGTACCAGCCCATGATGCAGATGTTCATGGTGTAGGCAATCAGCGCGCCGGCCGCGACGCCGCGCATGCCGAGCTGCGGCACCGGGCCAAGCCCGAGGCCGAGCGTGCCGCCGAGCACGATCTGCCAGGCCGCGGAGTTGAGGATCAGGAACGACGGCAGCTTCATGTTGCCGGTGCCGCGCAAGATGCCCGCCATGGTGTTGAGCAGCCAGGGCAGCACAGCGCCGCCGAAAAACACCTGCGTGTAGGCGATCGCATGCGCCAGCACATTGCCGCGGCCGCCGAGCATTTCGAGCAGCCTGGGCCCGAAGATCAGCATGCCCAGCATGAAGACGAGACCGAAGCTGATGCCGATCAGCATCGCATGCACGGCGAGCGTGCCGGCACGCTCACGGTCGCCGGCGCCGAGCGCACGTGCGATGGCGGACGCCACAGCGCCGCCCATCGCGCCGCCGGACATGGTCATGGTCAGGATCACTGTCGGAAACACCAGCGCCATCGCCGCCAGCGCCTCGACGCCGAGCCGGCCCACGTAGGAGGTCTCGGCAATCACCACGCAGATGCCGGCCGACAGGCCGATCACGTTCGGCCAGGCGAGGGAGAGCAGCGTGCGCAGGATCGGCCCGTCGGTCAGCGCGCTCTTGACCTGCCGCGGAGGCGGCGGCAACGGGCGCTCGTGATCATCGACCGGAATCTCGGCGATGTCGGACATGTCCTCTCCCGGGCGCGAGCGCCATTTGCGGCGCGGCAATGAACAGGTGTGCCAATCAATTTCTTCGCGCGCAGGGCGCGGCAGGGGCTTGTTAGCACGGCGATTGCCGATTCCTCCTGCGCAGGGCGCAGGCGTGCCTTGCGGGAGCGCATTTCGATGAATGGAATTCGGCTCTCTCGTCTCCCTCTCCCCGTTCTTACGGGGCTTACGGGGAGAGGGAGGGGTGAGGCTCTGTCCGCGCAATCGGTGACGGCTATGCAGGGTGCCCTGCCACGGCGGCCCGGCAATTCCGCATCACGAATTTTGCGCAAGCCTGGCGGCCCGCTCGCTCTCGACGCGTTCGGTGACATCGCGTGCCATGGCGACCGATCCCCGCACTGTGCCATCAGTGTCCCGCACCAGCGCGAAGGTCATCTCGATGTAGAGCTTGCCCCCGCTCTTGTGCAGCGCGCGGGTCAGCGTCGGTTTGCCCGCAAGCTTCATCGTCCCGCTCGCGAGCGCGGCCTCGAAGCCTTTCCAGTGCGCCGCGCGCAGATGTTCGGGAATGATCAGATCGAGGTTCTGGCCGAGCGCTTCATCGGCGGAGAAGCCGAACAGGGCGGTCGATGCGCGATTCCAGCGCGTGATCGTGCCGGAGCGATCGGAATAGATCAGCGCGTCCGCGACGTCGTTGAGGATGTTTGCGTCGAGTTGGGATGGATCGGTCATGCCGAGACCTTATAGCCCTGATGGAGCGAAGCTAATCCGGGATCGCGCCACAAGTGAGGCCTTCTCGGAACGCGCTTGCGCTCGCCCGGACTACAGGATCGGGCTACACCCGAAAATGCTTCGATAGTTTGAGCCCCTGCGCCTGGTAGTTCGAACCGATGCGCTGGCCGTACATCGCGTCGGGACGCGCCAGCATCTTCTCGTAGACGAGGCGGCCGACGATCTGGCCGTGCTCGAGGATGAACGGCACCTCGCGCGAGCGCACTTCCAGCACGGCGCGCGCTCCTAGCCCGCCCGCACCGGCATAGCCGAAGCCGGGATCGAAGAATCCGGCATAGTGCACGCGGAATTCGCCGACCAAGGGATCGAACGGCACCATCTCCGCGGCGTAGTCGGGCGGCACCTGCACGGCTTCCTTGGAAGCGAGGATGTAGAACTCGCCGGGATCGAGGATCAGGCTGCCATCGGGGCGGGCCGAGATCGGCTCCCAGAAATCTTCCACCGCATAGCCGGAGCGACGGTCGACGTCGACGACGCCGGTGTGGCGCTTGGCGCGGTAGCCGACGAAGCCATTTGCCTTCTCGCCGGACAGATCCACCGAGACCGCAACGCCGCCCGAGAGATCGGCGTCGTCGATGTCGACAAGGCGCTCGGCCGCATGCAACGCGTCGAGCTCGTCGGCATTGAGGATGGCGTCACCGGTGCGGAAGCGGACTTGGGAGAGGCGCGAGCCCTCGCGCACCAGCACCGGAAACGTCTTCGGGCTGATCTCGGCGTAGAGCGGACCGTGATAGCCGGCCCCGATCATGTCGAAGCGGCGGGTGCCATCGGCAATCACGCGGGTGAAGACGTCGAGCCGGCCGGTCGAGCTCTTCGGGTTCGCAGCCGCGACGATCTCGGGCGGCAGCGCGAGGCTTTCGAGCAGCGGCACGATGTAGACGCAGTTGGTCTCCAGCACCGCGCCGTCAGCGAGGCTGAACTCGTGCAGCTTCAACTCGTCGATACGCTCCGCGACCGTGGCGCCGGGCCCCGGCAGGAAGCTGGCGCGAACGCGATAGGCGATGTCGCCAAGGCGCAGATCGAGGCTCGCCGGCTGGATCTGGCTCTCCACGAAGTCGTATGCGGGCAGGATGAGGCCTTCTTCCGCCATCGCCGCGATCATGCGGTCGGGCAGGATACCGTTGGCGTCGGCGGCGACCGTGAACGTCAACCGGGGGTCCTCATCAGGGGTCAAACGCATCCCGAAATGCGGGACATACCAGCCTTTTACGGCTAGCCGATGGACGCCTTGACGGAAAGGGGATTGCGGAATATGAGCATCACTTATCCCGTGGTGATTTGAGCCGGCCGGCTTGCAGCCACGTTAAATAAATCGCTAAACAGGCCGGGGACCTCTGTGATCCCGGCCAGTGGAGATATCCAGGCCGGTTTTTTTATGACCATTTTCGCCCAATGGTCATGTCGGAGGACCCTATGTCGAAGTCGCCTGCCAACTACCGCCCCGAAACCCGCCTGGTCCATTCCGGGACGCTGCGCTCGCAATATGGCGAGACGTCGGAGGCGCTGTTCCTGACGCAAGGCTATGTCTACGCCAGCGCGGAGGAGTGCGAGGCGCGGTTCAAGGGCGAGGATCCCGGCTTCATCTATTCGCGCTACTCCAACCCGACCATCGCGATGTTCGAGCGTCGCATGATCGAGCTCGAAGGCGCCGAGGCCGCGCGTTCGGCGGCGACCGGCATGGCGGCGGTGACGACCGCGATCCTGGCGCCACTGAAGGCCGGCGATCACGTGGTCGCTTCGCGCGCCCTGTTCGGCTCGTGCCTTTATGTCATCCAGGACCTGTTGCCGCGCTACGGCATCGAGACCACGCTGGTCGACGGGCTCGATCTCGACCAGTGGCAGCGCGCATTGAAGCCCAACACCAAGACGTTCTTCCTGGAGAGCCCGACCAACCCGACGCTGGACGTGCTCGACATTCCCGCGATCGCCGAGATCGCGCACAAGGGCGGCGCGCGGCTCGTGGTCGACAACGTGTTCGCGACCCCGATCTGGCAGAGCCCGCTCGCGCTGGGAGCCGACGTCGTCGTCTATTCCGCGACCAAGCATATCGACGGCCAGGGCCGGTGCCTCGGCGGCATCATCCTGTCCTCGGAAGCCTTCATCGCCGAGCACATCCACAATTTCATGCGCCAGACCGGCCCCTCGATCTCGCCGTTCAACGCCTGGGTCCTGCTCAAGGGCCTGGAGACGCTGGGCGTGCGCGTGCGCGCGCAGACCGACACGGCGGCGCGTATCGCCGAGGTGCTGGCAAGCCATCCCAAGATCTCGCGGCTGGTCTATCCCGGCCGCGCCGATCATCCGCAGGCGGCGCTGGTGAGGAAGCAGATGCGCGGCGGCTCGACGCTGGTCGGCTTCGAGGTCAAGGGCGGCAAGCAGGCCGCATTCCGCGTGCTCAACGAGCTGAAGCTTGCGAAGATCTCCAACAATCTCGGCGATGCCAAGAGCCTCGTCACGCATCCGGCGACCACGACGCATCAACGCCTGAAGCCGGAAGACCGCGCCGCGCTCGGCATCAGCGAGGGTTTCATCCGCTTCTCCGCGGGGCTGGAGCATGCGGACGATCTGATCGAGGATTTGACGGCGGCGCTGGAGAAGGCGTGAGGGAAGCGAAGGTCTCGTAGGATTGGCAAAGCGAAGCGTGCCCACCATTCTCGACTACAATGACGAGATGGTGGGCACGGCGCGGTGCGCCTTTGCCCAGCCTACGGCAGCGTGCCTACATCGGCCGGTACGTCCTCACGTCCGCGGGCACGTTCACACCGATCCTGATCTGGCCGACCGAACGAATGATGTCATCGCCGAGCAGCTGGGCGAAGCAGGCGTAGCCCCAATCGTTCATGTGCAGGCCGTCGGCGATCACGAAGCTCTCGACCGGGATCGATTGGTTCTCGTGCCAGTCGCGCATCACCTCGAAGCGCGGGAAGATGCCGACGTGACGGAGCTCGGCGACCTTGCCGAGCAGCTTCACCATCTTGCCGGCGCTCTCCTTACGCTGGTTGATGGCCGGCGAATATTGCGGATCGACCAGCACGATGTCGGCGCCACCGGCGGCCTGAATGCGGCTGATGCCGTCCTCGACTATCTTCGCGGTCTCGGCGGGATCGAGATTGCGCAGCACGGCGTTGGTGCCGACCTGCCAGATCACCAGATCCGGATGCACGTCGATCACCTGCGTCTGCAGGCGTTTCATCATCTCGGGTGCATCCTCGCCACCGACGCCGGCATTGACGACGGTGATGTCGGCGGTCGGATAATGCCGGCGCAGCTGCGCGGCGAGACGATTCGGATAATTGAATTCCGGCGAGCTCGCGCCGAATCCCGCGGTCGACGACGAGCCGAACGCGACGATGACGACGGGCTGGCCGGCGACGAGCTTGCTTGCGACATGCGGCAGCGAGCCCATGGCCTTCGAGCCGCCCTTCGGCGGCAGGCAGGGCACGCGGCTGAAGATGTCGGCGGCAGACTTTGCGACCTCCTTCACCTTGTCGATGGCGCGCGACGTGACCCCGCGCTGCTCGGACGACCTTGCGGCGACGGTGGTCTGGGAAGGCGAAGCGGACGCGGGATCAGCCGGCTGCGCGGGTGCGGGTGTCGCCTGTGCGGACTGCGATTGTGCACGTGACTGCGAGGCCGGCGTCAGCAACAACAGCACTGCGGCTGCGGGCGCGGCCAGCCATGACGTCAGGCAAAAAGGGCGGAGAGAACTCATTAACGCTAGACCTCAATTCTGCTGCTGGGCCGGCTCCAGATGAGCGGCGTCGATCACGAATTGTGCCAACGCCCGGCCAAGGCAATCATGGACCTGCTTCGCCAGCTCAGGCCCGTGGGATGGGCTGAACAGGTCGAACTGGCCCTGATCATTCCACTGCCGCATGATCGCGAAACGATCGAACAGCGGGATGTCGTGCTCCTGCGCCACCACGCGCATGTTATCGAGAAAAGGCTGCGCCGAGATCATGGTTTCGGTGCGCGGGCTGTACTGCAAATTCATCAAGACGACGTCAGCCCCTGTCTTTTGCAGCGCAACAACCCCGTCGGTCACCGCGCTACGAAATTCATCGGGATCGATGGATCGAATAGCATCCACGGTCCCGGTCTGCCAGATCACCAAAGTAGGCTTTCTTGCTTCCAGCAGCTTAACGAAGGTGGAGGCGGTCTCCTCTGCCGTCTTCTTGCTCTGTATTTCTACGGAGACGTGCACGACCTCGGACGGTGGCAGCTTCTCCTTCAGGATCGCCTCCATGCGCGCCGGGTATGAGCTGCTCTCCGACGACGGAATCGTGGTCGAGCGGCTGCCGATGACCAGGATGTCGAGCGGCTTGCCGGCCTTGACGGCGTCGGCAACCTTGGGCAGCTGGCTTTCGCTGGTCAGCAGATAGGGCGGCAATTCGCAGGCTGCGGGCGCATGGGAAGCGACAGGCGCAGCATCGCCCGCACGCGCCACAGGCGCGGCGAGGCCACCGCATAGCAGGATCAGGCTCAGGAGAACCTTCGCCTTCATCAGCCCCCTCCCGCCAGATCGGCGTTGCCGACGGCGTTTTTGGTTTTCGCACCGCTCTTGTCAGCCACGCGCTTGTACCACGAAATCACCCAGGCCACGCCCCACATGATCAGGATCCCGGAGAGACTAATCAGCGCATGCATGGCTGCGCCGCCGGAGACTTCGGCGAGAATAAAATGGCCGGCGAAGGCCAGGAACACCCCGAGACAGAAGATCTCGAGGGAATGCTGACCACATAGAATCAATGGTCGCAGCCAGCGCGATTTCAAGCCCGGCCAATCCCGGGGCAGGAAGCGCACGGTGAGCGCGGCGAGCGCCAGGAAATGCGTGAAGCGCAGCACGTCGAGGTCGGTCTTGTCGATCGGATACATCCACTGCTCGATCCGCTTCGGCATGAACTGTGAGAGCTGCGGCACGTACCAGGTCAGCGTCACGTAGAACGCCGCGACGAGATAGGCGATCGAGATCCACATGGTCACCGGCGAGGCCAGGATACGCGACATGCGGCGCGCACCTCCGAGCGCGCACCATGCACCGAAGACGAAGAGCAATTGCCATGCCAGGGGATTGAAGGCCCAGAAGCCGTTCGGATAGGCCGAGAAGTAGAGGTCGTATTCCCACGTCACGGCATAGAGCACCACCGAGAGGCCGAGCGTGACGTCTGGCTTCCACTTCATCGACCACAGGATCAAGGGTAGCGCCAGCATCAGCACGATATAAAGCGGCAGCACGTCCATGTTGACGGGGCGGAAGCGCAAGAGCAGCGCCTGCACGATGGTGACGTCGGGCTGCTTGAGGAAGTCCATGATGCCCATCTCTTCGGTGTAGAGGGGGTTCTCGAATCTGGTCGCCACGTAGGAGATTTCGGCGAGGAAGATCGTGAACAGGAAGACGTGGGCGACATAGATCTGCCAGACCCGGCGCAGGATGCGCGCGGTGGCGATGACGAATCCGCCCTCCAACATCGCCCTGCCGTAGACGAAGGCCGCGGTATAGCCCGAGATGAAGATGAAGATCTCGGTGGCGTCGCTGAAGCCGTAATTGCGGATGGTAAACCAGGTGAGCAGGCTCGTCGGCAGATGGTCGATGAAGATCAGCCACAGCGCGAGGCCGCGGAACAGATCGAGCCGGAGCTCGCGCTCGCCGACGGCGGGCAGCGTGATGGCCGGCGCGGCGGCGCGCGGCTTGGCCTCTGCGGGTTTGACTTCCGCGGTTCCCGAGATCGTCGATCCCGTCACTTGGTCGGCAATGGTCATCGGGGGCCTAACAACCCTTCCGCAAATCGCGACGTTGAAGGAGTTTAATGGTCCGGCTGTCGTCTCGCAAAGCGGCCGGATCACATAAGGGTGTCTCGCTTGGGAGCGTCCTTCCCCTCGAATTCTGGCGGGACGATGTCGCCAAAGCCACCCGCGGCGTTTGGTTCCCCGGCCGGATTTCGGTATGATGGCAGCCATGTACCGCGCCGTGACCCGCCAGATCGAAGTGACCGTCGAGCCGAACTTTGTTCCGGAGCAGTCGTCGGCCGACCGCTCGCGCTACTTCTGGTCCTATACCATCGTCATCACCAATTCGGGCGAGGAGACCGTGCAGCTCAAGACGCGGCACTGGATCATCACCGATGCCTCCGGCCGCCAGCAGGAGGTGAAGGGCGAGGGCGTGGTCGGCGAGCAGCCGATCCTGGCCCCCGGCGAGCGCTTCGAATACACCTCCGGCGTGCCGCTCTCGACCGCCTCGGGCTTCATGACCGGCCGCTACCAGATGGTCAGCGAAACCGGCGAGCGGTTCGAGATCGACGTGCCGACATTCTCGCTGGACAGCCCGGACAGCAAGCGGGTTTTGAATTAACGGCGCATCGTTCACCTCGTCCCGGACAGGCTGTCGCGCGGAAGCGCTGCGGCGCCGAGCCGGGACCCCGGGCAACAGGGCGCGGTGCGGCGACATGAGCCCCGGCTCTGCAGCGCATCACTCCGGACGATACTTTGCATTGCCGGGCACGCTGCGCTGCGTCCGGGGCACGCGAGAGGCGTGTGGTACACGCTCTCCCCTCCTCGTCATTGCGAGGAGCCCTTGCGACGAAGCAATCCTGAATCCCGCCGCGGAAAGATTCTGGATTGCTTCGCTGCGCTCGCAATGACGGAGTGTGAGGTGACAGCGTGTGCGTGGCTGCAGACATGCCTTCGCGTCCTCGCGGCGCAATTCGCCCGAGCTTTGCTTGATCGCTCCACCCTCTGAAAGCCAAGAGCAACTGTGGCGAAGTAGCCCGGCGATCGGCCGGCCTCAAGGCTGGCGCTGGCGCGCCCCCGCCTGCGGCGGCTGACGGCCTTGACCCCGTCCGCTCACCGGTCTGTTGGCTTTGCATGCGCTCGGCCGAGGTCCGAGCGCGAGATAGGCGCGCTCGTCAGGCCACCCTGTATTTCTTCGGATCCCACGTCTCGCCGCGCGCGATCATGGTGTTGAGGATGATGATCAGCTTGCGCATGCAGGCGACGATCGCGACCTTTGGCGGCTTGCCCTTGGCAATCAGCCGTTCGTAGAAGGCCTTGAACACCGGATTGTTCAGCGTTGCGGCACCGACACAGGGCATGTAGAGGGCATTTCGCACCCAGCGGCGGCCACCCTTGATGCAGCGTTCACCTCGACGTTTGCCGCTATCATCGTCATAAGGAGCAACGCCCATCAACGCGGCGGCAACTTCGTCGCTCACCTGCCCCAGCTCCGGTAGTCCTCCAAGCAGCGCCATTGCGGTCCCCTCAGCAAAGCCTGGTACGCTCTGGATGATCTCGGCGCGTTTGGCAAAGTCCGGCGTTGTCTTGATCGTCGCCGCGATCGCGGTCTCGAGCGCGGCGATTTCGTCAGCCAGCTTCTTAAGAAGACGCGCGCGAGCCTTCTGAACAAGGGCCGGCGCCTCATGCTCCTTCTGCATTTCCAGGCGAGCCCTGACGTCAAGCAGGCCTTGGCGTCCCTTCACCAGTGCCTTCATCTCCTCGTGAGCGGGATTGTCGACTTGGCTGGGAGCCTCGCCGAATGTCTCGGCGAACCAGGAGATCATCTCCGCGTCGATCTTGTCATTTTTCGCAAGGCGTCCCGCCGATTCCGCAAAGTGGCGAACCCGTTTGGGATCGACGATCCGTACTTCCAGCCCTGCTTGGCGCAACGCCTTGGCCCATACCCGCTCGTAGCCGCCGCTTGCCTCCATCACTGCCTTGCCGACCTGATGCTTGCGAAGCCATGCAATCAAGCTCCGTCGCCCCGCCGCGGTTGTTGGGCAAGTCTTCCGCTCCGTTACGGTCCGAATGCACGCATCAATCTTGTCTTTAGCGACATCGATGCCGACGACAACCAGATCGTCTTGTGTCATCATCCACTCCCTTCCTTGCCTGGTACGGGCTCGCAGCCCTTGCAACTGTTCGGGTTCAGGAAGACACCGGAGCTGTCCCTTGCTCTTTAGCAGGCTCTGTCGCCTTTGGGCGCAACGGGCTCAGTTCCGGCAACGGGCGGTTCTGATCCAACCGCCCGTTGCCACATTCTGGCAGATTTCGGGGACACAAGGGCGCAGGGAAGACCGGCATAGGCGTTAAGTTTGTTCTTGAGTGTTGGAATCACACGTGATTCCAAGGCGGGATGGCAGACGAATCGCTTCTGAACGAGGACTGGACGAGAGTGGTTACGCAGCTCGGCGGGGCTGCGCAGCTTGAAATAAGTGCGCGCCAGACGAAGGCTTTCGTGCGGCGGCGCCAAATTCCAGATGCGGTGTCGTTACTTCGGCTGATGCTGGCCTATTGTCTGGGTGAAAGAGGGTTGAGATCGACAGCCGCGTGGGCCGCTTCTGTTGGCCTTGCCGACCTCAGCAGCGTGGCGTTGTTCTATCGCCTGCGTCAATGTGGCGATTGGTTTGCAGTGCTGGTGGAGGGCTTGCTCGCTGCGGCAGCCCCGAAAGCGAGCCGAGGCCGCCTGATCCGCATTATCGATGCGACGACAGTGCCTCAGGCAGGACCGGCTGCGCGCAGGAACAGTGAGCTTTGGCGCGTTCATAGTGCATTCGATCTGCCATATGAGCGCTTTGGTCACTTCGAGCTGACAGATCAGCAAGAAGGCGAAACGTTTGACCGGATACCGGTGGTCAAGAACGAGATCCGCATTGCTGACCGCGCTTATCTACAACCTGACCGCATCGCCGCTGTGCGCGACGCCGGGGCAGACGTTTTGATCCGAGCGGGCTGGAAGAACGCACGTTGGCTTGATGCCAAAGGCCTTGCGTTCGATCTGATGGCCCAATTGCGTGCGGCGAAGGCGCACGGACTGATCGATCGGAGGATTTGGATCAAACGCAAGGACGGTGCGCCTCTGGCTATGCGTCTGGTCGCAGTCAAGAAGCCCGCCGGTGCAGTCGCGGCTTCGCGCCGTAAAGCCCGGCGCGACGCACAAGACGAAAACCGCGTCATCTCCAAAGAAACTCTGGAAGCCGCGGATTGGGTCATTCTGGTCACGTCGCTCGCGCGGGACGAGTTCTCCACCAAGGATGTACTCGCGCTCTATCGACTGCGATGGCGCATCGAACTTGGCTTCAAGCGACTGAAGAGTCTGATTGGTCTCAAGACGCCACCTGGAACCGATCCGCGCTCCGCCAAGCCCTACTTGCTGGCACACCTCTTGATCATCCTGCTGCTCGAGCCGCTTGCCCGCGACTTCGAGGACTCTCCCCGCTGGACGCAGGCCGCCTGACGGCACCTGGCGCTTGGCGTGTTTTGCAACAACTCGTTGCATCCTTGCTACAAGCGATCATTCCACAACCAACCATCCGTTGCTTTCGCCGCAGAAAGCGAGCGCTTGGGCGGCACCTGCGCGAGCCTCCTCGAAAACGTCCGTATCAATCGATGCTCGCGCTACCTTAACGCCTATGGGGAAGACCGGGTGCTGACCTCGCACCCGCGGTCTGCTGCGCGAAAGGATCGCGCAAAAAGACCGCACAGCAGCATACAGGTGGAGCCAATCACTCGGCCTTCCCTGCGCGATGGTCGGACGGCTTATGCCGCGCTCTCCTGGGAGCCGAATTCCTTCTGGCCTCCCTCGCGCTCGCGGAATTCACCAGCACCGCGCCGGTTGACGCGACTGCCGCCTCCGCAAGAGCTTGACCGTAGCAACGACGGCCAGGACCACACGGTTTTGCCGTACGCACGGTTCGTTGGCGCCACAGGGTTCGACGGCGTTGTGCACGTTGCCACCGAAATGCTGACGCGACGAACCTGACAGCGCCGCTCGTCCGCACGAAGCCTCGGGCTCACGGAGAGCAATCCGCCCTGCCCTTGACATCTCGTACACGACGCTGCTGCGTCCACCGCAAGCCCGGCTCGCGACAATGACGACCTCATGATCGCCCCTCGAGAATGAGCCGGGATGGGCGATACATACGCCAATTCCGAATTTCGGTAAAGCGGAATATCTTTGCGTGACGGGATTGACAGAGGGCGACACAGGCTACGGGCTACGGACGCCGTCTACGCGCCCCCCACGCCCGCCTCGTGCGGCGTGAACTGGTACACCGACGAGCAGAACTCGCAGGTGACGACGACCTTGTCGTCCTTGACCATGGCGGCGCGGTCGTCGGGCGAGAAGCTCTTGAGCATCGAGGCGACAGCATCGCGCGAGCAGGAGCACCGCGCATCGAGAACCTGCGGATTGAACACGCGCACGCCGCGCTCGTGGAAGAGGCGGAACAGCAGCCGCTCGCCCGAGAGCTCGGGATCGATCAGCTCGACGTCCTCGACGGTCTCGATCAGCGAGCGCGCCTCGACCCAAGCGTCGTCCTCAGTGACGCTGTGCGCCTCGGTGCCTTCGGGCGCATCGCCGGGATGCAGATCGGCCTGACGTGCGCGCTCCGGCGCCTTGGGCAGAAACTGCATCAGCATGCCGCCGGCGCGCCAGCGATGCTTGCCGCCGTCGCTACTGCGCCACTCCTCGCCGACCGCGAGACGCACGCGCGTCGGGATCTGCTCGGAACGCAGGAAATATTCGTGGGCAGCGTCTTCGAGGCTGCCGCCGTCGAGCGCGACCAACCCCTGGTAACGACTCATGTCGGGGCCCTGGTCGATGGTCATGGCGAGATGGCCGCGGCCGAGCAGCGCGCCGGAATCCTTCGCCGTGCCCAAGCGCGAGGCATCGAAGCGGGCATAGGCGCGCAGATGGTCCGGCGACTTGTAGTCCACCACCAGGAACGACACCGGGCCGTCGGTCTGGGCCTGAAGAATGAAGCGGCCCTCGAATTTGAGCGCCGAGCCGAGCAGCGTCGTCAGCACGATGGCCTCGCCGAGCAGCTTGCCGACCGGCGCCGGATAGTCGTGCTTGGTGAGAATGTCGTCCAGCGTCGGACCAAGCCGCACCAGGCGCCCGCGCACGTCGAGCGCGTCGACCTCGTAAGGCAGCACGGCGTCGTCGATTGGAACCGCCGATGGTGCGCGAACCGGGCCTTCAGGCCCGGTTTTCATGTCAGGGGATTGGGAAACCATGGCGCTTTATCTGGGGTCAGAGAGTGGGAAATGGAAGGGGGGTGAAGAGCCCCAAACTCAGTGTCGTCCCGGGCAAGCGCAAGCGCAGATCCGGCATCCATAACCACAGGATTGGATGATAGCGCGAGCCGAGAACTCCGAGTCCTCGCGGATCGGGGCTCCGCTCTAGACAACGCTGCGCGTCGTCGGGCGCTGCGCTTGTCCGGGACGACGAATAGTATTTGCGGCCGGCGAAACGCCAACCCCCGCTACTTCACCGCGTCGAAGCACCAGGCCAGAATGCCTTTCTGGGCGTGCAGGCGGTTTTCGGCCTCGTCGAACACGACCGATTGCGGGCCATCGATCACCTCGTCGGTGACCTCCTCGCCGCGATGGGCGGGCAGGCAGTGCATGAACAGCGCGTCGGGCTTGGCGAGCGACATCAGCTTGGCATTGACCTGGTAGGGCTTGAGAACGTTGTGGCGGTGCTCACCCTCCTTGTCGCCCATCGACACCCAGGTGTCGGTGACGACGCAATCGGCGCCGCGCACCGCGGCTTCCGGATCGTTGCCGAGCACGATCGGCGCGCCAGTCGCCTTGATCCAGTCGCGCATCGCCTTTTTCGGCGCGAGCTCCGGAGGCGTTGCGACGTTGAGCTGGAATTTGAAACGCTCGGCGGCATGGGCCCAGGACGCCAGCACGTTGTTGTCGTCGCCGGTCCAGGCCACGGTCTTGCCCTCGATCGGGCCGCGATGCTCCTCATAAGTCATGAGGTCGGCCATCACCTGGCACGGATGCGAGCGCCGCGTCAGGCCGTTGATGACGGGCACGGTGGCGTTGGCCGCAAGCTCCAGCAGCGCATCGTGATTGAGGATGCGGATCATGATGGCGTCGACATAGCGCGACAGCACGCGCGCGGTGTCGGCGATGGTCTCGCCGCGGCCGAGCTGCATCTCGGCGCCGGTGAGCATGATCGCCTCGCCGCCGAGCTGGCGCATGCCGACGTCGAACGAGACGCGGGTGCGGGTCGAGGGACGCTCGAAAATCATCGCCAGCGTCTTGCCTTCGAGCGGTCTCACCGGCTGATGCGCCTTCTGCTTCGCCTTCATGGCGGAAGAGGCGGCGAGCATGCTCTTGAGCTCCGACAGCGGCAGCTCGTTGATATCCAGAAAGTGCTTCGGCGACTTGCTCATCAACTTGCCACCCGCTTGGTCTGACTGGACGAGATCGCAGCGCAGGCGCGCTCCAACCGTCCGACGCTGTCCTCGATCTCCGCCTCGGTGACGATCAAGGGTGGCAGGAAGCGCACGACATTGTCGCCAGCCCCGACCGTGAGCAGTTTTTGGCCGCGCAGCGCCGCGACGAGATCGCCCGAGGGCACCACGGCCTTGATGCCGATCAGGAGGCCCTCGCCACGCACCTCGCTGACGACATCGGGATGACGGTCGATCACGGAGGCGAGCTTCTGCTTGAGCAGCAGCGACATCTTCTGCACGTGGTCGAAGAAGCCGGGCTTGAGCATGACGTCGAGCACGGCGTTCGCAGCCGAGATCGCGAGCGGATTGCCGCCGAAGGTCGAGCCGTGCGAGCCGGGCCCCATGCCAGCGGCCGCCTCCGCGGTCGCCAGCACCGCGCCGATCGGGAAGCCGCCGCCGAGCGCCTTGGCGAGCGACATCACGTCGGGCGTGACGCCGGTGCGCCGATAGGCGAAGAGATCGCCGGTGCGGCCCATGCCGGTCTGCACCTCATCGAAGGCGAGCAATATGCCGTGCTCGTTGCAGAGCTCGCGCAGCGCCTTCAGGAAGCCGGGAGGCGCAGAACGAACGCCACCCTCGCCCTGGATCGGCTCGATCAGGATGCCGGCGGTGTGCGGGCCGATCGCCTTCCTCACGGCGTCGAGGTCGCCATGTGGCACTTGGTCGAACCCGTCCATCGGCGGACCGAAGCCCTCGAGATATTTTGCAGATCCGGTGGCGGCGAGCGTCGCCAGCGTGCGGCCGTGGAAGGCGCCCTCGAAGGTGATGATGCGGTAGCGATCCGGATGTCCCTCGGAGAAGTGATGATGGCGCACCAGCTTGATCACGCCTTCCAGTGCCTCGGCGCCGGAATTGCAGAAGAACACGAAGTCCGCGAAGCTTTCCTTGCACAGACGCGCCGCGAGCTTCTCGCCGTCCGGGCTCTGGAACAGGTTCGACATGTGCCAGAGCTTCGTCGCCTGCTCCTGCAACGCCTTGACCAGCGCGGGATGGACATGGCCGAGCGCATTCACCGCCACGCCCGAGGTGAAATCGAGATAGCGGTCGCCATTGGCCGCGATCAGCCAGCAGCCTTCGCCGCGCTCGAAACCGAGGTCGGCCCTGGCGAAAACGGGAAGCAAATGCGGCGCGGCGCTGTCAGTCATGACGTCACTTGAATGTTGCGGACGGTGTGAGACGTGCATTGCGCAACGCACCATCAACCGGCCCCGGAAAACGAAACGTGCCGCCTTTTAAGGGCGGCACGTGAGACTATCTTATGCCTGGCAAGACGGGTGTCAATGCCGCCCGGAAAGCCTCGCGAAACGCTGAATCCGTAGTCTTGCGGTGCCGATTTTGCGGGGTTTTCACCACGGAACATGTGGAAGCGAGTCGGCGGACTCTTGCGCGGGAGTCACGCCATATTGTAGCGTTTGGACTGTCAGATACGACATCTCGTGCAGCGGTTCTGATCCCAAGAGTCCTCATGTACCGGCGTAAACGTTCGGGCGTCCTTGAGCGCGCCCGGCGAGCCTTAAGGGATTCGGGCGGCACGGGTTTTTCAAGGCTTTAGGCATTCGCTGCGAAGGCCAGAGGTTGGCAGGCGCGCAGCGAGGGAAAGGGTGCAATGACGGTTTTGACCTGGTCCGATGATCGCGTCGAGCAGCTGAAAAAGCTCTGGGAGGCCGGACTTTCGGCCAGCCAGATCGCGGCGGAGCTCGGCAATGTGACCCGCAATGCCGTGATCGGCAAAGTGCATCGGCTCGGTCTGTCCGGCCGCGCCAAGAGCCCTTCATCGGCAGCGCCCCGGCCGCGCAAGGCACGGCCCGCGCAGCACATGATGCGGGTGACCCGCCCCGTCGCACGCGGCAACACCGCGCTGGCGCAGGCCTTCGAGGTCGAGGTGGAGGCCGAACCTGTCACCTACGACAACGTGGTGCCGATGAGCCAGCGGCTGTCGCTGCTGGAATTGAACGAGGCGACCTGCCACTGGCCGGTCGGCGATCCCTCGAGCCCGGATTTCTTCTTCTGCGGCGGCAAGGCGCTCTCCGGCCTGCCCTACTGCGCACAGCATTCGCGCGTGGCCTATCAACCCACAGCGGATCGCCGCCGCGCGCCGGCGAAGCCGGGCACGCGGTGAGTTTGTTGATCTAGAGCATGATGTTTTTATACGGAAACATAGCCTGAGTTTTTGAAGTAGTTGGTGCACTCCTCCTTGGAGAAGAGATCGAGGAGTTCACCAACCTTTCTCCAGGTTGCCTCCACGTCACGGGGCTCGGCAGCTCGCATGAGATGTTTGAGTTTGGCGAAGACCTGCTCGATCGGATTGAGGTCCGGGCTGTAGGGCGGCAAGAAGATGCGGTGGGCGCCTCTGGCGCGGATGGCTTGGCGAGCCGCTTTGCCCTTGTGGCTGCCAAGATTGTCGAGAACGACGATCTCACCCGGTGCGAGGGTGGGTGCCAACACCTTCTCGACGTACAGCGTGAAGAGCTCACCATTGATGGGACCATCAATCACCCAAGGCGCGCTGATCCGATCGTGACGCAGCGCCGCGATGAAGGTCATTGTCTTCCAATGGCCGAAAGGTGCAGAGGCTTGGAGGCGCTGCCCGCAATGCCCCCAGCCGCGCAGTGGTGCCATATTGGTTTTGATCCACGTCTCGTCGATAAACACCAACCGCGCGACGTCGATCCTGCCTTGATGTGCTTTCCAGCGGGTCCGCTTACGGGCGACGTCGGGACGATCCTGCTCGGCTGGTAGAATCGTTTTTTTTGAAGCTGAGCCCTTCGGTGTGAACAAAAGTCCACACCGCCCGCACGTCTGTCTTGATCCCGCGTGCAGCCAGTTCCTGCGTCAGCTTGCGCAAAGTGAATGGCCCCGAGCGAATGCGTTTGCGCAGCCAGTCGGCGTTGGCATCCGACAGAACCCGCTTCTTGTGGCCGCCGATTTGGCCAGGTGACAGGCCTCCGGTATCCCGTCTCAGATTCTTCCACTTCGTCACGCAGGAGGCGCTGATCTGGAGCGCCTCGGCAATCGAACGAACTGTTTCTCCCGCGTCAGCTCGCGCCAAAGCCCGTTCCCGGATGTCTTCCGAATAGGGTCGCGTCATCCATGCCGGCCTCCGCCCTCCAGCATGGATGTTGAATCAGAAATCGCTCCCGGTGGGAATCCCGATTCCAGCCAAAAACAACATGCTCTAGCTGATTGCAACGACGGCGCCGTCACACGCTGACGGCTCAACATACCCGAAGTCGTCCCGGCAAGCGCGCCACAAGCGCGCGCAGATCCGGGACCAATAGCCACCGCAAGACGTGGTTACGGGGACTCCGAGTTACCCTTTCGCAAAACAATCACGTCCTGTCGTTATGGGTCCCGAATCTGCGCGCGCTTGTCCGGGACGACACTGAGGCTATGGCAGCAGCCCGCTAAAGCAACGCCAGCAAACCCTACGTCTGCTCTGCCTTCGCGAAACGATCGTCCAGCGCATAGCCGGCGCCGCGAACGGTGCGGATCGGGTCCTGCTCGCGGCCGAGATTGAGCAGCTTGCGCAGGCGGCCGATATGGACGTCGACGGTGCGCTCGTCGATGTAGATGTCGCGGCCCCAGACACTGTCGAGCAGCTGCTCGCGCGAGAACACGCGGCCGGGATGCTCCAGGAAGAACTCCAAGAGGCGATATTCGGTCGGGCCGAGATCGATCGGCCGGCCCGAACGCGCCACGCGGCGCTTGTCGCGATCGAGCTCGATATCGCCATAGGCGAGCACGGTCGCGAGCCGCTCGGGGCTCGCGCGCCGCAAGAGGCCCTTCACGCGCGCGAGCAGCTCCGGCACCGAGAACGGCTTGACGATGTAGTCGTCGGCACCGGTCGCAAGTCCACGCACCCGCTCGCTCTCCTCGCCGCGCGCGGTGAGCATGATGATCGGCAGCTGCTTGGTCTCGGGACGGGTACGAAGCCGCCGGCACAGCTCGATGCCTGACAGGCCCGGCAGCATCCAGTCGAGCACGATCAGATCGGGAATGTGCTCCTTGAGGCGGGTGTCGGCGTCATCGCCGCGCATCACCGTCTCGACGTCATAGCCGTCGCCTTCGAGGTTGTAGCGGAGAAGCTCGGTGAGAGCTTCCTCGTCCTCAACCACCATAATGCGTGCGCCCATGTTGTCGTCGCTCCCTTAGGTATTCGGCACCGTCGTGGCGAAGGTCGTCATGTCGCCCTTCGGCCGCTTGTCGGTGATCGCCTGGCCCTCGATCATGTAGAACACGGTCTCGGCGATGTTGGTGGCGTGATCGCCGATCCGCTCGATGTTCTTGGCGCAGAACATCAGGTGGATGCAGAACGAGATGTTGCGCGGGTCCTCCATCATATAGGTGAGGAGTTCGCGGAACAGCGAGGTGCAGATGGCGTCGACCTCCTCGTCGCCCTTCCACACCGCCATCGCCGCCGGCAGATCGTGCGCGGCATAGGCGTCCAGCACCGACTTGACCTGCTGCTGCACGAGATCGGTCATGTGTTCCAGGCCGCGGAACAGCTTGAGCGGATGGAAATCCGTCTCCAGCGCGGCGACGCGCTTGCCCATGTTCTTGGCGAGGTCGCCGATGCGCTCCAGATCGGTCGCGACGCGCATGGCGCCGACGATCTCGCGCAGATCCACCGCCATCGGCTGGCGGCGGGCGATGGTGAGCACGGCACGCTCCTCGATGCGTTTCTGCAGCGCGTCGAGCTCGGCATCGGTGGTGACGACGCGCTGCCCGAGCGTGACGTCGCGGCGGATCAGCGCGTCGACGGAATCGACGATCATGCGCTCGGCGATGCCGCCCATCTCGGCGACCAGGCGGGTGAGCTCCTGGAGGTCGGTGTCGAAGGCCTTTGCGGTATGTTCAGAACCCATGTTCCGTCTCCTCAGCCGAACCGGCCGGTAATGTAATCCTGCGTGCGCCGGTCGCTCGGCGACGTGAATATCTTGCTGGTGTCGTCGAACTCGATCAACTCGCCGAGATACATGAAGGCCGTCTTGTCGGAGACGCGCGCCGCCTGCTGCATGTTGTGGGTGACGATCGCGATCGTGTAGTTCTCGGACAGTTCCTGGATCAGCTCCTCGACCTTGGCGGTCGAGATCGGGTCGAGCGCCGAGCAGGGCTCGTCGAACAGGATCACCTCGGGCCGCACTGCGACGGTGCGGGCGATGCAGAGGCGCTGCTGCTGGCCGCCGGAGAGCGACAGGCCGGAGGCATTGAGCTTGTCCTTGACCTCGTTCCACAGCGCGCCGCCGCGCAGCGCCTTCTCGACGCGGTCATCCATCTCAGACTTCGAGATCTTCTCATACAGACGAATGCCGAAGGCGATGTTCTCATAGATCGTCATCGGGAACGGTGTCGGCTTCTGGAACACCATGCCGACCCGCGCCCGCAGCAGGTTGAGATCCAGCTTGGGGTCGAGGATGTTGGTGTGGTCGAGCAGCAGCTGGCCGGTGGCGCGCTGGCCCGGATAGAGATCGTACATCCTGTTGAAGATGCGCAGCAGGGTCGACTTGCCGCACCCAGACGGGCCGATGAACGCCGTGACACGGTTGGTGCCGAGCGCCAGGTTGATGTTCTTCAGCGCGTGGTGCTCGCCGTAGTAGAAATTCAGGTTGCGCGCGGTGACCTTGGCGGGCGCCTCGGGCAGCAGCTGCGAGCCGGGATGAACGGTCGGCGCGCTCACGGAAACAGACATTTCACTCATTTTGCAGTCCTCTCGGCGCCGATGATGCGCGCGCCAATGTTCAGGGCAAGCACGGTCAGGGTGATCAGCAGCGCGCCGCTCCAGGCGAGCTGCTTCCAGTAGGCGTAGGGGCTCTGCACGAAGTTGTTGATGGTGACCGGCAGGTTGGCCATCGTCTTGTTCAGGCCAAGGCTGAAGAACTGGTTCGACAGCGCAGTGAACAACAGCGGCGCGGTCTCGCCGGCGACGCGGGCCGTGGCGAGCAGCACGCCGGTGATGAGGCCGGAGCGCGCGGCGCGATAGGCGATCCGCTTGATCACCAGCGAGCGCGGCAGGCCCAGTGCGCTGGCGGCTTCGCGCAGCGGGTTCGGCACCAGCAGCAACATGTCTTCCGTGGTGCGCACCACGACCGGAATCACGATGACGGCGAGCGCGAGGCTGCCTGCGATCGCCGAGAAGCCGCGCATCGGCACCACCACCGCGCCGTAGATGAACAGGCCGATGATGATCGAGGGCGCCGACAAGAGGATGTCGTTGATGAAGCGGATCACCGAGGTCAGCTTGTCGTTGCGGCCGTATTCGGCAAGATAGGTGCCGGCGAACAGGCCGAGCGGCGCGCCGATGCCGACGCCGAGCACGGTCATGATCAGCGAGCCGACGATGGCGTTGAGCAGGCCACCCTCGGTCGAGCCCGGCGGCGGCGTATTCTCGGTGAAGACCTGAAGATTCAGGCCGGACAGGCCGTTGTAGAGCAGCGTGATCAGGATCAGCGCGAGCCAGGTGACGCCGAAGGCGGCGGCGCCGATGCAGAGCCCGCGGATGATGATGTCCTTGCGGCGGCGGCGTGCGTAAATCGGGCTCATGTCACTTCCCCGCCTTCTGTTCCAGACGCAGCAGCATCAACCGCGCGGCCGCGAGCACGAAGAACGTCAGCACGAACAGGAGCAGGCCGAGCAGGATCAGGCCGGACTGATGCAGGCCGTCGCTCTCGGCGAACTCGGAGGCGATCGCTGCCGAGATCGTGGTGCCCGGGGCGAAGATCGACGAGGAGATGCGGAACGAGTTGCCGATGATGAAGGTCACCGCCATGGTCTCGCCGAGCGCGCGGCCCAGCGCCAGCATGACGCCGCCGATGATGCCGACGCGGGTGTAGGGGATCACCACGCTGCGGACGACTTCCCAGGTGGTGCAGCCGACGCCATAGGCGGCTTCCTTCAAGACCGGCGGCACAGTCTTGAACACGTCGACCGAGATCGAGGTGATGAAAGGCAGCACCATGATGGCGAGGATCAGCGCGGCGTTGAACAGGCTGAGATAGGACGGAGGACCTGCGAAGATCGCGCCCAGCACGGGAACACCGTCGAACACCCGGATCATGAAGGGCTGGAAGGTGTTGGCCAGGAACGGGCCCAGCACGAAGAAGCCCCACATGCCGTAGATGATCGAGGGAATGCCGGCGAGCAGCTCGACCGCCATGCCGATCGGGCGGCGCAGCCATTGCGGGCAGAGCTCGGTGAGGAAGATGGCAATGCCGAGACCGACGGGAATCGCGATCAGCATCGCGATGAAGGAGGTGACGAGCGTACCGTACATCGGCCCGAGCGCGCCGAGCACGGGCGGATCGGCCGACGGCGCCCAGCGCTGCGTCCACAGGAAGGAGATGCCGTATTCCTTCATCGCCGGGAACGCACCGACGATCAGCGAGATGATGATGCCGCCGAGGATCAGCAGCACCGAGATGGCGGACAACCGCGTGATCCAGTAGAAGGTGACGTCGCCGAGCTTGAACGCGCTCAAGGCCTTGGCGCGGTCATACGGTCCGGCGTCGTCGATTACATCGCTCTGAACGGCCATCTCTGCCACGCCGATCCCCTGTACCAAAGAATACACGTTTTATTGGGTCTCGTGCCCCGGACGCGGTGCGAAGTGCCGCGCCGCGTCCAGGGCCCAGTTCTTGTGGGTCCCGGCTCTGCGGAGCAGCACTTGCGTGCTGCACCGCGTCCGGGACGCGAGAGGAGAGCCTCAGCTCTTGATCTCGGCAGCCCAGGTCTTCTCGATCAGCTGGACGACGCTGTCCGGCATCGGGATGTAGTCGAGCTCCTCGGCCGCCTTGCCGCCGTTCTTGAAGGCCCAGCGGAAGAACTTGATGGCTTCCTGCGAGGCCGCCTTGTCGGTGGCTTCCTTGTGCATGAGGATGAAGGTCGCTGCGGTGATCGGCCAGGACTTGTCGCCGGGCTGATCGGTCAGGATGACGTAGTAGCCGGGCGCCTTGGCCCAGTCGGCGTTGGAGGCGGCCGCCTGGAAGGCTTCGACGGTCGGCTGCACCGGCTTGCCGGCCTTGTTGACGAGACCGGTGTAGGTCAGCTTGTTCTGCTTGGCATAGGCATACTCGACATAACCGATCGAGTTCTTGGTCTGGCTGATGTTGCCCGACACGCCTTCGTTGCCCTTGGCGCCGACGCCGACCGGCCACTCGACCGCGGTGCCCTCGCCGACCTTACTCTTCCAGTCCGCGCTGGCCTTGGAGAGATAGTTGGTGAAGTTGAAGGTGGTGCCCGAGCCGTCCGAGCGGCGGACCACGGTGATCGGCTCCGACGGCAGCTTCACGTTCGGATTGAGCTTCTTGATCGCGGCGTCGTCCCACTTGGTGATCTTGCCGAGATAGATATTGGCCAGGATCTCGCCATCGAACACCATCTCGCCGGGCTTCACGCCCTCGATGTTGACGACGGGAACGATGGCGCCCATCACCATCGGCCACTGGACGAGGCCGTCCTTCTCGAGCTGCTCGGCCTTGAGCGGCGCGTCGCTGGCGCCGAAGGTCACGGTCTTGGCCTGGATCTGCTTGATGCCGCCGCCCGAGCCGATCGACTGGTAGTTCAGACCGTTGCCGGTCTCTTTTTTGTAGGCGTCAGCCCATTTCGAATAGATCGGGAACGGGAACGTCGCGCCGGCACCGGTGATATCGGCCGCAAAGGCTGCCGTCGTCGATGCGGCGACCAAGCCGGCAGCGACGATCGTTTTGAGGAAATTCATGCTGGTCTCCATACAGGGGAGCGAAGCGCCATCCGCGCCCGATCGCGCTCCCCGCACCGCCCCTTTAGGAACGGTCGGCTGTGCTTTTACGAAGGTTTCGTGACAGTTGGATGACACAATCAAGCGATTGAAATCGCTAGAATTTCAGGCCTGCACCGAAGTCCTCGCCTGGGGAAAACAGGCCGTGAAAGTGGCGCCCTGCCTAGGCACGCTTTCGATCAGAAGCCGGCCGCGGTGGCGGTTAAGAATATGTTTCACCAGCGATAATCCGAGCCCGGTGCCGCCTTGCGAGCGGCTGTCGCCGACGTCGACCCGGTAGAAGCGCTCGGTCAACCGCGGCAGGTGCTCCGGCGCAATGCCCGGGCCGAAATCGCGGACCATGACGCGGATTTCCTGACCTCCGTCAGCGGCCGCGCTTGATGTCAGCGACACGATGACGCGTCCGCCCGAGGCCCCGTATTTGAGCGCGTTCTCGATCAGGTTCTCGAACAGGCGGAGTAGCTCCTCGCGGTCGCCCGCGATCATCACCGGCGGCTCCGGCAGATGGATCTCGACCTCGACCTGGCGCTCACGTGCCAGTGGCTCGAGCCCGTCGGCGACCTGGCGGATGATCGGCACGAGATCGACCAGGGTGTCGGGGCGGACATGGGCCGACAACTCGACCCGCGACAACGACAGGAGATCGTCGATCAGGCGCGCCATGCGGGTGGCCTGGTTGTGCATGATGCCGAGGAAGCGTTCCCGCGCCTTCGGATCGTCCTTGGCCTGGCCCTGCAGGGTGTCGATGAAGCCCGACAGCGCGGCTAGCGGCGTGCGCAGCTCGTGGCTGGCATTGGCGACGAAGTCGGCGCGCATTTCCTCGACCCGGCGCAGCGGCGTCTGATCGTGGAAGGTCATCAGCATGCACTTGTCGGCGCCCCCGAAGCTGGTCGGCACCGGCACCGGCGTGATCATGAGCTCCATCCATCGATCGACCGGAACATGGTCGAGATAGGTCGCGCGCCGCGGCTCCGTGGTCGCGATCGCCTCGCGCAGCGCCGTGATGATCTCCGGCGAGCGCAGCGCGAACTGGGCGAGCTCGTTCCGGCGCAGCGCCGGCGCGAGCTGGGCGGCGGCGGCGTTGAGGTGGATGACGCGGCCGGCGCGGTCGAGCAGCACCGCCGGATCGGGCATGCCGGCGACCACGGCGGCCACCGCCGCGCTCTCGACCGGGTTGATGCGGCTGACGTCGTCGCGGGAAGCGGCAGGATCGTGCAGCCGCCACGGGATCAGGGCAGCCGCCGCGATGCAGAGGAACACGATTGCGGCGTGCAGCGCCGACAATTCGCCGAGCGAGACCACGACGGACAGCGCCAGCGCCGCGGCGATCAGGATGATGGTCGAGTGCCGCAGCCGATCGGACCAGGGCTGGGCGGAGGGAGAAGATGGGGCATCGATCGCCACGGGACGGGCTTCTCCTGGAGGACTTGTCCTAAGGACTTGGCACCGTTCAGGCGCCGCTGTCGCTGCGCTCTCTCACATAGGCGGCTTCAGGCGCCGGGCCGGGGTCCAGCTTGAGCGCCGCCTGTTGCAGGCGCTTCGATCGCGCGCCGATGATAACTTCTCGAAACGTCAGCAAGATTACAGATAAGACGAAGGGAGACAGATAATAGAGGACGCGGAACAACAGCATGCCGCCGAGCAGCTCCTCCCGGTCCATCTGCCAGAGGCCGACCAGCATGGCGGCATCGAACACGCCGAGGCCGCCGGGCGAATGGCTGGCGAAGCCGAGCAGGGTCGCCGAGACGAAGATCACCGCGACCACGACGAAACCGAGATTGGGCTCGTCCGGGACCAGCACGTACATCGCCAGCGCGCAGAAACCGAGATCGACGATGCCGATCACGATCTGGAGCAGCGTCAGCGGCCCGCCCGGCAGCACCACGGTCCACGGGCCGCGGCCGACCACCCGCGGCTGGGTCCAGACCCAGACCACGTACCCGACCAGGGCGACGATGATCATCAGCGCCAGCGTCCGGTTCAGCCAGGGCGGCAGCTGGTCGATCGAGGCGGCGGCCTCCGGATGGTAGGAGATGCCGAGGCCGAGCACGGCGGCATTGCCCAGCCAGAAGGTCAGGCCGGCGAGGAAGCAGATTTTTGCGACGTCGATCGCGTTCAGCCCATAGGCCGAATAGATGCGGTAGCGCACCGCGCCGCCGGTGAAGACGGACGCGCCGACATTGTGGCCGATCGAATAGCTGGTGAAGGCCGCGAGCGCGTTGATGCGATAGGGCACATGGGCATGGCCGATCGCGCGCACCGCGAACAGGTCGTAGAAAGTCAGGGTGAAATAGCCCGCGGCGACGAACAGCGCCGCCATCGCGATCTGCCTCGGCTCGGTGCTCTTGATCGCCTCGAGGACCTCGTTGAAATCGATGCCCCTCAGCATGTGATAGAGCACATAGCAAGCGATACCGATGACCGCGATGCTGATCACAACTCCAAGCTTATGCAGGATTTGCTTCTGGCGCAGAAACGTCATCGCCCTGCGTATGGGTTCCAGCATCTAGACCTCGAACAACGCTTCAGCGGCCAGGACGGCCGGCGAACAGGCAAACGACGCACAGGCACGCGGCGGCCCTTCACCGCCGGCTCCGGCATCGCGCATGCCCCCTCCCCCTCCACTAGCGCGTTTTCGGGCGAAGTGGAATTCGCCAATTCGAACAAAAACACGTGCCTTCAATATTTTAGGCAGGGTTACGGCTCCTGGGGCACGGCTTGGCGCTTTCGGCGGCAAGGCTCGACGCGAATCTCCATGGCAATCTTGCGCAGACGCCATGAAGTTTTGATGATTTCGGCCGCGCAATGTTCCGTCACGAGTTAAGCCGACGTCAATCTATGGGGCACGCCCGCCCGCTGAAGAGGATGATCGAGGCGGCTGGTCACGTCAGGGTGCACGGCAACATCACGGAGTGGCCGGCGGCACGGTGCGCGAGACCACCCGGTCGCGCAACCAGGCGCCGATGGTGCAGCCGACGAGGTAGCAGGCGAACAAGACCAGCCCGAGATCGAGCCAGTAGCCGAAACGGCCGGGGACCACATGGGTGAATGAGGCAGCGACCAGGCCCGCAACCAGCGCCGCGAGCCAGCGCGCCGTCACCTTCGAGGTGCCGTTGCCGCGCTGGACCACCGAGATCCAGCCCATGCAAAAGCCCAGCAGCAGCGAGCCGATCAGCCAGCCCAGATGGAACGAGACGAGATAAGGCATCGTCACCTCACCAGAAATTCGATGCGGCGGTTCTGCGCCTTGCCTTCATCGGTGTCGTTGCCGGCGACGGGCTGCGTGCTGCCATGGCCGACCGCGGTGAAGCGGCTGGCGGGCAGGCCGGCCTTGACCAGATAATCGATCACCGCCTGCGCGCGCTTTTCCGAGAGCGCCTGGTTGAAGGAGTCCCCGCCGTCGGCGTCGGTGTGTCCGACGACCTCGATATTGGTGGTGGGGCAGCGCAGCGCGGTCTCGATGAGACGATCGAGGATGCCGGCCGAGTCAGGATCGATCTCCGCGCGCTTGGTCGCGAAGCGGATCTTGCCCTTGGTCAGGAGTTCCGAGAACAATTGCTGGCACACGGTGCCGTCGACGGGGCCTGCCGCCGGCTTCACGGTGATCTCCGGCTTGTACTGCCAGTTTTTCGGGAAGTCCTTGCCGAGGCCTGCGCGGATGTCGTTGGCGGCTCCTTCGTAAAGCGCATCGCCCGACAGCTTCACCTCGCGGTCGGAGACGACGAGCGTGCCGGTCGACAGCCGCGACAGCGCGCCGAGCGCTGCGACGACTGCCGTGCTGAAGGCGCCGGGTGCGCCGATGCTGGCCTTGAGATTGTCGACGACCTTCTCGGTGAAGAACTTTCGCGACGCGCTGGTGGCGATCGCCGCGTGGACGTTGTTGTCGGGAACGTAGCCGGTCAGCGTCACCGTCGCTGCCACCGGATCCTTGTAGGCCTGGAAGATATAGGGCGGCGCCTTGATCTCGTTGGCGGCAATCGAAAAACCCTCCGGCAGGTTCTTCAGCGCCGCTGCGATCGATTCGCGGCCGCCGAGCTCGCGCGCCATGCCCGACAGATTGACCTTGGTGTCCGTGATCGTGATCTTGCCGTCCTTGAGCTTGCCGATCTGATCCAGCAACAGCATCGCGGCGGCCTCGAACCGAGGCGGCGCGCCGCGGGCCAGCCCCATCTGGTCGGCCACCTCGACGCCGCCGACCTCCTTGCGGGCAGCCTCGGTCAGCCGCGCCTTCATCGACGGCAAGGGCGCGGAGCCCGACAGCGTCACCCGCACCACGTCGCGCTCGGCGTTCCAGACGAAGGGCTTGGCCTCGGGAACAAGGCGCGTCCGGTCGTCGACCAGCCGCACGCCCGGGACGATTTCGACCGCCATCACGGCGTCGCGGCGCCCCTCCTCGGAAAAGGCATCCGCGGCAAGGCTGACGTCGCGGCCATCGACCGCGATCCGGGTCTTGTCCAGAACGGTATCCTTCAGCGCAGCCGAACTGCGGGCCGAAAGATCGGCCTCGACCGGTAAGGTATTATTCCAGGCCGCAAATCCCCACATGACGGCCAGGGGGATCAGCCCCGGCCACCATTTGCTGGCCCAACTGAAAAGCTTCTGCATTCGACGACCCGAACTCTGGAAACGGAGACAAAACAAACCCTTGGCAGGCTGTCAAACCGGAAATGGCGCCGTACCGAAGGCCCCGGCCGGACAATCGGAATAACTTTTTCTTCAAGGGTTCTTCCGTAAGTTGAAACCGGAATGCCAGAGTCCCCCCAGCCGGTCATGAAACAATTGCGTAACAACGTCATCCGGGCCGGGCTGGGAGCACTCTATTTCAGCGGGGCACACCACCTGCTGCGCCCGCTTTTGTCCGGCGTCGGCGCCATATTCATGCTGCACCATGTGCGGCCGGCCCGTGAGGCCGCGTTCCAGCCGAACAGGCATCTCGAAGTCACCCCCGAATTCCTCCGTGCGACGCTGCGCCATTTGCGCTCGCGCGACATCGACATCGTCAGCATGGACGAACTGCATGAGCGGCTGGTGCAGGGCCGGTTCGACCGCCGCTTCGCCGCCTTCACCCTCGACGACGGCTATCGCGACAATCTGGACTACGCATTGCCGGTGCTGCGCGAATTTGACGCGCCGCTGGCGGTCTATGTCGCGAGCGATTTTGCCGAGGGCACCGGACGATTGTGGTGGACAGCACTGGAGGCCGTGATCGCCAAAGCCGAGCAGATCGAGGTCAAAATCGGCCATTCCGCGCTGCGGCTCGATGCGACGACGATTGCGGCGAAGCAGGCGGCGTTCGACCGCCTGCACGACTGGCTGCGTGCGCTGCCGGGCGAGCACGACCTGGCGCGCGAGATCGGGGCGCTGTGCACGACATACGACGTCGACATGGCAGCGCTGTGCCGCAGCCTGTGCCTGTCCTGGGCCGAGGTGAAGACATTTGCCGCCGATCCGCTGGTCACGATCGGCGCGCATAGCGTCAGCCATTGCAACCTCGCCAAGCAGGCGGAAGACATCGCCGCGCAGGAGATGGCCGTGAGCCGCGCGCGGATCGAGCAGGCGCTGGAGCGCCCCGTGTTGCATCTCGCTTATCCCTATGGCGACCGCGACGCCGCGGGGACGCGCGAATTCGCCCTTGCCGCATCCGCCGGCTTCAAGACCGCGGTGACGACGCGGCCCGGCATGCTGTTCGCGGAGAATGCCGGCCACATGACCGCGCTGCCCCGCGTCTCACTCAATGGCAACTACCAGGACACGCGGATCCTGCCGGTGCTGACCTCGGGCGCCGCGACCGCGATGTGGAATGGCTTTCGCCGGATCGCGGCGGCTTGATTCGTCCGCATAGTCAGACCTCATCCTGAGGGCGCTCCGAAGGAGCGCGTCTCGAAGGATGGGCCGCCCGCATCCTTCGAGACGCGCTGACGCGCTCCTTCGGGATGAGGGCGGAGTTGGCGGCCCTTCCTTGACTCCCCTCCCGGCCCCGCTCACAACGAGCGCCAACCAAGGGAGGTACCATGTTCAACGATCTGTTCTCGCTCAAAGGCCGTGTCGCGCTGGTGACCGGCGGCTCGCGCGGCATCGGCAAGATGATCGCGGCGGGATTCCTCAGCGCCGGCGCGGCAAAGGTCTACATCACCGCGCGCAAGGCCGGCCCGTGCGAGGCGACCGCGCAAGAGCTCACCGCGCAATATGACGGCGAATGCATCGCGCTGCCGATCGACATCTCCACCGTCGAAGGCTGCAACAGGCTCGCCGGCGAAATCATCAGGCTGGAGCCGAAGCTCGACATTCTCGTCAACAATGCCGGCGCCGCCTGGGGCGCGGAGTTCGACGAATTCCCCGAAAGCGGCTGGGACAAGGTCATGGACCTCAACGTCAAGTCGCTGTTCTTCCTGACCAAGGCGCTGGCGAAGCCGCTCCGCGCGGCCGCGAGCGCGGAGCGGCCGGCGAAGGTGATCAACATCGCCTCCGTCGATGGCATCTTCGTCAATCCGAGCGAGACGTATTCCTACGCTGCCAGCAAGGCGGCCGTGATCCATCTGACTCGGCGCATGGCGACGAAGCTGATCAAGGACAACATCAACGTCACCGCGATCGCGCCGGGCGCGTTCAAGTCCGACATGAACCGCGCCGCGCGCGACCATGCCGACGAGGTCGCAAAGCGCATTCCGGCGCGGCGGATCGGCAGCGACGAGGACATGGCCGGCGTCGCGATCTATCTCGCCTCGCGCGCCGGCGATTATGTGGTCGGCAACACCATCGCGGTCGACGGCGGAGTGGTGTACGCGAACGCAGGGCTGGAGATCGCAGGGTAGGCGGGAAGGACTTCGGCAAAGGCCGCGCCTTACACACTCTGTCATGCCCCGCGAAGGCGGGGCATCCAGTACGCCGCGGCCTATCGGCTCAATCACTGCTGCCGCGGAGTACTGGATCACCCGCTTTCGCGGGTGATGACAGTCTTCGTATGGTGCGACGGACGCGCCTCGCGAGCAGCCGTTACGACTCGATCTTCACGTACTCGAAATCGCCGGGCTTGTTGTCGATGCCGACCTTGGGCGGCGAGATCCAGGAGGCGAACTGGCCGATCTCGGTGACGGGCTGCATCAGCGAGGTGATGAAGTCGCCGTCGCTCGCCGAGGGCAGCCATTCATCCCGACGCTTCGCCCAGGTGGCCTCGTCGATCAAGATGCCGTCGGGCGTCGCGTGCACGTCTTTGAACTCGCCGATGTGGCGATGGAAGGCGACGTTGGGCAGCGTCAGCTTGAAGTCGTAGCCCGCGGTCGAGATCACCTTGTTCCAGCGCAGCATGCCCTTGATGCAATCCTGGGTGTAATCGTCGCGCAGGCGCATGTTGAGCGCGGTCAGCGCCGGCTCGTCGACCAGCTTGGCCTCGCCGTTGATCAGCTTGAGCACCGGATAGGTGGAATTCTTGAGCTGGTGATCGTCGTCGATCTGGGTCTCGTGATAGCGGCCCTTGATGCCGGCGTTGAAGGCGTTGGCCGCGTTGGTCGAGACCTCCGAGCCGAACAGGTCGAGCGACAGCGTGTAGTGCAGGTTCAGCTTCTTCTGGATGGTCGGCAGATCGATCACGCCGAGCGCGCGCACCTTGGCGATGTCGGTGGGATCGCTGATGCCGGCTTGCTTCATCGCATCGCAGGTGCGCTGCACGACGCGGGTGATGCCGGTCTCGCCGACGAACATGTGATGCGCCTCTTCCGTCAGCATGAAGCGGCAGGTGCGCGACAAGGGATCGAAGCCCGACTGCGCCAGCGAGTGCAGCTGCATCTTGCCATCGCGGTCGGTGAAATAGGTGAACATGAAGAAGGACAGCCAGTCCGGCGTCGCCTCGTTGAAGGCGCCCAGCATGCGCGGCGCATCGGCATCGCCCGAGCGGCGGCGCAGCAGATCATCGGCTTCTTCACGTCCGTCGCGGCCGAAATACTTTTGCAGCAGGTAGACCATCGCCCAGAGATGGCGGCCTTCCTCGACATTGACCTGGAACAAATTGCGCATGTCGTAGAGCGAGGGCGCTGTCTTGCCGAGATGGCGCTGCTGCTCGACGGAGGCGGGCTCGGTGTCGCCCTGGATCACGATCAGGCGGCGCAGCATGGCGCGATGCTCGCCCGGGACTTCCTGCCAGGCCGGCTCGCCATAATGCTCGCCGAACGGAACGACGCGATTCTCTTCCTGCGGAGCAAGGAGAATGCCCCAGCGATATTCGGGCATGCGCACGTAGTCGAACTTGGCCCAGCCGCGCGGATCGACCGAATAGGCCGTGCGCAAATAGACCAGCGATTCCTGGAAGCCCTCAGGGCCCATGTCGCTCCACCAGTCCATGTAACCGGGATGCCAGCCTTCCAGCGCCTTGAGCACCTGGCGGTCTTCGGCGAGGTTCACGTTGTTGGGAATCTTGGTCGAGTAGTCGACGTTCATGATGTTCATGTTCATGGCCGTGCTCCTTGCGATCTCTTCCCGTCATGCCCGGCCTTGTGCCGGGCATCCACGTTCTTGCTTCTTTGAGCCAAGGACGTGGATGGCCGGGACATTTGTGCAAAGACGCGCTTCGCGCTTCTGCCCGGCCATGACGCAGTGAAAGTCATCAAACCCGCGTCATATCGAATTTCGGCTTCTGCCCGCTGCCGTAGCGGCGCAGCGCGCCTTCCTCGCCGACCGCGTTGGGGCGCTGGAAGATCCAGTTCTGCCAGGCGGTGAGGCGCGCGAAGATTTTCGATTCCATCGTCTCGGGACCGACGAAGCGGAGGCTCGCTTCCATGCCGGTGAGACTGTCGGGCGAGAAGCTGGCGCGCTCCTCGAGGAAGACGCGGACCTCGTCATCCCAGTCGATGTCGTCGAGCGCGAAGGTGACGAGGCCGAGCTCTTCCGCCTGCTCGGCGTCGAGCGCGGTGCCGAGCGTTGCTTCCGCGCGCTCCACATCGGACGGATCGGCCTGGAAGCGTGATTGAAGCCGCGTCAGCCCATGGCTCATCGGATAGGGACCGAAGTTCATCGCCGAGAGCTCGATCGACGGCGGCGGGCGGTTGTCGCCCTGGCGCGTGCCGATCAGCATGTAGGAGCGGTCGGCGGCGAAGACGAGCTCGGCGAGCGTGCCGGCAAAGCAGGAGCCGGGCTCGACCAGCGTCACCAGCGTACGCGAGGTGACGTCGATGCGCTTCAGCACGCGCTTCCAGTAGTGCCTGATCTCGTTGACCAGCCAGTGCGCCTTGTTGGCTTCGAGGAAGGCATCGCAAGCGAGCACATGGGCGCGGTCGCCATGGCTCTTGAACACCAGCATGGCGATCTCGAGCTCGTTGATGCGCAGATGCAGAATCGCGTCATCGAGCTCGCGCGCGACCTGGAGCGGCCAGAACGAAGCCCCCTGCGCCATCATGGCGTCGATGTCGGCCGGCGGCGCGGTCTCCGGTGCCTTGATCGAGATGGTCGCGATGCGAGCAGTGCGATCGATGTCGACGGTGACGAAGCCGTAACGGATGCTGTTGTCGTCGATGATGCGCTTGAGCGGCGTCAGCGCAATGCCCTTGCCGCTGCCGGTGCGTTTCGAAGCGGCCGCAAATTCCCTGGCGCGCTCGGCGATCCTGGCTTCCAGCTTCGAGTTCGGCGCGATCTCGTCGACGAGGCGCCACTGCACGGCGCGCTTGCCTTTCACGCCTTCCTCGATGGTGCAGAAGACATCGGCGTGGTCGCGGCGCACCTTGCGCTTGTCGACCACGCGAGTGAGGCCGCCGGTGCCGGGCAGCACCGCGAGCAGCGGCACTTCGGGCAGCGCGACAGCCGACGAGCCGTCATCGGCGAGGATGATGTGGTCGGTCGCAAGCGCCAGCTCATAGCCGCCGCCGGCGGCCGAGCCGTTCACCACCGTGATGAAGCGCTGGCCGGAATTCTCCGAGGAGTCTTCCATGCCGTTACGGGTCTCGTTGGTGAACTTGCAGAAGTTGACCTTGTGGGCGTGCGTCGAGCCCGCGAGCATGCGGATGTTGGCGCCGGCACAGAACACGCGGTTCTTGGCCGAGCGCATGATGACGACCTTCACCCCGGGATGCTCGAAGCGCAGGCGCTGGATCGCGTCCGCAAGCTCGATGTCGACGCCGAGGTCGTAGGAATTGAGCTTGAGCAGGTAGCCCTCGAACAGGCCGCCATTTTCGTCGACGTCCATGGTCAGCGTCGCGACGTCGCCATCGACCGTGAGCTTCCAGTGCTTGTAGCGGGACGGTTCGGTCTGGAAATCGATGAACGTCGCGCCGCCTGCGAGGCGCCGATCTTCCCCGGCCATTGGTCATCCCTGAGCTTGATTATGGGTTTTGGTTTGAGCGTTAGATGCACAATAATGCATCTTATCGGACAAGTCTAGACCGAATCTAGGCCTTATATGCACTTTGCTTCATCTGACGCGACACCCCCAGATGCGCTTCACGCCGCCTGAAGTCCCGGATCATCCCGCAAGGCCGCCCTTGCGAACTGCGCGATCGCGTCGAGCGTGGGCCCCGGCACCTCGCGATGCGGGGAATGCGCTGCGCCCGCAATGATCGTCAGGTCGACCGGGCAATAACATTCCTCCTGCGCGATCTCGGCTTGGCGCAAGGTCCCGTATTGGTCGTCGACGCCCTGCACGACCATGATGGGCACGCGGATATAGGCGAGATATTCGGAGATATCCCAATCGCGGAATTTTGGATCGAGCCAGGCGCCGTTCCAGCCGTAGAAGGCGTTGTCGACGTCCTTGTGCCAGCGCGCCAGCTTTGTCTTGAGATCCGTGGTCTCGAACGTCGTCTTGATCGCGGCAATGGATTTGATCGAGATGTCCTCGACGATGAAATGCGGAGCGATCAGCACCAGACCGCTCAGGCGATGATCCTGATGCGCCCCGGCATAGATGGTGGCGATCGAAGCACCGTCGGAATGGCCGAGCAGGAGGCCACGCTTGAACCCGATCGCATCGAGCAGCTTCGGCAGCACGTCCAGCGCCTCGCGCTGCATGTAATCGAGCGGCCGCGGCAACGCGACCGGACTGGACTGCCCGTAACCGGCGCGTGAGTAAACGAAGATGCCAGCGCCGGTCGCCTGCTGCAGCTTCTCCGGGAAATCGCCCCAGAGGCCTGCCGACCCGAGGCCTTCATGCAGCATGACGATGGTGGGGGCGTCAGACGATTGCGGCGCAAGCCATTTGTATTCGAGGCTGGCGCCATCGATACTGAGGAAGCCGGTGGGGGTGAGGTTGGTCATGGTCCAATTCCCATTCCTAGCCAATACCGAGATGCCCACCCTCCCCTGGAGGGGGAGGGTCGATTCACAGCGAGCGCAGCGAGATGTGAAGCGGGGTGGGGTGACAGCCTCTCCGCGGGTGCGGTGCCCGTTGAGAGATCACCCCACCCCGTCACGCGTCTCGCTACGCTCGATCGCGTGCCGACCCACGGGCGAGCTACGCTCGTCCCGGACCCCTCCAGGGGAGGGTAAGCGAGCGCGTTCGCCGCCAACTCACTCAATGTGCCCCTTCCCGCAGCTTGAATCGCTGGATCTTTCCGGTCGCGGTCTTCGGCAGCGAGTCCACCACTTCGATCCAGCGCGGATATTTCCACGGACCGATCTTCTGCTTGACGTGCTCCTTGAGCATCTCCTGCAAGTCCGTCGTCGTTGCGCCCGGTCGCAGCACGACGAAGGCCTTCGGCTTCAACAGGCCTTCCGGATCGGCCTCAGGCACGACGGCCGCTTCCAGCACCGCCGGATGCGTGATCAGCGCGCTCTCGACCTCGAAAGGCGAGACCCAGATGCCGGAGACCTTGAACATGTCGTCGGCGCGGCCGCAGAAGGTGTAGCGGCCATCCGCGTCACGAACATATTTGTCGCCGGTGCGGGTCCACGGCCCTTCAAATGTGCGGCGGCTCTTGTGGCGCTGATTCCAATAACCCTCGCCAGCGGAAGGCGCATCGACCAGCAATTCGCCGACCTCGCCGTCGGCGACGTCCTGGCCGGCCTCGTTGACGAGCCGCACTGCATAGCCCGGCACCGGCTTACCTGACGTGCCGTATTTGATGTCGCCGGGCGCATTCGACAGGAAGATGTGCAGCAGCTCGGTCGAGCCGACGCCGTCGAGGATATCGACGCCGAAGCGCGCCTTCCAGCTGATGCCGACGGATTCCGGCAGCGCCTCGCCGGCGGAGGTGCAGATGCGCAGGGCCTTGCCGCCACGCTCGGCCTTCACGGTCTCGTCGTTGAGCATGGCCGCGAACAGGGTTGGCACGCCGTAGAAGATCGACGGGTTGTAGCGGTTCATCAGGTCGAACATGCGCGCCGGCGTCGGCCGCTCGCTGTTGAGGATCACGCTGGCGCCGACCGACATCGGGAAGGTCAGGGCATTGCCGAGGCCATAGGCGAAGAACAGTTTTGCCGCGGAGAGACACACGTCGCTTTCGCGGATGCCGAGCACCTGTTTCGCATAGGTGTCCGCCGTCGCCTGCAAATTCGAATGCAGATGGCGCACGCCCTTGGGCATGCCGGTCGAGCCGGACGAGTACAGCCAGAAAGCCGGTTCGTCCGCATGCGTCGCGGCGGTGGTGAACTGATCGCTCTCGCCTGAGAGCTCCTCGGCGAGCTGCTTGTGGCCGTTCTGCTTGGCGCCGGAGACCACGACATACTCGAGATCGGGCATGCGGCCGACCACGTCCTTGATGACGGGATAGAGCGCTTCGGACACGAACAGCACCCGCGCGCGGCAGTCGGCGAGGATGTAGGCGTATTGGTCCGCGGTCAGCAGCGTGTTGAGCGGCACCGGCACGATGCCGGCGCGGATCGCGCCCAGGAACACGATCGGGAAATCGACCGTATCGAGCATGATCATCGCCACGCGCTCCTCGCGGCGGACGCCGAGCCGGCGCAGCATGTTGGCGGCGCGCCGGGTTTGTTGCTGGAGCTCGCCATAGGTGAGCCGCGAGACGGTGTCGTCGAAGGCAAGCTTGCTGCCGCGGCCCTCCTCGACGTTTCGGTCGAGCAGCCAGGTCACCGCGTTATAGGATCCCTCGCTCACGGACATCTCCCCCGAATTTAGAATTATAATTCATAGAAAGACATCACGACGGCTTGCTGTCAATGCCAGCAGGCACTATGTTTCATTAAAACGCGCCGCAGGACACCTGTAAAGAAGGCCTCCGGAGCATCGCAAGCATTGGTTCATGGTGCTTGAGGTCGACGGACCGCAATTTTTCTGAGGGACAACGATGCCGATCCAATGCAAGATCTCATGACCGAAAGTCCCGACGCCGAATCCCGCTTCCTCGAACAGCTCGGCCAGCGCGTACGCACCATGCGCGCACTGCGCGGCATGTCGCGCAAAGTGCTCGCCAAGGTATCTGGGATTTCGGAGCGCTACATTGCGCAGCTCGAAAGCGGCAAGGGCAACGTCTCCATCGTGCTGCTGCGCCGCGTCTCCGACGCGATGGGCGCACACCTCGAAGACCTGCTGCCGAGCGCCGATCCGACGCCGGACTGGCAGATGTTTCGCGACCTCCTGCGCAAGGCGACCCCCAGCCAGATCGCGCAGGCCAAAGATCTGCTCACCGGGGGCAGCGCCTCCGCGCCGCGGCGCGCGCCATTCTGCGGCATCGCGCTGATCGGCTTGCGTGGCGCCGGCAAGTCCACACTCGGCAGGATGCTGGCGAAGAAGATCGGCTGGAGCTTCGTCGAGCTCAACAAGGAGGTCGAGCAGCAGAACGGGCTCTCGGTCGCCGAGATCATCGCGCTCTACGGCCAGGAAGGCTTTCGCCGCATGGAGCAGGCGGCGCTGCAGCAGCTGCTCGCGCGCAACGAGCTGATGGTGCTGGCGACCGGCGGCGGCATCGTCTCGGAGCCTTTGACCTTCGACCAGGTCCTGACCTCGTTCTACACGATCTGGCTGAAGGCCGAGCCCCAAGAGCACATGGCGCGCGTGCGCCGCCAGGGCGACCTGCGCCCGATGGCGGATGATCGCTCGGCGATGGCGGAGCTGCGCAACATCCTGCTCAGCCGCGAGCCGCTCTATTCGCGCGCAACCGCGGTGGTGGATACGGCAGGATTGTCGGTGGATGACGCCGCAGCAAGGCTGATCGATGCGGTGCGGCCGGTGCTGCAGAACGAAGCCCGCAGCTTCGGGCTGCGCAGTGTGGCGCTGTAGGGATGACCGACACTGACATCACAATTTCCATGTTCGAGCGGATCGGCGGCAGCGCCACGATCGATCGTCTGGTCGACCGCTTCTACGACCGCATGGACACGCTGCCGGAGGCGCAGGTGATCCGCGCCATGCATGCGGCCGATCTCGGCCTGATCAGGGACGTGCTGAAACGCTATCTCACCGAATGGACAGGCGGCCCGCGGCTTTACTCCGTCGAGAAGGGCCATCCGCGGCTGCGCCAGCGCCATTTCGGTTTCGCCATCGGCGATGCCGAGCGCGACGCGTGGATGCTCTGCATGCGCGGCGCGCTGGAAGAAGCGGTGACAGACAGCGCGGCGCGGCGGGATCTCGATCAGGCGCTGTCCGGTCTTGCCGATTGGATGCGCAACCGGCCGTGACGTAGCCTGGGTGAGCGAAGCGACGTCCGGGGTCTTAGCTTCCCGGGTATCGCTTCGCGACGCCGCTAAAGCATGATCCGGAAAAGTGCGAAGCGGTTTTCCGGAAAGATCATGCGTAAACAACAAGCTAAAGCGCGATGACGATTCATCCAAATCTCATCGCGCTTTAGACCGACCAGTAATGCGGATGCGGATACGGCCGCGAGCGGTCGCCCCAGTCGAACGCCTCGCCGTCGAACTCGCACGGGCCGCTGCTGAGCTCCTCCAGCGTCGAGTCGATCTGGAACGCCTGCCGTCCCGGATCGTATTTCAGCGCGCTCCACTGCAGCGGATAATGATGATGGGTGCCGAGCAGCCCGCCGGTCTTGATCACGGCATAGGCGACCATTCCGCTCATCTTGTCGAGCATCAGCCGTTCGATCGTGCCGAGCTTCGTGCCGTCGCGTCCGTAGACGGCAACGTGCTCCACGCGATCACTGGGAACCATGGTATGGTGCATGGGCTCCTCCCTGTTCTCTTGTGCTGGCGACGATTATAGCACCGGTTTCGAGGCGAGGGAGGAACTACAGAAGCTGCGAGCGCACGGCCTCGGCGCCTTCGCGCAACAGCGGCAGGAAGCGGTCGATCAGTTCCTGCGCCGGCACGCGATCGACATGCGCGCCCATGTTGATGGCCGCGACGATCACGCCGTCGTAGCGGCGGACGGGGACCGAGATCGAGCGGAAATGCGGCTCGGCCTCGCGGTCGACCAGCGAATAACCCTGCGCGCGGTCGGCCGTGATGCGCGCGAGCAGCACCTTCGGGTCGGTCACCGTCTGCGGCGTCAGCGCCTCGCGCTTCATCGCATTCAGGCGCGCGGCGAGATCGGTATCGCCGAACTGCCCCAGCATGGCGCGGCCGACCGAGGTGCAGAAGGCCGGCAGGCGATAGCCGATCTCCAATCCGCCCGAGAACACCCGCGTCGGGCCGCCGCGGGCGATGAACACGACATCGTCACCATCGAGCACCGCCAGCGAGGAGATTTCCTGCGCCGCGGTCGCGATGCGGTCGAGCACGGGTTGAAGTACGGCAATGATCTGGCTCGAGCGCAAATATGATGCGGCCAACGTCAGCACATGCGGGGTCAGCGAGAACAACTTGCCATCGCCGGAGACGTAACCGCCGCGCTGAAGCGTGAACAGCATGCGCCGTGCGGTGGCGCGCGGCAGATCGGCGGCGCGGGCGAGATCGCTCAGCGTCATCGGGCCGGCCGTGGTGCCGAAGCACTGCAGCAGCCGCAGGCCGCGATCGAGGGCCTCGACGAAGTCCGTCGCGCGCTCGTCGCTCTCGCTGCGCTTCAGCTTGGGCATGGCTTCGGGACAATCCTGCAAAATAGTGCTTGCTGCCGCTCCAAGGCATGGCATAATTCGCCCATTCGTTCAATAGGCGAACAATCGCCTCCACAAGGATGCACGCGCCATGATGAGCCAGGAGCAGAACGACCTGATCACCCGCACCGGGCCGAAGGACCCCTGCGGCAAGCTGATGCGGAGCTACTGGCAGCCGGCGGCGCTGGTGGATGAGCTGGAAGGCGCGCGGCCGATCCGTCCCGTCAGGCTGCTCGGCGAGAACCTGGTGCTGTTTCGCGACGAGAGCGGACGCTATGGGCTGATCGACCGCCACTGCGCGCATCGCGGCGCCGACCTCGCCTTCGGGCGTTTGGAGCATGGCGGCCTGCGCTGTGCTTTCCATGGCTGGCTATTCGACGCCACCGGCCAGTGCATCGAGACGCCGGCCGAGCCGAAGGATTCAAAACTCTGCCAGAACATCCGCCAGCGCTCCTATCCCGTGGTGGAGAAGAGCGGCATCCTCTGGGCTTATCTCGGCGAGAGTGCGCCGCCCGCATTCCCGGAGATCGACTGCTTCATCGCGCCGGGCAGCCATACGTTCGCGTTCAAGGGGCACATGGCCTGCAACTGGCTGCAGGCGCTGGAGGTCGGCATCGATCCCGCCCACGCCTCCTACCTGCACCGCTTCTTCGAGGACGAGGACACCTCGACCGCCTACGGCAAGCAATTCCGCGGCGCCTCGGCCGGCTCCGACCTGCCGATGACGAAGATCCTGCGCGAATACGACCGCCCGATCATCAATGTCGAGCACACCGAATATGGCCTGCGGCTGATCGCGCTGCGCGAGATCGACGCGGAACGGACGCATGTGCGCGTCACCAACCAGCTGTTCCCGCACGGCTTCGTCATCCCCATGAGCACGGAGATGACGATCACGCAGTGGCACGTGCCCGTCGATGACGAGAACTGCTACTGGTACGCGATCTTCACCAGCTACACGAACCCGGTCGACGAGAAGAAAATGCGCGACCAGCGGCTCGAGCTCTATGAGCTGCCCGACTACAAATCGCGCAAGAACCGCAGCAACGATTACGGTTTCGATCCGCACGAGCAGCAGACCGCGACCTATACCGGCATGGGCAACGACATCAACGTGCACGACCAATGGGCGGTGGAATCGATGGGCGCGATTCAGGACCGCACCAAGGAGCATCTCGGACAGTCCGACAAGGCGATCGTGCAGTACCGCCGCCTGCTGCGGCAGGAGATCGAGAAGGTCCAGAACGGCGAGAAGCCGATGCTGTTCCTGGACGAGGCCAACGCACGCAGCATCCAGGGACCGGCGACGATGGACGGCATCGGGCCGACGCGGGGCTGGGAGACCTACTGGATGGAAGTCGACGTCAAGCGCCGCCGCGGCGCGCCCTGGACGGCGCCGGTGCCGAAGGAGATCGAAGGCAAGGTGCATCGGCTGACGGCGGCGGAGTGACGTCTATTCCCGTCATTGCGAGCCAAGCGAAGCAATCCAGTCTGTCACCGCCGGCGCATTGCTGGATTGCTTCGTCGCAAGAGCTCCTCGCAATGACGGAGAATGTGGCGCATGCTTCGAGCCTCACGACTGAAGGAGTAGCAAAGTGACTTTCGTCGCGCGCCATGCGCTGTGGTCGGATGAGCAGAAAGATGCGGCAACGCGCATGCGCCGTATCGCCGAGGAAAAGAACCTCGAGGTCATCCGCCTCGCCTTCCCCGACCAGCACGGCATTTTGCGCGGCAAGACCGTCGTCGCCGCCGAGGCGATCGCCTCGCTCGAAAGCGGCTGCTCCATCACCACGACGATGCTCGCCAAGGACACCTCGCACCGCACGGTGTTTCCGGTGTTCACGTCAGGCGGCGGCTTCGGCATGAAGGAGATGGAGGGCGCGGCCGATGTGCTGATGGTCGCCGATCCCACCACGTTTCGCGTGCTGCCATGGGCCCCGGCGACGGGCTGGGTGCTGTGCGACCTCTATTTCAACGACGGCCGCCCAGTGCCGTTCGCAACCCGCCGGCTCTACAAGAGCGTGCTCGATGAGCTCGGCACGCGTGGTTACGACTTCATCGCGGGCCTCGAAGTGGAATTTCACATCTTCAGGCTCGACGATCCGCACATGCGCGCGGAGGATGCCGGCCAGCCGGGCACACCGCCATCGGTGAGCCTGCTCAGCCACGGCTATCAATATCTCACCGAGCAGCGCTTCGATCAGATGGAGCCGGTGCTGGAGATCTTGCGGCGTGACATCGTCGCGCTTGAGCTGCCCTTGCGCTCGGTCGAGGTCGAGTTCGGACCCAGCCAGTGCGAGTTCACCTTCCAGCCGAGGAAAGGGCTGGAGCCCGCCGACAACATGGTGCTGTTCCGCTCTGCCGTGAAGCAGATCGCGCGACGCCATGGCTATCACGCCACCTTCATGTGCCGCCCAAAACTGCCGAACGTGTTCGCCAGCGGCTGGCACCTGCATCAGTCGATCGTCTCGCGCACGAGCGGCGAGAACCAATTCATGGCGAATGCGGAGGGCGAGCCGCTCAGCGCGTTCGGCCGGGCCTATCTCGCCGGCCTGCTCGACCACGCGCGCGCATCGACCGTGTTCACGACCCCGACCATCAACGGCTACAAGCGCTATCGGTCCTATTCGCTGGCCCCGGACCGCGCGATCTGGGGCCGCGACAATCGCGGCGTGATGATCCGCGTGCTCGGAGGCGCCGGCGATGCCGCAACGCGCCTGGAGAACCGCATCGGCGAGCCCGCCGCCAATCCCTATCTCTACATGGCCTCGCAGATTCTCTCAGGCCTCGACGGCGTCGACCGCAAGCTCGATCCCGGCCCCTCGGCCGACACGCCCTACGAGACCAAAGCGCCGCCATTGCCGAAAAGCTTGCGCGATGCAGTCGCCGCGCTGAAGGACGACCCGTTCTTCCGCGAGAAGCTCGGGGCTGAATTCGTCGACTACTACGCCCACATCAAGAACGCCGAGATCGATCGCTTCCTGTCTGAAGTGACCGACTGGGAGCATCGCGAATATTTCGAGATGTTTTGAGGACGATCCGCCTCACGCTTCCGTGAGACGACTTCGTCTCCCCTGTTCCGACGACATCCCGCAGCGGTCCGACGAAGCCATTTTCCGTCTCCCTCGAAAAACGGCGGAAAGACACCGTGCCTAGACTGCCGCTCCATGATCAACAGCGGAGTTCGATCATGTGGGATCAATTGTTCAGCCTGATCTATCGCCTGTCATGCCGGTCCACCCTGATCGAGATCGGCACGCATCGGCTGGCGCGTTAGCCGCCACTGAGTGCGTCGATCGAGGCTCGCGTGATCCACGAGCTGCACCGCCACGGGATTTGTTGGCAAGGGCGCACCGCCCTTTCCTGTGTCATTGCGAGCGAAGCGAAGCAATCCAGAATCTTTCCGCAGCGGCAATCTGGATTGCTTCGCTGCGCTCGCAATGACGGGGAGAGAGCGGCGCCTCAAATCCCCAGATATTTGTGCTGCAAATCCGGCGCCGCCATCAGCTCGTTCGATGTGCCGCTCCATACGGTTCTGCCGCGCTCGATGATGTAGTGGCGATCGCAGATGCGGGCGAGATGGTCGACGTTCTTGTCGACGACCAGGATCGACTGTCCCCGGTTCTTGAGCAGCGACAGGCAATTCCAGATCTCCTCGCGGATCAGGGGCGCGAGGCCCTCGGTCGCTTCGTCCAGAATCAGAAGCTTCGGGTTGGTCATCAGCGCGCGGCCGATCGCGAGCATCTGCTGCTCGCCGCCGGAAAGCTGGTTGCCCATGTTGGCGGCGCGTTCGGCCAGACGCGGGAACAGCACGTAGATCGCGGCGAGCGTCCAGGGATTGCTGCTGCCGAAACGATCAGCCGCGGCGGCGACGAGGTTTTCGCGCACGGTGAGGTTCGGGAAGATCTGACGTCCCTCGGGAACGAGGCCGACGCCGAGCTTGGCAATTCTGTAGGACGGAAGCTGCCGCACTTCGGCGCCCGCGAAGCGAATGGTCCCGGCGCGTGCCGGGGTCAGTCCCATGATGGAGCGGATGGTCGTGGTCTTGCCCATGCCGTTGCGGCCCATCAGCGAGACCATCTCGCCCGGCTTGATCGACAGCGACAGGCCGAACAGCACCTGGGAGAGGCCGTAGCAGGTCTCGATGCCGTCGATCTCGAGCAGCGTGTCAGCCATGATGCGTCACCACATGCTGATCGCCGAGATAGGCGCGCTTGACGTCCTCGTTCTGGCGGATCGCGGCCGGATCGCCGGAGGCGATGACGCGGCCATAGACCAGCACCGAGATGCGGTCGGCGAGCGCGAACACCGCCGGCATGTCGTGCTCGACCAGCACGATCGAGACTTCTTTGCGCAGCTCCTGGAGCAGTTTGACCATGCCTTGGGATTCGGTGACGCCGAGGCCGGCCATGGGCTCGTCGAGCAGTAGCAATTTCGGCTTACTGGCGAGCGCGACCGCAAGCTCGATCTGGCGCCGCTCGCCATGGCTGAGCTTCGACACCAGCACATCGGCGCGATGGGCGAGACCGACGCGGTCGAGCGCGGCATGGGCGGCATCGCGCAGGCCCGTCTCCTTGCGCGCGTTGGCGAAGAAGCGGAACGAGGTGCCGGCATGCGCCTGCGCCGCGAGCGCGACATTGTCCGCGGCGGTGAAGTCGAGCAGCAGCGAAGTGATCTGGAACGAGCGCGCAAGGCCGAGCGCGCAGCGGCGATAGGCTGGCAAATAGGTGATGTCGCGCCCGGCCAGCGAGACGCTGCCGGAATGCGGCGCGAGATGCCCGGTGAGCTGGCTGATTAGCGTGGTCTTGCCGGCGCCGTTCGGACCGATGATGGCATGCAGCTCGCCGCTGGCGACGTCGAGCGAGACGTTGTCGGTCGCGATGATGCCGCCGAAGCGGCGCACCAGCTTTTCGACGCGGAGCAGGGGTTCAGCCACGGCCAGCCCTCCCGAGCACGCCCATGATGCCGCCGCGGCCGAACAGAACGATGAGCAGCAACAGCGGACCCATGATCAGCGCCCAATATTCGGTGATCTGCGACAGGAACTCTTCCAGCAGCAGATAGACCACCGCGCCCATCACAGGGCCGAACAGCGTGCCCATGCCGCCCAGGATCACCATCACCATGAGGTCGCCGGAACGCGTCCAGTACATCACGGCCGGGCTGACGAAATCGGTGTTGTTGGCGAGCAGCGCGCCGGCAAGGCCGCACATCGTGCCTGATATGACGAAGCAGACCAGCTGGTAGCGCTTGGCCGGAAAGCCGATCGCCTGCATGCGCTGCTCGTTGGAGCGCAGGCCCTGCACGACGAGGCCGAAGCGCGAATTGACGATGCGCCAGATCAGGAAGATGACGCCGAACAGGCAGGCGAGGCAGAGATAATAGAACTGCGTGCGGTTCGACAGGTCGATCAGCCCCGAGAAGTCGCTGCGCTTGTAGATGGTCAGGCCGTCATCACCACCGTAGCGCGCCAGCCCCGAGGCGACGTAATAGGCCATCTGCGCGAAGGCGAGCGTGATCATGATGAAATAGACGCCGCGGGTGCGCAAAGAGAGCGCGCCGATCACGAGCGCATAGATCGCGGAGGCCGCGAGCGCCACCGGAAACTGAATGAAGCCGGAACCCACGCCTTCCTGCGCAAGCATGCCGACGGCGTAGCCGCCGATGCCGAGATAGGCGGCATGACCAAAGCTCATCATGCCGCCAAAGCCCATGATGAGGTTGAGGCTCGCCGCCGCCAGCGCCAGGATGACGATGCGGGTGAACAGCGTCAGGATGAAGATGTTGCCGGACAGAGACGAATAGAGCGGCAGCAGCACGAGGCCCGCCAGCATCAGGGCCGTGACGGCCTTGCTCACGCTCAGACCTTTCATCGACGCAAGCTCTTCATCTGCGATGGGCCGGAAACAGCCCCTCCGGCCGCACCACCAGCACGATCGCCATCAAGAGATAGATCAGCATGGAGGACAGCGCCGGCGCGGCGGTGGAGGCGGCGGCGCCGCTCAGCACCTGGCGCAACAAGTTCGGCAGGAAGGCACGGCCGAGCGTGTCGATCATGCCGACGAAGATCGCGGCGAGGAACGCGCCGCGGATCGAGCCGATGCCGCCGATCACGATGATGACGAAGGCGAGGATCAGGATGTTCTCACCCATGCCGATCTGCACGGTGAGGATCGGCGCCTGCATCAGGCCGGCGAGGCCCGCGAGCGCAGCCCCCAAGCCGAACACCAGCGTGTAGAGCAACTTGATGTTGATGCCGAGCGCGCCGATCATCTCGCGGTTGGAGGCGCCGGCACGGATCAGCATGCCGATGCGGGTACGCATCACGCCGAGATAGAGCAGCAGCGCAACCAGCAGCGCCACCACGATGATGGCGAGGCGATAGGCCGGATAGTGAATGCCGGGCAGGATCGGCACCGGCACCGTGAGCCAGGCGGGCAAAGGCAGCGCCAGGCCTGCCGGGCCCCAGATCAGCCGCACGGCCTCGTTGAAGAACAGGATCAGGCCGAAGGTTGCGAGCACATGGTCGAGATGATCGCGGCCATAAAGATGCCGCAGCGCCGTCACCTCCAGCACGATACCGAGTACCAGCGTAGCCCCTAACGCCATCAGCGCGCCGAGCACGAAGCTGCCGGTCCAGGCCGCAAAGGTCGCGGCAAAGTACGCGCCCATCATGTAGAGCGAGCCGTGCGCGAGGTTGACGAGATCCATGATCCCGAACACCAGCGTCAGGCCCGCGGCGAGCAGGAACAGCAGCAGGCCGAACTGCAATCCGTTCAAGAACTGTTCGACGACGAGCAGCATCAAGACTCTTTCAGGCGCGCGTAGCGTCGCGCCGATGTTCGAACACGGTCGCCATCAGTGAAAGAGCTCCCCCTGCCTCTTCAAGGCCGAAAAATGGGTAATGGCAGTATCGTTCCGAGGCAAGAGCGATTCGACACCAAACATGCACTTTGTTGCATGCCGACGCATGCGATCGAAATCGATCGCGCAAGAATGCTGCCGTGCCGGCTGGGGCAACCTGCCGCACCCAAACCAACACCCTCTCGCCGGCGGACCGAAGAGAGGGTGCAAGTTCGTCGGAAGGCAGGGAAGTCTAACGCGCGATGAGATTTGGATGAATCGTCATCGCGCTTTAGCTTGTTGTTTACGCATGATCTTTCCGGAAAACCGCTTCGCACTTTTCCGGATCATGCTTTAGTGCGACGTCATCTGCCGGGGGAGGTCGTCGGGCTCGGCGAGCACGCTGTTGGCCGTCGAGGCCTCCAGCGCTGCCATCCGGAACAGATAGGCGAGCGTCGCCAATCCAGAATCGTCCGCCATCTGCGCCAGCTCGAGCGCCATGTCGGACATGTAGCAGAGGTTCTCGTCCTTCGTTTGCGCCATGATCTGGCTGTCCCGCATCATGTTCGACATCTCAGGCGCTCTTTCGTTGCGCGGCGCAGCCGCAGAGGTTGGCACGGGCGATGCAGTCGATACGCGGACCGTCCTGCTGGACGACGCTCGTCATCCCGATACGGTCACGCACGATATCAAGCGACTCCTGCCGAATATCGATCGTTGCGGCCATGGTCCAGGAATTCTCGACCAGCGCCGGTAATCCCAGCGGCGTCACGACGAATCCGATGTCATGGAAGCGCGGTAGCCACCAGGTCTCCATGACGAGACAGAGCCGCTCGAGGCCCTGATCGAGACAGAACTCCTGCGCTGCCGCCATCAATTGCAGATTGAACACGCCGTCGCGGCGCTCGCGCGAAACGAAGAAGCGCGACCACTCCCAGACCAGCGGGTCCGATGGGCAACCGCGCACCGCGGCGAGATGCGGGAAGACCTCGCCCATCATCGTCGGCTTGGTGGTCGGATACAGGCGGGAGCCGCCGAGCACCCGGCCACTTTCGAGAGCCAGAAGGTAGACCGCGTCCTCATTGTCGTAGGTATCGATCTCGCGACCGTCGGGCTTGCGCAGTGCCTCCCAATTCCGCTCCTCGACAAAGATCTCGTGACGGACCCGAAAATGCTGTTCCAGGACACCCTCGTAGAGGTGCCGATTGACGGCAGAAATCACATGAATCATGAACTCCCCCATGGCTCGAAATGGGGGAAGCCTCAACGAAAAAGGCAAAGCCGACTATTGGGAAATTTCCCAGTAGGCGACGATTTCAAGGAGTGATGATTCTGTGGCGGATCGCGATTGCGACCGCATGCGTCCGGTTGACGGCGCCGAGCTTGCGCGCGGCAGTTGCAAGGTGCTCTTCCGCCGTGCGTTGCGTGATGTTGAGGATCTCGCCGATCTCCCAGGCGGACTTGCCTTGGGAGGCCCAGGCGAGCACCTCGCGCTCGCGGGGGGTGAGCCGGGTCGACGGATGCGGCGCCGGATCAAGCAGACGGCGAATGTGATCAAAGCCGTACATCGCGATCAGATGCAGCGCCGGCTTGCTGCGGGCGTTGAGATCGAGATGGACGCCACCGAGCGAGACGCCGGCCTCATAACCGGTCAAGCCGTGGATCGGCACCACGAAGCCGCGCGACATGCGGAAATCGGCGGCGCGCCGCATCACCTCCACCGCGCCCGGCTCTAGCTCCGGATCATACGGCGCTTCAGACCACTCGAAAGGGTTCACCGTCTGCCGGCATTTGCGGATCACGGGATCGACGCGATCGTAGCTCCTTTGGGTGTAGAGGCTGAACCACTCCGCCGGCCACTTCTTGGCGAGCACCATCTGGGAGAAGCGCTGATCGGGATTGGGCAGGCCCGTTACGATGATGTGTTCGAAGCCGTACCGAGCGAAGGCGGTCGAGAGCGCATCCACGGCGTCCGGAATCTTCGTGTAGGCGCTAAGCCCCTCGATGAAGTCGAGCGCCTCCCGGCCATAATCCACGGCATCTGCGGCAGACATCAGTGCGTTTCCTGACCCTGGCCTCCCATATAGCATGTACATGTATTTGGGGGCTGCCCCAATTTCGCTGCTCCGTAGTTTGCCGGTGTTCCGTCTGCTGCGAAGATTTAATCTACTTGTGGAGGAAGTGAGGTCCAGTTACACCTGAACGCGTCCGAAGCGGGAAAACCACCATGGAAGACGAGGACATCGCCCTCAACAGCGTGCTCGGCCTGGAATTGAACCGCGTGTTTTTCGCCGTCCGCGAAACGGCCAACAAGCAGAAGATCATCGAGTTTGCGCGCGAGGTGCTGCAAAGCGAGCGCGCGGAGCTAGCCGAGAGCGTGTTGCCGGAAGGGCCGGCGAGCTAGAGCGCCGTTGCAACAGAAAGAGCAACAGATCGCGCCAGGAGGACGCCTCTCCATCTGAACGCGCGGATTTCGGTCGAAACGCTTTGACCGGGAAATTACTCCGCCATCGTCAGCCACGAGTCAGCGTCGCTCTTACCCTCCCCTGGAGGGTCCCTGGAGGGGGAGGGTCGGCTCATATTGAGCGCAGCGAAATATGAGACGGGGTGGGGTGACGGTCCCTCCGCGACGAACAGTGCCCGAGTGGAGAGATCACCCCACCCCGCTCGCGCTGCGCGCGATCGACCCTCCCCCTCCAGGGTAGGGCTATCGCATATGGGCGAGGGCGGAGAGAAGGAAGTCATTATTCCATCTGGCTTGGAGCATTTTGTGGCTGATGCGGGCAGGACCGGGCGTTGCCTGCAGGGTATTGATGGCCAGCTTGCGGATGAGGGCGAGATTTTCGGCGGCGTGATCTTTGCGGCTGCGGCAGGCATCTTCGTCGAACAGAACGTCGAGAACCCAGTGCAGGTTGTTCTCGATGCTCCAGTGGGCACGCACGACCTCGAGCAGCTTTTTGGCCGACAGCAGGCGCGAGGCGAGGAAGTATCGGACCGTATGCTTGGCGGTCTTGCCAGAGTTTGCGCGCCAGCTGTCGATGCGACCGACTGCGGCGATAGCGGGGAAGTCGTATTGCTTCGCCAACTGAGGAGCCGGCGCGACGATGGCCTGCCGGCGCTCGGCGCGACCGTGGGCAGTGGCTCTTCGTTGACTCGCTCGCGCGGGCTTTCGGGCTGTATCGACCAACGTCTTGGCGGCCTTGAAGAGCCGGCCACGGTTACTCTTGATGGCCAACACGTAGTGCCCCTTCCGGTCGCGGATGGCCTGCGCGGTGTCGGGCCGGCAATGCAAGGCATCGGCGGTGACAAGAGCCCCGTCCAGATCGAGCAGCGCGAGAACTTCGAGAGCCCCGGCAACCTCGTTGCGGTTGGGAGCCTTTCTCTGAGCCAGCGCCATGCGAGTGCCTGCGGCCCAGACATTGACCATATGCAGCGGCGTGGCCTGCCGGCCCCGCGTGTAGGCCCCGCGCAGCGCCTTGCCGTCGATGCTGACCACCCCCTTGATGCCGAAGCTCTTGCTGAACTTGCGCAAAACCGCTTCCAGCCCCTTCGGGTCCAGCGCACGGAAGACATTGCTGAACGTATCGTGGCTCGGAATGCCGTGCCTGAGCTCCAGGAAGCGCCGCAACAGCTCCTCGCGGCCTTGGCCAAAGAACTCGAACTCGGTGCAGGTCTTGGCGCCAGCCAGCGTCGCCGCCAAGGCGATGACGAGGATCTCCACAAGATCATGTCGGGTGTTGCTGGCGCGCGGGTCCTTGAGCGATCGAAACAGGCGCTTGAGCTTGCGCATTCAGGTCTCCCTCTGGAATCGAGAGACACCCAAAGAATCCAGTTCCAACCGCTTGGCAACACCCTGCCAGCACCATATGCGATTCCCCTACCCTCCAGGGGAGGGTAGGGCAGCCCGCCAGCCTCCGTCCACATCGCACACACTTGCCGCTGGATGACATCGCATTTCTCGTGAGATGATCGCCGCCACGATCTCTTGTCGATGCCAGGGACATTTCAACGCCATGATGACGCTGCGCCAGGTTGAAGTGATCCGTGCCGTGATGGTGACGGGCACCATCGGCGGTGCGGCAAAGCTGCTCAACGTCTCGGCGCCCGGGATCAGCCGCCTCGTCAAATACACCGAGCGGTCGCTCGGCATCCGCTTCTTTCAGCGCCAGAACGGGCGCTACTTCCCGACGCCGGAAGCCGAGAACATCTTCGAGCAGATCAACGGCGTCTATAAGAAGGTCGACGACCTCTCCGAGATCATCTCCAAGATCGGCCGCGGCGGCCTCTCGGAGCTGCGCATCGGCTCGGTGCCGAGCATCTCACAGGTAATGGTGCCGCGCGCCATCGAGCGTGTCCGCCGCCGCTATCCCGATCTCGGCATCGACATCAACATCCTCAAGCTCGAGGAGGCCATCGACTACCTGATGCTCGGCCGCGGCGAGTGCGTGGCGATGAGCTACCGGCTGGAGCATTCCGGGCTCGACTTCATGCCGCTTGCCTCGGGCGAGCTCTATTGCATCGTGCCGGCGGGTCACGAGCTCGCCGGCCGCAAGCAGGTTTCCGCCGCCGAGATCACCCGCTATCCGCTGATCGGCATCGATCCCAACGACCCTTACGGCCGGATCATGGCCGAGATCTTCGCGCGCAACCGGCTCGACTACAACATCACCATCCGTGCGCGCTTCGGCACCACGGTCTGCGCGCTGGTGAAGGCGGGGCTCGGCATCGCCATCATCGACCAGTTCACGGTCGCCCATGGCGGCTATCCCGGGATCGAGCTTCTGAAGATCACCGAGCCGACGCGGTTCGACACCTACATCGCAGTCAAGCGCGGCACGCCGCTGTCGCTGCATGCGGAGTACTTCATCGAAGCCCTGCGCACCGAGATGCGCGCGGTCGAGCCGTCCCGTGGCAATGGCAAGGGCACCCTGGCACGCGGGCGAAAGAAATAACATCATGTTCGGTTTGTCGGATAAAAGGGTAATTGTGTTAGGCGGGGGAAAGACTATCGTCGCAGCTGGAATTGCGCAGGTTTCCCCGCTAATGGCCGGGACCGGACGCTCCCAACGAGACGATAGGGAACCATGTCGAAGCGCGGATACGCCGCCAGCAAGAAGCTTCTCACAGGCCTGATCGGCGCCCCGATCGCGCATTCCGCGTCCCCCGCCATGCACGAGCGCGCCGCCGAGGCGCTTGGCCTGCGCGGCCATTACCAGCTCATCGAGGTCGCCGGCGCCGACGCGGCCGAGCTGCGCCTGATGCTCGAAGGCGTAAGGCGGCTCGGCTTTGCCGGCGTCAACGTCACTTACCCTTACAAGGAAGCAGTGGTCCCGCTGCTCGACGCGCTGGCGCCGGGCGCGGCCAGCATGGGGGCGGTCAACACCGTCGTGGTCAGGGATGGCCGGCTGACCGGGCACAACACCGACACCACCGGCTTTGCGCGGGCCGTGGCGCCGTTGCTGGCCCCGTCCGGCAACGCCGTCGCCGTGATCGGCGCCGGCGGCGTCGGCAAGGCGATCGCCTTTGCGCTCGCGAGCCTGAAAGTGGCCGACATCCGCATTTTCGACAGCGAGCCGGCACGCGCGGAGAAACTCGCCTCGCTGCTTGCCAGACAGAGCGGCGCGAGGGTGGCTGGAAGCGTCGAGGATGCGCTCGATGGCGCAACCGGTCTCGTCAACGGCACGCCAGTCGGCATGTTGCCGAGCCGTGACATGCCGGTGCCGGCGGCACTGCTCAGGCCGGACCTGTGGGTCGCGGACGCCGTCTATTCGCCGCTGATCACGCCGCTGCTGGCCGCGGCGCGAGAGAAAGGCGCCCGGATCATGACCGGGCGCGAGCTTGCGATCTATCAGGCCGCCGACGCATTCGAACTGTTCACCGGCCTTGTCCCATCCACCGATGTCATGGGAGAAGCTTTTGATGCCGCAATGGCTGCGCGCAGCGCGGCCTATCAGGCAGCTTGAGGCGAAGCGGCCGGCACAAGGCTGCTCGCGAGATTTGAAACGGGAGGAGAGGACGATGAAATCAACGCTATTGGTGGGCGCGCTGCTCACCGCCATGACGGCAACGAGCGCCCTTGCTCAGGCGATCAAGCTCGCCGACGTCGCCGAACTCTCCGGCGGCGGCGCCACCGTCGGCACCAATTGGAAGAACGGCATCGACCTCGCGATCGAGGAGATCAACGCCAAGGGCGGCGTGCTCGGCCGCAAGCTGGAGGTGACCCACGCCGACTCGCAATCCAACCCGGGCGTCGCCCGCGCCCAGGTGCAGAAGGCCCTCGACGCCGAGCCCTATGTGCTGCTCGGGCCCGGCTATTCCGGCTCGGTGAAGGTGACCGCGCCGCTTGCGGCCGAGGCGGGCATCGCGCAGATCATGGGCGGTGAAGCCGCCGAGCTGACGCAAGCCGGCAACAAGTTCCTGTTCCGCACCTCGTTCGGCCAGCAATCCTCGATGCCGAAGGTCGCAAAGTACATCCACGACGAGATGAAGGCGAAGACGGTCGCGGTGGTCTGGGTCAACAACGATTTCGGCCGCGGCGGCCGCGACGTCGTGGTCAAGGAGCTCGATCGGCTCGGCTCCAAGGTCGTCGCCGACCTCTCCACCGAGGCGGGTCAGGCCGACTTCGCCGCCGATGTCGGCAAGATCAAGGCTGCGAACCCAGACGCCGTCTTCGTCTATCTCAACGAGGAAGAGAGCGCGCGCATCCTCAAAGAGCTGAAGCGCCAGGGCGTCACCGCGCCGCTGATGGGCGAGACCACGCTGATCGGCCAGAAGGTGATCGAGCTCGCCGGCGATGCGGCCAACGGCGCGCGTGGCCATGTCGGCCTCACCACGGATGCGCCGGTCGATCTGGTCAAGGCGTTCCGCGAGAGGTTCTCCAAGAAGTACAATTACGTCCCCGATCATAACGGCCTGAAGGGCTACCTCGCCGTCTACATGGTGAAGGCCACCACCGAGAAGATGGGCAAGGTCGACCCGAAGAAGTTTGCCGACACGTTGCACGGCCTCACCATCAAGCCCGCGGACGAGCCGGGCATCCTGATGGACGTCACCTTCGACCAGAACGGCGACATCGATCGCCAGAGCTTCTTGGTGGAGGTGGTCGAAGGCAAGCAGGTCGTGAAGCAGGTGCTGCCGAAGTTGAAGTGAGGGAATCTTCGCCTCTCCCCGCGCCTGTCTCGCCGAAGCTTCACGAAGGCGGATGCGGGGAGAGATCTCTCCTCTCCCTTTCCCCGCTCTTCGCCGGGAGAGGGTGGAGTAAGGGGTGCTGCCGCAGTCACGGTGACAATTGAATTCGCGGAGAGAGACCCCTCACCCCTGCCCTCTCCCGGTAAGAACGGGGAGAGGGAGAAGGAAGAGCGGAGCGAGGGAGTGGAGAGAGGGGAAAATGTCCAACCTATTCGATCTACTGGTCGCAGGGTTAGCCACCGGCGCGATCTATGCGCTGGTCGCGGTCGGGTTCACGCTGCTGTGGCAGACCTCGCAGACCATCAATTTCGCGCAAGGCGAGTTCGTGATGCTGCCGGCGTTCCTGATGCTGGCCGCGATGCATGTCGGCGCGCCGTTCTGGCTCGCGATCATCCTCGGCATCCTCCTGTCGATGATCCTGCTCGGCCTCGCCTTCAAGCTGCTGCTGGTCGATCCGATGATGCGCCACGGCGTGCTGCCGCTGGCGATTGCGACCATGGCGCTCGCGATCGGGATCAAGGAAGCGGTGAAGCAGTTCTTCAGCGCCGAGGCTTCGCCGTTTCCCTCGATCGTGCCGACCGGCGACATCTCCATCCTCGGTCACGCCGTCTCGCTGCAGAGCCTCGGCGTGCTCGTTGTCGCCATTCTCGCCGTCCTGGGCCTGACCACCTTGCTGAACCGCACCTCGCTCGGGCATCAGATGCAAGCGGCGGCACAGAACCCGACGGTGGCGCGCATCATCGGCGTGCCGGTCGAGCGCATGATCCTGTTGACCTTCCTGATCAACGCCTTCCTGGTGGCGCTGGCCTCGCTGCTGATCACACCGATCTACCTTGCAAAGTTCTCGTCCGGTGAGGTGCTGGGCCAGGCGGCCTTCATTGCGGCGATCGTCGGCGGCTTCAACCAGGTACGCGGCGCGATCGCCGGCGGCCTTCTGATCGGCGTGCTCGACAATCTCGCGGCGACCTATGTCTCGACGCAGTACCGTGCCGCCGTGCCGATGATCTTCCTGATCGCCGTGATCCTGTTCCGGCCGCAGGGCTTGCTCGGCCGCGCCGAGGAGCGCACGGTATGAGCGGCTTCGCCAAACCGTTGAAGATCGCGCTCGGCCTTGCCGTCATCGCCGCGTTGATCATCGTCCCCATGAACTTCAACCGCTACGGCCTGTTCATCCTGAGCCAGTGGGCGGTGATGAGCATCGCCGCGATGGGCCTCAACCTCACGCTGGGCTATGCCGGCCAGGTCTCGCTGGCCCAGGGAGCGTTCGTCGGCATCGGCGCCTATGCCGCCGCGATCATGACGACGCATGGCTGGCCGCTGCCGGCCGCGATCCTGGTTGCGATTGCCTTGAGCTTCGCGATCGGCTGGGTGCTCGGCTATCCCGCGCTGCGCGTGCAGCACCACTATCTCGCCTTCGTCACACTGGCCTTCTCTACCCTCGCTTTCCTGGTGTTCCGCAACGAGAGCTGGCTCACCGGCGGCATCTACGGCATCTCCAACATTCCGCGTCCGCACATCCTCGGGCTCGCGACCAACAAGCCGCTGCCGTTCTATTATGTCTGCCTCGGCTCGCTCGCGATCGTGTCGCTCGCGGTTTGGTGGCTGATCCGCTCGCCGTGGGGGCGCGCCTTCATGGCGCTGCGCGAAAATCCGCTGCGCGCACAATCGCTCGGTGTCGACACGCGCCGCTATACGCTGATGGCGTTCGCGATCGGCTCGGCGCTCGGCGGCGTCGCCGGCGCGCTCTACGCGCCGCTGACGCAATATATCGACCCCGTTCCCTTCAACCTGTCGCTCTCGCTTGATCTGTTGATGATGGTGATCGTCGGGGGCGCGGGCTTCTATTTCGGTCCGTTCCTGGGGGCGATGATCGCGGTGCTGCTGCCGGAATGGCTGCGCTTCACGGAAGGTTATTACCTGATGCTCTACGCGGTGGCCGTGATGCTGCTGCTGATCTGGTCCCCGACCGGCATTCTGGGAATCCTCGACCGCTATCTCGCCGAACGCCGCACCAAGGCGGCGTCGGCGCTGCGCGCCGTCGCAAAATCCCGCCTGGAGACGGTGCAATGAGTGCGGTCCTCGAAGTCACCGACGTCAAGAAGAGCTTTGGCGGCATCCACGCAGTCAACGGCGTCTCGTTCGATGTCCGCGAGGGCGAGATCCTCGGCCTGATCGGTCCGAACGGCTGCGGCAAGTCCACGCTGTTCAATTGCATCCTCGGCCAGCTCACGCCATCGGGCGGCGAGGTGAAGCTCGATGGCAAGCTGGTCACGGGATTGCGTCCCTCCGAGCTCAACAAGCTCGGGGTCAGCCGCACCTTCCAGCTGTTGCAGGTGTTCCCAAAGCTCTCGGTGCGCGAGAACCTGATCCTCGCCGGACAGGAGCACCAGGGCAACATGGCCTCGCGCCTGGTCGGCCGCTCCGACGCCGGACTGACTGACGCCGCCAACCAGATGATCGGCTTCTTCAAGCTCGACCATCTCGCCGACGAGCCTGCCGGCGGCCTCTCCTATGGCCAGCAGAAGCTGCTCGACGCCGCCATGGCCTTCATGGGCGGGCCTCGCCTGGTGCTGCTCGACGAGCCCGCCGGCGGCGTCAACCCATCGATGCTGGCTGACCTGAAGGAGCGTCTGGTCGCGATCAACCGCGAGAAGAATGCCACCTTCGTCGTGATCGAGCACAACATGGAGTTCGTGATGTCGCTGTGCTCGCGCGTGATGGTGATGGCGGAAGGCAAGGTGCTGGCGATGGGCCGGCCCGAGGAGGTTCGCAGGAACCCCGCCGTGATCGAAGCCTATCTCGGACATTAGGAGCGAGTGATGAGCGACCCGATCCTCTCGGTCCGCAATCTCGTCGGCGGCTACGGCAAGATGACGATCTTGAACGGCACCACCTTCGCCGTTCCTCCAGCCACGATCACAACGATCATCGGCCCGAACGGCGCCGGCAAATCGACCGTATTCAAAGCAATCTTCGGCCTCCTGAAGCTGCGCGAAGGCAAGATCAGCTTTGCAGGCCGCGACGTCACCAATCTGAGCCAGCGCGCCCTGCTCAATGCCGGCATCTGCTACGTGCCGCAGGGCCGCAACATCTTTCCCGAGCTGTCGGTGCGCCACAATATCGAGCTCGGCGGCGTCGCTGCCGAGAAGGGGCTGGATCTGCCCCAGCGGATCGAGAAGGCGCTCGACCTGTTTCCCGCGCTGCGCCGCAAGTCGGCACAGCAGGCCTCCACGCTGTCAGGCGGCGAGCAGAAGCAGCTCGAGATCGCGCGCTCGCTGCTGCTCGAGCCAAAGCTCGTGCTGATCGACGAGCCTTCGATCGGCCTGTCGCCGCTGATGGTGCAGCAGACTTTTGGCATCCTCAAGAGCTTGCGCGACCGCGGCGTCACCATCCTGATGATCGAGCAGAACGCGCGTTCAGCGCTGGAGATCTCCGACATCGGCATCGTGCTCGAACTCGGCCAGACCCGCATGGCCGACAAGGCGGAGCGCATCCTGAACGATCCCCGCATCGGGCAACTCTTTCTCGGGGGTGCCATGGAGGACAATGCAGCATGAACAAACGCTCGATCGCCACCGTCTCCCTCTCAGGCAGCCTCGACGAGAAGCTCCGCGCCATTGCGGCCGCAGGTTTCGACACGGTCGAGATCTTCGAGAACGATCTGCTGTCCTTCGGCGCGGGTCCGCGCGACATCGCAAAGCTCTGCCGCGACCTCAACCTCGAGATCTGCGCCTTCCAGCCGTTTCGCGACTTCGAAGGCATGCCGGAGCCACAGCGTGCGCGCAACTTCGCCCGTGCCGAGCGCAAGTTCGACCTGATGCAGGAGCTCGGCACCGACCTGCTGCTGATCTGTTCCAATGTCTCCCCCAGCTCGCTCGGCGGCATCGACCGCGCCGCGGAAGATTTTCGCGAGCTCGGCGAGCGTGCGGCCAAGCGGGGTTTGCGCGTCGGCTACGAAGCGCTGGCCTGGGGGCGCCACGTCAACGACTATCGCGATGCCTGGGAGATCGTGCGGCGCGCCGATCATCCCGCGATCGGCATCATCCTCGACAGCTTTCATGCGCTGGCCCCTGGCTTTCCGACCCGTGCGATGGCCTCGATTCCCGGTGACAAGATCATTCTGGTGCAGCTTGCCGACGCACCGAAGCTCGAGCTTGACATCCTGTCGTGGAGCCGACACTTCCGCTCCTTCCCCGGCCAGGGTGACCTGCCGGTCGGCGAGTTCATGGCCGCGATCGCGGCGACCGGCTATGCCGGGCCACTGTCGCTGGAAATCTTCAACGACCAGTTCCGCGCCGGGTCGGCGGCACAGACCGCGGTCGACGGTCTGCGCTCGCTGATCCTGCTGGAGGACCAGCTCGCACCGGATTGGCCGAAGCTTGGCCGCGAGCCGCTGGCACCGAAGGCGAAGAGCCGCGGCACCGGCTTCGTCGAGTTCGCCCTCAACGAGACCAAGGCCGGCGAGCTTGCCCGCCTGTTTTCGCAGCTCGGCTTCCGCAAGACCGGCCAGCATCGCAGCAAAGCGGTAGAGCGCTGGTCGCAGGGCAAGGTCGAGCTCGTCATCAATTGCGAGACCGACGGTTTTGCGCATTCTCACTACGTCACGCACGGTCCCGGCGTCTGCGCCATCGCGCTCGACGTCGACAATGCCGGCCGCGCCATGCAGCGCGCCGAAGCACTGAAGGCGCGCACCTTCTACCAGCCGGTCGGACCAGGCGAGCTGGAGATTCCCGCGATCCATGGCGTCGGCGGCAGCCTGCTCTACTTCCTCGATCAGGCCGGCAAGAACTGGGACACCGATTTCGAGCCTGTGACGAGCGATGCCAGTGGTGACGCACTGCTGGCGGTCGATCACATCGCGCAATCGATGCCTTACGATGAGATGCTGTCCTGGCGGCTGTTCTACACCGGAATCCTCGACCTGAAACGCCTGCCGCAGATGGAGCTCGCCGACCCCAGGGGGCTCGTACAGAGCCAGGCCATCATCAACGCCGACCAGAGCCTGCGCTTCGTGCTCAACGGCTCCTCCGCCAACCGCACGCTGCCGGCGCGCTTCATCTCCGAGTTCTTCGGCTCGGGCGTGCAGCACGTCGCCTTCTCGTGCCAAGACATTTTTGCCACCGTCGCCGCGATGCGCCAACGCGGCGCGGACTTCCTGGATATTCCTGACAACTACTACGACGATATCGAAGCCAAATACGACCTCGCGCCCGAACTGATGGCGCAGCTGCGCGCCAACCACATCCTCTACGACCGCGAGGGCGACGGCGAGTTCTTCCAGGTCTACACCCACATTTTCGACGAGCGGTTCTTCTTCGAGATCGTCGAGCGCAGGAATTATCAGGGTTTTGGCGCAGCCAACGCCGGCATCAGGCTCGCAGCGCAGGCGCGCGAGGTGCGGCCCGCCAGCATGCCGCGGGTATGATGACCCTCTGCCCTTGCAGGCTCTTCCCTCTCCCCGCTTGCGGGGAGAGGCCGGAATTCGAGCGCAGCTTGAATTCCGGGTGAGGGGGAGCTTCGGCGAGACGGATATCCGCTGGAACGACGGTCTCTCAGCACGTCATTGCGAGCGCAGCGAAGCAATCCAGAATCCCTCCGCGGAAAGACTCTGGATTGCTCACATGGGGATTTGGTGTGTCAAGGCGGTTTGTTCAGCTCTTTGTTCGATTGCAGGCCAGCTCTTCGTCCCGACCGTGGAGCACGTAGGATGGCGAGCGCAGATCGAGTCAAGGTCGGCCCGTAGGGCCGTCGCGAAGCGACTTGGCCTTGACTCGAGCGAGCACGCCATCAGGCTTTGGCAGTCGGGGCAGCGGGCGGATAACTCCTTTTCGTCAGGCGATCCAAGGGTCGAGCCGGTTGTTGCAATCTGGTTTGCTTGCCAGATCAAACTCACATTCGGTCGCCGCGCGGCGGCGGCTGCACCAACATTCCGCTTGCGGCGGGCAGGCTCGAGAGGACGAGACCATTCTTCGTTACGGCGTTTGAAGCCATGCAATCCATCGGTTCGTCCACCCGGATCGGCCGAGGCTGATCAATCTCGGCGGATTGGCTTTGAGGCTGAGGAGCGTGGTGTCAGGCGGCCTTTATCTCGGCTCCCTCGATCACCACGCCCGCGGTCACGTACTTCCAGAGGGCCACGAGCAGCTTGCGCGCGAGCGCCACGATCGCGCGCTTGCGGCCGCGTTGGCTGTGCACCTTGAACCACTGGGTCAAAGCCGATTGAGGCTGGTGGCGTACCCAGAGCCAGGCGAGCTGGATCATCGTGGTTCTCAGGCGCGGATTGCCAGCCTTCGACACGCCTTGCTCGCGCTCGATGCCGCCACTGCGCCATGGCGTGGCTGCAAGGCCGGCATAGGATGCAATCTGGCGGCGGTTGGCGAACTGCCGGTAAAAGGCCTCCGACCAGAGAACGGCCGTGAAGTTCGGGCCCAGGCTCTTCAGTTCGAGCAGCATTGCCACCGGGTTCGATACGGTCTTCTCCCCCGCCGCCTTGCTCGCGGCCAGCAACGCATCCTGCTCGCGCTCCACCGCCGTGATCTGGTCGAGCAGCAGTTCGAGCCGGTCGAGTTCGCGGCTGATCTGCGCCTTCAGATGCGCCAGCAAGGCGCGCCCGTCGCCCGTCCGCAAGGCCTCCAGCCGCTTCCGCCGGTCTCGCCGCAGCGGCGCGTAGTCGAAGATCCCTTGCGCGAACAGAAGACCCTTGATCCGGTTCACATGCTCGATCCGCTCCGCGATCAAGGTCTCTCGCTCGCGGCACAGCCTACGGCGGTCCTCCTCTGCCGGAGAGGGCGCAACGACCATGGCGCAGACCCGTACCTCGCCGCGCTTGTAGGCCAGCAGCGTCCGCAACAGCGTCTCGCCATCCAGCCGGTCCGTCTTGGCCCGCCGGCGCCGGCGCGGCGTCGCAATCGAGGCCGGATCGACTACGTGGCTCTCGATGCCTTCCTGCTGCAGGGCGCGGTGAAGCCAGAACCCGTCCAGCCCCGCCTCCTGGATCGTGATGAGCGGATAGCTCTCACCCGTTCGCGCCTGCGCCTTGCGCTTCAGCTCCGCAAACAGCTTCAACAGTTCCGAAAGCTCGCCGGCCTTCATGCTGCGTTTGGACATCTTCTCGCCCTTGCAGGGCGACAGCGAAGTGACCAGCCATGTCGAACGGCTCAGTTCCAATGACACAAAAATTGCGCCAAACTGCGTGCGGATAGCGGCCAGTCCGTCGGAAGGATGATCGAGCAACATCGTCGTCTCCAGGTTGAATGGATTCAGCAACCCTCAGTCTGGCCTCAGACCTGGTCGCTATCCACTCCCCATGGAATCTTCGCTGCGCTCGCAATGACCATGTTGAACTGTCGAGGACTCCGACCGACTCGGTCCCCGCGGAGACTCCGCTCACCCCAGCCCTCTCCCCGCAAGCGGAGAGAGGAAGAAGCGTCAGCTCACTTCATCTTGCACTTGTCGTGGAAGCGATCCTGGTCGTTCTCCACGATGGTGGCGACGGTCTTCAGCGCGAGCTGGCCCTCGGAATCCTTGACCACGTCCTGCAGATAGAAATTCTGGATCGGGATGTGGTTGTTGCCGTATTTGAATGAGCCGCGCACCGACTTGAAGTTCACCTTCTCCATCTCGGCCCTCATCTCGTCCTTCTTTGAGGTGTCGCCCTTCACGGCAACGACGGCGCTGTTGATCAGGTTCGCAGCGTCATAGGACTGCGCGCCGTAGAAGGTCGGACGCAGTCCGGTGTACTTCTTGCGGTAGTCGGCGACGAAGCGCTTGTTCTGCTCGTTGGGGAGGTCGTTGACCCATTGCTGCGCGCCGGGCACCCCGAGTGCGTTCTCCTTCTGGAGCGGCAGCGAGAGCTCGTCGATGGTGAAGGCGGTGTAGAGTGGCATCGTGCTCTTCAGCCCGGCCTGCGCATATTGATTGAGGAATTGCACGCCGGCGGCACCGGGGTAGAATACGAAGATCGACTCGGCTCCGGAGGCGCGCGCCTTGGAGAGCTCGGCGGAGAAATCGAGCTGGCTCGGCCACACCGTGTATTCCTCACCCACGACCTGACCTTTGAAGGTGCTCTTGACGCCGGCCAGCATGTCCTTGCCGGCGGCGTAGTTCGGGCCGATCAGGAACACCGACTTGACGCCCTTCTGGTTCATATAAGTGCCGACCGCCTGCGGGGTCTGGTCGTTCTGCCAGGAGGTCGAGAACACGTAAGGCGAGCACAGCTCGCCCGCGAGCTGCGACGGACCGGCATTGGCCGAGATCAGGAAGGTCTTCGAATCGACCGCGGTCTTGAGCGAGGCCAACAACACGTTCGACCAGATATAGCCGACGATGAAGTCGACCTTGTCGGACTGCACCAGCTTCTCGGTTTTCTGCTTGCCGACGTCGGGCTTCTGCCCGTCATCCTCGTAGATCACCTCGACCGGCTTGCCGTCCATCTTGCGGCCGAGATGGTCGAGCGCGAGCTCGAAGGAGTTGCGCATGTCGTTGCCGATCACGGCGGTCGGGCCGCTGAAGGTCGAGACGAAACCGATCTTGATAGTGTCGCCGGCGAACGCCTGATTTGCCAGCACCAGCGCCGCTGCGCCCGCCAGCCAAAATGCCCTTCTCATAACCACTCCCCTCCTTATTATCGGTCCCGGAAACGGGGTGATCGCCGCCCCGGGCCTGTCTCTATTGAACGCAAAATCCATCGAGCCGCCAACGGCTCAGCGGCGGCTCCTGCACCATATTTCGCCCTAATCTGCGATGGCAAGAAATATAATTCTACTCACTTCGGCCAAGGCCGCCCAAGGCCGGCCCGGAGGCTGCGGCGCTTTTTCGCGCCAGATCGATACATCAGGCCTATGCGACGATTGATGACGACTATTGGACCACGACGCCCGATCCGCACTTAAATGCAGGTGAGCAGCAGCGAGATTCGAGGTGCATCATGGCCGCCACTCCCCACCGCGTTGTCATCGTCGGCGCCGGCTTCGGCGGGCTGGAGACGACCTACCGCCTTGCGGGCGCACCGGTCGAGATCACGCTGATCGACCGCCGCAATCATCATCTGTTCCAGCCGCTGCTCTACCAGGTCGCGACCGCATCGCTCGCGACCAGCGAGATCGCCTGGCCGATCCGCCATCTCATGCGCGACCGGCGCGAGGTGACGACGCTGTTCGCGACGGTGAGCGGCGTCGATGCCGAGCGGCGCCGCGTTCTGATCGACGATGGCAGCGAGGTACCCTATGACACGCTGGTGCTCGCCACCGGCGCGCGGCACGCCTATTTCGGCCATGACGAGTGGGAGGTATGGGCGCCTGGCCTGAAGACGCTGGAGGATGCGACCACGCTGCGCCGGCACATCCTGGTGGCATTCGAGCGCGCCGAGCGCGAGACCGATCCGAAGCGGCGCGCGGCGCGGCTGACCTTCGTCATCGTCGGCGCCGGCCCGACCGGGGTCGAGCTCGCCGGCACCATCGCCGAAATGGCGCACCACACTTTGCCTGCCGATTTCCGCAACATCGACACGACGAAGGCACGCGTCGTTCTGATCGAAGCCGGCCCGCGTGTGCTCGCCGGCTTTCCCGACGACCTCTCGGCTTACGCGCAGGCCTCGCTGGAAAAGATCGGCGTCGAGGTCGTGCTCGGCCAGGCCGTCACCGAGATCAATCGTGAAGGCGTCGTGTTCGGCGGCAAGCTGCTCGAGGCAAAGACACGGATCTGGGCCGCCGGCGTGCGCGCCTCGCCCGCGGCCGAATGGCTGGGCGCAGACAGCGATCGCGCCGGGCGCGTGCTGGTGGAGCCCGACCTCAGCATTCCCGGCCATCCCGAGATCTTTGCGATCGGCGATACCGTCACCATCAACGCCTGGGACGGCAAGCCGGTGCCGGGTATCGCGCCGGCGGCCAAGCAGCAGGGCCGTCATGTCGCCGAGACCATCAAGGCGCGGCTGCGCGGCACATCGGCGGGCCCGTTCCGCTACAAGCACGCCGGCAGCCTCGCGCAGATCGGCAAGCGGCTCGCGGTGATCGACTTCGGCAAGATCAAATTGCGCGGCACCATCGCGTGGTGGATCTGGGGCATCGCCCACATCTACTTCCTGATCGGCCTCCGCCACCGCCTCAGCGTCGCCCTCAGCTGGCTCTGGATCTACGCGCGCGATCAGCGCGCGGCGCGGCTGATCACGCAGGGATCTAGCAAGGTGGTGTAGGGACGTTTCTCCTACCCTTCCCAGGAGGGGGAGGATGAAGGAAGATCGCGCTCCTGGCTACATTCACTTCACCAGCTCGCACCCGCCCTCCGCCAGCGGACGGAACGCCTGGTCCGCCGGAATGGTCGAGACCAGCTTGTAATAATCGTACGGATATTTCGACTCTTCCGGCTTCTTCACCTCGAACAGGTACATCGGATGCACGACGCGGCCGTCCTGGCGGATCGTGGTGTCGCCGAACAGCTTGTCCTTGCCTTTGAACTTCTTCATCTCGGGCACGACATTCTTGGCGTTGTCGCTGCCGGTGGCGGCGACGGCATTGAGATAAGCGAGCGTGGAGGCGTAGACGCCGGCCTGATTGCCGCTCGGCATCTTGCCGTTCATGCCGGCGCGGGCTGCGAAGCGTTTCGCAAACGCGCGCGTGTCGTCGTTCATGTCCCAGTAGAAGGCTTCCATCAGCTGGAGGCCTTGCGCGACCTTGATGCCCATGCCGTGGATGTCGTTGATGAAGAGCAGGAAGGCCACGAGCTTCTGCCCGCTCTGCTGGAGCCCGAACTCGGCGGCCTGCTTCACCGCGTTGATGGTGTCGCCGCCGGCATTGGCCAATCCGATCACCTGCGCCTTCGAGCTCTGCGCCTGCAACAGGAAGGACGCGAAGTCGGAGGTGCCGAGCGGATGTTTTGACGAGCCGAGCACCTTGCCGCCGTGTCCTTCGATGTATTTCTGCGCCTCCGCCTCGATACCCTTGCCGAGGGCGTAGTCGACCGTGAGGAAATACCACTCCTTGCCGCCTCGCGACATCATGGCGGCCGCCGTGGTGTTGCCGGTCGCCCAGGCATCGTTGACCCATTGGATGGTGTTCGGCGAACAGGCCTTGCCGGTGAGATCCGAGCTCGCCGTCGAGGACGCCAGGAACGTCATGCGGCTGTCGCGCAACAGCGCGTTGATGGAGAGCCCGACGGCCGAGTTCGGCACGTCGACGATGGCATCGACGCCCTCGATGTCGAGCCATTTGCGCGCGATGGCATTGCCGACATCGGCCTTGTTCTGGTGGTCGGCATAGACGATCTCGACCTTGATGCCCTTAGCCCCGCCGTTGAAATCCTCCGCCGCCATGCGCGCGGCCTCGACCGAGCCCATGCCGTTGGTGTCCTGGAAGATGCCGGAGATATCGTTGAGCACGCCGATGCGCACCACGTTGTCCGAGATCTCGGCATTCGCCGCGCCGGTCGCCAGGCTCGCAGCCAGCGCGAGAGTCAACTTCAGATGCTTCATCATTCCCTCCCCTGTTTGATGTATTGTCGCGCCGGTCGTTGCCGGCACGTTCCGAGATTCAGACCTGCCGCTCCGGCATCCTCAGCACCAGCCCGTCGAGCTCGGGCGTGATGTCGATCTGGCAGGACAGCCGGCTGTTCGGCAGCCGCTCGGCGGCGGTGCCGTCGAGCAGCGCATCCTCATCGTCAGCCATTGCAGGCAGGCGCACGAGCCAGGCCTCGTCGACATAGACGTGGCAGGTCGCACACATGGCGTTGCCGCCGCATTCGGCCAGGATGCCGTCGAGGCCGTGACGGGTCGCGGCCTGCATGGCGCTCTCGCCGCCTACGGTCTCGATGCGGATGGACTTGCCGTCGGGATGGATGAAGGTGATGGCGGGCATCAAAGCTCCTCGTCAGGCCGGGGTGATGGTGACAGGCAGGCTGTCGAGCCCACGCAGCGTGTTGTTGAAGCGGCGCTTCGGCTCGCCCGTGATCTCGATCTTCGCGATGCGGCGCGCCAGCGCCGTCAGCATCACCTCGCCTTCAAGGCGTGCCACGAGCTGGCCGACGCACATGTGAATGCCCGAGCCGAACCCGACATGGCCGGAGGCGCGGCGGGTGATGTCGTAGCTGTCGGGCCTGTCCCAGCGCCTGGGATCGCGATTGGCCGCGGCGAGGAACATCAGCACTTTCTCGCCCTCGCCGATCCTCGCGCCTGACAGCTCGACCTCGCGCGTCGTGGTGCGGAAGAAGGTCTGCACCGGGCTCTCGAACCGCACGGCCTCCTCGAAGGCGCCGCGCGCCAGCGAGAGATCATTGCGCAGGCGCTGCCATTGATCGGGAAAGCGCGCGAGGCAATAGACCGCGGCCCCGATGCCGTTGACGGTGGTGTCGAGACCGGCCGAGAGCAGCGAGCGCACCAATAGCGGTGCCTCGGTCGCGGTGATGGCGCCCTCGTCGACCTGCGCATGGATGCAGGCGCCGAAGCCACCGGGCGCAAGGTTCTCGCGCTGGCACTGCTCGGCGACATAGGCCTGGTGCGGCGTCGAGCGTTCGATTGCCTCCTGGCGGAGCCGGTTCGGCGGACCGAACGCGTTGAACACGACGCTCGCATAGGGAATGAGATGCTCGCGGCCTTCGGGCTTCAGGCCAAGTGCATCCGGAAAGATCGACAGCGGGTAGGCCTCGGCGAGATCGGTGATCGCATCAAAGCTGCTTTTTTCGATCAGCGCATCCACCCGCTCCTCCGCCGCCGCGGCAAACCGGTCGCGCACCTGCTTCATCACTGTCGGTGACAGCACTTTCGACAGCACGGCGCGGGTGCGGGTGTGCGCGGGCGGATCGGCTTCCAGAATCAGGCTCGGCGGCCGCCATGGCGTCTCCTTCTTGAAATCGGACAGCCCGACGCCGCGGCTGGAGCAGAAGGTTGCGGGATCGTTCAAGACGGCATGGACCTCGGCATAGCGCGCAACGCCGTACACCTTCCATTTGTCGAGATAGACCACCGGGCCGGCTTCCCGCAGCAGCTCATGGGTGGGATAGGGGTCGGCGAAAAACTTCATGTCGAAGGGGTCGACGTCGAGATGCGGGACACCTGATCCAACGGAGCCGGATGCGGTCATGAAAGACCTCCCTCATTTTGACCTTGTGAAAGGGCGGCGCATGCCCTTAGGTCTTCGGGCCCGCCGCGAGTCAGAAAACCGATATGCCGCCGTCCTCGACCAGAGTTCGCCAAAAGCTCGCCCCCAGTGATGCGGGGCCGACGCTCGACCTCGAGCGTTACGTGCCCGCGTTCATCACCTTCATCGCCAACAAGCTCTCGAACAGCGCGACCGCGTTCTATCAGAAGCAGTTCGGCGTCAACGTCACGGAATGGCGGATCATGTCGCTGCTGGCGCTCGAGCCGGGCATTCCCGCCTCGCGCATCTGCCACGTCATCGGTTTCGACAAGGGGCCGGTGAGCCGGACACTGGCCGGCCTCGAGAAACGCGGACTGGTGTCGATCCGCACCGATCCGAACGACGGCCGCACCCATTCGATCGCGCTGACGGCGAAAGGCCGCGCCACCCATGACAAGGTGATCGTCGCCGCGCTCGAGCGCGAGCGGCGGCTGCTGTCCTGCCTCAGCAAGGACGAGCGCGAGGTTCTGATCGACCTGCTGCGCCGGCTGCACGAGAATCTCGGCGCGGTGACGGACAGCAGCCACACCTGACACGCAGCGCCGAGGCTGCGTCGTGCCGGCACTTTCAGGCATGCGCCCACGTATGTTCGCGGCACCAATCCTGCCGAACATTGTTTCCTCCGAGATCGGCCGCGGCAGTTCGTCTGCCGTCGTCCGCCCCTGGAACGGTTCGCATAAATTAGTTGCTTAGGCAACAAAAGATTCGGCAGATATTACGACAGGATGGCTGGCTTAGTTCGGTGGGCTCAGCGTCTCGCTCTCGTGTCCCGGACGCGGCGCGATGACGCGACACAAAGCCGGGATCCAGATTTAGCGACGCCCGCAAAGAATGGGCCCCGGCTCAGCAGCGCATCATTGCGTGCTGCGCTGCGTCCGGGGCGTATGCGCGGCAACTGCATTAGCCGGCGCGGCCGATCCATTCCCCCGACGCATCATCGTTCAACCGCGCCAACGCCTCCGCACGCCGCGTCAGCACGGCGCGCTGGTTGATGTAGCCCTTGTCGGTGATCTCGCCGCCATCGACCGAGGGCGGCTCCGCGAGCAGCAGCGCGCGCGTGGCGTGGCCGGAGGAGTTGCCACTCTGCTGTTTCAGCCGCGCCAGACCCTGCGCGATCGCACCCCTGACCTTGTCGTGCGCCAACACTTCGTTCACATCAGCCGTCTCGGGCAGCCCGGCATGCGCGCGGCAGGCCGCGACGTTCGGGAACACCAGGAAGCGCACCTCATCGCCGCCGTGGCCCGACACGACGATGTCCTGCGCGAGTGGCGCCAGCGCGGCGATCCCGGCAACGCGGAGAGTGCCGACGCTGACCCAGGTGCCGGAATTGAGCTTGAAGTCCTCGGCGACGCGACCGTCGAAGAACAGGCCGCGCTCCGGCCGCGCGCTATCCGCGAGCTTCACCGCATCGCCGATCAGATAGAAACCCTCTTCGTCGAAGGCCTGCCTGGTCAGTTCCGGCGCCTTCCAATAGCCCGGCGTGACATTGGGGCCGCGCACGCGCACCTCCAGCTTGTCGCCTGACCTAACGAGCTTCAGTTCGGTGCCGGGAATTGGCACGCCGATATTGCCGGACCGCTCGGCGAGGAAATGGCAATCGGTGGCGAGCGGGGAGGTCTCCGTCGAGCCCCAGGCCGAGACCATCGGCAGCGTGCGGCCGACAGTCTTGAGCGAGAGCTCTTCGAGCGCATCCCACAGATTCTGCGGCAGCGCGGCGCCGGCGTAGAAGGCGAATTTCACCTCGCCGAAGAAGCGGCGGCGCAATTCCTCGTCGCTGCGCAGCGCCGCGATCAGCATGTCGAATCCGCGCGGCACGTTGAAATAGACCGTCGGCATCACGCTTCTGAGGTTCGCAAGTGACGTCGCGAACAGACCGGGCGCAGGCTTGCCGCCGTCGATATAGAGCGAGCCGCCATTGCGCAGCACGAGGTTGAAATTGTGGTTGGCACCGAAGGTGTGGCTCCAGGGCAGCCAGTCGAGAATGACGAGATTGCCGCGGCTCTCTTCGAGGAAGGTCCAGGTCTGCGCCTTGGCTTGCTGGCTGGAGGTCAGCATGCGCTGGGTGTTGATGACCGCCTTGGGCGTGCCGGTCGAGCCTGAGGTGAACAGGAATTTTGCGATCGTATCAGGCGTCACCGCGGCGAAGGCTGTTGCAACGGCAGGCGTCTCGGGCGTTGCGGCAACGGTGCGGAAGGCCAGCGCGTCGGCATCAGCAGCATTGCCGCTGATGATCTGCGCTTGGTGCAGCGGCTTGATGGCTGCCAGCGCTGCCGCGAACGGCTTGGTCGCCGAGACGTAGATCGCGCCCGGCTCGAGCAGCGCGATCATGCTCTTGAGCTTGTCAAAATCTTTCGACATCAGCGAATAGGCCGGTGAGATCGCGGCCGAGGGCACGCCGACATGCTGAGCGGCGAGCGCGAGCAGCGCATGGTCGATGCTGTTGTCGGAGAGGATCGCGAGCGGCCGCTCGGCGCTGAGGCCCTGCGCGAGGATCCAGGACGCGGCGGCGCGCACGTTCCGCAGCGCCTGCGCATAGGTGACGGTGGTCCAGGGCGCTTCGACGCTGCCGCGCTCGGCCAGGAAGATCGCATCCGGCGTTTGCCGCGCCCATTGCTCCAGCCAATCGCCCACGCAGCGCGCAGCAGCGCGCAACGGATCCGGCGATCGCAGCACGATGCTGCCGTCGGCGCAAAGCTCTGCGACGGTCCTTGGCGTTGCGAACAGGCCTGCAACGTCACCATCTGGGGCAACTGTCATGTGTTTCCTCCGCGGCGGGCCGCAGCCTCGTTTCGGGCCGCTTTGGCCATAATGTTGGGCACGGCAATTGTTGTCGTCAACAACATTCTTCCTCTCGGCGCTTCGAGGCATTAGGATTGCGCGACAGGAGACACCGACGTGACAGCCAATGCAGCCCGGGCCGACACCCGCCCCTCCCCGCGCAGGCGCGCCGGCAACGGCGCAGCGCCTCGCGAGGCCGCCGGCGACATTGGCCTCGACTCACTGGTCGGGCACGCCGGCTATGCGGTGCGACGCTTCCAGATCTGGATCTTTCAGGACTTCATCAAGACGCTCGGCGAGGTCGACATCAGGCCGACGCAATATTCGGTGCTGACGGTGATCGGCGCCAATCCGGGCTTGTCACAGATGGCGGTGGCAAAGCGCCTCGGCATCGAGCGCGCCCGGCTGGTGCATCTGCTCGACAGCCTCGAGCAGCGCAAGCTGGTGAAGCGGATCAAATCGAAGGAGGACCGGCGCTCCCATGCCTTGCATCTGACCGCGCAGGGCGAGACGGCGCTGACGAAGTTCAAGCGGCTCGCGGCCGAGCACGAGCGGCACGTCGAGGCGAAGATCGGCAAGGAGAACCGGGCGCACCTGCTCCGGATCCTCGCCGGCTTCACCTGATGTCGCCCATGATTTGGGCAGATGCACGTCACAGGTCGCCGATGCGACGGCCCATGCGCCTGCCGAAATATTCCCCAAGCCACTGATCGCACGATAATATCCGGAGCAATCGCCCTGCCCGGATAATGTACACAATGGCACATCGCTTGCTTCACTCCAGGCGAAGACGAAATGCCGGAGTTGGACGCCATGGGGGCTCAGCAGCCTGAAACGATCGCCGCGATTGTGGCCGCGCATCGCGCGGGGACGCTTACGCCGGCACAGACGATCGCGCGGACCTATCAGCGCATCCGCGACCACAACGATCCCGCCGTGTTCATCAGCCTGCGCGACGAGAAGGATGCGATCACGGAGGCCGAAAAGCTCGCCACGAAGGACGCGGCCAGCCTGCCGCTCTACGGCGTGCCGGTCGCGGTGAAGGACAATATCGACGCGCTGGGCTTTCCCACGACTGCAGCCTGCCCGGCTTTCTCCTACACGCCGGCACACGATTCGACTGCGGTGGAGCGCCTGCGCGCCGCAGGCGCCATCATCATCGGCAAGACCAATCTCGACCAGTTCGCGACCGGCCTCGTCGGCGGCCGTTCGCCCTACGGCATTCCCCGGAATTCGATCCGCGAGGATCTGATTCCCGGCGGGTCGAGCTCGGGCTCGGCCACCGCCGTCGGCGCCGGGCTCGTACCGCTGTCGCTCGGCACCGACACCGCCGGCTCTGGCCGCGTGCCGGCGATGCTCAACAACATCGTCGGGCTGAAGCCGAGCCTCGGCATGATCTCGACCGCTGGCCTGGTGCCGGCCTGCCGCACGCTCGATTGCATTTCGGTGTTCGCACTGACGGTGGACGATGCCGCGCTCGCACTGTCGGTGATGGCCGGCCCGGACCGGGCCGATCCATTCTCGCGCGAGCGGCCGCTGGGCCCGCTCACGCAATTCCCCGCCAATTTGCGCCTCGGCGTGCCGCGCAACGGGCAGCTGATCTTCTTCGGAGACAAGAAGGCGGAAGCCGCTTACGGCGATGCGCTGAAGCGCTGGACCGCGCTTGGCGCGGTGCTGGTCGAGTTCGACCTCGAGCCGTTCTACGAGACGGCGCGGCTGCTCTATGAGGGGCCGTGGGTCGCCGAGCGCTATCTCGTGATCAAAGACCTGCTCGCTTCCGCACCCGATGCGATCCACCCCGTCACCCGCGAGATCACGGCGGCCGGCGCGCGACTGACGGCGGCGGAGACCTTCTCCGCGCTCTATCGCCTGCAAGGGCTGCGCAAGATTGCCGAGCGCACGTTTGCGAACATCGACGCGCTGGTGCTGCCGACGGCGCCGACGGCCTACACCACCGCGCAGGTGCTCGCCAATCCGATCGAGCTCAACAGCCGGCTCGGCACCTACACCAATTTCGTCAACCTGCTCGATCTCTGCGGTCTCGCCGTGCCGGCTGCGATGCGCAGTGATGGCATTCCGTTCGGCATCACGCTGCTCGCGCCCGCCGGACACGATGCGATGCTGGCTAGCATCGGCCGCGTGTTCCATGCGGATACGAAACTGGCAGTTGGCGCAAAGGGCGTCGCGCAGCCCGCGCTCGCGCCGCTGCCCGCCGAACGCATCGACGAGATTCCGATCGCGGTGGTCGGGGCGCATCTGTCCGGCATGGCGCTGAACGGCGAGTTGAAGGCGTTGAGCGGGAAGCTGATGGAGGCGACAAAGACCGCGCCGGACTACAAACTCTATGCGCTCAACACCACGCCGCCGAAGCCGGGCCTGCTGCGCGTCGCAGCCGGCAAAGGTGCGTCGATCGAGCTGGAGATCTGGTCACTGTCTGCGGCGGCGTTCGGCAAGTTCGTCAACGCGATTCCCGCACCGATGGCGGTCGGCACGATCCGGCTTGCCGATGGCCGCAGCGTGAAGGGCTTTCTCGTCGAGCCGGAAGTGCTGGGCGAGGCGCGGGATATCACCGCATATGGGGGATGGCGGAAGTATATGGCGGAAGCCGCGAGAGGGTGAGTCCTGTGGGGTGGGCAAAGCGAAGCGTGCCCACCATTGCTGATGCGATCCCAGAGAGATGGTGGGCACGGCGCGTTGCGCCTTTGCCCACCCTTGTTTTAGCGCACCGGACTAGAATGGCCTCGTTCCGTGAGGAATGGCCCAGCTCGGGTGGCCGCCCGAGCTGGGCTGCCGATCGATCGGATCGATGCCGACCGAAGCCTTGAGGGCTGCCTTTCGTAGCAGGATCGCGATCGGTACTTCATCGGGACCCGGATGGTTGAACGAACTTTAGGTTCGCACACACAAGGGAGGGTCGACGAAGATGGCCAAGCGTATCACGATCTGTGCCGGGATCGATACCGGTAAACGTAAGCTCGATGTGGCACTTGATGGCAGTTTGGAGCGGCTTCAGGCCGATAACACGCCGGATGGCTATAAAGTGCTGGTGGAATGGTTGCAGCGCCACAAGGTCAAACGGGTCGGGATCGAGGCGAGCGGCGGCTATGAGCAGGCTGTCGTCGCCGAGTTGCGGCGCCAGCGGTTTGTGGTCGTCGTATTTCAGCCGGCCCAGGTGCGCGCTTATGCCGTGTTCCAGCTGCAGCGCGCCAAGAACGACAAGATCGATGCCGCGCTGATTGCGGCCTGCACCGCCGCGGTCAAGAAGATCCACGCAGCTCCGGATCCCCGCTTGCTGCCATTTGCCGAGCACCTGACGATGATCGACCAGATCACCGAGGACATTGCTCGGCTGAAGAACCGGATCGAGAGCTGCCGCAATATGCGGCTCCAGAAGCTGTGGAAGGAGGATATCGCTCGCCTGGCCAAGCGCGAGAAGGTCGAACTGAAGGCACTGGCCGCCGCAATCCGTGAGCATCGCGATCTTGCCGAGCGGCTCGACTTGATCAACAGCATCGATGGTATCGGGCTAAAGACCGCCATGGTCATTCTGGTGCGGATGCCCGAGATCGGTCAGATCACGCGCGAGCAAGCGGCCGCGCTGGCTGGCATTGCCCCTTACGATGACGACAGCGGCGATCGCACCGGCGTTCGTCACATCGCCGGCGGGCGTGAACGGCTGCGACGTGCGCTCTTTACTGCGGCGCTGCCGGCGTCATTTCGCTGGAATCCGCAGCTCATCACGCTCTATGGAAGGCTGATGGGAGCAGGCAAGGAACACAAGCGCGCATTGATCGCTTGCGCCAGAAAGCTATTAATCTTCGCCAACACAGTGGTCGCCCGCGGCACGCCTTGGCAGACAAAACCGCCCGAGATCGCGAGGGCTCCGGCTACCTGATGGCGTTTCTTTGTTCGGCCGAAGCACCGTTTCTTCGTCCCGACCTGCCGTCACAAAGACGCCGCGCGCCGCGGCCGTCAAAGGCTGGCCGTCGCCCTGGCCTCAACTCCATCTCCGCTGCCGCCAGGCCACGCCTTGACGGCCGCAAGCACGGCGTCATGCTACCCTCAGCGATCGGGCGAATCTAATGGTTGCTACGGCACTGCACCGCGTCCGGGACGCGGGTCCGGCTACACCGACACCGCGTAGATCTCGTACTCCCCGCGCACCAGCTCGATATGCGCGCGCATCGCGGCCGCGGCGCCCTGCTTGTCGCCGCGCATGATGGCGACGACGACGCGGTCGTGCTCGGCCTGCGATTTGGCGAGACGGCCGAGATTGCGGAACTGGGCGCGGCGGAACGGCTGCACGCGCACGCGCGTCGCCAGCGTGATCTCGGCGATGTAGCCGTTCTGCGAGCCGGAATAGATCGTGTTGTGGAAGCGCTCGTTGACCTCGTGAAAGCGCTCGGGATTGCCGGCGTAGCTCAAGAGCCGCAGCTCTTCGTGGACGGCCTCGAGCGCATGCCGCTCGGCAGGGGACATGCGCTCGGCGGCAAGGCCGGCGCACAGCGCCTCGAGCTCGGCCATCGCCTCGAACATGCTCTTCAGCCGCTCGATCGACGGCTGCGCCACCACCGCGCCGCGATGCGGCCGCGCCTCGACCAGGCCGCTCGCGACCAATTGGCGCAGCGCCTCGCGCACTGGGGTGCGCGAAACGCTGAAGCGCCGCGCGATGTCGGTCTCGTCCAGCGGCGCACCGGGTGCCAGGGTTCCGCGCACGATCTCGTCCGCAAGCTGAAGACGCAGCTCCTCGGCGCGCGTGACCTTCTGCACCGACGGCGAGGGACGGTCGACGCGGGGCACCACCGGCTCGCCCGGCAGTGTCCCCTGCGGAAAATCGTCAAGCGTCATACGGTCTCTTTCGGCTCGTCGATGATGCTGACATGAGCGGCGACGACGCGCCAGCCCTCCGGGAAACGTATCCACGTCTGCATCTGCCGGCCGACCTTGCCGGGCGCCGTGTCGCGATAGAACAAGGTGGACGCCACGGCCGTGTCGCGGCCGTAGCTCGTGATCACCGTCTTTGCCGTGCGACGATTGAGCCCGACCGGCGAGCGCGCGGCGCGGAAGCCGGAGATCGCCTCATAGCCATAGAGGTTCTCGCCCATGCCGTAGCGCAAGGTGCGCGGGTCGTTGCGGAACAGCTCGCCGAGCACGGCGACGTCGTTGCTGACGAGGGCCTGCTCATAGCGCTCGAACGCGGCTTTGACTTCCGCGATCACCTCGGGGAGATCGATCTCCATCTCAGAATCCTCTCAAAGTCCCCTTGGCGCGGGCGCAGCGACGACGCCCATCTTTTCCAATGCGTGCGCGACGCGCAGCGCGATGTCCTCGCGCCAGGGGGCGGCGATGATCTGCACGCCGATCGGCAGCGGCTCGAGCGGCACCGGCACGGCCACCACGGGCAGGCCGATGAAGGAGATCGGCTGGGTGTGGATGCCGATATTGGCGCGCACCGGCAACTCGACGCCGTCGAGATTGAAGTTCACCTGTCCGAGTTTCGGCGGGGTGCAGGGCGTTGCGGGCGCAATCAGCACGTCGACCGACGCAAAGATCTCGGCGAGCTGCGCGCGATACCAGCGGCGGAATTTTTGCGCGCGGTCGACCAGCGCTGCCGGCACCATGGCGCCCGCGATCAGCCGGTCGCGCACGGCCGGATCGAAATCGTTCGGGCGCTGGCGCAGCCGATCGAGATGCAGCGAAGCGCCTTCGGTGGTGGTGATGACATAGGCGGCGGCACGGGCGCGGGAAGCTTCGGGGATATCGACCACTTGCGTTGCGCCAAGCGCCTTGGCGACACGGCTGACGGCTTCGACGGCTTCCGGAAACACGTTCTTCTGGAAATGTCCGCCGGCGATAGCGACGCGCAGGCCCGAAATGGGCTGGCCGAGCAGCGCCGTGACCGGCTCGACGCCGCGCGTGGTGCAGGCGCCGTCGTCGGCGTCCGGCCCCTGCATCACGTCATAGGCGAGCGCGAGGTCGGCGACACAGCGCGCGAACGGGCCGAGATGATCGAGGCTCGCCACGAACGGAAACGAGCGTGCCCGCGACAGCCGGCCATAGGTCGGTTTCAGGCCGAAGATGCCGCAGAAGGACGAGGGCACGCGGATCGAGCCATTGGTGTCGGAGCCGAGCGCGATCGGCACCAGCGCGCCGCCGACGGCGCTGCCCGAGCCGCCCGACGAGCCGCCGCTCATCCGTGTGGTGTCATGCGGATTGCGCGAGGGGCCGTCGTGGATGTTCTCGCCGGTGAAGTCGTAGGCGTATTCGCCCATGTTGAGCGCGCCGACCAGGACAGCGCCGGCCGCCTCCATTCGTTCGATCAGCGTGGCGTCGCGCTTAGCCGGCGCGAGGTCGCGGTTGATCTTCGAGCCGGCGCGCGTTGGCAGACCGGCTACGTCGAACAGGTTCTTCACCGCGAAGGGCACGCCGGCGAGCGGGCCGACTTGCTTGGCCGAGGCGATGTCCGCGTCGATCGCGCGCGCTTTCGCACGGGCACGTTCGGCGGTGACGTCGGTGAAGGAATTGAGAATGCCGTCGTGCTGCTTGATGCGCGCGAGCGCGGCTTCGGTGGCGGCGAGCGCGGACAATTGGCCGCCGGCCACCGCTTTCGCGATGTCGGCAGCATTCATCTCTGGCTTGGCGGTCATGGCGGCATCAGGCGGTGAAGATCGGCGCCGGCTCGGTCTCGTCCGGCAGCGTGAATTCATCGACGAGGCGGGCAAGCCGCAGCGAGACTTCGAGATTGGCGCGCACCGCGGGTCTGAAGGCCTCCTCGACCGGCAGCGCCAGCGCTTTCGATACGGCGTCGATATAGTCGTCCAGGGGTTCGGCCATCACGCTCCCAAACAGTCTCTCAGTGCGCCGGCAACGGCGGATGCGGGATCGCCGTCAGCAGCTCCTTGGTGTAGTCGTCCTTGGGATCGCTGAGCACCTGCTCGGAAGAGCCCTCCTCGACGATCCGTCCCGTCCGCATGACAATGACACGATCGCACAACAAGCGCACCACATTCAAATCATGAGAGACGAACAGATAGCTCATACCTAGCCGCGCCTTGAGGTCCTGCAGCAGATTGAGCACCACGGCCTGCACCGAGACGTCCAGCGCCGCCGTCGGCTCGTCCAGGATGACGAGCTTCGGATGCAGGGCAATGGCGCGGGCGATGCCGACGCGGGCCTTCTGGCCGCCGGACAATTGGTGCGGAAACCGATCGAGCAGATTGTGCGGCAGGCCGACCATGGTGGCGAGCTCCTCGCAGCGGGCACGCAGCGCGTCGCGGCCCTTGATGTCGCCGAGCTGCATGATCGGATCGGCGATGGCGCGCGCGGCGGTGAATCGCGGGTTGAGGCTGTCGGTGGGATCCTGGAACACCATCTGGATCCGGCTGCGCTGCGGCAGCCGGGCGAAGGCTGATGGCGCGATGGCGGAGATGTCCTCGCCGTCGAACTGGATCAGGCCGGAGGTCTGGTCCAGGAGGCGCATCACCATCATCGACGTGGTCGATTTGCCGCAGCCGGATTCGCCGACGAGGCCGACGCTTTCGCCATGCCCGATCGCGAAGCTGATGCCGTCGACGGCGCGGAATACCTCCGGCTCCACCGGCGGCTTGCGGCCGAACAGCTTTCCGAGCACGGCGGTCGCGCCCTGGCGGGGATACTCCTTGACGAGCTTTTCGATGACGAGGAGCGGCTTTGTCTCGTCGCTCCCGGGGCTGACCCGGGGGTCCATCGACTGAGATGAATCTTGCGACGTGTGATGGATGGCCGGGTCAAGCCCGGCCACGACGGCCGTGCCCTCCTCTTCCGGCAGCAGATCCCGCAAGGACACCCCGAGCCGCGGCGTCGCGCGCATCAACCTTTTTGTATAGGGGTGCTGCGGGTTCGCAAAGATGTCGGCGGCCTTGGCGGTCTCGACGACGCGGCCCTTCTCCATCACCACGACGCGGTCGCAATAGGCGGCGGCGAGGCCGAGATCGTGGGTGATCAGGATGGTCGACATCGCGCGGCGTTTGGTCAGCTCGACGATCAGGTCCATCACCGCCTTCTGGGTGGTGACATCGAGCCCCGTCGTCGGCTCGTCCGCGATCAGCAGCTGCGGGTTGCAGGCGAGCGCGAGGGCGATGACGACGCGCTGGCACATGCCTCCCGACAGTTCGAACGGATAGGCATGGTAGCGCTCGCGCGGGCGGGCGATCTTGACTTGCTCCAGCGCCTCGATGGCCTTCTCGCCGTGATCGGCAACCTGGGCCTGCTGCACATGAGTGCGCAAGACGTCCTCGATCTGGTCGCCGACTTTGCGGATCGGGTTCAGTGCCGCGCGGGGGTTCTGGAAGATCATCGAGACTTCGCGGCCGCGCAAATCGCGCATCTGGTTCTCGGTCGCGGCCTTGACGTCGATGCCGGAGAACATCACCGAGCCCTCGGCGATCTTGCCGGCGCGATCGAGGATGCGCATCACAGCGTAGGAGGTCACCGACTTGCCGGAGCCGGACTCGCCGACGATGGCCAGCGTCTCGCCCTTGGCGACGGAGATGTTGACGTGCTGCACCGCCTTGACGATGCCGCGGCGGGTGGTGAATTCGACCGTGAGGTCCCGGACGTCGAGCAGGGGCTGGGCGGTCATGGGCGGCTCGCGACACTCAAAAGGTCGAAAACAACCCCATGCACAGTAGACACTCCATTGAAATCGTTAGGGAATTTTAATGAGGATTTTGGACGTGGAGCAACCATCACGTCCTCCGCTGGGGGTCGACGATGTCGCGCAGGCCGTCGCCGAGAAGGTTGAAGCAGAACACGGCGATCATCAGGGCAAGGCCGGGGAAGAGCGCGATCCACCATTCGCCTGAGACCATGAAGCCGGCGCCTTCGGCGACCATGATGCCCCATTCGGCGGTCGGCGGGCGGACGCCGAGGCCGATGAAGGAGAGGCCAGCGGCATTGAGGATGGCGTAGCCCATGGTCAGCGACATCTGCACGATCATGATCGGCATGATGTTCGGCAGAATATGCACCAGCAGGATGCGGAGCTCGCCGTTGCCGGAGAGACGCGCGGCCTGCACGAAGCCGGCGTTGCGGCGGACATTGGCTTCGGCGCGCGCGACGCGGGCATAGAGCGGGAAGTTGACGATCGCGGTCGCCAGGATGATGTTCTGCACGGTGTTGCCGAGCGCGGCGACGATGCCCATGGCGAGCACGAACAGCGGGAAGGCCATGATGGTGTCGGCGATGCGGCCGACGATGCGATCGGTCCAGCCGCCGAAATAGCCGGCCGCGATGCCGGCAAGGCCGCCCATCAGGAACACCAGCGCGACGGAGGCGATCGCGATGAACGTGTCGAGCCGTGTCGCCACGATGACTCGGCTGAAAATATCGCGGCCCAATTGGTCGGTGCCGAACCAGTGCGCGGCCGATGGCGGCTTCAGCGCCGCAGCAGTATCGGACGCGAGCGGATCGTACGGCACGACATAGGGACCGAAGATCGCGGCGGTGAGGATCAGGATCAGTAGCGCGAAGGCGAAGCCGGTGACCTTGTTCTCGCCCAGGACGTAGCGGGTTTGTTCGAGGACGGCGGCAAACCCCGACGTTCGTGCGGGACCCACGGGTTCAACAGCAGGCGCAACGGAGCTCATGGTTTAGCCCTCCAGCCGCACGCGCGGATCGATCACGCCGTACAGGATGTCGATGACGAGATTGAGCAGCACGTACATGACCGCCATGGTCAGCACGAAACCCTGTACCGGCGCGAAGTCCGACGAGATCAGCGCTTCCACGGCGTAGGAGCCGATGCCGGGCCAGGCGAACACCTTCTCCACCAGCACGTTGGCGCCGAGCAGGAACGAGAACACCATGCTGAGCGTAGTGATCACCGGGAGCATGGCGTTGCGGAAGGCGTAGGTGACGATGACGGTTGCCGGCGACAGGCCGCTCGCGCGCGCCGTGCGGACGAATTCGGATGCGAGCACCGCCAGCATCGAGGCGCGGGTCATGCGCGCGATCGGCGCCAGCGAGAAGATCGCGAGCGTCGTCGCCGGCAGGATGAGCTGGCTCAGCGCCGAGCGGAACGCCTCGACATCGCGGGCCAGCAAAGTGTCGATCAGATAGAAGCCCGTCACCGTCGGCGGCGCGCTGTAGAACACGTCGAGGCGGCCGAGCGGCGCCGGCGACCAGCCGAGCCGGAAATAGAAGACATAGACCAGCACGAGGCCGGTGAAGAACACCGGCAGCGACACGCCGGCCGTCGTCGTGACACGACAGAGATGGTCAATCCATGATCCCGGTCGTGTCGCCGCCAGCACGCCGAGCGGGATGGCTATCGCAATGGAGACGATGAGGCCGAGCAGCGTCAGCTCGGCGGAGGCCGGCAGGCGGTTGCGGATCTCGGTGGCGACCGGCTGGCCCGTGGTCAGCGAGTTGCCGAAATCGCCATGGGCGAGGTCGTTGGTATAGCGGAAGAACTGCTCGATCAGCGGCTTGTCGAGGCCTAGCTTCTTGCGGATCTGCTCGACCGCTTCCTTGGTCGCGGCGGGACCGGCGAAATAGGCGGCGGGATCACCGGGCAGCGCACGCGTCAGCAGGAAGGTGACGATGACGACGCCGATCAAGGAGGGAATCGCGAACATCAGGCGCTTGCCGATCATGGTCAGCATGACGACCTCCCAGCGAGGAAATGAGATCGTGCGGCGCGCTCCGCCTCACTCCGAAATACGGCTAGCATCGCGGCCATGTTGCGCGCGAGCATGTCCTCTCACCCCTTCGCCAGCGCGCGATAATCCAGTCTCCGGTGGAACCAATACTGGTAACCACTGACGTTCTTCTGCATGGCGACGTTGACGAAGGGTTGGTACAGCGGGATGCGCGGAACGTCGGTGTAGGCGAGATCGATGAAGCCCTTCACGTCGGCATCATAGGCCGCCTTGTCGCCGGTGGCGGCGGCGGTGCGTGCGCCGTCGATGAACTTGTCCATCTCCGCCGACTTGTAGCTCATGGTGTTGAAGACGGAATTGTTGCCGTGATAGCACCAGTAGAAGAAGTACTCGGGATAATCGAGCCAGCCCGAGAACACGTTGGTGAAGAGCGGCATCTCCTTCTTGTTGAGCTCGGTGCGCCAGTTGGCACCGGGCACCTTGTTGATGGTGGCCTTGATGCCGATCTGCGCAAGGCTCTCCTGCACCAGCACGCAGAGCGGCTCGTTGACGCCCGCAAAATTCAGGTCGAACGAGATCGTGGTCTCGAAGCCGTTGGCGTAGCCGGCCTCGGCCAGCAGCGCCTTCGCCTTGTCCATGTCGGTGTTGTACTTGTGCGGCTGCGGCCAGGCGACCTCGGTGGGCTTGTCCTTGGGCGCACCGAACATCGGGTTGGCGAGGCCAAACATCACCGCGTCCATGATCTTCTGATAGGGCAGCGCGTAGGCGACCGCCTGGCGGACTTTTGGATTATCGAACGGCGGCTTGGTGACGTTCATGCCGATATACTGGATGCCGTTGGAGAACGGCAGCGAGACGACGTTGAGCTTGCCGTTCGCCTTCATCTCCTGAAAATCCTTGTTCGGCAGTTCGTAGGAAATGTCGGCGTCGCCGCGCTCCAAGAGCGCACGGCGGTTGCCGGCCTGCGGCACCATGCGCCAGATCACGCGCTTGATCTTCGGCAGCGGACCGCACACCCAGTCGTCGTTGCGCTCCATGATCACTTCGGTGCCGGCGGTCCATTTCGTGACCTTGTAGGCGCCGGAGCCCGCGGTCTGCTGCTTGGTGAATTCCAGACCCCAGGGATCCTTCTCGCTGGCATTCTTCTTCACCAGCTCGGAGTTGACGATGCAGGGCACGATGACGGCGAGGTCGGGAATGGTGAGCTTGTCCTTCTTCAGGAAGTCGACGCGTACGGTATGGTCGTCGATGACGACGAACTGCTCCGGCTTCGTGAGAGAGCCCGCGCTCATCTGGAAGGTCGGGAAGCCGCCGACGCTGACGGCGCGGTCGAGCGACCACTTCACGTCCTTGGCGGTGACGGGCGTGCCGTCGTGGAATTTGGCGTTGTTGCGCAGCTTGAAGGTGACCGACATGTCGTCGATCCTGAACTCTTCGGCCAGTTCGCCCTTGAACTTGTCGCGGTCGTAATAGGGCACGCCGCCTGGGCCGCTCTTCATCTCGTGGCTGATCAGGCGGTCGTAGCAATTCCAGGACACCTCATAGCCGGGCACGTTGGTGCCGACGCCGTGGATGTCGAGATTGTTGGGGCCGCCTTCCGAGACGATCAGCAGCGTCTCCGAGCGGGCATCGGCATAGGCGGAGGAGATCACTGACGGCACGGCCGGAAGCGCCGCGCCAGCGGCCAATCCGGAAACGGACTTGAGGAAATCGCGGCGCTTCATGAAATCGCTCCAACGCAACGTTTTTGGTTGGAACCGGATTCGCAAGGTTCGTGCCAGAGCTTAACGGAAGCTTACATCGCACCTAAACGTTTGATCTGTAATGGGATTGTCCGAATTCGGCCCACTGGGCAGTTTTGAGGAGCCCCACTCTTTGCATACAAAGAAATGATTTTGACCATAAAATAAGCAGACGAAGTCAAGGGCCCGATTTGTCGCCACCTCCGCACACATTTCATGCCGCGGGCCGCAGCCTCGACTGGATCCGGGCTCGCGCACCCAAACTCGCCATTGCGAGGAGCCCTTGGGACGAAGCAAATCCAGAATCTTTCCGAGGAGACGATCTGGATTTGCTTCGCTGCGCTCACAATGACGGAGCGCTCACCCCGGCCAGATCAGGTCCTGAAGCTCGGCCAGGTCGTTGGCTTTGTCCTGCCAGCCCGCGATACAGATGTGCGCGTTCAGGTCGCTGGCGCGGTGCAGCAGCATCAGGGCCATCAGGCGGCGCTTCAACTCGAAATCCAGCTTCGCGTAGCCGAAGCCTTCGAGCAGGCTCTTCACCCGGCCCGGACGGCCCGCCGCCATGAAGGCGCTGGGGCCGAGCAAGTCGTAGTCGCGCCATCCTGCGAGCACGTCGCCGAAATCGAACAGGCCTTTGAGCGACCATTGACCGTCATTGCAGGCGAGCAGGAAATTCTCCGGGATGTATTCGCCGATCAGGATCACCGGCGGTGCATCCATCGGAATGAGCTTTGCGGCATCGCGCAGGAGGTCGTCGAGGCCGGCGAGGAATTTTGGTGCGAGGCCGAGACGGGTGTGCCGCGCGCGGCAGCCCTGCATCTGGGTGCGCATGAACGCGTCCCAGCGCGGCTCGATATGCGCGAGCTCCCCAAGCGGGGCACGCTGCACGGCGGCGATGGTCTCGCCGATCTGGCGCAGCAGGCGTTCCTTCTGATCTTCCGGCAGTGAAGGCCACACCTCCGAGCCGAGCGTGCCGGCAAGGCGCGTGATGATGAGGTACGGCCAGCCGTCGCGCGTCCCTTCGGCGACGATCTCAGGGATCGGCAGGGACAGCCGGCCGGCGAGCTGCGTCAGCGAGACGCGCTCGGAGAGGAATTGCGCACGGAGCAGCGGCGGAAAGATTTTCAGGATCAGCTTGTCAGCGAGCCCGACCACGAGATTGGTGCCGGTCGCGAACGCATGCGGCGAGCCGGCATCGAGCTCGTGGCTGCGCGCGATGTCGAGCGCGATTGGCAGCCATCGTGAAGAAGGGGAACGAAAGGCGCGAAAGCTTTCCGCGTCGGCGAAGTGAGGGAGAGTCATCGACATTGCGAGCTTGATGCGTTTGAGATGGCGGGGACAAGCCCGGCCATGACGCGATGGAAAGATCCTGCGCCAATGCCAAGCTTCGCTTCTCAGGTCATAGCTACCGTTCCGGACTCGCGCGCTCGAACTGGCGCAAGAGCTTATTGCCGCGCTCGACGGCGGAATCCAGCGCGGCTTGGGCGCTCTTGTGGCCGGCGAAGGCCTGCTCGAGTTCGTCCTCGATCGCGCCGCGGATCAGGACGAAGGAGCCGAGCCGGGTGCCCTTGGAGTTCTCCGTCGGCGGATTGAGCGTGATCTGCTCGAACGAGATCGCCGAGCCCGGATTGCGCTCGTAGAATCCTTGAGCGCGAGTCAGCTCGAAGGCAGCGCGGGTCACAGGTAGATAGCCGGTGTTCTGGTGCCAGGCGGCCTGCACGCCGGGTTGCGACAGATAAGCGAAGAATCGCGCCACGCCCTTGTATTCCTCGCGCGGACGATCGCGCAGCACCCACAGCGTGGCGCCACCGATGATCGAGTTCTGCGGCGCGCCCTTCACATCAGGCCAATACGGCATCATGCCGTAGCCGATCTCGAATTTCGAGTTCGCCTTGATGTCGGCGCGCGTCGCCGAGGAGCCGATGAAGATGCCGCATTCGCCGTTCTGGAAACGCGGCTCGGCCGCCTGTCCGCGCCCGCTATAGTCGAACAGCTTCGTCTTCTGCCACTCGGCGAGCGCCGCGATGTGATGCACGAGAGGCGGATTGTTGATGGTCAATTCCGCGTCCAGCCCGGCAAAGCCGTTCGCCCGCGTCGCCACGGGCAGATTGTGGAAGGCGGAGAAATTCTCGACGTGAATCCACGATGGCCAGGACGTGGTGAAGCCGCAAGGCGCACCGCGATCGCGCAGGCGCTTCGCGGCCGCTCCCAATTCCGGCCAGGTCTTCGGCGGCGCCTCCGGATCGAGGCCGGCGTCGCGGAACATGGACTTGTTGTAATAGAGGATCGGCGTCGAGGAATTGAACGGGAAGGACAACAGATTGCCGCCCGCATCGGTGTAATAGCCGGAGACCGCGGGCAGGTAATCACCCAGCGAGAACGGCTCGCCCTGGTCCCGCATCAGGCGGAACACGGGATAGACCGCGCCCTTGGCCGCAGTCATGGTCGCGGTGGCGACCTCGTTGACCTGGACGATCGCAGGCTGGCTGCGCGAGCGGAAGGCGAAGATCGCGGCCGTCACCGTCTCGGTGTAGTTGCCCTTGTAAGCAGGCACGATGCGGTAATCGGACTGCGAGGCGTTGAAGTCGGCGGCGAGCTTGTCCAGTTGCCGGCCGAGCTCGCCGGACATGGCGTGCCACAACGCGATGTCGGTGGCGGCGCGCACCGGGGCGGCCAGCGAGAGAGCCGCGACGGCGGCGAGGACCTTCAAAAGGCGCGATGCTGACGTCACGATGGCTTTTCCCGTGTCGCACGACGAAAGGCGGCTGCCCTGCTTAAGGCGCGGCCTCTGCGGTTTCAACCGGGAATGAGCGCCGACCGCGCCGCACAATCGAGCCGTGGCCCCCCGGCGGGATGGCCTTCCCTTGACCATCTGCTAGATTGTATTGAACCTTTTCCTTCCGCCATAGACTCCATCTCTGAGGGGTTGAGTGTGCCAGTGCTGAGCCGTGCCGAACTCTCGCGGACCGGGGTGATCTTCGTCGCGCTTCTGCTCGTCGCCTGGGCGACGGACGCCGTTGCGCGCGAATTTCGCGCCGCCGATACCCAGGCCGAGGACTACCCGACCGTCCAGGCGCTGCGCTACATGGGCGCGCTGATCGCCGAGCGCACCAAGGGCCGGCACGAGATCAAGGTGTTCCACTCCCGTCAGCTCGGCGAGGAAAAGGAGACCATCGAGCAGACCCGGGCCGGCGCGATCGACCTCAACCGGACCAACGTGGCGCTGATCGGCAATTTCGTCCCGGCGATGAACGTGCTCGCCATGCCGTTCCTGTTCCGGTCCATCGAGCACATGCGGGAGGTGCTGGACGGGCCTATTGGCAACGAGATCCTCGGCAGCTTCGAGCCCTACGGCTTCGTCGGGCTCGCATTCTACGATTCGGGTGCGCGGTCGATCTACAACGGCGTCCGCCCGGTCCGGGGCATCACCGACCTGCGGGGCCTGCGGATCCGGGTGCAGCAGTCGGAGTTGATGAGCCAGATGATCCGCTCGCTTGGCGCCGAACCGGTCGAGATGCCCTACGGGCAGGTGCTCACCGGGCTTGCCAACCATCTGATCGACGGCGCCGAGAACAACTGGCCATCCTTCGTGACGACGGATCATTACAGGCATGCCGGCTACTACACGCTCACCGAGCACACGATGAGCCCCGAGGTGCTGGTGATCTCGCTGAAGGCCTGGAAGAGCCTTTCGACGGAGGAGCAGACCATCTTCAAGGAGGCCGCGCAGCGCTCCAGCCGGTTCATGCGCGAGAAGTGGCGCGACCTCGAGGAGCAGTCGCAGCGCAAGGCACAGGGCGCCGGGGTGACCATCATCAGGGATATCGACCGCAAGCCATTCGAGGAGGCGATGGCTCCGATCTATGCCAAGGCCGCGCGCGATCCGGCGGCGGCCGCGCTGATCGAACGCATTCGCAAGGTGGAGTGAGGCCTGTTGGCTGCGCTTGGACATCAGGAACACGCGGACAGGCCGCCCGGCCCGATCGGGCAGCTGCGCGCGCGCCTCGTCGGCGTGCTGCGGGCGGTGCCGATCCGCTGGCGCATCCTGTCGATCGCGGCGCTGAACTCCGCCGTCGTGGTGGTGCTGGTCGCGATGATCTGGAACGGCGCGCAGGTGCTCGGCTCGGCCTGGGACGACGTGCGCCAGGTGCGCGAATCCGATCGCATCCTGGCGCTGCTCGAAAGCGAGACCGGGCGGCTGCAGAACCTGATCCACCGCTACATCAACCAGCCGAGCCCGGATCTGTTCGCCGAGATCCTGCTGTTGCGCGAGGCGGTGCTGGGCACGCTGACGGGCCGCGCCGCCAAGGACCCGATGCTGTCGGGCTCGGTCGAGGAGCTCGAGCGCACCACCGACCGCTTCCTCAACGGCTTCGGCGAGCTGCGCAGCGTGCAGGCGACCATCGCGAAAACCTATGAGGAGCAGGTGCAGGGCCCGGCCAGGGACATGGCGGGCCTCTACTCCATCATCGAAGGCGCCACCGGCCATCGCGACGCGCTGATCTGGCCCTCGCTCGGCAAGTCCCGCGAGGCCTTCACCGCGATGCTGGTGGCGGCCAATTCCTATTATCTGTCGCAGTCATCGGGCGCCGCCGACGACGCGCGCCGCAACACCGAGACGATCGAGAAGACCATCCCCGTCATGATCGATCTCGCCGACAACGACCTCCAGCGCATGGCGCTGCAAAAGCTCGCGGCGCGCACCGCGTCCCTGCGCGAGGGCTTCGCAAAGCTCTCCGAGCAGCTTGCGAGCCGCACCGAGCTCCTGCGCAACACCATCGACGCCAGCCAGGCCGAGGCGATCGGCGCCATCGACGACCTCTCGAGCAAGATGCGCCGGCGCGAGCAGAAGGCGCAGGAGACCTTCGACCGCACGCTGGCCGACATTTCCCGCCGGGTGCTGTCGATCGCGATCATCTTCCTCGGCATCATCCTCACCGCCGGCGTTCTGATTGCCTTGTCGATCCGCCTGCCGCTGCAGCAGATCATGACGGCGATGCGCGCGATCACGCTCGGCGACCTCGGCCGCGAGGTGCAGGGCACCAATGCACGGGACGAGGTCGGTGCCATGGCACGCGCGGTGGAGGTGTTCCGCGAGAACGCGATCGCCAAGCGCCAGACCGAGGACGAGCTGCGCGCCTCGAAGGAGAAGGCCGAGAGTGCGCTGCTCGAGCTCAATACCGCACAGCAGAATTTGATCGATGCAGAGCGGCTCGCCGCGCTCGGCGGACTCGTCGCCGGCGTTGCCCACGAGGTCAACAACCCGATCGGCATCAGCCTGACCGTGGCGTCGAGCTTTGCCCGCCGCACCGAGATTTTCGAAGCCCAGCTCAAGGGCGAGGGCGGCCTGCGCCGCTCTCAGCTCGAAGAGTTCGTGCAGTCCTCGCGCGATGCCTCGCAGCAGCTCGTCGCCAACCTGCAGCGTGCCGGCGAGCTGATCCAGTCGTTCAAGCAGGTTGCCGTCGACCGTTCCCATGCCGAGCGCCGGCAATTCAGCTTGAGCGAAGCCACCGATCAGATCATCGCCAGCCTGCGCCCGGTGCTGAAGCGCTCACCGATCACGCTGGAGGTCGACGTGCCCGAGGGGCTGCTGCTCGACGGCTATCCCGGCTCCTACGGCCAGATCCTGACCAACCTGTTCCTCAACGCCGCCAACCACGCCTTCGCCGATGGACGCGCCGGTACGATCGCGATCTCGGCGCGGCCGCGCGGGACCGAGGACATCGAGATCAGCTTCGCCGACGACGGGGCCGGCATGACCCCCGACGTGCAGCGCCAGGCCTTTGACCCTTTCTTTACCACCCGGCGCAATGAAGGCGGCACGGGACTTGGCCTGCACATCGTCTATAACCTCGTGACCCAGCAGCTCGGCGGCCGCATGATGCTGGAATCCAAGCTGGGACAAGGCACGACTTTTCGCATTATCATGCCCCGCATCGCCAAGGGCGGCGCGCAAAGCACAGAAAGTGACGGGACTTCTCAATGGCCGAACAGGACGATGTCCTCCACCTGATCGACGACACCGGTACCGCGTCGGAGGACAGCAACGCCCGAAAATGGAAGATCGCCGTCATCGACGACGATCCGGCCGTGCATGACGGCACGCGTTTTGCTCTCTCGGATTACAGCCTCAACGGCCAGAGCCTGGAGATCCTGTCGGCCTATTCCGCGGCGGAAGGCCGCAAGCTGATGGCCGAGCACAGCGACATCGCCGCCGTGCTGCTCGACGTCATCATGGAGACCGACGTCGCCGGCCTCGAGCTGGTCGAGTTCATCCGCAACGAGATCCGGAACGAAACCGTGCGCATCATCCTGCGCACCGGCCAGCCCGGCCAGGCGCCGGAGCGGCGCGTCATCGTGCAGTACGACATCAACGACTACAAGGCCAAGACCGAGCTCACCGCCGACAAGCTGTTCACCTCACTGACCGCGGCGCTACGCTCCTATCAGCAGCTCGAGCGCATGGTGCAGACGCGGCGCGGCCTGGAGATCATCATCGACGCCGCCTCGACGCTGTACGACTTCAAGTCGATGCAGCGGCTCGCCGAGGGCGTGCTGACCCAGCTCGCTTCGCTGCTCAACGTCGACTGCGCCGGCATCCTGGTCCTGCGCGACAATGGCGGCGCCGATCCGGAGCTCTCGGTGCTCGCCGGCAGCGGCTGCTACAGCCGCTTCATCGGCACCACATCCTCGAAGGCGCTCGACCCCGAACTGCGCGAGATGGTGGAGGCCGCGTTCCAGCGCCGCAAGAACGAATTCGCCGACCACCGCAGCGTGATCTATCTGCGCACCGGATCCGGCCGCGAGGTCGTGGTGCTGCTGCAGGCCGAGCGCGAATTGTCCGAGACAGACCGCTCGCTGGTCGAGATCTTCTCCAGCCGGCTCTCGATTGCCTTCGACAACGTGATCCTCTACCAGCAGCTCCAGGACGCCAACACCCAGCTCGAAGACCGCGTCGCCCAGCGCACCCGCGCGCTGATGCAGGCCAACCGCCGCCTCTCGGCGCAATGGCTGCGGCTGCAACGCGCCAACGGCTTCAAGAACGAGATTCTGGGCACCGTCGCGCACGACCTGAAGAACCCGCTCGGCGTCATCCTCGGCCGCACCGAGATGCTGAAGGAGCTGATCTCGACCGGCGCATCGATGGGCGGCGTGGTCGCCCAGGTCGACCACATCCGCGACGCCACCAAGCGGCTGACCACGATGGTCGATCACCTGATCTCGGATGCGATGGCCGATGCCTTCGACATCACCATCCGCCGCGAGCCGGTCGACGTCGCGGCGCTGGTCAAGGAGGTCGCCGAGGCCAACCAGCCGCTGGCGTTCAACAAGCAGCAGGCGATCAGCGTCACTGCGCCGCCCAACATCGTCACCATGTGCGACACCGACCGCATCCGCGAGGCGATCGACAATCTCATCAGCAACGCCATCAAATACTCGCCGATCGGCGGCAAGATCGACGTGGCCGTCACTCACGAGGGCAGCGACACCATCGTCCGCGTCAGCGACGAGGGTGCCGGCCTGTCGCCGGAAGATCTTGGCCGCCTGTTCGGCCGGTTCCAGCGGCTCTCTGCAAAACCGACCGGCGGCGAGAGCTCGACAGGGCTTGGGTTGTCGATTGTAAAGCGTATCATCGACATGCATGGCGGCGAGGTGACCGCAGACAGCGACGGCCCCGGCCAGGGCTCGACATTCACCATCACGCTGCCCGCGACAGAAATGCCATGATTTGAGCGCCAAGATTTTAGTGACATGACCCAAAGCCAGCACATCATGATCGTCGACGACGAGGCCCCGGCCCGGGAGATGGTCGGCGATTACCTCAAGATGCACGGCTTCACCGTGACGCTGTGCGACGGCGGCAAGAGCTTGCGTGCTGCGATCCAGGGCAGCATGCCCGATCTCGTCGTGCTCGATCTCAACATGCCCGAGGAAGACGGGCTCTCGATCATTCGCGACCTCAAGAGCCGCAACAACGTGCCTGTCATCATGCTGACGGCGACCGCGAGCCCGATCGACCGCGTCGTCGGGCTCGAACTCGGCGCCGACGATTACGTGGCAAAGCCGTGCGAGCTGCGCGAGCTGATGGCGCGCATCCGTTCGGTGCTGCGGCGGAGCGGGCCGGCCAAGGCAGCAGCGCCCGACGCGTCGGCGGCGAAGTCGGACAAGGACCAGCTGGTTCGCTTCGGCACCAAATGGCTCGATCTCGAAGCGCAGGCCTTGCGCGACGACGAGGGCAACGAGCATCCGCTGACGGCGTCCGAATTCGGGCTGCTCAAGGTGTTCGCGGCCAATCCGAAGCGCGTGCTGTCGCGCGAGCGCCTGTTGGAGCTCGCCAATGCGCGCGACGCCGAAGCCTTCGACCGCGCGGTGGATCTGCGCATCATGCGAATCCGCCGCAAGATCGAGCCAGATCCGGCAAAACCGGCCGTGATTCGCACCATCCGCGGCGGCGGCTATCTGTTCTCTCCCCAGGGCGAGAAGGCGTAGGGCGGCACCGCCGCCTCCAGATCGTCATTGCGAGCGCAGCAAAGCAATCCAGAGTCCGTCCGCGGAAAGGCTCTGGATTTGCTTCGCTGCGCTCGCAATGACGGAGCAAATGGCATCGGCGCCACGCTCCATCAGGCATTTCAGGCAGCAGACCCACCGCCCGCACGGTGCCGCTTTGACCCGATCAAACGCCCTGGACCGGCGCTTCCCCTCCGCGAGCACGGCATGGGTGCCGCGCCACCAAACGCAATCCTCCGAAATACGTTCCCGGCGCCTGCGCTCGCATCAAAACCCCCGCCCCGTATTTCCCGTATATTGAAATTCCACGACTTTTTGCCCCGAATGTTTCGTCGACCCATTTGCGACGAAACAAATTGGCGGCGCACGAAACCATTTTCCGCTTTTCGTGCAGACGTCCCGAAACGTTGGCTCATTAACACTTTCACCGAAGGAAACGCCGCTCGGTTGCGGCGGTACGGGGAGCCAAGTCCATGCGGAACGTCATCGCCATCAACGCCCAGGCCAGCCAGAGCATCATTGCCGCTCAGGCGACTTCGGACGACATGCTCCTCGAAAGCATCGCCGACGGCAACCGTACCGCCATGCACATGCTTTATTGCCGGCATAATGTGCGGGTGTACCGCTTCATCCTGCGCATCGTGCGCGACGCCACCACGGCGGAAGACCTGGTTAGCCAGGTGTTTTTGGACGTGTGGCGGACCGCCGGCCAATTCCAGGGCCGCTCGCAGGTGTCGACCTGGCTGCTCTCGATCGCCCGCTTCAAGGCGCTGACCGCGATGCGCCAGCGCCGCTTCGAGGACATCGACCAGGAAGACGTGCGCCAGATTCCCGACGATCACGATACGCCCGAGACCTCGCTCGATCGCAGCGACACCAGCGCCATCCTGCGCGCCTGCGTGCAGAAGCTGTCGCCCGCGCATCGGGAGATCATCAATCTCGTCTACTACCACGAGAAGTCGGTGGAGGAGGTCGGCCAGATCATCGGCATCCCCCAGAGCACGGTGAAGACGCGGATGTTCTACGCCCGCAAGCAACTGGCCGACTTGCTCAAGGGCGCCGGCGTCGATCGCTTCGCGGCCTGAAGTTCAGATATTTCAACGGGATAGGACCATAGTTTGGGTTCTACCGGGACACGGAAACGTTACCGCCGACGAAACAATTGAAACAAACGACAACATCAGGCGGAAAAACTTTCCCCCTATAAAGCTCGCATACGGTTTCGTTAAACCTCCCAAGACCTCCAACGACCCGGACGATGCCCCGTCCGGGTCGTTTTGTATTTTGGGGCGCCCGGACGCGTCCGCATCGTCATGGCCGGGCTTGACCCGGCCATCCACGCCTTCCTGCGCGACAAAGAACTTGGATGCCCGGGATAGGCCGGACATGACGGCCTCGGCAAATTCCGCCCCCGTCACGAAGCCGTGACGCGGCGTAACGATCGACGCGCGACGGACGAACTGCCCTCGTGACCTCATCCACGAGTGCCTCATGCTCGCACTGATCTTCGCTGTCCTCGCCGGCATCCTCACCATCGCCGCGCCCTGCACATTGCCGGTGCTGCCGATCCTGCTCGGCGCCTCGATCGGGCGCGCGGGACATCTGCGACCGGCGATGATCGCGCTCGGCTTCGTCATTTCCTTCTCCGCAGTCGCACTGCTGCTCGGCGCGATCACGCACCTGTTCGATTTCGATCCGAACGTGCTGCGCGAAGCCGGATCCATCCTGCTGCTCGGCTTCGGCCTGTTGATGCTGTGGCCCGCGCCGTTCGAATGGCTGTCGATCCGGCTCAATGGCTGGCTCGCTCTCGGCAGTTCGAGCGGCGCGCAGCGCGAGGGCGCGTTCGGCGGGCTCGTGCTCGGCACCACGCTGGGTCTGGTCTGGACACCCTGCGCCGGGCCGGTGCTCGGCTCGATCCTGACGCTGGTGGCGACGTCGAAGGATGTTGCCTGGGCCGGCACGCTGCTGGTTGCCTACGCCATCGGCGCGGCGATCCCGATGCTGGCAATCGCCTATGGCGGACAGGCCGCGACGACGCGCGTGCGCAGCCTCGCGCGGATCTCGCCACAGCTGCAACAGGGCTTCGGAATCGTCGTGATCGGCTTCGCCGTTGCGGCCTATTTCCAGTACGACACGCTGATCGTGGCGTGGCTCACCGGCTTCTATCCCACCGGCCAGATCGGCTTGTGATCACCCTCATTTTCACCGGAGGACTCGTCCATGACTGTCAAACTGCTCGCCGTAGGCGCCGCATTGATCGGCATCACCGTCACCGGCGCCGTCATCCCCGGCATCTGCGACGAGGCTGCGCGTGCCACACCCATGGTCACCGCTGCCGCGAGCCAACAGACCGCGCCCGACTTCACCGGCATCAGCAACTGGTTCAACTCGAAGCCGCTCAGCATCGCCGATCTCCGCGGCAAGGTCGTCCTGGTCGACTTCTGGACCTATGGCTGCGTCAACTGCGTCAACACGCTGCCGCACGTCACCGACCTCTATGCCAAGTACAAGGACAAGGGCCTCGTCGTGGTCGGCGTGCACACGCCGGAATTCCCGTTCGAGCGCTCGGCCGCCAACGTGCAGGCCGCGCTGAAGCGCCACGGCATCACCTATCCGGTGGCGCAGGACAACGATTCCAGGACCTGGAACGCCTATCGCAACCAATACTGGCCGGCACAATACATCATCGACCAGGGCGGCAAGATCGTGTTCCAGCACGCCGGCGAAGGCAGCTATGAGCAGATCGACCGCACCGTGGCACGGCTGCTGAACGTCAATAGCTGACGCCGCACGGCCAGCGCGCGGCGGGTTTCAGTTGTCGCCCTTGTTGCTTGACTCCACGGACCCGTCCGTGGAGTTTCGCAAGCGACGCAATCAGCCGCCAGCAATGGACGACACGCCCAGCCATAGCGACATTCGCCTTCGTGAAGGCTCTTCGATCGCGCAGCGGCTGGTCATGTCCGGCTTTGCGGTCGCCGTCGCACTCTGCTTCACGCCGGGCCTGTTCACCCAGGACATTCTGGAGATCTTCATCTCGGTGGTCGCGCTCCTGGTCGGCGCGGGATTCGTCGTCGGCATCATGCTGGCGCCGGCCGTGGTGTGGATCATCACGCCGAACGAGATCCTGATCGGGCGGCAAAGTCCGTTCGGAAAGCTGCGCACGCGCATCGTGGCCAAAGACGACATCACGGGGTTGCAGGTCCCCGGCAGCAAGAGAGTGAAGGCCCGCTTTCAACTCGTCTTCACGCTGGCCTCCGGAGAACGCCTGACGTCTCCGCCGATCGCCGACGTCACCCATGTTCGCGACACCGTCGCCCGGATCGCCGCGCAGTTCGAGGTTCCCAATGTCGAGGAGCCCGTCAATCCGCTCGATGCCAGCAATCCCGAGATGCATCTCGGCGAGCCGCTGGAGGCGTTTTCCGCACGCGACATCAGGATCGTGTCGCTGGTCGCCGTCGCGTTGTCCGCCGTGCCCTACGCCTACAAGCTCTGGCGCGGATGGCCGCCCACCCATGTCGATATCCTGCTGCTGCCGCTCGGCGTGATTGCGGCGTTCGCCGTGCATCGCTACGCCAACCTCGTCACTGGCGCGTTCTGGATCATCCGCGAGGGCGACATCCGCGTCGAACGCCTGTGGGGCGACGGCACGCCGCGCGCAGACCATATCGAGGGGCATGACGTGAAGACGATCACCGTGGAGCGCCGCGGGCGGTCCGAGGACGAACATTGCATCGTGACGATCCGCCTGCGCTCAGGACGGCGGTTTCGCAGCCCGCGGATCGGCTCCCGGGTCGAGGCCCGCGCTGTGGGAACGGAGATCGTGCGGCGGCTGGGGATCGCGGCGGAGAGCAATAAGATCTAAAGCATGATCCGGAAAAGTGCGAAGCGGTTTTCCGGAAAGATCATGCGTAAACAACAAGCTAAAGCGCGATGACGATTCATCCAAATCTCATTGCGCTTTAGGGCCGACTGCCTCGGCATCGTCATGGCCGGGCTCGTCCCGGCCATCCACGCCTTGACCCGCCGCACGAAGAACGTGGAAGTCCGGGTGACGGCATCTGCGAATGCATTTCGGCTGCCCCACCCGGCGCGGATACCGGGGGCACTGCTTTTCGCGCCATCCCCCGTTTGTGGCATTGCTCCGGCCCCGTCAAAAAACCAAACCATTCTCGCGACATGGCAGGACAGCGCGTCATCAACTTGCCATGAACTTGCCCCTCAGGTTTGATGGTTCCGAATGATCTGCACTGTGGCAGCGGGGAGAGCTTGAAATGACGGATTTTCGTCGCCTGACCGGGATTTTCATGGCTGCGATCGGACTGGTCCTGTCCACGCCGCACGCCTTCGCCCAGCAGCCGGACCACGGCGACGAGCCGGGCCTGATCGCGGACGATTCCTACCAGCTTGATCCGGAATGGCAGAAGCAGGTGGTCTACTTCCGCACCACGGAAGCACCGGGCACCATCATCGTCTCGACCGCCGAACGGCACCTCTATCTGGTGCAGCCCGGCGGGCGCGCGATCCGCTATGGCATCGGCGTCGGCCGCGATGGCTTTCAGTGGCAAGGGCTGGTGACCATCACCAACAAGAAGGAGTGGCCGGACTGGACGCCGCCGCCGGAGATGATCCAGCGCCAGCCCTATTTGCCGCGCTTCATGGCCGGTGGTCCCGGCAATCCGCTGGGCGCCCGCGCCATGTATCTGGGCACTACGGTCTACCGCATCCACGGCACCAACCGTCCAGACACGATCGGCACCAAGGTGTCCTCGGGCTGCTTCCGTCTCGTCAACAACGACGTCGCCGACCTCTACGATCGCGTCCCTGTCGGGACCAAGGTCGTGATCCGGCAGAAGCCCGAGCTTTAAGGGCTACGGTTCGAGCATGATCGCGCCGGTCATGCTCCACCCCCTCATCCAATTTCCTTTTCCCGATTATTTCGAGAGAGACATCATGCGCACTTTTCGAGGCGGCCTGCTGATCGGGCTCGCGGTCGCCGTGCTGGTCGGCGTCGTCGCCATCATCTATGAATTCTACGACACCCGCACCCTGAAGCGGACTGTTCGCCGCGGCGAGGTGCTGTGCGGCGTCAACAAGGGCCTGCCGGGCTTCTCGATCCCCGACGACAAGGGCAACTGGACCGGCTTCGACGTCGATTTCTGCCGCGCGGTCGCCGCGGCGATCTTCAACGACCCGGGCAAGGCGAAGTTCATTCCGCTCGACGCCAGCGAGCGCTTCAAGGAATTGCAGAGCCGGAAGGTGGACATCCTCTCGCGCAACTCGACCTGGAGCATGGCGCGCGAGCTCGACTACGACCTCTACTTCCCCGCCGTCGCCTATTACGACGGCGCGGGCTTCATGCTGCCCCGCTCGCGCAACAAGGAGACGTCGCTGGATCTGAGCGGCAGCAAGGTCTGCGTGCAGGCCGGCACCACGACCGCACTCAACGTTGCCGATTACTTCCGCGCCAACAACATGAAGTACGAAGAGGTGAAGCTCGAAAGCCTCGCCGACGTGGTGAAGGCCTACGACACCGGCAAGTGCGACACGTTCAGCGCCGACGTCTCGCAGCTCTACGCGCTCAGGCTGAACCTGTCCAAGCCCGGCGAGCACATGATCCTGCCGGACATGATCTCGAAGGAGCCGCTCGCCCCCGTCGTGCGCCAGCGTGACGACGATTGGATGATGATCGTGAAGTGGACGCTGTATGCGATGATCAACGCCGAGGAACTCGGGGTCACCTCGGAGAACATCGACGAGGCCCTGAAGTCGAAGAAGCCGGAAGTGATGCGCCTGGTCGGCACCGAGGGCAATTACGGCGAGCAGCTCGGCCTCACCAAGGACTGGGCCGCGCGCATCATCCGTCATGTCGGCAATTACGGCGAGATGTACGAGCGCAATATCGGCGAGAAGTCCAAGCTGAAGATCCCGCGCGGCATGAACCAGCTTTGGAATGCGGGCGGGGTGCAGTACGCACCGCCGATGAGGTAAGGGGCGGACTCGCCACTGTCATTGCGAGCGAAGGCTGGCCTCTCAATCGTCATGCCCGGGCTCGTCCCGGGCATCCACGTTTCCGAGGCACCAAAGAACGTGGATGGCCGGGACAAGCCCGGCCATGACGGCTCAGGGCAAGCGCTATCCACCACCTGCACGTGAGGCACGCACGCGCTCGCGCCTCACATCCGACTGTCTCAATACCCCCGCGCGCGCGCCAGCTGCTCGGTGTGGTAGTTCGCATCGCCGAACAGTTCCTCGCACACCCGTGCGCGCTTCATGAAGAAGCCGATGTCGAACTGGTCGGTCATGCCCATGCCGCCGTGCATCTGCACCCCTTCCTGCACCGCGCGCGTTGCGGTGGTGCCGGCGCGGGCTTTTGCCACGGCGACGGCTGAAGTGGCTTTCGCAACGTCGGCGTCCAATGCCTGCAGTGCCTTCATCACCGCGGCGCGGGTGATCTCGATGTCGACATAGAGTTCGGCGGCTCGGTGCTGCAGCGCCTGGAATTCGCCGATCAGCTTGCCAAACTGCTTTCGGCTCTTGAGGTACTCGACGGTGCGGTGAAATACTTCATCGCTGAGGCCGACCATCTCGGAGGCGACCGCGCCACGGCCGATATCGAGCACGCCATCGAGCAGGGCCGAGCCCTGATCGATCTCGCCGAGCACGCTGTCGGCATTGACCTCGACATTGGCGAATTCGATCCGCGCCGCGTTGTGCGCATCGACCATGATGGTGCGCTCGATCGCGACGCCTTTGGCCTTGGGATCGACCAGGAACAGCGTCAACCCTTCGCGCTCGCCGGCGCTACCCGCGGTGCGCGCGGCGACGATGAGGAGGTCGGCGACATGGCCATCGACCACCAGGGCCTTGGCGCCCGAGAGCTTGAAGCCGTTGCCGGCGCGCACGGCCTGAAGGCTGGTCTGGAGCGGGCGATGCTTGGCGCCCTCGTCGATCGCGAGCGTCGCGAGCAGCGAGCCGCTGGCGATCTTCGGCAGATATTCCGATTTCTGCGCGGCATTGCCGCCGCGATTGAGCGCCGAGGCCGCGACCACGCTGGTGGCGAGGAAGGGCGACGGCATCAGGGTGCGGCCGATCTCCTCCATCACGACGCCGGCTTCGACATAGCCGAGGCCGCTGCCGCCGAATTCTTCCGGCACCAGCAGGCCGGCAAAACCCATCTCGGCGAAGGAGTGCCAAAACTCCTTGGAGAACCCGATGGGGTCCTTGCTGTCGCGCAAGTGGCGCAGATGCGACACCGGCGCCTTGTCGCTGATGAGCGCGCGCGCGCTGTCGCGGAGCATCGATTGTTCTTCGGTGAGGACGAGGGCCATGTGCAAAGTTCTCTAGCGTTTGGCGGAATGTGTAACTGTTGCTGTCGTTCCGGGTCGGGTCGAGGACGCGAACCACGGAGCGCAATTGCGCTCCGGAGAATCTCGAGGTTCCGGGTTCGGTCCTGCGGACCGCTCCGGAACGACGGTGGAATTAGGCCCCCGGCAGATCCAGGATGCGCTTGGCGACGATGCCGAGCATGACCTCGGACGTGCCGCCTTCGATCGAGTTGGCCTTGGTGCGCAGCCAGGCGCGCGGGCGCGCGCCCTGCTTGGAGCGCTCGCTCTCCCATTCCAGCGCATCGACGCCGCCGGCCGACATCAGGATCTCGTAGCGGCGCTTGTTGAGCTCGGTGCCGTAATATTTCATCGCCGAGGAGAACGCCGGATGCGCCTGCCCGGCCTTGGCGAGATCGACCGCGCGCTCGGCGCAGGCCGCGAGCGCGGCCTCATCGACATCGAAGCGCGCGATCTGGCCGCGCAGCATGGCGTCGTCGAGCCTGCCTTGGCCATCGGTGCCGACCGAGTCGGCCGCGATCTGGCCGAGCGGCCGCCCGACGCCGCGCTCGCCCATGCCTGAGATCATCGCGCGCTCGTGCTGGAGCAGATATTTCGCGACGTCCCAGCCGCGGTTGACTGTGCCGACCACGTGCGACTTCGGCACGCGGACATTGTCGAAGAAGGTCTCGCAGAACGGCGAGTAGCCGGAGATCAACAGGATCGGCTTGGTCGAGACGCCCTTCGAGGTCATGTCGAACAGGATGAAGCTGATGCCGTCGTGCTTCTTGGCCGTGGGATCGGTGCGGACCAGGCAGAAGATCCAGTCGGCGTAGTTGGCATAGGACGTCCAGATCTTCTGCCCGTTGATGATGAAGTCGTCGCCGTCGCTCTCGGCCCGGGTCTGGAGCGAGGCGAGATCGGAGCCGGCATTCGGCTCGGAATAGCCCTGGCACCAGCGGATCTCGCCCGCGGCAATCTTCGGCAGGTGCTCCTTCTTCTGCGCGTCGTTGCCATATTTCAGCAGCGCCGGCCCGAGCATCCAGATGCCGAAGCTCGACAGCGGCGGGCGGGCACCGATCCGCGCCATCTCGGCGCGCAGCACCTTGTGCTCGGCGGCACTGAGGCCACCGCCGCCGTACTCCTTCGGCCAGTCAGGCACGGTCCAGCCCTTGTCGCGCATGCGCTCGAACCAGATGCGCTGCGGCTCGGACGAGAATTTTGCATTGCGCCCGCCCCAGAACACGTCGGCATCCGACGTGGCAGGCTTGCGCATCTCCGGCGGGCAGTTGGCTTCCAGCCAGGCGCGCGTCTCGTTGCGGAATCGTTCGAGTTCGGCGGATTCAGTTTCGCTCATGGTCGTTTCCATCACTCAAAAATCGACTTGTTGTGCGCGACTCTGGGCCATCGCACCGTGGAATTCAACCACTTCCGCAGGCGTGCATTCCGCTATAGTCGAGGGCATGGCGGCTTGAAAACAAAGAGGAAACGACAATGCGCCTGAAGCTTCTTTCGCCTGGCGAAATGAACGAGAGCCAGCGGCAGACCTATGACGAGTCGATTGCCGGCAAGCGCGGCAAGCCGCCGGCGCCGATGATGGCCTGGCTCAACAGTCCGGAGATGGCCCGTCACGCCACGCGGCTGGGCGAGGTGCTGCGCTTCGACACGATCTTCCCCGCCAAGCTTTCGGAGATCGCGATCCTGGTGACGGCGCGGCACTGGACCGCGCATTACGAATGGTACGCGCACAAGCGCCTCGCGCTCGCGGGCGGGCTGAACCCCGACATCATCGACGCCATCCGCGACCGCCGCACGCCTGATTTCGACGATCCCCAGGGACAGATGATCTACGACGTCGCGAAGTCGCTGCATGAGGGGCACGGCGTCGAGAAGGGACTCTACGACGCGGCGGTGAAGCTGCTCGGCGAGCGCGGCGTCGTCGAGGTGATCGGGCTGTGCGGCTATTACACGCTGGTGTCGATGACGCTGAACACGTTCGAGTTCGGCCTGCCCGACGGTGAGGTGTCGGAGCTGGCTTAGTTCTGATCCGGAAACGCTGGGTTTCGGGATCGGCGGTAGCACCATCTAGGAGCCCGCCTTATGTGCATGTTTTCAACGGAGCATTCACATGCCGCAGAACCAAGCCATCCATGCCGGCACCAGGATCGGCCACGTTCATCTCAAGGTCGCCGACCTCGATCGCGCGCTCGGCTTCTATTGCGGCGTGCTCGGCTTCGAGCTGATGCAGCGCATGGGCTCCGGCGCGGCCTTCATCTCGGCGGGCGGCTATCATCATCACATCGGGCTCAACACCTGGGAGAGCAAGGGCGGCTCGCCGCCACCGCCGGGCACGACGGGGCTCTATCACACCGCGATTCTCTATCCGACCCGGCCTGCGCTGGCGGATGCGCTGCACCGGGTGCTGACGGCCGGCATTGCGCTGGACGGCGCCAGCGACCACGGCGTCAGCGAGGCGCTGTACTTGCGCGATCCGGATCAGAACGGGGTGGAGCTGTATTGGGACAAGCCCAGGGAGCAATGGCCGTTCGGGCCGGATGGGAAGCTCGCGATGGTCACCAAGCGGCTGGATGTGGAGGATTTGTTGAGGCAGCGAGAGGGGTGACCTGCGCTCCCTCCACGCGTCATTGCGAGCGCGGCGAAGCAATCCAGACTGTCCCCGCTGAGACGGCCTGGATTGCTTCGTCGCCAGGGCTCCTCGCAATGACGGAGATTGTTGAACGGCCGTCGCGCCCTACGTGAGCTTCGCTCTCGGCTTACCCCGCACCAAGATCAGCGCCGCAGCCGCCACCTCCAGCACGAAGCAGAGATAGAACGGCAGCGTGTAGCCACCGGACCAATCACGCAAGGCTCCGACCACGCCGGGGCCGAAGGCGTAGGTGACCTGGTTGATCGCGGTGTTGAGGCTGATCAGCACGCCGAACGAGGCGGTGTCGAACTCCTGCTGCACGATCAGCGATGGCAGCGTGATGAGATTGCCGACGGAGAAGCCGAACACCGCGCAGGCGGCGATCAGCACATAATCATTGTGCAGGTTGATGACGGCGCACAGCGCCGCCGCCTGACTCAGGAACGACAGCGCCGAGGCAAGGCGCTGGTTGAGGCGGTCGATCACCAGCGAGAACAGCACGCGGCCGACCACCGCCATCGCGGTCAGCACGGCTAGTGCAACCGCAGCGCACTCGCGGCCGATCACGGGATCGAGGAACGAGATCAGGTGCACGATGAAGCCGACTTGCGCGAACAGCACCAGCGCAAAGGCGATCGTGACGGTGAGGAAGCTGATGTCGCGCAGCGCAGCCTTGCGGATCTCCGTCGAAGACTGCGGCCTCTCCTTCCCTGCCGCGAGCCCGCCATGATGGCCCGGCGGCGAACCAACGGCGAGCAGGATCACCGGCACGAGCAGCACCAGCATGGCGGCAGCGGCGGCATACATCGCGCGGGCGAAACCGAGATGACCGATCAAGCTCACCAGCAAGGGCACGCCGGCGATGCCGCCAAAACTGGCGCCGTTCAGCGCCAGGCTGATCGCCATGCCGCGCTTGTCGTCGAACCACAGGCTGATCGTGTTGGTGATCATGGCGAGACTGGTGCCGGCCCAGCCGAAGGCGAGCACGGCATTGGCGAGGTACAGCTGCCAGGTCTCGCGCACCGCGCCGATCGCAACCGCAGCCGCCGCCATCGCCAGCGTGCCGGCAATCAGGCAGAGGCGCGGGCCGTATTTCCGCACGGCTTCGCCGACGAACACCACCAGCAGCGCGCCGAACAGATAGAAGAACGTCGTCCCTGCGGAGATCAGCGAGGTCGGCCAGCCGCGGGCGCGCTGGAGCTCGGCGACGTAGACGCTCTGGCCGTAGAAGCCGAGCCCCCAGCCGAAGGTCGCGAGCAGGAAGCACACGGCGACGATGCGCCAGCCTTCGTAGCGGAGGGAGGATTCATCGGTTTGAGGCTGTTGAGAATTGTCGAGCATGCGCGGCGCCCACGACGTGGATGACCGGGACAAGCCGGCCATGACGCATCAATTAATAGCTCGCTTCAGAAAATCACTTCGACGCAGCTCGAACCATCGGCGCTGCTGACAACCTCCTGCCAGTTCACACCGCATCCGGAAACTCACCCATGGCTGCGTCCAACCGCGCCTTGCGGCGGCGGGCCCAGGAGACCAGCGAGAGCACGATAAGCCCGAGCACGACCGGCGGGAACACCACCATGTTCACCGCCGACCAGCCGTAATTGGCGAGCAGCTGGCCCGAAGAGAACGAGCCGATCGCCATCATGCCGAACACCAGGAAATCGTTGAAGGCCTGCACCTTGTTGCGCTCCTGCGGCCGATGCGTCTCCAGCACCAGCGCGGAGGCGCCGATGAAGGAGAAATTCCACCCGATGCCGAGCACGATCAGCGTCGCCCAGAAATGCATCGCAGTGAGGCCGGAGAGGCCGATGCCGGCGGCGCCGGCTTCCAGCAGCAGGCCGGCGGCAACGATCACAGGCGCACCGAAGCGGGCGATCAGCGCACCGGTGAAGAAGCTCGGCCCGTACATGGCGACGATGTGCCATTGAATGCCGAAATTGGAATCGGAGACGGACAAGCCGCACAGCTTCATGGCGAGCGGCGCCGAGGTCATCACCAGATTCATCATGGGATAGCAGATGACGCCGCACAGCGCCGCCGCGACGAAGCGCGGCTGGCTCACGATCGTGAGCAGCGGCCGCCCGCCATGCAGATCGGCCGGCCCGGGTTTTGGCATATCGACGCCGGCGACGATGCCCGTGGCGACCAGCGCCACCGCGGCCTGCACCAGGAAGCTGAAGGCGAACAGATAGGGCTGCCAGACGTCCATGGTCCATTGCACGAGCTGCGGACCAAGCACGCCGGCGAACACGCCGCCGGCCATCACCCAGGACACTGCCTTGGGGCGGTAGGCCGCGCTGGCGCCATCGGCGGCGGCGAAGCGATAGGACTGCGCCACGGCACCGTAGAGGCCGCCGAGGAAGGTCGCGAGGCAAAACAGCGCGAAGGAGCCGTGCAGGATGGCGAACGAGCCGGCAAGGCCCGTGAGCGTGCCGAGGCCCGTGCCGATGACGAAGGCCACGCGGCGGCCGAAGCGGCGCGAGATCGCGCCGGTCGGCAGCGTGCCGGCGGCAAGCCCGACCACATACATCGAGATCGGCACGGTCGCGAACGAGATGTCCGGGGCGAGCGTGGCGCCGACGATCGCGCCGGTGGCGAAGATCACGGCCGAGTTGGCGCCGGTCAGCGCCTGCGCCGCGGCAAGGCGCACCACATTGCTGCGCACGCGCGCGTCGTCGGCAATCTCGTCGGCAGCGGTCACATCAAGCATCGGCATTTCCGCCCAAGGGCTCTGTTGATTCCCGGCACTATGGAGGGACGCGCAAGGGCGGGCAACCGGCGCAAACGGACGCGGGCCATGCCGCTGACGCAATCGGTGGGATGATAGCGGACCGCGCTCTTGACGGCTTGCGCTCGATCAAATCCTATCCGCGGCGACTTGTTGGAGTTTCGTTCATGACCGTCGACGACAGGCCCACGCTCAGCGCTCCCGACGACGATCCCTGGCTGTGGCTGGAAGAGATCGAAGGCAGACAGGCGCTCGATTTCGTCGAGCGGCAGAATCAACTCACGCTCGCCGCATTCGGCGGAGCGGCCTTCGCGCGCGACCGCGACATTCTCGCCGCGATCTATGATCGTCCCGACAACATCCCCTATGTCAGCCGGCGCGGCTCCGATCTGCACAATCTCTGGAAGGATGCCGCCAACCCACGCGGCCTGTGGCGGCGGACTTCGCTGGCGGAATTTCGCAAAGCCGATCCGGCATGGGACACCATGCTGGACATCGACCAGCTCGCGAGAAGCGAAGGTGAAGACTGGCTGCTGAGCTCCATCGTCACGATGCCGGGAAGCTCGCGGGCGATCCTCAGCCTGTCGCGCGGCGGCAGTGACGCCGTTACCTTGCGGGAGTTCGACCTCACCACGAAGAGTTTCGTGACGAACGGCTTTGCACTGCCGGAAGCGAAGGGCGGCGTCGATTGGCTCGATGCCGACACGCTGCTGCTGTCGAGCGCCCATGGCGAGAGCATGGCGACGAGCTCGGGATACTCTCGGACCGTCCGCCTGTGGCGGCGAGGTCAGCCGGTCGATCAGGCCGAGGTGATCATCGAGACCACCGCTGATCACATGGCGATCTCCGGTGTAGCCGACGACACCGGTGCGGCGCCACGGGTGTGGATCGTCGACCAGATCGACTTCTTCAACTATGGCATATGGCTGCGCGATGCGGCCGGTAACATGACGAAGCTCGATCTGCCGACCGGGATCTGGATGCAGGCGCATCGCGACTGGTTCGCGATGAAGCTGCGCAAGGACTGGACCATCGGAGGCCGGACCTATGCCACCGACACCGTGCTCGGCATCTCGCTCTCGGCCTTCCTGGCCGGCAGTCGCGATTTCGCGGTGCTGTTCGAGCCCGCACCGCGGCGCGCGCTACAAGGCTTGTTCTGGGCCGCCGGCAAGCTGGTGCTATCTATTCTCGACGAGCTCAAGCCGTGCTTCGAGATCTGCACGCCATCGGCTGCGGGCTGGAGCCGCGAGACGCTTCCCGGTCTGCCCGAGATCGGCGTCGTCGATGTCTGGCCGCTCGATCGGCATGCATCCGAGAGCAACGGCGACCTGCTCGCCAATGTGCAGGACCCGCTCACGCCGCCCGCGCTGCTGCTGCTCGAACGCGGCGTCGCAAGCCCTGTTGTGCTGAAGCAGGCGCCGAAGACATTCAATGCCGACGGTCTCGTGGTGACGCAGCACGAGGCGATCTCGATCGACGGCGAGCGCATTCCCTATGTCCAGACCGGCCCCGCTGCGGAGACCGGCGATGCGCCGGTCTATATGAGCGCCTATGGCGGCTTCGGACTTGCCGTGAAGCCGTATTACAACGCTTCGCTCGGCAGGCTATGGCTGGAGCGCGGCGGCACGACGGTGCAGGCGAATCTGCGCGGCGGCGGCGAGTTCGGCACGCGCTGGCACGATGCCGGCCGGCTCGCCGGCAAGAGGCTCTCGCACGATGATTTCGCGGCCGTGGCTGCCGATCTCGTGCGCCGCGGCGTGACGAGTGCGAAGCGCATCGCCGCGCAGGGCGGATCCAACGGCGGCATCCTCATCACCAACATGCTGGTGCGGTACCCTGAGCGCTTCGGCGCGCTGTTCTGCACCATCCCGCTGATCGACATGCGCCGCTACACGAAGTTGCTCGCCGGCGCGAGCTGGATCGCGGAATATGGCGATCCCGACAAGGCGGAGGAGTGGGAATGGCTGAAGACCTACTCGGCCTATCACAACGTGAAGGCCGGCCAGGCCTATCCGCCGATCCTGATCGCCACAACGCGTCGCGATGACCGCGTTCATCCCGGCCATGCCCGCAAGATGGCGGCAAAGCTCCAGGCGATGGGCTATGAGGCCTGGTTCTACGAGCCGGCAGCCGGCGGCCACGGCTACGGCAAGGACAACAAGGAGCGCGCGAGCTTCGAGGTGCTCGGCTTCCGGTTCTTGAAGGAGAGGATCGGATGGAGGGATGGCGCGGCGTGACAGCCTCTTGATTTGACCGACGCAATTCCAGCGGGCCGTGCACCTCTCCCGATTGGTTTGCGGAACAGATCGGCGTGCTCGGGCGATGCGAAGCATCGTCCCCGCAGGGCGGGTGAGGGTTTTCTGCTCTAGGGAGTATCCCGTCGCGGAGTCACCCTTTCCTCCGCCCTCACCCGCGAGCGAGCGGGGGAGGGAGCGCACCGCCGTCGCGGCTTAGCGCGAAAACACCAGCGTCAGATTGTTCGCGGGCATCTCGATCGTCTCGACCAGGCGAAGGGCCACCGCCTTCGCCAACTTCTCGACGTCGCTGATGTCGCGCACGCCCCAGTCGGGATTGCCTTCGCGCAAGGAGGTGTCGAACACCGCATTGCTGATCGCAGTGTGCTTGCCGTCGCGCTTGAAGGGGCCGTAGAGGAACAGCTTGCCGTCGGGGCGCAGATAGCGGCCGGCGCCGGCGAACAGGCCTTCGGCCACGGCCCAGGGCGCGATGTGGATGACATTGGCGCAGAACACGGCTGCGAGGCTGGTCGGTCCCTGCCCGCTTTTCATCTCCGGGCACCAGTCGGGATCGGTGAGGTCGATCCGCAGGGGTGAGCGTATGTTCGGCAGGCCCGCATGCACGCGCCAGGCTTCGATGCTCTTGAGGTGGCGCTGGTTGAGGTCGCTCGGCCACCAGATCAGGCCGGGTGTGTGGCGGGCGAAATGAACCACGTGCTGGCCGGTTCCACTGCCGAGTTCCACAACGTCGCCGGTCGTGCCGGCAAGATGTTTTTCCAGCGCCGCCCAGATCGGTTCGTGATTGCGATGGAAAGCCGGCGCATCGAGCCGGCCATCCGGCTCGACCCGTCCGCCGTCCCTGCCAAATTCAACGACGTATTCAGCCAAATGACGTCCCCAGAAAATGTGAAACAGAACACGGCCCTAGGGGCAAACGCCCGAGAATAATTTGCCAATCCCAGCCGATGTGATGAATGAACTATCTCAACGGTTGCAATGCGGGGGATATTAATCCCATTTTGCCGCCTGCATAGTCTTGATTGTCAGGCGATGCCCTTTGTGCTTTTGAACAATTCCGCAAACGAGATCATCGACATAACGCTCGGGACGAAGCCTTGACCGTCTTTCCTTGCAAGCCCGCCCTGCTTGTTGCGCTGGCCCTCCTCGCCGGCGCGGCCGTGCCCCCGGCGGGGGCGCAATCCACCGTGACTGAGGGCCAGAAACTCGCTTTCGACCGCGGCAAGGGCAATTGCCTGACCTGTCACGTCATCAAGGGCGGCGACCTGCCCGGAACGATCGGGCCGGAGCTGAAGGACATCAAGGCCAAATACCCCGATCGCAACGAGCTGGCTGCGATCATCTTCGACGAGACCAAGCGCAATCCGCAAACCATGATGCCGCCGTTCGGCCGGAACCGGATTTTGACCGAACAGGAAATCAACGCAATCGTTGATTTCCTGCAGACCCTGTAACGGGCCGGCAGCCCAGGAGATTTGAGATGACCACGACCACCGGCCCTCATCCGACGCGGCGCCTGATCCTTCAGGGCGCAGCCTCCGTCGCGCTGCTCGGCCTCGGCAATCTGCCGTTCGGCGCCGCGCCCGCGCGTGCGGCGGCGAACGACAAATATCCGGAAGAGGCCTTCAGGCAGAAGAGCGAGGCGGACGCGATCAAGGTGCTCTACGGCAAGACCGCCACACCGTCGGACAAGGTCAAGCTGGATGCGCCCGAGATCGCCGAGAACGGCGGCGTCGTGCCGATCTCGGTGACGACGACGCTGGACAAGGTGACCTCGATCTCCTTCTTCGTGGCCGAGAACCCGTTCGCGCTCGCGGCAAGTTACAAGATTCCCGATGGCACGATCCCTGCCGTCGCCAACCGGCTGAAGATGGCCAGGACCACCAAATTGGTGGCGATCGTGGAAGCCGACGGCAAGCTCTACAGCGCGACCAAAGAGGTCAAGGTCACCGTCGGCGGTTGCGGCGGTTAAGCGAGGCAGTTCGACATGGCATCAAGCATTCGCGTACGCGCAACGTCCAACGGCGACATCATCGAGGTGCAGGCGCTGATCCAGCACCCCATGGACACGGGCCTGGTCAAGGATTCCAAGGGCGAGCTGATCCCTGCGCATTTCATCCAGGAGCTGAAGTTCGAGTGTAACGGCAAGGACGTCTTCGTCGCCAATTGGGGCACTGCGGTTTCCAAGGACCCCTACGTCAAGTTCAGCTTCAAGGGCGCCAAGAAGGGCGACGAGCTCAAGATCTCCTGGACCGACAACAAGGGTGGCTCCGACACGACCACCGCGAAGATCGCGTGATGAAACAGCGCGCTACGATTCTGCTCGGCTCGGCATTCGTCGCACTCGCGGCGCTTGCTTTCGCCGCAACGCGCGTCGTCGCGGCCGACAAGGTCGACCCCGTCGCCGACGCCAAGGCGTTCCAGAACTTCTTCTTCCAGAAGTTTCCGGACGTGAAGCACGAGGATTTCGTCAACGGTCCTTATTCGATGAACGAGGACATGAAGCGGCAGTGGCAGGAGAAGGAAGAATTCCCGCCTTACGAGTTCGCGCTCGATGCCGGCAAGGAGATGTTCTCGACCCCGTTCAAGAACGGCAAGACCTACGCCGACTGCTTCCCGAACGGCGGCATCGGCATCCGCCAGAATTATCCGTACTTCGACACCAAGGAAGGCAAGGTCATCACGCTCGAGCTCGCGCTCAACCGCTGCCGCGAAGCCAATGGCGAGGCACCCTATTCCTACGTCAAGGACGAGATGGCCTCGCTCACCGCCTATATGGCGTACACTTCGCGCGGCAAACCGATGGACATCAAGATACCCGATGATCCGCGTGCCCTTGCCGCGTTCGAGAACGGCAAGCGCTATTTCTACACGCGGCGCGGCCAGATGAATTTCTCATGCGCGAGCTGCCATGTGCAGAGCCCGGGCGAACGTATCCGCGCCGAGACCCTGGCACCGGCGCTCGGCATCCTCAACGCGATGCCGATCTACCGCTCGGAATGGAGCGGCATGGGCACCACCAGCCGCCGCTTCGTCACCTGCAACAGTCAGACCCGCGCGGTTCCGCTGGAGCCGCAATCGGATGAATATCGCGACGTCGAATATTTTCTGTCCTACGTCGCCAACGGATTGCCGATCTCAGGCCCGGGAGCACGGCCATGAAGCGGTCACTTGCTCTCGCCATGCTGCTCGCGCTCAGCCTTGCGCCATCCGCGCGCGCGGCAGATGAGGCGGATTACAAGGCGGCCTATGCCGCCGCCGAAGCCGCCTCCAAGGAGGCGGCCGGCTTGCGCAATCAGTGGACCGTGACCGTCTCTGCGCTGGCGGCAGCGAAGAAGGCTGCCGACGGCGGCGATTTCGACCGTGCTGTCGCCGCAGCCAAGGAGGCCGAGGCGCTGGCGCAGGCCTCGATCTTCCAGGCGAAGACCGAAAAAGAAGCCTGGAAGGCGATGGAAATCCGCTAGACTGCTCCCGAGTGGAACAATCCAGCGATCACGAGAGGCGCGGAGAATTTCTGAATGGCGATCCGCCGCCGCGACTTCTTGAAGAGTGCAGGCCTTGCGGCCGCAACGCTCGGCCTGCCCCGGCTGGCCCGTGGCACTGAAGCCGCCAGCATCTACGACGTCGAGCGGTTCGGCAATGCGCGGATCCTGCACCTCACCGACACGCATGCGCAGCTCAATCCGGTCTATTTCCGCGAGCCCAGCGTCAATATCGGCATCGGCGAGATGGCGGGACGGCCGCCGCATCTGGTCGGCCGCGCCTTCCTGGAGCGGTTCGGCATCCGGCCCGACAGCGCGGATGCCTATGCCTTCACCTGCATCGAGTTCGAAAAGTCCGCAGGCCGGTTCGGCAAGCTCGGCGGCTTCGCCCATCTGAAGACGCTGGTCGATCGCTTGCGCGCCGATGTCGGCGAGAAGCGTTCGATGCTCGTCGACGGCGGCGATCTCTGGCAGGGCACGGGCCTCGCCAACCTGATGCAGGGCCGCGACATGGTCGAGGTCGCCAATCTGCTCGGCATCGAGGCGATGACCGGGCATTGGGAATTCACCTATGGCGAGCAGGCGCTGCGCGACAATCTCGAGCGCTTCAAGGGCGAATTTCTGGCGCAGAACGTGTTCCTGACCGAGGAAGCCGCGTTCAACGACGCCCCCGCCTTCGACAAGGCCACGGGACGCGTGTTCAAGCCTTCGATGATCAAGGAAATCGGCGGGCATCGCGTCGCGATCGTCGGCCAAGCCTTCCCCTACGTTCCGATCGCGCATCCCAAGAGATTCACGCCGGACTGGAGCTTCGGCATCCGCGAGGAGGAGTTGCAGAAGCATGTCGATGCCTTGCGCGGCACCGACAAGGTCGACGCCGTCATTCTGCTGTCGCACAACGGCATGGATGTCGACCTCAAGCTCGCGAGCCGCGTCACCGGCATCGACGTCATCCTCGGCGGCCACACCCATGATGCCGTGCCGCAGCCGATTGCGGTGAAGAATGCGGCCGGCACCACGCTCGTCACCAATGCCGGCTCCAACGGGAAATTTTTGGCCGTGCTCGATCTTGCACTCGACAAGGGCAAGGTCAGCGACATCCACTATCATCTGCTGCCTGTCTATTCCGAGTTGCTGAAGCCCGATCCTGGAATGGCCGAGCTGATCGGCCGGCTGCGGGCGCCGCATGTGAGCGACTGGTCGGAGAAGATCGCAACGCCCGATCGCCTGCTCTACCGCCGCGGTAATTTCTCCGGACCCATGGACGAACTGATCTGCGCCGCGCTGCGCACCGAGCTCGATGCCGAGATCGCGCTGTCGCCGGGCTTCCGCTGGGGCGTCACCGCGCTGTCGGGCCAGGCGCTGACCATGGAGGATGTGCTGGCGGAGACCGCGATCACCTACCCCGAGACCTATGTGCAGGATATGACGGGGGCTCAGATCAAGGACATGCTGGAAGACGTCTGCGACAACCTCTTCAACGCCGATCCCTATTACCAGCAGGGCGGCGACATGGTGCGCGCCGGCGGGCTCAGCTACACCTGCACACCGGACGCTGCGATCGGTAGCCGCATCTCGGAGCTGAAGCTTGGCGACGGCAGGGCGCTCAGCGCCGGCCACCGCTACAAGGTCGCGGGCTGGGCGTCGGTCAATGGCCAGCAAGGCGCCCCGGTGTGGGACGTCCTCGGCAAATATCTGCGCTCGGGGCGGATGTTGCAGGAGCGACTCGGCTCCGGTGTGACCTTGAAAGGCGTCGAGGGCAATCCAGGCATTGCAGGACAGGGATGATGCGGTCGCAGCTCTTATCCGCAATGATGCTGGCACTGCTCGTCTGGACCCCGCCCGCTCTTGCGCAACAGATCCCGCTCCAGGACAAGCCGTTCGCCGAGCACAAGGTCGTGCTGCAACTCTCCGACGGCGATGCGAAGAAGCAGGCGCTGGTGCTGAGCGTCGCCAACAATCTGCTCAAGGCCTACGATCCCGACAAGATCGCGATCGAGGTGGTGGCATTCGGTCCCGGCATCGACCTGCTTCTTGCCGGCAGTGAGCGGCGCAAGCAGGTCGAGAGCCTGATCGCACAGGGCGTGCGCTTCGACATCTGCCTCAACACGGTGGATACGATCGCGCGGGAGACGGGCAAGCGGCCGGAGTTCATCCAAGCGGCCACGCCGGTGCAGGTCGGGGTTGGGCAGATCCTGTTCCTGGCGGAGAATGGGTATACGGTGGTGCGGCCGTAGGTCCCTACCTGTCCATTCCGGGGCGATGCGAAGCATCGAACCCGGAATCTCGAGATGCCGGGTTCGGCTCTGCGAGCCGCCGCGGAATGACGGGCTAGGCCCTGCGATAGCAATCTTCCATTATTACCGCCAGTGCAGTGAATTACTTCTCTTTCCGACCCGGAGCGTAGTAGAATCTTTGGAAACCAGTTCCACGCCGGGGTCTCTGCCATGATCTTCCGCCAGCTCTTCGACAGCGTTTCAGGCACCTATAGCTATCTCCTCGCCAGCCGCCCCGGCGGCGAGGCGCTCATTCTCGATCCTGTGCTGGAGAAGGTCGACCGCTACTGCCAATTGCTGCGCGAGCTCGACCTCAAGCTGGTCAAGGCGGTCGACACCCATCTGCATGCCGACCACGTCACCGGCCTCGGCGAGCTGCGCGATCGCACCCATTGCATGACAGTGATGGGCGACCAGACCAAGGCCGACGTGGTGGCGATGCGGGTGGCCGACGGCGACAAGCTGACGATCGAGGGCCTGTCGCTCGACGTGATGTACACGCCGGGCCACACCGACGATTCCTACTCATATCTGATGGGCGACCGCGTCTTCACCGGCGATACGCTGCTGATCCGCGGCACCGGCCGCACCGATTTCCAGAACGGCTCGTCGCGCGCCCAATATGATTCTATCTTCAACCGCCTGCTCAAGCTGCCGGACGAGACGATGGTGTTCCCCGCGCATGACTACAAGGGCGACACCGTCTCCACCATCGGCGAGGAGAAGCGCTACAACCCGCGGCTCCAGGTGCGTTCGGTCGACGAATATATCGAGCTGATGGCGAACCTGAAGCTGCCCAATCCGAAGATGATGGACGTGGCGGTCCCCGCCAACATGCATGTCGGCCTGCATCAGGAGGAGCTGGAGAAGGAGGGCCGCGCGCTCAGCGCAATCGAGGCGATCCGCAGCCTCGGCCGGCCCGACATCCTGCTGGTGGACTTGCGCGAGACCAACGAGCGGCTGAAGCACGGCATGCTCGAAGGTGCGCTGCACACGCCCTACCCGTCGGTCGAGGAGAGCCTGAAGCCCGGCGGCATGCTGCGCGAGGTCGCGGCCGCGACGGGACGCCGCGTGGTGTTCTTCTGCGCCTTCGGCGAACGCTCGGCGATGGCGGTGGCGGCTGCGAAGGAAGCGGGACTTCTCAACACCGCCCATATCGCCGGCGGCATCGATGCCTGGAAGAAGGCGGGCGGGCCGGTGGTGCAGTGACGGCCTCGTCGCGGGCCTTGAGTTAAGTCAGCAACCGCACATATCTGGCGGATAGATTCGGATGCAGCATCACCATCCGGGACCAGCCATGGCCAAGACCGGGAATACGACCGCCAAGCCGAGCGCGCCGCCGAAGCAGGCGCAAGACAAGGCAAAGAAGCCCTCGCGCCGGCGCGAGAACGACGACGACGAATACGAAGACGGCGACATCGCAACGCCAAAGCGCGATCGATATGGCCCTGACGACGAGCCGTTGTGAGGGATAGCGCCACACTCCACCGACGCCCCTCACTCCCCCGCCAGCACTACCTGCCATGCGCCTGCGTTCATGGACAAATAACCGCCCTCCCCGATAGTTTGCGCGTCCATCGGGAGTGAAACGGAACTGCAATGGTCGACGTTCTCGCCGCACCGCAGCAAGGCAAGGCGGACAGTGCGCTGCGCACGCTGACCGGAATCTCGATCGCGCACTGGGTCAGCCATTTTCATTTGCTGGTCCTGCCGATGCTGTTTCCGTTCCTGAAGGAGAAGCTCGGCGTCGGCTATGTCGAGCTCGGCTTCTCGCTGACCGCGCTCGCCGTCGTTTCGGGCCTGACTCAGGCGCCGACGGGCTATCTCGTCGACCATTTTGGCGCGCGCAAGATCTTGCTGATCGGGCTGACCCTCGGCGGCTGCGCGCTGATCCTGCTCGGCTTGCACCTCAGCTACGCCGCGCTGATCGCCTGCGCCGTGCTGCTGGGCCTCGCCAACAGCGTCTATCATCCCGCCGATTACGCCATTCTGGCCGAGCACATGGACGAGGCGCGGATGGGGCGCGCCTTCTCGGTGCACACCTTTGCCGGCTATCTCGGTGGCGCGGTGACGCCGGCGATCGTCGCCGCGCTGGTCACGCTGTGGGGCGGCGTCGGCGCGCTGGTCGCGTCGGGCGCGATCGCCATCGTGGTGGCGGTGCTGCTGATCGCCATGGGCATTCCCGAGGCCGGCGCGCACAAGACAAAGCCGGGTGGCGAGAGCGCGCCGAAGCAGGCGGTGATCACGCCGGCGCTGATCACGCTGACCGCGCTGTTCATGCTGCTCAGCCTGTCGGTCGCCGGCATCAACAATTTCGGCGTGGTGGCGCTGATGAGCGGATACGGCACGTCTTATTCGATCGCCAATGTCGCACTGACCGCGTTCCTCGCCGCCAGTGCCGCGGGCGTGCTCGCCGGCGGCTTTCTCGCCGATCACACCGAACGTCACGGCTATGTCGCGGCGGCCTGCTTTGCCGCGAATGCGGCCATCGTGCTGCTAATCGCGCTGGTGACGCTGCCGGGCTGGGCCCTGACTGCCACGATGGCAATCGCAGGCTTCCTCTCCGGCGTGATCGCGCCGTCGCGCGACATGCTGGTGCGCAATGCGGCGCCCGCGGGCGCCGCGGGCCGCGCCTTCGGCATCGTCTCGACCGGATTCAATCTCGGCGGCATCGTCAGCCCGCTGCTGTTCGGCTGGATCATGGATCAAAGCGCGCCGCACTGGGTGTTCGGGGCGTCCGTGATTTTCATGGTGGCGACGGTGGTGCTGTCGCCGTTCACGGAACGGAAGCCGGCGAAGGCGGTTCGTGAGTAGCGAAAGCGGCTGGTTACGGGATCGGCGCGCGCCTGAGGGCGCGCTTGTCCGGGACGACGAGTGGAGAGAATTTCGAAAACAACAAACGACAAGACGGGAAGAAACATCATGAGCAATGCTGATCTCGTGATCCGCGGCGGCACCGTCGCGGATGGCCACGGCGGCGAGTTGTTCGAGGCTGACGTCGCCATCAGCGGCGGGAGAATCAGCGAGGTCGGGAAGATTTCCGCCAAGGGCCGCGAAGAGATCGATGCACGCGGAAAGCTCGTGACGCCGGGCTTCGTCGACGTGCACACCCACTACGACGGCCAGGTCACCTGGAGCCAGGACCTCACGCCGTCTTCGCAGAACGGCGTCACCACCGCGATCATGGGCAATTGCGGCGTCGGCTTTGCGCCGTGCAAGCCTGATGACCACACCCGCCTGATCCAGCTCATGGAGGGCGTCGAGGACATTCCGGAGCCGGTGCTGAGCGCCGGCATTCCCTGGGCGTGGGAGAGCTTTCCGGACTACATGGACTGGCTCGCCAAGCGCGATTTCGACATCGACGTCGGCGCGCAGCTGCCGCATGCCGCGCTGCGGGTCTATGTCATGGGCGAGCGCGGCGCGCGCCGGGATCCCTCGACCGCGGAGGACAATGCGGCGATGGCGAAGCTCGCGGGCGAGGCGGTGCGCTCGGGCGCGCTCGGATTCTCGACCTCGCGCACGCTCAACCACCGCACATCGACCGGCGACTTTACGCCGACGCTGAAGGCCGGCGAGGACGAGCTCGCCGCGATTGCCGGCGCGATGCATCGGCAGGGGCGCAGCGTGCTGCAGTTCGTGCTCGACCTCTCCACCATCCACGAGGACCTGCCGATGATGCTGCGGGTGGCGGACGTCACCAAGTGCCCGATCTCATTCTCGATCACGCAGAACGACAAGGCGCCGCAGCGCTGGCGCCAGACGCTGGATGAGATCAATGCCGCGGCCAAGCGCGGCCTCTCCATCACCGCGCAGATCGCGGCACGCCCGGTCGGCCTGCTGCTCGGGCTCGAGCTGTCGCGCAATCCGTTCCAGACCCATCCGAGCTACAAGGCGATCGCGCATCTGCCGCTGCAGGAGCGTTTGGCGCGGCTGCGCCAGCCGGATGTGCGCAAGGCGATCCTGGGCGAGACGGCGACCGCGACCGACGATCCGCTGTTCTTCCGGCCCAACTACGACAAGATGTTCCTGCTCGGCGATCCCCCCGACTACGAGCAGCCGCCGGAGAACGCGCTGGGACCGCAGGCGCGCAAACAGGGGCGTCAGCCGGAGGAGCTAGCCTATGACGCGATGCTGTCGGACGAAGGGCGCGGCATGCTCTACGTGCCCTTCCTCAACTATTCCGACGGCAATCTCGACGCGACGCGCGAGATGCTGCTCGACCCGCAATCGGTGCCGGGTCTGTCCGACGGCGGCGCGCATTGCGGCATCATCTGCGATGCGAGCTTTCCGACTTATCTGCTGACGCACTGGACGCGCGACCGCAAGCGCGGCGAGAAGCTCACGATCCCGTTCGTGGTCGCGGCGCAGTCGCGCAAGACCGCGTTGTCGGTCGGCCTCGCCGATCGCGGACTTATTGCTCCGGGCTATAAAGCTGACGTCAACGTGATCGACTACGACCGCCTGCATCTGCATCCGCCGAAGGTGCATTACGACCTGCCGGTGGGCGGGCGGCGGCTGTTGCAGGATGTCGACGGCTATGAGGCGACCATTGTGTCGGGCGTGGTGACGCGGCGACACGGCAAGGCCACCGGGCGCCGGCCGGGCAAGTTGATCCGGGGCGCGCAGGGGGTGCAGTAGCGGTGGCTGCCGCTACCCTCCCTGGAGGGGGAGGGTAAAAAAACAGCACCTGCTATTACGTCGGCGATACCGCGCCCTTCAGCGCGTTGGCCTGCGCAGCGGCGGCGCGCGTCAGCCTGGCGCGCTCGGTGTTCGGCCAGAGCAGCAGAAGACCGAGCAGACCGGAGCAGACCATGATCACGGCATTGATGGTGAAGCCGGTCATGTAGCCGTCGATCGTGCTGCCGGCACGCTGGATCACCGTCCCCATCACGGCCGGGGCGATGATGCCGGCAAGCGTATAGAGCGCACCGTAGATCGCGAGAATCGCGCCGCGCTGCGACGTCGGGGTGAACTCGCCGAGCATGGGCGGGCAGACCACATAGATCGCCCCGCACAGGCCCGAGCCGACCACGAGCAGCGCGATCTGGAGGCCCGCGCCCTGGACATGCGGCATCATCGCCAGGATGAGCCCGCCGATCACCAGCGGCACCGAGCCGAGAACGCCGCGCGCCACGCGGGTGTTGTAACCGCGCGCCATCATCACCTGCGAGATCCAGCCGGTGAGAATGACGATGGTGGCGCCGAACACCCAGGGCAGGATCGATATGAAGCCAGCCTGGCTCTGCGAGAAGCCGAGCCCCTTGACGATGAACGGCGTGAACCAGGTCAGGCCGAGCGACAGCGCCCAATAGGCGCCGAAGGTTGCGGCGACGCATCCGATGAAGGTGCGCGAGGTGAGCAGCTGCAAATAGGGGATCTTCGGTTCGGTCACGGCCGAGGTTTGCGTGTCCTCCAGCGGCCCTTCCTTGCCGAGCGCGAGCCAGGCCGCAACCCAGATCAGGCCGACCACACCGAGCGCGCCGAAGGCATAGTGCCAGGAATGGTTGACGATGATCCAGTTCAGCGCCGGCACCGCGAGGATGACGCCGAACGCCGAACCCTGCGACAGGATCGCGGTGGGCAGCGTGCGCTTCTCGTCGGGGAACCATTTGTAGATCGCGTGCGCGGCGACCGAGAAGGCCGGGCCTTCGCCGGCGCCCAGCACGATGCGGCAGATCAGGAGCGTGGTGAACGAGACGGTGCCGACCATCGGAAATTGCGCCAGCGCCCAGACCACCGCGAGCGACAACAGCACCCAGCGCGTCGGCACCTTGTTGACGATGAAGCCGACCACGATGGCGGCGATCGAGAACAAGAAGAAGAAGGAGGAGCCGAGCAGGCCGAATTGCTCGGGCGTGAGCTTCAGATCAGTCATGATCGGCACGCCGGCAAGACCAACGACGATCTTGTCGGCGAAGTTCACCAGCATGAAGAGGAACAGGAGAAAGGTGATGGTCCAGGCGCCCTTTGGCGTCCTTGTCGTCTTGCCCGCCGCCGCCGGCGTTCCCTGAGCGCTCATGAATCTCCCCGTATGTCTTTTTGGCACTTTTTTTGATTTGGCCATCTTGGAAGCTAACAACGGCTTCGAGACCAACGCAACCAGCATTTCCCCGGCAGGTGTGCTACGCAGCAATTCCGTTAATTCCGTCCGGCGCCATTCATTGTGCTGAGCATCCGAAATCTTTCCAAGACCTTCTCCGCGGCCGGCGAGCCGGTCCATGTGCTGCGCGGCGTCGATCTCGACCTCAAGGCTGGCGAACGCGTCGCGCTGACCGGCGAGTCCGGCAGCGGCAAGAGCACCTTGTTGCACCTGATCGCGGGACTCGATGCCGCCGATGGCGGCACGATCCGGCTGGAGGAGATCGAGGTCACCAAGCTGTCGGATGCGGGACGTGCCAGCTTGCGGCGCGACCGCATCGGCCTGGTTTTTCAGCAATTCAACCTGATCCCGAGCCTCTCGGTGGCGGACAATCTCGCCTTCCAGGCGCGGATCGCCGGGCGGCACGATGCAGCCTGGACCAAGGAGCTTGTCGAGCGGCTCGGACTCGGCAGCCTGCTCAAACGCTATCCAGAGCAAATATCAGGCGGCCAGCAGCAGCGGGTCGCGATCGGCCGGGCGCTGGCGACAAAGCCCTCGCTGCTGCTGGCGGACGAGCCGACCGGCAACCTCGATGAAGCCACCGCCGAGGACGTGCTGGCGTTGACGCGCGACCTCGTGGCGCGCACCGGCTGCGGCTTCCTGATGGTGACGCACAGCCTGCATCTGGCCGCGACGCTCGACCGTCATCTCACCTTGCATGCAGGACGAATCGCATGAGGCGCGCGCTGTGGGTGCTGGCGGTGCTCCTGAGCCATTGGCGGCGGCACGGGATGCAGTTCGCGACTCTGCTGATCGGACTGACCGCGGCGACCGCGCTGTGGAGCGGCGTGCAGGCCATCAACCAGCAGGCCCGCAGCGCCTATGACCGCGCGGCGGCGACGTTCGGCGGCGTGCGCACCGCGATGCTGGTCGCTCCCAATGCGGCAACCTTTCCGCAAGAGCTGTTCGTAAAGCTGCGCCGCGCCGGGTGGCCGGTGTCACCGGCGCTGGAGGGCAGGATCCAGATCAACGGACGCTCGGTGCGGCTGCTCGGGATCGAGCCGGTGACGCTGCCGGTCGCTGTCGGCAACGCGCCGCGCCTCGGCGCCTCGGATCTGAGCAGCTTTGTGGCACCGCCCGGCCAGACCTTGGTGGCACGGGAGACGTTGAGCGACTTGCGGGAAACCGAAGGCGCGTCACCGCCGATCAGCAGCGGCGCAAAGCTGCCGCCGCTACGCGTACAGCCGCAGCTCGCGCCCGACGTGCTGGTGGTCGATATCGGCGTGGCACAGCGATTGCTGAACAAGCCGGACCAGATATCGCGGCTGCTGATCGGCAAGCCGAAAGGCAAGCCGGCGCCGCTCGCGAGCCTCGTTGGCGAGCGGTTGCAGTTGATCGAGCCGACCGCCGAGACGGAGCTGGAGCGTCTCACCGACAGCTTCCATCTCAATCTGACGGCGTTCGGCCTGCTGTCGTTCTTCGTCGGCCTGTTCATCGTCAACTCGGCCGTCGGCCTCGCCTTCGAGCAGCGGTTGCCGATGCTGCGGACCTTGCGGGCCTGCGGCGCCTCGGCGCGGCTGGTCAACACGGTGCTGGTGATCGAGCTGGTGGCACTGGCGCTGGTCGCAGGCCTGATCGGGCTCGTTTGCGGCTATGTCATCGCAGCCGCATTGTTGCCCGATGTCGCCGCCTCGCTGCGCGGGCTCTATGGCGCACGGATTCCGGGACAGCTCAGCCTGCGACCCGAATGGTGGGTTGCCGGCATCGGCATCAGCGTTGCCGGCGCACTTGTTGCGGCCGCCACCAGCCTGATCAAGGCGATCAGGATGCCGGTGCTGGCGACCGCGCAGCCGCGCGCCTGGCAACAGCGGCAACGCCGCTGGCTGGTCCTGCAGAGCTGTGCGGCCTGCGCCGTGTTCGCGGTCGCACTGCTGCTGCTCCACTACGGACAGTCGCTGATCGCAGGGTTCGGCGTGCTTGCGGCGCTGATGTTGGGTGCGGCGCTGATCCTGCCGGCCTTCCTCGACATCATCCTGCTCGCCGGCCAGCGCGTTGCGCGAGGCCCGCTTGCGCTGTGGTTCTGGGCCGACAGCCGGCAACAGCTTTCCGGATTGTCGCTCGCGCTGATGGCGCTGCTGCTCGCGCTCGCGGTCAATGTCGGGGTGTCCACTATGGTGGAGACGTTCAGCCGCACCTTCATCGGCTGGCTCAACGGGCGGCTCGCCGCCGACGTCTACATCAGCGCGTCCGACAATGCGCAAGCCGTCGCGATCCGCAATTGGCTGAAGGATCGCAGCGATGTGCAGGCGATCCTCTCGGGCGGACGCGCCGAGGCGCAAATCCAGGGCCAATCGGTGGAGTTGCTTGGCCTGCCCGATCACGCGCTGTATCGCGAGCGCTGGCCCCTCTTGGAAACCGCGCCGCGCGCCTGGACGCAGCTGGTGCCCGGCAATGCCGCCTTCATCAGCGAGCAATTGAGCCGCCGGCTGAATGTGCGGATCGGTGACGTCGTCGAGGTGCCGGCGCCGGGCGGGAGCTGGGAGCTCGACATCGTCGGCATCTATGCCGATTACGGCAACCCCAAGGGGCAGCTCACGGTGAATGTCGCCGCACTTATCCGGCAGTTCCCGCAGACGCCGCAGACGCGGATCGGCCTCATCGTCGCGAAGGAGAACATCCCCGCCCTGATCGCGGCCCTGCAGAAGGAGTTCGCGCTCGACGATCGCAGCGTCGCCGACCAGGCGACGGTGAGGGCGGAATCGATCCGCATCTTCAACCGCACCTTTGCGGTGACGTCGGCGCTGAACGCGTTCACGCTCGGCGTCGCCGGCATCGCGCTGCTCACCAGCCTTTTGACGCTGGCGAATTCCCGCCTGCCGCAGCTCGCGCCGCTGTGGGCGATCGGCCTGACGCGGCCGCGCTTGGCCGCGATCGAGTTGACCCAGACGCTGTCGGTCGCGCTGTTCACGGCGGTGCTGGCCGTGCCGCTCGGCCTCTTGGTGGCGTGGTGCCTGATCGAAATCGTGAACGTGAAAGCATTTGGCTGGCGGCTGCCGTTCCATGTGTTTCCACTGCAGCTGATCGAGCTGGTCGCGGTCGCGCTGCTGGCCTCGCTGTTTGCGGCGCTGCTGCCCATGGTGCGGCTGGCGCGGATGCAGCCGGCGAATCTCGTCAAGGTGTTTGCCAATGAGCGCTGAAGCAATCTCGCGGCGTACATTCGCCGGCGGCATTGCCGCCCTCGCTCTCGCGCGCCGCGCAGGCGCGCAAGGCTATGCCGGACTCGGCGAGACCGCCGACGGCTTCGCGAAGGTGACGCCGGGAAGGACATTCACCTTCCCCGCCGATCACGGGCCGCATCCGGAGTTTCGCATCGAGTGGTGGTATCTCACGGCCAACCTCACAGACAGCAGCGGCGCCGCCTGTGGTCTGCAATGGACGCTGTTCCGCCAGGCGGCGCAGCCGGGCCCGCAACGCGAAGGCTGGGCCAATCAACAGGTGTGGATGGCGCATGCCGCGGTGACACGCGCCGACACTCACCGCTTCGCCGAAACATTTTCACGCGGCGGCGTCGGGCAGGCCGGCGTGACGGCCAAACCGTTCGATGCCTGGATCGACGATTGGGAGATGAAGAGTCTCGAGCGCACCGACGATCGCACCTTGGCGCCGTCGACGCTGAGGGCCTCCGGCACCGATTTCAGCTATGCGCTGACGCTCGAAGCCGAGCGCCCAGTGGTGTTGCAGGGGGATGGCGGCTACAGCCGCAAGTCGGAGCTCGGGCAGGCGTCCTACTATTACAGCCAGCCGTTCTATCGCGCGCGCGGCACGCTCACCATCGACGACAAGGCGGTCGATGTCTCGGGCCAGGCCTGGATGGACAGGGAATGGAGCAGCCAGCCGCTCGATGCCGACCAGACCGGCTGGGACTGGCTCTCGCTGCATCTTTCATCCGGCGACAAGCTGATGCTGTACCGGCTGCGGCAGAAGGACGGCAAGAATTATCCGTTCGGCAACTGGATCAGCGCCGGCGGCAACACGCAGATGATCGCGGGCGGCGACATCCAGATGATGCCGAAGGCCACCGCGGACGTTGCTGGACGCAAGTTGCCGGTGGAATGGCAGATCGCAATTCCCTCGCGATCATTCTCGATCCTTTGCAAGCCGCTCAATCCCGGGGCCTGGATGGGGACCGGATTTTCATACTGGGAAGGACCGATCAGCCTTGCCGGGACACATGACGGCGTTGGCTATCTCGAGCTGACCGGATATTGAGGCGCGATCTCCTCGAAGGAACCAGCGATGTATCATCTCACCGCCCTCGTCACCCTGCTGGCGATCGCGTTTTATTTCTTCACCGCCATCAACGTCTCGCGCTCGCGCGACAAGACCGGCGTCAAGGTACCGGCGATGTCGGGCCATCCGGATTTCGAACGGGCCTTCCGCATCCAGATGAACACGTTGGAATGGATGCCCATTCTCCTGCCCGCGCTCTGGCTGTTCGCGATCTACATCAGCGACGCCATCGCAGCCGGACTCGGCGCGGTCTGGATCGTCGGTCGCGTCATCTATTTCATCGGCTATTCGCAGGCCGCCGCAAAACGCGGCCCGGGCTTTGCGATCCAGGCGCTTGCTGCCATTACGCTATGGGTTGGGGCGATCGGGGCGGTGGTGTTGCGGCTGGTGAAGTGAAGCACGGCATCGCGCGTGCTCATGTCCCGGTGCAGCGTGCAACGCTGCGCCGCTGAACCGGGACCCAGTCAGGCCTCCATGGCCGGAAAGGCGTGGGTCCCGGCTCTGCGCAGCAGCGTCTTGCGCTGCTGCGCGTCCGGGACACGAGAGCTTCACTTCGTCAGCGGGCAGCCGCTTTCCTTCGCGGTGAAGAAGGCCTTGTCGCCGGGGACGGTGGCCAGCAGCTTGTAGTAATCCCAGGGCTTCTTCGATTCCGAGGGCTTCTTGACCTCGAACAGATACATGTCGTGGACCATGCGGCCGTTCTCGAGCACCTTGCCGCCCTGCGCAAAGTCGTCGTCGACCGGAAGCTCCTTCAGCTTCTTGGCGACGGCATCCGGATCCTTGGTGCCGGCGGCCTTGACGGCCTTCAGGTAGCTCAGTGTCGCCGAATAGGTGCCGGCGTGGATCATGCTCGGCATCCGCCCGGTGCGCTTGAAGAAGCGTTCGCCGAGATTGCGGGCCTTGTCGTTGAGATCCCAGTAATAGCCTTCGGTCAGCACCAGGCCTTGCGCGGCCTGAAGCCCGAGGCCGTTGACCTCGGCGAGCGTCATCAACAGGCCCGCGAGCTTCTGGCCGCCGGAGACGATGCCGAACTCGGACGCCTGCTTGATCGAGTTGGTGGTGTCGAGGCCGGCATTGGCAAGGCCCACGATCTTCGCCTTCGAGCTCTGCGCCTGCAGCAGGAACGAGGAGAAGTCCGACGAATTGAGCGGCACGCGCACCGAGCCGAGCACCTTGCCGCCGTTGGCGGTGACGATCTCGCTGGTGTCCTTCTCCAGCGCATAACCGAAGGCGTAGTCGGCGGTGAGGAAGAACCAGGTGTCGCCGCCGGCTTTCGTCAGCGCACCACCGGTGCCGACCGCGAGCGCGCGGGTGTCATAGGCCCAGTGGAAGCCGTAGGGCTGGCAGGCATCGCCCGTCAGCCGCGAGGTCGCGGCGCCGACGACGATGTCGATCTTCTTCTTTTCCTTGGAGAGCTCGTGGATCGCAAGCGCGACCGATGAAGTCGTCAGCTCCGTGATCATGTCGACGTTCTCGACGTCGTACCAGCGACGCGCGATCGAGGTCGCCAGATCCGGCTTGTTCTGGTGGTCGGCGGTGACGAGCTCGATCTTATGGCCGAGCACCTCGCCGCCGAAGTCCTCGATCGCCATCTTGGCCGCTTCGACCGACCATTTTCCGCCGTAATCGGCGTAGACGCCGGACTGGTCATTGAGGATGCCGATCTTGACGCCTTGCGCGGAGGCCGGCACCGCCAACAACAAGGCAGACGCAGCGGCCGCCAAAAGTGCTGATTTCATATGTTATCTCCCGACAGTCTTCTGTTGTGAAATCGCGCGGATAGTAGTGAAGAACCCCACGCCTGCCCATCCATTGCATGTTGGTCGTTAGTATGAAGGGCGCGCCGCAAAATCGATGTCGTCCCGGACAAGCGCAACGAAGCGGAGCGCTGATCCAGGACCCATAGCCACAGGATCCAGTTTGACGAAGACTCGTGGTTACCGCCTCGCGCCCACAACCACTCCCTGGGGGTATGGGTCCCGGATATGCGCTCGCGCTTGTCCGGGACGACACCGTGATCGAGGATGCACCATTGGTTAAAGGCCGACGTCAGGCTACCACCTCCGGCTTCTTGTCGCGCCGTCCTTCCGCCAGGTTCCGCACCACGACATAGAAGATCGGCGTGAACAGAAGCCCGAACAGGGTGACGCCGAGCATGCCGAAGAACACGGCAACGCCCACGGCCTGCCGCATCTCCGAGCCGGAGCCGGTCGAGATCACCAGCGGCAGCACGCCGAGGATGAAGGCGAAGGAGGTCATCAGGATCGGCCGCAAGCGCAGGCGGCAGGCTTCGATCACCGCCTCAAGCCGCGGCTTGCCTTCGAGCTCGATGTCGCGCGCAAATTCGACGATCAGGATCGCGTTCTTTGCCGCCAATCCCACCAGCACGACGAAACCGATCTGGGTGAGGATGTTGACGTCCTGGCCCATGATACGCACGCCGATGGTGGCGGCGAGCAGGCACATCGGCACGATCAGGATCACCGCGAACGGCAGCGTCCAGCTGCCATATTGCGCGGCGAGCACGAGATAGACGAACAGCACGCAGATCGGAAAGACGTAGAGACCGGCATTTCCGCCAGTGACCTGCTGATAGGACAGGTCCGTCCATTCGAAGGTGAAGCCGCTCGGCAGGGTGTCGTCGGCGAGCTTCTTGATGGTATTGAGCGCGGTGGTCGAGCTTACGCCCGGCGCCGGCTCACCCTGGAGCTCGGACGCCGCATAGAGATTGTAGCGCGCGACGCGGTCGGGACCAGAGACGTCCTTGAACTCGACCACGCTGCCGAGCATCACCATGTCGCCGGAAGCATTGCGCGTGCGCAGGCGCGCAAGGTCACTCGGTTCCTTTCGGAACGGGAAATCGGCCTGCGCGGTGACGTGATAGGTGCGGCCGAACAGGTTGAAGTCGTTGACATAGGTCGATCCGAAATAGGTCTGGATGGTGTCGTTGATGTTGGCGATGGGCACGCCCAGCTTCTGCGCCTTGGTGCGATCGATGTCGACGAAGAGCTGCGGCGTGTTCGCCGTGAACGGCGAGAACACCGAGGTCAGGGTCGGCGCCTTGCGCGCGGCAGCAACCAGCTCGTCGGTCGCGGCTGCGAGCATTTCCGGCCCTCGACCCTGGCGGTCCTGAACGCGGATGGTGAAGCCGCCGCCGGTGCCGATGCCGGGCACGGCCGGCGGCGGAATCACGATGATGAATGCACCTTGGATCGCGGACAGACGCTTGCGCAGCTCGGCCGTGATGGCGTTCGCGGACAGCCCCTTCTTCAGCCGCACCTCCGGCTCATCGAACACCGGGAACAGAGCCGCCGCATTGCCGGCCTGCGTACGCGTGGCGCCGGAGAAGCCGGCGAAGGCAGCGACGCGGACGATGCCGGGCGTATCCAGTGAGATGCGCTCGATCTCGCGCACGATTTCCGTGGTGCGCGCCAGCGAGGCCGCGCCCGGCAATTGCACCGATACGATGACGTAGCCGCGGTCCTGCGCCGGGATGAAGCCCTGCGGCGTGGTCACGATCAGCCAGCCGGCGCTGCCGATCAGCACGACATAGATCAGGAGCATCACCACCGAATGCCGGATCACGAAATTGGCGAGGCCGGCATAGCCATGCGAGAGCCGGTCGAACACGCGGTTGAACAGGCCGGTGAAGGCGCCCCATGCCCGCGCGATGACGTTCCAGGCAGCCGGCGGCCGCTTCTCTTCGTGCGGGGTGAGGATCTGCGAGGCCAGCGCCGGTGACAACGTCAGCGAGCAGAAGCAGGAGATCGCGGTCGCAACAGCAATGGTGACGGCGAACTGCTGGAAGAACTGCCCTGAGATGCCGCCGAGGAACGCGGTCGGGACGAACACCGCGCACAGCACCAGCGCGATCGAAACCAGCGCGCCGCCGACCTCCTCCATGGTCTTCAGCGCCGCATCGCGCCGGCTCAGGCCGTGCTCGAGATGGCGTTCGACATTCTCGACCACCACGATGGCGTCGTCGACCACAATGCCGACCGCGAGCACGAGGCCGAACAGGGTCAGATTGTTGATGGAGAATCCAAGCGCCGCCATCACCGCGAAGGTGCCGACCAGCGAGACCGGGATCGCGATGATCGGAATGATCGCGGGCCGCCATCCCTGCAGGAACACCAGCACCACGACGACCACGAGCAGCATCGCCTCGTAGATCGTCTTGATCAGCTCATGAACCGACTGGGCGATGAACTCGGTCGGATTGTAGCCGATATTGTAGTCGAGACCCTTCGGGAAGCTCTCCTTCAGCTTCGTCATGGTGTCGGAGATGTGCTTCGCCGTCGCGAGCGCATTCGACCCGGGCCGCTGCGTCACCAGCATGGCGACCGCCGATTTGCGCAGCAGGAAGCTGTTGGTGGAATAGGCCAGCGCGCCGAGCTCGATGCGTGCGACGTCGCGCAGCCGCACCGTTCGCCCGTCGGAACCGGCCTTGATCAGGATGTCCTCGAACTGCTTCTGGTCCTTCAGCCGTCCCGTGAAGACGAGGTTCGGCTGGAAGGCGCGGTCAACGATAGGCGGTTCGGCGATCTGTCCGCCCGCAATCTGCACGTTCTGGGCGCGGATGGCCGCCAGCACCTCGGTCGAGGTCAGGCCGAGATTTGCGATTCGATCAGGGTCGAGCCACAGCCGCATCGAATAATCGCGCGCGCCGAAGATCTGGATGTCGCCGACACCGTCGATGCGCAAAAGCTGGTCGCGAACCTGGAGCAGCGCATAATTGGAGATGTAGAGCTGGTCGAACGTGTCGTCGGGCGACAGCATGAATACGACCATCAGGATGTCGGGCGAGTTCTTGCGCGTGGTGACGCCGTTGCGCTGGACCTCCTCGGGCAGTCGCGGCTGCGCGATCGCGACACGGTTCTGCACCAACACCTGCGCCTTGTCGAGGTCGGTGCCGAGCTTGAAGGTGACGGTGATGGTGAGCTGGCCGTTCGAGGTCGCCTGGCTGTAGAGATACAGCATGTCCTCGACACCGTTGATCTCCTGCTCGATGGGAGCGGCGACGGTATCGGACACGGTCTGCGCCGAGGCGCCGGGATATTGCGTGGTGACGACGACGGTCGGCGGCACCACTTGCGGATATTCGGAGACCGGCAGCGTCGTGTAGGCGAGCGCGCCGACGATCAAGAGCACGATCGACAGCACCATCGCCAAAATGGGCTGGTTGATGGAGAGGCGGCCGAGATTCATGACTTGCCACCGGCCGGAGCTTGCGCGGTCTGGGGAGCGACCTTGGCGCCGACGCGGGCGCGCTGGATGCCGTTGACGATGACGCGGTCATCAGCCTTCAGCCCTTCGCGGATCACGCGCAGGCCGTCGTCGAGCGGTCCCAGCACCACGGGGCGCGCTTCCACCGTGTCATCAGGCTTGACCACGAACACCATCTTGCGGGACTGGTCGGTTGCAACAGCGACATCGGGGATCAGCAACGCCTCGTAGGGCGCGCTGCCGATCAGGCGGACGCGGCCGAACTGACCCGGCAGGATCGACAGATCGGTGTTCTTGATGACGGCGCGGCTGCGCAGCGTGCCGGTGGAGACATCGAGGCGGTTGTCGAGGAAGTTGATGGTGCCTTCATGCGAGGGCTTGGTCTCGCCGGCGAGCGTCACCTGCACCGGGTTCGCGGTGTCGCGCGAACTCGGGCGCCTACCTTCGAACCACAGCTTGCTGTATTTGATGTAGGTCGCTTCATCCATGTCGAAATAGATGTAGATTGGATCGAGCGTCACGATCGAGGTCAGCAGTGTCGAGGCGCCGTTGTCGCTACCCTGCACGAGATTGCCCGGGCTGACGAGATGGCGACTGACGCGGCCGGTGAGCGGCGCGGTCACATGCGTGAACTCGATGTTGAGCTTGGCGGCCTTCAGCGCACCTTCGGCCTGCACTTCGGCAGCGTGCGCGGCTTGCAAGGCCTGGCGGCGCTGGTCGACGACCTGCTCGGAGACCGCGCTGGTCTGCACCAGGTTGAGGCCGCGATCGAGCTCGCGCTTGGCAAGCTCTACCTTGGCGCGCGCGTCGGAGAGCTGGCCGTCCGCCTGCGCGGCCACCGCCTCGAACGGACGCGGGTCGATTACGTAGAGCAGGTCGCCCTGACGCACGATGGCGCCGTCCTGGAATTCGACGGAATTGACGAACCCGCCGACGCGCGGGCGCACCTGCACCTCCTCGACCGCCTCGAAGCGCCCGGTGAACTCGTCCCAATCGGTGACGGTGCGCTTGACAGGCTGGGCCACCGTCACCGGCGGAGGCGGCGGGGCAGCTGCCTGCGATGCCGGCTTGTCGCAGCCGGCGAGGGCGAAGGATGCGGTGAGAAGCCCGGCAATGGCGCTGAGCTGAACGAAATCGTGCTTTTTGACAAACTGCTCGCTTCCGTCCGGTCCGCTCATCCCAGGTCCTCGCATAAAAGCCGCGGAAAAAGCAGGGTACGCCTCCACCTGCGGGGGCCACAACATGGGTGGCAAAGATGAACTCTTCAAGACCACTGCACGCGCAATGCCCGGCCAGATGCCCTGGCCGGATGGTGGGTTGACAGAGGAAGGGGTGGTCGCGCACGCGCAGCATTCTTCGCCTCTCCCCGCGTGCGGCCGCGTGCGGGGAGAGAGAGAAGGAGCCGCCAGCGTGTTCGCGCATGACGGACGCGGCGGGCTCGGCTAGACTGTCCCTTACAAAACAAGACGAATTGTCCGGGGAGGACGGGCGTGCACCAGGGACGTGTCGTTTTTGGCGCGATCGAAGAGGTCGTGTTCGGCCATCCTGCGGCCGGCGCGATCGTCGCGCAGATGGACCGGCTGGGAACCCGCCGCGCCTTCCTGATGGTCTCAGGGACGCTGAACCGTCAGACCGGCGAGATCACGAAAATCAAGGACGCGCTCGGCGAGCGCTGTGCCGGCCTGTTCGACGCCATGCCGGCGCACACGCCGCGCGAGGCGGTGATCGCGGCAACCAATGCAGCGCGCGAGGCGGGCGCCGACCTGATCGTCACCGTCGGCGGCGGCTCGATCACCGACGGCGCCAAGGCGGTGCAGCTCTGTCTTGCCAACGACATTGACGACATCGACGGCATCGAACGAATCCGCGTGCACAAGGGCGTCGCACCCGAGATGAACGCGCCGACAGTGCGCCAGATCAGCGTGCCGACCACCATCGCCGGCGGCGAGTTCTCATCGATTGCCGGCGTCACCGACCGCAGCAGCAACGTGAAGCAGATGCTGCGGCATCCGCTCATGGTGCCGCGCGCGACCATCCTCGACCCACGCATCACCGTGCACACGCCGGAATGGCTGTTCCTGTCGACCGGCATCCGCGCCGTCGACCATTGCGTCGAAGCGATCTGCTCGCGCGAGACCCACCCTTATGCCGACGCGCAATCGGTCAAGGGCCTTGCCATGCTCGCCGATGCACTGCCGCGGGTGAAGGCGGACCCTGCCGATCTCGACGCCCGCATGGATGCGCAGATCGGAACCTGGCTGTCGATGGGCGCGCTCGCAGCGGGTGTGCCGATGGGTGCGAGCCACGGTATCGGCTACGTGCTGGGGGCCGCCTTCGGCGTGCCGCACGGCTACACCTCCTGCATCATGCTGCCGGCGGTGATGCGCTGGAACGCGCGCGACAATGCCGAGCGCCAGGTGATCGTCGCCGCCGCGATGGGCTATCCCGGCCGCGATGCCGCCGACGTGCTCGATGCCTTCATCCGCTCACTCGGCATGCCGCGCAGCCTCGCCGAGATGCGCGTCTTGCCGGAGCATTTCGAGACAATCGCCGAACAGGCCATGCGAACGAACTGGATTCCGCGCAACCCGCGCAAGATCACAGGTCCCGCCGACATCAAAGAAATCCTGCTTCTCGCCGCATGATCCAAGCCGGAGGATAGATGTACACTGGTCGCCACGCCCGCCTGCGCCCGCTGCAGCCCGCATTCATCATGGCGGCGACGGGCGAGACCGTCACCTATCGCGAGCTCGAGGCACGCAGCAATCGCCTGGCGCATCTGTTCCGCAAGCACGGCTTGAAGCGGCTCGATCACTACTCGATCTTCATGGAGAACAATTCGCGCTACCTGGAGGCCTGCGGCGCGGGTGAGCGCTCCGGGCTCTACTACACCTGCATCAACTCCTTCCTGACGCCGAGCGAGCTCGCCTATCTCCTCGTCAACAGCCAGTCGAAGATTTTGATCACGTCGCTGGCCAAGCTCGCCATCGCGCGCGAGGCGATTCAGGCCTGCCCCGACGTCAAGCTCTGCATCGTCGCCGATGGTCCGGGCGAGAGCGAACGTATCGTCGGACTTGCGGACGTGACCGCGGACATGCCGACAACACCGATCGCGGATGAATGGCTCGGTACCGCCATGCTCTATTCATCCGGTACAACCGGACGGCCGAAGGGCATTTTACGGCCCCTTCCGGAAGAGCCGCCGAAGCACAATCTGCCGCTGTTCGATTTTCTGACCAAGCTTTGGCACTACCGCGAGGGCATGGTCTATCTGTCGCCGGCGCCGCTCTATCACTCCGCGCCGCAGGCCGCCGTGAACCTCACGATCCGCATGGGCGGGACCGTCATCGTCATGGAGAGTTTCGATCCAGAACGTTACCTCCAGCTCGTCGAGCAATGGGGCATCACCCACACGCAGCTGGTGCCGACGATGTTCTCGCGCATGCTGAAGTTGCCGGCGGAGGTGCGTGGCCGCTACGACCTGTCCTCGCTGGAGATCGCGATCCACGCCGCGGCGCCCTGCCCGGCCCTGGTCAAGGACGACATGATCAAATGGTGGGGACCGATCATCCACGAATATTACGGCGCCACCGAAGGCCTCGGCTTCACCGCCTGCAACAGCGAGGAATGGCTCGCTCATCGCGGCACCGTCGGCAAGGTGCTGCTCGGCGACCTCCACATTCTCGACGAGAACATGCGGGAGTGCCCGGTCGGCACCCCGGGCCAGGTCTGGTTCAAGACCGCCTCGCCGTTCGAATATTTCAACGATCCCGAGAAAACCAGGGAGGCGCGCTCGGCCGACGGCAGCATGAGCACGGTCGGCGACGTCGGCTATGTCGACAAGGGCGGCTTCCTCTACCTCACCGATCGCGCGACCTTCATGATCATCTCCGGCGGGGTGAACATCTATCCGCAGGAATGCGAGAACCTGCTGATCACCCACGCGAAGGTCGCCGACGCCGCGGTGTTCGGCGTGCCCAATGCCGATCTCGGCGAAGAGGTGAAGGCGGTGGTGCAGCCGATGCCGGGCGTGGTGCCGGGGCCGGCTCTCGCCGAAGAGCTGATCGCGTTCTGTGCAAAATCGTTGTCGCGACAGAAGGTGCCGCGCTCAGTCGATTTCGAGAAGGAACTGCCGCGGCTGCCGACGGGCAAGCTGTACAAGCGGCTGCTCAGGGACCGGTACTGGGGAACAAGGCGTCGCGGATCGTGTGAGGGGCGCCGCAAGCTCCACTGTCGTCCCGGAGAAGCGCGCCTCAAGCGCGCGCCGATCCGGGAGGACGGCGGAGCATGGGGATAGGACTGCACATAACGTCAGCGCGGGAACCGCTACTTCGCACCTGCACTCGCACATTGTGAAAGTGTGAAGAAGCCTGCGGCCTTACGTCATCCAAATTGCCAAGGCCGCAAAGAGCCTTGCCCGTTGCCTCGCTCCATCTGCCTCGCTATCGTCTGACAAACAGGTCGCAAAAGGCCGAGGTCCAGGGAGGATGAGCATGCGGAGCGTGTGGGCGCTCGCCGCAATGGCGGCGCTATCTGTGCTGACGGCCTCGACCGCCACGCGCGCCGGCGAGCCCAAGCAGGGCGGTATCCTGCGGATGTATCACCGCGACAGTCCGGCCAACGCATCCATCCTCGAGGGCGCGACCTACTCGGTCAACGTGCCGTTCATGGGCGTGTTCAACAACCTCGTCATCTACGATCAGCACATCGCGCAGAACAGTCCTGATACGCTCCGGCCGGAGCTCGCCGAAAGCTGGTCCTGGAGCAGCGACAACAGGAAGCTGACGTTCAAACTGCGCCAGGGCGTGAAATGGCATGACGGCAAGCCATTCACGTCGGCCGACGTTAAATGCACCTTCGATCTCCTGATGGGCAAATCGCAGCAGAAGCTGCGGCAGAATCCGCGCAAGGCCTGGTACAGCGAAGTCAACGAGGTCACCACGAGCGGCGATTTCGAGATTTCCTTCGACCTGAAGCGGCCGCAACCCTCGCTGCTGGCGATGCTCGCGTCCGGTTACACGCCGATCTACCCCTGTCACGTCTCGCCGGCGGAGATGCGCACTCATCCGATCGGAACCGGACCGTTCAAATTCGTCGAGTTCAAGGCCAATGAATCGATCAAGCTGACGCGAAATCCGGACTACTGGAAGAAGGGCCTGCCTTATCTCGACGGCATCGAGTACACGATCATCTCGAACCGCTCGACCGCGATCCTCGCTTTCGTCGCCGGCAAGTTCGACATGACCTTTCCGACGCACATCACGATCCCGCTGCTGAAGGACATCAAGTCGCAGGCGCCGAACGCGACCTGCGTCGTCGAGCCAACCAACGTTTCCACCAACATCATCGTCAATTCGACCTCGCCTCCGTTCGACAACATCGATATCCGCCGGGCGATGGCGCTTGCGCTCGACCGCAAGGCGTTCGTCGACATTCTGTTCGAGGGCCAGGCCGACATCGGCGGCACCATGCTGCCGCCACCGCAGGGCATCTGGGGCATGCCCAAGGACAAGCTCCAGACCATTCCGGGCTATGGGCCCGACGTCAACGCGAACCGCGAGGAAGCCAAGAAACTGATGCAGAAGGCGGGCTACGGTCCGGACAAGCATCTCGCGGTGAAGGTCTCGACGCGCAATCTCGCGGAATATCGCGACCCCGCGGTGATCCTGATCGACCAGCTCAAGAGCATCTATATCGACGGCGAGCTCGATGTCGTGGAAACCGCAAACTGGTTTCCGAAAGTCGCGCGCAAGGACTACATGCTCGGCCTCAATCTGACCGGCAGTTCCGTCGACGATCCCGACCAATCGTTCTACGAGAACTATTCCTGCGGCTCGGAACGGAACTACACCAATTACTGCAACAAGGAGATCGAGAAGCTGTTCGACGTGCAGTCGCAAGAGACCGACGTCAGCAAGCGCAAGCCACTGGTGTGGGATATCGACAAGAAGCTGCAGGAGGATGTCGCCCGCCCGATCATCTTCCATGCACGGGCCGGCACCTGCTGGCAGCCCTATGTCAAGGGCGTCACGATCATGTCGAACAGCTCCTACAACGGCTTCCGCTACGAGGATGTGTGGCTCGACAAGTAGCGTCAGGCTAAAGATCAGCGGCTCGACGGAGGCACGTGATGTTTGCCTATCTGGTGCGGCGCCTGTTCCTGATGCTCGTGACCCTGTTCGGGATCTCGGTCGTCATCTTCTTCCTGCTGCGCATTGTGCCCGGCAACATCGTCGATATCCTGTTCGCCGCCGCCGGCTATGTCGATCCGGCCGACAAGGCCGAGCTCGAGAAACAGCTCGGCATCGACCAGCCATTGGTTGCGCAGTATCTGCACTGGATCGGCGGCTTGCTGCGCGGCGATCTCGGCTACTCCTATGTCTCCGAAAAGCCGGCGCTTCAGGAGATCCTGCCACGGATCCCGATCACCGCGCGGCTCGCCGGGCTGGCGCTGCTGTTCTCGGCATCCATCGGCATTCCGCTCGGCGTCATCAGTGCCGTGAAGCAGGGCACAAAGCTCGACTACGCGCTGCGCGTCGTCAGCCTCAGCGGCTTGTCGCTGCCCTCGTTCTGGCTCGGCCTTCTGATCCTCACCGCGTCGGTGGCGATGTTCGGCCAGATGCCGATCTTCAACCCGAATCCGAAGACCTGGCTCGAGGCGTTCGCGACCTATGCCGTGCCGGCCGCCGCCGTCGGCTTCCGCAGCGCGGCGCTGACCATGCGCATCACGCGCTCCTCGATGCTGGAGGTGCTGCGGCAGGACTATATCCGCACCGCGCGCGCCAAGGGCGCCTCCGATGCGGCCGTGAACTATCACCACGCGCTCAAGAACGCGATCCTGCCCGTGATCACCGTGATCGGCATCGAGGCGGCGTTCCTGATCGGCGGCCTGATCGTCACCGAGACCGTGTTCAATATCCCCGGTGTCGCGCGATTCCTGGTGGAGGCGATCCGCTGGCGCGATTATCCGATCGTGCAGAACCTCGTGATGTTCATCGCCGTCGTGGTGGTGTTCGCGAACTTCACCGTCGACATGCTCTATGCGGTGTTCGACCCGCGGATCCGGTACTCGGAATAGGAGATCAGCTTGGCCGCGATCGACTATGATCTCGAACTGAGGCGGGCCGGCGCGCATGCAACCGGCGGCTGGCGGCGCGTGCTGTTCATGGCGCAGCGGCATGTGCTGGGCGCGGCCGGGCTCGTTATCATGACGGTGTTCGTGCTGACGGCAATCTTCGCCGACTTCATCGCACGCTACGATCCCCTGACGGTCGATTCGGCCCGCGCGCTGGCCCGCCCGAGCCTGGCGCACTGGATGGGCACCGATTCCTTCGGCCGCGACGTGTTCAGCCGCATCATTCACGGCGCGCGGATCTCGCTCGCGGTCGGGCTCGGTTCGACCGCGCTCGGCGGCACCATCGGCGTGATCGTCGGCCTCACCTCGGGCTATCTCTCGGGCTGGGTCGATCTCGTGTTCCAGCGCGTCTCCGACGTTCTCCAGGCTCTGCCGCTGCTGGTGCTGGCCCTGGTCATGACGGCGGCGCTCGGCCCCTCGCTGCCCAATGTGATCATCGCCATCGCCATTCCGCTGATCCCGACGGTCGCGCGCGTCATCCGCGCCAACACGCTGGCGCTGCGCGAGCAGCCCTTCGTCGAAGCCGCAAAGTCGATCGGGATGAGCGAGATGCGGATCGCGCTGCGCCACGTGCTGCCGAACACGCTGGCGCCGCTGATCGTGCTGGCGACGGCGCAGCTCGGCTCGACCATCCTCACCGAAGCCTCGCTGTCCTTCCTGGGCCTCGGCATTCCCGAACCCTATCCGTCATGGGGGCGCATGCTCTCCGAATCCGCCGCCGAATATGTCCGCACCGCGCCGTGGCTCGTGATCTTCCCAGGCATCGCGATCAGCCTCGCCGTATTCGGCGCCAATCTGTTCGGTGATGCCCTGCGCGACATCCTGGATCCGAGGCAGCGCGGCTGATGGCGGACAAATCCGATCTCGTGCTCGAGGTGAAGAACCTGAAGACGGTGTTCTTCACCAACTCCGGCCTCTTCAAGGCCGTCGACGATCTCTCCTTCAGCGTGAAGCGCGGCGAGACGCTGGCGATCGTCGGCGAGTCCGGCTGCGGCAAGAGCGTGACCGCGCTCTCGCTGATGCGGCTCGTGCCCGATCCGCCCGGCCGCATCGTCGGAGGCTCCGTCTCGCTCGAAGGCACCGACCTGCTGGCGCTGGATGAAACGCAGATGCGCAGGGTCAGGGGCAACCGCATCTCCATGATCTTCCAGGAGCCGATGACCTCGCTCAATCCGGTGATGCGGATCGGCGACCAGATCGTCGAAGCCGTGCGGCTGCACCGGAACATCTCGGCGAAAGAGGCCCAGAACATCGCGGTCGAGATGCTGCGGCTGGTGCGCATCCCCGAGCCGGCGCGGCGCGCGCGGGAGTATCCGCACCAGCTCTCCGGCGGGATGCGCCAGAGGGCGATGATCGCGATGGCGCTGGCGTGCCGGCCGGCGCTGCTGATCGCGGACGAGCCGACCACCGCGCTCGACGTCACCATCCAGGCGCAGATCCTGGCGCTGATGCTCGACCTCCAGAAGGAGCTCGGCACCGGCCTCGTGCTGATCACGCACGATCTCGGCGTCGTTGCGCAGACCGCGCAGCGCGTGGTCGTGATGTATGCCGGGCGAAAGGTTGAGGAGGCCAGCGTCGAAGCGCTGTTTGCCTCGCCGAAGCATCCCTATACGCGCGGGCTGATGGCCTCGATCCCGGCCGTCCCCGCCTCCGGTGTCCCTGCGCAGGCGCGGCTGAACGAAATTCCCGGCACGGTGCCATCGCTCGTGCGGCTGCCGAAGGGCTGCGCCTTCGCGCCGCGCTGCAAGCTCGCCATCAAACGTTGCGAGGCCGAATATCCGCCGCTGGCGGACTGGGGTGGCGGCCATCTCGCCGCCTGCTGGCGCGCGGAAGAAGTCGCGGAGGTGGCATGACCGCGACGCTGCTCGAAGTCACCGATCTCAAGAAGCACTACCCCGTGCGCGCCGGCGTGCTGCGGCGGCAAGTCGGCACCGTGCATGCCGTCGACGGCGTCTCGTTCGCGCTTGGAATCGGCGAGACGCTGGGTCTCGTCGGCGAATCCGGCTGCGGCAAGTCCACGGTGGCGCGCAGCGTGCTGCGGCTGGTCGAGCCGACCTCTGGCCAGATCCGCCTCGACGGCGAGGACATCACCCATCTATCGAAGACCGCGCTGCGTCCGCATCGCCGCTCGATGCAGATCGTGTTCCAGGACCCGTTCGCCTCGCTCAATCCGCGCATGACCGCAGGCGATATCGTCGGGGAGCCGCTGGCCGTGCACGGGCTTGCGAGCGGCAAGGAGCTGGAGACACGGGTCGCGAAACTGTTCGAGCAAGTGGGCCTGCGGCCCGACCAGATGCGCAATTTCCCGCATCAGTTTTCGGGCGGCCAGCGCCAGCGCATCTGCATCGCACGCGCGCTCGCGCTCGAGCCGCGCCTGATCGTCTGCGACGAGCCGGTCTCCGCGCTCGACGTCTCGATCCAGGCGCAGGTGATCAATCTCCTGATCGACCTGCAGCGCCAACACGGTTTCTCCTATCTCTTCATTGCGCACGATCTTGCCGTGGTGGCGCATATCAGCCACCGCGTCGCCGTGATGTATCTCGGCCGCATCGTCGAGATCGCCGACAAGGACGAGCTGTTCCGCAATCCCAGGCATCCCTACACGCAGGCCCTGCTCGCCTCGGTGCCGATCGCCAACCCGCTAGCGAAAAAGCTCACGCCGCTGGTCGATGGCGATGTGCCCAGCCCGGTCAACCCGCCCTCCGGCTGCGCGTTTCACACCCGCTGCCGGTTTGCGATGGAGCGGTGCAAGACGGAGCGGCCGGCGCTGGTCGACGCGGGCGACGGGCACCAGGTGGCGTGCTTGCTGAACGAGGGGACGGGTCGGAGCCAATAGCTCCACTGTCGTCCCCCGCCCCTTGTCAGAGCGGAGTTTGAGGCAGCATCTCGCCCCATCGTCATTGTGAGCGCAGCGAAGCAAATCCAGACCGTTACCGCGGAGGGATTCTGGATTGCTTCGCTACGCTCGCAATGACGAGCTTGGCATCAGCCCGCCTCGATCTCCACCACGATCCTGCCCGTGGTCACCTGCTCACCCTCGGTGACGTCGATCGCGGCGACGACGCCGTCGATGCCGGCCTTGTGGACGTGCTCCATCTTCATCGCTTCCAGCGTCAACACCGGCTGGCCCGCGGTGACGCGGTCGCCGGGCTTGACCAGCACGGCGACGACGCGGCCGTTCATGGCCGCGCGGACCTTGCCATCGCCGCCATTGGCTGCGGCCGCCTTCGGCGCGGCGAGGGTGAGATCGGTGATCGCCAGCGGGATGCCGCGGTGCTGGACGTAGAGGCGATCGCCATCGCGCAGAACTTTTGCGCTGTCCATCACGCCGTCGTGGCGGAAGCGGATGGAATCGGGATAGAGCTGATCGATCTCGAACCTGTCCTGACGTCCATCGACGACGACACTGTAGCTGCCATCGCGCTCGCGCGTGACTTCGAGCTCGTATCTCTCGCCGGCGATCTCGATTTTCGCCGGCAGCGGAAAGGTGGCCGCGAGACTCCGCCCGCCCTGCCACGACGGCGCGCGTGGGTTGGTGACGTAGAGCAGCAGGCCCGCCAGCGCCACGTCGAATGCCGCGTTCGCGCGCGCTGTCAGCAGCTCGTCGCGATGCGCACTGATGAAGGCCGTCGTCGCCTCGCCTTTGGCGAAGCCGGGATGACGCAGGCAGGACATCAGGAACGCCTGGTTGGTGGTCACGCCAAACGCGGTGAGCTGCTCCAGGCCGACGATCAGCCGCCCCCTCGCCTCCTCGCGCGTGGTGCCGTGGCTGATCACCTTGGCGATCATGGAATCGTAGAACGGTGGAATCTCCGAGCCCGATTGCAGCGCGTGCTCGACACGGATACCGTCGGGCACCTGCCAGCGCGCCATGCGGCCGGACTGCGGCATGAAATCTTGCGCGGCATCTTCCGAGCAGAGGCGGACCTCGATGGCATGGCCTTCGAAGCGGATGTCCTGCTGCTTCACGGGTAACGGCTCGCCGCGCGCGATGCGCAGCTGCAGTTCGACGAGATCGAGCCGGGTGATCGCCTCGGTCACGGGATGCTCGACCTGCAGGCGCGTATTCATCTCCATGAAATAGAACTCGCCGCGTGCATCGAGCAGAAACTCCAGCGTGCCGGCGCCCTCGTAGCGCAACGCCTTCACCGCGGCGACAGCGACCTCGCCCATCTTCGCGCGCAGCTCGGGCGTGACGGCGGGAGACGGCGCCTCCTCGATCAGCTTCTGGTGGCGACGCTGCACCGAGCAGTCGCGCTCGCCGAGATGGATCGCGTTGCCGTGGCTGTCGCCGAACACCTGGATCTCGATGTGCCGGGGATTCTGGATGGCGCGTTCGAGGATCACGGTGGGATCGCCGAACGCCGCCTTCGCCTCGGAACGCGCACTGCGCAGCGCATCGGGAAACGAGGCCGCATCGGTGACTAGCCGCATGCCGCGGCCGCCGCCACCCGCGACCGCCTTGATCATCACAGGGAAGCCGATCTTTCCGGCTTCCGCGAGCATGACTTCGTCGCCCTGCTCAGTGCCCTGATAGCCGGGGACGATAGGTACGCCGGCCTTCTTCATGATCTCCTTGGCGCCGGCCTTGTTGCCCATCGCCTCGATCGCCTGCGGCGAAGGGCCGATGAAGACGAGGCCGGCATCCTTGCAGGCGCGCGCGAACTCCTCGTTCTCGGCGAGGAAGCCGTAGCCGGGGTGAACGGCATCGGCGCCGCTCGCCTTCGCCGCGGCAATGATCGCGGGGATGTTGAGATAGGATTGCACCGGCAAGGCTTCACCGATGCGCACGGCCTGGTCGGCCTGGTGCACGTGGAGGGCATCGCGATCGGCATCCGAGTAGACCGCGACGACGCTCAAGCCCAAGCGCCGCGCACTGCGCATCACGCGCAATGCGATCTCGCCGCGATTGGCGACCAAAACCTTGAAGAACGGGCGGTGCAGCACTGATCCGTTCCTCATGGGCGGGCCACCGAGAATTGCATGCGCTGGGGCGTGCGTGCGTCGCCTTCGCGGCAGACCGCGAGCACCTCCGACAATACCGCGCGGGTATCGCGCGGATCGATCACACCGTCGTCGAGCACGCGCGCGCTGGTCGAGAACACGTCCATCTGGCCGTCGAACACGCCGATGATCTCGGCCTTCATGGCGTCGAGCCTGTCCTTTTCGATCGGCTTGCCGCGCCGGGCTGCGGCGGCTTCCGTCACGATCGCCATGGTTTCGGCGGCCTGCTCGCCGCCCATCACTGCGGTCTTGGCATTGGGCCAGGAAAAGCAGAAGCGCGGATGGAAGCCGCGGCCGCACATGCCGTAATTGCCGGCGCCGAACGAGGCGCCGCAATAGATGGTGACCTGCGGCACCGTCGCCGAGGTCACGGCCTGGATCATCTTCGAGCCGTGCTTGATCATGCCGGCTTCTTCATAAGATCTGCCCACCATGTAGCCGGTGGTGTTGTTGAGATAGAGCAGCGGCGTGCGGGTCTGGCAGCAGGCCTGGATGAAATGCGTCGCCTTGTTGGCACCGGCGGGATCGAGCGGCCCGTTGTTGGTGATGATGCCGATCGCCTGCCCCTCGATGCGGGCGTGGCCGCAGACCGTAGCCGGGCCATAATTCGGCGCCATCTCAGTGAAATCGGAATCGTCGACGATGCGGGCGATCACCTGCTTCATGTCGACCGGCCGCTTGTGGTCCATCGGCATGATGCCGAGCAGCTCGTCCTGATCGTAGCGCGGCGGCTTGAACTCTGGAGCCGCCCTGCCCGGCCGCTCCCATTCCATCGCCGCCATGATCTCGCGGGCAATGCGCAAGGCATCGCGGTCGTCCTCGGCGAGATAATCGCCGAGGCCGGAGATTTGCGTATGCATCTCGGCGCCGCCGAGCTCCTCCTCGGTCGCGATCTCGCCGGTCGCGGCTTTCAGCAGCGGTGGCCCGGCAAGGAAGGCGCGGGTACGGCCACGCACCATGACGATGTAATCGGATAGGCCGGTCTGATAGGCACCGCCCGCGGTGGAGGAGCCGTGCGTGACGGTGACGACCGGCAGCCCTGCCGCCGACAGCCGTGCCAGATTGCGAAAGATGTTGCCGCCGCGGACAAAATCCTCGACGCGGTAGCGCAGCAGATTGGCGCCGGCACTTTCGACGAGCTGGACATAAGGCAGCTTGTTCTCCAGCGCGAGCTCCTGCACCCGCAGTGTCTTGTCGAGGCCGTAAGGCTGCAGCGCGCCGGCGTCGATGCCGGAATCACTGGCGCTGACCATGCAGCGGATGCCCGAGACGAAGCCGATGCCGGCGATGACGCCGCCGCCGGGCACGCTCTTGTTGGGATCCGGCACGTCGAACATGTAGCCGGCGAGCGTCGACAGCTCGATGAAGGGCGCACCGGGATCGAGCACCAGCGCGACGCGCTCGCGCGGCAGCAACTGGCCGCGCTTGTGGAAGCGGTCCTTCGCTGCAGCCGATGCGGCCCGAGTGCGCTGTTCCAGCGCGCGCATGCGGTCGATCAGCGCAAGCATGCCGTCGCGGTTGGCGAGGTAGGCGGCGCCGCCGGGGGAAATGGTGTTTTCGAGAATGGACATGACTCTATCCTGCTCGTCATTGCGAGGAGCGAAGCGACGAAGCAAATCCAGACTATTTCCACGGAGAGATTCTGGATTGCTTCGCTTCGCTCGCAATGACGGGTGAGGCGATACCTACCTGTTCGTCCCAAAGATCTTCCGCGCCTCGGCCGGGCTGGCGATATCGCGGCCGGCGCGCCGCGCACAGGCGGCGACCGCTTCGATGAGCTGACCGTTCGACGTCACCTTCTTGCCGTCGGCGAGATAGAAGGTGTCTTCCAGCCCGGTGCGCAAGTGACCGCCGAGCTCGGCGCAGCGCTGATGCAGCGGCCAGATCTCTTCGCGGCCGATGGCGGTGACCTGCCAATGCGCCTCGGGGTGCTTCAGCTTGATCAGGATCGGCAGCAACTCGGGATCGGCAGGCATACCGGACGCCACACCCATCACGAAATTATATTCGAGCGGGCCCTTGTACATGCCGACCTGGGTGTACATGCCGACACAGCGGACAATACCAACGTCGAAACATTCGAACTCGGGGATGGTCCCGACCGCGTTCATGACGTCGAGATAGTCCTTCACCTTCTCGACCGCGTTGTCGAACATCATCGGCGGCCAGGCCCAGGTGTTGTCGGCCTTCACCTTCAGATAGTTCAGCGAACCGGCGTTGCAGGCGGCGATCTCCGGTTTTGTCTCACGGATACAGTCGAGCGCGCCGGAGTAGTTCGGCCCTGATACGCCCGAGGTGTGGTTGATGATGACGCCGGGACAGGCCTCGCGGATCGCATGCTGAATCTCCTTGCTGACCGCGACCTCCCAGGACGGCAGATGTCCCTTGCCCGGCGCCTGCTGGCGCAGATGGATATGCATGATGGACGCGCCGGCCTCGAAGGCAGCCTTGGCCTCGCGCGCCATCTGTTCGGGCGTCACGGGCACGTTGTGCTGCTTCGGATCGGTGAGCACGCCGTTCAGCGCGCAGGTGATGACGGCCTTGTCGCTCATGCCAAAAGTGTCTCGCACGTTGGGAATTCAACGGTTGCGATCATGTGACGCGCGACATGCGGCTTCTTGCGCGGAGAAGCTGGAAAAAACGAGGACTCGCAGGGCGGGCAAAGGCGCTCTTGCGCCGTGCCCACCACATTTCGGTGTTTGGAAAAGATGATGGGCATGCTTCCGCTTTGCCCATCCTACGAGAGCAGCGCTAGCTTGCCTCCGCCATCCGCACCGTCTCGGTGCTGCGGTAGATCGCGAGGTCGCGCGAGCCGACGAAGATCGCGCGCGGCTTCAGGCCGTAGAAGCGGCGGATCGAATGGCTGAAATGGGTGCTGTCGGGATAGCCGATGTCCTGCGCGAGATGGGCGAGGTTGAGGTCCTGGTTGGCGAAGTGCAGCAGATGCCGCGCACGCTTCCAGGCACGGAACGAGCGGAACGAGATGCCGGTCTCCTCCTTGAACAGATGCAGGAAGCGCGAGGCGGAGAGGCCTGCTTCGGCTGCGCAGGTATCCGCCGTCACCGGCTCGCCGGAGAAGCGCTCGATGCGGGCGACGGCGCGCATCACACGCGGATCGAGCACGCGGCGCGGCAACGCTTCGCCAAAGCACATCTCGTCGAATTCGGCGGTGGTGATGTCGCCATAGCGGCGCCGGCGCAGCAACGCGTAGGCGGCAAGGATCTTGCGGGCATAGCCGGCCCGATCGGGTCCGGTCAGCCGTGCGGCCAAAGCCTCGATCACGCCATCCGGCATGCTTTCCGGCTCGAGGGTCACGCTGATCACGGTGCGGTAGTCGCTGGCAATGGAATGCCGCTGGTTCGGCAGGGTGACGAGCAGTTCGCCGGTGGAGAGGACGTCGTCGATCGTCAGGTGCAGATTGCCCTTCACCGCCACATAGACGTGGCAGCAGCCAGGCGTCCTCTTGCGGGGGCGGCCCAGTAGGCCGGCATAGAATACCCGCTCCGGCGTGATCAGCATCAGATGGTCGGATTCGCGACCTTTATCTTCCATTGGGGTCCTCCTCGCGCGGCTCTCTGGCCGCTGCGGACGGAGGTCACCTTAGCGGAAATTTGGGCGCTGTCACGATAGGATAGCGCTGTCATGGAAACAGCGCCGTCGTTCCGGGGCGGTCCATTGGACCGAACCCGGAACCTCGAGGATTCTCAGGCGCAACGGCGCACCGGAGTTCGATGCTTCGCATCGCCCCGGAACGACAATCTCAACGCACGCGTGGTGCAACATTCTGCTCGTTTCCGGCCTTTTGCTCAGCAGCAACCGCGCGCCTGAAGCCGTCGCGCTGCTGCAGGCGCGCCCAATAGGCCGCGACATTTGGCCCAAAATCCTTGGCGAGACCGATGCTGTCGGCGAGGCGCAGCGCATAACCGATGACAATGTCAGCGGCAGTGAAGCGGCCCGCGCACAAGTTTTCGGCATTGGCCGTGGCGGCCTCGACCGCGCGCAGTCTGCCCAGGAACCATTTTGCGTAATCGGTGGCGACCTGCGGGTTGCGGCGCTCCTCCGGTTCGAGTTGGGTGTATCTGAGCACCAGCGTTTGCGGGAAGGTTAACGTGGCGTCGCTGAAATACATCCAGTTCAGGAACGTGCCATAGGCGGGATCTTCCGGTCCCACCATCAGCGGCGTCGGGCCGTATGTGATGCCGAGATAATGGCAGATGCCGGAGGATTCGGTCATCCGCGTCTCGCCGTCGATCAGGAAGGGGATGGTCCCGAGCGGATTGAGCGCAAGATAATCCTTGGCGAACACCCGCGGCGGGAACGGCAGCATCTTCAATTCATAGGGCAGCCCCATCTCCTCCAGCATCCAGAGCGGGCGGAACGAGCGCGCGGCGTCGCAGTGGTAGAGTGTGATCATCAAGCACTTCCTTTGCTGCCGGGCAGCGTGCCCATCATCTTGCACAGGACCATCAGCATGACCTCGTCGGCACCACCGCCGATCGAGGTCAGGCGGCTGTCGCGATAGGCGCGGCTGACCGGCGTCTCGTTGGTAAAGCCCATTCCGCCCCAATATTGCAAGCAGGCGTCGGTGAGCTCGCGGCCGAGCCGGCCAGCCTTCAGCTTGGCCATGGTCGCGAGCCGCGTCACGTCCTCGCCCGCGACCAGCTGCTCGCCCGCGCGATAGATCAGCGCGCGCAGCAGCTCGACCTCGGTCTGCATCTCCGCAAGCTTGAAATGGACGACCTGGTTGTCGAGGATCGACTTGCCGAAAGCCTGGCGATTGCGGGTGTACTCTATGGTCTGATCGATGATGTATTCGTGCGCCTTCAGGCAGGCCGCGGCACCCCAGAGCCGCTCCTCCTGGAACTGGATCATCTGGTAGGTGAAGCCTTTGCCCTCCTCACCGATCCGGTTGCGCTTGGGCACGCGGACATTATCGAAGAAGATCTGCGCGGTGTCGGACGAGCGCATGCCCATCTTGTCGAGCTTTCGCGCGACAGTGACGCCCTTGCTCTTCATGGGGACGCAGATCAGAGACTTGTTGCGGTGAACCGGCCCGTCGCCGGTGTTGGCGAGCAGGCAGATCCAGTCGGCCTGCGTGCCGTTGGTGATCCACATCTTGCCGCCATTGATGACGTAATCGTCGCCGTCGGAACGCGCCTGAGTCTTGATCGAGGCGACATCGGAGCCGGCGCCCGGCTCGGAAACGCCGATGCAGGCGACGAAATCGCCCGAGATCGACGGCGCCAGAAACTCGCGCCGCACCTCGTCCGAGCCGAACCGCGCCAGCGCGGGCGTCGCCATATCGGTCTGCACCCCGATCGCCATCGGCACACCGCCGCAGGTGATGGCGCCGAGCTCCTCGGCCATCATCAGCGCGTAGGAGTAGTCGAGGCCGGAACCGCCGAACTCGACCGGCTTGTTCAGGCCGAGGAAGCCGAGGCTACCCATCTTCTTGAACAGCTCGTGCGCCGGGAAGATGTCGGCCTTCTCCCATTCGTCGACATGAGGATTGATCTCGTTCGCGATGAATTTTTGCAGGGAACGGCGGATGTCGTCGTGGTCGGCGCCGAATAGCATTCTTTTCCCTTTGTCATTCCGGGGCGCGCGAAGCGCGAACCCGGAATCCAGAGATTAGGTCCTACAAGATCGAGATTCGCAGGTGCGCAAGAGCGCACCATAGTTCGACGCTTCGCGTCGCCCCGGAATGACGGTGAGCGTCATAACCCCATCTGCCTTGACGCCAGATCCTTCATGATCTCCTCGGTGCCGCCGCCGATGGCGTTGACCTTGACCTCGCGGTAGATGCGCTCGGCCTTGATGCCGCGCATGAAGCCGGCGCCGCCGAAGATCTGCACGGCCTCGGAGGCGCAGAACGCCATGGTCTGCGTCGCCTGGTTCTTCATCATGCAGATTTCGGCGACCGGGCTTTCGCCCTGCTCGAGCCGCCAGGCCAGCATTTCCAGCATCGCTTGGGAAGCCGCGACCTTCTGCGCCATGTCGACGATCTTGTGCCTGATGACCTGGTGCTGCGCGAGCGGCTTGCCGAAGGTGTTGCGCTCCTTGGCATAGGCGATCGCCTCGTCGAGGCAGACACGTGCGAAGGCGGTGCAGCTCGCCGCCATGCCCATGCGCTCGCTGTTGAAATTCTGCATGATGATCTTGAAGCCGTGCCCCTCCTCGCCGATCAGGTTCTCGGCCGGTACGCGGCATTCGTCGAAATGCAAGGTCGCGGTGTCGGAGGCCCACCAGCCCATCTTCTTCAGCTTCGTCCGCGACAGGCCGGGCGTGTCGCCCTCGATCAGGAGCAGGCTGACGCCGCCGGCGCCCTCGCCGCCGGTGCGCACGGCAACAGTCAGGTAATCGGCGCGCATCCCGGAGGTGATGAACGTCTTCTCGCCGCTCACGACGTAGTGATCGCCGTCGCGGCGCGCCCGCGTCCGGAGGTTTGCAACGTCCGAGCCGCCGCCCGGCTCGGTGATCGCAAGCGCGGAGATCTTCTCGCCTGACAGCACCTGCGGCAGCACACGTGCCTTCACCTCGGGCCGCGCCGCACGCGCGATCGGCGGCGATCCAATCGTATGACTCATCAAGCTGGCGCTGATACCGCCGGCGCCGGCTTGCGCCAGCTCTTGGCTGGCCACGATCTTCATGAACTGGTCGGCGGCGATCCCGCCGTATTCCTCGGGAAATCCGAGCCCCAACAGACCGATCTCGGCCGCTTTGTGGTAGAGCGCGCGCGGGAATTCGCCGGCCTCGTCCCACTCGTGGGCGAAGGGCGTGATCTCCTTCTCGACGAAGCGGCGCATGACGCCGCGGAAGGCGTCATGCTCGGCGGTATAGAACGGACTCTTCATCGCACAGGTGCCTAGTGGAGGGAATCGTCCCGACAACCATGGCCGGAACCTTGGCAGCTCACTTGCGCGGAGTGGCTGACTGGAGCCGGCGCTCCGGGCAAGGCAGCAACCTAGCCACTCAACGCAAGACGATTTTCGCCGCTCGCAGGCCAACTCTGGCGCAAAAAAGTTGCTGCACAGACTCCGGCTGGCCCCCAGGGCCACGCCGGGCATGGTGCATGGGCAACAAAGAAAAGAGGGCGCACAAGACCGCCCGAGGGAGGAATTCTTGGCCATTCGTTACTACGACTGGATCGCCCATCATGGACGCCGCGCGCCGAACAAGGTCGCGCTCATCGATCTCGCGAGCGAGCGACGCTTCACCTATTCGCAGCTGGATGCCCGTGTCTCGCGCCTCGCCTCGTTCCTGCGCCACACGCTCAACGTCTCGCGCGGCGATCGCGTCGCAGTGCTGGCGTTAAACACGACCGATACGCTGGAGGTGCAGTTCGCCTGTGGCCGGTTGGGTGCCATCTTCGTGCCGCTGAACACCCGCCTCACCGTTCCCGAGCTTCAGTTCATCACCGGCGATTGCGCGCCGAAGGTGATGATCCACGATATTGATCTGGCCGAGACCGCGCAGAGCGTGGCGAAGCTTTGCGGGGTTACGACGAACCTGCTGCTTGGTCCGGGCGGCACCTATGAGGCCGGTATCGCCGCCGCAAAGCCGCTGGGCCGCGCCGAGGAGGTCACGCTCGATGATATCTCGACCATCATGTACACCTCGGGCACGACCGGACATCCGAAGGGCGCGACCATCACCCATGGCATGACCTTCTGGAATTGCGTCAATCTCGGCGGCCCCGCCTGCATCGGTCCGTCCTCGGTGCTGCTCACCGTGCTGCCGTTGTTCCACACCGGCGGCCTGAATTGCTACACCAATCCGGTGCTGCACGCAGGCGGGACCGTGATGATCATGCGCGCATTCGATCCCGGCACGGCGCTCGGCCTGATCAACGATCCCGCGCAGGGCATCAACGTGTTCTTCGGCGTGCCCGCGATCTATCAGTTCATGGCGCAGCATCCGGCCTTCGCGACCACCGATCTCAGCCGGCTTATCGTCGGCGGTGTCGGCGGCGCACCGATGCCGGTGCCGTTGTTGAAAGTCTGGGAGGCACGCGGCGTCGCGCTGCAGCAGGGCTATGGCATGACCGAGACCTCGCCGGCCGTGCTGGTGCTCGACCGAGAGGATGCGGCGCGCAAGGCCGGGTCCGCCGGCAAGCCGGTACTGCACACCGAGGTGCGCGTCGTCCGCCCCGATGGCAGCGACGCCGATGTCGGCGAGCTTGGCGAGCTCTGGGTTCGGGGGCCGAACATCACGCCGGGCTACTGGAACAGGCCGGAGGCGAACAAGACATCCTTCACCGATGGCTGGCTGCATACGGGCGATGCCACGCGCGTCGACGATGAGGGTTTTTACTACATCGTCGACCGCTGGAAGGACATGTACATCTCGGGCGGCGAGAACGTCTATCCGGCTGAGGTCGAGAACGTCCTGCACCAGCTCACCGCGATCGCGGAAGCCGCCGTGATCGGCATTCCCGACGTGCAATGGGGCGAGGTGGGCCTTGCGATCGTCGCGCTCAAGCCCGGCCAGAAGCTGACCGAGGCCGACGTCTTTGCGCATTGTGCGGCCAATCTGGCGCGCTTCAAATGCCCGCGCCAGATCCGCTTCGTCGATGCGCTGCCGCGCAACGCCACCGGCAAGATCCACAAGCCGACCTTGCGCAAGCAGTTCTCGGTGACTTCCGAAGTCGACAAGAAAGTCGCCAACGCCTGAAAGAAGCGCCCCTCACGAGCGCTTTTCTTTTTTGAAGTGCCTGCCCCACCCCACAAAAGCGAAGGTATTTCCATGAAGAACAAGAAAATCGCCTTACTCGCCGCGGCGACGGCTCTGACCTTGCTCTCGGTTCAGAGCGCCTCTGCGCAGAAGAAGTACGACACCGGTGCCAGCGACACCGAGATCAAGATCGGCAATGTCGAGGCCTATTCGGGCCCTGCTTCCGCCTACGGCGTCATCGGCAAGACCGAGGAAGCTTATTTCAAGATGATCAACGACCAGGGCGGCATCAACGGCCGCAAGATCAACTGGGTCTCCTACGATGACGGCTATTCGCCGCCCAAGACCGTGGAGCAGGTCCGCAAGCTGATCGAGAGTGACGAGGTGTTCCTGGTGTTCAACGCGCTGGGCACGCCGACCCAGACCGCCGTGCAGAAATATCAGAATGCCAAGAAGGTGCCGCAGCTCTTCCTCGCCACCGGCGCCAGCAAATGGAACGACCCGAAGAACTTTCCCTGGACCATGGGCTTCCAGCCGAGCTATCGGGTCGAGGCGCGGATCTTCGCGAAATATATCCTGCAGGCGAAGCCGGATGCCAAGGTCGCCATCTTTTATGCCAACGACGATTTCGGCAAGGACTACGTCGCCGGCATCAAGGAGATCTTTGGCGAGAAGGCATCTTCGCTGATCGTGGCGGAGGAGAGCTATGAGACCACCGAGCCCTCGATCGATTCCCACATCGTCAAGCTGAAGGGCACCGGCGCCAACGTGTTCGTCAACATCTCGACGCCGAAATTCGCGGCACAGGCGATCAAGAAGATCGCCGAGCTCGAATGGAAGCCGATGCACGTGATGACCGACGTGTCGATCTCGATCGGCGCGGTGATGAAACCCGCGGGGCTCGACGCGTCGGAAGGCGTGCTGTCGGCGACCTATCTGAAGGAAGCATCAGACCCGCAATGGAAGGATGATGAAGGCATGAAGAAATTCCTCGCCTTCATCGACAAGTACATGCCGGGCGCCAACGTCTCCGACACCAATCTCGTCTACGGCTATGCCGCTGCTCAGACCCTGGTGCAGACCTTGAAGCAGTGCGGGGACAATCTGACGCGGGAGAACGTGATGAAGCAGGCCGCGAGCCTGAAGGACTTTGCGCCCGATACGCTCATCCCGGGCATCAAGATCAATACCAGCGCCAACGACTTCGCACCGATCGAGCAGCTCAAGATGATCCGGTTCAAGGCTGGTCAATGGGAGCTATTCGGCGACATCATCAGCGCCGAAATCGGAGGCTAAAGCATGATCCGGAAAAGTGCGAAGCGGTTTTCCGGAAAAGATCATGCGTAAACAACAAGCTAAAGCGCGATGACGATTCATCCAAATCTCATCGCGCTTTAGTCCGGACCGGTTGAATACGCCCCCTGCCAGATAGCGGCCGAAAAGGCCGCTATCTTTTCAAGGGAACGAGGTCGAGGCGAGGTTATGCCGGCAGGAACAGCGCGAACGGCTCATCCACCGTGCGGCGCAGGTGCTTTCGGTACAGCTCATAGTTGGCATCGCCGGACGCGACCCGCCCGAGGGACGGCTTCGCAACGTTCCTGATCGGTACATAGGCGATGGGTGCAGCGATCGGCGTCAGCTGCGAGCCGGGGCCGGCGCGGAGCGTCGAGATGATGCCGTACATCTCGCCGGAAACCGTCGGGCGCGACACCGTGATCACGCGATGCTGGCCGTGCTTGATGATGACGAGGTAGATGAAGCCGGACTGATGGGGCACGGCGACCTCGCCGGTGTGCTCATAGGCGGCATCGGTCCGATCGCCCTCGCGGAAGACCAGCGACGAGACCTTCGGCTCCCAGACGATCTCGGTGCGATAGGCGAAGATCGCATCCTTGTCGCCGAAGGAGGGCCGCAGGGTGACGTAGACGTCCTCGAGCCAGGTGACGGCGCGATGCGCATAGGAGCCGAGGCTGTCGGGCGCGACATCGTTTTCGGCGGGAGGCGTCACGACGACGGCGTTCTTGCGCAAGGACACGCCCAGCGCTTGCTCCAGACGGACCGTCGTTGCCAGCGTGAACGGCCGGCGGCCGCCTAAAACTTTCTCCAGCGTCGACAGACTAAGCTTGGCCTGCTCCGCCAGCGCCTGCCGGGAGATCCGGCGTCTGGCCAGCTCCTCGCGAATGGTTTCCGCGATCTCGCGGCTCTGCTCGTCTGAAAGCTGCTTGTCGGCCTGCGTCTGCATCGTCAACCCTGCCCTGAGAGTCCCATCCTAGCAGGGCGGACAAACCAGCACAAAACCGCACATGGCCGCCCCGGCGGAAGCAAGTCCGGGCCGGCCGCGGCGGAACATTGCCGATCATTCTGCTCGCGAAAAGGTGCCCTGCCGGCGGATGTTGAGAACCAGCAAACACGCTTCGGGAGCAAGCCAAATGGACACCTACGACACGGCGGAGAGCGACGAACACCCCCTGTTGAGCCGGCTCATCAAGGTCGGACTGTTCCTTCTCGCACAGAGCATCGCAGTGATGCTGGTCGCCGTCCTGGCGCTGCTGGTGAGCTTCGGGACGAGCTGGTCGGCAACGACCGAACAGGCCGGCCTGCTCCAGCCCGGCGACGCCAGATCCGGCAGCCTGCTGCTGAAGGAAGACGGCGCCTATGCCGAGGCGATCCGCCTTGGCACGGACATCGATATCACGGTATCGGGCCCGACGCTGCGCGCGCGCGTCACCCAGGTGTTTCGCAACCCGACCAAGGATTGGGTCGAAGCCACCTACGTCTATCCGCTCGCGACCGATGGCGCCGTCGACACGCTGAAGATGGTGGTCGGCGACCGCGTCATCGTCGGCGACATCAAGGAGCGGCAGCAGGCGCGCGTGATCTACGAGGAGGCGCGCCGCGCCGGCCGGAAGGCCGCGCTGACCGAGCAGGAGCGGCCCAACATCTTCACCAACTCGGTCGCCAATATCGGCCCCGGCGAGACCGTGCTGGTGCAGATCGAATATCAGGAGCCGGTGCATCAATCCGGCAATGAGTATTCGCTGCGCCTGCCGCTGTTGGTCGCTCCGCGCTACAATCCGGCGCCGATCGTGCAGAGCGTCGACTTCCGCAAGGACGGCTCGGGCTGGGGCGCGACGACATCGGATCCCGTGCCGGATCGCGACCGCATCTCGCCGCCGGTGCTGGATCCTGCCAGGAACGCGCCGGTCAACCCGACCAGCATCACGGTGCGCCTGAACGCCGGCTTTGCGGTCGGCGAGGTCAAGAGCCACTATCATAACGTTAAGATCGAGAGCCCGGACAACACGACGCGCATCGTCACGCTTGCTGATGGCGCTGTCCCCGCCGACCGCGATTTCGAGCTGACCTGGAAGCCGGCCGCGAACAAGGCACCGTCGGTCGGCCTGTTCCGCGAGCATGTCGGCGATGCCGACTACGTGCTCGCCTTCGTCACCCCGCCGAGCGCCGAGCAGGCGACGCAGAAGCCGCTGCCGCGCGAGGTCGTGTTCGTGATCGACAATTCCGGTTCGATGGGTGGCACCTCCATCGTCGAGGCGAAGGCGAGCCTGCTCTATGCGCTCGGCCGCCTGCAGCCGAATGATCGGTTCAACGTGATCCGCTTCGACGACACCATGGACGTGCTGTTTCCGGCCTCCGTGCCGGCGGATGCCAGCCATGTCGGCGAGGCGACCTCGTTCGTCGGCGCGTTGCAGGCGCGCGGCGGCACCGAGATGGTGCCGGCGATGCGCGCGGCGCTGACCGACGAGCTCGGCGATACCAATATGGTTCGCCAGGTCGTGTTCCTGACCGACGGCGCGATCGGCAACGAACAGCAACTATTCGATGCGATCACGACGATGCGCGGTCGCTCGCGCGTGTTCATGGTCGGCATCGGGTCGGCGCCCAACACCTATCTGATGACCCGTGCCGCCGAGCTCGGCCGCGGTGCCTTCACCCATATCGGCTCCGTCGAGCAGGTGGAGGAGCGCATGCGCGGCCTCTTCGCCAAGCTGGAAAATCCGGCGGTGACCGGTCTCAGCGCAAAATTCTCCGACACCAAAGCCGACGTCACCCCGGCGATCATTCCGGACGTCTATCGCGACGAGCCCTTGGTGCTGGCGGCCAGGCTCGACAAGCTCGCGGGCTCGCTCGAGATCAAGGGCCGCGTCGGCGACCCTCCGTGGTCGGTGACGCTGCCGCTGCAAAACGCCGCCGAGGGCAAGGGCCTGTCAAAGCTCTGGGCCAAGCGCAAGATCAGCGATGCCGAAGTGGCGCGCACCTTGCGCGAGATGACGCCAGAGGAAGCCGACAAGGCGATCCTGGCGCTGGCGCTCGATCATCAGATCGTCACGCGACTGACCAGCCTCGTCGCGGTCGACAAGACACCGAGCCGTCCTGAGGGCGAACCGCTCAAGCTCAGCGACCTGCCGATCAATCTTCCGGCCGGCTGGGACTTCGAGAAAGTGTTCGGCGAACGGCCGCATCCGACGCCGACGCAGCTGCGCGAACGTCATGCCGATGCGCGCGATCAGCCGGCGGCACGACGGCCGACACCCGCCGCACCCGATGCGATCCGCCTGCCCAAGACTGCAACCTCGGCCGAGCTGAAGATGATTGCAGGCCTGATCCTGATCGTGCTCGCCCTGACCCTGTTCGTGTTCAAACGGCGCCGGTCCTTGCTCACCGACGCCGCTTGAGAGAGGAGCATCCCCGAACTCCTCTGTTAGCGCGCGCGGCTGCCCGTCCCGTACAACGGCCGCGCGCGCCTTTTTTGATCGTCATTGCGAGGAGCGAAGCGACGAAGCAATGACGGGAGACGAAACACAATGCCCCGCCTCATCTCTCCCCTGCTATTGGCGCTGATCGGCCTCATCCTGTTCGGCGACGGCGCCTATATCCATGCCAAGGCGTGGTTGGCGCAGGTGTTGCTGGAGCAGGCATTCGACAGGAGCATTGCGACGGGCCAGGCGGTGAAGCCATGGTCGTGGGCCGACACCTGGCCGGTGGCGCGGATCGAGGTCAAGCGGATCGGCGCCAGCGCCATCGTGCTGGAAGGCGCGAGCGGACAGGCGCTTGCTTTCGGGCCCGGCCATGTCCAGCACACGGCTGATGCTGGCGAACGCGGAACTGCTGTCTATGCCGCGCATCGCGACACTCATTTCCGCTTCCTGCGGAATGTTGCCATGGGTGACGTCATCGATGTCACGCGCAGCGACGGTCGACATTTTCGCTATCGCGCGGATTCGTCGGCCGTGGTCCGCTTCGATGCATCGGGTATCGACGCCGCGGCACAAGGTTTCGGGCTTGTCCTAGCGACCTGCTGGCCGTTCGACGCCGTGACCTCTGGTCCCGAACGCTACGTCCTGCATGCGACATTGATTGGAGCCGACAGATAGATCGCCGATCGGACTGACACACACCGATGCGCACTTCATTCCACCACACGGCATACCAGCCACACGGTTGCCACTCCGAAGGACTCGCCATAGAACAGAGTGACGCGCCACCAAAGAACAACAACAGGTGAGGTCACGCCATGGAAGCCCGTGTGTCTGCTGCGTCCGCGTCGCGCGTATGGTCTCCGCCGCCAGATGCCAGCGACATCGTCAAGGGAATCCACGCAATGCTGCACCCGCACAACATCGTGTTGGTGGGCGCGACCGATAAGCCCGGCAATTATGCCGAGCGCATCTGGAACAATCTGGTCAAATACGGCTTCGAGGGCGGGCTCTATCCGGTCAACGCCAAACGCGAGATCATCTGGGGCGTTACCTGCTACAAGGATTTCGCGAGCCTTCCGGAAAAGCCCGACCACGTCCTGGTGCTGGTGCCGGCGCGCTTCGCGGTGCAGGTGGTCCGCGATGCCGCCGCGGCGGGCGCGCGCTCGGCCACCATCGTCACCTCAGGCTTCAGCGAGCTGCAGGATGACGAAAGCCAGAGGCTCGCCGCCGAATTGCAGGCCGCGATCCGCGAGACGGGCCTCGCCGTCACCGGCCCGAACTGCCTCGGCAACTTGAGCGCCGGCGAGAAGCTCTTCACCAATATCGACGACCGCATCGTCACCATGGAGCAAGGCGCGGTGGCGATCGCAGGCCAATCCGGCGCCATCGTCATGGCGATCCGCCAGGCGCTGGAGGATCGCGGCGTCGGGGTCGGCTACATGGTGACGACAGGCAACGAGGCCGGACTCGAGACGCCCGACCTCATGCGCTATTTCGCCGAGGATCCGAGCATCAGGGTGATCGTGGTCTACCTCGAAGGCGTGCGCAACACCAGGGCGTTCCGCGATGCCTGCAAGGCGGCGCGCGCCGCCAGCAAGCCCGTGATCGCGCTCAAGCTCGGGGCATCAGAGGGTGGCCGCGCCGCGGCGATGGCCCATACCGGCGCGCTGGCGGGCTCGATCGAGACGTTCGACGCGATCGCCACACGCGAAGGCGTGATCCGGGTTAGGGGCCTCGACGAGCTGATCGAGACCACCGAATGTTTCGTTCATTCTGCCGTGCCGAAAGGTGACCGGCTCGCGGCCGTGACGCTGTCCGGCGGCAAACGCGGCATGCTGATCGACGCCTTCTACAAGGAAGGCCTGAACTTCGCGCCGCTAAGCCCGCATGTCAGCTCGGAGCTGGCAAAAATGCTCGGGCCGGGCTCGATCGTCGGCAATCCGCTCGACGCCGGCTTTGCCGCCGTCGTCGATCCCTCCGTCTACATGAAATCGATCAAGCTGATGATCGACGATCCCGATATCGACATCGTCATCATCGATGCCGAGCTGCCGAAGGTGCCGCACGAGCTGCGCGAGCGGAATTTGCGCATCGTCAACGAGATGGCGAGCCGGGCCGCAAAGCCCGTGATCTATGTCAGTGCGATGTCGATCGGCTTCACCGAATTCACCAAGAGCCTGCGCAAATCCCTGCCCCATCTTGCGGTCATGCAGGGCATGGACCGCGCGGTGACCGCGATCAAGTCGCTGCTCGATTACGCGAAGCTGCGCAAGGAGGTGCCCGACATCGTCTCCAGCTCTAAACCCGCCGCGCGTGCCGTGCTGGAGAAGGCATTGAGATCGGCGACTGGCGCCGCACTCGACGAGGTCGCCTCGAAGAAGCTGCTGAAGGCCTATGGCATCCCGATCTCGAAGGAGGCGATCGCACAAACCGCGGCGGAAGCCGCGACGATTGCCACGCAGATCGGATTTCCGGTCGTGGCAAAGGTCGTCAGCGCAGAGATCCTGCACAAGTCCGACATCGGCGGTGTGGTGCTGGATCTCAACAGCGCGGCCGAGGTGAAGAAGGCGTTCGCCGACATCACCGCACGGGTCAAGAAGCTGAAGGGCAAGCCGAAACTCGATGGCATCCTGATCGCACAGCAGGTCAAGGCCGAGCTCGAGCTCGTGGTCGGCGCTTCGCTCGATGCCGAGATGGGGCCGGTGGTGCTGTTCGGCACCGGTGGCATCGACATCGAGCTGATGAAGGACGTCGCGCTCGCCGGCGCGCCGCTGGATGAGGCCGAGGCGCGGCTGCTGATCGGCCGCACCAAGGCCGGGATCAAGATGCGCGGCTATCGCGGCAGGCCGGCTTTGCATGAGGCGTCGGCGGTGAAGGCGCTGGTCGGGCTGTCCAATTTGATCGCGGATGCCGGCGACCGGATCGCCTCGGTCGACATCAACCCGTTCCTGATCAACACCAGGACGGGCGTCGCGGTCGATGCGCTGATCGTGCTCAACAACGCCGCGGCAAGACGCGCGGCCGGGCATTGAAGGGGGCGGTCGGGTTAGCGGCAGCGTGATCCGCCAATCAGGTCCATCCACACACGCGGCGTTAGCGGATCACGATTTCGGCTTCGCTCCTCGCGCTTCGGCGGACAAGTCGTTAACCCGCCCGATGTACCATTGCGGGCTCCTTCCAACTTCCCCGGTTTGGCCGTAGAATCGCTCCCGCATGGCACGCGCGAGCAATCTTGTGATCGGAACGGCGACGCTGGCGGCGATCGCCGTGGCGTTCGGCGGCCTGCTCGGCGTGCAGAAATGGCGCACGATCCAGAGCCGCAGCCAGTTGCGCGTGGTGTTCGAAGGCGGCTCCGCCAGCGGACTGCGCCGCGGTGGGCCGGTCAATTTCGACGGCGTGCCCGCCGGCCAGATCCTGTCGATCAAGCTGGATAATCCCCGCAGGATCGTGGCGCTCGTCGCGCTCGACAACACCGCGCCGATCCGCAAGGACACCGTGGCAGGCATCGAGTTCCAGGGCCTCACCGGCATTGCTGCCATCTCACTGATCGGCGGCGCCCCCTCTGCGCCGCCGGTGCCGCTCGACGCAGACGGCATCCCCGTGCTGACCGCCGATCTCAGCGATGCCGAATCCATCGTCGAAACCCTGCACAGCGTCGACCGTGCCATCGTGAACAACGCCCCCGCGATCAAGGAGGGCCTGCGTACGTTCGAGACCACCACCGCCGATCTCAGGAGCAAGGGTGCTCAGATCGATTCGGTCATGGCCAAGGTCGACAGCGCCTTTGCGGGATTCGACAAGGCGGTCGCAAGGATCGAGGGCGTGGTGCCGGGCTTCGTCGACGGCAAGGCCGACGAGCTGTTCGAGAGAATCAAGGAGCTGCACGAGCTTGCCGGCACCATGAAGAAGAAGTCGGCGACCTACCTCGAAGACATCCGCCGCTCGCTGCTCGACGTCAGCGAGGCTGCCAACAAGATGAGCGGCGTGCCGGCAGCTACTACGGCCCCGCGCCCACCGCGCAGACCCACGGAGCAGAAGCGGTAATCTCCGACACGTGGTGCACGAGTTCCTTGCCGGCGTCACGAGCGGGTGACGTGCACCAGCACTGACTCAGTAATTGCTCGGGGACGCTCCATTCGGGATGCCTTCGATCGGGCACTCGTCCGTCCCCGGCGTCGAGCGGGTCATCGCCTCGACCATGTCCCGCGTGCCTTCGGGATCCCTAATCCAATTCTTGTAGAAGTCATACGGGCACGCCGCGACACCGCGCGGGCTGTCGCCGGAATTGATCATGCCGGTGTAGCCGCGGTGGACCAGCTTGTAGAGATGGTTTTGCGACTGGCCGTTGCGGCGCGCGTCGCGGATCAGATGTTTCGACAGCTGGGCGTACTGGATGCCATAATCCTCCTCGCCGCACTCGCCGAGCGTACGACCGTCGAAGCCGATGATCGCGGAGTGGCCGAAATAGGAATAGACGCCGTCGAAGCCGGCAGCATTGGCGACCGCGACATAGACGTTGTTGGCCCACGCCATCGCCTTCGAGATCATGACCTGCTGCTCCTTGGCCGGATACATATAGCCCTGGCAGCGCACGATCAGCTCGGCGCCCTTCATGGCGCAGTCGCGCCAGATCTCCGGATAATTGCCATCGTCGCAGATGATCAGGCTGACCTTGAGGCCTTTCGGACCCTCGGAGACATAGGTGCAATTGCCGGGATACCAGCCTTCGATCGGCACCCAGGGCATGATCTTGCGGTACTTCTGCACGATCTCGCCCTTGTCGTTCATCAGGATCAGGGTGTTGTAGGGCGCCTTGTGCGGATGCTCCTCGTGGCGCTCGCCGGTGAGCGAGAATACGCCCCACACCTTGGCCTTGCGGCAGGCCTCGGCGAAGATCGCGGTTTCCTCGCCCGGCACCACGGACGCGGTCTCGTACATCTCCTTGGAGTCGTACATGATCCCTTGCGTGGAATATTCCGGAAAGATCACGAGATCCATGCCGGGCAGGCCGGCCTTCATGCCGACGATCATGTCGGCGATCTTGTGGGCGTTATCGAGCACCTCGGCCTTGGTGTGCAGGCGCGGCATCTTGTAGTTGACCACCGCGACACCGACCGTGTCGTTGCTGCTGGAAATGTCGCCGTGAAGCATGTTCAGCGCTCCTGTCTTTTATTGGCGTGAGGCGTGGGGTTAGTGGCTGATCATCCAGGGCCGCGCGGTCGGAAAGCCCTTGGCGCCGCTCCTGGTCTTGGTCATCAGCCGCGCCGGCTTTTTCCTGTCCGTCGAGCTCTTGTCCTTCACCGTCTTGCCCGACGAGCAGCAGCCGCAGCCGGGTCCGTGCGAGGCCTTGTATTGCGCCAGCGTCTGCGGTGCGTGCGTGCTGCGCTCGTTGACGGCATGCGCCTTGCGCTTCTCCGCGGGCATGCAGAAGAAGTTCGGCGCCGTCAGGATCACCCGCGGGGCCATGCTCTCGCAATGCGGGCAACTTTGCGGATCATCGCATTCCGCCATCGGGCGGAGGTCCTTGAAAGGTCCGCAGTCGTCGCAGAGATATTCATAGACGGGCATCGCATCATCCCTAACGTGTTCAACGGAGCTCGCTGCTGCGCTCATGCGAAGGCAGCCCTCATCCCGACCCTCTCCCCGCAAGAACGGGGAGAGGGAGCGCGGCATCATTTGTCCGGCGAGATCGGCATCTGGATGTCGCCAGTGATGTGCTTGATGGGTCCGGCCGCCGACGGCATCACGTCGAAGTCGAAGATCTCGGTCGGCAGCCATAGCGTGGCGCAGGCGTTGGGCACGTCGACCACGCCGGAGATGTGGCCCTGGCACGGCGCGGTGCCGAGGATCGAATAGGCCTGGGCGCCGGAGTAGCCGAACTTCTTCAGGTATTCGATCGCGTTGAGACAGGCCTGGCGGTAGGCGATGTGGACGTCGAGATAATGCTGCTTGCCGGCTTCATCCACCGAGATGCCTTCGAAGATCAGATAGTCCTTGTAGTTGGGCGTGATCGGCGACGGCTTGAAGATCGGGTTCTTGATGCCGTATTTCGACATGCCGTCCTTGATCACCTCGACCTTCAGGTGCAGCCAGCCGGCCATCTCGATGGCGCCGCAGAAGGTGATCTCGCCGTCGCCCTGGCTGAAGTGCAGGTCGCCCATCGAAAGACCTGCGCCGGGCACGTAGACCGGGAAATAGATCTTCGAACCGCGGGAGAGATCCTTGATGTCGCAATTGCCGCCATGCTCGCGCGGCGGCACAGTGCGCGCACCTTCCGCTCCGATCTTGGCCTTGACGTCACCCTTGGCACGGCCGCCATGGGCGGTCGCCGCGAACGGCGGGTTAGCCAAACCGGGCACGCGGGTCGGATTGGTCGAGATCAGCTCGGCCTCGCGCTTGTTCCAGGTCTCAAGCATCTTCGGATCGGGCAGACAGCCGATCAGGCCGGGATGGATCAGGCCAGCAAAATTCACGCCTGGCACATGGCGCGAGGAGGTGTAGAGGCCCTTGATGTCCCAGATCGACTTCTGCGCCAGCGGGAAGTGGTCGGTGAGGAATCCGCCGCCGTTCTGCTTGGAGAAGAAGCCGTTGAAGCCCCAAAGGCTCTCCTTGAGCGGGCCGACGTCGAGCAGGTCGACGACGAGGAGATCGCCGGGCTCGGCGCCCTTGACGCCGATCGGGCCGGAGAGGAAGTGCACGATCGACAGGTCGATGTCGCGCACGTCGTCGGCGGAATCGTTGTTCTTGATGAAGCCGCCGGTCCAGTCATAGGTCTCGATGATGAAGTCGTCGCCGGGATTGACCCAGGCCACGATCGGAATGTCGGGGTGCCAGCGGTTGTGCACCATGTCGTTTTCATAGGCCGATTTGGTGAGATCGACCTTGATCAGTGTCTCTGGCATCGAGATGCTCCCCTTCTACTTGCGGTTGGTTAGACGGACAGATATTTCGAGACCTGCGCGGCATCGACGGCGTCGCACGGATCGTCGCGCACGATCTCGCCGTTCTCGATCACCAGCACGCGGTCGGCGATATCGAGCGCGAAGCTCAGGACCTGCTCGGACACCACGATCGAGAGCCCCTTCTCGTCGCGGATGCGCTTGAGCGTGCGCGCCATCTCCTTGATGATCGACGGCTGGATGCCCTCTGTCGGTTCATCCAGCAGCAGCACCTTCGGCTTGGTCGCAAGCGCGCGCGCGATCGCGAGCTGCTGCTGCTGGCCGCCGGAGAGATTGCCGCCGCGGCGGCCCTTCATCTCCAGCAGCACCGGAAACAATTCGTAGATGTCGCTTGGCACCTCGGAGCCGCCGCAGACGACGAGGCCGGTCTCGATGTTCTCCTTCACCGTCATGGTGGAGAAGATCATGCGACCCTGCGGCACATAGGCGAGGCCCTTGGCGACGCGCTCGTAGCTCTTGAGACCGCCGAGCTCGGCGCCGTCCATGGTCACCGAACCGCTTTTGGCCGGCAGGATGCCCATCAGCGATTTCATCAGCGTGGTCTTGCCCATGCCGTTGCGGCCCATGATCGCGACGATCTCGTTCGGCGCGACCTTGACGTTGAGCCCGTGCAGCACCTCGCTCTGGCCGTAAGCGACGTGAAGATCTGAAATTGCCAGCATCGTTGGCTCCTAGACTCGGTGCTTCTTCACCTCTGCCCGGCGGGGAGAGGCATAGGCCGCTCTTCGCGGCCATGCTTCAAAACGCCGAAGCGAAGCTTCGGCTTTGGCGCAGCGCCGGGTGAGGGGGCGCAGGTCCATCGAGGGAGCGAAGCCCCTCACCCGAATGGCTGCGCCATTCGACCTCTCCCTATGGGAGGGGTGGACCGCGCGTGCTTGCCCCTTACTCGCCATCGTCAGTGTCCCAGATAGACTTCAACGACCTTGGGATCGTTCTTCACCTTCTCCATCGTCCCCTCCGAGAGGATCTGGCCCTGGTGCAGCACGGTGACCTTGTGCGCGATGTCTTCGACGAATTTCATGTCGTGCTCGATCACCAGCACCGAGCGATTCTTGATGATGCGGTTGAGCAGCTCGGCTGTCTTGGCGCGTTCGGACACGCTCATGCCGGCGACGGGCTCGTCGAGCATCAACAGGTCCGGATCCTGGATCAGCAGCATGCCGATCTCGAGCCACTGCTTCTGGCCATGGCTGAGCTCGTCGGCATAGGTATTGAGCTTGTCCTTCAGGAAGATCATCTCCGCGACCTCTTCGACCCGGTCCTTCACCAGCTGATCACGCTGAAAGGTCAGCGAGCCGAACACGGTGCGGCCGCGCGGAAACGAGATCTCGAGATTCTCGAAAACGGTGAGGTCCTCGAACACCGACGGCGTCTGGAACTTGCGCCCGACACCGGTCTGCACGATCTCGTTTTCCCTCATTTTCGTGAGCTCCTTGCCACGAAACTGAATTGAACCCGACGTTGCCTTGGTCTTGCCGCAGATCAGGTCAAGCACAGTGGTCTTGCCCGCGCCGTTGGGACCGATGATGACGCGGATCTCGTTCTCCTCGACGTAGAAGGAGAGATCGTTGACTGCCTTGAAGCCGTCGAACGAGACGGTCAGTCCGGAAACCGCGAGCAGGAATTCCTTGGGCTGATGACCGATGAGCATGATCTACCTCCTCACTCTGCCGGCGCGCCGTCGGCGACGGAGTTGTCGTTCCAGCCCGCCTTCGCCCTGCGCGAGGCGAACAGCTGATCGATGCGCGGCTGCACGTAATCGGCCCAGAGCCCGGACAGACCGTTCGGGAAGGCGAGAACGACGGCGATGAACAGCGCGCCGAGGCCGAACAGCCAGAGTTGCGGAAAAGATTCCGACAGGCTGGTCTTGGCGAAATTCACCAGGATGGCGCCCCAGATCGCGCCGAAGATCGACATCCGCCCGCCGACGGCGGTGTAGATCACCATCTCGATCGATGGCACGATGCCGACGAAGGACGGCGACATGAAGCCGACATTGAGCGCGAACATGGCGCCGCCGATCGCGGCGAAGATCGCGGCCATGCAGAAGGCAAAGATCTTGAAATTGGCGACGCTGTAGCCGGAGAAGCGGACGCGGTCCTCCTGTTCGCGCATCGCCACCAGAATGCGGCCGAGCTTGGTCAGGCGGATGAATTGCGCGATGCCGATGCAGGCGAACAGCAGCACCACCTCGACGAAGTACAGGATGATCTTGGCGTGGTCGGGCCGGATGTCCCAGCCCTTGAGCGTGCGCAGATCGGTCATGCCGTTGATGCCGCCGGTATAGCCCTGTTGACCCACGATCAGGATGGTGAGGATGGCGGCGACGGCCTGGGTGATGATCGCGAAATAGGTGCCGCCGACGCGGCGCTTGAACATCGCGGTGCCGATGATCAGGGCGAACAGGCCGGGCACCAAGATGATGGCGAGGATGGTGAAGGTCAGGCTGTGAAACGGCTGCCAGAAGAACGGCAGCGCCGTGATCTGATTCCAGTCCATGAAATCGGGAATGCCGGGCGTCGACTGGATCTTGGTGTTCTCGACGCTCGAGGCCTCGAGCTTGAGGAACATCGCCATGCAATAGCCGCCGAGGCCGAAGAACACGCCCTGCCCCAGGCTCAAGATGCCGCCATATCCCCAGCACAGCACGAGACCGATCGCGACAAAGGCGTAGGTCAGGTATTTCGCGACCAGGTTGAGGCGGAACACGTCCAGCGTCAGCGGCAGGATCACGAACAACACGGCGGCCAAGGCAATGAAGCCCATGAGCTCGGATCGGTTGAAGAAGCGTGAGTTGATGATCATGACTTGCCTCTCGTTATTTCCGGACCTTGAGGGCGAAGAGACCCTGCGGGCGCAGCATCAGGATGCCGACGACCGCGAGCAGCGTCAGCACCTTGGCCATCGAGCCCGACATGAAGAACTCGAGGGTGGATTGCGTCTGCGAGATCGAGAAGGCCGAAGCGATGGTGCCGAGCAGGCTCGCCGCGCCGCCGAACACGACGACCAGGAACGTATCGACGATGTAGAGCTGCCCCGACGTCGGCCCGGTCGAGCCGATCATGGTGAAGGCGCTGCCGGCGACGCCCGCGATGCCGCAGCCGAGGCCGAACGTGAAGCGATCGACCTTCTCGGTGTTGATGCCGACTGCGCCAGCCATGACGCGGTTCTGCACGACCGCGCGCACCTGGCGGCCCCAGCGCGACATGTAGAGAACGTAGGCGACGGAGATGGTGATCAGCACCGTGAGCCCCATCACGAAGACGCCGTTGATCGGCACCTCGATGCTGTCGGTCACGTGCAGCGAGCCGAGCATCCATTGCGGCAGCTCGACACCCACCTCGCGCGCGCCGAAAACGGAGCGATAGGCCTGCTGCAGCATCAGGCTGAGGCCCCAGGTCGCGAGCAGCGTGTCGAGCGGGCGCTTGTAGAGGTGCCGTATCAGCACCCATTCCACCACCATCCCCAACGCACCGGAGGCGAGAAAAGCGAGGATCATGGCGAGGAAGAAGTAACCACTGAACAGACTCGGCAAATAGGTCTGGAAGAGATTTGACGTCATCCAGGTGACGTAGGCCCCGAGGATCATGAACTCGCCGTGGGCCATGTTGATGACGCCCATCTGGCCGAAGATGATCGCGAGCCCGAGCGCCATCAGAACGTAGACGGAGAACAGGATCAGTCCGGCAAACCCCTGCATGACGAAGATCGAGCCGAGGTCGCCAATCGAATAGTCGCCGAACATCTATGTCCTCCGTCGGGAAAGGGTCCCGCGTCGCGGGCAGATTCGCGACGCGGGGGCTTTAGGCATGGACTTGCGGTCCACGCCAGGGAGCGGTTTTGCCTTGGGGGAAAGTGCGGGGAACGCCGCGGCTCTTACTGATAGCCCTTGGGGAACGGATCCGGCTCGACGAGATCGGCGGTCTCGTAGATCAGCTCGAACTGGCCATCGAGCTTGGCGCGTCCCACCCGGGTCTTCGACCAGAGGTGATGATTCTCGTGGACGCGCACGTAGCCTTCCGGAGCTCCCTTGAACTCGACGCCCGGCGAGGCAGCGGCGATCTTGTCGACGTCGAAGGAGCCGGCCTTCTCGACCGTCAGCTTCCACAGCCATGGGCCGAGATAGGCAGCCTGGGTGACGTCTCCGATCACGGTCTTCTCGCCCCACATCTTCTTGAACGCCGACACGAAAGCCTTGTTGTTGGGATTGTCGAGGGACTGGAAGTACTTCATGCAGGCATAGGCGCCCGCGATGTTCTCACCGCCGATGCCGTCGATCTCATCCTCGGTCACCGAGATCGTGAGCAGCGGCTGCTTGGCGAGATCGACGCCGGCCGCCTTGAGCTGCTTGTAGAAGGCGACGTTGGAGCCGCCGACGACGTCGGTGAAGATCACGTCGGGCTTGGTCAGCTTGATCTTGTTGATGACCGAGTTGAACTGGGTCGAGCCGAGCGCATAGTATTCCTCGCCGACGACCTTGCCCTTGAGCACATTCTCGACGTGCTTGCGGGCGATCTTGTTGGAGGTGCGCGGCCAGATGTAGTCCGAGCCGATGAAGAAGAACGACTTGGCACCCTTCTCCTTGGCGATCCAGTTCAGGCCGGCGAGAATCTGCTGGGTCGCTTCCTGGCCGGTGTAGATCACGTTCTTAGATTGCTCGAGGCCTTCGTAGAAGGTCGGGTAGTAGAGCATGCCGTTATACTGCTCGACCACCGGCAGCACCGCCTTGCGGGAGGCCGAGGTCCAGCAGCCCATGATCGCCGCAACCTTGTCGTTCACAAGCAGCTTCTTCGCCTTCTCGGCGAAAGTCGGCCAGTCCGATGCGCCGTCCTCCTGGATGAACTTGATCTTGCGGCCGAGCACGCCGCCCGCCGCGTTGATCTGCTCGATCGCGAGCTTTTCGGCCTGGATCGAGCCGGTCTCGGAGATCGCCATGGTGCCGGTCGCCGAATGCAGGATGCCAACCGTCACTTCGGTGTCGGTAACTGCCAGACCCGTGGTGTTGACCGCCGAGGTCGCCGGCGCCTGCGCAAAGGACGCCCGCGGCAGCATCGTGATGGCCGGCACGGCCGCCATTCCCATCAACAATTTGCGCCGCAGCGGCGACAACAGGCCCTTGTTTGCTTCGTCTGACATGAGCACCCCACTTTTGTTCGAGAACACGCGATTGGTGCCCGTGAGGATGGCTCGAATTTATGCAGCCCAAGCATACGCAAGATCGCGTATACTGCACCGCAAAATGCCGACGTAGGCTTTTGGTACGGAATTTGCGAGGGGTCCGGGTCCGTATCGGGAGTAGGGTTAGGTGGCAGGGCGGCAGCGAATAGACCGCGTCAGGCGCCAGTACAACCAATGGGTCGCCAACCAGACGCTGGAAGACTACGCGCTGCGCTTCACCGCCAAGAGCGCGCGGCGGTGGTCTGCCGCCCGCGTCGCCAACACCGCAATCGGCGCGATCTCCTTCCTGGTGCTGGAGGCGATCGGCGGCACCATTACGCTGAATTACGGCGTCACCAACGCCGCGGCCGCGATCCTCGTCGTCTCCGCCATCATCTTCTGCTGCGGCGTGCCGATTGCCTATCATGCCGCCAAATGCGGCATCGACATCGACCTCCTCACCCGTGGCGCCGGCTTCGGCTATATCGGCTCGACCGTGACGTCGCTGATCTACGCGTCCTTCACCTTCATCTTCTTCGCGGTGGAGGCGGTGATCCTGGCGACCGCACTGGAGATGTGCTTGGGCATTCCGCGCCCGATCGGCTATCTCATCAGCGCGGTGGCGATCATCCCGCTCGTAACCTACGGCATCACACTGATCAGCCGCTTCCAGCTCTGGACGCAGCCGCTCTGGATCATCCTGCACATCCTGCCCTTTGTCGCGATCGCCTGGGCCAATCCCCACTCGTTCACGGAATGGCGCAAGTTTTCCGGTGAACACGGCGACCTCAACGGGCATTTCGACCTGTTGCTGTTCGGCGTGGCATCCTCCGTGGTGTTCTCGCTGGTGGCGCAGATCGGCGAGCAGGTCGATTTCCTCAGGTTTCTGCCGCGCGACCGCCGCGCCTCCAGGGCATCGTGGTGGATCGCGCTGATGAGCGCGGGGCCGGGCTGGATCGTGCTCGGCGCGCTGAAGCTCCTGGCCGGCTCGTTCCTCGCGTTCTTTGCACTGAGCCATGGCGTGCCGGCCGAAGAGGCCGCCGAGCCCGCGCATATGTATCTCGTCGCCTTTCGCTACGTGCTGTCCGAGCCGGACCTCGTACTGGCCCTGACCGGCATCTTCGTGATCCTGTCGCAGATCAAGATCAACGTCACCAACGCCTATGCGGGTTCGATCGCCTGGTCGAATTTTTTCTCGCGCCTGACCCATAGCCATCCCGGCCGCGTGGTCTGGCTGGTGTTCAACGTGATGGTGGCGCTGCTTCTGATGGAGATCGGCGTCTACAAGGCGCTGGAGCAGACGCTGGCGCTCTACTCCAACGTCGCGATCGCCTGGGTTGGCGCGCTGGTGTCGGACCTCGTGGTCAACAAGCCGCTCGGCCTGCGTCCGCCGCAGATGGAATTCAAGCGGGCGCATCTCTACGACATCAATCCGGTCGGTGTCGGCGCGATGACGCTCGCGATCATCGTCTCGATCGCGGCGTTCTACGGCCTGTTCGGCCCGACCATGAAGGCGCTCGCCGCCTTCGTCGCGCTCACGGTCGCCTTCGTCACCGCGCCTGTGATCGCCTGGCTGACGGACGGAAAATTCTATATCGCGCGCAAACCGAAGAGAAGCTGGGCCAATATCGAGGCGATCCAGTGCTGTATCTGCGAGCACAGCTTCGAGCCTGAAGACACCACCTCCTGCCCCGCCTATGCCGGCCCGATCTGCTCGCTGTGCTGCTCGCTCGACGCCCGCTGCCACGATCTCTGCAAGCCACACGGGCGTGCGCAAGTGCAGTTCGCCGACGCACTCGGCAGAATTCTGCCGCAGCCGATCTATGCGCGGATCAACTCGCAGTTCGGCCACTATATCGGCGTCTTCGTGGTCTCCGCCGGCCTCGTCGCGCTGGTGCTCGGACTGATCTATCTCCAGACCTCGGCCAGCGTGCATGGTGAAAACATGCTGGTCTCGAACGTGCTGTGGAAGGTATTCTTCTCGCTCAGCATCATCATCGGCGTGGTGGCCTGGCTGTTCGTGCTGGCGCAGCAGAGCCGCCGCGCCGCCGAGGCCGAGACGCGGCGTCAGACTGCGCTGCTGATCCAGGAGATCGACGCGCACAAGCGCACCGACGCCGAACTGCAGCGTGCCAAGGAGGTCGCCGAATCCGCCAATCTGGCCAAGAGCCGCTACGTGGTGGGTCTGAGCCACGAGCTGCGCTCGCCGCTGAATGCGATCAGCGGCTATGCCCAGCTGCTCGAGCAGGATACGACGCTGGGCCCGAAGCCGCGCGACCAGGTCCGCGTCGTCCGCCGCAGCGCCGATCACCTGTCCGGCCTGATCGACGGTATCCTGGACATCTCCAAGATCGAGGCGGGGCGGCTGTATCTGTCGCGCGACGAGGTGCGCTTGAGCGAATTCCTGGACCAGCTCGTCGGCATGTTCCGCCTCCAGGCTGCCGCCAAAGGCATCGACTTCGTGTTCAGGCGGCCGGCGCGTCTGCCGGTCGTCGTCTATGCCGACGAGAAGCGGCTGCGCCAGGTGCTGATCAATTTGCTTTCCAATGCCATAAAATTCACCCAGACCGGCAGCGTGCAGTTCGTCGTGCACTATCGCAGCCCCGTTGCCGAGTTCGAGGTGATCGACACCGGCCCCGGCATCCAAGGCGACGATCTCGAGCGCATCTTCGCGCCGTTCGAACGCGGCGCGCTCGGCGTCGCGCAGCCGCAGACCGGCACCGGCCTCGGCCTGACCATCAGTCGCCTCCTTGCCGGCGTGATGGGCGGCGATATCAAGGTCACGAGCACGGTCGGCACCGGCTCAACGTTCAAGGTCAAGATCCTGCTCTCGGAGGTCGCCAATCCCCAGCGCATCGCGCCGGTGGAGGCGCCGGTCTCCGGCTATCACGGCGCGCGCAAGACCATCCTCGTCACCGACGATGATCCCGTGCATCGCGACCTCCTGCGCGAGGTGCTGACACCGCTCGGCTTCATCCTGCTAAGCGCACCCGACGGCGCGGGCTGCCTGGCGCTGGCACAGCATTGCCGGCCCGATCTATTCCTGCTCGATATCTCGATGCCTGCCATGGACGGCTGGGCTGTCGCCGAGGCCCTGCGCGCGAACGGACATCACCAAGCGCGCATCCTGATGGTCTCGGCAAGCGCGATCGAGGCCCACGGTGCGCCACTTGCACAACCCTTCCATGACGGCTACCTGATGAAGCCGATCGACATCCCGCGGCTGCTGGAGACGATCCGCCAGCTCCTGAAGCTCGAATGGCAATACGATTCGGACGAGGTCGCGGTGCCGTTCTGGCATCCCGAGACCGGATCAAAGCCGCCGCTGCGGCACATCGAGGCGCTGATCGGGCTAGGCCAGATCGGCTACGTCAAGGGCATCCAGTTGAAGCTGGACGAGATCGGCAGCGAGCATCCTGAACATGCCGACTTCGTCGCGCAGATGCGGTCGCTGGTCGATCGCTTCGATCTCGACCAGTACATGGCTACATTGAAGACGTTGCATGCTTATGAGCATTGAACCAAAGAAGCGCGACGTCGCGCTCGTTGTCGATGATTCCCCGGAGACGCTGCGGCTGCTCACCGACGCGCTCGACGGCGCCGGCATGACGGTGATGGTGGCGCTCGACGGCGCCGCGGCGATGCGCATCATCGATCAGATCACGCCCGACATCGTGCTGCTCGATGCCGTGATGCCGGGCATCGACGGCTTCGAGACCTGCCGCCGGCTCAAGCGCGATGCGGGTCTCGCCAACGTCCCCGTGATCTTCATGACAGGTCTTGCGGAGACCGAGCACATCGTTCGTGGACTGGAAGCCGGCGGCGTCGACTACGTGACCAAGCCGATCGTGATCGAGGAGATGCTGGCGCGCATCCGCGTCCATCTCGGCAATGCCCGGCTGACCCAGAGCGCGCGCGCCGCACTCGACGTCTCCGGCCGCTTCCTGTTCGCCGTCAATCGCCAGGGCACCGTGCTCTGGGCGACGCCGCAGGCGCAGAAGCTGCTGTCGGATCATCAGGGCGCACAGGCCGAGGACTTCATCCTGCCGCCATCGCTGCTGCAATGGCTGGAGCAGGCCAAAGCCAAGGGCAGCTCGAAGTCTCAAGGAGCTTCCTTGCCCGACAATCCGCAACTTCGGCTCTTCTACATGGGCGAGACCGCGCCGAACGAGTTCCTGCTGCGGCTCTCCAGGGAGTCCGGCACCGCGCTGCCACCCGAATTCACCAGCGAGCTCGGCCTCACCACGCGGGAGGGAGAGGTGCTGGCCTGGCTCAGCAAGGGCAAGACCAACCGCGACATCGCGCAAATCTTGGGCCTCAGCCCGCGCACGGTCGACAAGCATCTGGAGCAGATCTACTCCAAGCTCGGCGTGGAGAACCGGACCGCGGCTGCGGCGATTGCCGCGAATGCGACGCGACGGAATTCGTGAGTGTGCTGCGACTGAGTTGGAACGTCGCTACCCCAGTAAACGGTGTCGCCCGGGCTCGCTTCGCGCCCCGGGACGACAGTTGGGTGTGGGGTTAGCGTCGCCGCCCTCACCCCACGCCTACGAACGACCTCACCCGTAAACAAACGCCTTATCATCCAGGTCCGTCTTCGGGATCTCGTCCTTCTCGGTCCAGTAATCCTGGCTGTGCTGCCATTCCGGCTTGTCGCCGCGCTTGGGCAGCAGGTTCATGTTGCGCATCATGTAGCCGGGGTTGAAGTTTTCCGGATCGATCCAGGGCAGGATCGGCATGTTGTGGTCTTCGGGACGCAGCCTCACCTCGACCTTCTTCTTGCCCTTGGCCTTCATGTGTCCGAGCAGCCGACAGACGAAATCGGCGACGAGGTCGACGCGCAGCGTCCAGCTGGCGCGGAAGTAGCCGAACACCCAGACCATGTTCGGCACGCCCGTGAACATCATGCCGCGATAGGTGACGGTGTCGCCGAAGGCAAGCGGCTTGCCGTCGATCTCGAAGGCGATGTCGCCGAGCGCGGCAAGATTGAAGCCGGTCGCGGTGATGATGATATCGGCCTCCAGCAGCTTGCCCGATTTGAGCTGGACGCCGTTCTCGACGAAGCATTCGATCTCGTCGGTCACGACCGAAGCCTTGCCGCTGGCGATGCCCTTGAACAGATCGGCATCCGGCACGAAGGCGATGCGCTGCCGCCACGGCCGGTATCTTGGCGTGAAGTGGGTCTCGACGTCGTAGTCGGGACCGAGGACTGCGCTGATCTGGCCGATCAGCTCCTTCTTGACCTGCTCAGGCTTGGACACGCAGAGCTTCGTGAACGCATCCTGCTCGAACAAGATCTTCCGCCGCACGATCTCATGGATCCAGGTTTCGTCAACCTGAAGCCGGCGCAGCTCTTCCGCGATCTCGATGGCGTTGCGGCCAAGGCGGAAATAGGTCGGCGAGCGCTGCAGCATGGTGACGTGCGCGCAACTGTCCGCGATGTTCGGCACCAGCGTCGCCGCGGTCGCGCCCGAGCCGATCACAACCACGTTCTTGCCCGCGAGATCGATATCATCCGGCCAGGTCTGGGGATGGACGATGCGACCCTTGAAGCGGTCCATTCCCTTCCATTCCGGCGTATAGCCCTCCGAATGGCGGTAATAGCCCTGGCACATCCAGAGGAAGTTTGCGGTAAAGGTCTTTGCCTCGCCCGTATCGGTGGTCGTCGCCTCGATGGTCCAGAGATTCTGCTCGCTCGACCAGCTCGCGGAATTGATCTTGTGCTTGTAGCGGATGTGACGGGCGATATCGTTGTCGTCGATCACCTCTTTCATGTAGGAGAGAATCTCCTCGGCGGTCGCGATGGGCGGGCCGACCCAGGGCTTGAAGCTGTAGCCGAAGGTGTGGAGGTCGCTGTCCGAGCGGATGCCGGGATAGCGATGCGTGCTCCAGGTGCCGCCGAACGTCGCCTGCGTTTCGAGAATGACGTAGCTCGTACCCGGCAGCTGCTTTTCGATATGATAGGCGCTGCCGATGCCGGAGATGCCGGCGCCGACGATCAGCACGTCGAAATGTTCCGAGGCCTGCTTGGTGGTGGCGTGACTGCGAACAGCGACATTCATTGTTGCTTCTAAGCCTTGCTTGTTTTTGTGGCCGCCCTTGATCGGGCGACGCGTTTCCTCCGCGACGGGCATGGTCGCCCATCGCGCTTCCGCTTCAAAATGACATAGATCAAGTCGAGGTCAAATCACAGCGCCGCACCCCAGCTCCGCGCGGTCTGCAAAATCCAGTCGCGATAGAGCGTCAGCGGCGTCACGCCGGTCAATCCGCCGCAACCTGCGGCGCCGTTCGGCCCTGTCGACCAGCTGATGAGACCGACGAGCACGGGACCATTCGGCTTGTCCTCGAACACGGGGCCGCCGGAATCGCCGGTGCAGGCGCCAATTCCGTCGCGAACACCGTTGGTTACGGGATCGACCAGGCGAATCTGGAGCGTGCCGGGCTGGCCGGTCGTAACGAGGCCGGCAACGCGCGTCGTGCCGCCGCTCTTGCCGTCGCCCCGCACCGTGACGCCAATACCGGCGATCACGAAGCGGCTGCCGACCTGGATTGGAATCGCGGGCATGCCGACGGTCACCGTGGATTTTCCCTTGAGTGGAATATCCAGTTGCAGCAGCGCCACGTCGGCGGTGGCGCGATGCGCCTGCATCGCCTGCATGTTGAAATTCGGATGGATCGCGACGGTACGGACATTCAGCAATTGCGGCTGACCATCGGCGCTACGCTCGACGATCTTGTAGTCCGCGCCGGGCTGCACGCAGTGGGCCACCGTCAACACTACTTTTGGCGCGATCAGGCTGCCGGTGCAGAAATTGCCACGCGAGCCGACGATGGTAACGATGGCGCGCGCAATGCCGTCGGCTTGCGGCGTGCCGCCACCGACGATGGCGTGGGCGGGTGTGGCGAGCAGCAGCGCCGCTGTGATGAACGTGGCAAGCTTCTTCATGGGAACACGCTTTGGCGTCAGCATCCGGTGAGGAGGGGGACAGCTTCGGACTGGCTCTTGCCGATAACGCATGCTAGCCCTCTTGGAAAGGAATTGACGAGGGCAGGACATTGGCGATCGAGGCTGTGGTCTTTGATTTTGGCGGCGTGCTGACGAGCTCACCATTCGAGGCGTTCACGCGGTTCGAGACCGAACGTGGCCTGCCCGCCGACATCATCCGGCGCACGAACGCAGCCAATCACCAGGAGAACGCCTGGGCCAGGTTCGAGCGGGCCGAGGTCGATATCGAAACCTTCGATCACTTGTTCGCCGAGGAGTCCCGCGCGCTTGGCGCAGAAGTGCGCGGACGCGACGTGCTGCCGCTGCTCCAGGGCGATCTGCGGCCGGAGATGGTCGAGGCGTTGAAGCGGATCAAGGCACAATTCAAGACCGGCTGCATCACCAACAATTTGCCGGCTAACGCAATCGGCAGCATGACCGGACGCTCACTTTGCATCGCCGAGGTGATGGTGCTGTTCGACCACGTCATCGAATCCGCCAAGATCGGCCTACGCAAGCCTGACCCGCGCATCTACCGGATGATGGTCGAGACGCTGAAGGTCGATCCGAACAATTGCGTCTATCTCGACGATCTCGGCGTGAATTTGAAGCCAGCGCGCGAAATGGGCATGACGACGATCAAGGTAACGAGTGGGGCGCAGGCGATCGCGGATCTCGAGAAGGCGACGGGGCTGAAGCTGAGATAGCGCGTCATACTCCGTCACTGCGAGCGCAGCGAAGCAATCCAGGCTGTCTCCGCGGAAAGATTCTGGATTGCTTCGCTACGCTCGCGATGACGGCGGTGGCGAGATATCGACCAACCAAATCTACTCGGCCGCAGCCGCGATCCGCTCCGGGAACGCTGCGGCCAGCGAGTCACGATCCGGCTTCAGCACACCGCGCTCGGTAATCAGGCCGGTGACAAGCCGCGCCGGGGTCACGTCGAAGGCGTAATTCGCGACCGGCGAGTTCTCCGGCACGATGCGTACCGTCTCCAGCCTTCCGTCTGCGGTGCGGCCGGTCATGTCGGTGACTTCAACGCCACTGCGCTGCTCGATCGGAATGTCACGGATGCCGTCATGGACGGCGAAGTCGATCGTCGGCGACGGCAGCGCGACGTAGAAGGGCACGCCATTGTCATGCGCGGCAAGCGCCTTGAGATAGGTGCCGATCTTGTTGCAGACGTCGCCATTGGCGGCGACGCGGTCGGTGCCGACGATGGCGAGATCGACCATACCGTGCTGCATCAGGTGTCCGCCGGTATTGTCCGGGATCACCGTGTGCGGCACGCCGTGATGGCCGAGCTCCCAGGCCGTGAGCGAGGCGCCCTGGTTGCGCGGCCGGGTCTCGTCGACCCAGACATGGACCTTGATGCCGCGCTCATGTGCAAGATAGATCGGCGCCGTCGCCGTGCCCCAATCGACGGTGGCGAGCCAGCCGGCGTTGCAATGGGTCAGCACGTTGACCACTTCGCCCGGCTTCTTCGCCGCGATCGCCTCGATCAACTTCAGACCGTTGTCGGCGATGCCACGGTTGATCTCGACGTCCTGCTCGACGATCTCGTCGGCGCGCGCATAGGCCGCTTCCGCCCGTTCCACCGGATCGATCGGCGCGAGCGCCGCGCGCATCTCGTCCAGGGCCCATTTCAGATTGATCGCGGTCGGCCGCGCCACGACGAGCGTGTCATAAGCGCGCTTCAGGCCCTCGTCCGAGGCATCCTCGCGCATGGCGAGCGCCATGCCGTAAGCGGCGGTGGCGCCGATCAGCGGCGCGCCGCGCACCAGCATGTCACGAATGGCAACTGCCGCGTCTTCACACGCCGTCAGCCTCGCAATGACGAATTCATGCGGCAGCCGGCGCTGGTCGATCGCACCGACCGACCAGCCGTCACGCTCGCGCCAGATGCTGCGGAAATGCTTGCCGTCGACCTTCATGGCATTCTGCCTTTCGTATCACGCCCGCAGCACGCGTCCTGCCACGGCGTCGAGCTTCTTCAGAAGCTCGGGATCGCGCGCCTCGGGCGCCGTGATCAGCGCGGTGTCGAGCGCGCGGTCCGAACCGATCGGGCACGACTCGTGCTCGCGCGGGAAATCCTTGGCTAGCCGCGCCACCAGCGCCTTCGCCTTGTCGGCGTTCGAGTTCAGCACGCGGATGATGTCCTGAACGGTGACGGCGTCATGATCGGGATGCCAGCAGTCGAAATCCGTCACCATTGCAACGGTGGCGTAACAAATCTCCGCCTCACGCGCGAGCTTCGCCTCGGGCATGTTGGTCATGCCGATCACGGAATAGCCGAGCGTCTTGTAGGTCATGCTTTCCGCGTAAGTGGAGAATTGCGGCCCTTCCATGCAGACATAGGTGCCGCCGCGCGCGATCGCGATGCCCTCGGCCTCAGCCGCCGCGGCAAGATGGATGCGCAGCCGCGGCGAGACCGGATGCGCCATCGACACATGCGCGACGCAGCCTCGGCCGAAGAACGAGCTCTCGCGCTTGTGGGTGCGGTCGACGAACTGGTCGACGAGAACGAAGGTGCCCGGCGGAAGTTCCTCTTTGAAGGAGCCGCAGGCCGACAGCGAGATCAAGTCCGTGACGCCGGCGCGCTTCAGCACGTCGATGTTGGCACGGTAGTTGATGTCGGAGGGCGAGAGCCGGTGACCCCTGTCATGCCGCGGCAGGAACACCACCGGCAGGCCGGCGATGGAGCCACGCCGCAGGGGCGCAGAGGGCTCGCCCCAAGGGCTCTTGATCACCTCTTCGCGAGCACCCTCGAGGCCCGGCAGGTCGTAGATGCCCGAGCCCCCGATGATACCCAATACCGCCCGCGTCATGCCTGCTCCACCCTGTCCACCAAATGTGACATGGTTAAGCTATGCCAGTTTTGCGGCGGATTTGGAACGGGGGTGGAGGGGTGACGGCGGTCGCGTGAGGAGCGCGGACGACGCCGTGGAAGGAGCCGTGCGCTCGACTTAAGCCGCCGTTGCCGGCTGCAGCTGGGTCGCGACCATCCGCTCCAGCGTCTCGACCGACTGGAAATTCTCCGGCGTGATCTCGGACTGCGGGATGGTGAAATCGAACTCCGCCTCGACGCCGAGCATCAGATTGACCATGTCCATCGAGGTCAGGCCGATATCGACGAGCTTCGCCTGTGGCGTGACGTCAGCGGTAAGCGAGTTCTGTTCGAGAATGCCCTTCACCAGCTTGATGATGCGGTTGCGCAAATCGGTATCGGAGGCCTGCATCGGCAAATTCCCATCTGTCTATCGGAGGCGGATCGGACTGCCGGCCACGATGGGCACGGTCTGCCGGTCCTGCAATGGGCGGCAGCAATACTTCGCGCTTCTTAGTAAACGATGACTCAGATTGTCCGAAATTCAGGCTTCTTCCGGAATCCTAACACGATGCTGGAAAATCGGGTGATGCAAACAACCGGACCTTAACTGTTCGTTCGGAATTGGGTTTTGTTTACCCTCTATTTCATCGACGAATTTGAATTAAATCCGTAGCCTCGTCTCACAAGCAAAGATGGCCGGAGGATCGCTTCAAGCGGCATCGCGAATGATGCCGGCGATCTCGAACGGCAAACCGGAGGCGGACGAGTATGAACGTGCGTGAAGCAGTCCTCACTGTCGACGAGATGCAGACCGGATTTCTCGAGCAGGGTCCCTCCCTGATCGAGCGTGCCGCGCGGACCGCCGCAGCGGCCGCAGCCGACGCAGACGGGGTCGATCGCGACGCCCGCTTCCCGCACAAGGCTTTCGACGTCGCACGCGAGCAAAAGCTGCTCGGCGTGATGGTTCCGGTCGAGTTCGGCGGCTTCGGCGCCTCGATCTATGACGTCACCGACATCTGCTACACGCTCGGGCGCGCCTGCGCTTCGACGGCGATGATCTACGCGATGCACCAGACCAAGGTCGCCTGCGTCGTCAGGCACGGCCATGGCATTCCCTGGATGGAGACCATGATGCGCCGGGTCGCCCGCGACCAGTGGCTGCTCGCCTCTTCCACTACCGAGGGCCAGAATGGCGGCAACATCCGCGCCAGCGCTGCCGCGGTCGACCATGCCGGCGACACCGTCTCGCTCGTGCGCGACGCCACCGTGATCTCCTATGGTGCCGAAGCCGACGGCCTCGTCACCATCGCCCGCCGCGCCACCGATGCCGCCGCCTCCGACCAGGTGCTGCTGGCGCTCGCCAAGGACGACTATTCGCTGAAGCGGACGCTCGGCTGGGAAACGCTCGGCATGCGCGGCACCTGCTCGACCGGGTTCGAACTGAGGGTCGACTGCCCCGCCGACCGCGTCTTTCCGGAATCCTATGACAAGATCCACGCCCAGACCATGACGCCGTTCGCGCATCTGTGCTGGTCGTCGGCCTGGGCCGGCATCGCCGCTGCGGCCGTGACCCGCGCGCAGGCTTTCATCCGTAAGGCTGCGCGCTCTTCCGGCGGCCAGATGCCCCCGGCCGCGGCGCATTTCACCGCCGCCAAGATGTCGCTGGCCAAGCTGCGCGCGCTGATTGCCGCCAACATCGACGCCTTCGCCAGCGCCGAGCATGACGAGCGGGCGCTCGGCTCGCTCGACTTCCAGTCCTCCATCACGCTGCTGAAGGTGCAGGCCTCCGAGCTCGCGGTCGAGACCGTGATGCATGCTATGCGCACCGCGGGCCTTTCCGGCTACCGCAACGACGGCGAGTTCACCATGGGCCGGCACCTCCGCGACGTGCTGTCGTCGCCGATCATGATCAACAACGACCGCATTCTGGCCAACGCCGCCACCTCGACGCTGATGAGCGGGGTGCCATCGAGTCTTCATGACTGACGTGCCTTCGCGACCAGACCAACAAGCACAATTTCGAGATAGCAGGACATCGACCCCATGAATATTGCCGTCCTCCCCAATTCGCCCGATACTGCGCCGCAAGTGATCGATCCGCTCGATCATCTCGCCGACAAGCTGTTCCACCGCATGGGCGCCGATGGCGTCTATGCCCGCACCGCGCTCTATGAGGGCGTCGTCGAGAAGCTCGCCGGGTTGATCACCAGCCATCGCGAAGCCGGTACCGAAGTGATGCGCTTCCCGCCGGTGATGAGCCGCGCGCAGCTGGAAAAATCCGGCTATCTCAAGAGCTTCCCGAACCTGCTCGGCTGCGTCTGCGGCCTGCATGGCACCGAGCGCGAGATCAACGCCGCGGTCAGCCGCTTCGATGCCGGCGGCGACTGGACGACGTCACTGTCGCCCGCCGACCTCGTGCTGTCTCCGGCCGCCTGCTATCCCGTCTACCCGATCGCGGCGAGCCGTGGCCAATTGCCGAAGGGCGGCCTGCGCTTCGACGTCGCCGCCGACTGCTTCCGCCGTGAGCCGTCGAAACATCTCGACCGGCTGCAATCGTTCCGGATGCGCGAATATGTCTGCATCGGCACGCCCGACGACGTCGCCGATTTCCGCGAGCGCTGGATGGTGCGCGCGCAGGCCATCGCCCGCGACCTCGGCCTCACCTTCCGCGTCGACTATGCCAGCGATCCGTTCTTCGGCCGGGTCGGCCAGATGAAGGCGGTGAGCCAGAAGCAGCAACAGCTCAAGTTCGAGCTCCTCATTCCGCTGCGCTCGGAGGAACAGCCGACTGCCTGCATGAGCTTCAACTATCATCGCGAGCATTTCGGCACGACCTGGGGAATCCAGGACGCCAATGGCGAGCCGGCCCATACCGGCTGCGTTGCCTTCGGCATGGATCGCCTCGCCGTCGCCATGTTCCACACCCACGGCACCGATCTTTCAGCCTGGCCCGCCAAGGTACGGGACGTCCTGGGCCTGCAGCCGCATGTTGCGGCAGGCGCCCACGGCGAAGGCTGGCGCTAACGCAACTCACGAGGCCGACCATTTCTACGGGCAAGACGAGCGTGATCCATACCAAGGTTCGATGCCGCGAAATCACCGAGTCCGACGTCGACAAGGTCGCGGACTTGCTGACGCGCGGCTTCGTCGGCCGCTCACGCGAATACTGGATTCAGGGCCTGCGCCGGCAGGCCTTCCGACCCGTGCCGGACGGTTATCCGCGCTTTGGCTACATGCTCGACGACGACGGCACGCCGGTCGGCGTGCTGCTCTTGATCTATACCGCGCGAAAGATCGGCGAAGAGACCGCCATCCGGTGCAATTTGTCGAGCTGGTATGTCGACCCGGCCTATCGCAACTACGCCCCGCTGCTGACCAAGATCGCCCAGCGGCACAAGGACGTCACTTATTTCAACATCAGTCCGGCGCCATGGACCTGGCCGATCATCGAGACGCAGGGCTTTCGCGCCTATTGCCGCGGCATATTCTTCTCGGTCCCTGCGCTGGCGCGTGCGCCACGCTGGAGCGAGATCGAGGTCATCGCGCCGCATGCCAAGGAGATCGAGGGGCTTTCGGAAATGGAGACCGAGCTCCTGACGCGGCATGCGCGCTACAATTGCCTCAGCCTCGTCTGCCGCACGCCGAAGGGAACGTTCCCCTTCATCCTGCAACCGGTGCGGATGCGCCGCGGTTTCATCGCACCGCCGGCGATGAAGCTGATCTATTGCCGGAGTGCCGCCGAATATGCCGAATGCGCCGGCCGCATCGGCCGGTTGCTGCTGCGGCTCGGCAAGATTTCGGTGGCCGTCGATTCCAATGAGCCGATTCCCGGCCTCGTCGGCATTCATACCGAGCGGCGCGGCCGCAAATACTTCAAGGGCCCGCATCGGCCACAGCTCGGCGATCTCACGGACACGGAGCTCGTGTTGTACGGGCCGTAGAGGAACGCTCAGCCCATACGCCGGACACCTGATATGTTGCGCCCTCTCGGCCGACTCTCGCAGGGACCTCTGCAATGAGGACACGCTCTCCAGCGTCAGTCACCCTCCATAAACTACTGCGATTAAGGGAATTTTCCGGGCTCTTCGCTACCCTCGGTGGCCGGAATAGGTTGCGTTAAGTCTTTTGCCTGCCGAGGTCCCGCCGACCCCATGATGTCGACCCGCGACAACGAGCCTGGTGCACGCAGCGAGCAGGGCCCGGAGGCCCTGGTCGCGCTGAGCCAGCTTGCGCTCGACCACATGGAGCAGGGCGTCTGCGTCTATGATGCCGACAACCGGATCGTGCTGGTGAACCAGCGCTACCTCAGCCTGTTCGACATGTCGGCCGAGATCGTGCGGATCGGCACCAGCTATCGTGAGGTGCTTGCGCATAGCGCCTCGCGCGGCAACTTCCCGGCGGACGAGCTCGACGCGCTGTACTCGGCGCGGATTGACCAGATCTCCGCGGGCAAGCCGTTCCGCACCGAGCAGCGGCTTGCCAGCGGCCTCGTCATGGCACTCGCGCTCAAGCCGCTTCCCGGCGGCGGCTGGATGACGATCTGCGACGATGTCACTCGCCTCGCCCGACTCGAGGCGGAATTGCGCGTCCAGACCGAGCGCAGCCAGCACGCGCTCGCCAACATGTCGCACGGCCTCATCATGTATGACGCTGAAAGTCGCGTCGTCGTCTGCAACGATCGCGTCCTGCGGCTCTATAACCTCGATCCCGGAATCGTGAAGCCGGGGGCCTCGCATTCTGCGGTGATCGAGCACTGGATCTCGCGCGGCAATCTGCCAGGCACCTCACCCGATAAATTCCATGACGCCAGGCTGGAGGACGTACGCACGCGGCGGGCGAAAACGCTGCTGGTGATGCGCTATGACGGACGAATGGTGCAGGCCGTCTCCCGGTTCCTGCCCGACGGCGGCTGGGTGACGGTGCACGAAGACGTCACCGAGCGCCTGCAATACGAGGAGACGCTGCGGCAGCAGAATGTCATGCTCGACGCGGCGCTGGAGAACATGGCGCACGGGCTCGCCTTCTTCGACAGCGACATGCGCCTTCGCGTCTGCAACACCACCTACCGCAAGATCTACCTTCTGTCGCTGGACGAGACCAGGCCCGGCACACACCTCTCCGAGCTGATCGAGCGCTCGATGGGGAGCGGCGCATTCTCTTCCGAATGCACTCCGCAGCAGCTGGTGGAAGTCGCCAGGAGCAGGATCGAAAAGCGGGACGCCTCGCCGATCCGCCGGCACATGTCCAACGGCACCGTGATCTCGGTCCGCTATTGCGCGCTCCCCGAGGGCGGCTTCGTCGCCACCTATGAGGACATTACCGAGCGCGAGCGTGCGATCGAGCAGCTGCGCGAACAATATCGCCGCTTCGATGCCGCACTGAACAACATGAGCCAGGGCCTGTGCATGCTCGATGCGAGCCTGCGCGTGATCGTCTGCAATCGCCGTTATATCGAGATGTACGGACTGTCGCCGGAGATGGTGAAGCCCGGCGTCTCGATGCGGGAGATCATGGAGCACAGCTGCGAGCTCGGCAATCATCCGAGCACGACCGGCGCCAAGCTCTATGCCGACTATGTCGAGAGGCTGCGCGAGGGCGAGCACACGCTGCACCGCCATTTGAGCGACGGCCGCATCATCAAGCTCAATCACAAGCGGATGGAGCATGGCGGCTGGGTCGTCACCTACGAGGACGTCACCGAGCGTCACAAGGCCCAGGCCCGGGTGGCGCACATGGCGCGGCACGATTCGCTCACCGACCTGCCCAACCGCACGCTGTTTCACGAGAAGATGGGCGAGGGACTGAACCAGGTTGCGATCGCCGGCGGCGCCATGGCCGTGCTGTGCTTCGACCTGGACAATTTCAAGACCGTCAACGACCGCCTCGGCCACGCCGCAGGCGATCGCCTGCTGCGCTGGGTCGCGGCGCGCCTCAAGGAGAATGTCGGCGAACACGACACCGTCGCGCGGCTCGGCGGTGACGAATTCGCCGTGCTCCAGCGTGGGCCGCAACCGCAATCGGCTGAGGAGCTCGCCCATCGCCTGGTCGACATCATCGGTCATCCCCCGCCGCTGGAAAGCCAGCCGATCCATGTCGGCGTCTCCGTCGGCATCGCGATTGCACCCGACCACGGGCTCGATGCCGACGAGTTGATGAAATGCGCCGATCTCGCGCTGTACCAAGCCAAGGCCAAGGGGCGCGGAGCCTATCAGCTGTTCGAGCCCGAGATGGAGGAAGAGGCGCGCAGCCGGCACGCACTGGAGCAGGATCTGGCCGGCGCGCTCGAAGGACATGAATTCCACCTGGTGTTCCAACCGCAGATGCGGCTCGATTCCTCCGAGCTCACCGGCTTCGAGGCACTGCTGCGCTGGAAGCATCCCTCGCGCGGCTTCGTCTCTCCGGCCGAGTTCATCCCGCTCGCGGAGGAGAACGGGCTGATCGTTCCGATCGGCGAATGGGTGCTGCGCACGGCCTGCGCGGCCGCCGCGGCCTGGCCCGGCGTCACCGTCGCGGTGAACCTGTCTCCGGTGCAGTTCCGCTCCCGCGGGCTGGTGGCGATGGTCGCGAGCGCACTTGCGGAAGCCGGCCTGCCGCCGCAGCGGCTCGAGCTCGAGGTCACGGAGACGGCGCTGCTCGACGACAGCGAGGCGACGATCGACATCCTGCATCAGCTCCGCGCCCTCGGCGTGCGCGTCAGTCTCGACGATTTCGGGGTCGGCTATTCCTCGCTGAGCTACTTGCGCAAGTTTCCGTTCGATCGCATCAAGATCGATCGGTCCTTCGTTGGCACGCTCGGCGAAAGCCCGGAGAGCGTCGCCATCGTCAGAACGATCGCAAGCCTCGGCTCCGTGCTCGGCGTCGAGACCACGGCCGAGGGGGTGGAGACCGAGGAGCAACTCGATTTCGTCCGCGAATGCGGCTGCACCGCCGTTCAAGGATATTATTTCGGCAAGCCGTGCCTCGCATCGGAGGTGGGCCGCACCATCGAGACGCTGAACATGGTGCGGCGCGTGGCCTGACGGCTTAGGCGCGTCAAATTCCGTCCCTCGGCACGCGGCCAAACGACGAATTGTCGCATGTAGCGGCTTTGCCGGTGTTACCCGGCCGACCGCCGCACGCGGTCCGCGCAATGCGCTTTTCTTCTCACTCGATTTCAGAAACAATCATCTCACAAGAACGAGAGACGGCGGTCCCAAAGAGGCCGCCGCGAGGGAGGCGTTTCGATGTCGGGATACGGGTTGAAGACGATCGCATTTGCCGCGCTGCACGCCGTCATGGGCGCATTGCTCACCACTGCCGTCAGTGCGCAGGACTACCCAACCAAGCCGATCACGCTGATCGTGCCTTGGCCGGCCGGCGGATCGACCGACATCTCGATGCGAGCGATCGCCGACAGCGCCTCGAAGGTGCTAGGGCAACCGATCGTGATCGACAACAAAGCCGGCGGCGGCGGCACGGTCGGACCGGCGACGATGGCCGCGGCGGCGAAGCCGGACGGCTATACCATCTCGCAGATCCCGATCACGGTGTTCCGCCTCCCCCTGATGCAGGAGGTGTCGTGGGATCCGGCGAAGGATTTCACCTATATCGTCCATCTCACCGGCTACACCTTCGGTGTGACGACCAGCGCGGAGTCGCAGTTCAAGAGCTGGAAGGACGTGGTGGAGTTTGCAAAGGCGAACCCGGGCAAGGTGACCTACGCCACGCCGGGCGCCGGCACGTCGCTGCATATCGGCATGGAGCAGATCGCCGCGCTGTCCGGCATCAAGCTGACGCAAGTCCCTTTCAAGGGCGGCGCGGAAACCAACGCCGCAGTGCTGGGACAGCACACCATGCTTCAGGCTGATTCCACGGGATGGCGGCCGCTGGTCGACGCCGGCAAGCTGCGGCTCCTGATGGTGTGGACCGGCTCACGCTCGCCGAACTATCCTGATGTGCCGACACTGAAGGAGCTGGGCTATCCCATGGTCTATGATTCCCCGTTCGGCATCGCAGGTCCGAAAGGCATGGATCCCAAGATCGTCGCCAAGCTGCACGATGCGTTCAGGAGGGCGATCGAGGATCCGGCGGTCGTGGCAACGCTCGCCAAATACGACATGGTCCCGAACTACAAGAACACCGACGACTACAAGAAGTTCGTCGCCGAGGTCACGGAGTCCGAGCGCAAGGTGATCGAGACGCTCGGGCTCGCGAAGAAGTAGAGCTAAGCCACCTGCGTACCCCCGGACGCGGTGCAGCGCTTCTTCAGCGGTGCACCGCAAAGCCGGGACCCAGCTTTTCGTCCACGCTCATGGGCCCCGGCTCTGCAGCGCACCCCTTTGCGCTGCGCTGCGTCCGGGACACGAGAGGATCGCGATGAACGACCCAACCAACGTCAAGCTCCGCCTCAGCAACTCCGAACTCTGGGGCGGGCTGATCGGGCTCGCACTCGGCGGCTTCGTGATCTGGTCGGGCTTGAGGCTCAAGCTCGGCACCATCAACGATCCCGGCTCCGGCTACGTGCTGTTCTACACGGGCATCCTGATGTGCGTGTTCGCAGCCGCCATCGTCGTCTCGGCGATCACCGAGGGCGGGCCGACGCTGGCCGCGCGCTGGGAGAATGTGCGCTGGAGCAAGCCGCTTCTCCTCATCGCCTGCCTCACCGCATTCTCCTTCGCGCTGGAGCCGCTGGGATTTCTGCTGTCGTCGATCCCGCTGATGCTGCTGCTGTTGCGGCTGATCGATCCAGTGCGCTGGGCTCTGGCGATTCCAATCGCCGTGCTGGTGCCATCAGGCATGTGGTGGGTGCTCAAGCGGCTGCTGTTGATCCAATTGCCCTCGGGCCTGTTCGGGATCGGTTGACCCTATGGATACGCTCGTCAATGTGGCACATGGATTCGGCGTCGCGCTGCTGCCGGTCAACCTGCTCTACTGCTTCATCGGCGTCTTCATCGGCACGCTGGTCGGCGTGCTGCCGGGCATCGGCCCGATCTCGGCGATGTCGCTGCTGCTGCCCGTGACGCTGTCGGGAACGCCGGAATCCGGCATCATCATGATGGCCGGCATCTATTACGGTTCGATGTATGGCGGCTCGACCACCTCGATCCTGGTCAACATCCCCGGCGAGGCCGCCTCCGTCGTCACCTGCATCGACGGCCACCAGATGGCGAAACAGGGCCGCGCGGGACCGGCACTCGGCATCTCCGCTTTCGGCTCGTTCGTCGCCGGCACCTTCGCGCTGGTCGCCCTGATGCTGGTGGCCCCGAAGCTTGCCAGCATCGCCATCGCCTTCGGCCCGGCCGAATATTTCAGCCTGATGGTGCTCGGCCTCGTCGTGCTCACCTTTCTCACCCAGGGTTCGATGCCGAAGGCGCTGCTGATGGCGTGCATCGGCGTCGTGCTCGGGCTGATAGGGCTCGACAGCATCACCGCGCAGCCGCGGCTGACCTTCGGCCGCATGGAGCTGATCGACGGCGTCGGCCTCGTGCCCGTCGTGATGGGCCTGTTCGGCATCGCCGAAGTTCTTCTCAACACCGAGCAGGCCATCAAGCGAGACATCATCAACACCAAGATCACCCGCCTCCTGCCCAACAAAGAGGATTGGAAGGTGAGCGCAGGCCCGGTCGGCCGCGGCACGATCCTCGGCTTTTTCCTCGGCATCCTGCCGGGTGGCGGCGCAGTGGTGGCCTCATTTGCATCCTACGCGCTGGAGAAGCGGCTGTCGAAGACGCCCGAGCGTTTCGGCCATGGCGCGATCGAAGGCGTTGCGGGGCCGGAGTCGGCGAACAACGCCGCGGCGGGCGGCGCGTTCATTCCGCTGATGACGCTCGGCATCCCGCCGAACGTGGTGATGGCGCTGCTGCTCGGGGCCTTCGTCATTCACGGGCTACAGCCGGGACCGCTGCTGATCACGCAAAACCCCGGCCTGTTCTGGGGCATCGTCGCCAGCATGTATATCGGCAACGTCATGCTGCTGATCCTGAATCTGCCGATGATCGGCATGTGGGTGCAGTTGCTCAAGCTGCCCTACAACATCCTGTTCCCCTTGATCATCCTGTTCACGATCCTGGGCGTCTACTGCTCGAGCAACAACGTGTTCGACGTCTATGTGATGATCGCGTTCGGGATCATCGGCTATTTCATGCGCAAGCTCGGCTACGAGCCCGCACCGCTGGTGCTGGCCTTCGTGCTGGGACCGATGATGGAGAACAATCTGCGCAAGTCGCTGATCCTGTCGCAGGGCGATCTCTGGACCTTCGTGCAGCGCCCGATCTCGGGCGCGTGTCTCGTGCTCGCGCTGGTGCTGCTGATCGCTCCGCTGCTGCCGTCACTGCGCAAGAAGCGCGAGCTGGTGGCGCTGGATGAGGGGGCCTGAAGTTTTCGCAAGGTAGGCAAAGCGAAGCGTGCCCACCCTTGGCGCCGCATTGTTGGAGAGCTGGTGGGCACGGCGCAAGTGCGCCGCCTTTGCCCACCCCACGGCACCTCAACCCGCCGCAGGGAGCGCGTTCTCCGACGCCACACCCCACGGCCGCTCGGACGAGGCAAGCCCGATCAGGCGGCCCTGGATGTAGTCGCAGCCCCAGTCGCCCAGCATGCTTGCGGCCTCTTCGTCCTGCACCCATTCGGCGACGGTCTTGATGTCGAGGCGCCGGGCGAGGTCGATCAGGGTCTGCACGAAGGCGCGGTCGTCGGCGGAATGGGTGATGTTCTGCACGAAGGCGCCGTCGATCTTCACGATATCCACGCCGAGCTTGCGCAAATTGCGGAACGAGGTGTAGCCGGCGCCGAAATCGTCGATGGCGATGCGGCTGCCAAAATGCTTGAGGCGGCTGACGAAAGCGCGAACGTCGTCGATGTCCTGGATTGCGACCGTCTCGGTGATCTCGACGATCAGCCGCTCGGCAACACCGGGATGCGCCTGCATCAGCGATTCGATCCCCGCCCACCAATCCGGATCCATGGTGGTATCCGGCGAGATGTTGAGGCTGAGACAAACGTCGGGCGCGGCCGCAAGCTCGGCGACCACGAGCTCGAGCACGCGGTGATCGACAAGGCGGATCAGGCCGAGCCGCTCGGCGACCGGCACGATGTCCGGCGCAAGCAGCACCTGGCCATCGCCCTGGTCCATCCGTACCAGGCATTCGTGGAATGCGCGTTCGCGCGAGGCGGCCGAGACCACGGGCTCATAGGCGAGCCTGATGCGGCGTTCGTTGAGCGCGGTGACGATCTCGTCGGTAACGCGGATGTTGACGCGGCGCTGTGCGTCGCGCGCCGGATCCGGACGCCACGCCGCGAACGATCCTGCGCGACGGCGCTTGGCGGCATCCAGCGTTTCATGGGCGCGGTTGACGGCCTCGTCGGTATTGCGGGCATAGCGCGGCAGGCTGACCGCGCCGATCGAGGCGGTGACCGAGACCGGGCCGGATTTCGTCGGCACCACCTCGTCGCGGATGCCGGCGAGGAAGCGCTCCGCGGCGACGTTCATGTCGTCGACGGTGCAGTTCTTCAGGATCAGGCCGAACTTGTTGCCGGAGAAGCGCCCGAGCACGTCGCCGCCGCGCAGGCGCGAGCGAATGCGCTTGGCAATGTCGAGGATCACGGCATCGGCAACGTCGAAGCCGAAGGCATCGTTGACGCGGGCGAGATGATCGATGCCGACCAGCATGAAGGCCGCGGTCGAGCGGAAGCGGGTGGTCTCCTCAATTGTCTCGGCGAGCGCCGCGATCAGATGCGAGCGGTTGAGCTCGCCGGTCAGCGGGTCGAGACGCGCCAGCCTCGTCAGCTCCTCGTCGCGGGCGTGACGTTCATTGTTGATGCGGACGGAGCCGATCGCGCGCACGGGACGGCCGTCGGGACCAGCGAACCAGCGGCCGGTCTCCTCGATCCAGATGACGGGATCGCCGGCGCTCATGCGCACGCCATACTCGACGCGATAGGGCGTGCCATCGGCCCCATGCACGGCGGAGGTTTGCGCCAGAGCTGCGGTCCGCAGCGTTTGCGCGGGCTCGATCAGCTTGGCGAATTCGGCGCCGGTCGCGAGCCGCTCGGCGGGGATGCCGGGAAAGATGGCGGCGACCTGCTCACCCCAGACGATGGCATCGCTTGTGATGTCCCAGGCGAACACCGCCTGACCGAGCACGGCCAGGATGTCGGAGGCTTGCGGCAATGCAGGAGTCAAAATCGCCTCGTTTTGGGACAGTGGAGAAGTCCTGAACCGGCCCAGAATAGAACCAGATTCGTCCCCGACCCTAAGCAAAGTTGATAAACAATTTGGAAACCACGTTTCCGAAGCGCCGGGAACCAAACCGGCCCGGTCGGCATAGGCCTTGCGAGTACAGGACTCGCACCGGCACCCGCGTCCCGAAACGCGACAAGCTTGCCGGATCGACGGTGATTGCGATGTTGAGTACGGATCGATTGGACACGGCGGACAACGGCACAGGCACGGCCCTGGTGCCGCTGATGCCGACGTTGCAGTGGGTTCACAAGGCGCCGCTGCCGCGTCCCGATCCGAGTTTCGTTACTCAGCTCATCGCCAATGCGGAATATCTGCCCCAGACCAGCCGGCTCCGCCGCGCCTCTTCCGAGGATGCGCGGACGGCCTATGGCAGCAAGCAGCCACTGGGAAGCGTCGCCGCGCGAACGCGGCAGGTGGCTTGATCAGCGCGGCGGTGTATCCGGCGAGGACGGCGTGCCGTTGCCCGGCTGAAGATGCGGCGAGGGAATTTCCGGCGAGGGGGCGCCCTGCACCGGCTTTGGCGCAGGATGATCCATCAGCACGGATTCGGCGACGGATTGCGCCGAGGGGGCGGGCGGCGCGGGCTGCGGCGCAATCACCGGCTCGAACTTGGAGGCGGCCTCCGCATCATCCGCCGGTGCTTCGGCCTTGCGCTTGGCCTTGCGTGGTGCCGGCACCGTGGTCTCGGCGACATAGGTGACGCGGCGGCGCGTGCGCTGGGCAATGCCGCCGAGGAAGTCGGCCATCGCCAGCAGCACCAGCAGGAAAAAGGTGGAGTTGCCGAATTTCGGCCACATCACGAATTCGGCTGCGGCCGCGCCGAAGATGATCAGCGACAGCAAATGATCCATCAGGAATTTCGAGCCCGGTCGCGCGCCCTTGACCACCTCGAGCAGCAGCAGCACCACGCCGAGCGCGAGCAGGAGATCGGCAAGCGTGACCGGCCAGCTCTCGCCCGTGATCATCGGCACCTTGAACAGCACATCCGAGAAGGACACGCTGGGCATCAGGAAGGCGATGATGTTGTAGACCGCGAGCGGAATCAGGAGCAGCGGGAAACCGACCATCGGCGAGATGCCTTCTCGATCAAGATATCCGGACAGAACAATGCAGCGGCGAAGCATTTGCTCCGCCGCCGTCACCGTATCTCATGGGTTGGCCGAAACCAGGCGGGTCCAATCTCTCGCCTGAGGAAAGGTCCTGGCTTCAGGACTCTTTCTTCTTCAGGACCTGGCGGCCCTTGTACATGCCGGTCTTGAGGTCGAGATGGTGCGGACGACGGAGCTCACCGGAGTCCTTGTCTTCCACATAGGTCGGCTTCTTGATGGCGTCTGCCGAGCGGCGCATGCCACGGCGCGACGGCGAGGTTTTTCTTCTCGGAACGGCCATTTCAATATCCTCTAGGGATTGGTGTCATCAGGGCATCGTCCGCGAAGGGACGGCTCAGCACCCGCAATACGAGGCGAGCTGAATGCCGATCAAGGCCGCGCTTATAGAGGAAGGCTGGCCGTAAAGCTAGGCTCTTGGGCTGGAAAATACGCCCGGAACGGTCCCAAAATCAGCGATTTTCGCGCCAACAGGTCGCCAGCGAGCTCGCCTGCCCTCGCGCCATATAGGTGGCCGCCAGTCGCCGCACGCCTGGACCGGGAATCCGGGCGCTGCGTTTGACCGGATTCGGCAGGATCGACGCCAGAAGTGCGGCCTCCCGGGGGGAGAGGTCTTCGGCCGATTTGCCGAAGGCATAGGCGCTGGCCGCCTCCACCCCAAACTGCCCCTGCGGGCCGAGCTCGGCGATGTTGAGGTAAATCTCGAGAATCCGCGGCTTGGGCAGGACGAGATCGATCCACAGGGCCAGCGGGAATTCGAGCCCCTTGCGGATGAAATCGCGCCCCTGCCACAGGAACAGGTTTTTCGCCACCTGTTGGGTGATGGTGGAGGCGCCCCGGAAGGCGGTGCCGTCCTCCCTCGCGTCGTCGATCGCCTCGCGCAGCGCGCCCCAATCGATGCCGTGATGCTTGCAGAAATGGGCGTCCTCGGCCGCCACCACCGCGCGCGGCAGATACGGCGACATATCAGCCAGATCGATCCACTGCCGCTGCATCGGCGCGCCCCGCAGGCTGCGCCAGGCCATCAGCGTCGAAACAGGGTGGCCGGCGCGGTAAAACGGCGCGATCACATAAGGCGCGAGAACCACGACCGCGATCGCTACCAGCAGGATTTTGACGATGCGCAAATCGACCTTTCCGGTGCAAACCGAACCGCGGCCACGGGCTGGACCATTAAGTCTGTGATAATCTGGGCCTTTTCCAGCACTTTTTAGGCCTTCCAAACGATTGACTGGGGCAGGCGCATAAAGGATTGTCCGGCCGAATTTTAGTTCTGGAGCCCTTCTTGATGACCGGCACGTCCCCGTCCGATTTCGCCAAGCGTCTGGACAAGACCGCTGATGACACCGAGGCCTTGCTCGCTCGCCTGCTGTCGGACGACATCCTGCACGACGAGATCGCCCGGCCCAAGCGACTGATGGACGCAATGCGCTACTCGAGCCTCAATGGCGGCAAGCGCCTGCGGCCATTCCTGGTGGTCGAGAGCGCGGCCGTGTTCGGCGTGCCGCGCGAGGCGGCCCTGCTCGCCGGCGCGGCGCTCGAATGCATCCACTGCTATTCGCTGATCCATGACGATCTGCCGGCGATGGACAATTCGGACCTCCGTCGCGGCCGACCCACCCTGCACAAGAAGACCGATGACGCCACCGCGATCCTCGCCGGCGACGGCCTCCTGACGCTCGCCTTCGACATCATCACGCGCGACGAGGTCCATCGCGATGCCAATGTGCGGCTGTTGCTGACGCGCGCGCTGGCGCGCTGCGCCGGCATCGGCGGCATGGTCGGCGGCCAGATCCTCGATCTCGCTGGCGAAGGCCGCTTTGGCGGCAACGAGCCGATCGATGTGGCCCGCGTTCAGCAGATGAAGACCGGTGCGCTCCTGCGCTACGGCTGCATCGCCGGCGCGATCCTCGGCCAAGCCTCGCAGAAAGAATATCAGGCGCTCGACGATTACGGCCGCGCGCTCGGGGAAGCCTTCCAGATCGCCGACGATCTGCTCGACGTGGAAGGCGATGCGGCCGCACTCGGCAAGCCCTCGGGCCAGGACGCGGCGCTCGGCAAGACCACCTTCGTCACCCAGCTCGGCATCGAAGGTGCCAAGCAGCGCGTGCGCGATCTGCTCGCGCGCGCCGACAGCGCCGTGTCGATCTTCGGCGACCGCGCCGCCGTGTTGCAGGCCGCGGCGCGCTTCGTCGCCGAACGGAAGAATTGACGTTGCGCGCGATCTCCACCTCTCCCCGCTTGCGGCCGCTTGCGGGGAGAGGTCGATCTTCAAGCGCAGCTTGAACATCGGGCGAGGGAGCAGACTGCCGTCGCGGCAACCGTGAGAGAGCCGTCACCGTCATGGCCACTGACAAGGAAGATCCCGTCCTCGTCCGCTTCGGCAAGATGTCGCGGCCGATGCGGCTCATCTATGCGCGGCCGCGGACCTTCACCGCGCTCGCGGCCGGCATTCTGGTCTGCCTGCTGCTGCCGGGGTCATACCGACTGGTGACACGGCTCCTATTCGGCTGGGATGCGCTGATCACTGTCTATCTCGTGCTGGTCTATGCGATGATGCTGTGCAATGACCATCAGCACATCCGCCGCGCCGCCGCGATGCAGGACGACGGCCGCTTCGTGATCCTGCTGGTGACGGCGACCGGCGCCTTCGCCAGCATCGCGGCGATCGTCTCCGAGCTCGGCACGCCGCATCGCGGCGTTCTCGAGCTGACGATCGCGATCACCACCATCGCGCTGTCGTGGGCGGCCGTGCACACGATCTTCGCACTGCATTACGCGCATGATTATTATCGGCACGGTACGGCAGGTGGCCTTCAGTTTCCGAGCGGCGACAAGGAGGACCACGCCGACTACTGGGATTTCGTCTATTTCTCCTTCGTGATCGGCATGACCGCGCAGGTCTCCGACGTCGGCATCACCGACAAGACGATCCGCCGCACGGCCACAGCGCACGGGATCGTGTCGTTCATCTACAATACGGCGCTGTTGGCCCTGACGGTGAACATCGCGGCGAGCGCGATTGCGAGCTGACGTCCTCTCAGCCACCAGGAACGACGATCTCGATCAGCACGGCCTTCAACGGCACACTTCTGCATTCGCATCGTTGCCGGGGCCACCGCCACCGCGATATTCCAGATGGCAACCGCGGCTGACGGGGCGACAGCCCGCGCTATTGCAGAAGACCTGCCCGCCACCGGCGGCGCGGCCTGCACCAGCGGCAGCAGCGATGCCAGCAGCGGCACCATAACCGCCCGCAGCTCCAGCAGCCGCACCTCCGGCCTGACGACGCTGTCGTGCAGGACGTCCATCGCCGTCGTCGCGCTTGGCCGTCGCAGGCTTGGCCGGCTTGGCTGCACGCTGCTTCTCGCACTCATTGTCGTCGTTGACCACATAGCCTTCGCGGCAGACGATTTTCGTGCATTTGTCGCCATCGGCCTTGAAGCCGCGCTCGCAGACCAGCGGACAGACGCGCGACGGTCTTGACTTGACTGCATCGAGCGCGTCGGTGCTTGCCACCTTCACGTCGAGCTTGGTGCCGGCATAGCGGTTGAACTGTGACAGCGATCGCTGCGAGGACGCATTCCAATTACCGTCGGCCTGCCCGGAGAAACACCCGACGCGACCGAGCTCGGTCTGCACCGAGCGGTTGAGATCGGCCGGCGCGGTCGCCGGGGTCAGCGAGGCGACGCTGGTGCCGACCGGGCTCGCCGTGCCGGTAGGCGGGGTGCTCGGCACGGCGGCGGCGAGATCGACGCGCTGCTGCTCGGCGGCGGCGGCCTGCTGTTGCGCCTGTTCCTTGGCCCTCTGCGCTGCAAGCTGCACTTGTTCGGCGGCCTTGGCGTCGGCCGCAGCCTTGGCCAACGCCTCCTTCTGCGCGCCGAGCACAGCGAGACGATCGCGTTCGGCCTCGGCCTGCTTCGCCAATTCGATCGCCGCCGCATGGGCCTGCTCGGCCTGGATCTTGTCGATCTGGAGCTTGGCGAGGTTCGCATAGAAGCCGTCGGGGTGCTGGGCGACGAAGGCTTCCAAGGCCGCCCTGTTGCCGACCTGGAGCGCGAGCTCGTAGTCGCGGCGGACATCAGCCTGGGGATTCGCCACAGGCGATGCCGGCGCTACGGCTGTCACCTTGACCGGTACCAGCGGCACGTCCTCGCCGCCGAGCGAACCGTAGACGAACGGCTCCTGCTTGTTGCCGGTCGATTTGAGCACGTCGTCACGCACGAAGCCGAAGGCGCGGCGGACGTCGAGGCCCGGCGTCGTCAGATGCTTCGACAGTGCGATCGTGAACGGGCTGTTGGCACCGTTGCCGTCCTGCGCCGTGAAACCGGCCTTGGCCGAATAGGCAATCAGCGTGTTGGAGTTGGTCGGCTCGATCCGGGCGAGGCCACGGCCGATGCCGCGCGAGGCAATCGTGCGCTTCATCTGCTTGCCGAACGGATTGTCGCGGCAGGCATCCAGGATCACCAGACGAAGCTGCTTTGCAGGCTCGACCGCGACCAGGACACGGTCGAGCGAGAGCGCTTCGTCGTAGACGTCGGTGTCGCGCTCGAGCTTGGCATCCACCGGGATCAGATAGTTCGAGCCCTCGACCTCGATGCCGTGGCCAGCGTAATAGACCACGGCGATATCGGCATCGCGGGTCGCGTCGGCGAAGTCGCGCAGCACGCGCCGCGTGTCCAGCGCCGACAGATCGTGCCAGGATTCGACGACGTCGAAGCCGGCCTCCTTCAGCGTCTTCGCCATCACCGCCCCATCATTGACGGGATTGGCGAGCGAGGGCGCGTGCTGATAGGCCGAGTTGGCGAGCACCAGCGCGACGCGTTTTCCGGCGAAAGCGGGCCCGGCGCCGAACAGGATGCCGAGGACGACGAAAAGCGGACAAAGTCTGAGCAAACTGCGCATGACACGACTTCCGATGGTTCCGGGCCGTTCGGGCCCTTTGGGGCCGCTTTAGCAACATCCATCGCCCGCGCTTGTGATGGAGGTCACGAAGGGGACGCCGACGACAGGCCGGATGAGCCCAATATGTTTGTCGCGCCAGCGCTGTCGCGGTTCGCCGCCGAATGGTCGCGCGGACCGGTTCCGTCAGACAACCCCGATGTGCTCCCGATATTGCGGCAGATTGTCCGTAATCTCGTGCCAGGGCGCCTTCGATCCCACAAAAATATGGGCGCTCGGCCGGATCGAGGGGGCATCGACCAGGGTTCCCATGGCGACATGGACCCATTGTCCTTCCCGTACCCGGGAATAGAGCAGTGAGCCGCAGCGGGCACAATGGGCGTCATGGGTGGTATCGTCGCCGAAAATCATCCGCCGGTCCCAGCCGCGGACGATGCGGAGCTTGTCGTGCGCGATGCCGGCGAACGGCTTGAACGCGGCGCCGGTGGTGCGACGGCAGTTCGAGCAGTGGCAGTTCATCGCATAGGAGAACGCGTCCGCCACCTCGAAGCGCACGGCGCGGCAATAGCATTCGCCGGCGAGGATACGAGCATTCGAATTCTCTGATCCGATCATTCCAGCGTCCTTGCGCAATTGGCGAGAGACACCCATAGCGCATTTTGATGTCTACGACTAAGTTCGCCCCAAGCCATCATGCAGAGGAATGACCCATGAGCCAGGACCGGTCGAGCGTCGAATCCGTCGTGCAATCCTACTTTGACGGACTCTATGAGGGAGACGCCGAAAAGCTCGGCGCCATCTTCCATCCCTCCGCCGATCTGCGCTGGGTCGAGAAGGGCGAGCTCCAGGTTCTGACAGTGCCCGACTGGCTCGACCGCGTGCGCAAGCGCGCCTCGGCCAAAGCCGAAGGCAAGCCGCGCGAGGACTTTATCGTCACCATCGACCGTTCGGACGAAAAGACCGCCTTCATCAAGGTGCGCTGCCAGCTGCCGCCGCGCTACTTCACTGACTATCTGGTGGCGATGAAGCTCGCCGACGGCTGGCAGATCGTATCGAAATCGTATCGGTACGACCTGAGGGAGTGAGGGGTCTCTCGGCGCTTCGCTGCCTGAAATCTGGCGCACTCGTTCTCGATTCTCCGTCATTGCAATGACGGTTCGATGAACCGTGCGTTGAATCCCACCCCGCCCCAGCTCCACTGCCTGATAGCCTCCCATGCCTCTCGACCGCCGTTCCCTGCTCGTCTCACTCTGCTGCATGGCCGCTTCTCCCGCGCTTGCCGCGGAGGCGCCGCCAGAGCTCGAAACCTATGAACGTGAAAGCGGCGGGCGGGTTGGGCTCTATGCGGAAAATCTGGTGAACGGCAAAAAGCTTGCCTGGCGCGCCGACGAGCGGTTCGTGATGTGTTCGACATTCAAGGCTTCGCTGGCGGCCTTCGTGCTGGGGCGGGTCGATCGCGGCGAGGAGCAACTCGCGGCCATGATCCCTTACGGTCAGGCGGATCTGCTGGAATACGCACCGGTGGCGAGGGAAAACCTCGCAGCCGGCAAGATGTCGGTCGGCGAGATGTGCAAGGCCATCGTCGAGCTCAGCGACAACACCTGCGCCAATCTGCTGCTGGCGCGGATCGGCGGCCCCGCCGCGCTGACTGGATTCTGGCGGTCGCTCGGCGACACCACCTCGCGGCTCGACCACGACGAGCCCGAGCTCAACCGCTCTCCGCCCGGCAATCCCCAGGACACCACGACGCCGGCGGCGATGGCGAACAATCTGCGCCGGCTGGTGCTGGGCGAAGCCTTGTCGGCGCAATCCCGCGTTCAGCTCACCGAATGGATGGTGAACTGCAAGACCGGCGCGAACCGGCTGCGCGGCGGCCTGCCCGCAGGCTGGAAGATCGGCGACAAGACCGGCTACAATGGCAAGGACGCAGCTGGCGACATCGCGGTGGCCTGGCCGAAGCCCGACACGCCGGTCCTGATCACGGCCTACGTCCAGGGCGGCACGCCGACCCCGGCGAAGATCGCCGGCGTGTTTGCGCAAATCGGCAGGATGGTGACCGACCGGCTGGCGTCAGCCGCGCATTGACGGTACGGCCGCTTCCGGGTCAAGACAGACCATCATGGAAGCGAAGTTTCAGACTTTTCTCATCTTGCTCGCCGTGCTGGCAGGCACCGCACTTGCCGCGCGCCGCATCAACATCGCGCCTGCCATTCTGCTGATGCTGTCCGGCGTCGGCCTCGCCTTCGTGCCGGGCATGCCCACGGTGGAATTGCCACCAGAGCTCGTGCTCCTCATGGTGCTGCCGCCGCTGATCTACTCGGCGAGCGTCGCCATGAGCTGGCGCGAGTTCAAGAACAATCTGCGTCCGATCGTGCTGCTCGCGGTCGGCGCGGTGATCTTCACCACCGCGATGGTGGCGGCCGCCACGCATTATGTGATCGGCCTGCCCTGGCCCATCGGGTTCCTGCTCGGAGCCATCGTTGCGCCACCCGACGTGGTGGCGCCGCTCGCGATCGCGCGCCGGCTCAACATGCCACGCCGGCTCCTGGTCATCCTGGAGGGTGAAGGACTGGCCAATGACGCCACTGCGCTGATCCTCTACCGCTTCGCGCTCGCGGCGATCATGGTCGGGAATTTCTCACTGCCGCTCGCGGCCGGCGAGTTCCTCCTGATCGTCGCGAGCGAGATCGCCTTCGGTATCGGCGTCGGCTGGCTCTCCTTGCGATTCCGCAAATGGTCCGGGGATCCGCAGGTCGAGCTGACGCTGTCGCTGATCACACCCTACGTCTCCTACTGGCTGCCCGAGCACGTCGGCGGCTCCGGCGTGATCGCGACCGTCGCCTGCGGCCTCTATGTGAGCTGGAACGGGCCGTTGCTGATCTCGTCGGCGACGCGCCTGCAGGGCATCTTCTTCTGGGATCTCGTGATCTACCTGATCGAGGGAATGCTGTTCCTGCTCACCGGCTTCCAGATGCGCACGCTGTACGAGAAATCAAAAGCCTTCCCGCTCGATGACATTCTCATCGCGACTGCGGTGGTCCTGGTCATCGTCGTGATCGCGCGCTTCGCCTGGCTTTATCCCGCGACCTATCTGCCGCGGATGCTCTCCAAATCGCTGCGTACGCGCGACCCGTCGCCGCCATGGCAATGGCCGTTCGTGCTCGCCTTCACCGGCGTGCGTGGCGCCGTGTCGCTGGCTGCCGCGCTGGCGCTGCCGTTCACGCTGCCCGGCGGCGAGGCCTTTCCGTCTCGCGACCTGATCCTGTTCGTCGCCTTCGGTGTCATCTTCGTTACGCTGATCGGCGTCGGCCTGACGCTGCCGCCGGTCGTGCGCTGGCTCGGTGTCGCCGAAGCCGGCCGCCACGAGCATGCCGCTGCGCACGAAGCCGAGATCGCCGCCCGCCGCCAGGCGCTCGAGGCCGCTCTGGAATCACTCGACGCGCTGACCGCGCAAAAGGAAGTGTCCGAAGAAGTGATGCGGCTGCTGCGCGCACGACACGAAATCCGCGTCAGCCAGCTCCCGGACTCGCTCGATCCCAACCACCACGACGTTTCAGCCGCCGGCACCGCGCTGACCCGCGACCTGATCGCCGCCGAAAGGAAATTCATCCACAACCTCCTGCGCGACGGCCAGATCACCGACGAGACGCGGCGGCGGATCGAACGCGATCTGGATCTGGAGGAGGCGAGTCTGGCGAACCGCGAATATCGAGGCGGGCCGCTGTAGCTTCCTTCTCATTGCGGCTGCTGGACCGGCCGAGCCAACTACCGCCTCTCGCAAAACTCCCTCATTGCAGCCGCGACGGCTCCCGCGACGACCTCCTGCCGCTCCGGCGAGTTCATCTCCATTTCCTCATCGCGATTGACGATCGAGCCGGCCTCGAGCAGCACGGCGGCGCTCCGCGTCCGCGACAGCACGACGAGCCCGTCATAGCGATAGACGCCGACATCCTTGTCGAGCAGCTGGTGGCGATAGCGGCCCATCACCGGCAGGGTGTATTGGCTGGCATAGTGCAGGCCCTGCTCCTTCAGCTGCTTGCCGATCATCCGGGCCAGCATCAGGCTGCTGGCGAAGTGCGGATTCTGCTGCGACACGAACAGCGAATGACCCGAAAAACGATCGCTGAAATAGCTCTTTGCGCCGTCGAACTCCCAGGTTTCGAGCAGCTTGTCCGGCACCGAATCATGATGGACCGACAGGAACAGATCGGTGCGGCCTTGGTTCGCGGCACTGATGCGCTTGAACAGGCTCGGCCGTGCCTTGCCGTCCGTGACGAGCAGGCGGGTTTCGGCAAAGCCTTCAGACTTGAGCTTCGCTGTGATCAGTCTGGCGAGGCGGAAGTTGAAGCCGAACTCCGGATCATTGCGCGCGCTCAGTGCGCCGTAGGAGTCCGGGGTGTGCCCGACATCCACGACGATCCGAAATTTAGGCATCTCACATTTGGCCGGTGACAGCTGCTTGGGCTTGGGTCTCGCAGCCTTTCGCGCGGCAACGGCCTCGCTGCTGCCAACAGTCGCAAGCGGCGACAGCAAGATCAATGCGACCAACCCGACGATGATGCTCCGCAACCGCCCCAAGCGCTACTCCGCTGCTGCGATCCTGGGGCGACCGAGCACGATCTTCTTCGGCTCGCCGTCGGGCTCCGGGAGCTCGCCGGACAGCAGCACGGGAATCCAGAAGCGGCGCAACAGTTCGCCCATTGCCGTTCCGGGGCCGGACTCGGCGAGGAATTCGTTGTCCTCGGCGCGGAACATGGTGGATCCTCCCGATTTCGTTTTCGGGAAGATTGGCGCAGACCTGACCACGCGTCAACGCTGTGGCACCGCCTCATTGCAAGACGAGTCAGCTCGTGCGGCTCGCCCGTCCCTAGGCGGCACGCGGCGGAGATTGCGTCTGCGGAGGAAGCTGTTCGACTTCTTCCGCAATGGCCTGGAGAGCGCGCAACGTGTACTCCCGGTTCATGGACTCCGTGGTGGCCTGAAGTTCGCGCAGCGCGATCCTGAACGGCTCCTGTGTGTCCGGGAAGTCCGATGCGTTGGACGCCAGCAATTGCTGGGCTGCCACGAAGAGCTTGGTTCGCGCGCTCTCCCATGCGGCCATCATCTGGCGCACGCGTGGGCCGCCGCCAACACCCCAGATCTTGTCGAGAACATCCGCGTCCATGAGGTGCTGATCCTGAGCTTCCCGCAGGATCATGTTCATGTGGCTGAGCAACTGCGTCACGGCTGACTTCCAGGCATCCATCTCCTTGGACGTATCCGGCGCCAGCGGGAAATCGAACCTGGCCGGCCTGTATTGGCTGCTCCTCTCCAGGAAGAGGAATCTGAACTCGAGGCCGATGTTGATGGCACTCAGAAGGCGAGACGTCAGAGGATCGCCATAGTGCCGGACGATCATCTTGACGATGTAGATGTGGATTTCGGTCTTCTTGCTCACATAGGTCACGACCCGGGACACGAATAGCCGATATGCATCGTCACCCTTGGACGTCGCGACGACAAGATAGTTCTCGTCGCCGCGCTGGAGCGCGTTGGTAGCCAGCGTCCTGATGCCTTCGGCCCATGTTCCGCTCATCTCGGCCGGCATTCTGTTGATGAACGCATTCCAGTCGAAAAAGCGATTCTTTTCCTCCGGGAACCCAAAGACCTGGAAGGAATTTCCGACCATCTCGATCTTGAACTTCGACAGATCCACTCCGTCCGGCCCGATCATCGGAGGCGCGTCACTGTGGAGGATGATCTTCCGCTCCGGATAGGTTTCCGAGGAGACGCGCGATTCCAGATACACCTGAATGCAGCTGTACAGCCTTGCGGCAGACGAGACGAGCTTCTGCCGCCAGAGCTCATCCTGCTTGCTGACACCGCCACTTGCGCCACCGTGCCTCCCGAGCACGGCATCCGCCGTCGCCGAGATATCCGCCAGCAGCGCGAAAACGGGATTTGGCGATGGCTCGGCCGCGCTCATGCCCGGCACCGTGAATATGTGATTCTCGTCGATCTTGATCGCCTGGAGATAATCGAGCGTGGTTTGGTTCGCCGCACCAATTGAAATCGGAAGAATTCTTCGGGGGATGTTGCCGTGGATCTTCGGACGCTCCTCGAGCGACCTCGCGAAATAGCCGACCTCGAAGCCCGGAAACGCGAAGCTCGGTTTGAGCCTGTCCGTCAGGATCACCAGGAGAATGTCAGCCTCATCCAATGCGTTGGTGATCACGGTACGATAGTCCGACCCCTTTCCGATGCTCCCGACGTCGCGGAACACCTTGACCGGAGGAAGTGACGCAGCGACGGCAAACAATTGCAGTAGCTCAGCCTCGAAGCTCGCGGCCAGCTCCCGGTCTTCACTGACATAGCTGATGAAGACCGAGATCTGCTCGGGTCGGGCGGCCTTTGCCCGCCGGGTGCGGTCGGAATTCGCCGACCTGCGTTTGCCGGCCGTCGTCGACTTTTGCTTGCCCGCCTTGGCCATGTGATGCTCCCGAATACTTAAGGTTGTGATCCGATGCGCAATTCTCCATTTCCACGCGCGAGCCTAGGCGATCAGCCTGCCGAGGCAATGTAAGCTGGTTCACAGAACGGCAAGTTTATCGGATCGTGCGCGAGGGCATGCCAGACCTTCAGCACACAGGGCCCTGCTTGTGAGCGCTGACGGGCATAACTTGTGGAGCTGGAGTCTAGACCGGCCGCTCCCCCTTCACCGTCACGCGCGTCCCTGATCGCGTGTGCGGCCAGTAGTCCCACATCGCGCGGTGCTGGGTGCAGCGGTTGTCCCAGAAGGCGATGGCATTCTCGGTCCAGCGGAAGCGGCACTGGAACAGCGGATTTTCGGCGTGCTGGTAGAGATAGGCGAGCATCGCATCGCTCTCGTCGCGCGGGATGCCGTTGATGTGCCGGGTGAAGCCGCGGTTGACATAGAGCGCTTTCCTGCCGGTGACGGGATGCGTGCGCACCACGGGATGCTCGGCATGCGGATAGGAGGGACGGTCGGCGACGCCGTAATTCGCATAGAGCCCGCGATAGATCGGCTCGCCATCGTGCAGCGCGGTGAGCCCGTCGAGATAGGCTTTCATGCGGTCCGACAGCGCCTCATAGGCTGCATACATGTTGGCAAACAGCGTGTCGCCGCCGCGCGGCGGGCACTGCTTGATGTAGAGGATCGAGCCCATCGGCGGCTCGAGATCGCAGGACACGTCGGAGTGCCAGCCCTCGCCATTGGCGCGCGGCGAGTCCTTGTCGGCGTAGATCCTCATGAGCGCCGGATCTTCGTCCTCGTGCGGCGCGGCGGGATGGAAATGCAACTCGCCGAACTTGCGGCCGAAGGCAAGGTGCTGCTGCGGCGTGATGTGCTGGTCGCGGAAGAAGATCACGAGGTTTTCGGCGAGCGCACGGTGGATCTCGTCCATCTGCCGGTTGGAGCGGGTGTCAGCATCGACGAGCTTGCCGATATCGACGCCGGAGATTTCCGCGCCGATGATGGGGGTGAGCTTTTCGACCTGGATCGTCTCGTATGGGGCGCCGTCTTCTGCGGTGTGGCGATAGCGCGGGCCCTGCTTGCCGGCGAGTGAGCTCATGGCGTGTCTCCCGATCGTTGTTGATTGGGAGGCATCGTAACAATGTAGGGCGGGTTAGCGAAGCGTAACCCGCCACTTCGCGCGCGCAAAAAATAAGGCGGGTTACGCTACGCTAACCCGCCCTACGCTTCGATATCGAAACACACCTACTCCGCCGCCGTCACCGGCACCTTGGCGCCCTGGCCGTAGCGCTGGTCGATATAGTCGATCACCAGCGCCTTGAAGTCGGCGGAGATGGTCGGCCCGCGCAGCGTGCGGAACTTCTTGCCGTCGACGAAGACGGGCGCGGCCGGGGCTTCGCCGGTGCCGGGCAGCGAGATGCCGATATTGGCATGCTTGGATTCGCCGGGGCCGTTGACGATGCAGCCCATCACCGCGACGTTGAGCTCTTCCACGCCAGGATATTTCGTCTTCCAGGTCGGCATCTCGTCGCGGATGAAATCCTGGATCGAGCGCGCCAGCTCCTGGAACGTGGTCGAGGTGGTGCGGCCGCAGCCGGGGCAGGCTGCAACCAGCGGCACGAAGGTGCGGAAGCCCATGGTCTGCAACAGCTCCTGGGCGACCTGCACCTCGCGGGTACGGTCGCCGCCGGGCTCGGGCGTCAGCGAGATGCGGATGGTGTCGCCGATGCCCTGCTGCAAGAGGATGCCGAGCGCGGCCGAAGACGCCACGATGCCCTTCGAGCCCATGCCGGCTTCGGTGAGACCGAGATGGATGGCGTAGTCCGAACGCGCCGCAAGATCCTGGTAGACCGCGATCAGATCCTGCACCGCCGAGACTTTTGCCGAGAGGATGATGCGGTCCTTGGGCATGCCGAGCTCTTCGGCGCGCGCGGCCGACAGCAGCGCCGACTGAACCATGGCCTCGCGCGTCACCGCGCGGACGTCGCGCGGATTGGGTGATGCTGCGTTCTCGTCCATCAGCTTGGTCAAAAGCTCCTGGTCGAGCGAGCCCCAATTGGCGCCGATCCGCACCGGCTTGTTGTTCTTGTTCGCGATCTCGATGATGTCGGCGAACTGGGTGTCGCGCTTGTCCTTGAAGCCGACATTGCCGGGATTGATGCGGTATTTGGCCAGCGCCTCGGCGCAGGCCGGATAGGCCGCAAGCAGCTTGTGGCCGATATAATGGAAGTCGCCGATCAGCGGCGTCGTGATGCCGCGCTTGGCGAGGCCGTCACGGATGTGCGGAACGGCGGCCGCGGCTTCCTCGCGGTCCACGGTGATGCGGACCATTTCGGAGCCGGCGCGCGCGAGCGCTGCGACCTGGGCGATGGTGCTGTCGACATCGGCGGTGTCGGTGTTGGTCATCGACTGCACGACGATCGGCGCGCCGCCGCCCACGGCGACGTTACCCACCTTCACCTGGGTGGTCTTGTGCCGGGGCGCGGGGCCCGCGATGTCGGAATCGAGAGAGTTTTCGAGCTTGTTCATGAGGTCCAAATATCAGGTTTTGGTGACGTTCAGCAATGCATCACGCGGCGCCGCAGCCGTTTGGCTCGGACGGTTAACCAGAAAAAGCCCTGCAATTACAAGGACCGCGGCGGCCCCGAATGTCAGGCTCAGGGTGTCGTGCATGATGAAATAGCTACCCACCACGCCAAACAAAGGGGTGATGAAGGTAAAAGCGGACAATTTGCTGGCCGAATAGGCCTTCACCAGCGCGAACCAAAGCGTGAACGTGGTTCCCACCACCCAGATTGCCTGGAACGCCATCAGGCCGAGCGACAACGGCGCCGGCATGTGCGTGATGGATTCGCCGAACAGCCAGGCCGCCATCCCCAGAATCGGGATCGAGGTGGCGACCTGATAGCCCAGCGCCTTCTCGGGCGCGGCGAAGCGCAACCGCGTGCCCTTGGCAACCAGCGTCGTCGCCGCCCACAGCGCGGCGCCGCCGACGACCATGAGATCGCCGAGCAGAACATGCGAATCGACATTGGGCTGCGGCACGCCGATCGCCAGCGCCACGCCGGCAAAGCTGATGGCCAAGCCCAGCCATTGCGAGCCGCCGAGCCGCTCTCCCAGCACCTGGTACGAGCCGAGCGCGACGAAGAACGGGGCGGTGTAGAGGAACACCACTGCACGCGAAGCAGAGGTGAGACGCAGTCCCTGGAAGATCAGCACGAATTCGATGCCGAACATCAGCCCGGCGATCAGGCCGGCCCTCCACGTCCCGTCACGCTCGAAGAATTTCACGCCGCGCAGCGTGCCGATGATGAACAGCACCGGCAGCGCGCCCATCGAGCGGATGGTGGCCTGGAGCATCGGCGGAATGTCGGGCAGCACCAGCTTCACCGCGATCTGGTTGAACCCCCAGGTCAGGCACAGCATGAGCATCAGGGCGATGGCGCCGGCACTGAGAGGACGGCCGGCAGGCGGTATGGCTTGAGGTGCGGACATTTCTTCCTGAGATCCGGCTTTGCGCCGTTGTTGCTAAATTCGATAGGCCGCGGGCTCTTTACCTCTCCCCGTCGGGGAGAGGTCGATTTGCGAAGCAAATCGGGTGAGGGGGCGCGGGCCCCGTGAGAGAGCGAAGCCCCTCACCCGCGCCTTCGGCGCGACCTCTCCCTTTGGGATGGCTCGACCTAATTCCATCGTTCTAAGAGACTTTCTGACAATGCGTGCAGACGCCCGTGATCTCCACCACAGACAGCTTTGGTACGAAACCCGAGCTGCGCGCGGCCGCATTGAGGTCCTTGGCGAAGGACGCCGAGGGGATCTCGCCGACCAGGCCGCAGCGCTCACAGATCAGGAACGCCACCGCCGAGGTCGCGTCATGATCATGGGCGGCACAGGCCAGATAGGCATTGCGACTCTCGATGCGGTGCACGAGGCCGTTGGCCATCAGGAAATCGAGTGCACGATAGACCGTGATCGGCGCCGGCCGCGGCATCGACTTGGCGAGTTCGTCGATCACCTCATAGGCGCCGAGCGGACGGTGGCTGGAGAGCAGCGCCCTCAGCACTTGGCGGCGGATTGGCGTGAATTTCTGCGCACGCTGCGCGCAAACCTCCTCGGCATGCGCCAACGCGTCCGCCGTGCAGCGGCCGTGATCGTGGTCGGGCGCGGGAAAGGCCGGCTTCGCGAGGGTCATCTGGCCTACCTTCTAGCATTTCGGCGGTGGAACCCAAAGCGCGACCGACCCATCGGCTGTCAGCCATGCTTATCCCGCGGGACAGCGTCTCGCTGACCCGCCATGAAATAATCATAAGCTTGCTTATTATATACAAGCTTATTGGAGGCCAAGCTTATGAGCCGCGGGTCCGTGGACCAGAACTTCCTGTTTACGCTCGCCGAGCTTTACCGCCTGCTGCGCGTCTATGCCGATAAGGAGGCCTCGCGCTTCGGCATCACCCGCGCGCAATGGGCGGTGCTGGCCAAGGTCGAGCGCAGCGAGGGCATGAAGCAATCGGAACTCGCCGAGCTGCTCGAGGTGCAGCCGATCACGCTGACACGCCTGATCGACAAGCTCTGCGACAGCGACTGGATCGAGCGCCGCAGCGACGCCTCGGACCGCCGCGTCAAACGTCTCTACCTGAAGAAGGCCGGGCGGCAGCTGCTCGGCAGGATGAGCGGCCTGAAATCGGAGCTGACCGCGAACGCGCTTGACGGCATCAACCCGGCGGACGCTCACCGCCTTCTCGTCCAACTCGAAACGATCAAGGAAAACGTGCGAAACGCGATCCAGGCCTCTGGGGCGGAACAAGCGCGTAAGGAGCAGCGCTATGGCTGATCAGGTCCTCAAATTCCAGCCCGAGCAGAAGGCTGACAGCGGCAAGCCGACCAAGAAGGCCGGCACCGATCCGCGCCGCCGCTTGGTGGCGGGCCTGCGCCGCTATCGCCGTTTCCTGCTTCTGGTCGTGCTGCCTCTCATCGCCGCCATCGGCGGCCTCACTTTCTATCTGCATGGCGGCCGCTATGTCGGGACTGACGATGCCTATGTCGGCGCCCAGAAGGTGCTGGTAACTCCCGATATTTCCGGCAAGATCCTGAAAGTCGTCGTGAAGGAAGGTCAGGCCGTCAAGCAGGGCGACGAGCTGTTCGAGATCGATCCCGTGCCGTTCCGCCTCGCGGTGGACGAGGCCAAGGCGCAGCTCGCCCAGGCCCGCACGACCTATGACAACCTCGTCGCCAACATCAAGATCTACGGTGACATGCTCGACCTCGCCCAGCAGGGCGTCGACCTGAAGCAGCGCGACGTCGAGCGCAAGCAGGCGCTGGTGAAGAACAATTACGGCTCGCAGCTCGACCTCGACAACGCATCCAACGCGCTGGTCACCGCGGGCGCGCAGGCGCAGTTCATCAAGCAGCAGCTCTCCAACGCCAAGACGCAATTGCTCGGCGATCCCAAGCTGCCCCTGGAGCAATTCCCGCCTTACGTCCAGGCCAAGGCCAAGCTCGAAGATGCCCAGCGCAATCTCGAACACACCGTGCTGCGCGCGGCGATGGATGGCGTGGCGACGCAGGTGGAACAGATCCAGCTCGGCCGTTTCGTCGCCGCCGGCACGCCGGTGTTCTCCATCATCGACGTCGCCCATCCCTGGGTCGACGCCAATCCGAAGGAGAGTGACCTTACCTATGTCACCGAAGGCCAGCCCGTCACGCTCGAGGTCGATGCGTTCCCGAACCACGTCTTCAAGGGCAAGATCGGCTCGCTCTCGCCCGGCACCGGCGCGCAATTCGCGATCCTGCCGCCGCAAAATGCCACCGGCAATTTCGTCAAGGTGGTGCAGCGCGTCCCGATCCGCATCTATTTCGACGAGACCGACAAATATGTGCGGAAGCTCAAAGCCGGCATGAGCGTCTACGCCACCATCGACACCGGCCATCGGCGCTCGCTCGCCGGCCTGCTCGGCCTGTCGGCGACAGCGGGCCAGGACAAAGACTAAGGATCCGCCACGATGTCCGGCCCCAACGCCAACCTGATGGTCCCCGGCCTGCGCCGGAACATGGTGACGATCTGCGCCATGACCGCGACCATCATGCAGGCGCTGGACACCACCATCGCCAACGTCGCGCTGCCCTACATGCAGGGCACCCTCTCGGCCTCGCAGGATCAGATCAATTGGGTGCTGACCTCCTACATCGTCGCCGCGGCGATCATGACGGCGCCGGTGGGCTGGATCGCCAACCGCTTCGGCCGCAAGCGCATCTTCATCATCTGCTCGGCCGGCTTCACCATGGCATCGGTGCTGTGCGGTCTGGCGCAAGACATCAACCAGATGGTGCTGTTCCGCCTGCTGCAAGGCGTGTTCGGCGCCGCCCTGGTGCCGCTGTCGCAGTCGGTCATGCTTGATTATTACACGCTCCAGGAACGTGCCAAGGCGATGTCGATCTGGGGCATGGGCGTGATGATGGGCCCGATCATGGGCCCCTCCCTCGGCGCCTGGCTCACCGAGACCTATTCCTGGCACTGGGTGTTCTTCGTCAACCTGCCGTTCGGCGCCATCACCGTGCTTGGTCTGATCGTCTTCATGGACGAGACCCGGAAAGATCTCAGCCTCAAATTCGACTGGTTCGGCTTCGCCGCATTGGCGATCGCGATCGGCGCGCTGCAGCTCGCGCTGGATCGCGGCGAGCAGCTGGGGTGGCTCGAATCGAACGAGATCGTCGCGGAATTCATCGTCGCGGCCGTCGCCTTCTATTTCTTCCTCGCCCACTCCTTCACGACCTCGACGCCGTTCATCCGCTTTGCGCTGTTTCGGGATCGCAACTTCGTCACCGGCTGCGTGTTCATGATCGTGATGGGCCTCGTGCTGTTCTCGACCATGGCGCTGGCCTCGCCCTACATGCAGAACGTGATCGGCTATCCCATCATCACCGCCGGCCTGCTGCTGGCGAGCCGCGGTTTCGGCACCTTCTTCGCCATGATGCTGGTCGGCCGGATGATGCGCTATTTCGAAGCGCGCACATTGATCATCACCGGCCTGACGCTGACCGCGGGCTCGCTGTACCAGATGACCGGCTGGACCGATCTGACCCAGGTGCCGGAGATCGTCACGGTCAGCGTCATCCAGGGTTTTGGCTTCGGCCTCGTCTTCGTGCCGCTCTCGACCGTAGCGTTCCTGACCTTGTCGAACGAGCTGCGCACCGACGGCACCGCCATGCTGACCCTGATGCGCAACGTCGCAAGTTCGGTCGGCATTTCCGTCGTCATCGCCGAGCTGACGCAGGGGACGCGGCGGAGCTATGCGATCCTCTCCGAGCACGTCAACCCGTTCAACCACGCGCTGCAGATGCCCAGCGTCAGCGGCCTGATCAATCTGTCCACCGACGCCGGCCGCGCCCTGGCGGACCGGATGGTCAGCGTGCAGGCGCAGATCATCGCCTTCTCGCACGACTACCAGCTCGTGATGGTCTTCATCCTCTGCACCATCCCGCTCGCTCTACTGATCGGCTCCACCAAGGCCACGCTGCGCAAGCAGGCGGCGGGGCCGGAACACGCGGTAATGGAGTAGCGACAGGTGTCATGCCCCGGCGATCGGGGCATCCAGTACGCCGCGGCTTCTCCGTATCACAGGAACGTCTCTGGAATACTGGGTCGCCCCGTCAAGCCGGGCGACGACGTCGAGCTTGTGGCGCCGCCTACCCCAACAACTCCTCACACCCCAAATCCTCCACCGCCATCATCACCCGCTCCAGATTGTTCCACCAGATCACCGGCGGGATGTTGATGCTCCACTGCCAGATTGGCTTCGTGATTTGCCAGAGCACCGCCCAGCGGTAGTCGCGATCGAGCGCGCCGCGCGTGTAGCCGCTGATGCCGCTTTCCATCAACGTGTCGTGGTAGAGATTGAGCAGCGGGCGTTCGAGCGCCTGCCGGCGTTCCGGATACCAATGCACGGCCATCATATGGGCGAGGTCGTGGGTCGGAACGTTGATGCTCCAAAGATCGAAATCGAAGATGCGCACGGTATCGGCGACGCCCGCGCGCGGCAGCAGGAAATTCCAGGTGTGGGCGTCGCCATGCGTGATGCTGACGTGTCGGCGTGAATGGTAACGCTGGGACAGCCGGTCCGACTGATCGATCAGGCGACGGTAGAGGATCCGCCGCTCCTCGCTGAGGCGATCACCAAGAAGATCGGCAAAACGGTCATAATGGCCCGCAAACGTCTCCATGCGTTGCGCGCTGTCCTCCGTGCTCGCCCAGGTACCGACCGCACCGCCGAGGCTCGGATGGTCCCACCAGGCTGCATGCCAGCGCGCGAGCGTGGTGACGATGGCGAACGTCTGCTCGCGCGATGGCGGCACCGGCCAAGCCATTGCGATGGCATGGCTGTCGGTGAGGTCCTCGAGCAGAAGATGCCAAGTGAGACTGTCTTCGTCGAAATGTCCGTCGAAGCAGCGGGGCACCAGTCCCGGCGGCATGCTTGGCGTCAGTTGCGTGTAGTATTCCACCTCCCGCCGGCCGCCATTGGCAAGCTTCTCGGCGAACGCTGCATTTGCGGTCTTCAGAATCAGCGACTGCGGGGCGCCGGCGGATTCGCCGACATAGCGCAAGCCGAGACGGATGATATGCGACACGACGGTGTCGTGCTGATGCAACACCTTCACTTCGCGGACCGCGCCGGCGTCCAGCACGCCGGCCCTGCGCAGCGCGGCCGTCAGTCGGGCGGGCTCAACGACCGCCGGCAATTGTGGAGATGTCATGAACCACGATGCCCTTGTCCCGCGCCATACTGCACGATCACGCTCCCGGGCACCAGCGGCCGATTTGCCGCCGGGCTCAGGCTGCCGCGGCCGAGTCGCGCACGGTCCGCACGACGACCGATCGCAGCTGTTCGGTCGCCTTCCAGAATTTCTGCACCTCCGCATCGGACTTCGACACCAGCGCGGTCTTGAGATCGGCCGAGAGGCTGGAGGAGACCCAGAACGCCTTGCGCTCGTCGTAATCCTTGCGGAGCTGGGCCAGGCGTTCACCGTGGGCCGCCAGCTGGTCTGGTTCGCCGAATGCAATAATCGCCGAAGAAAGCGAAAGACGAATTTTCATGGAACAATCCGGTGACGCAGGTCGAGTACAGCAGACCCTAAACGACTGCGGTAAACACAGGACGCTGCACGCGGAAATTGCGTGCCGGAAATCCAGAGAGCTATGTGGCGAGACGACCGGATTTGAGTCAGTGAGAGTTGACACACAGCACGAAGAAGGGCGTTTCGGCCTGATGCAAAGGCAGCAAGCAGCTCAATTGCGCTGGATGAGGAGAGCATGCCGGCTGCGGATACAGCCGGCACGCATTCTTTACACGTCGAAGAACACCGTTTCGTCGTCGCCCTGAAGGTGCAGGTCGAGCCGGTAGACCGGCTTGCCGGGCTCACGCACCGCGGTCAGCGTCGCGCGACGGTCGGCCGGAACCAGCGCCAGCACGGGATCGGCGGCGTTGCCGGCCTCGTCGCTGAAATAGATGCGGGTGTAGAGATGCCGCAGCATGCCGCGACCGAACACCGCAAGCAGAATGTGCGGCGCCTGCGGTTTGCCGTCGGGGTCCGGCACCGCGCCGGGCTTGATGGTCTCGAAGGAATAGTTGCCGTCCTTGTCGGTGCCGCAGCGGGCAAAGCCGCGGAAGCTCGCGTTCGGCAGCGCACGCTTGTCCTGCGGGTCGGAGAAGCGGCCTTGCGCGTCCGCCTGCCAGATTTCCAGCATGGCATCCGGCACGGCAACGCCATCGCCATCGAATACCCGACCCTCGATGCGGATGCGGTCGCCTGAGACGTCCGGGGTCAGCGTCGAGTTGGTGAATGCGTCGTTCCAGGCGTACTCGCCGTTCGGCGTCAGGCCGTATTTGAAGAACGGACCGACCGTCTGCGATGGGGTGATCCCGTCGGATTTCACAGACTGTTGCACTTAGTGGTTCTCCATGGGGGTGGCGTTCTTGCCGCGCAGCACGATGTCAAAGCGGTAGCACAGCGCCCATTCGGGCTTCGTGTTCTCGAGATCGAAAGACGAGACCATCCGCGCCCGCGCCTTCTCGTCCGGCACCGAATTGAAGATCGGGTCGAACGGGAACAAGGGATCGTTCGGGAAATACATCTGCGTCACGAGGCGCGTGACGAAGGAATAGCCGAACACCGAGAGATGGATATGCGCGGGCCGCCACGCATTGTGGTGATTGCCCCAGGGATAGGCGCCGGGCTTGATGGTGACGAAGCGATAATAGCCGGAAGCATCGCTCACGGTGCGGCCCGCGCCGGTGAAATTCGGATCGAGCGGCGCGGGATGCTGATCGCGAACATGAATATAGCGGCCGCAGGAATTGGCTTGCCAGATCTCGATCAACGAGTTCGGCACGCCGCGGCCGTCCTCATCTCGCACGTGGCCATGCACGATGATGCGCTCGCCGATCGGCTCGCCACTGTGTTGGGTGGTAAGATCGTTGTCGCCCTCGCGCACGGTCTCGTGGCCGTAGACCGGGCCGGTCAGCTCCGACAACGTGTGGCGCATCGGGATCAAGGGCTTGTTCGGCGCCCGCTTGATCGAGCTCTTGTAGTCGGGCGACAGCGGCAGCGGATGCGCCTTGTTGCTGTCCGTGGGATAGACGAATGTCATTGGCGAACTCCTCCCCGGCCATTTTACGTCTGGCCGGTCAACGCTTCCGCCAATCATTATAGGATATAACTAATTTGGGGAAGCCGGTTTGGCGGCGTTCCCGCGCCTGCAGCCGGCGGCTCTTACCTGATCGGCGCGCGCGGAAGCACGGCCTCCCCGGCCTCGAGCCGGTAGGTATGGTCGAGCGAATACCAGGGCACGGAGACGTCCTTCGCAGTCGGATGCGGCGTCGCGTGGCGCACGAATTTGCCGATCAGCGCCTGTGTCACGCCGAATTGCACGTCGCTGTCGATATGGGGATCGGCAGGGTCGTAGACCTGCGAGACCAGCACCTTGAATCCTGGCTTGAAGATCAGGGCGTGCAGATGGGCGGGACGATAGGGGTGGCGGCCCTGCGCCTCGAGCAGACGGCCGACCACGCCATCAGTCGGGATGGGATAGCCGACCATCATCACCGAGCGGAAGGCGAAGCACCCGTCGGAATCAGTCGTGAACTTGCCGCGCAGGTTCATGTCGGCCTGCTCGGGGTCCTGGTTCTCGTAAAGGCCGACCGGCGAAGCATGCCAGACATCGACCTCGGCCCCGGCGACGGGCTCGCCGTCCCTGTCGACGACGCGCCCGCTGACGAACAGCGTGGCCCCCGGTGTCTCCGAGCGCACGATCGATCCGCCATTCTCGACCCGGGGCGAATTCAACCGCCAGAACGGCCCGAGCAATGATTGATCGGTCTCCGTATTGCCCTGATCGCCATTGTTGAGCAGGCACACCAGCGAGGAGACGCCGAGCGACCCCGCCATCAGCACGACTTCGTTGTGCGTGTCGGTGGTCAGCTTGCCGAGCTCGGCCACGATCGCCGTGGCATCGCGGAATTCCTTCTCGGTCAGGCGCACGTCGCGTACGAAGGCGTGCAAATGCTTGACCAGAGAGACCATGATCTGGCGCAGCCGCGGATCGGATGTCCGCTCCATCACCGCCAAGGCTGCGGCCGTGACGTCCTGCTCGCGCTCGATGATCATGGGACGGTCCTTGAAGCGACAAAAAACGCCGTCATTCCGGGGCGATGCGGAGCATCGAACCCGGAATCTCGAGATCCCGGGTTCGGTGCAAGTGCACCGCCCCGGGATGACGGTCCACTGCGTGGACCGTCAATTCAGCTTTTCGATCGCAACGGCCACACCCTGGCCGACGCCGACGCACATGGTTGCGAGCGCGAGCTTGCCGCCGCGCTTCTCCATGCCGTGCACGGCGGTGAGCGCGAGCCGGGCGCCGCTCATGCCGAGCGGATGGCCGAGCGCGATGGCGCCGCCATGCGGATTGACGAAATCGGCATCCTCCTTGACGCCAAGCTGGCGCAGGCACGCGATGCCCTGCGAGGCGAAAGCTTCGTTTAGCTCGATCAGGTCGAAATCGCCGATCTTCTTGCCGAGACGCTCCATCAACTTCCGGGTCGCCGGCACGGGACCAATGCCCATGATGCGCGGCGGCACGCCGGCAGAGGCCAGGCCGAGGATGCGCGCCCGCGGCGTGAGGCCGTGCTTCTTCACCGCAGCTTCCGAAGCCAGGATCATCGCAGCGGCGCCGTCATTGACGCCGGAGGCGTTGCCGGCGGTGACTGTGCCGGGATTGCGAACGATCGGCTTCAACTTGGCGAGACCTTCAAGCGTGGTCTCTGGGCGAGGATGTTCGTCCTTGTCGACCGTGATCGGACCGGCTTTGCCGCCAGGAATCGTGATGGGCGTGATCTCTTCCGCGAAATAACCCGCCGCAATCGCGGCGCCGGCACGCTGCTGCGAGCGGATGGCGAAGGCATCCTGGTCGGCGCGCGAAACCTGGAATTCCTCGGCGACGTTCTCGCCGGTCTCCGGCATCGCGTCGACGCCGTACTGCGCCTTGAGCAGCGGATTGATGAAGCGCCAGCCGATCGTGGTATCGAAGATCTCGGCCGAGCGCGAGAAGGCCTCCTGCGCCTTGCCCATCACGAAAGGCGCGCGGGTCATCGACTCGACGCCGCCGGCAATCGCAAGTTCGATCTCGCCGGCGCGAATGGCGCGGCCCGCGGCACCGACGGCATCGAGGCCGGAGGCGCAGAGCCGGTTCAGGGTCTGACCGGGAACCGAGTCCGGAAGACCTGCCAGCAGCAGCGCCATACGCGCGACGTTGCGGTTGTCCTCGCCGGCCTGATTGGCGCAGCCGAAGAAGACTTCATCCACCTGCGCCCAATCGAGATTCGGATGCTTGGCCATCAGCGCCTTGATCGGGGCTGCGGCGAGATCATCGGCGCGCACCTTGGCGAGCGAGCCGCCGAAGCGGCCGATCGGGGTCCGCACCGCATCGCAGATAAAGACGTCACGCATCGTTGTTCTCCCTGGCTGCCGCGGTCCGGCCAAATTCTTCAATGTCGACGGAGTTTTAGGAGGGCGCCCGCGGCAGGTCAATTGACGGTTTCGCGTGCGATTTGCAGGGGGCTGCGGTCCGCAACGCATGCCGCGGTGCGGACAACGTGGAAAACCTCCCCTGCCCGGCCAAAGCGATAGGAGCAGGAGGCGAAATTTTGTAGGTTGCGCCGCCCATGACGTTGCAACAGCCCATCTCCGCCCCAGAACCCGAACCCACGCCAGCGCCCCAGGCGGAAGCCGCCGCGCGCGTGACGCCGATGATGGAACAGTATCTCGAGATCAAGGCGGCGCATCAGGGCCTCCTGCTGTTCTACCGGATGGGCGACTTTTACGAGCTGTTCTTCGAGGACGCCGAGATCGCCTCCAGGACGCTCGGCATCGTGCTGACCAAGCGCGGCAAGCACCAGGGCGCTGACATCCCGATGTGTGGCGTCCCGGTGGAGCGCTCCGAGGATTATCTGCATCGTCTCATCAGCGCCGGCCACCGCGTCGCGGTGTGCGAGCAGACCGAGGATCCCGCCGCAGCAAAAGCACGCGGCAACAAGAGCGTGGTGCGCCGCGGCGTGGTGCGGCTGGTCACGCCGGGCACGCTGACCGAGGACACGCTGCTGGATGCGCGCGCCAACAATTACCTGCTCGCGATCGCGCGCGCGCGTTCGTCCGCCGGTGGCGACCGCTTCGGCCTCGCCTGGATCGACATCTCGACCGCCGAATTCATGGTGACCGAGGTTTCAGGCGGAGAGCTCGCGGCGACGCTGGCGCGCATCAACCCCAACGAGGCGATCGTCACTGACGCACTCTATAATGACAGCGAGCTCGGCCAGACCTTGCGCGAGCTGCCGGCGGTGACGCCGCTGACCCGCGACGTCTTCGACGGCGCCACCGCCGAAAAGCGGCTCTGCGACTACTTTGCGGTCGCGACCATGGATGGGCTGGCGCAGCTCACCCGCTTGGAGGCCACCGCCGCGGCCGCCGCCGTCACCTATGTCGACCGCACCCAGGTCGGCAAGCATCCGCCGCTGTCGCCGCCCGCGCGCGAGGCCTCGGACGCGACCATGGCGATCGATCCGGCCACCCGCGCCAATCTCGAGCTGACGCGGACGCTCGCCGGCGAACGCCGCGGGTCACTGCTCGACGCCATCGACTGCACTGTCACCTCTGCGGGTTCGCGCCTGCTCGCGCAGCGGCTCGCGGCACCGCTGACGGATGCACCGGCGATCGCTCGCCGGCTCGATGCGGTCAGCGTCTTCGTTGCCGATTCTGCGGCGCGCGAGGACATCCGCAGCATTTTGCGGGGCGCGCCCGACATGTCGCGCGCGCTTGCCCGACTCTCGGTCGGCCGCGGCGGACCGCGCGACCTCGCCGGCATCCGCGACGGCATCTTGGCCGCCGACCAGGCGCTGGCGCGGCTCGCCGAACTGGATCAGCCACCGCAGGAGGTCGCAGCGGTGATGGCGGCGCTGAAGCGACCATCGCGCGCGCTGGCAGCCGAGTTCGCGGCAGCGCTCGATGAGCAGTTGCCGCTGATCAAGCGCGACGGCGGCTTCGTGCGCCAGGGCTATGAGCCCGCGCTCGACGAGGCGCGAAATCTGCGCGACGCCTCGCGCCTCGTCGTCGCCTCGATGCAGGCCCGCTACGCCGACGATACCGGCGTGAAGGGTCTCAAGATCCGTCACAACAACGTGCTCGGCTATTTCGTCGAGGTCACCGCACAGCACGGCGACAAGCTGATGTCAGCGCCGCTGAATGCGACCTTCATCCACCGCCAGACGCTGGCAGGACAGGTGCGCTTCACCACCTCCGAGCTCGGCGAGATCGAAGCCAAGATCGCCAATGCCGGCGATCGCGCGCTCAACCTCGAGCTCGAGATCTTCGAAAGGCTCTGCGCGAAGGCCCTCGCGATCAGCGACGATCTGCGCGCGGCGGCGCAAGGTTTTGCGCTGCTCGACGTCGCGACGTCGCTGGCCAAGCTGGCGGTCGACGAGAACTACGTCCGGCCCGAAGTCGACGGCTCCCTCGCCTTCGCGATCGAGGCCGGCCGCCATCCCGTGGTCGAGCAGGCCCTGAAGCGCAACGGCGAGCCGTTCATCGCCAATGCCTGCGACCTGTCGCCGGCGCCCGCACAACAATCCGGCCAGCTCTGGCTGCTCACCGGTCCCAACATGGCGGGTAAATCGACTTTCCTGCGCCAGAACGCGCTGATCGCCTTGATGGCTCAGATCGGCAGCTTCGTGCCGGCCACGCGTGCGCGGATCGGCATCGTCGACCGCCTGTTCTCGCGCGTCGGCGCCGCCGACGATCTTGCCCGTGGCCGCTCCACCTTCATGGTGGAGATGGTCGAGACCGCGGCGATCCTCAATCAGGCCGGCGAGCGCTCACTCGTCATCCTGGACGAGATCGGCCGCGGCACCGCGACCTTCGACGGCCTTTCGATCGCCTGGGCCGCGATCGAGCATCTGCATGAAAGCAACCGCTGCCGCACGTTGTTCGCAACGCACTATCACGAGCTCACCGCGCTCTCGGCCAAGCTGCCGCGCATGTTCAATGCGACGGTGCGCGTGAAGGAGTGGCAGGGCAATGTGGTGTTTCTGCACGAGGTGCTGCCGGGCTCGGCCGATCGCTCCTACGGCATCCAGGTGGCGAAACTCGCCGGCCTGCCACCCGCGGTGATCACGCGCGCCAAATCCGTTCTGTCCAAGTTGGAGGCGCAGGACCGCGGCCAGACCGCGCGAGCCCTCGTGGACGACCTGCCGCTGTTCGCGGTGCCCTCGCGCGCCGCCACCGAGGCCGCGCCGCCGAGCGAAACCGAGCTGCTGATGGAAGCCGTGAAGGCGCTGCACCCCGACGAGATGTCCCCGCGCGAGGCGCTCGACGCGCTTTATGCGCTGAAGGCGAAACTGCCGAAGCAGTGACGGTGCCATAGGGTGGGCAAAAGCGAAGCGTGCCCACGCAAGAGATGGTGGGCACGACGCGCCAAGAGCGCGCCTTTGCCCAACCTACGAAGTCGTCGCCGCCATCCGCTTCCTTCGCCCATTCCACCACAGCGTCAAATTCCAAACGATGCAGGTGGCAAGCCCCAGGCTGAGGCCGATCGCGGAGCCGAAATTGGCCGCGCCGAGATGCAGCACCGCAACCGCCATGCCGAAGCCGAGCAGACCCCAGGCGGAGTTGGCAAGCACTGCGGCGGTCGGCGGACCGCCGATGCGCGGATGCAGGATCAGCATGATGCTGGAGAACACTACCGGATACAGCGCGATGATGCCGCTGATGCGTGGACCGACCCAGCCGGAGGTCGAGACCACGATCGCGACCAGGATCGCGACCAGCGCAGCCCGCATCGGGATATCGTACCAGCGGCGCGTCACCAGCGGCATCTTCGCATGGCGATAGCCTGCGAGCAGCGGAATGCAGAGGCCGAATGCGATCAGATTGGCGGCGAGGCCCGCAGTGAGCGACCAGTCGAACTGGCGAATGATCGAGGCAAGCACGATCCACACTGCGATGGCGCTTCCACAACTCACCACGAGATTGTGCCGCTGTGACAACACGACATAGGTGAGGCACATGAAGATCGTCGCCGCGTTGACCGGCAGGCTCGCCAGTGCACCCTGCGCGATGAAGGCGGCGTCATGGTCGATCGCAAGAAATACGTAGGAGGGACCCGCCGAAACCGGCAGGGTCGCGATCAGCGCACCGATCACCGGTCCCGAGCGCTCCGTGATAATCGACGCCGTCACGACGAACGCCGCCGCAATCGCCATGCGCAGGAGCAGGAAGAGGATGAAATGGAGGTCGAAGGACATTTAGCGCGGGATATTATTGTTGAGGAATTTTCCGCGGGCTCGGTTCACCTCTCCCGGAGGGAGAGGTCGATTTGCGCAGCAAATCGGGTGAGGGCCTCTGGTCCCACGAGGGAGCGCAGCCCCTCACCCGCGCCGGAGCCTGCCATCGGGCGCCTTCGGCGCGACCCGGTGGGCGCGACCTCTCCCTATGGGAGAGGTGGGCAGTCACATCCGCTGCATCGAGACCGAGACCTTCGGGCCGTTCTTGATGGTCTGGTAGACCACGCAATAGCGCTCGGTGAGCTTGAGCAGGAGATCGAGCTTGTCCTGCGGCGCTGATGTGTCGACCTCGAAGCGGAGGCGGATCTCGGCGAAGCCGACCGGGGTCTCCTTGTCGACGCCGAGCGTGCCGCGGAAATCGAGATCGCCCTCGGCATAGACGTTACCTGTTTTGAGCGGCACCTCGACAGCCGTCGCGACCGACTTCAGCGTGACGCCGGCGCAGGCAACCAGCGCCTCCAGCAGCATGTCGCCGGAGCAGAGCTCGAGGCCGGAGCCGCCGGTGGCGGGGTGCAGGCCAGCCATCGCGATGGCGCGGCCGGTCTCGACCTTGCAGGCGATGCCTTCGCCATCGGTGGAACCCTTGGCCTTCAACGTGATCAGCGCGGCCTTCGGATCGGCCTTGTAGCGCTCCTTGAGCGGAGCCTGCATCTGGCGCAGTTCGGCGGCGTCCATTGTTGTTCTCTCCCGGAAAATCGCCTTTCGATGTACCGGCTCGGGGCGAGATTGTCACCACCACATGGCCTGACCGGGACCCTGGGTTGCGTCCCGGTCGGGCACGTTGCGGTCCAGCGAACGGTCGAGTGATGTCAGGACGCTGCGCTTGAAATTCTCGAATAGCGGAGAATTGCGATCGCGTGGCCGGCCGAGACTGATCTCGATCTGATCGAACAGCCGGCCCGGCCGCGGCCGCATCACCAGCACGCGATCGGCCAGCACCACGGCCTCGTCTACGTCATGGGTGACGAGGATGAGCGTCGGCCGCGTATCCGCCCAGAGGTCGAGCAAATGATCCTGGAGATCCCTGCGGGTGAAGGCATCGAGTGCGGAGAACGGCTCGTCGAGCAGCAGCACCTCCGGCTGCGGCACGAGCGCCCGCGCGATCGCAACCCGCTGCGCCTGACCGCCGGAGAGCTCGCGCGGCCAGGCCTGCGCCTTCTCGGTGAGCCCGACGCGCTCGAGGGCGCGCGCCACCTTCTCGCGCCGCTCGATCGCAGGCAGATCGGCAAGGCCGAAGCCGATATTGTCGCCGACGCTGAGCCAAGGCAGCAGACGCGGCTCCTGGAAGATGATGCCGATCTTGGCATGGGGCGAACTGATCGCTTCGTCATCGAGCGTCACCCCGCCCGAGCTGGCACGATCGAGACCGGCGATGGCGCGCAGCAATGTCGACTTGCCGCAGCCGGAGCCGCCGATGATGGCGATGATCTCGCCTAGCCTGATCTCGGCCGAGAAGCGCGCCAGCGCCTCAACACCGTTGGGATAGGTCTTGCTGACCCGGTCGAGCACGAGCATCGTCTCAAGCTCCCTTTGCCCGCCCGAAGGCGTCCTGCCAGCGCAGGAACGGCGCGGCGGCAAGCTCGATCAGCCAGTCGGTGAGCTTGCCGAGGATGGCGAAGATCACGATCGCGGCCAGGATCTGCGCGGGCTTGCCGAGCTGCTGGCCGTCGAGCAGGAGATAGCCGAGGCCTTCGGAGGCGCCGATCAATTCGGCCGCGACCACGAACATCCAGCCGAGGCCAAGACCGATGCGCAGCGAGACGACATAGGCTGGCAGCACCGCGGGCAACAGGATGCGGCGGATCATGGCGAACCCGGAGAGGCGAAAGACGCGTCCGACCTCGACGATCTTGCGATCGACCGAGAGGATGGCGCCCATCACGCCGAGATAGACCGGGAAGAACACGCCGATCGCGATCAGCGCGACCTTCGAGGTCTCGAAGATACCGAGCCAGAGGATGAACAGCGGCACCCAGGCCAGCGACGGGATCGCGCGCAGCGCCTGCACGGTCGGATCGAGCAGCCGCCGCGCCAGCGACCAATAGCCGGAGATGGCGCCCAGCAGCGTGCCCGCGACCACGCCGAAGGCGAAGCCGCGCGAGACGCGCCACAGCGTCGCGGCGATGTGGTGAACCAGCTCGCCGGAGCGGGCAAGCTCGGTGATGGTGGTGAAGATGCGAGAGGGCGGCGGCACCAGGCGCCCGTTCGACCAGCCGGACCAGACCACGAGCTCCCAGCCGAGCGCGAGCGTCAGCGGCAGCAGCACGCCCAGCATCGGCCGCGCACAACGCGACAGAAGCGACGGCGCGGCAGCACTCGCGGCTCTATCAGAAGTTTGTTGCAGAACTGGCGCGTCGGAGATCATGGCCGGTAGGAACCGCGTCTGGTCGGGGAATGCAACACTACTATTGCCGCGGCTACTGCTGCTCTCTTCCTTCTGTGGCCCCTTGTGGGGAAGGTGGCGCGACGCGCCGGATGAGGGGTTCTCTCCACTCGCAACACTGATCGTGAGGATAGATACCCCTCACCCGGCTTCGCTTTGCGAAGCCACCCTCCCCCCAAGGGGCCCACAAGGGGGAGGGTTACGACATCAATTCGTCGGCAGCGGGACCTGGTCGTCGATCAGGGCGTCCAGCGTCGCCTTCACGTCGAGCTTGGCATCGACGACACCGGCTTGCTGGAGAGCGAGGCCGGCGGCGAGAATCGATTCGCGTTGCGGCGCACCGATGCGGCTGTGGGTCAGCTCGGTGCGCTCCTTGAGCTGCTTGTCGACGACAGCCTCGGGCAGTTTCGTGACCGCGATGAAGATCTTCTTCAGCTCGTCGTAATTCGCCAGCGAATATTTGCGCGCCTCCTCGTAGACCGCGAGGACGCGGCGCGCAATGTCGGGATAGTCCTTCAAGAACTGCTCGCGCACATTGAGGATGCCCCAGGTGTTGGCGTCGGCCTTGCGATAGAACAGTTTTGCGCCTTCCTCGACCTCCGCCTGCGCCATCATGGGATCGAGCCCGGCCCAGGCATCGACGTCGCCACGGATCAGCGCGGTCTTGCCGTCGGCATGCTGGAGCAGCACCGGGGTAATCTCCTTCTCAGTGAGGCCCGCTCCTAACAGCGCGCGCACCAGGAAGATGTGCGGATCGGTGCCGCGGGTCACGGCGACGCGCTTGCCCTTGAGGTCGGCGACGCCGGCGATCTTGGAGTCCTTGCCGGTCACCAACGCGGTCCACTCAGGGCGCGAGTAGACATAGATCGACTTGATCGGGTTGCCGTTGATGCGGGCGACCAGCGCCGCCGAGCCGGCGGTCGAGCCGAAGTCGATCGAGCCGGCGTTGAGGAACTCAAGCGCCTTGTTGGAGCCGGCCGACTGCACCCAGGTGACCGTGATACCGTCCTTGGCGAACTCTTTCTCCAGGAGCCCCTTCTGCTTCAGGACCAGCGACACCGGATTGTAGGTCGCCCAGTCGATGCGGATCTCCTTGGTCGGGTCCGCCGCCTTGGCCGCGGGAGTCAATGCGAGCGCCACAGCTCCCGCCAGAAGAATACGTCGTGCAATCCCAGCCATGCTCGGCCTCCTGAGAAACTTCATTGTTTTTCAATGAGTTATAGCTAGAGGTCAACGAGAAAATCCGCCCCTGCAAGCGCGCGGCCCGAGAACAGGTTTGCGCAAACCCGCGGCTTTCCAGCATGGAACGCCTATGCCAGAGAATGGCGGGTGACAGCGCCTCTCGCCTCTTATATCGGGTGAGACATGGACAGCGTCGCGATTGAAAAGAAGCCAGAGACGGATGACCGCTTCGACACCGCGCGGATCACCGCCGCGGTCGATGCGCTCGCCGAAAAACATGAGGGCCGCGAGGACGCGTTCCGCACGGCGATGGCGCAATTGCTCAAGGCCGAGCTGATTGCGGCGCGCGCCGCAGCCCAGGCGATCCTCTTGAAGGACCGTCACGGTCGCCGCTGCGCCGAACGGCTGTGCCACGTGCAGGACGAGATCATCCGCATCCTGTATTCGGCTGCGACCCGTCATCTCTACCGCTCGCCGATCCCGAGCGGCGCCGAGCGCATGGCGGTGGTGGCGACCGGCGGCTATGGCCGCGGCCTGATGGCGCCGGAATCGGACATCGATCTGCTCTTCATCCTGCCCTACAAGCAGACCGCCTGGGGCGAGCAGGTCGCCGAAGCCATTCTCTATTGCCTCTGGGACATGGGTTTGAAGGTCGGTCACGCCACCCGTTCGGTCGACGAATCGATCCGGCAGGCGCGCGGCGACATGACGATCCGCACTGCGATCCTGGAGACGCGCTTCCTCACCGGCGACAAGCCGCTCTATGACGAGCTGGTCGAGCGCTTCGACAAGGAAGTGGTGCAGGGCACCGCGTCGGAATTCGTCACCGCAAAGCTTGCCGAGCGCGAGGAGCGGCACCGCCGCGGCGGCCAGTCGCGCTACCTGGTCGAGCCCAACGTCAAGGACGGCAAGGGGGCCTTGCGCGACCTGCACACGCTGTTCTGGATCGCCAAATACGTCTATCGCGTGCGCGATACCCACGAGCTGGTCGGGCGCGGCGTGTTCGACGCGCAGGAATATCGCAGCTTCCGCCGCTGCGCCGATTTCCTCTGGTCGGTCCGCTGCAATCTGCATTTCTACTGCAACCGCGCCGAAGAGCGCCTCTCCTTCGACCTCCAGCGAGAGATCGCGGTGCGGCTCGGCTACACCTCGCATCCCGGCATGCAGGACGTCGAGCGATTCATGAAGCACTACTTCCTGGTCGCCAAGGAAGTCGGCAATCTCACCGCCATCCTTTGCGCCAAGCTCGAGGACCAGCAGGCCAAGCCCGCCCCCGTGCTGAGCCGGATGATGGCGCGGTTGCGACCGACCGCGGTGAAGCGGCGTGTCCCTGACAGCGACGACTTCATCGTCGACAACAACCGCATCAACGTCGCCGCACCCGACGTCTTCAAGCACGATCCGGTCAATCTGATCCGCATCTTCCGCCTCGCGCAGAAGAACAACCTCGCCTTCCACCCGGATGCGATGCGCGACGTGACGCGCTCGCTCGGCCTGATCAACGCGGGCTTGCGCGAAAATCCCGAGGCCAACCGGCTGTTCATGGAGATCCTGACCTCCGAGAATGCGGAGATCGTGCTGCGGCGGATGAACGAGACCGGCGTGCTCGGGCATTTCATCCGCGCCTTCGGCAAGATCGTCTCGATGATGCAGTTCAACATGTATCATCACTACACCGTCGACGAGCACCTGATCCGCTGCATCGGCTTCCTGCAGGACATCGAGCGCGGCGGCATCGAGGAGTTCGCGCTCGCCAGCGACCTCATGCGCAAGACCCGGCCCGAGCACCGGCCCGTGATCTACATCGCAACGCTGCTGCACGACGTCGCCAAGGGCCGGCCGGAGGATCACTCCATCGCCGGCGCCAAGGTGGCGCGGCGGCTCTGCCCGCGGCTCGGCTTCAGCCAAGCCGATACCGAGCTCGTGGCATGGCTGATCGAAGAGCATTTGACGATGTCCACGGTCGCGCAGTCGCGCGACCTCTCCGACCGCAAGACGATCGAGAATTTCGCCGCCGTGGTGCAGTCGGTCGAACAGATGAAGCTGCTGACCATCCTGACCACGGCCGACATCCGCGGCGTCGGTCCCGGCGTCTGGAACGGCTGGAAGGCGCAGCTGCTGCGCTCGCTCTATTATGAAACCGAGCCGGTGCTCACCGGCGGCTTCTCGGAGGTCGATCGCGGAAAGCGTCTCGCTGCCGCCTACGCCGAGTTCCGCATGGCCTTCGCCGAATGGCCCGCCGACGAGCTCGATGCCTATATCAGCCGGCACTATCCGGCCTACTGGCTCAAGGTCGAACTGCCGCGCAAGATACGCCATGCCCGGTTCGTCCGCTCCAGCGAGCAGGCCGGCCACAAGCTCGCGATCAACGTCGGCTTCGACGAGGTGCGCGGCGTCACCGAACTGACGATCTTCGCAGCCGACCATCCCTGGCTGCTGTCGATCATCGCGGGCGCCTGTGCCTCGGCCGGCGCCAACATCGTGGACGCCCAGATCTACACCACGACCGACGGCCGCGCGCTCGACACGATCTCGATCTCCAGGGAATACGACCGCGACGAGGACGAGGGACGGCGCGCCACGCGCATCGGCGAGATGATCGAGGACGTGCTGGAAGGCAAGCTGCGCCTGCCCGAAGCCGTGGCGCGGCGCACCGTGCGCAGCAAGGCAAGGCCCTTCGTGATCGAGCCGGAAGTGACGATCAACAACCAATGGTCCGATCGCTACACCGTGATCGAGGTCTCCGGCCTCGACCGGCCCGGCCTGCTCTACGAGCTGACCACCGCGATCTCCAAGCTCAATCTCAACATCGCCTCGGCGCATGTCGCGACCTTCGGCGAGCGCGCCCGCGACGTGTTCTACGTCACGGACCTCCTGGGCGCGCAGATCAACGCGCCGACGCGGCAGGCTGCGATCAAGAGCGCGCTGACCCATGTGATGGCCGGCGACAAGGCGGTGCAGCCGGCGGCGTGAAGCGCTCGTCATTCCGGGGCGATGCCGAGCATCGAACTATGGTGCGCAATTGCGCACCTGAGAATCTCGAGGTTCCGGATTCGCCCCGCTGGGCCCCCCGGAACGACAGGGTCCTAAGCCTCCACCCCCTCATGCCGCAGCAGCCAGCGCTTGCGCGCCAGCCCGCCGCCATACTTCACCAGCGAGCCATCTGCACCGATCAGGCGATGGCAGGGCAGCACCACGCTGATCGGATTGGAGCCGTTGGCATGGCCGACGGCACGAATCGCTTTGGGCGTGCCGATCTTTGCGGCGAGTGCACCGTAGCTCAGCGTTGTGCCAGCGGGGATTTGCGCGAGCGCGGTCCAGACCTTTTGCTGGAATGGCGTGCCGGCGGTGCGCCACGCGATCTTCGAGAGCTGACCGAGTTCGCCTTCGAAATATCCAGACAACGCCGTCCGCATACCCGCAGGCGCAGCGTGATCACTCAGATCCACCGCGCCGTAATGCAGGCGCAACAGCCCGCGCATGCGGTGCTCGTAATCCTCCCAGTCGAGCGCGCGCAAGACACCAGCAGCATCGGTGACGAGCAGCGCGATCCCGATCGGCGTCGTCAAGCGGTCGAGACCGAAGCTTGCAGATGTCTTGGTTGGTCGAGCGGCCATTGCCACACCATTGCGTCGAAACACTTCCATCGCACTTGCCATGCCGGCCGTGCTGACGTCCACCCGAAAGCTGATGCTTTGGGGAAGCTCACCTTGATCCTGATCGCCAATGTCCTGGTGGCGCTGGTCGCGGCGCTGCACGTCTTCTTCCTGGTCCTGGAGATGTTTCTCTGGGACAAGCCGCTGGGCCTGAAAGTGTTTCGCAATACGCCTGACAAGGCCGCGATCACGAAGGTGCTGGCCGCCAATCAGGGTCTCTATAACGGCTTCCTCACTGCCGGCCTGGTCTGGGGTCTGCTCCATGGCAACCCGGTCTTCGCGTTCCAGATCAAGGTATTCTTCCTGCTCTGCGTGATCGTGGCCGGCGCCTATGGCGCGGCGACCGTCAGCACGCGGATACTGATCGTTCAGGCGCTGCCGGCGGCGATCGCGCTGATTGCACTGTTTCTCGCCTGAGACGCTACGGCGCAGCGGCGCGATCCTTGCGCGGCGGCGAACCTTCCTCCACAATCTTCGGCAGCGATGGCGACCGTTGCGATCAACGGAGAAAGACCGTCGGCCGAAAATTCCGTCAGGAGGAACAACCCAACATGAACAATCGCAGAGCCTTCATAGCTGCCACAGCGGCGCTCGCCTTCGCGGTCTCGACCAGCCACGCCCTCGCCCAGAAGAAATACGACACCGGCGCAAGCGACACCGAGATCAGGATCGGCCAGACCGTGCCGTTCTCCGGCCCCTATTCCGTCTATGCCAATATCGGCAAGACCCAGGCCGCTTACTTCAAGATGATCAATGATCAGGGCGGCATCAACGGCCGCAAGATCAATTTGATCCAGTATGACGACGCCTATTCGCCGCCGAAGACGGTGGAGCAGGTGCGCAAGCTGGTCGAAGGCGACGAGGTGCTGTTCACGTTCCAGCTGATCGGCACTGCCGCGAACGCGGCCGTGCAGAAATATCTCAACGGCAAGAAGGTGCCGCAGCTCCTGGCCTCGACCGGCGCGGCGCGCTTCAACGATCCGCAGAATTATCCATGGACCATCGCTTACAATCCGAACTACGTGTCCGAGGGACGCATCTACGCAAAATACATTCTCGCCAATCATCCCAACGCCAAGATCGGCGTGCTCTACCAGAACGACGACATGGGCCGCGACTATCTGGCCGGTCTCAAGAGCGGCCTCGGCGACAAGGCCGCCAGCATGATCGTCGGCGAGGTCTCCTACGAGGTCACCGACCCGACCGTCGACTCGCAGGTGGTCAAGCTGAGGTCGATGGGCGTCGACCTGTTCTATGATGCCTCGACGCCGAAATTCGCGGCGCAGGCGATCAAGAAACTCGCCGATCTCGGCTGGACACCCGTGCACATCCTCGACATCAACGCGAGCCCGGTGTCGGCGACGCTGAAGCCGGCCGGCCTCGACATTTCCAAGGGCATCATCTCGACGAACTACGGCAAGGATCCCGGCGATCCCCAGTGGAAGGACGATCCGGGCGTCAGGGCTTTCTTCGCCTTCATGGACAAGTATTTCCCGGAGGGTGACAAGCTCAACACCGTCAACACCTACGCCTATTCGGTCGCGGAGCTATTGGTGCAGGTCTTGAAGCAATGCGGCGACGATTTGACGCGCGAGAACGTCATGAAGCAGGCCGCCAACATCAAGGGCTTCGTACCGAGCCTGGCGCTGCCGGGCATCAAGATCACAACCGGGGCGAACGACTATCGCGTCAACAAGCAGATGCAGATGATGAAGTTCAACGGCGAACGCTGGGAGCTGTTCGGGCCGATCATCGAGGACACGGGCCCGTCGGGTTAGGCCGAGAACCGATCTCGTAGGGTGAGTTAGCCCGAGCAGATGCGCTCCGCGCATCCGCCCGTCCGACTCACCCTACAAAGGACGAGCGCACCCCGCCTTGCGTCGCAACAGCTCCTCCGCCACACTCGCGCTCAGCGATGGCATCGAAGGCGCAGTGCGCCCGCCAGACCATCTGCAATAACAAACGGAGGAAATTGCGAATGAGGAATAGAATGCTGCATTTGGCCACGGCAACGGCGCTGACCCTGGCGCTGTCGATCTCTGCGGCCAATGCCCAGAAAAAATATGATCCAGGTGCCAGCGACACCGAGATCAAGGTCGGCCAGACCGTGCCGTTCTCGGGACCGGCATCGGCCTATGCGACGATCGGCAAAGCCCAGGCCGCGTATTTCAAGATGATCAACGATCAGGGCGGCATCAACGGCCGCAAGATCAACCTGATCCAGTATGACGATGCCTATTCGCCGCCGAAAGCGGTCGAGCAGGTGCGCAAGCTCGTCGAGAGCGACGAGGTTCTCTTGACCTTCCAGATCATCGGCACGCCCTCGAACGCCGCCGTGCAGAAATATCTCAACGCTAAGAAGGTCCCGCAGCTGTTCGCGGCCACCGGTGCCTCGAAGTTCACCGATCCCAAGAACTTCCCGTGGACCATGGGCTACAATCCGAACTACTTCGTCGAGGGGCGCATCTACGGCCAGTACATTCTGAAGGAGCATCCGAACGCCAAGATCGGCGTGCTCTATCAGAATGACGACCTCGGCAAGGACTATCTGAACGGCCTCAAGGCCGGCCTCGGCGACAAGGCCGCCAAGATGATCGTGACCGAAGCCTCCTACGAAGTCTCCGACCCGACCGTCGATTCGCAGATCCTCAAGATCAAGGATGCCGGCGCCGACCTGTTCTTCAGCGCGACCACGCCGAAGCAAGCGGCGCAGGCGATCAAGAAGATCGCCGAGCTCGGCTGGCACCCGGTGCAGATCGTCGACATCAACGCCACCTCGGTTGGTGCGGTGATGAAGCCGGCGGGGCTCGACGCTGCCAAGGGCGTGATCAGCGTCAACTACGGCAAGGATCCGCTCGACCCGACCTGGAAGGACGATCCCGGCATGAAGAAATATTTCGACTTCATGGCGAAGTACTATCCGGACGGCGACAAGGATTCGAACTTCAACGTCTATGGCTACGGCACCGCCCAGCTGCTCGCCCATGTGCTGCAGCAGTGCGGCGACAACCTGACGCGCGAGAACGTCATGAAGCAGGCCGCCTCGCTGAAGGACGTGGCCGGCGACACCGCCCTGCCCGGCATCAAGGCCAACACTTCACCGACTGACTACCGCGTCAACAAGCAGCTTCAGATGATGAGGTTCAACGGCGAGCGCTGGGAGCTGTTCGGCCCGATTCTGGAGGATGCGGGCCCGGCGGGTTAGTAGGTGTTCAAAACTCTGAACGGCAATCGGCGACCTTCTGGCCGCCGATTTTTTTTGAAGGGCTTCGCCCAACCGCTCGCGCCTCGGGATGACGGGGTGAGATGCGGCTTGCTGACGTCTACGTCGGTATCTCCCCAAAATTCTTCCCCACGGGCAGCACCGCGTGCCGGATCAGCCGTGAATCCTCCACCGCGGCCTGGCGGTGCTTGACCGCCTCGCGATAGACGGGATCGCGGATCATCTCGACAAAGGCGGCGACGCTGGGATATTCGGCGATGAAGCAATGGTCCCAGCGTTCCTCCTGCGGGCCGATGAGCATCAGCTCGAACTTGCCCTGCCAGACGATGCGGCCGCCGAGACGTTCGAACACCGGGCCGCTCTCGCGGCCATAGGCCGCGTAGGCTTCCGCGCCGCTGGCCTTGCGGCCGTCAGTATGGGCCGCCTCCTTCCGCAAGCGCACCAAATTGAGCATGTGGATCGGGCCGGGGCGGTCGTTCTCCCGGAATTGCGCGAAGATCTCCTTGGTCGGATCGATGTGGCCCATGCGAGTTTCCCTCTTTGTTGACGCGTGCGATCCTAGCCCTGCGGCCCCGGAACCGGAACCGCGGCGGGCGAATGCCGCATCTCCTAATTGCGCGTTAACGCCGGGGTAACCCGGCCTTAAACAGCGGCCGCTAGCGTCTCGGCGGGGCGGGCTGACCGGGCGTATTGCGTATGGCGTGGGGAAAGAAGAAGGGTGCGCGGAAGGAGCCGCTGTTCGGCTTGCCCGCGGCGCTCGCCGATCTGCGCCTCACCCCGGCGGACCGCATTCCCGGCGGGGACGACAAGCCGAAGAAATCCGCAAAATCATCCGCCAACCGCAAGAGCGAGGATTCCGGCGACGAGCCGCCGCGCGAGCGCAAGCCGCCAGCCAGCCGCAGCGGCGCCAAGCGGCGCCCAAGGTCACGCGGCGGCTTCAGCCTCGGCCGCCTGGTCTATTGGGGCGCAGTGCTGAGCCTATGGGCCGTCATCGCCATAATCGGCGTCGTGATCTATGTCGGCGCTCATCTGCCGCCGATCCAGTCGCTGGAAATTCCCAAGCGCCCGCCGACGATCCAGATCGTCGGGATCGACGGCAGCATGCTGGCGCAGCGTGGCGAGATGGCCGGCGCCAATGTCGCACTGAAGGACTTGCCGCCGTATTTGCCGAAGGCGTTCATCGCCATCGAGGACCGCCGCTTCTATTCGCATTTCGGCATCGACCCCGTCGGCATCATGCGTGCCCTCGTGACCAACGTGCTCCATCGCGGCGTCTCGCAGGGTGGTTCGACGCTGACGCAGCAGCTCGCCAAAAACCTGTTTTTGACCCAGGAGCGCACCATGCAGCGCAAGCTGCAGGAGGCCGAGCTCGCGATCTGGCTGGAGCGCAAGCACTCCAAGGACGAGATCCTGGAGCTCTATCTCAACCGCGTCTATTTCGGCTCCGGCGCCTACGGCGTCGAAGCTGCCGCGCAGAAATATTTCGGCAAGTCGGCGAGGGGCGTCACCATCGCCGAGGCCGCGATGCTCGCCGGCCTCGTCAAATCGCCCTCGCGCCTTGCGCCGAACCGCAACCCCGAAGGCGCCGAAGCGCGCGCGCAAGTCGTGCTCGCGGCGATGGCGGATGCGAAGTTCATCACCGAGGCGCAGGCGCAGGCCTCGATCGGCCATCCCTCCTACAATGTGAAGCCGGTCGGCGCCGGCACGATCAACTACGTCGCCGACTGGATCGGCGAAGTGCTGGACGATCTGGTCGGCCAGATCGACGAGAGCATCAAGGTCGAGACCACGATCGATCCGAAGCTGCAGAGCGTGGCGGAAGCCGCCATCATCGACGAGCTCGCCGCCAAGAGCGTGAAGTTCAATGTCAGCCAGGGCGCGCTGGTGGCGATGACGCCCGACGGCGCCGTCCGCGCCATGGTCGGCGGGCGGAACTATTCCGAGAGCCAGTACAACCGCGCGGTGACCGCCAAACGCCAGCCGGGCTCCTCGTTCAAGCCGTTCGTGTATCTCACCGCACTCGAACAGGGGCTGACGCCTGATACCGTGCGCCAGGACGCTCCGATCGAGGTCAAGGGCTGGAAACCCGAGAACTACACTCACGAATATTTCGGCGCGGTGACGCTGACGCAGGCGCTGGCGATGTCGCTCAACACGGTCGCCATCCGTCTCGGCCTCGAGGTCGGGCCAAAGAACGTGGTGCGCACCGCGCACCGGCTCGGCATCTCCTCCAAGCTCGAGCCCAATGCGTCGATCGCGCTCGGCACCTCCGAGGTCTCGGTGGTCGAGCTGGTCGGCGCCTACGCGCCGTTCGCCAATGGCGGCCTCGCGGTGACGCCGCACGTCGTCACGAGGATCAGGACGCTCAGCGGCAGGCTGCTCTACATGCGCCAGGCGGACGAGCGCAACCAGGTTATCGACCCCCGCTATGTCGGCATGATGAACACGATGATGCGGGAGACGCTGATATCGGGCACCGCCAAGAAGGCGGAGATCCCGGGTTGGCCGGCGGCCGGCAAGACCGGCACCAGCCAGGATTACCGCGACGCCTGGTTCATCGGCTACACCGCGAGCCTCGTCACCGGCGTCTGGCTCGGCAATGACGACAACTCGCCGACCAAGAAGGCGACGGGCGGCGGCCTGCCGGTCGAAGTCTGGACGCGTTTCATGAAGGCGGCGCACGAAGGCGTGCCGGTCGCGAGCTTGCCGAGCTCACCCGGCGGCTGGGGCCTGTCGAATCTCGCGCAGGCGGCCTCGCAGGTGTCGCCGCCCACGCCGGCGGGACCGCCACTCGCGAACGCTGGCGGCTATCGCCCGCCGCCTCCCACGCGCGCCAATGTGCGGCCGGAAGCTGCGGCCGGGCTCGACGGCTGGCTGATGGACCGGCTGTTCGGCGGCAATCGATAGGTTTTGCCTGAGGTCCCGGCGAGCTCAGAACAAAAACCGCGAAAACAACCCCATGCACAGTAGAACGCGTCATCAGGCGTGACGCCGGGTGGATCGTGCGAAGCGGTTTGACGCGACGGGGTTAATTGGACCGCGGCGCAATCGCCGCAAAGTGTGGCGAGAATCGAGCAAGACGACCTGGATGTTGCCTCACCCTCCGCTGTCATTCCCCGCGAAGGCGGGGAATGCAGTACGCCGCGGCCTCTCGATTTGAATCACTGCGGCCTCTGGGATACTGGATCGCCCGCCTGCGCGGGCGATGACACCTCCCAAGATGCCAACAGCATGATCTTTCCGGAAAACCGCTTCGCACTTTTCCGGATCATGCTTTAGTCCTCGACCCCATACCGGTGCAGATCGTTGCCGTAGGTGTCGAGCCACTTCTTGGCGCGCTCCATCGAGGGGCAGACCTTGCCGCATACGCGCCAGAACCGCGCCGAGTGGTTCATCTCGACGAGATGAGCGACCTCATGGGCGGCGAGATAGTCGAGCACGAAGGGTGGCGCGAGGATCAGGCGCCAGGAGAACGACAGCGAGCCGGCAGAGGTGCAGGAACCCCAGCGGCTGGACTGGTCGCGGATCGAGAGCCGCTTGACCCTGACACCGAGCTCGGCGGCGTAGGCTTCCGCCGAGCGCTGCAAGTCGCGGCGCGCCTCGCGCTTGAGGAAGTCGCTGACGCGGCGGTCGACGTGTTCAAGGCCGCCGGCGACGCAGAGAATGCGCTCACCGCTGTCGCGCATCTCGGTCCACACCGTGCCGCGCTGGCCGGCGCGATGAACGATGCGATGGGGCGTGCCGCGCAGCGGTATCACCGTGCCTGGCTGGAAGGGTGCGGCCTTCGGCAAGCGGCCAAGGCGCGCGGCGATCCACGCGCCGTGACGCTGCGCGAAATCCTTGGCTTCGGCGAGCGTGCCGCGCGGCGGCATGGTGAGGATGGCTTCGCGATCGCTCGGATGAATTCTGAGCGTGTAGCGGCGCGCGCGGCGGTGCCGGCGCAATCGGATGGCAAAAAATTGCGATCCGTGGGTGATGACGAGGGTCTTCGGTTCGTGGGGCCGACGATAGAGGAGTGCGCGAGTGGCCATGTCTGACAGTCCGGGGGGCAGGAGAGCGCCCGGATTCTGCCATAACCGCCGCCAGGGAAAGCGCTCGGCGCAAAAACAAATCATTTGCCCAATATACAGCGGTCAGGCGTCCGGGAGGCCCTACAGACTGGGGTTGGAACCATCAATTTTCGCCCCCGCTGGATGCATGCGACACCCCCAAGGGGTGAGTAGAGACTCACTCCTACGAGGCTACCTAAATACCGCGAATCTGGAGGGAACTTGCCCCCGCTGGAAGCTCCGCCAGGGGCTGAGATTTCGACGGGAAAGCCGAAATCTGGAGGTTATTCGGCCGCAAGAGCCTGCAACGAGCTCGGATTCGAAGCCGAAACCATGAAATCGTGAATCCGCGGCACGATCTCCGACTTGAAACGCGATCCGTTGAACACGCCGTAATGTCCGACGCCCTTCTGGACGTAATGAACGCGGCGATGATCGGGAATCGCGCTACACAATGTGTGCGTAGCTTCGGTCTGACCGAGACCGGAGATGTCGTCGTTCTCGCCTTCGACCGTCATCAACGCGACGCGCTTGATCTTGGAAGGATCGACGCGGGTTCCGCGATGGGTCATCTCGCCCTTCGGCAGCGAGTGCTTCACGAAGACGGTGTCGACCGTCTGCAGGTAATACTCGGCCGAGAGATCCATCACCGCGAGATATTCGTCATAGAAGTCGCGATGCTTGTCGACGAGGTCGCCATCGCCCTTCACCAGATTGGCGAACAGCTGCTTGTGGGCATCCATGTGCCGGTCGAGATTCATGCTGATGAAGCCGTTGAGCTGCAGGAATCCCGGATAGACGTCGCGCATCATGCCCGGATGCGGGAACGGCACCTTGGTGATGACGTGGTTGCGGAACCAGTCGATACCGCGCTCCTGGGCGAGGTTGTTCACCGCGGTCGGATTGCGGCGGGTGTCGATGGGTCCGCCCATCAGCGTCATCGAGGTCGGCACGAACGGATCGCGCCGTGCTTCCATGATCGAGACGGCCGCGACGACCGGCACGGAGGGCTGGCACACCGCCATCACATGGGTGTTGCCGCCGAGAATGTGCAGCATCTCGATGACATAGTCGATGTAGTCGTCGAGATCGAAGCGGCCTTCGCTCAGCGGCACCATGCGGGCATCGGCCCAGTCGGTGATGTAGACCTCATGCGCCGGCAGGAAGGCCTCGACCGTGCCGCGCAGAAGCGTCGCATAATGGCCGGACATCGGGGCCACGATCAGTACGCGCGGCTGAGGGCTGCGCAGCGGGCGGGCGAACTTGCGGTCGAAGTAGAGCAGCTTGCAGAACGGCTTTTCCCAGACCGAGCGGATTTCGACGGGGACGCGGATGCCGTTGACCTCGGTGTCGTCGATACCCCATTCCGGCTTGCCATAGCGGCGCGTGGTGCGCTCGAACAATTCGCAGGCCGCGGCGACCGACTTGCCGACCTCGGTGCGAGCCCAGGGATTGAGGGGATTCTGAAACAGCAACTTGGTTGCGTCGGTGACCGCTCGTGCCGGATTGAGAGAGGCTTGAGCCATCTCGTACATCCAGTACATCGGCGTCGTCAGGACCGGACTGCCTTCTGCAGCCAGGGGCGGCGCGCCGCCGAACTCACCAATGGGCATCGTTATATTCCTCTTCGCATCGCAACATACTGCCGGATGCGCAATATTGCGTCAATGCGTGGTTCCGTACATCTACGTAGCCGAAACGAGTAAATCAGCCTGAATCCACGGGAAAGTGACGTTATTCGCCGCTCGAGAGCAGCGAGCCGTGCCTTCTGGCGCTGCGCAATAGGGCAAGGAATGCCCCAAAAGAAGCAACCAGCAGCACCGCGTTGATGGCCAACGCCTCCAGCATCAGATCGGTCCTAAAGGCGTGCTCGATCAGCAGCGCGCGCATTCCCTCGAAGGCGTAGGTCGGCGGCAACGCCCAGGCGACGTATTGCAGCCAGGCAGGGAGCACGCTGACGGGATAATAGACGCAGGCCAGCGGCAGGATGGCGAACATCAGGGTCCAGACGATGCTCTCGGCGCCGAGGCCGTTGCGCAGCACCAGGCCCGAGACGAAGATGCCGACCGACCAGCTCGTGAAGATCAGATTGCAGAAGAACGCGATCAGCGGCAGGCCGAGGGCATAGACGTTGAAGTGAAACAGGACCAGCGCGAGCAGGGTCATGGGGATGATCCCGATCGCGAGCCGGATCAGGCTCATGACCATCAGCGACAGCAGAAACTCGATCGGCTTCAGCGGACTCATCATGAGGTTGCCGATGTTGCGCGCCCACATCTCCTCCAGGAACGAGATGGAGAAGCCGAGCTGGCCGCGGAACAGGATGTCCCAGAGGATGACGGCGCCGATCAGCGTGCCGCCGGCGCGCGCGAAGAAATTGGCGTTCTCGGCGATGTAGAGCTGGAGGAAGCCCCAGGTGATGACCTGCAGTGCCGGCCAGTACAACAGCTCGAGCAGCCGCGGCCAGGACGACATGAGGAGGTACCAATAGCGCAGGATCATCGCGCCGATGCGATGGACGGATATGCCGCGGTGGAGGGAGAGTTCGGTCATGGGTGCACCGCGCAGCTCGGATGAGACCCGTTACCCCATCTACGATTGCAGCTCACCTCGCCGCCTCCTTTGCGCCGTTCACCCGGCCGCGCGCGACGTCCAGAAACACCTCCTCCAGCGTGGTGCGGTTGTAGCGGGCCATGATCGCCTCCGGTGCGTCGTCGTCCTCGATCCGACCGCGTTTCATGATGATGACGCGGTCGCAGAGCCGCTCGACCTCGAGCATGTTGTGCGAGGCCAGCAGGATGGTGGCGTTTTTGTTCCGGCGGTACCGCTCCAGATGCGCGCGCACCCAGTCGGCGGTATCAGGATCGAGCGAGGCGGTCGGCTCGTCCAGGAGCAGCAGCTCGGGCTGGTTGATCAGCGCTTTCGCCAGCGCAACGCGGGTCTTCTGCCCGGCGGAGAGCTTGCCGTTGGCGCGGTCGATGAAATCGCCGAGGTCGAGATCCTCGGCGAGCTCAGCGATGCGGTCGGCGAGATTCTTCACTGCATAGAGCTTGCCGAACACGGTGAGATTCTGCCGCACCGTGAGCCGCATCGGCATGTCGACGTAAGGGCTCTCGAAATTCATCCGCCCCAGCACGGCTGCGCTGTCCTCGGGCATCCTGTGACCGAGCACCTGGACGCGGCCGGAGGTCGGCAGTACCAGACCCATGATCATCGCGATGGTCGTGGTCTTGCCGGCGCCGTTGCCGCCGAGGAGCCCGGTAATGCTGCCGCGCGCAAGCGAAAAGGAGATGTCGTCGACGGCGCGGGTCTGCTTGTAGACCTTGACGAGGCGATCGACCGCGATTGCCGCGGGCGAAATGCGATCCGCGACAGTCGGCCGACTTGAAGCCTTGTCATTCTCGGTCATGCTGGCCGTTCTTCTGCTATTGCAGCGAAGAGCGCAAGGCTTGTAATTCCTGGCAGGTTCCGTGAGCCGCGCGTTTGTGACTTGGAAGGCACCGCCACATTGGCCGATATGACCGAAATTGCCGATTCCGACTTCCGCCACGCGCAGCGGCATATCCGCCTCGACACCATCCTGCGGCTGCGTTGGCTGGCGGTGCTGGGCCAGCTCGCCGCGATCTTCATCGTGGCCCAGGGGCTCGAGTTCAACGTCGAGATCGTCCCCTGTGTCAGCATCATTGCGCTGTCGGCGACGCTCAATCTGGCGCTCCAGACCGCGGCCAATCCGATGCGGCGGCTGGAGCCGATGCAGGCGGCTGGCCTCCTCGCGCTGAACATCGTGGAGCTGGCAGGTCTGCTGTTCTTCACCGGCGGACTGCAGAACCCGTTCTCGTTCCTGTTCCTCGCGCCCGTGCTGATCTCGGCGACCGCGCTGCCGGCCCGCTTCACCTTCGGCCTCGGCCTGCTCGCGGTTGCCTGCGCGTCGGCGCTGTTCTTCTTCCATTTTCCACTGCCGTGGGATTCCGAAGATCCGTTGGTGCTGCCGCCGATCTATCTCGTCGGCGTCTGGCTCTCGATCGCGCTCGCGATCGGCGTGACCAGCCTCTACTCCTTCCAGGTGACCGAGGAAGCGCGCAAGCTTGCCGACGCGTTGGCCGCGACCGAGCTGGTGCTGACGCGCGAGCAGCATCTGACCCAGCTCGATGGCCTTGCTGCCGCGGCCGCGCACGAGCTCGGCACGCCGCTCGCAACCATCTTCCTGATCTCGCGCGAATTGGAGAAGACGGTGAAGGACGCGAGCATCGCCGCCGACCTGAAGACCTTGCGCGAGCAGACCCAGCGCTGCCGCGACATCTTGAGCAAGATCACCCAGCTCTCCTCCACCGGAGCACCGTTCGACCGCATGAAACTGTCGGAGCTGATCGAGGAGGTGGTGGCGCCACACCGCGATTTCGGCGTCGAGATCAAGGTTCGGATCGCGGTGGCGGCGGCGTCCGAGCCGGTCGGCTCGCGCAATCCGGCAATCCTCTACGGTATCGGCAACATCGTCGAGAACGCAGTCGATTTCGCTCGCACCACCGTCGAGGTGAACGCCTGGTGGAACAAGGACAATATCGAGCTCGTGATCTCCGACGATGGCCCCGGCATTCCGCCCGATATCCTCAATCGGATCGGCGAGCCCTATCTGTCGCGGCGGCGCACCCAGGATGACGGCGGCGGCGAACGGCGTGGCCTCGGCCTCGGCGTGTTCATCGCGCGAACCCTGCTCGAACGCACCGGAGCCAAGGTCTCGTTTACCAACCGGATCTTTCCGGAACACGGCGCCGTGGTTCAGATCACATGGCCGAGACAGCGTTTTGAGGCTATCGAGACGCTCGAACAAACAATAGGATAGCCGCGACCTTGCGTCGCACAACGGGGCGGATCGACGATTTGCCGCCTTGGCACCGCGCGATTGCGACGCCATATGTCAATGCGCTGGAGAGAGGACACAACCTTGAACGCCATCGCCGAACTGAACGAACAGACCGACCGCTCGCTGCTCATCGTTGAGGACGACAAACCGTTCCTGGAGCGGCTGTCGCGCGCCATGGAGACACGGGGCTTTGCCGTGACATCATGCGACACTGTCTCCGACGGACTTGCGCAGATCGGCAAGTCGGCCCCGGCCTTCGCGGTGGTGGATTTGCGGCTCGGTGACGGCAATGGCCTCGACGTGGTCTCGGCGTTGAAGAAGAAGCGCCCGGACGCACGCGCGATCGTGCTGACCGGTTATGGCAACATCGCCACCGCCGTCACCGCGGTGAAGATGGGCGCGATTGATTATCTCTCCAAGCCCGCGGATGCCGACGACGTCGTCGCCGCACTGCTCTCGACCAATGCGGAAAAGTCCGAGCTGCCGACCAATCCGATGTCGGCCGACCGCGTCCGCTGGGAGCACATTCAGCGCATTTACGAGATGTGCAACCGCAACGTCTCGGAAACGGCGCGCCGACTGAACATGCACCGGCGCACGCTGCAGCGGATTCTGGCGAAGCGCGCGCCGCGGTGAGTTTCAGCCGTACTCGTGCCCGGGACGCAGCGCAGCGCGAAGTGATGCGCTGCTGAGCCGGGGCCCATGCCTCGGCTTGAACCACTGTCTGCTGGGTCCCGGCTCTGCGCAGCAATGCACCGGAACCATCCTACTCCCAAAAGTCGACGTGACCCTGAGGATCGACCAGGCGGTTGATCCGAAGCGCTGCTGCCATTCCAAATCGCACCGTCATCTGCTTGCGCGTGGCGGCAGCCAGCTTGTGCTCGGGCGCCTCGCAATGCAAGTGCGCGCCATAGGCGTCGGCGATGATCAGGCCGGTGTCTTCAGGAAAGATCTCGCAGGGCAGATCCTGCGTGAAGGCGAAGAACAGCCGGTCGCAATGGGCGCGGTATTCGTGCCATTTCTGGTCGGCGCGCAGATCCTCCACCGACGACTTGATCTCGACGATCCAGATCTCGCCGCGCTCGTTCAGCGCCACGAGATCGGCGCGCCGGCCCGACGGCAGCGGCAATTCGCTGATGCAGGAGAAGCCGAGCGAGCGCAAAAGCCGCGCCGTGCCGCGCGCGATGGCGAGCGCCGTCTCCGACTGGCGGCGATCGGGCGGCGGCACGAGGGCGATGCGGGCGGTGTTGTCCATGGGGGCAAGATAGCCGATTCCATGAAGCGCGGACACTGTCTCCCCCCACCCGTCATTCCGGGGCGCGCACAGCGCGAGCCCGGAATCCATAACCACAGGGAGACGTGTCGGGCAAAGCAGGTAACTCCGACTCTTCGCAAAACTGCTGCCTGTGGTTATGGGTCCCGGGCTCGCGCTGCGCGCGCCCCGACGGCGAGTGCGGAACCGCACTCGCCCTTAACACTTATTACGCAGCCGCCGCACCCGGGCGGAACCACCCAGGCTGCGCGCATGATCGACGATCTCTGGTACAAGAATGGCGTGATCTATTGCCTCTCCGTCGGCTCCTATATGGACGCCAATGGCGACGGTGTCGGCGACTTCAAGGGCCTGCTCCGCCGGCTCGATTATCTGCACGGGCTCGGCATCACCGCGATCTGGCTGATGCCGTTCCAGACCTCGCCCGGCCGCGACGACGGCTACGACATCGCCGATTATTACAGCGTCGACGCCCGTTACGGCACGCTGGGCGACTTCGTCGAGTTCGCCCATGGCTGCAAGCAGCGCGGCATCCGCGTCATCATCGACCTCGTCGTCAATCACACCTCGGACCAGCACCACTGGTTCAAGGAGGCGCGGCGCGACAAGAGCTCGCCCTATCGTGACTGGTACGTGTGGTCCGACAAGAAGCCCGGCAATGCCAACGAGGGCATGGTGTTTCCCGGCGTGCAGAAATCAACCTGGACGCACGACAAGGAGGCTGGCGCCTGGTACTTCCACCGCTTCTACAATTTCCAGCCCGATCTCAACACCTCGAATCCGCACGTGCAGGCTGAGATCCTCAAGATCATGGGCTTCTGGATCCAGCTCGGCGTCTCCGGCTTCCGCATGGACGCCGTGCCCTTCGTGATCGCGACCAAGGGTGCGAAGGTGAAGAAGCCGGTCGAGCAGTATGACATGCTGCGCGCGTTCCGCGAATTCCTGCAATGGCGCCAGGGCGACGCCATCATCCTCGCCGAAGCCAATGTGCTGCCGAAGACCGACATCGAATATTTCGGCCGCGATGCCGACCGCATGCACATGATGTTCAACTTCCATGTCAACCAGCATCTGTTCTACGCGCTGGCCTCAGCCGACTCGCGCCCTCTGGCCAAGGCGCTGAAGGCGACCAAGCCGCGGCCGGCGACGGCGCAATGGGGCCTGTTCCTGCGCAATCACGACGAGCTCGATCTCGGACGATTGACCAAGACGCAGCGCGAGGTCGTGTTCAAATGCTTCGGCCCCGACAAGGACATGCAGCTGTACGACCGCGGCATCCGCCGCCGCCTCGCGCCGATGCTGGGCGGCGACCGCCGGCGGCTCGAGCTCGCCTACAGCCTGATGTGCACGCTGCCGGGGACGCCGGTGATCCGCTATGGCGACGAGATCGCGATGGGCGACGATCTCTCGTTGCCCGAACGCAATTGCTCGCGCACGCCGATGCAATGGTCGACCGAGCCGCATGGCGGCTTCACCAAGAGCGACAAGCCGGCCTGCCCCGTCATCGACAAGGGGCCTTATGGCTTTCCGCACGTCAACGTCGCAAAACAGCGGCGCGATCCCAACTCCATGCTGAACTGGACCGAGCGCATCGTCCGCATGCGCAAGGAGGTGCCGGAAGTCGGCTGGGGCGATTTTGCGGTCATTCCCGTGCGCGATCCCGCCGTGTTCATCATGCGCTATGATTGGCGCAACAATTCGGTGCTGTTCGTGCACAATCTCGATGAGAAACCGCGCGAGATCGCGTTCTCGGCCGGATTGCCCGGCGAGACTGGCGCGCACCTGATCAACCTGCTTGCGGAGGACCACAGCCACGCCGACAAGCGCGGCCAGCACCGCGTCGTGCTGGAGCCATACGGCTACCGCTGGTACCGCGTCGGCGGGCTGGACTATCTGTTGAAGCGGAGCGACATCGACGAAGCTACGGTGCGGGATAAGAAGCATCGGGGGTGATGTGGTCTCTTCGCTGTCCCCACGCTCACAGCTGTCGTCCCGGACAAGCGCGCCTCGAGCGCGCGTAGATCCGGGACCCATAACCGCAGAATGAAGAGTGGAGCGACCCGGCAACTCCGAATCGTCGCAAAACAGCTCCCTGTGGCTATGGTGATCGTCGCTCCGCCCTCCACAACGCTTGGCGTTGCCAAGAGCTGCGCCCATCCGGGACGACAGCTAGGGTGGAGCGACGATGACCCCCTCGTTGCCGCGCAAATCCAGCACGCCTTCGATCCCATCACCTTCGCGATCCAGAAACGTCGAGAGCAATATCCTGCTGTCGAAACCGATCGCGCTGGTGGTCACCGCGATCGGATCGGGACCGAGATTGAGTGCCACAATCACCGTCCTGCCGCCGGCCTCGCGGCGGTACATCAGGAGATCGCCTTGCGCCGCGACCGGATGATAATCGCCTACGACCAACGGGGGACAGCCCCTCCGCACGGCGATCAGGCGCTTGTAGAGATTGAGGATCGAGCGCGAATCGGCTTCGAGATTGGCGACATTCTCGTGGATATGGTCCTCCGGCAGCGGCAGCCACGGCCTCACCTCCGAAAAGCCGGCGAAGTTCGACGAATCCCATTGCATCGGCGTGCGGCAGCCGTCGCGGCCGACACCGATGCCGGGCACGTTCTTCTCGAAGGGATCGCGCACATCCTCCGGCGCGATCGCGAGCTGGTGCATGCCGATCTCGTCGCCGTAGTAAAGCGTCGGCGTGCCGCGCAGCGTCAGCAGCAGCATGGCCGCGACGCGGGCCTGCTCCGGCCCGACCCGGCTCGCCACGCGCGGGCGATCATGATTGCCGAGCACCCAGTTCGGCCAGGCGCCGCGCGGCAGCGACCTCTCGTAATCCTCTATGATCTTCTCGATCGAGCGCGCGCTCCAGAAGGTCGAGAGCAGCGCGAAATTGAACGGCATCTGCGCGCCGGTCAGATCGTTGCCGTAATAGGCCATCAGGCGGTGCAGCGGCAGATAGATCTCGCCGATCAGGACGCGCGCGCCATAGGAATCGGTGACACGCCGCATCTCGGCGATGACGTCATGCACTTCCGGCTGGTCGGTCGAGTATTGCGTCAGGATTCTTTCGTTCGGCGGCCGACCCTCGACATAATGCGGGTTCGGCGGGTTGTCGCGGAATTCGGCGTCCTTGATCAGGTGCCAGATCACGTCGACGCGAAAACCATCGACGCACCTGTCCAGCCAGAATCGCATCACGTCATAGATCGCGGTGCGAACCTCCGGATTGCGCCAGTTGAGATCCGGCTGCTGGGCGAGGAAGGCGTGATAGTAATATTGGCCCGTCGTCTCGTCGAATTGCCACGCGCTGCCGCCGAACTCGGACAGCCAGTTGTTCGGCACGCCGCCGCCGGGTGCCGGATCGCGCCAGATGTACCAGTCGCGCTTGGGATTGTCGCGCGAGGCGCGGCTCTCGATGAACCAGGGATGCTGGTCGGAGGTGTGGTTCGGCACGAGGTCGAGGATCAGCTTGAGGCCATTGTCGTGGGCGGCCGCGAGCAGCGCATCGAAATCCGCCATCGTGCCGAACAGCGGCTCGATGCCGACATAATCGGAGATGTCGTAGCCGAAATCGGCCATCGGCGAGGGAAAGATCGGCGACAGCCAGATCGCGTCGACACCGAGCGATTTGACGTAAGGCAGCCGCCGCAGGATGCCGGCGAGATCGCCGACACCGTCACCGTTGGAGTCCTGAAACGAGCGCGGATAGATCTGATAGAAGATGCCGTCGCGCCACCAATTCTCGTTGCCGTGAGCCATGCCGGAAGACCACCCGAATCTACGCCTTGCGCGGGAGAACGCGACAGCAACGCCCCGGTTCAAATTGGCAGGCCAATTGGAACGGCCGTGTGACGGGTGTTCCCGGGAGGCGGCCCGAATCTTTTGCTTGGCGGCTCGGCAAAAATCGGCATTGTGAGGTCATGACCGAGCAAAACGACACCAAAGCCAAGGCGGGCGCGATCATCGTTCCCGTGACGCTGTTCGAGCAGAACTGCACCATCATCTGGGATGAGCCTTCCAAGAAGGCCGTGGTGATCGATCCCGGCGGCGACGTGCCGAAGATCCTGGAAGCGATCAAGCAGACGGGCGTCACCGTCGAGAAAATCTGGCTGACCCATGGCCATATCGATCATGTCGGCGGCGCGGCCGAGCTGCGCGATGCACTGAGGGTGCCGATCGAGGGTCCGCATGTCGCGGACAAGTTCCTGCTCGACAATGTCGTCGCAAGCGGCGCGCGCTTCGGCATGACCGGAGGTCGCGACTTCACGCCTGACCGCTGGCTCGACGAAGGCGACAGCGTGTCGATTGGAAGCCTGCAATTCGACATCCTGCACTGCCCCGGCCATTCGCCCGGCAGCGTGGTGTTCTTCAACAAGGACTTGCGTTTCGCCCATGTCGGCGACGTCTTGTTCGCTGGCTCGGTCGGGCGCACCGACCTGCCCGGCGGCAGTCACGCCACGCTGATCAATTCAATCAAGACGAAGTTGCTGCCGCTCGGCGACGATGTCGGCTTCATCTGCGGCCATGGCGCCGGCTCGAGCATCGGCCAGGAGCGGATGACCAATCCGTTCATCACCGGCGAGATGTAGGACTACTCCGCCGCCTCGGCGAGCACGGGCTCGCCGAGATGGCGCTCGCCCCATTCGCGAATGGCGGCGACGACGGGCACGAAACTCTTGCCCTTGCGCGTGAGGCGATATTCCACCTTCGGCGGCACCTCGCCGAAATCCTTGCGGTCGATCAGGCCGCTCTCGGTCAGCGCCTTCAATTCGCGGCTGAGCACGCGCGGCGTGATCGCGGCGCTGCCCTCGGTGCCGCGCAGCAGACCGCTTCTGATCTCGCCATAGCGGCGCGGGCCATCCTTGAGATCCCAGACGATGCGCAGCTTGTACTTGCCGCTGATCATCTTCTGAAACGCCGCAACCGGACAGGCGCGCAGCGGGATCGCTCTTGCCTTCGCCATGTCGTCTCCTCCATGCGCAGCCAGTTTTCTTACGCGAACCGGCATCCACTTCGCTCGAAAACGCCACGCGGCAAGAATAGGAGCGGCGGCGAAAAAGTCCATACTATCAATTTTGTCCATACTTGCAGGACCGCGCGCAAGGCGCAGATGATGACGCACAAGACGAACCAAGGAGCGTCGCATGAAGCACTTCATGATCAGATACCAGTTCAAGAACGGCACGACGGAAGAATGGCACCGGGAGATCGCCCGCTTCATCAAGGCGATCGACGGCGATCCGGAGCTGAAAGGACGTATCTTCTATCGCGTCCTGAAGGCGCGCGACGAGGGCAGCTATTTCCACCTCGCCAGCGCCAGCGATGAGGGCGCGCAAAAAGCTCTGCAATCGCGCGACTTCTTCAGGGCTTATCAGGAGATGACGCGGAAGATTGCGGGCGGCGAGGTGACGGTGACGCCGATCGAGGTGATCGATCAGACGATAGCTTCGGCGGGCTGAGTCGACGGCGCCGCCACAAGCTCCGCCGTCGTCCCGGACAAGCGGGATCCATAACCACAGGGAGAAGTTTGACGCGGCCTGATAACTCCGGGTCCCCGCAACCACATCCGCGTGTGGTTATGGGTACCGGATCGGCGCGCGCTTCGGGCGCGCTTGTCCGGGACGACAGCGGCGAGCTAGTTCATCAGCCCCGCGGCGGTCAGCGCGCGCGTGATGATCTGGCCGAGATCGAAGCCGTAAGACTTTTCTCGCTTCGGCTCGGCCGGCTCTGCGACCGCAGAGCGGATCGAGCGGGCGAGATGTGGTGCGGGCGTCAGAGCCGGCTTTGCCTCCACCTTCTTCTTCGCTTCCGCGATCCAGCCGGTCAGGCCGAAGAACTTTGCGATGTGATAGGACGAGGAGATGCCGGCCTCGATCAGGAACGCGCCTTCCATGCCGTAGCGCTGGTCGTTGTCGGCTAGCCCAAGCGGCGTGCCATGCGCCATGTCGGTGATGGCGTAGGACTCGACCAGCGTCTCGCCGTCGTTGTTCCACCAGGTTTGACGCGGATAGCCGTCGACATTGGTCTCCGCCATCGGCACTTCGGGCAGTTCGTGCAAGTCGAGCCACTGCTTGACGATCTCGTTGGCATTGCCGGGATTGACAGTGCGGTCGGCACTGCCATGCCACACCGAGATCTTCGGCCAGGGCCCGCGATGATCAGAGGCGCTGCGTACGAGATCGCCGAGCTCGCGCGCAGGACGCGCCGGGGAATGAAACATGCCGTCCAGCGCCTCGCGCAGATTCGAGGCGATGCCATAGGGCAATCCGGCGATAACAGCGCCGGCCGCGAAGACCTCCGGATAGGTCGCGAGCATCACCGACGTCATGCCGCCGCCGGCGGAAAGGCCGGTGATGAAGATGCGCCTGGAATCGATGCGGTGCGCGTCCGCCATATGCGCGATCATCTCGCGGATCGAATGCGCTTCGCCGCTGCCGCGCATCGTGTCCTCCGGATTGAACCAGTTGAAGCAGGTGTTGGCATTGTTGATGCGCTGCTGCTCGGGCATCAACAGCGCGAAGCCGTAATGCTGCGCCAGCGTCGACCATCCGGCGCCGAGATCGTAAGCGGCCGCGGTCTGGCCGCAGCCATGCAGCACGACGACGAGCGCGCGCGGCTTCTGCAGCTGCGCCGGCACGAAGGCGAACATGCGCAAGGCCCCCGGATTGTCACCGAAGCCCGTGACCTCTCGCAGCGGGCTGGATGAATCCGCGCTGCGGCCGAGCTCGGCAAAGCGCAGACCGTCCAGCTTGGGCAGACGTCTCAACAGATCGACATTTCGGGCTAACGACACGGCAGCTTCCTGGTGGGCGACATTCCAACGTCCAGCCCAACCAGATAGTTGCTGCGTTGCAAAATAAAAAGACCGTGCGCTGTCAATCCCAGCGAAAATCGCGGGAAATCCGCTGGAATCCGCATGCATTAACCGTCGCGCCTCAACTTCGTGCCTATACACGGCGCATCCGCGCCAGAAATGCGGCACAGATCATGATGAATGTCACAAACAGCACGAGCGACACGAGGAATCCTGCGCGCGCTGATTGCAATGATTCGATCGCGAAGAACACCGCGCCGATTGCGGCCACTCCGGCCGCATTTCCGATCTGCGCCATCGTACCGTATATGCCGGATGCGGAGCCTGCGGCGGCGGGCTTCACCGTCGAGAGCACCGCGCCCGAGAGCGGTGCCATCACCAGTCCCTGACCGTAGCCGAAGATGATCATGGTCAGCGCGAGCTGGAGCGGCGACGGAGCATCGACACGGCCCGCAACAAGCGCAAGCGCCGCAAGACCTGCGATCTGCAACATGCAGCCTTCAGTCAACACCTTGGTGCCGCGATGCCGTACCCGCACACCGCTGTGGCGCGAGGCCACGACGAAGGCGAGCGCCAGCGGAATGAAGGCCATGCCGGCCGCGAGCGGTGTGATATTCAGGCCGCGCTGCATGAACAGCGTCATCACCAGATAGAACGAGAGATTGGCAAGGAAGAAAAAGAAGACGGCGCCGAGGCCGCGCAGGAAGGCGGCGTCCGCCAGCAGCGTGAGATCGACCAACGGCATGCCGCCGGCGGCTGCGACCGCTTGCTCCAGCCTCAGGAACGCGGTGAGGATCACGCCGCCGACTGCCATCACCGCCCACAGCCACGGCGCCCAGCCGAGATCGTGACCGAACAGCAGCGGGCCGATCAGGCACAATAACCCCGCGAACAGCACCACGCTGCCCCTGATGTCGAGCCTTGTACCCGCCCGTCGCCGCACCGACGGCATGATGCGCCAGGCCGCAGTCGCGATGACAAGGCCAAACGGCACATTGACGAAGAACACCGAGCGCCAACCGGTGCCCGCGAGATCGATTGTGACGAGAAAACCGCCGAGCAGGAAGCCCGCGGCGCCCGCAAGCCCGAGCACGATGCCGTAAATGGCGAAGGCGCGGTTGCGCTCGTCGTCGGTGAACAAAAGATGCAGCGTCGCCAGCACCTGCGGCACCATCAACGCCGCGGTCGCGCCCTGCGCCAGCCGCGCGACGATCAGCTCGACGCCGGATTGTGCGAGTCCGCACCACAGCGAGGTCGCCGTGAAGCCGAGCACGCCGGCCAGGAAGACATCCTTTGTGCCGTGGATGTCGCCGAGCCGGCCGCCGGTCACGACCAGCGTGGCATAGGCGATGAGGTAGATCGCGATGACGGATTCGATCTCGGCCGGCGAGGCTTTCAGCTCGACGGCGATGGTGGGAATCGCGACATTGACCACGAAGGCGTCGACGCCGAACATGAACTGGGCGGCCACGACGATGGCCAGCACCCACCAGCGGCGGGTCGAATCGAGCGGCTTTGTGACGATCTGATGCATTGGGGCACGACTTTGGACTATGGTTGCCCCGATGATTTCAGATCGCGAGTGGCACCGCGATTACCTCACAGGTAGGCTTCGCGCGTTTCTCTTCGCCTCTCCCCGCAAGCGGGGACAGGAGGAAGATTCAACGCATGTCTGCATTCCGTCATGCGGGACATCGTGCGATTGCGTTCGCTTCCGCGAGCACGTAGCCTCGCCGCTTCAACAAGCAGAAAATCCAGCCGGAGAGAACGCCATGGCGCGCCTGAAATTCGGAGCCTTCCTTGCCCCGCATCACCCGATCGGCGAGCATCCGATGCTGCAGTTCCGGCGCGATCTCGACCTGGTCGAGCAGCTGGATGCGCTCGGCTATGACGAGTTCTGGTGCGGCGAGCATCATTCCTCCGGCTGGGAGATGATCGCATCGCCCGAGATGTTCCTGGCCGCCGCCGGCGAGCGCACGAAGCGGATCAAGCTCGGCACCGGCGTGGTGTCGCTGCCCTATCACCATCCCTTCAACGTCGCCCAGCGCATGGTGCAGCTCGACCACATGACCGGCGGCCGCGCCATCTTCGGCTCCGGTCCGGGCGCGCTGGCCTCCGATGCGCACACGCTCGGCATCGATCCGATGACCCAGCGCGACCGTCAGGACGAGGCGATCGGCATCATCCGCCGCCTCTTCAACGGCGAGCGCGTCACCGCCAAGAGCGACTGGTTCACGATGAACGATGCCGCGCTGCAGATCCTGCCCTTGCAGGAGGAGATGCCGTTCGTGGTGGCCTCGCAGATCTCGCCCTCCGGCATGACGCTGGCCGGCAAATACGGCATCGGCATCATCTCGCTGGGATCGATGACCACACAAGGCCTGATGTCGCTGCAGCAGCAGTGGCAGTTCGCCGAAGATGCCGCCAAGAAGCATGGCACAAAGGTCGACCGCGCCGACTGGCGCGTGCTGCTGACCTGGCATATCGCCGAAACGCGTGAACAAGCCCGCCGTGAGGCCGGCGCCGGCCTGATGCGCTGGCACAACGAATATAATGTCGGCACGCTGCAGCGGCCGGGGCTCACCGCGTTCTCTTCGCCCGATGAAGCCGTGGACAAGACCGCGTTCGTCGAGGGCGCCGCGTCCACGATCGGCACGCCCGACGATCTCGTCAAAACCATCAAGAACGTGATGCAGGTCTCCGGCGGCGTCGGCGCCATCATCGGCTTCGTGCACGACTGGGCCAATCCGGAAGCCACGCGCCGCAGCTGGGACATGGTGGCGCGCTACGTCGTGCCAGAGATCAACGGCTATATCGACGGTCTTCGCAAGTCGCAGAAATTCGTGATCGAGAACCGCGCGATCTTCGAGCGTGCGGGTCAGGCGGTGATGGCCAAGATCCTGGAGAACGAGAAGGCCGCCGAGGCGCTGAAGGTGACCGGCCCCGGCCGCGTCGCCATTCCCGCCGTCAACGCCCCGGACCTGCAGAAGGAAGCGGCAAAGCGGTAGGCAGCATGGCCGCCGGTTCGACAGAACGTCTTGGCGGCGTCGGAGCGAGCGCCTCGTCCATCGAGACGACCGCTTCCAGCAGTCTCCTCTATGCAGGCGAAATGCATCGCACGGCATTTCCTGGAGAATATCGAGGTGTCGCTCGCACCCGGCTACAAGCCGGACTGGCAGATGTGGCCGATCCCGAAGCCGCGGGATGGGTTGCGGGTGACGGTGAGGGCGGCGTGAGCTTGCGTGTCCCGGACGCGCAAAGCGCGAGCCGGGACCCAGAATCTTGCGACACGTTCGGCCTGGAGAGATGGCCCCCGGCTCTGCAGCGCATCGCTGAACTGGACGATGCTTCGCATCGCCAGGACAGCGCTGCGCCGCGTCCTGGGCACGAGAGCGCCCCCTACGCCTCCTGATCGAACGCCTTGCGCAGCGCCACATAGCCCTGCTGCTGCTGGCTCCAGTTGCGGCCGCCGGTCATGGCGCCGTCGACGACGAGGTCGTGGCCGTTGACGAAACTGGATTCGTCGCTGGCCAGGAACACCGCGGCATGGGCGATGTCATCGGGAAGGCCGGCGCGCGGGATCGGCTGCGCGGTCTTGTAGACCTCGCGCATCACTGCCGGCGTCTTCTCCGCGGCGTCGGTCGAGAGCCCCAGCGCCTTGCCGAAGATGCCGGTTGCGATCGCGCCGGGCGAGATCGAGTTGACGCGGACATTCGATTCACCGAGCTCCATCGCCACGCATTTGGTGAGATGGATCACCGCCGCCTTGGCCGCACTATAGACCATCGAGGACGAGAAGCCGGCGAGGCGGCCGGCGATGCTGCCATTGTTGATGATGCTGCCTGCCCCCTGCTTCCTCATGTAGGGAGCGGCGTGCTTCATGCCGAGCATGACGCTGCGGACCAGGGTCGCCATGGCCGCATCGAACCGCTCGACCTCAAGGCCCTCGATGCCGCCGGTCTGTGCCGGGCCGCCGGCATTGTTGAACAGGCAATCAATCCTGCCGAATTTCTCGACCGCGAGCGCGATCAGCGCCTGCATCTGCGCTTCGACCGTGACGTCGGTCTGGCGGAAGATGCAATTGGCCCCGAGCTGCCCCGCCAGCGCTTCGCCTTCCGGTACGCGCCGACCCGCGATCACAATTTTGGCACCTTCGGCAACGAAGACTTCCGCAGTGCGCAATCCGATCCCGCTCGTCGCCCCCGTAATCACCGCAACCTTGCCGTCCAGCCTGCCCATGGAATGTTCCTTTTTTCGAGCGATTTGATGCCAAATGGCGAATGTCGGCCGCCGCCCTCACCGCAGCGGCCACTATCCCTGCCCGCTTCCGCCAAGGCAAGCTATGCTCCTGCGGGCGGCATGCGTAACATCCTCACCGGCCGCTCGCTTTTCGAATGCCTATCACAACCGGGCTGCGTATGAGGAAGCTGATCGACGAGTTCCGCAAGGCCTGGCAGGGCGCCGCGCCGCCCTCGCTCGGCCTGAGCATCTCGTTTGCGGTGATCTGCCTGCTGGGCGCGACCCTCATCCGCTGGGGTCTCGCTCAGATTCGCCCCGACATCTACTTCACGCCGTACTTCCCCGCCGTGTTCTTTGCCGCTGCCCTGGGCGGATTTCGGATCGGCATCGTGACGGCGTTGGTCGGCGGCGTGCTCGGCGTCGTCCTGAATTTCGGCGACGCTATTGCCGATCGCGCGCGATTTGCGCTGCTCGCGCTTTACTGGGTCGTCTGCGCGATCACCATCTGGGGTGTCGAGCACTATCGCATCATGCTGGCGGACCAGCGCCGGATCTCCAAGCGCCTGATCGAGGAAGAAGATTATCGCAAGCTGCTGGTCGACGAGCTCCAGCACCGGCTGAAGAACAAGCTGTCGACAGTGCATGCCGTGCTGCACCAGGTGCTGCACGACCAGCCGCAGGTGTGGACCCGGATTGATCCCCGGCTGCGCTCGCTGGCCGCGACCGACGATCTGATCTCGCGGATCGACAAGGGGGGCTGCGATATCCGCGACCTCCTGATCTCCGAGCTCGGGCCCTATGGCCATGTCCGATTCACTCTCAATGGTGAGCGGCTGTTCCTGCCGCCGAAGCTCGCGGTCACGCTGTCATTGATGTTTCACGAGCTCGCGACCAATGCAGGCAAGTACGGCGCATTCTCCGCACCGCGCGGTCTGCTGCAGGTGTCTTGGACCATCAACGACGACCGCCTCACCATCACCTGGGACGAAACCGAGGGGCCGAGCGTGGACAAGGTGTCCGAGCCCGGCTTCGGCACCAAGCTGCTGAAATCGGCACTGTCGGCCTTCGATGGCAGGACCGAGATCTCGTATCTCAAGTCGGGGCTGCATTGCATCATGCAATGCCGCATCCCCAAGAGCGGCTAGCGGAGAGCAAGACTCGGTCGGATCACCTCTCGCCGGCGGGGAGACGTGACCCTCCGGCGCGCGCATCGATTCAAACAAGACTGATCGCGCATCCAAAGCGAAAGCGAGCCCGCGCACTGCGCGCGCGGTTTCGCATGCGTCGTTGACCCTCTGTTAATGACGATCGTCGGCGCGCGTCGCATCGTCGCAAGTTTTCTCCAAAACACCCCCGTATTTCTCCCGACCCCTTAACCAAACTTAAGAGGGAACCGCGCAAGATCGCGGCCATTGCAAAGGCGCGCTGAAACAACAAGATTCATGACTTCTATGAACGACAATAGATATTCCGGCGCGACTGAAGCCGAGCTCGGTTTTCTCAAGGAAATCGTTAGAATGCTGCCGGCCGGCCTCACCGTGCAGGACGCGCATGGCGAGCTTCTGCTGGTCAACGACGCAGCTGCTGCCCAGCTCGGCATGGACGGCAGCCGTCCCTCACCCGATCTGGCGCCGCGCCGCGAAGCCTGCCGCAAGGCGCTCAGCGCCGGCCAGCCGGTCGTCACCGAGGAAGCGCTTCACGACGGCGCGGCGCGCCAGGTGCTGCTCACGATCCATCGTCCCGTTCGGCTCGCCGGACGCGAGCTCCTGATCTCGGCGTCGTCCGACATCACCGAGCAGAAGAATTTCGAGGACCAGCTGTTCCGCTCCGCCTATTTCGACGAGCTGACCGGCCTGCCCTCGCGGCGCGTGATCGAGCATCGCGCCAACAGCCTGCTCGCGCGCGATCGCGGCGACGAGCGCTTTGCACTGGCCTTTCTCGACGTCGACAATTTCAAGCACATCAACGACTATTACGGTCACGCCGTGGGCGACGCGCTGCTGGTCGAGCTGTCGAAGCGGCTCGGGCGCGACCTGCGCGATTCGGACATGCTGTCGCGCATCTCCGGCGACGAATTCCTGCTGCTGCTCTCGCCGATCCAGAGCCAGGAGGAAGTCGCCGAATTCATGCAATCGACGCTGAAGCGGCTGACCGCGCCGTTCTTCATCGATCATTCGGAAGTCTTCGCCTCGACCTCGGTCGGCATCAGCCTCTATCCCGAGCATGGACGAAGCTTCGAGACGCTGCGGCAGAACGCCGACATCGCGATGTACCGCATCAAGAACAACGGCAAGGGACTGGCCGCCTTCTTCGACGCCAGCATGGAACGCGAGGCGCAGGCGCGGATGAAGGTCGAGCAGTCGCTGCGGCTCGCCATCCTGGAAAAGCGCTTCTGCTGCGCCTTCCAGTCCAAGGTCGACATCCGCACACAGGCCGTGAAGGGCATCGAGGCACTGGTACGCCTGCGCGACGACGAAGGCGTGATCCAGGCGCCGGGCTCGTTCATCAGCCTCGCCGGCGAGCTCGGCCTCATCGACGAGCTGACCCATCTCGTGCTCGCCGAGATCGTCAAATCGATCGACCTGATCAACGACACGTTCGGCGCGGAAGCGACCATCAGCATCAACGTCGCCGCCGAGCAGGCCGGCAATCCCGAGTTCATGCGCAGCTTTGCGCAGGCGCTGGACGACACCGGCTTTCCCCATCGCTTCATGATCGAGGTGACGGAAAATGCCTTCGTCGCCAAGAATCATTTTCAGGCCGAGATCCTGCCGATGTTCCGCAAACTCGGTGTCGGCATCTCCATCGACGATTTCGGCACCGGCTATTCCTCGCTTTCGGCGCTGGCCGACATCACGGCCGACGAGATCAAGATCGACCGCTCCTTCATCACCGACATCCATAAGCGCCCGCGCAGCCAGGGCATTCTGCGCGCGATCGAATCCTTGAGCGAAGCGCTCGGCATGACGGTGATCGCCGAAGGCCTCGAATCCTACGAGGAGCTGGCTTATCTGCAGGCCGCGACCAACATCCGCTTCGCGCAGGGCTATTACTTCTCGCGGCCGATCTTTCTGGAGGAGCTGAAGCTGGCAACGACCGTCTCCAGCGAGGCGCGGATCAGCGTGGCGAGCCGGCCGATGCAACAGAATCGCCAGGGCTATTCGCGGGCGAGCGGGTATCGGCGGTAGGGGCAGTGGCGGCGGCCCGAATTCTCCAATCAAATCCCCTTTGAAATTGCTGGTCTTTTGCTAATAAGCAGCCAGGCTTCCCGCGAGGTACGTCATGCCCGCCTCCTCCATCAGCGATCCCGCCTATCTCCGTGCGCGCGCGATGGAGACGCTGTTCGAGCGGCTGGAAAGGCTCTGCGAGGGCGCGATCGCGATCGACCGTGGCGGGCGCGTGGTCTACGTCAACGAGAAATACCTTGCCGCGCTCGGTCTCAACCATACGACCGAGGCGATCGGCCGGCCGATCGAGGAGGTCATCCCGAACAGCCTGATGCGGAAGGTGGCCGAGACCGGCGAGCCGATCCTGCTCGACATCATGGAGCTCGGCGGCGAGCAGCTCGTCGTCACCCGCATGCCGATCGAGGACGAGAACGGGAGGGTGATCGGCGCGATCGGCTTCGTGCTCTATGATCATCTCGAAAGCCTGAAGCCGCTGCTCGCCCGCGTCGCCCAGCTCGAGAGCGATCTGCGGCTGGCGCGCCGGCAATTGTCCAACCCCCGCGCGGCGCGCTTCACCTTCGCCGATTTCGTCGGCGCGACGCCGGCCATCGCCCGGGCCAAGGAGCTCGCAAGCCGAGCCGCGCGGCAGAACGTCACGGTTCTGCTCACAGGCGAGACCGGAACCGGAAAGGAGATGCTGGCGCAGGCCATCCACAATGCCTCCTCGCGCGCCGAGAAGCCGTTCGTCAGCGTCAACGTCGCCGCCATTCCCGACACGCTGATCGAGTCGGAGTTCTTCGGTGCGGCGCCGGGCGCCTATACCGGCGCCGACCGACGGGGACGCGAGGGCAAATTCCGCATTGCCGACGGCGGCACGCTGTTCCTCGACGAGATCGGCGAGATGCCGCTGCAGCTCCAGGCAAAACTCCTGCGGGTGCTCCAGGAGCGTGAGATCGAGCCGCTCGGCTCGGACAAGATCACCAGGGTCGACGTCCGCGTCATCGCCGCCACAAACGTGGACCTGCGCAAGCGCGTCAGCGACGGCGCATTTCGCGCCGACCTCTACTACCGTCTCAACGTGCTTTCGGTCGACCTGCCGCCGCTGCGCCACTGCCTCGACGATCTCCCCGACATCTGCGCCCGGCTGCTCGACGACATCAGCGCGTCCGGCGACTACGTCAAGGCGAAGATCACGCCGAGCGCGCTCGCCGCGCTCGCCCGTTACGATTGGCCGGGCAATGTCCGCGAGCTCCGCAACATCCTCGAGCGCGCGCTGATCCTCAGCGATTCCGGGCGGCTGACCGGCGAAGATGTCGCCCGCATCCTCCCGATCGGCACCGAGGCGAGGCTTGCACCGGCCGAGCGCCCGGCCGGAATGGTGGTGCCCTATGCCGAAGCCGAGGCCGAATTCGAGAAGCACACGCTCGAACAGGCGCTCGCCGCCAGCAACGGCCAGATCACCGAGGCCGCCAGGATGCTGCGGATCTCGCGCGCGACATTCTACAAGAAGCTCGCCAAGTTCGGCCTGGCCGCAGGCCCGGCCTCCGTCTGAATTTCGAGACTGGGCATGTCCGGAGTCTCGGATTCCTGACACGCGGCCTGGCCGCGCTTTCCTGATGCCTTCGCTGAATCTGCTGGGTTTTCAGCCATCTGCGCAAGCCTGCGGCAACTGGCGCGGAGCTTGCTCTTCGCTTTTGCACAATGACGCATGCTGCACATGCGCATTCGAAAACCAAGGGAGGACGCAAGATGAGCGAAGCGATCTCGGTCCATCAGCTTCAGGCGAAAAACCCGTCGCACGTCACGGTCGCCACCGCGAGCCTGATCGGCACGGCCATCGAGTGGTACGACTTTTTCCTCTACGGCACCGCCGCCGCGTTGATCTTCAACAAGCTGTTCTTTCCGACCTTCGACCCGATGATGGGAACCCTGCTGGCCTTCGCGACCTACGCGCTCGGCTTCGTCGCGCGCCCGCTCGGCGGCGTCGTGTTCGGGCACTACGGCGACAAGATCGGCCGCAAGACCATGCTCTATCTGACGCTGCTGATCATGGGCGCGGCGACCGCGGCGATCGGCTTTCTGCCGACCTACGAGACCGCCGGCATCTGGGCCGCGATCCTGCTGGTGACGTGCCGGCTGATCCAAGGCTTCGGCCTTGGCGGCGAATGGGGCGGCGCGGTGCTGATGGCGGTCGAGCATGCACCCTCAGACAAGAAAGGTTTCTACGGCAGCTGGCCGCAACTCGGGGCGCCGCTCGGCCTCGTGCTCGGCACGCTGGTGTTCTCCGTGGTATCGGCGATGCTGACTGACGCCCAGCTCTATGCCTGGGGCTGGCGTATCCCGTTTCTGTTCTCGATCGCGCTGGTGCTAGTCGGCCTGTGGATCCGCTTCACCATCGCGGAGTCGCCGGAGTTCCAGAAGGTCAAGGACACCAAGCAGGAAGTGAAGATGCCGATCCTCGAGGCGATCAGGATGTATCCCAAGAACATCCTGCTCGCGATGGGCGCGCGCTTCGCCGAGAACGGCTTCTTCTACATCTACGCGACATTCGTGCTCGCCTATGCCACGCAATCGCTCGGCATGAACAAGCAGGACATGCTCAACGGCGTGCTGATCGGCGCGGCGATCGAGACCGTCACCATCCCCGCCTTCGGCGCGCTCTCCGACCGGCTCGGGCGGCGGCCGATCTACATCTTCGGCGCGGTGTTCTCGGCGCTGATGTCGTTCCCGCTGTTCATGCTGCTCGCGACCAGGAACCCGCAATACGCCTGGATCGCGATCGTGCTGGGCCTTGCCGTCGGTCATGCCGCGATGTACGGGCCGCAAGCGAGCTTCCTGTCGGAGCTGTTCGGCACCAAGGTGCGCTATAGCGGCGTCTCGCTCGGCTACAACCTCGCCTCGATCTTCGCCGGCGCGCTGTCGCCGCTGATCGCGACGGGATTGATGACGGCCTATGCGCCGGCGACCTGGCCGATCTCGCTCTACATGATCGCGCTGGCGCTGATCACCGTGGTCTCGGTCTATTTCGCCACCGAAACGCGCAAGATAGCGCAGTCCTGAATGTCTTCATGTTGCCTCTTGTGTCGCGAGGAGCAACCTGTTCCGGGGCTGCTCTTCGCGATAAGATCAAGCATAACAAGGCATACGGTCCAGGGAGCGGGAGGAACGCCGTGAGCCACCATCCAGCCCTGCCTTATTTGCGCAATTCCGAGAAGGGCAAGGTCGTCTCGGCGACCGAAGCCGTCATGCTGATCCGCGACGGCGACACGGTGGCGACCGGCGGCTTCGTCGGCATCGGCTTTGCCGAGGAGCTCGCGATCGCGCTGGAGGAGCTCTATCTGTCGCAGGAGGGCGATGCGCCCTATACGCAGGGCAAACCGCGCAATCTGACGCTGGTCTATGCGGCTGGACAAGGCGACGGCAAGCAGCGCGGCCTCAACCATTTCGCGCATGAAGGGCTGGTCCGGCGCGTGATCGGCGGGCATTGGGGCCTTGCGCCGAAATTGCAGCAGCTCGCGATCGCGAACCAGATCGAGGCCTATAACCTGCCGCAGGGCGTGATCACGCATCTGTTCCGCGACATCGCCGCGCACCGGCCCGGCCACATCACCCGCGTTGGCATGGGCACCTTCGTCGATCCCCGGCACGGCGGCGGCAAGCTGAACGCGCGCACCACCGAGGACATGGTGGAGCTGATCACGCTGCGCGGCGAGGAGTGCCTGCTCTACAAGACGTTTCCGATTCAGGTCGGGATCATTCGCGCCACCACGGGCGATCCCGACGGCAATCTCACCATGGAGAAGGAGGCGCTGACGCTGGAAGCGCTCGCCATCGCCATGGCGGCGCACAATTCCGGCGGCATTGTCATCGCCCAGGTCGAGCGCGTCGCCGAGAGCGGCAGCCTCAATCCGCGCCAGGTCAAGATTCCCGGCATTCTCGTCGACTGCGTCGTGGTGGCGAAGCCCGAGAACCATTGGCAGACCTTCGGCACCCAATATAACCCGGCGTATTCGAGCGAGATCCGCGTCCGCGCCGCCTCTCTGCCGGTGATGCCGGTCAGCGAGCGCAAGATCATCGCCCGCCGCGCCGCCCTCGAGCTCAAGGCCAACAGCGTCGTCAATCTCGGCATCGGCATGCCCGAGGGCATCGCTTCGGTCGCCAATGAAGAGCGGATCATCGACCTCATCACGCTGACGGCGGAGCCGGGCGTGATCGGCGGCATCCCGGCGAGCGGCATCGATTTCGGCGCCGCGATCAACACGCAGGCGGTGATCGACCAGCCCTATCAGTTCGACTTCTATGACGGCGGCGGTCTGGATGCCGCTTTCCTCGGTCTTGCCCAGGTCGACCGCGCCGGCAATCTCAACGTCAGCAAGTTCGGACCGAAGCTCGCAGGTGCCGGCGGCTTCATCAACATCAGCCAGAACGCCAAGGAGGTCGTCTTCGTCGGCACGTTCGGTGCGGGCAAGCAGCGCATTGCGGTGAACGACGGCAAGCTCGTCATCCTCGACGAAGCCAAGTCGCGCAAGTTCGTGGACAGCGTCGAGCACGTCACCTTCAGCGGCCCGTTCGCCGCGGCGCGCAAGCAACGCACGCTGTACGTCACCGAGCGCTGCGTGTTCGAACTGCGGCCCGACGGGCTAGAGCTCACCGAAATCGCGCCCGGCATCGACATCGAGCGCGACATCCTGCGCCTGATGGATTTCAAGCCGCTGATCCCACGCGACCCGGCGCTGATGGACGCGCGCATCTTCGGCGAGGGTCTCATGGAGCTGCGCGAACGCCTGCTCACCATCCCGCTCGACCAGCGCTTCACACTGGACGAGCAGCAGGACCTGTTCTTCGTCAACCTCGAACGCTATCCGCTACGCAGCAAGGCCGAGATCGACACCATCGCCGCCATCGTCGAGGCCCGCCTGGCGCCGCTCGGGCGCCGCGTCTATGCCATCGTCAATTATGACAACTTCTCGATCCTGCCGGAGCTGATGGACGATTATTCGGCCATGGTCCGCAGCCTCGTCGACCGCTTCTATTCCGGCGTGTCGCGCTACACCACGTCGGGCTTCCTGCGCATCAAGCTTGGCGAAGCCCTGGAGAGGCGCGGCGTCGCGCCGCATATCTTCGAGAGCGCGGAGGAGGCGCAGTCGGACTGGCGCCAAGTCGAGGCCGGCGATTCGGGGACAGCGGGCCAAGCCCAAAAATGATGCATGCTCACGCGCCGGCGCGCTTCGCCGGAAGGTTTAATTGCAATGTTCGTAACGTTGTGCAAATCGCTGTTGCCGAGAAACTTTGAATCAGGAGGGACCATCGTGCGTCGATCACTCATCATAACAACAACCATTCTCGCGCTCGCCGCGGGCACTTCCGCACGGGCCGACGATCTCAAGATCGCGCTGATCTACGGCAAGACCGGTCCGCTCGAGGCTTACGCCAAGCAGACCGAGACCGGCCTGAAGATGGGATTTGAATACGCCACCAAGGGCACCATGACGCTCGACGGCCGCAAGATCGTCGTCATCACCAAGGACGATCAGGGCAAGCCGGACCTCGCCAAGGCCGCGCTCGCGGAGGCCTATCAGGACGACAAGGCCGACATCGCGATCGGCACGACCTCGTCGGCTGCGGCACTCGCCATTCTCCCCGTCGCTGAGGAAAACAAGAAGATCCTGATCGTCGAGCCCGCAGTCGCGGACCAGATTACTGGCGAGAAGTGGAATCGCTACATCTTCCGCACCGCACGCAATTCGTCACAGGACGCGATCTCGAACGCGGTCGCGATCGGCAAGCAGGGCGTCACCGTCGCGACGCTGGCGCAGGACTACGCCTTCGGCCGCGACGGCGTCGCCGCCTTCAAGGAGGCGCTGGCCAAGACCGGCGCGACGCTCGCCGCCGAGGAATATGCCCCGACCTCGACCACCGACTTCACCGCGGTCGGCCAGCGCCTGTTCGATGCGCTGAAGGACAAGCCGGGCCGCAAGGTGATCTGGGTGATCTGGGCCGGCGCCGGCAATCCGCTGGCAAAACTCCAGGACATGGACCCGAAGCGCTACGGCATCGAGCTCTCCACCGGCGGCAACATCCTGCCGGCGCTCGCCGCCTATAAGGGCCTGCCCGGCATGGAAGGCGCGACCTACTACTTCTATGAGATCCCGAAGAACCCGGTGAACGACTGGCTGGTCGCCGAGCACCAGAAGCGCTTCAACGCGCCGCCGGACTTCTTCACCGCCGGCGGTTTCGCCGCCGCGATGTCCGTCGTCGCCGCCGTCACCAAGGCAAAGTCGACCGACACCGAGAAGCTGATCACGGCGATGGAAGGCATGGAGTTCGACACGCCGAAAGGCAAGATGGTGTTCCGGAAAGAAGACCATCAGGCGCTGCAGAGCATGTATCACTTCAAGGTCAAGGTCGATCCGAACGTCGCCTGGGCCGTGCTCGAGCCGGTGCGCGAGCTGAAGATCGAGGACATGGACGTTCCGGTCAAGAACAAGCGGTGACCGCTTCACCTCTTCCATAGGGAGAGGTCGCACCGAAGGCGCGGGTGAGGGGTTCCGCTCTCTCGTGGGACCCGAGCCCTCTCACCCGATTTGCACTGGACGATGCTGCGCATCGCCAGGAGCCAATCGACCTCTCCCCTTCCGGGGAGAGGTGTCACAACCAGCCCGACACGCTTGAAACCCATGCCCCTGACCCTCGAAACCCGCGATCTCACCATACGCTTCGGCGGCCATGTCGCGGTCAACAATGTCTCCTGCACGTTTCGCCCGGGCGAGCTCACCGCCATCGTCGGGCCGAACGGCGCCGGCAAGACCACTTATTTCAATTTGATCTCGGGCCAGCTGCGCGCTTCGCACGGCAGCATCCTGTTCGACGGCGCCGACATCACCCAGCATTCCGCGCCGATGCGCACGCGCGCAGGCCTCGGGCGCGCCTTCCAGCTCACCAACCTATTCCCGAACCTCACCGTGGAAGAGAACGTCCGCCTCGCGGTGCAGGCGGCGAACGGCACCCATTACGACATGCTGCGGCCCTGGATGGTGCGCCGCGACCTGATCGCGCGCGCCGACGCCATCCTCGACCAGGTCGCCCTCGGCAATCGCTGCGGCGTCGCCGCGACCGCGCTGTCGCATGGCGACCAGCGCAAGCTGGAAGTGGCGTTGATGATCGCGCTGGAGCCAAAGGTCTTCATGTTCGACGAGCCGACCGCCGGCATGAGCATCGACGAGGTGCCTGTCGTCCTCAACCTCATCGCACAGCTCAAGCAGGACAAGAGCAAGATCATCCTGCTGGTCGAGCACAAGATGGACGTGGTGCGTTCGCTCGCCGACCGCATCATCGTGCTGCATAACGGACAACTCGTTGCCGACGGCCCGCCCGCCGAGGTGATCGCCTCGCCGATCGTGCAGGAAGCCTATCTGGGCGTTGCGCCAAAGAGTGCCGCATGACCGATCTCTTAAAACTCTCCGGCGTGCACACCCATATCGGGCGCTACCACATCCTTCAGGGCATCGATCTCGCCGTCCCGCAAGGGCAGGTCACGATGCTGCTCGGCCGCAACGGCGCGGGCAAGACCACGACGCTGCGCACCATCATGGGCCTGTGGCAGGCCTCGAAGGGCGAGATCACCCTCGCCGGGATGCGCATCGAGAGCCTTGCGACGCCCGACATCGCCCGGCTCGGCGTCGGCTACGTGCCCGAGAGCATGGCGGTGTTCTCCGATCTCACGGTCAAAGAAAACCTGGTGCTCGCGGCCCGCGACGGGCCCCTCGACGATGCCCAGCTCGACTGGATCTTCGGCTTCTTCCCCGCGCTGCGCCGGTTCTGGCTGTCACGGGCGGGAAGTCTCTCGGGCGGACAGAAGCAGATGCTGTCGATCGCGCGCGCCATCATCGAGCCGCGCAAGCTGCTCTTGATCGACGAGCCGACCAAGGGCCTCGCGCCCGCCATCGTGATGGCGCTGATCGAGTGCCTGAAGGAGATCAAGCGCAAGGGCGCGACGATCCTGCTGGTCGAGCAGAACTTCTTTGCCGCCCGCGAGCTCGGCGACAGCGTGCTGGTCATGGACAACGGCACCATCGTTCATCGCGGCGAGATGGCGGCGCTCGCCGCCGACGTGCCGCTGCAGGAGCGGCTGCTCGGCCTGAGCCTGGAGGCGCATCAGTGACAGACCTTGCCGCAACCGATCCGCTGCCGAAGCCGAAGCGCGATCTCGCGCCGGTCCTGCTGCCGATCGCCCTCGCGCTGCTGATGATCCCGCTGATCGGATCGACCAGCTCCTGGCTGACCTTGACCGCCGCGAGCCTTGCCATGGGCATGATGATCTTCATCATGGCTTCCGGCCTTACCCTCGTGTTCGGCCTGATGGACGTGCTCAATTTCGGCCACGGCGCCTTCATCGCCGTCGGGGCCTATGTCGCAACGCTGGTGCTGGCGCCGTTTGCGGCGTCAATTCAGGCGGATTCGCTCTGGGTGAACCTCGCGGTGCTGGCGCCGGCCGCGCTGCTGTCGATGGCAGTCTCCGGCGCGCTTGGCCTGGTCGTCGAGCGCGTGCTGATCCTGCCGGTATATGGCCAGCACCTGAAGCAGATCCTGATGACGACCGGCGGCCTGATCGTCGCCGAGCAGACGCTCTATGCGCTGTGGGGCCCGCAGATCATCCCGATGCCGCTGCCGGCCTCACTGCGCGGCTCCTTCATCCTCGGCGACGTCGCGGTCGCCAAATACCGCGTACTGGCCATGCTGATCGGGCTCGCCGTCTTCATCGCGATCCAGCTCGTGCTCAACCGCACCAAGCTCGGCCTCCTGATTCGTGCCGGTGTCGAGAACCGCGAGATGGTCGAGGCGCTCGGCTACCGCATCCGCCGGCTGTTCCTCGGCGTGTTCATGACGGGCTCGGCGCTGGCCGGCCTCGGGGGCGTGATGTGGGCGCTCTATCGCGAGCAGGTGCACGCCTCCATGAGCGACGACCTCACCGTGTTGATTTTCATCGTCGTCATCATCGGCGGCCTGGGATCGATCGGCGGCTGCTTCATCGGCGCGATCCTGGTCGCCATGGTTGCCAATTACGGCGGCTTCCTGGTGCCGAAACTCGCCCTCGTCTCCAACATCCTGCTGATGGTCGCCATTCTGATGTGGCGGCCGCGCGGCCTCTATGCGGTGACCAGCCGATGATGATTCTCTCAGGCGATCCGCCGCGCAGCCGCGTCCTCACGCTCCTTCTCGTCGTCATCATCCTGGCGCTGGCCGCGACGCCGTTCCTGTTTCCGGGCGCCAAGGCGCTGAACGTCGCGGCCAAGATCTGCGTCTTCGCCGCGCTGGTCGCCTCCTACGACCTGCTGCTCGGCTATACCGGCTCGGTGTCGTTCGCCCATACCATGTTCTACGGCATCGGCAGCTACGCCATTGCGATCGCCTTGTACGGAATGGGCCCGAACTGGGCCGCGGTCGCAACCGGAATCGTCACCGGCCTGCCGCTCGCAGCGCTGCTCGCGCTTGCCATCGGCCTGTTCTCGCTGCGGGTGGCCGCGATCTTCTTCGCCATGATCACGCTCGCGGTCGCCTCCGCCTTCCAGGTGCTGGCCTCGCAGCTGTCCTGGCTGACCGGCGGCGAGGACGGGCGCAGCTTTCAGCTGCCCGAATTGCTGCGCCCCGGCAGCGTGCTGATCTCGAAAAGCCTGTTCGGCTTCGAGATCAACGGCCGCATCCTGACCTACTACCTGGTGTTCGCGATCTCTGGCCTGATGATCCTCGCTTTGCTGCGCGTGGTGAACTCGCCGTTCGGGCGCGTGCTGCAGGCAATCCGCGAGAACCGGTTTCGCGCCGAGGCACTCGGCTTCCGCACCGTGTTCCACCTGACCTACGCCAACTGCCTCGCTGCGCTCGTCGCCGCCAGCGCCGGCATCTTGAACGCGCTGTGGCTGCGCTATGCCGGTCCCGACACCTCGCTCAGCTTCTCGATCATGCTGGACATCCTGCTGATGGTGGTGATCGGCGGCATGGGCACGATCTACGGCGCGATCATCGGCGCCACGATCTTCATCCTTGCCCAGAACTATCTGCAGTCGCTGATGGGTGTCGCCTCCAAGGCGGCGGGCGAAGCCGGCCTGCCGCTGCTGCCGGGGCTGTTGCATCCGGACCGCTGGCTGCTGTGGCTCGGGCTGCTGTTCATCGCCAGCGTCTACTTCTTTCCGACCGGCGTGGTCGGACGGCTGCGCAAGGCCGGCGGCGGCAAGAGTGCAGGCGGCCCGCACTAAGCCGGCATCAATGATGCAGAGCAGCGATTGCGCGCCGCGCAACCGCAACGAGAGATTCCCGCTTCGCGGCCTACGGACGCGACCACGCGGCCGAATTAATGCTTAGGTAACTGGTTTTCCTAAGGTTTGCGCCATTTCTGCAATGTATTCCTGTTCCAGCAGGGAGGGGGAATGCGCCAGGTTTTTTCCAAGGTTGCAGCCGGAATATCTCTAGCCGCGAGGAACGGCTGGGTGGTCTTGGCGCGGCGTGGTCCTGTGCTGTGGCTGACCCTGTGCGGCGTGTTGCTGGTCGCGGGCATTTTCATCGTCACGGCCGTGGCCGTCGGCGAATTTCGCGAGCGGGCCCTCGCCAACCGCGAACGCGAGCTGGAAAACACGGTGCAGCTGATCGCGCGGCACTTCGATCAGCAATTCCAGGATTCCGACAGCGTCGCCGCCGATGTGATCGAGCAGATGAACCTGCCTGAGATCACCTCGCCCGCAATGTTCCGCGAGCGCATTTCCGGACCTGCGACGAACCAGATGCTCCGCAGCAAGATCGGCTCCGTGTCCTATCTCGGTGACATCGCGATCTATGATGCCGACGGCGAACTGATCAACTGGTCGCGGATCCAGCCCCTGTCCAAGATCAACGTCTCCTCGCGCGCTTATTTCCAGACGTTCAAATCGGATCCAGCGGCCGAGCCGGTCATCCTGGAATCTGTCCGCAGCTTCATCATCGACCAATGGACCACGATCGTCGCGCGCCGGCTGACCGGCGCCGACGGCACCTTCCTCGGCGTGATGGTCCGGCGCATCGACCCGGACAGCTACCGGCAGTATTTCGCATCGGTCGCGCTTGCCGAGGGCACGGCGATCTCGCTGTTCGATCGCGAAGGCAAGATGCTGGCGCGCTATCCGCACGTCGAAGAATTGATCGGACGGAGCTTCAAGGACGCCCCGCTGATGCAGAGGGTGCTGACCAGGGGCGGTCAGCAGACGCTTCGCGTCAAGAGCCCGATCGACGGCGAGGACCGGCTCGGCTCGGCCGCGTCCCTGAATCATTTTCCCCTGATCATCGTTGCGACCAATACGATGTCGGCTGCGCTCGCGGACTGGCGGCAGCAGACCGGCTTCCTGGTCGCAACGGCAGGCTTCTCGGCAGCCGTGATCGCGCTGATCCTCTATCTCATCATTCGGCAGATCAACCGGCAGAACCGCGAGGCCAAGGAGCGAATCGAATTGGAGCGGCAGCGGCTGGATACCGCCCTCAACAACATGTCGCAGGGGCTGATCCTGTACGATGCCGCCGGATATATCGTCATTTGCAATCGCCGCTACGCCGATATGTTCGGTCTGTCCCACGACGTCATCAAGCCCGGCTGTCACATTCGCGAGGTGATGTACCATCGCAAGGAGCGCGGCGCATTCGACGGCAACGTCGCGGAATTTTGCGCGGACGTCATGCGGACCGTCGCCGAAGGTACCGTCTCCACGAGAACTCATCAGCTGACCAATGGCCGCGCTTTCCACGTCATCAACACCCCTCTCGCGCAGGGCGGATGGGTCGCCACGATCGAAGACATCACCGAGCGCCGCGACCTGGAACAGGAGCGCGATCGCAACCACACCTTCCTGCGCGAGATCATCGATCACATTCCGTCGCAGATCACGGTAAAGGACGCTCAAACGCGGCAATATCTGCTGGTCAATCGCATCGCCGAGGAAGTCTTCAACGAAACGGGCGAGACGATCGTCGGCAAGACCGCCACCGATATTCTCCCGGCACCGGAGGCCGTCATCGTCAAGCGCGATGATGACGCCTTGCTGCAATCGCCCGATCAGCTGTTGGTCAAGGAACAAAGTTGGCCGAGGCGGACGGGTGGCCAGCGACATACCATCTCGAAGCGTATCGGCATTCGCGACAAGGCGGGCAAGCCGCGTTACATCATCAACGTGATCGAAGACGTCACCGAACGGCGGCGCGATCACGAAAAGATCGCGCATATGGCGCATTACGATGCGCTGACCGACCTGCCGAACCGGACCCTGTTCCGCGAGCAGATCGAACGCGAGCTGGCGAAAGTCGCCGATGGCTGCCAGTTCGCGCTACTCTACATCGACGTCGACGAATTCAAGGGCATCAACGATTCGCTCGGCCATCATGTCGGCGACGAGCTGTTGAAAGCGATCGCGGGCCGTCTCCGCGGCTGCCTCAAGCAGGGCGACCTGATCGCGCGGCTCGGCGGCGACGAGTTCGCGGTGATCCAGACCGGGATCGCATCGTCCGCCGACGTACTGTCCTTCGTGACGCGGATCTACCAGGCGATTCGGCAGCCCTATCATTGTCTCGGCCATCAGCTCTCGACCGACGCCAGCATCGGGATCGCGCTGGCGCCGCAGGACGGCGCCGATCTCGATCAGTTGATCAAGAACGCCGATCTCGCGATGTACGGCGCCAAGGCCGAGGGACGCCGCACCCACCGCTTCTTCGAGCCGGCAATGGATGCGAGCGCCAAGGCGCGCCTGAGCATGGAGCTGGATCTGCGGCAGGCTCTGATGAATGGCGGCTTCGAGATTCACTATCAGCCGCTGGTCGACCTGCGCACCAATGAAGTGTCGGGCTGCGAGGCGCTGCTGCGCTGGCGGCATCCCGAGCGCGGCATGGTGTCGCCAGCGGAGTTCATTCCGATCGCCGAGGACACCGGCCTGATCACCGAGCTCGGCGACTGGGTGCTGCGCATGGCCTGCAACGAGGCCGCGACCTGGCCGGCGCATGTGCGTGTCGCGGTCAACGTGTCGCCGGTGCAGCTCAAATGCGACACGCTGGCACTGCGGATTGCGGGCGCGCTCGCCGCGTCCGGGCTGGACCCGCGCCGGCTCGAACTCGAGATCACCGAGGCGGTGCTGATCCGCGACGACGAGGCGGCGCTCTCGATCCTGCATCAGCTCCGCTCGATCGGCGTGCGCATCGCACTCGACGATTTCGGTACCGGCTATTCCTCGCTGAGCTATCTGAAGCGCTTCCCGTTCGACAAGATCAAGATCGACCGCTGCTTCGTCGCCGACATCGCCGAGACGAGCGGCGCGCCCGTGATCGTGCAGGCGGTGGTGAACATCGCGGCCGTCAGCAACATGACCACGGTCGCCGAGGGCGTCGAGACCGAAGCACAGCGCGACATGCTGCGCGCGCTCGGCTGCACGCAGATGCAGGGCTATCTGTTCAGCGCGCCGAAGCCCGCCAGCGAAGTGCGAAGGCTGTTCGGTCCCGGCGATGGCTTGCCCGGGACCTTGCCCGTGGCGGCGGTGGCGTGATGGCGAAGCCGCGCAAAAACGTCGATCTCGCGGATTCCTACGCGGTGCGGCTGATGCAGCACCTGGTGGTGCCGACCTTCGTGATCGATCCGAAGCGCCGTGTCGTGATCTGGAACAGGGCCTGCGAGCGGCTGACCGGCGTCGACGCTTCCGAGGTGATCGGCACCAATAGGCACTGGCAGGCCTTCTACGAAACCAGGCGGCCATGCCTTGCCGACCTCGTCGCGCTCGACCGTCCCGAACAGCTGCCGGAGTACTATTCGGAATATGCCGCGCGCGGCCACAACGGCCTCGGCTTTTCCGCAGAGAACTGGTGCGTGATGCCGAAGCTCGGCAACCAGCTCTATCTCGCCATCGACGCCGGCCCGATTCACGACGAGGCCGGCAACCTGATCGCGGTGGTGGAGACGCTGCGCGATCTCACCGACCAGAAGCGCGCCGAGATGTCGCTGAAGGAGCTCGCCACCAAGGACGGGCTGACCGGCCTGTCGAACCGCCCCGCCTTCGACCAGATGCTGATGAGCGAGTGGGCCCGCGCCCAGCGCACGCAGAAGCCGCTGGCGCTGCTGTTCGTCGACGTCGACCATTTCAAGCTGTTCAACGACCGCCACGGCCACCAGAGCGGCGACGAGTGCCTTCGCGCGGTCGCAGCTGTCGTCAACCGGCATGCCGTGCGCCCCCTCGACCTCGCCAGCCGCTATGGCGGCGAGGAGTTCGCGCTGATCCTGCCGGACATGGACTGCGACGCCGCCTGCACCGTGGCCGAGGAGATCCGCAGCGCCGTCATGGCCTTGCAGATCGCCCATGGCGCCACGGGCGCCGGCGACCACGTCAGCCTCAGCGTCGGCGTGGCAAGCCTGATTCCCGGTGGCGCGGGTGGCGGCCCCGACCGGCTGCTGGGCGCGGCCGACGAGGCGCTCTATGTCGCCAAACGGCTCGGCCGCAACCGCGTCATCTGTGCCGAAAGGGTGCTTGCCGAATTCGCGCGAGCCGATCGCGGCTCGCACCGACTTCCAGCCGTCGCAAGTCGCCGGTCGCGCCGGTGCTGAAGTTCAGCCCATTGAAGGTTCTATTGCGTTCGGGTTCGCCAACGGGTGATGTTGCGCCGAAGCAACATGCAGATTTTCTTCACGAGAAGTCGCAATTTCTCGGGCGCTCATTTGAATATAGATAAGTCATTGCCTGGAGCTGTATTCGCTTTGATGTTTCCCTGCCCATTGCCCAGTGCCCTCGCCTGCTCGGCCGCCCCCGGCTCAGCCATCGAGACCAGCCGCTGATGTCCAAGGAAGCTGGTTCGTTTCGCGGACGTGTCCACCGCGGAACGCAGCAAATTGGTGGCACCTGCATCGAACTCGAGGCCGCGGGCGAGAGAATCCTGCTCGACCTTGGACTTCCGCTCGACGCCGACGGCGCGTCCGACGATCTTCTCCCGTCCGTGGCCGGGCTTCGCGGCGACGATCCGACCCTGCGTGCGATCGTCCTGTCGCACGGACACGGCGACCATTGGGGTTTGCTCCCCCTGTGCAGCCCCAATGTCCCCCTGGCCATGGGCGCTGCAACCGCTCGCATCATGCGCGCGGCAGCTCCTTTCGTGCCCAACGGCTTCGTGCCAGGCGTTTCATTCGAGCTGGCCGATCGCAAGACTTTGCAGATCGGCCCCTTCAGCATCACGCCCTATCTGGTCGATCATTCGGCCTATGATGCCTATGCGCTGCTGATCCACGCCGCCGGCCGGCGTCTGTTCTATAGCGGCGACATCCGCGCGCATGGTCGCAAGAGCGGCCTGTTCGAGCGATTGGTGAGCGATCCGCCCCGCGGCGTCGATACGATGCTGATGGAGGGATCGAGCCTCGGCCGTCTTGACGAACGGACACAATTTCCGACGGAAGACGCCATCGAAGCGAGATTGACCGAGAGCCTCAGGCCGCCGGGCTTCGTCATCATCTCCGCCTCGGCGCAGAACATCGATCGCATCGTCAGCCTCTATCGCGCCTGCAAGCGCAGCGACCGGACGCTGCTGCTGGACCTCTACGCGATGGAGATATTGCGGGCCACCGGCAACGAGCGCCTGCCGAGCGTCGGCTGGCCCAACCTGTCGGTCTACGTGCCGGAATATCAGCGGCGACAGATCGCACGGAACAGGCGCTTCGACCTGCTCGAGCCGTACAAATCCGCGCGAATCTACCGCGAGCGCATCACCGAGATCGCCGATCGCACAGTGATGTTGTTTCGCCCGGCAATGGCCCCCGACGTGGAGACCGCAAATCTCTGGGCCGGCGCCAGGGCGATCTGGTCACAATGGGACGGATACCTGAAGGATGGTCCTGGAGCCAGGCTGAAGGCGGATCTCGCAACACGCGGCGTACCCATTGAGATCATCCATACCTCGGGCCACGCCAGCATCCTGGATCTCAAGCGGCTCTCGAGCGCAATACGACCGGACAAGCTGGTGCCCGTTCACACATTCGAAGGCGACAGCTTTTTCAAATATTTTGACAACGTCACGCGACGCAGCGATGGCGAATGGTGGGAGGTATGAAATGAGCTTCAGACGCGGAATCCGGCAAGACGACTTTCGCAAGGCACTCGAGGCACTTGCTCGGCAGGATGGCTGGTGGAGGGACGTTCTCGCCGATCCCTCTCTCATCATCGGCGTTCGGAACGAGTACCTGAACGTCTATTGGCAGGGACAATCCATCTTCAAGGTGTCGTTCAAGGGCGGGAAGGTGACCACCACGACGCACGAAAAGTATCTCCTGAATCCGGACTTGAAGGATCAGATCTCGCTTTTCGACGGCAAGTTCGCCTTTGGCGAGGCCGAGCAAAGAATGCTGACGCGCGAATATGAGGGCGCAAAGACCCTGGAGAAGCTCAAAAGGGCTGCATCGCTCTACTCCGGACGAGAGAAGGAAGGCGTTCACGAGATCGCGACATCCAATCGCTCCGTCGTCGACGTCGAGATCGCGATCAACGCATCCGGCGCCCCCGGCGTTGGGCGGAGTCTCCCGCGCATGGACCTTGCGAATTTCGAGACGACGGCGAGCGGAATAGATCTGGTGTTCTGGGAGGCCAAGACGTTCAGCAATCCCGAACTGGAGAACGGCAAGATTTTCCACCAGATCAAGGACTATAGGGCGGTGATCGACCTTCACAAGACGGAGATCGATGATAGCTATCGATGGGTTGCGAAGAATCTGACCGAGATGGCGGAATGGAGCAACGGGCACCGTAGTGTGGCTGAGGCGGTCGGCGCGGTTGCGAAGGGAGAGAAGATCAACGTGAGCAACGCCAATATCGGGCTGCTCGTCTATGATTTCACCGCGGACCAGCGTGATCGCAAGGACAAGGACGGCAAGACGCTGAACGACAGGGTGATTGAATCGCTCGCGGATCTGGGCGTGGGCCCAAAGCGCATCAGGTTCAAGGGCACGACCAAGGATCTCTACATCTGAGTTGGTAAGAGGGAGAAATCCTGCTTTGCCACTTCCCGAGCACGAACTGCTGACCTTCGCCATCGGCGACATCCACGGCTGCTTCGAAAAGCTGATGTCGCTTCTCGTCGTGTGCGATGAGATTCGCGGCCATCGGAGCGCCCAGTTTGTCTTTGTCGGAGACTACATCGACAGGGGGCCCCAGAGTCGCGAGGTCATGAATGTGCTCGTGGGCAGCAAGGGGCAGCAGGACCGATCCTTCGTCTGTCTCCGGGGCAACCATGAGGAAATGCTGCTTCGCGCGGCCGAGATAGAGCGCACCGACCGGGATCTCATGAACTGGTGGGGGAACGGCGGCGAACAGACGCTCGACAGCTACGGAATCGATGATCCGGCCGATTTCCCGAGCGAGCATCTCGACTGGATACGCGCGCTTCCGCTCATGAAGATCGAGCATGGACGACTTTTCGTCCACGCAGGAATACGGCCGGGCGTACCGCTGGCGTCGCAATCCGACCAAGATTTGCTCTGGATCCGGGAACCCTTCTTGTCGTCCGATCTCGACCACGAGTTGTTCATCGTCCATGGCCATACGCCGATCCGGTCCTGGACACCTGATCTGCGAGCGAACCGGCTGAACCTGGATACCGGCGCCTGCTTTGGCGGCCCGCTCACGGCGGCCGTGTTCGTCGCCTCGAAGGCGCGGCCGTTGATGTTTGTGAACGATTCCGGCGAGATCTCGCGACCGGCCGCCCTCCTGGATTGAAAAGCGATGCGCAGGACCGGGAATCGGGCGATACCGGGCGTCTGGGCGCGGGCGGAGGTTGCCGACCCCGCGGCAATCGGCTAAATGAACCTCGACTAGCACCCGTAGCTCAGCTGGATAGAGCGTTGCCCTCCGAAGGCAAAGGTCACACGTTCGAATCGTGTCGGGTGCGCCAATCGCTAAGCGGTTATACCCAATCAAGCCGCCTTCTGACCAGTGCACGATAGCTCGTCCCGCCTTGTCGGGGTCCCCGACGCTCCAGACTTCGTCCGCGGTTCGATGCCACTGTGCTGTTAGCGCGACATCGATGTTCGCCAGCACACAAGATCCTTGGCGAAGAGCCAGCCTTCGGCGTGCCAGGCGTAGGGCTCCTTTCACAATTGCGTCCATCCCGTGTTCGCGGAGCCAGTGACGATGGCGCCAATCATCGTCAGCTGAATAATCCATTTCGGCCTGAGCCAGGCGCAGCGCTTCCTGCAGCTCTGCAGCCGATATCCCGCGATCCGCCTGTCTCTCGAATTTGTTAATCGCCTCTACGACGAGAGCCAGCCGACGGATGAGGTAGACCGCTTCGGTATCGTTACCCGCCATTGTACGCAGCAGAGCGGCGGCGAATTGTGATAGTGCGCGGTGCGCCTCGTCCTTGGCCCATTCGATTTGTCGATCGGCCCGAGCATTCGGGTTGTCGCTAACGACCCTCAGCTTAGGAGGCTTCTCGTCGTCTTCCCCGTCATTGTCGCGGCCCGCCATTCTTAGACCCAATGCACCTTGAAGCGTGGAATGGGCCATGCGTCATCACCAGACCCTCCATAGGATCAGGCCAAGAAGCACAGTTTGCAGGACGAGCCTCGGATTCGATCTCATCAAGGTTCTCGCATACGTACCGACGGAAGTTCTCCTCACTTTGGAGCACCGCATATTGATCGTTGAAGGACCAGCGCAGGAAATTCGATCGTGTCATAGCTTCAAAACCGTAGATGTGAGACGCTCCTGGTCCTCCATAGACCCTGGCCAAGACCCAGGAGTCGCTAGTCATCGTCGCCCTGAATAGACAGGCCCTTGCCATATGGGTTCGTCGGACTGTCCGCCGAATACGGATTTCCGGCTCCGTATGGATTGTTGATGCTGTCCGGTGAGTAGCGGCTGCCGTATCGGCCGTTAGGGTTTGAAACGGAGTCCGGGTCGTAAGGATTGCTGCTCAGGCGTCCTCGATAATTCCCATCGGAATCGTATAGCTTTGGAGCGTTCGTAGCATACGGGTTGGTTGCCGAGTCGTTGCTGTACTGGCTGCCATAGCGCCCGTAGGGATTGTTGATGCTGTTTTGACCATACGGGCTTCCAGCACCGTACGGATTACCTGTCGAGTTAGGAGCGTACGGATTGGCGGAGTAATTCCCCAGTTGTTGGGCGCTTGCGTCTGAAATAGCCAAAGCCACCAAGCAGGCAAGTATCCATTTGACCATTTCCTCTCCCCTGGTTGAGTCTGCACTTTCATACAACCATGGGCAGGATTGTCTGTCCATTGCTTGAATAATGGTTTGACACATGAGCAAATTACCCGTCCGAGAGCCGCCGGCGCAGAAGAAATCACCAGCCCTCCAGTTCGTACAAGATTGGCTTCCAATTGCTGCGGTTTTGGTCGGAGCTCTGTGGACGCTCTACGACTACTCGACCAAGAGGTTGGAGGCGGAAAAAGCGGCAGAGGCAACCCGGAGGATTGAGGCCCGTCGCTGCCGCCCATGTATGCCGAGATCGGATCGACGATGATCAGCCTGACATTGCCGATTTTCCTCGCCATCTCTTCCAAGAGATCGACGTCGGGTGCGCCAGCTTGCAGCCGCTTTCATGCCGGCTTTCACGTCAGCATCGAGATGATTGCCTGAACCTGATCAGAGGCGGACGCCACCAGTCCGTCATACGAAGTCTGGCCGTGTGCCGCGGCCTTCAGGATGCATTCGGCTACGGCCGCTTTCAGACCGAAGACCGACTGGTGAGCCGGCACGTTCGCCACCACGGTCTCCAGCGCTTGGCGCATCGTCTGAATGAGTTCGGAGCTGTATTGCATGGGCGTCCTCCGCCGGCTCATATTAGGTCGCGTGCTCCCGCTTGCCACTCACAAGCCTGAGATTGCGCTTTGACAACTGACCCATCCATCACCTCGCGCTTCTCCTTGCTCGCTTGTATCATCTTGCCATGAGCGAATCCGACACCGTGACCGGCGCAGCCTCGCCGGTGCGCAAGATCATCCACATCGACATGGATGCCTTCTACGCGTCGGTGGAGCAGCGCGACAATCCGGAGCTGCGCGGCAAGCCGGTCGCGGTCGGAGGCTCCGCGGAACGCGGTGTCGTCGCGGCCGCCAGCTACGAGGCCCGCAAGTTCGGCGTTCGCTCCGCCATGCCATCGGTGACGGCGAAACGGCAGTGTCCCGATCTGATCTTCGTCAAGCCACGCTTCGAGGTCTACAAGGCGATCTCCAGGCAGATCCGCGACATCTTCGCCGAGCACACGGCGATGATCGAGCCATTGTCACTCGACGAAGCCTATCTCGACGTCACGGAGAACCTGCAAGGCATTCCGCTGGCGCGGGACATCGCGCTGAAGATCCGCGAGAAGATCAAGGCCGAGACCGGCCTCAACGCGTCCGCGGGCATCTCCTACAACAAGTTTCTGGCCAAGCTCGCTTCCGATCATCGCAAGCCCAATGGTCAGTTCGTGATCTCGCCGGAGATGGGACCGGCCTTCGTCGAGACGCTGCCCGTCGGCAGGTTCCATGGCATCGGTCCGGCGACAGCTGCCAAGATGAACGCGCTCGGCCTATTCACCGGCCGCGACATCCGTAACCAGACGCTGGAGTTCATGAATGCGAATTTCGGCAAGTCGGGCGCATACTATTATTGGATCTCACGCGGCGTCGACGAGCGGCCGGTCCGCGCCAACCGGATCCGCAAGTCGATCGGTGCGGAGAATACGTTCTCGGCGGATCTCGACGCGTTCGACGCGCTGGTCGCCGAGCTCAGGCCTCTCGTCGATAAAGTCTGGCGCCATTGCGAAGCCACCGGCAATCGCGGCCGCACCGTGACCCTGAAGATCAAGTTCGCCGACTTCGAGATCATCACGCGCAGCAGGTCGGTCACGGCGGCCGTTGCCGGCCGCGACGATCTGGAGCGGCTGGCCTGCGGCCTGCTCGAAGCCGAGATGCCGCTGCCCAAGCGCGTCAGGCTGTTGGGGGTCTCGCTGTCGTCGCTCCAGGTCGGAGACGGTGCGGAGCCGCAGCTGACGTTGGGCATCTGAACGGGGCTGGAGGCCCCCCCTTCAGCGAGCGCGGCATCTTTGTCCGCGACGCGGCGCGAAACCTGTCGTAGAGACACCAAGACACGGTTTTTCGCGATTGATGCTGGAATGCTTGCCTTATTGATACGCCTCGGACTGCGTTTCGAAGACCGCATCGAGGAGCGCCGGTTTGTCGACCAATATGTCCGAGGCAGTCTCGGCTGGACGCAGATCGCGATGCTGCTTGGCGCCGCCACCTATGCCGGCTACACACTGTGGGACTGGGTGCTCTACCCCGAAGTCGTGCCGACCACGCTCGCAATCCGTGGTGGCACCGCCGTGTTCATCCTGCTGCCGCTCACGGCATTGCTGTCACGGCGCTGGATGAAGCCGTGGGCGGAGACCATTTTCCTCGTCTATTGCGTCATCCCCGGCTGCATCCTGCCCAGCATTTATCTCGTGCTGCCATCGGGCTTCACGTTTGCCGCGCCCGGCATGATGATGATCATCCTGTTCGTCTCGACCATGCTGCCATTGCGGATCGGCTCGCTGGCGATCTTCTGTTTGCTCTCATGGGTGGCGCTGCTGATCGCCGAGACGTTCGCGCCGACGCTGCCGGCGGGCCTCAGGTTCATCAACCACTCTCTCGTCGGCAACGCCTACGCGCTATCGCTCTACGCTGTGGCTGCACGCGAGTACCGGGCGCGAAAGCAATTCCGGACATCCGAGGCGCTGCAACGCGAGAAAGAACGCTCGGAGAAATCGCTGCGAGATCTGCGCGCGACCCAGGAGCACCTCGTGCAGGCGGAAAAGCTCGCCTCGCTCGGGCAATTGGTGGCAGGTGTCGCTCACGAGGTCAGCACCCCGCTCGGCCTCGCCTTGACCACCTCGACGGCCATGCAGGCTGACCTGCAAGCGATGAGTGACGCATTGGCCGGAGCATCGGTCCGGCGCTCCGATCTGACCAAGGGCATTGACCGGCTGAAGCAGGGACTCAGCCTGACCTTCGACAATCTGCATCGCGCGTCCGAGATGGTGCACAGCTTCAGGCAGGTCGCCGTTCACCAAGCCGATGAGGACCGGCGCACTTTCGAACTCAGGGATTGGCTGTCGGAGTTGATGTCCAAGCTCGGGCCATTGCTGGCGCATCACGGCCTGACGGTCGAGGTGCAATGCCCGGCGGGAGTCAAGCTCAACAGCTACCCCGGAGCGCTTGCTCAGGTGATCAGCAATCTCGCCCTCAACACTGCCGTGCACGCCTATCCTGACAAGAGAGGCGGCAGGTTTGTCATCACGGTGAGCCGGCCGGACCCGACTTCGGTCCGCCTGGTCTGCGCCGATGAAGGCGTCGGAATCCCCGAGCCATTGCAGGCTCACGTCTTCGATCCGTTCGTGACGACCAGTCGGGAGCGTGGCAATGCCGGCCTGGGACTCCACATCGCGTTCAACCTGGTTGCCTCATCGCTCAACGGGCGCTTGCGACTTGAGCGCAAAGCGGGTCCGGGAACTCAGATCGCCATCGAGATTCCGACAGAACAGACATTGCAACACAGCAGCGAAGTCTCTTGAGATCGGAACGCCGTGCGAGCGGTTCCCGAGGCTGCGCCGATCTTCGCCCTCAGGATCGCCGGTCTGCTGCAAACCAACAACAGCCCCGCCAACTGGCTCTGCCTCAGCCAGGGTCGCACCAAGGAGTACATGCGCTGGAGCCCGTTCAATGTCTCAACATCGATTCTCGCCTTCATATGCGGGCTGCCGTTCGGACCAGTCGGCGTCGCCAGCGGTCATATGCGGTCTCGCTCACGATCGTCGCGTTGTTTCCGGCCTGTCGCGGAGAAATGTGGCGCTACGCTCGCACCCGTGGCGGATAGCACGACCGGCACGACGCTCGTTGGAAGACAACGGAACGACCGGGCATGCTGAAGCCTCGCGCCACGATCAGCGCTTTGCCGACCGTGGCGCACGTGTCTCGAAACGTCCTGCTCGGGGCGCTCAATGCTTCATCTGCTCGAACACCACGATCACGCCGGTCGGTTCGGGCTCATGCGCCATCAGGCGCGTCAGGTCGGAATCGCCCCAATCGGCGAGGCTGACGACTTCGCCGCTCTGGCGGTCGGTACCAAGCGATCCCGTGGGCTCGAGGACCTTGAGGCCCATCTCGTCGACGAAGAAGGTATGGTCGCCGAACATGCTGTTGAGCTGCGGCATCGCGGGATGTTCGTCGGGCAGCACCTGAGCGCCGAGCTGGTTGACGGTCTGCTTCACCTGTTCAGATGTGAGCTTCATGAGCTGCTCCGTTTCTGTAGCCGGTTCCTTTGAGCCGGGCGGGAGTGCGCGTTCCCTGCGCGCTTATCCGCCTGGCTCAATGGCCGAACAGGCGCTGCGGACAAAGGTTCCTGCAAAATGTATTTCGTGATCGCATGCGGCGTCCGCCGCGCTCGCGGCACAAGATCGCCACAGGATGCACACGATCCGGCGGTGGGCCGCGCTCACGCGCTATGCGTTTTCGCCGACCGAGAGCGCGCAGATGCGCGACAGATGGGTGTAGGGCAGGCCGGTCTCCCCGGCCCAGGCGTTGAACTGTGCCTGCACCTTGGCGAGGTCGCCCTTCGACTTGACCTCTTCGGCAATGTCGAGACCCGCACCGCGCAGGCAAGCCACCACGTCCCTCGACGTCACGAAACCGTCCCAGCCGACGAAGCGCAGCAGCATCTGGCCGGTGTTGCCCCCTAACCGGCTGCCGCGCTTGTTGAGGAGATCGAGCAGGCCGATCTCGTCGGACGACGGCCACTTCGCCAGAAACTTGCCGAAGCTGCCGTGCTCCTTCGCGATCTCCTGGACGAAGACGGCATTGTCCCGCACCGACATGACCTTGGCGCCGTTACGCACGATGCGCGCGTCGCGCAGCAGGCCCTCCCAATACTCTTCGGGCTGGAAGGTGAGCTTGGGGGGCTGGAAATGCAGGAAGGCGTCTTCAAAGCCGTCCCATTTCGAATCGATCACGCTCCAGGCAAAGCCGGCGCAGAACACGCGCTTGGTCATTTCGGCGAGGATACGGTCGTCGCCGAGCTTGGCCAGCCGCTTGAGGTCCGGCTTGGCCGGCAACAGTTTCTCCAACGCCTTGGGCCCGCCCTTGCGTTTCTCGGCGCGGGTGCGAATGGTCTTGAATGAGGTCATACGGACATCCGCATTGACGGTTCAATACGACATCAGAATTCGATGAACCGGTCCAGCGCTGCGATGATGACGCGAGGGAGCGACATGCTGGTCCGCTTCTTGCTTTCATGAGCCTGGAATTCCCGGATATAGTCGATCTCTCGCGGACGATTCTCCAATGCGCTGCCTGGTCGTGGCCGACCTGCACTATTCGCTGCCGCAGCTCGACTGGCTGGTCAGCGCGGCGTCGCAATTCGATCTCGTGATCTTCGCCGGCGATGCGCTCGACATCGGCTCGATGGTGGATTTTCGCGCCCAGATCGTCGTCGTGAAGAAGTACCTCGCGCTGCTTGCCGCGACGAGCCGCGTGATCCTCTGCTCCGGCAATCACGACCTCGACGAGCGCAACGCGGAGGGCGAAAAGATTTCGCGCTGGATCTCGGAGGTGCGCGAGCTTGGCATTGCCTGCGACGGCGACAGCCTCAACATCGGTGGCACCCTGTTCACGGTGTGCCCGTGGTGGGACGGACCACTGGTCAAGCAACGCCTCGTCGACCAGTTGCGCGATGCCGCGGCCGACCGACCGCAGCGCTGGATCTGGGCCCATCATGCGCCGCCGGCGGATTCACCCACGAGCTGGGGCGGCAAGCGCTTCTTCGGCGACGTCGAGCTGGTGCAATGGGTCATGCAGTACCAGCCGTCGATGGTGATCTCCGGCCATGTGCACCAGTCGCCGTTCGTCACCGGCGGCTCGTGGTTCGACCGGCTGGGCCAGACCTGGGTCTTCAACACGGGCCTGCAACCAGGCCGCCCCCCGACCTACATCGTGCTGGACCTCGGTGCGGACAAAGCGTTCTGGCTTGCGGCCGGCGAGGCCCAATGGATCGACCTGCATGCGCCGCTGAAGCGCCCCGCCGCTCCGATCGAGGCGCCGCCCGATTGGCTCACATTCTTGGATCGGATTGCCGATCCGAGCCTGGCGAGACCTCGAGGGGCGGCAGGTTGATCATGCTCTGGAGCACTTCGCCGACCATGGCCAGATGCGTGCCGTGGCCGGCATATTGCCGCTTGAGATCGGCGAGGTAGGTATTGGCGACATTGAGCCGCTGCGCCAGCATTTTTGCGATCAGCAGGGCCACGCCCGGCTCCCTCTCCAGGAACGAGGCGGCATCCTCGAATTCGTAGACCACCGCGTCGGAGCAGGCCCGCACGGTTGCGGTGTGCGGCTGGCCCAGCAGCACGGACATTTCACCCAGCACCGCACCGGGCTCGGTGACGGTGGCGACCACCATCTCGCCCTTGAGCACCTCGAGCTTGCCTTGCATCAGCACGTAGAGATGGCCGGTGGTGCCACCCTCGGCGACCACGACCGTGCCGGCGGCAAGCTGCCGCTCCGTTCCGCCGGTGCAATAGTCCAGGACCGCACGCATCTTGCGAAAGCTCCCGTCGCGGCGCGATATCCAAAGTCGGAATACTAGAGCACGATCCATGCCAGGCGGCAATCAACGGGGATGCGGCTGGCGCCGCCTGCCCGCCGCTTGGACATCCTTGCCGGTCATGCGGCTGAAAACCAACAACTCGTTCTCACGTGCCGCCCGTCACACCCGAGAGAGCGAAGGCACCTCCCCAGGCAGAATGGCCTGCAAGCCACCAAAGCGGCGCTCACGGCTGTGGAAGGTGGCGAGCGCGTCAGCGAGATCGCCCGCCTCGAATTCGGGCCACATCCGCTCGGTGAAGTGCAGCTCGGCATAGGCGCCTTCCCAGAGCAGGAAATCCGACAGCCGCTTCTCGCCGGACGTGCGGATGATGAGATCGACGTCGCGAAGGCCAGCCTCGCCGGTAACGAGCTGCGAGAAGGCTTCGCGGGTGAGGCTCGTCAGCGCAGCCGCCTTCGCCGCGGCATTGAGGATGGCGTCACGCGCGGAATAATCGACGGCGATGCGCAAATGCAGCGCGCTGCCATCGGCTGTGGCTTCCTCGGCGCGGGTGATTGCGGTGGCGACGCCGTCGGGCAGGCGATCGCGGCGGCCGATGACGGAGAGGCGCACGCCGCTCCTGACCAGGCTCTGCACCTCGCTGGTGAGATAGAGGCGCAGCAAGGTCATCAGTGCGGCGACCTCGGCCTTCGGCCTCCGCCAATTGTCGGTTGAGAAGGCGTAAAGCGTCAGCGTGCCGATGCCCTGCTTGGGCGCGGCCTCGACGATACGGCGGATGCTTTCGACGCCAGCCTCGTGACCGCGCACGCGCGACAGGCCGCGCCGCGTGGCCCATCTGCCGTTGCCGTCCATGATGATGCCGACATGAAGCTTCTCGTTGCGGGACGTGATTTCACTTTGCATTGCAAAGTCTCCAGCCAAAAAGGGGAAGATCAGGTCGAGACGATATCGAGGCGGCCGAGCGGCGGCGCCTCGCGGCCGGCAGCTTTCGCCGCGTCGCGCACCAGCCGCTCGAGCACGGCGAGATAGTCGAGGAAACGGCGGCGGCCGGCCTTGGTCAGGCGGCAGGTCGTGTGCGGGCGGTTGCCCTCATAGCCCTTGGTCACCTCGACGAGGCCGGCTTCCTGGAGCACGGCTAGGTGCCGGCTGAGATTGCCGTCGGTGAGGCCGCAGAGCTGCTTGAGGTCGCCGAATGCCAGGCCCTTGGGATGCGCCATCAGCGAGGTCAGAAGCCCGAGCCTCGCCTTCTCGTGGATCACGCGGTCGAGCCCTTCATATGAGAAGGGCGCGCTGTCAATCTTCGACATCGTTGTCTCCGGACGCGAAATGCAGAATGGCCGCCATCACCGATTGCCCGATCACGAAGGGCAGCCCCATGGTCCATGGCGACAGCGTGTGGGTTCGGCTCGCGAGCACGACGACCGCAAAGCCCGACACGAAATACCAGGCGCCCGCGAGCGCGACCGTGCGCGGCAGCGAGCGGACCGAGGCGAAGATGCCGAGCGACACCAGGATCTGCCACAGACCCGGCAGCAGCCACAGCGTCTCGCTCGCGAACTTCCACATCACCACTGCGAGCAGCACGCCGGCAACGCCGGCGGGCAGAAACTGCTCGATCGCCTGGTGGATCATGGCATCGGCAAGACCCGAATGATGGCGTCGCGAGCGCGCACGCATCTCGATGCCGATGATGAGCCCCGAGAGAACGGCAGCGATGAACCAGCCGACGAAGAAGCCGAGCGGCTCACCGGTGGGATCACCCAGCAGCCAGAATTGCAGAATCGCGGTGATGAGCGCGACGGCGCCGGTTGCCGCCATGGTCGCCGGGCCGTAGCCGCGGAAGGCGGTGCCCGCCGCGATCTGGCTGCGGATCGCCACGATGTCGGCCAGCGCCTTGTCGAGATCGCGCATTGGCAACGCCAAAACCTCGTTCCACCCGGGCATTCCGGGACGATAGGTCCCGTTACTTTGTAGTGCAAAGTATATGGCACTGCAAAGCAGATGCAAGCCCGAACTGTTGCGAGAGCCGCACGACCTCGGACGGACAACTGACGGTTGCACCCGACCTGCCCTCGCGGATAAGATGGATCCGAAAGCGTTCCGGGGGCTGGTATGTGGTTGAGGTCGTTCGTCGTTGCGGTCGCGTTGCAGTTGAGTGTGGTCGGGGCGAACGCGGCGGGGCCGTTCGGCTCCGTCAATGTCGGCAACTGGATCGGCGGCGCCTTCAGCAATGACGAGACGGGTGCTTTCTCGCATTGTGCAGCGACGACGCCCTACGCCAACGGCGTCATACTCGTGGTAGGCTACAATGCCGCCGGCACCTGGACGCTGGCCTTTGCGAGTCCCAGCTACCGCTTCAAACAGGGCGAGAACGCCGCGATCGACGTCATCTTCGACGGGCAGGAGCAAGCCAGGCTGTTCGCCACGGCAAACCAGCCGAACATGCTCACATCCGTCATGCCTATCAACGTTGTGCGAACGTTTCAGAAGGCGAGCCTGATGGTCGCGACGAGCGGCCGCACCGCCTTGAATTTCGATCTGACATCGACCGGACCGGTGATCGCCGCTTTGGCCAATTGCGTCACCAGGGTGAAAGCCGACGGGCTGAGCAAGGCGGGCGACTTTACCAAAGGAGCGGCCAAGCCGGCAGTGACGGCGGAGAAGCAGACATCACCGCCGGCCGGCGGCAAATCTGCCAGGACCAAGAGCGGCACCGGCTTCGTGGTCAGCACGAGCGGACACATCGTCACCAACCACCATGTGATCGACGGCTGCGCCGGCGACATCAAGGGCAATCTCACCGGCGAGGCCGCAATGGTGCTGCGCGTGGTGTCGAGCGACGCCAACAACGATCTCGCCCTGATGCAGGCGCCATCGACGATGACATTCAAGGACTTTGCCCGGATCCGTGACCGCTCGATCCGCTCCGGCGACTCCGTGGTCGCGATCGGCTTTCCCTATCACGGCATCCTGACCTCGGACTTCACCGTGACGACCGGCATCGTGAGCTCGCTCAGCGGCATGCGCAACGACTCGCGCTTCCTGCAGATCAGTGCGCCCGTACAGCCCGGCAACAGCGGCGGACCGCTGTTCGATAGCACCGGTCAGGTCGTGGGCGTGGTCACCGGAAAGATTCCGGCATTGCGCATCGCGGTGGCGACCGGAAACATTCCCGAGAACATCAACTTCGCCATCAAGACGGGCGTGTTGCGCGACTTCCTCGACAATTCCGTAGTGCCCTATCAGACCGCCGAACCAAAGGGCGAGCTCAAGACCACCGACATCGCCGCCAACGCCCGGCCCTATACGATGCTGATCTCGTGCAATGCGACGGAGCAGGCGGACGCGAAGCGGTAGCGTGGCGCGGAAGGATAGCTGCCTCGCCGCCTCGCGCTGTCATTCCCCGCGACCCGGCTACGCCAAGGCTTCGCCGCGGTCGAGGTCCAGGGGCGCCGAAGCTTTAGCGTAGGCGGCAGGCGGGGAATCCAGCGGCCTCTCGATTGAACCACGACCGCCTCGGAGTACTGGATCGCCCGGTCAAGCCGGGCGACGACACCTTTGATGGGATCCGGCGTGCCCCTACCCTCACCCGTGGCAGCACGCCGCCTTCGCCGGCTGCGGCTCGTACTGGTCGCGCAGGCGGACCCAGTCCATCGGATAGGGCAGACCCTCCTCGTGACGACCGAGCGGCGTGAGATCGAGATATTGATAGGCGGCGTTCATCATGTCGAGGCCGCGGGCGAAGCAGGAATAGGTGTGGAAGATCTCACCGGCTTCGCCGCGGTAAAACACGCTGATGCCGGGCAGCTCGGGGCCGTAGATTGGCGTAGTGCCGAAATTGTACATCGGCTTTCCGGTCGCGATCTCTTCGCGCGAGAACGTCACGCCGTAGTCCCGATTGAAATCGTTGTCGCCCGAGGAGACCCAGTCGAAGGTCCAGCCCATCCGCTTCTTGAAGGCTTCGAGCTTTGTGCTGGGCGCCAGCGAGACCGCAGCCATGGACGTGTCGCGCGCGGCCAGATGCGGCACCATGCGCTCGAAGCCGTCGGCCCAAAACGAGCAGCTCTTGCAGGCAGCGTCCCAGTCGGGCGCGAACATCACGTGCTGGACGATGAGCTGCGGGCGGCCTTTGAAGAGATCGGAAAGCGTGACCTTGCCGTTCGGCCCGCTGAAGACGTAGGTCTTGTCGACCTTCACCCAGGGAAGCTGGCGGCGCTCCTCGGCAACCCGTTCGCGGGCCTGCGTCAACTCCTTCTCGCGAGCCAGAAGGGCCTTGCGCGCCGCAATCCATTGCTCGCGCGAAACGATTTGATGTTGCTGCATGATACTCTCCTTTGGAGCTCAGGCGACGAAGGCATCGAGCTTGTCGAAGAACGAGCTCCAGCCGCGCTGGTGGTTGTCGCGTGCGGTCTCGTCGAAGAACTGGGCGTGATGGAAGATCATCAAGGTGCCGGCACCGTCCGGCTTCAGCGAGATCGTCACCAGCGATTCGCGTTCCGGCGTCGAGTGCCAGGCCCAGGTGAAGACCAGGCGCTCGCTCGGCACCACTTCGCGATAGGTGCCGCCGGCCTCGAAATACTCGCCGTCGTCGCGGACGAAGCTGATGCGAAAGCGGCCACCGATGCGGACGTCGAGATCGGCTTGCAACGTCGCCGGCTTCATGTTCGGCGGCCCGAACCACTGCGCTAGCTGCTCGGCTTGCGTCCAGGCGGCGAAGACTTTTTCCGGCCGCGCGCGGAGCCGGCGCGTGAGCGTGAGGCTTGGTCGATCTGCTGGCGGGCGTTCAGCGGCGTTGACGGCGGTGGCGGCCATGTCTCTTCCTCCACGAAGGCGGCAAGACGGTCGAGATTGTCGGACCAGAACTGCGCATAGCGATTGAGCCAGTTCATCGCCTGCTCCATCGGCCGTGCGGTAAGCCGGCAGACCACGGTGCGGCCGGTCTTCTCCCGCACGATCAGGCCTGCATCCGTGAGCACGTCGAGATGCTTCATGATCGCCGGAAGCGAGACCGGAAACGGCGCGGCCAGCTCGCTCACCGACAGGCTGCGCTGCTCGCCGAGGCGCGCCAGCAATGCACGCCGCGTCGGGTCGGAGAGCGCCGCGAAGGTCCGGTCCAGTGCCTCGTCCTGATACTTAACCATGTGGTTTAGTATAGAAGCGAGCGGGGCAGCGTCAAGCCGGAACCCGCGGGCGCGGGTGCGCACGACTGCGTGATCAGGATGAGGCCAGTATGAAGCGTGATCAGTAGGGCGCGGCGGGCCGCGCGCGCCGGTGCGGCCGCGGCTGCGGGATTTGTTGCTGGCCATAGGCGAAGCGAGGATTGCGATCGCAGTACAGCAGCCGCCCGGACACGCTCGCCTGGCACTGCTCATAGGTGCTGTAGGCGCATTCGCCGGGATAGTCATACTCGCCGCCCCGGGCGCACCAGGGGTAATCGAGGGCTGCCGCCGGCGTGATGGTGACGAAGCCGGCAACGACCGTCGCGCACAGCGTCAGCAGTGCCAATTGCGTCTTGCGCATGACCGCAACTCCTTTGCTCACGACGCGAGATACGCGCCATCTACCATCAGGTTTCGTCGCACGGCTTTATTCCGGATCATGGCATCGCGCGCGCAAGAAAAAAGCCCTGCCGAACGGCAGGGCTCCCCTTTCAGGCATCACAAGATCGCTACTCGACCTTCAGGCCGGCGAACTCGACGACCTTCTTCCACTTCTCGGTCTCGGCCTTGATCTCCTCGCCGAACGCCTCCGGCGTCTGCACCCGAGGCTCGCCGCCGAGCTCGACCAGGCGCTTGGCCATGTCGGGCTCTTTCATCAGCGCGTTGATCTCGCTGTTGAGCTTGGTGATGATCTCCTTCGGCGTGTTCTTCGGCGCTCCCATGCCGAACAGCGCGCTCGCCTCATAGCCCTTGACGGTCTCGGCGATCGCCTGCACGTCCGGCAATTGCGGCGAGCGCTCCGCGGTGGTGACGCCGATCGCGCGCAGCGAGCCGGAGCGGATGTGCTGGATGATCGAGGGCATGTTGTCGAAGATCACCTGCACCTGGCCGCCGAGCATGTCGGTGATTGCGGGCGCAGCGCCGCGATAGGGCACGTGCTGCATCTTGCAGCCGGTCATGGCCATGAACATCTCGCCGGACAGATGCACCGAGGTGCCGTTGCCGGACGAGGCCATGTTCACCTTGCCGGGATTGGCCTTCACGTACTCGATGAACTCGGCGACGTTCTTGGCCGGCACGTCCTTGTTGACGGTCATCACGTTCGGCACGCGCTGGAACGAGGCGACCGGCGCGATGTCGCGCACGAAGTTGAACTTCAGATTGGCGTAGAGCGAAGCGTTGATGTAGTTGGCGGGATTGACCAGCTGCAGCGTGTAGCCGTCGGGCTCGGCATTGATGACTGATTCGGTCGCGATATTGTTCCCGGCGCCCGGCTTGTTCTCGATCACGAATTGCTGGCCGAGCTTTTCCGAGAGCCGCTGGCCGATCAGCCGCGCCAGGATGTCCGTGGCCCCGCCCGGCGGATAGCCGACCACCCATTTCACCGGGCGTGCCGGATAATCGGCGGCAACAGCCTTCGACAGCGGGGTGGCTGCAAGCGGACTGGCGGCGAGCAGGCCCAGCGCGGTACGGCGAGTGATCATCTCAAGGGTTCTCCCAGTGTTGTTCTTGAAAGTCGGATAGCTTGAACGTCGCGGCGGCGCGGTTGTAACAAAGCTTGCCGCAGGCGGAAAGTGCGCGGGGCGCATCACGACGAAAGGATGAGACATGCCGGTCAAGGTTCATGCCCTGGATCATCTCGTGATCAATGTCAGCGATGTCGCGGCGACGGCGGAGTGGTACCGCAAGATTCTCGGCATGGAAGTCAAGGTGTTCGATCCGGGCGGCGGCAAAGCGCCGCGGACTTTCCTCGAGTTCGGTAACCAGAGGATCAACGTCCGGCAGCGCGATGCCGACAGAGTGGAGTGGTTCACCGCGAATCATCCGACCGCCGGCAGCGAGGATCTGTGCTTCCTCACCTCGGCCACACCGGACGTGGTGGTGGCACATTTGCGGGCACATGGCGTTGCGATCGAGGCGGGCCCAGGCCCGAGGCAAGGCGCCCGCGGCACGCTGCGCTCGGTCTATTGCCGCGATCCCGATGGCAGCTTGATCGAGATATCGTCGTACGAGGACTGAGGCGCAGCGAAGCAAATCCAGACTGTTTCCGCGGAGTGAACCTGGATTGTTTCGTCGCAAGGGCTCCTCGCAATGACGGGAGAGATGGGGTGCTCCGATTTGCACCCCGCGCCATCTGGTGGCAGGAAGACGCAATAATCCAAAGACAGCCGCCAGCAAGATGCAGGGCTGCACCGGGAGGAACCATGCCAGTTCAACAGACCGCCGCCGGAATCGTGAGCCCGTTCGACGGGCTCGACGTGCCCTGGCTGCTCAAGCTGCGCGCCGAGGTCCGGCGTGATCATCCGTTCCTGATCTGGGCTCCGTTCGACGCGCCGGCGCGGCGCTGGAGCTATGGTGAGTTTCACGAGCGGGTCGGCGCGCTTGCGGCGGGGCTCGCCAGGCGCGGCGTCAAGCCCGGCGAATACGTGCTCATTCACCTCGACAACTGCATCGAGGCGCTGCTGGCCTGGTTTGCCTGTGTCGAGTTAGGGGCCGTCGCGGTCACCACCAACACGCGCTCAGCGCCCGCCGAGATCGAATATTTCGCCGATCATTGCGGCGCGGTCGCTGCGATCACGCAGCCGGCCTATGCGGAAGTCGTCGCGCAGAATTGCCGCAACATTCGCTGGATGGCGGTGACCTCGCATGACGCCGGCACAGCGCCTGCGCAGGCGGTCTCACGCGGCGACGGTTTTGAATCCCTGTTCGCCGACAGCGCCGATCGTCCGAGGCGCGCGACCGATCCGCTCGCGCCGTGCAGCGTGCAGTACACGTCGGGCACGACATCACGGCCGAAAGCGGTGCTGTGGACCCATGCCAACGCGCTGTGGGGCGGCAAGATCAATGCCGCGCATGAGGACCTTCACGCCGAGGACGTGCACCAGACCTATCTCCCGCTGTTCCACACCAATGCGCTGGCCTACTCCATGCTGGCGGCACTGTGGGTCGGGGCGACTTGCGTGATCCAGCCGCGCTTCTCCGCGAGCCGGTTCTGGGGCGTCGCGCGCGAGCACGGCTCGACTTGGACCTCGACGATTCCGTTCTGCATGAAAGCGCTGCTCGAGCAGGAGATCCCGAAGGACCACAAATTCCGCCTGTGGGGCAGTGCGATCAACGAGCCGCCGGCCTTCGCCGCGTTCGGCGTCAAGATCATCGGCTGGTGGGGCATGACCGAGACCATCACCCACGGCATTGTCGGCGAGGTCGACCAGCCCAACATCCCGATGTCGATCGGCCGCGCCGCGCCGGAATATGAAATCCGTATCACCGGCGATGACGGACGGCCGACCGAGGTCGGCGACACCGGCAATCTCGCGATCAAGGGCATCCCGGGCCTGTCGCTGTTCGCCGAGTACCTGCACAACGAGGAGGCGACGCGCGAGAGTTTTGACGAGCACGGCTTCTTCCTCACCGGCGACCGCGTCGAGCGGCTTCAGAACGGCTTCATCAAGTTCGGCGACCGCGCCAAGGACATGCTGAAGGTCGGCGGCGAGAACGTCGCGGCCTCCGAGATCGAGCAGGTGATCGCGCTGGTGCCGGGCGTGCGGGAAGCTGCCGTGGTGGCGAAGAAGCATCCGATGCTGGACGAGGTGCCGGTCGTCTTCATCATCCCGCAAGGCGGCGTCGCGGGTGCTGCGCCGGACCTGCATGATCGCGTGATGGAAGCCTGCCGCAAGGGCCTCGCCGACTTCAAGCTGCCGCGCGAGATCAGGCTGGTCGACGACATGCCGCGCTCGACGCTGGAGAAGGTGGCGAAGGCGGAGCTGAGGAAGATGGTGGGGTGATCTAGTCGTTCCCGGGCGGTGCAGAGCACCGAACCCGGAACCTCGAGATTCTCAGGTGCGCAATTGCGCACCACAGTTCGCGCTTCGCGCGCCCCGGAATGACGGATTAGATTGTCAGAACGACCCCAGCGCCACGGGCCGGAAGGCCTGCAGCAGCTGCTGATCCAGCTTGCCGCCCATGCCTTCCATCATCGCGAAGGCGCGGGAGTGGGTGAAGGGCATGCGATAGGCGCGCTTCTCCACCAGGGCGGCGTAGATGTCGACGATCGTCGTCAGGCGCACGATGTCGCTGATCTGGTTCGACGACAGGCCGTTCGGGTACCCGGAGCCGTCGAGGAATTCATGATGATGCAGCACCACGTCGAGCATCTCCGGCGGGAAGCCGCCTTGGGCAGCGAGCGCGTCATAGCCGCGGCGCGGATGCTGGCGGACCTCCGCCATCTCCTCGTCGGTGAGCCTGCCCGGCTTGTCGAGCAGCGCGGCTGGAACGAAGGCCTTGCCGACGTCATGCAGCAGCGCTGCGCGCGTCAGGCGGCGCTGGTCGTCCTCGCGCATGCCGAGATGCTGGGCGAAGGCGACCGCGAAGCCGGTGACGAACAGGCAATGGCGGTAGCTGCCGACATGATGGCAGCCGACCGTGGTGAGCCATTCGCGCAGCGAGGAATGCTTGATCGCCTTCAGGATCTTGCTCTCGGCCGCGATGACGTCGTCGAAGGTCAGGGGCACGCCGAGCGGCAGCTTCTCGAACATCTTGGTCAGCACCGCGTGCGCCGCCGCGACGCCGCGGTTGAGCGTCTTGCCGCGATCGGTGGCGTCATAGGCGGCCGTATCAGGGAAAGCGGCGCGGATGCGCTGAAGGATCGCGTCCGCCTGGAGCGGCCGTGAGATGGTGTCGGTGGCCCCTAACGCCCAGGCCTGCATGGTGCCGTGATGCAGGGCGTCCGCGAGCACGAACAGCCGCGGCATCGAACGGTAGGCATCGCCGCGCAGCTTGTTGCGTACCCGCTGCACACTCTCGGGCGAGCGCAGGTTGATGTCGACCACGAGGCCGGAGAGATCGCGCGCCGGCTGGGCGGGAATCTCTTCCGTCGTCACCGTGGAGACGTCACCGACCGCTTTCAAGATGCTGGCGAGCTCGCTGCTCCCGTCGCTGCGATCGGAGGCGAGCAGAAGCCGACGGTTGGCGGCGGGTTTGGCTGAGGCGCTCATGACTTCCCCAAAGCACGGAACTGGATTTGGCGTCAGCCTAAGCCGGATCAGGTTCTCCGGGCCTTAAGAGGCGTGCTCAATGGAACCTTGGGGAATAGGGTGCAATTTTAGGGATTGGGGTTCCGGGAGGGGGAGCTTCGAAGCCGCGAAAACAACCCCATGCACAGTAGAACGGGCATTGATAACACAGAGGAATTTTTGATGCTGTCGCCCCACCCTCCGTTGTCGTCGCCCGGCTTGACCGGGCGACCCAGTACGCCGTGACGGCGCGGCTGAACCGAGAAGCCGCGGCGTACTGGATGCCCGGTCAAGCCGGGGCATGACAGTGAGGGTGTGGAGGCGGCTTCCCCAAAACAGATCCGCCGGAGGTTGCCCTCCGGCGGATCATCTCGTTTGGCGATCGCGGCTCAGCTTACGCCTTCATGCTCGCCTTCACGGCCTCCGCCGTGATCGGCAGGGCGCGAACACGGGCGCCGCAGGCGTTGAAGATGGCGTTGCCGATGGCCGGCGCCACCACCGTCACCGCGGGCTCGCCGACGCCGGTGGCCTTCTCGCCATTGGCGATCACGGCGACCGCGACCTCGGGCGTCTGGCTCATGCGCAAGGGCGTGTAGCTGTCGAAATTGGTCTGCTCGATGCCACCGTCCTTCAGCGTCGCCTTCTCGTACATCGCCAGCGACAGGCCCCACAGTGCCGCACCCTCGACCTGGGCACGAATGTTGTCGGGATGCACCTGCGTGCCGACGTCGGTTGCGACCGTGAGCTTCTTCACGGTCACCGCGCCCGACGGCGCCACCGCGACATGGGCGACACACGCCGTCCAGCTTGCAGTCGCGCGCTCCTGCGAGGAGACGCAGGCCAAGCCCATGCCCTCGCCTTTCGGCAATTGCTTGGTGCCGTAGCCCGAAAGTCCCATCGCGGCGAGCAGGGTGTTGCGCAGCCGCTGCGCGCCGCCGTCGTTCTTGCCGGCGCCGTCGAGCAGCGAGATGCGGAACTGGGCGGGATCCTTGCCGGTCGCCGCCGCGATCTCGTCGATCATGCTTTCGACCGCCCAGAAGGTCCAGCCCGGCGCCACCGAGCGGAGTTGACCGGACGGTGTGGCGTTGTGCGCGAGCTCGTTCTTGATCGCGCGCACATAATGGTTGGGCACGGTGTAGAAGAAGTCGGCCCCGTTCACCGTGAAGGAATCGAGCGGGCCTTTCTTGTCGACCGAGGGCGTCAGGAGGTCCGGGATTCCCCAGCGCGCGGTCGGCCAGGCCGAGACCACGTCGTGGCTGATCGCGATGAGCTTGCCATCGCCGTCCACGCCGGCCTTGACCTTTTGATAGGTGAGCGGACGCGAGAAATCCATCGTCATGTCGTTCTCGCGCGTGTAGATCACCTTCACCGGCTTGCCGACCGCCTTCGCTGCCTGCACCGCGGGGATCATCATGTCGGCATCGAGACGCCGGCCGAAGCCGCCGCCGAGCCACATCTGGTGCATGACCACGAATTTCGGATCGATCCCGGCGGCACCCGCGGCGATCGCGCCGGAACGCGTCGCGAACTGGTTGCCGGAATAGATGTGCAGGATGTCGCCCTTGAACTCCGCGGTGGCATTCATTGGCTCCAGCGGCGCATGGATGTTGATGCTGGTGGTGTACTCGGCCTCCAGCACCTTGGCCGCCGAACCGAAGGCAGCAACGGGATCGCCGTCCTTGACGAAGAACTGGCCGGAATCCTCCAGCTTCTGAAGCCGCATGGCTTCATCGAGCAGCGACTGGCTCGACAGCTTGGCGTTCGGGCCGTTGTCGTAGGCGACCTTCAGCGCCTGCGCCGCTTTCTTGGCGTTGGCGTAGGTGCTGGCCACGGCGACGACCCAGCCCGACGTCGTGCCGGTCTTGTCGTCGAGGGTGACGGCCTTGATGAAGCCGGGCACCTTCTTCGCCGCGCTGTCGTCGACCGATTTCACCGTGGCGCCGAAGCGCACCGGAGGCGTGACCACCGCGCCATAGACCATGCCCGGCAGCATCACGTCGATGCCGTACTTCGCCGTGCCATTGGTCTTGGAGGGGATGTCGAGCTGCGGCACCGAGACGCCAATCATGGTGTATTGATCGGGCGTCTTCAGCTTGATCGCCTTCAGCTCGTCGGGCGTGAAGGTTTTCGTCGCCTTTCCGCTTTTCACGACATCGGCGAACGACATCTGCTTCCTCGACTTGGGATGCACGATCACGGAATCGCGCACCACGAGCTCGGACGCCGGCACGCCCATCGCGGCGGCGGCACCTTCGGTCAATGCGATGCGGCCCGCGGCGCCCGCGCGGCTCATGGCGTCGAAGTTCATCATGGTCGACCAGCTGCCGCCGGTGATCTGCGCACCCAGCACGGGGTCGTTGAACTTCGGATCGTTGGAGGCGAGCGCCACGCGCATGTCGCTCCATTTCGCGCCCAGCTCCTCGCAGACGATCTGCGCCATGGTGGAGGCGATGTGCTGGCCCATGTCGGCCTTGCCGCAGGTCACGGTGACGAGACCGTCCGGCGAGATCGCATACCAGACGCTCGGCTCGAAATTGGCAGGCGCCGCGGCGGCCGCAGGATAGATGCCGGGCACGCCGGCATAGCCGAGCACGAGGCCGGTCGCGGCGGTGCCGACGAGGAAGGAGCGGCGGCTGAGATCCGTCGCCTCGGCAGTGACGTTCTTGACGTGCTTGTTCATGTGGGCCTCCGCTCGCTGGAGGTGGCGGATGCGGTGCGCATCTCGGATGCGGCGCGCATGATCGCCTTCTGGATCCGTGAATAGGTCATGCAACGGCAGAGATTGCCGTCCATATGCGCGACCACCTCTTCCTTGGTCGGATTGGGATTCTTCGCGAGCAGCGAAGCCGCCTGCATGATCTGCCCGGACTGGCAGTAGCCGCATTGCGGCACCTGCTCGGCGATCCAAGCCTTCTGCAAGGGATGATCGCCCTTGGCCGAGAGGCCTTCGATCGTAGTGATCTTCTTGCCGGCGACGTCGCCGACCATGGTCTGGCACGAGCGCACCGCTTCGCCGTTGACGTGCACGGTGCAGGCACCGCACAGCCCGGCACCGCAGCCGAACTTGGTGCCCGTCATCTGCAATTGCTCGCGGATCGCCCAGAGGAGCGGCGTGTCGTTCGCCGCATCCACGGACAGACTCCGCCCGTTGATGGTGAGTGTTGGCATAGGCGTCTTCCCCTGCCGGTGCATGAAGCCGCTTACGGCGGCAACTTGTGTGGCGAACGCCCACCGGGCCGGCGTCAGCCTTGCCCGCGAGAATGATCGCGTTCAGGCACGGAGGCAAATGCAATTTGGATGCAGTCGAACTATCTCGGCAGCCCGATGTTGTGCGTTGCGAGAGCAGGCGGATGCAGCGACTGGACGCAACAGAGCGTGTTGTCCGACATGCGTGCCATTGCGATCAGGTAGTTTCTTCGAGGTAACTTGGCGCGCTAGAGTGCAGCCGCAGGCGCGGACTTCCTTCTCCCCTTTCTTGTGGGAGAAGGTGGCGCGCGTAGCGCGACGGATGAGGGGTTCTCTCCACTCGCAAAACCGCTCGTGAGGATGGAGACCCCTCACCCGGCTTTCGCTTCGCGAAGCCACCCTCTCCCACAGGGGGCCCACAGGGGGAGTGGGTGCACCGTCATCGAGGCGCGATAGAAAAGAAACGAGAAAGGCGCGAAAAACAATGCCTAAAATCAACCGGGACGGCGTCGAAATCTACTACGAGGTCCATGGCAACGGGCCGCCATTGCTGCTCACCCACGGCTATTCCTCGACCTCGACGATGTGGCATGGGCAGGTCGATGCGCTCGCTGGGGATCACCAGCTGATCCTGTGGGACATGCGCGGCCACGGCCGGTCCGACTATCCCGACGATCCGAACGCGTACAGCGAAGCGCTGACGGTCGGCGACATGGCGGCGATCCTCGATGCGGTCGGCACGAAGCGCGCCGTCATCGGCGGCCTCTCGCTCGGCGGCTACATGTCGCTCGCGTTCTATCGCGCACACCCGGAGCGGGCCCGTGCGCTGTTGATCATCGATACCGGACCGGGCTTCAAGAAGGACGACGCGCGCGAGGCCTGGAACGCGCGGGCGCTTGCGACGGCCGACAGGCTCGACCGCGAAGGCCTCGACGTCCTGAAATCGGCAACGCGCGAGCGCGCCACCGCGAACCATCGCAACGCCAGGGGGCTGGCGCTCGCCGCACGCGGCATGCTGACCCAGCGCGACGCCTGCGTAATCGAGTTGCTCCCCGACATCACGGTGCCCTCGCTGATCGTGGTCGGCGCCGACGACACGCCGTTCCTCGCCGCGTCCGACTACATGGCGGCAAAGATCCCCGGCGCACAAAAGGTCGTGATCCCCGCCGCCGGACACGCCGTCAACATCGATCAGCCCCAGGCTTTTGTTGACGCGGTCGTGCCTTTCCTGAAGAACTTGCCGGCATAGGGCGATCGAGCAGGGACGTAGGCGATGAAGCTGATGATGCTGGCCGCGGGCACGATGTTGCTGTCGATATCGGCGCAGGCCGAGCCGTTCGGCGCCGTGCCGCCGCGCCAGCCGTTCGTCACGACCTCGTCGAACAACACGCCGCTCGCCTTCGGCATGGATGCAGGAGAGACCGCGCGCGCCCTCGGTCAGCCGCTGCAATATGTACGGGGACGTGCCGGCAACGAGATCTACCTCGCTTTGCGCAACATCGGCGGCAGCGGCTTGCTCCCCCACCGCCACCGCCTGTTCCTGCAATTCCGCCACGGACGGCTGGCAGGATGGAAGGAGGATTACGGCGAGAACTGGATGTGGGAGTGAACCCTATCCCCTCATCCTGAGGAGCTTGCGCAGCAAGCGTCTCGAAGGATGAAGGCCCCGCTGCCGCCTCTCGGCCTTGCATCCTTCGAGACGCGCGCGAAGAGCGCGCTCCTCAGGATGAGGAGAGAGCTGAATTTCGGATCGACAACCAAGAAGGACAACCCGCGTGGGACAAGACATCAAGCTGACGGCCTCCGACAATTTCCAGCTCGGCGCCTATCGCGCTGATCCCTCAGGCACGCCGAAGGGCGCGGTGGTGGTGATCCAGGAGATTTTTGGGGTCAATCATCACATCCGCTCTGTCTGCGACCGGCTGGCCGGGGAAGGTTATGTCGCGATCGCGCCGTCGATCTTCGACCGGACGTCGCCGAACTTCCAGTCGGGCTATTCGCCCGACGAGATTGCGGAGGCGCGCAAGTTCGTGGCCAATCCGGACTGGGCCGCGATGCTGCGCGACACGCAAGCCGCGATCGACGTCGCCAGAAGCGTCGGGCCCGTGGGCATCATTGGCTTCTGTCTCGGCGGCAGCGTCGCCTTCGTGGCGGCGACGCGGCTGTCGGGGTTGAAGGCCGCGATCGGCTATTACGGCGGCGCAATCGTGCGCTTTGCCGACGAGACGCCGAAGGTGCCGACGCAGCTGCATTTCGGCGAGAAGGATGCCGGCATTCCGCTCGCCGACGTCGAGACCATCAAGACCAAGCGGCCGGAAGTTGAGGTCTTCATCTATCCCGGCGCCCAGCACGGCTTCCATTGCGACGAGCGCGCCAGTTACGACAAGGCCAGCGCCGACATCGCCTGGCCGCGCAGCATGGCGTTCTTCGCGAAGCATTTGAAATAGGGCGCGCGACACTCCCCGCCGTCATTACGGGGCGACGCGTCAGCGTCGAACCCGGAATCCATCGGGCGTCAGCGATGGTAGCGCGATGGCTTCCGGGCTCGCGCTACCGCGCGCCCCGGAATGACAAGAATGACAAGAGAGAGTTGCGCCGCCCCGGAGCGGAAATCGGGTGGCTGCATCGTGCCGCCCGGCGATAGAGCTGGCCGGTCAAGCCAACTCACGCCGGGAGATCGCCATGCAGCAGGCAATCACGCACCTCGTCATCCGCAATCCGTTCGGAACCATGGACGTTCCATCTCCTGACGATTTCGAGGTGAAGGATTATGCCGCGACGGCATCGCTGCCCGGCGATGCTGCCGACGTCAACGCACCGGCATGGGCATCAATCACGACGCGCTCCGATCCGCTCGAGGGCGAGTGGCAGAGCCGCTGGAATGGCGGCGCCGATCCCACCATCGGCGGCGATGCGCCGGACAAGTGGAAGCGGGGCCGCGCCGAGATCCGCGTCTCAGCAGGCCGGATCTATCTGCGCTTTGACTGGGACAACGGCCGCCGGCACGGACTGATCGATGCGGCGCGCGACGGCGCGGATCGCCTGGTCGGAAAATACATCAATCTGACCACGCCGGCGATCACCCGGCCCTGGGTCGGTCGCGTGGTCGATGCGATGCGGATCGACGGATGTTTTCCGAACGGGCGGCTGGATTTCAGGCGGTGAGATTCCGCCGTCATTCCTGGGCGCGCGTAGCGCGAGCCCCGGAATCCATCCAACTGCAGAGACGATGGAGAGATGGATTCTCGCGACTTCGTCGCGCCCCGGAATGACGAGGGGGGCGCGGCTGAGGCCCTAGAACCAGCGCTCGCCGACGAACACGGTGTCGCCGGGCGCCAGGGGCGTGCCGAGCGGGACGACCGCGCGCATGGCGCCGCCGCTCTCAGTATGGGTGACGGTGACCACGTCGCGCTTGGCGCGCGGCGAGAAGCCGCCGGCGATGGCGACCGCGCTCTCGACTGTCATGTTCGGCACGTATGGATATTGGCCGGGCGCGAGGACCTCGCCGAGGATGAAGAACGGGCGATAGGTCTCGATCTCGACCGCCACCGACGGCTCGCGGATGTAGCCGTTGCGCAGGCGTGCGGCGATCTCACCGGCAAGGCCCGCCGTGGTGCGGCCGCGCGCCGGCACTGCGCCGATCAGCGGCATGGTGATGGAGCCGCCCGCGTCGATCGAATAGCTGTTGGTGAGGCCTTCCTGGCCGTAGACCACCACGCGAAGCTTGTCGCCGGCGTCGAGATGGTAGGAGGCGCCATTGCGCGCCGGCGCCGCCATCGGCGCGGCGTAGCCGACCGGCATCGGTGCGGGCGAAGCCGCAAAGGAATTGCTGAACGCCGCGATGGCGCCGCCGCCGTTGTTGGCGACGACCACTGGCTGCGGCGTGCTATAGGGCTGGCCATAAGCCATGGAATCGAGATCCGGCCGAGGCTGCACGTAGGCGACGGGGCTTCCGGTCTGCATGCAGCCGCCCAGGGCGAGCGCGGCGGACGCTGCCAAGGACGCCAACTTCGACCATCGAAACGCGCGTGCAACCGGCACCGGACCCATCCCTCGAAACGAGACAGCCGCAGTGATGCACCGGTTATGGTTAATAAAGCGTTGAGTAGGGGGATGGTCTCCAACCCTCCCCTGGAGGGGTCCGGGACGAGCGTAGCTCGCCCGTGGGTCGATCGCGCGCAGCGCGAGCGGGGTGGGGTGATCTCTCCACTCGGGCAGTATGCGATGTGGAGAGACTGTCACCCCACCCGTCTCACATTTCGCTGCGCTCAATGTGAGCCGACCTTCCCCCTCCAGGGGAGGGTAAGCAAGATGCGTCGTTCCGCCTACACGCTCACGCCGACCCCGATCGGGCAGGACACGCCGGTGCCCCCTAGGCCGCAATAGCCGGCCGGATTCTTCGCCAGATATTGCTGATGATAGTCCTCGGCGAAATAGAATTCGCCGGCGGGCGCGATCTCGGTGGTGATGGCACCGAGACCCTTCGCGGCAAGCGCCTTCTGGTAGAGCGCCTTCGACTGCTCGGCCGCCTGCTTCTGCGCATCGGAATAGGCGTAGATCGCGCTTCGATATTGCGTGCCGACGTCGTTGCCCTGGCGCATGCCCTGGGTCGGGTTGTGGCTCTCCCAGAACGTCTTCAAGAGCTTCTCGTAAGCAATCTTCTTCGGATCGAACACGACCAGCACCACTTCGGTGTGGGCGGTGCGGCCCGAGCAGACCTCCTCATAGGTCGGGTTCGGCGTGTGACCGCCGGCGTAGCCGACGGCAGTCACGTGGACGCCGTCGCCGAGCTCCCAGAACTTGCGCTCGGCGCCCCAGAAGCAGCCGAGCCCGAACACCGCCTGCTCGAGGCCGGCGGGATAAGGCGGCTTCAGCCTCGCGCCGTTGACGAAATGGGTGGTTGCGGTCGGGATGGCCTGCGCGCGGCCCGGCAACGCCTCAGTTGCGCTCGGCAACGCGGTGGTCTTGCGCATGAACAGCATGACGGATCTCCGAAGCGAACTGTCCGTCGCCTGAGCCAAGCTGGAAAACCGGGCACGAGAAACCAGACAGCTCAGGCGGCGTGCTCGCGATGAGGTGGGACTATAGGCGTCTACGCGACAGGACGCAGCCGTGTTACGCGGCCGCCCGTTCCAGGCTCAGTCCCGGGAATAGCCGATCAAGGGCTTGCGCGGACGGAACAGGATCATCAGGAGGATGCCGAGAATGCCGAGGACGGCAAAGACCGGCTGATCCAGCACCAGGCGGATCACCGAGGTCCAGAGCCAGGGCGCCTTGGCCTCGACCCAGGTGCGGAATGCCGACTGGCTGGCCTGATTGATGTCGTTCCAGAACTGGCCGAACCGGGTGAATTTGAGGTTCTGATCGGCCACCCAGCGGGCACCGTCATAGACCATGAAGATGAACCCGCCGGCGAGCAGCAACAGCCCAATCAGTCGGAAAAAGCCGCGGATCATGCCTCACCTGCGATGGCCGCCCGATCGAACGGCCTCCTGGAACGTTGCCAGCCAATAGCCGGGCGACGGCAGAAATTCAACCTCTTCAGGGCGTTACGGTGCCCATCCAGGCCGCCAAAGACCGGATTTCCGGCCCCCGAAAGCGTTGACGGTGCTGAAGACCCTCTCTATAAGGGCGGCAATTGGCGGTGGGCGCAATCCCGCCGCCGCTGTTCTTTGAGCAGTTGCAGGCACCTTGAGCCTCAAGACTCTCTCGAGCTTGAAGACTCCTTGGAGCCTCAGAGACAGCCGCAAGGCCGTCGCTCATGTTCCGGGAACGGCCCAGCAACCGAACACCCTAAATCCGAGCGTCGATTACGCGGTCAAGCAAGCCGGCGCTACCCGACCAAGACGCGACCGGTACCCGCAAAGGACATTGAGACCATGGCCAATACCACTTCCGCCAAGAAAGCGACGCGCAAGATCGCCCGCCGCACCGCCGTCAACAAGTCGCGCCGCACCCAGATGCGCGGCGCCGTGCGCACCGTCGAGGAAGCCATCAAGAGCGGCGATCGCGCCGCAGCCGTGAAGGCACTCGCGACTGCCGAGCCGGCGTTGATGCGCGCCGCCCAGCGCAACATCATTCACAAGAACAACGCCAGCCGCAAAGTCTCGCGCCTCACCGCGCAGATCGCCAAGCTCGCCAAGTAATATTGCGAAGCAATCTCGCGAGGTAGTCTCGCGCAGCATCTGATCGGTCGATCCGGTCAGCGCGTCAAACAGCCCGGCATTGCGCCGGGCTTTTTTGTTGACTGTCATGTTCGCGCAAGCAGCCACGCGCAGCCCGATCTTCGCTTGGACGATTTGCATCGTCTGCGTTATTCTTCGTCCCGTAGTTCTACCGGACGCTGTACTGCAACAGCGGAAACCTCACTGCGTTGCAAAAACCCCTGTGCCGCGGGCTCCAATTGAATCGGCGGCCGAGAAGTTCTGCGCTCCGTAAATTCACCGGAATGTGTGTCACGGTGGAGTTACCCTGCAAAACGAGTCTCGAAAAGCGATGACTCGATAATCACTTATCAACATAGCAGCGACAAGCATTTGGAAAATTCGCTCGCACGTGCAGCGCGTGACGAATTTGTAAAAAAATTTTGGCGGTGGCCGAGAATTGTCACACGACGCACCACATTTTCGATTCTGTGCACGGATTCAAAAACTTGCTTCGCAGCCTGTGAACAAGTCGCGCGCGGCGTTAACCGAGGTCAAGTTTTTTGGTGCCTCAAGTGTGAATCAATTTCGTTGCGAGTCTTTCCGCTTAGTGTATTCCTTAAGTGGTCAGCGGCGCCCACGATCTTCAGACCAGCGCGGTTTAGGAAACGGGGCGAGCGTGCAAATCGGCGGCGATGAGCACGTAGGCGACGCTTCAACAAGTGATGTCGGTGCAAAACCCATAGCAATATGGGAAGGGTAGTTTTTTGTCTGAATGTCTCCAGGCGGGATCTTCTCGCTCGCGCCAAGCGTATATGAGAGACATCGCAATGCTACCCCGGCACGCAAGCTGGGCGACGTCGAGCGGACGACCAGTACATTGGGCAGGCATCCGCGACAGGAGTACGGCGCGGTTGTCTTCAGGACACGCAGGACCTTGTCGTGAGCGATCACGGCAGGACGGGGAGGTATCATGTCTTACGGACTCAACGCGGTATTGAAGCACGTTTCCCATTCCAGCGATGCCGTTCCAGCTCCGTCCGATCTCCAGCCCCCCGCGTGTGACGGAGCGCCGAGTACGCGCTGACCTCGCGACCCTTCCATCTCTGACATCGCTGATCTGACCCGCGGCGTTCGCGCCGAAGGTCGAGCCATGCCCGACGATGGACTCGCT